>NZ_CP134271.1:0-3284884 GCF_040869025.1 Vibrio scophthalmi | reverse complement strand
CTGAGGGATCCCCTCATAATTTCCCCAAAGCACAACCATGTTTGAATAGATTTTGAGCAAGCAGGGTTGCAGCCGCGAGCAAGTCTTCCCTCGTTATTGTGTAGCCAGAATGCCGCAAAACTTCCATCCCTAAGCGCACTGTTGAGAGTACATTTCGATTTTTGACAGTGTTAGCTTGGAAGTGCTTATCCCAACCTTGTTTCTGACCATGAACTCCAGCAAGCCAAAATGTCAGTTGAAGCATTAGGGCGATTAGCAGCATGATATCAAAGCGCTCTGAGCTGCTAGTTCGGCTATGACGGAGGCCTAAACCGTAGGCTGGGCTTTTCAAGTCTCGGAAGGTTTCTTCAATTTGCATACGCTTCGAGTAGAGCCTAACAAGTTGCTTTGGTGTTCGGATTTCAACGGGCAAGTTAGTCGCTAAAACCCATGGTTCTTTTGTCGAAGCGGAGTAGATTTTAGGTGACGGATGATGACAATTAGTCCGTGTCGAACGCTGATTTTTTCGGCCTTTAGGACGTGATTTATACAGTGCAATTTGACATGAAATTGGGTTGCTCTTAGTCAACCTCTTATAGCCTAAAGTCTTTGAGCGACTTGAGGATATGCTATGTAAGTTGCTGATAGGTTGCCAGTTTTCCGCACCTAAATCTGCATATTGCACTTTCCCTCTGACTCGACTTAACCAGTACCAACCTAGCTTTTCAACGGATTTATACCATGGCACTTTAAAGCCAGCATCACTGACAATGAGCGGTGTAGTGTTACTCGGTAGAATGCTTGCAAGGTCGGCTAGAAATTGGTCATGAGCCTTCTTTGAACATTGCTCTGAAAGCGGAAAGGCTTTCTCATAAAGAGTAATAGAACGACCATGTAGTGCCACCGAAGCCCGCAATACCATAAGCCGTTTTTGCTCACGAATATCAGACCAGTCAACAAGAACAATGGGCATCGAATTACCTGAACAGATAAAGCTGGCATGCCAACGGTATACAGCGAGTCGCTCTTTGTGCAAGTGACGATTACCTAACAATCTGTCGATTCGTTTGATGTTATGTTTTGTTCTGGCTTTCGTTGGCAGGTTACGACCAAGTTCGGTAAGAGTGAGCGTTTTACATTCAAGTAATGCGTGGCAAGCCAGCGTTAAACTGTTGAGTCGTTTTAAGTGCAATTCAGGGCAGAATTGGTAAAGAGAGTCGTGTAAAATATCGAGTTCGCACATCTTGTTGTCTGGTTATTGATTTTTCTCAGAACCATTTGATCACATGACAAGATGTGCATCTACCTTAAATTTATGATTTTTATCAAAATCATTAGGGGATTCCTCAGGGCTTAGTGAGTGAGGCTCAAGTCGCCGTCAGCATTGTGCGCGTGTCGGACATTGTGTTTGATCCAATCGAAGATTTGGATGTTAACGCGACAGGGAAAATCACGGAAGTAGCACTCAACGCACCAAGTGCATTTGATCGCAATGGTGAAGCTGTGGCAGTTGAGTTAGTGGGCAATGCTACCCATTTTTCCTCTGGTCTCCATATTTTGACGTGGAAGGCTGAAGACGGCGATGGACAGCAGGCTGCGATAGAACAAATTTTACGTATTCATCCTTTGGTGAATCTGCCTCGTTCCATTCAAGTCGAGAAAGGAACCAGCGAATATCCGGTTGACGTAATGCTTAATGGTGAGTTGCCGCAAGATACACTCACCGTTCCGTATATGCTCAATGGGATCGAACAGTCTCCCATTCAGATCAAAAATGCTCAAAAAGGTGTTATTCCGCTAAAAGGATTATTATCTGGAGAGCGTTATGTGGTTGAGCTAGATGCTGGATTGAACGTGGGTAGAAATAACCAGTTCACACTGGATGTGGCGGAGAAATTTATCATGCCACAAGTTACATCACAGTTGACTCAAAAAGGTGAAACACGAACATGGCTCTGCCAGCAACAAGGCAAAGCCATGATAGAGGTAAGCGTTGTTAATGCAGGAATAAATGAGCAGTTTACCATTACACCTCTTGATCAAGGTTGGATTGTAGAAGAGCAAAGCGATAGGTATGCGCGATTTAGTGCAGAGGCTTCTTCTTTGACTGTTGGACCTTTAGCGGTTTCTTTTGATGTTGTAAATCTAACGGCGGAAATGTCAGGCGAACAGGTGTCTATCAATCATGCGCTTTATTTAGATGTTGCTCCGCAATTAGCGATGCTAGATAACGATACCGACAGTGATGGTGATGGGATCCCGGATGGTATTGAAGGCTACAAAGATAGTGATGGTGATGGTATTCCCGATTATTTGGATGCGATTGATAGTGCCTCTGCAATCCCCTCGTACTTGCAAGATCAAGATCGTTACCTTGTTGAGGTCGCTTCTGGGATAACGGTATCACCTGGAATGACAGAAGATAGTACAGTCGGGCGTGGTGCGTTACTGGATAAAGCGCTGCCAAGCGATAACGCCGGATTATATCAACATGGGGTCTTTGATTTCGTACTTACAGGACTTAGCTCTCCAGGAGAATTGGTTAGCGTGGTATTACCTCAACAAGAAGTACTACCAGAGAATGCCAGTTATCGTAAATACATTCGTGGTGAGTGGGTAGATTTTGTCGATGATGGTGACGATAGTCTCTATCCCAATGGATCTATTCGCTCAACGTTGGGGCAGCCAGGTATTTGCCCACCACCGGATGTTCCTGATAATCTATTATCAGTGTGGACATCGGGGTTAACTGAAGGGCATTGGTGTGTACAGCTTAGTATTCGCGATGGTGGATTAAATGACGCGGATGGAATCGCCAATGCATCTATAGTCGATCCCGGTGGTGTCGTCACTTTATACCAAGCCCCAATTGCCAATGATGACACGGTGACGATTGAGAGCGGAGAGCAAGCGGTAATTAAGGTGTTAGAAAATGATATTAATGAGTCGTCGGATGATCCATTAACGATCTCTCAGGTTTCGGCATTACGAGGCGAGGCGAGTCATGACGGTGAGTTTGTTTATTATACTCCACCAGTGAACACGACAGGAGAGTTTGTCGTTCATTATACAGTGACCGACTCCTATGGTATGTCTGCAACTGCGAAGGTAACGGTGACGGTTATTTGTAGTGATAGCAGTAGCGGTGCAAGTCTTGGGGCCTTGTTCTTATTACTCCTTATGTGCGTCAGTCTCTATAGACGTAAGTATATGTAACTCATAATGTTGTGTCGACATTAGAGCCGTCACGTGATTAAGTGACGGCTCTATTTTTGGAGAGTAGAAATAGTTTGTAGTGCTAGTACGAGGATCGGGGGTTTGTTATCATAAGCCTTTCTTTTTTGACTTGATGTTTTCATTACAATGATTCAGCAATTGTTAGCAACGTTTGCACCTATGCTATTGGGTGCGCAACTCATCTTAACACTCGTGTTGGTCAAGGGCGAAATCTGCCCAGGGCAACGCGGCCGCGTGCATAAAATGCTGACCCCTTTGGTCGTGTTATGGCTGGCTGTCGCTTCTTTAAAAATTGAAGCTTTCATGGTGGCAGCCGCAATCGGTTATTTTTATTCTCAGGTGCAAACCGGAAAAACGCGAGAAAAAGGCCCGTTATGGCTGTTATATCTCGCTAACGGTCTCGCAGTTGCTTACGTTGGAATTATGATTGGTGAGCAAACGAGTATTGCATCAGGGGCGAATATTTTGGTGCAAGTCCTGCTTCTTGGCGGCTGTTTTGGCCAACTGTTGCTCGTGGTCGTGCGTTCACGCCTGCAAGCTTTTCAGCGTATTTTACCCGTTGTTGGCGTATTAGCGGCGATGTTGACGGCGATTACTTTAGTCTTTCAAGCGTACAGTTTGAGCGAAGAAGCACTGCTGGCGATCAGCTTACCCACCATCCTAGGCATGATTTTGCTTATCTCTGCCGTGGTCGTGTGGTGTTTCCATCTATTTACTACTAAAGCAGTCAGCAAAGGCCAATTGGGCTTCGCTTTGGTTATTTTAGTGGTAGTGACGGTCGTCAATCAGCCTATGTTTGATCAAGTATTTAGCCAGCCACTCGTCGGCTAACAGGCGCTTAAACGAAATTCGATCTGCCTCACTTTTAATTTCGCTAATCAGAGCTAGGCTTTTAAATATGAGCTTGGCAACAAGTCTGTTGGTAGGCAATGCCTTGAAATGATAGGGAGTGGAGTTATGGATTTAAGCGACGTTCGTGGTTTTGATAGCATTATCCTTCTCGGTATCGTCAATGAGAAGTTGCGCCTAGAGTGCGATAGCTTCGATGATCTGGTCAGTATGTATGAGATGGATGTAGAGCAGGTCGTTGGTAAGTTGGATGTTTTAGGCTATCAATATGATCCGCTCACAAATCAATTCAAAGCCTACCAGCGCTAATGTAATCGTGGCAGGTATGATAACAACCAATAAAAAGAGGCATTGATTGCCTCTTTTTTATGTTTAGAACATCATTCCCACGACGATTAGGCGAGGGTAATCCCTTCTAAATGGCTTTTACACTGTTGTTTTGCTGTCGTGAAGAAGGCTTGTAGATAGCGTTTTTCTTTATCAGAATTACGTGTTGCTGCAAACAGACGTCGAGATAGGCCATCACCCAGTGGTACGCTGCTGATCAATCCTTGGCGTGAAAATTCACTGATTGCCCAATTGGGTAATGCCGCCACACCCAATCCCGCTGACACCATTTGCACCAGCATTAAGGTATTATCGCACTGCTTCCATTTTGCTGGCTCAATCCCTGCTGGTTGTAAGAAGTGCTTAACCACATCTAAGCGCTGCTTTTGCACAGGGTAGGAGATCATGGTTTGATCGGCTAAGTCTTGCGGCTCAATCTGGGTTTGATTGGCAAGTGGGTGATTGACGGCGGTAATCAGGCGCATCTCAAAATCAAAGAGAGGTTCAAAATGCACTTCCGAACGTGGTTGAATATCGGAGGTGATCACCAAATCCAATTCTCCGCTCATTAAGGCAGGTAAAGGCTCAAAGCCAAAACCAGAAGAAAAATCGAGTGTGACGCTGGGCCAAGTGACTTGATATTCTTTGAGCGCGGGCATCAACCATTGAAAGCAAGAGTGGCATTCAATCGCCATATGCAGTCGGCCGTTCACATCTTCTTTTAAACTTGCTAGCTCATTTTCTGCTTTTGCTAGTCGTGGCATGATGTCATCAGCAAGGCGCAACAAAATTTCACCTTCTGAGGTAAATTTGACTGGCCGTGTTTTGCGCAGAAACAACTGACCACCAAGGCGAGATTCAAGATCTTTGATCTGATGTGATAACGCTGATTGAGTTAAATGGAGCGAGGTTGCGGTGGCCGTCAACGAACCTGTCTCTCGCAAAGAGGCCAGTGTTCTTAAATGTTTTAATTCGATCATGAATTCCCTTCAGCTGCATTTCCTTTGCATGAATAGAGTTAACCTACCTGTTTTAACATCACAAGTAAACGTCTAGACGTCTATTTGTGTTTCCTTTACGTCCCGGTTATAAATTCCTTGTTGTAACACCATGAATTTTACTCATATACAAGTTGAATAATTGTAGGTTGTTCATAGTGAAAAGAAATTGGATAGTTTGGACATCCAGACATCTTATTTGCACCTTTAATGCACAAGATGCTCTGTCACAGAATTGATACTTTGGCTTGGTAAAAGGAATTAAAGATATGACAACGACAACGCACATTTTAGGCTACCCAAGAATCGGTGAAAAACGTGAATTAAAATTCGCATTAGAGAAGTACTGGCGCGGTGAAATCGAACAGGCTGAGCTAAAACAAGTCGGGGCAGATCTACGATCTAAAAACTGGCAAACTCAAGCGGACGCGGATTTGAGCTTCGTAGTGGCAGGTGATTTTGCTTGGTATGATCATGTGTTAACCACAACATTGCTGCTTGGTCATGCACCGAAACGTCATAGCGATGGCTTCCCTGATTTGGATACTCTATTCCGTGTTGGTCGCGGGCAATCACAAGCGAACTGTGGCTGCTCTGGCAGTGCCGCATCCGACATGACCAAGTGGTTTAACACCAATTATCACTATATCGTGCCTGAGTTTAGCAAAGACGACAGTTTTGAAGTGAGCTGGCCACAGCTCTTTGAGGAAGTGAACGAAGCAGTCAAAGCCGGTCACAATGTAAAGCCCGTTCTGCTTGGTCCTCTTAGTTATCTCTACTTAGGTAAAGAAGTGGAAGAAGGGTTTGACCGCTTAACACTATTGCCTCGTTTACTCAGTGCATACCAAGCGATATTGGCTAAATTGGCCAAGCAAGGTGTTGAATGGGTGCAAATTGATGAGCCAATTCTTTCGCTAGAGCTGGAAAAGCCTTGGTTAGACTCGTTTAAATTAGCGTATCAAGTGATTCGTAGCGATGTAAAAGTGCTCTTAACCACTTACTTTGATTCGGTTGAAGATACCTTAGATCGTATTGTCGCTTTAGAAGTGGATGGTTTACACATTGATGCCTCGGCGGCGCCTGCGCAATTGAACACGGTTGCTGAAAAGCTGCCTCAAGGCTGGGTACTTTCAGCGGGAGTGGTTAATGGCCGTAACGTATGGCGAGCGGATCTGGCAAGCCAACTAGAGACCTTGCAACCGCTTAAAGAAAAACTGGGTGACAAGCTATGGGTTGCAAGTTCATGTTCGCTTTTGCATAGCCCGGTGGATCTTGAATTAGAAACCAATTTATCAGAAGAGGTTCGCAGCTGGTTTGCTTTTGCTAAACAGAAAGTTTCGGAAGTCGCTCTACTTGGTAAGGCGCTCGATGGTGACCAAGCCTCCATCGCTGCGTGTGAGTCTTACAGCGCGCCAATCAAAGCGCGTAAGAGCGCAACACATGTAAATAAACCACAAGTGCAACAACGTCTAAGTGGCATCACCAAAGCTTTGGCTGAGCGAAGTGCGCCGTATAAAGAGCGTGCAGCTCACCAAGCTGAGGTCCTCGGTTTACCGCTGTTCCCAACCACGACGATTGGCTCGTTCCCTCAAACTAGCGAAATCCGTTTGCAACGTAGCGCGTTTAGAGCGGGCAAATTGTCTCAGGCAGAATACGATGTTGCATTGAAAGGCCATATTGAAGATGCCGTTAAGCGCCAAGAAGCCCTTGACCTTGATGTACTGGTTCATGGTGAAGCGGAGCGTAACGACATGGTGGAGTACTTTGCTGAGAATCTGGCCGGTTTCCAAACCACGAAATTTGGCTGGGTACAAAGTTACGGCTCTCGCTGCGTGAAGCCTGCGATTGTGGTTGCGGACATTGAGCGTGAGCAACCAATGACGGTGGGTTGGTCTACTTATGCGCAGTCTTTAACCAGCAAGCAGATGAAAGGCATGCTGACTGGCCCTGTGACGATTCTATGTTGGACATTTCCTCGAGAAGATATCACCCGTGAGGAGATTGCGAACCAATTGGCACTCGCCCTACGTGATGAGGTGTCGGACTTACAAGATGCAGGCATTAATATTATTCAGATTGATGAACCTGCTATTCGTGAAGGGTTACCGCTGAAGAAACGCGATCACAAGGCGTACTTGGAGTGGGCCGTCGATGCCTTTAAGATTTCTGCTGCTAGTGCAAAACCAGAGACGCAAATCCATACGCACATGTGTTATTCGGAGTTCAATGAAATCATTGATTCAGTTGCCGCGCTAGATGCTGACGTGATTACCATTGAAACCTCACGTTCAAATATGGAACTGCTGAAAGCATTCGAGGAGTTCAATTACCCGAATGAAATTGGCCCTGGTGTTTATGATATTCACTCACCAAACATTCCATCAGAAGAGTGGATTGAGGGTTTGATTAACAAAGCCGCAGAGCAGATCCCGGCGCAACGTTTGTGGGTGAATCCAGATTGTGGTCTCAAAACCCGTAACTGGGCGGAAACGGAAATCTCGCTAGCGAACATGGTTTCAGCGGCGAAGAAGCTGCGTAAAGAATTTGCTTAATCTTTAGTTAGGCATCGTTTAAACGAACAAGACCCACTCAATGAGTGGGTCTTGTGGTTAGCAGAGTGATTAAATTCACTTAGGTGTTAACTGAGGATAATCAGCAGCGTACCGCCAAGTGTCATTAAGATATTGGCGATAGCGTAGGTGCCTGCGTAACCTAGTGCGGGAATGGTCGATTTTGCGTGTTCATTAACGATGTCCATTGCTGGCCCACACGTACGAGCACCGATGATGGCACCAAACAACAGCGCGCGGTTCATCTTCAATACATAAGCACCAACCAAGTAAGCAAAAACCACGGGTACAACGCTGACCAAGAAAGCCAAGCCAATCACTTGTGGGCCGGTATGAGTGAGATGCTCAAACATTTTTCCACCCGCACTTAAACCAATTCCCACCATGAAGAACATTAAACCGAGGTCTTTGACCATGTTCAGCGCCCCTTGTGGTACATAACCAAAAGTAGGGTGGTTGGCACGTAAGAAACCTAGCGTAATCCCTGACAACAATAGGCCAACGGCGTTACCAAGGCCGAATGAGACTTGACCGAAAGTCATAGTGATCAAGCCAAACAGAATGCCTAAGATAAAGAAGCTACAGAAGGCGAGGAGATCGGCCATTTGGCTATGAATCGAGATGAAACCGATTTTTTCCGCTAGGCCATGTACGCGACTCTTTTCACCACTGACCTGTAATACATCACCTTTCGCCAGGACGATATCAAGATCCATTGGCATTTCAATTTGTGCACGTACTACACGGTTTAGGAAACAACCGTATTCCGATAAATTCAAATCAGAAAGACGCTTGCCTGCAATCGAATCGCTTTTTACCACGATCTCTTCTTCTGCGATACGCAGGTCGAGCAGGTTACGGTCGAACACTTCTTTACCGTTGCGGAAGCTTGGATCAAGACGGGCATGGCTATCAGGGAAACCCACTAGCGCAATTTCATCGCCCTCTTGCAAAATCGCATCGCCATCAGGGTGAGCAAGAATGCCACCACGGCGAATACGTTCAATATAACAACCCGTTTGGCGATAAATGCCTAACTCACGTAAGTTCTTACCGTCAGTCCAGTCGATCAGCTCTTGACCCACGCGATAAGCACGAATGATCGGCAAATAGACTTTTCGTTGACCAGATGTACCAAGACCGCGCTCTTGGGCGATCTTCTGTGCTGAGTCAGACAGATTCTCTTTTTGCAGTTTTGGCAGTAATTTGGCAAACATAATCATACTGATCAGGCCAATCAAGTATGCCATTGCGTAACCTACGGATAGGTTTTCCAGAACTAGACCGAAATCCATATTGCGCGGAATAGTGGCAAGCCCAGAGTTCAGCGCATCTTGCGCGCCTACCAGCACGGGTGTCGACGTCAAGGCGCCAGCCATCATACCGGCAGCTAAGCCAAAATCGAGGCCAAGATATTGACTGCTATAGTGGGTGATTAGCAATGCAGTCGAAAGTACCACCATACTTAAAATAAAGTAATGCTTCCCATCGCGGAAAAAGATACCGAAAAAGTTAGGGCCAGCTTCAATGCCGACACAGTAAATAAACAACATGAAGCCGATGGTGAGTGCATCTGTATCAAACGTAAAACCAAGGTGGCCCATAATCAGCGATGTGATTAAGACACCAATAGAATTACCGAGTTGGAGATTGCCAAAGCGAATTTTGCCAATAGCTAGGCCAATCGCAAGCACTACGAAAATCAATAGGATAGGGTTTTGTTCAAGCAAGAGTACGACGTCAATGTTCACAGGGGCAATTCTTGTGCTGTGCCAGTAAAAACTCACTTACGTGAGCGGAAAGGATTTGTGCAAATTGTAGCTGAATAAATAAAAAATATAAGTAGAAACTACTATTATTTTTATTAGGGAGAAACGATTATCTGGAGTAATGCTAACGTTTTGTCAGATATGAAAAAACCGCTGCAAGCAGCGGTTTTAGGAAGGGGGAAGAGGAGTATTTACTCGTCAAATAGACCCAAGTGCTCTTTCGCGTATGCTTCAAATTCAGTACAGCCACCAATGTGATCTTGGTCGATGAAAATTTGAGGAACCGTCTCAACAGGTTTACCAACGGTTTTTTCTAGGTCAGCTTTTGAAATGCCTTCAGCTTGAATGTCAACGTAACGGTAGTTAAAGTCGTCACGTTTTGCTTTTAGAGTTTCTGCGTGTTCTTTTGCACGAACACAAAATGGGCATGCTGGGCGACCAAAAATAACGACGAACATAGATTCTTTCTCCTGTATTTTGTTACGTGCCACTATGCCTCAATCAATGGGGAAAATAAAGATCGATTTACCTCTTGATTCGATAGGTAAAATCTATTGCTATAAAAATAAACACAACACACGATTTGGCTCTCGAAAGTCTTAAAAAAAGTAAGGTTATTTGTCACAAAGCGGGCTACGTCAATTTATTTTATTTCGTCACGAGGCAAGCTAGTTTTAGTTCAATTTAGCCTAAGGAGTGTACTTGGCATGTTCCAATTTATGACCTCCACACGCATCATATTTGGTGAAGGTGCGTTGCAATCCTCCCTCTCGGTTTTTAACCAATTTGGCTACAGCGTATTATTGGTTACCGGGCAGAAAATCGAGCGAGCCTCGCCGATCATCAATTACCTCAAAATGCAGAACATGCGCTATCAACACGTCGCCATTCGTGGTGAACCCAATATCACCATGGTAGAAGAGACGGCGCTCGCAGGACGCAAGTTTAAACCTGATATGGTGGTGGCGATTGGTGGCGGCAGTGTGATTGATATGGGTAAGGCTCTATCTGCTATTATTCCCAACCAAGGTGATGTGTACGATTATGTTGAAGTAGTGGGGCGTAATGTTCCGCTAAAAACCAAACCCCTTCCTTTTATTGCGATTCCAACCACCGCAAGTACCGGCTCCGAAGTGACACGCAATGCTGTGTTGCGTTCAGGGCAAGATCGAGTCAAAGTCAGTCTACGTAGCCCGGAAATGTTGGCTGATGTGGCGATTGTTGATCCGACTTTGACTTATGGTACCGATGCCTATACTTCGGGTCGCGGTGCGATGGATGCCTTTACCCATTTGATGGAAGCCTATGTGTGTGGTGAACCCAACCCACTGACCGATATGGTGTGTGAAGAGGGTTTGCGCCGCTTAAGCGCATCGATAGTTGCCGGATGTTTAAGAGATGACTTTAAAGCGCGTTCCGATCTTTCCTTTGCCGCAATGCTTGGCGGCATGGCGATCACCAATGCTAAATTGGGAGCCGCGCACGGCTTAGCTTCAGCATTGGGCGGAAAGCTTGCTGCACCGCATAGTGTGATCACTGCGCGCCTTGCGCCATACGTGATGAAAGAAAATATCGACGCGGCCACAGTCGCGGGTAGATCGGATATATTGGCACGCTACAGAAAGATGGCGCAAATACTCACAGGGCGAACCAATGCGAGCCGAGATGATTGCGTACTGTGGGTTAATATGATGCTGGAAAAACTTGAGCTTCCAAAACTGAATGAGTTTGGTGTGTGTAACACTTCATTTGAAAAAGTCGCCGAAGATGCGATGAAATCAATGGCGATCAAGGGCAATCCAATCCCACTGACGGAAGAGCGTTTACTGTTTATTCTTCAACAGGTGTGTAATTGTGATGGCAGTTGTGGCGATGAGGTTTCATTTGATAAACAAGCCAAAGCCCAGTTGATGGCAGAGTGGGGAGAGAGCGGCGGCGTCACGCCAAGCCATCAAACATAATGACTAGAATCGAAATAAGCTTGCAGTAACAAGCAAGCATAAAAAACGGAGCCTCTTGGCTCCGTTGTTATTTTTCGGTAACGATTTAGAAGTGAGACAACTTATCGTAACGTGAATCTTTTAGTGCATCTTTGACACGCTTGAGGTTTTCGCGAAAACCAGAGCCACGACGTAGTGTAAAGCCAGTCGCGAGAACGTCGATCACCGTCATTTGTACTACGCGGCTTGCCATTGGCATGTACACGTCAGTATCTTCAGGAACGTCCAAGCAAATTGACAATGAGCTCGCTTTATCCAGTGGCGAGTCCTTTGCGGTGATCGCAATGACGGTTGCGCCGTTTTCACGGGCAAGGTTAGCGATTTCAACTTGGCTTTTGGTGCGACCTGTATGCGAGATCAGCACAATAACGTCGTTATCTGTGCAGTTAATGCAACTCATGCGTTGCATTACAATATCTTCAAAACAAGTGATCGGAATATTAAAACGAATGAATTTGTTTTGTGCATCTTTGGCTACTGCTGACGAAGCACCCAAGCCAAAAAATGAAATGCGTTTTGCTTGAGTTAGCAGATCAACGGCACGGTTAACTTGCACAGGATCAAGACTGTTTTTAGCCACATCCAAACACGCCATGGTCGATTCGAAAATCTTGTGCGTGTAGGCATCTGGGCCATCGTCTTCTTCAACGTTACGGTTCACATAAGGGGTACCGTTGGCTAAGCTTTGTGCTAAATGCAGTTTGAAATCTGGAAAACCTTTGGTGTCCAAGCGGCGACAAAAACGGTTAACAGTAGGCTCACTCACATCAGCCATTTTAGCTAATGTTGCAATGCTAGAATGAATAGCAGTTTGCGGTGACGCCATGATCACTTCTGCGACCTTGCGTTCAGACTTACTGAAATTCTCTAGATTTTTCTGTATTTTTTCTAATGTATTCATAGTGTTCACAAGGGTATAGAGAACAACTCGCTGGGCGAAGTTATCATTGTATTTAAGCTAGAAACGGTGTTTTCTAACAACGTAATTTTTCGCCAGCGCCATTGAGCCAGTATAAACCTAACCCTAAGTATTACAGTAATTTTTCTACGGACCAATTCCTTAGAATATGACAAGCCTCAAACAATATTTTGTGAAAACTACACAAATTCGATCGAATAAGGCTCATATTGCACATTAATTAGCCTGTGATGATGCCAAGTTACATAAATTAGAAAGAAAATTTCAGTTTACTCAGAGTTTACTGGCAAGCGACTCAATTTTCTCTAGTAGGCTTGGCGCACCATGTAGGGCGATTTCACGTTGTTCTTCTAAGACACTTTGTAGAATGTCACAAGTAGTGAGTGGGTTTGCAAGTACTACACGGAAGACGATGGTGTTTAAGTCGTCCCAATGAACCGGGTTTAAGCGCGTACGGGAAACAAATGAACGACCATTTTCACGTTGGCGCTTTTGCACAAACTTGGTGAGTTCATTCAATAGACCGTTAAGTTCGGTGCGTTGTGCTGGGTTTGCTTTTTCGAGAGCTTCACGAACATGGCGTGGCAGATAGCGATAGGTTAGCAGACATAATTCCGGCTGTGAAACCAGTTCAAAGTCTGCTTGCTGCTCGATGAGATCGGCAAAGTATCGCGCTTTTTCGATGCTTTGGTTGATCAGCAGTTCGTAGCCAGGTCGGCTAATAATATGCATTGCAGCATACACCAACATAGCCATGCCAGAGCGTGAACCCTCTAATGTATGGCTGCCGAGATCTTTTGAGCCTTTACGCAAAATATATTGCGCATGGTGCTCGATTGATTTCATTGAGCTTGGGTCTTTGAACAAGACCATTCCGGCACCCATTGGAATATAAAGCTGTTTGTGTGCGTCAATGGTGACGGAGTCGGCCAATTCGATACCATCCAATAGATGACGGTAACGGTTAGACATCAAAGTGGCACCGCCCCATGCTGCATCAACGTGGAAGTGACATCCTTCTGCTTGGCAGATTGCCGCCATGGCTTTTAGCGGATCGATATTACCCGTTTCAGTTGTACCAGCGACGCCAATGACAGCGAATGGTTTGATCTTTTTGTCTTTCAGCTCTTTGATTTTGAGCTTGAGATCATCAGGGCAGATGCGGTTGTTGCTGTCTGTTTTTACCGCAACAAGGCCATCTTGACCAATCCCTAATACATCGGCTGCTTTTTTCAATGAGTAATGGCCGCGTTCAGAGACTAAGATAGCCAAACCTTCATAACCATAGTGTTTCATGGCTTTGAAGAGGCCTTCTTTTTCTACGCCGCGGAAATGGCCTTGTGCGCGCAATGCATTATTACGTGCAACCCATAGAGCCGTGATGTTAGCAATGGTTCCACCAGAGCAAAATGCGCCCAGTGAGTGGTTGGCACTGTGCATCCATTGCTGATAGAAACCATGATCTTGTGAATAAATGAGACGATGAAGCATACCCAACACTTGACGTTCAAGTGGGGTAAAGGCTTTCGATGTTTCAATTTTAACCAGGTTTTGGTTAAGTGCGATCATGATCTTTGACAATGGCATTAAGAAATAAGGTAATGCGGATGTCATATGACCAATAAAACTTGGTGCAGAAGTATGAACGGAATGCGACACCAGCGTATCAAGCAGGTGTTGGGTATGTTCGGAAACAAACTCGGGCTGCTCGGGGATCACCGCGCAGGAGAAATCTTTCTCAATTTCTCGTAAGGGCTTTTCTTCAGCCACAATATGTTCTCGTAGAAACTTATTTAAGTTACGAGACAGTTCTTCTTCAATTTGAGTCAGTGTTGAGTCTGGGCCTTCTGGGACGGTAAAGATTCGAAGTAAACTTTCGAAACTTACGTCAGCCATTCTTTGTTCCGATACCATGCAATTACGTTGCTCTTATCTTTTTATTGCAGCGCAACAATCTAAACGAAAAATAAAGCAATGTCCCGTCTTAATTAAAGAAACTTAAGTTACAGATTAAATGCATGTGGATGGGAAAGGAAAAGGTGCCGACTAAATAAGCAAATTGATGTCAACTTGCCCATTTAGTCGCAGATAGCTCACGCGCAGCAGATAAATAGATCAGTTACAGCTCATTAATTCTACTTGTGCAATCGCGCTATTGTAGCGTTGTAGAGCAGTATCGATTTTGGTTGGATGACTCAGCAAATCGGCAAACGCAGAGCGTAATTCGTAGTTTTGTTTATGCGGGACGGCTTGACGGTCGGCAAATGTTTTTGCCGCAATTTGACCTAATTCATCGTCACGGTTCGCCAATGCTTTAATCTCTTGCTGTTCTAGTTGCAACCAACCTTCAACCGGTTTTTGGGTTGCCACTTTAGATGGGTCGTTGGCTAAATAATATTTTACAGCGGCGGCATTGAGATCGAAGTGATTGCGGCGCGCATCCAAATACCATTGGCTGACTTCTTTAAGATCGGGATATTGTTCTGCAGTGAGTTGCGACAGATCTTCATACCAATGCATTGACGCTTCTATGTAAGCATCATATTTCTGAGATAGACAGTCATTGTCTGCTGAAAATGCAGCGCTTGAGCTAACGCTGAGCAACAATGCAATCATGACTCGATTCATAGTTAACATCCTAGTTGTCGTTATTGTGAGTATAAGAACGAATTCATTGGCCATAGTGTAGGGAAATTCTGCAAAAATTCCCGCGATCTAACCCGCAAGTGAGACAAAGAACAGCATCATTACTGGGACCAATAAACTCAAAATAAAGCCGCTAACAATCGCAACGGGCACGCAGCGTACACCGCCTGTGGTTTGGATAACGGGTAGGGTAAAATCCATTGCGGTTGCACCAGCGTAGCCAATTGCAGTACATGGGCGAGAGCGGATCAGTAGTGGGATAAGCACCAGCGCAACGAGTTCACGGAGTAGCTCAATCATAAATGACACACCGCCATATACGGGTCCAAACGCATCACCCATTAAAATACCGGCTAATGAATACCAGCCAAAGCCTGACGCCATGGCAAAACCACGGTAAAGGTCGATATCAAGGATGGTCGCGGCAATTGCCCCACCGACTAGTGAGCTACCAATGACCAAAGCGGCAATGCACATGCCTTGCTTATTGATCAAAATTTGTTTGAGGGTCAAGCCACTGTTGCGCAGTTGAATGCCAATAAAAAACAGTAGGACAAATAGAATCCACTCGCTGGCAGTCTCAACCCATGAAAGGTCGATTGGCAATAATAAACCGACCGCTAGGCCACCCCCGACAACAAAAATCAGTTTGACCGATTCAAGCGCCATACTAGAAAGAGGCAGGTGAGTTTGTTTAGCGTCAGCTTCAAGCGGTAAAAATTTGTCGACTAAAGGAAGCACCGCGATATTGCATAAGCCTAAACAGATAAAGAAGGTTGCCGTGTAGCTGACAATGGTTTGTAGATTTTCGCCAAGATTATCCAGCGCCGCTAGGCTTAAGCCCATCAAGGCCAAAATAACCAAAACAAGTCGAGCTGTTGTGGCATTGATTTGATCGAGCAGACGCTGATTTGAAACCGCAATTAAATACCCCACCACAAGTGGGGTGAAGATGAATAACATCCCTGTGAACATACAAATTCCTGAAGTGCTATAAACCGCTAGCGCAGATGAGTTCGTTGATTTTTAGACGAAACTCACTATCTCCCAAATTGGTTAATTTGTACAGAATATCTGCGCCCGTCACATCGATTTCAATTTCGTGTTCATCGAGGCGGTCGTCTTTACGGCGGAACATCAAAATATGGTTGGCGATTCGTGCAATCTCTAAGTAGCTGACGTCGAAATCCAGTTGTTGGTTATCTTGGTTAGTCGCGACATCAATAAAGTCTTTATCGAACCCCCATTTACTCAGTACCAATTTACTCGCGGCAGGGCAGATTGAACTGAATATGCGCAGTGCCAATTCAGGTTCAAGATAATTGCCTCGTTCTAAATAAAGGTAGTACTCATTTAAGATGCAGAATAAACCAATATCGGCTAGTAAACCGGTGAGAAGAGCTTTGTCAGAGTCGAGATGTTGATAGTTTGCAGGTTCGGCTAGCTTAAACTCTTTGGTGACCATGACCATGGTGGCCGAGAGCTCTTTTGAGGTTCGAGCACTTTTACGTAAAAGTGCATTACATTCGTCGCTAAGGTTAACAGAATTTTTCAGCTGTTCGATCGATTGGGCGGTGACGATATCACGTACACGCAAGATACCAAGGCGGGAAACGGCGGTAACAATGTCGGTGCATTCAATATTTCGTCGATTAAAAATAACCGAGTTTGCGACACGAATAACGACCGCCGCAAGACCAGGGTCTTCAGTCAAACTATCGGCGATATCGAAGATGGTCGTGGTATCTAGGTTACAAAGTCGTTGAATGTTTAGAACGACTTCAGGAATAGGGGGTAAGGTGATTTTTCCAGAGTCAATTGAGCTTTCAAGGAAGTGGGTGAACTCACTTTCGATACCTTGCTCAATCAATTGTCGGTTTTCTGGCAGCCAATAAAAAGATAAATGAGTCATAGTAATTTTATTATGTATTTTGGGTGGAGTTTACCGTTTATCTAAGCAAACAAGCAATGGGAAATCTTATTCATTGATATTTCACTAAGTTATTCTACCTTACTCGCAGAGTGGTTTTTTTGACGCATGCGAATAACGGAATTCCGGCACTGTGATTTTTGTCTCATTTTTAAGCAATTCGACTCTTATTGATGTGAAGTATGACCAGACTTAATTCGTTTCGTTAACTATCATTTTAGGTATCAAATAAAGGGTCAAGCTTTTGATAATAAATACACTATATGACCCTAAAAAATAATTTTTTCGCTAAAACGCTGCTATCTGGTGATCACAAGTAATCGGGGTTAATGATTAAAAGGATCAATGGATATGACAGAGCAATTGTTTATTGAGTATGTTGGCAAATTTGGTGACTTCCAAAAGCGTTCAATGTTCGGAGGAACGGGTCTATTCAAAGACGATGCAATGTTCGCATTAATCAGTAGTGATCATATATTTATTCGCGGTGGAGATGGTTTGGATGAAGAACTCATCGCGTTAGGTTGTGAAAAGTATCGTCATATTAAGAAACAAACGACAGCAACTGTAAATTACTACGATATCACTGAACATTTTAATACGAAGAGCGCTGAGCTAGATAAGGTTGTAAAACAATCTATCGACCATTCAGTGTCTCAGCGTAAATACAAGCGCTCTTCAGCTAACCGTCGTCTAAGAGATTTGCCAAATATGCAATTGACCTTAGAGCGCATGGTTAAGAAAGCGGGCATCGATGATGTTGAAGAGTTTATTGAATTAGGGGCGGCACAGGTCTTTTCTCGTGTTAAGCAAACCTATGGTAGCGACGTTGACGTAAAGTTGTTATGGAAATTTGCCGGTGCAATCGAAGGTATTCACTGGAAACTTATCCAAGAACCGCGTAAGCGTCAGCTACTCGCTAATTGCCACTAAAGTAGCCGCAGTAATGTAATTGCATTAGAAAATAAAAACACCGAACTTGTTTCGGTGTTTTTTTATTGGTTTTGAATTAGAGTAGCATCATTGAATTTTAGAACCTGTTGCTATGTCTGATTCGCTGATTATTATCGCATTACCTTCTCTTATTCACCGAATTGGTCGAACTTCTATGTCGACGGCAAGAGAGCTTGCCCTGCAATACGAATGTGAATTGAAACGGGTTAGACGCTCACGCCATTGGCAGTTGGTGGGAGAGTTCGCTCAAATTGAGCTGTTTAAGCAGGCGCTTATTGATAGTGATGTCATTGTCTATCAATTTATGCTTTCCAAGATCACGACAGCTCTGGTAAATATTGAACCGCCACTGACGCTAGAGCAGCAATTAGCTCAATTGATCCTCAATAATCCTACTATTACAATTGCTGAGCTGGTTAGTTTGACGCATTGTAGCGAGGCGGAAGCGCGTGTGGCTCGCTTTAATAACGAGACGCTGTAACCTTTTTATTATTCTCTTCTTTTACTGTCCACCCTTCTTCAATATTAATTATCAAACTCGACGAATATATTCGAAAAATAATGATCATAAAAGTCTTTACCTCAAGTTAACTTGGGGTCTTAAGGTGTTTGCAACGACAGAACGAAATTTGCCATCACTTAAAGGACTAAGAATATGAAAAGTTATCTAGAACACGCCAATATATCCGTTGTCGATCCACGTCAAACTATCGAGTTTCTGCTTTCTGCATTGCCAGACTGGCAAGTTCGGGGGCAAGGGCGTTATGTTAATGAGCGCGATGAACAGATCGAGTGGTTCCACATTGGCGATGAACAATTTTATATTGCCATCGATTCATTGGGCGAAGGCACGGCTCCATACTGGACTGAGCGTTTTACCGGCTTAAATCATTTGGGTTTTGCGGTACCTAACGTTGAGCAATTGATTGAACGTTTAAAGCAAGCAGGATATGAACTCGATCATTGGGGCGCGGAACATCCTCATCGCAAGAATGTGTATTATATGGATCAGCATAAGATACAGTTTGAGTTTGTCGAATACTTGTCACAGCAAGATGACGAGCGTAACGATTACACGTTGTAAGATATTAAATTAGAGATGCCCAGCGCGGATTGGTTCTTCATCCGCGCTGGGCTTGTTCATGACAAGCGGCAATAAGTCGCTTGTCTGATTTTGGGTTAATTGACCATGAGTGATTTACTGTGTTGCTGGTGGCCTTTGATGTTACAGGCGAGCTCAACGTGTTTATCACCATGAAAATGCCAGGTAAACTGACGCGCCTTTTTCGGTGCAACGATGATAGAACTGTTAGTGTCATGCTCCATGCCGGCCATTTGCGCCATCATTTTGTGATGACGGCTTAACTCATCTTTGGATCCAATAGCAAATTCATGGCTTTTAGTCCCGGTATTCATTACCACAAACTGAACGACATCGTTCTCTTCTATATTGACATCTTTTTTGAACTGGATCGGTTTATCATCACTTAGGATTACATGGATAACCTTATCGGCTTTTGCACCTTGTGCAGGCATGCCGACTTGAGTCATACCGGGCATGGACTGCATTTGGCTGTGGCTCATGTTGCTGTGATCGGTTTTGCTATGATCCATCTTGGCATAAGCAAAAGAGGCACTAAGCATTAAGCTGATTAATATTACGAGTTTCATGATGTCTTCCTTATTTCATTTCGTTGAGCTTACGTTGTGATTGTTTGAGTTGCTGCTGTTTCCATAATTTGAAAATGGCCGGTAAAACTAATAGCGTCAGTAATAATGCCGAGGCCATACCGCCAATCATTGGCGCGGCGATACGCTGCATCACTTCTGAGCCTGTACCATGGCCATACATGATTGGAATGAGGCCGATGATCACCGTACTAACGGTCATCATCACAGGTCGAACGCGCAGGCCTGCACCTTGGCTAATGGCATCATTGAGTTGTTGGCCTGTCAGCGGCTGCTGAGTTGTTTGTGCGGCTGTGAGTCGCTCATCCCATGCTTGGTTGAGATAGACCAACATAATTACGCCAATCTCAACCGCAACGCCGGCAAGGGCAATAAAACCGACGCCAACCGCAATAGAGAAGTTAAAGCCGTGTAGGTACATCAACCATAAGCCGCCAACCATCGCGAGAGGGAGTGTGGTCATGATGATCAATACTTCGCCGACACGGCGGAAACTCAAATAGAGCAGCAGCACGATGATGGCCAAAGTCACAGGTACAACGACACTCAAACGTTCCTTGGCGCGTTCCATGTATTCGTATTGGCCTGACCATGTCAGTGAATAACCGGCAGGAAGCGTGAGTTGTTCGGTGACGGTTTGTTGCGCTTCTTTAACGTAGGAACCTAAATCTCGGCCCTCGATATCAACAAATACCCAGCCGTTTGGCCGTGCATTCTCGGTCTTAATCATTGGTGGGCCGTCTTCGTAGCGAATATCAGCCACATCAGCAAGGGCAATGCGCGCGCCATTTGGGGTGACGAGTGGTAAATTCTGCAGTTTGACCACCGAATCACGATAATATTGCGGGTAGCGGACATTAATTGGGTAGCGCTCTAATCCTTCTACTGTTTCTCCTACCTTCATTCCACCGACCGCAGTTGCAATCACTTGTTGTATATCGCGGATGTTAAGACCGTAACGGGCCGCTTGACGGCGATTGATATCAATCGTGACGTAACGACCGCCAGCGACTCGTTCCGCATAAACAGAGGTTGTGCCTGCAATCGGAGCGAGTATCGGCTCCAGTTTTGCGCCAAGCTGCTCAATCACCTTGAGATCGGGGCCTGCGATCTTAATGCCAATCGGGGTTTTGATCCCTGTCGCTAACATGTCGATACGAGTCTTGATAGGCATTACCCAAGCGTTGGTTAAGCCGGGAAATTGCACCAAATCATCAAACTCTTTGCGTAGCGATTCGGTGGTGACACCTTCACGCCACTCTTCACGTGGTTTGAGTTGAATGGTGGTTTCTATCATCGTAAGAGGCGCCGGATCGGTGGCGGTTTCGGCGCGACCAATCTTGCCCCACACGGTTTCAACTTCAGGAACCGTTTTAATTAATTTGTTGGTTTGTTGCAGTAACTCGCGAGCTTTACCAATCGAGATTCCTGGGTAGGTTGTTGGCATGTACATCAGATCGCCTTCATCCAGCGGGGGAATGAATTCACTGCCAAGTTGCTTGGTTGGATAGTAGGCTGATGCTAATAACACCAACGCGAAGCAAATCATACTTTTCGGGTAGCGCAAGCTGAGGTTTAGCATGGGGCGATAGAGAGCAACCAAACCACGATTGATAGGATTTTTATGCTCAGGAAGAATTCGGCCTCGCACGAAATAGCCCATCAAAACGGGCACTAGTGTGATGGCCAAACCTGCCGCGGCCGCCATTGCATACGTCTTCGTAAATGCCAGCGGAGAGAACATTTTGCCTTCTTGACCTTCAAGGGCAAAGACGGGCACAAAGCTCAACGTAATGATCAACAGCGAGAAAAACAGTGGCGCGCCGACTTCTTCAGCGGCTTTACTGATTACCTGCCAACGATTTTCATCCGTTAAAGGTGTTTTCTCGATGTGTTTATGCACGTTTTCAATCATTACAATCGCGCCATCAACCATGGCGCCAATCGCAATGGCGATGCCACCTAATGACATAATATTGGCATTGATACCTTGCCAGTGCATCACGATAAAGGCGGATAGAATACCGATGGGTAAGCTAATGGCTATGACCAAGGATGAGCGAATATGGAATAGAAACAGTGCGCAAACGACGGCGACAACTAAGAACTCTTCGGCCAGTTTCTGCCAAAGATTATCGACGGCTGAATTAATTAACGTTGAGCGATCATAGGTGGTGACAATTTCAACGCCTTCAGGCAGTCCTGCTTGAAGCTCTGCCAGTTTGATTTTGACATTATCAATCACTTGGCTGGCATTTTCGCCAAAACGCATCACGATAACGCCGCCAACTGCTTCACCCTCGCCATTTAGCTCTGAAATACCTCGGCGCATTTGCGGCCCTAAGCTAATATCTGCCACATCACCAAGCAGCAGTGGTGTGCCTTTTGGTGTTACTTTTAATGGCAATGCTTGTAAGTCATCAATGCTTGAGAGATACCCCGATGAGCGCACCATATGTTCCGCTTCAGCGACCTCAATCACTGAGGCGCCACTCTCTTGGTTGCCGTTACTGATGGCTGAGTTGACTTGTTGTAATGTCAGATCGTAGGCACGCAATTTGGCTGGATCGATTTGTACTTGGTACTGCTTAACCATACCACCCACAGTCGCAACCTCTGATACGCCCGAGACGGTTTGCAGCTCATATTTTAAGAACCAATCTTGTAGGCTGCGTAATTGAGCTAGATCGTGTTGGCCAGTTTTGTCTTGCAGTACATAGCTGTAAACCCAGCCCACGCCGGTTGCATCCGGGCCAAGGGTCGGCTTTGCTTGAGAGGGCAAGTTAGGGGCAACTTGGCTTAAATACTCTAACACTCGTGAGCGAGCCCAATACATGTCGGTATCATCGTTAAAAATGATGTAGACGTAAGAATCGCCAAAAAATGAGTAGCCGCGCACTGTTTCCGCTCCAGGCACCGCGAGCATAGCCGTAGTGAGGGGATAGGTGACCTGATCCTCGACCACTTGCGGCGCTTGGCCGGGATAACTGGTTTTTATGATCACCTGCACGTCAGAGAGATCTGGGATCGCATCGACAGGGGTGTTTTTAACGCTGTATAGCCCTGCAAATGTCAGCAATATGGCGGCAACTAACACCAAAAAGCGATTGCTGATAGACCAACGAATAATGGCTCCAATCATTGTGGGCCTCCTGCTACTGGATGTTGTTCAGTGGAGGGAATAATCTGTTTCAGCTGCCATTCACCCATTTGATTCGTGACTAGAAATCGAACCCTTTGGCCCTCGCGAAAGGGGGATAAATCGAAGTTATCAGCCACTTCAAAGTTTTGCTCTCCCGCTGACCATTTGAGTGATTCAACGTTTTCATGCGAAAGTGTCACCATATTGAAGTCACTCATTAACATGGTGATCTGACCGTCGATCCATACTTGGTCTGCAGGGCTTTGCGCAGGTTTGATTTGTGTAATTAGGTAATCCCCTTGAGCGGTTTTCTCCATCTCAAAGTCGATCGACTGACCCTGCTTGAGCGCTGTAATATCCAGTGAAGGATGGAGTGTAAAATTCATCACCATGCCGGGCCAATTCCAGGCTTCGACAGGTTGGTGATTAATTGTCACCATACGGTGATTTGCCATGATGTCGGTTATTTGTCCATTTGCCCACGCTGTCACCGGTGAACTATCGGTACCATTAATTCGCGATAGATCAGCGCTTTGGCTAGATTCTGAGTCCAACATAAATTGTGCTGAGATCACGACATAATCGGCGGCAGTTAAGCCAGATAATATTTCAATTCGGTCGGCGGCTTCTCGGCCTGTCTCGATTCGGGCTGAACGATATTTACCATCGCCTAGGGCAAGTACCACACGACTCATCGCTCCTGAGCGGATAACGGCTGAGCGAGGAATGGTTAAGACTTGATCTTCGCTCACGGGGGTTAGGCGAATGTTGGCGAACATGTTTGGCTTTAACTCACCTTGAGGGTTGTCGAACTTGAGTCTTACCCGCAAGGTACGCGTGGCCGGATCGAGGATCGGGTAGACATAATCGACCATGCCTTGCCAAGTTTGACCGGGAATCGCATCCAACGTCATATTGGCTTGGCTACCCGATTTAACCCAATGGCCTTGGCGTTCAAATAGTTCAACATCAACCCAAACATGGTCTAGTGGGCCAGCACTGATTGCCGTTTGCGCTGGCGTTAAATAGCCACCTTCACGCACGTTTAAATTGGCGATTACGCCATCAGCAATGGCTTTGATCTCAATGTGTTGTTTGGCCTTGCCACGGCGATAGATTTGTTGAATTTGCGCGTCATCAATACCGAGCGCACTGAGTCGCTGCTTTGCGGCGCTAATAATTGCTTTGCGTCCAGTACGGCTAGCATTAAGCAGTTCTTCTTGTGCTTTGACTAAGTCAGGTGAATAGAACGTAAATAACACGTCACCTTGTTTTACTTTTTCGCCGACTGCATCGACATAAAGTTTTTCCACCCAACCACTGGTGCGGACATTCGTTTGCCATAGCGTGCTTTCATCAAACGCAACATAGCCAACAGCATCGATTGTCGGACGCAGGGGCTGTAACTCGACTTGGGTTGTTTTTACCCCAAGATTGTTTTCTACCGCGGCGGAAATGGTGACGGTTCCTTTGGCTTGAGGTTGGTTTGAGTCTTCAGCGTAAACAGGGACCAAATCCATTCCCATAGGGGATTTGCCCGGTTTATCTCGCTGATAATTTGGGTCCATTGGCGCGACCCAATAAAGTGGTTCTTGCGAAGGTTCGTTGGTGCTGCTTAGTGATGTCGATGCAGTGGAGTGCGAAGCTGGCATCAACCATTGATTAGCGGAAAATCCAAGGGCACCACCCACGAGTAGGGCAACCGTAGCGATTTTTAAATTTTTCATGAAATACATCCTAGCGATGTTCGTCGGTTGTAAACGTGAGTTGTGGCTCTATGTTGAAAGCGCCGACTAAATTGGCTAATTGATTGTTGATAATGTTCAAGTCGGTCAGTAAACGCTGGTATTCAAGTTCAATGGCTAACTGGTTAGTTGAGCTTGTGACAATGTCACTAAATGTGGCGCTGTTATTTTGATAACCTTGTTCAACTGCCTTACGCTGAGCATTGGCTTGTTTAAGCAGCGTCGAGCGGTAGCGCTCGATACGTTCGAGGGTGAACTGACGATTAGAGAGCAGAGCCGAGAGTTGACTATTGAGTTTTGCTAACCACGCATCTTTTTGTGCTTGCGCCGAGCCGACTTGGTATTGTGCTGCTGCGTGGACTTTATCTTGTTTATTCCCGGTAAAGAGCGGCACATCGAGAGTGAGATAAGCACTTACCATATCGGGGGCGGGCTCTCCTCGCATATTATTAGCTTGGCGATGCGCATACATAAGCTCAACACCGAACTGCGGTGAGTAAGCCTGTTCGGCGAGAGATACTTGCGATTTTGCCGCGAGAATGGACGCATCAAGTGATTGCAACATAGGATGTTGGCGTAATAGCGCATAGCGATCGTTTTGGCTCTGCAGTGTTGCTAATTTGCTGTTAAGCCGTGTCCAGTCGATTTGATTCGATGCTTTGATATGACTCAGGTCTAGCAACGACATCTCGACAGAATGAGCTGAAATAGCAGGAAACCATTCAGAAAACTGCGCAAGAATGCCTTGTTGCATCTGTTGATTAGAGAGCAGTTTTTGTTCCAATTGGCTGACGCGAAGTTGTGCGGTAATCACATCTTGCGATTCGCTTAACCCTAATGCGTAATTGCTATCAAGACTTGATTCCAATTGAATCAACCAGCGTTTTTGCTCTTGTAATAACTGTGCTGCCGTTTGGTTATACCCAAGCTCTAACCAAAGCGTGGTGATTTGCATTGCGACTTCTTGCGCGCGCAAATTCGCTTGATTGAGCCCGACATTGGCTTGATTTTTGGCTTGTTCTGCTTGGTAGGCGGTACTATCACCGCGGTCAAATTTTTGCATTATCCCTAACGAGATGTTGCTCATTGGATCCTCGTCCAGCGCAAAACTATCGACAGGCACGCCGCCAAAACCCACTTTAATGGTGGGATCGGCCAGCGTTGCTTTAGCAAGGCCACTATTTAGACTTGCTTGAGATTGGCCGATTAACTGTTGACGCGTTGCGTCACCAGCGATGGCAAGATTGATCAGTTGCTCAAGGTTAACCGAACCATCGACACTGTTAGCCTTGGCAAAGGACGTTTCTGAGGCGGATGTTGGCCTATTTTGCTCTGCAGCCATGGCAGGGGTGAGTGAGCTAATTGCAGTTGCGAGCGCAAACGTCACCAAATTTAGATGAAATTTCACAATTCAATCCATTCATAGTAAATGCGCGTGGAGCGAATCCTCGGGCATTGAAAGTAGGGTGTTTACAGCGCGTGTTGCGATGTAAACAGTACTGAAATGAATAGAATTTAAGCGTTTGGCGGGCGATAGAGTGATCGAGCTATTTCAATAATATCTCGATGGGATTCAAGCGGAAAACTCACCGCGTGAGCGATGCGAATGTGTTCGGTTGGTTCAGCAAGTAACGCTGCTAAGACGGTAATACAAGTGGTATCGCAGCATTCATGATAGAGAGAGTCGTTACTTGAACAGTCTTCAGTAGCGCTAGTTGACGGCATCATCTGATGATGACTCGTTGCGGATGCCATATCAGACATCATCTCCGGCGTGCATGAGCTTAGATTGTGTTGGCCCATTTGCAGCATTTGAATTGGCATTAGTGTTTTGCTCGACGCCATATTTGACGCGACAAGCGTCAATGCCGTAAGCAACACTAACCAAATTGTACGCAGAGATTTTGCGTGCATATTGAGACCAATTCAAAAAGAGAGGTGTTTAAAATAATCCTTCCCCCTAGGGGAAGGTCAAGAAAAAAGGCCTGATAAATTGCAATTTATCAGGCCTAAAGCGTTTATTTGTCGGTCACTAACCGGAAATGATTAGTGTGTTAAGTAGTGCTGCACAAACTCAGTGACCTTAACCATGTCATCAATAGCAATGAACTCTTCCGTGGTATGTACTTTAGACATACCGGTTGAGATGTTTACTGTTGTTAGACCCAGTTTGTTGAAGTTATTTGCGTCGCTACCACCACCCGTTGCTTTGGTGATTGGCTCTGCGCCAATGGCACTGAAAGAGGCTTTTACTTGCTCGATATGTGGGTGATCATCTGCAATAACAAAACCATCGTAAGCTCGGGTTGATTCAATCTCTACCGTTGCACCATGCTTATCTGCTGCTGCTTGGAAGGTATCAATCATGTGCTGAACTTGTTTTGCTAGCTTATCGTTATTTAGCGAGCGAGCTTCAGCGATGATGTTCAGTTCAGGCATAACGATGTTCGTCGCATTACCACCTTCAACGATACCGATGTTTGCGGTGGTTTCTGAATCAATGCGTAGCAAATTCATTTGGGTAATTGCATCGGCAGCAACACCAATCGCACTGATGCCTTCTTCAGGCGCAAGACCTGCGTGTGCAGGGCGACCAATAATTTTGGCATCAATTTTTTGTTGGCCAGGCGCTGCGTTAACGATGCTGCCAATCGGGCCACCGGTATCAAGTACAATCGCTTTATCCGATTTGATGAAGCTCATATCGAAGTGTTCAGAGCCGTGTAGACCACCTTCTTCATGGACAGTAAAGGCGATTTCTAGCGTTTTGTGCTCAAGGTTTTCAGCTTGGATACAACGGACTGCTTCCATAATCGCAGCAATGCCTGATTTATCATCGCCCCCCAGAATGGTATTGCCTTTAGAGCGAATGATGCCATCTTCAATGATAGGCTCAATGCCTTTGCCCGGAGTCACTGTATCCATATGGCAGCTCATTACCACGCTGTCTGCAAGTGTGCCTTCTAAGCGTGCATAGATGTTGAAACCATTAGTGTACTGCTCTGGTACTGGTAGCTTATGAACGGTGAAGCCAAGCTCACCAAGTTGTTCTGCAAGCGCTTCAGCAATCTCTTTCTCAAAGCCTGTTTCACTGTCGATTTTAATTAGTTGGCAGAAATGCTCTACCAGGCGATCACGGTTAATTGGATTCATTGTTATATCTCATTAGGGAACAGAGGCAGTTAACATAGCCCTGATTTGCAGGGGTATACCCTGATGTAAATCAAAGTTTCTCCCTATCTGGCTGCAACAATTACACGATGTAAACCAATTGTTACGGGCGGCGGATTTTAATTGTCGATAAATCAACGCATTGTATTAAAAACAAGCAGTGGCAAGTTGGTTTTACATTTGTCAGTAAGTCTCTTTCGCATTCAAGTTACCGTCCCAGTTTTCCATGTTCAGTTCCGTAGGCCAAAGTTAATTAAAGCAGTCATTTCGACGACCAATGACAACGGCTATATACGGACAGCGAGGTTAAAATGAACAGTGAATACAATCCATTAGGGACAGATGGTTTTGAGTTTGTTGAGTACACCGCCGCGGATGAGCAAGGCATAGAACAGCTTAAATCTTTGTTTGCATCACTGGGTTTTGCTGAAATTGCAAAACATCGCTCGAAAGAAGCGTGGTTGTTTAGGCAAGGGGAGATTAATTTTATCGTCAACGCCCAGCCACATAGCCAAGCCCATCGCTGCGCTAAGCAGCATGGCCCATCGGTCTGCGGTATGGCGTTTCGGGTGGTGAATAGTGGCGAGGCCATGCGCTATGCATTAACCAATGGCGCCACTGAATACCAGACGGAAATTGGCCCTATGGAGCTTTCAATTCCGGCTATTCATGGTATCGACGGCAGTTTGATCTACTTTGTCGATCGTTATGGTGAACAGAGTATTTATGATGTCGATTTTTGTTTTTATGCCGATGCTGAGCAGCGCTGTCGTGAACAAAGTGTTGGCTTGTTTGAGGTCGATCATTTAACCCACAACGTTAAACAAGGCCATATGGACGTGTGGTCGGGATTCTATGAACGTATCGGCAATTTTCGTGAGATCCGCTATTTTGATATAGAGGGCAAACTCACCGGGTTAGTGAGCCGAGCGATGACATCACCTTGTGGGAAAATACGCATTCCAATCAATGAGTCATCAGATGATAAATCGCAGATTGAAGAGTTTATTCGCGAATACAACGGCGAAGGTATTCAGCATATTGCGCTGAGTACTGATGATATCTACCAGACCGTAACCGATCTTCGCGCGCGGGGAATGCTGTTTATGCCAACCCCCGATACCTATTATCAGAAGGTAAATCAGAGAGTGGAAGGGCATCATGAAGATTTGGAACGATTAAAGCAATTACGTATCTTGATTGATGGCGCGCCGATGAAAGATGGTATTTTGCTACAGATCTTTACTCAAACAGTTATCGGCCCGGTATTTTTTGAAATCATTCAACGAAAGGGCAATCAGGGCTTTGGCGAAGGTAACTTTAAAGCGCTGTTTGAGTCGATTGAAGAGGATCAAATACAGCGAGGAGTGCTAAAGGATGCGTAAAGGGATCACTTATCCGCACCGCGAAGGGATTTGCTCAAAACAAGCTCACGCTGATTTCCCTAAGCAAGCCATCTATGAAAGAGAAGCCGGCCGCTCTGGCTTTTTTGGCCCAGCGGCCCATTTTCACCATCAACACGCGCCAACAGGTTGGCAAGAGTGGCAGGGCGAACTGCGGCCACGTGCGTTTAACTTCAATCATGTCGAGCAAAGTAAGCAAACTTCGCCTTGGGATGTTCCGCCCTTATTGCATAACGCACAGTGCAAAGTTCGCGTGTGGCGGCTGAAGGAAAATATGCCTTTTATTGCCCGCAATGCCGACGGTGATGAACTGCTGTTTATTCATCAAGGCTCTGCAGAACTGTTTTGTGATTATGGCCATTTAAGTGTCGTGACGGGTGACTACGTTTTGATCCCGAGGTCAACCAATTGGCGCTTAGAACCTCACGAGCCAATGTTCTTGTTAATGATTGAGTGCAGCGATGGCAGCTATGGTTTGCCAGAGAAAGGCTTAGTCGGTCAACATGCGATATTTGACCCCGCAGCTTTGGATGTACCTCAAATCAACGCGGCTTTTCAAGCTCAGTACAGTGAAGCCACCACGCAGGTATTGGTTAAACGGCATAACCAAGTCGCCACCATTACTTATCCCTTTAATCCGCTTGATGCCATTGGTTGGCATGGCGACTTGTCGGTCGTTAGACTCAATTGGCGCGATATTCGCCCACTGATGTCCCATCGTTATCATTTACCGCCGTCTGCCAACACGACGTTTGTCGGAGAAGGATTTGTGGTGTGTACGTTTGTGCCACGCCCAATAGAAAGCGATCCAGGCGCACTTAAAGTGCCGTTTTATCATAACAATGATGATTATGACGAAGTGCTGTTTTACCACGAAGGTGATTTTTTCAGTCGTGACAATATTGAAGCGGGCATGGTGACGTTTCATCCCGCAGGTTTTACTCATGGACCTCATCCTAAGGCCTTTGCCGCCAGTCAATCAAATCCGAAAAAACGCACTGATGAAGTTGCCGTGATGATTGATACCCGCCATGCACTTGAGTTTTCTTCTGCGGCGCAGGCGGTTGAATTACCGGACTATGTTTATAGTTGGCGATCTGCCTAACTGAGCCACTTTAGGGAGTGAAGAAGTATGAAACTTGCCACATTAAAAAATCAAACTCGAGATGGCTTGCTGGTGGTGGTCAATCGCGCGATGACACATTGCATTGCCGTGCCGAATATTGCCGATACGATGCAGCAATTGCTTGATAATTGGCATCAGTTAGAAACGCCTTTGCAAGCGGTGTATCACGCCCTTAATCAAGGAGAAATCGAAGGCATACCGTTTGAACCACACCGTTGTGAATCGCCGCTGCCGCGCGCTTATCACTGGGCTGATGGGAGTGCTTACGTCAATCATGTTGAGTTGGTGCGCAGGGCTCGTGGTGCCGACATGCCGCAAAGCTTCTGGCATGATCCGTTGATGTACCAAGGTGGTTCGGATATGTTTATTGGCCCCTGTGACGACATCGTTTTTTCCTCTCAAGAGTGGGGAATTGATTTTGAAGCGGAAGTGGCGGTGATCACTGATGATGTGCCGATGGGTTGTAGCGTGGAGCAAAGTGAGCAGACGATCCGCTTGTTGATGCTGGTCAATGATGTTTCTTTACGTGGTTTGATTCCCGCAGAGCTCGGCAAAGGCTTTGGTTTTTATCAATCTAAGCCGTCTTCGGCATTTTCGCCGGTGGCCGTTACGCCGGATGAGTTGGGAGATGCGTGGCGTGAAGGAAAACTACATCTCGCGATGCACAGTTATTACAACGATGAGTTGTTTGGCTGTCCAGATGCTGGATGCGATATGACGTTTAACTTTTACCAGTTGATCGCTCATGCAGCAAAAACGCGCGCGTTAGGGGCGGGGACAATTATTGGCTCGGGCACTATCTCGAATAAGCAAGGTACAGAGCACGGTAGTGCAATCAGTGAAGGCGGGTTAGGCTACTCGTGTATTGCGGAGTTGCGGATGATTGAGACGATTCGTGATGGTCAACCCACCACCTCTTTTATGCGCTTTGGTGATCGGGTAAAAATTGAAATGTTAGATTCACACGGCATCAGTTTGTTCGGTGCAATTGAACAAAAGGTGGTGCAGAACTAATGCAATTATACGGTTACTGGCGATCCTCCGCAGCCTATCGGGTGAGGATTGCGCTCAACTTAAAGCGTATCCCATATCAGTATATTGCGGTTAACTTGCTTAAAAATGGCGGGGAGCAACATTCACCTGAATTTCATACCCTTAACTCGAATGAGCTTGTTCCGGTACTGGTGCATGGTGGTTTGCGCTTGAACCAATCTTTGGTGATCTTAGATTATCTGGATGAGCAATTTCCCGAGCCCTTGTTAGTACCTCTCTCAGGTGAAAAGCGCTATCTGATCAGAGCCTTAGCGCACGACATTGCGGTTGATATTCATCCGCTTAATAACCTACGTGTGCAACAATATTTAACTGCCCAAGCTAAGTTGAACCAACAGGCAAAGGAGAAATGGTTAAAACATTGGATTTATCGTGGTTTTTGTAGCTTGGAGAATAAGTTAGCCGACAGTGCAGGGAAATATTGTGTGGGTAGTGAGGTGTCGTTGGTTGATGTTTGTCTCGTACCTCAAGTTTATAATGCCTTGCGGCTGGAGATGGATCTTGGGCCGTTCCCAACCATTGAACGGCTGTATCACACGCTTAATCAGAAAGAAGCCTTTGCGATGGCACAGCCTGAAAGGCAGCCCGATGCGGTATTGAGCAAACCGTAAAGCAAAAGTTGATAGCATAAAAAAACCACCATTAACTGGTGGTTTCTCGCGAGTCATTCTTTTTACAATGATGATGAATTATTGCATTACCTGCGCCTGACGGGCTCTTTGCTGTAATTCAGCAATATTAAATTGGCGCACGTCCAGCGCTGCCAAGTCGAAACACTCTTTACAAGAGTGGTGACATAAACCGTCAATATATTCATGTTTGGCAAGTAAGCTTGGCTTCTTGCACCAATCGCATACGCCTTCGATAGTGTACATGTTAGGCTCCCGCCGTTATGACTAGGGGTTATCTTCGCGACGTATTATGACACATTTAGTTATTGCGGGTTAATATTTTGTTACTTGAACTGAGAGGGTGATCGATTGCTCAGGCATTGGTATGCCTAAGTTTTCACCATAGGTAAGGTTTGTGTTTTTAATGTGTAACTATTTATTAACAGTGCTGAGAAGAAGTTTTAAACACGTGTTTAATCGTTTCATTTCTTCTTCGCTACCTTTTAGATCAGGATGATAGATTTTACTTAGCTGTTTGTAGCGTTGCTTAATCTGTTTTTCGTCAGGCAACTGCGCTGGCTTATAGCCAAACATTGCGCAAGCGAGATCCATATGGGGTGTTTGGCTGCTATTTGCAGTAGTGGATTGTATTGATTGTGCTTTTAGTGCCAATTGTTGTTTTTTCAACTGACTGTAAAGCAATTCTAACTGCTGCTTTTGCTTGCGCAGCGCTTTATCTTGCTGCTGAATCTGTTGTTTGAGCTCGTCGCTTTGCGACAAGTTTTGTGCTGAATGAGCATGAATTTGACCAATGGATTTTTTTTGTCTATGCCATAACCACACAAGGATCATCGACAATGCAGCTACGAGCGTGAGAAGGACAAAACTAAGCGGGTTGAGCAATGAACTTAGTGTATTGGTCTCACTGTGGGCACTTTGTTCTCGATGTTGATCATCAAGTTGTTCTATTGCTGCTAACTGTTTAGCTCTTTGAGCATTGAATTCTTGTTCCAAAATACTCGCTAAAGCTTCTTCTGCTTTAGGGTTACTGGCTGCTGCGATTTGATACCACAATTTGGCTTGGCCTAACGTATCCACCTTATCGCTATCAGTTTGGTACAGTTGCCCCAGCTCAAATTGAGCTTGGTCGTCGCCAGAGATCGCCAATTTAGTTAGCCAATAGAAAGCCTGTTCTTGATTGGGTTTGCCTAAATCACCGTGGAGATAGTGGTCGACGAGTTGTCGTTGTGCGAGCTTATAACGATTGTTGGCCGCTTGCTCTAACCAATAGAGAGCTTCTTGTGATGATTGGGCAACGCCATCACCGGTCTTATAGGCTTGAGCTATTTGGTATTGAGCGCGAGGGTTGTTAAGTTCGGCTTGTGCCGTTAGTTCATCTATCGAAGTCGAGTTAGCGAAAGTGACGGAAGAAAACAATGCAAGTGAAGCAATGAATGTCTTTAGCGTATGCATGATAGTGGGACTTCCTATTCCGTGGCTATTCATTCGTTCGATGTCGGTATGGTTGTTTATTCGCTGCGCGGAGGTAGAACTATAACAACCATGCCGCAGGGCGCAAACCCATTGGCATGGTAAATAGTCAGTAAACTGATTATTTTAGAGGTAGGATCTGAATTTCTACGCGGCGGTTACATGCACGGCCACTGGTGGTTTCATTTGAACAAAGTGGGAAGCGTTCGCCGTAACCACGTGCGATTGCGCGGCCAGGGGCAACACCTTGTTGAACAAGGTAGCTACGTACTGATTCAGCACGGCGCTCAGACAGTGTTTGGTTCATTTGATCGTTACCAGTGCTATCAGTGTAGCCATTGATCACAAGGCTAGTATCTGGGTATTCAACCAAAATTGTAGCCACACCACCTAGAGTGCGGTGGATTGATGGATCAAGTTGGTATGAGCTAGACGCAAAGCCGATGCCGTTTTCTAGGCGTAGAATCAGTTGGTTTTCACCAACACGTTCAACCTGAACACCTGAATCAAGCAGCTGCTTACGCAGTGCCGCTTCTTGTTGGTCAAAGTAGTAACCCGCGCCACCACCAATTGCTGCGCCACCCGCTGCGCCAATCAGCGCATTTTTACGACGCTCTTTAGCATCATCGCCAGTCGCTAGACCAATCGCTACGCCTGCAATCGCACCAATAAGTGCGCCAGAGGTTGCCGAGTTAGTTTCGCTTTCGCCAGTCGTTGCGTTTTGACGTTGAGTTGCTTGACAGCCGGTAAGTGCAATAGTCAAAGCTAGTGCAAGAGTCAGTTTTTTCACAGTGAGTCTCTCCATGTGAGGAATACATACAGCAAATTGATGGGATGCAATTAACCTTATGATGTTCCTTATGTCAAATACACTTCACTATATTTGACAAAAGCTTAACGTGGCATGAATGAATTGTTCACTATGCCACCAGTTAGAGAGGGTTTGAGGCGAAATTAGTTGAGCAGTTTACGAGCAGGTGCACCGTCGATTGGGCGACTAACAGAGAGTGTACGACCTTTTTTAAGGCCAACTTCATAATCATCGGTGAGGTTTTTCATCGCCTCACGCAGTTGCTGCTTAAAGGTCTCACGGTCGATATTTTTGAACTCTTTATCAATATAATCTTCGATTTTATTTGCCGACTCTTCATCAGGAGAAATTATCGGCAATTTCTCGAGTGCGCCTTCCACCCAGCCTGAAACATAAGAGTTAACGCGGCGGGTGACTTCTAAGCTAGATGTACCACTGCCGGCAAAACTGTTACGGAACTTACCAGTATGCTCATTAAGCTCACGATAAACGATGTCAAAGGCAAAGGCGGCAAAGATTGCACGATCGGCTTCACCAATAAATTCAACACGTTTTAACCCTTTGTGGTTGAGCAGCACCGCTTCAACGCCAAATTTGGTATTAATACCACGAATGACACGCAGTAGGGTTGAACTCACACTGGTTGGCAGTAGATGGGTCGATTGCGTTTTGCCCATCTTGATAAACTCAATATCGTCCTTATCCAAGCCATACTTGAGCATGAGGCGATGCGCCATTTTGATCGCATTCGCAGCTTCATTGACGTTGGCAGAGTTACCAAGTTCTAAACACTTGGCAATCTTTTTTAAGGCTTTTTGTTTATGCATAGATCGCGGCAAAACTCGTAAAAATAACAAAGTCGGCTATTTTAACGTGTTCTTGCTGTGGCTCGCAACTCTCGCAGCCATTATCGGCGGCAAATTTTGCTGATGGGGTAGCCAGAAAGTAGCAAAGGCTCCTATCAGAGTGTGATTAGGAGCCTTAAAAGTAACAAAGCTTCGTTTTACGGCTGATGTTATAGCGAAATACTACAAGCCGAGTTCGCTAAGCAAATCATCGGCATCGCTATTGCTGCTTGCTTGGTTTTTCTTCTCACTTGCTTGCATTTGTTGACGAGCAGACTCAAGAATATCGTCTGGATTCTCATCTGCATCCACTTCAAATTCTTCTAGTTGGATAAATTCAGTTTTGTCCATCGCCAATTCAAGGTAGAAAATGTTGCCTTTCTCGGTAGAGAAGGTCACTCGACGCGCCTGTGGGCGGTCAAGATTAGTGTCTACAGACAAGATGACTTGCTTGTTCAGCGACAGCATTTTTGGTTGGTTTTGTGTGATGTGCGTTTGCAGCTCTTTACGGATCTTGTTGGTAAAGTCACCAACAAGTTGGTTCATAAGCTCACCCAAAACATCGCCCACTTCATCGGAGGTGTGAGCAATCGCGAGTTCTTCTGCAGGCATGCCCATGTTACGCATGTAGTTAGTGTAAATTTCTAATGCTGATTTTGCAGTAAAGTTAATGACGACAAGGCCAGAGAAACCACCATCAAATAATACGAAGCAGCCAAAATCAGGCTTTAGGCTGGTTTTATTGATCTTTTGCACCATGGCAGAGTAATTCACAGGGGAATTGGTGGCGGCAGTTAAGACACCAGTCACTGACTGACAAAGCTTGAGAAGGATATCTTCTGTGGTTACGATTTTATTTTTCTTCATTTTAATGCCAAACCCTGATGGTTGATTATGCACCGATTGTTCTCGATAAACTGCAGCAAATTTTGCCGCTGAGCCAATTGGTTAGATTGTATGAATGCGAGTGTCTACTAGCTTAATCTCGTTGATTCTTAGATACAAATTACATTTTGGCATTGCAAATCTGTTTTGATCACGCTTTTAAATGTTGTAAAGTGACCAAACTCAAAGAATAACAACCCAATGCTGAATGGATCAGCGTAGTAGGGGCAGGAAGCAATGTTACCAAGACTTCATTCTCAACCGGATGTTGATCATGTTGTGCTTAGTTTTCTAGAAGAACTAAAAGCGGCAGGATTCACCGGTGATATCGAAACGCAATACGCTAGCCGTTTAGCTGTAGCGACAGACAACAGTGTCTATCAATTACTACCACAAGCGATTGTTCACCCTAAATCCACTGAAGATGTGGCACTGATTGGTCAAATCAGTATCAAACCCGTTTATGAGCGAGTGAAGTTTTCTCCTCGTGGCGGCGGCACAGGTACCAACGGTCAATCATTGACTCAAGGCGTGGTCGTCGATCTTTCTCGTCACATGAATAAGGTGCTTGAGATAAATGAGCATGAAGGTTGGGTACGTGTGCAAACTGGGGTGGTTAAAGACCAGTTAAATGACGCCGTTCGCCCGTTCGGCTACTTTTTCTCTCCCGATCTATCAACCAGTAATCGTGCCACGCTTGGCGGCATGATTAACACCGACGCGTCGGGACAAGGCTCATTAAAGTACGGTAAAACCTCTGATCACGTTCTATCATTGCAAGCCGTGTTTGCCGATGGCTCCATTTTAGAATCTGATTTATCTAACGGCCTACCGAATCAACATACTTATGCCGCTCATGCTCTACAAGTGACCGAGCAAGTGTGTCGTGATAAACGCGCAGACATCGTGGCGAAATTCCCACCATTAAACCGTTTTTTAACCGGTTACGATTTAAAAAATGCTATCGATGAAAGTAGCGACCAATTTGACCTAACTCGCGTGCTATGTGGCGCTGAAGGTTCGTTGGCGTTTATTACCGAAGCCAAGCTAAATCTTACCAAAATTCCTAAAGCGCGAATCTTAGTCAATGTGAAGTACAACAGCTTTGACTCTGCACTGCGTAATGCGCCATTTATGGTGGATGCGCAAGCGTTGTCGGTCGAAACGGTCGATTCAAAAGTCCTTAACCTGGCGAAAGAAGACATTGTTTGGCATACCGTCAGCGACTTAATTACTGATGTACCAGATAAAGAGATGCTGGGCATCAATATGGTCGAATTTGCGGGCCAAGATATTGCGGAAGTAGAAGGGCAACTCAGTGCGCTAACGGCGCGTCTTGACGAAATGTTGGTCAATGAGGAAGCGGGTATTATTGGCTACCAAGTAGTGAATGATGTTGCTAGCATTGGCAAAATTTACAATATGCGCAAAAAAGCTGTGGGCTTGCTTGGCGCAGCAAAAGGCCGAGCCAAACCAGTCGCTTTTGCCGAGGATACCTGTGTTCCACCAGAAAATCTGGCGGATTTTATCGATGAATTTCGCCAACTATTAGATGAAAAACAGCTTAACTACGGCATGTTTGGTCATGTTGATGCTGGGGTATTGCACGTTCGTCCAGCGCTCGATATGTGTGATCCATTGCAAGAGAAATTGATGCATGAGATCTCCGATCAAGTGGTTAAGCTGGTGGCCAAATATGGCGGTTTAATGTGGGGGGAGCACGGCAAGGGCTTCCGGTCTGAATATGGGCCAGAATTCTTTGGAGAAGCGCTGTTTACCGAGCTTCGCCGCGTGAAATCTGCCTTTGACCCACATAATAAGATGAACCCAGGCAAGATCTGTACACCACTTGAAAGCCACGAACAGTTGGTAAAAGTGTCTGACACCAAACGCGGTTTCTACGATCGCCAAATTGATGTCAAAGTGCGCGACAGCTTCAAACAGGCGATGGAGTGTAACGGTAACGGCTTATGCTTTAACTACGATACCGCTTCACCAATGTGCCCATCAATGAAAGTGACTGCGGATCGTCGTCATTCACCAAAAGGCCGAGCGGGTTTGGTACGTGAATGGCTGCGTCAATTGACAGAGCAAGGCATTGACATCCTTGATCTCGAAAAGCAATCGCTTGAATCGGCCAGTGTAAAAACGCTGCTTGATCGTGTACGTAATAGTTTTAATAAACGCCACCAATACGACTTCTCTCATGAAGTGTATGAAGCAATGAATGGTTGTTTAGCCTGTAAAGCGTGTGCAAGTCAGTGCCCAATAAAGGTAGATGTACCAAGCTTCCGTTCGCGTTTCTTAAACATCTATTACAGCCGCTACCAGCGACCAGCTAAAGATTATTTGGTCGCCAATATTGAAACCATGTTGCCTTTGATGGCGAAAGCACCAAAATTGGTCAACGGCGTACTCAAGCAAAAGTGGGTACAAAGTTTAACTGCTTCAACGGTTGGCTATGTTGATGCACCACTCCTTTCTATTCCTACGCTGGCGAAACGAGTGACACAGTTAAAAGCGTTTGATATGCAGGCGTTGGCGGCGATGTCGAGTGAAGATAAAGCCAATCATGTGTTGATCGTGCAAGATCCATTTACCAGTTACTACGATGCAGATGTGGTGGATGACTTTGTTCAACTGGTGATTAAGCTGGGCAAAACGCCTGTGCTACTGCCATTCAAACCAAACGGTAAAGCGCAACATATTAAGGGCTTCTTAGCTCAGTTTGCTCGCAATGCCAAAAGTACTGCGATGTTTTTAGAACAAGTGGCCGATTTGAGTATTCCAATGGTGGGTGTTGATCCGGCATTGGTGCTTTGTTATCGCGATGAATATAACGAAATTCTGGGTGATAAGCGTGGTGAGTTTGATGTTCTGACAGTGCATGAATGGATGTTGCCACGTTTGAATGAGTTTCATACTGGCTCAGGTGATGCCCAGCCTTGGCATTTATTGGCGCATTGTACTGAGAAAACAAAGCTGCCGAATGCTGAGAAAGAATGGGGCGCGATCTTTAACCACTTTGGGGCTAAGCTCAATACAGTGCCTGTTGGATGTTGTGGTATGGCAGGTACTTTTGGTCATGAAGTGGATAAGCTGGAAATGTCGAAGGATATTTTTGCTTTAAGTTGGAAACCTCGTTTGGAAGAGCTTCCAGCAGATCGTTGCTTGGTAACGGGTTACTCTTGTCGCAGCCAAGTAAAGCGCTTTGAACATGTGAAAACAAAACACCCATTGCAAGCCTTGTTAGAGATCGTTTAATGGAGATACTAGAGCGAAAAATTCCCCCAGTGGCATTGTTTATCCTATTTGTCATGGCGATGATTAGGTTAGACCAAGTGCTGCTGAGTTTCGCGCTTGCGCTGCCATTTACCAATGTGGTGTTGGTGGCGGCAGTGATTTTGGCTGGGGTTATCGGTATTGCGGGCGTTTATGAATTCCGCAAAGCCAAAACCACCGTTAACCCAGTCAAAGTCCACACTGCCACGAGCGTTGTTGATAGTGGCGTATTTGCTTATACACGCAATCCAATGTACTTGGCTCTGCTGATCTTATTGTTGGGTATTGGCTACTGGCAACAAAACCTCATCTGCTTATTTCTTCCGCTCGGCTTTGTATTCTATATGAACCGTTTCCAAATTCGCCCAGAAGAGAGGGCGTTGGAAAGTCTATTTGGCGCAGAATACTTAGACTACAAGCAAAAGGTTAGGCGCTGGATCTAAACAATTTGATTGGTCTACATATGGAAAAGGGAAGATAAACGACGTTTATCTTCCCTTTTTTTGTTTGCTATCTGCCATCAGGCCGCTTCAAAGGCGAGGGCTTTTTTCTCTAGTTGACGGAACAGTAGGGTTAATATGCCATTCACCATCAAATAGAATGCTCCAGCGATACCAAATACAGTCAGGGTGTCGTAGGTTTGTGCATTGATACGCTGCGCATAACCCATCAAATCCATAATCGTGATGGTACTAGCAAGCGATGTGCCTTTGAAAACTAAGATCACTTCGTTTGAATAAGCCGGTACAGCACGACGTAACGCATAAGGGAGCAATACGCGTAAACTGGTGGCTTTACCCATGCCAAGTGCTTTACAGGCTTGCCATTGTCCTTCTGGAATAGTGTTGAACGCACCTTTAAACAGCTGCGCACTGTAAGCGGCTGTATTGAGCGCCAGCGCGAACATGGCACAAAACCAAGGTTGGCTCAACCAGACCCAAAAAATGCTTTCACGAATCCATTCAAATTGTCCTGGCCCGTAGTAGACTAAGAAAATTTGTACTAACAAGGGTGTCCCAGTAAAGAGTGTGATGATGGCGCGGCTAAACCAGTGAATAACTGGAGTGCGCATGATCAACGTTACCGTCATCAGTAAAGACAAAATACAACCGACCAGCAGTGATGCGATGGTCAGTTGGAAGCTGGTCATTAAGCCTTCAAGGAGTTGCCAAAGGTATTCTGCTTTCATGCTTTTGCTCCTTGAATACGACTCATGCCTTTGATAGCAAACTTGTTATCGAGAATTTTCACTAAGTATTGTGTGATCAGAGTGATCACCAGATAAATGGCCGCTGCCGTGGCATACCAAGTAAAAGCTTCATGAGTGGAAGCTGACGCTAACTGAGCTTGTTTAAGTAGATCCGTAACGCCAATCAATGAAACTAACGCCGTGTCTTTTAGCAGCACCAGCCATTGGTTGGTAAGGCCCGGTAAGGCATGACGAACGGCTTGTGGCAGTACTATCTTGAAAAAGATATGCAGATGCGACATACCAAGTGCTAATGCGGCTTCACGTTGACCACGATTTACCGCTTTCAACGCGCCACGAATGGTTTGAGAAGCGTAAGAGGCAAAAATCAGTGATAGAGCGACAACCCCGGAGATAAAAGGGCTGATCTCAATAAATTCGCCTGTCAGTAAAAACAAAACTTGGGTTGAGCCAAAGTAGATAAACAGTACAACGAGTAGTTCTGGCAACCCCCTCACTAGGGTTACGAATGCGGTTGTTGGCCATCTTAGTGCAACCCGGCGCGACATCTCTCCACTAGCAAATAGAACGGCCAGTACAAGACCAACAAGTAGGCTGGTGCAAGCAAGTTGGATAGTCATCCAACTTGCTTGAACGAGCGACAATGTGTAACCCGTTAATGGCATATTATTTCCCGAAGTATTGGGTGTAGATTTCTTCGTACACGCCGTTTGCCATAACCACTTTTAGTGCGCTGTTTAACTTATCCGTTAGCGCTTGGTTATCTTTATTGACTGCGATACCAAAGCCATTGCCAAAGTATTTTGCATTCGTGATGTTGTCGCCAACATAGGCAAGGTTATCATCGCGCTTAAACCATTCTGCAACCACTGCGTTATCACCAAAGACTGAGTCGATACGACCATTTTTCATATCAAGAAACGCATCTTGATAGCTTGAATATGGTACTGCGGTTACGCCAGGCATCTGTTCAATAAGGTAGCTTTGGTGAGTTGAACCATTTTGCACACCAACACGCTTACCTTTTAGATCGGCTTGGTCAGCAACTTTACCTTCTAGCGAGATAAAAGCGGCAGAGTTGTCGTAGTATGCGTTAGAGAAGTTAACTTGCTCTAAGCGCGCTTCGGTAATATCCATTGCAGAGATAGCGGCATCATAACGTTTGAACTTAAGAGCAGGGATTAAGCTATCGAATGCTTGGTTATGGAAAGTACAGTTGGCTTTCATTTCGTCACATAGAGCGTTAGCAAGATCGACGTCAAAACCTTGAATTTGGTTGTTCTCATCCATGAACTCAAACGGTGGGTAAGTTGCTTCCATAACGAACTTGATATCTTGTTGTGCAAGTGCGTGAGATGAAACAACACCGATTAACGAAGCAAGAAGAATTTTTTTCATTTTGTATAACTCCTAGATTACAAAAGCTGTCTCCGTCAATGAGCAGCGTCGTGAATAATTAGTGGTTTAAGTAGTCCGCGAACTTTTCAGTTTGTGGCTGGGTAAATACGTCATGAGTGCCGTGTTCAACAATGCGGCCTTGTTCCAGATAGAGCACGTGTGAGGCAATTTTTTTCGCAAAATCGACTTCGTGTGTTACGACTACCTGAGTAATGCCTGTCGCACTCAGCTGCTTGATGATCTCCACCACTTGATTGGTGATTTCAGGATCAAGCGCGGCGGTGGGTTCGTCAAATAGCAATACATCTGGCTTCATCATCAGTGCTCTAGCAATCGCCACACGTTGTTGCTGGCCGCCAGAGAGTTGCATTGGCCATGTGTCTGCTTTGTCGGCAAGCTTTAAAGTGGTAAGTACTTCAAGTGCTTGTTGTTTTGCTTGTTCAGCAGGAATGCCAACGACTTTAACTGGGGCTTCAATTAGGTTTTCCATCACCGTCATGTGTGGCCACAAATTGTACTGTTGAAATACCATGCCGACTTTACGACGTAACTGACGCTCTTGTTTTTCTTCAATCGGCTGATTGAAATCAAAACTGTGATCGGCAATGGACAACTGACCATTGTCAGCGGTTTCAAGTAGGTTAAGTACTCTAAGAAGTGAACTTTTACCTGCACCACTTGGGCCAAGCAAAACAAGCGTTTCACCGTTGTGACATTCAAAGCTGACATCGTGAAGAACTTGCGTGTCACCGTATGATTTATTGATCTGCTTAACTTGAATACTCATGCTTAAATACTGCATTAATTACCACATGTCATTCATGCTACTACAAGTGAGATATTATGCAATATAAATGTATAAAAATTTGATTTGTTAATTTTTTGTATAATTATCGACCAGTGGTGCAGGATATATCGCTATGCAACGGTGTGGTTATTTTAAAGCGAAGCAAAAGAAAAATTAGCAGTAGATAAATAGAAGCGAGGGGCGAGAATCTAGAGAAGAGAAGCGGCAACGAAAAAGCCCTCGCGATTAGGCGAGGGCTTGGGAAATCAGTTGAAGGCGCGAATTAAGCGGCTTGAGAGAATTCTGCTAGAAAACGATCTTTACGTTCGTTAAAACGATTAACTAAATCATCAATGTCTTCTTGGGTGTAGGGCTTTAGACCGCTGGCAACCATGCGCTTAACACCTTTACCGACCACTTCATCGTCTTGTTTGAAGTCGAAGTTAAGCGTGACGACACCACGTTTACCTTGTACATCGAAGGTGGCACCAGAGAAGATGACTTCAGGTGCTGAAATATCGAGGCGAGTGAATTCTACTTCCATGCTTTCATAGATAACCAAAGGACGTTGGCAGTTGATCATCATCTGCTTCTCTTCCATCAATGGGACCATGATATGCGGAAAGTTCATGCCCGAAAACTGCACGTAATTTCTAACGACATGTTCAATGAACGTTGCATCGTGGTTGACTTCGCCTTCACGCGACATACGTAAGTATTCTTTACCGTTGGCATCAATTACGGCCGCTTCTTTGCTGCATTTATGTTCAACATGCAGCGCTACGCCATCATTCACCATGCCGGCAAAATCGAAACGCATTTTTTGGCTTACACCTTCTTTGCTTAATAAAACAGCAAACAATAAGTCACCCGGTACACAGAAGCGCTTGTTGTCTTCATCGTGCAGTGGGTTGAAGTCGCCCGCTACTTTTTTAGCAAAATGACTTGCTTGTAAACGAGTGAATTGAAATTGATGATCTTGTGAAGAAAAGTACGGTGTTAGAGACATATCTTACGCTTAGTACTGAGGGATCCCCTCATAATTTCCCCAAAGCACAACCATGTTTGAATAGATTTTGAGCAAGCAGGGTTGCAGCCGCGAGCAAGTCTTCCCTCGTTATTGTGTAGCCAGAATGCCGCAAAACTTCCATCCCTAAGCGCACTGTTGAGAGTACATTTCGATTTTTGACAGTGTTAGCTTGGAAGTGCTTATCCCAACCTTGTTTCTGACCATGAACTCCAGCAAGCCAAAATGTCAGTTGAAGCATTAGGGCGATTAGCAGCATGATATCAAAGCGCTCTGAGCTGCTAGTTCGGCTATGACGGAGGCCTAAACCGTAGGCTGGGCTTTTCAAGTCTCGGAAGGTTTCTTCAATTTGCATACGCTTCGAGTAGAGCCTAACAAGTTGCTTTGGTGTTCGGATTTCAACGGGCAAGTTAGTCGCTAAAACCCATGGTTCTTTTGTCGAAGCGGAGTAGATTTTAGGTGACGGATGATGACAATTAGTCCGTGTCGAACGCTGATTTTTTCGGCCTTTAGGACGTGATTTATACAGTGCAATTTGACATGAAATTGGGTTGCTCTTAGTCAACCTCTTATAGCCTAAAGTCTTTGAGCGACTTGAGGATATGCTATGTAAGTTGCTGATAGGTTGCCAGTTTTCCGCACCTAAATCTGCATATTGCACTTTCCCTCTGACTCGACTTAACCAGTACCAACCTAGCTTTTCAACGGATTTATACCATGGCACTTTAAAGCCAGCATCACTGACAATGAGCGGTGTAGTGTTACTCGGTAGAATGCTTGCAAGGTCGGCTAGAAATTGGTCATGAGCCTTCTTTGAACATTGCTCTGAAAGCGGAAAGGCTTTCTCATAAAGAGTAATAGAACGACCATGTAGTGCCACCGAAGCCCGCAATACCATAAGCCGTTTTTGCTCACGAATATCAGACCAGTCAACAAGAACAATGGGCATCGAATTACCTGAACAGATAAAGCTGGCATGCCAACGGTATACAGCGAGTCGCTCTTTGTGCAAGTGACGATTACCTAACAATCTGTCGATTCGTTTGATGTTATGTTTTGTTCTGGCTTTCGTTGGCAGGTTACGACCAAGTTCGGTAAGAGTGAGCGTTTTACATTCAAGTAATGCGTGGCAAGCCAGCGTTAAACTGTTGAGTCGTTTTAAGTGCAATTCAGGGCAGAATTGGTAAAGAGAGTCGTGTAAAATATCGAGTTCGCACATCTTGTTGTCTGGTTATTGATTTTTCTCAGAACCATTTGATCACATGACAAGATGTGCATCTACCTTAAATTTATGATTTTTATCAAAATCATTAGGGGATTCCTCAGCGCTTAGTAGCCAAAACTGGGAGGGATTATATATGAGTAATCTCTTTGACTGGTCAATCCAGTTGCAGTAAGAGAAGAGTGCAATTGGTTGAATGGATGGGGCCAGAGGGCGTTGATGAGTTAGATGAATGGTAATTTTTGAACGTTGTTTGATAGAGAGTGCCACAAATTGTGAGGTAGTCTCTAATTGCAACCGTCAGATTTCTCCACCAATAACGGCCATGTTATCTTTATCCATAATTAAATAGGTAGGTTAAATATGAAATACCCTCAAACGAAAGCATTTGGTTTAATTGTTAACATGGTAGCAAATAAAAGTCGAATGGAGTTTAGCCGCGAACTTAAAAAACAAGGTGTATCTATTAAGCCAGAGCAATCTTACATGATTAGTTTGGCTGCTAAAAACAATGGTTCGGTGGCTATGTCAGAGTTTACAAAAGATGCTGACTTTTTGGGCGATAAATCCCGCGTTAGTAAAATGATTAAAGAGTTAATCGATAGTGGATATTGTATTAGACAAGAAGACCCTGACGACAGGCGATATATGATGCTGAAGTTGACTAACTTAGGGTTAGAAACTGAAAAAAAGATAGCAGAAGCCTATAAAATACGGTTTTCAGTAATTAGCAGTGAATTTTCAGATCACGAATTGGAGGAGTTTCGGGCGTACCTATTACGCTTTTTGAATATACTTTCGTGAAAAATAATTGTTTTACTTTTGTAACGTAATTTCCCTCATATAATATTCTTGTTGATTTTATTTTGTATCTCATCAATTGCATCTCTAGTTAAGTTCATATCCCTGCTTGATTTGATTTTTATATGCAGCGGCTTTAATTAAATGGTTATTTTTTTGTAGTAGCAGATGTTTAAATTATGTTTTAGTTATGGTTTTTTAGTGATGCTGTTCTGAAAAAAATGTTGAATCGTATCAAAAACGAACAGTTGCATATCGAAACTGTCGCCATATACTACTTTTTGTTCATATGTGAATAGAAGGAAGTATTTGTGAAAACTATATTAGCAACCATGGCTCTTGTAGCATCAGTAAGTGTATCTGCCAATGACCGCGAAGGGTTTTATCTAGGAGCGAATTTAGGGCATACGGAAATTGACATTAATGATACGTCTATAGTGTCAGAAGATAATAATTATTATGCTATTCAGGTTGGTTACCAATTTCAGGCTGTTCCTGATTCTAATTTTTATATTGGAGTTGAGGCTGAATACCAAGATCTTGGTGATATTAAGATTGAAGGAAAACCTAACTCCAATCAGTCTTATAGCCTCAAGGCCGATTCTATTTCATTCGGTTTGAATGTGAAACCTAAATACTATGTGGATAATTTCTATATTTTAGGCATTGCAGGAATTCATTTCGCAAATGCGGATCATGATTTGTTTCTACAAGATAAAACGGGAACAAAAGAATTTAATTACACATCAAGCGGGTCTTTGACGGGCATCGCAGTTACGTTCGGAGTCGAGGCCGGCTACGAATTTCGTAATTTCAATCTAGGTGTGGGTATTCGAGGTACTGCGGAGGACTATGAATACGGCAATCATCACGTATCTCTAGACTTGGAACAAGATTCACAGCAAATTTATGCTAACCTTGGTTACCGATTTTAATCGTTAAGTAGCACCTGTATGAGAAAGTACCTGTTAATCCAGGTACTTTTTAGTTTAAAAATAAGATTAAATCTCTAGATGCTCATAAAGATGTTCGAAGGAATAAGATCATGATGAATGGCTTGTTTTAATAAGCGATTCGCGCGTTCAATGTCCGTTGCAAAATAGCGGTCTTTATCATAAAAGGCGACTTGTTCGCGTAGGCGGCGCTTGGCTTCTTCGATTCTTGGAGAGGATTTTAGCGGGGCTCTAAAGTCTAACCCTTGTGCGGCCGCAAGATATTCCACAGCTAAAATGCCACGGGTGTTTTCGGCCATATCACGCAAACGTCGGCCGGCGAATGTGGCCATTGAAACGTGATCTTCTTGGTTAGCCGAAGTTGGTAAGCTATCAATGGAGGCGGGGTGAGCTAGAGTTTTGTTTTCACTCGCTAATGCCGCGGCAGTGACTTGGGCAATCATAAAGCCAGAATTAACCCCGCCATTATCGACCAAAAACGGTGGTAACTTACTTAATGCACTGTCAATAAGTAGAGCCATGCGTCTTTCCGACAAGCTGCCGATTTCGGCAATCGCCAGCGCAAGGTTGTCCGCCGACATCGCGACAGGTTCTGCGTGAAAATTACCGCCGGAGATAATGTCACCATCATCAGCAAAGACCAGTGGGTTATCTGAAACTGAATTGGCTTCCACTTGTAGAGTTTCAGCGGCATGGCGAATTTGTTGCAGGCACGCCCCCATCACTTGGGGTTGGCAGCGTAAAGAGTAGGGATCTTGAACCTTTTCACATTGGTTGTGCGATGTACCGATGTCACTGTGATTATCGAGTAAGTATCGATAAGCGGCGGCGGCATCCATTTGGGTGCGATGACCACGAACACGATGAATGCGAGGATCAAACGGTTTTCGGCTACCGAGTGCGGCCTCAACCGACATCGCACCGCAGACGGTTGCTGAGGCAAACAGATCTTCTGCAGCGAATAGCCCCTCTAACGCGAAGGCTGTCGATGCTTGGGTGCCATTCAATAACGCCAAACCTTCTTTGGGGGCGAGTGTAATCGGTTGTAAACCCGCTATATTGAGCGCTTCAGCGCCCGAGATAATTTTGCCATTGTGACGAGCTTGTCCTTCGCCCAATAATATGGTGCTCATATGGGCGAGTGGAGCAAGGTCCCCCGACGCGCCGACCGAGCCTTTTTGCGGCACGCAAGGGTAAACTTGAGTGTTAACTAATTCGATTAGAGCTTGAATCACCGATAAGCGAATACCGGAATAGCCCCGTGCAAGACTGTTAATTTTAAGCACCATCATCAAACGTACGGTTTCATCGGCCATCAATTGTCCAATACCGGCGGCGTGAGACAAGACAATGCTTTTTTGCAGAATTTCCAGATCTTGTGGTTCGATTCGCGTATTTGCTAGCAGGCCAAATCCGGTATTGATCCCATACACGGTGCGTCCTTGCGCAATGACTTGTTCTACTACTTGGGTACTTTGTTCAATATCGGCAACGCTGGCGTTATCAAGGCTTAAATTGACGGGGCTACGGCTGATTTGGCGTAGTTGGGATAAGCTTAAATGACCAGGATTAAGAACTAAGTTTAACATCACTATTCTCCTAGCTCGTGTGAGGAATGATTCATCATGGGTAAGTCCAACTGTTGCTCAGCGGCGCATTGTTTGGCGATATCATATCCAGCGTCAGCATGGCGCATGACGCCCGTTGCGGGATCATTGTGGAGCACACGAGCAATGCGGCGAGCTGCATCGTCGCTGCCATCACAACAAATCACCATTCCAGAATGTTGTGAGAAGCCCATACCCACACCACCACCATGATGCAGAGAAACCCAAGTTGCCCCGCTAGCGGTATTAAGTAGTGCATTTAACAGTGGCCAATCGGATACCGCATCGGAGCCGTCAAGCATTGATTCTGTTTCTCGATTGGGACTGGCGACGGAGCCCGAATCCAAATGATCTCGACCAATCACAATTGGCGCTTTTAGTTCACCGCTTTTTACCATGGCGTTAAAAGCTTGGCCTAAACGCTCGCGATCTTTAAGGCCAACCCAACATATACGAGCGGGTAGTCCTTGGAATTGAATCCGCTCACGCGCCATATCGAGCCAGTTATGCAAATGAGGATCGTCAGGAATCAGTTGTTTTACTTTTTGGTCAGTCTTGTAAATATCCTCAGGGTCACCGGAGAGCGCCGCCCAACGGAACGGGCCGATGCCTTGGCAAAAGAGTGGTCGAATATAAGCGGGGACAAAACCGGGGAAATCAAACGCATTCGCGACTCCTTGTTCGAGAGCCATTTGACGGATGTTGTTGCCATAATCAAGCGTTGCTGCGCCGCGAGATTGCAGTATCAGCATCGCTTTGACTTGTTCTGCCATCGACGCTTTAGCTGCGTTCACCACTTTTTCCTCATCTTGCAAACGCATTTTAGCTGCGTATTCCATGCTCCAACCTTGCGGTAAATAGCCGTTAAGTGGATCGTGCGCTGAGGTTTGGTCTGTCACCACATCTGGCGTGATATTGCGCTCAACCAATCGAGCGTAAACATCTGCAGCATTGCCGACTAAGCCGACTGAAATTGGCGCCGTAGCCTGCTCAATGATTCTCAGTGCTTCATCGAGCGTGGTGGCTTTCTTATCAACGTAGCCAGTGCGCAGACGATAGTCGATACGCGATTCGTCACATTCAACCGCCAACATCGAAAATCCTGCCATGGTTGCGGCAAGGGGTTGCGCACCGCCCATGCCACCTAAACCGCCAGTGAGAATCCAACGGCCTTCACTCGTTCCGGCAAAATGTTGTTTTGCAATCGCGACGAAGGTTTCATAGGTGCCTTGTACGATGCCTTGTGAACCGATGTAGATCCAACTTCCCGCCGTCATCTGGCCGTACATCATTAAACCTTGCTTATCGAGTTGATTGAAATGCTGCCAGTTGGCCCAATGCGGAACCAGATTTGAGTTGGCGATCAGAACGCGAGGGGCATCTTTATGGGTGGGGAATACGCCAACAGGTTTACCTGATTGCACCAGCAGGGTTTGGTCTTCTTCGAGTCTCTCTAGCACTTCAACGATTTTGTCATAGCAAGCCCAGTTACGAGCTGCGCGACCAATGCCACCATACACCACTAAAGCGTGGGGGTGTTCAGCCACATCTGGATCGAGATTATTCATCAGCATTCTCAACGGGGCTTCAGTCATCCATGAACGAGCACGGAGTTGTGTGCCATGCGGCGCGTGAATGGTTCGTTGAGTATCAAGACGCGTATCGTTGCGTTCCGGCATAACAAACTCCTTGTGGTGATCTATTTTTCAGAGAAAGCGTTGGCAATATCCCAGCATAACCTTGCGGCTAATCGGGCTGTTTGGCTGTCGATATCATAGGTCGGGTTATATTCAGCGATATCTGCAATCACCAACTTATCTTTGTAATGTAAGATGCGATCGAGAAATAGATTAAGTGTGTCTAGACTGATGCCTCGTGCGGCGGGGGCGCTGACGCCGGGTGCAATCGCCGCGGGGAAGACATCCAAATCGATGGTGAGATAGATAGCATCGCAATTATCGATAAAGTGCTGCAGTTGCGTTAGATGGTAAACATGATTGAGATGAGAGAGATCTTTGTCTTCGACATACCATACATTGAGCGCATCAGCGCGTTGAAACAAAGCTTTGGTATTGCAGGCCCGACTCACCCCTAAACAGGCATAATGAAACGGCCACTGTTTTTGCTGACAATAGTTGGCGATTTGCTGAAAAGGGGTGCCAGAACTGGGTTTTATCGCGGCGCTGGTGTGCTCAAAAGTGCGTAAATCGAAATGTGCATCAAAATTGATGATGCCAATTCTGGGGATTTGGTTTGGCGTGTTTTTTTCAAAGTATCGGGCTAATCCTTGAAATGATGCCCAAGCGACTTCGTGCCCGCCACCTAAGGTGATCACAGGCGTTGTGCTCAGGGCTTTGGCAATAATATCTGCACAGTCAGATTGGGCTTTTTCAAGTAAGTCATCGTCACAGACAACATTGCCTAAATCGATCAGTTTTGTGGGTTGGTGCCAGGCCATATTGCCCAGTGCTCGGCGGATCAAATCAGGAGCTTTTCGCGCGCCAATACGGCCTTTATTACGCGCGACGCCTGCATCACAGGCAAATCCTAGTATGCTAACCGCCTTGCTGGTGGCAGGAAGGTCTTTGACCTGCATCGGTTCAATAATTTGATGAATGCGAAGGCCATCAGCGCCATCTTCTTCATCCATTCGGCCTTGCCAATGGAATTCTTGCTGAGTGCTGGGTGGATTAGGCATAGCTTATTGCTCCCTTGACTAATCGCGCGTACAAACGTGGTACGCCTTGCAAATAACTGAACTCGGCAGGATGCTCGACATCCCAAATAGCAATATCGGCGTCAAACCCAACTTGGATCTGTCCGCGAGACTGACTAACACCAAGCGCTTGTGCTGCATGCTGTGTGACACCACGTAGCGCTTCTTCTGGTGTTAAACCAAAAAGAGTACAGCCCATATTCATCATCATAGTTAAATCTGCGAAAGGTGAGGTGCCGGGGTTTAAATCGGTAGCCAGCGCGATCGGAATGTTATATTGACGCAGTAGTGCCACGGGTGGTTTTTGATTTTCGTTGAGGAAGTAGAACGCGCCGGGTAATAGCGTGGCGACTGTCCCTGCTTGAGCTAGCGCTTGCACGCCGGTTTCATCGATATATTCCAAATGATCGACTGACAAGCCATTGAACTTGGCGGTTAAGGCACTTCCTCCAAGATTGGACAGCTGCTCAGTATGGCCTTTGATGCCCAATTGATACTGGGATGCCGCCAAAAAAATACGTTCCGTTTGCGCTAAATTGAAGCCTATCGATTCGCAGAATACATCAACGCTGGTGGCGAGCCCCAATTCGGCGACTGTGGGGATCATTTCCTCACAAATCAGATCGACGTATCGCTCAGGCTGGTGTTTAAATTCGCTTGGTACGGTGTGAGCGGCTAATAACGTGGTGGAGACACGAATCGCACGATGGTCTTGTAGTTGTTTCGCTACACGCAACATTTTAAGCTCATCTTTGAGTGTTAATCCGTAGCCGGATTTCACCTCAACCGTGGTCACGCCGCGACCAATCAAACCATCTAAACGGGGTAATGCTAAATCAACTAATTGTTGCTCGCTGGCTTGGCGAGTGGCGGCAACGGTGGAGAGGATGCCGCCACCTTGTTCGGCGATTTTTTGATACGGCATGCCTTGCAAGCGCATTTCAAATTCATCCGCGCGATTACCAGCGTAAACCAAATGGGTGTGACAATCGATAAAGCCGGGAGTGAGCAGTCTGTTTTGGCAATCAATGTATTGTTTTGCGTTTGCTGCGAGAGGCTGAGAGGTGAGTGCGGCGATTTTACCGTCGCGTAGATACAAATAAGCGTTAGAATTTATGGCGTAACCGTGTTTGCCGGGCTGCATAGAAACGATGCGCGCATTGAGTAATGCGACATCAAATTCGGTGGTCTTTGATGCCGATGCGATAGCCCTGTTTCGCGATTGCCTATTCTTTTGCTTATCCATAACAAACCATAGATTGTAATGTATATACAAATAATGGTTTTGAACGGGTTATTGATCAAGTTGTGCTTGGTTAAATTGTGATCAAATACAAAGGGTAAGCGACTAAATCAAGTTAATTGTTGAGCTTAACTTGTAGCGAAATGCGGGATGATATAACAGAGCGCTGCTAACGAGTTGTTGCCCACTCCAAGTACGGCGATGGAGCAATAAGCAGGGTTCATGGTGTGCCATTTTTAGCTGTTCTAATATTTTTGAGTTAGCAATAATCGCTTCAACACTGTGTTCGATAGAGCTTAATGGGCATGATTTAAAAAGATACTCCGTCGGAGTGAATTGCTTGAAGTCTTGTTGCAAATATTCAGGGGCGCACAGGGGGTTAACCCAACGCTTTTCGAGTTGGATTGGCTGATTATCCGCAAGGTGGAGAATCTCGCTGTAATAGACGTTCGCGCCTAGTTTTATTCCCAGTTTGGTTGCTGTCGCTTCATCGGCAACAAGTTGCTTTTGCTGCAATATCTGATTGCTGTAGTGCTTGCCTCTAGCGATGATTTCATCGGCGATGTTACGAATGTCCGCCAAAGGGGATTCGGATTTTTCAGCGGGTTGACAGACGAAAGTGCCCAAACGAGGGGTACGCTCTAAGCGACCTTCGTTGACTAAATCACGAATGGCTTTGTTGACGGTCATCCGACTGACGTTAAATTGCTCAGTGAGCTCAAGTTCCGTCGCAATACGATCGCCAGTTGCCCAGTGACCAGAGTCAATTTGCTCGACAATGTAGGATTTAATTTGTTGATATAGCGGGCGTTGAGACATAGTAGATTCATTAAAAAATTGACTATACAAATGTAGTGCTCGCAACTAGATAAATGCAAGTGTTGGTTGGAAATTAGCCAAACGAATGAGACAAGGCTCAATCTAATGGTAAAGCACTTGCTTGGCTCCAACCAGATATGAGATACCCATTAATGAAAAACAGTCGTGATAAAAACAATCAATAAAGTCTCAAAGCAAAGTTTATTAAAGCAAAGTTTATTAAAGCAAAGTTTAGTAAAGGAAAGTTCATGTTTGGAAAGTTAAAAGCCTCTTTAGGTATTGGCGCAGCCAAAGTCGATACTGTTTTAGACAGTACGTTTGTCTATCAGGGTGACATGCTAAAGGGGACGGTCCATATTCAAGGCGGTGAGGTTGATCAGCACATAGATGCCATCAGTCTAAAATTATGCACAGAAGTTAAAGTGGAATCCGACGAAGGAGTCAGTTATCAAGCGTTTTTGTTGGGCCAATTGCATGCAGTGCAACCTTTCGTTATCGGTGCGAACCAACATAAGCAAGTGCCTTTTGAATTGAAACTGGATGACGAAACGCCAATCACCGCTTTAAATGCACGTAAGAATCAGTGTCATGTATGGCTTGAAACAACGTTGGATATCGATTTCGCAGTTGACCCTAAAGATCGTGACTTTGTCGAAGTAAGACCGCTGGCTGTGGTCTCAAAAGTGATTGCGGCTATCGAGCAAGGCGGATTTTCAATGGTCAAAGCGGATGTTGAAAAAGGCTTTTTGCGTGGACAAAACTTCAGTTCTAAATCAGGTTGTTATCAAGAAATTGAATTTAGCAACAACGCCTTTATCAATAAAAAAGAGATCGAGTTGTCGTTTATTTTGGAAGGAAGTTGGGTGCATTGTTTAGCAGAAGTGGATCGTTCACTTGGCATGCGTGGTGATCAATATCTTTCGTTTAGCTTGGCAAAAACAGCATCAGATGATGAGGTGAGATCCGCTGTGGCGCGTGTTCTCGCGATCTAGCAAACAACGTTCAATGATGCGTGTTAAAACGGTACCGATAAGCGAGCGTAAAGGCGACGTCGGTACTGTTGTCCGCATTAATACCATTCTCAATAACCGAAAATTCGATTGCTGAGCTGCGCATTTGATAACGATAGCCGAGGGTAAATTCCGTCGCGATGTCGGCAAAGCTGCCATCGTCATCTACGATCCCCTCGTATAGTGAAACTTGCACGACCACAAAATGATGCTCAAACCATTGATAACGGTAACTCATGCCCGTGCTCCAATTGTTCGAGCGATAGGGCATATGGGTAAAGTTGGTTGGCGTATCACGAAAAGTTTGGCTCAACGTTGCGTCAAAACCATGTTTGCCACGGCGATAACCATAGTTAACTTGAATGGCTTGCTCCCAATCACTATGGGCAAAGATCGCCTGCCCGATATCGCTGTAATAGAGACTTGCTCCGAGTGAAACCCCGTGATGTTGGCTTTGATACAGTTGATATTGTAAATAACCGAATAGGCCTTGGCTGAACACTTCGCCACGAAAGTCTCGTTGTTCAATTTGATATTCAGGCATATCGATTACGAAACGGTGTTTAGCAACCTCATCCCGACCGTTTTGATCAATCGAAAACCAATCATGAAAATCCATGATAAAAGAGTCTAAATGATTATTGGCAGCGTAATTCCAGCGATAACCTAACTCTGCTTGCCATAGCGGTGAAAGCTGCCATTTCCCCCCGAGTTGGAGCTGATTTTGGTAGTAGTCGAGTTGGTATTTGTCATTATTTGCCCAAATGCTAGCGAGAGTGAACGAACCATGAAGTTCAACCTCTTGCTGAGGCAGCGAAAAGCCAGAGCGTAATTGCGGCGCTAATCCATTGGTGATAAACGGGGATTGCGCATACGTCTGCAATGGGCCGTAATCAACATCTATATCTTCTAGAGCATGGCTGCATGCCGATCCAATCGCTAACACGATGAAGTAAATCGCTTTCACTCCAACCTCACACTTATTCTTATTGTTCTTGATAAAACTATAGTTTAAGAGTGTGTATGCAGTGAAATTGATGGAAATAAAAACAGGCTGTTAAGACAGCCTGTTTAGAAGGAAGAGAATACTTAGTGGCTGATTAAGCAGCGCTTAAGCGTGTGGTTATATAGGGCTGCCAAGCGTCTTGGTAGAGTTGGCGAGATTGGCGACGCATATTGTCAATTTGTGCGGTTTCAAACTGGCTAAGTGCACGCTGCTGGTGGTCAGCATTACGTTCAATACGTTGGATTTGCTCATACAGTTTATGCTCAGGGCCTGATTTTACATCGGCGATGGCTTTAAGATGGAGCTGAACTTCGGCGATTAAGTTGGTTTTTGGTAGTTGAACCAACACGTTGAGATCACGGTAGCCTGATGCTGCTGGTTGTTTAAAGCGGTTTTTCACACGTACAATCGTTGTTTCACGATCCAGAACTTCAAAGACTTCCATTAGGCTAGCCACATCATCAGCAACGATGGTTGCGCGGGCTAAATCGGTAATACGGTTTACTTGGCCATCTAACTCTAAAGCGACTTTTTCTTTTGCTCTTTGAGATGATTTAACACCAGCAAAATAGGCTTCGGTGTTGGTTAATAGGGCTGTACTTTTACAGATGGTTTCAAGTTCGAATTGTGCCTGATGCGCTTTGCTATAGAGCACATCAAAGTCACTGTAGGGTTGATTTGGAGTTTGGTTAGTCGATTTGATGCCGTACAAGCCACTTAAATTGTGCTTGAAGGCTTTCGAACAGACTTGATTTTGATTCGCGCTGCGACTGCCGTCATTACTTGGCGCTGCCACTGGAATCGCGGCAAAAGCTGGGGCGCGGCTTAGCATCAATAGCATCAGTGCCGTCGTGCGCAGGAATAAGCTCATTCACTCTCCTCAGAATTGTCGTTACTTAGAAAAAAGGGCAACTAAAGGCATAGCTACTAAGTAAAACAGTCTGTATATCCAAGTTCATCACTTGGTATATACCCTTTATGGGGGCAAGTGTTTGGAACTCAATCTTAACAGATTGTTATCGTTCAAAAGTTTTAACTTGCTCTCATTTCTGTGTAATTTGAGTCGCTTAACCTCAGTTAGTTCAGCCAAAGAATGTAACTAAGTATATCGACTCTAGATGAACAGAATCTGAAGGGAATGTTTAAATTTGGTCAGCTTTTGGTTAGGCTTAGCGCTTAAAAGTCAGCTGAGAAAAATTATAATGAACGATCCAGAGTTTTGGCACAACAAATGGGCCTCTAATCAAATTGGTTTTCACCTTGATGATGTCAACCCGCTGCTTATTCAATACTGGCCAATGACCAATCCAAGCTCAAGCGATAGTGTCTTTGTTCCTTTGTGTGGTAAGTCTGAAGATTTGGTTTGGCTTGCGACAAAGCATCAGGATGTACAGGGGGTAGAGCTTAGCAATATTGCGGTTAGAGCTTTTTTCGCCGAGCATTTTTATACACCGATGGTAATGCCTGTTGGAGGGCAACATGAACTGTTTCAGTTTGATGAGCTGTCCATTTATATCGGTGATTACTTTACGGCGCCAATCAAACCGGTTGATATCATTTATGATCGTGCGGCATTAATTGCATTGCCTGAAACGATGAGAGATGAATACGTCGCTTGTTTGAAAACACGTTTGAAGTCAGGTGGTCGTATTTTGTTGGTGAGCCTTGATTACCCGCAAGAAGAAATGGTGGGTCCTCCGTTCTCAGTACCGGAGCAAGAAGTGCTGCGTCACTTTAGTGAATTTAAAGTCACTAAGCTGTATCGCGATGAAGCAGGTGATAATCACCCTAAAAGAGCTCAAAAAGGCTTGTCTCGTTTTGCTGAGGAAGTCTTTTTAATCGAGAGTTGATTTCGGGTTGGATTAAAATGAATAACGCTTGCCACTCGGCAAGCGTTTTTTGTTTAAATCGTGGATGGGTGATGAATTAGTAGATCACCTTAACTTTACTGGCTGCCTCAACCGCATCTTCGATCGCTTGCTCGATACTATCACGACGCGTAATCGCCACACCTAAACGGCGGCGGCCGTCGATATCAGGCTTACCAAACAGGCGCAGTTGCGTTTGCGGGGCAGAAAGTGCATCAGCCATGCCTTCAAAACGGAGGTTGTTTGACGTACCTTGACCAAGGATTACCGCAGAAGCAGCTGGGCCTAATTGAGCGATGGTTGAAATCGGCATACCCGTAAAGGCGCGTACATGTAGGGCAAATTCAGACATTTCTTGCGACATCAATGTGACTAAGCCTGTGTCGTGCGGGCGAGGAGAGACTTCATTAAAGATCACCGTATCGCCTTTGATAAACAGTTCAACACCAAAAATACCGTATCCGCCTAAAGCATCGACGACTTTACCTGCTGCATGTTGCGCTGCATTTAATGCCGCAATCGACATCAATTGTGGTTGCCAGGATTCACGGTAATCGCCATCTTCTTGGCGATGACCTATCGGTGCACAAAAATGAATGCCATCAACAGCGCGAACCGTTAAAAGGGTGATTTCATAGTCAAAGTCGATAAAGCCTTCCACGATGACACGGCCAGCACCAGTGCGGCCACCTTCTTGGGCGTAATGCCATGCGGTTTCAACATCTGCGACCGTTTTAATAACGCTCTGGCCTTTGCCTGATGAACTCATTACGGGTTTGCAAACACACGGAATCCCAACCGCTTCAATTGCCGCCACGAAATCATCATAGTTATCAGCAAAACGATAAGGAGATGTGGTCAGTTGTAGCTCTTCAGCGGCAAGACGACGAATGCCTTCGCGGTTCATGGTCAGCTTGGTTGCCTTCGCCGTCGGTACCACGTTAAGACCTTGCGCTTCCAGTTCAACCAGTTTGTCAGTCGCAATGGCTTCAATTTCTGGAACGACATAAGCAGGTTGTTCTTTGGCAATAATCTCAGCCAGCGCGTCGCCATCCAGCATATCCAGCACATAACTACGATGAGCTACCTGCATCGCAGGGGCATTAGGGTAGCGATCACAGGCGATCACTTCTAATCCTAAACGGTGACATTCGATAGCGACTTCTTTACCTAGTTCACCAGAACCAAGCAGAAGAACACGGGTAGAGTTTTCACAAGTAGCGGTGCCAAACATACATAACCTTTCATCTAAAGATATCGAGAACTGGCACGAATCATACTGGATTAAACACAAAAAGCAAACGTTTGCTTTTTGTTGATTACACGGCTAATTACTTGTAAAACAAGACATGAAGCACAGTTTTATGAGTAGGGTATTTTTGAATGAATATTCATTGATCTAAAGCTACGTTTCGCTGCAAAAACAAGCGGATGATACGGGTTCACTATTAAAATCTCAGGAAGAGTTGTGACGTTATGCGTTCTTATTTTAAATATATAATCCCGGTGGTGATCCCACTGTTGATTCTTTTAATGCCGTTAAGTGCGTTCCCGTTTGAAGGGATTACTATTCTCCAGCAGCGCGTGATTGCCATTTTCTTACTCGCAGCTTTATGTTGGGTATTAGAACCCATTCCAATCTATGCCACGTCAGTGCTGATTATTGTGCTTGAGCTATTGATGCTATCGGATAAAGGTTTAATCTTTTTCCGCCTTGCCCAAGACGACCCCCAGTTTGGTGAACTGCTTAAATACAATGAAATAATGGCCACCTTTGCTAGCCCAATTATCATGCTATTTTTAGGTGGTTTTTTCCTTGCAATGGCGGCGACAAAATATCGTCTAGACGTCAACTTAGCACGTGTTCTTCTCAAACCATTTGGTCGTGACCCAAAATACGTCATGCTGGGCTTGATGCTCATCACCGCCATTTTCTCGATGTTTATGTCTAACACGGCAACGACGGCGATGATGCTCTCTATCTTAACGCCGGTGATTGCGGTTTTCGGCCCTAAAGATCCAGGAAGAGTTGCATTTGCATTATGTATTCCAGTTGCCGCAAACATTGGTGGTATCGGTACACCAATCGGCACGCCACCCAATGCGATTGCGCTGAAATACTTGGTCGGAGAGAACTACATTTCGTTCGGAGAATGGATGGCCTTTGGTGTGCCATTTGTGGTCGTGATGATGGCGCTGGCTTGGTTCCTGATTAATCATCTTTACAGTGCGGAACAAAAGACGATTGATCTTGATATTAAAGGTAAATTCCTAAAAACGCCGAAAGCAATCGTGGTTTACATAACCTTCGGCCTAACGATTTTGTTGTGGCTGATGGGATCAAGTCATGGCATGAACTCTTATACAGTGGCGCTAATTCCGGTTGCGGTGTTCTCATTGACGGGCATTATTAATAAAGAAGATTTGAAAAAAATATCGTGGGATGTGTTGTGGCTCGTTTCAGGCGGTATTGCTTTGGGTCTTGCGCTCGATAAAACCGGTCTTGCCCGTGAAGTGGTGCATAGCATCCCATTCGATGAATACTCGCCATATGTTGTGCTATTTGGTGCAGCCTTCTTGTGTTTGTTGATGGCAAACTTTATGTCCCACACTGCAACGGCCAACTTGCTGATGCCGATCATGGCAGCACTTGGTGCTTCAATGACCTCTTTGGCACCACTTGGTGGCGAAGTTACTCTAATTCTTGTGGTGACTTTTGCCGCATCATTAGGGATGTCGTTGCCAATCAGTACACCACCAAATGCTTTGGCTCATGCCACTGGTAATGTACAAAGCAATCAAATGGCACGTGTTGGCGTCGTATTGGGTGTTGTTGGCGTCGCATTGAGTTTTGTGTTGGTTTGGGTGCTTCACTTTGTCGGTCATATTGGCTAAGTGATGTATCAAGCAGATTTAAAGACTCTCATTGAACGCTATTTTAGCCAGCCTGAGCGTATCGTGCTGGTGGAAGCTGGGTGCACCCTGATTGAGCAAGACGGATCCAATGAACGTCTTTTCTATGTGTTAAATGGTGAGTTAGGCGGCTACTTTAGCGAAAATGGTGAAGATCTCACACAAGTGTTTTCTGCCGGACAGGGCGCTTTTATTGGTGTGCACAGTTTTTTCTCTGGTACGTGGACGGCCTCTTCAACGGTCATCGCGAAAAGTGATGTTGAACTGGCATGGATTGATCGAAATACCCAAGCGGTAGAAGAGGAGAACTATGGGCCTTTGACAGCTCAATTCACGCCAGTGATTGTCAACGAGTTATCGAGAAGACAGCGAAGAGTGACACAAGAAGCATTGGCGAAAGAGAAGGCTTTGCAAAAGCTCAATTTGGCTGAGCAGATGACCACTCTAGGTCAATTAGCCGCAGGGATTGCTCATGAGCTAAACAATGCAATTGGTGTGGTGAGCAGCAAATCAGAGCGGCTAGAAAATGTCATCATGTCGCTATTAGAAGAGGTTCACCCAGAAGCAAGTCAGTTCTTTGATTACGGCTTAATGCATGGGCAAAAAGTCTCGTCAAGTGAAGCGCGCAGTCGAGGCAAGCAACTTGAACAACGCTATGGCTTGGACAAGCTTATAGCGAAAGAATTAGCGCGTGCGCTGCCGAATGAGTCGATTTCGTCGCATTGGTTAAAGAACCCTCATGAAGCGATAAAATACTGGCAAATGGGGCGTGATCTGCATGATTTGCGCATTGCTTCGAAGCATACTGTTGGCATTGTAAAGTCGGTGAAGCAGTTAGGTAGAGCCGATGTTGAAACCGTTGAAGAGATCGATATAAACGAAAGCATTAACCGCGCAGTTTCATTATTGCAAAGTGATCTTCGTCGTGTCGCTGTGCGTATCCGGCCAGCCACATTGCCACTTTTTGTAGGTTCGCAAACGGAGTTGGTTCAAGTATGGGTAAACATTATTAAAAATGCCTGTGATGCAATGCTTGATGTTGATGAACCGGAAATAGAGATCCAAACAAGACACAGTAAAAATCGAATCTTAATCACCATTGCCAATAATGGCCCTGAAATAGATTCATCAACAAGACGCAAAATATTTGATCCAAACTTTACCACCAAGAAGGGCGGTTTATCGTTTGGTTTAGGGTTAGGGTTATCCATTGTGAGAAGAATTATTTCAGGCTACGGCGGAAGCATTGCGGTCAAGAGTGATGCAGACCTAACGATATTCAGAATTAAATTACCGATTGAGGATTAATATGGACAAGCTTAATGTGATTTGTGTTGATGACCAACGTGAGGTTCTTAGTGCCGTATTGCAAGATCTTGAGCCATTAACTGCTTGGTTAAATATCGAAGATTGTGAATCGGCTGACGAAGTGCTGCAGCTTATGGATGATCTCGACGCAGAAGGTGAGTACATTGCGCTGATTGTCTCTGATCATGTCATGCCGGGAAAAACGGGGGTTGAATTACTTTCAGAAGTGCAGCAAGACCGTCGTTTTGCTCATACTAAAAAGATATTGCTGACCGGGCAAGCGACACATACCGATACTATCAATGCCATTAATGCGGCGGGTATCAATCAGTATTTTGAAAAACCATGGCAAGCAGACGTATTGGTTGATGCAATTAAACGCTTGGTACTGAGGGATCCCCTCATAATTTCCCCAAAGCACAACCATGTTTGAATAGATTTTGAGCAAGCAGGGTTGCAGCCGCGAGCAAGTCTTCCCTCGTTATTGTGTAGCCAGAATGCCGCAAAACTTCCATCCCTAAGCGCACTGTTGAGAGTACATTTCGATTTTTGACAGTGTTAGCTTGGAAGTGCTTATCCCAACCTTGTTTCTGACCATGAACTCCAGCAAGCCAAAATGTCAGTTGAAGCATTAGGGCGATTAGCAGCATGATATCAAAGCGCTCTGAGCTGCTAGTTCGGCTATGACGGAGGCCTAAACCGTAGGCTGGGCTTTTCAAGTCTCGGAAGGTTTCTTCAATTTGCATACGCTTCGAGTAGAGCCTAACAAGTTGCTTTGGTGTTCGGATTTCAACGGGCAAGTTAGTCGCTAAAACCCATGGTTCTTTTGTCGAAGCGGAGTAGATTTTAGGTGACGGATGATGACAATTAGTCCGTGTCGAACGCTGATTTTTTCGGCCTTTAGGACGTGATTTATACAGTGCAATTTGACATGAAATTGGGTTGCTCTTAGTCAACCTCTTATAGCCTAAAGTCTTTGAGCGACTTGAGGATATGCTATGTAAGTTGCTGATAGGTTGCCAGTTTTCCGCACCTAAATCTGCATATTGCACTTTCCCTCTGACTCGACTTAACCAGTACCAACCTAGCTTTTCAACGGATTTATACCATGGCACTTTAAAGCCAGCATCACTGACAATGAGCGGTGTAGTGTTACTCGGTAGAATGCTTGCAAGGTCGGCTAGAAATTGGTCATGAGCCTTCTTTGAACATTGCTCTGAAAGCGGAAAGGCTTTCTCATAAAGAGTAATAGAACGACCATGTAGTGCCACCGAAGCCCGCAATACCATAAGCCGTTTTTGCTCACGAATATCAGACCAGTCAACAAGAACAATGGGCATCGAATTACCTGAACAGATAAAGCTGGCATGCCAACGGTATACAGCGAGTCGCTCTTTGTGCAAGTGACGATTACCTAACAATCTGTCGATTCGTTTGATGTTATGTTTTGTTCTGGCTTTCGTTGGCAGGTTACGACCAAGTTCGGTAAGAGTGAGCGTTTTACATTCAAGTAATGCGTGGCAAGCCAGCGTTAAACTGTTGAGTCGTTTTAAGTGCAATTCAGGGCAGAATTGGTAAAGAGAGTCGTGTAAAATATCGAGTTCGCACATCTTGTTGTCTGGTTATTGATTTTTCTCAGAACCATTTGATCACATGACAAGATGTGCATCTACCTTAAATTTATGATTTTTATCAAAATCATTAGGGGATTCCTCAGCGCTTGGTAACAATGTATATTTTTGATGTAGGTCTGGATTATACCGAATTGCATAGTCATCTTGATCAGCAAGTGGTATTGGAACGTTTAAGATAATAATGTGACCGCGTTAAATATTTTAACTTTGAAATATAAAGTATGCTTTTTTAGGTGAATGTAGAAACCAAGGGCTTAGTAAGTCCTTGGTTTTATTGCGGGAATTGGAATGGTTTGTGATACACTTTCAATAATCTGCGCAACAGATTTTGTTGTTTTTGCGATATTTGCACAGAAAAGAACCAAATGGACAATAAATTAAGGTAATGTTTGCGCGAGCGTAATATAATTCTCGCCGACTTATAATAATGATTTGAAGAATATTGTCTTGATGAAATACGATCCTAATAAATCAATTAAAATTTCAATAGACACCTTATCTATTGGCATGTTTGTAACAGCAATAGAGCACAGTAAGCGCGTTAATTTAGCCAATGCTGGACGTGTCGCAAGCGATAAGGCGATCGATCAATTAAGACAGAGTAACGTGAAGTTTGCTTGGGTTGACCGCGAGTTATCCGCTGATGGGTGCGAGTTCAAGCCAGTAGACGTTTCAGCCTCCAATCCAATCCCAAATCAAACCGTCTCTCCTGTATCAACGGCACCAAAAAGAAGTAGCCGATTTTCTCAGCAGCAGCGCGCCTCAAAAATTATTCGTGAAGCGAAAGGGCTTGCCCATAAGCTGATTAATCAAACTTTTGAAGGCAAAGTGATTGATGTTGCTGACATCGATAACTGGGCTGATGACCTGATTGAATCGGTGCTAACCGATTCAGATGCCTTGCAGTGTGTTTCTGCCTTACGTAACAAAGACAAATATCTGCTTGAGCACTCGGTTAATGTGGCCTGCTTATTAGTCAGTTTCGGCCAACATTTGAAGTTGCCCAAAGAGACGTTAAAACATATGGCCATCGGCGGTATTATCCATGATGTTGGTAAAATAAAAGTTGACGATGAAGTGCTGCATAAACCAGCTCGCTTGACGCCTGAAGAGTTTGAGCACATGAAATTACATCAGGTTTACGCCAAGCAAATTATTACTAACGTTAAAGGACTGAGTGATATTTCTCGCGATGTTTGTTTGATGCACCATGAAAAGTTAGATGGTAAGGGTTACCCTTCAGGTCTTGCTGGTGAGCAAATTCCAATACATGGTCGTATGAGTTGTATTGTCGATATATACGATGCACTCACATCGGATCGTTGTTATAAAAAGGGCATGAGTTCGGCAGAAGCATTTAAAATTTTGCTGAGTTTAACGCCTCATCATCTGGATAAAGATCTTGTCTATAAGTTTATTAACTGTATCGGCATCTATCCGGTAGGATCGATTGTAGAATTAAGTGATGGTCGTGTTGGGATTGTTTGGACATCCAACTTAGATGAACCGTTAAAACCCGAAGTAAAATGTTTCTATTCACGTAAGTATAAGCGCTATGTTGATGTGGCTTACATCGATCTTAAGCATGCACCGATTAAAATTGAACGTGCGATTGCGCCGCACAATTTAGAAGTCGATGCGACCCCCTTCTTTGATTTGTAATCATTACCGCATTGCTGTAGGCATATAAAACGGTTGATACAGAAAAAGGCGCATAATGCGCCTTTTTGTTGTTTGTTATCGAGGAGTGAACCTTTCTGAAAACAGTGCTTATACTGCTAGGTAAGCCAGTGGAATATCTGGATCAACCGCATCCAATGTTGCCTGAGTATAGGCAAGGTGGCTGATGCTACCGTCAACCAATTCAGCTAATGCTGCCGATTCAATATCCGCTAGTTGTTGTTTGTCTAAAAGTAATTGAACCATCGCGACTTGCAGTGGTGGAAGGCTAGGGTTAAATGCGGCGTTTTCCGCATAAGCACCGATATATTCCTTACCATCTTTCATACGCAGTGCCACACCACTTAGGTTTTGGCTGTATGGAGCATGACTCCGATTCAGTGCTGCAAGTGCTTTAACAACTAAAGGATCCTTTTCATCACTCTGTTTGCCGTGATCGACTGTGGTCATCAGGCCTGATTCAATTCCTAAATCACTTGGGCCAAAAGATTCTGGCAGGTATTCTTGCAAGGTTTTTTCGTCACGTTGTGGTAATTGCACCACCAACTCTTGAGCCGTGCTTAGTTCATTCATAAACTGTCGGCAGTGACCACAAGGGCTAAAGTTGATGGTGATATCTGAAATGCCTTGTTCGCCTTTCATCCATGCGTGACTAATGGCTGATTGTTCAGCGTGAACAGTTTGACCAAGTTGAGCGCCAATAATTTCCATATTTGCACCGAAGTACAACTTACCCGATAGGCCACGAACAATCGCACCGACGTAAAAGTTAGAGATAGGTGCGTAAGAGTAGGCAGCCGCAAAAGGAAGCAGGGCAACACGTAACTCAGCGTCTTCTAATCCTGATAGTTCGAGTAGTTTATCAAATTGCTCACAGCTCAATGTAGCGTCATAGTTGTCCGCTAGTAGGATAGGTGCGAGATATTCGGCAACGTTCGATGGAATATCAGCCAGCGCTTGTTCGATACGGCTTCTCATAGTGAATCCTTGTTAGATCAGTCATTCGCTCTTAGTTAATACAGCTAAGGCGTTGGCTACCCATTTTATGATCGAAAAGAGATATTTCCGAGATTTAAATCACATTAATTAATGCAACAGCGTTTAACATTTCACAATTAGAGTGAGGTCACACTATGCGACCTCACTAATGGGGGCGAACTTCGGATTAACCGTGCAGCCAAACCGCGAAAGCAAAGAACATGGGCGCTAAAACTGAGGTTAAAACGCCGCACAACACCAACGCAAGCGAACTAAACGCAGCATCTTCACCGTCTTTTTCAGCGCAAGTAGCGGTCCCAAGCGCATGGGAAACCGTTCCCATGGTTAAGCCTTTAGCAATAGGGTGAGTGATGTTAAGTAAGTTATAAATTGGATAGGCGAGAATGGCCCCAAACAAGCCAACAATCAGCACTAATATTGCAGCAATTGCAGGTTCGCCGCCCAAATTACGCGAGACTTCCATTGCGATGGGGGTGGTTACAGATTTACCCAATAGGCTAGCAATCAGCGACATGTCTGCTTGCATGTAGACTGCGATAACACTGGCAGTAAACATCGACATCACGGAGCCTACACTACATGCCAACATGATGATGCGCCAATTCGCTCGGATCTGTGGTAACTGTTCGTAAAGTGGGTAAGCTAATGCCACCACAGCAGGTTGCAGTAAAAAACTGATCCATTGATTGTCGGCATAATAAGTTTCAAACGGAATTTTGCAAAATATCAATAGCGGGATCAAAATGCCAATACTGATCAGCAAGGGATTCATCAGGGGTGTATTGCATTTACGGCTTAGCCAACGGGCGAAGAAAAACACCACGACAGTAACAATCAACCACATTATTTGTTCCCCTTCTTAAGTAAGCGATCAAGAAAGAGCCCGAGAGTCACCAGAACGATCAGCGTACCACCAACAGCACTGGCCAAAATTGGCAGCGCGTTATGGATTAGGGTGTCGAAGTGTTCCATTAAGCCAACACTGATAGGAACAAACAGCAAAATCATGTAACGGATAAACAAGTTAGCACTCGGCTTAACCCAATCCGATGAGACAAGGCCACTGGCCATTAAAGCAAAAAGAATTAGCATACCAATGATGCTACCAGGTATTGATGTACCAACCAGTTGTTGGATATTGGTGCCCGCAAGTAAGCAGAGGAATATTAACCCCATGGATACTGCGTATTTTAAAAACGTTTTAGCCATATTTTTAGCCGTAAGCGAAGAACGGTGTTGAAGAGCTTGTCGATTACGAAACAAGCTTCTCTACGTATTGATACACAGATTTTAATAGAGTGATTTTCTTTGTATCACTTTCATGTTCGTGAACTAAGTTTTCAAAATTTAGCATGTACTCGTCCATGCGACTTTGGAAGTAGTCCTGGCAGTGGCTATTCCAACGAAGTTGTTCTTGCTCGGTGAGTGTCCATGGGAAGTTACGCGCACGATAACGGAACAATAGCGGTTCGATACGCGCATCGCTGAAGGTGATATCAAGCGCCGCTAAGTGCTCAGGTTCGGTTTGACGAACAATGTCCATCGCAGCGCGATCCGCGGGTGAAAAGAATCCATCATAAAGTTGAGTATCAACGTCAGCGCTCTTTTCATATTCACGTTCAACAGCGAACAAGCCAATCAATTTTTCTCGGATCTCTGGGTGTTGACGGAGCACTTGTAAGTTTTGTAAGCACTGTTCACGATCGATACCAATCTTGTCGGCATTTTCTGCCGTCAGTGTTTTCGCAGGGGCAAGAATCGGACATTTGTTCAAATGCACCAGCTTCACAGGAACGGGCAACTCATCAGGAGCCAAATCACTGTGTTTGGTATATAGGCGCTCTTTCAACGCATTCTCATCCAGATCGAACAATACTTGCGGATCTTTGGCGAGATCAACCACAATAACTGCATTTTTATTGGTTGGGTGCCAAGCGACAGGCACAATCCAGCTGGTATAGTTGCATTCACGGCCAAGCATTCCCGAGACATGCATCAGCGGGGTCATATTGACGATATCGACCAATTCGTTGAGCTTGCGCTTATGACGCATGGTAAGGAAGTAATCAAACAGTTTTGGTTGTGCGGCTTTGATTTTTTTTGCCAGTTCGATTGTGGCGATAACATCAGCCATCGCATCGTGCGCATTGGCGTGTTCAATGCCGTTTGCCACAGAAAGGTGCTCAAGTTTGAAGCTAATATAGCCTTCGTCGTTTTCTGGCCATTCAATACCTTCAGGGCGTAAAGCATGGCAAGCACGCATCACATCGAGTAAGTCCCAACGTGAGTTACCGTTTTGCCAGCTCCACGCATAAGGGTCAAAGAAATTGCGGTAACAAGTATAGCGCGTTACTTCGTCATCAAAACGAATACTATTGTAACCAAGGCTAATCGTGTTTGGCGTTGCCAATTGTTCATGAATTTGGCGGATAAATTCAGGCTCGATCAGGCCTTTACTTGCAGCCAGTTGGGGAGAAATGCCGGTAATCAGTGCCGCTTCCACTCCTGGCAAATAGTCTGAGGGTGGTTGGCAATAGATGACAAGAGGCTCGCCAATAATATTAAAGTCCATGTCCGTGCGTACTCCCGCAAATTGGCTTGGGCGATCTTTGGCTGGGCTGGTTCCCCACGTTTCATAATCGAAGAAGAAAAACGTCGGTTGGTGCTCTTGTTGCATGCTATCTACCATGGTTTAAAGGCTTTTTTACTATTAGACCACTGAGTGGTGCGCTTAGCAATCAAGTCGCGAGAGTTCGGCTACTTTGTGTGCCTTCTAAGCGTAGCAGCCTGCAGACTTAGCTTCTTGTTATGTTAATGAGTAACAACGAAAGGAAGCCAAATTCAAGATAGGCCGAGGGGAAAAACCACTAACCCCATCAGGGTTAGTGGCAAATGATCACGCTTGAAGCGCTATGGTGGCTTCTATTTCAATATGCAGATCAGAATCAAATAGGTGTGACACTTCGACCAGCGAACAAGCTGGCAAATAGCCTTGGTAAAAATCGGAAAGAATTTCACGAATATGGGGCAGTTTGCTGATATCACGCACGAATACCGTCAATTTAATCAAATCACTGCGAGAGCGTTTTTCTTGCTCTAAAATGGCGCCAAGTTGCGCTAACACTGCTTTGCTTTGTTCAATCAAATTTGCCTTTTGATCGGGAGTACCAAAGGCGGTCAAACCCGAAACATACAGCGTATCATTGTGCTTTGTCGCGTGAACGTAGGGTCCAGCCGCGCTTGGCAAACACTCATAATTAATCCTTTGTACCACTTTATTTCCTTACCTTAGAAAGTTGCCTTACACGTGTGATGATAACGGTCAATGTTCGTGTGAATTCAGCACGTGAAAGAAGCAACAAAAGCCAAATATGCGCTTGATTGTGTCATAGGTGAGATTAAATAAATTTGAGAGCCGTCATGATAACGCGATGAAAAATAGCGATTTTCATACCAAGTTGGCGCAAAGATACCGTTGGCGTGTTGAAAATGATTTCAGATGTGACTCTCAAAGGCACGCGTTATTGTCAACTTATATGCATTTACCAATATGATGGCGGTAGTCGATTTATAAGGATCTATCATGCAACAGTTTAGCGGCATATTTACAATGTTGATGTTGTCTTTTGTCATCCTATCGGGTGACGCAGCAGCAAGAGAGTTCAATAAAAGCAAGTTAGACGATTACCTTTCCTCACTGAATGATGCAAATAAGGTGATGCTTAGCATCGAAATTACGGAGAGAGGCGCAGTAACGTATCGTAATCAAACCGGTTACGTTGATATAAAGAAGCATTTTTTCACCCAAGATGATTACATTCCCGCGAGCCCAAATACACGTTATAAAATCGCCTCAATAACCAAAACCTTTACCGCGACACTCATCTTTCAATTGATCGAGCAGGGAAAACTGCAACTATCAACGCCTTTATCGCAGTTCTATCCGCAAGTACCTAATGCTGAAAACATTACTGTAGATGACTTGCTCTCTCATCACAGCGGAATCGTCAATTTTCTTGATCAGGAAGCGTTTTATAGCAATATCAAAAGTGACTATACGCTTGCTGGATTGGTTGAGTTAATTGCCAGCTATCCGGCCCGTCCTTACGCGATGAGAGATTTTCGCTATTCCAATTCAAATTACATTTTGCTGACGGGGATTATTGAACAGGTAACAGGCAACACATACGAACACGCGCTATACCAGCAGATTATCGACCCACTTAAACTCAGTGATACTCAGTATTGCTCGGGAGCGAAAGGGTGTGAAGGCTACGCACAATCGTATATTCACTACGACCAAGGCATTGTGACTGCAGATGAATGGCCGAAAACAACCTTTATGGGGACCGGTGGGATAACATCGACACCGACAGACCTCAATCGATTCAATCACGCTCTGTATCAAGGTAAGCTAATTTCTGAAGCGTCACTTAAATACATGAAAGGGGAGATGGATTATCGCGGTAAAGGTTTAGAAGAGATCTATTTCCATTCCCGAACACTTGTTGGGCACGGTGGTTTGCTCGAAGGTTTTAGGACACTGCTTGCTTACCTTGAAGACGACGCGTTGAGTATCGCGATTGCGTGTAATTTGAATGATATGGAATTGAGGATCCTACTGATTGAGATACTTGATATCTACTATGAATCAGAGTGAATTTTGCAGCGAACGTGTTTAGCCGATGCGGGATAAACCGCATCGGAGTGGGGACGAGTTCTAATTTACGTCGCTACTTGTACTTGTTAAGCAGTTGTCGCATCGCGACACTATCAATAATCTCAACAGAACGAGCCTGCTGACTGAATGAGGCGTACAGCATTGCTCGGGCAACCAACTCGGCTTTAATGGGAATGAGACGAGCCAAGCGACCAATCATAACGGGACGGAAGATTTTTAAGATGCCTTGCAATAAGGTTTCATCCCACCTTGGTGTATCGCGTAATCCGACTAAAGGGCCGGGCTGGACAAAAGTCAGGTTTTCAAAGCCAAGATTCTCAAGCGCCAGTTCCATCTTACCTTTGCAGCGCAGATAGTGAGAAGAGGAGCGTGGATTCGCACCATAACTTGATACCACGGTGAGATTTTTTACCCCGAGTAGAGCCATGTTTTTCGCCACATCGCAAACAAGATGATAATCGACCGCTTCCAAGGCCGATTTTGAACCTGCTTGTTTACGAGTTGTGCCCAGACAAATATAGCCTTTTTCCGGTGCGGGCTTGCTGTCATCCCAATCGATGACACGCAATTGCGGATCACGCAGTTCTTGCAGTTTAGGGTGAGTAAACGCCAGTCCCTTTCGAGTGAGCGCGTAGATATGATCGATCGCTCGCTCTTCGAGCATCAGCTTGAGTAGTTCGGTGCCAATTAGTCCAGTTGCACCCGCGATGATGACGATCTGTTGTTTTGCCATGACAGATTCTCCAATTTTCTTTTGGGTTAAGAATCGGTCATCTCGGGTGATAAGTCTATGAGGTTGCGCAAAAAGCCAATCTTTCGATTGGCTTTAATTTTAGTTTACTCTTTGTTAATGCAGGCTTTATTTACGTCAATGATAGCGGCACACTGCGTTTTTTGTCCTGCTTTGGCTTGGCAGGCTTAGGTTTGTTGCGGTTTTGATTGGCAAACATATTTGTTTCCTCGCTTCACAGTACATCTCATCACGTTGAGTGCTTTTAAAGAGAGCGTTATCGGCTAAAAGTTTTTTGCTCAGCGCGATGCGAGTTTCACAATCAACGTAATAGAACATGCTTAAATCAAGCCAATAAACTTAGTGAATAAAAACAGTTAGATAGAGTTTTTAGTGCCGTCATTTCTCATTTTGATTCTTAAAATAGATAGATGGGATGGTAAAGATCGAAAGTTGATACCACTACCTTCAATAATTTTGCTGTTCTATTTTGATGGTTCTTGATTTTGTTGGTACTAGAGAGCGGAGAAAAAATGGATTATGAAGGCGACAATACGAATAATCACGCCAAAATGGTGATAACGGATTGATTTGTGGCTGGAACTGATAGGATTCGCTAGAAAACACAGTGATACAAGGAGTACACTGATTTAAGTAACGTATTTTAAATATGTAATAGATAATTCTATTAGTAACAGGGACGTCTATGAATATTGATATGAGTGCGCTTGCGCCATCGCAAGTGTACCATCTGTTGACTCAAACGATCATTCCACGTCCAGTGGCGTGGGTACTGACTGAATCAGACAGTGAAAATTATAACTTGGCGCCATTTTCTTATTTTACCGCTATTTCCAGCCAGCCACCGTTATTGATGTTTTCGGTTGGCAATAAGCCTGATGGTGAAATGAAAGATACAGTTCGCAACGTGCTAGAGACCGGTAAGATGGTCATTCATATTGCTAGCATTGACCTTGCCGAGGCTGTCACGCTAAGTGCGGCGACATTGCCACATGGTGAATCCGAAGTAGAAGCCGGTCGAATCGAATTGTGTGAGATGGAAGATTTTGAACTCCCTCGCGTAAAAGATTGCTCAATTGCCTTCGGCTGCAAACTTTATGAAATAAAAGAAGTTGGCGATTCTCCTCAGCATTTGGTTTTTGCCGAAATTGAACAAGTTTTCGTCGATTCACAAATCATTGCTCAGCGAGAGGACCGTTTAGAAATTGACGCGATGAGCGTAAATCCGCTTTGCCGTCTTGGTGGTACAAATTACGCGATGTTAGAAAAAACATTCTCCATAGCCAGACCGAATTAAGTAGTAGCGAATCATGTTAGATAAATCTCATTCAGATGCCATTTGGCAGAAAATTAACAATAAAACCAAACCTTTGGGTTCATTAGGCAAGTTAGAGCAGGTAGCCCATAAGTTGGCTATGATTCAAGGACAGGGTAAGGGTGACGTTGTCACTAAGATAAAAATCAAGAAACCGACTGTCATCGTATTTGCTGGCGATCATGGGATTGCTCGAGAGGGCGTAAGTATTGCGCCACAGGAAGTGACTCAACAAATGGTGAAAAACTTCCTGGCGGGTGGTGCGGCGGTGAACTGTTTTTGTCGTACCAATGACGTTGACTTGCTAGTGGTTGATGCGGGTATGGTTGAGCCGATTAAAACCGACTCGTCATTGTTGGTTGAGCAGCGTTTAGGGACGTCCACTGAAAACTTTGCTCACAAACCCGCGATGACTAAAGAACAGGTTGAACAGGGCTTAGCGTTTGGTGACAAAATCGTTAAACAAGTGGTCGATTCTGGCTCCAATCTAATTATGTTTGGAGAAATGGGGATCGGTAATACCAGCAGTGCCGCGGCTATCTTAGCAGCGTTGTCACGTCGTAGTGTTGAGAAGTGTGTGGGCTTAGGCACGGGCATTAATGATCAACAAATGCGTAAAAAGCGCCAATTTGTCCAATTAGGCGTGAATCGCTGCCGTGGTCAAAACGTTCAAGAGATTTTGCGCCAAGTTGGTGGTTTTGAAATCGCACAAATGGTCGGCGCGTTCTTGGCGGCGGAAAAATACAACACCCCTGTGATTGTTGATGGTTTCATCGCTACAGCGGCGGCTTATGTGGCTGCTAAGATAAATCCAGCATGTCGTGAGTATATGATTTTTGCTCATCAATCTCATGAGTCAGGACATAAATTTATGTTGCAAGAACTTGCAGCAACCCCATTGTTTGACCTTGCTTTGCGTTTAGGTGAGGGAACGGGTGCAGTATTGGCCGTACCTCTAATTCGCTCTGCTGCTGAGTTTTACAACCACATGGCCAGTTTTGACCAAGCTGGAGTCGAGATGTAATGCGTAAAGCGGCGCAATACCAACTCCAGCTATTTTGGCTGGCGTTGGGGTTCTTTTCTCGTTTACCTATCCCAAGTGATACCCCTTATTCAGAACAACGAATGAATCAAGCTGGACGCTATTTTGGCTTGGTGGGCGTGTTACTTGGTGCGATCTGCGGTCTGATATTCCTATTCTGTACTTTTCTTTTTCCAACTAGTGTGGCCGTCTTACTGACGATGGCGATAAGCCTATTGCTGACTGGCGCTTTCCATGAAGATGGTCTAACTGATATGGCGGATGGCATTGGCGGGGGGATGACTTTAGAGCGTCGGCTCTCCATCATGAAAGACAGTCGTATTGGAACATACGGTGCCGCAACGCTGGTTATGGCGCTGCTAGCCAAGTTCGTATTATTGAATGAACTTGCCTTAGTCAGTCAATTAGTCGTGGTTATTATTGTCGTTTATACGCTTAGTCGCTGCGTGGCCGCATCGCTGATTTATGATATGCCTTACGTTGCCGATCTCGATAGCAGCAAAAGCAAGCCGTTAGCCAATAGACAAAGTAAAGCGGACTTAGCGATTTTGATCGCCACCGGCGTATTGAGTAGCTTGTTGTTAACACTTGGTTTGGCTGCGCTGTTGCTTGTTTCTGCGGTAGTCTTTCGTCATCTATTTAAAGCATGGCTTATCAAACGTATTGGCGGTTTTACCGGAGATTGTTTGGGCGCTGCGCAACAATTGATGGAACTGCTAAGCTATCTACTTATTCTTGCTTGGTTTACCCATACACTATGAGTCTTCATTTAATTTTAGGCGGCGCTCGTTCGGGCAAATCGAGTTATGCTGAATCTTGTGTTCTTGCTGATGTAAAACACCGTCGTCACTATGTCGCCACCGCAACCCAAACAGACCAAGAGATGTCGCAACGAATCGCTCATCATCAAGCAAGACGTGATGAGTCGTGGCAGTTACACGAGTGTCCAATTGCGGTTGCTGACTTAGTCTCGAACTTTACATCGCAAGATATTGTGTTGATTGATTGCCTTACTTTGTGGATGAGTAACATCATTTTTGAGCACGGTAAAACTGCAGAGGAAGCGGCGATCAATCAACATGTAGCGCAACTGGTTGGTGCGTTGAGCAATAGCCCGGCAACGATTATTTTGGTTTCAAATGAAGTTGGCCTAGGGATTATCCCAATGGGTGAAGTTACCCGTTTGTTTGTTGATCATGCCGGATGGATGAACCAAGCGATCGCCAAAGTAGCCGATAAGGTTACCTTTGTTGCGGCAGGCTTACCGATGACACTGAAAGGCTAGCACAATGAAAAGTGTCAATATCTACTTACTGCGACATGGTAAAACGCTTGGCGAAGCCGCGCTCAACGGCCATACCGATGTGTTGGTGGCAAGTTCAGTGCAGCAATCTATCTGCAGCGGTTTACTTAAAATAAATCTACCGTTTGAACATGTCGTTAGCTCGCCGCTGCGCCGCTGCCGAGACTTAGCCATGCGTTTAGTGGTTGAGAAGCCTTGTTTGAGCCTGCAAGTCAGCCCTGAATTTCAAGAGATGGATTTCGGCCAGTTTGATGGTGTGCCATTTGACCAGCTTAGTCAGCAATGGCCAATGCTGGAGCGGTTTTGGCAAGATCCGGTCAGCCATCCATTGCCTGGTTCAGAGTCGATTGACGCGTTTTATCAACGTATATCTGATGGATGGCAAGCATTAGCACAGAGTGCAGAGCAAGACACCTTATTAATCGCCCATGGTGGCTCAATCCGAATGATTTTAGCCAATACCTTGGGCTTGGATTGGCGTAATCCAGCACTATTTTCAACGCTACAGATCGCCAATCAATCCATTTCGCATATAAAAATTACCCACGCAGATAAAATCTACGTTCAAATTTGTTCGATCGGTACACCGCTCTCTGGGTTATCGCACGCTTAAAGGAAAGAATTATGACTGCACCAAGTTGGAATTTATCCATCGCTTATCAAGATTTAAATGATGCTAAGATCACACAAGATATTGAGCTGATTCAGCAGTGTATTCAAGTTCTCAATCAACACGTTGATCGCCGCGATTTAACGGCAGTGATGCAAAATGCGATTCAAACCAAAGAAGCGGCTGGGAAGTTATTAGCCACTATCAACACTTTTGCTCAATGTCATGCTTCGATTGATGCCATCAATCCTGATGCGAAGTCATTAATTGGTAAGTTGGCGAAATTAAGCTCACAGTTATCACAAGCCTATACACCATACCAAGATACCTTGGCGAATGCGCCCTTAGAGTACATCCAAGAAGTGCTCGATCACGATAGTGGTGATGTGTATGGACAGGCCTTTTTAATTGCTTGTGATAGAAAAATTGCCGACACCAAGTTAAGCGTGGCAGAGGAGCAACTGCTTGCCGCGATGCAAGTGGATGGGCGAGATGCTTGGAGTAGGATGTACGACAACATTACTGGCTCGCTACAGATCACACTCGATGATGGCCAAACGATAGGTTTTTCGCAAGCAGCAAGTTTGCTCTATGGTACTGATTTTGAGAAGCAACAATCGGCGTGGCGTGGTATTCAAGAGGCAATGGCGACCCACCAAGAGAGTTTTGCTGCCATTTTAAATGCACTGGCGGGTTGGCGTCTTAGTGAATATCAAAAACGCTCTTCTCAGTACAGCGTCCATTTTCTCGATCCAAGCTTGCATCAAAGCCGTATTCTGCCGGATACCTTAGATGCGATGATGGAGACGACACTCGCTCATCGTGATATCGGGCAAAAAGCTGGGCGCTTAATGGCGAAAGTGCATGGGTTAGAACAAATGCAACCATGGAACCATATGGCTGGTATGCCAAGCTTAGATGGCGATGCGGAGCAAACTTACACATTCGATGCAGCTATTGAAGTGATCAAACAAGCATTCTCGGAAGTCGATCAAGAGATGGCGGACTTTGTTGACTTGATGGTAGAAAATGGTTGGATTGATGCTGAGCCAACACCAAATCGTCGTTTAGGTGCTTATTGTACCAAGTTTGCCGCTACCCGTACGCCACTGGTCTTTATGACTTGGGGTGGCAGTCGTTCAGATCTGATGACGCTTGCTCATGAATTAGGCCATGCGTTCCATAACTGGGTGATGCGCGATATGCCGCTGTGTCAAACTCGTTATCCAATGACGTTGGCTGAAACGGCCTCTATTTTTGCAGAAAACATCGTCCGTGATTCGCTACTAGCTAAGGCTCAAACTCGCGAACAAAAATTGGAAATGTTGTGGGAAGAGCTCTCTTCTTCCTATGCGTTATTGGTCAACATTCCGGTCCGCTATCAATTTGAAAAACGTTTTTACCAACAGCGCCAAGAAGGCGAGCTGAGTGCTGAGCAGCTATGCCAGTTAATGGATGAAACGTGGCGCGAGTGGTATGGCGATTCAATGAGCGAAAGCGATCCGTATTTTTGGGCGAGCAAATTGCATTTCTCTATTTCAGAAGTGAGCTTCTACAATTATCCGTATCTATTTGGTTACTTGTTCAGTAAAGGCGTTTACGCGCAAAGAGAAAGCAAGGGGAGTCGCTTCTATCCTGACTACGTGCAGTTATTACGTGATACCGGCTCAATGATGGCGGAAGACGTGGTTGAGCGTCACTTGGCGATGGATTTAACACAGGCCGATTTTTGGCGTCAGAGCCTGCAAATGGTTGAAGATAAAGTATCGCAATTTGAGGCGTTGCTCGCGCAAGGTGAGTAAACTCGCTAAGGAATCCGCCTTAGATCAACAAATTACCATTTTATCTTATGGTACTATCGTTTAGCCGAGTGATTGCTCGGCTATTTTGTACAGCACTCGCTTTCTTCTCTACGTGTTCCTCGGGCTGCGTAGCGTGGCAATGTTTGTTTTTTCGATGAAGCACGTAATTTCTATCCATAAGTGCGACCGCAGCGACAAAACTTGCTAGAACATTTTATTAACATACCGCTGTGCAATAAAGGAGTAGCGCATGACGAAGAAATTATTTCGGCAATCTTTTCTTTTTGACAGCTTAGACTTAGAAAACGATATGATTCCTGCTGAATCTATCGTGGCTTCGGGTACACGATTTAAACTGCATCAACGTGGTGTGTTGGAAGTGATTCCTGCTCGCCTTGATGTTGATAGTAAGCATATTGTTATCTCGTGTGGTGTTCATGGTGATGAAACCGCCCCGATGGAGTTAGTTGATCGGATTATTGAAGACATCGAGACAGGGTTTCAACCAGTTAAAGAGCGGTTGCTGTTTATTATTGCTCACCCTGAAGCGACCAATGCGCACACTCGTAGTATTGAAACTAATTTGAATCGACTGTTTGATGCCAAGCGCCACGAGCCAAGCAAAGAGCTTGATATTGCTGATATGCTCAAGCAACAGGTGAGTGAGTTTTTCACTGGTACGCAAGATGAGCAGCGTTGGCACTTTGATCTGCACTGCGCCATTCGCCAGTCTAAGCACTATACTTTTGCCGTTAGCCCAAAAGCTCGACATCCTGTTCGTAGTCGAGAGTTGATGGATTTTGTCTGCAGTGCACATCTAGAAGCGCTGCTGTTTTCTAACGCGCCATCAAGTACGTTTAGTTGGTTTAGCGCTGAGAACTTTGCTGCGCAAGCGCTGACGGTTGAACTGGGTAGCGCGGCGAGAATTGGTGACAATGACCTGAAAAAGTTGATTGCTTTTGACCTCGCATTACGTGACTTGATTAGTGCGAGCGAGGCAGAGCATTTACCGCGTAAGCCGGTAATGTATCGTGTCAGTCGTACCATTGTTCGTATTCATGATGATTTTGATTTCTTATTTGGCGATGATGTTGAAAACTTTACCAGCTTTAAGCACGGTGAAGTCTTTGGCCATGATGGGCAAAAACCGTTAATGGCGAAAAACGAAGAGGAAGCGATCGTTTTTCCAAATCGCCATGTTGAAATCGGCCAACGAGCGGCATTAATGATCTGTCCAGTTCAAGTTCGTTATGAAGATGGACAAATCGTCTACGATTAGTCGCTAAACATCTAAAATTTCTTTCTATTTAAATGGCTTAACGGTATCGTTAGGCCATTATTTTTTCTCGATATTTTGTATTCGATACGGATAAGCACCTCTCTACGCTATGGACTTTACTCAACTTCTGGCTCGCAAACATAAACGATGGCAACGCACGATAGGTTGGGTGGTTTTTGCGCTAATTTCTATCAGCTCGCTCTACCTTATGGTGGGAGAACTGTTCATCAATCCGTTCAACTCTCTTTCATCCCTTGAGCAACAATTGATGACACAATTGCGCTTACCACGACTATTGGCGGCGATTGCCATTGGTGCCTCTTTAGCGGTTTCAGGCGCCGTATTGCAAGTTTTGCTTGGTAATGTTTTAGCGGAGCCGGGGGTACTCGGTATCTCTGGCGGCGCCAGTGTGATGATGGTATTGCTGCTGTTTTTTCTGCCAGCATTCGCCACCCCAATCGGGTTTATGTTCGCCGCGATTCTTGGAGCATTAGCGTTTACCTTGTTACTGGTTGTGATGACCAGAGCACTGCGCTTAACCACAACGCGTTTGCTGCTGGTAGGTGTTGCGCTTGGTATTCTCGCTGGGGCAGTTGTCACCTGGGCATTCTATTTTAGTGACGATTTAAGTCTTAGAATTTTGATGTACTGGTTGATGGGTAGCATCGGCGGTACCAGTTGGTATCAACACATTTTGACTTTAGTGATGATCCCAGTTCTAGTATGGCTGTGCTGCAAAGGTGCTTTGCTTGATAAGTTAATGATGGGCGAAACCCACGCCAAGCAACTTGGTATTGATGTTGAAAGCATGCGCTGGAAGTTGATTTTAGCGGTTTCAGTGTTAGTCGGTTGTACTGTTGCATTAGGCGGTGTGATCAGCTTTGTTGGTTTAGTGGTTCCACATTTACTCCGTTTAGCATTAGGCAGTGAAAACCGCTATCTATTGCCGATTTCAGCGTTAACTGGCGCGCTGCTGGTGGTGTTTGCTGATTTGATCGCGCGAACAGCGTTGAGTGCCGGTGAATTGCCATTGGGTGTCGTAACAACCTCAATTGGTGCGCCAATATTTATCTGGATGCTGGTGAAAAATCATGATTCTCGTTAATTCGCTCTGTGTCGGTTCACGACTGCTCCCTTTATCTTTTCATGCTGAACCCGGTGAGATAGTGCATGTGATTGGCCCAAATGGCAGTGGCAAAAGCACACTTTTAGCTGCGGTGGCCGGCCTATTGGAATCGACAGGTGAAACAACCATTGCTGATCTCCCTGTTAATCAAGCATCGATTTCGCAGTTAGCGGATTATCGCGCTTTTCTCGCGCAATCAGACCGTCCGGCTTTCAACTTAGAAGTGTCGCATTATCTGTCGTTATCGATTCCTGCCCACGCGAAATTTAAGCTCAATGAAGTTGAAGAAGCGGTACTTGAGTTAGCGGAGATCTTGCAGCTAGAGGATAAGTTACATCGAAGTATTCACCAGCTATCAGGTGGTGAATGGCAACGGGTAAGACTGTGTGCCATTTGTTTACAAATCTGGCCAACGCTGAATCCCTTTGCCAAGGTGCTGATTTTGGATGAACCAGCAGCGCCGCTCGATATTGGTCAAGAAGCGTTGTTGTATCAACTGATTGATCGGGTTGCAGCGATGGGATTGACTGTTTTGATGTCTAATCACGATTTGAACCGAACCTTAAAACATGCCGATAAAGCCTTGTTGTTAGAACAAGGGGTGATGAATGCATTTGGTCCGGTAAATGAAGTGCTGGGTCCTGAGCGGTTGTCAGCGGTGTTTAACACTCGCGTGGAAAGAGTGGAACTAGAAGATAAGAGCATTTTATTGTTTGATTGATGGTGTACTGCAGCTCACATAGAGGATTAGCGCGTTAATTCAGATCCAAGCGATATTCGATACAGTCCAGAGTTTCGCCCTGTACTTGGGTGAATTTTGCTAGGCGATGATGCGCTTTAAAGCCTTGTGAAGTGAGAACTTTCTGCGAAGCGATATTGGTCACGGAAGCGAGGGCAACCAAACGTTTTAGCTTGAGTATTTTTGCTTGCTCAATCATGAGCTTCACTCCTTTTTTCGCCAGCCCTTTCTTTACCCACGGCTTACCGAGTCGATAACCAAGAAAGGCTTTTCCTTGGTGAATGTTGGCAAGGTTGACCCGCCCAACGAGATTGTTGTGACGATCGAGCAATAACGTTGAATAGGCTCTGTTTAGAGTCTGATCGAGCAGCAGTTCGGCGATATGGGTTTGCACCCCAAGTAGGGTATAGAAATCCTCTTCACGTGGTGTGATGTGCAGTTCAAACCAACCACGATTTTTTTGCTCGAATGCCAGTAATGTCGGAGCGTGTTCCATGGTAAGAGGGATGAGTTTCACGATTAAATCCATGTGACGGGCTTGCTCACTGTCTGTTTACTGCTTTTCATGTCTGCACTTAAAAATAAAGCCACCCGAGGGCAGCTTTAGTCTATCTGTTACTTTGTCAGTTGCGCGAGGTCAGCCGGACGGTAGTAAACCGATTTTAGTACCTTACCTTGACGGATGGTCTTCGCGTCTGAGACGAAGTCTTCTGCACACTTCGCAATGATGTAATCGCCTTTAGTTACGGCCATTAATTTAATACCTTGCTCTGCGTAAAAAGCTTCAGTTTCTGCATACTCTTTTTCGTTACGGCACACTTTGCTCATGTTGCTTGAGTGTACTTCATCCCAACAAGGTAGGAAGTCGATTCCGCGGTTCACCGCAACGTTAAGTAGCAGGTCGATTAGGTAGCTGATCGCAAGGTTGTCTTCAACTTTGTCGTTGCCAAGGTGCACAAGGCGGCCCATCAAAACGTAAACGCTGTCGATGATCGCGTCTGCTTGTTCAGTTTTATTGTCCGCTTCCGCAAGTTCTGTCAATTCTTCGATCGCCAGTGAGGTGTGCAGCGTGTCGGCTTTAGCGTCTAGGCTTTCTGGCGCAGCAACGGGTAGGTCGAAAGTGCTACGGAATTCGTTAATATCACGGTAAAGGTGATCGAAAATTTCTTGAGTCAGTTTTGATAAATACATGCGCTTAAATCCGGCAATAACAAATATCGCGCAATATTAGCAAACGCATGCACTCCTCGCCATGGTTCGACGCGAATTAGCCAATTGATCGAGTAAGAAATCACACATTCGTCAGCACCAAGAGCTGATGCTGACGATAGAGAAGGAATTAACTAAATAAGTAAGGAAAGAGCTGTTTGCGCTCTTCGCTGGTAAGTGCGCCAACACGGGCAATATTGGTTTCTGGAATCGCTTCCGGATCTGGGTAATGTTTGAGTACTTTTGCCATGCTTTCTTCGCGGATCAGGTGGAAAACCGGCACCGGTGATCGATTGGTTAAATTGGAGTCATCGTCAGGCTCACAATCGGCAAAACAGTAATCGGGATGGAAGGTCGCGACTTGGAAAATACCATCCCAACCTTGTTGGCGGATCAAGCCTTCAACCCAATCAATGAACAGGTTGTAGTCCCAAAAGTCCGCGAGCATATTTGGCACGGCGACCAGTGTTGTTTCCAGTTCGTTTACTGGGGTTTGGTCGAGCCTTAAGAGCTGGTTAAAGATGTCTTCCAATAAAGCTTCGTCGGTTGTTGCTTGGCTAACAAAAATTTCAATCTGTTTGTTGCGCTGCGGCTTTGCTGCAAAAGGGCAAAGGTTTAATCCAATAACGACATCGTTGAGCCATTGATTGACTTGCAAAGCAATGTCTGGCTGTTGAGTTGAGTGTGGGCAATTCATCGTGCTTCCTGATATTTGCATGCCTTTTGATTTTTTATAATGGCATGAGGCTAGTTTTACCGCGCAATGATACCAGATTTCGCCAGTTGGTTTTTAGGTTTCGTTTGTAGGCGCAGGCAGAGCCAAAATATCAATAGGTAGAGTACACTACCGGCAAGGATGACTGCTGCCCAGCCGCCATGTTGCCAGCTGTAGATTAAATAGAACCCGCCTAAACTGCCTCCAATGTAATAGTGCACCAAGTAAAGTGCGGTTGCCGTCGCTTTAGCTCGTTTCGCTTTCTGACTCACCCATGCATAAGCAAGAGTATGGGTAAAGAATGCGCCAAAACTGATCAGCAACAATCCCATGACCATCCAGATAAGTTGATCAAAGTAGGCCATGAGCATCCCAAGTAAACTGATGGTGGTTCCAAGCATCATCCCGTGAATGGCTGAATAGTGGCTGTTCCATGTTGCAGTGAGTTTGGAGCTTAATGTACCCGCCAGATAACAGAGAAAGATCATCGAGGCGATACCAATCGGTAATTGATGAGGGGGCGCGACCAAGCGAAACGCCATCACGGAATAGAGGTTAACAAATAGGGCAAAGTTGAGGCCACCAATCAACATCGCCAGCCAGATGGTACGATTGCGAAGGTGGGAAAGTAGTGCGCGATTGTGATAACGAAGCATCCCTTTCTGCGCTTTAAAATGACGCTGATGCGGCAATAAGCCGAACACGATAAAGGCACCGATTATGGTTAAAATAGCCATAGTAATGACGGCTGATTGCCAACCTAGATGTTCGGTTAACATCCCACCTAGGATTCGACCACTAATACCGCCCAGTGAATTGGCTGCGATGTAAGTGCCAATCGCTTGACTAAAGGCTTTTGGGCTGAGCTCTTCTACCATGTAAGCCACTGCCACAGAAGCGAAAGCGGCTAATGCGATGCCCATTACTGCACGCAGTAATACCAAACCGATCAATGAATCAGTAAACAACATAGCAAGGCTGATAACAGGCAAAACGAGTAGCCCAAACAACATCACATTTCGTCGCCCAAAGCGCTCAGAGCCCACCGCCCAAGGAACTAATGAAATTGAAAGGGCGAGGGTGGTCGCAGCAAAAATCCAATTGACCTGAGTTTCAGATACGGCAAAGTGGTTAGCCATATAGGGCAGCATGGGCTGAAACAGGTATAAGTTACAGAAAATCAAAAATGAGCCAAGTGCTAGACTTAGCGTGACTTTTTGATACTGCGGTGTGCGACATTCGATCATGGGACTTCTGATTTATCGTTGTGGTTGTGATCAAATTAGCAGCGAGATGGGAATAAATAAAATATATTAAAAATATCACCTTAATATAATTTGTATATCATGAATTCAAAACAGCTCAAGCATTTTGTTACCGTAGCGGAATTTGGTCATTTTACTCATGCCGCCAAAGCGTTACATATTGCCCAACCCGCTCTGAGTATCTCGATCAAAAAGTTTGAGCAAACACTTGGCATGGAATTGTTTCGTCGAGAAGAAAGGCGCGTCGAACTCACCGATGAAGGGCGTGTGTTATTGGAGCATGCTAAACGGGTATTGCAACAAATCGAAGATGCAAAGCTGGCAATGGATGAATTGAAAGGGTTGGAGAAAGGGGAAGTAAGATTAGGTGCACCCAGTATGATGGGGTCCTATTTTTTTCCGCAGGTGTTAATGGCGTTTAAAAGCCGTTACCCCAATTTAAAGTTGGTGCTGATTGATGCAGGTACTAGCTCCATTCGCCAAATGTTATTGGATGGGGAACTTGATATTGGTGTGATCAATCAAGATAACGTACCCGACGATCTAGAAACCGATCACCTGCTCAGCTCGGAAATGGTGGCGGTGGTTGGCCGGGAGCATCCTTTTGCTGACTATAGTTCGCTACGCTTTGATGATTTTTTCCAACAAGAACTGGTGATGTTTAAAGATGGCTACTTTCACCGTGACTATATCGAAGCAAAGGCAAAGGAGCACAATCATCAACTACAGTGTGCGTTTGAAACCAACCTATTACCTCTGATCTTGAGTATCGTGCGGCGTGAATTTGCGATTACCGCTTTGCTAGAATTAGTTACCCATCATGAATCTGACGTGGTGGGTATTCCTTTTGAGCAACCCGTAAAACTCGACTTAGCGTTGGCGTGGCGCAAAGATGGCTATCTCTCGATTGCCGATCGCACCTTTATCGAATTTGTAAAAAGTTTTACTTTGAATGAGCCGATAGCGGTTGGTGAATAGATAAAAGAGCCGCGAGCGGCTCTTTTGTCGTTGGAATGTATGATCTGTTTTGGAGCGAGGTTAGCCCATAAACTTGCTTGCGAAGTTGCCAATGTTGGTCACGCTTGAAGCGGCCATCACCACCACAATCGTTACACCAATCGCCGTTAGGTACATTGGGTGTTTGTAGTCACCAATGATGTCTTTGCGGCGTGTTGCAGCTAGTACCATGCCAAGAACGATAGGCAGGATGATACTGTTCACCAGACCGGCTAGCATCAGCAGTAAAATTGGCATGTTCATCGTTACTGTGCCAAGGCTAGTGACTAGGATAAATGCCACACACCATGCTTTTTCATTGCGAGCAACCGTTGGGAATAAGGTTTTGATCAGTGAGATAGCCATGTAAGAGTTGCCGACTACCGAAGTAATTGACGCGACAAACAGTACCAAACCAAAGATGAAGTAACCTGTTTCACCGGCACCTTGACGGAAAGCATCTGCTGCTGGGTTTGAGCTATCAAGTACCGCTCCTGCTGAGATAACGCCAAACACGGCCAAGAACAGTAAAATACGAATCACAACCGCGATTGAAATACCTGCCCAAGCCGCCGTTTTGATTGAAGGAATGTTTTCTTTACCTTGCAAGCCTATATCAACTAGGCGTTGTGCGCCCGTGTAGTAACCGCCGACCGCGCCACCAACGATGGTAAGCGTTGGCAAAAGAAGGCTACTAAAATCAGAAGGCATCACCGCGGCTGTTAGCGTTTCACCCATTGGTGGAAGGCTGGTCATAGCGACGTAAGCGATAAGGATAATCATGAATAGGCCAAGGTAGCGCGCCATTTGGTCCATGCGTTTCGACGCGTTGTGCACGACGAAAAGTAAGCTACCAACCAGACCGGTAAACAATGCTCCCCAAGTCGTATCAATGCCGGTTAGCACATTAATGCCTAGAGCCGCACCACTGACGTTACCAAAGTTGAATGCGACTGCACCAAGTGCCAGTAGAATACCAACAGCGTAACCCATACCCGGAGCCACTTTGTTCGCAATATCTTGGATGCGTAGACCAGATACGCCAACAATGCGCCACAAGTTCATCACAATACCAAAAGTGATAAACATTGAAGCGAAAACAGGGAAGGCCATGTCGACTTTGTAGATGTTGGTAAATACAGCCGTTTGCGTAAGGAAACCTGGACCCACAGAAGTGGTTGCCATTAAGAATGCTACGCTAAGAATTGCTTTAGATTGCCAAGATGTTTGGCTGTCGTTTGACGCTGGAGCTGAGGTAGTTTGTGTAGTCATGCCGAATCTCAAATTTGTTGTCTCTCTACTTTTAAAAAATAGAAACACAACTGACCGAGATCAGCTGAATCTGTGCTGGTAATACTTTGTAAAACAAGTGGTTTTTTCAAACCCTTTACTTGCTGGCGGCGGATATTAAAGAGCTAAGTGACACTTGTCAACACTTGTTTTGTTGTTTAAGAAGATAAATTTACGATCGTATTTAAACTTCAATTATTGCTATTACGCTGGGTGCATATTGACCTTGCCTAAGATGATAATGCTTATGCTACCGAGTGAGTAAAGAACGATAGCATGTGAAGTGGCTCTCTAACTCAGGTCTTTCTAGTAGCTCAATAGTCGAGAGCGAGTTATCAAGCTTTAAGGTGTTAAATCAACCACCAAATCAAACAGAGCATATTAAGGAGTTTATCTATGCCAAGAACCTTCGATGTTATCGGTGCCCCCTTTAATCAACTGGGTTGTTACCCAACGAGTGAAAATACGGTAGAGGGGCTACGACGATTGAATGAAGGTTCATGGATGGGGCTAACGGAGTGGATGGCGGTGAGGAATCAGCGTTGGGGGGCTGATATACGCGACCTCGGAGATGTACAACCGACGCAAAAAGTCCTTGATATGATCGCGCAGGCGCAAAAAGAGTTGGCCCTCAAACATTATTGTGATGAGCTAAAAAATAAAGTGATAGCGTCGTATCAGAACCAGCGTGTGCCAATCACTCTGGGTGGCGATCATTCTATCGCCGTGGGCACTGTTCAAGCGGCATTAGAGTATTATCAAAAACAACAGGGTAAGCGAGTGGCGGTGATCTGGGTGGATGCTCACGCCGATTGTAATAACAGTCTGGCCAGCAATTTACATGGTAAGCCTTTGGCGCTATTGATGGACCAATATTCTCACAATGGTTGGCAAGTAGAGCCAGCATTGGCACTCAACCCTCGTGATGTGTATTACGTGGCGGTCCGTGATTTAATGCCTAACGAGCATCAATTGATGCAGCGCTATGACATGGTCAATTTCGATATGGCGATGATTGAATCGTTGGGTATTGATTGGGTGCTGAAACAATTGCTCGCTAAGGTTGAACAAGAGTATGACCATGTTTATTTGTCGTTTGATTACGACGCGTTAGATGGCAGCGTATTCCGATCCTGTGCGACGCCAAATGTGGGGGGCTTGAGCGCAAGGGAAGCGTTGCATTTAGTCTATGGAATCGCTCAGCACCCTAAGTTTATCGGCGCGGATTTTGTTGAATACTTACCAGAAAAAGAGGGTGAAGAGGTTTCAAAAGAGCTGATGATTAAGCTGATTGATGCGGTATGGGGGTTTAGAGCGTAGGTAACGAGTTGCGTTGGCTAAAACAAAAATGGGTGGAAATTCCACCCATTTAAATTCCTGAAATAACACTAACTTTGATACATCTTCTCAAAGTTCTTCTGATTCCATCCGACCATAATTTGATCACCGATCTTCAATACAGGGATAGAGCGAGCACCCATGGCTTGTAGTTCTTTGCGTCCGCGTTGCATTTTTGCGTTGGTCAAACGGTATGGGTAGCCTTTTGAGTCAAGATAGCGCTGCGCATCTTTACAGTGTGGACATTTGTCGGCGACATATAAAACCAGTCTTTTCATACTGAGCCTTTTTTAAATCAGGAGATGAAGAAATTGGCTGGAGTATAGGCGAATAGCGCGCATGCGACAATGATTCGAGTGATGAGTGCGGGTAATTGGGGTAAACTTAGGCCGTTATTGATTATGTTGTCGAGTCACTATGAATCCTGCGTTGCGTTATATCCAAGGGTATCCTGAACATATCCTTACGCCAGTGTCACAAATGCTTGAGTCTGGCCGTTTCTGTGCTTGGTTTGAAAAACGCTATCCAGAGCGTCATAAGATTCAAAGTGAAAAAGCGTTGTATGAATATACCATCGCGCTGAAAAACCAATATATGAAGAAAACGTCACCACTGAGTAAGGTGGTGTATGACAATAAGATCCACCTAATTAATAACGCGTTAGGGCTACACACTTATACTGCGAAGGTGCACGGCGGAAAAATAAAATCGAAGAACGAGATTCGTATCGCTAGCATGTTTAAAGATGCACCAGAACCCTTATTGCGTATGCTCGTGGTTCATGAGCTTGCCCATTTAAAAGAGAAAGATCATAACAAATCGTTCTATCAACTTTGCTGTCATATGGAACCGGAATATCATCAATTGGAGCTGGATGCTCGTTTGTTTATGATTTATCGAGAACAGAAGTAACCAATTCGCTATGAGTACAAATGATGCGCCGCGCGACAAGCGCGCCCCACGATCCGCTAAAAAAAACAAAGGGTCGTCAACCAAGCGTCCGGCCAATAAAAACGGTGTAAAACGTGGCATGAGCGCTAAGAGCGACAAATTGTCATCGAGTAGTGTGACAAACATTACTCAACTGAAAGGTCAGCAAGGGCTGCACAAACGTAATGTTCATCAAGGGCGTTACGATTTTGCTCGCTTGGTGAAAGCGCTTCCTGAGCTTGCAAAACATGTGGTTAAAAACCCAGTTGGTGAAGCGACGATCCGTTTTGATGATCCTATTGCGGTGAAGCTATTAAACAAAGCGTTATTGGCTGAACATTACAGTGTCACGCAGTGGAATATACCTGAGGGGTATTTGTGTCCGCCTATCCCTGGCCGTGCAGATTACATTCATCGTTTAGCAGATTTGCTCTCATCAGAAGCGCCAAAGCTTAACCACAAACTTATCAGGGCGCTGGATATAGGTGTTGGCGCTAACTGTATTTATCCGATTGTCGGCGCGACGCAATACGGCTGGCACTATGTGGGCAGCGATGTTGATTCGGTGTCAGTGGACAACTCAAATCGTATCGCCACGGAGAACGACGTATTAGTCGGTAATGTTGAGTGTCGCTTGCAAAGTGACAGTCGTCATTTCTTCCAAGGCATCATACAGCCGGGTGAATACTATGATGTGACCACGTGTAATCCACCCTTTCATAGTTCGTTAGAAGAAGCACAGAAAGGCACCGAGCGTAAAATCGCCAACCTTAATGCACATAAGGCAAAGCGCGGCAATGTGAAAGCTGAGAAGGCAACGTCCACACCAGTAAAAACCTCATCAAAACAAAGCACTACGCTCAATTTTGGCGGTCAAAAAGCCGAGTTATGGTGCCCGGGGGGCGAAGCCACTTTTGTTAAAAATCTCGCGTATGAGAGTGAAAAGTTTGCCACACAGGTGCTATGGTTTACGACCTTGATTTCAAAAAAAGATAACGTGCGTTGGTTGTGCAAAAACTTGGAAAAAGTGGCTGCCAAGCAAGTGACGATTGTCGAGATGAGCCAAGGGCAGAAGATCAGTCGATTTGTTGCGTGGAGCTTTAAAGACCAAGCTCAGCGAGCAGCATGGTTAGCGCTCAAATCTCGCTAATACTCGTAAAACCCTGTTTAAGCCCGCTGCTAATGCGGGCTTTTTTGTGACCGTGATTGATGTTGATGGTTTGAAACGCGGCTTTATAGTTATCCCAGATCATGTGTTGATTGCGGCCAGTTGCTGCTGATAGCGTTCGACAAGGGTTGCGTTGTCGGCTTTGGTTTCTAGTGCAATCATTAACGTAAGTACCTTACGCTTCACTGGCAAATTTAACTCTTCGGTCTGCATTAATCGAAACAATCGCAAGCGAGCCTCATTCAGTTGGCTCTGGCTAATTTCAAGCTTTGCTAAGTTCAATATTGCACGATGGCGCGTCGGCTCATAATCAATCGCTCTTGAGAAATAGATCATGGCTTTATCGATGTCTCCTGATTTGATGGCGCAAAAGGCGGCATTTTCATAACTAGCCGAAATGGAATAATACCTCGGCTGTTTGATAGCTTGTTTGAAATAACCTTCAGCCGCGGTGAAGTTACCTTGTTTACAAAGAAAGGTACCGTAGTTATTGAGTACGTTGCCATTGTTGGGGTGTAAAGCGAGTGTTTTGCGATACAAGTTTTCCGCGTATTGGTATTCACCCACTTGTTGGTGATAGTGGGCGAGTGAGAGTTGAGCGCGATAGTAATCAGGTGTGTGTTGTAGGGCTTTTTCAAAATTCTCCCGCGCTTTTGCTAGGTTACCTTGTTGCAGATAGCCAATCCCAAGTTCAATCCGTGCTTCGGCTTTTTCTTGGGATGAGATATTGAGTGTTACACGTTCATCGGTGTGAATGGTGACACAGGCGGAAAGTAATAACAGACAGTTGGTGGCGATAAGTGTCTGTTTGTTTATGATAAATTTGCTAATGCAAGATGTCATGACCAACCCCTTGGTTATGAGAGGATTATAATCACGGCAAAGCGCGGAAAGCCCTGTAGAGCGAGTGAGTATATGGTTAACATGCGAGTTGAACGGCAGCAAATAATGTAAAAAAAGGCCATGCGTGATGGCCTTTTGGGAGTGTTGTCGTGGTTCGAGAGTGGTTTACTCTTGTCTTTCCGATTAGTCGTCTTTAGTAAAGTTCGCTTCACTAAAGTGCTCAAGGTCAAACGGTGTTTGTTGATAAACACAGTAGTTGAGCCAGTTTGAAAACAATAGGTGACCATGGCTACGCCAACTGGCGCGTGGATTGTTCTGTGGGTCGTTATTTGGGTAGTAGTTTACCGGAACAACGGGTTCCATCCCTTCATTACTATCTCGCACATATTCATTGTGTAAGGTATGGGCATCGTATTCAGGGTGTCCTGTAACAAACACATTGCGCTTGTCTTTCGTTGACGCTAAGTAAACACCAGCCACATCGGATGTGGCTAGAATATCCAGATCAGTGTGTTCGCTTAAATACTCTGACGAGAAATCAGCATAACGAGAATGGGGCGCTAGAAACTCATCATCAAAACCACGTAGTAGAGCATGGAAAGGTTGCTGCACTTGATGGCGATATACGCCAGACAGCTTCTCTTTACGAGTTCGTTTCGGTAAATCGTAGAGCAGTTTTAAGCCCGCTTGCGCCGCCCAGCACACATACAGCGTCGAGGTGACATGTTCTTTGGCCCAGCTCATAATATTCTTTAAGTGATCCCAATAAATCACATCCTCAAATTGCACCAAACCCAGAGGGGCACCGGTGATGATCATGCCATCAAAATTACGTTGCTTGACCATTTCAAATTGACGATAGAAGGTATCAAGATGTTGAGTGGGTGTATTCTTACTTGGACGGTTATCAATGCGCAGCAATTCAATATCTACTTGCAGCGGGCTATTTGATAACAGGCGCAAAAACTGAGTTTCCGTCTCGATTTTTTTCGGCATTAGATTGAGGATTAACACCTTCAGTGGACGAATGTTCTGTGTCGCAGCACGAGTTTCGGGCATAACGAAGATATTTTCTTCGCGTAGCACATCTGAAGCGGGTAATTGATCGGGGATCCTAATCGGCACAGCTTTCTCCCTAAAGCAGCTTTGGACGTCTATACATCCAAACTTACCTGAATCAATTTGAGATGTCGATAACAAATTTAAGTATAATCAACAGCAATTGTTCAATATTCCCTAAGCCCCATTAGCAGTATGCCTAAATTAACACTTATTCGTGGTTTACCCGGTTCGGGAAAGAGCACTCTGGCAAGCACTTATCAAACTGCTCATTTTGAAGCGGATATGTATTTTGCTCTCACAACCGGTGAGTATCATTTTGATCCGTTGCAATTGGAAGATGCCCATCAGTGGTGCCAAGCGCAGACGGAAGCGGCCCTTAAAAATGGTCAAGATGTAGTGGTTTCCAATACGTTCGTTCGCCGTTGGGAAATCAAACCCTATTATCAGATGGCGAAGAAGTTAGGGGCTGAATTTGAAGTGATTGAATGTCTCGGTCAGTATCAAAATATTCATGGGGTATCGCAAGCGGTGATTGAGAAAATGCGCAGTCGCTGGCAGTCATGGCAATAGGCTTCATCACTGCTGGTGAAAAACGGCTAAATATATGAGTAAAAAATAAAGCGTGGTTGATTGACCACGCTTTATTTTTATCGATAACAGCTAATAAGCAAGCTCACTATTTATGGTGAGCTTTCTGCTTGCCTCGATGTACTGACCAAAGCGCCAAGCTAAACCAAGCGATGGCTTGTAGCCAAAGCTGGGTGTAATGTGGTGCGACTTGTTGCCAATCAGCCCCCATTTGATTCAGCGCCAAGAATCCTTGTATCGCGGCGGTACTTGGGAAGAGATTCGCTAGCCAAAGCACAATGTTAGGAATGGATTGTGTCGGCCAAATAAAACCCGCACTGAATATGAGTGGCATGGAGCTTATCAGTACCACCAGAGTGACTAATTCTCGGCGTGGTAATATTTGCCCAAGCCATATTCCGATCGCGCTGGTAGCGATTAAAAACGGCAGTAGCATGGTGAGCAACTGGCTGATAGGGGCGAGTTGGTTAACACTGTACATCGTAAAGCTAGCACCGAAGTAATACATGCTAAGTAGGTAATAGATTATCACCAAGATACAGGTGCGAACCGTGATGAGCTGGAGCGCTGGCGTGCGGCTCCAATACCCTTTACCGTGTTTTTGTGTCCCGCCAAGCAATCCTGCTGCCATTGCAAGAGTTTGCTGCAGAATTAAAACAAAAACCGCCGGAACAACATAATCTAGATAGCCCATGCGAGGATTAAAAGTAGGCTTCATATTGAGCTGACTTGGTGCGTATTGATTCACCGCTTGTTCAATCGGAGTTCCTTCAATCACCAATTTACTGACGGTTGATTTGGCCGCTAGTGTGCCGCCTGCGTGGGCTAAGCCTTCGACAATAGTGCCGTAAACCAAGAAATAAGAGGCATCACCTGCGTAAGCCAGCGTGGGGCTTTTACCCATTAACAAATCTTTGTAGAAGTGTTCTGGAATCACTAATATGCCGCTCACATCGCCGTTTAAGAACGCCTCTTTTGCGCCGATGATTGAGCTATCTCTACGGACAATATTGACTTGTGGTGTTGCATCAACCATACGTTCGAGCTGGTAACTGGTTTGACTCAAGTCCAAGTTCACAACAGTAATTTTTTGCTCTAGCGGGGTTTGATTGCTATACGGCAATGGGTATAGAAAAGAGTAGAAAACCACGCCGCCAAATACCGTGAGCATGACGACTGGATTGGTTAACAGGGCTTTTAATTCAGCTTTAATTAACGACCACAAACTCATGCTAATCGCTCCTGTTTTAAGTGCTTTTTCACCAGCACAAGAGTGAGCAACAATGGCAGGGCATAGCCCAGCATCGGTAACAGTTCATTGAGCGCAACGGGCCAGGGTTCGCCGTAGCTGACTTGGTTAACTTGCAGTTCGATGTAGTGGCTGATGGGTAATAAACTCCGCCAAAATTGCGCCAAGCTGTTCATATCGGTCACTGGAAAGGTGATACCCATAAAAGCAAAACTAGGCGCGGTGAATGCGCCAGCAAAGCTCATCGCCCGCGCAGGATCGAGTGTCATAAAAAAGAAGAAACTTCCCATGATCATGCAGGCAATCGCAGTAACAAATTGGCCAACAACAAGCAGGAATAAGCTGCCATTCATCGGCCATTTCAAACCGATATAGAACCAACACAAAAACGCAAAACCTTGTAGAACAAAAATAGGCAAGTAGGGCGCTAATGTATTTAGGATCTGTTTTGCGGGTCTTTCACCTAGCCAAGATCGTAAACCTCGCATGCGGTGATTGGCCGTTAAAATTAAAATCGTACTCACAACTACAACGATTTGCCATAATGCAGGCACGACCGCTGACACTAAAAACTGCGCATAGTTGCTGTTTTTATTAAACAGTGGGGTTATTTGAGTACGAATTGGGACGGCGTTTGCCATCGCACTGGTGATGGTTTGGTTACCCAGAGTAAGATTCTTCATCGTGGTAACTTGAGCGTTAAACGTCCCTTGTGCTTGCAAAAAGGCGGAATTGACTAATTTACCGATCAGGATGGTTTGGCTGTTATAAAAGACTGAGACTCGCGGCATTAAGCCTTTGTTTACATCGCTGTCAAAGTTACTTGGGATTATCGCATAAGCGTAGATTTTACCCTCAACCAGTGCTTGTTTCGCCTGTTCAACGCTTTGCAATTGCTGGATCACAGCCATGCTTGACGTCGCATCGTAGTAGCGCGTTAAGGTTTGAGACATTTCGCTATGAGAAAAGTCCACCACGGCAATGGGAAGGTCACGAGCGATTCCGTGTGAGAAGACGGCCCAAATCGACAGCGCCAAGGCGACCGGCAACCAGGTTAGGCTGGAAAGCAACCAGCCGTCTCGTCGAACTATCTGCCATTGACTAATAGTGTGTGAATCGCTTGCCATTACAATTCAACCGCTACGCTCATGCCCATACGCAATTCTGGTTCTGCCTTGGTTGGGCGAGCTTCGACCTCAAAAGTTCGTAAATCAAAGCCTTGAGAAGCATCAGTTGAACGCCATGTTGCAAAGTCACCCATCACAGCAATGTGAGTCACGGTAAACTCAACCGTTTTGTCCAAAGCGGGTAGGTAAGCGTTAAATGTTGCTCCTTTTTGGAAGTGTTTCAGCCAATCTTCACGCACATTCAACACCGCCCACGAATCTTGTCTATCAACCACGGTAACCACAGGGAAACCTTGAGGTGCTAGCTCGCCACTTTGCAGTAGAACTTGAGAAACTTCGCCATCAAACCAACTCATGACTTGTGTATCGGCGGCGAAAGCCTCCACTTCGGCGACTGCGCCTGCGGCCATACGCGCTTTTTCAGCTGCCGCGACTTTGGTCTCATCACGAGCGCCTTCTTTGGCCATTTGATACATTTGGAAAGCGGCACTTTGTGTATATTTTGCTGCTTGCCACTGAGTTAGGGCCTCATCGCGCTTTTGCTCTGCAACAACGCCATCTTGATAGAGGTTGTTGACGCGAAGATAGGTTTTTTCGGCTAACTCTTCAGCCGCGCTTGCTTTCTGCCACTGATCTTTCGCCGCTTGAATTTGTTGGCTACGTGCGCCTTTCTCTGCTTCTTTCGCTAGTGCATCCGCCGCTTTTTCACCCGCTTTTGCTTGCTCTAATTTTGCTTCAATTTCAGGGCTGTGAATGGTGAAGATAAGTTGATCTTTGGTGACCACGTCACCTTTACGAACCAGAACTTGGTCGATACGTCCCGCTACTTTGGACGAAATGCTGTATTGCTGAGATTCAATCTGACCTTGTAGGTGAATAGGCTTAGGCTGGTAAGCTTGATAAAAGCTGTAACCTACCCATGAAGCTAGAGCAATTGCTGCCGCAGAAAGCGCGAGTGTTTTTTTATTTTTCATGTCCGTTCCTTACAGGCTCTTAGTTGCGATGGCAGTTTGCTGGTATTGGGGAAAACTGTTCATTTGATTCGATAGTGCCAATAGCTTCGCCAGCGAAATAAGATAGTTAAAACTCGCGGCTGCACGCTGTGTTTGAATACTGGCTAGGTAAAGTTGCGCATCAACCACATCGGTTGAAGTTGATAAGCCTTGTGAAAAGCCTTTGTTACGCAGTTTAAGATTTTCATGTGCTAATTCGAGACTCGATCCAAGGCCGACCACTTCTTCTTGTGCCTGTTGGGCTTCAAGGTAGGTCTTTTTAACCAGTACGGAGAGATCTTGCTTAGCTTGAGCTTTGAGATACTTGACTTGATTCACCGCACTATGTGCCGCTTTTACTTGCTCGCTACGACCGCTGTTATCGATGAGCGGAATGCTCACTCCAACACCGACTAACCAGTCTGGTTTCATTTGGCTTGCCAGTGAATCGTCCTCATGCAGACTGTAGTCACCATAGAGATATACTTCTGGGTAGTATTTGCCCTGTTCCGCTTTGATCAAGCTATTGGCTTGCTTTTCTTTGGCATCGAGCAGATCGAGGCCGGGGTAGGTGGCGAGTGTTTGATCAACAAAAGCGCTGAGCGGCGGTAAATTTGAGTTGATAAATAGCGGATCGCGCGGCTCGACTTGTGTTGTTTGGTTGAGTATTTCGCTTAATGCTGATTGGGCGATAACCAGTGTTTTTTGTGCTTTCTTACGCTCAACGGTTGCTTTATCAAGCGCAGCTTCAGCTTGTAAACGCTCGACGCGGGCAATTTGACCTTGTTGTTCAAGTTTGAGGGCATTGTTGCGATGTTTGGTGAGTCCTTGTTCGACTAACTGGCGTGTATGCACGACTTCTTCTGCTAATAAAACACTGAAATAGTATTTACTGAGATCTTCATAGCGAGCTTGTGTCTCCATCGCCAGTTGGCTGACCGCTTCGTCGGTTTTGCCTTCTGCGGCACTTTGCGCTGCGCTGATTCGTCCGCTAGTGAAAATTGGCCAGATGGCACGAATAGATGAGCTAAAGATATCTCGCTCAGAGATGGTTGAGGTGACCGAGCCGAGTTGAGAAATGAGTTGGCCTGCAACTGGACCTAGTGATGGTAGGTGCGCCCCAGTGCTATCAAATAATTGTTTTCCCGATACTGTCACATCTTGGTCAAGTCGGGTGTAATTCGCGCCTACCGTAACTTTAGGCAAATTGAGGCTATCGCTAGCCTCTTGCAGGTGTTGATAGCGTTCAAGGTTGGCTCGTTGTGCGGCAATCGAGTTATTGTCTTTTTGCAGTAGCAGCCATGCTTCATCAAAACTGATTTCGGCGCTATGTGCTGAGGGATCCCCTCATAATTTCCCCAAAGCACAACCATGTTTGAATAGATTTTGAGCAAGCAGGGTTGCAGCCGCGAGCAAGTCTTCCCTCGTTATTGTGTAGCCAGAATGCCGCAAAACTTCCATCCCTAAGCGCACTGTTGAGAGTACATTTCGATTTTTGACAGTGTTAGCTTGGAAGTGCTTATCCCAACCTTGTTTCTGACCATGAACTCCAGCAAGCCAAAATGTCAGTTGAAGCATTAGGGCGATTAGCAGCATGATATCAAAGCGCTCTGAGCTGCTAGTTCGGCTATGACGGAGGCCTAAACCGTAGGCTGGGCTTTTCAAGTCTCGGAAGGTTTCTTCAATTTGCATACGCTTCGAGTAGAGCCTAACAAGTTGCTTTGGTGTTCGGATTTCAACGGGCAAGTTAGTCGCTAAAACCCATGGTTCTTTTGTCGAAGCGGAGTAGATTTTAGGTGACGGATGATGACAATTAGTCCGTGTCGAACGCTGATTTTTTCGGCCTTTAGGACGTGATTTATACAGTGCAATTTGACATGAAATTGGGTTGCTCTTAGTCAACCTCTTATAGCCTAAAGTCTTTGAGCGACTTGAGGATATGCTATGTAAGTTGCTGATAGGTTGCCAGTTTTCCGCACCTAAATCTGCATATTGCACTTTCCCTCTGACTCGACTTAACCAGTACCAACCTAGCTTTTCAACGGATTTATACCATGGCACTTTAAAGCCAGCATCACTGACAATGAGCGGTGTAGTGTTACTCGGTAGAATGCTTGCAAGGTCGGCTAGAAATTGGTCATGAGCCTTCTTTGAACATTGCTCTGAAAGCGGAAAGGCTTTCTCATAAAGAGTAATAGAACGACCATGTAGTGCCACCGAAGCCCGCAATACCATAAGCCGTTTTTGCTCACGAATATCAGACCAGTCAACAAGAACAATGGGCATCGAATTACCTGAACAGATAAAGCTGGCATGCCAACGGTATACAGCGAGTCGCTCTTTGTGCAAGTGACGATTACCTAACAATCTGTCGATTCGTTTGATGTTATGTTTTGTTCTGGCTTTCGTTGGCAGGTTACGACCAAGTTCGGTAAGAGTGAGCGTTTTACATTCAAGTAATGCGTGGCAAGCCAGCGTTAAACTGTTGAGTCGTTTTAAGTGCAATTCAGGGCAGAATTGGTAAAGAGAGTCGTGTAAAATATCGAGTTCGCACATCTTGTTGTCTGGTTATTGATTTTTCTCAGAACCATTTGATCACATGACAAGATGTGCATCTACCTTAAATTTATGATTTTTATCAAAATCATTAGGGGATTCCTCAGCGCTATGTGCCATCGGTGCCAAGGCGACACAACTGAATATTACTGAAAGGGAACGCAATTTCATGACAAATACTCAAGAAAATAATTTAGAGTATATACTCTAAATTGTCTCTCATCAATGTGTATGGAGAAGGTGATTTGCATAAATGTGAGCTATTTGTTGCACTTATGCAAGAATTATAACGAATGGAATGTTGAACTTTTGTGCAGTTAATTGAATACTAGATTAGTATTATATATTGGGTCACAGCTCTAACTAGGATGATTAGATGTGTGCCACGGGCTTAGGATTATAAAAAAGAAATAATAAGCATAATAACAATGACTTACCTGATTGATGCCAAAGGAGGGCAAAGATCACGATGAAGAGTTCGTCAAAAAAGGCTAGAAAATTTTCAATTCGCTTCACTGTCGGTAGCATGTTTCTATTTGCCACTGTACTTACCGCTATATTTGCTATTAGTTTACAATATTACTTTAGTCGGCAAATGACCGAAGAGCACGTGCTGTCTAAATTGACCATGGCTAGCTCAGAGATCAGTGATTATATTCAACAAATCGATGTCAATGCGACCAGTAGCGCGCAAATTTTACGTACCGTTTCTACTGCTGCGGAAAAGCAGTTTAGTGAGAAAGAAATCCGCGATATTTTCGTTCAGGTCTTAAAAGATAATCCATTGTTCTATAGTCTCTATTATGGCAATAGAGCGGAAGACTTTTATCAAATAATTAACTTAGAATCGTCACCTATCGTTCGAGAAAGAATCGATGCGGTTGAGCAAGATCGCTGGGTCATTATTAAGATCAAAGGTTCAGGCGATGAACGAATTCGTACCACCGAGTATTACACTGATTCGTTAAAACGAACTCGAATTATTTCGCAACACAGTAACTACTTCCCCTCACAACGGCCTTGGTTCCACTCTGCAACGCAAAGCACGGTATATAAAACGGATCCATACTTGTTTAAGCACCTCAAAATCACCGGTCAAACCTATTCTATTCGCAGTAAAAAATCGGTGATCGGTGTCGATATCGTATTGTCATCATTGAGCTCAAAAATCAGTTCCGATGCAAAAGGAATATATGGTGGTGACGGGGTTGAAGCGTTTTTGTTTAACCATAACGGTGAAGTTATTGCTTCAAATTTAGCGCAAAATGCGACGATGAGTATTCCCAATGGTGTACCAATGAAGTTGACGGATGATCAAATTCGCAATGTACAATATGCACCTCCGCTTAAAGTGTCTAATCAAAACAATTGGGGCCCCTATGACTTTGCACAAGCAGGCGAGCCAAAAGGTTACTCGATCGATCAGTTAAAACTTGTGTCACAAATGACAGGTTTGCAATTTGAGTTCGTCAATGGTTTTACTACCCAAGATTTAACGCACAAATTCAATCAAGGTGAATTGGATATTATTCACTCTCTTACTGACAAGCACCCACTGAATGGCTCAGGAAAGAGCGTCAAGATGTACACCGCCCGACTTGGTGTGGCGATGCGACAAGAGGGGCGCTTACCCACGACTGTGACTGAGTTACAACAAGGCGTAATTGCAGTAATTGAAGGGCGCGGGATCGAGCAGGTTCTTCACCATCTTGCACCCACCTTGAATATTAAGCCAGTATTGCGTTTTGAGCAGGCAAAAGCCTTGTTGCTAGAAGGTAAGGTTGATTTTGTTATCGATAGCTCTTTTGCCCTAAATGAGATTAGAGGCGCGGCCAATTCCGATGCGATCACGGTTGGCGATTTAAATGACTTTAATCATGTTCCTTTTCACCTCTATGCCTCAAAAGAGCATGCGCATTTATTGCCACTAATTGAGCAGGCTATCAAGCAATTTACGCCGTTGCAAAAGAGAGCGCTGGAGCTTAAATGGCTTGATGACAGCGTGTCTAAAGCGGGATTCTTACCTTATCCGGAACTGTTCAATCTTTCGCTTCAACAAGCACAACATAACCAGATGATTTCTGCAGAGAGTGGGGAGCAATTTTTATATGTTACCCCTGTGTCCAATAGCGGCGCACAAGAATATTTTGCCGTGGTTGTGCCAACTAATGTGATTACTAAGCAAGTGGTTGAGCGTTTAGTCACTTCGATTAGTATCACCATTTGTGCCATGTTGATACTGCTGCCGATCGCCTGGATTTTTGGCTCGCCGATTGTACAGCCGATTAGTCAATTAAGGCGTGAAACATTACGGATTAAGCAGCGACAGTTCAATCAAGTCCGTTTGGTTGATACAAGGATTAAAGAAGTGCACGAGTTGTCTTTATCTGTGGTAGAGATGGCGAGCGAAATTGAACGACATCAGAAAGAGCGAGAGGCATTTATTGATGCCTTCATCTGTCTTATCGCCCAAGCAATCGATGATAAATCACCGTACACGGCTGGTCATTGTAATCGCGTGCCGGAGCTAGGCATGATGCTGGCAAAAATAGCCGAGGATACGGATACAGGTAAGTACAAAGATTTTCGTTTTAACAATGATGATGAAAGGCGAGAATTTAGAATCGCAGCATGGTTGCATGATTGCGGTAAGATCACCACGCCTGAGCATGTGGTTGATAAAGGCACCAAACTTGAAGCGAACTATAACCGTATTCATGAAGTTCGTACCCGTTTTGAAGTGTTGTGGCGTGATGCAGAAATTGAATATCTACGCTCATTGTTAGATGAGAGCATTGATAAAGGCAGTGCGTTTGAGAAGCTACATAACCGTCAATCTGAACTTAAACAGGACTTTGAATTTGTTGCCAAAGCCAACGTGGGCGGCGAATTTATGAGTGAAGACAAGATTGAAAGGGTGAAAAGCATCGCCCAACAAACGTGGTTACGTCATTTTGATAACCGCCTCGGCTTGTCGCCATTCGAAGAGCTGAGTAAAGTACCGCCGCAAGGCTCATTGCCAGTAAAAGAAAACTTATTGGCAGATAAACCCGAACATATTATTCATCGTGTACGTCAAATTGAGTTCGAAGAAAAACACGGTATTCAGATGGAGGTTCCTGAGCATCAATATAATTATGGTGAAGTTTATAATTTAACCATTTCACGCGGCACTTTAACTCCGGAAGACCGTTTCAAAATCAACGAACATATGATTAGCGGTATTAAAATGCTGGAAGCGTTGCCATTCCCACCTGAATTATCGAATGTGCCGCGCTTTGCTTCTACGCATCACGAGACGATGGATGGCAGAGGTTATCCAAGGAAACTCAGCGGCGCTGATTTGTCGATCCCAGAGCGAATTTTGGTTATAGCCGACATTTTTGAAGCACTTACAGCGGCAGACCGACCTTACAAAAAAGCCAAGCCATTTAGTGTTGCGATAGACATTATGCATAAGATGGCCTTGGATAAACACATTGATGAAGATTTGTTCTTACTATTCTTAACCAATGGCGGATTTCAGCAGTATGCAGAGCAGTTTTTACCGGCCACGCAAATTGATTATGTTGACGTTGCCAAGTATATAAAGCGACCAGATTTTGCCTGATGTTATTACGGCTAAATAGTTTATAGAAGGTGAGAAAGGAGCGATTAACGCTCCTTTTTTTCATCGGTTCAAATAGAAGTCATCACAGAAAATTATAGAGGCAGGTGACCGTTTAAGTTTATCGGTGGAGTTGATTGTAAAATTTGATGTGAATATTGGCAGTTTTCATTGATTGTCTAGCCGCTTCCGAGCAAACTGAGGCTACTTATAACCCATTAATTAGTCTATCAGTGATCACGATAACCCCAGCTCGCGAAAGCGATCTATATGCGCTGAATGAATTGATGTATCAGCTTCATCATGAGCATCATATCCAAGCACCAGACAGTTTTAAAACAGCAGAAGAAATTGAGCAAGAGAAGAGCATAGCGCGCTATTTGGATAATCCAGACTGTTTAGTGTTTGTTGCAACCGTGGAGAGTAAAGTGGTTGGTTTTATCACTGGTCATTTTTGTGAATTGATTTCAACGGTGAGTAAGCCAGTGCAAATGGGCAGTATTGACGAATTATATGTATTGCCCGAATTTCGTAAGCAAAACATTGCTCAGCAGCTCTATTCGACCCTGGAGAAAAGGTTGTTTGAATATGGCGTGAAGGAAGTGTTCGTTGAAGTTTGGGACTTCAATTCCAGTGCTTGTCAGTTTTACTTTAAATCTGGTTTCGCGCACCATATCCACTGGCTAAGAAAGTCGATTCAATGATGAATAAAGCATACGTAAGAATATTCAGCTTAATGGCTGGTGTGATCTTTTCTGTTTTTTGTAGTGCACAGGTTTTCGCGCAGCCTAAAGGCGCTGTTTGTATTATCAATGCCGACAATCAAATCGTGGTTGTTGATGAAATCCTTACGGGTAAAGTGTCGTTACCGGCCGGTACGATTGGTGCGGATGAATTACCCCAAGTCGCCGCTCAAAGAGAGGCGTGGGAAGAGACAGGCTTAGTCGTGACGGTCGGTGAAGAACTGGCGCGAAATCAAAAGGCGATATTTTATCACTGTGTGTCCGATTCAGAGATTATCGCCTTTCAACAGCAAGATAAACGGGAAGGGCGAGTATTACCCAACTGGTTTGCACCTCATTATGGTATTGAAGTCTCATCGGCACGTTTAATTGATCCAAAGCAACTGAATGTTGCCGATTATCGTTATCCACAGCAATGGCCGTTGGTACAAGACTTGTTTGCGAAAACAGCGCCTCAGTCAGTCAATTATGTGAATAATCTCTTCGAGGCCGCACCGGGATACAATCAGGTAGAGTTGCAATGGATTGCCTCGTTGCAATCGTGGGTCGCTCATTTAGATAGCCGTGTCTCGAGTTTTGTCGATAGCTTTTTGCTTACAGGGTTAGTGTTTACGTCAAGCTGGTGGCTATTGCTATTACTGCCTATTTGCTATGGCTATTTTGAGCGTAATTTTACGCTCAAGTTACTCTTTACCTTGATCATCACCACCTTATTGGTTCAAGTCGGTCAACTTGGTTTTGCTCAACCAAGGCCATATGTCTATCTGCCATTATTGGAGAAAGGTACGCAAGTTGGCTTTGGTTTGCCAAATCTTGCTATTGCCCTGTGGGCTGTCGTGATTACGATGCTTCTAAAGCGTACCCGTCTATGGGGCTTTAACAAAGGCTCAATGGTTTGTATCGCTCTGTTAGGTTGGCTATCCATCGCCTTGGTTTACAGTGGAAGTGCCTTTGTCCTTGATTGCTTGGCTGGGTTATTGCTTGGTTGGCTGTGCGCTTGGCATATGACGCGTTTAGACCGACAAATTGGTGTTGAGAGTGAACAGTTATTCCAACAAAAAGGTGTCTGGCTTCTGGCGATGACAGCAAGTGGTATTTTACTGTTGTGGTGGCAAACCCCGATGTTACTTACATTGGCACTAATGACCACGGTGATATTATTGATCATGATGTGCGTGCGTTTGCCTGAGCGAGTGAGTATGCGTTCAATGATGGTCTTAATACTGTTACTGGTTGCTTGTTCATTGGCATTAGTAGGGCTTCATAAACAAGTAGATAGTAGCAATCTATACGCACTGCTTGTTGATGGGCTGCATTGGCCGCTATTACTGCTTATATCCGCAAGTTATCTGATGATGAATAAAACAAAGGCCTAGCGATGCTAGGCCTTTGGCTATTTAGTGGCAGGATCGGAATCCTCGTGAATTGTTAGCATTTAAACTGGGCAACCAGTTGGTCTAGCTGTTCACATTGTTGATTCAAACTGTCGATTTTATGTTCTGCTTGGCCAACTATGTCGACAACTTCTGAACTGTTGGTCGCAATACGAACGATGTTTTCCGTTACCTGTTCGCTCACTTCGCTCTGCTGAACCGCTGCTGCTGCGATGTGTGTGTTCATATCGCTCATGCTTGAAATCGCTGTCAGGATAGCTTGTAGTGATTGACTGGCTTGACCCGCTGATTCGATAGTACTTTCGCTACTATGGCGGCTTGATTCCATTACACTAACCGCTTGTTGCGCACCTTGCTGCAACTTTTCAATCATGTTGTGAATTTCACCCGTACTCTGTTGCGTACGACTTGCAAGAGAGCGAACCTCATCGGCGACAACAGCAAAGCCGCGACCTTGCTCACCAGCGCGAGCAGCTTCGATAGCGGCGTTCAGTGCCAATAGGTTGGTTTGCTCTGCAATGCCGCGAATGACATCTAATACAGAAGCGATGTTGCCAACATCCGCATCGAGATCGTGAATAACACCGCTTGCTTTTTCAATATCAGCGGCGAGATCACGGATAGAGCTGACGGTTTTATCCAGAGTTTGATTGGTCGATTGCACTTCAAGGTTGGCATTTTGACTCGCGTTAGCCGCTTCATTGGCATTATCACTCACGACACCGCTGGTCGCTTGCATTTCGCTCACAGCGGTTGAAACGAGCTCACTCTCTTGTTGTTGCTGGGTGGTTTGTGAGGCGATAGTTTGAGAAATGGCAACTAGGCCGCTTAGTTCCGTTCTAACCGAAGAGTTTGTCGCAACAACCTGCTGAATTGTCGCACGAATTTTCGATACAAACTGGTTAAAGCTTTTTGCTAATTGGCCAATCTCATCATTAGATTTTGATTCGATGGTCTGGTTAAGGTCACCTTCGCCAGAGGCAATTTCACGCATCGCGAGTTGAATATCTTCGATTGGACGAACAATGGCACGAATCAGAACAAGGCAGGTTGCAATTGCGAGTAGAATCACGACAAGCGTACCAAGTTGTAACCACAACTCACCTTTCTCGGCTGCTATGTTGACGTCGTTTTGAATTTCAACTTTTTTTGCATCAACTTGGTCTTTTACCACGTTTAGTTGTTTACGTGCAGCAACAAACTGCTGTTCATATAGTTGTTTGTTTTGCTGGTAAATAGGAATCCAATCTGATTGAGGGTTGGCAAGAAGAGCCTCATAGCTGCTTAGCCATTGGTTGCCTAAATCCACCAATTTATCAATCTCTTTTGCTGAGGAGAGGGGCAATATGCCTTCATCGACAACTTGGTGAATTTTCTCCATGCGTGGAATGGCTTTGTACGCGTTATCCTCATATTCAAAACGGTTAAAATCGATGGCCTCTTGGTTGTTTTCCGCCAGTGCAATACCTTGAATTGCGGACGTTGCTTGATACAAATCACGGTAAGCATCTTCAATGGTAAACAATGTCGGCATTATGACTCGGTTTAAATCATCAGTCAGTTTGCTTTGTTGGTGAGAAATGGTGACATTGAAAACCGAACTAGCGGTAAAAAGAGCAATGATGCCGATGAGAGGTAGGGTGATTTTTTGTTTTACGGTTAAATTGCGCAGCATTTTTTGTCCTTTAATAAAATGAGCGTGAGCCCGCATATGATAACTGTTTTAAAAAGTTGAATCTTGTAGGAAAAAAAACTTAATGGACAAATAATTCTAATCATGTCAATTATATATTTTAATCAAATAGCTAATATTATGATGGGTGTCGTATTTCGTACTGTATGTTGTTGTGTGATGCTAATTTTTATAGTTACGACATTGGTTGTTTATTGATAAATAATCTAAGCGATTAAAAAGTAGGAACATGCGATTGGGTCATTTGACCTAGGCGAATGAGTGCTATATCGTCACGACCCAAGATAATTATGTGTAGCATAGGTGACGTGCGGTTTGTACAAATTAAATGAGATGTTTGAAACGATTCAAGGTGAAGGGGCATTCACCGGAACGCCTTCGGTTTTTATCCGTCTGCAAGAGTGTGCGGTCGGTTGTGCTTGGTGTGATACCCAGCAGACGTGGAGTGCGGACCCTGAAGATGAAGTGAAGTTAGTTGATATACTCGCTAAACGAGGGGATTCACCAACATGGTGTCGGGTTTCGAGCACTGAGATCGTCGCGTTATATCAACAAAAATACGGTGCTAAACATATCGTGATCACTGGTGGTGAGCCTTGTATCTATGATTTACGACCTTTAACCGAGGCGTTTGAAAGTATTGGTTGTGTTTGTCAGGTTGAGACTAGTGGTACTGCGGATATTAGAGTGTCCGAACAGACGTGGGTGACAGTGTCACCAAAAGTTGCAATGAAAGGGCGTCTTGAAGTACTTGAAGGTTCATTAATCCGCGCTAACGAGATCAAGCATCCAGTTGGAACACAAAAAGATATCCAGCAGTTAGATGATTTACTTGCAGGGGTTGCCATCAAGCCTTCAACCGTGATTGCTTTACAACCGATAAGCCAAAAGAACAGAGCTACGCAATTATGCATTGATACCTGTATTGCTCGGAACTGGCGTCTTTCAATCCAAACGCACAAATACCTTGAAATTGCTTAATAAGGAAAACTCAATGAAAAAAGCAGTGGTTGTTTATAGTGGTGGTCAAGATTCCACAACCTGCCTTGTGCAAGCATTGAAAGAGTATGATGAGGTTCACGCGATTACCTTTGATTATGGTCAGCGTCATAAGTTAGAAATTGAGGTAGCACAACAGCTGGCCATTGAACTTGGTGTTGCAGCACATAAAGTGATGGATGTCGGTTTATTAAATGAACTCGCCATTAGCTCGTTAACTCGAGATGACATTCCCGTGTCTCACGAACTGCAAGAAAACGGCTTGCCAAACTCATTTGTGCCAGGGCGCAACATTCTTTTCTTAACTTTAGCGGGTATTTACGCGTATCAAATTGGCGCTCAGAGCGTTATTACAGGTGTGTGTGAAACAGATTTTTCAGGCTATCCTGATTGCCGTGATGAGTTTGTAAAGGCGATGAACAGTGCATTAGTTAAAGGCATGGATCGTCAATTCACTATTAAAACACCACTGATGTGGCTCAATAAAGCTGAAACATGGGCCTTGGCCGATCAATATGACGCGTTATGCTTGATTCAAGAAAAAACACTCACATGTTATAACGGGATTATAGGTAGTGGTTGTGGTGATTGCCCAGCTTGCGAACTTCGCAAAGTGGGCCTCAATCAGTATTTAGAGGATAAACAGACCATTATGCAGCAATTAGTGCAGAAGCAAGCGACTGATAGCTGATTTTTGCCTACTGATATGCATCGATAATGCGATTCTTACCCTCGGTTTTTGATTTGTAAAGCGTGTGGTCGAGAATCGCATATAGCTCGTCAAAATCACTCAGCGCTTTCGAGGTGGCTAAATAACAGAAGCTCGTTGATATAGAAAGCGACTCGCCAGTGTCTGATTTAAAGCCAGCTTCGGCAATGGCTTGACGAAGGCGTTCAATTCTCTCATTTACATCCAGTTCATCGACTTCGGTCAATAGAACAATGAATTCTTCTCCGCCAAGACGACCCACGATATCTGAGTTCTGCAATTGACTTTGAATCTTGGTACTGACGTGCTGCAAAGCACGATCACCGCATGAATAGCCGTATTGATCGTTAAAACTCTTAAAATCATTTAGATCGATAATAACCAACACGTGTTTCAAAGTACTGTTGCTGGCGATTTTTTGCTGTTTAATTTGTCTTATAGCAGCAGAACGAGTTAAAGCCTCGGTTAAGTTATCTTTTTCACATCGTGCAGTTTCATTACGGCGGTAGTAGATATAGCCGATGAAACTCAATGCTAGTAATACGATTCCAAATAACGCCAAATGATTTTTCTCTTCTAGACTGGCTAATTGTGCACGCAAAGCTGCATTATCAATCGTCAGTTCAGAGACTCTGCTTTCGTTGTCAAAATTTCGTCTCGCGGTGTCAAGAGCTATAAATGCTGAACGATGTTCTTTATCGCGCTTGCTTAGTTCAGAACGGGCGTATGAGCGATAATAGGAGAGAGCGAGGCTAAAGTTACCTTGTAACTCAGAGAGTTCTGCGAGTAGCTTGAGTGATTTGGTATTGAGTCGCTCACTACTCACCGACTCAGCGAGATCAAGAGCCTGAAGCGCAAAATCCCTTGCTGCGAGAAGTTTATTTTGTTGTTTATGAGCTAACGCGAGGGTTAGGTAGATATCACCACGAATTTGAGGGTTATCCTGTTTGGTTGCGCTATCTAGTGCGCTGAGTAGATAACGAGTGCCTTGCTCGAACTTGCCTAAACCAATGTATGACTGACCTAAACCGAGTTTTGCAAAAGTGAGCCCAATGAGGTGGTTATACTGTTCAACGATTTGTTTCGACTGCGTAAAGTGGTCGATTGCGGTTCGATAGTCTCCCTGTTTGAGGGTAACCTTTCCCATGCTGTGATGCGATTGTGCCAGTTTTAATGGCGACATTTGCTTATCGCGCATGGTTAACGCGATATTGATATATTGCTTCGCTTTTTCAAAATGGCCCAGAGTCGATAGTAATAACCCTGCATCATTATAAATTCCGGATGAGTCAACGTAGTCCGGGATATAAGCCAACAATTTTTGATAAGTATCGAGGGCTGCTTGATAGTTACCGAGAAACTCTTGATTGTTTGCGATGACGCGGTGAGCCATGTGTTTGGGCAATAAAGAGCTTGATGTATCTTCAATATGGGTGTTTAACGACGAGCAGTAAACATTAGCTTGTTGATATTGCGCCTGACGATTTAATGCTCGGCAAAGGTGGTATTCAAAAATAATCTTTCCATTGAGTGAGTCCTTTTTCTCTGCATATTTCAATAATGATCGATAGCGTTGATTTGCGGACGCAAAGTCGAGTTGTTCTTCATCATTTAATGCGTCAATGAAGTTTTTTTCATGTGCGGTGAACTCAGCATCAAATAAGGTTTTTTTACTATGGTAAGGCTGACCGTTCAGGATCATGAAACCGTGTAGTTTACTGCTGATGTATAACTTTTCAATGCTTGGCTCTAATGCATTGTAACGATCTTGCAGTAGTGATAATGCACGCGACTTGTCACTTTTTAATGCGTTCGCGTACGTCTCTTCCCATTGAGAATGTAAATCTTGGCTATTTGATGGAAAGGTAGCAAACAAAGCGAAAGAGCAAGCGAGGTTAACCAGAATTCGGCTCATGAATCTCAGTGAATCATTAGTTATTGATTTAACAGACTATAATAGGTGAGCGTCAATTAAGGAACAACGTATTGGTTATTGATAGTATTAGTGGTGATGGTAAATGGGATGGAGGTCTCATTAGAATGTTGCTTGTGGGGATAATCCTGCAATAAAAAGCAAAAAAACGCCAGCGTTGGCGTTTTTTCTAAAGAGCATATTTATAGATATAGCTTAGCAAGGTCGCTAGGCTCAAGCTCTTTACCCTCTAATGTCGCGTTCCAGTTAGTACCTACAAGAACCCCATCTTCTGCAAGAGTCAGCAACCAATCCTCAACAAAGATGTCGAGTGGGATTTCGAGAACTTCAAAATCTGCCCATTCTTCAACGTTATGCGTTTGCGCATCTTCCTTCGTTGACCAAAATGGCATCACTTCACTTTCTTCAAACTCAGTCGAGTCACAAGATAACCAACCTTCTTCGTTACGCAAGCCCCAAACAAGTTGAGTTGACTTTGTCTCTTCAACAAAAAGTGCCAAGTTTGCTTCGATATCAGCCGTTAATTTGCTCATAGTTATACTCTCATAGATAGAATTGCCGTAAGGTTAGCACCGCATTGCGTGGATACCAATAAAAAAGGGAGCAATTGCTCCCTAAATTTAATAATTGGTTGTTATTTGGGTAACCGGGTGAAAATAGTCCATTCTTTAACGACATCTCCCTTGTAACCTATCACGTTTGCAATCACTTTGCGGTTGCGTGCGTGACTGATTTCATCGTCACCAAAGTCTTCAAGATGGGTTTCACCATAACCGACAATTGTTACACGATCTGCTGGTATGCCATAGGACTCAATTCTTTCGTCAACGGCGATAGCACGCTGTTTTGACAAGGCAAGATTATACTCTGCATTGCCCACCTTGCTCGCATAGCCTTGTATCTCGATAGAAGTTTCGGGATATTGCTTAAGAAATTCAGCCATTTGACGGATTTGGTTGTTAAACAACGGTTGGATGTCGCTTGAATCATTAGCAAACAAGATATGTAAGCCAAACTGCTCACTTGAAGTGACGACCAAACCACAGCCATCGTTATCGATCTTTGAACTTAATGGTGTCTCGGTACACAGATCTCGCGCGTTAATGACGCCATCGTTGTCATCATCTTGAAGATCAGCGACTTGGGTTGGTATTGGTGTTGCTATGTAGTCGTATTGACTGTCTCGATTGACACAAGCAGTCAGGCTTAAGCTAATGATTGATAAAGTAAGGATATTTTTCATCATATTAGTACTCTGCTGCTTGATTCCATGCTGTTGGTGTATCGACGCGTAGTGACTCGAGTAATCGACCAGTCGCATTTAATACTCGATATTTTGCAAATTGCTCTTGATATTTTGCATCTAGGTAGCCTTTACGAGCTTCAAACAATTCATTTTCGGTATTGAGAACATCTAACAGGGTTCGCTTTCCGAGCTTGTATTGTTTTTCGTAGGCAATCACTGTTTCTGATGCAGAATCTACGTGGTCCGCTAAAAACTCTTTCTGCTGTACGGTGAGATCGAGAGCGCTCCAGGACAAGCGAAGTCCTTCTTCTACTGAGCGGTAAGTTCTATCACGCAGATCTTTTGCTTTATTCAGTTGATATGCCGCACTTTCAGTTCGGTCAGCATCAGAACCACCATTGAAAAGGTTGTAGCGCAATCTTAGCATGGCTGAAAATTCGTCACTTTCGCCGACAATTCCACCAGCATCATCACGCCATGTTTGTGCCGCTTCGACTGAAAGGGTCGGGTAGTTAACCCCTTTGCTTTGATCGTATTGAAATCTGGCTGAATCAACATCTACGAGGGCAATTTTAATCACTGGATGATATTCAGTGGCGAGATCAAGCGCTTCGCCTAATGTGTAGGGTAGTGCCGCTTCATCGGCTTGGGGGAACACAAGGCCAAGTGGCGCTTGTCCAACTAGACGTTTGAATTGAGTGTGTGTATCAAACATATTGTTTTGTGCCGCAATCAAATTGCCATGGGCTTTTGCGATACGAGCCTCGACTTGTGAAAGGTCGGCGGTTGAGCCAATGCCTGATTCAACTCGCTTTTTGATATCAGTATGAATTTTCTTGTGAACCGCTAAGTTAGCCTCTGAAAGCTTTAGCACATCGTAGGCTTTGGTTGCATCTAAGTAGATTTTAGACACATCAAGCGCCATGTCTGATGCATCAGCAAGTAGCTGAAAGCGTACCGATTCAGCATCAGCCGCGGTTCTGTCCATGTCGTTTAATGTCGCGTTACCGTCCCACAATAGCTGCGTTAGGCTTAAGCTCGCCTCTTTACGGGTCAGTTCGTTATCAATTCCAGATGCTAGATCGACACTTTCATAGCCAATACCTGCATCCAAGTCGATCTTAGGTAGATACGCACCACCAGAAGCTTCTGCGTCATAAAATTTACTTTGGTACTCGTTGTAGGCCGCCTTTATCTCTGGATTGTTATTTAGAGTGAGGGAAACGGCTTGTTCTAAAGTTTGGCCATTAACATTCAAGCTAGCAGCAACAAGTAAACTGAGCGTGCTGAGTTGTCTTATTTTCACCATTATTCTCCTAGAAATGCTCCTTGGTGAAGGATACTACTCAAAAGTGGGTCTTAAATTTGAGAATGACCCACCTATTATCAACTAAATTAACATTGAGAACAGCAGAGCGCCATTTAAATAAATAACAAAATCACAACACTGAATGAGATTATTACATTTGAGAAAATAGTAATGACGTTTTATAAGGAGAATGAGCTCAATCTAAAGTTATAACCAAATACTAATATCTATTGCTAGCTCAAAGTTTTTTATTACATGGCCTCGATATTCTCAATCATGGTAATCCGAGTTAATTAGCTTGATAACATCTTTTTTCTTTGTGATGAGGGTGTTAATTTGCGTCGGGATATGGATAAGGTTTGATTACTTCGGTGACGATTCTTGTGACGCAAATAGCATTTACTTTAGTTGAGGCTTAATTTATGGGTATTGGTGGCTTTTTATCATTAGCGAATTTGGTTAGTGGGCAAATTCTCGTAATCGATATTAATGGTGATGTCAGAATTCTTAATCGCGGTGAGACTCCTCTCCCGGGAGAGCTTGTACTTGAATTTCCTAATGGGGAACAAATTGCACAGATTGAGGATATTACCGCTCAGCAACTTGATGCTTCTGGTCAGCTAAATGACGTCTCACAAGATATTGCCGGTATCATTTCAGCGATAGAGCAGGGAGAAGACCCAACATTATCCGATCCTGAGCTTGCGCCTGCAGCAGGAGGGCCTCAAGGTTCAAGCCTTGGGTTATCAGGTACCGTTGGTCGTGATGGCAATGAATTGTTAGCGGAAACAGAGTTTCAGACTCAAGCTAGTAGCCTTCTGAGTTTATCTCGAACACAAAGTCAAAGTTTAACTCAATTATTGAATTCAGCAGAAGATTCATTGCCCGGTATCATAGATCCGACGGACCCAACCGATCCGACGGACCCAACCGACCCGACCGACCCGACGGACCCGACGGACCCAACCGATCCGACGGACCCGACCGATCGCAGACCCGGCCGATCCGGCCGATCCGGCAGACCCGGCCGATCCGACAGACCCGGCAGACCGGCCGATCCGGCAGACCCAGCAATCCGACGGGCCAACCGACCCGACAGACCCGGCAGGCCAACGTCGAGCAGACGGCCAATCCGACAGACCCGGCCGACCCGACGGACCCGGCAGACCCAACCGATCCGACGGGCCGGTAGCCGATCCGACGGGCCGACCGATCCGGCAGACCCGGCAGACCCGACCGATCCGACGGGGCCCAACTGACCCGACAGACCCAACCGACCCGGCAGACCCAACCGGCCGACAGACCCAACCGACCCGACGGGCCAACCGATCACGACCACGATCCGACGGGCCGGCGGGCCCGACGGACCCAACCGTCAAGCGGACCCAACCGATCCGGCGGACCCGGCCATCCGGCGGACCCGGCCGTCCGACGGGCCCGGCCGTCCGACAGACCCGACCGATCCGACAGACCCAACTGACCCGGCAGACCCAACCGGCCGACGGGCCCAACCGGCCCGACGGACCCAACCGGCCGGCCGGGCCGGCCGATCCCGACGGGCCGACGAACCCGACAGTTGACGGGCCAACAAGATCCGGCGGACGGCAAATCGGCGGACGCCGGCCGACGGACCCAACCCGTCCGACGGGCCCAGCAGGCCGACAGACCCGGCCGATCACGACGGACCCGGCCGATCAAGCGGACGGCCGATCCGGCAGACCCGACCGATCCGACGGACCCGACCGATCGACGGACCCGGCCGTCAACCTGGGCCCGACCGATCCGACGGACCCGACCGATCCGACGGACCCGACCGATCCGACGGACCCGACCGATCCGACGGACCCGACCGATCCGACGGACCCGACCGATCCGACGGACCCAACCGATCCGACGGACCCAACTGATCCGACGGACCCAACAGACCCTTCAAATCCCCCCTCTGCAGTTGATGACCCAGTAGGTTTTAAATTAATTCAGGGAGATATGTCGCAAGGTAGTGGGTCAAGCATCGGCTGGAATGACGTGATCTTATCGAGTAATTTTGATGGCGCAGATAGTAACGTTAATATCATAGATGATGATCGTATCGGCGTGACCAACGGTGCGCCTTGGGCAGGGCCTACAGGACAGTTGCAATATGACCGAGAGTCAGGCCATTCAGAGACGCTTAGTATTAAATTTGATCAGCCAGCCACTGAGGGGCGATTTGCTGTCACGAACCTGTATGCAAATGAAGGTGAAGGCAAAAATAATCATGAAACTGGAACATGGGTTGCCTATTTGAATGGTGTTGCTGTAGCGAGTGGGGTTATAGACTTTGAGGGGCAACGCGAAGATCAAGCACCAGATAAAAATGGAGGCAAGGCCTTTTTCGATATTGATACTGGGGACTATGCCTTTGACGAAATTGTGTTTCACGCTAATGAATACACAAATGGTTTGGTTGATGATACCCAAAACGACTCTTCAGACTTTTATATTGCCGGTATTGAAGTGAGTTCAAAAGATACTTATGCCACCAATCAAGGTGAAGAGTTACGAATTCCAATTAGTGAGATTCTGGCCAATGATAGCGATCTTGATGGTGATACGCTTACCATCACTTTTGTCAATGCGGACGGGACAAGAGGAGAAGCTCGTATTGAAGGTGATGAAATCGTATTTCAACCAAACGGCGCTACGTTTGGTTCTACTCATTTAGAGTATCAAATTACCGATGGTAATGGCGGTTTTGATGAAGCAATCATTAATGTCATTGTTAATCCTAAACCTGAAGATTCACTCGTCAGCGGCGTGTTCTTACGTGACTCTGATGGCGTAGAGCAGGACACCAATCAAGTCAATGAAGGTGAGTCGTTGATTTATACCGTCGTATTGGATAAACCAACATTTGGCCCAACAACCTTTGATGCCTTGTTTTCTGGAAGTGCAGATGGCAGTGATGTGGATTACTCAAGTTTAACCTTTACTAACGGTGTGACACTGGTGGCAGGCGCTAATCCAGGCGAATTTCAATTTGTTGTTCCTGAGGGCGTTAAAGAGTTTGATGTTTACGTCCCAACTATCGTTGATGGTCAGCAAGAAGATCCTGAGCAGTTAACATTGACCGTTGGTTCGACTAACAGTGATGGCGCTTTAGTTGAATCGTCAGGAAGCGGAACGATTATTGACAATAGCGCCCCAAGCTTTGATTCAGACCCATTTGCTTACCAATTGAGCCAAGGTGACATGCGCACCGAAGATAACGGAAAAGATGCGCCAGAAGATAATGAACTGCAATGGCAGGACGTCACTCTGAGTGCGCAGTTTGGAGCTCAAACCGCGAATGTGAGTGTTGATAGTAATAATGGCCAAGTGGGGATTGATAATGGCGCTCCGCACAATGGTCCTACGGGTCAAATTCAATATGACCGTGAAAGCGGCACATCCGAAAAATTAAGCGTTAAACTTGATGCGCCAGCTACCTCAGGCAGCTTTACCATTTCTCGTTTATTTGCCAATGAAGGTGAAGGGAATGACAACCATGAAGCAGGTAGCTGGATTGCGTATTTAGATGGTGTTGCCGTTGCTAGTGGTTACTTTGATGGTGCTGATTTAGGTCGAGGAAATAAAGGTGAATTCCAGATAGAGACGAATGGTTATGCGTTTGATGAAGTCGTGTTCTCTGCGACCGAATACAGCGAAGGTGTCCAAACTGAAAGCGCAGAAGGTAAACAGGATTCGTCAGATTACTTTTTGGCGGGCATTGAAGTTGAAGCTAAGGATGGCTTTACTATTATTCGTGGTACCACACTCACCATCCCAGCCGAGTTGTTGCTTAATAATGCACACGATCTTGAAGGGGACAAGCTTAGCATTGGTGACATTTCCGTTCCTTATGCGGCGGGCGGGGTAAAGATTGTCGATGGTAATATCGAGTTTTATTCTCGTAGTGCGTATAAGGGTGATACCGTAATTTCGGTCGAAATCGTTGATGAACATGGCGGTAGCACGGTTGCTGAGATTCCGGTAAGTCTTAAAGGGGCACCACATGCAGCGGAGGTTATATCCGAAGATCTAACTGCTATTGCGGTTAACGGGGATGAATACTCACAGCTTGAAGTTGCCTTCGACAAAGTGACTTTAGAGCCGAGTTTGTATCAATTGGATTTCTCTTTCATCAATGGCCAAATTGATGCTGCAAATGACCTTTTGTTTACTAATGGCGTCAAAGTGATCTCGCAAGACAGCTCAAGTTTTATTTTGGAGATCCCTGAAGGAATAAAAGATTTCGATATCTATGTCGATGTGGATAAATTGCCTGCAGGAAGTGATGCCACCATTGTTGCTGCAGAGACGTTAAGTTCAACAAAGAGCGCGACAGATGGCAATGATATTATTGTCGGAGAAGCGAGTGATGATCAACTAGAAGGTAAAGCAGGTGATGATTTGCTGGTTGCGCGCGCTGGTGATGACACTTTACAGGGCGGCCTTGGCGAAGATACTTTAATTGGCGGATTAGGTGCGGATATTTTAACCGGTGGCGATGAAGCAGATATTTTTAAATGGCTTGATTTTGAATCATCATCAACAACAAATATCGATACTGTTACTGATTTTGAGTTGGGCACTGACAAGTTAGATTTGACCGAATTACTTGGCAATGAACCTTCTATGCAAGATATGTTGGATAATATCGTGATTGAAAAGGGTAGTAATCTTGATATTACGCTTTCTGATGGTGATGGTAGTGCGATTAAGATCTCGCTTGAAAATAGTAACAATCAATTTGACTCTATCGATTCAGGCCCTATCACTGGCGATAATTTGAAAGTGTTAGTGGATTCATTATTCGTTAATCTACCCGATTAAACCTAAATTAAGCACTAAAGGGCCTTACGGCCCTTTTTTTATGGATGAATGTGAATTACAGGTATTAGAAAAGTGTGAGTGATCTTCTGCGAAATATGGTTAGGAATTATTCAAATTGTCTTAAATACGAGATGTTAAATTGGTTAATAATAGTGTGGTTAATAAGCTATGTAAGCCGACGAACGTAATAATTCAAAGCTTCCATATCATTCGAATAAGCACAAATTGCTAACATCGACTTGTCATGGATTAAGAACGATAGCGGATATACGTGCACTAGGTAATCAAAGGACGGCAAAGTGATTAGTCAATCAGATCAAAACAATGACCAACTCAACACCTTGGTAAAAACAGCCAGCAACAATAACGCGATGCAACAAAGTGCTGAGGGATCCCCTCATAATTTCCCCAAAGCACAACCATGTTTGAATAGATTTTGAGCAAGCAGGGTTGCAGCCGCGAGCAAGTCTTCCCTCGTTATTGTGTAGCCAGAATGCCGCAAAACTTCCATCCCTAAGCGCACTGTTGAGAGTACATTTCGATTTTTGACAGTGTTAGCTTGGAAGTGCTTATCCCAACCTTGTTTCTGACCATGAACTCCAGCAAGCCAAAATGTCAGTTGAAGCATTAGGGCGATTAGCAGCATGATATCAAAGCGCTCTGAGCTGCTAGTTCGGCTATGACGGAGGCCTAAACCGTAGGCTGGGCTTTTCAAGTCTCGGAAGGTTTCTTCAATTTGCATACGCTTCGAGTAGAGCCTAACAAGTTGCTTTGGTGTTCGGATTTCAACGGGCAAGTTAGTCGCTAAAACCCATGGTTCTTTTGTCGAAGCGGAGTAGATTTTAGGTGACGGATGATGACAATTAGTCCGTGTCGAACGCTGATTTTTTCGGCCTTTAGGACGTGATTTATACAGTGCAATTTGACATGAAATTGGGTTGCTCTTAGTCAACCTCTTATAGCCTAAAGTCTTTGAGCGACTTGAGGATATGCTATGTAAGTTGCTGATAGGTTGCCAGTTTTCCGCACCTAAATCTGCATATTGCACTTTCCCTCTGACTCGACTTAACCAGTACCAACCTAGCTTTTCAACGGATTTATACCATGGCACTTTAAAGCCAGCATCACTGACAATGAGCGGTGTAGTGTTACTCGGTAGAATGCTTGCAAGGTCGGCTAGAAATTGGTCATGAGCCTTCTTTGAACATTGCTCTGAAAGCGGAAAGGCTTTCTCATAAAGAGTAATAGAACGACCATGTAGTGCCACCGAAGCCCGCAATACCATAAGCCGTTTTTGCTCACGAATATCAGACCAGTCAACAAGAACAATGGGCATCGAATTACCTGAACAGATAAAGCTGGCATGCCAACGGTATACAGCGAGTCGCTCTTTGTGCAAGTGACGATTACCTAACAATCTGTCGATTCGTTTGATGTTATGTTTTGTTCTGGCTTTCGTTGGCAGGTTACGACCAAGTTCGGTAAGAGTGAGCGTTTTACATTCAAGTAATGCGTGGCAAGCCAGCGTTAAACTGTTGAGTCGTTTTAAGTGCAATTCAGGGCAGAATTGGTAAAGAGAGTCGTGTAAAATATCGAGTTCGCACATCTTGTTGTCTGGTTATTGATTTTTCTCAGAACCATTTGATCACATGACAAGATGTGCATCTACCTTAAATTTATGATTTTTATCAAAATCATTAGGGGATTCCTCAGAACAAAGTGTGAATCAGCCACCTATCGCAGTCAATGACCCAGTCAGTTATACCTTAGTTCAAGGTGATATGACGCTTGATTCAAGCATCAATGGTGCGGGTTGGGATGAAGTCACACTTTCTGGATCGTACAAAGGTGAGCAAGTCGAAATAAAGATTGATGATGAAGATCGCGTTGGCGTGACGGAAGGCGCTCCATGGGCGGGGCCATCTGGTCAAGTGCAGTATGATCGCGTTGAAGGTGAATCAGAAAAGCTAAGCGTCAAATTTGATAAACCAGCGACGAGCGGTAAATTTGCGACAACGAATTTGTATGAAAATGAAGGTGAAGGTCAGAACAACCACGAATTTGGCGTTTGGATTGCCTACTTAGATGGTAAACCCGTTGCAAGTGGTTCATTTGAAGGCTCATACAAAGGTGGAAAAACACTGTTTGAGATCGACACCGATGGTAAAGCGTTTGATGAAGTTGTATTTCAAGCAACAGAGTACACAAATGGTGTCCAGGGTGATACGACCAACGACTCTTCAGATTTCTTTTTAGCCGGTATAGAAGTTTCATCGGAAGGTGCCTATGCAGTCAATCAAGGGGATGTTCTCAAAATTCCGCTAAGCGAATTACTTGCTAATGACTACGACTTCGATGGTGATACATTGACGATTACTTACGTCAACGGTGAGCAGCACGGCGTTGCGACTATTGTCGGTGATATGGTTGAATTTGATTTAGACGATAGCTTTGTCGGTAAGACACAGTTCACTTATCAAATTGATGATGGCAATGGTGGTGTGGATTCGGCGAAGGTCAATGTGATTGTTAATCCGTTACCTGAGCCAGCAGAAGTGACCGGAATCGTGGGCTCTGCAGTCAATGAGGGTGAATCATTGGTCTACATGGTCGAGTTAGATAAAGTCACTCTCGAAGAAGCCATATTCAACTATTCATTTACCCCTGAAAATGGCGCAAGTATTTATGATGTTGACTTAACTAAAGTCACATTTTCTCATGGCGTGACAGTGAATGAGTTTGGTCAGCTTGTTGTTCCCGCAGGTGTGCCCCAGTTTGAAGTCTATTTACCGACAGTTGACGATATTGAATATGAGCCAACAGAGAGCTTCCGCCTAACTATTGAGAACGAAACAGCGCTGGGCGACATCCTTAATGATGGTGATACTGCTATTATTGACGTGGTTTCAGACGGTGATCGCGTTGATACCGTGCACTATATGCAAGGTCACGGTAAATACCTATGGTCAGGGTCTGCGGCTGAAATCGGTCAATCTCAAATTTATCAACTCGGTGAGTATGATCAACAGAATGGATTGATGATAGATGTCGGTGATGCCGGTGATGATGTCTTTATGGGCGCAGGTAATGACTACATTAAACTCGGTGATAGTCACGCACGTTTAGATGAAAATGCCCATTCGCAAGCAAATCAATTGGATGCACAAACTAAGATTGGTAACTTCATGTCTGGCTCTGATGATGATCAATTGTTAGCCGCGGCTTGGGGTGAAGATAGTGCTCTGAATACTTCAACGGTGAGCAACGCCTATATAGATGTTGCGCATGCTGGTGGCGGTGATGATTTCGTTCATGGCCAAAATGGCGCAGATGCGATATTTGGTGGTTCAGGTAATGACACTCTACTAGGTGGCGAGGGAGTCGATGGCCTACGTGGTGGTTCAGGAAACGATACGCTTGATGGTGGTATTGGTGAAGATATTCTGATCGGCGGTACTGGCAATGATATCCTAACTGGTGGACTGGATGCGGATATCTTTAAATGGGTAGATCAAGGAGCTGAGTCTCGCAATGACCAGGATCTCATCAAAGATTTTGAAGTGGGTACTGATAAGCTTGATATTTCAGAACTGCTGGGTGATGTGGATTCAATGCAAGATTTGCTGGAGAACATTTCAATCGAAAAAGTTTCTCGTCAAGATGTAGAGATCGTCATTAACAACGGCGACGACGTTGATATTTCCATTACCCTTGAAGGAGTCGGTTCAGAGTTTGGCGGGTACAACAAAGGACCACAAACCGGTGACGCCATCGCTCCTATTCTCGACAATTTGTTTATTAACCTGCCAGACTAACCTCGTTCAATACTCTTTTGGACAGGTTAATCCGCAATAAAAAAGGGCCGTTAGGCCCTTTTTTGTATCATGATTATGATCGTTATATTGCGTTCAACAACGCTCGACTACAGCACTTTACAGGCGAAACCTTTTAGGTAGAAACCTTCTGGGTACGCAGTGTCAGTAGGGTGGTCCGCAGCTTGTTCGAAACGCTCAACAAACTTAACTTGGCGGCCTGCATCAAGCGCGGCATCGGCGATAATTTTCTGAAATAGACCTTGGTCCATCAAACCTGAGCACGAATAAGTCAACAATGTGCCACCTGGATTTAGGATCTGCATGGCAAGCATATTGATATCTTTGTAACCACGACAAGCGCCATTTAGTTGCGCTTTGCTCTCTGCAAATTTCGGCGGGTCCATGATAACAACGTCAAACTTAGTACCTTGATCACGGTATTCGCGTAGTAGTTTAAATACATCAGCGTTTAGAAAAACAGCGCGCTTCTTAGAGATATCAAACTCGTTTAGCTCGGCATTGAACTTCGCAGTGTCAAGTGCTGGTTGTGAAACGTCAGCATTGATAACACGTTTTGCTCCGCCTTTTAGGGCGTATAAGCCAAAACCGCCAGTATAAGAAAAGCAGTTTAATACGTCCTTGTTCTTTACATATTTCATCGCTTGCTGGCGGCTATCTCGTTGGTCTAGGTAGAAACCTGTTTTATGACCACCAACGATATCAACACTGATCTTGACGCCATTTTCTTCAATAACAACGGACTTAGGAGGCTCTTGGCCGTGAAGTACACCTGTCGTCTCTGCTAAACCTTCTTTCTTACGAACGGCCACATCTGAACGCTCATAAATATTGATGTCTGGAAAAACTTCGAGGAGAGCTTCAACCAGTGTCGCTTTATTGTATTCCGCGCCAGCGCTTAATAGCTGGCAAACCAAATAGTCTTGGTAGCGGTCGATGGTAATGCCCGGTAGGCCGTCAGATTCAGCGGCGATTAAACGGTAACCCGTTAAACCATCACGTTCGATGATGTCTTCGCGAAGCAGTTGAGCGTCACGAATACGTTTAACAAAAAACGCTTTATCAATAGGGGTATTCTCAAAGCTCCATACACGAGCACGAATTTGAGAATTTGGTGAATATGCCGCTTTAGCTAGCCATTGGCCGTTGTCGGCAAATACATCTACCGTTTCACCAAGTTCAGGTGAACCTTCTACTTTGTTAATGCCACGGGAAAACACCCACGGGTGCATGCGACGAAGAGATTTGTCGCGGCCTTTAACGAGGTAAATTGCTGGGGTCATGGGTTCACTCAATTGGTTGTTCACAAAGGGGGAGTATTGTCGGGGAAGCGTCAGTGAAAAGCAAATAAAAGAGCCGCTTGAAGCGGCTCTTATTGGGTGGGTTTGCGTTAGGTTAGGCTTTTATGCCCCTAAGCATCTCTTCCATGGTGGTACTTTGGCTGCGCAGTTGTTCAATATGCGCTTTAGATGCGTTGATCATCCCACTCACCGTACTAGATTGATGTCTAATTTCATCCACACTGGCAGCAATATTATCAGCCACGACACCTTGTTGTTCGGCAGCGGTTGCAATTTGTGTTGAGCTATCGGAGATTGTTTGGTTTTTATCCGCTAATTCACCGATTTCGACGTTTACCTCAGCCATTAGTTGTTGACCTTGGTTCGCGCTCATCACGGTAGTTTCCATCAAACGAGTCAGTGATTGGCTATTACGTTGCAGAGCTTCAATCATTGATTGGATCTCAACCGTTGCTTGTTGTGTTCGGCCTGCTAGGGCGCGCACTTCATCAGCGACCACCGCAAAACCGCGACCTTGTTCACCAGCACGCGCAGCCTCGATGGCAGCATTAAGTGCCAGTAAGTTAGTCTGTTCTGAAATGCCATTGATAGCCGTGACCACTTCATCGATTTGAGCTGCATTTGCATCCAGTTCCGCAACAGCTTCAGAGGCCGATTGAATCTCGGATGATAAACTAGAGATAGAAGTCAGAGTGTTCGCAACCTTGACTTGGCCTTGCTGAGCGACGCTTTGGGCTTCACTAGTATTCGCACTAGAATTATGAGCTAAGCTGGCCACTTCACGAATAGTGGAAGCCATTTCTTCTGTCGCGCTCGCCAAGGAGTCTAGGTGCTCTTGTTGATTAGTGGAAACCTGAGAGCTTTCTTGCGTCGCTTGGTTTAATTCAGAGCTGATTTGCTGCATAAGTGCAATGGACTCTTGAATGGAAAGCACCATATTTTGTTCGCGTTCAGCGACTTTATCGATGGTGATGGCAATTTCGCTAAATTCGTCACGGACTTTAAAAAAGTTCATGCGATTTGTGAGTTCACCATCTGCCAGCGTATTTAGGGCTTTGTTCATGGTAAACATCGCACCACCGATAAAGGTCATGATGTAGTAAACCGATAGAGCCATAATTGAAAGCGTGGCGATGATAATGCCAATTTGCATTGATGAAAGAGCGGACCATACATTCTGCTCATGAGTTGCGATCAGGTTGAATTCGCCGCCGTTCACAGCAATGGAACCTTCACCGTAGCCAAATGCAATGTTGTTAGAGCCCGCGATCAGGTTAGCCACTTGCTCTTTTGTTAATTGGCCTGTTTCAATGATGTTTCCAATCAAAGTGAGCTCATCGTGATAAAGGTTATCAACCATTGACTGAGAGGCGCTATCAAGAACTAAAGTTAAGATGAGCAGGGCCGCGATAGGCAGCAAAAAGAGTAAGTAAAATTTTTCTTGAAGCTTTAGATGAATGAGATATTTATCAATCCAACGAAACGGTATTTCTTTCATAATTATAATTCCTTCGATAGACGCAAGGGGAGAGTTTGTAGAGTAATTGCACTATATCACTGTGACATAAAAGGAGGTACAAAAATGACAGTTAAATGTATGAAATTTAAGGTGTGTGGCAGAGTTCAGGGCGTAGGTTTTCGCTACCATACGGCCTATCAAGGTTTAAAGTTGGGGGTAACAGGCTACGCAAAGAATCTGAATGACGGTGATGTTGAAGTGGTGGTTTGTGGCAGTGAACAACAAATTGCAATGATGGAAAAATATCTTCAACAAGGGCCGAGAAGTGCACGTGTCGATTCGTTAGTCAAAGAAGAATTAGAATATAAACCGTATAACGGATTTGTAACCCTGTAGCCGACTTGCACGATTAGTCGAGCTACAGGAATGTTCGTATGACTAGAGAGCCGCTATTACAAACATTTTGCCGGTTTAGGCAAGCCAGCTAATTTTGTCGCTTGCTTTGCCGGGCCTTCTTTAAAGAGTTTAAATAGGTACTTACTGTTACCTTTCTCTTCTCCATGTGCCTTAGCCATCGCTTTAACCAGCATTCTTACCGCAGGAGAGGTATTAAATTCAAGGTAGAAACCTCGTACAAAGTGTACAACTTCAAGATGCTCGGCAGTCAGCGTTATGCCTTCTTGTTCTGCTAAGATCTCTATCATTCCTTCTTCCCATTGGTTGTGATCCAATAGGTAGCCTTGAGCATCTGTTTCAATTTGTATGCCGTTATATTCGAACATTTTAGAAATCCAGTCGATTAGGTCAGAAATAGGGTAGCTCAGCAGAAGAGTTTGCTCAATAAAAAAGCCCGATGGCAATACACCATCGGGCTTTTTTTAAACAACGGTGACTAATTAGTCGTCGTTCATGATGCCTAGGATGCTTAGTAGGCTGGTGAACAAGTTCAGAATGTTTAGGTACATTGAGATTGTTGCACTCACGTAGTTTGTCTCTTCACCGCGAACGATACGGCTTGTGTCAAACAAGATAAAACCAGAGAACACAAGAGCAGACATGCTGCTGATAGCCAGTTGACCCATGGTTGAACCAACGAAAATGTTGATGATTGCCGCCACGATGACAATGATAAGACCAGCCATTAGGAAGTTACGCATGAAAGAGAAGTCTTTCTTACTGGTGATGGTGTATGCCGATAGGCCTAGGAATACCATACCCGTTAAACCAAGTGCTTGTGCGATGATCGATGGGCCATTGGCAATTGATGCGTAGTAAGACAACATTGGACCTAGAGCACCACCCATTAGTGTGGTGAAGACGAATGTCCAAACGATGCCCATAGAAGAGTTGATGCTCTTAGGCAGAACAAAAAATAGAATACCGATCGCAGCGACTTGCATCACAATTGCCATGATTGGCGAAATGCCCATTGCCATGGTTGCCATCGCAGCAACAGCACTTGTTACTAATGTCATTGATAGCAAGAAGTAGGTGTTCTTGAGTGTTTTATTGATCTCAAGTGTATTGGTTGCACTTGTTGATCGGGTAAACATAGGGCTGTTCATAATCTTCCTCGATATGGGTTTTATGCTTATAGCTACATTTATGAGGGTGTTGGCCGAAAAGATCAAGCCTCAAGTGAGCTGCAATTAAAATAATAATAAAATTTAGGCGTTTATGTACGATTCAAGTTGTAACACAATTTAACTAACCTCTCGTCCAATAGCGAGAAAACACGATTGTAGCACACGATTTATATGAACTAGGGCATCTTTATAGGAAATGCCAACACAAGCAGGTGAGTATCAATACTCGGAAAAATAAAGACTCTAAGGGGAGCCCTTAGAGTCTGGTTAGTCTTATTGGTCGTGATAACGATGGTTTCGTAACAGTTTAATGATGGAGTATCTGCGCTAAGAAGTTCTGCGTTCGATCGGACTGCGGGTTTTCGAAGAAATCGATAGGGTTGTTCTCTTCGATAATTTCCCCTGCATCCATGAAGATCACTCGATCGGCGACCTCTTTAGCAAAGCCCATTTCGTGTGTAACACAAAGCATAGTCATCCCCTCATCGGCCAGCTCAACCATAACGTCTAGTACTTCACGTACCATCTCAGGATCAAGCGCTGAAGTCGGTTCATCAAATAGCATTACTTGTGGGTTCATACATAAAGAACGAGCAATCGCCACGCGTTGTTGTTGCCCACCTGAAAGTTGACCGGGATACTTGTCGGCTTGATCTGGGATCTTCACCCGTTCTAAGTATTGCATCGCGACTCTTTCCGCTTCTTCTTTCGGCATTTTTTTTACCCAGATAGGGGCCAAGGTGCAGTTTTCTAAGACCGTAAGGTGGGGGAACAAGTTAAAATGCTGAAAACACATGCCAACTTCACGGCGTACCGCTTCGATGTTTTTCAAGTCTTCGGTTAGTTCCGTCCCTGAAACGTAAATATGGCCGCGCTGGTGCTCTTCAAGGCGATTGATGCAGCGAATCATGGTCGACTTACCTGAGCCTGAGGGGCCACAGATTACGATTTTTTCACCTTTCTTGACCGTTAAATTGATATTTTTCAGAACGTGGAATTCACCGTACCATTTGTTCATGTCGTCAATTTCGATCATGTAATCTTGTTGTTGCGTCATATTACTTCCTTATTCGCTATCGTTTGTGGCCGGTGTGCAGTTTGTTTTCAAGCCATATCGAGTAACGAGACATGCCAAAACAAAATACCCAGAACACTAACGCGACAAAAACATAACTTTCGGTAGCAAAACCCAACCACTCGGGGTCGGTATTTGCGGCTTGGCCGATTCCTAGTACGTCGAACATACCGATGATTAACACCAAACTGGTGTCTTTAAATAGGCCAATAAATGTATTCACAATCGATGGGATAGTGATTTTCAGTGCTTGAGGCAGAATAATCAGCCCCATCTTCTTCCAATAAGACAGCCCAAGAGCATCGGCAGCTTCATACTGTCCTTTGGGAATCGCCTGCAAGCCGCCACGCACCACTTCGGCCATATAGGCAGAACTAAATAACACCACACCAATCAGTGCACGGATTAATTTATCCGTCTCAGAGCCTTCTGCGAGAAACAGCGGTAACATTACCGAAGCCATGAAAAGCACTGTGATGAGGGGTACACCACGCCAAACCTCGATATATACCGTACATATACTGCGAATGATCGGCATTTCCGAACGGCGACCTAAGGCGAGTGCAACACCAATAGGAAGCGATACCACAATACCCACCAAGGCAATGATGAGGGTGACCAGCAAGCCGCCCCATTTGTGCGTATCGACGACCTCTAGCCCAAATACGCCGCCATAAAGCAAGCCAGCGGCAAGGAACGGGTAAACGTTAACAAAAAATAGCCAAATCCAAGTGCGTTTCGGCGTTCGTTCATAAGCTAGCAGTGCGGTAAAGATCGCTAAAGTCGCGTAGAACAGCTGTGGTCGCCAGAGCTCAGCTTGTGGGTAAAAGCCAAACATGAACTGATCCCAGCGAACGCTGATAAAGACCCAACATGCGCCAACACGTGAGCAGTCGTCACGGGTGGACCCTAACCAATCGGCATCAATCAACGCCCATTGCACCGCAGACCAAATGCCGACAAAGGCAAAATAGCCAAGAATGATGGTGACAATGGAGTTGATAGGGCTGTTGAATAAGTTACGTCGTAACCAACCAACCACACCCACTGTGTTTGAGGGTGGCGGAAGGTCAGGTTGAAATTGATGTGTACTCATATTATCTCTCCACCAAAGCGACTTTACGGTTGTAGACATTCATCAGCGCAGAAGTAAGAAGACTGAGAGAGAGATAAACCGCCATCGTCATCGCGATAATTTCAATTGCTTGACCGGTTTGGTTGAGTGTTGTACCTGCAAAAACCGACACCAGATCTGGGTAACCGATCGCCATTGCTAACGATGAGTTCTTGGTCAAATTGAGGTATTGGCTGGTCAGTGGTGGAATAATAATCCGTAATGCCTGAGGAATGACGACCAGTTTTAATGTTTTAGAGCGGGGTAAACCGAGCGACATCGCAGCTTCCGTTTGCCCATGACTCACCGCATTGATACCTGAACGAACAATCTCGGCAATGAACGAAGCGGTATAGATACTTAGCGCGAGTAGCAGGGCGGCAAGTTCCGGAATAATACTGATGCCACCACGGAAGTTAAATCCTTTAAGTTCAGGGTATTCGGCTGAAATCGGTGTGCCACTCAAAAAATAGGCAACAATAGGCAATAGAACACACAGACCAAGGACAATTCGTACCATGGGAGTTTGACGACCAGTGAGCTTTTGGCGATTTTTGGCCCATGTATTGATAGCGATAGAAGCGACAATACCGATAACGAGTGTGACAAAAATAATCGATGATCCCGACTCAAAGATAGGAGAAGGGAGATATAGGCCACGAACATTAAGAAAGACCGCATCGGCAAGATTTAAACTCTGTCTCGGTGAGGGCAGTGCTTGTAGAACGGCAAAATACCAAAAGAAGATTTGTAGTAACAAGGGAATGTTACGGAATACTTCGATGTAAACAGCGGCTAAGCGGCTGACTAACCAGTTAGAAGAAAGTCGGGCAATACCAATAGCAAAACCAAGTATGGTCGCCAAGATTATACCAAGAACCGAGACCATTGCAGTGTTGAGCAGACCGATAATAAAGGTTCGGCCATAAGAGTAGGTTTCATCATATTCAATCAGTGTTAGGCCAATCCCAAAGCCTGCCTCTTGATTGAGGAAATCGAAACCAGTGGCGATACCACGTGATTCAAGATTACTTAGTGCATTGTTAACTATGGTGTAAAAGAAAAAGCCAAGTGCGCCTACAGCGATGATCTGAAACACGACCGAGCGAAAAGTGGGATTATAAATAAGGCTGGTAGCGGAGTGTTTTGCTTTTGGCGCCTCGATTTGTGTAGGTTTCATACAGCAGTAACCTCTAATCCATCGAATGTAATAAAAGGGCGGGAGACCCGCCCAATATCGTCATGCCTTTTAGATAAGTCTTTGCAAAGAAGTGCTTATCCGGTTTGGCATTGTTTGTTGTGACTATCGGATTGGTGGCGCGTACATGAAGCCGCCTGCATTCCATAGTGCGTTGACACCACGAGAGATTTGCAGTGGAGAGTCTTCACCCACTGAGCGTTCGAAGCTTTCACCGTAGTTACCCACTTGCTTGATAATTTGGTAACCCCAATCATCATTCAAGCCAAGGCCTTTACCTTTAGGGCCATCTACGCCAAGAATACGCTTAATGTTTGGATCAGAGGATTTCAGCATTTTGTCTGCGTTTTCAGAGGAAATGCCGTACTCTTCTGCGTTGATCATAGTATTTAGCGTCCATTTAGCGACGTTAAACCATTTGTCATCACCTTGACGAACCACAGGTCCTAGCGGTTCTTTAGAGATGATATCGGGTAGAACCACCGCTGAACTTGGGTCTGCTAAATTTAAGCGCAGTGCATAAAGACCAGATTGGTCTGTCGTGAGAACATCACAACGCCCAGCATCAAAACCTTTTGAGGTTTGAGCGGCGGTATCAAATACCACTGGGTTGTAGCTCATGCCATTATTACGGAAGTAATCGGCAAGATTTAACTCCGTGGTAGTACCGGATTGAACGCAGACAGCGGCCCCATCAAGCTCTTTGGCATTAGTGACGCCAAGATCTTTCTTCACCATGAAGCCTTGGCCATCGTAGTAGTTTACGCCGACAAAGTTGAGGCCGAGTGACGTGTCACGATGCAGAGTCCAAGTTGTGTTGCGTGATAGAACGTCAATTTCACCCGATTGGAGTGCAGTAAAACGCTCTTTGGCGGTTAATGGTACATATTTCACTTTTGTTTTATCACCCAGAACTGCAGCGGCAAGTGCTTGGCAGTATTCAACATCAATACCTTCCCATTCGCCTTTAGAGTTAGGGTTAGAAAAGCCCGGCAAGCCGGTACTTACGCCGCAAGTGAGAAATCCTTGCTTCTTAACTTTATCTAGTGTGCTATCTGCTGCAAGTGCTTGAGTTGACAGTAAAGCGGTAGATGCAACTGCGACTGAAGCAAGAAGGGTTAGTTTTTTAGCCATGTTTATACTTCCTGTATGTTCCATGTTAAACAGGCAATGCCTGAAATAACGTAAAAAACGTCATGTATTGTTATCAGTGTTATTGAAAATTGTGAAATTTCACAACATATCAATTCAACCAGTTATAAGCCTAGGTAAGGATTCGATGTTTCTCAAATGTATAATTTAAATAGTATTTTGACTAAAATCACAAACTAAGACATCTCTCATTATGTTTAAATGTTAAATTTATGTAAATTATACTTAAGTGTAATTTGACTAAAGTTGTCGTCAAGTTCGCGTGTAACTCGCAGTTGTTGCGTAAAATCAGTATGATATAACCGTCCTACTTGACGATATTGTGGTGTTGGCAAGCTTATTCTCTACAATCAACTTGCTTCTCTAGGCGGATGAGTGGTGATTACTTGTCATGAAGCTGAATCTTCAAACAGAATCTTTAAGTAGTTCTACGCCTGGTTCGAATGGGAGTCCCTAGCGTAATATGAGTCTTATTATTTCTATCGAGTAGATCAGGATCTGCTTAATGGGGAAGGTCACATTCGACATTGAGTGTCAGGGAGTCCGATGCAATATTTTCCAATTTTTTTAGATTTGAAAGCAAAGCCCGTATTGGTTGTGGGTGGTGGTGAGGTTGCGTGTCGCAAAGTGGATAGTTTGGTACGTGCCGGTGCAATGGTTACCATCGTTTCGCCAGCCATTGATGATTATTTGAAAAGCTTAGTCGCACAAGATGAGTGTCATTGGATTCAAAATTTCTATTCTAAAGATCAACTGAGCCGTCGCTATGTGCAAGTATGGGCGACGACAGACAACCCAGACCTTAATCACCAAGTTCATCATGATGCCAAGCAACTAGGCTTGCTAGTCAACGTGGTTGATGATCTACCGTATTGTGATTTTATTACGCCTTCGATGATCAATCGTGGTCGTATTCAAGTTGCAATTTCGAGCGGTGGTGCGTCGCCGGTTCTAGTTCGCAATATCCGTCAGAAACTAGAAGCGCAGTTGCCGCAAAACCTCAATGTCCAAGCGGATTTTGCCGCGTCAAAGCGCAATGACATCAAGCAAGCACTACCTGATGTTGAATCGAGAAGAAAGTTTTGGGAGCGTTTTTTTGAGCAGCCTGAAGTGGAAGTCGCGACCTCTTATCAAGCGCTTGAAGCTTGTTATCGCCAGCTGATTGACCAGCCTGTAACAGATGTTGGACAAGTCTCTTGGATTGAGTTTGGAAATGATGTTGAATTGTTATCGTTAAAAGCACTACGTTTGATGCAACAAGCGGAGTTGGTGCTGTATGCTCAAGAGTGCCCATTTGTTTTTGTCGACTCGGTACGACGTGACGCTGAGAGAGTCGCTTTTGATGATGAAGTGGCGTTATCTCCAATGCTTACTAAGGCGCAACAGCAACAGTTGCGAGTGGTGGTTCTGATCCCGCAGGCATCGACCAAGTTCAGTTTGCTAATAAAGCAAGCACTGCATTTAAAGCTCGCCAGCCAATAAAACAAAACCCGCCAAATGGCGGGTTTTTAAATCAAATACTGTTATCAAAGTCTACGACGAAGTTAGTCGCGGAAGTTCTCAAACTGGAATGGTTGACCAAGTTCTGCGCCACGGATGTGTGCAATAGCGGTTTGTAGGTCGTCACGCTTTTTGCCAGTAACACGTACTTTGTCACCTTGGATAGATGCTTGTACTTTTAACTTGGCGTCTTTCAACGACTTGACTACTTTTTTTGCTGTTGGTGTATCAATGCCTTGTTTGAACACGATAATTTGATGCCAGCGACGACCGGTTGCTTCAGGCTCTTTTGATTCTAGAGCACCCGCATCGATACCACGTTTAGCAAGGTGGCCGCGAAGCATTTCGCGCATTTGCTTAAGCTGAAAATCACCTTCAGCACTCAGTTTTACTGTTTCATCTTTTTGTAGCTCAAATTCAGCATCAACGTTTCTAAAATCAAAACGAGTCGTAAGCTCTCGTGATGCGTTGTCTACCGCATTACGTAATTCAACGGTATCAATCTCAGAAACAATATCAAAAGATGGCATGTAGATGTCCTCTAAGTAAATTTATGGGCGTGCTTTTACTGCGTTCGCCAATAGTTCCAACATGTTCGCTGTGTCTTCCCAACTTAAACATGGATCGGTAATAGACTTGCCGTAGGTAAGGGCAGTCAGGTCATCCATAGGTTGGTTGCCTTCGACAATAAAACTTTCCGCCATAATGCCGGCGATGAAAGTACTACCAGATTTGATTTGCTCGCAGATGTCTTTAGCGACATCGATTTGTTTGCGATGCTCTTTCTGGCAGTTTGCATGGCTGAAATCTACCACAAGTCGTTGTGGTAAATCGAATTCTTCTAGTTGTTTGCAAGCGGCTTCAACCGATTTTGCGTCAAAGTTCGTTCCTTGCTCACCACCACGTAAAATGACGTGTCCAAATGGATTACCGCTGGTGCGATAAACTGTCATTCGACCATTTTTATCAGGGGAATAGAAATAATGTGACGCTTTTGAAGCACGAATTGCATCTATGGCAATCTTAATATTACCATTCGTGCCATTTTTGAAGCCGACTGGGCAAGACAATGCCGATGCCATCTCTCGGTGGATTTGTGATTCCGTGGTACGTGCGCCAATGGCACCCCAAGTGATCAAATCAGAAATGTATTGGCCAGTGACCATATCAAGAAACTCGGTTGCGGTCGCTAAGCCAAGCTTGTTGATATCGAGCAATAGTTTACGAGCTTTGTGCAAACCAGTTTCTAACGCGTATGAACCATCTAAGTTAGGATCGGTAATCAGACCTTTCCAACCTACGACAGTGCGCGGCTTTTCAAAATACGTGCGCATCACAACAAAGAGTTCATCTTTGTATAGCTCTTGAATTGCTGCGAGTCGATTAGCGTAATCAAGCGCCGCTTCAGTATCGTGAACAGAACATGGGCCGACAATTACCAGCAAACGGTGTTTGTCTTGGCCATTAAGAATGCGTTCAATTTGGCGGCGAGAATGAGCTATGCGATCTGCAACGTCGTCCGTGATTGGGTAAGCGTTACTCAACTCTACTGGAGCTGGCATTGGTCCCAATGGTTGGGTTCTTAGTTCGTCGGTTTTAAGTGGCATACCACAGCCTATTCTTTTATTGCGAAGCGGTAAAGATAACGGAAACGCAATAAGGAATAAACCTATTATACAAATTCTTAAGCTTTAACTTATAACGAAGTAAATAAAGTAACCATAACGGGGTGACAATGTAACCTTTAAATGGTGGTAAATCTCATAATTGTTAATGCAATGTTGACTTTAAGCGGCGCTGACATTTAATTAAGACATATTGAAACACATCAGACCAGTCAGTTGTGAGGATTATGATGATTTCGCCACTACGTAAAGCGAACCTATATCTCAAATTATTTGGCTTTTTCAAAGTGCCGCTGATTTTCTATTGTAGGCCGAACATTATTAGCCTTGATGAGAACAGAGTTGAAGTTGTTATTCCGTTCAAAAGGCGTAACAAAAATCATCTCAATAGTCTTTATTTTGGTGTATTGGCGGTTGGGGCTGATGTGGCGGGTGGCTTTATGGCGATGAGCAAAAGTCAGGCTCGAGGGGAGCGAATATCATTGGCGTTTAAATCAGTACAAGCGGATTTTTTAAAGCGCCCAGAAGCCGACGTGCTGTTTACTTGTCAAGATGGTGCGCTGATAGATGAAATGTTGGATCAAGCGATTGCAACCGGAGAGCGAATCAATCAACCCGTTACGATTATCGCCACTTGCCCAACACTGCATGGTGATGAGCCAATGGCGATATTTCAATTAACACTGTCTATAAAAAAGAGCGCACGTTAAGGTAGCGGAATGTTCGGGTCGACGTCGATTTTTTCAATCGCCACGATTTTTGAACGATTCATAACGATTTTCCAACGGAAATAACGTGGTTTGCCGTCATAACGATTTTCTCGCGCGATTAGGTTGATCAGATGACGCTTCTCTACCGATTCACGGCTGACTTGTCCATTATTCAATAGATAGACTTTGTTTGAACCTTTATCCATTAAGCGGGTAAGAGGGCGCATACTGATCATCATAGATTCACGCGTTTCTTCATAACCACTCATGAACTTAGATGTGGCCATTTCGACATGTGAACGATAATGCAAAATCTGTTCTTCACGCTGTGCGGTACGCTTTTTACGGACAAATTGAATGCGATCAGGCAGTTTATTCAATTGAGTGTAATCGAGCCATTCGGTCTTTTGCCCAACCGTCTTATTGGTGGTTGGGTCGATGTAACGGCGACGCCATTTCGGTTTACCCTTACGGAACCAGCGCCATAAAACATCACGTAAGTCATCTTTAAAGATCTCGCGTAATGCATAAACAAAAGACATCGCGATGATAAATGACGCGGTGATCTCCCCCCAGTAATCACGAGCAAGAATTGCGGTGCTGGTAACGAAAACCATCACAAAGCCGGTTGCGATCCCTTTAACTACGCGCTTCATGTTTTTACCCAGTGACGTCGTGCGTTCTTTGAGAACGATCGGATGTTCGATCAAACGGCGTAGTAAGCGCATTTTATTACTCATTCGCGTGACATCGTCACGTGTGGTAGCAGAGTTATAATTATTAAGCTTACGGTGGGCTTTCTCTTTTTCGACGATGATAATTAAACGCTCTTTTAAGGTTTTATATTCACCATCACGAGACATGTGGGCAACCAGTGAGAGAAACTTTTGCTCGGTGTACCAAGAGAGATAGTTATCAATATTGGCGTAGTAGCGTTTTAAGTTCTCTTCATATGGAATGGCTCGGCGCAGTTTTTTTAATATGTCAATCGCCAGCTCGATAACCGCATCAATCTCTTCATCGGTGACGGATTCACGATCGTGTTTGTTGAGTTCGCTAACCGCTTTATCTAATGCAATCACATATTGATAGGCGAACAAACTCAAGCTGACACGATATTGTGTTGAAGATAGGCGACCACGTTTTGCTAAGCGACTGTGTACCAATGGCAACAGGGTTTTATCACTGTAGTACGCGCGTTTTTGCACAATCGATTCGTAGTAGAATTCGGTTTCTTTTAATACGTCAGGACTGAGTCCCAACTCACCAGGCACGAAAAAATAGAGGTCAAGATCGGCCTTCTTGCTGGACGCCATCGAGTGGGAAATCTTGAGGGTGATGCCGTCTAGCTTATCAACGGTAATCAAGAGAAAGCTCCGAGAGGAAAAAAGTTCTAATTATCTGGCGCAAGCATATCAGAGTTTCGCTATAATCGCCCCCAATTAAGTGTTACAGAGAAAAAATACGATGATTAATGTAGGTCAAATAAACCACCTAGAAGTTGTCAAAAAAGCAGAGTTTGGTGTCTTTCTTGATGCAGGTGAGTACGGCACCACTATGCTACCAAATCGCCTTGCGCCGGAAGGAATTGAAGTAGGTCAGTTTATTGATGCATTTTTGTATTTTGATTCTGACAACCATATCGCTGCGACGACTGAAACACCGATTGCTCAAGTGGGCCAGTGGGGTTTGATGAAAATCCAAGGTGTGAACAGCACCGGTGCTTTTGCAAGCTGGGGCGTAAAAGATAAAGATCTTCTTATCCCATACAGTGAGCAGCGTGGCCGTTTGGTTGAAGGTCAATCGATTTTGGTGTACGTCTACACAGACAAAGCGTCAGGCCGTATTGTTGGCACGACCAAATTTAACAAGTGGCTTGATAAAACACCGGCAAACTACGAAGCAAACCAGCAAGTTGACCTTCTGATTGCAGAACGTAGTGAGCTAGGTTACAAAGCGATTGTGAACGGTGAACACTGGGGCATGATCTTCAGTTCTGATGTGTTCGGCAAACTGTTTGTTGGCAAGGAATTAAAAGGTTACGTGAAAGCGGTTCGTGCAGACGGCAAAATCGATTTGTCTTTGCAAAAAATTGGTGTCGCTAAGATGGATGACTTGAGTACTCGTATTATCGAGCTACTTGAAAAGAAAGACGGCTTTCTTCCGCTTAATGATAAATCGACACCTGAAGCGATCTTTTCAGCGTTTCGTACCAGTAAAGGCACCTTTAAGAAAACCATCGGTGGTCTTTATAAAGCGGGTAAAATTATCATCGAAAAAGATGGCATTCGCTTAAGCTAAAGCATCCCTCTAAAAGAAAAGGCCCAGATCTTATCCCGATCCGGGCCTAGGGGAAGGGCTCTTTTCTGAGCCTGCGCTAACTGCTTGATATTAAATGTCTATTGATAGAGTTAATTGTAGTGCATTATTCCGTTTTAGCGAGTTTTGGCTGGAATTTGCTACTAACTTCACCCCAATTAAAACAGGTTTTTATCGCGCACTAATTCACGTGGTAAACCATTTTTCACGCGATTACCGACCCATTTTCCTAGTCCAATCACATCGTTAGCGTAAGTTACGATCACTTCGCCTTTACTAGGCTGTGCCTCTGGTCTCACATCACGTCCCATAAACCATTCACGAGCGTCATCAATCGAAAGTGCTACGCAATTAGCTTCACTGCCGGTTGCAAGCGTGGTGGCAACTTGATGCTGCCAGCGATAACCTTTTTTATGCGCTTCAGCGATTTTGATCCCCATTCGAGAGAATTTGAATTCACTTAGCATCGGTTCGAGTGCTGCTGGGAAAAGCCATACATCGTTGTCACGCAACCAAACCTGCGTTTGTGCTGGTAGTTCAATGTTTAAGGCGTCAAACAATTGAGTGGCAATATCTTGCCGAGTTTTGTCATTGGCTTTGCTAAATGGGAACTTACCAAGGCGCTTTTTAACTTCAGGTGCCGAAGCTGAGCCCAGTTTACGAATTCGGGCGACAAAGAAGCCTTCGCAGTCATAGACCTGTGGGAAAATATGCAGGAAGCCTTCTTCTGTGATGGCCTTTTCTGCCTCAGGGAAGAGATCTTTTAAGCTATCAAACGCAACTAAATCACCAAATGTGTCTTTGAGGTGGTGACAAACTTGTTGGTTCTCTTCGATACTCAGGGTACAAGTTGAGTAAACCATTACACCACCTGGTTTAAGGGCATGGAATGCACTTTCAATCAGGTCTTTCTGTGTATCAGAGATGGAAATGACAGACGCTTTGTTCCAGTTTTTCATTGCGTCAGCATCTTTACGTACCGTGCCTTCACCAGAACAAGGCGCGTCGATTAACACTGCGTCGAAGTGCTCTGGTAACCAAGCTCCAAATACACGACCATCATAATTGCTAAGTGCCGTATTTCTTACGCCACAACGTTCGATGTTGGCATGCAGTACTTTGACTCGGCTTGCTGAAAACTCGTTAGCAATCAATACACCATCGTTGTTCATACAGGCTGCAACTTGAGTGGTTTTTGATCCTGGCGCAGCCGCCATATCCAAAACGGCACTGTATGATGCTTCACCCATAAAAAGTGCAGAGACAGGCATCATTGAGCTGGCTTCTTGAATATAGAACAATCCTGTCATGTGTTCAGCGGTATTACCAAGTGGCACAACCGATTCATCGGCTTCAATCCAAAAACCTTCGTCACACCATGGCACCGGGTATAATTGCCAGCCTTTGCTCGCAGCGCGCTGTTTAAACTCTTCAACGGAGAGTTTCAACGTGTTTACGCGAACACTTTTGCGTAGTGGGCGTTGGCAAGCGGCGATAAAGTCTGCCATCGTTAGATGGCTAGGAAGAATCGCTGCCATTTCAGCAAGAAACTCTTCAGGTAGATATACGTTCTGATGCAATGTTCTATCTCGACGGGGAAAAATTAGCGCGATTATAACCTTTACTATATGGCTGCGCGAGCATCAGCGGGGGATAGCAACACAATTGCAGGTAGCGTGATGAAAAAAAACGCAGCGTAGGCTGCGTTTTAATCAAGTCGGGTTAGGGTTTAGGAATTGCAGTACGCCACTGCTTCCAGCCTTCTTCAGGTTGAGGATAGAGGTAGAAAGCTTGTCCTTGTTTCGCGATGGCTTGTAGTTGCTTTTGCTCAGGCGTCGCAAATGTGATGCCGCCGCGAACTAAACTATCAAATGTACCTGCTTTAATGTTCGCCCCGGTAATGCCGATTGATACATCGACCCCTGAGGTATTCCAAAATACGCTATTTTGACGAACCAAATAGGCATATTCTGCATCAATATTGATGGTGGTGATCACGCGATCAGCAAACTCGCCAAGCTCAACACTGACGACATGGCCAACTTCCATTTCGCGATAAAGCACCGGTGTACCTTCTGTGACAGAGCCACGAGTCTCGCTCTGTAGTGTAAAGCGAACACCATTGACGGTTTGCGCTTGCTGATGTAATTCAAACTGATCGGCCTGTGCACCTTTGCCAACCGAGACATTGATTGATTGGCTAAGAATGCTTTCAAGGTTTTTCACTCCAGCTAAGCCAAGCTCTGCTTGAGGTACCCAGAAATACGCGCCTTGGCGTGCGACTTGTAAAGCGTATTCAGGCAAGATACGAGCTTTGACTATCACATCATTCTGGTTGAAGTCGGGTAGCACATCGACGACTTCTCCGACTTTGATGCTGTTGTATTTGATCGCAGTACCAACTTTCACGTTGCTACTGCCTGAGGCTGTTAAAGTAATCGCGTAGCCAGATTTACGCGCGCTCTTAAAGTTCTTGTAGAGCAGCCATTGCTCATCGTGACGATTTTCAATTCCTGGCAGTGAATCAAAAGCAATGCCACCTTTGATCAGGGTTTTGATTGGGTCGGCCTTAATACTAACACCCGCTAAACTGGCATCGACTTCAATACCAGAGCGATTCCAAAAAACGGTTTGTGGTGTTAGCAGATGTTTGTATTGGTTTTCAATACTGACGGTCACGCGTACATGGTCATTATTGAGCTTAAAGTCTGACACACTACCCACTTGCAAGTTGCGGTAGAGTAGAGGGCTACCCTTTGAAATGGCGGGTAATTCATCAGCAACTAAAACTAACTTGTGTGACCCAGATAAGTTGTATTTGGCTAACTCCGCTAATGAGCGATTTTGATACAGCTTGTATTCAGAGTTGGTCTTTTGCTTACCTTCACTCACAAAGCTGATTGAACCTGCTAATAACTGCTTTGCTGGCGGAACGGTAATGTTCAAGCCAGACTCGGTTAACTCCGCGCTAGCACTGCCAGTGACGAAAAAGCGATTTTGCGACTTAATCAATGTTTCGTAACGCTTATCGACGAGGACATCAAATCGTACCAGTTCCTGATCAAGCTGCACGCGGGTAACCTCACCAACGGCAATGCCGCGATAAAGAACCTTAGCCCCTTGATCTAAACCATATGAGTTATCGGCGGTGAGTTGTATTGCTATAGATTTTGCTTGCTGTTTGTTGAATTCATTTTTACGGATGGCGGTAAAATCTCGCGCTTTGACCCCTTCACCCGGTACGATCGTTAAAAAGTTACCTTTCACTAAGTTACCGAGGTTTTCTACTCCAGACAGAGAGACTTCAGCTTCTTCAAGAATGAAACGGCTACCTTCGGTTAGCATATCGCTAAACGCAGGTTGGATTGCCGCCGAAGCGATGATCTGCTGTTGGTCTTTGTTAAGCTGCAAGTCGGTAATTTGACCAACTTCTAAGCCGCGGTACATGATAGGGGCGCCCGACGGGCTAATTTTATTGTCATCCGGTAACACGATATCAATCGGAATACCGCGACCAGCCGTTTTCAAATCTGGGTAAAGTTTAAATTGTTGATTGTTTTTTACTTGTTCGCCTCGATCTGGTGAATCCACCGCAATTGAGCCGCCAATGAGCGCAGCTAAGCTTTCTAAACGAACATCGACACCAGAGAATCCGATGCTGGCACCAATACCACTCACATTCCAAAAGCGACTTTCATCGGTGATGATGGTGCGGTATTCGTCTTTAATCGAAGCTTGAATAATGACGTTTTTGTTTTCTTTATCAAGCTGATAAGCGTACACCTCACCAATAGGGATCTTACGGTAGACGATTTGAGAGCCGATCGAAATACCACCTAAATCTCGAGCTTTTAACCGGATGTTTAACCCTTCACTGGCATAGAGATCTGCCGGAGCGCTGTCGAGCGCAACGAAGTCAGTCTCAAATTTTCCTTTCTGCTCACTCGGCTGAATCGCTATGTAGTTACCCGAAACCAAAGCGTCTAAACCTGAAATGCCAGAGAGAGTTGCCGTCGGTTTGACCATCCAAAAGCGGGTTTTATCAGAGAGCAACTTGGTCGCTTCTGGGTAAATATCCGCTTCCACATAGATACTTTGCAGATCTTCACTCAAATTGATTGAGCGAACCATACCCACTTCTAAGCCTTGATAACGAACCGTTGTACGGCCTGCAATCAGTCCTTGCGCATCAGAAAAGTGAATTTTCACCTTTTGCCCAGCATCGTGGACCGCCTTAAAGACCAACCATCCTGCTAATAACATGGTGATAATAGGCAAAATCCATAAGGGGGAAATACCCTTATTGCGCTTCACATCGGGAGAATAAGAAGGTTGCGAAGACGTAGAATTACTCATTCAAAGACTCTTGTTGTTTAGGCTCGTTTTGTAAAGAATCAGCGCGTGCACTGTCGTTAACAGTGCGTTGGTCGCGATAATTGTCCCATATAAATCTCGGGTCGAAGCTATCCGCTGCTAACATGGTTAGTACCACAACAAAACCAAAAGCAACAGCACCATAACCCGGTGTAAAGTCAAGGAGTTGACCTCGGTCAACTAAGGTCATCATGATCGAAATAACAAACAGGTCCATCATTGACCATTTACCAATCCACTTAACGATAAAATAGACCATCATGCGTTGGCGATGAAATATGCTGCGTTTAAACTTGATTGCCAGCAGTATGTAAGTAAGGCTCAAAATCTTTGCGACAGGAACGACGATACTGGCGATAAAGATAATCGCTGCGATCCCCGTCATACCATTTTTAATCAACGCCGCCACGCCAGAAAAGATCGTATCTTCTAAACGTTTACCATTGGTCAGCAGCACCGAAATTGGCATTAAGTTCGCAGGAAATATGGCAATGGATGCCGCGAGCAATAGCGCTGCCGTCTTTTGCAGTGAATCAGGTTTGCGATGATGTAGAGGGCTATGACAGCGAACACAGGATGCATTTTCAGGTTGCGAGAGGTGACAACTGGTGCAGTGAATCGTTTTGTGTTCGAAATTAAATTGCGCCTCTTGTTGATAGGCTTCCCAATAGCGACGGATGCTAACGCGGCTGACTAGGAGTACCGTCGACAGCTGCAATAAAATCAGACCGAATAGACCATAGCCAACGAAAATATCGGAATAATCTTGCAGTTTAAAACACGAGATAGCAACACTGATCAGAAAGACATCAATCATCACCCAGTGCTTAAGATGCTGAATAATCCATAGTGAATACTTGAGCAGTTTAAAATGATGGTATTTGAGCGCCACGTGAGCGAATACCACCGAGCTGCAAACCAATAGCGGTGCGATTGAACTACAGAAGAAGACTAGGGCAGAGAGAAAGATAAAGCCCTCGTTGAACAACGAGAATACCCCTGATGGTAAGGTCGCTGGGATCATTTGGCCAAAAAGGCGAATACTAATGAAGTTAAAGAAATGAGAAGGAATAAAAAGCAGCAAGCAGGTTATCGCCACCGCCAGATTCCCTGAAAGCGATGGTCGACCGCCACGATAAAGTTGAGTATGACAGCGAGGACAATAGGCACTTTTACCCAATTTTACGTCAACCACATCGACAGGTAGTTCACAGCCCTGACAAAGACGCACTTTATTCGGTGCGCATTGATGAGCGAGAGGGCTCATTTGAGCCCCCATAGGGAAAGTGTCGCGCGTTTAACCGTGCGACTGTATCGCGCCATAAAGGGTTTGATATAAGCCTTGTTGTTCAACTAACTCTCCGTGCGTCCCAAACTGGGTCACTTGACCATCTTCTAAAACGTAGATGAGATCTGCTTGTTTTACCGCGGATAAACGGTGCGCAACAATTAAGGTTGTGCGGCCGCTTAAAAATTCTGTTAAAGCTCGGTGTAATGCCGCTTCAGTCGCGGTATCCAACGCCGATGTTGCTTCATCAAGAATGACGAATTTAGGATCGCTCAGTACCATACGTGCAATCGCCAAACGTTGGCGTTGGCCGCCAGATAAACGAATACCGTTGCGACCCACTTGGGTTTCGAGCCCTTGGCTAAGTTGCGAGATGACATCTTGCATTTGTGCTATCTCGAGTGCTTGCCAAAGTTGAGTGTCACTATAGTGACCACCAAGCGTGAGATTATGCCTCAAGCTGTCATTAAATAGTATAGGTTGCTGTAAAACCACGGCTATTTGATCACGAATTACATCAAAACTAATGTCATCGGTGGTTCGATGATTAAATTTTATGTGACCGGAGTCTTGTCTATAAACACCAATCAGCAATTGTATCAAGGTGGATTTACCGCCACCACTTGCACCAACCAACGCGACTTTTTTGCCGGCTGGAATATGCAAAGAAAGATTATTGAGTACTTTTGTCTCTTCATTATAGGAGAAAGTTACGTCTTCTATTGATACGTCGACTTCTTGCCCTTCGACAAATGGATTGACCTTACTCACTGGGCGATATTCTTCTTCTAGTTGAAGCAGGGTATTGATGCGGGCCAATGCCGCTTTGGCGCTATACCAAGAGAACTGAATGCCAAGTAACTCTTGAACGGGGCCGAGCATAAACCACAGGTAACCGAATACCGCAAAAATCTGACCAATGGTTAAATCACTAAATAGCACCATTAGCATCGCGACGGCGCGAAATAGTTCGAAGCCGAGTAAGAATAATAAGAAGGAGAGTCGTCCTGCCGCTTCTGATTGCCATGCGTATTTGTCGGCGTCGAGGCGAACTTGATTTGCTTGCAGTTTAAGCTCGGTTAAAAATTCTCGTTCTTTGTTGGCCGCACGCAATTGATAGATTCCATCTAACGTTTCCACCAGACGATTCTGAAAACGCTCAAAAGATTGATTCTCACGTTTTTTGAGGTGTTTTACTTTGCTGCCTAGCTTACGTGAGAAGTAGATCACGATAGGATTGACCAACAGAATAAATAGCCCCAGACGCCAATCTAACCAAAGTAAAACGCCAGCGGTGCCGAGCACCGTTAACAAGCTAATAATAAATTTACTTAACGTCGAACCGATAAATTGATCGATGGTTTCTATATCGGTGACTAAGTGGGCATTGATGCCACCGCTGCCTTGCGTTTCGTATTGACGAATACTAATGCGACCAAGTTTATCAATCATCTTGCTGCGCATTTGATAAGTGATGGTTTTTGATACCAAGGTAAACTGACGGCTCTGCAGAATATTGAGCGCCTGGCTACCACTGCGCATTAGCACAATGAGAAATAGCGTAAAGAAGATATATCCGGTTGGCGTTTGAATAGCGGCGGGTAGCACCTCATTCATTAATGCCAAGCCTTCTCCTGGCTTGTTTAACAATACCTCATCAACCATCAAAGGCATAAGAAGCGGGATAGGAACACTAATGAGGGTAGCAATAATGGCGACAAGGTTCGCAACAAGCAATTTTGACTTGTTGTTTTTTACTTGAGTTATAAGCCAAGAACGGCTAATAGTGTTAGCGTCTGCTGTCATTTAAGTGATAATGCTTATTATTAATAGTTATGGCAATTGTACGTAGAATCGAAGTAGAAGTCTCATGTTTTCAAATAGAAAAAACACTCGGTAGATAATATGAAAATAGAACATTACCAGCGTCTAACCAAGCAAGCGTTGGCATTACTGGAAACAGAAAGCAATTTTATCGCGAATTTGTCGAATCTGAGTGCATTACTCAATATGGAATTGACCGATCTCAATTGGGTCGGCTTTTATCTTCTCGAACAAGACGAATTGGTTTTGGGACCATTTCAAGGAAAACCGGCTTGTGTGCGAATTCCACTTGGTCGAGGAGTGTGTGGTACCGCGGCGGCAACAAACACGGTGCAACGCGTTTATGATGTTCATCAATTCGACGGACACATCGCTTGTGATGCAGCAAGTAACTCAGAGATTGTGATTCCTTTCTCAATTAATGGTAAAATAGCCGGAGTTTTAGATATCGATAGTCCAAATATTGGTCGATTCAGCGAAGAAGACGAGCAAGGTTTGACATTTTTGATGGCTGAAGTAGAAAACCTGCTCAATTCACACGCTATCAAGGCATAAATTAGCGTTAGAGTGTGGTTTTTCGCTTTCAGGTCACTATAATACCTGAAATATTTATCTTAATGATGCTCGCGGAACGTCCGCATGAACCAGGAACCCCCATGGAAAACACTGAAAAGTTAAAAAACAGCAAAGAAATCATTGCATACGTTGCTGAATGTTTCCCTAAGTGCTTTACTTTAGAAGGTGAAGCAAAACCACTCAAAATTGGTATTTTTCAAGATCTTGCGGATCGTCTATCTGATGACCCGAAAGTAAGTAAAACTCAGCTTCGCGCAGCGTTAAGACAGTACACTTCATCATGGCGTTACCTGCACGGTGCTAAACCAGGTGCAGTACGCGTTGACCTAGATGGCAACCCATGTGGTGAGCTAGACGAAGAGCACGTTGAACACGCTAAAGCAGCGCTAGCTGAAAGCAAAGCAAAAGTGCAAGCTCGTAAGAAAGAGCAAGCGCAAAAAGCTCGTGAAGAAGCAAAAGCGAAAGCGAAGCCAGCAGGCAAGAAGCCTCAGCAAGCGCGTCGCCCACAAGCGAATAAAGCGCCAAAAGCTCAAGCACCAGTAGAAACACGTGCACTAAACGCTGACGAAGTACGCGTTGGTAATGAAGTAAACGTGAACATGGGCAAAGGAAACATGGCAGCGACTATCGTTGAAATCAATAAGGAAGATGTGCGAGTTCAACTGTCTAACGGCCTACAAATGGTTGTGAAAGCGGAGCACCTTCGCGCATAAAGGAGAGTCTCCTACGCATGAAATGCCGTTTAAATATTTCTCTGATTGCTGCTAGCTTATTGCTAGCAGCTAATCCAGCAGCCGCTCTCGAAGCGAATATCGAAATCACTGATTTACCTGTCCTTGTACCTGAAACTCAGCATAAGACGGCAAGTAAACGTGTTACTTCTCGATTTACTCGTTCTCATTACAAACATTTCACTCTTGACGACACATTCTCGCAAGCGATCTTCGATCGTTATCTAGAATTGCTCGACTACAACAAGAACATCTTCACTCAAGCGGATATTGATAAGTTCTCTGCTTGGGATAAATCTCTCGATGATCAATTGAAGTCTGGTGATAACCAGATTGCTTTCGATATTTACAATCAATCGATCAAGCGTCGTTATGAGCGTTTTGAATACGCATTATCACTGCTTGATAAAGAGATGGATTTTAATGTTGATGAATCAATCGAACTTGACCGTAGTGAGGCGACTTGGCCAAAAACCACGGCTGAGATTGATGAGTTGTGGCGTAAGCGCGTTAAGTACGATGCTTTGAACCTGAAGTTAACAGGTAAAAGCTGGGATGAGATCAAAGAGGTTTTAGGTAAACGTTATAACAACGCGCTCAAACGCCTAAGTCAAACTCACAACGAAGATGCATTTCAAATTTATATGAATGCCTTTGCGCGTGAAGTTGATCCCCATACCAGTTACTTGTCGCCTCGCAATGCCGATCAATTCCAACAGGAAATGAATTTATCCCTTGAAGGGATCGGTGCCGTTCTGCAAATGACAGATGACTACACCATTATTCGTTCTTTAGTGGCTGGTGGCCCAGCTGCGAAAAGTAAACAAATAGGTGAAGGTGATCGTATCGTCAGCGTTGGTCAAGACGGCGAAGAGATGGTAGATGTGATTGGTTGGCGTCTTGATGATGTCGTTCAGTTGATCAAAGGGCCGAAAGGTACGACGGTTAAACTGGAAGTCTTACCAGAAGGTAAAGATGCCAAGAGCCAAATTATCTCGATTGTTCGAGATAAAGTTCGCTTAGAAGATCGCGCGGTAAAATCTGAAATTATCGAGCAAGATGGTAAGAAAATTGGCGTGTTAGAAGTGCCAAGTTTCTACGTCGGCCTTGCGAAAGATACTGACAAGTTACTTGTGGATCTTAAAGCGAAGAAGGTTGACGGGATTATCGTTGATTTGCGCAATAACGGTGGTGGTGCATTAACGGAAGCCACGGCACTGTCTGGTTTATTTATTACCAGTGGTCCGGTGGTTCAAGTACGTGATAGCTACGGTCGTGTTAGTGTAAACAATGACACTGATGATGTGATCAGTTACGAAGGTCCATTAATGGTCTTAGTTAATCGCTATAGTGCATCGGCTTCTGAAATCTTTGCCGCCGCAATGCAAGATTATGGTCGAGGAATTGTGGTTGGAGAGAACTCTTTTGGTAAAGGTACTGTTCAACAACACCGTTCATTGAACCATATCTACGATCTGTTTGATAAAGAGTTGGGTTACGTTCAATACACCATACAAAAATTCTACCGAATTGATGGTGGTAGCACTCAGAACAAAGGTGTCGTTCCTGATATCGCATACCCAACGCCAATCGATCCGGCAGAAACGGGCGAGAGTGTCGAGGATAATGCTTTACCATGGGATAGCATCGACAAAGCGAATTATAAAAAGTTACAGAGTAACGAAAATATTATCGCTAAGTTAGATGCCCAACACCAAACCCGTATTGCCAATGATCTCGAGTTCGGATTTATTGCTCAAGACATCGAACGCTACAATGCTGAAAAAGAAGATAACGCCCTTTCTTTAAATGAGAAAGAACGTCAACGGATCAGTGATGAAGCAGATGTTTTACGCTTAACTCGAGTCAATGAGCGCCAAGCAGCCGCAGGCTTAAAGCCTTATAAGACTTTGGATGATATTCCGAAGGATTATGAAGCGCCAGACGCATATTTAGACGAATCTGTCGCGATTATGGTTGATATGATCCAATAATTAACGACATGAATATAAAAGCGAGCATTAAGCTCGCTTTTTTTGTGCCTATAAATAACGTGATCTAGATCAAAAAATTTAGCTTTATAGCTCAGTTGCTCCTACGCTTAAAATAAAAGCGAGGGGAAGCGTTATGAAATTATTAGGGATTTTACTTGCGTGTTTCAGTTTGACTGTATGGGGAGCTCCTGCGAAGGATAGTGATGCACTCAGTTATTTCGATCATCCATTTCTTCTCGGAGATTGGTACTTGGTTAATCCTAATCCTGAAGATTCACAAGAGAACTTTTTGGCGATTAAACTGACCCTCGATTCAAAATACAACTTCACAATTGATATTCAAAAAAGAGATTACAGTGTCGATCATTGGGAAGGGATGTACACCGCCAATGACGATACGATAATTCTTGGCCTTCATACTGACCAGCCTCAGGTTTATCAATACTCGGGAAACCACAATCTATTGAACCTCAACGGCGTCGTCTTTACCAAAGCGTTGTCCAATTCTCTTGCGGGGATGTGGTCGAGCGAGCATCTTGCGGGATACGATTTGGAAGAGAATGATGTTAACCGTATGGATTTAGTGCTGCAACCCGATTTCATTTTCCAGTTTAAAGTCAGTAATAAAGAGGGAGATGAAGCCATCCACCAAGGTGTTTATTATACCGAGGGTGAGAATCTCGTACTGCTTTATGAAAATGGTGAACATAGTACCCGTTATAAATTGAATCAAGATACCTTGACGATTGAAACTGAAGAAGGGGAAATGTTCGCGGTACTGAATCGGATTCGATAACTCTAGCGAGCGACCAGCGATTAGACAATCTGTTGGCATCGCAAACAAATTACAGTAAAAAAACGAGGCAATTATAGAGAATGCCTCGTTTTTTTGTTTTCAGAGTTGTAAGCTAACTGAACAAAAATATTCATTAGAAGGATTTAGTCATGGCTCATACTCCTCAAGCCAAATACCGTAAAGACTATCAGTCACCATCTCACACCATCACCGATATTGACCTGACTTTTGAGTTGCACGATACCGCAACGATTGTCACTGCCGTATCGCAAGTAAAACAACGAGCAGAGAGCACGACTCTTGAGTTGGATGGCGACGGTTTGGTTTTAAAGAGCCTAGAGGTTAATGGTCAAGTTTGGGATAAGTTCGAGCAAGTCGATGACGGACTGCATATCCATCAATTGCCAAGTGAGTTTACGTTAACGATCGTGACAGAAGTCAATCCTGAAGCGAACACCTTACTTGAGGGTTTATACAAATCGGGTGGCGCGTATTGCACTCAATGTGAAGCAGAAGGTTTCCGTCGTATTACATTCTACCTTGACCGTCCTGATGTTTTGGCGAAATACACCACCAAAGTAATCGCGGATAAAACTCAGTACCCATTCCTATTGAGTAATGGTAATCGTATCGCACAAGGTGACTTAGACGGTGGACGTCACTGGGTGCAATGGCAAGATCCACATCCGAAACCATCTTACTTATTTGCTTTAGTCGCCGGTGATTTTGATGTGTTGCGCGATCAATACAAAACACAATCAGGCCGACAAGTTGAGTTGGAAATTTTTGTCGACAAAGGCAACTTGGAACGTGCAAATCATGCAATGGTGTCATTAATCAATTCAATGAAGTGGGACGAGCAACGTTTCAATCTAGAGTACGATCTTGATATTTATATGATTGTTGCCGTTGATTTCTTCAACATGGGGGCAATGGAAAACAAAGGCTTGAACGTTTTCAACTCTAAATTCGTTTTAGCAAATGACCAAACAGCGACTGACACTGATTATCTTGGCATTGAAGCGGTCATCGGCCATGAATATTTCCACAACTGGACGGGTAACCGCGTGACTTGTCGCGATTGGTTCCAATTAAGTTTGAAAGAAGGCTTAACGGTTTTCCGTGACCAAGAGTTTTCGTCCGATCTTGGCTCGCGAGCGGTTAACCGCATTGGCAATGTGCGCATTATTCGTGGCCCTCAATTTGCCGAAGATGCGAGTCCAATGTCTCACCCGATCCGACCTGAGAAAGTGATCGAGATGAACAACTTCTACACCTTAACGGTATATGAAAAGGGCAGTGAAGTTATTCGCATGTACCATACCTTATTGGGTGAAGAAGGATTCCAAAAAGGGATGAAGCTTTACTTTGAGCGCCACGATGGCACGGCTGCAACTTGCGAAGATTTTGTTTCTGCTATGGAAGATGCAACAGGTGTTGACCTGACTCAATTCCGCCTGTGGTACAGTCAATCGGGTACGCCAACGGTTCGCGTTTCTAGCCAGTATGATCAATCAGCCAAAACCTATGCGTTAACGATTGAACAATCAACCGAAGCGACACAAGATCAAAAAGAGAAACAAGCGCTGCATATTCCTTTTGATATCGAGCTCTACACGCCACAAGGCGATGTGATTGAGTTACGCTGTAACGGTAAAAAAGTACATCATGTCTTGAACGTTACCCAAGATAAACAAACCTTTGTGTTTGAGAACGTATCAGAAAAACCAGTACCTTCATTACTGCGAGAGTTTTCAGCACCAGTGATATTGGAATACGATTATAGTGATGAAGAACTGACGTTCTTAATGGTTCATGCACGCAATGAGTTTGCCCGTTGGGATGCTGGCCAAATGTTGTTGGCAAAATATATTCGCCATAACGTTGAAGTCGTGCAGCAAGGCGGTGATGTTGAATTGCCTGAAGCCGTGATCGATGCCTTCCGTGGTGTACTACTCAGCCAAGAGTTAGAGCCAGCATTCATCGCTGAAGTGCTATCGTTGCCAAGTCATAACGAAGTTTCGGGTTGGTATAAAACTGTTGATGTTGATGCTATCGCTCACGTGTTAAAGGCCATCAAGCAGCAATTGGCGATTGCATTGCAAGATGAGCTCAGTGCGATTTACTTTAGCTTAGTTCAAGATGAATACACCATTGATCACGCTGCGATAGGTCAACGTGCATTGCGTAATACGGCTTTGTCCTACTTAGCGTTAACCGATCAAGGTAATACATTGGCTGAACAGCAATACACGAATGCAAATAACATGACAGATACCATGGCAGCGATGAGCGCGGCTAACTCTGCGCAACTTGCCTGTCGCGAAACTTTGATGGCGGATTACAGTGCGAAATGGAAACATGATGGCCTAGTGATGGACAAATGGTTTGCGCTACAAGGTACTAATCCAGCGGATGATGTACTCACTGTAATTAAGCAAACTATGAAACATGAAGCGTTTAGTTTGAAAAACCCTAACCGTACCCGTAGTTTAATCGGTTCATTTTTGAATATGAACCCGGTGCATTTTCACGCTAAAGATGGCTCTGGCTATCAGTTTGCTGGTGAGATTTTGCGTGAATTGAATAGTAGTAACCCACAAGTTGCTTCGCGATTAATTGATCCATTATTAAAACTGGGTAAGTATGACGAGCAAAGACAAGCGATGATTCGTGCCGAACTCGAACAACTCAAAGCGATGGATAATCTCGCCAAAGACTTGTTTGAAAAGGTAAGTAAAGCGCTTGATGCTTAGAATTTGTTCATGCATTAGCATTAATTGAATATTCCATAACCAAACAGTACCACTTTTACGTGGTACTGTTTATTTATACAGTTATATGAATTATTACCATTTCCGATTAGATATCCCATACCAAACTTATGTTGCCCATTATAGCGGAGCGGCAACCTCTATCTTAGTCGTAACGGAGACAGGATTACGTATCCAATTGCCAGCGTCTCGCTTTAGACCTTTCCTTACGCAATTAGGTCTTAAAGGTCGTTTTCGATTAACAACTGACCAAAATAATAAGTTTGTTAAGTTAGAAGTTCTGTGATGCACTGATTTATTAGAAGTTTAAACATAACTGCAATCACATTATTAAACATTTCCTCTATTGCTGAATACAAAACATTAACCTTCCCACAGCAATGTCGATACAATAAAACAGCATCAAACGTATAAAGCACTATGCTTAAACTAGCTATGCTCAACTAGCCAGTTATGAACTAGCAATGGTGCCTTATGACATCCCTACAAAATACAATTCTAATAGTGGAGTGTGATTATGACCGCGCGTGACACTTTAATGCCGGTGCTGCTTGAAAAAGTCTATCAACTGATTCAAGACAAACTCGACCTTGCTCAGCGACCTTTAGTAACCCAGCTTGCTCAACACTTTTTTAGTAATATTGCCCATGACGATTTGATAGAACGAAATGAATCAGATCTTTATGGTGCGGTTGTTAGCCTTTGGCACCATATCAATGATAAACAGGCGAATGAATTTTCGGTTCGCGTATTCAATCCAACTGTCAGTCGCCAAGGCTGGAAATCGACGCACACTATTGTGGAAATTGTGGTACACGATAGCCCATTTTTGGTTGATTCGGTAAAAATGGCATTGAACCGCCTCGATCTTGCATCACACTTAATGCTTCATGGACCAACTCAAGTACAACATTCTAAGCATGGTGATATCGTCGGGATCAATAATGGTGAGGGTGAAATGTACTCACTTTTCCATATCGAAGTTGACCGCTTAAGCGATAAGGAAGCAATGAGCTCATTAAAACAAGAGCTCATTAGTATCTTGAGCGATACCGAGTTGGTTGTCGCTGATTGGAAAAAGATGGTCGACAAACTTAAACAAGTGACGGATCAAGTAGAGAAGCAACAGGGCAAGTTTGAGATCGAACGTGATCATTATGATGAGACGATCAAATTTCTCCGCTGGTTAGGGGATCATAACTTTACCTTTATGGGGTACAAAGAATATGACCTTGTGAATGGCGAAAATGAGATTGAACTGTGCCCAACGCAAGAGAAAGGTCTCGGCTTATTTTCCAATCCTCGTCACGTACGCAGTGTTAAGCTTTCTGATTTTCCAGATTCCGCACGCTTAGAAGCTCAAAAGCCGTTTTTACTCATCATTACAAAAGGCAATACGCCTTCGCGTATACATCGACCGGCTTATACAGACTATATTGGCATTAAGAAATTTGATAAAGATGGCAAAGTGATTGGTGAACACCGCTTTACTGGTCTTTATACCTCTGCGGTTTATAACCAGAGTGTGGCTGGTATTCCGTTGATTAGAGAAAAAGTCGATCGCATCTTAACGGCTAGTCGTTACCGTCAAGGTTCATACTCCTACAAAGCACTACACAATATTCTAGAGAATTACCCGCGCGACGAATTGTTGCAAGCCCGCGAAGAAGAGTTACTCGAAGTCGGGATGGGCGTCGTACAGATGCAAGACCGAGATATGCTACGTCTGTTTGTTCGACGAGATCCTTTTGGTCGCTTTTTTAGCTGTATGGTGTATGTGGCAAAAGATCGATATAACACCGAGCTTCGTCGTCAGACTCAACGTATTTTCAAACAGTATTTTGGCTGTGAACAAGAAGTGGAATTTACCACTTACTTCTCAGAGAGCCCGTTGGCGAGAACTCACTATATCGTTCGGGTAGATAACAACAATATGGATATTGATGTCAAAGCAATAGAACGGAACTTGATGGAAGCCTCATCGACTTGGGATGACCGTTTGTCAGAAGCGATCATTGCTAACTACGGAGAGAGTAAAGGGCTGCCACTTTCCAAAGAATATATGCGAGCATTTCCACGTTCATATAAAGAAGATGTGATGCCGGGTTCGTCGGTGGCAGACATTGAACGTTTAGAGTCACTCAGTGATGATCATAAATTGGGTATGCTGTTTTACCGCCCACAAGAATTAACCAAAGATTCCAAAGCAGTACGCTTAAAACTCTATCATCGTGATGAACCAATCCATCTCTCTGATGTGATGCCGATGCTCGAAAATCTCGGTTTGCGGGTGATTGGTGAATCACCTTATGAAGTAAGAAAGGCCAATGGACAAGTCTACTGGATCTTAGATTTTTCGATGCTTCATAAGAGTGATAGGAGCGTTGATCTTCGTGAAGCGCGCGATCGTTTCCAACAAGCTTTCTCTGCTGTATGGCATGGCGACTTAGAGAGCGATGGATTTAACCATCTGGTACTGGGTGCATCATTAACCGGACGTGAAATCTCCATTCTCCGCGCTTATGCACGCTATATGCGTCAGGTCGGTTTTCCGTTCAGTCAACAATACATCGAAGATACACTGACTCATCATCCGGATCTTGCCAGTGATCTAGTGAAGTTATTCAAAAAACGCTTTGATCCAAAGGCGAAAAATAGTGGAAAAGCGCAAGCCGACATTATCGCAAAGATCACCGATAAGTTAGATTTGGTCGAAAGCTTAGATGACGATCGTATCATTCGTCGTTATATGGAAATGATCAGTGCCACACTACGAACTAACTATTATCAGCTCGATGAGAATAAGCAACCGAAACCATGGTTAGCATTGAAACTTAAACCGCGTGATATACCAGAGATCCCGCAGCCGGTGCCAGCATTTGAAATCTTTGTCTACGCGCCAGATATTGAAGGTGTGCACCTACGTGGTGGTAAAGTGGCCCGTGGTGGTTTGCGTTGGTCAGATCGACAAGAAGATTTTCGCACTGAAATTCTTGGCTTGGTAAAAGCACAACAAGTTAAAAATACGGTTATCGTCCCTGTGGGCGCTAAAGGTGGGTTTGTTTGTAAACGTCAGCCTAATCTCACTTCACGTGATGAAATTTTTGCTGAAGGTCAACGCTGCTATAAACGTTTTATCCGAGCACTATTAGATGTTTCCGATAACATCATTGAAGGAGAAGTGATTCCGCCAGCAAATGTCGTTCGTCATGATGAAGATGATCCCTATTTGGTTGTAGCAGCAGATAAAGGCACAGCGACGTTCTCGGATCTCGCAAACTCAGTCTCGGCAGAGTATAACTTCTGGTTAGGTGATGCCTTTGCTTCCGGCGGTTCAAATGGTTATGACCATAAAGCTATGGGGATTACTGCTAAAGGTGGCTGGGAATCGGTTAAGCGTCATTTCCGTGAAATGGGCATTAATTGTCAAACCACCGATTTTACGGCGATTGGTATTGGTGACATGGCGGGAGATGTTTTTGGTAATGGCATGCTGCTATCGAAACATACCCAAATGGTCGCAGCGTTTAACCATATGCACATCTTTATTGACCCAACACCCGATTCAGCAAGTAGTTGGCAAGAGCGCGAACGTCTATTTAATTTGCCGCGTTCGAGTTGGGAAGACTATAACCCGAAATTGATCTCTAAAGGTGGTGGCATTTTCTCTCGCCGAGCTAAATCCATTACGTTGACGCCGGAAATTCAAAAACTGCTTGGTACGAAGAAAGCATCATTGGCACCGAATGATCTGATTAAGATGATCTTGACGATGCAGGTTGATCTACTGTGGAACGGCGGAATAGGAACTTATGTCAAAGCCGCGACGGAAACCCATACCGATGTGGGTGATCGCGCCAATGACATGCTGCGTATCGATGGCCGCGATCTACGCGCCAAAATTGTTGGTGAAGGTGGTAACTTAGGTATGACTCAGTTAGGGCGAATTGAATTTGCTTTGGCTGGTGGGCGTGTGAATACCGATTTTGTTGATAATGTCGGTGGTGTAGATTGTTCCGATAACGAAGTGAACATAAAGATCTTTTTGAATGGTCTTGTCGCGAATGGCGATATGACGATCAAACAGCGCAATACGATCTTAGAATCGATGGAAGATGAGGTAGGAGAGATCGTATTAGAAGATGCTTATTGCCAAGCCGAAACGATTTCTGTGACCGAGCATCAAGGGGTTTCCTTAGTCAAAGAGCAGATACGTTTTATTCATACCTTAGAGAAAGCAGGACATTTGGATCGTGCACTCGAATACATTCCGGATGATGAAACGTTATTGGAGAGGGAAAAACAAGGTTTAGCCCTGACCAGACCTGAGATTTCCGTGCTTATTGCTTACGGTAAAATGGTGTTGAAAGAAGAATTGGTCCATGAAGATATCGCTAACGACCGTTATCATGCCGAACAGCTGGTTCAATACTTCCCAACTAAGTTACGACGTAACTATGAAAAAGCAATGGCCGATCACCCATTACGTCGTGAAATTATCGCCACTTCTTTAGCTAACCAAATGGTTAATGAAATGGGATGCAATTTTGCGACCCGCTTACAGGAAGAAACCGGGGCAAATGTTGTCGATATTGCTAATGCTTACGCCGCTTCCAGAGAAATCTTCGGTTTAGCGGAAGTCATGAAGCAATTACGTGAACTTGATAACACGGCATCCACATCAGCTCAGTATGAAATGATGTTTTATGTCCGTCGTACGCTACGTCGATTGTCTCGTTGGTTACTTCGCAATCGTAGTGGTAAACAATCAGTAACAGCGTTGATTGAGTTGTACCAAGCTGATGTATCAAAAGTGAAAGTCTCTCTAGATAGTTTACTGGTTGAAAATGAGGTTAGGGAACATAACGATGTTGCGGATGTCTGGGTTAAACAAGGCATTTGTTCAGAGTTAGCCAATTATGTGGCGCGTTTATCAAGCTTATACTCAGTACTGGATATATCCACAGTGTCTCGTGAAAAGGGCATTTCTATTGAGAAAACCGCGAAACTGTACTTTAACTTAGGTGATAGATTGTCATTGCATTGGTTCTTGAAACAAATCAATGGTCAAGCGGTAGACAATCATTGGCAAGCATTAGCACGAGCAGCCTTTAGGGAAGATCTCGATTGGCAGCAACGTCAACTTACCGGACAAGTTTTAAGTTGCGGTTGCCACCCCGAAGAGATCGACGAAATTCAAGCATTAGAAGATTGGATTAGCTCTAATGAAGTCTCTTTACATCGTTGGGAGAACATTCTGAATGAGTTTAAAGTGGGTTCAGTGCATGAATTTGCAAAATTCTCGGTCGCATTGCGGGAATTAATGCTTTTAAATTTGAATTGTTCTTCAAATGAGTAAATAATAAGTCCCCGTTTATACGGGGCTTTTTTCTTTCGGAGGCACAATGCTTTACCGTCTAGCCAGGACTGGCTTTTTTCAACTTGATGCCGAAAAGGCACATGATCTTGCAATCGAAAACTTCAAACGTTTCAACGGCACTCCACTCGATCTCTTCTATCGTCAACAACTTCCACACCGTCCAGTAGAATGTATGGGGCTTACTTTCCGTAACCCTGTTGGTCTTGCGGCTGGTCTGGATAAAAATGGCGAATGTATTGAAGCATTCGATGCAATGGGCTTTGGCTTCATTGAAGTGGGAACGGTCACTCCGCGTCCACAATCTGGTAATGATAAACCTCGTCTTTTCCGTCTGCTTGATGCAGAAGGTATTATCAACCGTATGGGTTTTAACAACCTAGGTGTTGATCATCTGATTGAGAATGTTAAGAAAGCAAAATTTGATTGCGTACTTGGCATCAACATCGGTAAGAACAAGGACACACCAATTGAAAAGGGCACAGAAGATTATTTGATCTGTATGGAGAAGGTTTACCAATATGCAGGCTATATCGCTGTAAACATCTCATCACCAAATACTCCGGGACTACGTTCTCTACAGTATGGTGAAGCTTTAGATGAACTACTTTCTTCATTAAAAGCAAAACAAGCTGAACTTGCTGAGAAACATAATAAGTACGTTCCGCTCGCTCTAAAAATTGCCCCAGATCTGAGCGATGATGAAATCAGTCAAATTTGTCAGTCATTGATTGCGAATGGTATTGATGGTGTCATTGCAACCAATACCACATTAGATCGTTCAATTGTTGAAGGCATGAAAAATGCCAATGAAGCAGGGGGCTTAAGTGGTCGTCCTGTACAATTGCGTAGTACCGAAGTTGTTCGTCGTCTTCATCAAGAGTTGGGCGATAAACTGCCAATTATTGGGGTGGGCGGTGTTGATTCTTTTGTCGCGGCGAAAGAGAAAATGATGGCGGGTGCAAAACTGGTGCAAGTTTACACTGGATTTATTTACCATGGTCCAGGTCTCGTTAAAGAGATCGTCAAAAATATCTAATCAGTCGTGACGCTGTCACAATAAATTACTGATTCACATAAGTTCTATCGAAGAGGAAGTGAGAAATCATTTCCTCTTTTTTTTTCTCTGTCTGAGCATACACTTTGGCTAAATGTTGGAAGGTAATTAAGCGTTTTACCTAAATTAACCCAAACATAGAGATTGGACGATGCTTAAACCCAGTGACAAATGGACTTGGTACTATGATGATGCTGATCAGCACTTGATGCTCGATCTCGGCAATGAAATGGTATTCAAAACAAACCTTTCTCGTAAGTTGATTGTTGAGTGTGCAGTAGGCGTCAATGAATTTTCGGTTGATGATGCTTCTGCTTACCAAACTTATAAAGAACAGATTGCTCACCTAGAACTCTCTGAACCAAGGCAAGCACAGTTGGCATTGTACTGTGTTGCAGCAAAACGCTTCCACAAACCGGTACAACCGAAAAGCTGGTTCTTTGACAGCTTGTCTGATGGCTCTTGTACTCCGGTTGAAGGTGACTTCGTTAGATTAGAAAATAGCCATGGCCACGGTGCTTTTATCGTTTTAGAAGTGGGTGAGTGCGCCAGTCTTTGTGCGTCAATTAATTTGGACGAATTCAACCTTAATGGTGTCAAATCGATTCAATATGGCGAAGCGATAAAAGTAATGCATGACCGTATGCAAATCATTAGTCATCAGTTCCTTACACAACCAATGAGATTAGTGGGGTAGCTTCCCTCAATACCATACGTTTTTCTCGTGTAGATAGTTCTCCTTAGAGATAGTTTCGTTCCTTTTAGTATCATTTCTCGTCGGCCAAGTGCCGACTTTTTTTGTTTCTATTGTGCGAACAATAGAGAACCCCCTCCATTTAATGCGCTAATTACCCTCCAATCGGGTTGATTTCGTTGTGATAAATCTTCCAAAAATTGCGCAAATTAGACATTTTTTGTGCAGCAATTATTTCCTCTTAAGTCATCGCTAAATAGAAAATTCCCCAATTAGGCGGTTTTAGTAACTAAATTACAGCTACAAATGACAGGTGGTATAGACCAGAATTGGTGTGAATAAGCATTCACTATCGCTGAGAGCGCTGACTGTTGGTCAAAGATTTTGAGAGGCTGTTGGTAGTGTAAAAATTCGGGATGTTTATTTACGGCTGGTGGAATGATGAGCGTCTGAAGGTTTTTGAGTGAGAAAAATGCGAATCAATTAACGAAATGTGCGCTGTGTCGGGTATAATGAGAGGTCATTTCAAACAAACATTAGAACACTATGCATCAATATCTTGCGGTAACTTCAAACGGGTTAGAGAACCTGTTGGTAGAAGAACTTACAAAACTAGGCATAACCAATGCAAAACCAGTGCAGGCTGGGGTGAGATTCAAAGCAACTAACGAACAGATCTATCGTTGTTGTTTATGGAGTCGCCTTGCATCACGTTTTGTCCGTATTTTGTCTGAATTTACCTGTCAGGATGACATGGACTTGTACCTAGCGGCTTCGGCTGTGAACTGGGTAAATCATTTCCATAGCTCCAAAAAATTGGTTGTTGATTTCAACGGTACCAACAATGAAATTCGTAACAGCCAATACGGCGCAATGAAAGTAAAAGATGCGATAGTGGATTGCTTTACTAAGAAGAGCCTTCCTAGACCGTCGATCAGTAAAGATCTTGCTGATCTTCGTATTCATGTTCGTCTTCATAAAGATAAAGCGATTCTTGGTATCGATATGGTTGGTCGCGGTTTGCACCAGCGTGGTTACCGTGAAGAAGCTGGTCGTGCGCCTTTGCGTGAAACCCTAGCGGCGGCGGTTATCCTGCGCAGTGGCTGGAATGCGAGTAAGAACTTCCTCGACCCAATGTGCGGTTCAGGTACGCTAGTGATTGAAGCGGCAATGATGGCGGCTAATATGGCGCCAGGTGTGAACCGTAAGACTTGGGGCTTTGAGTCACTAGAAGATTTTGATGCTGACACTTGGATGGAACTGAAGTCTGAAGCGAGTGTACAAGCACGTCGTGGCGTCAATAAACTTGACACTAAATTCTTTGGCTTCGACAACGATGAACGCGTATTAAAAACCGCACGTGATAACGCGCGCCGTGCTGGTGTTGCTGATATCGTGAGCTTTGAAGTAGGTGATGCTGCACTGCTTAAGAAACCACAAGAGTTTGGTGAGGGCGTGATTGTTTGTAACCCACCTTACGGTGAGCGTTTGGGCACTCATCCTGGTCTGATTGCACTGTACACCGCATTCGGTGCGCAGCTTAAATCTGAATTTGGCGGTTGCCAAGCATCAATCTTCTCTGGTTCTGATGAGTTGCTAAGTTGTTTGCGTATGCGTGCAGATAAGCAGTTCAAATTGAATAATGGTGCGTTACCGTGTCACCAAAAGAACTACCAAATCTCGGCTCGCGTAGTAGAAGCGGGTAGTGACAATGTCACTGAAACCGTGATTGCACCAGACTTTGCTAACCGCCTGAAAAAGAACATTGGCAAAATTGCTAAATGGGCACGCAAAGAAGAGTTAGATTGCTACCGTATTTATGATGCGGATCTGCCTGAATACAATGTCGCGATCGATGTTTACCTTGATCAACTGGTTATTCAAGAGTACGCAGCGCCAAAAGATGTTCCTGAAGAAAAAGCGAAACGTCGCCTGACGGATATCATCCGTGCATCTATCCAAGTGACCGGTACCAATGCGAACAAAGTGGTACTCAAAACACGTGAAAAGCAAAAAGGTCGTTCACAGTATCAAAAGCTGTCTCAACAGTCTGAAAAGCTGGAAGTAAACGAGTACGGTGCGAAGCTTATCGTTAACCTACACGATTACCTAGACACTGGCTTATTCTTGGATCATAAATTGACTCGTCGTCGCCTCGGGGAAATGGCAGCAGGTAAAGATTTCCTTAACCTGTTTGCTTACACTGGTTCGGCAACGGTACACGCAGCCAATGGCGGTGCGCGTTCAACGACTACTGTCGACATGTCTAATACCTACCTAGAGTGGGCAAAAGAGAACATGCAGCTAAACGGCCAAGTTGGCCGCCAGCATCAATATGTTCAAGCGGATTGCCTGCAGTGGTTAGAAAAAGCAACCACCAGTTACGATCTTATCTTCATTGATCCACCAACGTTTTCTAACTCAAAACGTATGGAACAATCGTTTGATGTTCAACGTGACCACATTCAGTTAATGAAAAACCTGAAGCGTTTGCTTAAACCACAAGGCACGATCGTATTCTCGAACAACAAACGTCAGTTCAAAATGGATCTTGAGCAACTTGAAGAACTGGGCTTACAAGCGAAGAACATTTCCGCACAGACGTTGCCTTTGGACTTCTCTCGTAACAAGCATATCCATAACTGCTGGCTTGTTACCCACAAAGACGTATAACACTATAAGGGCAAGGGATTGATTACACTTTATAGTACTGAAGGATGCCATCTCTGTGAGATGGCATTTGAGTTAACACAGCAACTTGATATTGAAGTTGCTGTTGTTGATATCGCCTTCGACGATGAGCTATTCTCTCGTTACGGGGTCACGATTCCCGTCCTCAATTATCAAGGCAATGAACTCAATTGGCCTTTCGATTCACCACAATTACAAATTTGGTTAGACAATAATGGCATTACTTACAATAAATAATGGCTCGCTAGCATTTGGCGACCACCCATTGCTCGACAAAGCAGATTTTGCCCTACAAGAAAACGAACGCGTCTGTCTTGTGGGTCGAAACGGTGCTGGTAAATCAACTCTAATGAAGGTGATTGCGGGCGATGTATTGATGGATGATGGCAAACTAACCATTACCCAAGATGTGGTTGTTTCACGCTTGGAACAAGATCCACCGCGTAATGAAGAAGGCACCGTATTCGATTACGTATCTGGTGGCTTAGCTGAAGTGGGTGAGTTCTTAAAAGAATACCACGACATTTTGGATTTGATCGCGGTTGATCCAAGCGAAAAGAACATTAATAAACTGTCTCGTGTTCAAGAGAAACTTGATCACTTAAACGCGTGGCGTTTTGAAGATCGTATTAACAATGTGCTTGAGTCCCTTAAGCTTGATGCTCACACGAAACTAACGGATTTGTCCGGTGGTTGGCAGCGTAAAGCGGCACTTGCGCGTGCGCTGGTTCGCGATCCTGATGTATTGCTACTCGACGAACCAACCAACCACTTAGATGTGACTACGATTGAATGGTTAGAGAACTTCCTCAAAGATTTCCGTGGTTCGATCATTTTCATTTCCCACGACCGTGCATTTATCAAGTCGATGGCGACTCGTATTATCGATCTCGATCGTGGTCAACTAGCCTCATTCCCAGGTAATTACGATCAGTATCTTGTCGATAAAGAAGAGATGCTGCGCGTACAAGAAATGCAAAATGCTGAATTTGATAAAAAGCTCGCTCAAGAAGAAGTGTGGATTCGTCAAGGCATCAAAGCTCGCCGTACTCGTAACGAAGGTCGTGTACGCGCCCTGAAAGCACTCCGTGAAGAGCGTTCAAACCGCCGTGAAGTGCAGGGCAAAGCGGTTATTCAAATCGACGACGCGAGCCGTTCAGGTAAGATCGTTTTCGAAGCGGAAAACTTGCATTATGCGATTGATGGTAAGCAGATCGTTTCAGATTTCTCTTTCAACATTATGCGCGGTGATCGCATTGCACTTATCGGCGCCAACGGTTGTGGTAAGAGTACACTGTTGAAACTGCTGCTTGGCAACCTTGAAGCCGACTCTGGTCGTCTGCACTGTGGCACCAAATTAGAAGTTGCGTACTTCGATCAATATCGCGAAATTCTGGACCCAGAAAAATCAGTGATCGATAACTTGGCCGACGGTAAGCAAGAAGTCACTGTTAATGGTAAACCTCGCCACGCATTAAGTTACTTACAAGATTTCCTATTTGCACCTCACCGTGCGCGTACCCCTGTTAAAGCGCTATCAGGCGGCGAGAAAAACCGTCTTTTATTGGCTCGTATCTTCCTTAAACCAAATAACTTGCTGATTCTTGATGAACCAACCAACGATTTAGATATCGAAACGTTGGAACTTTTAGAAGATTTGCTTGCCAACTATCAGGGTACATTGTTGTTGGTTAGCCACGATCGTCAGTTTGTGGACAACACGGTAATGACCAGTTGGATTTTTGAAGGCAACGGTAAAATTGAAGAATTTGTGGGTGGCTACCATGATGCGCAGCAACAACGTTCACAAGTTTTGAAATCACGAACGCCTGAAAAACCAGCAAAAGCAAAGCCGGTAGTTGAGGCAAGTCTCAAATCCGCTCCTGTAACGGCTAAGCCGAAGAAGTTATCCTATAAACTACAGCGCGAACTTGAAACTCTGCCAGCACAGCTTGAGCAGTTGGAAGAAGAGATTGAGCAGATGCAACAGACGGTGAACAGCAGTGACTTTTTCGCACAGCCCGTTGAGCAAACTCAAACAGTATTAGATAAGCTGGCTGCTTTAGAGCAGGAGCTTGAAATTGCTTTCGAACGATGGGAAGAGCTCGAAGCAATGCAACAGGAAAGTTAAGGTTTACATGAGAAGTAACGTATTTAAAATTTCAGCCATTGCCGCGACGATTGCGGCATCTTTCGGCGCACAGGCAGCTTTGTATAACGTCGTTGAGATTAACGAATCAGCAACAGACGCTTATGGATTGGGTGGGTATAAAACCGAGTATCATGGTACTTCCGTTGAATCTGTAACGGTTCCTGGTGGTAACCCTCTTGGTTGTTTCGATAATACTTATTCTTGTCCGGATTCTAAAATTTCTGCTGAAACGCGCAATTGGCCAGCAGGCCTTAGTTACCGTGAAGAAGTCCCTTTCGCGATGGACAATGGCTTTGATTATTCTATTTACGATCGAGATGATTTTGAAAATTACTGCGATGGTCAGTTAGGATACGCAACTTGTGATACGTGGGCTAATAAGCAGTCTGAAGGTTACGAGAAAGAACGTACAGATAGTCTATACACAAACTCGATTGCTTTTATTGAAGGACAAGATGCAGTTTCTGCTGAAAATGCGGTCATCAATAGCATTTCTTCGGATGGTTTGCCTGTTGGTAATAAACGTGTCGGCACGGTAAGGAATCAAGCATTTTCGAGTGTGGCGTTAACCGGTCTGGGAACCACTCCAGCTATTGTTGCGACTCATGCCTGGAAAACAGATGGCACCTATACAGTCGGAAGCGTTTCCAGAGAGAAAGGAAATGATGAAGGTACTTGGTTTTATTCAAAAGCCGTAATTTGGAATAACTCATTAGCCACGGAGTTGAATTTTGCTAATGGCGGGCATGATATCTCCGACAACCGTTTAAGTCAGGCAAGCATTCGAGACTTTACGATCGATAACGGTATGTTTTATGGCGTTGGTTATAATACTTATGGAGACCAACGTATGGATGCGACGATTTACTCTGTCGATGTGGCCAATATCGCCGATGCAGATAAAATAACAAGTACTCCAGTCTCTGGCGCAACGAGTGGTTCGGATTACATATTTACTAATTCAGTTGTGTCGTCAATCAACCAAAATAAGGTTGCCGTAGGGAGTGCTAAGTTATCTAAAGGAAACCCTTTAGATGGAGCTGCCGCCAACCGACTATTTTTTGTTGAGGATGTGACAGTTCCAACAGCGACTTATTTCGCGGGAGCATTATTTGCAAACAAAGGTGGTACCATCGGGGCTATCAATAATTTTAACGAAGTGGTTGGTAGTGTAGACATTACTTCTGGTCGTGAAATTGATGGTACACCACGTGTTCAGCGTGGATTTATTAACCCATATATCGCAGGTCTTACCGGAAACAATGAGCTTCGAGCGGATGTTTTTAAAAAGCAAGCTTGGTTACTTGATGATTTAACTAATGGTATTGACGAGAATAATGAGTTTCGCGTAATTAATGCGAGTGATATTAACGATGCCGGTGTTATCTCTGCAACGGCGTTGAAATGTGACGGTGGTTACGACACAACGGATATTGATTCATACTGTAAAAATGGTGAATTTGGTGTGGAGAAAGTGGTTGCTGTTAAATTGATTCCTATTGCAGAAGAGTCAGCACGAGATATTCAAGCTCGTGGCTTTAGAACGACAAAAGTAGAGCGCTCAGGCGCTTCACTAGGCTGGCTAGCGCTTGGTCTGTTAACTCTGCTTGGTTTCCGAAGAAAATAGTTTATCAAAATGTAAATGAGGGCACAGGTTCACACTTTTGGACCTGTGCTTTTTTTATACCTTGAGAAAGTGCCGTTTTTGATCGATTCTTTAATAGTGGTGTAATCAAAGCGCCACAATGTTAGTAGTAGTACGGTAGCAAAAACATATTGTATGAGGACGACACTATGAAGAGACAAAAGCGTGACCGCCTAGAACGAGCGCAATCTCAAGGATACAAAGCTGGCCTAAATGGCCGTTCAACGGAAAACTGTCCGTATCAACAGATGGATGCTCGATCTTACTGGCTTGGTGGTTGGCGTGACGCCAGAGATGATAAAATGTCTGGTTTGTATAAATAGACCCTCTCTTCACATACACTAAGGAACTGAGCCCCGAAAGGGGCTTTATAATATATGCTTAGCGCACTATAACTAAAGAGTTATTAAACAAAAAAGCGACTCAACTGAATCGCTTTAAAAACTTAATTACTTAGAATGCAGACGTATCTTGGAAAAGACCGACTTTTAAATCTTTCGCAACGTAAATCTCTTTACCATCAACAAGCACACGGCCATCCGCTAAACCCATCACCAAGCGACGGTTTACTACGCGTTTCATGTGAATTTCATAAGTCACTTTCTTCGCTGTTGGTAAGATCTGTCCCGTGAACTTAACTTCACCAACACCCAATGCACGGCCTTTGCCTTTGCCGCCAACCCAACCAAGGTAGAAACCAACCAACTGCCACATTGCATCCAAACCAAGACAGCCAGGCATTACAGGGTCACCAGGGAAGTGGCAATCAAAGAACCACAAATCTGGCGTGATATCGAGTTCTGCTAAGATCAGGCCTTTACCAAAATCACCTTCGGTTTCAGACATTTTGGCGATGCGATCCATCATTAGCATGTTTGGTGCAGGAAGTTGAGGATAGCCTTCACCAAATAGCGTACCTTGACTTGACGCTAGAAGATCTTCGCGATTGTACGATTCACGTTTGTTTTGCATTATCAATTACTCCAATTTTTGATACCTGCATATTAGAGAACACGTGTACGCCAAACAAGTCCGATCAGTACTAAGCAAACCAGTTCTTTACACGCTCTAACAGCGAAATAGGATGAACATCTCTTTCAAAGTTTTCAATACGTTGCGCAATCATGCTGATGACACTTTCCTCATCGTCACCGCGGAATGGTTTACCCATGATGATTGGAATCGCTTGATCAACAGTTTCGACAGACCATATATGAAATTCGTTATTCTTGATGCTCTCAACCACATCTTTGTGAAGTGCGAGATGTTTTAAATTGGTTTTCGGTAGGATCACACCTTGGCTACCCGTAAAACCTTGGTGTTTGCAGACGTGGTAGAAGCCTTCAATCTTCTCATTTAAACCGCCAACCGCTTGCACTTTACCAAACTGATCGACTGCGCCGGTGACGGCAATCTGCTGATTGATTGGGTACTCCGATAGCGCACTCACAAATGAACACAATTCAGCTAACGTTGCACTGTCACCATCAACTTCGCAGTAAGACTGTTCAAAAACAACCGAAGCAGAGTAGGGTAATGGTTCTTCTAATTTCAGAGCACTTGCCACGAATGCTTGCATGATCATCATGCCTTTTGCGTGAAGATTGCCACCGAGTTCCGCTTTACGTTCAACATCCGAAATATCGCCGTCACCGAAGTGAATGACACAGGAAATACGAGCCGGCTCACCGTAGGATTGCGGGTGTCCTGGGATATCAATCACGGTTAGGCCATTCACTTGACCAACACATTCACCTTGCGTTTCAATAATGACTTGCCCATCGAGAATATCCGAACGAGCACGTTCAGGTAGATAAGCTTCACGATAGTATTTGGCTTCGAATGCGCGATCGATATCAGACTCATCGAGTTGAGAGGTTGTGACGTCAAGACTCGCTTCATGGAACAAGCCTAAATACCACATAATATCCAGTGGCATATAACGCTGATCTTCAGTAAATCGTGCGCCAGCGGTCATTAAGCGATGAATCGCATCAGCCGTCAGCGTTGGAAAGTGAAATTTGTCGGCGATCCAGTTTAAGTGCCCAAGATAAGACTCAATGGTTTCTGTACTTAAACCAATTTCAAGCTCAAGTTCGCTGTATAAAGCTAAGCCTGAATACAGTTCAGGCTCTAGGTACTCAAAATCAGCAATCTGTGCGCGATCACCGGTTAGGATGATTTTACAGTGTGTCTCATATGCAGGTTCACTGATTGCAGGTTTTGATGGGTTGCTGTTAATGGTTTGAGCATGGTTTGCTAACAATGCAGATCGTAAAGCAGGCCAACAGGCAGGATTCGCGAGTAGTACATTGATTGGCATGACTAAAAAACCATCTGCGGCTTTTTCGAGTAATCCTTGTTTTTTTACGATGACATTACCGTCATGATCAGCACTGTAACTGCCAAACAAAGTTTTAGTATCCAGAGATTCTGTAACTAAAACCGATTTGTCCGTTTTGCTCATGACGATTTGTTGAATCTGCTCACGATAGAATGAATTATCAGGCACATTGAGGACTAACAATCGACTTAAGCCAGGTAACCGTGTGAATGTTTCGATAGTTTTCGAAAGTCTAGGCTGCACTTCACCAAGGTTAATGAGAGGTAGAGAAGGCATGTTCTCTATATAGGCGTTATATTCACTATACTGTGGCGTGACGGCTTGCCATTTTTCTTGGATCATTCGATACATTCAGTTACTTAGAAAGGAGACAAATTATATAGAAAAAGCGCATAAGGTTATAGCGAATCCTAATATTATTCCTGCTTATCGTTTCAAGATCTGAGTCGATATTTATACAGTTGGTGATTGAGTCTATCGCAGCTATGGGTTACGCTGTCACCCATATCGTGATTGGGTGATTAAAAATGAAATATCAACAACTTGAAAATTTAGAATGCGGATGGAAGTGGAAGTATCTCATTAAAAAATGGAAGGATGGGGATAAAATCACCCGCCACATCGATAGCAGTGAAGATAAGCACGCAGTGGAAGAATTGCGTCTACTAGAGCATGAACCAACCAAAGTGCTCGAATGGATTGAAGAGAACATGGCTCTTGATCTCGACAACAAGCTTAAACAAGCCATTCGTGCTAAGCGTAAACGTCACTTTAATGCAGAGCAGATCCACACCAAGAAAAAATCCATTGATCTTGATTATCGCGTTTGGGAAAAGCTTTCTTATCGCGCTGGAGAGTTAGGCTGTACGTTATCAGATGCGATTGAATATCTATTGTCAGAAGCATCACGTAGTGAAAAAGCATCTAAAACTGTTTCTAGTTTAAAACAAGATTTAAGCAAATTGTTGTCAGACTAAAGGAGTGTAGCCGATGGTATACGTTGTTATTATTGCCGCTGTTATCATTTTTTGGCTCGTCGCATTCGATAGACCGGTACTCAAAGTCACCTTTAAAGCGGGTCACATTGAGCAGTTTAAGGGCCATTTCCCAGCAAAGTTTCAACATAATGTCGTTGAAATTGCGGAAAAACAGCCATTTGATGGTGTACTTAAAGTATACCGCCAACGTGCCGGTCATAAATTAGCATTTTCTAAGTCAGTACCCAAAAAGGTACAACAGCGAATCCGCAATGTTTTTCCCCATCAAGGTTTTACATCAAAAGGGAATAAGAAAGCCTAATTTTCAATTTAGTACCGATATTTACCACGATAAAGAACGTAATTTGCGCACCATAGAAAAGCCTTATCATTTGGTTTTATGTTAAATATGGTGCGCGCGCATCTCCATTTTAACCCATCAAGATTGCCTCAACATTTCGTATAGCGGTAGAAGTGCTATCGCTATACATACTCTTTGAATAATCTGACACAAAATATCACGACGTGACCGTGTAACACTTTTATGTACCGAGAATAACAGGATGATTATATGCTCGTTATTTCCGTAGATTTGAACCGTAACAACAAGTTAAGCCATCAAGCGTAACTCATATGACGCGATGTAAGTACAAAGAACATAACGCAAACAGTAGATCAGTGTTAGTTCTACAAGCCATTTGTTAAGTGATGATAAAGGACACCGAAAGAAACCAAGATTAAAGCAAACACATGTGACGCTAATTGTCTAACAAGACATACAGATCCAATCAGAAGGAAAAGACGAATCACCATTTTTCGTTGTGCAATCAGCTTAGATGAACAGACGCAGCCATCAACACATAAATTAGAAACATCAAGCTTGTAGGCAGCAAGATCCAAAGTAGCCACCAGAAAATCAGATTGCCTCAAAGTTACATTTTTAAGCGCATAAAATTTAAATGCACAACAGTAGTCAGTAAAGTGATCTAAGGGATTGAAAATTAAGAAATACAGAAATGAAGAGGCATAGAATAAGCGTAATTTTCTTATTTCTAAGCAGACCGATATCTAATTTCTTGGCGCCGATACAGGCCACAAGAATGAATCAGAAGTTGTATTGTTAGGTTGTTATGTGGATTGCAACGATAATCCAAGCATATTGGAAAGCGTTGTAAAAAGTCTCACAGGCTTAAATTATCAAGCATGTCAATGGCTAGCGGCGCATTAGCTTTGGTGTTTTACACCCCTAAAGAAGCCCTAGCTCAGTGCGCATTATGTATATTATGTTAAATATGATGTTCAAGATACGAAATATATCATCACGATACCTCTCTTATTCCGCCTATTTCAGTCATTTGATTAAACATAATCTATTTACCATAAAATACTTAATAAACACATTTATTATCTATCGATATAAATGTGTCATTAAGATCAAAGCTTCGTATTTTCTATGATTTAGTGCTCTTTAGTTGCCTTGTACAACAAATTCTATATGCGTTGTTTCGTCATTCTCTTTGCTCCTGACTGTGATATTCCGCAGCAAACTGTTGTTGAGTTGCCAAGTATTTTTGGCCGCTTTTAGCGCTATTGCACCATCAATTTCCCAAGAGTCATTAGGCGTTACAATTTTAATTTCTTGCGGGCTAAATTGAGCGAAAAATTGGGCATCGTTAACATAAAATGCACACGGTTGTTGCAATTTACAACTCGTCTTTTTCTCCGCTTCATAATTAAAAGTTCTCCAAAAAAAAGCAACGATTAGCACCGTTAACATGATGATTATTTGAACAAAACGTCCTTTTGTCAGCTTTTGTGCAGCCATTATTGGGTCTTCTCCGTGTAACAAGCTTCAAAGTTTTTAAATAAATAAGCAAATCCAGACTGTGAGTAAGGTTACCCCTCTGTCATTAAAATGTTAATTGCAGTATAGTTTCCTCCTGAAAATGCCACTTTTTTTAAAAAGCGCAAAGATTATTTAACCACTTTAAGCAGTATGGTTTTTCTGAGTGGTTTGGGTGGCATTACGACATGAGTCGTGTTGGAAGTAAAGTGTAGTAATAATAGAATTGGAAGCATGCAAATATGAGCCAGGAAAAGCAGCTTGAACAAGCCTACAACTATACCGTCGTTCGTCAGTTTACCTTAGTGACCATTCTTTGGGGTATTGTCGGCATGGCAGTTGGGGTTTTGATTGCCGCTCAGTTAGTATGGCCACAGTTAAACTTTGATACACCGTGGCTGACGTATAGTCGATTACGTCCACTGCATACTAATGCGGTAATTTTTGCGTTTGGTACCAGCGCCCTTTTCGCAACGTCCTATTATGTTGTGCAGCGTACCTGTCAAACGCGTTTATTTGGAGGTCCTCTCGTTCCGTTCACCTTTTGGGGTTGGCAAGCTATTATTTTAGCCGCCGCGATCACTTTGCCTTTGGGTTATACCTCAGGTAAAGAGTACGCAGAACTTGAATGGCCTATTGATATTGCAATCGCTGTTGTATGGGTTTCATACGCGATTGTCTTTTTTGGTACGTTGATCAAACGTAATACCTCACATATTTATGTGGCAAACTGGTTTTTCGGTGCTTTCATTATCACTGTTGCCGTGCTGCACATTGTTAACAGTATGGCCATCCCAGTCTCGGCTGGTAAGTCATATTCGATTTATGCTGGAGCCGTCGATGCGATGATTCAGTGGTGGTATGGCCATAATGCGGTAGGTTTCCTCTTAACAGCAGGTTTCCTTGGCATGATGTACTACTTCGTGCCAAAACAAGCTGAGCGCCCTGTTTACTCTTACCGTTTATCGATCGTACACTTTTGGGCACTAGTTTCACTCTACATTTGGGCTGGCCCGCACCACCTTCACTATACCGCACTGCCTGACTGGACTCAGTCATTGGGTATGGTGATGTCATTGGTTCTGTTTGCTCCATCTTGGGGTGGCATGATCAACGGTATCATGACGCTATCTGGTGCATGGCATAAGCTTCGCTACGATCCAATTCTACGTTTCTTGATTGTCTCTCTCTCTTTCTATGGCATGTCGACTTTTGAAGGTCCGATGATGTCAATCAAGACGGTTAACGCATTATCGCACTATACCGACTGGACAATCGGCCACGTTCACTCAGGCGCTTTAGGTTGGGTTGCAATGGTATCAATCGGTTCGGTTTATCACTTGATCCCTCGCCTATTTAACCAAGAACGCATGTATTCAGTGAGCATGATTAATGCACACTTCTGGCTTGCAACCATTGGTACGGTACTTTATATCGTCGCCATGTGGATCTCTGGTGTGATGCAAGGTCTGATGTGGCGTGCAGTCAACTCTGACGGTACGTTGACCTACAGTTTTGTTGAGTCTGTTCAAGCGTCTTACCCGTTCTACGCGGTACGTTTCATTGGTGGTTTTATCTTCTTGGCGGGTATGTTCTTAATGGCATACAACACCTATAAGACTGTGACTGCACCAAACGATAGCCTCAAAGCTATCCCGCAACCGGCATAAGGAGATTTAGGAATGAGCAATAATTCTAACAATCGCCATGAAGTTGTTGAACGTAACGTCGGCTTGCTAGCGATTTTGATTGTTTTTGCTATCAGCTTAGGGGCTTTAGTAGAGATCACTCCGTTGATTTTCCAAAAGCAAACCACTGAACCAGTAGAAAATCTACGCGCCTATAGCGCGTTAGAAATGGAAGGACGTGATGTTTATATTCGTGAAGGTTGTAACGTATGTCACAGCCAAATGATTCGTCCTTTCCGTTCTGAAACCGAACGTTATGGTCACTACTCTGTTGCTGGTGAGAGCGTTTATGAGCATCCATTTTTGTGGGGTTCTAAGCGTACCGGCCCAGATCTTGCCCGCGTTGGTGGTCGTTATTCTGATGAATGGCACCGTGTTCACTTGATTGATCCGCGTGAATTGGTTCCTGAATCAAATATGCCAGGCTTCCCTTGGTTGGAAGAAAACGGTCTAGATGGCGAATTAACCAAGAAAAAACTTGAGTTATTCCGCAATCAGTTTGGCGTTCCTTACACCGATGAACAAATTGCTAACGCACCGAAAGATGTAGAAGGAAAAACAGAGATGGATGCCATCATTGCTTACCTTCAGTCTCTTGGTCATGCAATGAAGTAAGGAGCTGATCATGGAAATAGGTACTATTCACAGTATTTGGACCATCGTTCTTTTTGTGAGTTTTCTGGGTGTGGTTTGGTGGGCTTTCGGTAAAAAACGTAAAGCTCGCTTTGAGGAAGATGCCAACCTTGTATTCGCTGACGAAGAGCAAACGCCGACGAAAGGACAAGGAGAGACCAAATAATGGATACGTTTTGGAGTCTTTGGATAATCATAATCACAGTAGGCACTTTGCTTGGCTGTGCTGCACTACTCTATTGGTGTCTTAAAGACAAAATGGGGGTTGAAGAAGGTGCAGATATGGGCCATGAATACGATGGTATTCGTGAACTCAATAACCCGCTACCGAAATGGTGGACTTACCTTTTTGTAAGTACATTTGTTTTTGCCGCTATTTACTTAGCACTCTACCCAGGCTTAGGTAGCTATAAAGGTCTGTTAGGTTGGACTAGTTCAAACCAACTTGTTCAAAGTGTTGAACAATCAAAGCAATTGATTAAAGAAGCACAAGAAAACAAGCAGCTCGATCAGTATGCGAAAGAGCTTGGTGATGCTGACGAGTACTTTGGTGAAGCGTTTCGTGGCTTAGCTTATGTAGAAGGAACTGATGAACTCAAATCGATTCCTGATATCGCCGCCGATCCTGAAGCGGTTAAAGTTGGACAACGTTTGTTCTTACAAAACTGTTCTCAATGTCATGGTTCGGATGCTCGTGGCCAAAAAGGCTTTCCAAATCTGACTGACGGTGCTTGGCTATATGGTGGTGAACCGCATGCAATTGTGAACACCATTATGAATGGTCGTGTCGGTATGATGGCAGCTTGGAAAGATGTACTCGGTGATGACGGTGTTAAAGAAGTTGTCAGCTATACGTTGAGTCTATCTGGACGTTCGGTCAATGCGAAAGAAGCGGCAGCCGGTAAAGCACGTTTCGTCGTTTGTGCTGCGTGTCACGGTACCGATGGTAAGGGAAACCCTACTCTTGGCGCTCCTGACCTAACCGATCAATACTGGTTGTTTGGTGGTACTCGTGATGATGTCACGCAAACCGTTATGTATGGCCGCTCAGGTGTAATGCCTGCTTGGAAAGACATCCTTGGTGAAGATAAAGTTCAACTAGTCTCTGCCTATGTTTGGAGTCTATCTAACGGCGACAATAAGTAACATTTCAATAACAGCCCCTAGTCTTAGGGGCTGACTTTTCTTAAAGTAAAGACATTCCAATTTTTTGTGAGAACTTTTTTATGGTAAAGCCTTGGTATAAGCAGTTTTGGCCGTGGTTTCTAATCCTTCTTCCTCTAACCGTCATTATCTGGTCAGTGATTAGAATTGTCATATTGTCCAACCATTCAGTCTCTTTGGTTACTGAGGATTACTATAAAAAAGGCAAAGGTATCAATATCGACCTCTCCAAGATTAAAGTAGCAAAAAAATTAGCGATCAATGCCTCGGCTTTATCCGATGGTAATGCGATTGTGTTAACGCTGGACAAGGGGACGCTTGAGCATTTTCCGGCGATACATGCCACCTTTGCTCACCGCACTTTACCTGATCGCGACTTTAACCAAATGCTAACGGCGAATGCGAGTGGTGAATACCACATCCTGTTGGAAGAGCCGCTACAAGGCCCTTGGTTTATCGAGCTTACTCCGCACGATAAACAATGGCTGGTTCAAGGACGAGTTACCTTCCCTTCAGCTACTCCAACACAACTAATGAACTGATAAAATCTATGTGCCAATCGTGTTACCACTGCGGTGAAGAAGTACCAGTCAACACGGACTACAAAGTAGAGATTCTCGGACAAATACGTGATATGTGTTGTCCGGGCTGTGAGACTGTCGCCCAAACCATTATGGATAGTGGTTTGGTCTCTTATTATCAATATCGAACTGCCCCTGCAGAAAAAGCCAACTTGGTCCCAGAGCAATTACAGGCACTGGTGCATTATGATAACCAAGAAGTGCAAAACGAATTTGTCCGCAATAGCGATAAACACTCTGAAGTGACATTGTCACTCGATGGTATTTCTTGCGCGGCTTGTGCATGGTTGATTGAAAAGCAGCTTTCGCATACCGAAGGCGTTGTTCAAATACGCGTTAACACAACCACGAATCGAGCTATCCTCGCTTGGGATAACTCAAAAGCAAAACTCAGTGAATTGCTGGCAGTGATTCATCAACTAGGCTACAAAGCAGCGCCGTTTGAGGCGGATCAACAAGAAGCGGCTTATCACCGCATGATGAAGCAATACCTCTATCGATTGGGTATCGCAGGGCTTGCGACGATGCAAGTTATGATGCTGGCGGTTGCCCTTTATCTCGAAGTTTTTGGTGATTTAGACCCCGAATTTCGCAATTATTTTCGTTGGGTAAGCTTGATTTTTGCCACTCCGGTCATGCTCTACTCTGCGTTGCCTTTCTATCTTAATGCATGGCGCAGTATTAGAAGCAAAACGCTCGGAATGGATGTCCCTGTCTCCATTGCGATGATTTTTGCCTATGTAGCCAGCCTCGTCGCTACCGTAACCGAACAAGGTGAAGTGTTCTTCGAATCAATTTCAATGTTCGCGTTTTTCTTGCTCGTTGGTCGCTTCTTAGAGATGCGCGCACGCAGAAAAGCGGCAGCTGCAAGCGGAAACCTATTAAAACTTATCCCGGCGATGGCGACGACCCTTGAGGGTGAACAAACACCGGTAAAGACATTACAAGTAGGTGACAAAATTCGCGTCTTGCCCGGAGAGCATATCCCAGCGGATGGTATTATCACGCAAGGCCGTGTGCATATTGACGAATCGATGTTAACGGGAGAGTCTATCCCAGTGGTAAAAATCATCGGTGACCATGTTTATGCTGGCACGCTTAATGGCGAAGAAGCATTCGTCCTTGAAGTGCGCTCGAGCAAAGCCGATTCAATGATTTCAAACATTGTACGCCTGCAAGATGAAGCTCAGCTATCTAAACCTAAGATCGCTGAAATTGCCGATGTGGTGGCGCGTTACTTTGTCGCAGTTTTGCTTGTTATTGCTGCCGCGACTTGGTTCTACTGGCAACAAAACCAACCTGATGATGCGTTTTGGATCATGCTTGCAGTGCTTGTGGCTACCTGCCCTTGCGCTCTTTCTCTAGCGACACCTACCGCACTGACATGTGCGACATCACGAATGGGTAATCTTGGGATCTTACTGCGTAAAGGTCATGTCTTTGAGACCTTATGTAAGGTCAATCACCTTATCATTGATAAAACGGGCACATTGACCCATGGCGACATTGAAATCAATAGTGTGCGTGTGTTTGGGCAACAATCAAAAAGTACCACACTCTCTCTAGCCGCAGCACTTGAAGCACACGCCAATCATCCTCTTGCACGCGCGTTTCGTCCTTATCTTGATGCAAATGTCATAATCGACGAGATAGAAAATGTGATTGGTTTCGGTATTCAAGGTTGTTATCAGGGTAAATCGATCAAAATTGGCAGTGCTGAATTTGTCTTGTCATCTCAAGATAAAGCCGAGCCGAATGCTATATACCTCTCGATTGCCAACGAACATGTTGCCACTTTCTATTATCAAGACCCAATTCGCCAAGAAGCCGTTGCCTTTGTTAAGCAATTTAGATCTGCCGGCATCAAAGTGACGCTGCTCACGGGCGATTCGAAAGCCAATGCTGAGCTTGTTGCACAACAAATCGATATTGATGATGTAGTCTCGGAAGCAAAGCCTCAGGATAAACTTGATTACTTACACAGTTGTCGCGATGACGATATCACCATGATGGTGGGTGATGGTATTAACGATGCCCCGACTCTAGCGGGCGCTCATCTTTCTGTTGCGATGGGAGGCGGTACCGATGTTGCCAAAGCGTCTGCGGATATGGTGCTACTGGGTGACAAGCTCGACCGAATTTTGCAAGCGCGTGAGTTAGCTCTTAAAACCCGACGAATTATCGCAGAAAACCTCGCTTGGTCATTAGGATATAATTTATTAATCTTACCTCTCGCTGTTGCGGGGTTAGTTGCCCCCTATTTTGCCGTAGTCGGCATGTCGGCGAGTTCCATCATCGTTGTTTCTAATTCACTGCGATTACTAAAAGAGTCCCATAAGGAACAAGGTTAAGAACTATGGAAAGCCTCTATATATTAATTCCGATTGCGATCGTCTTGGTTTGTGTCGCGGTGGGTATATTTCTTTGGGCGGTTAAAAGTGAACAGTTCGAGGATTTAGAGCGTCAAGGACACAATATCCTTTTTGATGAAGATGAAAAGGATCAGCCTAAAAAATGAGTGCTGATTTCGTCGCCGCCTTTATGATTGGTCTAATTGGTTCCGGTCACTGCATGGGTATGTGTGGTGGTGTGGCATCCCTGCTGTCAATGGGAAATGGACAACCATCTAAGATCATTCCGCTGTTTTATAATTTGGGCCGAATCTCCAGTTACGCATTATTCGGTGGTTTAATCGGTGGCGCGGTTTCCACCATTGCAGAAGTGGCCAGCCTTAACCATAGCTTTGCGTGGTTACGTCTTCTTGCGGCACTATTTATGGTTTTGCTCGCTTGCTATATTGGTCGTTGGTGGCAAGGCCTACTCATCGTTGAGAATCTGGGGAAGAAGTTGTGGCAATACATCTCACCGATGAGTAAAAAACTGTTACCCATTAGCAATCCGTACCAAGCTGGCGCCTTTGGCTTTTTATGGGGATGGCTACCCTGTGGCTTAGTTTATTCCACTCTAACTTGGGCGGTGGTTTCTGGAAGTAGCCTTAATGGCGCGTTGATTATGGCGGCGTTTGGCTTGGGAACTTTACCCGCGATGCTGATGGTTGGTTATGGGTCAACGTATTTACACAAACTGCAACAATCTACGGTTTTTCGAAACATCGCCGCGATCACAATATTGGGTTATGGGCTATATACTGCATATGGTGCGATGCGTTTACTGGCTTAGAGTTGATAGATTACTGTTTTTAAGCATCTTTTTTCACTACCTTTTATCCTTTAGCGGTGATAAAATATTGATGTATATCAAATAGTGAAAGGTTGTTATGATTTCTGAAAAGCCTGCAAAACGCATTCAATCCGGTGGTTGTGCTATCCACTGTCAAGATTGCAGCATTAGTCAGCTATGCATTCCGTTTACGCTAAATGAGAGCGAGTTAGACCAACTTGATCAGATCATTGAGCGTAAAAAGCCAATTCAAAAAGGCCAAGAACTATTTAAAGCTGGCGACGAATTGAAGTCGCTGTATGCGATTCGTTCAGGAACCATTAAGAGCTACACCATTACAGAGCAAGGTGACGAGCAAATTACCGCCTTCCATTTGGCTGGTGATCTCGTTGGGTTTGATGCCATTACCGATGATAGCCACCCAAGCTTCGCACAAGCGCTTGAAACATCAATGGTTTGTGAGATCCCTTACGAAATTCTTGATGACTTGTCTGGTAAGATGCCAAAACTACGTCAACAAATCATGCGATTGATGAGTAGTGAAATAAAAGGCGATCAAGAAATGATCCTGTTACTTTCGAAGAAAAACGCGGAAGAACGATTGGCAGCATTTTTGTATAACCTTTCAACGCGCTTTTCACAGCGTGGCTTTAGTCCAAGAGAATTTCGCCTTACCATGACTCGTGGTGACATCGGTAACTATTTGGGTCTGACGGTAGAGACGATCAGTCGCCTACTTGGCCGATTCCAAAAGTCAGAAATCTTGAGCGTTAAAGGTAAATACATCACTATTCTTGATCACGACGCCCTAATGCAACTGGCTGGCGTTTCGACAGAATCGTAATAACTTCAATGATGTAGCTCTAAACTGAGCTACATCATAAAATCCCAATCTCGACACAACTTTTCCTAATAATTCCCTCTCAACTGCGCTAAAGTAATCTTGTCGGCCCAAGTGACTTAGGTATAAGTCTCCTCAGCTTTAAGGAGTTTGCTATGAGTATCTATAATAACATCCTAGTCGTTGCCAATATTAATAGCGATGATCAACCAGCGCTCGCGCGAGCAATGCAATTAGCTGCCAAAAGCCGCTCTCGCAGCCGTATTACGTTTTTCTTGTCAATCTACGACTTCTCTTACGACATGACTTCCATGCTCTCTATGGATGAGCGTGATGCTATGCGTCGTGGCGTAATCCATCAACGTGAACAGTGGATGCGTAGTGTTGCTGAACCATATATCAATGAAGATATTGATTTTGACGTGCGTGTGGTATGGCACAACCGCCCTTACGAAGCGATTATCGCGGAAGTTTATGCAGGCAGTCATGACATTGTGATCAAAGGTACGCGTAAACATGACGTGCTCGAGTCCGTGATCTTTACCCCAACTGATTGGCACTTATTGCGTAAATGCCCTGCTCCAGTTTTGCTGGTTAAAAATGCCGATTGGCCAGCGGATGCAAGTATTATTGCCTCTGTTCATGTTGGTTCAGAAAACGACACCCATTTAGGTCTCAATGATCTTATGGTTGAACAATTGACCTGTTTGACCGAGCGATTAGGCGCTAAACCTTATTTGATTAATGCCTACCCAGTCACGCCTGCCAATATTACCATTGAGCTACCAGAGTTTGATCCAACGACGTATACCGACGCTGTGCGCGGACATCACTTAACGGCGATGAAAGCATTGCGTCAAAAACATGGTTACGACGATGAACAAACGATAGTAGAGCAAGGCTTGCCTGAAGATATCATTCCGCAAGCTGCCAAAGAGCTTAATGCCGCAATGGTCATCATTGGCACAACTGGCCGTACCGGCCTTTCAGCGGTGTTCATTGGTAATACGGCTGAACATGTTATTGATAAAATTAATTGCGATGTTCTTGCGCTCAAACCTGAAGGTTACATCAGCCCTCTCGACCCTACGACCGCAATCTAAACACACCCATCCCCTCCAACGTGAGGGGATTTTTCTATCTTCACCAACAATAGCACTAGCATCTCAATTATTTATCCGTATCATACGCCCTTCATACCGATTTGAGCCTCATAGAGGCACAATGCAGGTATCGTTTTGTATTCAGATTACCGGATAAGACTGCGAACTAATGACCGAGCAAAATCAAGAGCGCACCAAGGCTCAACAATATAACTTCAACAAACTACAAAAGCGTATTCGCCGTAACACTGGCCAAGCGATCCAAGACTTCAACATGATTGAAGATGGCGACCGCATTATGGTTTGTCTATCAGGCGGTAAAGATAGCTTTACGATGTTGGAAATACTGATGAGCCTACAAAAAAGTGCTCCGATCTCGTTTTCGCTGGTAGCGGTTAACCTTGACCAAAAACAACCAGGTTTCCCAAGCCACATTTTACCTGAATACCTTGAATCACTAGGTGTTGAGTACAAAATTGTTGAAGAAGACACATACTCGATTGTTCAAGACAAGATCCCAGAAGGCAAGACCACTTGTTCTCTGTGTTCTCGTCTACGTCGTGGTATTTTGTATCGCACCGCGAAAGAGCTAGGTGCAACTAAGATTGCACTAGGTCATCACCGCGATGATATTCTGGAAACCTTGTTCTTAAACATGTTCCATGGCGGTAAATTAAAAGGTATGCCACCTAAGCTGGTATCAGATAACGGCGAGCACGTGGTTATTCGTCCATTGGCGTACTGTCGTGAAAAAGACATCATTAAGTATTCTGAGATGCGTGATTACCCAATCATTCCATGTAACTTGTGTGGTTCTCAGCCAAATCTACAGCGTCAAAACATTAAGCTCATGCTTAATGACTGGGATAAGCGTTTCCCTGGTCGCATCGAATCGATGTTCCGTGCGATGCAAAATGTGGTGCCAAGCCACCTTGCTGACTACAATCTATTTGATTTTAAAGCTATTGACCGTGATTCAGGCGTTATTAACGGCGGGGATATTGGCTTTGATAAAGAAGAGATGCCAGTACAAAACTTTGCTGACGAAGATAGCGTGCAGGAATTTGATCCTAGTTTGAAGTTAGATGTAACCAATATCTAAACTTTAAAAACTACGGGGTTAAAATTACAAAGGGTCGCTGATTGCGACCCTTTTTACGTTGTGACTATTGGTTTTGAATATCTTACTAGCCATGTAGGCCGCTGACGATAGAGTGATATTAGCTCTCTAGTTTGCTTTGGTGAGATAAGGTAAAACTCGTAAAGTTTCTTGCGGTAAGGTAAAGGAACCTCCTTCACCAATCTCATTCAATGTAATTTGAATTTTCCCATCGACCACTGGCTTTTGTTTGCCGTTGGAGAATTGAACTGTTGAATTCAAGTTGTTGGCGAATTCTAATGTGACTCCTTCGACCTCTGGGGTAAACCAACTTGCAAACATTCCGCCTAACTGTTCTAGGATGGATTGCATTTGTGGTAATAGCGCTTCAATTTGGCTGTATGCAACCTCACCAGAAAACGCCTGCTTGGTCATGACGACCATTGAAAAGTCACACTGTCTATCCTGAGGAGTGTCAACATAAACTAGTGGGTTAGCCTGACGTAAGTGACTATCGAGTGGTACCAATACTTCTTGAGCAGGTGAAATGACAAGATCTTCGTAATGTTCTTCTTTTTCCATCCAGGCTTTTTCGATTTTACATAGCTGCTTAGAAGCGGCATCGAGAAAAAAGAAGCCGACTTTGACATCCTCATGGCCTTCTTTGTCGTTTTGCTTCATGTGTGTATAAAGCTTTGAATAGGTAAATCGGTATTCTTGAGCTTGGCTTGGTAAAGATACAGCGCTAAACAGCGCTGCAGAAATCAGTGTGAGCGTTACTTTCTTCATTATTGTGTGAGATCGTTATAGTCTGTCCAGAACTCATCATTGTGACGGATCATCGTCTGTAAGTCCTTGACGTATGCCTCACCTCGCTCAGAGTATTTCAATAAACCGTTAGTCAAAGCAATCGCGGCCTGGGTATCAATCAAGCTCTGTTCGCCCTGTTGACGGTCAAAACGGATCTCACGCAGATCGTAATAGGCTCTATTGCGGTTAACGTTCATAAAATAGCGGTGAATCGATTCTTGTACCGAATCAAAACTAGCAACTTCATGTGACGCATCATCGTTACGTTGTAACGGAATGAGACCACAACCTTTGCTGTAACACCACTGGCCAAAATAATTATTTGCATTGGTTGCAAAACGCGAAGTGCCCCACGCTGATTCATTTGCCGCTTGAGTCATAACCAAAGATTCAGGTAACACATTAACACGGTGCAACATCTTATCGAGCCAAGCTACTGTAATGCCTTCCGTCGTTACCTCTACATCGTATAGCTTACCTAAACGCTTAGCGTAATTGTTGTCTTCGCTCGTTAACGAACCTTGCGCAAAGCGTTGAGCGACTCTCGTTAAACGGGCTCGCTCTTTTTGCACACGTTGGTTTTCAAGCTCAACGCCCGGTCTCAAGTAATCAAAAAAGGCTTGTTTCTTCTCGACAACATTGTCAAATGATGCAAAATTTGGTGCTGAGCCGACTGCTTGACCAACAAAAAGGATTTGGTTGGTCGTCCCTTGCTCAACGTCCACTGTCGGATATTCAAATCGAAACCAACCAAAGACTCCAAGACCAAAAGCCGCGGAAATTACGGCTATTTCTAACTTATGCATTAAACACCTGTGGATTGTTGTCATCATCATCTTTCGGGCGTTCAGTTGCAACTATCCTTAGCTTAATACCAAACATATTACGGTAGAGAATACCTTTCACATGGAAGAAAAATGGTAGAACGAAGATCAGCCCTAGCCCATAAAACATCGCACCTGCAATAAACATCAGCATCAACATAATGTAGATGCCTGCAAGAACGAAAATCTTCTTATTTACTGCGCGTAGTGATAGCAGCAATGATTGCATTGGTGGGATTTTCTTTTCACAAATCAGTAAAATAGAGTTACTAAACGCTAATGATAAGTAAAATGAAACAAACGGCAAAATCATGCTGGCAACGCCTTGCAGCATCAAGCTAAACAGCGTCGCTAAAATAACGGGAATAGTAAATTGTAACCCTTTCCCAATGTGACGAGGCTTGGTATTCAAGCCAGCAGAGTGGCTCATTGCCATTAAGCAAATGCCCGCGTAAATCGGCGCACTAATCACTTCATAACTAAAGTTTGCGATAAAAAGCGCTTGTACAATGTCGGGGCTAAACGCCGCTGGGTCAGCCATCGCTTTAAACAGCAATGATGGGTCACCTAGTTGCAGTTTCAGTGCGATGTAGAAAATCGCTAACTGTACAAACATCAAAATGATGATGGCTGGAGAGAACGATAAGAAGTTCTTAATCGTACACTCCCAAGCTTCACGAAATACTTCTCCGGCTTTCAAGTCGTACTGGCCGGTGATTGCGCGTTCTACGCTCCCGCCCAAGTTAAAGTCTTTCTCAATATCATTGTTCATTGTTTAATCCGGTGTTTTCTTCGTTATATCGGCTGACGATTGCTGAGCAAAATACCGCGGATACTGTTCTTGTAGCAAATATAACGCTGTAACCAAAAATTGCGGTGGTGGACATTATACGCAAAGCGGCCCAACACTCACATCGAATCTGCTTTCTACTCTTGCTTTATTGCCTATTTGGCTGATAATTAACCCGCAAAGCCAAAAAAAGCGCATCATTCGCTGGCGATCACGCCGCAAACTGCCGAATGCTTTAAATAAGCAAATCGTATAAAAACAGTATGGTAAATAATGTTTACTTTTACCTGTAAAATTTTTTAGGCCGTTAGGTAAGAAAATGCTTTGAATTCACACTTTTGGTGATTATGATGCGCGCCTCTATTTGTGTAACTACAGGCCATTGACGGAAATGAGTTTAAAATGGCCGATGTGGGAGAAAAACAGACGTTGAACAAACAAACAGCAGAGCAACCGGTTATCCGTTTAACTGGTATTAGTAAGAGTTTCGATGACAAGGAGATCATCGGTAATCTTAACCTTGATGTTAACCACGGTGAATTTTTAACAATTCTTGGTCCATCAGGTTGTGGTAAAACCACCGTTCTTAGGATGATCGCAGGTTTTGAAACCGCGGATAATGGTAGCATTATCTTAGATGGCCAGAACGTTACTGAAGTTCCTGCTGAGCAGAGACATGTCAACACTGTGTTCCAGAGTTACGCGCTATTCCCTCATATGACCGTATATGAGAATGTTGCGTTTGGCTTGCGCATGCAGAAAGTTCCTAATGCTGAGATTGAACCTCGCGTTATGGAAGCATTGCGTATGGTTCGCCTAGAAAAAATGGCGCAACGTAAGCCGCACCAACTCTCTGGTGGTCAACAACAACGTATTGCGATTGCGCGCGCTGTTGTGAACAAACCTAAAGTACTGCTTCTTGATGAATCGCTATCAGCACTGGATTACAAACTACGTAAACAGATGCAAATCGAACTTAAGCAGCTACAGCGTCAACTTGGTATTACCTTTATCTTCGTTACTCACGACCAAGAAGAAGCGTTGTCGATGTCTGACCGTATCATTGTGATGCGTGATGGCGTGATCGAACAAGACGGTTCTCCACGTGAAATTTATGAAGAGCCGAAGAACCTATTCGTTGCTCGCTTCATCGGTGAAATCAACGTATTCAACACTACGATGCTAGAACGCATCGACGACAAGCGTATTCGTGCGCAAATCGAAGGTGTTGAGTCTGTGGTTTACTACGAGAAAGAAGCAAACGCCGGTGACAAACTGCAAGTGCTACTCCGCCCAGAAGATCTTCGTATTGAAGAGATCAAAGAGTCTGAGCAAGAAGGCATTGTGGGTTATGTAACTGAACGTACCTACAAAGGTATGACGCTTGATTCTGTGATTGAACTTGAATCTGGCATGCGTGTAATGGTTAGTGAATTCTTCAACGAAGATGATCCAGATGTGGATCACTCACTAGGCCAAAAGGTGGCAATTACCTGGGTTGAAAGCTGGGAGGTGGTACTAAATGATGAGCAAGAAATTTAATCTTCAGAATGCGATCATCACACTGATTGTTACGTGGTTAGCACTGTTTGTACTAATCCCGAACTTAATGATCATTGGTACCAGTTTCCTAACCCGTGATGAAGCAAACCTAATCGACATGACGTTTACATTGGACAACTATATTCGTTTAGTTGACCCTCTGTATGCCAAAGTGCTGATGCACTCTTTTTACATGGCGATTGTTGCAACCCTATTGTGTTTAGTGATTGGTTACCCATTCGCTTATATCGTCGCGAAGATGCCACACAAATGGCGTCCGTTTATGTTGTTTCTGGTTATCGTACCGTTTTGGACTAACTCGCTGATCCGTACTTACGGCCTTAAAATCGTGTTAGGCACACAAGGTATCTTGAATAAGTCTCTGATGGCGATGGAAATCATCGATAAGCCATTACGACTTATGTATACAGAAACGGCTGTAATGATTGGCTTGGTGTACATCTTATTGCCATTTATGATTTTACCGCTTTACAGTGCGATCGAAAAACTCGACAACACTTACCTTGAAGCGGCAAAAGATTTAGGTGCTAACAAATTCCAAACTATCACTCGCGTGATTCTGCCACTTACGATGCCTGGCATCATCGGTGGTTGTTTATTGGTACTGCTCCCTGCCCTTGGTATGTTCTACATCTCAGATCTTTTGGGCGGTGCGAAGAACCTTCTAATTGGTAACGTGATTAAGAGCCAAGTACTGAACGCGCGTGATTGGCCATTTGGCGCAGCAACCAGTATTGCGTTAACTGTTGCAATGGCGATTATGCTTTATGCCTACTACAGAGCGGGTAAATTGTTGAACAAGAAAGTGGAGCTAGACTAATGGGACGTACAGTTAGATTTAGCTTTATGGCGCTGGTATATGCATTTCTATACTTGCCAATCATCGTTTTAATCGTTAACTCATTCAATGCTAACCGTTTTGGCATGAAATGGGGTGGATTCACCACTAAGTGGTACGAGACGTTAGTTAACAACGACAGTTTAATGCAGGCTGCTTGGCACTCTTTAAACGTGGCGGTGTTTTCTGCAACAGCTGCTACAATTATTGGTAGCTTAACGGCGGTTGCTCTATTCCGTTACTCTTTCAAGGGTAAAGGCCTAGTAAATGGCATGCTGTTCGTTGTGATGATGTCACCTGATATCGTTATGGCGATCTCGCTGCTGGCGTTGTTCCTCGTTATGGGCGCGCAACTTGGATTCTTAACCCTGCTTGTGGCACACATTACCTTCTGTTTGCCATTCGTAGTGGTTACGGTTTACAGCCGTCTTAACGGTTTCGATGTAAAAATGTTGGAAGCGGCAAAAGACTTGGGCGCAAGTGAATGGGTCATTCTAAAGCAGATCATCCTACCCCTTGCTAAGCCAGCGGTAGCAGCTGGTTGGTTGCTCAGTTTTACCTTGTCTCTTGATGACGTAATCATCAGTTCATTTGTAACTGGTCCAACATATGAAATTTTGCCATTGAAGATCTACTCAATGGTCAAAGTGGGCATCTCTCCAGAGGTGAATGCCCTAGCAACAGTCATGCTGATTGTCTCTTTAGCTCTTGTAGTAACTTCGCAGTTGCTTGCACGAGAAAAAGTAAAGTAGAATCGCAGGCTTTTCACGAAACAGAATGGCAAAGCCATTCTGTTTTTATATAGACGCTCGATATAACGAGCAACGTTTGGTTTGGAGACTAACGTCGATGAAAAAATGGGCTACTCTATTAGCTGGTAGTGCATGTGCGCTTTCACTGTTCTCTGGTTCAGTTGCAGCGGACGAAAACAAAGAATTGGTATTTATGAACTGGGGTCCTTACATTAATAGTAATATCCTAGAACAATTTACCGAAGAAACTGGCATCAAGGTTATCTACTCGACTTATGAGTCGAATGAAACTTTGTACGCGAAGCTAAAGACCCATAACCAAGGTTATGATCTTGTCGTTCCTTCTACGTATTTCGTTGCGAAAATGCGTGATGAAGGCATGCTACAAAAGATCGACAAGTCAAAGCTGACTAACTTGAAAAATCTAGATGCTAACTACCTAGATAAACCATTTGATCCAAACAACGACTACTCTATTCCACACGTTGTTGCGATCACAGGTCTTGCAGTTAATACCGATATGTACGATCCAAACGACTTCCAAAGCTGGGCTGATCTATGGAACCCTGAGCTTGAAGGTCAAGTAATGCTAATGGACGATACTCGTGAAGTATTCCACATTGCACTGCGCAAATTGGGCTACTCTGGTAACTCAACAGATCCAAAACAAATCGACGAAGCATACGCTGAACTTCAAAAGTTAATGCCAAACGTTCTACTGTTCAACTCTGACAACCCAGGCGCTCCTTACATGTCTGGTGAAGTTGGTGTTGGTATGCTTTGGAACGGGTCTGCTGCGGCGGCGCAAAAAGAAGGTCTACCACTTAAACTTGTGTTCCCTAAAGAAGGCGGTATCGGTTGGGTAGATAACTTTGCAATCTCTTCTGGTGCGAAAAACGTAGAAGCAGCTCATAAGATGATCGACTTCCTACTTCGTCCAGAAATCGCTGAGCAGATTTCTAGCGACACGGGTTACCTAACAGCTGTTAAAGCGTCTAACGACAAGTTCCAAGACGTTGCACCGCTGTTCCCATCTCAAGAAGATCTTGACCGCGTAGAATGGCAAGACTCTGTAGGTGATTTGACTGTGAAGTACGAAGATTACTTCCTTAAGCTTAAAGCTGGTCAATAATCCAGATTGAAACAATAAAATAGGCAGCATTCGCTGCCTATTTTTATTTTGTGCTGATATAATCACGCCTGCTAATTTTCTCATTTAGCAATAAACAACTTTTTATACTCAATACTACTCAGAGGATGTTATCAGGATTGATAATGTGCTGATTTAGTAGGATAAAACGGAAATATAATGAAAAGTAAAATCTATGCAGGCGCATTATGCGCAGCTAGCCTATTCGCCACCTCAGCGATGGCTGCTGATCAAGAACTTTACTTCTACAACTGGTCTGAATACATTCCAAACGAAGTTCTTGAAGACTTTACAAAAGAAACTGGTATCAAGGTAATCTACTCTACGTACGAATCTAACGAAAGTATGTACGCGAAGTTGAAAACTCAAGGTGCTGGCTATGACTTGGTAGTACCGTCTACTTATTTTGTATCAAAGATGCGCAAAGAAGGCATGTTACAAAAAATTGACCAGTCAAAGCTGTCACACTTCGCAGATCTAGATACAAACTTCTTAAACAAACCTTTTGACCCAAACAATAGCTACTCTATCCCTTACATCTGGGGGGCGACCGGTATTGGTATCAACTCAGACATGCTAGACAAATCATCTGTATCAAAATGGGGGGATTTCTGGGACAGCAAATGGGAAGGTCAATTAATGCTGATGGACGATTCACGTGAAGTGTTCCATATTGCATTAACTAAACTAGGTTACTCACCAAACACGACGAACCCTGACGAGATCAAAGCCGCTTACGAAGAGCTTAAAAAGCTAATGCCTAACGTATTAGTATTTAACTCAGACTTCCCTGCTAACCCATACCTTGCCGGTGAAGTTTCACTAGGCATGCTTTGGAATGGCTCTGCTTACATGGCTCGTCAAGAAGGTGGCAAGATCGACATCATTTGGCCAGAAAAAGGCGCTATCTTCTGGATGGACAGCCTAGCAATCCCAGCAGGTGCAAAAAACGCGGGCGCGGCACACAAGATGATCGACTTCCTACTACGTCCTGAGAATGCAGCTAAAATCGCACTAGAGATTGGTTACCCTACTCCAGTGAAAACAGCTCACCAGCTACTTCCAGAAGATTTTGCAAACGATCCAAGCATCTTCCCTCCACAAGAAGTAATGGATACCGGCGTATGGCAAGATGAAGTCGGTGAAGCAAGTGTGCTTTACGACGAATACTTCCAAAAACTAAAGGTTGATAACTAATCTTGTTTATTGGATAAAAAAGAAAAGCGGCTTGAAGCCGCTTTTTTTATTTGAATGCAAATCATCGATCTTAAGACATCGCTACACGATGCGAACAATACCTTATATCACGCTCTTAATATCTGAGACTGCAAGTAGCTCTTCAACTAAGCGCGGCACTTCCACACTCGCTTTACCATAACGCTTTTCTTCAAACTCACTTTCAACTGCACTGGGTTCTAAATTGATTTCGATGGTGTGTGCGCCATGCATACGTGCATCGTGAACAAAACCCGCAGCGGGATAGACAACACCGGATGTGCCAATTGAAATGAACAGATCAGCCTTTTCTATCGCCGCGTAAATGTCACCCATTCTTAACGGCATTTCACCAAACCAAACAATGTGAGGTCGCATCTGTGCTGGGATCTGGCAACAATGACACAGCTCGCCAGTTTCAATGTTGCCCGTATGCTCAATCACTTGATTCGATTCACTGCAGCGTGCCTTCAATAACTCGCCATGCATATGGATAATATTTTGGCTACCACCACGCTCATGCAAGTTATCAATATTTTGCGTAATCACCGTTACAGAGCCATCTAACTGTTGTTCTAACTGGCCTAAAGCGATATGAGCGGCGTTGGGTGTCACGCCCTCACCTTGCAGCTTTTTGCGGCGTTGATTATAGAAGTCCTGGACTAAATCAGGATCACGCTCAAACCCTTCCGGAGTCGCCACGTCTTCTATACGATGATTTTCCCATAGGCCATCTTGGGCACGAAACGTTTGAATTCCAGACTCGGCTGAGATACCTGCACCAGTTAGTACTACAATATTTCTATAAGGGAAATTCATAACCATTCCTTGTCATTCTTTTTCTTAAGCTTAACACTGAAAGAATAACTACAGTAGTAATATGGATTAGACCATGGTCGTATGAATTCAGGTTTGATTTGATTTTTGTGAGGATAAACAATGATAAAAGCATCTCTAGTGCTACTAATGCTGATTAGCTTAGCGGGCTGTCAACTGACCAAAGTTGAAGGTGAAATTGATGATGTTGAAGTAAAAGTAAGTACAAAAGACAGTGATAAGCGCCATGACGGCGACTACAAATTCTGCCCACCTGGACAAGCTAAAAAAGGCAATTGCTAAGAGTGGCATAATCTGACGTACTGCCACTCTTTTTAGACATATAACTAAGAGGTCAAAATTCGTTTAGTCTTCATTGGTAGACGAAATCTTATGAATCGATAGGTCGGCCCCATTAAACTCTTCTTCTTCCGACAATCGCAAACCAGTTACGGCGTTGATCGCACCATAAACTGCAAGTGCACCTAGTACAGCAACGCCGATGCCTAACGCCGTTCCTAACAGTTGTACTGTCAAGCTAACACCACCTAACCCTCCGAATGCCGTTTGGCCAAAGATGCCCGCAGCAATTCCACCCCACGCACCGCACACACCATGTAGGGGCCAAACACCAAGTACATCATCGATCTTGGTTTTATTCTGCAGGTAGGTAAATAGATAAACAAACAACACGCCAGCAACCATCCCCGTAGCCAAAGCACCAATAGGATGCATTAGATCTGAACCAGCACAGACTGCCACCAAGCCGGCTAGTGGGCCATTATGAATAAAGCCAGGGTCATTTTTACCCGCGATTAATGACGCAACGATACCGCCAACCATCGCCATTAATGAGTTCATCGCCACAAGTCCACTAATGCCTTCCAGCGTTTGCGCTGACATAACATTAAAGCCAAACCAGCCCACCGAAAGAATCCATGCACCTAGCGCCAAAAATGGGATATTTGAAGGTACGAAGTTGGTGTGCTTACCAGCGCGAATCCGGCCTTTACGCATGCCTAAGAAAATGACTGCAACGAGAGCAATCCAGCCACCGACCCCATGCACCACGACCGAGCCGGCAAAATCATGAAATGCAGCACTAAACTCAGCTTCAAACCAAGCCTGCACGCCAAAGTTACCATTCCAAATCATGCCTTCAAAGAATGGGTAAACCAATCCAACGGTAAAAAATGTCGCAATTAACACCGGATAAAAGCGCGCACGTTCAGCAATACCACCTGAAACGATCGCAGGAATAGCCGCGGCAAAGGTAAGTAAAAAGAAAAACTTAACCAACTCGTAACCGTTACCTTGAGATAACGTTTCTGCATCAGCAAAAAAAGTGCCTCCATAGGCGACCCAATAACCGATAAAGAAATAAGCGAGTGCGGAAATGCCGAAATCGGCGATAATTTTAACCAAGGCGTTGACCTGATTTTTTTGGCGCACCGTTCCCACTTCAAGAAACGCAAAGCCTGCATGCATCAAAAAAACCATAATCGCGCCAAGTAATAAAAATAGCGTATCAGAACTTTGAGTCAGTGTTTGTACAGCGCCATTTACTTGGCTGGCAGTTACACTCATTATTTTTCTCCATCATTTAATCACGCACTAATCCTGTGCAAACTAAACCTGTTTCACCAAACTGGTAACAATAGGTAGTTAGTGACAAACAGAGCAAATTGTATTCCAATTGTTAACAAGGATACCCTTAACTTAAATAATCCATTTATATCAAAGTATTAGCCTAGTTGGCGTAACAATACTGAACCTTTTAGAATACTATGCATGCACTGTTATGGTGAGATGACACTAAGATGGTGCACGTAGTTTGTGCATTGATGGAATGTTTTAGCATGGTTAAGATCATGAGAAGCATGTGAAACGTACTTAGACAAAGAGATAAAAAGATGAATAGCCACATGGACGAATTCAATATGTCGGCATAAAAAAAGCCAGTCTAATTAGACTGGCTTTTACTATTTACCGCTAGATCTATCGTTTACAGGTTTGGACCTGTTGATGGACGATGTAGCTGGTTATTTTTCAGTTGACGCATACCTTGTAGCATACGCTTAAACCAAACAAGAATCGCTAAGCCCGCCAATACCATGCCAATGATAGGGATTACGTAAGCAACCTTATCCAGCAAGTTACTGTGGTACCAGTAATCCTCAATACCCGCTAACACACCATTTGTCGTCGCCACGGTAACAATTAATACGACAAAGAACGTTAGGAAAAGAAAGAAGTTACGGATCAAACCATAGTAATGTGAATTAATCACTTCACCATCTTCATTTTTATCCAAACGATAACCTGCGTAAACAATCGCCATTACACCAGAAATCAAAAAGGTAAATGGTGTTAGAAAGCTAAGGAAATACGCGACCCAAATACCATTATGATGCTTGTTCATCGCTCTTCGCTCCTTTTGCTAGTCCATTGTCCTGCTGTGACGCTGCATCTGGCATCGCTTCGTTCGATTTCACTTCAGCATACCAAAGGTCATGGTGCTCTTTTGCCCACGTTTCATCAACTTCACCGGTTACCATACCTTCAAGTGCACCTTCCATACCGAATAGACCGATATAGATGTGGAAGATAAAGCCACAGATCAAGATAAGAGCCGATAGCATATGTACAAGGTTAGAAATTTCCATATCACGACGAGTTTGGTCGAAAATTGGGAAATCCAGCACCAAGCCACTTAATGCAACCGTTGCACCAAAGACAATCAACAACCAGTAAATCGCCTTCTCACCACCATTTGAGAAACCAGCAGATGGATGCGTACCTTTATGTTTACCAACCATGCCGCCCATTTTCATGAACCAACGCATGTCTGTCATATTCGGTATAGATTTACGCCACCATTTCAGCAGAACAAACGTCAACAGAATAAAGAACAGTGGACCAACATAGTTATGGTATTGTTTTGCCAACATAATGACAAAACCCCAGAACTCAGTAGGGACATATGGTTTGAGGAAGTGCTTACCGTATACCAGCATCAGACCGCTAAAGGCCAATGTTAAGAAGGTAAACGCCATACTCCAGTGCAATGCACGATCCCAGCGTGACCAACGCTTCATCTTTTTGCCAGTGCGCGGCTTGCTTAGCATCAATGGGCCAACGAAAACGTAAGCCATGATAACCATCATAATACTACCGAAGATGGCAACTGCGCCGGCTGGCGACATCCACTTCTCTTTCAGTACATACCATGTCGCACCCGGCGTACTGATCAGAACGCCATGCTCTGGTGATTTAGAGGTGGTATACCCTGCCTCACCCGCACGTACTTCCTTCCAAAAATCAGCGCCCGCAAGCTGTGTCATCTCTGTTTGATCTACTGGCGCTGACTCTTTCGCTGCCGCAGGCAGAGATAGAGCCAACGTCAGTGCTGCCAAAAATGGCAGCACAAAAAGAGATAGACGTTTAAATATAGGGGTCATATCTCTCTCCAGAGTTAACTTTTAGTCGCATCGTAAGAAAGATCGTTGCCGTCTGTCCAACCTGCGTTTTTCGCGCCACGTTCAACAACGCGCTGACGGAAGATGTCTGAAATTTTTTCAGCATCACCGGCAAGCAGTGCTTTCGTTGAACATAGTGAAGCACACATCGGTAATTTACCTTCTGCAATACGGTTAGAACCGTATAGCGCACGCTCTTTTTCAGAACCTGGTTCAGTGTTTGGACCACCGGCACAGAAAGTACACTTATCCATTTTACCACGCTCACCAAACGATTCTTGTTTAGGGAACTGAGGCGCGCCAAATGGGCAAGCAAATAGACAGTAACCACAACCGATACAAAGATCTTTATTGTGTAATACGATGCCATCTTCTGTGTGTTCGAAACAGTCCGCCGGACAAACTGCCATACAAGGCGCATCTGAACAGTGCATACATGCTACAGAGATAGAGTTTTCACCCGGCTCACCATCATTTAGGGTAACAACGCGACGGCGTTGGATACCCCATGGCACAGCTTCAGTATTTGCATTCTTACATGCAGTGACACAACCGTTACATTCGATACAGCGTTTGGTGTCACAAAGGAATTTCATTCTAGCCATTTTGGGAGTCCTTACGCTTTGCGAATATTACAGAGAGTCACTTTAGTTTCTTGCATCAAAGTGACAGGGTCATAACCGTAAGTGGTCGCCGTGTTGGCCGCCTCGCCAATTACGTAAGGAGCTGAACCTTCAGGATATTTATCAAGAAGACTCTCACCTTCGAATTTACCACCGAAGTGGAATGGCAAGAATGCAAGACCAGGCATAACACGAGGCGTTACCATCGCTTTCACCTTAATACGGCCTTTCTCTGCACCTTCAACCCAAACGTCATCGCCATCTTTGATGCCAAGGTCATTTGCGTCTTTAAGGTTAATTTCAACAAACATTTCTTGTTGAAGCTCTGCAAGCCATGGGTTAGAACGCGTTTCTTCACCACCACCTTCGTACTCAACCAAACGGCCAGAAGTTAGGATAATCGGGTATTCTTTCGATTTATCTTGTTCTTGGATTGATTTGAACAATGTTGGCAAGCGGAAAATCGCTTCTTTATCGTCCCACGTTGAATATTCAGCAAGAAGATCACGACGTGGCGTGTACAGTGGTTCACGGTGTAGAGGAACACGGTCCGGGAACGTCCATACGATTGCACGTGCTTTCGCGTTACCAAATGGGATACAACCGTGCTTAATCGCAACACGTTGAATACCACCTGAAAGATCGGTCTTCCAGTTTTTACCTTCAGCAGCGGCTTTCTCTTCTGCTGTTAGGTCATCCCACCAACCAAGCTGTTTTAGTAGCTTATCGGTAAATTCAGGGTAACCATCTTTGATTTCACAACCTTTTGAGTAGCTATCTACTGCAAGTAGGCTCTGACCTTCAAATTCAACACCAAAACGCGTACGGAAGTTACCGCCACCCTCTGCAACCGTCTTCGACGTATCGTAAAGAATGTGCGTACCAGGGTGTTTCATTTCAGGCGTACCCCAACATGGCCAAGGTAGACCGTAAGTCTCGCCATTTGCTGGGCCACCTACCGCTTCAAGCGTTGTGAAGTCGAAGGTGTGCCAGTTTTGTTGGTGCTCCTTCAAGCGTTCAGGGCTTTGACCTGTGTAACCAATTGTCCACATACCTTTGTTAAATTCGCGGGTAATGTCTTCAATAACAGGTTGATTTTTTTCAACTTTAATGTTCTTAAACAGCTGCTCAGAAATGCCTAGCTTTTGTGAAAGCAGGTACATAATTTCGTGGTCAGGTTTAGAATCAAACAATGGTTGGATCACTTGATCACGCCATTGGATTGAACGGTTTGACGCCGTCACACTACCGTGAGTTTCAAACTGAGTCGTCGCAGGAAGCAGGTAAACACCGTCAGTACGATCGTTCATTACTGCTGCTACTGTTGGATATGGGTCAACAACAACCATCATATCTAACTTCTGCATCGCTTTTTTCATCTCAGTACCACGGGTCTGAGAGTTAACAGCGTGGCCCCAGTAGAACATGGCACGAATGTTTTCGCGTTGACGGATCTTATCTTTATTCTCTAGAACGCCATCAACCCAACGAGAGACAGGAATACCTGCACTGTTCATTGGTTTTTGACCTGCGTAAGAGTTGTTGTCGAAGCGGCCGTGAACCCAGTTATAATCTAGATCCCACACTTTCGACCAGTGACGCCAAGCGCCTTCAGATAGACCGTAGTAACCTGGTAGCGTGTCAGATAGTACGCCAAGGTCAGTTGCGCCCTGTACGTTATCGTGACCACGGAAAATGTTTGCACCGCCACCTGATTTACCCATGTTACCCAGTGCAAGCTCAAGCACACAGTAAGCACGAGTGTTGTTGTTACCCGTGGTATGCTGAGTACCACCCATACACCAAACAACACAGCCAGGACGGTTTTCAGAAAGCAGTTTCGCCGTTTCGAATACTTGAGCTTCCGCTACGCCAGTAACACGCTCAACTTCTGCTGGAGTCCATTTCGCCACTTCTGCACGAATTTCATCCATACCGAATACACGTTGGTAGATAAACTCTTTATCTTCCCAATTATTCGCAAATACGTGCCATAGCACACCCCATACGAAGGCAACGTCAGTACCTGGACGAAGTGATACATAATGGTCAGCTTTCGCAGCTGTACGCGTGCGACGCGGATCAGCAACAACGATCTTACAGTTGTTCTTCTCTTTCGCGATTAAGATATGCTGCATGGCAACTGGGTGCGCTTCTGCTGGGTTTGAACCGATGAAAAGCATCGATTTACAGTTGTGCATATCATTGAATGAGTTTGTCATCGCACCGTAACCCCAAGTGTTTGCAACACCGGCTACTGTGGTTGAGTGACAAATACGCGCTTGGTGGTCAACGTTGTTGGTACCCCAAAGCGACGCCATTTTACGATACAGGTATGCCTGTTCGTTGTTGTGCTTTGCACTGCCCAAGAAGTAAACTGAGTCAGGGCCAGATTCTTCACGAATCTTAAGTGCCTGCTGGCTGATCTCTTCTAGTGCTTGTTCCCACGAAAGCTTCTTCCACTTACCGTTTTCAAGCTTCATTGGGTATTTAAGACGACGCTCACCATGGCCATGCTCGCGCAATGCTGCGCCTTTTGCACAGTGACCACCAGCGTTAAATGGGTGATCGAAGGCTGGCTCTTGGTCAGTCCATACGCCATTTTGAACTTCAGCGTAAACACCACAACCCACAGAACAGTGTGAACAGATAGTACGCTTCTGCTCTACTTTTGCTTCTGGATCGACAGTTTTCGCTTCTGCCTTTTTCATCATACCTGGTGCAAATAAACTTGCGCCAACTACCGCGCCACCAGCCGCTAATGAAGAATTTCTCATAAACGTACGGCGTGATACACCAAGTTGATTTTGCTCTTTGCTCACCGTATCGGAGCGTTTCACTAATTTCATGCGCTAAGCTCCAAATTACAGTGAGTCGTAATAATCGCGAACATGCTGAGTTTCACGATAACCGGTCTTCTTTTCGTCAGATTTAATTTCTACAGTTTCTGCTGCAGTTGCCACTTTGGTTGTACCAGCGACAACTGCACCAGCGACGGCAGCAGTCGTTAAGCCTTTCAGGAGATCCCTGCGGCTTGTATTAATATCATTATTATCTTTCATTATTGCTTCCTTACCCTCAGGTAGTTTTTTTGGGGGCTTACCGCCCCTCTTATCGATGGTATTACTCGTACTCAGTTACGTTTTTTACATCAATTTTTAAATGCTTGTTGCTCTTGGTATTCTTACTAAACTGCACTTGCTCTAGGGTGCCAAATGCACGCAGCAATGCCGCAACAGAACGATAAAAGTCTGCACTCTTTGCGCCTTCTATTTGCTGTGCGAACGCGTCATACCAAGCCGCGATATGTTTGTTAAAAAAGGCTTGCTGAAGTGCTAAGTCTTCTTCAGTCAGCATTGCCATGACTTCGCACAATGCTGAAATATGATCTTCTGGCTCTTTGATTTGATCTTCACGCTCAAAACCAAGCAACTCAAGATCGTGGCGGATATCAGCTAATGGTTTCTCCATTAATGACCCCGTCATATGCCAAGAACCGAATAGAACCGCTTCACCACGGCCAATGCCAATAAATAGATTTTGGTATTCATCGTCTAATGCTTCACGGTCAGCATTTTTCGCCGCTTCTTGGAGTGCCAACCACGCTTTTTGCATCGCACTTTCACTTTGCTCAACGTCTAAAGCAGCAAGAAACTCAATCAATTCTTCGCTTGGTGCTTGACGAAATAACGTAGCGAGCAAAAGATAAATATCGCTGCGTAGTGATTGTTGTTCGTTAGTGTTTTCCACGCACAGCTCCTAGTATTTCAATTGGTTAGTTGGATCTTTCGCCATGCTTTCAAACATGTCGATCACACGACAGTCTTCACACATAGCAATACGACCAATGGCCGCTTCGTTATCAAAATGTGAGTGACCGCGTAACTTTGATTGCAACATATCAATCATAGACTGAGGTGCAAACGGTTTGTGACAACGTGTACATTCCGCCGCTTTCTCTTGATGAATAATAGTCGCTTTTTGACGAGACTCTTTATCCCAGTTGAAGCGAGGGGTTAAAGTCAGAACGTTTTCAGGACATGCTTTTTCGCATAAACCACATTGAATACAGTCTTGCTCAACAAACTTAAGTGATGGCGATTGACCATCAGTATGCAATGCACGTGTTGGACAAACCGCCACGCAACTCATACAAAGCGTACAATCTTTACTTTCACATTCCACGCTACCGTATGGCGCGTTTGCTGAAAGCTCTACAACGTTCTCTACTGGAATACGAGAAATCGCTAAAGCATCAAGCGCTGTGAATAGACGTTGACGTTTATTCCCTTCCAAATCCCCTAATGCAAGATCAAATGAATCTGTACATAGTGTTGGAGGTCCTTCACGAAGTGATTCTAGATATAGGATATCGATACACTCTTTCTGAATACCAAGTTGACTCAGTAGCTCTTGAGCCATTGAGACTTCATTATTCAAAATACGAATGATGGTTGGCGGCATAAAACGACTCGCCGCAAACAGTACTTGGGTTGCACCATTAACAAGCGCCGCAAACCAAGTATCAATACCAATAGATGGCAACTCTTCAACTACGATTGGGATAACGTTATCTGGTAGCGCTCTAAGCGCCATGACGTTGTAACTTTCATGGCGAGAACTACAAATCAGAACGATCGGATCTTGACCGCCCGCTTTTTCATAATTCGCTAAGGTGCGCTCAATGAATTTTTGCGTGTCTTCAGGATTGGGTAGCGCGTAATGAATTGCTTCTGTTGGACAAGCTGTCGCACAAGTCCCCACACCTTGACAAAGGTATGGGTTAATCTCGATATGGTGACCGCTTTTATCATCGCCTTGACTGGTTAGAGCGCCAGCTGGACAAGCATCAACACAACGCTCACAACCTTTTACACCACGAGAGCTGTGTGCACATAGGTCAGTATCAAGACGGAAAAATTTTGGTTTATCGAAGGTGCCCATTAAGGTTGGGATCTCTTCAAGCGCATCAGCCAGTTTTGGATAGCCGCGACCAACTGGGTAATAGCCAGGAACAGGCACTTCTTCGTTCATACAACTATTTAGACAAAGGTCCAAAACCACATCAAAACAATCGTGACCAATAGCGACTTCCGCCAAGTTACTGCGAAGTAAGTTGTTCTCGATAATCACCTCAAAGGTGCCTAGAAAACCCATTACTTCAACTGAATTAGCATAATAAAGTTGGCTATGCGTTCCTTTTTCACCATCAGTAGAAAGAAGCGTCAGGCTTTTCATTTGCGACAACTGTTGCGCCGCACTTTCAATGATGGTCGTAGGACCAACGATAAGCGTATTACCACCACTTTCATAACTGACCGTTGGTGGGATCAGATTGGTTAACTCGACGGTGTTATCAAACGCATAAAGTCTCGCCTTACCGTTTGCAGTTGTTGCTTGTTCTAATAGTTGTTTTAGCATCGCTCAGTTCCAAGGTTTAAGCAGATGAATTTAACTTCGTTTATCACGACGAAATTTTTCTTTCTACTTAATAGCAAATGCCGTACCAACTTTTATTTTAATCAATATCAATAACTTAAAGATAAAAATGAGACATAAGCATACAAAAAAAGCCCAGTGAGACAATTTGTCCCACTGGGCTTTTTGTTCTGTTAGTCAAAATGTACCTATTTTCAGTGTGGTATATTTTGTCTCAACAGATAGAGGCCGTTTGTTTCGTCTCGCTTTTCATCTAGCGCAATGCTAACAGAATCCGATTATCTAATTGCTCTTATCTTCGGTTTCATTGTGAGCGCTCCAAGCGTGAGAGTGACTATCCCCATCTATAGAAGTATCCGGTCTATTCGCTGTTACGAGAGGATCTACCTCTTCTTTGTCTACGCCCTCATCCAGCGACTGTTCATGCTCGTCATTGTCTTCTGTCGCAAAGTCTTCTTTCTCTGTCGATTGAATAACGTCTGCTTCTTCTGTGTCTTCAGAATCTATTAACGCCGCTTCTTCCTCTTCCGGCTTCTCTTTTACCCAATCACGTAATGTCTCTGCAACACCCTGTGACAAGGCTTTTAGGTTACTGTAATCCTCATCATAGTCATCTAAACCATCACGAATATTAAACTCTTCAGACATAAACAACTTACGCATCGCAGCTTTCTTGGCGCTCTCTTCTACTTGAGAAACCAGCAAATTGGCCAGCGACATTTTCTCAGGATCTTGCTCCTCTGCTGAAGCGACCTCTTGCTCTACTTCGCTATTAGGCAAATCCTGTTCGGCTTCTGACGACAATGCTTCTGGTGCATCACCAACATCAACTGAAGAATCGTCTGCGGCAGGTTCAACCTCTAAGGCTGATGCTTCAATTGGTTCTTGTTCGCTTGGTTCATCGGTCTCTTTGTTGAGTTTACGTTGAGACCAACGGCTAAAAAAGTTAGTTGCCATTTGAACGTCCTGCACCTTTACGTTTCTTACGTCGTGTTTCTAGTAGTTCACCATGTCGACCAATAAAGGCCTCCATCCACGCTTGGATAGGTAAAGGCATGTCATTCGACAACACCAAATAGTCACCATCCATAAATTGCGCTGCGACGCTCTGAGACGCCGTTAACGTAACAACGTTCACTTCGTCATTACCGTTGAAGTTATCAAGTATTAAGAACAGTTTCGGCTGCTGTGAACTAAGGTTGAAACGGTAATCGGTGCGCTCATCGCGATGCAGTTGCAATAGCGTCAGGCGATCACTTTGTTGTTCAGGTTTAATATTAAACCCCACCAATTCTTGCTGTGTGGTGGTCCACATACCGGTTTTGATTTCACGAGCAACCAAATCGCATTCGACTGGCCAAATATCGTCAGTTTTCTCAAGCGTTAAAATGGACATAGTTCACCTTTGTTTATCGTTATACTGCCAACTCATGCGTTGCTTAAGCAATATTTGTTCCCGTTACCTCAAGATGAAACAACTAAATACCCTCTCGCTTTGATATTACGCCGTGTTGAGCGTCTTAGCGTAATGAAAATCCGCACAATTAGCATTAGAATAAATTCTAGCTGATGACGGCTTAACCTGACAATCTCACACAAATTGCCCTCATCGCATTCATTTAATCATAAATGGGGTACAGTAATTGCTTAAATGAAAGCATAAGTACGTCAAATTTACGCTTGTAATGACTTTTATCCACCTTGTCTGACATCAGTGTTCAGGCCAGTGATTAGCAATAGGAACTACCGTGGTTAAACCAAATATAATTAAAACCAGTGAAAATCCACTACAAACCATTGAAGTAGAAGTGTATGACGAATACGGTGAAAAACTGACTAAACAGATCGCCTGCGAGCGCCCTCTTACTGTAATGCTTAATTGGCGTGAAGTGGTTACGTTGATGACGCTTGGTTCGCGCCCAGAGTCTCTTGTGCTTGGTTACTTAAAGAATCAAAGTTTCCTGTCTGATCCTGCTGCTTTAGAGTCAGTGATCATTGATTGGGAAACCAATTCAGCCGCCGTGATCACCAAAGAAAATACCGAACATATTGAAAGCGCACTCAAGAAAAAAACCGTTACCTCAGGTTGTGGCCAGGGCACCATGTACGGCAACGTGATGAAGCAGCTTGAAAATTACCAAGTACCGCAAACGCCAATCAAACAGTCAGAGATCTATACTGCGCTAGAAGCCTTAACGCATTATAACGACACCTACAAAAAAGCCGGTGCCGTGCATGGTTGTGCTATTTGCCATGGCGATCAAGTCTTGTCGTTTGTTGAAGATGTAGGCCGTCATAACGCCGTTGATACCCTAGCGGGCGAAATGTGGATTAATCAAGACAATGGCGATGGTAAAATTTTCTATACCACCGGCCGTTTAACTTCTGAAATGGTGATCAAAGTGGCACAGATGGGGATTCCTGTGTTGTTGTCGCGTTCCGGTGTGACACAAATGGGACTCGATTTAGCACAAAAATTTGGTATCACCACCATTGCACGTGCGAAAGGCTTACGCTTCCAAGTCTTTACCGGTGCAGACAAAATTACCTTTGATGTCAAAGGTCAAAGCGACGAATAACCTCCCTATTTTGAACGTATTCCAACAAAAACCCCAGTAAAGCTGGGGCTTTTTGATTTCTCTTACGAGTTGCAAAACCTTTCTGCACTGCTATTAGTTTAATATCCGCTTAACACAAATTTCACTGCCACAGTGAGCCATAAAACAAAGCGGTCCTTAAACGTCATCAGCTAGGGAGGTGTCTATGTCTCACTCACCAAGTATTTTGCGCGCTCTAAATGGAATTAGCATTCGTGCTAAATTGATATTACTCAATGCCATATTGATTCTAGGGGTCATCAGCTATGGCCTATTCGAACAATACAGTCTCAACAACCTACATGAATTAGAACTTGCCTCGGTTGAAAACACTGCAGCTGAAGTGGATCTTCTCACTTTACGCCGCCACGAAAAGGATTTTCTCGCTCGTCACGAACTTAAATATCACACTCGCTTTAATGAGACATTTACTCGCCTAATGACACGTTTGAATGACCTCGAATCCCGCATCAAACAGCATGGCCTTCAACTCAACGACCGCATGACGGTTATTCGCGATACGCTTACCGGTTATCAAAGCAAATTTACTCAGTTGGTCAATCAAATTGAAGCTATCGATTCACAAAGTAATCCCAACTCGCTGATTGCTAAGTTGCAAACCGCCCGTGAGGCGCTCAAAAAGAGCGTTGTTTCACTCGATAACCTACAAGCTAAGGTTGCCCTATCATCAGTACTTGAGAATGACTTTAAGTATTTAGGAAAACCCAGTGAACAAGCCGAGTTAGATTTGTCGCAACATCTGCAACGTTTCCATCAAACTTATGCTCGTCATCCTTCTTTGAGCATTGCTTTTGATGACTATCAACAAGCATTGGTTAACTTGTTCAATAGTTACAATACGCTTGGCCTTACACCGAGTGAAGGCTTGAGAGGTGAACTACGTAGTAACATTCATCAAACAGAAGCAGAGATTCTCGCCTTGCAAACTGAAATTGAAATCGCAATTAACGAGGCTTCTGATAAAACAAAAATGCAATTACACCTTTTTGGTGCAGGTCTCGCCTTTGTCATTTCCGCTCTGCTAATGATGATTGGCCGCAGTGTGCTGAATCGGATACGAGACATTAATTTCATGATGCGTGATATCGCCAGTGGCAACGGTGACTTAACCGCGAGAATGAATGCTGAAGGCAACGATGAACTCGCGCAATTAGCCAACTCGTTTGACAGCTTTATTTCCAAATTACATGGGTTAATCAAAGATGTGGCGAACGTAAAGAATGTTCTTAACCAAAGCTCTCTTGAAAGTGAGCAAGCAGCGTCGAACAGCATTAATAATGCCGAGCAGCAGAAGGCTGAGTCTGAATCTGTCGCAACCGCGGTTAATGAACTAGTACAAACCAGCAATGAAATCACCAGTAATATAGAACACGCTGCCAGTAATGCCTCGCGCATGAAAGAAGAGTCACATCGAGCACTCGAAATCACCCACAATGCAAGTGGCAGTATGCAGAATCTCGCCAACGACATCGCCAACTCTCAAAGCTTGATTGAGCAGTTAGAAGAGCAAAGTCGCGAGATCAATTCAGTGATCTCGACCATTCAAGGCATTGCTGAACAAACCAACCTACTCGCGTTAAATGCTGCGATTGAAGCGGCACGTGCTGGTGAGTATGGACGTGGTTTTGCGGTGGTGGCCGATGAAGTTCGTGACCTTTCGATGAAGACGGATAACTCTACCCGCCAAATTGAATCGACCATCAGTAATCTTACCGACCGTATCCATAGTACAGTGCGCATCATGTCGGACAGCCAACTGCAAGCTGAGTCGACCAAGCAAGACACTTTATTGGTCGTCGACGCAATTGATAGCGTGAATCAGCAAATTGAAGATTTGTTTAATATGAATGCGCAAATCGCGACCGCCTCTGAAGAGCAATCGATGGTATCAGCTGAAATTGATCGTAACATCACTCAAATTGCCAACCTTGCCAATGATACGCACCGCGAAGTTCAAGGTTCGGTTACTTGTAGTAAACAGGTCAGTGAAGTGAGCTTAAAACTGGATGCGATTGTGGCTCAATTTCGCTATTAACCGAACCCTTTTGATGCGACATATTGGTTTTGATTAATCGCTTAGCTTATCTGCTAGGTAAAATTGGGTAATATTCACAAATTCACATAACTACGCAGCAAGTAAGCAAAAACCCCGGGTTAGTAATTCTAACTCGGGGTTTTTATGCATTTTTTTGTTTAGCCTTGCTAGACAGCAAGGCTAATAAAATGTCATTTATGCATCGATACCACGGTGTTTTTGGTATTCTGCATAAGTTCCACGGAAATCGTGGATCTTACCATCACGGATCTCAAGGATACGAGTTGCTAGTGAGTCTACGAAGATACGGTCGTGCGATACAAAGAACAAAGTGCCTTTGTATTCTTCAAGAGCCGTGTTTAGCGCTTCAATCGATTCCATATCCATGTGGTTGGTTGGTTCATCCATTAGCAGCATGTTCGGTTTGTGCATCATTAGCTTACCAAGCAGCATACGACCTTGCTCACCACCAGACAGTACTTTTACTGACTTCTTGATGTCATCTTGGCCAAACAACATACGACCTAGGAAACCACGAACGACTTGCTCGTCGTCGCCTTCTTGGCGCCATTGCCCCATCCAATCCGTTAGGTTTAGATCTTCTGCAAAATCATGAGCATGATCCTGCGCGTAGTAACCAATGTTGGCATTTTCAGACCATTTGAACTCACCGCTGCGTGGTTCTAATACACCAGCGAGTGTGTTCAATAGCGTTGTTTTACCCACGCCGTTCTCACCGATGATCGCAACACGCTCACCCACTTCGAAAATTGCATCAAAGTTGCTGAACAGATCTTCATCAAAGCCTTGTGTCAAACCTTCCACGTTCAGTGCGTTACGGAATAGTTCTTTAGACTGTTCAAAACGAATGAATGGGTTTTGACGGCTTGATGCTTTAACTTCATCAAGTTGAATCTTATCAATTTGTTTTGCACGTGATGTTGCTTGTTTTGCTTTCGATGCGTTTGCAGAGAAACGTGCAACGAACGTTTGCAGTTCAGCAATTTGTGCTTTTTTCTTCGCGTTGTCAGACAGTAGACGTGTACGTGCTTGCGTTGCCGCTGTCATGTACTCATCGTAGTTACCTGGGTAAACGCGCAATTCACCGTAATCCAAGTCAGCCATGTGGGTACATACTGAGTTTAGGAAGTGACGGTCATGCGAGATGATGATCATGGTGCAGTTACGTTGGTTTAGTGTATCTTCCAACCAACCGATTGTGTCCATGTCCAAGTTGTTCGTTGGTTCGTCTAGTAGCATGATGTGTGGGTCAGCAAATAGAACCTGAGCCAATAGTACACGCAGTTTCCAACCAGGAGCGACTTCGCTCATTAGGCCGAAATGTTGCTCTAGAGGAATACCTACTGCAAGAAGAAGTTCGCCTGCTTTAGACTCAGCCATGTAGCCGTCCATTTCAGCAAATTCAACTTCAAGATCGGCCACTTTCATACCGTCTTCTTCACTCATTTCTGGCAAAGAGTAGATACGGTCACGCTCTTGTTTTACTGCCCAAAGCTCTTTGTAGCCCATGATCACAGTGTCGATTACTGTGAATTCTTCATAAGCAAACTGATCCTGGTTTAGCTTTGCTACACGCTCGTTTGGATCGTAGCTTACGTTACCTGCGCTTTGCTCTAACTCGCCGCTCAGGATTTTCATAAAGGTCGATTTACCACAGCCGTTCGCGCCGATAAGACCGTAACGGTTCCCCTCGCCAAACTTAACCGAGATGTTTTCAAAAAGTGGCTTAGCGCCAAACTGCATGGTGATATTCGCTGTGGAGATCAAAACCTGTATCCTAATTCGTCAAAAAACCGCGCAACGTTACTTATAAAGTCCTCTAACTGCAAGTGTTGATTTCAGTTTCGCCTCATTTAAGAGCCGACCCGTTCTTCGAACCACACTTTAAAGAACTCAATAAACTTATGTACCTTTACTGGGGTATGTTCTCGCTCGGGATAAACAAGACTCACTGTAAGTGCACCATCATCATATTGTGGCAGCAAAACCTCGATTTGTGGCCAGTAGCGGTGCTTTTTTCTGACACTCCTCTGACATTTGTCATTAGTTAGCCAATAAACTTCGTTCCCCTCCTTTGTCTAGCGGAAGTACCTATTCCGTTAAAACAACTACAATAATTCCTAGATAATTAATTTAAGAGATAACTATGCGTTTTTATTTACGCTGTTTGTTGTTCATCAGTCTGGTAATGGCTTGGCCAGCGCTGGCGAACAATGACTATGGCTTTCAATCTCAACCTCAACGTTCGCCAGTAGCTGATGAGATTGCTCAACAAATTTCAGCCCTGCCAGAACCTTTGTTTATGTCAGGCAAAGACAAACGCCAAGTAAATATCTTGCTGGCGAAAGTATTGCGTGTCCAACGCGAGCAAATTGCAACTTTTGACAAGCAGTTGGTGGCTCACCGTAAAGACAGTTCTCCACAAACATGGTCTGATATTCAGAACAGTTACTTTACCTTGACTAGCTTAAACCAAAGTAAAGAAGCGTTGTTGGCGCTGACGAATCCTGCTAATCGAGATCGACTTACTGGTTTTGGCCCATACGGTGTGACGCAATTTAAACAAGAATGGCAACTGACAAAGCTCAATGCGGAATACATCGTTTATTTCCAAATTCGCAGTTTTAAAGCACTGATTAAAGACATCTTCATCTCGCCAATTCCTGTCATTTGGGCAGCATTCAAGGTCTTGTTTATCTACTTTGGCTTAGTATGGTGGTTGGCAAACAGCAAACGATTGATCGATCTCTTTCGCGTTAGCCAATTGGAGAACAATAATAAGCCGCCATTTTGGGTTCGAATTGTTTGGTACATTAGCCGCGCACATCGTGCGATCGCGTGGTTAATTGCGATTACGCTATCGTTACGCGTACTTTCACAGATCCCTAGCCTACAGCATTTGATCTTCCTTGAGATATTCACTTGGTGGGTGCTCGGTGGTTCCATCGCCATCAGCTTTATTTTGGAGTTTGCCTACCGCAACAGCCGCACCTCATCACGCGCGGTGATCGCTTTACGCCTGTCAACCATTCGTCGTTACGTGTGGAGCATCATCATTGCCGGTGTGATCATGCAGATTTCAATTCGCACCTTAGGTAAAGGCACCATTTATAGCTGGATCTACAGTGCGCTGTTTTTCTGGTTTGTATTAGTTACTATCTCAATTTTACGCTTATGGCGTGAAAAGGTATTTGAGTCACTCAACGACTATTCTGATCGCCCGGTTTGGGTTACTTGGGCGATCAATCGTCAACATACCGTGGTGGTCAATATTGCCGCAACGGCAATTGGGGTTGTTTGGCTGACGATAGAAAGTGCCAAACATCGTTTAATGTCATTGCTTTCACGCTCTACATTATTTAGCCAGGCTTTGGCTTACCTATTCCGTATCGAAGTAGCAAAACAGTCCGACATCGATAAATGTCAGCATCATCTTGTGCGTATTAAAGGTGAACAGGTATTCGAGTACGTACTGCCGGGTAGTATGGACAGCACACTCATCGATTATGCGACTGACGAAGTTAAACAGCTTTCCCGCTACCTGATGTCGGATAATCCGGCGATCTGTGTTGTTTCTGGAGAGCGCGGCATTGGTTCGACAACGCTGCTTAACAGCATGCTAAATAAAGTATCTAACGCAGAACCGATTTATTTAAGCTGCCCATATTCCGGTTATAGCGGCCTTCTAGCCCAGTTAGCGCTCAGTCTTGGCCTTGATGAAGAATCGAGTGAGATCCAGATCCTCGCTTATCTGCGTAAAAGTGAGACCACTTACCTCATTGCAATAGATAATGCCCATCGCCTCGTCAAACCAATGGTTGGCGGCTTGAGCGATTTGATCCGCGTGACGAACTTATTGCGTCGTTCAAAGAAGAATCACCGTGTGGTGCTATCGATTGTGAAATCAAGCTGGCGCTTTGTCGACCGCGCTCGTGGTGAACGATTATTGTTTGATTTGGTCTGCTTCCTTCCTCGCTGGAATGAAAAACAGATTGGTCAACTGCTTGATAGCCGCATCAACAAGGATCTTGAAAAGCCATTATCGTTTGAAGGGCTCGTCGTACCTAAGCAATGGGACCAAGACGAAATGAGTGAAGAAGAGCGTGCGAAACAAGGTTTCTACCGTATTCTTTGGCACTATTCAGATGGCAACCCAACGGTTGCATTGCGCTTCTTCCGTCTGTCTATCAATCGTAACAAAGAAACTGATCAAGCGGTCGTTCGTCTATTCCACGCGCCTGAATCACAAGAACTAGAGAACATGCCAAAGCCGATGCTCGCGGTTCTGCGATCTATAGTACAACTTGAAATCGCCTCGCCAGAAATCTTATCCGATTGTACTCAGCTGAGTATTGCTGAAATCACGGGTATTTTGCGCTACTTCCAAAGCCGTGGTTACATCGAGTGGAGTGAAGATCAAGCGCGAGTCTCGGATCACTGGTTCCGTCACATTACGAACGTTCTCGACCGTCAACATCTTTTGGTGAAGTAGTATGAAAAGATTAATAATCCTACTGTTTATTGGCTTTGCTGCCTTACCGTGTTTTGCAACGGAAGAAATCGCTAATGTAGAAAACATATCTAAGATCGCCAGCCTAGTACGTTGGAGTGGTGTGTTCTTCTCGTTGTTCGTGATTGCTGGTGCATGGCTATTGCTCAAATTCATGAGTTCAATGGTTGAAAGCTTCGGTAGTCAATTTGTTCAATACCGTATGTTGCTGCAAAAACTGCAATCCTTTACTCAGTTCTTTATCTACATGAGTACGGGTATTGTGGTGTTTATGATGAGCTTCCGCATCAACGACCAAATACTCGCATTGATTGGTGGTACGTTAGCCGTTTCGGTCGGTTTTGCATTAAAAGACCTGGCCGCTTCGTTCATCGCCGGTATCACAGTAATGGTTGATCGCCCATTCCAAGTTGGTGACCGCGTCACCTTTGAAGGCAATTACGGTGATATCATTACCATTGGTCTACGTTCAGTACGTATGCGCACATTAACCGATGACATCATCACCATTCCGAACAACAAATTCTTAAATGAAGTGGTGGTCAGCGGTAACTACGGCGCACTCGATATGCAAGTAGTGATCCCCTTCTACGTCGGTATGAATGAAGACATTACCCTCGCCCGTGATTTGATCCAAGAAGCGGCGTCGTCAAGTCGTTATATTCACCTACCTAAACCGGTGACCGTATTAGTGAAACAAACCATCACTGATAACTACTTAGCAATTCAGTTAACTTGTAAAGCATATGTCGTCGATACCGCATATGAGAAGTTGTTTGAAACCGACATTACTTTGCGCGTAATGAAAGAGTTTAGAAAACACAATATCAACCCACCGAAAATTGCCGTTAACGCCAGTTAATCTCGTTTTATTGGAATAAAAAAAGCGCCTAATTTGGCGCTTTTTTCTTATCATGATTTTATCTTACGGAACATTACAATCTTAGTGATTATGTTCACCGTCTGCGTGATCACATTGGGTTGGCTCGTAACGAGTTGCCAATACACGTTGAGAGAGTTTTTTCGCAGGCATCGCAAATGCTTGGGTTTTTGCTAACGCTGTATGCTCATCACCACCTTGAACGGTATAGACAGGTTCTTGTGTTGGCGCAGCAATGGTCAGGGTATCAAGTACTTCACCATCACAAACAACACTCGCGGCCTTCGGATTGTCAGAACGCGCTACGTTGACATGGAACTTATTCATATTGTCCGCATTACGGCGATTGTTCTTCAGAGCATACTTATCGACGTCGCCGTTGGCCATTTCGACCTCTAATGCACAGTTCGCAGTAAGGCTTGTGCTGTCAGCTGCGTAAACATAACCGTATGAACCATGAAGAGCTGGGAAGATAAAGCTTTCTAGTTGCTTCGACGGATCGTAATAACCCACTAATGTCGTCACAGGGACACCATATTGAGTTGGCTTGATCGCTTGATATTGTTCAAAGCTTGCATCTTTCACCCATGTTTGACCATCAGAGACAAACACCAAACGACTGCCGTAAGGAACAACCATCGACTCACCGTTAATGGTCAAGTTCGAGTGATAACCCGCATCTGAGTTAAAGGTAAAGATCTTACCTTTATTGATCGAACTGGCTTCAGGAACCGACATATCACGTGCCCAGTGCCCATTCCAAGTTGACAACTCAACTTTGTCAAAGTTACCGAATAGAGCGGCAATTCGCTCCGCGTTTGCTTCCCATGGCGCAACACTGGTGATTTCTAGAGTATCAACACGGTGTGTGTATTCCTCCATGCTCTCAGTCTCTTCATTCCACTTTTTAAAGCCCGTTGAAGACGTTTGATCAAACACGGCTTTGCTCTCTAAGTTCTTTTGAATAAAGAACATCGAGTAAGGCGTGTATAGGGTAAAGCGCTGTTGGTTATACATCGCCCAACCGCCCGCCATTGAGTCGCTACCAAAACGGAACATGTCATTAAAGGCAGGAACACATTGTCCATCTAGACAGCTTTCGCCACCGTTGTTTTGTGGTGCAAAGTTTGGAATAAACACATCACGAGAGGAATCCCAACCCCAAGTTGAGTTACTCATATTAGCTGGTTTATGAATTGACCCTTCAAAACCACCAGGATAATGACCTAAACCGTAGTTATGCCCAACTTCATGGCTGAACTCATTGCCAATTGAGCTGTCAAGCGTAACCATGCCGCCACCACCAGAGCCACCATGTGTCACTACACCATTGCTATAGACACCACGAGTATTATGAGCGGTTAGCTGAGCGGCAAAATAAGGATGTTCGCCCTCGCCTACACCAGCGGTAGAATTGATGCCGTAGTTTGCATTGTTAATACCAATTGAGAATAGCTCTTTACCAATGCGCTGACGCATGGTGCCACCATGCCAACCACCTTCGCTTGGATCATGGTCGGTCAGTAACGTACCATCTGGTAACATCACTTCCAGCAGATGAACCGGTTCATACTCACTCACCACCATTTTGCTCAACGGCGCGGTTTCAAAGTATTCACGTTGTGCTTGTTTGTCTTGTTGGAAATCAAAACGCTCACGAGGCTCAACCAACATGCCGACATCGATAGTATGGAGAAGTAGCTCGGTAGGTGCGCCGACTTTAATGCCCGTTAAACTGCCAGATTTACCATTATTCGCGAAGGTTAGATTCAGGCCTGGCGCAAGCCATTCTTTTGGTAGCTCTGCAGACCAATAACCATCAGCATAGCCAATTTCATTAAAGATCAAATCATCTTCGAGTACCCATGCACCGTTAACGTTCTTAAATACGGTCGTCGTACCATTTGTAATCGTGCGTGTACGGTCTTGGTAGTAACTTACATTCGAGTTGTAGCCAGCGCTTGATTGGAAGATAAATGTTTTACCATCCAGTTCTGGGTTGTTTTGTTCTAAAGCAATATCGCGGATCCAGTGACCATTCCACGTATTAAGTTTTACTACATCATGCTCAGCTAAAGCAGCAGAAATAGCCGCGCTAGAAACCTCACGAACCGCGAAGATCGCCGCTTCATCATAACTAAAGTCAATATCTGTCGAGCTCATTTCAGGAATCGCAAGCACGTTACGAGCCAGCAACTCAGGTGCGCGCATATCCAATGAACCTAAAACTTCACCCTGACGATTTTTCGCCGTAACAGTGACTTGAGAGCGAGACTCAAATGCCGTGTCTGGTTTGAACATTACTTTGGTATTTCGCTCACCCACCAGATGCATGCGTTTTTCATCACTTGCTGGTTTCGCTGGAATAATGTGTACTTGCGCGAATAAAACCGCACCGTTCAATTCACCGGTAAGCATGTTTTCAAGCTGATTATTATTGAAGAAGATTGACGGTTTTTGAACAACAGGAGTACATTCAGAATTATCAAGAATAGTGGTTAGAGGGCGTTCCCAAATGTAATTCCCTTCGTTATCTTTTGACCCACGACCTGCCGCATACAGAGCAAAAGTACATTTTTCCCAGTTTGGCGCGTCGTAGCCTTCCGGGAATAAGTCAAAACCACCCGCGTAACCCCAGTATTGCCAATGTTTAGGAATAAAGTCGAAAACCGTTTGGAACTCTGACTCAATATCAAACAGATCAAACATGACGTTACCATCAAAGTTGATGCGCAGGTTTTTGCCTTTGTATTGCAAGTACTGGTACTCGCCTTGTTGAATAACATTTTCTGGTTGAGCAGCCAATAGCGCTAACTCTTCCATTTTGGTCATAATTTTAACGCTGGCTTGCTCTAATGTTAACTCTGCCGCGTTCGCATTCGTCGCCAATATAGACGCAACCATAAGCCCTAATAGTCTTTTTTTCATATCTAGTCTCTGTTTTAATTATTGTTTACTTGTGAAAGTTGAGATTCACAATCAGATACGAAGAGGCCCCTTCGACTAGAATTTTAGAGCGTTTATTCCAAGACAAGCCAATGACAGTTTTGTTAACTTAGATCTCTATTCCAAATGATTCGTACTCAATGATTGAATAAGTGATTTATTGCCAAATTAAATGACTTTGTAATAATTCATATAAAATATAAATAAAAGTAGCCAAGGATTTAGACGATTGTTCTTTATACCGAATGCGAGCAATTTACAGCCAACAAAAAAATGACATAAAAAAAGCACCTAATTAAGGTGCTTTTCAATCAGTAACGATCTTTAACTGCGAGTGGAAATAAGCAAATGCGTTTCAGCTTTATTCGGTAAACGAATAGTAAATCGACTGCCTTCTCCCCACTCAGAGGTTGCCGTCAATTCGCCGCCTGTTTGGCTCAAAATACTCTGTGAGACTGAAAGTCCTAAGCCGGTGCCTTCACGTTTAGTGGTATAAAATGGCGAGAAAATACGCTTGAGATTTTCAGGCTTAATGCCGCAACCTTCATCTTCAATGTGAATCAAGGCACCTTTGGCGACACCCCCTTCACACCAATCTTCACTAATAACGGTTAAGCGACCTTTTCCTTGCATGGCATGAATCGCATTCATCTGCAGGTTAACTAAAATTTGCAACAGTTGATGGCGATTGATCTCAACCGAGGTGTGAGCGTGCAAGTCGGTGACAAATTCAATATCCCGTTTCTTACTGCCCGTTTTAACCAGCGTAATACTCTCTTCGATGATTGGATTCACATGCTGCCAAGTCACTTCATCTTGCACGCCACCTTGGCGACTATATTGCAGCAAGCTACGGGTAATGTTTCGAATACGGTCAATTTGCGCATGGATCGCTTCTAACTCATCTTTGACGCGTTCAGATTCTTCACCTAATTCAAATTGAATTAACTCCACGTTGCCGAGGATCACCGCGCTCGGATTATTAATCTCATGAGCAATACCTGCGGTTAACTCCCCTAACGCAGCCAGCTTTTCATGCACCACTAACTTATCGCGAGTCTGATGCAGCAGCTGAATATGCAATTCCAGTTCAGTGGTCTTCTCTTCCAAACTGGCCGTGCGTTGCTGAATTTTTTCTTCCAACTCAACGGCGGCATTTTTAAGTTCGTTTTTACGCTGACGTAGCAAATCCAACATATTATCGAACTGTTTCGCCAACTGTGCCAATTCATGCTCATCATCGAGACCGAGTGGCCCAATACGTGTGTCTTTGCCCAGTTGAATCATTTTCACTACACGGTGAATGTGCTCAATCGGGTTGAACAAATCTCGCGAGCCACGATAAACCATCAATCCTGACACCAGTAATAAGAATACCGTCGTAATGCTGATCTCGGCAATGTTGGTCATATAGGCTTTAAGAAATGGCCAAATCAGATAGCCGGTGTAGAGCATGCCGATGACATTGTCTTCACGATCAAGAATCGGTTCATAAGCGGTGATATACCAAGCATCATAAACATACGCTCGATTGACCCACTGGTCGCCATTAATCAACACGGCTTCACGCACAACATCAGAGACTGGAGTGCCGATAGCACGGCCTAATCCGCCATTGCTATCAAGCGGCACATTGGTACTGACACGAAGATCATCCAAAAACAGTGTCAGCGTACCAATTGGACGTAAGCTATCTTCACGACTGGAGTAAATCAGATCGCGAATTTGATCGACCAACACTGTGCTGTTGTTAAGCAGCAAGCCACCATCAAGAAAACCGACCAATTGACCGCTGTTATCTTCCACCGGGATCACTGTACGGCTCACCAATCCGCGATTCTCAATCTCCTGGCTGTCTAAAATCGGCACTTGTGCACGTTTAGCTAAATCGCTATCGAGCGCATTCAGTTCTTGCTCAGATAATAGGTCAAAGAAGGATTCACCTTGCGTCGTATCTAGGTAACGAAATTGATTGCTTAGATCATCAACCCTATGTAAACAAAGAAAATCTAAGCTGTAACGTTTCTTTTGTTCTGCAATCCATTGTTGCAGTTCATCTTCACTTACGTTGCTTTCTAACTTAATACGAAAATCGTAAGATTCTGCAAAAGCTTTAACATGATTCGCCTGTTTTTGCTGGATCAGCTCGATACTGTTATTTGCGACGCCCAAACGCTCGGAAACATCAAGCAAGGCACTTTGCCATGTATAATGAATCGACCAATAAATGGTGATACAAATTAACGCCAGCAGGGTGAGAAAGATGGGCGCGGAGGTGAGGATCATCAAGCGGTAGCGAACCATACTTTTAAAACGGTAGCGCCACTTTGCAATCAATCCCGTGCGCGAAGCACCGCCATTATTGGCCATAGCCCATATCCTCTGCTTCCCACTCTTTAAATTTGCGCTCTAAGGTTTTGCGTGCCACGCCTAAATCGCGTGACGCAGCCGACTTGTTACCATCATGAAAATCCACTAACTGTTGAATGTGTGATTTTTCAACTTCTTTAAGAGACCATGAGTTAGGGTAACCTTTGCCCTGCGCTTTTTGTGGCTCAGCCACTTCTATTAACTCTGAACCAGAAGATACCGTAACTGAAATACTCGGTTGAACTTGGCTGCCCGCCAGTTCTCGCCAGTAATGCGCGGGTGGCTTAGCCAGAAGAATACAGCGTTCAATCAGGTTTTTTAATTCACGAATATTGCCCGGCCAATCGTAATTTTGCATCGCCTCAATGTCTTCATGTGCCCACTTAGGATCAGCGATACCCAACTCCATAGAGAGCATTTTGGTAAAATGAGGCACCAATTCACACAAATCGGATTTACGCTCACGCAGTGGCGCAACATCAATTTTTAGCACATTAAGGCGATAAAACAGATCTTCACGGAAGCGTCCGCACTTCACTTCTTCTTGCAAGTTACGGTTAGTTGCCGCGACAACGCGTACATCAACACTGACTTCTTTCTCACCACCAACCGGACGAATCGTACGCTGTTCCAACACACGCAGCAGTGCCGATTGCATTGCCAGTGGCATTTCACCAATTTCATCCAAAAACAGCGTGCCGCCACTCGCGACACGGAACAAACCCTCACGGCTTTTCTTCGCGCCGGTAAAGGCGCCCATGGTATGACCGAACAGCTCACTTTCCAATAATTCAGGGGCAATTGCACCACAGTTAATAGGTACAAAAGGCCCTTTACGGCCACTGGCCTCATGAACGCCGCGTGCCACCAGTTCTTTACCAGTCCCCGACTCGCCTTCGATCAATACTGAAGCGCGTGAGGGTGCAAACTGGCTAATCAACTGCTTGAGTTGACGGGTTTTATCGGAAGTGCCTGCGATCTCAGTGGTGATATGACGTTTGACATCCCGATGCAGCGCATATTGCAAACGCTCATTCAAGCGCTTATCCATACAGCGTTGTACTGATTGCAGCATTTGGCTCAGATTAAAAGGCTTGAGGATGAAGTCGGTCGCCCCCAGTTTGAGTGCTGAGATCGCCGTTTCCAGATCGGCATAACCGGTCATGAAGATCACATCGGCTCTGCGCTCTTCATCATTAAACGCTTCTTCCCACTCAATACCTGAGCGTCCGGGTAAGTTAATGTCTAAAATAATAAGGTCATAGTGATTAGCAATACGTAAGGTTTCTGCTTGCTCGATGCTGCCAGCAGTATCCACTTTCGAAAACCATTTACTGAGCGCTTTTTGTAAAATCGCCTGCATACCAGCCTCGTCATCGACAACCAGAACTGAAAATGCTTGATATTGAGAGAGTTTGTTTGCATCTAAAGAAGTAGACATAGGTTTTCTCGGTTAAAATCACAGTCATTGGGACAGAGTGTACCAAGGTTTTATCACTGGGATCGAGCAATAGTGCGACAAATTGTCCCAAAGCCCCTTTTTGTCCACAAAATCAACCTAATCTGCTTGAAAAACAGGCTGAAATCTTGGCATTTAGTTTGCTTAAGGCATAGCAGCCAATTTTTGGCTATCGCCATTCGTAGGTAGTGAAATTGACGCCTAACGGCAAACAATATGGAAAACATTACAATGAAAGCAACAATCAGTTATACCTTAGCAGCAGCGTCACTTGTTTTATTTAGCCACACCGCAAGCGCAGCGGACGAACAACCACATATTCGTTTAGCAACCACCACCAGTACATACCATTCTGGCTTACTCGATTACATCTTGCCTGAGTTTGAAAAAGACACTGGCTACAAAGTGGATGTGATCGCGGCAGGCACCGGTAAATCCCTTAAAATGGGTGAAAACGGTGATGTTGATTTGGTGATGACTCACGCACCGAAAGCGGAAGCCAGCTTCGTTGATCATGGCTACGGTGTGTTACCGCGTAAATTGATGTACAACGACTTCGTGATTGTGGGCCCTGAAGCTGATCCTGCAAAAGTTGCACAGCAAAAAGATGTCTTCGACGTATTTAAAAACATTGCAAAAACCAACTCTACTTTCGTTTCTCGTGGCGATGACTCTGGTACGCACAAGAAAGAAAAAGGCATCTGGGAACAAACTAAAATTGAACCTAACTTTGGTGGTTACCGCTCGGTAGGTCAAGGCATGGGCCCAACACTAAACATGGCGTCAGAAATGCAAGGTTACACTATGACTGACCGTGGCACTTGGCTGGCTTACCAAAATAAATTGGCTCTTGATATCTTGTTCCAAGGTGACAAAAACCTATTTAACCCTTACCAAGTCATCCTTGTTAACCCTGAGCGCTATCCAACGATCAACTACCAAGGCGCGAAAGTATTCAGCGATTGGCTAGTCAACCCACGTGGCCAAGAGTTAATTAATAACTTTACCATCAATGGTAAGCACCTATTTGTCGCTAACGCGAACGAGAAATAATCATTCATGAGTCTCTGGCAAACTACACTAGACGCGCTGGCACTTTTGGTCGCCTTTGATCCTGACCTGCTAGCCATTGTTGCGGTCTCATTTAATGTCTCTTTGACTGCGATATCTCTGGTGTTGTTGCCAGCGATTCTGTTCTCGTTCATCCTTGCTTACACGGATTTTCGTGGCAAATGGTTCTTTCTATCGATTATCAATACTCTGCAAGCCGTCCCAACCGTGGTGATTGGCTTGCTGCTTTACATGTTGCTGTCTCGCGCAGGCCCACTTGGTGATTGGCAAATGCTCTTCACCCAAAAGGCGATGGTGTTCGGCCAAATGCTGATTTGCTTCCCTGTTTTGGTTGCCATGATGCATGGCTCACTTCAATCAAGTGACCGTCGTGCTGTAGAAACGGCGATCACACTGGGTGCCTCACCATGTCGCGTCGCGGCGACTATGATTTGGGAAACTCGCTTTCCTCTTCTTGCTGCAACAATTACGGCTTTTTCTCGCATCGTGACCGAGGTCGGTTGTTCGATGATGGTTGGTGGTAATATCATGGGCGTAACGCGCAACATTCCAACCGCAATCTCGATGGAAAGCCATAAAGGTGCATTCGCTCAGGGCGTTGCACTGGGAATAGTATTACTCTCGCTGGCACTGCTGCTAAACTTTATGTTAGGTAGCATGCGCGGTCGTGGCTATTTGAGAAACTAAGGGCGCTGTATGACAATAAAAATAACTGCACAACAGCTCTCAATGCGATTTAAGAATCGAGTGCTGTTTCATATTCCTGAATTATCGATTGGTCCAAATGACGCAATTTACTTAAAAGGTGATAACGGCGTAGGTAAAACCACTTTACTGAAAATTTTATCCGGCCTACTCAAGCCAACCACTGGAAAAGTCATCGCGCCACACGACAGTTTTATTCAACGTATATCGGCTCGAAGTGGCCGCCGTGACGTGGTGTATTTACACCAAGCCCCTTACCTTTTTGATGGTTCTGTCTATCAAAACGTCGCTTACGGTATTCGCTATCAAAAAATGTCATCGCAAGACAAACGTGCTGCGGTGATCTTTGCACTGCGCAAAGTCGGCTTAGAAACCCTTGCCGACGAACATATTTCTGTCCTTTCTGGCGGAGAAAAACAACGCGTCGCGATGGCGAGAGCGTGGATTCTTACCCCTTCAATCCTATTGATGGATGAACCGAGTGCCTCGTTAGATCAAGAATCCATTGACCGCTTAGTATTGTTGGCGAAAGATTTGCTCGAAAAAGGCTCCAGTATTGTCATCACCAGCCACCAAAAGAACGCCTTAACCGATTTATGCCGTAAACAGTGGTGGATAAAAGAATCAACTCTGATAGAGTCACCGCTGCTACAGATCATCACTGATGAAAAACAAGAGAGCGACTATGCTACATCCAACGCAAACTAGTTGGGTTATTTTGGCTGGCGGTCAAGCCAGCCGCATGGGTGGCAAAGATAAAGGTCTTATCGAACTAAATAATAAGCCGCTTATACAGCACGTTATTGAACGCTTGTCACCACAGACCCCTAGCATCTTAATTAACGCGAACCGCAATCAAAGCCAATATCAATGCTTTGGTCCCGTGTTTAGCGACCATTTTGCTGATTACCCAGGCCCAATGGGTGGTATTCATGCCGGCCTAGTGCACGCCGATACCGATTGGGTCGGTTTTGTCCCTTGCGACAGCCCACAAATCAACCATGATTTGGTGGCCCGTTTCTGCGCACAAGTGACACCAGAAAGCGACATCTTGGTCGCCCACGATGGTGACCATCAGCAACCGGTATTTACTCTCTATCATAAACGCGTATTACCTAAACTGACGGCGTTTTTAGAGCGTGGCGATCGTAAAATCATCCTACTCTACAAAGAATGCAACACCTCATATGTAGACTTTAGCGACTCGCCAAACTGTTTTGTTAATCTAAATACGCCGCAAGAACTGGCTCAATTTGGGACTCTAGAATCATGACAGCACGCCACTTAATTCCTGTAATTGGTTTTGCCGCCTACTCAGGCACAGGCAAAACGACCCTCATTGAAGCGCTTTTGCCTAAGTTGACCGAAGCCGGTTTACGTATTGGTATGCTCAAGCATGCTCACCATAATTTCGATGTTGATCAGCCGGGTAAAGATAGCTACCGCCTACGTAAAGCGGGCGCAAGCCAAATGCTCATCTCATCGCGTAATCGCTACGCATTGATGACAGAAACACCAGAAGAAGAATCAGAATTTCATTTTCTGCTTAGCCGTTTCGATCAACAAAAGCTTGATGTGATCCTAGTGGAGGGTTGCAAAAACATCGCCTTCCCAAAAATTGAACTGCACCGCGACGAAGTGGGCAAGCCATGGCTTTATCCAAGTGATGACAACATCATCGCCATCGCCGCAGACAGCAAAGTGACTGACAGCGAACTACCACAAATGGACATCAACGATCTTGATGCCATTACTCAGTTTATTCTCAACTTTGTTGCCTCAAATGGAAAATCATGTTGTGACAACGTATGCGACAAACAAATCGATAAGCCTGCGTCCTCATGCTGCGATATATTGTCCCCTGCTTTTCTTTCGGTAACTCAAGGCCAAGAGAAAATCTTATCGCTGGTCAATGAAGTCACAGAGGCTGAATCGTGCCCGATTGAAGCAAGTTACAACCGAGTGCTGGCTATCGATGTTGCCTCGCCAGTCAATGTGCCGCAATACACCAATTCAGCCATGGATGGTTTTGCCATTCGTGGCGATGATATTGTCAACGACGAGGCTGAAACTCCAAGCTATCACGTTGTTGCTGAAGTGATGGCAGGCCACGCATACCAAGGTGAATTGCAACCAGGCCAAGCAGTAAAAATTATGACTGGCGCCCCAATGCCAGCAGGTGCTGATACCGTTATTATGCGTGAACAAGCGCAAACCAACGGTGACCACGTCACGTTCCCTGAAGCATTCATCAAACGTGGACAAAATGTCCGTCAAGCGGGTGAAGACTTAGCGCAAGGTAGCGACGTGTTTAGCAAAGGCACGCGCATCGAATCCGCTGAAATGGGCATGCTCGCTTCCCTTGGTTTTGGTCAAGCTCAAGTAGCACGCCAATTAAAAGTTGGCTTGTTCTCCACCGGTGACGAAGTCCAAGCGCCGGGCACTGAACAAAAGCCCAATACGATTTACGATTCAAATCGTTTTACCATCATGGGTATGTTGCAAAAACTGGGTTGCGAAGTCATCGACTACGGTATCTTAGAAGATAACGAACAAGTGATGATTGATGCGATCGAAAAAGCCAGCCAGCAAACAGATGTGATCATTACATCAGGTGGTGTATCGGTGGGTGATGCAGACTACGTGAAACTGGCACTTGATAAACTTGGTCAAATCGATTTTTGGCGTATCAATATGCGTCCGGGCCGTCCACTCGCTTTTGGTCAGGTAAACGACAAACCTTTCTTTGGCTTGCCGGGTAACCCTGTTGCCGTGATGGTGTCGTTTATCAACTTTGTTGAGCCGGCTTTGCGTAAAATGCAAGGTGAGCGCAACTGGCAACCACTGAAAGTGAATGCGATCGCTACTGAGGATTTGCGCTCACGCCAAGGTCGTACTGAATATAGCCGCGGTGTATTCCAGATCGATCCAGCAGGTCGCCTAACAGTGCACACTACCGGTAAACAAGGTTCGGGTATTTTACGATCAATGAGTGAAGCAAATTGTCTTATCGAAATTTCACCGGCGGTTGATACAGTAAAAGTCGGAGAAAGCGTGACAATCATCCCACTTCAAGGCAGAATCTAGCCCATTCAAGGCCAGCCTACTCTGCTGGCCTTCCTATTTAGCGAATTAGAAGCAGTAACACTATGGCTCGTACAATTATTTATACTTACAAAGACGAAGAGAAAGAACTGCTTTTCTCTTATCAGCAACACCACAATATCCATGAAGCGGTTGCAGAGGCTGAAGGCATTGATATTACTGATTTCCTAAAAATGGAAATCCAACTTGAACTGATCTCTGATACCAAAGCGGTACGTAACTATCGTGACAACCACTTTAAGAAATTAGGCTTTGGTAAAATTACCCTCAAGCCAAAAGAAAACTTGGGTGTGGGTAAAAAGCACAAGTAATCACTCTGTGCGGATGCAAGAAAAGCACTAATGAAGAAAAGGGCTTCCAACTGGAAGCCCTTTTGCATTTTGATCAGCAGTAATTAGCAATTACTTGATGTTCAAGAATGCCGCGCCGCGAACGCCGCCTGAATCACCATGTTTCGCTTTTACAATCTTAGGACACTTCGCCACAGAAAGCAGATGTTTCGGAATACGCTTTGGCATTTCATCGTAGATCATATCGAAGTTTGATAGACCGCCACCAAGAACCACGACGTGTGGATCATTTGCAGTAAACAGGTTAGCAAAACAGATCGCCAAGAGCTCCATAAAGCGTTCAACGTGTTCAACGGCTTTAGGTTCGCCTTCTGCTTGTGCTTTAATGATCTCAATCGCTTTCTTCTCTTCACCAAAGTAGTGAGCGTACAGCAATTCAAAACCACGACCAGAAAGGTAATTATCGATACAACCTTTCTTGTCACAGCCACAATCAAGTAGTGGTGCATTCTCGCCAAGGTGGAACCATGCATCGATAGGTAGGCGCATATGGCCCATTTCACCTGCGACGTGGTTACGACCTGAGAATACTTGGCCATCGTAAATCAAACCACCGCCAAAACCAGTACCAAGGATCAACCCCATCACCGATGGCGAATCTTTTAATTCTTCATCCCACGCTTCAGAAAGCGCAAAACAGTTCGCGTCGTTGTCGACTTTAACAGTACGACCAATTTTCGCTTCAAGATCTTTACGCAGCAACTTACCTTTCGCTGCAGGAATATTTACCGTTAGGATCGCACCAGTATCAGCATCTTCCATGCCAGGCAAACCAAGGCCAATCTTACCTTCGCAGTTGAACTCTTGATCATATTTGTTTACCAAGCCCGCAATCGCGTCAAGTAGTGCTTGGTAATCGCTGGTTGGCGTAGGCACGCGCTCTGTCGCAACACGTTCTAATTTCTCATTGAATGCGCCAAACTCAATCTTGGTGCCACCCACGTCAAAGCCGTAGTACATTGTATTCACTCCCAGAATATAATTTATAAAATCCAAAACTTGGGTCATTATCCATAAGGCAGTAGTCACAATCCGTGACCTATGACCATTTATAAATCAATTGAACAGGGTTTAACCAACCAAATCAATTGTCTAACTCTGGATTTGCGGCAAGGTAGTGTTTTAAGGCAGGACGCGTTAAATCAGGCTTGATTCGCGTTTTGCTTAATAAATAGGTTTCTCGGAAGACCGCAAACCACTCATCGAGCATTTTTGATGCCTGTTGCTCACCCAGTTGTTCCAGTACTAATACCGCAACTTCTGCCGTCGAAAGATGCTGTTCATTTTCGGACTTACGCATCATATATTGCGATAACACTTGTGGCTGAATCGATAAAACTGGCAAATGCTGCAGGTAGGTCGACTTGCGGAATATTTTGCGTGCTTCACGCCAGCTACCATCTAGCAAAATCATCAACGGTTTCTTGCCTTGGCAAAACTGCTGTGCCGGTTGTTCAATCAAGCGCGATTTCACATCAACGTATTCGTCTGGAAAGACAATAAACGGCTGATAGTTTTCATCTTGCAACAACGCAATCATCTCAGGTGCCGGCTCGGTGCGATTCCATTGATATACATAGCCTTCTTTCACTGCGTCTAAGATCAAGCGGCCGGTGTTACTTGGCTTAAAGACTTCACTTTCCGAAACGATCAGCATCACCGCCACATCGGTGTCGATGTCTGGTTGATAGGCACAAACACAGTACTTAGTAGCCACTTGGCAGTAGTCACAACGGACCACTTTGCTGCCTCTGGCATTGAATACTCGTGTTGCTACTGCTTGTCTATGGAGGAAAAGACGATGAAATGCGTGGATTCTCATTCGGATTCATTGATAATAATATTCGGGCGACAAATTCTACTCGCCATGGCGTCAGTTGCAAGTTGAAAGCGTAAGGATACTTAATGCAAAACCCAGATATGATTCGGCTGAGCTTTTTTCTGTCCACTTTAGTACTGTGTGGTTTGTGGGAATGGCTTGTGCCACGCAAAGCGCTCACTCAAAGCAAAGGACAGCGTTGGCTTAACAATATTGGTCTAATCGGTTTTAACTCGCTCTGTTTGAACCTCTTTATGCCTCTGCTTGCGCTTGAGGCGGCTTTGTGGGCTCAGCAAGCCAACATAGGGCTATTTCATTGGCTGTCCCTACCCGCTTGGCTTGGGGTGGTAATTTCTGTCGTGCTACTGGATTTAGCCATTTATGTTCAACATGTCATTTTTCATGCTGTACCATGGTTATGGCGCTTGCATCGGATGCACCATGCCGATCAGGATATTGATGTCACCACCGGCGCCCGCTTTCACCCCATTGAAATGATCATCTCGATGTGGATAAAAATCGCCATCGTGGTTTCATTTGGCATTTCACCGCTGGCCGTATTGCTATTTGAGGTCATCCTCAACGTTAGCGCGATGTTTAATCACAGCAACGCCAAACTGCAACTCAATCTCGATAAGGTGTTACGCAAGGCGATCGTCACCCCAGATATGCACCGCGTACATCACTCTGTGATCGTTAAAGAAACGCACTCTAACTTCGGTTTTTTCTTGTCGATTTGGGATCGTCTTTTCGGTACTTATCGCGCCCAACCTGAATTAGGTCATGACAAGGTGAAAATTGGTGTACCCGAGTTCCGCACCTCACGGGAACAGTGGTTAGATAAGATGCTAACGCAGCCATTTCGTCGCCAATAGGGTTGAGAGTTGAGAGAAAGCGAGAGTGCGAGAATCGAGATTTTAGAAGCGAGAAGCGTAGCGGTCTCGCCTCTCGATTCAATCGCCGCTCTACCTTAAACGATATTTATGCAGCATCTGTTGTTGATCTTTGGCGATCTGTGCCACTTGCTGCGCGTTTTCTAACATCGCCTCTAGCTGAGTCTTAGTATCATCGCCTTGATGAGAAACTTGAGTGATTGCGCGGCTCACTTCTGCAGTTGCGCGTTGTTGCTGCTCGGTTGCCACTGAGATCTGTTCAAAACGAGAACGGATCAGTCCTACAGAATGTTCAATATCATTAAATGCACTTTTCACTTGCTGGCTTGATTCCAATGCAGACACCATCTCTTTGCGAGTACCCTCTACCGCAAGACGCGACTGATCTGCGGCTGCCACCAGCTCATTCATATTATGGCGAATATTGCTGGTTTGATCGGAGGTATCACGTGCCAACTTACGCACTTCATCAGCAACCACAGCAAAGCCTCGACCTTGCTCTCCCGCCCTCGCCGCTTCAATAGCCGCGTTGAGTGCCAGTAAGTTAGTATTTTCAGCGATGCCAGAAATCAAATCGACCATTTCGCAAATTCGCTTCACACGGCTATCAAGTGCAATCATTGATTGTTCATTAGTATCTAACGTTTGCTCTAAAGCCTTCAATCGTACACGGTTATCCTCTATCGCAACCACACCTTGCGTTGAATACTGTTCCGCAATTTTCGATTCATCGTGTGACTCATTGGTGACCGTCGCAATTTCTTTTATCGAAGCTTCTAGTTGAGTAATTGTGGTCACCATCTCTGTCAACGCATCGTTTTGGGCTTCTAAGCTATGATTAGATGAGTCTGCCGCATCGTGACTCAATTGAGCCGTTTGATACAGTATTTCACAGTTGCTCGTTACGGAGTTTAGCGATTCACTTGTTGTATCAATAAGGCGATTCAAGCGAGCGGATACCTGTTGTATTTCGTCAGGTCCTTGCTGATTCACGCGCTGACGAAAGTCTTGCTCTGAGACGCGGTTCAATTGTTCTAATACTTGGTTCAGACCGCCCTTTAACCATCGACGTAAAGCAATCCACAACGTCACTATCACCACAGCACTCACACTACAAGCAAGTAACAACGTATTGGATAACGAGGATATGGTGTTCTTAACCACAAACTGACTTTTTGCTATCAATGATTCTGCTGAAGAGGATATTTGATTAAGGGTGTCAATTATCTGTAGTGCCAAAGCTCTGAGGAATCCCCTAATGATTTTGATAAAAATCATAAATTTAAGGTAGATGCACATCTTGTCATGTGATCAAATGGTTCTGAGAAAAATCAATAACCAGACAACAAGATGTGCGAACTCGATATTTTACACGACTCTCTTTACCAATTCTGCCCTGAATTGCACTTAAAACGACTCAACAGTTTAACGCTGGCTTGCCACGCATTACTTGAATGTAAAACGCTCACTCTTACCGAACTTGGTCGTAACCTGCCAACGAAAGCCAGAACAAAACATAACATCAAACGAATCGACAGATTGTTAGGTAATCGTCACTTGCACAAAGAGCGACTCGCTGTATACCGTTGGCATGCCAGCTTTATCTGTTCAGGTAATTCGATGCCCATTGTTCTTGTTGACTGGTCTGATATTCGTGAGCAAAAACGGCTTATGGTATTGCGGGCTTCGGTGGCACTACATGGTCGTTCTATTACTCTTTATGAGAAAGCCTTTCCGCTTTCAGAGCAATGTTCAAAGAAGGCTCATGACCAATTTCTAGCCGACCTTGCAAGCATTCTACCGAGTAACACTACACCGCTCATTGTCAGTGATGCTGGCTTTAAAGTGCCATGGTATAAATCCGTTGAAAAGCTAGGTTGGTACTGGTTAAGTCGAGTCAGAGGGAAAGTGCAATATGCAGATTTAGGTGCGGAAAACTGGCAACCTATCAGCAACTTACATAGCATATCCTCAAGTCGCTCAAAGACTTTAGGCTATAAGAGGTTGACTAAGAGCAACCCAATTTCATGTCAAATTGCACTGTATAAATCACGTCCTAAAGGCCGAAAAAATCAGCGTTCGACACGGACTAATTGTCATCATCCGTCACCTAAAATCTACTCCGCTTCGACAAAAGAACCATGGGTTTTAGCGACTAACTTGCCCGTTGAAATCCGAACACCAAAGCAACTTGTTAGGCTCTACTCGAAGCGTATGCAAATTGAAGAAACCTTCCGAGACTTGAAAAGCCCAGCCTACGGTTTAGGCCTCCGTCATAGCCGAACTAGCAGCTCAGAGCGCTTTGATATCATGCTGCTAATCGCCCTAATGCTTCAACTGACATTTTGGCTTGCTGGAGTTCATGGTCAGAAACAAGGTTGGGATAAGCACTTCCAAGCTAACACTGTCAAAAATCGAAATGTACTCTCAACAGTGCGCTTAGGGATGGAAGTTTTGCGGCATTCTGGCTACACAATAACGAGGGAAGACTTGCTCGCGGCTGCAACCCTGCTTGCTCAAAATCTATTCAAACATGGTTGTGCTTTGGGGAAATTATGAGGGGATCCCTCAGGCCAAAGCTTGTGCTTGTGCGGTTTGCTTATTTTGCTGCTTAACCAGTTCTAACTTAGCTAAGATCTCTTTTAATACACCGTCGTCTCTGAAACCGGTATTCACCATATCGTAAGGCGCTGTCAGGCTTGCAAATTCGGCAATGTCCGGATGCCACTGTGCAAAATCATCATAAGCCAAATTGATACCCGCGATCCGATTACGCATCTCTTTGTATTCTTGCTCTGCTTTGGTTAAATCGGTTTGCATCATCAGCATCAAGAACGTTCCTTCCATCGAGCTTGCACTGGCAATGAAGCGATTCGCCGCATCGGTCGATTCTGGGTTATCGAGAGAGAGAAATGATGATATACGATTCATTTCAGGCCCAATCGAACTAAGCCCGTAACGAAACGCAGCAACATCGGCATCAATACCAACTTGCATTGCCAACAACTTTCGCTGCGTCGCGATCACCGACATGGTATGACGATTGAGCTTATCGAGCGAATCGCGCAGTAGAATTTTCTGTGACTCCGAAATAGCTTGATTAAAGTTGTGAGAAATATCAAAAACTTCTTTTCTTTGCTGCTGACTATAGTGGATTAATTGGCGAATTTTAGCTTCAATTGCAGCAAGTTGTTTTTCTGATGATGACTGCGTACTGAAGCTAAGCTGCTTCGTCTGTTCAAGGAGAGATTGGGTTAATTTCGCGTTTGCAGACGAGAGTGGAAGCGCTCGGTCTGATAAGGTTGTAAAGTGATGCTCCACTTCTTGCAAACCTTTGTTATTCACAATCGTTATGCCAATCATCAAAACCAAAAAGCCAACAAATAAGGCGGTGAGAGATTGAATTAGAGAAAGGGTCCATCGGGCGTTATTAAATAAAGTCATTGCATCCTAGCACTGGGTTGTTAATCAATTGTTCCAATGCAGTTTATGGCTTAACTATTACAGTAAAATTTCACTTTAAGGCGGATAAAACTCGCAATGATCAAATTAGTCTCTGTTATTCGCCACCACAGTATTAAGTTATTAGTTGCCTCCTCGGTGGCCTTGACGGGTTGCAGTTCTTCGCCATCACAATCTGAGCTAAGCCCCGATATCACGGCCTACCATCAGCAATTAAAAAGTGAATTCCTGGATGTATTTCAAATATGGAAAGGCACACCTTACCGCCTAGGAGGCAGTAGTTTAAAGGGCGTTGATTGCTCGGCCTTCGTGCAAACCGCCTATCAAAGAGCCGCGCAACTTAACTTGCCAAGAACCACAAAATATCAAGTTCAAGTGGGCGAAGAGATAGCATACGAACAAGCCAATATCGGTGATTTGGTGTTCTTTAAAACCTCACGAACAACACGTCATGTCGGTGTGTACTTAGGTCAAAACCAATTCATGCATGCATCGACTTCAAAAGGGGTGATTATTTCTCGGATGGATAACCCATATTGGGCGGGGAATTTTTGGCAATTCAGGCGAGTAACATCCCCGCCTGCACTTTAAATCAAATTGAATCTAATCTATCAGCGGCGTTAGTCGTATTTTGCGACGGCGCTGTCGAACAGGTTTTTAACCAATGCAACATACTCATCAAGGAAGGCAATCTGTTCATTTGTCGCGGCTTTGGTCCACATACCCGCTAACACTTCACCGAGATCTGCCACTACTGAATCAGCTTCTTTGAGCAACTTAAAGCGAACACTCGAATGCAATTCTGGGTTCTGTTCAAAGATCGCCATAATGTTACTCGCCACCATATCAGTCACGACATCTTCGACGCTCTCTTTGCCCGTATCGCCATCTTCTGTGGAAAATACGTCGAGATTGGATGCGAGATGCTCAACTAGGGCTAAATAACCATCAGTATCAACAACCATTTTATCTCCATCTAATTATTGTTTTCTATATCTATACTACGGGAATTAGGCGCACATTAACAATTATCGACGTAACGATATGATATTTAGAGCCCAAAACAACGATGCAACCTATTTGATTGATGATTTATTCCGCGATTTATCGCCATGTGATGACCTGGCTTCACGTAACATGGCTTTGTAAGCGGAATACCAGCGCATCTACAACATTGTAATCGTTCAGTTCCAGTAACATGTGAAGCTGGATCATAAATCGTACTTTTCATCTTGCCATCACAGTATCAGCCAAAGCGAAAACAAAAATTGCACTAACGAAACAGAATCTTGCTTAGCATTATAACAACGATACTGTTCACATTTTAGCAAGTAGGCTGCTTAATTCTCTTCAAATTATTGAATTCTTTGCTTTGTAAGTCGGAATTGATCACGTCAGTAACCTACACTGTAACCTGAAATTAGATGATTTAGGGGCAGGCTATGTGGCAAGCAATATCCGAGCAGTTATCTGAAACATTGATGTTTTCATTTGTAATTCGCGAAAAAACAAAGCTTTCCGGTGGCGATATCAGCGAAAGTTATATGATCAGTGACGGTGAGCAGCGTTACTTTATCAAAATCAATCAGCGTGAATTTTTAGCCAAGTACGAAGCTGAAGCAGAAAATATTCAATGCTTACGCGAAACCAGTACGGTATTTGCCCCTGAATTAGTTCATCTCGGCAAATCGAAACATCATGCCTTCTTAATCTTAAATTATCTCCCCACCAAACCGCTTGATAACGGCGAAGCGAGTTTCACTTTTGGGCAACAACTCGCGGCATTGCATCAATGGGGCGAGCAAAAAGAATATGGCTTTGATTCTGATAATTACCTTGGCAACACCCTACAACCCAATAAATGGGATCGTAAATGGTCACGATTTTTTGCCGAGCAGCGAATTGGTTGGCAATTGCAGCTGATCAAGGAAAAAGGCGTCTTACTGGTTGATATCGCTGAATTTACCCAAAAAATTCAAGCTATTCTGGCGCATCATCACCCTCGCCCTTCACTGCTTCATGGTGATCTTTGGAGTGGTAACGTCGCTAATTCAGCCGCAGGCCCAATTTGCTATGACCCTGCAAGCTATTGGGGTGATCGAGAATGTGATATCGCGATGACAGAGTTATTTGGTGGATTCAAACCCGAATTCTATCAAGGGTATCAAAGTGTTATGCCTTTAGATCAACACTATGCCGAGCGAAAACCCATTTATAACCTTTACCATGTACTCAACCACTACAATTTGTTTGGTGGTCATTACCTCGATGAAGCACAACAACTCATTGACCAGGTGAATGATTATTAGCTTTATTATACAAGGAGTTACATTTGTGTGGTGTGCGTGATTGCAAGTATTTAGATCACAGCTATCGAAATAAAGAACGGTTATCTGTGATTTTTATGCCAACAATCAAATTTTGCACTTAATTCACGCCCATTACTAACTTATCGCCGTAGTATTAATTTATGGCAATGATTCGTGATAGCCATATCGTCACAAGTGGTAATGAAGAGGTAAGTCTATGCGTAATTTCACCGAGAAACAGGTTGTCTGCCCACACTGTGGCCACTCAATTGGCATTACTCTCGACGCATCAAATGGTAATCAGGATTTCTTCGATGATTGCTCGGCATGCTGTAATGCTATTCATTTCAATCTCACCGTTAACGAACAGATGGATCGCATCGACTTAACCGTTGATGCTGACGACGAACAGATATTCTAGCCCAATCAAAAAAGAGCGCAGATGCGCTCTTTTTTGATCAATGCGTTTATCTCGCATGGGCTGATTTCATATTAATTAATCGCCCCAATCTAAACTTCAGTTGCGAGACGAGCGGCCAATACGCGCTCAACGGTATCAACAATCGCTTGAGTTTGTGGGTCAACTTCTACGTTAATGCTATCCCCCACTTTACGCGAACCAAATAAGGTACGTTGTAACGTTTCTGGAATGAGGTGAACGCTAAAGCGATTCTCCTCTACCTCGCCAATAGTCAACGAGCAACCATCCAAACCAATATAACCTTTCGGTAGGACATATTTCATCGCCTCACTTGGCATGTCGAACCATACAGTGCGGTTATTCGGTGTATCAATCACTTCACTCACCTTAGCGGTCAATGCAATATGGCCAGACATACTGTGCCCACCGATTTCATCACCAAACTTAGCCGCGCGTTCTACGTTGACGTAATCACCGACATTGAGTAAGCCCAAATTGGTCAGTTGCAACGTTGCCTGCATTAAGTCAAAGCTAACATTCGCCCCATCAATATTCGTCACGGTAAGGCAACAACCGTTGTGAGCCACTGAAGCACCAATTGACAGGTTTGCACCAAGTACATGCTCAAGCTCTATTACGTGCGTTTGAAAATCTTGTTTCTTCTCGATCGAAACCACTTTTGCCATGCCTTGTACTATACCGGTAAACATGGTTATCTCCTTGGTCGGTAACAATTTTAAATCTCGCGAATCTATACACTCTAAAGCAAGCTCGTGCATTGGTAAATCTGCACACGCAATGAAGCAATTACCGCCAACCAAGCTTGAGCCATCGATCGTGTATTTATCGCGCTTTATACCCGTGAACATTGCTTAATTGACGTAAAAACCCCAACAGAGAAATAACACCTATGTTATTGAGTTTAATTGGGTTTAAATTAACTACTCCATCCTCAATATAACTCTGAATTGTTATTTACTAAAAACTAATTAAAAAGCCGCGACGAATCGCTTAGTTTCGGTATAATGCGCGTGATTTTTAAGCACAACAACGCCCATACCAGTCTGACAAATCGCGGTATATAAAGCGCACTCATACCTAGGCTGTTTATTTACTTTTTCTGTAAAAAACCGCCAGTGACGCCCGAAACCCGACTTAGCACCGCCTGCAGTCTCAAGCGCAATTTGGCAGATTCGTATCAAAACCCACTCGTTGGGGGATGAGTTGTGTACCCCCTTTTGGAGTTCTTTTCGTGCATCGTTATAAACAAGAAGCTAACACACTGATTAAGTTAGCAACCCCGGTATTGATCGCCTCTGTTGCACAAACTGGGATGGGTTTCGTCGACACTGTAATGGCTGGTGGCGTCAGTGCTATCGATATGGCTGCAGTTTCTATCGCCTCAAGTATTTGGCTTCCGTCTATTTTATTCGGTGTTGGCTTACTGATGGCCTTGGTGCCTATCGTCGCGCAATTAAATGGTTCAGGAAAAGTCGATCAAATCCCATTCCAAATCCAACACGGTTTTGTCATGGCGCTATTGATCTCAATCCCGATTATTGGTGTGTTATTCCAAACGCAGTCAATTCTGGATCTCATGGACGTTGATGTCACCATGTCAGTAAAAACGGTTGGCTACATGCATGCGGTGATGTTTGCAGTTCCCGCGTTCTTAATGTTTCAAGCATTACGTAGCCTAACCGATGGTTTATCACTCACTAAACCAGCGATGTTTATCGGATTTGTTGGCTTACTGTGTAACATTCCACTGAACTGGATTTTCGTATACGGCAAATTTGGCGCGCCGGAACTGGGCGGTGTAGGCTGTGGTGTGGCAACCGCTATTGTATATTGGATTATGTTTGGCTTAATGCTGCTTTATGTTTTGACGGCAAAACGCGTCGCTTACATAAAGCTGTTTAAGCAGTTCCACAAACCGGAACTAAAGGCGCTTATTCGTCTATTTAAACTCGGTTTTCCTGTTGCAGCTGCGTTATTTTTTGAAGTGACTCTGTTTGCTATTGTCGCATTGCTTGTTGCCCCACTAGGGCCAATGATTGTTGCTGCTCACCAAGTGGCAATCAACTTCTCATCACTGATCTTTATGTTACCGATGAGTGTGGGCGCTGCAACGAGTATTCGTGTCGGCTACCGCCTTGGCGAACGCAGTACCGATGGTGCAAAAGTCGCATCACGAGTTGGTTTATTGGTCGCGCTAGCGATGTCGTTAACCACGGCACTACTTACGGTTCTATTCCGTGAACAAATAGCGCTGCTCTACACAGATAACCGTCAAGTTATTGATCTAGCGATGCAATTATTGCTACTGGCGGCGATTTATCAATGTATGGACGCAATCCAAGTCGTTGCTGCAGGTGCATTGCGTGGCTACAAAGATATGGCAGCGATCTTTAACCGTACCTTTATCGCGTATTGGATTATCGGCTTACCATCGGGCTACATCTTAGGTATGACCGATTGGATCGTCGAACCAATGGGCGCTCATGGATTCTGGATTGGCTTTATTATTGGCCTTTCTTCTGGTGCGCTTATGCTGGGTTCTCGACTACGCTGGATGCACAAGCAAACAGACGACGTTCAATTGAGTTTCTCTGAGCGTTAATCCGGATTTTTGCTCCAGAATACAAAAGGTCAGCTTATGCTGACCTTTTTCATATTGATAAACGAAACGTTAGTCGTCAGCACCACATTTAGCACACTGATCATAGGTACGCTCACCTTCACTGATCACGATATAACCGCTCACGCAGCTTTCGCATAGCGCCAACTTTGGATAGGCATCTTTGGCTTTTTTAGCATTGATATCGCCTTCAACTGTGTAGTGTTTTCTCATTTTATACCCAAGCAATATATCGAAACTTTATCCCATTATACCGCTTGATGTTGCACATCGAAAATAACCATTTCACTCTCGATCATTACAAAGCCCGTTCACATAGCAACAGCTAATTAAAACAATACAAATCAATCACACTGATTATCTTTCAACTAACAAATAGAAATTTAAAAGTGATAAAACCTACATAAGCACCAATTAGCCTATCATTTATCAATGGTAGCGCTGTTTCTCATAGTGGTTTTAAGCTACTGTATTTGCAGTTAATAAACAGCACATTACGCCTCATGAACCAATTCGATAAAAATAAAATTATCACCCTCGATATCCAAGAACCTCAGCAAATCAAAGCGGCACTCATCCAATATCAAGCGATGCTGATCAGCGGCGAAGCCTTTAAAGAAGAGCAGTTTGATGTCGAGTTTAGACACAGCAACGCAGGTAAAGTGCGTCGTTTACAAACCAGTGATGCCGGTAGCAACTTTGGTTTATTAAAATCGGCCTTAATTAAAGGCCAAGGCGGTAGCGAAAGGTATCTAAACGAAGAGATCACCGATCAATCCGAAGTTTACATTTCAGAGCCTATTCTTTTTGCGGCCGCATTGCAGTACCCAGAACTTAAAGAGACCATCGTTGCAACGGTCAAAGCCATCGTGGATTACAGCCGTCGCGTTAACGACACAGACGAGATCTGGATTGACGACACGGACGTATTCGGTGTTGAAGCCGTTTATATGCTGGCAAAAACAGATCTACAATACCTCTACCTACTCGGACAGTTTTTCTTCCCGTACTGGGATGAAGACCATACCGGTGATTGCATTAACTATTTAGCGGAATTTTTGGCTGAACTTGGCTGGCACCCTGAAGTAATCAAAGCCTATATATGGTGTGACAACGCAAGCTTTCGCTTAGGCATGTTTATGAACAACCCCTATAGCGATACCCCAACCCACCAATCGCTAGGCGAATACCTAACTGAAAACCCATGCCAATATGGCACTTTTAAACAAAGTGTCATCGAACGTTTTCAAGCGGAACTGGTACTGCTGTATTCCTACGATGAACATAGTGATGAGGAAGAAGATCTCAGCGGTTGCAATCCCGTCGTGTGGCTATATGAAACGCTCTTTCCACGCCGTCGTCATTTTTACGATGACGATCTTGAAGATGCCTTTATGCAACAGCCCTTTATGGGCAGTACGTTAGAAAATGAGGCCTATGATCTACAAGGAATGGTAAAAGGGCAAGTTGACGGTCTACTAGTCAAACCCGCTGAAAGTGCACTAAGAAAACGTGCCCGTTATAAAGCCTATCAAGAGCGAGACGAACATCGTTATGACCTCAACTACGGCACTGAAGTACTAAAACCACTGATTCTTGCGATGCCGCAAGGTGATCGCTTATGGCTCTATATCGAAAGCGGCACCGAGCGCGATGCGCTTGATGCTATCAATGAAATTGAATTGATCCCTCTGGCTAAAGCACATGCGCCGCTCATGTTTGAACACATTGACGATCAGCTCTGTTCATGGCAGTACAACAACCGCGGAATTCTTGATGAAATAGAGAATATTCTCGATTTGGCTCGCGACGATCTACTCACCGACCACTTTGGGGATGAATCAACGATTGAACTCGCTAACGGCCTAACCACGACTCTAACGGTGACACTCGATAGCGATATCACACTGCTTGCTGCGCGCCGAGAACAATATCTTCGCATCATCGATGTCTTCTACCGCGCGCTCGGTAAACGTGAATTCAACGAATATATGATGGAATCACTCACCGAAGAAGACGAGCCACTGCTGTCACGCCAAGATTATTATCGTCGCTATAGCCAACTTGACGAGGCTGTCATCAACGGTTCAGTCAATGAAACAACAACCGCCACAACGACTGCCACGAACAGAATACTGAGTGCACTTGAAGGATTAGACCCCGCGCTCGCGCGTGACGTGCAATCTATTTTTGGCACTTTTATCGATCGAGACGAAATTCTCTACAAACTTCACTTTCAACGTGTAGATGGCGTGCTGCGCACCTCCCGAGAACTGTGCCATCCCAAACTTTGGGCAGACTGTGAGCTCGCTGATATGGGGTTTTTCGCTCTCGCAAGCTATCAGTTATTCAACGATTTCAACCAGCGTATTGGGGATGACGTTACTGAAGCACTATTCAATTTCCTCAACGAGCAACACATTTGGCAGATGGCGGCGGCGAAAATCATAAGATCATGCCGAGTTCGCGATGATCACCACTTTCCTAACTCTGGTTTAGTCGATGCTGATATCACGCGTATTAAAGCGTATTTCACCGCCGATAAACCAGAAGATGATCAAGCCGAGCTACTTGCTCTAATAACCCCTCACTTATACCGTGATGATGTCAATCGTGGTGAGCTTCACGTCAACAAATTCAGTGAGTATCAACCTGGCTACACGTTATTTCATGATCGCGATGACGATTTCCAACGCTTTACTCTGATTGCCTTCTGGTTGCGACAACTACCACTTCCGTTGCGCGTTCAAGCGGATCGCCTATGGCGATTCTTGATCGCTCTCGCGCCAGTACGCGTTGCGCGTAACATCATGCGTGCTCACTCTGATGAGCCGTGGGACGTCACCATCAACAACCCCCTTGATGAAATTGACGTAACAGAGCGGTTAGAAAAAGCGGGCATCAAGTCAGGTCAATTAAATGCCTACGAAATGAGCCGTCACTTCCACGATAACAAGTGCTATCAGCAATGGTTGGATGCTTATAGTGAGATAACCAGCACCGCAACCGGTATGTTTGGCAGTATTGATCGTAAAAAAGCTGAAGCGATGTGTGAAGGCCTAAAGTACATTAATGAACATACTAAAATCGGCTTTCTGCATGATGTATCACTCAAATACCCTGAGGTTAGTTTAGATATTGAGCATGATTTCAAACGTGCATTAAAATTGATGGTGCGTTTGAATATTCGATCATGGGAAAACGCGCTAGCATATGAATATGGTCAAGCTTGCCTCTACGTTGGCGATGGCGATGACGCGCCGGAAAATCTACTCAAACCTATCGCGTCAGATCAGCATACAGTGCACGACAAACCTTGCTATGTCGACGGTTGCTCTTGGTTAAAGAGCACAGTACTGCAACAATGTGGTGAGCAAAATATCATTCTAATGGCCGATCATGAAGTGCCACTAGACAGCTACCAACACTCATTGCCGCGCGGTACGTTACTGATTTTCAATTCAGAAGTAGAAAATAAAACTCTACTGGCACGCATTGCTGAACTGCAAGATACCACTGCGCGTATCGAGCATTTATGCGAACAAACATGGGCCTACCTGGAAGGCGAGATCGACTATGACAGTATCGCTAATTTGTATAATGCTCACCTCGCAATGGATGGTTTCCGCCCTAGCCTAGACGAATATCGTTTATACAGTATGAACCAGTTTATTTGGACGCTAGATAAACCGCGCCGTAATAGATTGGCTAAACTACTGCTTAACCAAGATTGCCACGGCTTTAAAGTGCTGGATGAAAACTATGAAAAGTGTTGGTTACTACACAGGCTCGAACAAGGTGAAATCGATTTTAATGAGTACTTTGAAAAAGTACGTGAAAGCCAACGCTTAAGAGAAACCAGCGAAGAAGCCATGCAGTTTATGTTGAATTGGCTAATCGAAATTGGCGTGAACCTAGCTCATATTACACGTTTCTGTATCAAACATACTCAGTTTGATGTGTGTTGCGAGTTTATTCAAAACCACGCGCGCGGCATTTACGACCACAAAGATCAAGGTAGTTTTGCCCAAACCTTAGCTTATCTTTACGCCGGACGTCGCGCGCAGTTGCCTGAGATATTAAGTCGCGCCAATGACGCCTCTCAATTGATTGAGCCCCTCACGAAAGATAAGTCACGCTTAGTAAAAGAAGCGGTGATGAAATTTATGGTTCATTAATCAACGCTTATAGCCCCACTCTAGGGTAACTAAGAGTGGGGATTATAGGCTTAATAATCATAGTATTATCGTTTCTAACGCGAGCAAGGACATTCATTCATGCCTATTGAACAGTACTCTTTTTGGGACTATTTCATCTTGATCGTAGGTGGAGTCTTGGTTCTCTTTTACCTTATTTACCTACCTTACAGTGTAATTAAAAGCAAAAAAGCCATTAATCAATTAGCCGAGACAAAACCAAATCGGCAGTTGACGTTAAAAGAACAACAAGTCTTATACTTAATCTATGGTAAGAAGCTACCCATAGGCCCCGTCTTCAACATCGAAGGTTATAGCTCCGTATTGATGAGTAAAAAATGGGATGATTATCGTGAATTTCTCATCGGGCCATATCGAGTTTTTGGATCTCACCTAAAACCATTTTTACAAGATCAGGGCAATGTAAAAGCCGAAATCTATATTCACCAAAAAAAATCCTATTTACTCAGCGCCAATGATAAAACCATCATCGAGCACTTTGCTGCGCAATGGCAAGTACGATTCGCCCCTACCGGAGTTGCGGATAAACTCGATATTGAGATTGTTGGTAGCCGAGCGAGCACAACAGAAGAGCGACAACAACTCAAGATCCTCGCAATAAAACCTAAGCGTTTATTCAGGTCATTGGGCGTGTTTTTCTTCTCTTTTTTTTCCTTTGTCATCTTTTGTTTTGGACTACAAACAACACCCTATTTTTCAAGTATCTTGCCTGTATGCGCACTGCCCGTTTTACTCTTCGTGTACCGATATTATAGAAAATGTCCGTTTGACCACTCTGATGAGAAAACCGTTAGATTGGCGCAAGGTATTGTTGTTGGAAATGAAGGCAGAAAAGTTTGGTTTAGTGGCAGTGCGGAGCACGCGCCTGAAGATCCGGCGCTTTGCTTTATCATTCCAACGGAAAGAGAGCGAATCTCTTTAGCGTCAGGACAACGTGTTCAATTTGGCTTTATTCCTAGCCCAGCGGTCACACCATATTTACACGTTGAAACCACAGAGGAAGATTACCATCCACGTATCGTCTTTATTGATGGTGCGTTTGACGCTGGCAAAGAATTTAATGAAACGCCTTTTATTGCATGGCGCTATCCCTATTTCGCGCTATTGCTGGGTTTGAATCCGTTACTAGTAAGCGTGCCGATATTGCTCAATAGTGAACGATCTGCGGATTACTTTGCACACTGGGCTTTCTACCTTCATTTAGCCTTAGGCTTTTTCTGGCTAATGATCGGCTGTGGCATGTTGCTATATCGTTATTGGATTTACCGACGATCTAAACATCACCTATAGCTTATGACCTGCCACCATAAACGAATTACTTTATTCATCATGGCGCAACAGAAGACGTTAAAGAAGAGTAGAAAGACAAGAGAAGAATTGTCTCAGCTAACTCTATTAGCTCGAAAATCAAGATGATACGCTAAGCCTATTAAGTCGTAATTGAACTGCTGATCTCGTTACGCTATAGTCATCGCGATCTAACGTGGCTTATAGCTGACACACTGACATTATCAATAATAAGTGTCTTATTTTCAGTTGGTTATCTTCTGTTCGCTCTGCTGTTTTCGATAACAACACGGCGTTATTCTTTGCAGTGTATTGCTAATCACTGTGATATTTTTGGTATTTAAAACATGACGATTGATACGCTCGTTGCCTTTGCTGGCATCGTTTTCTTATTGGCAATAATCCCAGGCCCCAACGCGCTTCTTATTTTGTACACATCTCTGACGCAAGGTAAACGCTTCGCTGTTGTCAATACATTAGGCGTAAGCGTGGGATTCTTAATTCATGCGTTTATTTCAGCACAAGGCCTAAGCCTGTTGTTATCACAATCCGCAATGGCCTTTAGCATTTTCAAGTGGCTAGGTGTTGCCTATTTATTTTGGCTGGGTATCAACAATGTCAAAGCGGCCTTAAACCAGTCAGAGCTTAAAATTGACCCAAAAAAAGCGACATTAACCCCTTCATTATCAAGCAGTTTTATCAAGGGTCTATTAACCAATTTACTCAACCCAAAGATTGTGTTGTTCTATTTATCCATCTTTCCTCAGTTTGTGTCACCACAACATCTCTTAGAGCAAAGTATGCTGTTAGGTCTCACTCAAGCGATGGTTGTTTCTAGTTGGTTCTTAGTTGTAATTCTGTTTGCGAGTAAACTGAAAGCGATGCTTACCACACCGAAAGTAACCAAATGGCTTAACTATGTCAGCGGCGGGCTTTTTGTGAGTTTTGGTGTGAGTTTGGCAAGCGCTAGATTGTAGTATTTGGTTATTTGTTCAGGCTAACAATAAGTGTAGGAAAAATGGTTCAGCGACGGCTTTAAGAGCGAGTAATGTTAGTCGTCGGTGAGCTTGCGGCCGCTGAGTTTTTGATTCAATACTTGTATCAACAGTCCTGTGAAGAAAAAGCCTGAGGCTGTAAGCGACATCAGGCGTAAACTATTGTTTCCTTTTGCTCTGCTGAACCAATATTTCATGCCACGCGGTATTACCATCTCGCTTGCTCACATCATACTCTGAGCAGAATTGTGAGATAGTCATATTGTTGTCACCTGTTGCCAGCTTTAGCGCTAACTCCACTTGCTGAAGTTTACTTTGAAGACGCAAAATCTGTCCTGCATTCGGGCTTTTTTCTTTCGCGTACTTTAATGCTGCATGCTTACGCTCTGCCGCCCCAGCTCGACGATCGGCCTCTCCAAGGAGAAACTTGAGTTGAGCGATACTTTTTCCCTTTTTGAACGCTGGGCTGATTAACTCCACACACTCATCAAAGGATGGGTCATAAACGTACGGATCAATTTTATGAGCTTGTTGGCGCATCCACTCTAGCGCGAGTTTTTCATCTGACATAATGTAATCTTAACGAAAAAAAATCGTCCTTATACTATCGCTTATTGGCAAACGGCTGCAATACCAGATTGTTGATACCGTCACCTCTACCAAAGAGATTGACTCTTTCGCTGACATCGTTTTTGCTGAGATTACTCTATTTCGCTCATAGCGAATTTAATCTCTTCTGATGAAAAGCCTTTACGAGATAACATTGCATAGGCTTTGCTGCGCTCTTTATGACAAGTTAAATCGTAGGATTTCTTTTCAAGTTGTTCTAAACATGCAGAGTAAAAATCGATCTGTTCCGAGCTAATCAGTTTTTCTACCAACGCATCAAGCGCCGTGATATCTATTTTACGCTGACGCAACTCCTGACGAATCACCGTCATCCCCTTACCTTTTCGCGCGTACTTCAACACTTCTTTCTCTAAATCGGCCTTTTCCGCTTTGATCTCAAGGTTAGTTTGCAACTGTTCAAAACAAGCGTGTTGCTTTATCGCCTCGTTGACTTGAGCGTAGCTAAAGCCCCTTTTTTGCAGCGCTGCGCTAAGCTTTTCTTTGCTGATGCTAAATTCTTGGTAGTAACTATTGATGCGTTCATTCAAAATCGCTTGCTCATCAATATTGAGGTCTTCTTTTACCTTGGTAATCATGGCCTTGATAAGGGTATCGTTGAGCCCTTTCTTTTTCAGCTTTTCAAGAATATATCCGCTGCCATATTCACTCGAAAATGCTCGTTCGGCGAATTTTATCGCAAACTCATTGTCGGATTTTAGGTAACCAAAACCACGTAGTTTCTCTAACGTATCGGCAATCCAATCTTCGTTATCGGTTTTTACTCGCAGTTTTGCCAATAATTCACTTTCGGTCAGATCCTTTTGTCCCAAGTGCCATAGCGCGGAATTCATTACGCTTTCTACGCGAGTCGCTTTTCTTATCTTCTTTTCTTCTGGATACACTTGCAGCCTCTTTTTCTTGGTATGACTAAATGAATCGCAATGGCAATCGCCATTACAATTCGCGCAGCTACAATGGAATACGTACTCACTCTTAGACCGTCAAGCACGAGATTTGTAAAACGATAGTGCAATCTTTCAGTGGTACATGCAACTAAAGCAATAACGTTTACTCTGCATCCATAGCTTTTCGTTACTTTTCTTGATTCTCTTTGTTTTTATTGTCAAATTTTAGTTCCATCACTCGGTAAACTGTATTAACCTTTTTCCGTCCATCTTGATGGGCAAAAATCATAACTGTAATTCTCAGGGCAGGGTGAAAGTCCCTACCGGCGGTATATCTTTTTTAGATGAGCCCGCGAGCGCTCGATGTTTCGAGGTCAGCAGATCTGGTGAGATGCCAGAGCCGACGGTCATAGTCCGGATGAGAGAGAATAAGAGACACACTAGATCGCCAGCAGGTTTCCCCCTGTTGCGAACTGGTGCATTTTGCATTGTGTTCTATCCCTCCAAATTAGCCCTGATTCTGGTATCAATATAGGAATTAACCATGAATCAGACATCACTACTCGCCGAATTTGGCAACCCAATTACTCGTGTAAATAAAGCGATTCAAGCACTTAAAAATGGCCAAGGTGTCATGCTACTGGATGATGAAGATCGTGAGAATGAAGGCGACATCATTTATTCAGCTGAGCATTTAACCCCGCAACAAATGGCATTAATGATCCGTGAATGTAGCGGTATTGTTTGCCTATGTTTGACCGAAGAGCACGCCAATCAGTTAGAATTGCCGCCGATGGTGATCAACAATGATAGTGCGAACCAAACTGCCTTTACAGTTTCCATTGAAGCCAAACTAGGCGTGACCACCGGTGTTTCAGCGCAAGATCGCACCACCACGGTGAAAACGGCCATAGCAGCCAATGCCAAAGCCAGCGATCTCGCTCGCCCCGGCCATGTTTTCCCTCTTCGCGCACGTGATGGCGGTGTATTAACTCGCCGTGGCCATACCGAAGGCACCATTGACTTGATGAAACTGGCCGATCTCCAGCCTGCCGGTCTGTTGTGCGAATTAACCAATCCAGATGGTACTATGGCGAAAACACCAGAAATCGTTACGTTCGCTAAGGCGCACGGCATGCCAGTGTTAACGATTGAAGATATCGTTCAATATCGCAGCCAGAACCTGAAAATGTCTGCGTAATCGAAGCTTATTTTTGTGAGGGCAGGTTCGCCCCTGCCCTCTAGTGAAGCAACAAGCAATACATAGAACAAACACTTACTGCTCATTCTTTACCTAAAAATAATTTAAAATAACGCTGGCTATTTAAATTTAAAGATGTATATTAGCCGCTGCTCTGAACATAGAGTTGTTAACGTATAGTAAGACTTCCAGCGACATCCCTAGCAAGATTCTCCTGTATCTCCTTAGTTCTATCCAATAATAGCTACAACCAGTGCACAAATTTCGTATAGAAATTTCCGGGACAATATAACCATTAAACTTGATCGACTCTTGGTATCAATCATGTAATTTCATGATGACAAGTCTTGGTTTAATAACATTGTTGTTCGCGAAGGTTTAAAGGGCCACTTTAAGGCCAGATAGCATCTTTTTATATCAGCCAGACTAACACTCTTAACTGACATGTGACTGCAATCCAGTCGATGCATTAGATCCTCAACCCTGTCATCAAATGACGGGTTCAGCAAACCTTTCTAAAAATTTCTTATTGAACAATTTTTATTTATTTCTCTTGGGTAATCTCAAGCGAAAACTCATTACATATAAGGTATATATTATGGCTCGTTCTCTTGGACGTAAAAGATTTTGGTTTCAACAAAAACGCTCTGACTCAACTTTAAAAACAGGTACTCATATTGCTAATTACATTTAATATATTTGAAAATAACACATCATGGAATGCGACAATTCATCAACTCAATAGTGATATTTTGAAGCGCCATGTACTCACGAACGGAAAAGTAAATGATTTAAATCTTAACTTTTCTTATTGCGAAGAGTCTTCTATGGGTAGCATTACCAATAAAGATGATATTCAACTTGGGGAATTTATTGTATTTTCCTGATAGGTTAAGCATTCACACTTCAACTTATCGACTCCTTCTTCAGACCATCCTCTCGTCTGTAGAACTTAGGTAAACACTGACTTATCATTGCTTTTTTCATTAATAAAGCACTGAGAGAACAAGGGCAAAGCCACAAAGCGTTACAATAAACACGAAGACGACGCTGCTAGATCTACGGATTATATGACTTAGCCCTTAACCCTTTCTCTATTCTCTATTCTCTATTCTCTATTCTCTATTCTCCCAACAAATAAAAAAGCCGACCATTTCTGATCAGCTTCTGTCATTTTCTACTATTTGTAACTGTAATGATTAACGTACAATCATTTGCTCGCGACCAGGGCCAACAGAAACCATTTTCACTGGTACACCCATTAACTCTTCAATACGCAATACATATTTTTGTGCTGCAATTGGTAACTGTTCAAATTGGCGACAACCGGTAATATCTTCACTCCAGCTTTCCATTTTCTCGTAAATTGGAGCGAGCGCTGCAGTTTGAGGCCAAATTGGATTCTCACTGTGATCACCTTCATAAGCCACACAGATCTTAAGATCGTTAAGGCCAGTTAGACAGTCCACTTTAGTCAATGCAATTTCAGTTGCCGCTTGTAACTCAACGCCGTTTTTCGTTGCCACGGCATCAAAGTAACCCATATCACGTGGGCGACCTGTTGTTGCACCAAACTCACCGGCTAGTTCACGGAATGCATCTTGCTCTTCCATTGCGGTAATTAGCGTACCAGTGCCGACAGATGAGCTAAATGCTTTAGCAACCGCGATAACGCGTTCAGGGCGAAGAGCTGGCAAACCGCCGCCAATACCTGCATACATAGATACGCAGTTAGATGATGTTGTCCATGGGTACTCGCCGTAAACAAGGTCACGACCAGCACCAAGCTGAGCTTCAAACAATAGCGTTTTGTCTTCAGCTTGCAAATCTTTAAGTGGTAGCGTTACGTTGCAGATAGAATCACGCCAAGGAGCAGACACGTCTAGCAACCAATCCGCCATTTCTTGAGCCGTTTGCTCAAATTTGAAAGTTGGGTATAGAGCGCGTAGTTGAGGCAGTTTCCAATCCAGCATAAATTGGATGCGTTCTACCAAAACTTCTGGTTGTTTCAACCAACCAACTAAGATGCCCTTCTTCATCACACGGTCACCGTAGCAAGGAGCAATACCTTGGCGAGTAGAACCGTATGCACCGTCACCTAGGCGAAGCTCTTCTAAAGTATCTTCTTCTGCGTGTAGTGGTAGACATAGCGTTGCACGATCTGAAATGCACAGATTTACTTTTACGCCAGATTGCTCAACTTCTGCGATTTCAGCAGATAACAATGCCGGACTAATAACCATACCAGGGCCTAAAACGCCGATACAGTCTGGGTTAAATACGCCACTTGGTAGCTGATGCAGTTTGAATGTACCAAAGTCATTAACCACAGTGTGACCTGCGTTATTACCACCTTGGAAACGAATGCTTGCGGATGCTTGGTCTGCCAAATAATCCACGATTCGGCCTTTACCTTCATCACCCCAGTTTGCACCAACAACAACAATAGACGACATAATTAACTCTCCTTAAAAGCGATGTACTTATCCTAATCTGCGACTAAAAATAAGAAAAATTAATAATCGTTATAACCTTAATAAGAATCTCATATGGGGTTATACTCATCGCTCTAAATCAGTTTCTCTTCACCAGGTAACTATTTCAACTTAAACGAGGCTCGCGATGTTAGATCTCAATTGGCTCAATACCTTTGTAACTTTGGCTCGTTTAGAGCACTTTGGCAAAACAGCCACTGAGCTGCATATGACCCAACCCAACGTCAGTCTGCACATCAAGCAACTAGAGCAAACAACTCGCGTTAAGTTAATAGAACGTAATCCTTTTCGACTGACACAAGCAGGAGAGCGCTTGCTCAATAGCGCACAAAACACCTTAATGGAATTGCAGGTGTGTCAGGCAGATCTCAATGCGATCAATGATTTATGCCAAGGGACATTAACGATTGCCGCCAGTGATATTATCTCGCGATTGTTACTTATCTCCCCTTTCCAGTCGTTCAAAAAAGAGTTTCCCGGCATCGATCTTTCCTTGTTAAATACCACCTCTTCTCAAGCCGCAGAGCTGGTGAAAAGCGCCAAAGCGGATTTAGGTTTTGTGATGGCACAAAAAGAGAGCCAACCTCTACATTTTACCGAGCTACAGCAAGTGAAATGGTGCGCGCTTGGTGATGGACTGCAAGCATGGCAACAAGGTTTAGTATCAGCGAATCTTGAAGAACCTACACTGATTCTGCTCGGTCATGATACCCGTACGCGCGATCTACTCGACCTTGCGTTACCAACGTTAAACCTACCAAATTATCGGGTAATGGAAGTGGGCAGCGTTGATGCACAAATCGATTGGGCAGAAGCTGGCTTTGGTGTCGCGATTGTTCCGGAGTTTTCACTGCATCCGAAACTGAACCTAAAAACCACCGTTACGCCACTACCTCAATTTCCGACGACCAGCCTTGGCTATATCGTGCGCCAAAATCAGGTATTATCGCGAGCAATCAAACAGCTGTTAAATTGGGTGAGTGAAGAAATTGTTAGGGCGCAGAACGTAAAATAGCCGCACCATTTAACGAAAATGGCACATTTTTCAGGCTATGGTTGCCCATAATAAGTTTGTGACATGAGCGATTTTGTTACCAAAGTTGTCACTTTGTCGCGCCCTAGCGCGTCGCAAGATTGGCAAGATGACTGATTTAATTACAGTTTATCATTTATATGTACCGCACAGTTCTCACCCAAGGCAGGTTAACGACAAAAACAATTACCCTGCTCCAACCACTTCCCCCTCGAAGTTAGTTAGAATGGCGCGTTGCTAAGCGCAGCCCGTTTAAGATCCTTGATTGTTTAAATCGCAGCCCTTTCGGTTAATTGGTTCAAACAGTTCAACGCACAGCGTATGCGTTGTATTGATATCTAGCCTGCCTAGATCTCTAACTCGGTATCACGTCCATTTTGTCAAAGCGAAAAAAGAAATTCTTGAATGCCGAAACTAAATCTAAACCGCGTGAAAAATTGCTCTGTTTTCTCTGATATCGAACGCTACCAAAAAGTACCATTCGCATTAGAGCCTAAATTCGATAAGCCAACCAAGAAACTCTGCCTCAGTGCAGGCCTATCGGATAAGCATCTTGTGCGCCGCTGGCAAGTGTTAGAGTCAATGACCGATAAAACACTGCTGCTTGATCCTTTCACGCAAAGTCACTATCAAGAATACTCACACAATATCGAGCACTTTATTGGCACCGTAAATATTCCGGTGGGCATTGCAGGGCCTCTGCGTATTAATGGTTTACATGCCAATGATGACTTTTTAATCCCTCTCGCAACCACAGAAGCGGCCTTAGTTGCCTCATATAATCGAGGCGCCAATCTGATCACGGCGGCTGGCGGCGTCAGTACACTGCTGATTAATGAAGGGGTGAGCCGCACACCTGTATTTGCTTTTCAATCTTTGTCCCAAGCCGCGCAATTTGTTAGTTGGGTGGTTACTCAGTACGATATTTTTCGTAACGTGGCACAATCAACCACGACGCATGGCAAGCTAAAAGACATCAACGTCAACATTGAAGGCAACCACGTTTATTTGCTGTTTGAGTTTCTTACCGGTGACGCTTCTGGCCAAAACATGGTAACGATTGCTACACATAAAGTGTTTCGTTACATTCTCGATCAAAGCCCTATCACGCCTGTTGAAGCGTTTTTGGATGGCAATTTATCGGGCGATAAAAAGGCCAATGCTTACACCTTGCGCTCTGTGCGTGGTAAGAAAGTCTCCGCCGATATTACTATTCCAGCGGAATTGATTAAAAAGCATCTCAGCACAACCCCAGAAAGCATGGTCAAATTTGGCAAGATGAACACCGTTGGCGGCTTGTTAAGTGGCGCCATAGGCATCAACGCTCATTACGCCAACGCATTAAGTGCGCTTTATATTGCGTGCGGTCAAGATGCCGCCTGCGTTGCTGAATCCGCGATTGGAATTACCCGTTTTGATGTTGATCCTAACGGTGATCTTTATGCTTCCGTTACCTTGCCGAACATCATGGTGGGTACGGTTGGTGGAGGAACCGGCTTACCAACACAAAAAGCCTGTCTTGATATATTAGGCTTATACGGTAATGGCAAAGCCAAGGCACTAGCCGAAGTCGCTGCCGCGTTATGTTTAGCGGGTGAACTTTCGATTGTCGGGGCTTTTTGTGCAGACCATTTTTGCCGAGCGCACCACAAACTGGCACGTAAAGCTTCTGCATAATCCCCGATTGTTAAGCGTCCTACCGACGCCACGCACTGTTGCTTATCAAAGCCGCAAGTGATTTCAGACTCGATGCTGAAATCCTATTGCTCAGTTTTGATAAGCAAGTTCCCAGCGCAAAACTGCCTTGTTTTCGATACACTAAACTCAATACCTGATGTTCATCTTTTGGCTAGAGCCAATAAGGTACAAGCCGTGCTCACTGATAAAACCCTTACCTTTGCCACCGCCAATCTATTCAACTTCATTGAACCGCCTGGGGCATTTTATGATTTTGAAAATATTTACGAACGTGACGCATGGCGAGAAAAGTGCCGATGGACGCTCGATCAAATCAAGCAGTTAGATGCTGACATTATCGGCCTACAAGAAGTGTTCAGTATTGACGCAGCTAAATCCTTACTGGCTGAAATCGGTTATCAATACTTTGCCTCTGTCGATCACCCTCATATTGAAAGTGATTATATTTACTCTAAACCTGTTGTGGCATTGGCGTCTCGATACCCTATAAGCAAAGTATTTGCCGCAACGCCACCAACGTTTATCGAACATAGCTACCTCACCCAAATACCGGAATTTAGCCGTAAGCCACTCTGTACTGTCGTTGATGTACCTGATATTGGTGAAGTGGCGGTGTATGTTTGTCATTTAAAATCACAGCGACCAACAGATAGCTCTGACAGTGACAATGCTCACTTGCTGGTTGGTCGTTGGCTATCAAGTCAACAACGCGGCTGGGAAGCGGTAATGCTGCGCCTTTTCATTGAGCAGCAGTATAAACAACACCCTATCCCAACGGTATTAATGGGCGATATGAACCAACCATTAGACAGTGATATCACTGGGTTGCTCACCAGTAAAGTTGACCAAAACAGTGAACGTTTGTATTTGCAAGATAGTTGGTTCATCTACCAAGATGCCGCCGTCAAAAAAATACTTACCGACGTTAACGAATTATCAAGTGAGCAGTCGTCCGAGCAAGATCTCCCGACGCTCGAACGTGCCCCAACACACTATCATTTCGCTAAAGGCAATGTATTAGATTACATTTTGCTTTCACAAGAGTTCCAGCAAGATTCACCCTATTCACTCGCCGATGTGAACGACTATAAAGTACTCAACTCGCATCTGATTAATCCAATCTATGAGAATGACAAACAAGCCAGTGACCACGCCTTTGTCGCCATCACGGTGCGTTTTGTGCTGTGACAAGTACCATTTTCTCATATAAGCCGTGATAGGCATTTTTCGTTGTCACACCATACTCATCTTAAAATTTGCTTACAATATGACACAGCTGTAATACATGTTACTTGCGCTACTGAGAGATCGCTCTCCTTTATTCCTCATGATGTTGCGAATGGTCAACAAGATGCGTAGCGTTCGGCCATAAATTGGCCACTCAGCAAGGAACGAACATGAGAATATATGCGATAGGACTAATCACACCATTTGTACTGTCCGGCTGTGGTGGAGATAGCGCCAGCGATGACACTTCCGTAGTGAGTTCAACTTCTAATTTAACTAATTCATCGGCTTGTTTTAATAGCGAGCTTCATCAAATCGATACTGAAGTCATTACAACATATGCCGAAGAAATCGGGCATAGCTCCACAAATGTCACCGAACATACCCGAGTGGCTGGTCCAGTCAGCTACAACGGACACAACAATGTCATTACCATCGAAGAGGTTGGTACGAACAACACCACATATCTAATATTCGATGATTCCGTCAAATCAGTACGAACCCTTGCCCAAAGAGAAAATGGCACTGAAACAAAATACTTGCCCGATGGCATTGTGCTCGAATATGCACTGGACAAGAATGAAACTCGTACCTACCCAACGGTTTCTGTAACCGAAAGCGGTGTCAATGCTGGTACGAAAGACATGACTTTGACGTTTATTAAAAGCGAATCAATTACCGTTCCTGCTGGTACATTTGATACATGCAAATTTCAGTTAACCATCAACGGGACGGAAGCTGATGGCAGTTCATACGAAACCGTTTTTGATCAAAACATTGGCATTGGAAGCGGTATCACCATTCGTGACACATGGACAACTACAACAGATAGCGGTGCGTCATTTTCAGGATCAGACACGCTCATTTCCGCAACTGTAAATGGCAACGCCATTTGATCCCTACAACGCTTTGCTAGTCTTCTTCATAATAGATAAAAGCCGCCTACCAAAATCGGTGGCTTTGCAGCAAAACTTAAATATCGAACCATTTTCACCAAGCGGCTTGCGGTGTAGCTAAACTATTATTCAAATTACATAAATTTCTCTTTTTGATAATAAAAACGATTTCTGTGAATCACTATCCGTTTCTAGGTTGCACTCTTTTCTGTTGCTGGCAAAATAACTTCCACTCTCTGCAGGCCTCATCAGCGCCAAAGAAAAAATAATTCAAAACCTTGTAGATGAAAGGATTTCAAATTATGCCTAGGCTTAACGTAACGACTGTCGCAGCTCACACCTTGTTGGCTTTATCTCCACTAGGCATACTAGCCTCAAATTCGGTCCAAGCAGATGTTGGCAATACGCCAATTATTGGCGGGTTATTTAATTCAGCAGAAGTATTGCAAAATAACATTATCTCAACGCTGTCTTACTCGACACGCTTAACTCGGGACATGACGTTATTCACAGTGGGCGGGGTCACACTAGAAACCTATTTACTCACCTTACCGTTAGATACTAAAACCAAAGCACGCGTGATGGCCCAGCTTGCAAATCCTGCTTATTCGATTCCATTGGGTTATTTTCTCTATCAATTTTATGACCGTTATACTGGCATCGGCAATGAAGATGCTTTTAAAGCCTATCTCCAAACTGTGTATGACGATCGTGCTTTAAAAGGGTTTGAGCATTCTCTCTTTCAAGTCAATGCAGCAGCGGATAAAAACGCAGAGAATAATGTGCTCGCTGAAGCAACCGAGCACAAAAAAGACCAAGCGCACCAAGAAGGCATCAAAGTTGATGGCGATTTTATGGCTGCAATGGTCACGGTTTATGATGCCTTGGTGCAGATTGGCGAATGGCAAGATTTAGATCAACTGCCCGCACAGTACACCTATCTAACCAATAGTGAGCAAGACCTAGCGTTAGTTGCTCAAATTCAACCTATCGTTGTCGGGATTTTGAGCCAAACTTCTAGCACGATGGAAGATGGCGAAATGAAAAATGCACTATTAGCCATCATTGCAGATAATCAACCGGATCAACAAGATAAAACCAACAATAAAGCTCAAGCACTTACCATTACGCTGGTTGATTTTGTCCGTTTAAATGTTCTAAAAGCGTACCGCCAGTTTGTCTATCAAGATGAACGAGCCATCGCGCTCAATCATTGGCTGCAAGATGCCTTTGATCGCCAGCCAAGCAATGCCATCGATTTTTTGCAATCGCAACAGCAGCGCCGTTTAGCGGTACAAATTACCGTAGATGGTTTACAGCAAGGACTGATCGAAGGCTTAGTCGACCCGCAAAAGCCATTTGTTGATGTGGCTTATAAGAACCATATTGAGCACCAAAAGTATGATGCGCCACAAACCGTTTCTAGCCCTGAGCATCAACAAGATATGCGTTTCCTACAAACGCTGGCAGAGCAAACTTACCAAGATCCACACTACCTACCCTTTTTTAAACGCTTATATGCCGACAACTATGCATCGATTGCGCGCGTTGGTATTTCATCAACCCCAACGATAAGTGTGCGTAACTTACCCATCATAAAAACGGGGGCAAAAGTCTCGGGCGAGCAAGGAACCGGTATTCCTAACTTCCATTTTGTTGATAGAGAAGAAGACCGCGCTTATTACTTTTTTGGCAATGATGCGCTGCAGCTTGATCGATTAATGCAAGCAAACAAAGTAAAGACCATGTTTGACCGCCTTAATTATCTAAAAACCCTCAATTGCAACGCGCAATATGATTGGAATGCTCACACCAGCTACGATGCGCTGGTCAATCTTGGTGCAGGTGAAGCTCTGCGTGATTTTGGTGAAAAACGTTGCGTACGTGAACTGCAAGAAAGAGCCAAAGTCGAGCAAAAGTTGACTGAAATACGGACTCAATTGATCAACGATATCAACGACTATCAAGCGATTCCAGTGTGGAGTTTCTACACCAAGCTTTCACGGAAATGGGCGATTGAAAACAGCATAGAGCAGTATGCCAAACTTGATGGTAAAGGGATGCCCGACTACACGTTGATTTACAATCCTTGGCCAGATCATTTCGCTCATTTTGTTGGCCCATTCAGTGATGAAATTATTATGCCAACAGGGGAATTAAACCGACTTGATTATTGGATCACTCAAGTTGAGCAAACATATCAAACGGCCGGCGTTTACTCACGAACATTGTGGGGAATGGCCGGTGATCACGGCCTTGCGCCGGTTTACTACACACTTAATCCAGAAAAAGTGATCTTCCAACCATTAGAGAAGAAGCTTGGCTACGCACTCAATATTGAAAAAATATCGTCTGATGAAGGTGAAGGACCAAAAATCACCAATGCACTCAATTATCCAAGTAACAAAGGGGCTGATGTTGTGGTTGCTTCCACCGCTGGAGGGAACTTTATGCTTGATTTATTTAATTCGCAGCAAGGCTGGAAAACACAGCCCCACTATCGTGAATTAACCCAATGGCAGCCAATTAACCATCAATCGCAAGCAAGTATCGATCTCATCGCAGAAACATTAAACGCATTAGGTGATACGCTTGATTACATGGTGATTCGAGAAAACCAGTGCAACGAAGAGACTTGCGAAGTCAGACTCATCGGAGAGCGCGACGGTGAGCGTGTTGATGAGTTTATTACCAAACAAGGCGACCGCTATTTCTACTCAGCACAGGATACGCAAGCCAGTTTACTCAATGTCCACCAGCTAAACCCTTACCTTGCATTACCGAATTCGCCTGATAAAAGCAAAGCGGAGTTTGAAACCTTTGCTGGTTACTATGGGCAATGTGTTCTGCAGGCAAAAGAAAACGATCCAAGCACATGGTGTAATGAAAGCCAGTGGCGCGAACTGACACGCTACACACCGCGCCCCGACTCAGTAGTGCAATTGGCCAAACTCTATGCAGAATCAAGAGCGGGCACGATCAACCTTTTCCCTAGAGATGGTATAGGTTACAACACCAAAGTTCCCGGCCGTCATGCTGGTGAAAGTTATTTAGAAAAAGATGCGTTTATTGGTTTTTGGGGAACGCCAATTGGTGACAATGTCACGCCACTAATGACCGAAGAGAATGGCTCACTGGCACCCACCCTATTTGAATATCTCACTGGTGAAAAGGTTATCATCAATCAAAATGGCTGGGGGTATCCATCCCTGTTAAACCGTTTGGATATCCAACCGCAGTAAACAGATAGCACTTAGCTGATACCGCAAAGGAATAAACCTGTCCGCTAAAGTAACGCGTGAGATAAGATCTCACGCGTTACTATTCACTATCTATATTAATTTCAACCAACCGCATTTAATCAAAAACGTCCAAGGTATGCCTTGCCAATCAACTGGCTGTCTTGATTACGTAAAAGCCCTGAAATGTGTTCTAATACATCGGTTTTCACACTCTTCAGTGTCCCTTTCATTGCCAATAAATTTGAGCCATGCGTACTATCGATCAATAAATCTTCTAAGTGTAAACTTTCCAGTAACACTTTGATCTCTTGTAGCACCTCATAAGGATTGAGCAAAGTGAACTCACGCTTAGTCACTTGTCTAAACAGCGCCGTGCCTTCCATGGGTACCGTGGTTAAAATTCCCAACAAGTATGGATTCATTTGGTTAATCAACTGCGCTGTTTGTTGTGCATGCTGGCGTGACATATCGCCACTACCACCCAAGCCAATCATCACCATGGCAACCAGTTTGATGCCAGATTCAACGATGTTTTTCCCAGCACACAGCATCTCTTCAGCACTCACTCCCTTACGTACAGATTTTAGAACCTCATCAGAGCCGGATTCAACACCAAGATAGGTCATGGTCAACCCTGCAGCTCTAAGCTGTTTAAACTCTTCTAGTGATTTATCAAGCGTGCTTTGAGGACCGGCATAAGTGCTCACATGGGTTAGTTTTGGGAAAGCGCCATAAAGCTCCGCTAAGATCTCCAACAGCATCTCTGTTGGTAGAGATATCGCATCCCCATCACTTAAAAATACCTTCTCAACATTTTGCCCAAACGCGGCTTTTGCCATTGCAATATCTTGTTTTAAGTCTTCCAATGGCCTCACCCGATAACGGACGTTCTTGTACATAGAGCAGTAGGTGCATTTATTGTATGAACATCCAATCGTGCATTGCAAAATATACGCATCAGCCTCTGGCGGTGGACGGTATATATCACCTTCGTATCTCATCTATTACCTCACGTGAAATCAACTAACACCAACAAAAAAGCCGCCATGATGACGGCTGTTTCATTCATCTTTTAATCGTGTTTATTTCGATAGTTCAACCGCTGTATCAGCAAATATACCCGGCATATCATTCGCTTCACGTTCTGTCTGTCCACCATTTTTTAAAAACGCTGCAATGATCGCCGCTGTTTTTTGCTCTTTCGCTCGCTCTAGGAAATAGCGAAGTTCAAGCTCTGCGCCCGCCTCTTCATCAATAATGGAAGCGGCAATGATTTCTTTATACATCACAATATCACGCACTTCTAAGCGGCTAATTACCCCAAGAGTCGCGGCTAAAAACGCGTCCATTTCTGAGCTGTGTACATATTTAGTAATGATATTCAAATTCTCCGCTTCTTGAGCGGTAAAATCATTGCCTAATAACAGTGCTTGCAGCGCTTTGTTTTTACCCATTCTTCTTGCGTATTGCACAGCCCCTTGTCCACCCGTCGGAATATTGACGTGAATTTCAGGTTGAGCAAACGCGGCATTCTCTGTTCCATAAGCAAGATCACAAGCCATAACAAACTCATCACCGCCCCCACGAGCTACGCCATCAATGACGGCTACAGAGACCTGCTTCATCGCCTTAATGTTTGCGATCATGTGATTAAATTCAATTGAAGCAGCTTGGCCACCTTGTGTTCCGTTAATCACATTCAAATCAAGATGAGCCAAGAAGAAAGAGCTATTCAATGACTTAAATACCACTACCTTTGTTTCTCGGTCGTCTTTTAGTGCCAGTACAAACTCGTTAACTTCATTAATAAGATCAATCGTCAACACGTTTACTGGTGGGTTATCGATCGCGACTGTCGCGATACCATCGTTGTTTGTAATAGTGAGTTTTTTCATCATTATTTCCTCTAAAATAGGTCACCAACGCTTTGTGTTTAGAAGCGTCTAACGGGCTTTACAGCTCGCCTTGTCTCTCTAAGTGCTGCTACTATAACCCGCCTATTTGATGAGAAAAATAAACACAAAAGCACAACATTGGTGCTAAAATTGCACCAGTAATTGCATTTATTCTAGGAGTTTGTGGTGGATATCTCTCATCGTTTGTTGCTACTACTTGACGTAACGGAGCAAGGTTCTTTTACCAATGTAGCCGATAAAAAAAATGTCGACCGCTCTGTCATATCAAAGCAAATAAGTCGTTTAGAGGATGAATTAGGCGTTCGATTACTAAACCGCACTACGCGGTCTTTATCATTAACCGCCGCGGGAAATGAAATGGTTAATCAAGCCAAACAGTTACGGGATCTACTTAATAACACACACCGGTTAGCGCAGAATTATCACTCAGAACCAAGGGGGATCTTACGCATCACCAGCTCTACTATGTTCGGCCGTCAATACGTGCAGGAGGCTATCTCTGCTTTTCAAAAACAGTACCCAGAGGTGAGCTGTGAGTTACGTTTAGAAGATAAGGTTGTCGATATTGTTCAAGAGGGTTTCGATATTGGCTTTCGCATCGGTAAGCCAAAAAACTCGAGTTTAGTATCAAGAAAAATTGCTCGTAGTCGATTGCTGATCGTGGCATCACCCGCGTTTATTCAGCAGCATGGGACGATTGAAACAATAGAAAAACTCGAAGCCCTTCCTGCGACTGTTTATTCTGCGCCTGGATTACACATCGATAAATTTACGTATTTAGACGACAAAGGACGTGAACAACATTTCCAACTTAATGCTGCCTATAAGGTCAATGATGTTGAAATGGTGGTAAAGAGTGCCCTCGCAGGTAATACACTCGCGGTCGTCACTGCGCAGATGATTGAAAACGAAGTGCTTGACGGTAAGCTCATCCCAATCATGACCCATTTAAACATCGAAGACTTTGGGTCATTTTATGCCGTCTACCCGCACCGAGATGCCCCAATAAAAACAAAGCTCTTTATTGATGCTCTCAAGTCAATCGTCGGTGAAGATATTCCCGTTTGGGAACGCAACATTCCTAATTTTGAACATTTATATGGCCGGAAAAGTAGCTGAACAACGAGTAATACAAATCTAAATCAATCATCATCGAGTTCTGATGTATAGATTTGATATTGCTGGTTAACTAAGTGGTAAGCAAAGGTAAGTACTGAGGATTATAAACCCCATGTCTATTACACTCCTCAAATGTCAGTGTTGAGTGAACGACATTTGAGGACAAACTTTAGAATTAATCGTTACTGTTGTCATGACCGCTGTGATCGAAACACTGCCTTGTCACTAACCCCCACTTTTCATCCTGATAAGCGTCTTCAGCATAGTGGCCTGATGTGTAGTCTGTCACCACATCTCGCCAAAATTTAACGGCATGATCTGCGCCAGCAACTTGTTTGATTTCCCATGAACCTTGCAGTTGCGAGAACAGAGTTGAAATAAACTGTTTACCCACTTTGTTCTTTCTAAAATAGGGTACGACATAAAAATCACAAATCTCGAATTCTTGTGGCGACTTATCTTCAATTGCTGTCAGTGCAGCAGGAACGCCGTCAAGATACAGTAAATAGCCGGTTACTTTGCCGCCCAATTGTGGGTATATTTCAAACACACCATTTTCATCCGGTTTATCACCGATAATTTTAGAAAACTCCGCGGCGTAACCTTGATATAGGTTGGCATACACGTGGGTATTGTGACTATCGACTTTGACTATGTTCATCAATAAACCTCTAATTTGATTAAGTGTTACCTACCTCTTCATGCTAGCATGTCTTGTCAGTTTCGATGATGAAAATCCCTGCGATCACAACGCAAATGGTCAATTATTGGCCCTGTAGAACAGGACGATCTATGCACCCTTGGGTTCGAGAAACAATTGCACGGCTCACGCCGATGGCGGATCCTGAAACCGCCTCTGCCATGCAAGCGTATATGCGCAATCAATTTGAATTTCTTGGCATTCAATCCGTACCAAGACGCGCCGCAATGAAAGCGCTATTAAGCTCCTCGCAACGCCCCTCGATTAATGAATTATCGACAGTCATCAATCAACTTTGGCAATTACCAGAGCGAGAGTACCAGATGGTTGCGCTAGATTTACTGATCGCCTCCAAGAAGCGGTTACCCGCCACCATGCTAAACGATTTGCAACGATGGCTAACCACTCAATCATGGTGGGATACGGTCGATCTATTAGCTACGCATATTGCAGGAGAGTTGTTTACTCGTTATCCAGTTGAATCCGCGCCATTTTTGCTGCATTGGCGCGGGTCAGATAACATCTGGTTACGCAGAACGACCTTACTCTTCCAATTAAAATACAAAGCACGTACCGACGATGCTTTGTTATTTTCACTCATCACCGATAACCAAAGTGACACTGAATTTTTCATTCAAAAAGCGATTGGCTGGGCATTGCGTGAATATTCCAAAACCAATCCAGAAGCAGTCACCCATTTTATCGAACAGCAAAACATTCAGGGCCTTGCAAAGCGCGAAGCTCTCAAGTGGTTATCTAAACAAACAAATAGTGATGCCTAATAAGAACCAGCGTTGGCACTGATTAACGTTCACATAGTGGCTATAGCCACTCATAAAGCGCCCCATAAAAGAAAAAGGCGCATCCGTTTTATCTTAACGATGCGCCTTTATATTGTTTCACGATGATAAATTAAGCTTAATTCGCTTCTAATGTAAGAGAAACACTGCTGCTGTCTTGATCGATATTAAAACGGCTATCGAGCAAGAAGACTCTTGATGCATCCACTTTCACCACATCAACCAAATACGCTTTTACCGCTTGAGCACGCTGCTGGGCTAATTTACCAAGCTCACCTTGTTCAACTTCTTGCTTGTTCAACACCAAGTTGTACAAGGCAATATGCCAACGCTGGTTAAGATCTGCATCGGTGAGTTCGACACCCTTCTCATGTTGCTCATCTTCAATACTCTCACGGACATTCTCAGCTTCGTCGCCATATTGAGCTTGATAAAGCGCTTTGAGTGCATCAGAAAGCACGCCTGAAACAGGCATGGTGCTCGCACTCAATTGAGCTGGAAGTTCAGCAACCTCCATTTTTGCCGTATCAGCGAGCAATTGGTTAAACTGCGCTAACTCAAGCGCTTGAGTATCTTTTGCCGCGTCAACAGCACCATCAACACTTAAGGTCAATTTTGGACGTGTTTCTAGCGCTTTACCTAACGTTTGTAACTTCTCCTGCTCTTCAGCAGATAATGAATTTACGCCATAATCAAATACGATAATGTTCAGCTCGTCATCAGAGCCCGCCAGATTGGAGATAAACGAAAATGGCGCTGTCACCGCTTTCGTAATGATGTTGGAAATCGTATTCCAAATAATCGCACCGAGACTAAACTCTGGGTCATCAACATCACCCGAGACTTCTACACCCAAATCAATTACGCCATCGCTGTCTTGTAGCAAAGCAATCGCAAGCTTAATTGGTAGAGAGGTAGCTAAATCACTATCACTTTCTTGACCTAATTGAAGCTGGTCAATCACAACATGATTTGAGCCTTTCAGCTGGTTGTTTTCCAGTTGGTAATTAAGCATCAAAGTCAATTGACCTTTATCGATGTAATGCCCGGCGTACGTGCCTGAATATGGGTTTACGGTCGTGAGTTCGACACTTTTAAAAATGACATCAAGATCAAGGTATGGCTGTGCAAGTAATGGGTTGATTTCCCCCTTCACTTTAACCGGCGCGTACTTGTCAATGTTGCCACTAATATCCACGGTCGCTTTAGTACCCGGCACACTTGATACATGCCCGATCGTACCTTTAAGCTGTTCAATACCCGAAGAAAAGTTAGGCGTTAACGAGTTGTCAGCAAAGAATGCCGAGCCATCACTAAAAGCAATTTTACGTATGGTTAATGCAAAAGGCTTTTGCTGCGAAGTCGTTGTCGATGATGCCTTCGCTTTTGGCTTGTTAACAGGCTTTGATGGCGCTTTCGCGCTAGGCTGATTCGCCGCGGGCACCTGCATTAAGTCGCCAATGTTGGTGCTTCGATCCTTGTTAATCACCACACGAGCATAAGGCTGACTGATACTCAAAGTATCGATATCGAGTTTAGATTGCTGCAAATCAAATTTAAATTTATTGACTGCCAATGCACGCCATTTAACAAACGGCTTTCTTAACTTGTTATCACGAATCGATAGTTGATTAACCTGCACTCCTCCGCTCACCGCCACTTTGCCTGTCGAGTTGGCATTGATTTGCGCTTGAGTGCTGATTTCTCCCTTGGTCAAGGTCGCATTCACGGTGCTAGCTAAATACGGCTGAAACTGAGCCAATTGTAATGATTTGACATTAAGATCCGCCAATACTGCTTGTTGTTTGGCATCCGCCTGACCTTTAAGTGAGATATCGCCTTTGCCATTAACCGATGTGAAGAAATCAAAATCGATCGGCTTAGAGAAATCACTAACAATTTTGCTGGTGGTCAAATTGATCGGTGACAGTACCCATTGGTTGGCTTTCGACGTCGCGATGTTTTCCGTCAGCTTAAGCTGATAATCTTTGAGCTCGACACCGCCTATAGTAACAAGCCAAGCGCTGTTGGCTTCTTGGTTCGTTTTTAGGTTCGCTTCTGACTCAATTGACTGTGGTTTATCGGCACTCTGCTCAGCTTTAATTTGTGAACCTGATTTCTCACTAACTTGCGCAAGTGAATTAGGCATAAACAGCGGAACAAGATCCACGCCTTTTTGATCGACATTCGCCACCACATTCAGACCATCAGATGTAATAGCGCCAATCTCTACAGTTTGCGCGTCGAGGTTCGTCGCAATATCGCTCACCGTGAACTGGTTCAGTGCCACAATCGACTTATCACCCGCGTTAAAGTTGACTTGCTCTAGAGCCAATAAACCTTTGCTGGTCGAGATACTCATCGCATCGTCTGCTTCCGTTTCACCAATGATTTGAGCGATATGATACTGGGATGCAAAGCTCACCTGACCTGATGTCAACTTCGCCGCGAGATCGTTTTCAATAAAGCCCCACAAACGCGGCAATTGAATATGATTGATCGCCACATCACCAACCACTTTGAGCGGTTTTAATTGAACTTGCCCATTAAGCGCTAACGTCGCGGAATCGGCATCAGTAATCCGCAGCTTGTATTGGTTGATTGGTGCCGAATCACTCAACAAACTTTGAGTAGAGAATTCACCGACAGTGACGTCGATATTAGGGTAATGAAGTTGTGTTCCGCTAACTTCATCAAGGAAACGAACATCACCACCAGTCAGTTTAGTTTGCTTAATCTGTACTGGGAATAATGGTGCGTGACGATCAACGACTTCGTCCCCACTCTGTTGTTCTGCTTGCGCTAAATCCGTTGCGCTATCTTTTGCTTCACGATTAGTTGTTGCATCGTTACGCGCAATGGCCGTTAACATATCACTAAAATTAAACAGCAACTCATTTTGATTATCGCGGCGTTCGATGTTGATAAAAGGTTTATCCAGCGTGATATATTCAACCGACACCACGCCATTTAATAGCGACTGCCACATATTGACTTGGCTGCTGGCGTGGTCAAATTTGATAAACGGTGTTTGATCGTGCTCTAAGATAGCAAAGCCTGTGATATCAACCTGCAACGTAAATGGGTTGATAGTAACGTCGGTTAATGTCACCGGACGATCGACCAACTTAGACAACTGTTCAGGTATTTGCTGTTTAGCCACATATGGAACAAGTAAACCAAGGAAAGCGGCATAACATAGGTAAGCACTTAACGTGTACGTACTCCAACGAACAACCCATGGCAAGGTACGAAACTTTGCCAACGCTGCTTTTATTTTGATCGACACGATGACTACTACTCCTACGTCTATATCGACTATTCCCCACACGACTCATTGCGTGAATTCGCACAGACGCACTCACGTATTTCTCGGCATGAGGATTTAGATTTATCTATTGGGCAACACCACCCACTACAATGAGGATGGCATTTTGCAAAATTTTATTCTCCGCCAGTAGGTATGTCTAGAGCGCAACGAAAATACCCATTGGAAAGCCGTGTCGTTTGTCGCAAACATGAGCAGTTTGCAAATACAAAAAAACCACTGCATAACGAGGTTGCAGTGGTTCATAAGTAGCACTTTATCTATCTAGCTGTTTTAAATGAACATTAGTCAAATTAAGACAGATCGATGTCCTTGCTACCAAAAAGCAAGGTAGCAATAAAACCAACTGCATAAGAAATCAGTAGGCCGATGACAAAAATTGCCATACCCGCAAAAATGCCTTCATTCGACGTCATCAGAGGAATAGCGACAATCCCTGATGGTCCGAACACGGTATTCAAACCAACGGGTAAGCCAAAGTACGAAACCAAACCGATGAAAAATCCACCCGCGGCACCACCAATACAGGCCGTCACAAACGGTTTTACACGTGGCAAAGTTACACCGTAAATAAGAGGTTCACCGATACCTAGGATACCCGGAATAATTGCACCACGGATTTGTGTACGCAGTGTTGATTCCTTTTTCGCTTTCCAATACAGCGCCAAAGAGGCACCAACTTGGCCTGCGCCTGCCATAGCAAGAATTGGGAATAGCGAGTTGAAACCTTGAACTTCCATTAAGGCAAAGTAAACCGGAACAAAACCTTGATGGATACCAAACACCACGGAGATAAGGAATAAACCAGCTAACACAGCAGCGCCAAATGGATTATCGTTCAAGTTCAAAAACAGCCACGACATCCCTTTAAATAGCACTCCGCCCACCGGCATGATCACGATAAAGGTAATCGCGCCCATAATAAGTAAAGTCACCACTGATGTCAGGATCATATCCAAATCATCTGGCATAAATCGACGAACCATGCGCTCAACTTGTGCACCAAGAATCGCAGCTAACAACACTCCAATAATGTTACCGCGCGGGTCGATTGCAAAACCAAAGAAATCACTCATGCCCGAGTAGATACCAGAGGTCGCATCTGGGTTATACCCCAATACAAATAGCGAGGCTAAAATTGCGCCATTGACTCCAGAACCGCCAAACGCTTGCTGGGCGTTATAACCAATCAAAATACTTAAGAACGCGAACAAGCCTTTGCCGAAGACCTTCATATAAGAAACAAGGCTTACAATGAATTCACTCGGGTCTTGGCCGATGATCATTGTCTGCTCTATCAGAGTGGCAAAACCGAGCAATAAGCCCGCAGCGATAAAACCTGGGATCAACGGGGTAAAAATGGTGGCGAACTTACTTAAAAAGCGTTGAACCGCACTGGTTTGCTTACTCTTCATTTGCGACTTTTGTTGCTTAGCGATGCTATTGAGATCGTCGTTTTTTATCGACGCTGTCGACGCATTGCTTGAACCACCAAGCGTTAAACTATCCAATATTTCATTGAGCATTTCTGCCGCTTGCTGTGCTTTTCCTGGGCCAAGAATGACTTGTAATTGTTGGTCTGATTCAACCACACCCAAAACACCAGGGATGGCTTTTAAGGTTGATTCATCAACTGCACCGGTGTCCGCTAATGACAGGCGCAAGCGCGTCATGCAGTTGCCGCCTTTTTCAATATTTGCACCGCCGCCGACCGCAGCAATAATGCTTTCTATGGTATTCATTGTAATTTTGGCCATTACAGTATTCCTCACGAACTTCTCAAATCAATCAATGCCGAGAAGCTCAATAGCAAGTAGATAATTTATGTTTTTCAGTTATTGGCTATGCTGTTTGATTAACAAAATACTTAGTTGGATGAGTTGTGACACTCCAATGCAAGACGAATAAATCCATCATTTTGCTCAAGAAGCGTTTTCGCTTGTGCAGCGTCCAGACCGGTTAGAATCATCAGGATGGCGGTTTTGCAATGACGCTGGCACTGCGACAAGGCCAACTCAGCTTCTTGTTCATCAGCCCCCGTCGCTTCCATCACGATATTGGCTTGGCGTTGGATCAATTTGGCGTTGGTCGCTTCAACATCCACCATCAAATTGCCAAACACCTTGCCACTGCGAATCATCGCGCCAGTTGTGATCATATTGAGTACCAACTTCTGCGCTGTCCCCGCTTTCATACGTGACGATCCCGTTACAATTTCAGCGCCAACGACAGGCACGATCGCCACATCAGCAGCCTCAATCATTGGACAAGTTGGATTGCAAACAAGCGATGCAACAAAAGCGCCGACATTTCGAGCGTATTCCATTCCGCCAAGGACATACGGCGTGCGACCGCTGGCAGCAATACCAACAACAACATCTCTTTCAGTCAGGTTTAAATTACGAAGATCGTCGACTGCAAGCTGCGGTGAATCTTCTGCATTCTCTACCGCTTTTAAAATCGCTTTATGACCACCAGCAATGAGGCCCACTACTTGCTCTGCCGGTGTTCCGTAAGTCGGCGGACATTCACTCGCATCAAGAATACCTAAGCGGCCTGATGTACCTGCACCCATGTAAATCAAGCGGCCGCCCACGGTAAATGCGGCTTTCACCGCATCAACCACTTGGGCGATCTCCGGCAAGACTTTTTCCACCGCGAGTGCCACTTTCTGGTCTTCGTTATTGATGACTTTCAGCATCTCTATGGTTGATAACGTATCAATGTTCTGACTACTTTGATTACGGCTTTCCGTGACTAGGTGGCTTAGGTCAATTTTCATATCGTGCTCTTGCGTGTTGGCTTATCAATTTATGCGCTGGATGTTAGTGAATTAATTATTCAAAAACGACGTGCTACGTCACATAATTATTTATTCCAAAATTAGCCATCTGATGGAATAATTTGATAAACCATTCTTAACCACCGTTGTTACAGACGACCAAGACCACAAAATAGAAGGCACTTCAAAAGAAATAACCGTTAGGATTTTTGGAATAATTTATTTCAACCAAATACAGGTAAAGTGATGAGCATCACAAACAAATTGGTATCAAAAAGAACGCAACTCTCGACAAACGGCGTGAAGATTGCTGATTGGGTATTGGCAAATACCGAACAGGCGATGGCATTAACCAGCCAAGAGATCGCTAACGTGATTGGGGTGAGTCAATCGAGCATCGTGAAGTTCACCCAACGTATTGGCTTTAAAGGTTATAGCCAATTCAAACTGGCGTTAGCAGAAGAAGTCAGCCGAAAGCAGACATTACAGGCGGCCCCTCTGCATACCAACATTTCCGTCAATGACTCAACCCGTACCATCATCCAAAAACTGGTTAAAGCCAAAACCGAGGCGATTTTCAAAACCAGCGATGCCCTTGATTGTGAACGCTTTGATGATGCTATTACGCAAATAAACAGCGCGAACAAGGTGCAAATTGTTGGCATGGGCGCATCTGCATTATCGGCAAAGGATCTTGGTTACAAGTTGCTAAAATTAGGTATTTTGGCCATCACCGAAATGGATAGCCACGTACAAATAGGCATGGCAAGAACACTAACGAGCAACGATGTACAAATTGTCTTTTCTTTCCAAGGCAACACCAAAGAGATCAACCTTGCGGCAGAAACCGCCAAGGAAAAAGGCGCAACGGTAATAGCGCTGACGTCACCGCAAAAAAGTGTACTACGCAATATCGCCGATATCTGCCTCGATACTGTGGCTGATGAATCAGCACACCGCGCTTCTTCAATGGCAGCCAGAACCGCTCAACAAGTCATTGCGGATGCGATTTTTATCACCTTAGTCAAACTGCGCGGAGATGATGGTCAAGATATGATTAATGAGATTGCTTCGCAGATTAAGCGACTTTAAATCAAGATTACTCGATGCGAACCCGAACAAAACGGGCAAACTTGGGAATATCATTGCTGGTGTATCCGTTGTGGCGGAAGGTTATTCGGCTGCCCAGCGGTGGTGGCGATTTTCGTAGCTCATCACTAAATCCACTGCCGATATAGAAACGCACACCGGGTTTCCACTCAACCAATACCGCACCCATTTGGCCTTTATACTTCCCCTTCCCCAACTTATAGCCCACCACGATTGCTTCATCGTCTTGATGTAATTTCAATTTGAGCAAATCCGAACTTCTACCCGCTTGGTAACGACTATCGATTCGGCGTAGCATGATCCCTTCACCTTGACGGTTATTAACATTATCAAGGTGACGAAACAGCTCTCGCTCAGAAGAAATCGGCGTATGCTCAACATAATCTACATGCTTCGCCTTCATTTTTTTCACTAGATAGAGAATGTTGTAATAACGCTTTTCGTAATCTCCTGCTGCTTGTGGCATATCAAACAACATAAACTCAATTTTTTGCCATCCTTGCTCAACAGGTTGATGATCAAGCACCGTTTGCTGCACAATATGAAAATTACCACGACCTGCCCACAACTCCCCTTCGAGAGGATAATCAGGCAATGGTTTGGTGAACCAAGCTGGAGCAACGATAGCTCTGCCACTGCGCGTTCTTAGTTGACTCCCATCCCAGAGCGCTCGTATCCCATCCAATTTTTCACTTTGCCAATATTGCGTAATATCGATGCCCTGTTCATAACTCGTAGCCAACAATACAGGCATCATCGACGATGGTTCTAGTGGCGTAATGGCGGCGTGTTCACTCGCGTGACTGCTTAATGAGAACAATAATCCGCTTGCGACGGCGCTCAGAGTGCGTTGCATGTTTTTCTCCGGTTAAGACTATTACTCTCTCACGCTAACGCAAAATATTTGAGACAGAGTATGAATTTAGCGCGCCATTGGTCGCAAACCTATCAGATGATTTTACCCTTGTTGTCACTGCTTCAAACTAATTCTTAATTTGAGAAAACCTCTTTCCAATTTAAGAACTCTCTCAGCACCACTACATAATACCTTGTTTTTATTGAAAATAATTATTGGCACATTCCATGCTCAACTCTACTTAAACCACGAGGAGTACAGCTATGGAACTACGTAAAATTGAAACCAACAACGAGCTTCTAACTTTGGTGATTGACGGCAATTTAGACGCTGATGGTAGCCGTAGTGCCCAACCGCATTTAGATGAAATTATCTCAGATCTTTCTCATCCCGAAGTTGAAATTGACCTCGCTCGCGTAGGCTTTCTCGATTCTTCTGGCGTAGGTGCTATCGTTTACCTATATAAGCGCTTGGTTGAACGTCGTCGCAATATGCGGATTGAAAACGCTACAGGACAACCATTAGAAATCATCAATCTGCTCCGAATCGATCAAGCAATACCGGTAAATTCACAAAAACACTAATAATAATAGGCGGTTGGCATGGTTACTTTTCGTAGATACATAGCCCTAGCTATGTCAATAATCTTGCTAGGTTGCACCAGTTACCCTGAAGATGGACGCGGTGGCCTAGCAGAAAATCATATCGATAATAGTTTCTCGCCGGTCATGCCCGACGAACCGCTTGGCCCTGAACATGGTCTGCGCTTCGATTGGCAGCTGACCAAGCTTCATTTGGATGCATTGATCCGAGAAGGCGCTCGCTGGTGCTTCCCCGCAGCCGTCGTGCAAGCAATCGAAAAACAGAACCGCATCGCTCGTGAGCTCGAGGGTGGCCTGATGCTGGACGCGGCAAACGACATTGTCATTCAACGCAAACGCCTCGGTGAATTAGAACGCCAGCTCGACTATGTTACCTCTCAAGCCAATTGCGTACCTCCAATCAACGAAGATGCATTTCGACTGCAACTTGCCGTCGTCGATGAATTGTTCAACCTACTCAACGTCGACAATCAGTTTGCGTTTAACTCGACAGAAGTAAACCCAAAATACATGGGGCATCTCGCCAGAGCCGCGAACATCTTACGTGAGAATCCAAGCCTAAACCTTTCCGTGACTGGCCATGCTGATGCAACCGGAGACGATCTCTACAACAAAAAACTGGCCATGGACCGCGCACAGCAAGTGAAGCGTTACCTGATTATTTTTGGCCTTAATCCAACCCGAATTACCACCCACTCATTAGGCGACTCGCTCCCTCTATACGACGGCACCACGGAAGGCGTCAAATTAACCAACCGCCGCGTCAGTATTGAAGTTATTGCCACCAAAGAGCTAGCAGAGCAAAATCCACAAGGAGATTATTATGCGTTGGATTAACACCCTGTTTCTCACCCTGAGCCTATTGGCTGGTAATGCATTCGCGAACCAATCCGGTGATCAAGTGGCGCAAGAAAAAGTGCAAATTGGCGACATGATCCAGATAAATTTGCCGGGAGAGAGCTCGTTAAATCGTGGCTTTCAAGTGGATAAACGTGGTCGAATTGATCTACCGGAAGTCGGTACTCTCTACGTGGCAGGTTACAGCGAGAAGCAGCTGTCCGACTCGGTTTTAACCGCGCTGAACGAAGTCTATCGCGATGTTTCTTCCGCCAGCGTTTATATTTCGCAACAACAAATCCTGATTTCAGTGCAAGGCTATGTCACCTCGCCCGGTGAATATACTTTACCCAAGAATGCTAATATTCAAATGGCACTTCACGCTGCGGGGGGTCTCCGTTCCGGCGCTCAACTGGATAACATGCTGCTCAAAAGAGGCAAAGGTAAGCAGAGCTTCAACTACAAAGCCTTCCTCGATTCTGGTGATGAATCGCTGCTACCTCGTCTCAAATCGCTCGATAGCCTTTTTGTCCCGGCCTCACCACTTGTTGGTAACATCGAACAACAGTTTGATGCAGCAAAGCAAGCCAATGCGGGAGACAGTGCCGATAACCGTACCGCAATTAAAGTATTTGGCGAGGTCAATGCGCCAGGTTCGTTTTCTTTCAAACCCAATACCGATTTGGTCGATATTTTAATGCGTGCTGGCGGTGTAACCCGTTATGCCTCGGTAGAGCAAATCCGTGTAATCACCAACAACACACCACAAATGTTTAACCTAAAACGTTATCTCGACAGCGGTGACGAATCACTGCTGCCCAATTTAGCTGAAGGGACGACTATTTTCGTCCCTAAACAAGAAGAAGAGATTAAAGCCGGGGCAAATGTTGTCTACATCATGGGGGAAGTAGCGCATCCCGGCGCCTATGAGGGAAAATCGGGGGCCTCCTTTATGGATATTCTCGCCAACGCTGGTGGCCCAACCCGTTTTGCCGAATCACGTCAAATCCGTCTTATCAAAGCCAACGGTCGCGTGATTAAATTCGACTTAACCGCCTACACCGAAGGATTAAGTGGCCAAGGTCCCCCACCTATTGGTCCTGGTGATGCGATTTTTGTTCCTGAAAAGACCGACATGAATGAAAAATCATGGTTAAAAATCGCTCCTGACCGCGCGGTCAGTGTCATTGGCGAAGTTGTCCGTCCAGGCCGTATTGAGTGGTCAGATGAAATGGACTTAATGGATCTGCTTGCTCACGTTGGCGGCCCCACATTAAGAGCCGACACAACGAAAATCGAGGTGGTTAATGGTGATGGCAAGCTGCACACATTTAATCTCGACGAATTTATTTTAAATGGTGCCCCACCGTATGACCTACCCGTAATTAGTGCGGGTTCTATCGTGCGAATCCACGATTTACCGCAAGATCCCTCTGACAACAAATCCCAATGGGTTCGCCAGAGCTCCGACGCCTCAATTTACGTCTTTGGTCAAGTGAATTCACCGGGCCGCTACCGTTTTACCAAAGAGATGCATTTTCTCGATATTCTTTCAGCTGCCGACGGGCCAACCAAAGATGCCGATATTCACAATATTCGCGTCACACACCGTGACAAAAGCTATTCAAAAGTCAGCAAACTCAATCTATCACTTTATTTTGAAACCGGTGATGAATCGCTGCTCCCCAACATTGTTATGGGTGACACTATTTATATTCCTGAAAAAGACAAAAATTGGCTCGATCAAAGTAAAGAATCAACCGTGCGCATTTTGGGAGCAGTCAACAAACCCGGTCGCTATGTATTTAACGACAACATGACCATCTTGGATGTGCTCGCAGAAGCTGGCGGACCAAATGATAACGCCTATGTAGAAAAAATCTCAGTGGTCAATATGTCTTGCTGCCAACAGCAAGCCCGCACCTTCAACCTGATTGAATTCAGTAAAACTGCGAACATCTATCAGCTGCCTGTTATTCGTGCTGGCGACACTATTTTTGTGCCCGACCGCCGAGATACCTTTCTTGAGAAAGCACGAGTCGGCTTAGAAGATATTCTTCGACTGACCACCACGATTGTACTGATTGGAGCCTTGTAATGATTCCAGCCACACACAATGAAATTGAACAAATCTACTTAGCGGCAGAACAGCAGCAATCTAGGTCAATTTGTGTTACGGCCTGCCATTCTGGTGACGGTGTAACCTCAGTTGCAACCGCATTGGCAGAGCGTTATCTTCTTGCCGGACAATCCACTCTGCTTGTCGATCTAAATTTATTTCGTTCGAATTTCCAGTCTTCACTATTGCCAGGCCAACCAAGTGATAACCCCATCAGTTGGTTAGAACAACTCGACAGCAGGCGTGTGTTTACCGGCATCGTTAAACCCACCCTGCAATCTGATATCGTTAATTATCGTAATCCTCTCTATCTCGAAAAAAAGATCGAAACGTGGTTGCTTGAGTTCGATCGTGTCATCGTCGACACCTCGCCACTATTACAAGTCAATCGCGGCAATATCTCGGCGCAATGTGTCGCACAAGCCTGTCAACATACTTTGCTGGTTGTTCTTGGCGCGCGCACCAGAGAAAACCAACTCAGCATGGCAATGGAGCTGTTGAATCGTAGTGAAAGTACGTTGATTGGTTGCGTGATCAACAGTAAATATCAACCCACTCTTGCACAAGAAATGGTGCGTGAACTCAATCGCTTTAAATGGATACCAAAACGATGGCGGGATAACTGGATCACAAAGTTATTAAACCATGAACTACTCACCTTAATCGCGTAAATTCACGGAGGATAATCACTATGTCATTTCGCTCCAAAACCATTGTCGGCATCGCACTGATCGAGGTGGTATTACTGGTTATCTTGGTGTTCAGCTCGATGCGTTTCCTGTCTCAATCCAACGAACAGCAACTATTACAGCGCGTTACCACCACTTCGCAAATGTTTGCTATTGTGGCAGCGAAACCGTTGATGAATAAGGACATTAACGAGCTTGAGGAGCTCGCTAATCAATTTTTCCTGGTTGAAGATCTCGCCTATATACGCATTGCCGACAACGGCGACGATCTTGTTTGTATAGGGGATAAAACTCTACTTAAACGAGCGATGTCGATCGATTCCAATTTAAACAGCAGCAACGATGGTATTTTTGATACCCGAGTCCCAATAGGTAACGGCAGCGCTTATATCGACATGGGGTTTCGTACCGATGCCATCAGCGCCATGTTGCAACACGCCCGTCAAGCAATCATCTCAATCGCCATTATTGAGGTTATCCTCGTTGCCTTCTTCTCTTACATCTTAGGCAGTTACCTTACTCGCGGGTTAACCCGATTAACCAAAGCGGCAAATACCGTATGTCGCAATGGCCCCGGCTTCCAACTTAACGAACACTCTAAAGATGAACTGGGCGATGTCGCTAGAGCCTTCGATGCCATGTCGACCAAACTTGAACAGAGTTACGGCTCATTGCAACAAGCCCGAGCGGAAGCCGAGCAAGCTTGTGAATCTAAAGGGCGCTTCTTGGCATCAATGTCTCATGAAATTCGCACTCCCATGAATGGAGTACTGGGGGTATTGAACGTATTGGAAGAAACAAAACTCAGTAAAGACCAACGTAAGTTAATCACCACCGCCACGGATTCAGGTCACTTTTTATTGTCAGTGATTAATGACATTCTCGATTTTACCCGCATGGAGTCAAACACTCTGATTCTCGACAACTCACCTTTTGATTTCCGCCGTTGTGTAGAAAGTGTGGTTGACAGTTTTATGCCCTCAGCCAAAAACAATGACCTAATTCTACACTGTTATATTCCCGCTCAAGTGCCTGCAAAGGTTCGAGGCGATGAAAATCGCATTAAGCAGATCTTGCACAACCTAATTGGCAACGCGATTAAATTTACCAAACAAGGGAGTGTCTCGATCAAAATTGATGCGCAATCACTAAATGACGAACGAGTCACTCTGATGTGCAGTGTCACCGACACCGGTATTGGCATCAAAGCCAGTGCGCTGGACTACTTATTTGAAGAGTTCACCATGGTCGATCAAAGCTATTCGCGTATCCATGAAGGCTCAGGGCTAGGATTAGCGATTTGTAAACGCTTAACCCAAATGATGGATGGTCATATGGAGGTCAGCAGTGAGCCCGGTGTAGGTAGCACCTTTACCTTCACTATCGTACTAGAACTTGCTGATGAATTGATTGGCGATGTGGTTCCCACCCAAATAAAAACCACCCCACTTGACCCAAATTTGCGTATTTTGGTCGCGGAAGACAACCGTGCCAATCAACTGGTCATTAAGAGTATGTTTAGCCATGCCGGACTAAATCTTGATATGGTCGAAAATGGCAATCAGGCCGTTGAACAAGTACAAAAGTATCAATACGACCTGATCTTTATGGACATTTCCATGCCAGAAATGGACGGAATGCAAGCCTGCAAAGCCATACGAGCGCTTGATGACCCACATAGCGCTAATATCCCAATTATCGCGCTTACTGCACATGCGCTTACTGGTGACAAAGAAAAATTCTTAGAAGTGGGAATGAACGATTACTTATCAAAACCGGTACGATTATCACAACTAATTGAAAAAATTAATCTATTCTTAAATAGTGAAGATGAAAAATGCGCCGACAAGGAAGTGTTCGCCGCGACAGAAATTGTCGATGAATCATCCCTATCCGCCAGCGATGATAGAAATAAAGGAAACAACGAGGAGAGCCCTGTGAACGAAGAACTCGTGGATGAAGAAATTTTGCAGCAAATGATTCAAGACACCAGCGCTGACGTCTTACCTCTATTGATAGATCATTATGTGGAAGAATCTAAAAAGCGCATCGACACCTTAAACAACGCTTTTATCGAAAGGAATACAGAAGTGATTGAGTTTGAAAGCCACACTTTGGGCAGTTCATCCTTAGCACTTGGCAATCGTGTATTATCGGATCTAGCGCGGAAAATTGAGCGCTTGTGCCTTGAAGGCCATCCCGAACAAGTTTTCGACTATCACCAAGAGTTAATTGAGCTTGCTCAACACTCTTTCGAAGCCATCATTCATAGAAAAACGCTAGGGTTCACCCAAACCGCTGAATAAATCATCGGTTGTGACGTGACAACAAGGAAGTGCCAATGAAATCAAAAGTACTTTTAATCGAAGATTCGACCTCACTGGCAGTGTTGTATCAGCAGTATGTCAAAGACGAGCCTTTTGACCTTTTTCACGTTGAAACAGGCCGTGAAGCGATCGCATTTATTGAGCGCAACGTCCCTCAGTTGGTGATCCTTGATCTCAAGTTACCTGATATGGATGGCCAAGACATTCTCGACTGGATTGTTGAAAATCAAGTGCCAACGTCTGTGATTGTCGCGACCGCGCACGGTTCGGTTGATGTTGCCGTCAACTTGCTACAGAAAGGCGCTAAAGATTTTATAGAAAAACCAATCAAAGCCGACCGTTTGAAAACATCGATTAATCTGCACCTTCAACGTGCCAAACTCGAAGATTTGGTTGAAAACATTGAGAGCAAATTTGATCGCCAACGCTTCCATGGTTTTATTGGTAGTAGCCTACCGATGCAAGGTGTTTATAAAATAATCGACTCTGTAGCCCCAACCACCGCCAGCGTGTTTATTATCGGCGAAAGTGGTACCGGTAAAGAAGTGTGCGCTGAAGCGATTCATAAAGAGAGTAAGCGCCGTGATAAGCCGTTTATCGCAATCAACTGTGGCGCAATTCCTAAAGACTTGATGGAAAGTGAGATTTTTGGTCATCTAAAAGGGGCATTTACCGGTGCAACAACCGATAGAAAAGGTGCAGCGACAGCAGCCAATGGCGGCACGATGTTCCTTGATGAACTATGCGAAATGGACTTGGAAATGCAGAAAAAATTGCTGCGTTTTCTCCAAACAGGCACGTTCACTCCTCTGGGTGCCAACAAGGAACAAAAGGTTGATGTTCGCATTATTTGTGCGACCAACCGCGATCCTCTAGTGGAGGTTGAAGAAGGCCGATTTAGAGAAGATTTATATTACCGCGTACATGTTGTGCCGATTGAAATGCCCCCACTACGCGAGCGCGGTGGTGACATTGCCACGCTTGCCACCCATTTTCTAAAACTGTACGCGAAGCAAGACCAGAAAAAATTCCGCACTATCAATAAAGACGCAGAAGCGATCTTAAAACGTTACGCATGGCCAGGTAACGTGCGTCAATTACAGAACATACTGCGTAATATTGTCGTGCTCAATAACGATGAGCGTTTAGCGGTGGAGCACTTACCGACACAAGTGGTGCAATTACGAAAAGCTGCCAGCGTAACGCGAACGGCCAGTATCGATAATCACCCTTCCCCTGCCGCTCAAGAGCATATTGTGAATGAAACGAATCACACCGCCACGTCACAAAGCGAGAGTTCCAATGTCAGTGAGTCGACCATTCGCCCTATGTGGCAGATTGAACGTGAAGCCATTCAGCAAGCGATTGAACTGTGTGATGGCAACGTGCTCAATGCAGCAGTACTACTCGAACTGAGCCCTTCTACGGTTTACCGTAAAAAACAGGCTTGGGAAACAGAAGATGAACAAAACTTCGTCCAATGAGATTTGGTTAATAGTCGATAGCCGCCAGTTTGGCGGCATCGAAACCCACGTTTTGCAACTGGCTCAAGGGCTAATCGCCCATCAACAAGCGGTAAAAGTTTGGCTGGTGAGCCGCTATTCATCGCCGTCACCTATCTGCACAAAGCTAAAAACACTAGGAATAGACTATGATTATCTCGGCGGTGATGATGCCCCAGCAAGTCATCTAAGCGCGCTTTCCAATCTTATTCACCTACTCAAACAACAACGCCCATTACTGGTTCATGCCCATGGTTATCGTGCGAGTATCCTAAGCAAAATCGCTAAGTTACTCACTCGCAGCCCTCAAATATCCACCTACCATGCCGGTGAAAACCCAAGCGGCCGAGTCAAACTCTATGATTGGCTCGATCGCATCAGTGCCTTTGTATCTGACCAATCGTTAGTCGTTAGCCACGCCATCGCCAATAAAATTCCGACTAGCAGCCACTACCTCAATAACTTTATTGACTGCCAATCCATCTCTTTTCAACATGGCCAATCCATCGCTTTCGTTGGCCGATTAAGTTCAGAAAAAGCACCCGACCGATTTTGTCGTTTGGCCACTAATTTCCCTTCACTCCACTTTGATATTTATGGCACCGGCCCTCTCAAACAACAAATCGACACCATTGCAGGTAAAAACGTTCACTGCCACGGCCATCAAAGTGAAATGGATACTGTCTGGCCAACCATCTCTGTATTGGTGATTTGCTCTGAATTTGAAGGATTACCTATGGTCGCTCTAGAAGCAATGGCTCGCGGTATTGTCATCATCGCTAGCCGAGTAGGTGAACTGCCTAACTTAATTATTAATGGCGAAAACGGCTGGTTAGCCTACGAAGAAGCCACTTTCAGCCAGCAATTGCAGCAGTGGCAATCTCTTAGCGATGAGGGACAGTTAGCAATGCGTGTCAATGCCACCAACACCATTCATCAACATTACTCTCAGCAAGCGGTCATTCCCAAATTGCTAAAAATCTACCATGCTGTTTCAACTCAGTTTGATTCTCAAATTGCGAACTAAACGTTTAATATCGCACCACTCCATTTATTTGAACTAAATTTCAAGCACTTACACTGACAAAGCTATTGGCATCTAGATTGCTCTATTACCACTATGATAACAACAATGTGGCGGGCTAGCGGATGACTGATATAACAAAAATCTTATATGTTCATTATGGTGATAACTGGATTCGAGGCAGTGAGCAGTGTCTGCTCGACCTTATTCTCAATCTCGATCGCCAGCGCTTTGAACCCATCGTGTGGACAAATAACCCGGCACTGTTGCCCTTTCTAGATGCGCAAAACATTGAATACCAATTGGATGATTTTACTTTGCTACTCGGGTGGCAGGAGCCAACCTTTGACTTAAAAAGCTGGGCGTCGTTGGTCAAAAAAGGACAGCGAATGGTCAAGCAGCGCAATATCGCGTTGGTACACATCAATAGTGGCGCGCCGTGCCAGTGGATGGCTGTCGCAGCGCGGTTATGCCATTGCCCAATGGTCACCCATTTACACAGTGACTACTTAAGCCGTGACCGCGTCACGCTCGGCCTGCACATGTCACCCCATATCATCACCGCCAGCAATGCCATATCTCAAAATTTACGCCTTGACGGTTACCCAACCGATCAATTGTCGGTCATACACAACGGCATCAACATCGGCGCCTTACAGCAGCAAAAGACGGTGGATATTCATCAACATCTTAGTTTAAATCCAGACACAAAAATTTTTACCACGGTCGGTTCGCTCATTGAGCGAAAAGGCGTCGACCGTATCATTCAAGCACTCCGTTACCTCACCTTAGAATATCCGAATAGCCATCTGGTCGTGATTGGTGAAGGTGAGCAAAAGCAGCAACTGATTCAACTAACCCATGACATGCATTTAACCGCGCATGTCCATTTCGTTGGCGAACAACACAATGTGGTTGGTTGGCTAAAGGGATCTGATGCGTTTGTTAGTGGTGCCCGCCAAGAAGCCTTTGGTTTGGTTGTCACTGAAGCGGCTATTGCTAAAACCCCTATTATCGCCCCATATGAAGGTGGGATACCCGAGATAGTTCAACATGGCGAAACGGCGCTGCTTTACGTCAATAATGGTTACGCGCCATTACTCAATATGATGCGTTGTATTCACTCTCATCCCACTGAGTGTCTTGAACTAACTAAACGAGCTTATCAAGTCGTCTGCGACCATTTTAATCATCAGCGTTATGTCGATGATATTTGTGCGCTCTATCAGAGCTTGCTTGAGCAGCAACAACCTAGCCGACCTTCTCTACTGAATAGCTTTAAGCCTTTGAAAACGGCGTTTTCTAATCGTCACAAGTCACTTTCTAGCCGCAATAAATAGGAGTTATCTATGACTATGATTCATAACGTGATATTTGACCCTATTCCGTTTAAGGGCGGTTCAAAAATCGCCACGAGTGAAGCCTTAAGGCAATGTGATCGCCAACAAGTCACTTTTACGGTTCTGACCGTTGATCGCGACTTCTGGCAAAACAGCATGTTTGCGAATCAACATCGCGTTAACGTGCTACCTTTGATCGCACTTCCATGGGTAAGTAGACAATATTCAGGTCTATTCTATTGGCTCAATCAATTTTACTTCGCTTTAGCACTGCTCTGTTATTGCATTCGACTGCCTAAAGTCGACCATGTTATAGGGGCGTCAGGTCCCGGCATTGATATGGCGATTTATCTTACGCAATTAGTGCATCGTTTTTCGATTGTTCAACTCATCCATGGCAACGTAGCCACTTCACGCTCAATTGGTTGGTGCTTAACGCGAGCACAACAGATTTTCTATTTACCCTCAGCGCATCAAAGCATGGTGAACGCCTTGCAATGTTATATCCGTCATCATACAAATATCGAAGATGTCGATGCCGTAACGCTATTTCACATCAAGTCGAATCATTTCCACACTTTCGTCAACGGTCTTGCCAAAGAGAATTGGCCTTCCAAAACGATGGCTCAGATCCCAACCTGCTTCTGGTGCGCTTCAACGCTAAAATGGAAAGGGCTCGATCTATTTGTCGATACACTCCGTCAATTGCATGCCACTCATGCCGTGAAAAGCCATATCTGTTTTATCCAACCTAAAGAGATCATGTTGGAGGTCTCGAGTGCCCCCATCGCTCTAAGGCATACAAAATGGTATCAAGACCCCAACAATCTCGATGACATTCGTCGCGGATGTAATATTTTCATTTCGACCAGCACCAAAGAGCCCTTTGGCCTATCGATTTTGGAATCGCTTGCAGCGGGAATGTGCGTCATCATCCCCCAAGACGGTAGCTATTGGGATTTACAGTTAACCGATAAGGTTAACTGCATCAAATACAAAGCTGGCGATCCGTTTGCGCTAAGGCAAGCCATTCTCTCGGTCTATGCAGACCAACACTTATTGCAGGCAACCCAACAAAATGGCATTCAAGTCGCCCAACGCTATCGCGCCCATAAGACCTATTCACAGATCGTTGCAGGCGTGAGTGGTCAGTTAGCCGACAACGAATTAGCCGAGTCCGCATGGCTAGATTATGAGTAGCCCACGTGTGACACCACCATCAGGACAACACGCTAACAAAACAACGAGAATGGGTGCATGGAAAGAAATGCTCCTTTACGGTTCAGCACTACTGATGATGAAAGGCGCCTCACTCATCACTCTGCCATTTATGACCCACTACTTATCGGTTGAACAAATTGGCCAACTTGAGTTACTTGCCACCAGCACAGTGTTGTTTACTTTGCTCGCTTCGCTCTCCATGCATGAAAGTTTGTATCGATTCATCGCGACGGCGGAAGACAAACATCAGCAACGTGAACAAACCAATCGGCTCTACATAACGGCGATTTGCATCTCGTTGCTCGTCGTGACGATATTATTTGGCCTCTATAAAGGGCTCCAACTGTTTGCGCCCTCACTCACCCTCTTTCAATCTTTCACACCGATGCAATGGATATTGATTGCAACTGCGGTGGTATTGGAAAGCGCTCTAGCCATCAGTTTGGCGTGGTTAAGATTACAGGGTCGAGCCGAGGTATTTTTCAAACTTAGCGTGGTTAGTGTAACCTGCCAAGTCAGCTTAATTTTATTGGTCGTCCGTTTTTATCCAAGTGTCACCGCCGTCTTTTGTGTCGGTGTTGCAACGGCATTACTGCAGTGTCTTCTTTTGCACTGCTACCATCGTTTCCACTTTAAACTGCTCACACCCGCACAAATTGCTCATTACTTACGCTATTGCTTGCCAATTATGGGCTCCGCTTTGATTGCCTTCGGTCTAAACGGTGGTGAACGATGGATTGTGGCACAAACACTCAATCTGGAGTTGCTGGGGCAATATGCCATTGCACTTAAATTTGCCCTGGCCGTTGGAATTTTGTTGCAGCCGTTTCATATGTGGTGGATGCCAAAACGGTTTGAGTGCTGGCAAACACAAGGCGCAAAAAAAACAGCACGAAATAGTCAGGCCGGGATTGTTTATGCCTGCTTAGTGTCACTTGGCATAGTGTGGCTAGCAAAATGTTTTATCACTCTCTATTTGCCTAGCCAATATTCACTGGCGGTCTATTTAATCGTGATGACTGTCGCGGCCATGTTGTATAAAGAGTTAGTTGAAATCGTCAATATCGGCTTACTTAAAAGCCAGCAAACTCGCCGTTTACTGCTCATTAATCTCATCATCACCGTGACTACATTGCTGATACTTTTTGTCATCATGTTCGTATTGGACTATCGTTCAATTTGGCTCATTGTCACAATGGTCACACTCGCGCAACTGAGTCGTTTTATCGCTGTTTTTCTCCTCAGTCAATACTGCGCACCACTGCCTTATCATCCCGCGCTAAGTATCGTAATTCTAATTACTTCATTTTTTCTGATTAGCGCCTTTGCTGATATTCCAACGACATTGATGTTTATCCTTGCCTTGGTTCAACCCGCAATTTTATTGCTCGCCGTGCAGCAACTCGGTGTCATTAATCTACCCTATCACGCGGTAAAACTTGCGTGGCAGAGATTTCGCGTATGAATAAAACCCTACCGATGCCTAATTTGGTCACCTTATTGGTTGTTTGCCTGATCTTATCAATCGCGTGGCTGACCAATCCGAGTCCTGCCTTTATTATTGCGCTAGGGCTACTGCCCCTTGGCGCTTTATTTGTCCTCAACCAAACCTTTTGGATGGTGAGCTTGTTTGTGCTGTTCTCTTTTTTTCGCATTCATGAGGCATTCCCAGTAATCTATAACTTACGCGTCCCGCTACTGCTCTCTTTGGGCGCACTAGGTGCACTGTGTTTTCACATTTTCGTCAGCAAACAAATCAAACCTTTTTGGCACCCTTGCCTTGGGTGGTTAATCGCCTTCTGGGCACTCATTTTTATTGGTATCGTCTTCGCTTCAAATCGCGGAGTTGCCTTTGAATATTTCAAAAATGTTTATTGGAAAATCATTGTCATGACGCTGGCTATTTCATGGCTAATCTCCAGTGAATTAAGCCTGAAGCGCATGGCCATCATGATAGTATTAGCAGGTTTGATGATTGCCGGCGTTGCTATTAATAACGCCTTTGGTGGCGTTGGTCTGGTTGAAGGCACTCGAGTCACTATTGGTCGAGATTTAGGATCTATGTTGGGTGATCCTAATGACCTTTCATTGGTATTAATGTTTCCTTTAGCGTTTTCTCTAAGTCTAATGATGACTAAAAATCTCGGCTGGGTTCGACTGCTTGGTGCGTTGTGTACGGTGGCAGCTTTTTACGCTGTGATTGAGACCCAAAGTCGTGGCGGTTTGCTTGGGTGTATCTCAATTTTGGGCGTTTTCGGTTTAAAACATATACGCTCCAAGTTCTTACTTGCATTACTTGGCGTCATCGCCTTCATCGCACTTTTTTACATGGCGGGGATTTCCGACAGAAAATCAGGTGGTAGTGCTGAAGTAGGTGTGGATGAGTCCGCAATGGGTCGCCTATATGCCTGGGAAGCCGCATTTAAGATGGCGTTAGATCGACCATTAACCGGAGTTGGCATCGACAATTTTTATTTCAATTACTTTTATTACTCCTCACACTGGGATGGGTTAAATCATGCCGTGCACAGTACTTGGTTTGGTGTTCTTGCGGAATCTGGCTTCGTGGGATTATTCGTGTTTATCGGTATCATTGTCACAGTAATCAATACCAGCCGAAAAAATTTAAAAGCACTAAAAGAAAGCCAACATACCTTCTCTCCTTATGTGTACGCATCCGCCTTTGCCGTCTATGCCAGCTTAGTCGGCACCATCGTTTCGGGAACCTTTTTAACCCAGGGCTTCAATTGGCCAATCTATATCCTAGCGGGTCTATCTATTGCGTGTCATCGTATTATTCAAAATGATTTTCAAAATGAAAATCAAATCACGACAAAGCACAACAACAATTCAACATGATGATTTATAAGCAATTAATCTTTGGCACATAATATGAATTGTTAATGAAAGCAATGTTTTATAACGAGGTGCTTATGTCAGTTGCGTCACTCAAAATTTGGCTACAAACTCACCCAAACCCACGCTATCAAAGACTGTTTGAGTGGCTAAAACAGGCTCGCGCAACCGGCGTTCCTACGCCACGTTGGTTTAATGTAGCTATGTTTCATTTAGTGCAATTCTTTTCCTTAGTCAGCCAAACCATATTGCGTCTGTTTGTTTATACGCCAGCATTCAAAGGCCGAACCACACAATGTGGTAAACAGCTTTATCTCTACGGCGGAATACCTTTTGTTTCAGGCCCCCTCACGTTACGGATTGGCCATCAGTGTCGAATTTCCGGCCACACAACATTCTCTGGCCGAGTACAAAGCGGTCAACCCGAACTACTGATTGGTAACAATGTCGATGTGGGGTGGCAAAGCACAATAGCGGTCGGAAAAACAATCGTCATTGAAGACAACGTACGCATTGCCTCAGGTGCATTCATCTTCGGCTATTCAGGTCATTCTCTTAATCCCCGACTGCGCGCTCAAGGATCCCCTGATGATGACGCTAACGTTGGCGATATCCTCATCAAACAGAATGCATGGATTGGCACCAATGTGACCATCTGCCCCAATGTCACCATCGGCGAAGGCACGATAGTCGGAACCGGCAGTGTCGTGACCCATGATCTCCCAGATTTTGTTGTTGCTGTCGGTAATCCGGCGCGAGTCGTCCGCCATTTAAAGGAGCAAGACTATGCGTGATATGATTGTTTTTGGTGAAGATTTTGGTGGTCTGCCATCAAGCACTCAACACTTAATCCGACACCTACCTAAAATGAGAAAGATCATCTGGGTCAATTCAATAGGCTTACGTCAACCTAAACTAAACGCCAATGATTGCCGTCGTGCAGTATCTAAGCTGATTGGACAGCCCAAACAAGGCTTTAGTACCCCTTCTCAAGTGCCTGATAATGTTCATATTGTAAACTTGCGTACCATACCTGCTCCCAGCAGTCATATTAGTCGCCAGCTCGCGAAGACGATGATGTTGAATCAACTTCTTCCGATCTTAGCTGAACATCATATTGAGAAACCGATTTTATGGAGTTCATTACCCACCGCAGCCGATCTTTGCGGGCATCTCAATGAATCAGGGGTGATCTACTACTGTGGTGATGATTTTTCAGCGTTGTCAGGTGTTGACCATCACGTGGTTGCCGAACATGAAGAGAAGATGGTTAAAAAAGCCAACCTTGTTCTGGGGGCAAGTGAAGCAATCTGCGCGAAGTTTCCGCATAACAAAACCTTGTTGCTGCCACACGGAGTGGATGTCGACCTATTTAGCCAACCAGCGCCAATTGCGGTGGACTTTCCGCAAAACGGCAAACCTATCGCAGGCTTTTATGGCAGCCTATCAAACTGGTTAGATTATGATTTGATCAATTTTGTCGCATTAAATCTGCCGGGCTGGGACTTTCTTTTTATTGGACCAAATGAAATGCCTTATAACCCACTACCAAAGTTGGCCAATATCCATTATTTAGGTCCTAGACCACACAACCAACTCCCTTGCTACAGCCAGCACTGGCAGGCCAGCTTGTTACCCTTCAAATCTAATAAGCAAATCCAAGCATGTAATCCTCTAAAACTGCTTGAATACCTCGCCGCTGGTGCACCTATTGTCGCTACACCTTTTCCTGCATTAGAGCGATATAGTAAGTACGTCAACGTTGTCGAGAGCGCGCATGAAATGAGCGAAGCGCTTAAAATGACCAACTATGAACCCAAGCATTCAGCAGACATTGTCGCCGATGATAGTTGGCAAGCACGTAGTCAATTTGTTCGCTCACTACTGGATACGCTATGAGCAGCATAACGCTACGTATTGCGGAGATATTAAATGCAGCGTGGCGGCAACGTTACGTTATCGTGTTACCGACATTAATCTTACCTTTTGTTGGTTTAATGGTCGCTAAACTTGCCCCAACGGTGTATGTCTCACACACCAGTATGCTTATCCAAGAAACGGCAAAAATGAACCCATTTTTGGAGGATATTGCTGTTTCAACCATGTTGAAAGAAAGATTAAATGCGCTAAGCACCCTGTTAAAAAGTCGCCACGTTCTCCAATCCGTCGCGGCTGATCAAGGCCTGATCACTCCTGATATGAGTACATTACAACAAGAACGCATTATCCAGCGTTTATCCGCCAACCTCTCTGTCAATCAACCTGGCAAAGATTTCTTGCAGATAGAGTTAACAGCCGAGAAACCAGATGGTATGGCTTCCTTGTTAACCTCAATCAGTGAGCACTTTATTGAACAGCTGCTCGCGCCTGAGCGCTCTTCTATTCGTGACTCAAGTGAGTTCTTAACCATTCACATTGAAAAACGCCGTAGTGAGTTGGACCAAGCCGAAAATGCACTGGCCGAGTACCGAAACAAAAACCTTGCTGTAACTCCTGAAATGCAAAACCAAAGCCTCACCCAGCTGGCGACGCTCAAACAAAACCTAGCGGAGAAGCAAGCTGAACTGGCAGGGGTGGAAAAAAGCTTAGGCTCGCTCGATCAGCAGTTGTCCAAGACAAATCCTGTTATTGGCCGCATTGAAGATCAAATCATCGAAATTCGCAGCGCACTGACTTTACTCCAAGCTAAGTACACCGATAACCACAGCTCCGTACAAGCCAAAAAAAGAGAACTAAAGCGCTTGGAGAGTGAACGCAACTTATTGTTAGAAGTTGAACAACCCAATGTCACCAGTGATCAACTTTGGGATATCGCCAGCAGCAACACCCTCTCTGATATTAATAACATTCAACCCTTATTGGTCACCCAACTTCATAGCTTACAACTTGTACGCAGTCGCTATGAGTCTTTGACAGAAGAAACCAAAAGTCTTGAGTCAATGATTACAGCCATTGAAGAACAAGCCCAAAACTTTGGGGACACAGCACAACAGATGTACCGTTTGAAACGGGATGCTCAGATCAAGCGCCAACTGTATGACGAGTTATTGCAACGTTATGAAATGGCGCAATTAACAGGCTCTCTTGGGGTATTTGAGGAAAACAAACGTGTCAAAATTATCGACCTACCCTATACCCCAAGCGCTCCTGCGAATTTACCGACTCTGATTTACATTCTTGCTGGCTTGATAGCTGGTATCGGGCTTGGTGTAGGGATGGCTTACCTTTTCGAATTATTTGATTCATCTCTGCGTAGATCTGAGCAAGTAGAGGCGATAACGCATGCACCAGTACTGACAACCATTCCTAAAATTGCATTACGATTCTCAAAATAACACCACCGATAAACACCCTACAATAAATTACATAAATAATTGTTTTTATTGACGTTAAATTATGGCACAGAAGATGCAGCAACCATATACGTTGATTAATACGGTGGTAAAACATGAATAAGAATGATGCAAAACAAGCACAGCCAAAATTAACTGTTCATGTCGTGCAACATCTTGCGCCCGGTGGTATTGAGACGTTAGTTCTTGAAATGTTACGCCATGCCGACAAGCAACATCGCATTTTGATTGTTAGCTTGGAAGGTAGCCTTTCCAGAGCAATTCAACGCTGGCCAAGACTAATGCCATTTAAGAATCACCTTATTTTTCTCAATAAACCTCATGGCGTGCAACTGTCAACACTGCTCGTACTGGCGAAACTATTGAAGTTATTGAAACCACAGGTGCTCCACACCCATCATATTGGCCCGTTACTGTATGGTGGCGCAGCAGCAAAAATCGCTCGCATCTCTTGCCATATTCATACCGAGCATGACATATGGCATCTATCAAATCGTAGCAGCGCTCGCCTACAGCGCCTCGCCTTAAATATGGCAAAACCACGTTTAGTTGCCGATGCAGACCGTGTTAGTGCAGGCCTAAGCCGTCAATTCAATTACCCCGATATTACCGTGATCAAAAATGGGATTGATTGCCAGCGCTTCAAACCCGCAAGCCTGACTTTAGCGCGACAAAAATTGGGGCTACCTTTGGCAGATACGATTATTGGCAGCGCAGGACGATTGGAATACGTCAAAGGACACGACATATTGATAAAGGCACTCACCCTTCTGCCGCGAAACATCTCTATCGCCATTGCCGGTATAGGCTCTCAAGCTGAAAAACTCAAAAACCTTGCCCAGCAACTCAATGTGGCAGATCGCATACATTGGCTAGGTTTGGTAGAGGATATGCCACGTTTCTATCAATCACTCGATATGTTCTGCTTACCATCACGTCACGAAGGCTTCCCACTTTCCACTTTAGAAGCACAAGCATGTGACATTGTCACGATTGCAAGCCAAGTCGGGTCAGTCGAAGAAACCATTTGTCCTCACAGCGGCGCTTTATTTGAGGTCGAAAAACCACAAGCGCTCGCAAGACAAACGTTGTCTACCTTAGCCGACATAAAATCTGTGAGCCCTCGTCGATTTGTACTCAATAATAATAATATTCAAACGATGGTCGCGGCTTATCAAAACTTGTCAGTGGAGGTTCGTTAATATGCTCAATACTCTACTCATTGCGCTATTTTTTCTCAGTGCGAGCTTAGTGATTTATCATCACTTCGGCTATCCGCTATTGCTGCGTTGGTATGCCAGAAATGAAACCGCTCGTCAGTTCAACACCCCATTACGTTACTATCAACCTTCGCGTGCCGATCGCGCTCGAGCGACCATTACCATAATTGTACCCGCTTATAATGAACAACACTGGATTGCCGATAAAATTCGCAACCTTGCCTGTCTCGACTATCCACGTGAGCGCTATAACGTCATCATCGCTTGTGACGGCTGCACAGACAACACCGTAGCTATTGCCGAAGAAACCATTCAAGAAGCCATCTGTAGCGAAACGCACTTTGAAATCATCAACTTCACACACAACCGCGGTAAAGTGGCCCTCATCAATCACCTAATGCCGAACATAATCAGTGATATCACCGCGCTAAGCGATGTTTCTGCGTTAATCTCGATTGACGCGCTCCTGCTGGCCGATCATCATTTTCACGATACGAATGTCGGCGTGCTCAATAGCCAATATCAGCTGCTCGCTTCAATCAATCCCAGTGAAGATAAATATTGGCGCTACCAAAGTATGGTTCAGCTTGGTGAAGCCAACCTAGGCGCGAACATTGGTGCACACGGTGCATTTTATTTATTCCGAACTCATCTATTTCAACCACTCGCCGATAACACCATCAATGATGATTTTATTCTGCCAATGGAAATTGTTCGCTTAGGGTACAAAGCGATCTATGAGCCTAACGTGGTAGCGATTGAGCAAGAGACCTCGAGTGCGAATAAAGACTACCAACGTCGCCTGCGTATTTCGGCGGGCAACATGCAACAAGCCATTCATCTCGCGGGGCTATTTATGCCACGCTATCGCGCCATTGCATTTGCGTTTGCCTCAGGAAAAGGACTGAGATTACTGACTCCTTACTTAATGATCACTTGCTTCGTTACCTCGGTATTGCTCGCTACACAACCTATGTTTGCCTTATTCGCCCTCGCACAGATACTGCTCTATGCCATTGCGCTATTTGGTATCCGTTTTCCTCAGCATATATCCAACAAATACTGCCAATTTCTCGCCTATTTTGTCGCGGGGCACTTTGCCAATCTCTATGGTGGACTGCGCTACATCTTCGGACTAGAAAATGGACGCTGGAAACGAGTATAAGGAGTCTGACATGCCGCACATCACTGCTAATTACCCAACTTGGCTCGCTAAGCGCTTGTTTGACCTCTTCGGTGCTTGTTTTGCGTTGTTGCTCCTTGCACCTATACTGCCGTTTATTGCATTGGCGATTAAACTCACTTCCACTGGGCCCGTGTTTTATCACCAACTGCGGGTCGGCAAATCGACACCAGCACAAATGGAGTTGTTCTACATTATTAAGTTTCGCACCATGTATCAAGATGCTGAAACTCGAACTGGCGCAGTATGGGCAACCAAGAATGATCCGAGAATCACCCCTATTGGACGCTTTTTACGTAAAACACGACTGGATGAGATACCGCAACTGTTCAATGTACTACGCGGAGAAATGTCACTTATTGGTCCGCGCCCTGAGCGACCAACTTTTTACAACGAGCTGGAAACTGCGATTCCCTATTTCGCCGACCGTACTTACGGGGTCATGCCGGGTATAACCGGCTTAGCGCAAGTCAACCAAGGCTACGACACTTGCATTGATGATGTCAGACGCAAAGTAGGCTTTGATCACAGCTATGCGTTATCACTGCGTTCAACAAAATCGTGGTTTATGATGGATAGCAAAATTATTTTTAGTACCTTCATCGTGATGTTTAATGGTCGTGGCCAATAAAATCAGCCATATTTTCCTTACTTATGAACACTAATATCTATAAACCGACTCGGCTCGTTCAATTTACTGAGTGAGCTAGCGCACACTTTTCCGCCTTACAAGAATAAAACGCAACCAATCTGCACATAACTCCGCCAAACAGTTCAATTTACTCAAAATTACCCTTGCACCGCCCCAAAACAGTGGGTAATATTCGTCTCGTTCCACAGGAATGCCCGCTTAGCTCAGTTGGTTAGAGTACTTGCATGACATGCAAGGTGTCACTGGTTCGAGTCCAGTAGCGGGCACCATTCTTGTCTTAAACAAGAAAGTTGAACAATACAATTTGCCCGCTTAGCTCAGTTGGTTAGAGTACTTGCATGACATGCAAGGTGTCACTGGTTCGAGTCCAGTAGCGGGCACCAAATTCGTTCTTATGAACAAACAACAAAGCCCACTTCATGTGGGCTTTGTTGTTTCTGCCCTACACTCACTAATCACTTTCTAAACACGCTTTGAGTCACGGACTGATACCTACCACAATAAGTAGTCAAAAATTTGCGCAAGAAACATTGCGAGTGCTAAACACTGACGTCTGGTTATTCTAGTTATCAAATTTTGACAATATTATAAACGAATCAGCCATCGTTTCCTGAATCACTCATTGCGTAAATTTATAGTGATAACAAGACGTTCTATCTTTGATTAATAAAACAAGCAATGTTTATCGTGTCGATTAAGATGTATACTTGAATAAATAATCTTAACAACTACACTTCGGCCTCAATTCTTGATTAAGAACGCAAATGCATAAAAGCTTATCTGACCTATTTCGCAACCACATTAACCCTATCGCTAAACTATTCATGGCGACGATCATTCTTGTGGGCACTGCGTATGCGATTTTTAATGCCGTTCACCTCAAGCAATTGTCAAAGTCTGTAATTACAGACTTTAACCAGATTTATTCTGTCAGTCGTCGTTTCGCCCAGTACTATAACAATACCGATACCATCAATTTGGCCAAAGGTATATACGAGCGTAACGGCGTCAATATCATGGTCAGTAAAGCCGGTGACGTTAAAGTACTTTCAACGGGGATCAATAAGCTTCGCTCGCAACTCGACCCGATCACGCACGACAATATTTGGACTATTGCGATTTTTGAGCATCCCGCTAACTACGGGCACTTCTCACCATTACGTAAAGAGTACCAAGAACGATTTGGCTCGTACCAATCTGACGACGTGATGAAGCGTATTGTTAAACTTGAGCGATTAGAGAACACCTTTGACCAGTTTTATGGTTGTAACATCAAGCTCTCTGAACCTTATCAAGAAGAGGGCACTGAACAGTGGGTACGCACTGTCTATTATCCGGTCTACAACGCACAAAAACTTAATGCACTCTTAGCTATCGATCTCAAAAACGACTATATCGATCTAGTTATCAATCGGTTTAACCAAGAACATTTTACGGTCGCCAATACCAGTGCGGCTTTAACAGCCTACCAACAGCCGATCGAGATTCCATGTACCGATGCTGAACCGATTATGGTTGGATTCAGTGCATGGGATATTCTTCAGCGTACCCTTGCACCCTCACTGCTAATCGCCTTTTTAGTGCACTTTATTGTGGTTTATATTAAAGGCCGTCAACGCCGTATTACACGCGACAAAATGACGGGATTTTATCGCCGAGATTTTTACGAGCCAAGACTCAATAGAGCCCATAACTTCTCAATGCTCATTATTGATATCGACTTTTTTAAGATCATCAATGACACCCACGGTCACAAAAAAGGTGATGAAGTCATTAGTGAAGTGACTCGCCGTATTGCCAGCCAAATTCGCAGTACAGATGCGGCTGTGCGCTGGGGGGGCGAAGAGTTTGTGGTGCTATTTAAAGATATGACCGATGACATGCTTTACGATAAAGCTGAACTTATTCGCGAGCATGTAGCGGATAGCGCGATTTCTGGTATCGATGTAACCATCTCCGTCGGGGGTGTTACGCTTCGTGATAGTGAGTTTAATGAAGCCTATAAACGTGCCGATCACGCCTTATACCAATCAAAACGTGATGGTCGAAATCGTGTCACCATTTACGACGAGAATGCGACTATCCTATAACCTGCCGTCTTACGACACCGGATTGGTTACTATTTAACTGATCAATCCGGCGTTTCTTTCTCCACTTCCGCCAAAGTACAGAAATAGTGCCAATGTCTTGGTTTTATCTTGGTTTTTGACCGCTAGTCTGTACAATCAAAGCACCTTCCTCATAAATGATGATTTACTATGAAATTACTCGTTCGTAACCTCGCTCGTGCGACGACTGAACAAGACATTCGCAAACTGTTTGCTCAGTTTGGCGAAGTTCGTGAATGTACTTTGGTGTTAGACCAAGTATCAGGCCAATCAAAGGGTTTTGCCTTTGTTGAGATGCCAAATGATGAAGAAGCAAACGAAGCACTTGAGAAGCTAAACTTAAAAGAAGTTGCTAAGAGCAAGATTCGTGTAAAAGCCGCACAAAACTAATAAAGAGCCGACAATCAATGTCGGCTTTTTTGACTGCTACTCTCGACTATTAGTATCACTATAAAACGCACTCCCCTACACTTCCCTACTAGATTAGGCACTTCCGATATATTGATTTTGACTAAATCGACCACCTTGTCGTTGAGAAAAATGCACCATGGCGCCGATCAAATTAGCATCATTACCAAATGGTGATGCGATAACATTTGGTTTAACATGGCAATAAGGCATCGCTTGAAGATATTCGTCAAATTTCCGCTCAAGCAGCACCACCAAATCTTCTCGTTGACTGATCGCTCCGCCCAATACAATATATTCTGGGTCGACAGTGTAATGTAAATTATAGAGTCCCATCGCCAAATAATTGATCCAATCAGATACCACCGATCGAATCACTTCATTATCTTGATCATACAACTCAAACACTTTAATACCACTTAGTGAATGACGTGGTAACGATAACGCCTTTTCCGCTTTCACCACCAAAGCATATGTCGATGCTAGATGAGATAAGATCTGTGGACGGCCATTTTCAAAGCCCATAATGGCATAACCAAACTCCCCACCGTGTAACCTGTGCCCTTTTTGAATCTCCCCTTTGGTGACGATCGCCCCACCGACGCCCGAACCAATCACCACTAAACAAAAATGTTCAGAATCTCGACATACCCCAAGCAACTTCTCCGCTAGTGCCGCACAACACGCATCATTTTCCAACTCAACGGGAACGTGATATCGGCGGGTAAACAGCGAAATTACGTCCACACCATGCAGATAGTAAAGTGAGCTTTTGCCATGAATGAAACCCGTTTCAACATCCACTGCGCCACATGCACTCATCGCAATTCCGACGATCGAGTACTTGTCTTGATAATGATGGAAATATGGGTCAAAGTGTTCAAACCATTGCTCGAAGCTAGCAACACGACTTGGTAAGTGAAATTGTTCAATTATCGTCGCGCAGTGATCCATCACAGCACATTTAACTGAACTGCCGCCAAAATCCAACGCGATATAGAATGACAAAGTAAGCTCCTTGAACAACGAATCATCACAACAGTGGCAGGAAAATATCCTATTTACGATATGATGCTCATAATATGAAGATTTCCAATTCAACCGATAGAATATAAACACCACCATACAGTGAACATTAATTTTGATTCTTAATCAAAGCAGAAAAACAATAATTCCTTTTTGTCTACACTCTATTTCTGACCTATTGCAAAGCATCGCAATAAAAAAAATATAAGCGTGATATGCGTAACGTTATAATCTTTGCTCGATAGAAAGCTCACTAAAACTATGAAAAATTAGTAAAAATATTATTATATCTGCGACTCGTTATTCATTGATACGTTTGAAGATATAGAGTGTTCAAAGGGAGTGATCACTGCAATGAATGCGCTTACGGATAGAAAACTACTCTACACAATCAAAACGGTCCCTTTCGCACTTATTATCCTATTTATTATTCTGCTCCTTTCATTGGTAGTTAACGACAGCCAAAAAACCGCACTGCAGTTAGAACAAAACCCTGAGGGATCCCCTCATAATTTCCCCAAAGCACAACCATGTTTGAATAGATTTTGAGCAAGCAGGGTTGCAGCCGCGAGCAAGTCTTCCCTCGTTATTGTGTAGCCAGAATGCCGCAAAACTTCCATCCCTAAGCGCACTGTTGAGAGTACATTTCGATTTTTGACAGTGTTAGCTTGGAAGTGCTTATCCCAACCTTGTTTCTGACCATGAACTCCAGCAAGCCAAAATGTCAGTTGAAGCATTAGGGCGATTAGCAGCATGATATCAAAGCGCTCTGAGCTGCTAGTTCGGCTATGACGGAGGCCTAAACCGTAGGCTGGGCTTTTCAAGTCTCGGAAGGTTTCTTCAATTTGCATACGCTTCGAGTAGAGCCTAACAAGTTGCTTTGGTGTTCGGATTTCAACGGGCAAGTTAGTCGCTAAAACCCATGGTTCTTTTGTCGAAGCGGAGTAGATTTTAGGTGACGGATGATGACAATTAGTCCGTGTCGAACGCTGATTTTTTCGGCCTTTAGGACGTGATTTATACAGTGCAATTTGACATGAAATTGGGTTGCTCTTAGTCAACCTCTTATAGCCTAAAGTCTTTGAGCGACTTGAGGATATGCTATGTAAGTTGCTGATAGGTTGCCAGTTTTCCGCACCTAAATCTGCATATTGCACTTTCCCTCTGACTCGACTTAACCAGTACCAACCTAGCTTTTCAACGGATTTATACCATGGCACTTTAAAGCCAGCATCACTGACAATGAGCGGTGTAGTGTTACTCGGTAGAATGCTTGCAAGGTCGGCTAGAAATTGGTCATGAGCCTTCTTTGAACATTGCTCTGAAAGCGGAAAGGCTTTCTCATAAAGAGTAATAGAACGACCATGTAGTGCCACCGAAGCCCGCAATACCATAAGCCGTTTTTGCTCACGAATATCAGACCAGTCAACAAGAACAATGGGCATCGAATTACCTGAACAGATAAAGCTGGCATGCCAACGGTATACAGCGAGTCGCTCTTTGTGCAAGTGACGATTACCTAACAATCTGTCGATTCGTTTGATGTTATGTTTTGTTCTGGCTTTCGTTGGCAGGTTACGACCAAGTTCGGTAAGAGTGAGCGTTTTACATTCAAGTAATGCGTGGCAAGCCAGCGTTAAACTGTTGAGTCGTTTTAAGTGCAATTCAGGGCAGAATTGGTAAAGAGAGTCGTGTAAAATATCGAGTTCGCACATCTTGTTGTCTGGTTATTGATTTTTCTCAGAACCATTTGATCACATGACAAGATGTGCATCTACCTTAAATTTATGATTTTTATCAAAATCATTAGGGGATTCCTCAGAACAAAACCTCATTGCCACGAACCTACTGAAGCAAAAAGAGACCATTGCCCAACGAGTAGAAAGCACTTATGACCAAGTGCGTTACGAGCGCAGGAAAATAATCACGTCACTCAAATCTCAAGTCAAACATCATGTTGATATCGCCTATCAAGTGGCGATGACCATTTATCAGGAAAACCAAGACAAACCTGAGCAAGACGTTAAGCGAATGATTTCCGAGGCGCTACGCAATGTGCGTTACGACGATGGCAACGGTTACTTTTTTATTTTCCAGACAGATGGTCTCTTTGTCATGCACGCCACAAACCCTAAGCAAGAAGGAAAGCAAGGGTTAGAGATGAGCGATTCTCAAGGCGTTCCATACATTAAAAATTTCATCAATAAATTTACCTCCTCAAACCGCTTGGATGCTTATTATCGTTGGTGGTTTAAAAAGCCAAACCAACCGGATGAATATGAAAAAATTGGTTATGGACGCCTATTTGAACCCTACGGCTGGGTGATTGCTTCAGGGGAATATTTGCAAGATGCTGAATCTCAAGTAAAAGAGAAACTATTGGATTCTATTGCCAATTACCGGTTCGATAGCGATGGTTATTTGTTTGTTCTTAATAAACAAGGAAAAGTGCTCGCACACAAGGACGATAGTTTAATCGGCACTCATCTCGAAAGCGTTGCAGAGCAAGCACAAAGTGTTTTTCAATCAAGCAACACTAATCAAGGTTATCTTGAGTATAAAGCGCCTTACCACCCTAGCGGCCAATTGGAGATGGATAAAGTAAGCTATGTACAATATGACCACGAATGGCAATGGTTGATTGGTACTGGTGTTTATATTGAAGACATTCATCTCAGCATTGCAGACCAACTCAGCCAAATGCGCGAACAAAATGAAAACGAACAGATCAAAGTACTGCTACTTTGCTTAACCCTCGCCCTGGTTCTCATTTTAATGTCGATGTTGTTAAGTAATTATTTAGGCCGACGTTTCAACCAATTTCAGAGCAGAATTGAAAAAGACTTTGCCAAGCTCGCGCAGGGTAAAGAGCAGTTGCGCCATCAAGCCCAACACGATGTGCTCACACACCTCCCTAATCGAGTATTACTAGAACGGAATACTCAGCGAGGCATCGCCTTTAGCCGTTTGCAAGGTAAGATGTTAGCGGTGATGTTTGTCGACCTCGACAACTTCAAACGCGTCAATGATAAATATGGTCATGAAGTGGGTGATGAACTGCTTGTTCAAACAGCAAAGCGTTTCGCTCAACTGGCCGGTAATAATGGTACCGTCGCCCGATTTGGTGGCGATGAGTTTGTATTCAGCATTTCAGCGCTCAATGACCAAGCACAAGCTCTAGCCTTCGCCCAGGACATTCAACAAACGTTAACCTCACCATTTGTTATACACGGCATAGCTCTAGAGTTAAGTGCGTCCATTGGTGTTTCTCTATACCCAAATGATGGTGATCAGCCCCGCGATCTTCTATCCAAAGCCGATATTGTTCTGACTCGTTCTAAAAAACAAGGCAAAGGCAAAATCACCTTCTTTGATGAGAAAATTAGGGCTGAACTGCAAAATCACTTCTTGCTTGAAGATGAATTTCACTCGGCGCTAAAACGTGGGGAATTAGACGTTCATTACCAACCTCAAGTTGACTCTCGTAGTGGAGAGATTATCGGTGCTGAAGCACTATGTCGTTGGTACAGCCCTACTCTTGGCCCTATATCACCACTGGTTTTCATTGATATTGCAGAAAAGAATGACGCCATTATTGAACTGGGTGCATTTGTACTTGATAGAGCGTGTCGTGATGCGAAACAACTTAATCAGCACGCAGAAAGACCGATTACTGTCTCTGTGAATGTTTCACCTAAGCAGCTTCTTCACCCGGGATTTGTTGATTTGGTTTTGGCGACGACTGAGCGCTACCAGGTTAGCAATCATCTGATGGTGTTAGAGTTGACGGAAAATGTCTTTATCGAAGATCTGCAAGCCGTTCAACCGACCTTAAGTGCTTTGCAACAAAAAGGATTTAGCATTGCACTTGATGACTTTGGCACAGGCTTTTCTTCTCTCAGTTATCTCAATGCCCTGTCAATCACCGAGATTAAGATCGACCGCTCATTCATCATTAAAATGATCGACGATCAATCGAGCCTCAACATCGTCAAAACCATCATCGCAATAGCTCGATCAAATGAAATCAACATTGTTGCTGAAGGGGTAGAAACCCTCGCGCAACAAACACTGTTACAACAACTTGGCTGCACCACAATTCAAGGGTACTTCTACTCGAAACCACAACCTTTCGAGCGACTAGTAACCATGACTCAAGCCACCTTGTATACCGAATAGAAACACGACATGCATTGAACATTCGCCGGTATGAAGATCAAGCTACCAATAAAAAACAATTAAATTTCGTCTCATTTATCAGACAAGCGAACAGTGTAGAATTGGCTCTCAATGAATTTATGTCATTTGAAATAGCCGTACAGATGAAAACTTATATACCTTGTACGCGTAACACTCGTGCTCACCATAATAAGCCACATGAGCAAGATAGATAGACACTAGAGACGTGAAACAAGGATGTTAAGTTTTATATTATGAGTTCTTTCGCTAAATTGTTTTTTGGAACCGCAAGCCTTCAATTGCTCAGTCGTGGTTTATCTGTCATTTCCGGGGTTATTTTTGCCCGTTTTCTTGGTGCTGAACAATACGGATTATACACCTACGTATTCTCTATTATTACCGTTGCCGCTTTACCTGTTTTAGCTGGTATACCCAACTTAATGGTTCGCGAAGTCGCCAATTTTCATTTAGAGAAAAATTGGCCACAACTGAATGGCATATTTTGGTGGTCGCGTGGATATGTTTTATCAATCTCCGCGGTTATTTTAGCAGTCATGTCGAGCTTGGTTTATTTCGATTATTTTCAGCCACACGTTGCAGCACTCATTGTAATTGCCATGTGGGCGATTCCACTACGCGGTATTGCAAGCCAACAAGATGCGGTTCTCAATGGTTTTCAAAAACCTATTTTGGCGCAACTGCCCTCCAAATTGCTCGCGCCCTTTTTTACTCTTGCCGTCCTATTGTATTACGTTTTCTTCGATAAACCTTTGTCCTCGATGACACTGGTCACGATAACCATTTTCGCCTCGCTACTCACCTGCACATTGAGCTATCTTTTAGTCCGCTATGTGATTAAAAAATACAGTGAACCTGCTCGCCCTGACTACCTAACCAGATCCTGGTTACGCTCTTTAGTTCCGTTTGCATTGATTACTTTTGTCGTTACCCTAAACGCTGAACTGGCTATTGTCTTACTTGGGTGGTTAGGCGACTTAGAGTCCGTCGCCTATTTTCGTGTTGGGATGCAAGCCGTCACTTTAATCACCATCGTTCTCTCATCGATTAGTGCCGTGTTGATGCCTAACATTGCTCGCTTATACAAAAGTGGCGATATGGAAAACGCGCAGGCGCTGCTTAGCCGTGCAGTAAGACTAACGGTCCTTGTATCACTGCCAATTTTCTTAGTCTTAGTTTTTGCTGGTGATTTACTCATCGAATGGCTATTTGGCGCAGAATACCTCGATGCCTACCCAGCGTTAATTATTCTTTGCGTTGGCCATTTTGTCAGCATGCAACTTGGCCCAGTGGGTTTAGTCTTAAACATGACTCATAACGAAGGCAAAACCGTTCGGTCACTGATCATTACATTAATCATCAACCTTGTACTGCTCTTCAGCCTTGTCCCTCTCTACCAAGAGATCGGTGCTGCCATCGCGATTGCCGCCAGTTTGATAATTTGTAATCTATTGATGACACGTGAAGTTTGGGCGTTAACCAAACTAAAAACTTGGATCAGTTTTTCTCATACTAGAAAATTAGCGGTCGACACTCACTAAATTGGATTGAAAGATCGCTCTACGTTGTCAGTTGCATACACAACGTCAAAAGTGTGATCTTGGTTCAAAACTTCGCTTGCTTCAAATCAGTAAATGAATACCATTGTCGTTGCAATCAAATCAGCCGCATATGTTGGCTAAGGAAATAGACAATGGAAGCGGACATATTTAATCCTTCGCAACAGATCCGCCGTGCAGTTCTTTTCTGGCTGAGCTTACTCTTAACGTTCGCTGCGATTGTTATCGCCTATCTAAACATCACCTTGGGCTCCCCCCAACTCATGTGGGGCTATGACACTTTATTTGCGTTGTTCTCTGGCTACGTTTGTTTCCAAACCTATTACAACCATTGTCGCCAATTGGTGATTGAAATTTACGCCTATGCTCTGATTGGGGCGATAGCACTTGGCGTTGCTCTCCACTCTATCCATCACGGCATGTTGATTTGGGCGTCACTATTTCCTTTGATGTTCTATCTACTGTTGGGCACAAAGAAAGGCGCGATAGCTACGACGATTGGCATCGTACTTGTTTTGTCAGCGGCGGTATTTAAGATGCTGCAATATCACGGTGTTTTTCATCCATACATTTTAGTCAATTTCATACTGTGCTATCTGTGTATTTGGGTAGTTTCACACATTCTTGAAGTGAAACGGGCACACTCTGATAGTTCATTGCAGCAACTCGCCTCACGCGATTCATTAACGGGTGTCTATAATCGTCACGCTTTAGTGCATAACTTTGAACGCTACCGCCGTAACAACATCCAACAGCCAATGGCATTACTGATCCTCGATCTGGATTTTTTTAAACAAGTTAATGACCAATATGGCCATGATGTTGGCGACAAAGTGTTGATACAAGCCGCGGCATTAATTGACAAACACAGTGACGAAAATCCCGTCTATCGTATTGGTGGTGAAGAGTTTTGTGTCGCTCTGCGTAATACGTCGAGCAAAGAAGCTCTATACAAGGCAGAACGAATCAGAAAGGCAATTGAGGACTATCATTTCTTCTCTGCAGAGAAGCCGATTGCTTTGACCGCCAGTATTGGCGTTTATCAATGCGATCCGTTTAATAGCCTAGAAAACGTGCTACATATTGCAGATATGGAACTGTATAAAGCGAAGAAAAATGGACGCAATCAGGTGATGGCATATCAAGACAATGAGCAAGCCATTGCAGAGTCATAATGGCTTGCTCTTCCCGTTCCAGCACAAAGTCAGAACCCGTGTTCAATTTAATCTAGGTCTTCAAACACCACATTGTAGTTTTCGGTATAGGTACAATGAGGCTGGCGACTGCAGGTAAAAAATCGGCGGCCTTTAAAATCACCTTGCGCGGCCGTTTTGATCACCATTGGACTGCCGCAACGTTTACAAAAACGCACTTCTTTATCGGGTTCGATTAAATCAATATGTGCCGCCAACAAACGACGTAACCTACCCACTTGATAACTGTGTTTGACGCTGGTACCAATCAAAGGAATGCCCGCTGATTTACACACATGCATTAAGAGTTTCTGGCGCTCTGCCTTACCCTTACTCAAGGGACTACCATCATCAAGTTCAATCGCTACACGCACCTCTAAACTACGAGGATCACAGACGACATAATCAAAATAGCTCTTGGCAATACGGTTGTTAGCAATAAACCAACTCTTCTTGTCGGTAGCTTTGGGTGCAACCACTTTCGACATCGCGACTTTAGACATCACGACACCATGCTGACCAACCGCAGAAATAAGAGCAGTATAAAATGCAGACTCTTTGCCGTTGAGTAGTGGTCCATTTTTTTTATACGTACTGTCTTTTAACTCATTGGTGTTCAAATAACGTTTCTGGACGAAAAGATAGAAAGCGACAAAAATTAGGACAATAACAGCAACATATTCCATTGCGCGAGCCAAGCTCCAAATAGATTCATTTATGACTTAATTCTAACCCTAAAGCGACTCAGTCAAAATGCTTTATTCGCAGTGGCTTAAATGAGGGTGTGCCAATGATCACAGACAGCGGTTATGAACTATACAAATCCAGTGTAAATCGCCGAATATGCACGCTTTCAATTCATTTGCCAGTGCAAAATCGTTAATTAGTTGTTATTGTCTAACGACAATAAAAAATAAAAATGTGACCTTGATGACTCAAACACCCATCATTGAATTTAGCAACGTTAATAAATGGTTCGGCGAATTCCAAGCGCTAAAAGATATTAATCTCACGGTTGCACCTGGGGAAATTGTCGTCATTTGTGGCCCTTCTGGCTCTGGCAAGTCTACCCTAATTCGCTGTATCAATAACTTAGAGCAGTTTCAGCAAGGCGAAATCCAAGTATTTGGTGAGCACACCATAAGTAAAACCATTAAGCCCGGCAAGATTGGCATGGTCTTTCAACACTTTCATCTTTTCCCGCACTTGACCGTGCTGGAAAACCTGACCCTATCTCCGATTCGCACTCTAAAGCTTTCCAAACCAGCAGCACAACAGCGCGCGCTAAAATATCTCAAGCGAGTCAACATCGAGGAACAAGCCAACAAATACCCTGTTCAGCTTTCCGGCGGACAACAACAACGTGTGGCGATAGCTCGTTCGTTATGTATGGAACCAGATTTACTCTTATTTGATGAACCCACTTCTGCGCTCGATCCTGAAATGATCAATGAAGTGCTCGATGTGATGGTGGAATTAGCACAAAGCGGCATGACCATGATTTGCGTAACCCATGAGATGGGCTTTGCTAAAAAAGTCGCTAATCGAGTGGTGTTTATGGATGAAGGCGAGATCGTTGAAATGAATTCGCCCGTCGCTTTGTTTGAAAATCCACAACATCCACGCACCAAAACCTTCTTAAACCAAATTTTAAGCTACTAAATGATCGTACGAATCGTTAAACCCGTCCTACAAGCCTTGGTGCAAATAGCCTTGATTACGCTGGCGATTGTCTGGCTATTGGATTCAGGTGCGCAAGCAATGGGTTATCAGTGGCAATGGCATCGCGTCCCCGATTACATCATCTTCTATGAAGATGGTGAGTGGTGGCCCGCTGAATTGATTGACGGCTTAGTCGTCACAATCAAAATCTCAGCGATAAGTTTGTGCTTTACCCTTTTAATCGGGCTTTCAACCGCATTATTAAGGTTAAGTGATTCAATTATTGGCCGAGCGATCGCGACTGGCTATGTCGAATTGATCCGCAACACGCCGCTATTGGTGCAAATCTACCTACTTTATTTTGTTTTTGGCCCCGTTATCGGCTTAGACCGCTTTAGCACCGCTGTATTAGCTCTTTCCTTATTTCAAGGCGCGTACACGGCAGAAATCCTCCGCGCGGGGCTAAATAGCATTCCTAAAGGACAGTTTGAGGCAGCCAAAACACTCGGCTTATCACCATTCAACAGTTACAAAGATGTGATTTTGCCGCAGGTGTTACAACGTACCTTGCCTCCGCTGACCAACGAAGTGGTCTCGCTAATCAAAAACTCATCGATTGTCAGTGTGATGGCGATTTTTGATTTGACCACTGAAGCGAGAAACATCGTTTCTGAAACCGCGATGCCGTTTGAAATTTGGTTCTCAGTCGCCGCTATTTATCTTGCTTTAACATTATCACTTTCCGGCTTATCCGCATGGCTAGAAAGTAGACTAGGAGCCAGTTGGCGTAAAATATAAGGAGATAACATGAAGTTATTCAAAGCAACCATCACAGCGTTATTAGGGGTAGCCATCGCGATCCCTTCGTTAGTGAGCGCACAAGAGCAAGCAAATGCGACCTCTAATCTGGAAGCCATCAATGAGCGCGGCACACTACGCGTAGGCATGTCGACCTTTGTCCCTTGGGCAATGCGTAATAAACAAGGTGAATTGATTGGTTTTGAGATTGATGTCGCCAAGCGACTTGCGGCAGATTCTGGCTGGAAAGTGGAATTTGTTCCCACCGCATGGGATGGCATTATTCCCGCGTTGTTAGCCAAAAAATTTGACGTCATCATTGGCGGAATGTCTGTGACACCTGAACGTTCTAAAAGTGTGTTGTTCACTGCACCTTATTCACACTCAGGGGTACAAGTTGCAGCCAATAAAGAACTCGCGGAAGGCTTTACTAAACTTGAAGATTTCGACTCGCGTCGAGTAAAAATTGCCGCTCGTCGCGGTGCTTACACGGTCCAAGTGGCTCGCGAAACGTTTCCTAAAGCGAAAATCCTTCAGTTTGATGACGACTCTCAAGCCTTCCAAGAAGTGCTGAATGGTAATGCGCATGCCGTTATTGCTTCGAGCCCAAAACCGGAACATGAAACAATTAAGCATGCTGACAAACTGTTCTTACCGTTTAGCGAACGCTTATCTCAAGGCAATGAAGCCTTTGCAGTACGTTTAGGCGAAGATGACAAACAAGCCTTTTTCGACCAATGGATTGAGCAACGTACGCAAGATGGTTGGTTAAAAGAGCGTTATGAATATTGGTTCTCAACCTTAGATTGGCAAGATCAAATTGCCCAAGGACAGTAAATCATTGCCATTAAAGGCAACGAACACGGGAAAACAACGCCAATTGAACATCGCGTTCAATTGGCAATCTCAAGCTTGGAGTATATGAGTGAGCAAGCCCCTTCCATCCAAAACCTTATCCACCAAAATCCCTAACGCCATATCGCCTTGGCGCTTTAAGCCATTGGATTGGGTATTGCTGGCACTCTGCTTTGCACTGTTTGCTTGGTTATATCATCGCTCTACCGTCGGGGTTAATTACATTTGGCACTGGCAGAAAGCACTGGATTTACTGTTTACTCCGCGTGCAGATGGCAGCTTACCCTATTTCTTTCAGGGGTTATTCGCGACGTTGCGCCTGAGTTTATGGGGGATTGTTTTTACGGTCGTGGTCGGCGTTGGGTTAGGTTTAGCTAAGTTTTCACAATCCACATGGCTTAATGTGCCAGCGAATGCTTTTATCCAGTTGGTACGTAATATCCCACCGCTGGTTTTTGTCTTCATATTTTACTTTTTTATCTCTAATCAACTTATCCCATTGTTGGGGTTGGAAAACCTGCTACGTAACTATTCAGATGAACTTAATCCTTTTCAGCAGTTTTTCTTTGGCCCTGCCAATCTATGGGAAAACCTCGCCTCTGGTGTGTTATGTATTGGCTTACTCTCTTCCGCTTATATTGGCGAGATAGTACGTGCCGGTTTGCAAGGCGTTGATCAGGGCCAATGGGAAGCCGCCGATTCTCTTGGCATGTCTCGTTGGGCCAAATATCGATATGTTATCGCACCCCAAGTGCTCAAAGCGATTACACCTGCGCTGGCTGGACAAACCATTTCTTTAGTCAAGGATACTTCTATCGTGTCACTCATTTCGATTCAAGAAATGACCTTTGTTGGCACCGAAATGGCTAATTCTTCGGGCTATATTTTTGAGATCTGGCTGATTGTCGGATTGGTCTATTTTCTTATTTGTTTTGGCTTATCGATGTTTTTCCGCTTTGTTGAGCATCGTAGTCGCGCGGGCGAATAAGCCCTACAGACAAGCGTAAAGCAACAGATTGACGAGTTCGATATGACAAAAAGGGAGCCGAAGCTCCCTTTTACTTTTCTAATTCGAATTACGATACCGTTTGATTCGCTCGGCGTAATTGCGAAAGATATTTTATCCAGCTTTTTGACTGACTGCTCGGCTCAATATTATCGGCTTGCTTAGCATGAATCAGAGCTTGCTCTAATTGATTTAACTTGTAGTAAGCACGTGTTTTAGCCAAAGCGACATCCGCCTTACGCCCCTGAACACGATCAAGTACCGTTAATGCTTGCTGATATTGCCCTTCTTGCACCAATAACTGAGCAACATTCCAATGGTATTTCGCGGCTTGTTTGGCTGCCAATTGCCATTGCTTGGTCGCCTTCTGCCATTCTCGTGCTTGTTGCCAGTAACTGGCTTGAGAAACAATCAGATCAAGATCGGTGGTCGCACCTTCTAATTGGGATAGCTCCATAGCCGCTCTCTCAGGAATGCCTCTTTGCGCGTACAGTTGGGCAAGCAAAACACGGTCTTGTTGCGACAATGCTACACCTTGCCCTTTTGCCAACGCTAACGTACTTAATGCTTGTTTGTTCTGGCCTTGCTGCAACTGCAAACTCACTAGTTGACGCCACCAGTTCACTTTGTCCGGTTGCAGTGAGACCAATTTTTCAAGTGTCGGGATAGCGTCATTCCAACGCTTCAGTTGCAGTTGTGCCCCCAACTTTAATGACAGGGGTTGCAGCTCATCTTTGGCTTGGAAACGACGATACTTGTCAATCGCAGGGATAACCGCTTTCCACTGTTCAATCTGGTAATGAGCTTGCGCAATACGCAACCAAATTTGGTCTTCTGTCTGACTCTCAGGAACCTGCTTTGCTAACTGATAGTAATGAGGTAATGAAGCACTAAACTGTTGATCACTGAGCAGTAAATCCGCCAACATTTTCTCAGTTACCCAGGCCTGCTCGTCTTCAAGTTTTTTGCTCTCGACAGCCAACTTAAGCTGCTTAATTGCGGGTTTCGTCTGACCATCTTGCCAGTAAAACACACCAAGCATCCGAGCGACGAACGCTCGATCATAGCTTTTAGACGTTTCAATCTTTCGCAGAGCTTGAATCGCTTCAGCAAACTTCTCGTCTTGCGCCAATTGATTCGCTTTTTGCACTCGGATGGCCGTGTACTGGCTAAGCTCAGCAGCATTGACAACAGACACGCCAACAACACTACTACCGGCCGAAATCGCGATAAAACCTAGCACAGCCGTGAATAATTTACGTATTATCATTTGGCTAACTTAAACTCCAATCGAACAGCTTGACCTAGTTGCGCTAACGCATTGCCATCTTCAACCTTAGGTTGATACTTCCATTTTTTCAGCGCACGAATGGCTTCTTTCTCAAACATACGCTTAGGATTGGCTTCTAACACTTCGATGTCCTGTGGGCGTCCTGTTGGATCAATGGTGAATTTAAGCACCACATAACCTTGAGCCCCGCGTTTAAGCGCGCGCGCAGGATAACGAGGCTCAACACGGTAGAGCGGCATGGCTTGCTGATTGACGCCAAAGTCCCCAAAGGTAGGCGCATTGATCGCTAAACCGTCTATGGTGGTGCTCAGCCCTAACATCGGTTGCATGGCCATTGGTGACACGTTGGTCACTTGATTCTTGGCCTGTGAAACAGGTGCCTGATCTGGGACTTCCGGGGCTTTAGGCTGCTCAGGAACACTACGCTGACGGCGTTGTACGTCTTGTTCGTTTTCCACCATAACCATATTAAAACTTAACGCTTCACTAGGCTCGGGCGCACGGCGATGACCACCATCGACCATCCATGCCATAAAACTAAACAGCGCTAATGCAATCACACCTGCAATGGGTAAAGCAAAAAGAACACGCAACACTACTTTTTCTCCGCCGCTAGCGCGATATTTTTCACGCCCGCGCCTTTCGCTGCATCCATCACTTTAACAACAGTACCGCTATAAGCATGCTCATCGGCTTGGATCACCAATGATGCATCAGGCTTATCGAGTAAAAGATGCTCTAACGTTGCTTGCACACGCTCTACATCCACCACTCGTTTATCAATATAGATATCGTTCGCTGAAGTAATCGCGACAAAAATGCCCGCGTCTTTTTGGCTCACTACATTTGAAGCCTGAGGACGATTCACTTCCACACCAGACTCTCGTACAAACGAGCTGGTGACAATAAAGAAGATCAACATGATAAAGACAATATCGAGCATCGAAGTAAGGTCGATTTGCGCCTCTTCTTGTTTATGTTGGCGTCTACCGAGTCTCATCGCTGACTCCTTAATGATTTTTCTAATTTAATTTCTCGAAGTTGACAAGCTTTCGCCAAACGAGCATGAACAAACATGCCGGCTAGCGCTGCAACCATACCCGCCATGGTAGGTAACGTTGCTAATGAAATACCTGACGCCATCAATTTGGGATTACTGCTGCCTTGCGTCGCCATGACATCAAACACTGAAATCATACCCGTCACAGTGCCAAGCAAACCTAACATTGGGCAAATCGCCACCAGCACTTTGATCATATTAAGGTTTTGATGCAAAGCCATATGTGCTTGTGCAATCCAACTGTCGCGTATGGCATGCGCATACCAAGAACTCTGCTCTTGGCGTTGATGCCATTGATTGAGCCAGTCTTGACGTAATTTTGGGTAATGGACAAGCAAAAAGATCACTCGCTCTACAATCAAAACCCAGCATATCAATACGACCAGCCCTAACCACCAGAGTACCTGACCACCCTGCTCCATAAAGCTTTGCAACGACATAACCCAATCACTGGTTTGAATACCACTGGGCAACCATGAGATTGAAAACAGTTCCATTACGCAGCATTCTCTACAGTGCGTACTGGTGCGCTTGGCAACGCTTTTTCTGCTTGTTCAGCCACAATACCAATACCTTGCTTTTCAAGAATATTACGAATGCTTTCCGCTTGTGAGCTCAACACATTGTGTGCCAGTAACAGAGGCATTGCGGCAATCAGGCCAAGCACTGTCGTCACAAGCGCCATTGAAATACCACCCGCCATGACTTTAGGATCACCGTTACCAAACTGGGTAATGACTTGGAAAGTCTCAATCATACCCGTTACCGTACCTAACAGGCCCAACATTGGCGCCAAAGCAGCCAACAGTTTCAACATTGAAAGGCCCTTTTCAAGTTGCGCTTGTTCATCAACCACAACCTCAAGCAAACGCAATTCAAGTGCTTCAACACTACGATTTTGTTCTTTGTTGTAGACCGCTAAAATTCGGCCTAATGGGTTGTTGCCCGGTACATTTGGCGTTTTTAGTTGCGCACGAATTTTTTGACGAGCCATAGCCAAACTCACACCACGGAATACCGCAATGATCACACCAATAGCCAACAGACCAAGAATGATTTGACCTACTACACCGCCCGCTTGCAGACGATCTTTCAGGCTTGGTTCCAAAGCCAATTGCTCAAGCATGATGCCACGCGACGGGTCAACCACGACATTTTGTAACGCGCCGTTTTGCAGATCACTCACTAACGATAATGTCGGGCCCTTTTCGGGTTGTTTTAAGTACGCTTTAGCTTCTGCTTTTTGACCATTCCATGCCAAGTAGCCGTTGTTACCAACCAAACCAATCGCTCCTAGACGAGCAACATCGACTTGATTCGTTTTACCTTCACCGTCAACAAAGTTCACTTGGCTAAAGCTAATCATGCCACCCGCTTGAACTTGTTCATCTAACGCTTTCCACAAAGCAGTTAATTGAGGCATCGAAGGTAAGCTTGTCGCCGCAATAATTTGTTCAATTTGGGCATTATAAGACTGCGCATCAACACCGGTGACGGATTGATTTAACTCGGTTTGTAGCTCTTTTGCATTTTGACGAACGACACCAAAGACTTCACCAAGGCTGCCAGTTTCAAGGCGTAACTGTTCTTCAAGGCGTGCTAACGCATCCTCGTTTTTGCCAAACGTTTCCGCTAATTTGTCGTTTTGTGTTTGTAGTTGATTGCGCTTAGCATCCAACTTCGCTTTAAGCTCTGCCAGTTCTTTCTCTGTGGCTTTAAAACCCGATTCACGGCTTTGGTTATGTTTAGCTTGTTGACTGTTTTCCACTTTCGCTTGGGTGGCAAAATCACTACTCGCAGAAGTAGTAAAAGAAAGCACGCTCAATGCACAAGCTGAAACGAGTAATTTAAGTTTCATTATTTCGTCTCCGCTAGCAGTGAAACTGGAATGGTAATAAGGCTTGGCGCGGTTTGTTTCGCCGCCATTGCATACGCTTTATCAAGATCAGATTTTGCCGAACTATCAACGATCACCCAATCATTAGCCTGCTTATCCCATGCCCAGAATGTATTGCCGTTTAAGCTTCTGGCGATAAGAGCGATACGCCCAAGGTGTAAAATATCCGCTTCACGCTGTTCACCCGCTAACGTAATTTTCCCTTGGTATAAACCCAGCTTAGTGCCGTAATCCATTTCAATTTGGTACGCTTCCAAAATACGACGATATTTTTCTGCATCACTAATATCAGCACGTGTCATTAAAGTTTGTAGCTTCTCAATTCGCTCAAAACGTTGTTGTTTTTTGATTGGTGCATCGGCTTCAATACGTTGTTGTAATGCCTCTACCATTTGGTACATCAAAGGCACAACACCTTGGCGCGTCACTTTAATTTCTTGTACTTGGGCATCGATGTTCGCCATCTCTTGCTCTTGATTAATAATCAAAGCTGAAAGATGCTTTTGATACACTTCTAAGTTTTTGACTTCTTCTTCAAGCTGTTCAATCTCAGCTTGCAATCTAAGCGTGGTATCAGCGCTGTTATCAATGCGCTTTTGGCTTGCAACAGAGGCAGAGTTAGTTTTATTTTGGATCGCTTGCGCGCTGTCGAGGCTTGAGGCTGAGACTGGGCTAATTGCCGCTGAAATTACAATCGCTAAACTGGTTTTAAATAAGTTCATAGTCTTAAAATGTTCGAGAAATCAACAATCAAGCAAATTTGCTTGACACTTAAATTTTCAAATTCTATTTGATAAATATTATCATTAATATTTGCCAACGGGTAGCCATAATCTGTTGTAAACATTAAACACGTTCTGATTTGAGGCTTACGAAAGACAACGGAAAACACCGCTCAAGCTCGAGCGGTGTTTATTTACATTTCGTTTAATACACGAGGTTTAGAATGTCGCATTTACTGAGACCTTAAAGCGACGTTCGTTGCCATAATGGACGTCAGTCACAACACCATTACTTGTACTCCCCCCCGTTCCCGCAACGTAATCGGTATCAAATAGGTTTTCGATATTGAATCGGAAATCCCAATTGACGTAATCACTATTGATTGAGTGCGAAGCACCAGTATCTACACGAGTGTACCCGTCTAGCTTAACGGTGTTTGCATTATCAGCCCAACGTTCGCCTTGATAGAACAAACCGAAGTTAAAGGCAGTCGCTTCTGTCATTGAATAACGAGTCCATACTGAACCAGACCATTCTGGTACGTTCGCTGGTGCTTTGTCTTGGTACTTATCATGCTTGTCGTAGTTAGCATTTAGATACATACCAGACATCATCAGGAACCAGTTATCCGAGATTTGACCTTGTGACCCAATTTCTGCACCAATATGACGTTGAATACCATTTTGGGTAGTAATGCCGCCTTCAGTAATACTGATGTTGCGTTTTTCAATATCAAACACCGCACCAGTCAGTAATAAACGGCTGTCCATTAACTCCCATTTGGTGCCCATTTCATATTGGCGGCTTTCTTCTGGCTTGCGCTCTGTGATACTTCTGTCGTCGTTAACCACATTACTTACTGGGTTAAAGCTCTCAGAGTAGTTCGCGTAAATGCTACCATTGTATGTTGGGTGATAAATGATGCCCGCTTTTGGCGAGAATGACTCACTGTCATTAGCCCCTTTCACAACTTGGTCTGTGCTCGTTGTGCCATCGGCAAAGTACATGTCGTAACGACCACCAATCAGCGCTTGCCATTGGTCATTGAAAGTGATCAAATCTTGTACATAGAAGCCGTAATAGTTGTTATCACTCTTATATGTAGAGTTATCATTATGGTAATCAAGACCTGGGTTGGCTGGATTATCACCAGCATTTACACCCACAGTGCTGCCTTTCACTCGAAGCTGAGCATAGTCATAGAACTGACCATTCATGCCCATCAACACTTGGTGGTCCACATCTAGTGCCGTAAATTCACCGTGTAGATCAGCATGGAACGCTTTGGTTTTCCATGTGTCATGACGGTCAAATGGGCTCAGCGTGTAGCTACCATCAACCAGAGTCTGATCTGTCGGCTTCGGAGAAGAATCATAACGGTGACGCTTCATTTCTTGCGAGTTGAAGCTAAAGTTTGCACGCCATTGACTGCTTAGGTACACATCTAAATCTGCGCCCCAGTTTTCAACATCGTTATCAATAAATGACCAGTTCGCATCACGAATCATGTCACGACTGCCAATAACATTGCCATTTAGATCTAACCAAGTACCAGTATCCAGAGGTGCTCTGTCACTGGTTTTTTCGTAGTTAAACGACAGTAAGCCCCAGTCTGACAGATCGGCTTCAATCACACCGTAACCGAGGAAGCGATCACGTTCGCGTTCATCACCCGTTGCGTATTTACGGCTTTCAACCGAGTCTTGTTTTACCAACACTGTGCGACCGCGAAGTGAGCCTGACTCGTTGAGCTTACCTGACGCATCAATATGATGGTGAGTACTGCCCAAGTCGTCAAAGTTGGTACCAACATTCACTCGTGGAGCTTCCGTTGGTTTCTTAGAGACCATGTTGATCAAACCGCCCGGAGCGGCACGGCCGTAAAGCAAACTTGAAGGGCCTTTGATCACTTCAATGCTTTCAAGTGTTTCAATCGGCAACATGTAATGAGTAAACAAAGAATGACCATTTCTTAAATAGCCATTGCTTGAAGAAAGTTCAAAGCCACGAAGATAAAACACTTCACGGTTCCATTTTTGTGTACCCGCACTTACACTCGCGTCGTTTTGTAGCGCTTCACCTAAGGTTGTCGCTAATTGCTCATCAAGAACAATCTCAGGGATAACATTAATGGATTGCGCTGTATCAAGCATGCTGGTATCCGTACGCATTGCTCCAGTCGCACTATCCACTTTGTAGTCGTTAAAACTCTGAGCATGAACAACAATCGTTTCGTCTACGGGTGTGTTGCTCTCTTGTGCTAAAACAACGGGGGTATTTAGCGCGAATAATACAGCGCTACAAATGGATGTTACTTTGAAATTCATTTTTATTTCCCTACTCATTTTTATATTTACCGTGACATGAATTAATCACCGTAAATAACAATGATTTTACGAGTCGAAATGTACTGGTAATGATTGGCAACCGTCGTAGGTCTGTTCCTACAACTGATCACTGAAACTATGCGCTACGCGCAAGTTCGACTTGTGCCCTTAAAGCCCGGCTTGAAACGCGGTTTCCTCTACTGGGCACCCTAGTTTCAAGATGTCATTCATTCCAAATCGTTCTAACTCTTAGTAAGTCGATCGGTTTATTTACAGCCCACTGCGACTGCCCTATTGAACGAAAGAGAATATAATTGATAATCACTATCATTTGCATTGAAATTTACATTCTTTGCATTTGTCAGGCAAATATTACATTTCTCCCAAGGGACTGTTAGTTGGTACTTTTCTTTAAGAAACGAACTTTAAGGCAAAAAAAACACGCCGATTGGCGTGCTCTTTTGTGTAGAAATGAACTAATTGGGGAAGAGAAGCTCGATGCGTAAGCCACCATCACTACGATTGGATGCTTGTACTTGGCCATGCATTAAATGCATCGCTTCTTTGACAATGGCAAGGCCAAGCCCATAGCCTCCCGACTTCTTATCACGTGCCGATTCTAACCGCGTAAAAGGTTGAAATATCTCATCCAGCCGGCTGGTCGGAATACCTTTACCATCATCCTGCACCGCCACCACACTGTACTCTTTCTCATCTTGAGTAAGGCTGTAAAGCAATACTTCGATATTGGCTTGCTCGCCCGCATATTTTCCAGCATTGGTGATCAAATTACGCACACAACGTACAACCAAGCGCTCGTCAGCCAACACCTGGCTCTGTGCTTGGCTCGGAATAAAACTCAAACGTTGTTGCGGCCCAATATCGAACTGACTTTGATTTACTTGTGATGCCACATAGCTTTCTAAATCGACCGATTTTAGTTTCACTTCATAGCGCGAGTTTTCAAGTTGACTAAACGTGAGGATCTCGGCGACTAGAGAGTCCATCTCTTCCACTTCCCTTTCCACTCGCTCGACTAAACTGCGATCCTTCTCTGATACTTTGTATTTTAGCAGATGCAAGGCTAGGTTTTGTCGCGCCAGTGGCGTGCGCAGCTCGTGGGATACATCACGTATCAAGCGCTTTTGCTTTTCCGCTAACGAGTGAATTTGAATACTCATCTGATCGAAATCTTCCGCCAGTTCGTTAAACTCACGTGTATTCGATTTTAACTCCGCCACCACATTGACGTTAAAATCCCCTCGAGCAAGACGATGACTCGCCTCTCTTAATCGATCGAGTGGCTGTTGTAACTTACGCGCCAAAATCAGAGAAAAGAGTGCCAAAATAAAGAAAGCGATGACAAATTTACTGATCGCTAAGTAACTAAGAAAGCGATGTGCGGGGTGCAGATGACTTGGTAACTGAACCACCAAGGTATGATCATCAATCAATGGTTGACCAATCAATGGCTTGGCAACTCTATCACCCATCATCTGATCTAACTGACGCAAAAACTTCAGTTTAAAGGCGAAATGGGGATGCATTTTACGGTGCGTGATCGGCTGGTTATTTTTATCCAACACAAACAGATAGTAAGGCTGAGCGCTGAGGAATCCCCTAATGATTTTGATAAAAATCATAAATTTAAGGTAGATGCACATCTTGTCATGTGATCAAATGGTTCTGAGAAAAATCAATAACCAGACAACAAGATGTGCGAACTCGATATTTTACACGACTCTCTTTACCAATTCTGCCCTGAATTGCACTTAAAACGACTCAACAGTTTAACGCTGGCTTGCCACGCATTACTTGAATGTAAAACGCTCACTCTTACCGAACTTGGTCGTAACCTGCCAACGAAAGCCAGAACAAAACATAACATCAAACGAATCGACAGATTGTTAGGTAATCGTCACTTGCACAAAGAGCGACTCGCTGTATACCGTTGGCATGCCAGCTTTATCTGTTCAGGTAATTCGATGCCCATTGTTCTTGTTGACTGGTCTGATATTCGTGAGCAAAAACGGCTTATGGTATTGCGGGCTTCGGTGGCACTACATGGTCGTTCTATTACTCTTTATGAGAAAGCCTTTCCGCTTTCAGAGCAATGTTCAAAGAAGGCTCATGACCAATTTCTAGCCGACCTTGCAAGCATTCTACCGAGTAACACTACACCGCTCATTGTCAGTGATGCTGGCTTTAAAGTGCCATGGTATAAATCCGTTGAAAAGCTAGGTTGGTACTGGTTAAGTCGAGTCAGAGGGAAAGTGCAATATGCAGATTTAGGTGCGGAAAACTGGCAACCTATCAGCAACTTACATAGCATATCCTCAAGTCGCTCAAAGACTTTAGGCTATAAGAGGTTGACTAAGAGCAACCCAATTTCATGTCAAATTGCACTGTATAAATCACGTCCTAAAGGCCGAAAAAATCAGCGTTCGACACGGACTAATTGTCATCATCCGTCACCTAAAATCTACTCCGCTTCGACAAAAGAACCATGGGTTTTAGCGACTAACTTGCCCGTTGAAATCCGAACACCAAAGCAACTTGTTAGGCTCTACTCGAAGCGTATGCAAATTGAAGAAACCTTCCGAGACTTGAAAAGCCCAGCCTACGGTTTAGGCCTCCGTCATAGCCGAACTAGCAGCTCAGAGCGCTTTGATATCATGCTGCTAATCGCCCTAATGCTTCAACTGACATTTTGGCTTGCTGGAGTTCATGGTCAGAAACAAGGTTGGGATAAGCACTTCCAAGCTAACACTGTCAAAAATCGAAATGTACTCTCAACAGTGCGCTTAGGGATGGAAGTTTTGCGGCATTCTGGCTACACAATAACGAGGGAAGACTTGCTCGCGGCTGCAACCCTGCTTGCTCAAAATCTATTCAAACATGGTTGTGCTTTGGGGAAATTATGAGGGGATCCCTCAGGGCTGAGCGTTGGCCCAATCGGCCAACTCGTCCATATCACCATCTTCAATCATTACATTGGCTTGAGCGGCAAGATCGCGTAATTCACTTTTGACCGAATCAGGTAAAACCAATACGGTACGAATCAAAGCCTGCTCTGTGATCCCTTGCAGCAATAAGATGCTCAAGACCACCACTGACATATAACTAAATAGCTGAAATGCCAAACTGCCTTTACGTTTGCCAATCACACGGGCAGATAGCCGACTAAAAAAGGCAGATAGGGTTGAATTCACCATGGGCTCCCGATGACTTACTCAAGAACGCTGGCAACAAAGCTATAGCCTCGCCCACGCACGGTTTTAATATGCTGCTTAGACATCCCCGCTTCGACCAATTTGCGGCGAACATTACTGATGTGCATATCGAGGTTACGATCAAAAGGACTGAGCTCTTTTTTTAGCACTTCGATTTGCAATTGCGCCTTGGAAATCACAACACCTTCGTTTCGCATCAAATAATTAAGTAGATCTGCTTCTGTCCCGGTAAAAGGTAAACCAGAAACAGACTCTGAAAATCCATTTTGATCGGAACAGTAACTTTGACGCTGCTTTTCTAAGCCAACTCGACGAAAAATCGCTTTAATCCGAGTCAACAACTCTGGCACTTTAAACGGTTTAGCGACGTATTGATCCGCCCCCGCTTGGTAACCGTCTAACATTGAAGATTCATCATTAAGCGCTGTAAGCATCAAGATAGGCGTCGCAAAGCGCTGGCAAATTCGGCGCGCCACTTGTAAACCACTTAATTTAGGCAGCATGACATCCAGCAACACCAGATCGACCGGATGCTTTTCAATATATTGCAACGCGCTTTCACCACAGTGAACACACTCTACCTGATAGCCTTCTAACGTGAGAACTTCTGATATCAACTGACACAGTTCAATATCATCATCAACGACCAAAATTTTCGACATTTTTCTTTTTTCGCAGCACTGAAGGATGCGATTCTAAATCGCAACCATTATCAGTACAAGTAATAGTCTCTAAATACTCCGTATTGATATTGCAGAGAAAAGAAAACCCAGCATAGCTGGGTTTTAACTCATTGTTCTAAAATGAATATTTTGAGAAACAAAATGAAGGGTTATGCGCTCGCGAGCCTCAACTCTTTCGCTACTCTTCGTCGTTGCATTGCCACGACCAAGCCAAATAATAGCAAGGCAGGAATCCACATCCACTCTTTGCGAACACGTTCAACGGTAATTCGAACGTCGATGATTTGCTGGTCAAACTGCAAACCGGCCGCTTCAGCAGGGCTAGCAAAGGCCACAATATCGATGAATGTCTTCTCGTCTTGTTGGTAGGTTTCAAGACCTAAAGCATCCAACCGGTCTTGACCACTCTGCCCTTCTGGCACTTCTAGCAGCACCGAGAATTCACGCATTTTACCTACGCTATCTTCACCACTAATGCGCATTCTCAGAACATCACCAGGCTCTAAAGACTCTAACGTTTGTGTCATCACTTTCGGGTTGGTTGATTGGTAAGGATCGACAACTAAATCAACCCAATATCCCGGTCTAAATAAGGTAAAGGCCACCAACAGCAGTAATACGCCTTCATACCATTTGTTACGAGTTAAGAACCATCCCTGCGTGGCAGCGGCAAAAATTAACATCGCCACCGTCGAGACAATAAAGATTGCGATACCATGGGCCCAATCCACATCAATCAATAACAAATCGGTATTAAAGATAAATAGGAATGGCAGCGCAGCAGTTCGTAAGCTGTAATAAAACGCGGTTAAACCGGTTTTGATCGGATCGCCTTTCGAAACCGCAGCCGCCGCAAAGGAAGCTAAGCCAACCGGTGGCGTCACATCAGCCATAATGCCGAAATAAAACACGAATAAGTGCACCGCAATTAACGGAACAATCAGGCCATGTTGTTCACCCAGAGTGACGATCACCGGCGCTAATAGGCTCGAAACGACAATATAGTTCGCTGTTGTTGGCAAGCCCATACCAAGGATCAAGCTAAGTACTGCCGTTAATAGCAACATCAGTAGCAGATTGCCCATCGACAGCATTTCAACCAAGTCAGCCAGTACTAAGCCAACACCGGTTTGAGAGACTGCACCAACAATAATACCGGCAGTCGCGGTAGCGATACCGATACCAATCATATTGCGCGCACCCGCTACCAAGCCTTCACGTAAATCAATACAACCCTCTTTGAAAGAGCCGTAGTTGTGTTTACCGTCTTTGCGCATCCAGTTAAGCAGTGGACGTTGAGTCAAAACGATAACCACCAGAATTACCGATCCCCAAAATGCCGATAAGCCCGGTGACAAACGTTCCACCATCAAACACCAAACAAGCACCACTACAGGTAACAAATAATGCAGCCCCGACAATAGCACTTGACGAGTATTGGGTAATTGGTCCAGCGGCTGGTTTGGATCTTCTGGCGGTAATGGCTCATTATTGGCCGCAATACGCAAGAGTCCTAAATAGGCAATAGCAAGCAACAACGCGACACCTTGCAATGCATACTCACCCAGCGCGGGTTTTAGCCAGCCAAGGCCATAGTAGACCGCCATCGATAAACCGCTGACTAAGGTTACGCCGAACGCAAAGCCCGTCAAACGAGTAAGCCAAGGTTTGGATTGTGCCGTTTCAAGCGGCTGCATGCCCAACTTTAATGCTTCTAGATGAACGATATAGAGCAGTGCAATATAAGAAATCGCCGCTGGAAGAAATGCATGTTTGATGATTTCAACATAAGGAATACCAACGTATTCCACCATCAAAAATGCGGCAGCCCCCATCACTGGCGGCATGATCTGCCCATTGACCGACGAAGCCACTTCCACCGCGCCGGCTTTTTCTGCGCTAAATCCGACTTTTCGCATCATCGGAATGGTAAAGGTGCCTGTCGTCACTACGTTGGCAATTGATGAGCCGGAGATAAGACCCGTAAGACCTGATGCAACGACAGCAGCCTTTGCTGGCCCACCGCGCAAATGGCCCAGCATACTAAAGGCCAGTTGAATAAAGTAATGCCCCGCCCCTGCCCGCTCAAGCAGTGCACCAAAGAGTACAAACAAGAAGACGAAGCTGGTTGAAACGCCAAGCGCAATCCCAAATACACCTTCGGTGGTAATCCATTGGTGGTTCGCCAACGCATCAAGTTGAACACCACGGTGGGATAAGATGCCCGGCATCCAAGGTCCAGCAAGGCTGTAGATGATAAATACGATCGCAATAATAGGCAGAGCTGGACCAAGAACGCGACGCGCCGCTTCTAACAATAAAGGTAAACCAATCAGCGCGGTGACAAAATCACCCGTGGTCAATGTTCCTGGGCGCTGCGCTAAGGCTTCATACATCACAAATAAATAGAGTGACGAAGCGCAGGCAATGAGTCCGAACATGATGTCGGTAACAGGAACACGATCGCGCGGGGAGCGTTTAAACGCGGGGAAAACAAGGAAGGCAAGCAGTAAAGCAAAACCCAAATGGATCGCGCGGGTTTCGGTGTCATTCATCACACCAAAGCCGACAATGAAAGGTAACGGAGACGCAATCCAAAGTTGAAATAGTGACCAAAGCAGTGCCAATGAAGCAATGGATTTTTCCATTATGCCGCCTGGCAGTCGCGCCCCTACATCTTGGGCGATCAACTCTTCAGCCGACGTCGCATCATGTGCTGCGGTAGACATCGGTTTATCCATAGTTATTCTCTAGTTATTTTCAGTACAAAGTAAAAAGACTAAGCCTTACGAAAATCACCGAAGTAAGGCTTAGTTAAAAAGGGGAAACGCTTTTCCATCATGATGCTTGCTCATCAGCATCATGAGGAAGTTTATTGTTGTAGTAATATTTACAGCCAGCCGCGTTCTTTGTAGTAACGCACTGCTCCTTCATGAAGTGGCGCAGAGAGACCAACTTCAATCATTTCACTCTCTTGCAGATCTTTAAATGCTGGATGAAGACGTTTGAAACGGTCGATATTGGAGAAAACCGATTTAACCAGTTGGTAAACGAGTTCAGGATCGGTTTCGGCTGTGGTTGAAAGCACTGCTTTACCACCGATAGAAGGGGTATCATCTGGATTACCACGGTACATGCCACCTGGGATCACCGCTTTTGTAAAGTACGCTTTTTCAGCAAGCAGTTTATCAATTTCAGGCCCAGTCACTGCGACTAATACAGCATCAGTGGTGGTTGAGGCTTCTTGAATCGCGCCATTTGGGTGACCAACAAAGTAGCTCATTGCATCAATGTTGTTATCGCTCATCGCAGACGCTTGCTCAGCAGGTTTTAGATCCGCAACCAAACTAAACACCGACGGCTGCCAACCTTTCACTTCCATTACTTGTTCAAAAGTATCGCGCTGTCCAGAACCAGGGTTACCGATATTGACGCGCTTACCTTTAAGGTCATCTAGTTTGACGATGTCAGCATCTTTGCGCGCTAAAATGGTAAACACTTCACTTTGAAGAGAAAAGACTGCGCGAATATCTTCCATCGGTTGACTATTTTGGAATGGAGCGACACCTTCTAGCGCTTTGTATTGATGGTCAGACTGCATAATACCGAAGTTATATTCACCACTACGCAAGCCATTAACGTTCGCAACACCGCCGCCACTTGCTGGCGCATTACACTTAATGTTGTGATCGTCACCACCTCTGTTTACGAAGCGACAAATAGATTGCCCAGCTACGTAATAAACACCTGTCTGACCACCAGTACCTATGGTGATATATTGTTCTGCCGCTTGAGCATTCCCAATAAATGAGAAACCACTTATTGCCAGCGCACATGTAGAGACAAGAGTTAATCCTTTCATTCGAAAATTCCTTCTAAAGTCCTACTGAAAAATTATGCATCTGCACACATTCCAGTAGTCTTATCAATGACGACTCCGAATCATCTAACCACCCTATAAAATCAAGGTTAAACAACTCAATTAACCGAGCAAGGCAGACTTAAATTATGCAATATGGCCATATAAATAAAATTTAACCCTAACTTACCAAGTCAGTTTGAAACCATTGCACATCACCTTGCCAACAAAAAATTAACACACACCAACACAAAGTTAATCACTCAAAAAAACACCAATTCTCAACAGGCGATAATTTGGAAAATTTAACTGACCACAAATAAAGCTAATTTGGAGAAATAGTAAGCTTAAACACCTGTTTTAAAGGAAGAATTAATAACTAAGCAGTGGATGTCGTACTCTCATTGGTAGAGAAAGTGAACTTTGAACTGGATCATACTTTTTTACACCATTACGGCCTATCTTGACGCTCAATCAGCATCTAGAGTCAACCTAGTGACGTTCTTCACTTCGTGTAGATGAGAAACAGAGTGAATATAATTCAATCTCTGTGATAGACGATTTTTTCTAAGGAAAAGCATATCGACGCTAGTACATTCGATCTAAAATAGAACCAGAATAAAAACAGACAGTAAGGCTATTCTATGACGCTTACCATCGTTGGCCACCGAGGCGTCGCCGGCCAATACCCTGAAAATACGCTTGTGAGTATTCAAGCTGCGATAGACATGGGTCTAGAATGGATTGAAGTGGACATTCAACCGACTAAGGACCATCAATTAGTGGTTTGCCACGATCATACTATTGACCGTTGCAGTAACGGCCATGGGCGTGTAGACAGTTATTCACTAGAGCAGATCCAGCAGTTTGATTTTGGCGCTTGGTTCTCACCTCAGTTTAACTATCAACCGATCCTCACTCTTGAGCAATTATTGCGTTTGATTCAGCCTCTCAATATTGGTTTGAATATCGAGATTAAAGTCGACACGCAAAATTACGCCCCCGTTGTACAAGAATTAAAACGCCAACTAGAGCATTTTTCTTTACCTACCGAACGAGTATTAATCTCTAGCTTTGATCATCAAACGCTAAGAGAAGTACATAAAGCCCAACTCGGTTATCCCATAGCAGTGTTAAGTGAAAAACTATCACAGCGTGATTGGGCACTACTCGAAGAAGTCGATGCTGTCGCGTGTAACCTCAATGCTAAAACCACTAATAAACAGCAAATTGCGACATTACAGCAAGCTGGGTACCAAGTATGGTGTTTCACGGTAAACAACCCAAATCAGCTTAAACATCTACAAAACGTGAATGCCATTTTTAGCGATTTTCCGCAGCGCTTTCTCACTCCTATACAGTAAACCGATTCAAACCACTGTATAAACACCAGTCCCCACTTCCCATCGAAATGTGTTTTTCATCACATTTCGATGGGAACAGACTCTTAGCTAAAAACAAAATAAACCACATAGATTCAATCATTTAAACTCAACTCACCTCTAAACAGAACAATTTCTCTGTATATAAATCAAACATAAGGCTTGACCAATACATGCAAAATTACTACTGTATAAGCATACAGCATGTATATAAGGACAGTTAATATGATTCATACACAAGCTCACAGTCACTCTTACTCGAAGTACAATGTATTGGCGCAACCAACACAGCCAATGAACATCGCTGACTCTGTCTTGAATCGTTTAGCGGGTCTTTCTATGCAACAGCAATGGATATTTTTCACCGCTGAATGCCCTCGCCCAGATCACGCACAGTTCGCGGCATCGAATGTGGTCTGTCAAAAGATCATTCAGTTGAAGTCCTCTAATACTCAGTCTGAGCTAGAGATTGTGATTAAAGCCATTCAATCGGGTAATGCCAGCGCTGTGGTTGCTTCAAATCAAATCGACAGCGTAAATAAATCACTCCTTAAAGATTTAGCACTATCCCATGGCTGTGAAGTCTTTTTCGTCGAGGGCAGAGTAAACCAGTATCACTAATAAGCTTGACGATTTGCAGCATTGCCTTTCGCCTCTCCATGAGAGGCTTTTTCTTTTCCCCAATCACACCCACGCTACTGACATTCAAACCGCGCAATAATGCACAGACAAATTTAGCGATCATTTAGCTCTGGTAGAGATAGAATTTACCCGGTGCAAACTTTTTACGCAAACGATTGCTTTTTATCTGGCGGCCTATGTTAAATGTGGGTATGATGCCAATCAATCGGATAAACTCTCTTTCATGTAAACGATAGGAATGTCTCATGAGCCTCGCAGATCAAGTCCTCGCCGTAAACGACGATCTCCCTATTCGCACTCACAAGCCTGTTCACAGTGGTAAAGTTCGCTCGGTATATTGGTTAACCGAAGCAGACAGCCAACGTCTTATTAAAGAAAAAGGCTATGATGTTGCCCCAGATGCCCCTCTTGCCATTATGGTGATCAGCGATCGCATCTCAGCGTTCGATTGCATTTGGCATGGAGAAGGTGGCCTAAAAGGTGTGCCGGGTAAAGGCGCAGCACTAAACGCCATTTCTAATCATTGGTTTAAGCTGTTTAAAGATAATGGTTTGGCAGACAGTCATATTCTTGATATTCCACATCCATTGGTTTGGATTGTGCAAAAAGCCAAGCCGATCATGATCGAAGCGATTTGTCGTCAATACATCACTGGCTCCATGTGGCGTGCATATAGCAAAGGTGAACGTGAGTTCTGTGGTATTGAGCTTCCTGATGGATTAGAAAAAGACAAAGCCCTGCCAGAATTACTGATGACCCCTTCAACCAAAGGTATTCTTAAAGGTATACCTGGTGTACCTGAAGCCGATGACGTCAACATTACTCGCAAAAACATCGAAGAAAACTTTGCAGCATTTAACTTTAGCAAAGCTGATGACATCGCTTTGTATGAGAAACTGTTGAGCGAAGGTTTTGGGGTGATTAGCAACGCTCTGGCTGAAGTGGAACAAATCTTTGTCGATACAAAGTTCGAGTTTGGCTATGTGCACGATGCCAAAGGCAATGAAAAACTGATCTATATGGATGAAGTCGGTACGCCCGATTCCTCGCGCATTTGGGATAAACAAGCGTATCAACAAGGCAACATTGTCGAGAACTCTAAAGAAGGTTTCCGTCAATTCCTATTGAACCACTTCCCTGACCCAGACATCTTGTTGAATAAAGATCGTATGCCGGAACGTGAAGCATTGGCGCGTAACAATATACTGCCACTTGAGGCTTTAATGGATATCTCAACGACCTACACTGCGATTGCTGAAAAGATTACCGGCAAAGCCATCACGTTAAGTGATAATCCGAAGCAAGAAATTATCGATATTCTTGGCTCTCAGTACGGTTTAATCGATTAGTTCTGTGCTGATGACTCTTCATCATCAAGTTCACTAAGTCGAACCACAACTGAATGATAAACGCGCTGACACTTAAAGCGCGTTTTTTATTGCTCACCGTTTAGCACTTCCCGCGCGAAAGCATTTGAACACACCACGCTTTAAGCGATTGCGTTAAACCTTCTGCCTTCGCTTAAGTTCAGTCTATAATAGCCACTTGTACCGCCTATTTACTGCCCCTTATGGATTTCATTGCCCTTTCTCGTATTAGCCTTAAGCACTTAACCGTGTTGCATGTCATGCTAACCACTCACAGTGTTACTAGCACCGCTAATACGTTATGCGTCACACCATCAAGTGTAAGTAAAACCATGGCGCAATTGCGAGAGCAGTTGAATGACGAACTGTTTTATCGCGATGGTTCGCAGCTCGTCCCAACGCCATTTGCGCTGGGTATTGCCGCACAAATTCATAAAATTTTGGCCAGTATGAATGGCATACTGCATCAAGGCGAATTTAATCCTGCACAGTTCAATGGCTCAATAGCGCTTTCGATGCGTGAAAGCACCTTTGAACTCTTTGCGGGTAAAATCAGCCTGATACGTGAGCAGCTGCCGCAGGCGAATCAAATCAATGTTTATGCTAAAGAACAAATGAGCTTCGATTCGCTGATTCGCGGTCAAGTGGACTTTATGATCTTGCCTCATGATATCAGTCAACCACCGACGACAAGCCGTGAATTGGTATGGCAGCAATTACTCAGTGATGAAATGGTCTGCTTAATGAACCCCGCTCACCCGCTGGTCGAAAAAACATTAACCACCGAAGACTATCTTGCCTACCAACATATTGGCATTCAAGATCGCGATTTGTCTGAGCCTTACTTTGAGCAAAACCTCAAGCAGCAACACGGCACACGAAGAGTCGCGATGTCGGTGGCTGACTTTGGCGCTGCGGCTGTTATGTGTCATCACTCCATGTATCTATTGACGTGCTCTAAAATGTGGGCGCAACATGCGTTTCAAGCAAAGGGATTGGTACAAAAACCACTTCCTTTTGAATATGGTAAAGTTGCTTATAGTTTGGTGTGGAATGAGGTCAGTTTGAACGATCCTGCACTACAATGGTTGCACGCAATATTAGTGGATTAGTCGGGAAGCGATAGGAGTAGTGTGAATAAAAATACGGCATGGTCAGCACCATTCCGCATTTATTCAGTTCGATTGTAGCAGCGTAGCGGTTCAACTAGCTGAAGCTTCTACATATAGATACTTGGCAGTTGTAAGGTATGCGGTACGCGAGATTGCAACGCATGATGAAAACACTCCATCTGCTGCTTACTGCACTTCTCCCACGTCAATGCTTCACCTATCACGCCATGATGTTGGAAAGCATTGAGGCGAATAGTCACTTCCAGCGGCAAGCGATTAATCAACTCGGACACCGCATCAACTTCGCTATCTAAATCGCTTTTACCCGGAATATGCAGTAGACGTAGTTCGTGTAACTTTCCTGCTTCTGCGAGCAACTGAATCGAAGCCATGACCTTGTGATTATCACGTCCAATCAACCACAAATGCGTGTCATTCTGCCACGCTTTAAGATCGATCATCGCGCCATCTAAATAAGGCATGACCCGTTGCCAACCCGTCGCACTCAAATGACCATTGCTATCAATAAAACAACTGAGGTGCTGTAACGTCACATCGGCTTTTATCGCTTTAAAAAGCTCAATGATAAACGGTAATTGTACCGTTGCCTCTCCACCCGAAATCGTAATACCACTGATAAAAAATTGCTGTTTGCGAATGATCGCGAGCATCTGCTCAACAGTGTAATGCTTAACTTTCGGATTCGACTTATTGCCGCAGACATCGACGCATTGATCGCAATGAGTACACTTAGCTTCATCCCAAATCACTTTAGGTTTTAAGCCGTGCAGTTCACTTGTGCTAAACGTCAGCGCCCCTGTAGGGCAACCATCAACGCAGTCACCGCAATGATTGCAGTAATTGATCGTATGAGGGTTATGACAATTGAGGCAATTGAAATTGCAACCTTGAAGGAAAATGACCAGGCGATTGCCTGGTCCATCCACACAAGAGAAATTCAAAATTCGGCTGACTACCGCCTGTTTTTCCATTGCGTCACTCATAAAATCACGAAAGAAATCAACGGTAAGTTGGTGACATTTCCATGCTTACCACACGTGGTGCGCGATCTAAGATACCGGTTCTTTCTGACGCTTCTGCGCCCAACCAAGTGGTGTTGGTACGTGAACCACATTCAGAAAATTTTGCAATGTCAGACAGCTTCACCATATACCCCGTAACACGAATCAAATCATTTGATGCTACGTTAGCAGTGAACTCGCGGTAGCCAAGTGCTAGCGCACCTTTACATAGATTAAACATCGCTTCTGGGTTTGATTTAACCGTTTCATCGATGGTTAAAATATCGCTGATGCCAGAAGTGTAGTATTGGTGATGACCAACCGTTGCTTGCACGTAGCTCACTGGATCTGGCTCAGTACCGTAAGGAATACGTACGCCCGGAGTCACACCTTCATCTAGGCTAATACCGCCTTGTGCGTGTAGTAATGCACGACCTTCTAAGCCAAATTTCACCGGTGAGTTTTCAACAATCTGTGCTAGCTTAGCCGAAATGCGGTGACCCAGTTGGTTTGCAATCTCATCTTGACCATAACGCGCTGAGGTCTCTTCTTTCGTCAGCAGTGCATCCACCGCTTCTGCCATGCCATAAATACCAAACATTGGCGCAAAACGTGACTCTTCAATCAAACCTTCTTTGGTTAGGAAACCTTCGAAGAAGTTAGATTGCTCATGCAGGTAGCTACTACGTGCATCCATCAGTTCAATCATCAAAGCACAGTAGCTTGGTAATACGTTCTCAATAAAGTCATCACTGTCATTCGCTTTCGCTGCAGCTTGTTTTAAGTTCATACGCACTAGCGTATTTGAACCACCAGCAAGTGGTAGTGAGTTGTAGCAACTCACAATGCCGAATTTCTTGTCGCCATACGCTTGAGCGTGCATCGGGTAGTTTGCAATGTGCGGTTTGCTGCACTCACAGATATTTGATGCGGCTTGGCGTAACAAATCATCAGGAGTAATCGCAGGATCGTACATAAAAGTCAGGTTTGGTGCGATTTGCTTTAGCTCTGCGTCTACTTTAAGAATGGTACGACAAATAATATTGTCCGCAGGGCCAATATTCACGTGCATAAACGCATCTGGCAAAGTGCGATCCAGCATGATCCAGAAGCGCTTAAGCTTGGTGTAGATTTGCTCGTCAGTTAGATCGCCTACAAATGGCATCAGTACATCATCAAGCTGACCAAGATATACAGGAATGTTAGTCACTGACGGTACGTGGTGATAGATAATCGTCAGCAGGTTCAGTGCGTCATCAAAATCTTCTGCCGCCGATAGTTCAAGGTATTCAGAACCATTTTGCAAGAACTTCGCGTAATCAGGCAGTACATAACGAGGCTTAAATGGCGCATGACCTTCAAACATGTCACATAAAACACCCTCTTCCATTGCTTTAGCAATTTCATTTGAAATTGGCATATAAGGCAAGTTTGCTTCTGCTTCTAAAGCTAAAAACTGATTCTTTTGCTTAGGGTTAAGGTTCGCATCCGTCACGATTGCGTGAATACGTTGTTGAAAAGCGTTAAGAGAGTTGGACATGGTGTATTCCTTATAATTTTCATGGATTTTAAGTCACGCAGATAATGTCCACAATTGAAATTAAAAGAAAGGAACTTTTCCATTTTGGAAATCAACCTATTGCTTCATCTCTTTAAGCAATCAATAAAAAGCCCGGTGATTAAACCGGGCTTGATTGGTTATAGAATATCTCTTAATTACAACTTAAAGCGGCGAATCTCACTTTCTAGCTCATGAGACAGTTCAGACAATTTCACGGCTTGCTCTGCCGCGATATTGGCCTCTTCCGCCAACTCAAACGAGACGTCACGAATACCAACCGTATTACGAGTAATTTCTGAGGTCACTGATGCTTGCTCTTCAGCCGCTGACGCAATCTGCGTTGCCATATCACTGATAGATTCCACAGTGGTGTGAATTTGCGCCAAACTCACTGCCGCTGCATCCGCATCTGTCACGCTGGTATCAGCCAGCATACGGCTATCACCCATGATATTCACCGCGCGCGCCGTTGTGGCTTGCAGTGTTTCAATCATTTGTTGAATTTCTTGCGTTGAAGAGTGAGTGCGCTGACTCAACACTCGCACTTCATCTGCAACCACTGCAAAACCGCGACCTTGCTCACCCGCGCGCGCCGCTTCAATGGCGGCATTTAATGCCAACAGATTGGTTTGTTCTGCAATTCCTTGAATCGTCGCAAGAATTGAATTAATGCTGTTGCCATGGCTTTCAAGTTCTTGAATAACTTGTGTCGCCACCACCACTTCTTGCGCGAGATTTTGAATCGAACTTTGCGTTTGCGTTACTTGTGTCGAGCCATGCGTACATGCGCCCACAGCTTGCGTAGCATTTTGCGCCGTGTTTTCAGCATTACCGGCAATCTCTTGTGTCGCGGCAGCCATTTCGTTGATTGCCGTCGCGACCATATTGATCTCATCTTGTTGGGTACGAATGCGAATACGACGATCTTCAGCTTGCTTTGCTGTATCGCTCGCTTGACCATTTAGCGCCGTTGAAACACTGCTCAATGTTGTCACCATTTGGTGCATATTGCCGACGAAAGTATTGAAGCTTATCGCCAAACGACCCACTTCATCTTGGCTATGTGGTACAAGACGCTGAGTGAGATCGGCATCACCAGAGGCAATTTCATCTAAGGCTTTGGATACACGCAGAAGATCACGGAATAGGAAGCTAACTAACCATGATACAGCAAAAGCAACAAAGGCAGTGATCACTAGCGCCGTCAAGATAAGCTCTTGCAGCAATTCACTGTGCCCCGCTTGTTCAGTCTCGCGATCCATTTCAATCGCGAACATCCAATCCGTATCTGGAACATTTTTAAAGTAATAGAGCTTCTCTACACCATTTTGTTCGACGATCTCAATATCACCTGCATTCGCTAAGGCTTCGATCGCTGACAACGTTAACTGAGGATCTAAAGAAGTAACCGGTTTAAGCAGCAAGTTCTTGTTCGGGTGGGCCAAAAAGGTGCCATCTTGTTTATCAATCAGCATCGCATGGGCATTTTTACCCGCATCTAAACTAATCACATCATTGATAAGTTGATCGAGCAATACATCTGAAGCGACAACACCAATCTGTTTACCATCAATACGCACAGGCTCTGCGATAGACACCAACAATGCACCGGTAATGGCATCTTGGTATGCCGTGGTGATAATCTGGCGTCCTGCATTATTAGCGTCAATATACCAAGGACGAGTACGTGGATCGTAATCAGCACGATTGCGTTCAGGATGCGAGCGATACATATCTCCAGCAGGCGTACCTAAGAAAATGTCATCAAAACCGCCTGCGATACGTGCTTGTTGCAAAAAGGGAACCACATCCGCTTCAGTACTATAAGCATTAAACGCCGATGTAATATCGCGACGAATACTGATCCAATCGGAAATACCAATTGCGGCGGTATTTGCGAGGCTCTCAGCTCGAGAATACATGCCATTGCGCGTTTGTTGATAAAGTTGGTCAGCAGAAAGCCAAGTCAGTGCACTCGCCATTAGCATGACCGCTAATAGGCTCGCACCAATCAATTTTTGTTTTAGTGACAGGTTCATATGATTTTGCTTCTATTGATGAAAATTTGCGAGGAAGGTAACAGAAAGTCGACATTTGGAATTTTAGACGCAAAAACAGGTAGTTGCACGGAGTATTACAACAAATTGTTTCTATCAACAATTCTGTGAGTTGCTACGCAACCATATCAATATGATAAAACAGGGGGAGAATAAAGAAGAGAGTACAACGCACTGAAATATAGGTTAAAATCCAAAAAACAACTCACTACTACAAGCTGTACGCCTAAGCAGCTAATTTGCGCTGGTGTTTAACCAATCTAACATCTCTTTGCCATAAATAACTTCTGTTTGTAGATGGAGTACTAAAAGAATCGCAAAAGCAGCCGCACACAAAACATTAACTCGCTTAGTGTAGCGTTTTTTATTGTATTCCCCATAAGCAACAATCTGTACCACCACCAGTACAAATGGGTAGGCAATAACGAAAATAATCAGCCATCCCAAATAGATCGACATGGCCATTTCAGTTAGCTGTCCATTAGGCATTATGCTTTCCTGCTAAAAAGTCGCTCATGACAGCGTAACAAATTCAATCCACCCGCGTTGCGAGTCACTTACGCTTTTGACGCTGTCGATAACAAGGTACCCGCGCCGATAAAAACACCACCGGTCACGCGATTAAACAGTTTTGCCCTACCCTTTGCAAACAGCCAATTAGAGGATTTAGCCCCCAACAGGGCATAGATAGCAAGCCAGGAAAATTCCATGACCATAAAGGTGGCGGTAAAAATTATGTATTGAGCCAAAAGTGGTGCGTTTGGGTCGATAAACTGGGGAAACAAAGCAGTAAAAAATAGAATCGCTTTGGGATTACTGCTGCCCACTATAAAGCCGGAAATATAGTGTTTAACTGGCGCTTGCTCTGGCGCCTCTTGCTCTTCACCCAATTGGTACTCTTGCTCTTTGGACAAAATCGCTTTAATACCTAGATATATCAAATACGCAGCCCCGGTGTATTTAATGATGTTAAACGTCAACTCTGATGAGGCGATAACTAAGCCAAGCCCAGTAAATGATAAGGTTAAGATAATCGTGATGGCCGTTAAGCTGCCAAGCGCGGTATAAACACCAATGCGAAAACCTTGCGTGACACCTTTAGTCATGCAAAGTAATGAACTTGGGCCCGGAGAAGCCGTCAAAATAAGAATAGCGACCAGATATAGTGTCCAAGTCTCCAAGCTCATCGACGAACCGAGTTGCAGAAAACTGTTCGATAATGTAAATGATGACATAACTCTCTCCCTGTGAGTTTCCGCATTACTTCCTGTAATACTGATAATCCCTAAATTCAACAAATTTTACCGCGCTTGTCTATAAGACGTAGGTCTATAAACACCCGCCATAAAACGGCTTCATCGAGGCTCTTTCATAATGCTTCTGTCATAGCGTTTCTTTCATAAACGCACACTAAGATATTCCAGACATAAAAAAACCGAGCCCTTGAGCTCGGTTCTTATTTATGCTTTTCAATTACGCTTCAGAATCATCTTCTGCAGTGTCATCTTCAGCTGAATCGTTTAATTCGGTGTTCGTCACTTGCGGTGCTTCTTCCGATGCTGTTGCTTCTACAACTTCACCTTCTTCGCCCTCAAGCAATTCAACTTCGTCAATTTCATCAATGCGTTGCAGACCAACTACATTTTCATCAGCTGCAGTACGGATCAGAGTCACACCTTGGGTATTTCGGCCAACTTGGCTTACTTCCGCAACGCGTGTACGAACCAGCGTACCTGCGTCAGTGATCATCATCATCTCATCGCCTTCCTCAACTTGAACAGCACCAACTACAGGGCCATTACGTTCAGAAACTTTGATAGAAACAACACCTTGCGTTGCACGACCTTTGGTTGGGTACTCAGCAAGTTCCGTACGTTTACCGTAACCATTTTGCGTCACTGTTAGGATGTCACCTTCATTTGAAGGAACAATCAACGACACTACTTGGTCTTCGTCAGCCAGTCTCATACCGCGAACACCCGCAGCAGTACGACCCATAGCACGTACTTTATCTTCGCTAAAGCGAACAACTTTACCTGCTTTCGAGAACAGCATAATGTCGCTTTGACCATCCGTAATATCTACGCCAATCAAAGAGTCATCATCACGTAGGTTCACTGCGATCAAACCATTTGAACGTACGTTAGCGAACTGGTTCAGAGGTGTCTTCTTAACCGTACCGTCACCAGTAGCCATGAAGATAAACTTATCAGCACTGAATTCAGACACAGGTAGAATTGCCGTAATACGTTCACCTTCTTCTAGAGGAAGAATGTTAACGATAGGCTTACCACGAGCAGTACGACTCGCTAGAGGCAATTGGTATACTTTCAGACGGTACGTTTTACCACGAGTAGAGAAACATAGGATGTTATCGTGAGTATTGGCAACAAGCAGACGCTCGATGTAATCCTCTTCCTTCATCTTCGTTGCACTCTTACCTTTACCACCACGACGTTGAGCTTCGTAGTCACTTAGGATTTGGTACTTAACGTAACCTTCATGAGATAGCGTAACCACAACGTCTTCACGTGCAATCAGCTCTTCCATGTCGATGTCATGACTCGCGGCGGTGATTTCTGTACGACGAGCATCGCCGTAAGCTTCACGTACCAACTCAAGCTCTTCACGAATCACTTCCATCAAACGCTCAGTGCTTGCAAGGATATGCATTAGCTCAGCGATTTCTTCTAGTAGTGCTTTGTATTCATCTAGAATCTTCTCGTGCTCTAGACCGGTTAGACGGTGTAGACGAAGTTCTAGAATGGCTTGTGCTTGAGTCTCAGTTAAGAAGTATTGGCCATCACGAATACCGAACTCTGGCTCTAACCAATCTGGACGCGCTGCGTCGTTGCCAGCACTTTCAAGCATCGCTGCTACGTTGCCAAGGTCCCAACCACGAGCAATTAGCCCTGCTTTCGCTTCCGCTGGTGTTGCTGCGTTACGAATCAGCTCGATGATTTCATCGATATTCGCCAGAGCAAGCGCAAGCGCTTCAAGGATATGTGCGCGTTCGCGTGCTTTCTTCAATTCAAAGATAGTACGGCGAGTCACCACTTCACGGCGGTGGTCAACGAAGCACTTCAACATCTCTTTTAGGTTGAATAGCTTAGGCTGACCATGGTCTAGCGCAACCATGTTGATACCGAAAGTCGTTTGCAGCTGAGTTTGAGCGTAAAGGTTGTTTAGAACCACTTCACCGACTGCATCACGCTTACATTCAATAACAATACGCATACCATCTTTATCAGATTCGTCACGTAGTGCACTGATGCCTTCTACTTTCTTGTCTTTAACCAGCTCCGCGATTTTTTCAATCAAGCGAGCTTTGTTCACTTGGTACGGGATTTCACTAACAATAATGGTTTCGCGACCATTTTTCTCAGTTTCGATCTCCGCTTTTGAGCGCATGTAGATCTTACCGCGACCCGTTTTGTATGCATCGACGATGCCTTTACGGCCGCTGATCAAAGCTGCAGTTGGGAAGTCTGGGCCTGGGATGTAATCCATCAGCTCATCAATCGTAATTTCTTCGTTATTGATGTATGCCAAACAGCCGTCAATCACTTCCGTCAGGTTATGCGGAGGAATGTTTGTAGCCATACCTACTGCGATACCGGATGAACCGTTTACCAATAGGTTAGGAATTTTTGTCGGTAGAACCGCTGGGATCTGTTCCGTGCCGTCATAGTTCGGTACGAAATCGACAGTTTCTTTCTCAAGATCCGTCAACAACTCACCGGCGATTTTTGACATACGAACTTCGGTGTAACGCATTGCCGCTGCTGAATCGCCATCGACTGAACCAAAGTTGCCTTGACCGTCAACTAGCATATAGCGTAGTGAGAACGGCTGCGCCATACGAACAATCGATTCGTATACTGCAATATCACCGTGTGGGTGATATTTACCGATTACGTCGCCAACAACACGGGCAGATTTTTTATATGGTTTATTCCAATCGTTGCCTAGTACATTCATCGCGAATAGAACGCGGCGGTGTACTGGTTTTAGGCCATCACGCACATCAGGAAGAGCACGACCCACGATGACTGACATCGCGTAGTCGAGGTATGAACCTCTAAGCTCATCTTCAATGTTTACGGGCGTGATCTCTTTAGCTAAATCGCTCATAGAGCCATTATCCCTCTATTTTCAGATCGTAAATACGATTCGTGTAAGGTGCAAAAATATAACATATAAATCGTCACTTCGGCATCACTTTCCCTCTCCTTTTATCAGGTTGTGAGCTTTGTTGTGATTCAACTGCTGAGAATTTGCACACAGTGCATATATGCCGCTGATTAGTGGTTACATTTTCAGCAGTTTTGGAGAAAACTTGCTTTGACTATGGAGAGGAAGCATTTTGTCGCTATAATGCCAAACGAAGTTTGCCAAATAGATAGATGGATTATGACAAAAACACAAAACGTAGATCCGAGCGAGATCAAAAAGTTTGAAGAGATGGCGTCACGCTGGTGGGATTTAGAGGGGGAATTCAAACCTCTGCACCAAATCAACCCTTTGCGTTTGAACTACGTAATGGAATGCGCAGATGGTCTATTTGGTAAGAAAGTACTTGATGTTGGTTGTGGCGGCGGCATCCTCGCTGAAAGCATGGCGCGTGAAGGTGCTATCGTTACCGGTTTAGATATGGGTAAAGAGCCACTTGAAGTCGCTCGTCTTCACGCGCTTGAAACCGGCACTAAATTAGATTACATCCGTAGCACAATCGAAGACCACGCGGTTGAACATGCCGGTACATACGATGTAGTGACCTGTATGGAAATGCTTGAGCACGTACCAGACCCACTTTCAGTGATTCGATCTTGTGCTGCATTGGTTAAGCCTAACGGCCACGTTTTTTTCTCCACACTAAACCGCAATATCAAATCGTACCTATTCGCGATCGTCGGTGCAGAAAAACTATTGAAAATCGTGCCTGATGGTACTCATGACCACGAAAAATTCATTCGTCCATCTGAGATGATCAAAATGATCGATCAAACGGATCTTATTGAATTAGGCATTACTGGCTTACATTATAACCCAATCACGGGTCGTTATAAGTTAGGCAAGAACGTCGACGTTAATTATATCGTCCACACCTGCAAAACAGACGCTTGATGAACGTTTAACCAATTTGAGGCGGTCGCACAAAATGTCCGCCTTTTTTGAGTTTTTTTGCATGTTTTTCGTGCGATCGATTCCACTTTGTACAGCAACAAAATCACACTCAATTTTTCTCGAAGATCAAGATATTTATTTTTGTTTACGGTTAAGTTTAAACCGATTCAAAAACGGTATTTTTATACCTTCAAATCCGGCCTTATTTCGTGAGTTAGTATCCACTTACTGTTTTTTTTGTTTTTGTCAGTTATCCACAAGTCATCCAAGATCTTCAACTTGAAAATCGTCCCCGATAGCACTATCTTGTAACCCGCAGACAAGATTACCCCTATATCTTGTGTTTGCACTACAATATATAGATAGATTTTGCTCGCAAAGCCGAACACGATTTTACAACAATTACACGAAAATTCGGCTTTAATCAGTTTTGTTAGGGAAAAGAATCAGAATGAACCAACAACTCACCGTCACCAAGCGCGATGGCCGCAAAGAAAATATTGATCTAGAAAAACTTCACCGTGTAATTACATGGGCAGCCGAAGGTCTAGATAACGTTTCAGTTTCACAGGTAGAACTAAAAGCTCACATTCAGTTCTACGACGGCATCACGACCTCTGACATTCACGAGACCATCATTAAGTCTGCAGCCGACTTAATCTCTGAAGAAACGCCAGACTATCAATACCTAGCCGCTCGTCTTGCCGTATTCCACCTACGTAAAAAAGCGTATGGTCAATATGAGCCACCAGCGCTATTCGATCACGTTTCTCGTCTGGTAGAAATGGGCAAGTACGATAGCCACATTCTGGAAGATTACACCAAAGCAGAACTTAATGAGCTTGGTGCTTACCTGCAGCATACACGCGATCTTGACTTTTCATACGCGGCGGTAAAACAGCTCGAAGGTAAATACTTCGTGCAAAACCGTGTCTCTGGCGAAATTTATGAAAGTGCTCAGTTCCTTTATATCTTGGTGTCTGCTTGTTTATTCGCTAATTATCCAAAAGAAACTCGTCTTGACTACGTTAAGCGTTTCTACGATGCGACTTCAACATTCAAAATTTCTTTACCTACACCGATCATGTCTGGTGTACGTACCCCTACTCGTCAGTTCAGCTCATGTGTTCTTATCGAGTGTGGTGATAGCTTAGATTCAATCAACGCAACGGCAAGCTCAATTGTTCGTTACGTTTCTCAACGTGCTGGTATTGGTATCAACGCGGGTCGTATTCGTGCGCTCGGTTCTGAAATCCGTGGCGGTGAAGCATTCCACACTGGTTGTATCCCGTTCTACAAATACTTCCAAACGGCAGTTAAATGCTGTTCTCAAGGTGGTGTTCGTGGTGGTGCTGCGACTGTGTTCTACCCAATGTGGCACGGCGAAGCGCGTTCTTTGATGATTCTAAAGAACAACCGTGGCGTTGAAGAGAACCGTGTTCGTCATATGGACTACGGTGTACAGCTGAACAAGCTGATGTACCAACGTTTAGTTCAAGGCGGCAACATTACCCTATTCTCGCCATCTGACGTTCCGGGCCTATATGATGCGTTCTTCGAAAACCAAGCGGAATTCGAGCGTCTATACGTACAGTACGAAAATGATCCAGCGATCAAAAAAGAGAGCGTAAAAGCGATCGAAATGTTCTCTTTGCTAATGCAAGAGCGTGCATCAACGGGTCGTATCTACATTCAAAACGTAGACCACTGTAATACTCACAGCCCGTTTGATTCAGAAGTCGCACCAATTCGCCAATCAAACCTATGTTTGGAGATTGCACTACCAACCAAACCTTTGGTTAACGTTGAAGATGACTCTGGCGAAATCGCCCTTTGTACTCTTTCAGCCTTCAACCTGGGCAAAATCAACGAACTGGATGATCTGAAAGAATTGTCTGAGCTTGTGGTTCGTGCCCTAGATGCTCTGCTGGATTACCAAGACTACCCGCTACCAGCGGCGTACAAGTCAACCATGAACCGTCGTACCTTAGGTGTGGGTGTTATCAACTACGCATACTACCTAGCGAAAAACGGTGTGAAATACTCAGACGGCAGCGCGAACGGTCTTACTCACCGTACGTTCGAAGCGATTCAATACTACCTATTGAAAGCGTCTGTTGAGCTGGCTAAAGAGCAAGGCAAGTGCCCACTGTTTGATGAAACAAACTATGCGAAAGGCCTATTGCCTATCGACACTTACAAGAAAGATATCGACCTTATCTGTGATGAAGCACTGCATTACGATTGGGATGAACTTCGCCAAGAAATTATGACTCACGGTCTGCGTAACTCTACCCTAACCGCGCTAATGCCATCTGAGACCTCTTCTCAGATCTCTAACGCGACCAACGGTATCGAGCCACCACGTGGTTATGTTTCGGTTAAAGCTTCTAAAGACGGTATCTTGAAGCAGGTTGTACCTGACTTCGTTAACCTAAAAGACAATTACGAGCTACTTTGGAACATCGGTTCTAACGATGGTTACTTACACCTAGTCGGTATCATGCAAAAATTCGTAGACCAAGCGATCTCTGCCAATACCAACTACGACCCAAGCCGTTTTGAAAGCGGTAAAGTGCCGATGACTAAGTTGCTACAAGATTTGCTGACCGCATACAAATATGGTGTGAAGACGCTTTACTACCATAACACTCGCGATGGCGCTAAAGACGATCAGAAAGATGCAGTTCAACCTGTAGAAGAAGATTGTGAAGGCGGCGGCTGTAAGATCTAATCTCAGCTCAGTAACTCTATAGAACATTTATTAATAACGAACATACGCCCCTTGAGATTCGAGGGGCTTAAAAGGAATTGAGGCATCATGGCTTACAGTACTTTTAACCATACAAAAAACGACCAACTAAAAGAACCTATGTTTCTTGGTCAATCGGTTAACGTTGCACGCTACGACCAACAAAAATTTGAAATTTTCGAAAAACTGATCGAAAAACAACTTTCTTTCTTCTGGCGTCCAGAAGAAGTTGATGTATCGAGCGACCGTATTGACTACAACAAGTTACCCGATCATGAAAAACACATTTTCATCTCTAACTTGAAGTACCAAACACTGTTGGATTCGATCCAAGGCCGTAGTCCGAACGTTGCCCTACTCCCGCTGGTATCTTTACCAGAGCTAGAAACTTGGATTGAAACATGGTCGTTCTCTGAAACGATCCACTCACGTTCATACACACATATCATTCGTAACATCGTTAACGATCCAGGTCTTATCTTCGATGACATCGTTGAGAATGAGCACATTCTGAAACGCGCAAAAGACATCGCTCGTTACTACGATGACTTGATCGAAATGACCAATGATTACCACCGTTACGGCGAAGGGACTCATCAAATCAACGGCGAAGAAGTAAAAATCAGCAAGTACGAGCTGAAGAAGAAACTTTACGTTTGTTTGATGTCCGTGAACGCACTAGAAGCGATTCGTTTCTACGTTAGCTTTGCTTGTTCGTTTGCCTTTGCAGAACGTGAACTGATGGAAGGTAACGCAAAAATCATCAAGCTCATTGCTCGTGATGAAGCATTGCACCTAACTGGCACACAGCACATGATTAACATCTTGCGTAATGGCCAAGATGACTTCTCATTCATGCAAGTGGCTGAAGAGTGTAAACAAGAATGTTTTGACTTGTTTAAAGAAGCGGCTGAGCAAGAAAAAGAGTGGGCTGAATACCTATTCAAAGACGGTTCAATGATCGGTTTGAACAAAGACATTCTATGTCAATACGTTGAGTACATCACTAACGTACGCATGAATGCTGTTGGTCTACCAACGGCTTACCCAGAAGCAACCTCTAACCCAATTCCATGGATTAATGCTTGGTTGTCTTCAGATAACGTACAGGTTGCACCACAAGAAGCTGAGATTTCATCTTACCTTGTTGGCCAAATTGAAAGCGATGCGAAAGCTGACGACTTTAAGGATTTCGAACTGTAATGGCTAAAGTCAAAATCAACGGACTGCATACCATCACGACCAACGCATCTAATACTTTATTAGAAACAATGGAAGCGGCTGGCATGGAAGTCGAATACAACTGCCGAGATGGCCATTGCGGTGCTTGCCGCTGCAAGCTAAGCTCAGGTGAAGTTGAATATGTTGGTTTTGCTATGGCTTATACGCAAGAAGATGAAATCTTACCTTGTGTGACAAGAGCCAAAAGTGATGTGGCCTTAGAAGCGGTTGCTTACAAGCTCAAAGAGAAACGTGCTTAACGTTGTTTCTGTTCGACATTATCAATAACAAGGCCAGCGACTGCTGGCCTTGTTATTAATCAAATTTATTATCAATCTATAATCGCTGTATACAGCGTATTGCCAATAGTTCCCACAACGACACCAATTAATCGATATCGACACCTAATAGAAGCTGATCTGCCGTTCCCATTGAGATTGCTTTTCCGGCCACTTCTCGACCGCCATCATCAAATAGCGACAAACGATACCCCATCTCTTGCTGATGCTCGTCTTCCTCAGGAGCACGACGCCAAATCGAATGAGCATCATGATATTTGCGGCTCGATGCCTCTCCTAAGATAACTTTTTGACTTGCCACTTGGTACCACACTAAGATCTTCGACTGTTGATACATGCCACCCTCCTTGTGCATTTTGGCAGAAGAACATTCAGTTTAAGATCAAATGAAAACTTTGCCTGTCGCAAAAAGAAGAATTATTAAATTATCTTTTAAATTCAGACAATTAGAGCTTAGATGATTTTCTTCTAAGCTCTACACAATTGAGGCAGTTTTAGACTGGATTCAACATTGGATCACGTTAGAAACGTGAGTTTAAAACGCTTTGAGGGATATACATTTCTTTTTCACGCGTCAAAGAACTGTATTGGGCAAACATGGTTTTACTCGATAAATAGCGACGCAACATATCAGCGGCGATCGTCGTGATCAGTAAAGCTTGGTCATCACGATTATAAACACGGTTAAACGACAAAGTTTGTCCCCACTCGCCTTCTGGGGTTGCTAAGGCCAAAGTAAAGGTTTTTTCTATCAACTGCCCCGTTACAATCGCAATGTCAGTGGCGCATTTATCTTTGGTTGCTCCTGCCAGAGCGAGAGTTTCCGCTAAAACATCACTTTCATTACCGCCCACGGAAACCTGACCACCCAGCACCCAACCATGGCCACAATACTCAGCGGCTTTTTCATTAGAGTGTAACCAGGTTGCTAAACGGCCCTGCGTTGAACGCTCAGCAACTGAAATAGAAAACTTCTTATCGCTGATCAAATTGCCTACGTGAGCATGCATGGGTTCATCTACGCTCACCACGCTGCCATCAATCAATTTGAAAATCAGCTGCATCAATTTTAGGCGCGTATCCAACTCCCCTTTAGGGCCAAACAATTTGACTTCGATAAACGGTAAATATGAGCGATAACCAAGACTATAACCGGATGGTAATTGCACTTTATCCAGCTTGTCAGATAAAGCAGATTCCGACGTGCCTAAGGTATACAAACGACTGCAATCAAGACCAAGTACATCACGATGCTGTAACTTCATATCTGGGATGATTTGCTCAAGAGTCATACGCTTAAATTCGCTTGGCACACCCGGTGTAAAGTAAAAGTCGCATTCATTGATGCGCATTTTAAAGCCACATGCCGTTCCTATCGGGTTGTCGAGAAGCGTCGAGCCGACTGGCAGCATAGCTTGTTTACGATTGCTTTCTGGCATGCTCATACCACGAGAAGCGAAAAAAGCTTCTAGACGCTCTAACCATTGCGGATAGAGTTCAAGATCCACCTCAGCGGCAACCGCAGCGGCTTCCGTACTGACATCATCACAAGTTGGTCCTAAACCACCATTGACCACTACAATATCGCTGTTAAAACTCAGCATTAACAGTTCTTCCGCAAGTGATCCAAGCGAGTCTCCCACTGTAGAGCGCTTTGTTAATGCGAAACCTTTTTGAAAAAACTGCTCAGACAGCCAAGCTGCGTTGGTATCGACAATATCGCCGTGTAATACCTCTTCGCCGGTGCTTAGCATTGCTATTTTTAACATAACTTTCCTTAAAATAAGAAAATTTAACGACTATCTATTTATATTTTGACAAAAAACCACTATTTTCTATAACGGTATCGTTCAGTAAAATTTCGCTAAATTATTGTTTCTAAGTAGGCGAAATTATTAGATAATTGTGACGATAATCACTAAATATAATAGACGTGGAGTCGTTACGTGCTAAATAAAAACCTCGGTGCTTTGATGTTATCGCTTTCAGCTTGTGCCAATGCTAATGACATAAATGGACACTATGAGTTTTCATATACCGTTGACTCTCAACTCAATGAGCATCTTTATAGCAATAGCTATGGTTATTCACAACCTACAGATGCATTTTCATTAAGTTATGACGACTCACAATTAGATCTCAGTGACCCAGAATTACCAAGATACCTGCAAGTTTCAGATGGCCGTGACTGGCAATACCTTAAAGAACAGACTTATACCGTATTAGGTTTGAGCGTCGTTACCGTCGGTTTGATGACCATGCTACCTGAATCAATCACCAAATGGGATGAAGAAGATCGCGACATCGCCAATCTCGGTAAAAAATGGGCTGATAACGTCAGTGCCGGCCCAGTTTGGGATCGTGATGAGCACGTCCTGAATTATGTGATGCATCCGTATTTTGGTGGCGTCTACTACACCGCTGCGCGACATGCCGGTTTTAACGAGTTTGATTCCTTCCTCTATTCTGCCGTTTTATCGACTTTTTTCTGGGAATACGGTGTCGAAGCATTTGCTGAAGTCCCATCGTGGCAAGATCTCTTTATCACTCCATTTTTTGGTGCTGTAGTCGGCGAATTGATGTTTGAAACTGAGCAAGATATTGTCGCATCCGGTGGCGAAGTGCTTGGTTCCGAAACCATGGGCGACGTAACCCTATTTTTCCTCAATCCTGTCGGCCATATTCATGGTTGGGTTTCTGGTGCTTGGGGTGGCAGTGCTGACTTTCAATTTAGCAGCAAACCTTGGTTTGGTAATCAAGACGCGGCCAAGTTTGCCCTAGATGCCGGTGCCAACTACGACAGTCAGTTCTATGGAATGGAACTCAAGGTGACTTTCTAACTCGTCACTCGAGACAATGATTTTCATATCAAGCGGTTCTACGAACCGCTTTTTTTGTGCTTGATATTTGATATTGGTAAGCCAGATCTCAAATTAGGGCAAAAAATTGACCTAAATCAAACGCTAGAGCGTGTTGGCTTCTACACTGAATATATCGGCAATACGCTCTGTAAGCACAATTTAGAGCGATTGCGCCCCGCTCCGCACAAGCATTTTGGAGGTAAATTATGACGACAACTTTCATTGCTAACTTCGTCGGTAAAGCGACGCCTGCAACGATTAAACAGCTCGCAGCTGTCACACATGAAAATGGCGGCAAGTGGTTAATAAGCAAAGTAAACTTTATTGAAGAGCAAGTCGCAGCTGTGATTAAAGTTGAGCTCCCTACTGAAAATGCACAGATCGTTCAAGATGCGTTCAAGCAACAACCTGATTTACTCGTACAAATTGTTGAGGCAGACAACCTAAAACACAGCGCTGAGCGTATTTTCCAATTGAGACTCGATGCCAATGACCGCGCCGGTATCGTCAATGAGATAACCCAAGTGCTAGATGGCCAAGGGATTAACATTCTCGATATGGATTGCCAACGCGTATTCATCGCCGGTGGTGGCGGTATTAGCTCTAGCCTATTCACCTCAACCATCGCATTGCGCTTGCCAAGTGATGTTGAAATAGCCGATGTCGCCAAAGAGCTCGAATCTCTAAGTGAGGATACTCGAGTCATAGTTGAGCAGTAACTGCCTTCAAACCCAGTGAACAAACCGAGCCAGCAAGTGCTTTACTAATAAAAAACTCAGTAAAATCCGTACCAATTCTATGAAAGGAAGCTATCAGCTTCCTTTTTTTTGCTTAAAATTTGCACTAGATAACACTCCTCTCTTTTTCTGCCCAATATCACATTTTTCCAGCCACTATTTACCTAGAACCTACATTAATAACACTAAAGTGGTAGTTAATTTGCAGTATACGACCCAACAGCCAAAGGAGCGCGCTATGATATCGAAGCTCAATAACATTAAAGTTAGCCATAAACTGACCATCATTATTATTGCCAGTATTATCGGCTCTCTTTGCTTATTATTTATCGCGAGTAAAAGCCTGAAGGACAATTTAATCTCAGAGCGAGAGGCAAGACTCAGTGCCGTAATCGACAGTACTCTCTCACAAATCCGCCACCTAGAACAAACCTTACCTAAAACGACCGCCCAGCGAGAAGCAAAAAACCTGATTCGTGCATTACGCTTTGATGGCAATAATTATCTATTCGTGATGAACGAGCAAAGAAAAGTTCTCGCTCATCCTATTCGGCCCGATCTTGAGGGCCAGCAAATGGGAAATCAGCGTAACGAACGCGAACAGTTCTGGTTTGAAATGGTTGATACTGCGCGAAATGGTGGTTCTGGAGCTGTTACTTACCCTTGGCAAAATCAATCAGGGGCGTCTGCCGACAAACTCTCAATAGTAAAAGGCTACCCTTCTTGGGGATGGATACTTGGCTCAGGAATGCTGCTTGATGACATCAACACTTCTATTCTCTCCCAACTTATCAAGATGGCCATCGCATCACTAACGGTCATCTTCGTCATGGCGACTCTCGGTCTCCTCATTACACGCTCGATTGTTGGGCCAATGGCTAAAATCAATCAAACGATGGCACTGGTTGCAAAAGGAGATTTGACTGCAAAGGTGCCTGTCATTGGCAAGGATGAAATTGGTAAGGTCGCAGAACATATCAACGCCAGTGTTAACGCAGTCAACCACGCACTGGCAGAGTCTGCACAAGGTTCACAAAACGTAGCTCATGTTGCTGCTCAAATAGCGTCTTCTGCCGAGGAAACCAGCCATGCCGTATCAGCACAACAAGATCAACTCACCCAACTCGCCACCGCGATGAATCAAATGAGTGCGACCGTGGCTGACGTTGCGAGCCATGCTGAAGAGACTGCTCATGACACGCGAGATGCGACCTATGAAGCCGGCATGGGTGATAAAGATGTTCACTCCAGCGTCGATTGTATTAAGTCTTTGTCTGATGAGTTGGTACACGCTTCCGATCAAGTCAGCAAACTCAAACGAGGGGTGATGGAAATTGGCGATGTGACTGCTGTGATTAGCGGCATCTCTGAGCAAACCAACTTACTAGCGTTAAACGCGGCGATTGAGGCTGCTCGAGCAGGTGATCAAGGACGTGGCTTTGCTGTTGTTGCCGATGAAGTACGCAATCTAGCCAGCCGAACCCATGATTCGACGAAGGAAATACAAACAACCATCGACCAGCTGCAACAACTGGCTATTTCCACCGTTTCAGCAATGGAAACCAGCCAGTCATTGGCACAAAATAGCGTTGAGTTAGCGGAGAAAGCTGGCAGCGATCTCGATATGATCGTGAGCCATATACAACATGTCAGCGATAAAGCAATGCAAATTGCTACCGCTGCGGAAGAGCAAAGTTCCGTCGCAGAAGATATGAACCGCAATGTTACTGGAATTAATGATTCCGCGGTCGAAATGTCCCACGCCGCCAACTATTTAGCTCAAGAGAGTGAAAGTTTAGCCGATCTTTCTCACCAACTAGACCAAACTCTTGCTCGCTTTAAAATCGCCTAAATTCTCACGAGCATTAGCAAACTCACATATATCTGGCCTAACAACTTAACCATAGTCAGATTCAAAAAAGCCCGCAAATGCGGGCTAAATCTCTAGTTAACGCTCCACAGGCTGAGTGTGCGTTTAAAATCTGAATAATCGAATTGATTGATTTTCTCTACTTCGCCATTACTACGTTGGCAATAGACACTAGGCATACGTAAGCCATTAAACCAATTGAGCTTAACCATGGTGTAACCCGCACTGTCTAAGATATGAAGCCGTTGTCCGATCTCAAGTGGAGCGGCAAAACGTGCCACACAAAACTGATCACCCGCCAAACAAGAACAAGAACCAATAATGTACTCATGCGCCCCAGATTCATCGGCTTCAAGTAGCGAGGCTGGCTCATTGTAGATCAGCGTATCTAAGCGGTGCGCTTCGGTTGCCGAGTCGACAATCGCGGTTTTCTTGCCGTTGTCGACAATATCCACCACAGTGACAACTAAGTCTGTTGTTTGGGTAATGATTGCCTCACCCGGCTCCAAATAAAGTTGCACACCATGTTTGGTTGAGAACGATTTCAATGCCAAGGCTAACTTATCGATATCATAGCCCGGCCATGTGAAGAAGACCCCACCGCCTAAGCTAACCCAGTCCAATTTGTCTAAATACGTACCGAAATTAAGTGATATTGCATCTAAAAGCGCGATAAACGCATCTACATCTTTGTTCTCACAGTTCATGTGGAACATCACGCCATTGATTGAATCAAACACCAAAGGGTCGATATGATCAGTTTGTACACCTAAGCGAGAATACTGACGAGCCGGGTTCGCCAGATCTTGACCAGCATAACTAACACCGGGATTCAAACGTAAACCAAGTGACGCTTTACCCTCGACAATATGGCGATAGGCGGCAAGTTGAGACTGTGAATTAAAAATCATCTTATCGCAGATATCCGCCACATCACGCACATCATCTTCACTGTAACCAACACTATAGGCGTGCGTTTCACCCCCAAAAGTTTCATAACCTAACTTCACTTCGTAAGGCCCAGAGCTTGTCGTGCCATCAAGATAAGGTTTGATAATGTCAAATACGCCCCACGTTGAAAAACACTTCAACGCCAAGACTAGCTTTACGCCGGACGCTTCTTTTAGGCGCTTCGCTTTTTCAAGGTTTTCTATCAACTTATCTTCATTAATCATGAAGTAAGGGGTTTTAAATTCGTTCTGCTGCATATAAACCTTTCTCGCCTTCTGTCTGTATGAAGGCGCTATATGTGATTTTTGTTATTCCAGATCATCTCTCAAACATAAGTGCGAACCTCGCCCCCTAAGGCAAGACCCCGTATCACGCTCGTGCCTCGCTACACGGAATGACCAATGACATAGAAATATTCAATCTAACCACCGTCGTCATTTCAGATTGTGCTCTAAGTACAAGTCCGGGATCTTGCCCCTTGAGGCAAGATCCCGTATCACGCTCGTGCCTCGCTACACGGAATGACCAATGCCAGAGTAATATTCAATCTAACCACCGTCATCACCCCAGATTTTGCTCTAAGTACAAGTCCGGAACCTTGCCCCCTGAGGCAAGATCCCGTATCACGCTCGTGCCTCGCTGCACGGGATGACCAATGACATAGAAATATTCAATCTAACCACCGTCGTCATTCTCAGATTGTGCTCTAAGTACAAGTCCGGAACCTCGCCCCCTAAGGCAAGACCCCGTATCACGCTCGTGCCTCGCTACACGGAATGACCAATGACATAGAAATATTCAATCTAACCACCGTCGTCATTCCGGATTGTGCTCTAAGTACAAGTCCGGAATCTTAGCCCTTAAAGGCAAGATCCCGTATCATGTTGAGTACCTAACACTCACAAGAGCAATATCAACGCTTATTTCAGCGTATGAATCTCAGGCTGACCTGGTTCTAACTCTTGCACACCCCACGTCAAACCAATTGATGGCATGGTTTCAAGAAACGGATCCGGGTCAAGCTGTTCCATATTAAACACGCCGGCGTCTGCCCACTCACCACGGAAGTATTGCAGCGCAGCAGTAATGGCAGGTACGCCCGTTGTGTAGGCGATCGCTTGATGCTCTACGTCGTCATACGCCACTTCATGATCGGCATTGTTATAAATGAACACACTACGAGGTTTACCGTCTTTACGCCCTTGAACCCAAGTTCCAATGCACGTTAGTCCCGTGTACCCTGGAGCCAACGAGGTTGGATCCGGCAATAGCGCCTTGAGAACATGCAAAGGTTGAACAACCGTACCATCATGCAGAGTGAGCGGTTCTGGGCTTAGCAGGCCAATATCACGCATACAGTTAAAGTAGTTGAGGTATCGGTCGCCAAAACCCATCCAAAACTCAATACGTTTAGCCGGGATAAACTCCTTCATGGAGCGAACTTCATCGTGCGCCATTGAGTAAACTTTATGCGTTCCACAGTTAGGGAAATCAAACTCCAACATGCGCGAATGACAGGGAACTTGCTTCCATTCTTCATTCTCCCAATAAAAGGAGTCACCCTGAATTTCTAACATGTTGGTTTCAGGATCGAAGTTAGTCGCAAATTTTTTACCATGGTCACCAGCATTCACATCCATTACATCGATGGTGTCAATTTCATCAAACAGGTGCTTCACAGCATAAGCCGCAAAAACGGAAACCACACCAGGATCGAAACCTGCCCCCAAAATACCGGTGATACCTGCTTGAGCGAACTTTTCACGGTAGTCCCATTGCCAATCATAGGCTTCTGGTACTTGCTGCCCTTCGCTGCATAGATCCACCGCAACAGAAGTATCAAGATACGAGACTTTCGCTCGATAACACGCTTCCATGATTGCCATGTTGACCCAAGGAGGGCCGGCATTGATTACCAAGTCAGGCTCAACCTCTTTAATCAATGCAACCAATGCATCAACATCATCCGCGTTCACCGCGCGTGCTTGCAGCAACTTGCTTGAGTCTTTGGCATTGTTTTTAGCTTTAATTGACTCAATGATTTTTTCACATTTCGCTACGGTGCGAGAAGCAATCGTAATATCACCTAATACATCGTTATTTTGCGCCGCTTTATGTGCAATTACCCAACCAACGCCACCAGCTCCAATTTGTAGAATAGCCATCGTTTTCCATTACCTCTTGTTGACTAGCTCGCTTGCTAGTGTGTTGATTTTTCCAAGTAAAGCTTCAAAGTCCGCCATGGTTAAGCACGGATTTAATAACGTGAATTTTAATGCGGATTTCCCCTCCACCACGGTTTCACCAAGCACGGCAATACCTCGTGTGAGGGCTTCTAATCGCAGGGTTTGGTTGAGCTGATCAAGATCGGTGACATCGTCACTCACCACTCGGAACAACACCGTTGATAGTGACGGCTCAGCCAAAAGCTCTAAACTCGCATCATGTCTAATTCGATCTGCCACCTGTTGAGTTTGTACAATCAAATGATCGACCATTTGCCCCAGCGCCGTAGGCCCGACACTTTGCATGGTCATGAACACTTTCAGCGCATCAAATCGCTTGGTGGTTGCGATCGATTTATCGACCAAATTAGGTAACTCATCATGTTCACGATTGAGATAATCCGCGTGGTGTAGCAGGTACTTAAAGTTGGCTTTATCTTTAAGTAACACCGCGCCACAACTGATGGTTTGATAGAACAATTTATGGAAATCGACACTGACAGAATCGGCTAATTCGATACCCGCTAAGCGCGCTTTATGACTGCTTAAAATAAGCGCCCCACCATAAGCACTATCAACATGGAACCAAAGTTGATGTTGTGCGGCGAGTTGAGCAATGGCAGTAAGATCATCAATCGCGCCATGATCGGTTGTACCGGCAGTGCCCACTACGCAGAATGGCATCAAACCTTGTTGGTTCAATTGCTCAAGCTCGGCTACCAATGAATCGATTTTCATGGTGCCATTAGGATGGGCATCAACACAGCAAACACTCTGCTCTCCTAACCCCAGTAACGAAGCAGATTTTTGCACCGTAAAATGGGATTTTTTCGAGCACAGAATGCGAAGTTTGTTGGCAAATGAAGGTAAACCTTGTCTCTGAATAGAATGCTCTGCGAGCTTATCGGCAATGCGATCGCGAGCAAGCAGTAAGCCCATTAAGTTGCTCTGCGTGCCACCACTGGTAAAAATGCCATCCGCTTGAGCGCCAAGTTGGAACTTGCCACACATCCAGTCTACGACTTTCTGCTCAACATAAGTTGCAGCAGAGGCTTGATCCCATGAATCCATTGATTGATTGAGCGCGGCGATCATCGCTTCTGCAATCACTGATGGCATTAATGGGGGCGTATGCAGATGTGCAATGCAGTTGGGATGCTGCAACATGATTGAGTTTTTACCCACCAGTTCAGCGGTTTCACTGATGATTTGCTGCAATGAGCCATGGGCATTATCAAGATCGACTGCATTGATCGCTTGCTCCAATTGCTTAGGATGCAAACCAGAATACGGCGCATTAACCTGCTCAAACACCGCCTTCATTTGCGCCGTCGTGTGATTCATCGCGGCGGCGAAGACATCACTTCCCTGTTCACCGACTTGAATAAAGTGTTGTCGCCACTGCTGTTGAAAGTGATTGGGTGAATCGTACTCAAGCTCAGTGACATACTCACCACCAGCAACGAGCATTGCTTGCTCAAGCACACGTAATGCAAAATCGATTTGCTCTAAAGAAATGATTAACGGAGGTAAAAAACGGATTACCGATCCATCACGGCCGCCCTTTTCAATCATTAAACCGCGCTCAAGCGCCGCTCTTTGGATTCGTAACGTGAGTTCACCATCAGCAACTGGCTCACCAAATCGATTAAGCTCGCTACCAGGCTTACAAATTTCAACCCCAAGCATTAATCCCTTGCCACGCACTTCCGCGATACAGTTGATGCGCTTTTGCAGCGCTTCCAAGCCGTGACGTAAATATTGCCCAGCAATATTGGCATGCTCAACTAAGCCGTCTCGCTCGATGATCTCTAACGCTTTTGCACCTGATACCATCGCCAATTGGTTACCGCGAAATGTCCCCGTATGTTCTCCGGGCAGCCAAGTATCATATTGCTTATTAATAACCAGCAATGACATCGGTAACCCGCCGCCAATAGCTTTAGAAAGACATAGAATATCAGGCTGAATACCTGATTCTTCATAAGCAAAGTGGTATCCGGTTTTACCCACACCGCATTGAATTTCATCGAAAATCAACAAAATCCCATGCTCATCACAAATACGGCGCAGCTCTTTTAACCAGAATGCAGGAGCAGGGATCACACCACCTTCGCCTTGCACCGGTTCAACCACCATCGCTGCTGGCTTCATGATGCCCGCTTCATCGTCGGCTAGTAAGCGTTCAATATAACCAATGCTCGCTTTTGCCCCCTCCTCGCCGCCAAGACCAAATGGACAGCGCAAATGATAAGGAAACGGCATAAAGTGCACATCAGACATCAATCCTGTACGACGGGCTTTAGTGTTCAAGTTGCCCATCATTCCCATCGTGCCATTGGTCATACCATGATAGGCACCACGGAAGGCAAACATGGTATTTCTGCCCGTAACTTGTTTCGCCAGTTTAATTGCCGCTTCCACCGCATCAGCGCCTGATGGACCGCAAAATTGCAATACTGAATTTTGCGCCAATTCGGGAGATAAAAAACGCTTCACCGCTTGAATAAAGCCGTTCTTCGCCTCGGTAGTGATATCGAGCGTTTGATACGGAAGCCCTGAATCTAACTGAGCTTTCAACGCTTGATTGATCTCTGGATGGTTATATCCCAGCGCGAGTGTGCCGGCTCCAGCAAGACAATCGAGAAAGATTTGCCCTCTAGTGTCTTCAACTAACACGCCGTAAGCCTGCTTGATAGCTATCGGTAGACGTCTTGGATAAGAGCGGACAGCGGATTCGTGAGCAGCCTGATCAAGCAATGCTTGGTCGGGCGTAAGATCGTAAACGCCATCAACAAATGGCACCTGTTTTGAAAAATAAGTCGCGATATCTCGGGTATCGACTTCAAAGGCTGTACTCATGAAAATTCCCTTGAATGTAATCATCCTATTTTGGCGAGGTCGACGCCAAACATTAGGTACAACAATTCCCTTCGCAGCCTATAGGCGTGCAAAGACCAACCCGTCAAAGAGACGGATTACAATTTAGAAAGGAAGTTCAAGGTTCAGTGATGCAGCTGTTTTGTAAAACAGGACATTTTGGCAGAATAAAGCTGATTGGTGCTTGGAGTATTGAAGCTTGGATCAATACTTGTTGGTTAAATAATTTCAATGTTGGGTTTCCCATTAACATGCCGCACTTACGACATTAGTATCCCGTCTATCGATAATCGGATTATCGATACCTACCCTACGTATCAGCACTCAACTTGAATGCGAGCTACGCGTCTCCCCCAGAGTATCAATATAAATAACTACCGAGATTGCGCGCGAAATTAACATAACTCCATATTATCTGGCAATGTTTTTTCACAATCTGCTGCATTTGCATCTACATTAAAAATGTAAATGTCGATTACAAATAACAGAACATGACAAATAAGTATTAGACTTTTGATCTAACGAACTATTTTTACAAACAAAAGTTCTACTTTTATCAAAAGCTAAACTAACATTTAGTTAATCTTTTAAACCACATTATTCGTTTAAAAGCTCCATAGTGGTATTGAGTCCATGGATTAGGGAGAGAACTGTGAAAACTAAAAATGCGCTAATTTTAACGGCCATGCTCGTTAGTAGTAGCCAACTGAGCGCTCAAACTCTTGAGCAGGCAGTTGCGATTACGATGAAGACAAACCCTGAGATCAAGCAAGCGTTTAATGAGTACCAAAGTGCGGTAAAAGAGCACGACGCCTCCGGTGGTGCTTATTTACCGAGTATTGATCTTGATGCGGGTATTGGTTATGAAGGTCTTGACCCTGCAGCGTCTACGGGCAGAGAAGACACCGACCTCACCCGTAAAGAAGCCACTCTCAGTCTAACTCAACTTTTGTGGGATGGTAACGCAACCATCAACGATATTAATCGTACTGGAGCCGATGCTGAGTCGGTTCGACTGCAACTAATGTCGAACGCGTCTGATTTAGCATTAAAAGTCACTGAAATCTACTTAGATGCCGTGAAAGCTACTGAAGTACTGGCCTTATCAGAAAGTAATCTGGCAGTGCATAAAGAGATATATCGCGATATTAAAAAACGGGCCGACTCAGGTATTGGTTCAACCGCCGATGTTTCTCAGGTTGAAGCTCGTATCGCAAAAGCGCACGGTAACTTGCTGGCTGCACAAAATAACCTCATCGATACACATACTCAATTTCTTCGTGTGGTTGGGCAGCAGCCTTTAGGGCTTATTTACCCACGCGCAGATGAGAGTAAATTGCCTTTATCGTTACCTGAGGCCATCGATACCGCCTATGAACGTCACCCAGTCATTATGATTTCCAAGATCGATGTGGATGCCGCTCGCTACCAATACAAACAATCGAAAGGCAACTATTACCCAACCTTTTCCATTGAGGCGAGTCAATCATGGCGAGATGATGCTGGTGGTGATGTGGGCCGCAGTGAAGAAACACTTGCCATGCTAAGAATGCGATACAACCTCTACAACGGGGGCAGTGATAGTGACCTTTCAGAACGAGCCGCTTTCCAATTAAACAAAGCAAAAGATTTGCGTGATAGCGCTTACAGACAAGTGGAAGAAGGTCTAAAACTGTCATGGAGCGCTCTCGACTTAACCCTGCAACAAAAAGAGTTCCTTGCAGATCACGTCGATTCCGCATCTGAAACGGTGATTGCTTACGAAAAACAATACCGAATCGGTAAACGTACCTTACTCGACTTACTAAACACTGAAAATGAACTATTCCAAGCGCGTAAAGATTACCTTGATGCACACTACTCGGAGCAGTATGCAAAATACCGCGTGATGAATGCCACTGGTAACTTGTTGGATGCGCTACTTGTCGAGATACCGGCAGAGTGGACTGAGAAAGTGGAGTATTAATGATGAAAACACAATTTCTGTTTACCTTATTACCTTGCCTACTCATTAGTCCCTTTGTGACGGCGGAAGAAGAGCAAGATGAATACGAATATATCGCCACTCCTGTGGTTATTCAGGTTGCCGACCAAACCGACGATGATCGCGATGGCGTTATCAACGCACGAGACTTATGTGTTAATACCAGCGAAGGGGCGCTGATCGACAATGATGGCTGCGGATTTGTCATCGCAACCGAAGAAAGTCTTAAGTTACGTATTTTGTTTGCTAATGACTCATCAAAAATTGAGCCTATCTTTGAGAACCAAATCCGCTCTATGGCTGATTTCCTCAAGCGTTATCCAGAAACATCCATCGAGATCCAAGGCTTTGCCAGTCAGGTCGGCACACCAGAATATAATCTGGCGCTCTCAAAACGACGCGCGATTGCTGTGGAAGATGAACTGCTTGCCAATGGGATATCGGCAAATCGCCTATCAATCGTTGGCTATGGGGAATCTAACTTAGAAGCCTTAGGAGATGATGATTTATCTCATGCAAAAAATCGTAAAGTGACGGCCACCGTGGTTGGTTTTGAACAAGAAGTCGAACAAGAGTGGAATATCTTCTCCGTCATAGAAAAATAAGTTCCCACCATTAAAAAAGCCTCGGCAATTGTGTCCGAGGCTTTTTTGTATCATGCGTTATAGCTTATGATGCTTTGCTTTTTTCTTTCGGTAGCGAAAGTCTTAACAGAATATAACCCAGTACAGCGGCTGTGGTTGACCCCATCAAAATACCAAGACGAGCATAGGTATCAAACTCTGCGTTCACAGGACCAAACGCTAGTGATGAGATAAAGATCGACATGGTAAAGCCGATACCACAAAGAACCGATACTGCAAAAATATGCTTAAAGTTAATCCCTTCTGGTAGCTGAGCTACACCCGTTTTCACCGCGGCCCAACTAAAGGCAAAGATACCAAGTGGCTTACCAATCAATAGACCCGCTGCGATACCCAATGGCAACATTGAGGTTAGGCCATCGATTGACACGCCTTCCAATGAAATACCCGCGTTAGCGAAAGCGAACAGTGGCAGAATAAAGAAAGCAACGTAAGGATGCAGTGCATGCTCCATATGTTTCAATGGTGAACGTTCGCCTTTGTTGCCTTTCAGTGGGATAGCAAAACCAATCACAACACCCGCTAGCGTGGCGTGTACGCCAGACTTAAGTACCGCAAACCACAAGATCGCGCCCACTATCATGTATGGCAGCAGTTTCGTCACACGACGAGAGTTCATCACAAACAGCGCCGCTGTCATTGCAAAACCAACCGCTAAAGCCGTCGTAGACAAGTCACCGGTGTAGAACAGCGCGATGATAACAACAACACCAAGGTCGTCGATGATCGCAAGCGCCAATAAGAACACTTTTAGGCTAACTGGAACACGGCTGCCTAGCAGCGCCATGATACCCAATGCAAAAGCAATGTCAGTTGCCGCTGGAATCGCCCAGCCTTGAATCGCCGCAGGATCATTAATGTTGAATAGCACATAAATCAGTGCCGGTGCTAACATTCCACCAACAGCGGCAATAGCAGGGAAAATGGCTGTTTCTTTCGATTTCAGCGCACCTTCCAATAATTCACGCTTAACTTCTAGACCAATCAACATGAAAAAGATTGCCATCAGGCCATCATTAATCCAATGAGAAACCGACATACCGAATACATAGGTATGCAAAAATGATTGGTACATTTCATTTAATGGTGTGTTGGCAATGGTCATCGCAATTGCAGCGGCGATCACTAGTAAAACGCCCCCTGCCGACTCCATTTTGAAGAAGTCGCGAATAATATCACTCATGATATCGTCCTTATATTTATTATGTTAATAAGTGATTAACAAAGAATAACCCAGAGTGTATAGCTATCCTTAGGTAAGGAAAAATCGCTTGTTTAGAGTATTAACCTCGGAAATTCCGAAGTAAATGTTTCTATTTTGCGCATATTCCTTATCGGCTTAGTCATTAAACCGATATTGTGTGCCACAAAACAACGTTCCTGCCGCCTGTGTGACTATATTACTTGCATTGAATATAGAAAAAGCGCGATGTTTTCACAAATGTGAAACAACGCGCTTCATCGCATTATATTCGAAAAAACACAGAATAATCAATAACCTGCTAACTGCATAAATCCAACACTTTCATGACTACCCGTGGTTGTGATTGGTCCTTCCCAATAAGGCAGCACAAATGGCAGCCACATGTTCTCGTTCAACACTTGTGTGGTCAGGTTAATATCATAGTCAGCAACATTAATTACCCACTGCAGTGGAATGCGTTTCTGATTGGTAAAAATAGTGGGTTGCAAAGGAACAACCGAGATCTGTGAAGCATCAAGGTTAATCACTTTGCCATCATTGGTCGCCAAAGTACCAAAAACAAAAGGAGTCTGCTTACGATGACGATAGCGGTTAATTGATAATGTGGTTTCATCATCGAGATGAAAAACAAACCAGTCCCAGCCTTGTTGTCCTTCTGCGAGTAAGCCACTCCCCCACTCTTTACTCATCCAAGCTTCACCAAAGACTCGGAAACTACGATTGCCATCGAGACTAATTTTCCCGGCGACATCTAAGAAAGGAGCCGACAAATTAAGCGAAGCCAAAGGCTGCAAATCATGTTTAGTGACATAACCACGGTCACCGGGCAAAACAAAAGGCCCAGAAGCATTGGTGCGCAGCGTTAAATCAAACGAATCAGAGCCCGCATTTAGTTCGCCAGGGAAAGGCGTACTGCCCATGGCATCCCACACCCAGTTATCGATCCACAATTTAAACGGCGCTGCATTCATCCCTGCTTGGCCGATACCACCGCGGGACAAACGTTGCTCTTTCCATACTTTACTACCATCTGAGATAACAATATGGGAAATATACAACTGAGGGCTTTGCCAGCCAGCTCGCTCATGTTCGTTACTACTAACGCGCAGATAACTCCACTGGATGCCATAACGATTACCCGAACGGTCTTGTACATTAGCGAAGAAGTGCCACCAGCCATGTTGATATTCATTATGAAAGTCGAAGTCACGCGGCAACACAACAGGATCGCTAGGTAGAACAGGCTCAAATACTTGTGGGCCTTGATTTTGTAAGATCGTCACTTCTTGATTCTTAACCGATGTGCTGTCTGCATAATACTGCTGGTAAAGCCACCAGATCACGATACCTCCGAGCAGCAACAACAAAGAGGCACACAAAGATTTGCGAGAAGTCGACGTATTCATCTATAACGCATCCCTTAACGATTTCATGGGTGTGTTTCGCACTAAACGCAACACGGGCATCGCCCCGGCAAGCACCAATGACAACATCGCTAAAGCAACCGTATTGATGTATTCATAAGGGATAAATTGCAGCTCAAGCGTCCAGCCAAACGACTGTTTAATAATGATGTCCACCACCAAATGCGCCAACATTAAGCCCAAAGGCATCGCGATAATGATGGAGATAGCGCCAAACACAAATAGCTGCAAGCTGCCCATTAAGACCAGTTCTTTGCCCGACATACCTAAACAACGCAGCAACGAAATATGCCGTTGACGTGCAACCTCACCCGCGACCGTGGAGAAGAAAATACCAAACACCGCGATAACCAATGTGATGTTACCTAAGGTATCTGCAATCGAGAAAGTACGGTCAAAGACTCGCATGGCTTGTTTATGAATGCTGCCATTATCAAAAATCCGTTCAGCATTAAGTCTAAATACTGACTCCATGCGACGTTTTAATCCAACCGAACTCACATCTTCATTCAACACAGCACCGAGAGCAACCGTACCACTGCCAGCATAGGAGTAAAGCCAGTTACGATGTGAAAGCAATACCTGATTGTAAGGGTTACCGTAATCGTAATAGACCCCAACCACTTGCCAGCCCTGACCGAGTTTGCCATACAAGTTAATGTAATCACCCGGTCGTATATTCAGCTTGAGCGCCATCGATTCACTGATCATCACCCCTTTCGAATGATGTAAGTGGTACCAATAGTTCGGCACACCTAACTTCACTGTTAATGCCGCAAGTTCACCTTCTGAAGACCCGGTACTCACCACTTGCAATGCACCGTTTGGTGTTACGGTCTCTTTCTCCCAGCGCCACCAAACCGATTTCACTTCTGGTTGTCTATCTAACCATGTGCTCAAGCGAGCCGCTGAACTGCTGCTTGGGTAAATATAGATATCTGCCGCCAAGCGTTGGCTTAACCATTTATCGGTGGTATCACGGAAGCTGCCCACCATGGTTTCTACACCGATATTTGCAGCCATTGCCAACATAAAGGCCATAGTTGCAACGCCGCGATAACTCATACTCGCTGCCGCATCAGAGAAGAACCAACGCACTTTTACCCAACGCATTGAATAGCTAAAACTCATGAATACACGCCATACTAAAAACGGCGTAAACAACGCGACACTCAATAGCATCAACGCAATGATGGCAAAGCCACTTTCTTGAGTTTGTGGAGCCTGATAAATCGCAACGGCAGCAACACACAGCGCGCACGAGATCAGCGCTTGAATAGAAAACTCTGTGCCTGTAAAACGCATCAACGATAAACGCGTGGTCAAACGAATAGGCTGAGCGCGGAGCAAACGCACTAACGGCCATGCACATGAAGCAAGCGCGCCTAGCATGGTCATACCCAAGCTGACATAGCTCGATTTCCAATTCCAATTGATCGCTAAACCGACATTGGCATCATAAAGATCACCTAAACTCGCTGACACCGCAGGGATCAATTGATTGGCTAAGATCATGCCAAGCAAATTGCCGCAAAGCCAACTGATCAGCACCAACGCCAATAGCTCTAACAACATCGCCTGCGTTAATTGCCAACCCGAAACACCCGTCTGGCGTAATATTCCCACCAACGGCTGACGCTGAGTGAGTGACAGAGACATTGCTTGATAGAAAATAAACAGACCAACCAGAAACGCCAACATTCCCATAGCACTAAGGTTCATGTGGAAAGCTTGAGTAAGCGACTCCAGTTCAGCACGTGAACTGCGTACCAAAGCCAATCCGTTAGGTAGATTCGCTTTTAGCCTTTCAAGCTTTTCAGCCGGCATATCCGCACACGCGATAGTCGAAATCCCTGAACTGCGTTCCAACATACGAATCAGTGACATGTCAGCAATAATACGCGTGCCGTTAAGGCGGTTTTCACGATCGACAATCAGCGGCCCAAGATCACTACCATCATCTAAGTGAATAAAATCTCCATCCGTCCAACTCATGTGGCTCGCAAGATCCGCACTCACCAATACGGGATAAGGAGGATTCATCAAACCAAGCGTAGTGAGGTCTTTTAAATTCACCCCCGGTTGCAACTGCAACATCGCAATCGGGTCAATCCCAATCAGCATGAGATCGGTATTATCTGCAGTATTCACACGCAGGTTGGTAAACGGCGCGCATTGATTGAAGCCTTCGCGACGCATTTGGATATAGTAACCTTGTGGAATTTGGTTAGTCGCGTGCTTAGGGCGGATTCGATAAGGTAATGGGTTTGAAAATAGCTGTTCGCCATGCGCATAACTTTCACGCGCATGTTCATTGATTGCGGTGACTCCAACCAGTAGAGAAACGCCTAAAGTTAAACCGAGCCAGACAAGAAGGATTTGAAAAGGATAGCGTCTGTAGTGGCCAAGCAGTGCTTTAACTACGGGCCATAACATGAAGCTGTCCTCCTTGAAGACGAATACGTCCTTCCATGTGCAGGGCGACTTTTTCACTATGCGTAACAAGCAATAAAGTACATTCAAGTTGGCGAGTCAAAGAGGTCAACAAACGCATTACCGCTTCAGCATTACGCTCGTCCAAACTCCCGGTAGGTTCGTCGGCAAGCAGTAACTTCGGTTCCATATACAAAGCGCGCGCGATCGCAGCACGTTGTTGTTGACCACCGGAGACTTCTTCCGGGTATCGACCAAGCAATGGCATTAAATCAAGAGCAGAGAGAATTTGACGCCATAATCCTTGATCTTCAGGTAGGCCTTTAAGCTGACGACAAAAACGGATGTTATCGGCGATATTCAAGGTTGGCAGCAGGTTGAACTGCTGAAAGATGAGGCCGATATTACTGCGACGATAAGCTGTTCGCTTACTTTCCGATTCGTTTTGCATCATGAAATTCGGAAACTCGATTTCGCCTGAGTCGACAGTATCAAGACCCGCAATGAGGTTTAAAAGTGTGCTTTTACCAGAACCACTTTCACCCATCAGTGCCACTTGTTGGCCTTGGTGTAACGACAATTCAGCGCCTTGCAAAACAGGGGGGAATTCACCCCCATCTACATAGCCTTTACACAGGTCTGATAGTCGTAACATTTGTCGCTCGAAGAAGAAAAAAACAGGAGTGTGAATCTACACTAATAAGCGTTCAGTAGGAAGCGTTTTGCATGGTGGATCACAACATATGCATCAAAACACAAGCATCCCGAGTTATATCTCTAATTTTCAATCAAATTTCGTAACCATTTCTTACTTTTCACCCGATAAAGCGACCCACCCCACTTAATCACTTCCTCAGTTAAAAACAATAGGTAAACGGCCTCTGGTGGCCACCCCCAATAGATTGCAGCCAACGCAGCCAATGGGATGCTGATCAACCATTGTGCGATAAGGTCTTGATAGAGGCAAAATTTCACATCGCCTCCCGCTCTGAGCACACCAACAATAGTCATCATTGGTACGCAGCGCACAATCAAGCCAATGCTTAAAATGATGATAAATTTATCGGCTAAAGCGCGAGTTTCAGGGCTCAGGGCGCTAAAAGAGTTCAGAACCAAATCACGGCTTAAAAACAACACAATCGAGAGACAAATCGCAACAAGAACACTCAGCATTGTAATGCCTATCGCTTGATAATAAGCCTCATGATACTTCTTCGCACCGATCTGGTTGCCAATTAGTACCGCGGCGGCATTCGACATTCCTATTAATAACGCCAGTGAGATCGATTCAATCGGTGTCATCACCGACAAGGCAGCCAAACCTTGCACGCCCGATTGTCCCATAATGGCATGGTAAGCAAATAGGCCGCCTGCCCAAGCAAGAAAATTGAGTGTCGTAGGCATGGAAAGCTTCAAAAAACGGCGGATTTTATCTAAACGTAACGTTGCTCGAATATCCGTGATTTTAAATGCCAGCAAATGATGCTTAAAATGCAGATAACCAAACAAAGTGATGACCTCAATCGCACCGCTCATTACCGTCGCAATCGCAGCCCCTTTAATTCCCATTGCAGGCAAGCCAAAGTGGCCAAAAATCAGCACCCAGTTTAAAAAGATGTTTGAAACAATGCCAATGCCACTAAAGGTCGTACTTAACCCAGGTTGATGAATCGCGCGCAAACCAACGGCCATACTCGCGACACAACCGACCGCCAGCATCGTCACTGACGAGATAACTAAATACTCACTGCCAAGCTGATTAATAAGCTCAGAATCCGTCGTAAGTCCCATTATTTTCTGAGGAAAAACCACAAATAGCGCCACCGCGAAGCAGGCAAAAATCATCGCGATAAACCAGGTTAACGCGGTACTCTCCCGTACGCCTTGCTTGTCATTTGCTCCCCAATATTGGGCAGTGAGCATCGCGCCACCAGTGGTCACCCCAACCAGCATAATCGTGGTAACAAAGGTCGCTCTTGCGGCAACCCCCACCGCCGCAATCTCCGCTTCGCCCAATTGACCCAGCATTAAAACGTCAACTAGGCTGCGACTGGAGAACATGATACTTTGCAAGGTAATTGGCAGAGCTATCGCAATTAAGCGGCGCAAAAAATCCCCACGCGTGTGAAGTAGAACTTGAGAAAACATCAGATAAGCCCTTATTAAAAGCACCGCCAAGAATAATCTCGACTATTTGATACGGCATGATTGCCAATTGAGCTGCTCATTATATACTCAATTAAAAACAAACACATACCTTGCTCGCCTAGATTGAGAAAGTTGGGAGAAATATGAAGAAAGTACTGGTACTTGGCGCCTCTGGTTATATTGGTTCTCAATTGCTCGGCAAACTATGCGACAAAGGTTACGCCGTCACCGCCGCCGCGCGACAAATCGACTATCTGCGTACACGAACCCCCGAACGCCCTAACCTTGAGCTTTGCTATCTCGACCTCGCCGATGCGGATGCCACTCTCGCCTTAGTACCTCAGTTTGATCTTGTTTACTTTTTAGTGCACGGCATGGCACAAGGACATGATTTCGTCGATTACGAAGTCTCACTAGCGGAAAATTTCAAAGCAGCACTGGAAAAAAGTCACGTTGAGCAAGTGATCTACCTCAGTGCCATTCAACCACAAACAGGAAACTCTGAGCACCTGCTTGCACGCAAGAAAACCGGTGATATCCTGCGTCAAAGTGGCATACCTATTACCGAAATCCGCGCAGGTGTTATTATCGGCCCAGGATCAGCAGCCTTTGAGATCATGCGTGATTTTGTCTATAACTTGCCGGTGTTAATCACCCCTAAATGGGTCGATTCTAAAGCCAATCCGATTGCCTTAGAAAACCTCAATTACTACTTATTACAACTGGCCGATCAACCTAGTGGTGAGGATCAATTGTATGAAGCAGGCGGGCCGGATCTGCTCTCTTATCGTGAGCAATTTAGAGTCATTTGCGATGCCAGCCACCAACCATATCGCCTTTATGCCACATCATTACTCACGCCGAAGATAGCCTCCTATTGGCTAGGCATGGTCACTTCGGTTCCTGCAAGTATTGGTTCTGCGCTGCTCGCCGGGTTAGAGCATGATTTTATCGCTGATGCTTCAACGCTTGAGGCGCGTTTTCCACAAAACATGATCTCGTTTGAAGAGATGGTTAAAACCAGCATTGAGCAAGAAGGAAAATTTGTCCGAAGCAACGTTTGGGGCTTTGACCCTGCGGCGTTAAACCGCTGGCAAGCCGGTTATGGCTACTACCCAAAACAGACAGGGGCAAGTATTGAAACCACCTTAACTAGTGAACAATTATGGAATGTGGTCAAGACCTTAGGTAATAAACAAGACCCCTACTTTTTTGCCAATTTGCTGTGGCGCACTCGCGAATGGCTGGATATATTTTTTGGTGGAGGGAAACCTATTCGCCGTTCGCCGGAAGGGCCTGCGCTAAAAGTCGGAGACTACATTGATTCATGGAAAGTGATTCGCTGTGAACAAAATCAGTTTTTATCACTGCTCTTTGGCATGCAAGGGCCAGGACTCGGCAGGCTAGAGTTTACTATCACCGATCAAGGTGAGACTCGCCTTCTCAACATTACCGCATGGTGGCACCCACAGGGCTTCAAAGGGCTACTCTACTGGTTCGCGATGATGCCCGCCCACTTATTTATCTTTAAAGGGATGGTCAAAGCCATCGTGCGCAGAGCGCGTTAATGGTCAATCTCGATATGCAAACACTGTGGCATGGCTAATAGAGCCATTTCATAACGTCATTAAATACTGAGGCTGCTCTCTTTAACATCGCTGATTGTCTTAAGAAATGATTTAAGTGAACGTGGTTTCGCCACCGCGTAGCCTTGTGCGTAGGTAATACCGAGCCCTTTTAATATTTCGATATGCGCTTCAGTTTCGGCAAACTCAGCCACTGTCTCTAATTGCATATCATTCGTGACGCTGCAAATGGAGCTTACGATCAAGCAATCAGTCTCATTGTGCGGAAGATCTTTAATGAAAGCACCATCGATTTTCAGCACGTCAAGAGGCAACGTTCTTAGGTAGGCAAAACTGGCGTAGCCGGTACCAAAGTCATCCAGCGCAATCTTACAGCCCGCTTGCCGTAACTGAGTCAGTGTCTCTATGGCTTGCTGCTCATTTTGCAGTGCCGAGGACTCTGTGATTTCAAAACAAATGCGCGACAAAGGAACATGATAACGTCGAGCTTTGCTCAAAATTTCATCCGCTAAAGAGTCTACCCCAAGTGTTTTCGCCGTAAGATTAATTGAGCACTTATCTATACGCTGCCAGTCTTCGACGTTTTCGTTGAGCAATTGAAAAGTGTGTTCAACGACCCATCGATCCAACTCTACCTCAAATCCGAATAGGTTGATTAGCGGAAAAAAGTCGGCGGGCGAGACAATCGTACCATCGAGGTTTCTAATCCGAAGTAGCACTTCAAAGCTATGCGCGTTACTGTTTGGATCGGCCAAATTTGCGTAAGGCTGACAATTAAGCTCAAATCTATCATTTTTAAATAATTGCTGGATATAACTCAGCTTATCAAGCCCTGCAACCGGTGAAGTATGCACATCTACCCAATGCACAGAGCGTCCATAGCTAGGTCTTTGTTCACATAGAGCTGAAACCGTTTTCTCAACATCTTTGTCTGGATGAATATGCGTGCAATACAAGGTTGTGCTCATTAAAGATATCGATGTCCCCTGCCAATAGAATTGAAACTTTTTCAGGTAATTGCTAACGCGATTTAAATCCTTATCTAGTGCATCATTAAGCTTCGCATAGCCGAGAATGCCGGTCGTGAAAGGTGGCCGATAACAATGTTCCAAGTCTCTAATTTTATAACAAAGAAACTCATGCAGCTGACGAATCAGCTGCGATTTTCCCTCTTGATCTAAATCTGAAACGTGACTGATCGTTGGCGTAATATCGAGATAAATCAGTACCAGTTCTTTTTTAGCGTCAAGATCTTCTTTCAATTGAGCAATGTTGTACAGCCCGGTGTAAGGGTCAATACGCTCAAAAGCAATTTGCTTTTGCGCCATTTCATAGTGCTTAATCGATTGACTGCCCAGCAAATAAGCCAGCGTCGTGATGACCGAAACAATAATCAGCAGCTCAGATAGATTTATTGATGACTCGTAGAGATAATTGACTCGATAAATCTCATCATGGGTAATCGTCAATATAGTGATAGCCCCAATAATCAGTGGGCGCACCAAACCATGTCGACCAAATCCTGATACCACCACGACCAATAGGCAAAAGCAAAGAGCATTAAGAACAAACGAGTTTTGATGTGTCAATGCAGTCGCGATAATCGCAATACAGATCAATAGCCAAGATAAGTAACCGATATCACGATCCGTCGAGGTACGTAAGTTTGCATCGAGTTTTATCAGCGTTGTATTACCGTTACTCACGCAAGCATTAAGAGTGATGTAAAGCAAAGGAGTCACTAATAAATGCGTCAGATAAGTACCCAGTATCGAGTAAATAATAAACCCGGAGCTCACCGGAGGAACATTGAGTAAATGAGTAACACTTAGCAAGGTAAATGTACTTAACAATGGCAGTCCAACACCAATCAAAACAAAGTACGTCTTTAAAACATAAGATACTGATTTATCACCCATATCACCAACAAGGTGATTGAACAGTTTTGATGCCAAGAACGGCATTATCGGTGTAATCAACGAGAGGATCACAACACTCTCCCAATGACGTCCAGTGATAGAGTAATAGACTATGCATGCCAGAATGACACCAGGTAATGCTCGCCATTCATAACGAATGAAACTAACAACCATGACAGCACTAACAAAAGAAATGGCTTGGTATGAGTCGCGAACAATGACAAAAAACGAGGATAGAAAGAACCCAACCAGTACAAAAAAGGCTATCCCTGAAGACAATTGAATATTTTTAAATAAAGGGTCTTTTGGGAACGTGATGTTCATAACGGTTCTCTAGGTTACTTGAGGGCAGAATCATACCACGCCATGCAACGAACCTCACAAATATAAGCCGATATATGGAAAATTACTTGCATTAAAAACGAAATTAAAATTAAAGACCAAGTGTCAGTTGAGATTGAGATAAAAAAATCCCCACGCTTAAGTGGGGATCTACATATCAACAATTATTTTGCGACCGTGTCTGTTTCTTTCGATTGCCACGCATCCTCTAGCGTGTCCAATTCAGGAAACTTCGTGCGGTCAAATGATGGCGTTTTTCCTTGCTTTAACTGCTCTTCATAATCCTTGATCACTTTGATCGCTAATTTTGACAACAGAACAAGGGCAATAATGTTAATCAGAGCCATCGCGCCCATAGAAGCATCGGCTAGGTTCCATACCACCGGTAGAGAAGCAACAGAGCCAAACATCACCATACCTAGTACGCTAAGGCGGAAAACAAATAGGCCTCTTTTACTGTTGCCATTAAGGAACATCACGTTGGTTTCTGCATAGCTGTAGTTAGCAATGATGGAAGTGAAGCAGAATAAAATGATAGCGGCAGCCATAAAGTAACTGGTCCAAGAACCTAACTCGTTGGTTAGCGCTTGTTGTAGCAGACTGATACCCGTTGCTGCATCTGGCTGATCCATTACTCCACTGAGCATAATCATTGCAGCAGAAGCCGTACAGATAACTAAAGTATCAACAAATACACCCAGCATTTGCACAAAACCTTGTGATGCCGGGTGATTCGGGTTTGGTGTCGCACTCGCTGCGACGTTTGCAGCCGAACCCATACCTGCTTCGTTAGAGAATAAGCCTCGAGCGATACCACTTTGCATCGCCTGTGCAATCGTATAGGCCACACCACCGGCTGCTGCTTCTTGCCAACCAAAAGCACTTTTGACAATCAACATCAGCACCGCTGGCACTTCTGTTACGTTCATTACAACGATAATTAACGCAATCGCGAGATAGCCGATTGCCATAATCGGCACGATGCTGGTCGATACTTTGGCCACTTTCTGCAAGCCGCCCATAATGACAAACGCTGAACAAGTCACAATCACAACGCCCGTAATCACCTCATTGAATCCAAAAGAGTGGCTCAATGCATCGGTAATCGTGTTCGCCTGTACTGCGTTAAACACCAAACCAAAAGCGATGATGAGGAAAATGGAAAACAACGAGCCCATCCAACGTTGGCCCAAGCCTTTTTCCATATAGTACGCAGGGCCACCACGGTATTGGCCATCGACATCTTTTACTTTGTAAATCTGAGCCAAGGTTGACTCAATAAAAGCGGTTGCCATGCCGAATAAAGCAATCAACCACATCCAGAAAATCGCCCCCGGGCCACCAACGGTTAGTGCAACGGCAACACCCGCCATATTCCCGGTACCGACACGTGCCGCCATCGAGGTACAAAACACCTGGTAAGAGCTAAGTCCTGAGGAATCCCCTAATGATTTTGATAAAAATCATAAATTTAAGGTAGATGCACATCTTGTCATGTGATCAAATGGTTCTGAGAAAAATCAATAACCAGACAACAAGATGTGCGAACTCGATATTTTACACGACTCTCTTTACCAATTCTGCCCTGAATTGCACTTAAAACGACTCAACAGTTTAACGCTGGCTTGCCACGCATTACTTGAATGTAAAACGCTCACTCTTACCGAACTTGGTCGTAACCTGCCAACGAAAGCCAGAACAAAACATAACATCAAACGAATCGACAGATTGTTAGGTAATCGTCACTTGCACAAAGAGCGACTCGCTGTATACCGTTGGCATGCCAGCTTTATCTGTTCAGGTAATTCGATGCCCATTGTTCTTGTTGACTGGTCTGATATTCGTGAGCAAAAACGGCTTATGGTATTGCGGGCTTCGGTGGCACTACATGGTCGTTCTATTACTCTTTATGAGAAAGCCTTTCCGCTTTCAGAGCAATGTTCAAAGAAGGCTCATGACCAATTTCTAGCCGACCTTGCAAGCATTCTACCGAGTAACACTACACCGCTCATTGTCAGTGATGCTGGCTTTAAAGTGCCATGGTATAAATCCGTTGAAAAGCTAGGTTGGTACTGGTTAAGTCGAGTCAGAGGGAAAGTGCAATATGCAGATTTAGGTGCGGAAAACTGGCAACCTATCAGCAACTTACATAGCATATCCTCAAGTCGCTCAAAGACTTTAGGCTATAAGAGGTTGACTAAGAGCAACCCAATTTCATGTCAAATTGCACTGTATAAATCACGTCCTAAAGGCCGAAAAAATCAGCGTTCGACACGGACTAATTGTCATCATCCGTCACCTAAAATCTACTCCGCTTCGACAAAAGAACCATGGGTTTTAGCGACTAACTTGCCCGTTGAAATCCGAACACCAAAGCAACTTGTTAGGCTCTACTCGAAGCGTATGCAAATTGAAGAAACCTTCCGAGACTTGAAAAGCCCAGCCTACGGTTTAGGCCTCCGTCATAGCCGAACTAGCAGCTCAGAGCGCTTTGATATCATGCTGCTAATCGCCCTAATGCTTCAACTGACATTTTGGCTTGCTGGAGTTCATGGTCAGAAACAAGGTTGGGATAAGCACTTCCAAGCTAACACTGTCAAAAATCGAAATGTACTCTCAACAGTGCGCTTAGGGATGGAAGTTTTGCGGCATTCTGGCTACACAATAACGAGGGAAGACTTGCTCGCGGCTGCAACCCTGCTTGCTCAAAATCTATTCAAACATGGTTGTGCTTTGGGGAAATTATGAGGGGATCCCTCAGAGCTAAGTCCATTATCAACTTCACGCCCGCTTTTTAAGATTTGAGTCGCGTGTTTAAATTGACGAATTTGAATAAAACCCAGACGAACGGTGAAATAAACACCGACAGCCACCAGCAAATAAACCAATACTTGGCCCCAAAGCACACCGTTTATGGCCCCTACTGCGGTATTCAATCCTGTATTTAACGCAGCTAACCACGATTCATTGGTAACGTTCATATTTTGTCCTGTATATGAGGTTCTAATACGCTTGGTAAAAGAACAAATGGAAATGCCCTTACTAGGCACTCATGTAAACTCGTTATATTTATTATATTTATGTAGTCATATCTCTACTGCGATAAAGAGTCTCTATAGACTAGGTTTATCAGTCATTTGACTCCCCTCACTTCGATCGCGGCGAAATTAGCATAATTCAAGAATTTGATTTAGCTTGAAATATGTAACATTTGGTAAATTAAATTACACATCCACGTGATATATAGCGTTAACGACGATAGATGGATAAAAATGACGTAAACCCCTTTTATCACTTAGTGAGAAAGCCTAATTTTCCATCGGCGTTTAATACGCATCTAGTTTTCTAGAAAAAATCAAATCGATTTCATCTTTTTATTCACCACAGGTGTCGAGCAATTAATTCAAATAACTGTTAAACACTGACAAAAACGTTAAGCTAAGAATTGAATAGTCTCGATGGAACGGTCTCAGAAATGGCAATACCTATTCTCTACTCTCTACAAAACTGTCCCTACGCGATGCGGGCACGCATGGCTATTTTCAGAGCGAATCAGTCGGTATTGATTCGAGCCATCAAGCTCGACAACAAACCGCAAGCGATGTTATTAGCCTCAGCCAAAGGCAGTGTGCCGGTTTTAGTGGTTGCAACTGAAAATAAGCCTCGTTCCATGATGGTGATTGAAGAGAGCTTAGAAGTGATGCTGTGGGCGTTGTCTCAACGCGATGAGGATAATTTACTGCGCACTGATGAGGCCGATGCCCTGCCCATAATGGTGAGTTTGATTACCCATTTCGAGTACGACTTTATCCCTGCTTTTAATGCTTATAGTTGCGCGAAACGCTATCATGAAGATAACGTTATTGAATGCCGTCAGGCGTGTGAAGTGTATTTACAAGCGCTCGAAGAAAGATTGACTCGGCATACATTCATGTATGCAGAACAAGAAAGCTTAATGGATATTGCATTACTCCCCTTTCTACGCAAATTTGCCCGCATAGACAAGCAATGGTTTAGACAAAGTCCCTATCCAAAATTACGAACATGGTTAAACCACTACTTACAAAGCAGGATGTTTTCAAAAGTGATGGAAAAGCATGAACTCTGGCTCGATAACTATAAGGATATTTATTTCGGTTAAATAACACAGACTGGAAACACCCAAGTCAGGAGCCTCCAAAGTAACAAAAGTTAATGCTCCACGATTATCTCGCCGCCATTATCTCGCCACCGCTGTGACTAAATTTTGTAAAAAAGCCTCTTCATCTTTGTAATAGTTGTTCTTCTTATATTCAATCAAAGAGACATCTGGGATTGGTGCTGTGAAAATGTCATTGATGCCCGCCATCTCCTCAGGATACTGATAAAAGAGTTCACCTTTCGGATAATGATTGGCAGCTTGCCACTCATCAAATTCTTTACAAAAGCAGGAATGGTTAGGAGGCGTCAGCGTGGCAAAAAAATCAGAATCAATAAATCGAGCAAAATAATACAGTCCATGGATTTGGTCGGCGAAACATTTACCTAACCGATCGGTTAAACGCGATTTTTGCCAACCTGCACAAGCCTGTTCTAATGCCTGACTGGCCTTATCAGCATCGCGACCAAGTAAGGCGACAAGGTACTGAATGACCGCTTTGTCCAAAATAGCACTTTTCTTGCTGAGAAATTTATTGGCTTTTTCTAGCACGACGGATTCTTGTTCTACTTCGCGATAATACATAACTTTGAGCAAATTCATCGCCGGAGAGTTATAAAAGGGGTATTGAGTAAATGGCAATTGTTGCGGGAAAAAATGACGAAAAACCGTAAAATCATTGCAAGCAAAAGCGGACAGTAGCGCATCATAAAAAATGCTGTGATCAGTACCGCTACCAGTGATAGCGCTTGATAGAAGCCGCCTTCTTGAGCTTTGATACAAAGCATTATTCAATAGCTGGCAATCTTGTTGCTGAAAAGAGAGATAAAAGCTTAACGGGTCAAGTGAATCAGACAATGTACGCAGATATTGGCTGACTTTTTTCTTATCACATTGAGTATCCTTAATGTATTGATCAAAGACATCGCGATTATCTTTTTGCAATTCATCCCACGTTCTAAACGGGAAATATTCACCAAAGCGCTCAAAGCGTTTAGCGACAACCTCATCATAGCGTTTTAAATATTCAGCGGCTATTTTCATATTTACTCTGTGGATTAAGGTGTAATCAGTTACAACGCGGTTAACAATATTGGGTTGTTGAGGATAATGAATCTCTTACTAAACAACATTTTAAAATCATTTGCTCTCATTATTCAATTTACGCCCTCACGTAAAGCAAAAAATGTCATCGCGTTGTTTCAATCATTCGATATACCTCTAGAAACAAAAAGAGCCTCCATACGGAATAATGCCAGTCAGTTAAGCTGACTGGCATTTTTTCTATTTGTCGCATATTTCTTGGGTTTCAGTTTCACCCAACGAGGATAATTTCTATCGTCTCTTCGGGGTGGTAGGATAAACATGGATATTTGCTGTAGTAGCACTTCATAGTGTTTAGGGAGTTTCCCTGGACTCGTTAAAGGTAAAGCTGCAAAGTATTGAGTCACAGCCATGGCACTACTCGTAAAGCTTAATTGGTTCGGCCAAACGCTATCTAAATTACTCGCTGCCTTTGTCATAACCTGCCTTATAAGGTTATAGGCTAACAAAATCCCCCAGAGCTCCTGTCTAACCATATCTGGGCGCTTACTTCGCAATGTATATTCACTATCAAGCAAGGTTTGCTTCATTTCTCTATAGCCTAATTCGATTTCCCAGCGATAGCGATAGAGCTCTACAATGTCTTCTCCAGGAAAGCGCAACCCATCACGCATTGAGGTAAGAACCTGATACTCCTTACCTTTGATGACTTTCGATACCAACCTTGCTTCTATTATTTCAGGCAGGTCACTGAATTTCTTCCTTGCCTGAGGTGATGTTTTTATAGCAACGATAGCATCACTCTGGCTGTATTTATGGACAACGTCATACTGAAAGTCTTTTCTCACAGGGAGCATCCAATGCCTTTCTTGACCGACTTTGTTCCAGCGATTAAGCAGTCCTAAAGAGTAATATCCTTTGTCAAAAATAGTCAGTGATTGATCTGGCGTTTGTTCAATAAGCTCTTCTGCGAGACGCATTTCGCTGGTGCGATAGTCAGAGAATGCACTATCGATTAGCTGATGACTTGTAAGCTCCATCAAGCAAACCATACGGATCTTAGGGTAAATATTCTCAGATGATTGATTGCACTGCGCTTTAAACTCTTGATGATTTTCGGGTGTATCTGTCGTTCTCCAAACGACACCATCGACGGATAGAAGGTTTAGTCCACACCAAGTTTCGAAGTTAGACGACTGATAGCTGTGCGCAGCCATCTTCTTAAAGACTTGCTTTACACCTTCTTCGCCTAATCTCTGTCTCGCTTGAACAACAGCACTTGGTGCAACAAAACGTCGTTTGTCTGGCAGGACAATATCGAGTTGGTTAGCAATATCCCAAACAGATTGTTGACGAAAGAGACTCATTCCAACAACGGACCAAAGTACGGCTTCTAAAGGTAACCGTCTTCTTCTAACGGTTGCGACACCAGCTTGCTCAAAACCTTGCTGGATAAGCTCTGGACTAAGAATGTCAGAGTATTTATCAAAGTGGTGGAAGGTATTACACGACCGAAAAGTATTGGCAAGTTGGCTTTCTAAAGACATAAAAAATCCGATATTAGTTTCCTAATATCGGATTTTGAAGCCTTTTGAGGATCGGTCAAATGATCTCACAAATTTCTTAACTGATCGGCATTACTCCATACGGAAGCTCTTTTTATCGTTTGATACGATTACGCTTATTTGCTGACAACAAAGCTGTTTGGAATTTCAGCCAATTGAGTGCCCAAGTTATTTGGGAACACAATGTACTCGCCGTGATACTTCACGTTCGATTTATAATCGGTCACTTTGTGCAGCATAAAGCCCGCATTCGCCGCTAATTCGATGAATTTTGCATGATTGCCACGAACAAACCAGTTCATTGGTTTTACCATTAATTCCCCATCAAAACAGCTATCGCATTGCTCGGTACAAAGAGCGAATGAGTTTTGACCTTCGATAAAGATCTGTACTTTTCCCACGCCAACTAGCGGCTCAGAAGTGGATACTTCCCAGTCATTCTCTTCCATAAAGTCGAGAAACTCATTAATTTGGCTATCTTTGACCGCTTTTGGCTCTTCGCCTTCAGGAAAGAACTCTGCATAAAAGCCTGAGATACGCTCAAAGGTAGCCATCAGATTTGAAGCATTACCTTTAGTGCGACCTTCTTTTTGCCAGCGAGTCAGATCACTCACTACGCAGCGATGAAATCGTTGGGCTTTTAATGATTTTGTCACCCAGCGAATTAAGAAATTGTTATTTGCTACCGGTGCATTTACCAATCTCTTTGCTTGATGCTCAGCATGGATTTCTTCCAACGCTGCATTAACCAACTTTTGAATTTCAACTGTATATTCAGCCATTAAGCCTTTCTTCCGTATAACCAATAAAATGCGGCAGATAACAGTGAACATGCCGTCATTACGACTATCATCGGCCAAGCTACGCCATTCGGTAATGCCGCAACAATACCACCAATGATAGAACCAATACCAAAACGCAGCGTACCCGCTAATGAAGAAGCGGTACCTGCCATCGTTGGGTAACCACTCAATAGCAAGCCCATCGCATTACTACCGATGGTCGATATTGTGCCGATAAAGAGCACAACAAACACCACAATGCCCCATAAGCCAAGATCCATCATCCACGCGGCAAACAAACCAATACCGGCAAACAATTGAACCCAAAGACCAAAGCGCAACATCGCATGAGAACCCACTTTTTTCACTAAACGGCCATTGATGCTGGTCATAATAATCATAGCAACAATGTTTAAGCCAAATAGGTAACCGAACTGATCGGGCCTCACACCATAAATATCAATATAGACGAACGCGCCACCCGTTAAAAAGGCGAACATGCCAGCAAAGGAAAAAGCCCCGGAGAGCACTAAACCCATTGCAACGGGATTACGGCACAACCGCACGTAGTTACGTAGCGTGGTCGCAATTCGTAAAGGCTGACGATTCTCAGTAGGTAAAGTTTCAGGAATTTTCCACAGCACTAACACGATTACGATGGCCGCAAAGGCGGCTAATACCCAAAAAATTGAACGCCAACCAAACCAGATCGCTAAATAACCACCAATCATTGGTGCAATGAGTGGCGCGATGGTGATCACCAAGGTCACAAAAGACATCGCACGGGCGAAATCTTCGCGATCGAACATGTCACGTACAACAGCTTGAATGACTACCGCTGCAGCTGCGCCCGCAAAACCTTGCGCTGTGCGTACCCAAGTTAAGGCATCAATACCATTGGTGGTCGCACTAACCACAGAAGCGATACCAAACAATAACACCCCAAGGATCAAGACCGGTCGGCGGCCAAAGCTGTCGGCGAGCGGACCATGGAACAATTGTCCTATTGCAAATCCTGCAGTATAGGCTGTTAGAGTAATCTGGACTTCGCCAGCCCCAACGCCCAAATCGCGGGCAATAGTCGGCATTGCTGGCAAATACATATCAATAGCGAGCGGTGTTAACGCGCCAATAGCACCCAAGACAAGAAAGAGAAGAAAATTGATTTGTGGGGCATTGGATTGTGAAGCAGTGGCAGACATACGTCTCCTAGTCGGTTGCGATTGCGCTGCAGCGCTCCTTGCTGCAACCAAACAGAGTTTGAGACAAACCTATCCTTAGGGTATCTGGTCTATCGTCGTTGAAAATAGCGCAAAAGACTACTTCTCAATAGGAAATAAATAATTTCCTAATATGAGTATTATTTCTCACTAGGAAGCGCAATCCATTTTTTGTCGACTGCTAAACGGCGAATTATTTCCAAATAGAATCAATTTCTTCTTGGGTTAAATCGCGGTATTCACCCGGTTCTAGATTCTCATCTAGTACGATGCTGCCAATACGTTCGCGGTGCAGTTCATCAACCTTGTTGCCTAATGCTGCAAACATACGTTTCACTTGGTGGTATTTACCTTCAGTGATGGTCAGCAACACTTCATTGTTTGCCGCGTCAACAATCTCAAGTTTCGCTGGTGCCGTTAGGCCTTTCTCATTGCGAAGCTCAATGCCTTGCGCCAGTTTTTCTGCATAATCATCGCCAATCGCGTCAGCAAGTAGGACACGGTAGGTTTTTTCACATTTGTGCTTCGGTGCGGTAATGCGGTGAGACCATTGGCCATCATCCGTCACCAAAACTAAACCTGTGGTATCCACATCCAAACGACCAGCAAAATGCAAATCTTCTTTTTTAATGTCGTCGATCAAAGCCAGTGCCGTTGGATGAGCGCCTTCGTCATGTGAACATACAAAGCCATCCGGCTTGAATAGCATGATATAGCGAGGACCGCGCATTTTAAGCTCGCGTTCTTGCCACATAACCACGTTCTCATTGGTCACTTTTACTGATGTGATCTTACAAATCTCACCATCAATCGTTACTTCGCCACGTTTCACTAGAATCGTCGCTTCACGGCGCGTCACGTCTAACGTGTCGCATAAAAATTTGTCTAAACGTGCTTTTTCTTGCTGCACTTTATTTTGAGCCATAGATACCTCATCTCTGTTAGCTGCGCTATTATAGTGCGCCTAAGACAAATAGTTGAGCTATTTCACATAATTTATGTACACCCTGCGCCCCTATCAAGCCGACTCAGTAAAAGCGGTCATACATTACTTTCGTAAACACACCACTCCAGCCGTCATTGTGCTGCCAACTGGAGCGGGCAAAAGCTTAGTCATTGCCGAACTGGCACGCCTTGCTAAAGGCCGCGTATTGGTGATGGCGCATGTAAAAGAACTGGTTGAACAAAACCATGCCAAGTACGAAGGTTATGATCTCAAAGGCGCGGTGTTCTCCGCCGGTTTAGGCCGTAAAGAGACCGATCAACAAGTGGTTTTTGCATCGGTACAATCCGTGGTGCGTAATCTGGATGAATTTAAAGACCAGTTTTCACTGTTGGTGATTGATGAATGTCACCGTGTACCGGAAGAAAAAACCTCCAGCTACCAAAAAGTGATCTCTCATCTGCGAGAGCTAAATCCCGGGATGAAGGTGCTTGGTTTAACGGCGACGCCGTACCGCTTAGGCGTAGGCTGGATCTATCAATATCACACCCGCGGTCAAGTACGCAGTGAAGAACCCCGCTTCTTCCGTGATTGCATTTTCGAGTTGCCCATTCGTTACTTGCTGGATGAAGAATTCCTCACGCCCGCGAAAATGATGGATGCGCCCGTTTTAAGTTACGACTTTTCACAGTTAAAACCCGCTAGCACAGGGCGCTATAAAGAAGCGGAAATGGACATGGTTATTGACCAAGCTAAGCGTGCCACACCGCAGATCGTCCAACAAATCATACAGTTCTCAGCAGATAAACAAGGCATCATGATCTTCGCTGCAACGGTGCGTCACGCACAAGAAATCTTCGGTTTATTGCCACAAGGACAAACCGCGATTGTGATTGGTGACACCCCTACACCAGAGCGCGATGCGATTATTCAACGCTTTAAGCAGCGTGAGATTAAATTCTTAGTCAACGTGTCGGTATTAACCACTGGCTTTGATGCGCCACATGTTGATCTGATTGCTATCTTACGCCCGACCGAATCTGTTAGTTTATATCAACAAATTGTTGGCCGAGGTTTGCGTTTGTCACCGGGAAAAACAGAATGCTTGGTGCTTGACTACGCGGGTAACAGCTACGATTTGTATCAGCCTGAGGTGGGCAATCCTAAACCAGATTCCGACAGTGAAATCATCACCATTCCCTGCCCTGCCTGTGGTTTTAATAACAACTTTTGGGGCAAGTTGGATAACAACGGCTTTTTAATTGAGCATTTTGGCCGCCGTTGCCAAGGCTATTTTGAAGACGACGACACTGGAGAGCGTGAGCATTGCGGGTACCGCTTCCGCGCCAAATATTGCGGCGAATGTGGCGCAGACAATGATATCGCCGCGCGCATTTGCCACGAGTGTGATGCCACATTAGTTGACCCAGATAAAAAGCTTAAAGAGGCGCTGAACCTAAAAGATGCCTTAGTATACGAATGCCTTGAAATGGACTTTAATCTATTTAAAGACGACAAAGGTAAGAACCAACTCAAAGTGACCTACCGTGGTGAAAACCAAGCTGCGGTGCACGAGTTTTGGTCTCTCAATACGCCAAAACAGAAACAGACATTTTTAGCGAAGTTTGTTCGCCCTCATCTCGCGGATAAACATCGCCCCTTTACCGAATCATCACCGAGCAAAGTCATCGCCAATCAGCACCGTTTCCGCCCGCCACAGTTCGTGATCGCGCGTAAAGTGGGACGTTTTTGGAAAATGCGCGATAAAATCTTTGCCGATGAGCTCACTGACGGTTAATACTGACAGTGGAAGGCTGCACGCAGTGGATCTTGATGATTCACTTTGTGTTCATGTTGCATTATTTATCATACCCAGAAGAATTTGCGCAAAGGTAACTCTATGTTTAAAAAGCTCATTGTCGGCTTAATTACCGTGACAGGATGCAGCCTGCTCTCGCTACCCAGCTATGCCGCTTGGCACAGTGGTGACAGTAATCACGGCGACAAACATAATGATGGTCATGCACTGGTACGTGATGTCGAAAAGCCCGGCGCAAAGATTGAATTTGAAGAAGACCAAGACGAAGTCTATGAAGCGGTACAAAAAGGCTATATTCGCCCTTTCTCTGAAATGTATGCTGCGGTCGAACGAGACCTGCGTGGCCGCATTATTAAGGTTGAGTTAGAGGAAGATGATGATATTTGGATTTATGAACTCAAGATCAATTACAACAATAATATCATCAAGGTTGAGTACAACGCGCAAACGTTAGACATGATCGAAATCAGTGGTCGACATTTGAAGAAAGCCCTCAAAAACACAGAAGAATAAAATAATGAAAATATTAGTAGTGGAAGATGAACCTCGTCTTGGCGAACAGATTATTGAAGCATTAGAACAAACGGGCTGGGTGCCAGAGCTGTCGACCGATGGCATCGATGCACTCTACCGTGCCACTTCTGAACAGTGGGATGTAATAGTGCTTGATTTAGGTTTACCTAAAATTGATGGTTTAACGGTATTAAAAGGTATTCGCGACGAGAATATCAATACGCCAGTGGTCATTTTGAGTGCGCGTGATACCCTGACACAACGTGTAGAAGGCTTAAATGCTGGTGCTGATGACTACCTAACCAAGCCATTTGAAATGGTTGAGTTAACCGCACGTATTCGTGCTCAACTGCGCCGAGCTTCAGGTAACGCATCACCGATTATGCAAGTGGGTAACCTCAGTCTTGATACTCGAACATCAAAAGTGATGTGGCAAGGCTCAGCAGTAAGCTTAACTGCGTTGGAATATAAAGTGGTTGCCTACTTTATGCATAACGCTGAAAAAGTCATTTCGCGAACCGAATTAGTTGAGCATATTTACAAGCAAGATTTTGACCGCGACTCCAACACCATCGAAGTGTTCATTGGTCGTATCCGCAAAAAAATCGCTCCGAATGTCATCAAAACCGTGCGCGGTTTAGGGTACCAGTTGAATGCGGATTAATAAGCTACCGTTTATTAAACGCCTTAGTCTCAAAAGCCGCCTTGTATTGGCGGCGGTTGTTTGGCTTACCGCGATGATCATTGCCGCTGGCGTGACGGTTCCTTCGCAAGTGTTCAACTACATGGTTACCGACACCAAATCCCAGCTTTCTCTGTATATGGATGAGATCTCGGGCAATTTAGAGGTCGATAAAGCGGGGAAACTCACCCTTTCAGCACAACTCTCCGATCCGCGCTTCTCTCAACCTTATAGTGGTCTCTACTGGTATGCCTCAACCGCAGACAATGAACTGCGTTCGCGCTCGCTGTGGGATCGATATATCGAGTTAAAGGATAAACAAACCGAAGCGCTCGGCGCTCGCGGTGAAAAGCTCATTTTTGTTCACTCTAATCTCTATTTTCCTGAATACGATGGCCCAATTACCGTTTTAGTCGGGGTCGATGAACAGCCAATCGAAGATACGGTACAAAAATTGATGGGTGAGCTTTGGGTGATTCTCGTCCTACTCTATCTTGGCGTGTTAGCCGTGATCTTAATTCAGATCGCTTGGTCTTTAAGCCCATTGACCAAAATGCATAAAGAGCTCAGCGAATTGCGCAGTGGTTACAAAACCAGTCTAAGTGGTGATTATCCCAAAGATATCTCGCCATTGGTGTACGATTTGAATGCGTTATTATTCCACTATCAAGAATTGTTAGAACGCGCTCGCCACCATGCCGGCAATCTTTCTCACGCACTAAAAACGCCTCTATCAGTACTCAAAAACGAAGTGCAGCACTGTGAACCAGAGTTAAAAGCCAAGTTGCAACCACCCGTAGATCAAATTCAAACCCAGATTGATTACCATCTTGGTCGCGCTCGCATGGCGGGCGCAAAAAACATCTTGTCAGTTAAAGCCTCACCGGCCGAGCGAATTGATGCGATTTCAATGGCCTTTGATAAAGTCTATGCCGCTCGTGAGATCACCCTGATCAATGAGATTGATGACGCACTCGACGTCTCCGTTGATCCGACGGATCTGGATGAAATGGTGGGTAACTTGCTCGAAAATGGCTATAAGTGGGCAAATTCAATTATTCGTGTTCACGCCAGTATGATCGACAAAGAAAATGTCTGCATCATTGTCGAAGATGATGGCCCGGGTATTCCTGACGATCAACTCGAACATGTCGTAAAACGGGGAGTTCGCTTAGATGAAACCACGCCAGGAACAGGACTGGGGCTGAATATCGTCAGTGAAATGGTTCACAGCTATCGGGGTAACCTCTCACTCACTCATAGTGCTATGGGTGGTGTAAAAGCGATGTTAACCATGAAGTTGAGCCATTAGACTCTTGTCTCGCGCCCATTGATGGTGTGTCTAACCACACAACGCCAATTACAAAAAAAGGCTTGCCACAATAATGGCAAGCCTTTGTTTTTCATCCTTTACCGATTCAAATCATGCAAGGATTAGCTAGCTTGTTGCGCTAGCTTCAACTTATCTGCTCGCGCTTCGTTTAAGACGAAATAACTCAGCAATACCAACGAACACAGCGCGGAAGTAAGGCAGATATAAAACGCCCAATAGTAGCTGTACAGTTCACCGACAAAACCGACAGACAAACTGGCAAACAACATGCTCACTTGCATTAGGTTAGAGAACAACGTAGACGCCGTCCCTAATCGATCGTGCATCATATCTTGAATAGCGACCATACCCAGAGTTGCCGTGACACCGATAAAGACACCGTTCAACAACTGAATCGAAAGTAATTGCCAAAACTCGGTCACATTCAACATCGCAACAAAGAACAAGCAACCGCTGACTAAAGACAATGCCAGTAGTTTCATTGTACCAAACTTGGCGGCCATTCTTCCGACTTTAAGCATGATTGGAATTTCCCACAACGCAGCAAAGCCAAACATATAACCCACCCAACTGGCATTTACCTTTAGCTCTTGCGTCAAATAAAGCGGCATAGTAGTGACATATAAGTTATTGGCACTAAACATGAAAACCAAGGCTATCGAGAATAAAATCACGGTACGGCTAAAAGGCCCTTTGCTCTCTTCGACGACTTTCTTTGCTTTCATAACGCTGGTTGGCAAATACATAAATGCCAGAATAATGCTCAATAGTGTCGCGACAGCAGCCGCAGCAAATGAAGCACTAAAACCAAAAGAGGCTTTTAAGATAAAGGCAATGGGCGGCCCAACCACCCAGGCAATGGCAATACCCGCACGCATCACCGCCAAAAACGTCGTACTGTCTTCAATATGTTCGTCGGCATATTCACGCCCAAGGGCAAATAATTGGCCAAAAATCGAGCCACTTAAACTACCAAATATCACTGCAATACCGACAGCTAAGTAGTAATTGCGGATAACACTGAACGCTAATACCGTGATTAAGTAACAGCTCAATGCCACCAATAATACAGTTTTACGATTCCAACCTTTATCTGACTTGACCGCCATAAACTGAGACACCACAACGGCGGAGCATATCGACAAAATCATATACGCGCTTAGCATCGCAGGACTCGCGCCCAATGCTTCTATAATAAATAAACTCGATAACGGGTAAAAAAATGAACCACATAATCCCGAAACAAAAGTCATAATCAAAAAAATCAAGGCTGTTTTTTCCTTGAACATACACCACTCCTAACCTGTTTTAATTGTTGTCTGGCCAGACCTAACTCAATGCCCTCAGTCTACTCAAAATAGAACAAATCAATTAATAACTTGCCGCCGACTAATAATACTTTCCCTTCATTTCTAGGTTTTTTTTTGACTGATTTTACCTAGCCAAGTAATCTAGTCATCAGCACAGAAAGGAATCATGCGATGAAGCCAACAATAGAAAATGTATTAAATAACAATCAGTTCAACTGGCAATTCAAAGAATATCATTGTAAGAAAAAGACGGAGCAGTTCTCTTGCCCCTGGCACTACCATTCTGAGTATGAGTTGGTGCTTTATCGCGATCCTAATCATGTCTTTCAAGGCACTTGCTTTGCAGGTGACAGCGTGACGACCATCCGACGCAATAGCTTATTTTTGTTTGGTCCGGGCTTGCCGCATATGGTCTCTGGTACCATTCATGATGATAAAGGCCAAGGCCACTATTCGATGATTTTGTGGTTTCGTCATCAATGGATTGAGTCATTGGTTGAAAGCATGCCTGAACTTAAATCCATTAAGAAATTTCTCCATAGAGCAGATCATGGGGTGATATTTAGTGACGAGACCACTGAGAAAATTTTTCATACCCTCAATGATCTTGAAAGCTATGAACCACATCATCAGCTGCTGCGCGTATTGCAATCGCTCAGTTTGCTTGCTGATGATGTCAACGCCAGTAAACTCTCGGTTAATCCCTATGGTTTACACGTTAGAAATAGCGATGAAGAATCAAGTAAGCGAGTTGAAGCGGCAAAAAACTTCATTGAACAGCGCTACGCAGAACCCATTAAGATCAGTGATTTGTGCCGCTCCCTGCACATTAGTGAGAGCTCCGCCTATCGACTGTTTGAGCGACATTTTGTCGAAAGTTTTTCTGATCATTTAAAACGATTTCGCATAGGTAAGGCATGTGAAATGCTGCTCAACTCAGAACTTTCAGTGGCTGTTATTGCGGAACTGAGCGGCTTTAATAATCTGTCTAATTTTAATCGTCAGTTTAAAACCGTGAAAAACATGACCCCTTCCGATTTTAGGTCCCAATACAATTAGACTGCAGCTACCCACCTATGGCCGAGATAAGCTAACAACAACTCACTTGTTCTCAAGAGCGATGAGATTGGATGGAAAGCAAGCTCTGCTCATGAATCATCAAAATTCGACCGTCGGTAGAATAGTCATGCTCATCATCTTGTCGACGCGGCTTTGATAGCGGTTGTAATAAGGTGAGATGGTGAGGCAATAATCGAGTTATTTGTGCCGCTAAACGATCACGCTCTGTGTCCACATTAGGATCAATACTGTGCAAGACAGTAAAAATGCCCGAATACGGTGTGAATTGTAATCCATTATCATAACTTAATGCCCCAACCCACATCGGTTTTTCCGTGGAGCCATCAATCCCTACTTGCCACCAACGAATATGGCTACGATGCATCAAGTCCCCCGGCAATTGAAAAGCCATTTCTTGCGGTAACCCGTGCCAAAACAAATCAGATACAGGTGGTGTTTTGTCCCGTAGCAAACGTAAGTAGTCTTTAAATTCGATGTCATTACGTGAAAAAGTTTGATTTTCTATCCAACCCAACGTCTTCATCAAGCTACGGGGGTTTTCACCAATATAGACAACGTTGATCGCCTGAGCATCAAATACGCCGGATTTACCCGGGTAGGCTTTGAACAGCAATTGATTGGCATCCACCACAACCTGCTTATAGCTTTCGTCTTTAGATTGCTTTTGAAAATCATCAGCAAACCAGAAAAAATGGCTGTAATTTGCCAATAACATCAGTGAAAAGGCAAATAGGGTTGATTTAGCGAAGAGAAATCGCCAACGTAACTTGCGACCAAAATAGAGAAAAACAATGCAACAAATCAAGATGAGGAGCAAATATTGATGTTCAACCAATACTGCCTGAGCTTGTGTTAAAAGAGGGAACTGATCAACACCAATGGCCAGAAGATAACCCCACATGACGAACTGCCCTACCCCCAGAAGAACACCAACGAGATCAAACGCTGCAAAACGTCGCCATGAAATTTTGTTACTGCCGGCCATAAAAGGGACGACCCAAGCAATTGGACCAAGTAAACGAGCGAACGTTAATACATAATTGCCTTTCTGGTGCATTAACCGGCGGCAACGGGCGATAGGTCGACGTGTTTTTGGCTGCCACGCACTCAGCTTTCTTTGAGCGCGCCCCCCTAAATAACGACCAATAAAATAGCTAATATGATCGCCTAGTATTGCGCCTACGAATACCGCAATAAGCCCGCTCCACACACCTTGCTGCAGTTGATACCCTGCAGCGAGCAAAAATGGCTCGCCGGGAACAAACAAATTGGGGCCAATCAGCGCATCCAGCAATGCGCCGATAAATAGAGCCTCTCCTGTCAACAACATCCTCTAACGTACCGCCTTCTTATTGCTGCGGTTGGTTATAGTGACCGAATTTATATTCCATCTCGTTGTTACGCATCTCACCAAAAAAGAAGCGGCGCACATTCGCTTGTAGGTAAGTGGCCCCCATTTTAAAGATGCCATCTTGATCAAGGCGACGCGGATCAAAACCAAACGTCAGATTTAAAAAACGAAAGCGCCAAGTTTTACTCGCACGTTTCACATAGTCACAATCTTCGCAAAGAGTAATGTGTTCATCAAAACCACCAATACGTTGGTGTACCAGTTTGGTGGAAAAAATACACGCCCCCACTGCAGTCGGAAAAGTAAATTGGGTCACAAACAAGCCTAGGTTAAACAGGCCATAACCAAGTTTATGGATCAGAGGTAATGATTGAGCGCCCATATAAACACCGGCAACTTCGAGCTGTTTTTGCTCTAACTGCTCAAGCGCGCAAGTTAAAAAGGTAGGGCTAAGACGAACATCGGCATCGAGAAACAGCAAACGCTCATGTTGAGCTAAACTGGCTCCGGTATTGCGGCCTAAACTCACTCCGCGTTGTTCCATTTTATGGACGGTTAAAGCAGGCAACGCACTCTGATATGCTTGCGCGACCTCAATCGTATTATCATCACTACTTGAATCGACGACGATAACTTCAAACTGTTGGTGTGTTTGTTGGCTAAGATCTTCTAATAAACGGCCAATGCGTTTTTCTTCATTCAACGTAATTACAACAATGCTTACTGGGCTCATAACTTACTCCTAAATCAGTCACGTATTTTGGAGCTAGATTACGATTGTAATGCTTAACCTATCGTGACATATTCGTTCAGATAGCGTTCATATAAACCTGATGTTGTTCGGCTATTTTAAATCAACAACAAATAAGAGATTACCGTTGATTGTCGGTTAACTAACCAATTCACCCAAAAGCCTTTTTTAACGCTTAGAATCTCACCACATAGACGCCAAAGGTATTGCTCAAATTGGGATAGAGTGCTAGTATCCGCGCTCGCTGTTAGAGTTACCATTTGGTTTCCCGCAGCGTATACCACGACACGAGGTCGCATCGTGTTGTGAAATCTATATTAATTTTACGAGAGTAATACTATGAAATTTGAAGCAGTAGTACGTACTGAACTAGGTAAAGGTGCGAGCCGCCGCCTACGTCACGCTGGTAAATTCCCTGCTATCGTTTACGGTGGTTCTGAAGCTCCAGTATCAATCGTTCTTAACCACAACGACATCGTTAACCAAATGGACAAGCCTGAGTTCTACGAAGGTATCGTTCTAGTGATCGATGGCGCTGAAGTTAAAGTTAAGCCTCAAGACGTTCAACGTCACGCTTTCAAGCCAAAAGTTGAGCACATGGACTTCATCCGTATCTAATTTCCTTTACCAAGGAATTAGTTGGATTAAAAGCCAACCTTTTGCATATAAGAATATCGGCCTTACCATCCGAAAATTCTAAAAATTCGAAACCCCAGAGACTTACCACCTCTGGGGTTTCACCGTTTCTGGAGACAAAAAAAGCGAGAAGCGAGAAGCGAGAAGCGAGAAGCGAGAAGCGAGAAGCGAGAAGCGAGAAGCGAGAAGCGAGAAGCGAGAAGCGAGAAGCGAGAAGCGAGAAGCGAGAAGCGAGAAGCGAGAAGCGAGAAGCGAGAAAAGTTTGGCTTGATGGCTGCGGGTTGTCAACGCCCCAGAGGCACACTACTGCTCAGCCGTAATGTGGTGAAATGAAAATGTTAGAGGAGAACGATTGGTGTACTACGCGGCATTAGCCCGTAGACGAGCAAAATAAGCTGGGTACTTATTGCGAATATGACGCTGCTGCTCAACCATATGTTTAAACGATGGACCTTTATAAAGCTGAATAATCACTTCGTTTTTATCGAAACGCAAAATTGCGCCTTCTATCGGCACTTTGCAATCCACACTCAAACTCAGCGTTCCCGTTAGAGAAAGCCCTTTGTATAAAGTGGTGAGATTATTCATGATCACACGAATACCCTTTTCCGACACTTCGCTAACATGAAATAATTCATCTTGTATACGAACAACTGGCATCGCTCGGCTAGGATACCTCAATCGGTAATACTTGCGCTTCTGCACTTCGTCGTTCATAACATCGATCCTTTGCTCTTATTCATCGCGAGAGCGACTTTGCTACTTATGGTTTGCCTAATTATAACCATCGGCTATAGAAAACAAAACTTTAGCGTTCATTTTTGAATAAATCAATCCACATCCAGTAAATAATTGAGCCACATTCACTTTCTATCCAACTGTTTTTATTGATAAAAGTTTTCTTCTGTCGGTAGAAAAATCTATTGCTTTACTTCGGATTAATTAGGCATAAAATTGCCGCCTGTTCTACACACTCATCAACCAATATGAACGATTCTCGCTTCGGTAATAGCATGGCTGCACTCTCATTTGCGCTATGGGGCTTACTACCGCTTTACTATCAGTTCCTACCTAATGCCACGATGGATGAGCTACTCGCCTTTCGCTTAATGGCATCAGTGCCTTTTGCTGCACTGATGATCATCTTTACCCAGCGTAAACGGATCGACTTGAAAGCGATTTTCGCTGATAGAGCCTCACTATCTCGCGCATTTATTGCTAGTGCGCTGATGTGTATCTCTTGGACTGCTTTTACATGGGCAATGACCAACGATCGCGTCATCGACGCCAGTTTAGGCTTTTTTATTAGCCCGCTCACGATGGCAGCTTTAGGCGTATTTGTTCTCAAAGAACAAATTAGTGCCGGTAAAAAAGTCGCTCTAGTTCTTGCGACTGCAGGCCTCAGTTATCAAGTAATGCAATATGGACAAGTCCCTTATATCGCACTAACCATGGCCATCTTTTTTACTCTTTATGGTTGGTTTAAAAAGAAAATCAATTACGACTGGGCAACCTGTCTTTTTGTTGAAGTGCTGCTGCTTACCCCCTTTGCGCTGAGCTATTTGATCATCAAACAAGCCACCGTAGGAACGGTATCGTTAGAGTCAGGCTGGCAAACACTACTGCTTTATATCGGCTCGGCACCAATAACATTACTGCCTCTGATTTTCTATTCCATGGCGATTCGATTAACATCGATGTCTAACGTTGCTTTGATGCAATATATTGAACCGAGTTTACAATTTGTTTTGGCCGTATTCCTCTTCGGTGAAGTATTTGATGAAGTGAAATTGGTAAGCTTTAGCCTGATCTGGGCGGGGTTATTGTTCATCATTATCGAGACATTAGTAAAACGCAGACCACTTGCGAAACCTTGATTCGGCAGTCGAAGCAACGTCCAAAGCAAACTAACAAAAGCCCCAGCCATCGTGCCGGGGCTTTTCGTAACAAAGGGTTCAACCTAGATGAATGGTGAATAGAGCGGAACTAATTGAGCTCTAGTGAATAGAACAACTCAGTGCTCACGCCCTGATGGATTAGAACCAAAATCGACTTGTTGATAAATGTCAGCTAATTTCTTCGGCGATTTCACGCCACTCTTAGGTGTTGAATTAGGACTAGAATAGGATTGCGCTTGTAGCGCCTTTTGATGTGCTTTAGCGGATTGTAAATATGCAGAGTCGGCCATCGCCTGTTGGCGTGCACGGTTTACGCGTTCGAGAGTTTCCCACAACATACCTCACCTCCAGTTACTGTATTTATATACAGCATAGCTTTCGTAACGAGAATGTCAACAAAATTACTGTATAAACACACAGTTCTTTTTAGGGTCAATTAGCTCACTGTGGTTTACCAGCCTCTAATGTTTGCGTTAAGTGTCACCCCTAGAGTAATTAGCCTAAGCACAAAATTCCGTGCGCGAGGTCAATAATCGGATGTGAATTAGCTCGAATAACATTTTTAAAATCGTACAAAGCGATAAATTCTTAATCAAGCCATGGTAGTGTCTTCTGACACATTTATAAGTAGTTTGAGAGCCCAAAGGATAGCTTGTTAAGTTAACAAGTTACCGAGATGCTAAATGAATAACATCGCGCATAAAATAGTCGAAAGAGTAGACATCAAGATTCTGATTCGTATTGGTTATATTATTGCGATCAGCCTGATTTCATATACATTGATCATGGAGCATGGCGCCGTCGGTTGGTCATATGTGTTATTTCCGATTGGCATGATCACCGCCCTATTTACTCAATCATTAAGACGCCGAAAAATATTAGCTTTTCTCTCCTTCACTCATATTCTTGTCGGTGGATTAATTGAGCCTTTAGAACTCGACGCAATTGAAGAAGCTTTCCTGCTTCTTCCTTTATGCTATTTAGTGTTATTCCCAGCGACGATCTGGCCAGTATTTATCGTTCTTTCACTCGTCGCCCACTATTTTTTTACCACCCCAACCGAATTACTGCCTGAACTAATAGAAGACGCTATCGAACTATTACTGATCACCGTCTTTGCCACCATAATGACCTATTACAAGCGCAAGTTTGATGAACAACTCAAAGTCTATCGTAAAGAAAGCTTAAGTGATTTTTTAACCCAATTACCCAATAGGCGAGCATTTTATGAATATGTAAACGCTTACGCTGATACCAGTGTCCATAATCGTGATTTTGTATTATTAAAGATCGATGTCGACAACTTTAAAGATGTTAACGACTCTTTTGGCCAACATCAGGCGGATAAGCTGTTAAAGTCCATCGCTGAAAAACTCAAATATATCGTCATTGATCGGGCACAATTGTTCCGTTTAGAAGGCGATGAATTTGTTATTCTTCTCTGCGAACGAGCCAATATCGAACATCAAGTCAGCGGTATGGTTCGCGAGTTGATGCGTTCCGAGCAGTTTCAATTTGAGCTCGAGCGTGGCTCATATCAAGTGACCTTTTCTGTTGGGGTATCCTCACTAAAAAAAGCGGCGAACAATCATGATATTTGGCTGAAAAACGTTGATGTCGCAACGCTCAAAGCGAAAACAACCGGTAAAAACCGCGTACGTTGGTATGATGAGTCGCTATTAGATGAGACCATTCGTAGCCATCAAATTGAAGCGGAGCTCTGAGGAATCCCCTAATGATTTTGATAAAAATCATAAATTTAAGGTAGATGCACATCTTGTCATGTGATCAAATGGTTCTGAGAAAAATCAATAACCAGACAACAAGATGTGCGAACTCGATATTTTACACGACTCTCTTTACCAATTCTGCCCTGAATTGCACTTAAAACGACTCAACAGTTTAACGCTGGCTTGCCACGCATTACTTGAATGTAAAACGCTCACTCTTACCGAACTTGGTCGTAACCTGCCAACGAAAGCCAGAACAAAACATAACATCAAACGAATCGACAGATTGTTAGGTAATCGTCACTTGCACAAAGAGCGACTCGCTGTATACCGTTGGCATGCCAGCTTTATCTGTTCAGGTAATTCGATGCCCATTGTTCTTGTTGACTGGTCTGATATTCGTGAGCAAAAACGGCTTATGGTATTGCGGGCTTCGGTGGCACTACATGGTCGTTCTATTACTCTTTATGAGAAAGCCTTTCCGCTTTCAGAGCAATGTTCAAAGAAGGCTCATGACCAATTTCTAGCCGACCTTGCAAGCATTCTACCGAGTAACACTACACCGCTCATTGTCAGTGATGCTGGCTTTAAAGTGCCATGGTATAAATCCGTTGAAAAGCTAGGTTGGTACTGGTTAAGTCGAGTCAGAGGGAAAGTGCAATATGCAGATTTAGGTGCGGAAAACTGGCAACCTATCAGCAACTTACATAGCATATCCTCAAGTCGCTCAAAGACTTTAGGCTATAAGAGGTTGACTAAGAGCAACCCAATTTCATGTCAAATTGCACTGTATAAATCACGTCCTAAAGGCCGAAAAAATCAGCGTTCGACACGGACTAATTGTCATCATCCGTCACCTAAAATCTACTCCGCTTCGACAAAAGAACCATGGGTTTTAGCGACTAACTTGCCCGTTGAAATCCGAACACCAAAGCAACTTGTTAGGCTCTACTCGAAGCGTATGCAAATTGAAGAAACCTTCCGAGACTTGAAAAGCCCAGCCTACGGTTTAGGCCTCCGTCATAGCCGAACTAGCAGCTCAGAGCGCTTTGATATCATGCTGCTAATCGCCCTAATGCTTCAACTGACATTTTGGCTTGCTGGAGTTCATGGTCAGAAACAAGGTTGGGATAAGCACTTCCAAGCTAACACTGTCAAAAATCGAAATGTACTCTCAACAGTGCGCTTAGGGATGGAAGTTTTGCGGCATTCTGGCTACACAATAACGAGGGAAGACTTGCTCGCGGCTGCAACCCTGCTTGCTCAAAATCTATTCAAACATGGTTGTGCTTTGGGGAAATTATGAGGGGATCCCTCAGTGCAATGGGCGCTAAGTGCTGAGGAATCCCCTAATGATTTTGATAAAAATCATAAATTTAAGGTAGATGCACATCTTGTCATGTGATCAAATGGTTCTGAGAAAAATCAATAACCAGACAACAAGATGTGCGAACTCGATATTTTACACGACTCTCTTTACCAATTCTGCCCTGAATTGCACTTAAAACGACTCAACAGTTTAACGCTGGCTTGCCACGCATTACTTGAATGTAAAACGCTCACTCTTACCGAACTTGGTCGTAACCTGCCAACGAAAGCCAGAACAAAACATAACATCAAACGAATCGACAGATTGTTAGGTAATCGTCACTTGCACAAAGAGCGACTCGCTGTATACCGTTGGCATGCCAGCTTTATCTGTTCAGGTAATTCGATGCCCATTGTTCTTGTTGACTGGTCTGATATTCGTGAGCAAAAACGGCTTATGGTATTGCGGGCTTCGGTGGCACTACATGGTCGTTCTATTACTCTTTATGAGAAAGCCTTTCCGCTTTCAGAGCAATGTTCAAAGAAGGCTCATGACCAATTTCTAGCCGACCTTGCAAGCATTCTACCGAGTAACACTACACCGCTCATTGTCAGTGATGCTGGCTTTAAAGTGCCATGGTATAAATCCGTTGAAAAGCTAGGTTGGTACTGGTTAAGTCGAGTCAGAGGGAAAGTGCAATATGCAGATTTAGGTGCGGAAAACTGGCAACCTATCAGCAACTTACATAGCATATCCTCAAGTCGCTCAAAGACTTTAGGCTATAAGAGGTTGACTAAGAGCAACCCAATTTCATGTCAAATTGCACTGTATAAATCACGTCCTAAAGGCCGAAAAAATCAGCGTTCGACACGGACTAATTGTCATCATCCGTCACCTAAAATCTACTCCGCTTCGACAAAAGAACCATGGGTTTTAGCGACTAACTTGCCCGTTGAAATCCGAACACCAAAGCAACTTGTTAGGCTCTACTCGAAGCGTATGCAAATTGAAGAAACCTTCCGAGACTTGAAAAGCCCAGCCTACGGTTTAGGCCTCCGTCATAGCCGAACTAGCAGCTCAGAGCGCTTTGATATCATGCTGCTAATCGCCCTAATGCTTCAACTGACATTTTGGCTTGCTGGAGTTCATGGTCAGAAACAAGGTTGGGATAAGCACTTCCAAGCTAACACTGTCAAAAATCGAAATGTACTCTCAACAGTGCGCTTAGGGATGGAAGTTTTGCGGCATTCTGGCTACACAATAACGAGGGAAGACTTGCTCGCGGCTGCAACCCTGCTTGCTCAAAATCTATTCAAACATGGTTGTGCTTTGGGGAAATTATGAGGGGATCCCTCAGAGCGGAGCTAGAACAAGCCATCAAGTTGGCTCAATTTGCTTTGGTCTATCAACCTAAGGTGTGTGTCGAAACACAGTGCGTGACTGGCGCAGAAGCGCTGATTCGGTGGGAGCACCCTAACTTAGGCACAATCAGCCCATTTGAGTTCATTTCCATTGCCGAGCAAACCAAGCAAATTATTGCGATTGGCCGCTGGGTGATTCGAACCGCTTGTCAGCAAGCAAAACAATGGGCAGACGCCGGCACGCCAATTACCATTTCCGTCAACGTTTCAACGGTTCAGTTTGCCCACGACGACCTTTTCCCTTATATCCGCCATATACTGCGTCAAACAGGCTTAGCTCTGAGGGATCCCCTCATAATTTCCCCAAAGCACAACCATGTTTGAATAGATTTTGAGCAAGCAGGGTTGCAGCCGCGAGCAAGTCTTCCCTCGTTATTGTGTAGCCAGAATGCCGCAAAACTTCCATCCCTAAGCGCACTGTTGAGAGTACATTTCGATTTTTGACAGTGTTAGCTTGGAAGTGCTTATCCCAACCTTGTTTCTGACCATGAACTCCAGCAAGCCAAAATGTCAGTTGAAGCATTAGGGCGATTAGCAGCATGATATCAAAGCGCTCTGAGCTGCTAGTTCGGCTATGACGGAGGCCTAAACCGTAGGCTGGGCTTTTCAAGTCTCGGAAGGTTTCTTCAATTTGCATACGCTTCGAGTAGAGCCTAACAAGTTGCTTTGGTGTTCGGATTTCAACGGGCAAGTTAGTCGCTAAAACCCATGGTTCTTTTGTCGAAGCGGAGTAGATTTTAGGTGACGGATGATGACAATTAGTCCGTGTCGAACGCTGATTTTTTCGGCCTTTAGGACGTGATTTATACAGTGCAATTTGACATGAAATTGGGTTGCTCTTAGTCAACCTCTTATAGCCTAAAGTCTTTGAGCGACTTGAGGATATGCTATGTAAGTTGCTGATAGGTTGCCAGTTTTCCGCACCTAAATCTGCATATTGCACTTTCCCTCTGACTCGACTTAACCAGTACCAACCTAGCTTTTCAACGGATTTATACCATGGCACTTTAAAGCCAGCATCACTGACAATGAGCGGTGTAGTGTTACTCGGTAGAATGCTTGCAAGGTCGGCTAGAAATTGGTCATGAGCCTTCTTTGAACATTGCTCTGAAAGCGGAAAGGCTTTCTCATAAAGAGTAATAGAACGACCATGTAGTGCCACCGAAGCCCGCAATACCATAAGCCGTTTTTGCTCACGAATATCAGACCAGTCAACAAGAACAATGGGCATCGAATTACCTGAACAGATAAAGCTGGCATGCCAACGGTATACAGCGAGTCGCTCTTTGTGCAAGTGACGATTACCTAACAATCTGTCGATTCGTTTGATGTTATGTTTTGTTCTGGCTTTCGTTGGCAGGTTACGACCAAGTTCGGTAAGAGTGAGCGTTTTACATTCAAGTAATGCGTGGCAAGCCAGCGTTAAACTGTTGAGTCGTTTTAAGTGCAATTCAGGGCAGAATTGGTAAAGAGAGTCGTGTAAAATATCGAGTTCGCACATCTTGTTGTCTGGTTATTGATTTTTCTCAGAACCATTTGATCACATGACAAGATGTGCATCTACCTTAAATTTATGATTTTTATCAAAATCATTAGGGGATTCCTCAGGGCTTAGCTCCGAACTTATTGCAAATCGAAATTACCGAAACCACCTTAATGAAAGATACTGAGCGCGTGACCAAGATCTGCCGTCGTTTGCAAAATGAAGGGGTGACTATCGCGATTGATGATTTTGGTGTCGCCTATTCGTCGCTCAATTATCTGAAACACTTGCCGATTGATGTATTGAAGATCGATAAATCGTTTGTTGATGATTGTGTTAACGAGCATAACGACCACATGTTAGTCAGAACCATTATCCAGCTTGGTCATAACATGGGTAAAAAAGTGATTGCCGAAGGCGTAGAGTATGAAGAGCAACGACTATTATTGCATAAAGAAGAGTGTGATGATTTTCAAGGCTATCTGTTTTCTAAACCGATTTCGGCCAATGAATTTACTCACCGTTTTGTCGAGCAGCGTTGCCCTGCCTAACATTTAGTGATGTATCCTCATCGCATTAAAAACATAAAGGGAGCTCAAGCTCCCTTTATGACCAATGATTGAGTGTTCAATCGTGTAGCCACTATCCATTATTGTAAGTAAGCATTGAGCATCCACATTAGCTTTTCTTGCTCACGAATATAATCCCCCATCAAGGCCGCTGTACCTTCATCTTGTGCTTCACCAGCAAAGGTAAGAATTTCACGCTGTTTAAGGAGTAATAAACTAAAACCGTTAACGAGACCTTGGACACACTCCTGACCATTACTGGCATTCACATGCTCTTTTAGCTCACTTAATTCAAGGTAACGCGTAAAGCTATGATTGGGTGTTTCACCCAAAGTTAGAATGCGCTCGGCAAGTTCATCGATCTTTGTTTGCAGATCAGTGTAAATTTCTTCGAATTTCACATGCAGTTCAAAGAACTGCTGCCCTTTGATATTCCAGTGATAGCCACGAGTGTTCATATACAACACTTGATAATGAGCCAACAATTGATTGAGTTGCTGAGAGATCTGTACAGATTGTTCGTGATTTAAGCCGATAAGATTAACTTGATTAGACATAATGCAATTCCTATTAAACTGAGTAATGAATCGTGCGCATAAATCGCGATATTGCGCTGTTTAGTTTCAATTGTTTCGTTTCGATATGGCTAGATTACCCCTCTAACGCCAATCAGGATATTTGCTTAAATCTATTATTTTAATCGATGTCACCTATCAAAATGGGGGGGGGGGGGGGTTGTACTTCTAATCAACACTAAAAAGCGTTAAATCCAATGCTATCGGTTCACCAAGCCAATAAACATATTCGGTGTGATCACGATAATCATCTTCGGTAACGGCATGCACCAAAACTGAGTGACCTTGACGTGCGTTATCCAGCCAATCAATCGCCTTATCAAACTGCTCTCGGTCGAAATCAATCTCAAAACTCCACTGAGTATGTGGGCCAACTAAACGTTGGTTGAAACGACCGACAAACAAACCTAACGTTTGATGGATCTCTTCACGGATTTTGGCCGCATAGTCACTACTTGATTGATCAAAGTAGAAATGCGCGTGATAGTTTTGATGCTGATTAATGGGAAAGGTCATAATTTTTCTGCTGCTGTAATTGGTGTGCTTATTCTATCCTTTTCTAGGTCACACCTCAGCCATACTTACATAGCTTACATTTGTGTGACCTGACTCTCTGAACGTTCGCTAAACCCAAGGCGCTTGGGTATATCACTATTCAAAAATCGTATTTTTATGGTATTAATCGACAATAAACGTCATTTTAGAGGTATCAATGGCAACAATAAACGATGTGTGCCGGATCGCTGGGGTTTCAAAAGCGACGGTATCACGAGTGATTAATGGCACCGGTCAAGTACGGCAGAGCACCCAAGATAAAGTTAAAGCGGTCATGAAAGAGCTTAATTATCGACCAAGCTCTGTCGCTCAAGCACTAGCAAGCCAAAGCAGTAATAGCATTGGTTTGGTGATTTCTGACTTTACCGGCGGCTATTTTGGTAGCCTTTTGAAGCAAGCGTCGGTCAGCGCAGAACAAATGGGTAAACAGCTCCTGTTTGCTGATGGCCATAACAATGCCGAAGATGAACTCAAAGCGGTTTACTCTCTGGTTGAAAAAAAGTGCTCACTAATCATTCTTTATAGCCGTAAACTCTCATGTGAACAGGTGATTGAGCTAAGCCAATTAATCTCGATACCAATTATTAATGTTGGTCGGTCTCTGCCTGCAGAAGCTGGGTTTTCCATTACCTTCGACCAAGGTAACGCTGTCGAACTTGCTGCCCAGCATTTAATTGAATTGGGTCATCAACACCTAACCTATATCGGTCCAAAAGCCACTACTCCCACGTCTCGTCTTCGTCGTCAGGGCTTCGATGACCTGATCGCCGCCAATCAAATGAAGGGCGTCATTGGCGACTATTGTGAATCAGACTTTGGCTTTGAAGAAGGCTACCAAGCCACCAAGCAGTTTCTTCGTCAACAACCTTTTGGCAGTGCCATCGTTGCCGCGGCCGATGATATCGCCATTGGTTGCATTAAAGCACTCAATGAGCAAGGGATTCGTGTGCCGCAAGAGGTCTCCGTAGTCAGTATTGATAACGACCCTTGTTCAGCCTTTGTTTCACCGCCGTTGACGACCGTTAACATTCCAATTAAAGCGATAACGAAACGCGCAATGGACGTGGCGAAACATTTGATTGAAACCGGTATTGCCCCGAAACCGGAAGTCGTCCAAGGCGAATTACTGATCCGTCAATCTACCCAACGTATTTAATCCTCCTCACCTTCTCTATGTCGCCAGTCATTCAATACCTCAATGACTGACGACATCGATAGCAGTTTCAAACACGACCTCCCCTAAGACACACAAATAACGCATCTGAGTCGTACGGATAAACACTGAACAAAATTTGACCTAAACAACACTAATCGACTCCCAATTCCCTAATTCTGTGAACTCATGCGCAGCAATGTAACCGGTTACAGAAACCGGTTTCTTTTTTGTCTACATTGGTTATTAACTAATCAACACACTTTCAAACAAGGAACAAGAATATGAAAATTTTTCTTTGTTGTGCTGCTGGAATGTCGACCAGCATGCTTGTCACCAAAATGGAAAAAGCGGCGGAAAATAACGATATACCATGCCAAATCTCGGCGCACTCAGTCTCTGAATTTGAAGAGTGCCTTGCAGAATGTGATGTCTGCTTGGTCGCGCCTCAGGTCAAATTTAAATATGAAGAGTTCAAACGTGAAGCTGATGCGGTTGGCAAAGGCTGCGGCCTTATCGACATGATGAATTACGGAATGCTCAATGGTGAAGCGGTACTAAACCAAGCTATCTCACTGTACGAGTCGCGTTAAACAAGGATAGAGGAATAACCATGTCTATATTCGATACTACTATGCGCTTCGTCGAAAACGTCGTCGCACCAATTGCGGGAAAAATATCCGCGCAAAAACATGTCATTGCGGTGAAAGATGGTTTCGTGGCAACCATGCCCTTTTTAATTGTTGGTTCACTGCTGTTAGTACTGGCCTTTCCGCCATCTGACTCCGGTTTTTTCTTTGAAGGTTGGCATTCTCTGATTAATTCAATCGGCCAAGATAATATCCTCGCCCCTTTCAACGTCAGTATGGGTATCTTTGCTGTTTATGCCGCATTTGGAATTGGATTTAGCTTGGCAGAATCATACAAGCTACGACCGATGAACACCGGTATGTTATCGATGTTTGCTTTTGTGCTAGCTGCCGCCCCCATGACTACAGTTGAAATAGGTGGCGTATTACCGGGAGCATTCCTAGGTGGTGCCGGCGCATTTACAGCCATTCTTTGTGGTTTATTAGTGCCCGAAATGCAGCGTTTACTGATCAAGTACAACATTCGCATAAAGATGCCAGAAGCAGTGCCGCCTAAAATTTCAGCTTCGTTTGATTTACTGATCCCAATCGTGTTTATCTCCGTGATCATAATGGTTATGAACACCTTGTTGGCGCAACACGGCCTCAAAATTCCTTCTGCCATTATGGAATTGTTCAAACCATTGGTTTTAGCGTCGGATTCCTACTTTGCTGCCCTACTCGCCGTGATGCTGATTCAACTACTGTGGTTTAGCGGCATTCATGGTGGCTCGGTGGTGGGTGGCATTATCGCGCCAATGCTGCTGGTCAACCTTGGTCTGAACCAAGAAGCACTCGCAGCCGGCGAAGCACTACCAAAAATTTTTGTGAATCCATTGGTCGACTTCTTTGTTTTCGTCGGCGGCGCTGGCGGTACATTTGGCTTGGTACTGCTTATGATGCGTTCTAAAGCAACCCAACTCAAAACCATTGGCAAAATGTCGATTGTCCCAGGCATGTTTAACATTAATGAGCCGGTGATCTTCGGTACCCCAATCGTCATGAACCCAATCTATTTCATTCCTTGGATTGTCGCGCCATTTATTAACACCACAATTGTGTGGATGGCTTTCAAAACGGGCTTTGTCGCAAAAATCATTGCTCTACCACCGTGGACAATGCCTGCACCAATTGGCGCAGTGATGTCGACCAACTCAATCACCGCAGCCGTTGTCGTCTTAGCCTGTCTTACCGTCAGTATGGTGGTGTTCTATCCATTTATGAAAATTCATGAAAAACAGTTATTGGCCGAAGAAAAGGCAGCTGAACAAGCTTCTTCCCCAAAACCAGCAAAGCAAGGAGAACTCAATGCCGCACGTAACTAAGCAAGATGAAGCTAAGTCAGATGAAGCTAAGCCTGATGAAGTTAAATCAGATAATGCTGCGTTTAGCTCAACGGAAAACACCAACGAGTTTTCAAGCTGCGATCCAAAACTGGAAATCACCGAAGAGTTCCTGATGACCCTACTCTGCTATGTTGGCGCTGCACGATCTGCTTTTATTTCAGCAATGCGCTCCGCTCGCAGCGGTAACTTTGAGCTCGCCACGCAGCAAATTGCCGAAGGTGATCAAGCATTAAAAGATGTCCATAAGTCACAAACTGAGCTTATCGGTTATGACCAAGGCTCTGGTAAGGTGCAGATGACACTAATACTGACGCATATTCAAGACCATATAATGACCACCATGCTATGTCGCGAAGTCACTGAAGAAGTGATCGCGATTCATCAAGAGTTAAAAGGACTGAAATCGTGAATAAACGTATTTTTGATTACACTGCGGAAAACTTTCGTTTAGCAAATCGCGAACAGCTAGTGCAAGCGATACGCCAATCCGAAGGGCGTACTCTTATGGTAGAGAACGTTGTCGCACTCACACCGCCGATTGATATGGTGTCAGGCCCAGAATTAGCTGCTGCGTTTGGCGCGGATATGATCACCCTCAACTGTTTAGACGTGTTTAATCCTAAGATCCGTATTCTCTCTGAAGATCCTGATGAGTTCATGACGGTCGAGCAAGTCAAAAAGTACACTGGTCGATTAGTGGGATGCAACCTTGAGCCAATTCCTGAAGGTATCACTCACCTCGCGGTTGGGCGCACCGTGACGCAAGAAACCATTAGGCGGGCGGTAGAAATTGGTCTTGATTATGTCATGTTGACCGGCAATCCAGGTAATTGTGTCTCGCAAGAAACCATCCTAAAGGCGATTGGTTTGGTACGCAGTATTGCCCCTGAAATGCTTATCGTCGCAGGAAAAATGCATGCTGGTGGTGTTGGTAATGACTACAACCTCAACATTGTGCCCGCCTTCGCCGAAGCAGGTGCCGATATCATGATGTTTCCTGCTGCCTATACAACGCCAGGCGTAAGCCCTGAGCTTGCACAGCAGATGATGGCAGCGGTTCATCAAACCAACATGCTGGGCATGTTAGCGATTGGTACATCACAAGAGGGCGCCAGTGAGAGCTATATCGAACAGGTGGCTATCACAGCTAAAGCGGCAGGAGCTGATATCGTACATATTGGTGATGGCGGCTACAGTGGCATCGCACCACTCGAAAATATTATGCGTTTAGGTTTAACGCTGCGCGGGCGACGCCATCAATTTAAGCGAATGGCCAATCGCCGCTAAAAATATCACCTTTGGATTGAGCATAATAAACACGTGTTATCGCTCAATCCTTTTCCTTTGTTATCAAGAGTCAACCCAACTGAGATAACAAACTTGTCCTCCTTACAGAAGCGGATTTAGCTGTGCCTCTCATCGAATAGATAGAGGCTTTTTTTCAACTTGCATTGATTAAATAATCCCCCTTTCCACCGCGTATTTTGCCAGTTCAGCAATGCTGCTCAATTCAAGTTTGTGTTTGATATTTTGCCGATGAGTTTCTACCGTTCGATAACTAATATCGAGCAGTGAAGCGACCTTTTTACTACTGTGCCCTTGCGCCACCAGCTTTAGCACCGCCTCTTCACGACGGCTAAGTGGATTCGGTTTATTCGCCACCGGAATTTCACCATGAGAAAACAGTGTTTGTGTTACTGACTCACAAAAATAAGTCGATCCCTGTTCAACCGTTTTGATCGCTTGCACCATTTTTTCCGAAGAAATTTCTTTTAGCATGTATCCGACCGCGCCTGACTGCATTACCTTCATGATGTACTCTCGATTATCATGCATGGTGAGCATCAACACTTTAACATCGGCAATTTCATCTTTGATAACTCGCGTTGCATCGATACCATTCATCACTGGCATGCTTACATCCATGAGTACCACATCTGGCTGGAGGTTTTTCACCACTTCGATCGCTTCAACGCCATTACTTGCCGTACCGATCACTTCGATATTGGGCTCTAGGCTCAAACGCGCCATAAACCCGTCCAGCACCACTTGGTGATCATCGACAATCACCACTTTGATTGGTCTATCCATACACTAACTCATCCAATTGCAGTAAGACGGTGATTTCCGTACCTAAACCCGGTTCACTTTCCAATTCAAACTCACCGCCAATAAATTCAACTCGCTCACGCATATTGCGCAGACCGATGCCGGTTTTACGTAACGTTGTAGCGACCTCAAACCCGACTCCATCATCACGAATGATCAGCTGCAAGCAACTGCCCATCTGTTGCAAAATCACGTTAACTGTCTTAGCCTCTGCGTGCTTTTCAATATTGGTTAATGACTCTTGCGCGACGCGATAGAGTGTTGTGGCAATTTCTGACTTCAACTTTACATCCTGCCGATTAAAGGCAACTTCCACTTGTATACCCGAGTGAGAACGAAAGTCTTGCAGCAGTGTATTAAGAGCCGCTTCCAACCCGATGTCATCCAATGCACTTGGTCTTAGTTTGTGCGAGATATGACGCACCTCATTAATCGCCATCATGATTGACTGCTGTGATTGGCTCAAATGCTGCTTTTGCGTCTCATCATCAAGCTTGTTGCCCAGTAATTCCAAATGACATTTACTCGATACCAACAACTGATTGATGCCATCATGCAGCTCGCGTGCAAGATGCTTTTTCTCATCTTCCTGGAACATCACCGTTTTATGCGCCAGCTCTTTTAAACTTCGGTCGGCAATCCGGTGCTCATGTAAGTTAACCGCTAAAGTCACCACGACAATCACCGCGACCGTAATGACCACAATCACCATCATCGAGAAGAAGGTGGTTTCGATGTTCTTATCGACTGCCCGTTTAAGATTCGTCACTTCATTGCTGATATCTTCAATATACAAACCGGTGCCAATCATCCAACCCCATTTATCCAGCCAAGCGGCATAACTCAGTTTCGGGACGGTTTCTCCACTGGAAGGTTTTTGCCACAAATATTGGTGAAATCCACCACCTTGCTGCGCTTTTTCCAACAACGTTTTAATCAGAAAGTCACCATTCTCATCTTGAATATGGCGTAAGTTCTGCCCTTGTAATTCAGGCATAATCGGATGAACTAAATTGGTACCATCGCGATAATAAACAAAGAAGTAACCATCTTTGCCATAGCGCAGTTTGGCGATGATCTGCTTCACTTGCGTTTGGGCGGTTGACTCATCAAGACTGGCGTCGTTGTATACATGACGAATCGCATCGAAGGCCAAATCGACGCTGTCTTTTAAGGCGGTTTCTTTTGATTGGATGAGACTCGAACGAATGATCTCGACCTCTTTATCACGCAGCGCTTGAGATTGATGAACTGAAATCCAGCTGATGCTCACCGTAACCAAGAGTAACGGCAGTAAGCTCAGTAGTATCAATTTGACTTTAAGAGGCATCCTTGCTCCCACGCAAATTAGGCAGATTGCTTTGCCTGCAATTAAATACAAGGCAGACAAATAAAAACGGCTTACCTGAGTAAGCCGTTCACTGTAACATTTACACCACGTTAACAAAAATCACATGATCACATTCCGTAAAATTCTGGGAAAACCAGTAACGAAGCGAGCACCACTATCTGTATCGCGATAAATGGCATAACCCCTCGATAAATATCTCGCGTCGTGACACCGTTTGGTGCGACACCTTTCAAATAGAACAAGCTAAAGCCAAATGGTGGTGTTAAGAAGGAGGTTTGCAAATTCATCGCGATCAAGATGGCAAACCACGTCATGTTGATCCCCATCAGTTCTGCCACCGGAGCAAGGATAGGAACAATGATGAAACAGATTTCAACGAAGTCGATGAAGAAACCCAGCACCAAAATGACCAGCATAGTAATGATCAAGAAGCCCCATTTTTCACCCGGTATTTGCAGCATCCACTGCTCAACAAGGTGGTCGCCACCTGTATAAGTGAACGCCATTGAGAATGCCGTCGCACCCAGTAAGATAGCAAACACCATTGCCGTGACTTTGACGGTCTCTTTAGAAGCGTCGTAGACCATTCTCCAGCTAAATTGTTTGTACAGCACAGCCAATACAATCGCACCCGCACCACCTAAGGCCGCAGATTCAGTCGGTGTTGCAACACCTGCGAAGATGGAACCTAATACAACCACAATCAGAGCAAGTGGTGGAATAACCGCTTTGAGCGCTTTGAACACTTCCTCAGAGCGACTCACATTTTCATCTCGTTCGATAGGTTGCGCTGCGTCCGGATTCATCTTGGCATAGATAAGGATATACACCACATAGGCTCCCACCAGCACTAATCCCGGCCAAATCGCAGCTTGGAATAAGTCGCCAACGGGAACACCCAGCACATCACCCAGCAATATCAAAACGATAGATGGTGGAATGATCTGCCCTAAAGTACCTGATGCACAGATGGTGCCACAGGCTAAACCTTTATCGTAATTGTATTTCAGCATGACTGGCAGTGAGATTAGCCCCATCGCCACCACTGAAGCCCCAACCACACCGGTTGAAGCGGCAAGCAATGCACCTACCAGTACCGTCGAAATAGCGATACCACCACGCACACCACCAAATAATTTGCCCATAGACTCAAGCAATTGCTCAGCTAAACGGGTTTTTTGTAACACTAACCCCATAAAGACAAACAGCGGCACCGCCATAAGAACGGTATTTTCCATGATTGACTGTATGCGATATGGCATAAAGGCAAACATGTCAAAACCTTCGGCCCAAACACCAAAAATTAGTGCGATACCACCAAAGGTAAAGGCCACTGGGAAGCCTACTAGCAACGCAAGTAAGGCAACAAAAAACATAACTATACCGACCATTTTTCGTCTCCTACTTATTCACTTGGGCGTGCATCAGATGCGGGTTAACAATTCTATTTAGCGAGTGCAGCATCAGGCCAATGCCACTCACCGCCATAAAGAGAAATGAAAGCGGGATCATACCTTTAATGATCCAACGGTAAGACAGACCACCGGGATCACCCGATGTCTCGCCAAGCACATAGCTTTCTTTGGCGAAATCAATGCCATACCATGCAACTAACAAGCAGAAAGGAAGGAGGAAAAATACCGTACCAAGCAAATCAATAATGGCTTGAGCTTTGTTAGATAGACGTTCGTAGAACAGGTCAACTCGCACATGACCGCCCGCTTTTATCGCGTACGGCACACCAATGAGAAATACCGCCGAAAATAAGTGCCATTCCATTTCTTGAAAAGCAATCGACACATCATTGAAGGCATAACGCATCACGACGTCATACACGACGTTGATCAGCAGTAGAATAAACAAAATACTGGATAACCAGCCAAGCCAATCGCCAAAACGATTGAATAGCCGCTCGATATAGATCAGTCTTCTCATTCCTAACTCCGTGGAACTTTAAAGGTGCTCCGCTCGACAATGCCGGCGGAGCTTATTGTTGTAATATTTAAGGGGGACTTGGGCTTCCAGTGACAGAGTCACTGTTATTTTTCATGCACAATCTTATTTTGACGCTTGGGTTTTATTGATCCGTACATCGCGATTGCGCTTAATTTTTATGACTAACTACTGTGCTTGGCTGTTTAGGTATGCACGATGAGAAATATTTGACCATGGACGAACTTGCTCAATGTAAGCCGCTTGTGAAGCTTGAATTTTCTTCGCCAGATCATCCTTTGCTGCATGATCACTGAGCAAACGGTCGTTAGCTTCACGCAATGCCGCAATGACTTCTACAGGGAAATCTTTGACTTGAACATTTGGGTACTCAGATTGAATCGATGCCCAGTTCTTGCCACTTTCGTGCTTAGATTGTGTGTACATATCGTAGGCTGCTGTCTTCATCGCCGTTTGCAGAATCGATTGTAGGTCAGCGGGTAGGCTATCCCATGTACGTTGGTTAACTAGGAACTGAAGCTCGGTCCCTGGCTCATGCCAACCGGTGTAGTAGTAAGGGGCAATTTTGTGGAAACCCATACGTAAGTCTAGTGAAGGACCCACCCACTCTAGCGCATCGATCGTGCGACGCTCTAGCGAGGTGTATAGCTCACCTGGGGCAATATTGGTTGGCTTAGCGCCAATCTCCGCTAGAATTTCTCCCGCGAACCCCGGAATACGCATTTTCAGGCCTTGCAGGTCATCAACTGAGTTGATCTCTTTTTGGAACCAGCCACCCATCTGCGTATCGGTGTTACCACCAGGAAATGACAGTAGGTTATGAGCTGAATACACCTCTTCCATCAACTCCATACCACCACCGTAGTAGAACCACGCATATTGCTCTGTCGGCAGCATGCCAAATGGCATGGACGTGAAGTAAAGCGTATTAGGCACTTTACCTTTCCAGTAGTATGACGCCGAGTGACCCAGATCATACTGACCCGATTTCACCATATCGAACACACCTAATGGTGCTTTGTGCTTGTTTGAGGAGTCAATTGTGATCACAAGACGACCGTTCGACATCTCTTCTGCCATCTTCGCCATGTTTTTCGTCGCATCACCAAAAATTGGGAAGTTTGGTCCCCAAGTTTCAGCCAGCTTTAACTTATAGACTTTTTCAGGTTCGGCTTGCTTGGCGGTATCCGCTTGCTTCTCTTCACCACAGCCCACTAGCGCAACGGATGCGGCTAATGTCGCGATGCCTAACTTCAATTTTCCATCAAAAAATGAATGTAATGCTCTCATTATCAGGTCCTTTGTTTCATGGTGCGTCTGAATGTGACACTTCCTGTTTCGAGGACAGCATGCAGGATCCGGCAAGCGTAAAATATCAGCGAGAACACGGAGAAATTAACAACACGATTGGAGCTTCCATAAAACCCACTACGTATAAATACGTAGGAGATCAATTAGAGCAATGTAAAAGGCATTTAAATTAAGAGGATTAGCATTTAGCCGAACAGAGCTAGGTGCTGATCTATACGTACGTAGTAACGCGCCGAGGATTTTGAGGTTATTTTAATTTTTGTGATACAGCCGTTTCTATTCTGTATCATTTTATCGTTACAACAAAAAAGACCTCGACATAGTCGAGGCCTCAAAAACAACTTTTGCGAGCTCTTTAAAGAGCTTTATAGATAACTTTGTTGCCCGCTAATTGTTCTTTTACTACTAGGTTTTCGTCTAATAGTTTTTTCAGTGCGCCCGTTGCCCAAGATGCAGCTTTAGCTTCTTCTTGACCAGCGGCAAGGCCGATACCTTTAGGGTTGATACCGTCAGCATTGCTCACAACGATATCAAGAACTTGTTGTTGCTTAGGAGTCAGTGCAACGTCAACTTGTTTTGCTACAACTTGTTCTTGTGCAACTACTTTCTCCGCAGCTGGTGCTACAGCGACTGTCTTCTCAACTACAGGCTTAGCTTTTTTAGTTGCTGGTACATTTGCAACTGCCGCTTTGATGTGCTTTTGTAGTTTCTGTTGCACTTTGCGCTTATGAGCAAGTCTCATCGAGTATTTCTCCATTTCACTGCATACGGAGCAGTGGTGAAAATTTGAAGCGCGTTTTATACCAAAAATTTGCCATTAATGACAGGGTATCTCGGTGTTTCTGCGACAAAAATAAGCGAACGGTTGCTATAAGTCTACAATTTAGACAATCTTAGATATTTGCAATTTTACGACTACTGAGTATATACACAGATAAATAAACAAGATTGTTCCTCTAAAGGAAAGAATTTGATATGCCAACAAGATTTGATATGCACACACGCCATCTTTCAAATCGCCCGACCACTCTGCTGGCACATGCCAAAGTATGGAAGGGAGCAATCATATGCGTGGCATTAGGAGGATTAATCTGGTTTACCAATCAATGGCAACAATTTGTGGTGGGCTTATTAGTGCTAATCGCCCTATTTTATGCCGCCCAATGGCTACTCAAAACCAGCATCGTCGCTTACACCTTAACTGCGACCCATTTACAACAACACTTTTATAAAGGCGGTTGGGTATTACAGTGGCATAACATTAGTAAAATTGATATTTGCCAATCTCAGCATCAAGGTTGGTATCAACCCCTACCTTGGATAGGAATTCGGCTTAAAAATTATTCACCCTATCTCGATAGTATCTGCCCCCGTATTACCACTGAGATACTACTTAGCCAACGTCCACTACTTTATGCTGGCTTACAACAGCAACACAAAACCACCCAATTTGAAGAGATGGTTTTAGACCCTAAACCTTACACAACGGTTGATGGTAAACAATACACTGGCCTACAAGCCATGCTGGCAAATCGAATGCACTATCAAAGGCAACTCTTTGGCTATGACGTATTCATCTCCACCAATGATTTAGACCGCCCACCCGATGAGTTTGTTGGGTTAATGCGCCGCTATTTAGCTGCATCACAAGAGGTCGAGCATACTCCGATTGCAAGCAAAGAGCGATGTAAAAATAGAGAGTCTGAACGCGATTAACTCTCCTTACCAAAGATTGTTTAGCACCACTCGCCCAAATAATGGGTACAAAAAAGGTCGCTTTCCGCGACCTTTTAATCAATATCAAAGTGATAGCAACTTGTTTTAATCGTGCTTAGTAAAGGGGCATTTCATCGGCAACAAATGGATTACTTCCTCTTTCACGGCCAAAAGTTGACTCAGGGCCATGACCAGGAACAAAACGCACATCATTGCCAAGTGGCCACAATTTGTTTTTGATCGAGCTAATTAAGGTATTGAAATCACCTTTAGGGAAATCGGTACGACCAATAGCGCCGTTAAACAAGACATCCCCTACAAAAGCAAGTTGAGCTTCTTTACTGAATAAAACCACATGACCAGGCGTGTGGCCTGGAGTATGGATTACATCCATCGTTTGGTTGCCGAAAGTGATCACATCACCGTCATTTAGCCACTGATCAGGTTCAAATGCTTCTGTTAACGGAAACCCGAACATTTGGCTTTGACCTTCAAGGCCTTGTAACCAGAAGTTATCTTCTTTATGTGGGCCTACAATCGCTTTGCCACCTAATAATCGCGCTAAAGCTTCGGTGCCACCAACGTGGTCTAAGTGACCATGTGTCAGTACGAGGCTTTCAACATCAACACCGAGTTCTTTGATCAGCATCGCCAGTTGTTTTTCATCACCGCCGGGATCGATCACAATGCCTTTCATCGTTTCATCGCACCATACGATAGAACAGTTTTGAGAGAACGAGGTGACAGGCACAACCTGATACTTCAGAGACATAGCTAAACCTTTTAAATATCGAAACTGGCCGAACTATGACACGATAGCCAACTAAGCTCAAGTGAGTTAGCTATCGTGAAAAAGCCTATGACCAGTAGCGTGCAGGGCCTGTATCAATGTGGACAAAATTACTACTTGGGTAGTAACCAACACCACCGACTTTCATCTCTCTTGCGATATCACGAACTTTCTTTAGTGACACACCATCGAGACGGAAATCAATCGCTTGACCAAGCATATGGTAGCTCTTCTTGGCTACGCCGCTAGAACTTGCTCGCAACGCTTCATTGGTTGCAGGCGAACGATAACCCGAGATAATCTGCACCTCAGCTTCTACGCCTAATTCTGATTGAATAAGAGAGATCTGATCGAACAAATGCTTGTCCATTTTGTGTGTTTCATTACGTCTGAAATCACGACAAATTTGATCAATTCGGCCCAGTTCTCTTGGAATATACTCGCTGCCATCGAAATAACGTGTTTCGAGTGCTTCGCCAGTATGGACATTGCTCATCGCTAATGAGCGTGAAAGATCGGGATAAGAAGCCAGTGCCACACTCGGGGCGCAACTCGCAACTACCAAACCACTTCCTGCCAACTTAAAAAAATGTCTACGTGTAACTTGCACTCTATAAACCCTTCACAATCCGATACGATTATCGTGTCGAAGCCGACACTACCTAACTCTTTTGTGAAGTGCAAATGCATAAAGCGTGCTAGAAATGTGACAAATTATTTCCGCCATAGATTAATTATTGAACTAATTAACAATTTTATTTCATAAGGCAAATTGCAAATTTTTCGTAAAGATCACGCTTTGCCGTTTAATTGCCGCCTCTAGCGATCAAAACGGTAAATATCGTCCCGATATTGCACCACGCCATCCTCTGCCCATGCGGTTTGGTAGATGATATGCACGGGAATGCGCTTGCGTAATGAAACAGCTTTATTGGCTTCATCAGGGGATACATCCAACTTTTCTAAATCGACACCTTGGTTCTCCAACAGCAAAGAGGCAAAGGCATCGGCGTGCTTAACCCGAATACAACCGGAACTAAATGCTCGGCTTTCTTTACTAAACAAATGCTTACTTGGCGTATCATGCAAGAAAATTGCGCGCTTATTCGGCGTGTTAAATTTATACAGACCTAACGCGTTATAATTGCCCGACATTTGGCGCATTCGATAGGGAAACGCTTTAGGGTTAAGTGTTGCCCAATCAATTTCTGATGGGTCAATTACCTGATTTGATTGCCAATTTGCAATTATATCGATGTTTTGTCGACTGAGGTAATTAGGATCTGATTGCATATGTGGAATAATATCCTCTACCATGATTTTCCATGGCACATTCCACGTCGGATTGAGGATAACTGAGTCCAATTTAGTCGACATCACTGGCGTTTTGCGAGCCTCACGGCCGACGACAACGCGAGATTGAAACATCGATTCGCCACCATACCAATACTCCATTTCAAAGCTAGGCACATTAACGACAATAATCGTATCGCGTTGCTGTGGCCACATTCGTTCACGCTCAGCATTCACAGCAAGCATGGTTAAACGTTCGCGATTAGCGACATTCAGCCATTGAATAGTTCTAGGTCCAATAACGCCATCAGGCTTTAATCCATGCATTGCTTGAAACTGCTTAACCGCTTTTTCAAGTCGCCCATCATAATAGCCTATATTAAATTTAACGTTTGAGAGATCAACGTCGACGACTTCTAATCGGTCAAGCAATGCAGGACGAGCCTCTAACAGATCGCCTACTCGTTTCAACTGGGTATCTTGATGATATTTCGGCAGCTCTTCCTCATGCGAATTAGCAAGGTGAAGATAGGCACGAACAAGCGACTGGTAGTTTTCGTTATCCGGCGTATAAGTCTCAATTAACTCACCCAGTTGTTGTGATTCAATCGAAGCGTGTAAGGCATCAAGCGCGGATAAAGTCGGGGGGGATAAAGGCTGAGTGAGTTTCGTCTTAAAATACCACTCTTTACCCATATGCTTCGCTTGTTCTGCATAACTCATGTAGGTAATCATGGCATCGGTAGCTAGGATATCGTATTCAAACCAACGATTACTATTGCGATAAAAACGCAACTGCTTGAGCTGGCGCGACAGAAATGGACTGACATTCGCTTGCTGAATCAACTCGAGTTGAAACTCCAACTGACTACTTTGTTGAAGATCGAACCAAATCAGCTGTTCACCGTTATCACGGTAAATATCCTCAACTAATGACGGGTATTGCAGTTGGGTGACCGCTTGGCTATTGGGGCTAACCCAACCAATATCTTCAAAATATGATAATGCCCATGAAGGCATGGGCATTAATACTAGTGTTAGCAGCGCTGCATTGAATTTTAACATTTATTGACACACTTATTACGCTCTCTTTGCAATAAGTATGGCAGAATTTTCACTCAACGGCCGACTTGTTTTTGAGAAATTATATCAATAACTTAATGATATACTGAGAATTTACACAATAGCAGACCAGTGGTTATCCCATTGTATTGTCGAACGAATTGAACTTTTTTGCTGTGGTTTGATTTGAGTAATCACCGAACCAGAACCTGAACTGATACGAAACGCATCATCGAACACCACCACACCTGATGCATCAGGCAATGGTGACAACTCCACCAACTCCAAGCTATTTTTTGACCAAATGCCAAAGCAATTACCCCTTGGTGAGGTGGCTAAAATCCAATCTTCAGTCGCCGCAATACTGGCAATATAGTGGTCAAATCGAGCCCACTGCTCAGGCTCAGCTTTCAACTCAATCAACCCACCTCCTTGAGTATGCATCGCTAACAGTGCTGGGTTATCTTCAACCTCGCCACGATACTGCTGACCACAAAGCACGGTTTTCTCGCCATCATGTGCGAGATGGCGAATGCTGAGCTTCTTATCGACCAACTCTACTTGATCAATTAATTGCCCTTGCGCTGACAAATAGCTCAGACTTGGCTGCATGCTCTCAAGATTCATCGGCCTTCGACCTTGGGTATGAACACCACCAACACCGATTGCAAGCGAGCCATCTGGCATCATGATCACTTCATGGGGACCTAAACCAAACCCGCTGAATTCATCTCGCTTTTGATAGCCAGTAGCAACCTCATAGACGCCGATAATGCCACGGCTGCTGTTTCGCTCACCTTCGGTCGCATAGAGCCATTGGCCATCCGGTGAATACACGCCATGACCATAGTAATGACGCTGACGATCCGCTTGCCTCAATTGAATCATGGCACCGCGTTGATAATCGAAGACCATAAAATAATCCCCCGGACGACGGGCAAAGGCTACCGCATGGTCAAGCACAGGGTGAATCGCTACCCCGTGTCCACGTGTAGGCAAAGGCAGTACTGAAATGGGTAAGCCTTGCTGATCGGCAACGACAACATTAAAGTATTTACGACCAGACAATGAGCAGCCAATCAGAGCTGGCGAACGAGATTGAGATGAGGCGATGGAACTGCAACCAAAAGGCAGTATGGGAGCCGTCGCACCAAATAACGCCGCCTTAAGCAGCGTTCGTCTTGTTTGATCAGTCACCATCGGTTGCGTTAAATCCTATCACTACACCAAGTTCAATCGCGACTTCTTCATGGATGAGATAATTGAGATGTTCTAGCTTATTGAACTGTGCTGTAACCAATTGATAACCGGCTTTGCTCTGCAACAGTTCAAACAGACTGCTTTGTTCTGGCCAAGTTTCCAGAGTCATATCAAACTGATAAACAATGCGATCCGCTAGTGACTCTCTTCCCCGCTGACGCAACAGATGATCTAAACCGTCACCATTGGCGAGATAGAGCGCTTTTAGTGCAGCCACATTGTGCTTCAGATTAGCCATCGATGTTTGCGAGCGCCATGACTCAGCGAAATACGCTCGAGGTTGGCCGACTTTTGCCATCGGACGAGAGAGCTTCTTCATACTGTAATCAAGTTGATTAGACAACAGCGCAATGTACTCTGCATTCCAAGCGCTTTGATCCAACGTAAGCCAAGGATTCGTTTGCCATGCCGCAACAATCGCAGCGGCATTGTTGGCTAAGTTATCACTGATTACCGCTCCTAATTGGCAACTGTTTGATGCTGTTTTGAAGTCTGACTTCGGATCATAAAGTAACCATTCAATCGCGCCTAATCCCTGCACGGTAACACTCTGTAGCGAGATTTCAGCGGCCGTCCAAGGCTTCTCTTGTTTGACTAAGCCACTCATCTTACGACCAGTGGTATTTTTTTTATCTGGCCAAAATTGAACATTCCAACTCTGTTCAAGTGCAGACTGGGGGCCACGTTCTTGCCCCTGCAACGCCATCCATGCCTGCATCGTGAGTTGCCAATTTTGCTCTAATTCAACGGTACTCCCACCCACTTGACAGTAACGAGACATCCCCTGATTTAACCACTGCGCCTGTTGATGAAATTGTGCCGCCGATGCAAACTCAAGCTGATAAACCGCCGCACTAATATGGCTTGATGTATCGGCTGAATAATCGGAATTTGTCTGACCTTGGCAACCTAATAACAATGCCGTTGCGGTAACGGCCAATAAAGCTTTATTCATTCGCTTAATCATGAACACCACCGTTATAAAGAGTTCAAGAAGGCAATCAATGCCTCACGCTCATTAACATTCAGCTTAAGCACTTTCTGCTTGCTCATTTCTGCTTCACCACCATGCCACAGAACTGCTTCCATCACATTACGAGCACGCCCATCATGCAATAAATAGGTATGTCCATTGACCTCTTCGGTGTAACCGAGCCCCCACAGCGGTGTGGTGCGCCATTCTTGCCCATTGGCAAGATATTCAGGACGACTATCGGCCAATCCTTCGCCCATATCGTGCAGTAACATATCACTGTATGGATGAATTATTTGATTGGATAACGCTGGTAACCCTTCACGTTGCGCCGTTTTAATATTGGTTTTATGACAGCTCTGACAACCAATATCGTTGAATAGCGTTTGACCTAATTTTACTTGTGGGTCTTGGACGTTACGGCGGATCGGAACCGCGAGATGTTGAGAGTAAAACTCAACAAATTGCAGGATGTTATCACTGACTTCATGCTTGCCACCGTTAGGTAATTCATCACAGAGTGTTTGTGCGCTGGTACAGTTTTCGTTTGGAAATAGACGACTGGTTAAACCGACATCGCCATTAAAAGCGGCGGCATTTTGCTGCATCAGTGTCGGTTGGCCCGCCTTCCACCCGAATCGACCAATCGCAAAATCCTGCTTTTGCACGTCCCATACTTTATTCACTTTGCCTGAAATGCCATCATTATCTTGATCCGCTTCGTCACTCCATGCTTGTAAGGTTTCATCAGGAATGCTTTCCAATAAGCCCAAGCCAATCATAGGTGGTGCTACGCGGGCAGATAACATGGTATCTGGATGCATAGGCCCGTAACCCAAATCCGTAATTTCCACTTTTGGTTTGCGCAGCACGACTTTTGTGCCATCAGCAAACGTTACTGGGACATCACTGTAGGTAATTTTAATCGTTCCCTCTGGGGTTTGATCTTGCAGGGCGAAATCTTGTAGCTGACCACCGTAAGTGGGTTCAGGGATCACGCCATCTTTAATGTAAGCTTTTTTCTGCTCTGCGCTCATTGCCGGAATGCTCAAGCGCACCAGCATTGACACTGCATGCAAATCATTTTCTTCCGGTGGATGACCCCGACCATCTTTGACGTGGCAGTTTTGGCAACCATTGGTATTGAACAGCGGTCCTAGGCCATCGCGTGCATCCGTCGACGCAGGCGCTTGTACCCAAGGATTACGGAAAAAACTATTGCCGACACTAAAATCAAGTCGCTTTGACATCGGTAGATTAGCGGCAGGTAAAGAAAACGCGTTTGCGCCCTCTTTTTTAACGGATGTGTTGCCACCCGATTTCACATCGCTAGCCACAACAGCGAAAGAAAAAAATGAGATTAGCAACCATGCTAGAGAGGATTTTAAGTACAGCTTCATTCCAGTGTATCCTACAACAACCGAGGCTTTAAAATTAGTTATGTTTACGCTCGGAGGAGATTGAAAAACAAAGGGCTCTTAGTCACCGAGCCCTTGCAACAACTCATATCAGATCAAATTCATATTTAGAATTCGTGATCAGCGGTATCTGGATTTAGGCTGGTAATCCCAATCACGTTCGCTGCACGTTCAATTGATGCTGTTTGCGCAACCAGTGAAAGGATCGTTTCATTGACCAAAGCGTTACCCTGAGTGTTACCCGCAGCAATCAATTGATCGAAGTGCTGATTGTCTTTCTCAGCAGATGTCACTAACTGACCCACTTGAGCGCGTGTAGCATCAAATTGCTTCTGAATTTCGTCCGCGGCTTTTTGATCTTTCTGTGCAACTAAGTTATAGATGCTTGGGCCTTCTACTTTACTGCCATCAACTTTTTGGTAGCTACCGGTATAAACGTTGTAGATGCCTTGCTCGTTATAGAAATGAGAGTTATGTGTGTTGTCAGAGAAACAGTCATGCTCATCTTCCGTTGAGTTGGCTTCAAGTGCCACTTTCATGCGCTCACCAGCCAATTCGCCTAAAGACAATGAGCCCATACCAAACATCATTTTACGCAGACCATTTTCCGCTGAATCGTTGAGCAACACTTGGCGATAATTGTCTGTTTGCTCTGAGGACCACTGCTTTTCCATCCACTCAAGATCTTGCACTAGCAGATCCGCAGCAGCGCGAAGATAATCACCACGACGATCACAATTGCCGTTTGTGCACTCTTTACCAACCACAAAGTCGGTATAGGCACGTTCACCGGCACCAGCGTTAGTGCCGTTCAAATCTTGGCCCCAAAGTAAAAACTCAATGGCATGGTAACCCGATGCCACATTCGCTTCAGAACCGCCAACTTCGTTAAGATCCGCAATCAGTTTTGGGGTGATTTTTGCAACATCAAGCTTATTCGCACCGATAGTAAGCTCTTTGTTCGCCACGATATTAGCAATCGCTCCTTCGTTACCCAACTCGTATTGATAATCCGCATCAACGTAGTCAATCAAACCTTCATCCAAAGGCCATGCGTTCAGCTGCCCTTCCCAATCATCAACGATTGCGTTACCAAAACGGAATACTTCAGACTGTTGGTATGGTACGCGAGAGTCGAGCCAAGCTTGTTTTACATCAGCGAGTGTTTTTTCTGATGGCGTGTTGAGAAATGATTCGATAGACGTATCGAGTGCTTGTGCTGTAGTCAAAGCATCAGAAAATACCGCGTGGGCGATGTCGGCATAATGTTCTACCACTTGCTGCTTGGTGACGTCCGCAGCGAAAACTGAACCACTTGCGAACACAAGAGTGGCGGCAATGGAGCGCGCCAAAGCTGATTTTACCTTCATGATTAAAGTCCTTGTTGAGCTTGAAGTTACCTTACTTAATTAACTTACGTATCTATTTTATAATTGGTAGTGCTAATTATTATCATTAACACTTAGATTGCGAATAATACAAAGTTACATTTTTTTTGCAAGGTAAAAACAAAAAAACCTCATAAAGATGAGGTTTTTATCGCGTCATGTTAACAAGGCTTTAGAATTTCAGCAGATGTTTACCGTGTGAGACCTTGGCTTTAAGGTAACTTTCATTACCCTCTTTAATATGCGCTAAGGTGTTCACTACTTCGGCAATCTCAATTCCGTGCTCTTTAAGTTCTTTGACTTTCTTCGGATTGTTGGTCACTAAGCGAATTTTGCCAACACCCAATGCTAATAACATTTGTGCCGCTTCTGAAAAATCACGCAGATCATCGCCAAAGCCGAGGTGATTATTGGCTTCGTAGGTGTTCATACCCTGACTTTGTAGACGATAAGCATCAATCTTATTGTACAAACCAATGCCACGTCCTTCTTGACGTAGGTATAGGATGATACCGCCGGACTCCCCCATACGCTCAACCGTTTCATCAAGTTGCTCGCCACAATCACAACGAGAAGAATGGAATACATCGCCAGTCAGGCACTCTGAATGCATGCGCACAAGTGGGATATCTTGGCTTTGATCGGCTTGCTTAAAGATAACCGCAACATGCTCTTTGTCCGTTTTTAATCCCTTAAAAGACAAGATCTCTGCGTCAATTTTACTTCCAACACCGACTTTAAATTCTACTCTGGCACGTACTTCCGCCATATCAATACTCACTCGAACTCTTTTAATATTTATTGACTATCGCTATCAAACGACCGTCCTTTGTAACTAACTATGAGGACTCTTACTCAAGAATTCAATGGTTAGATCACTATTGTTATAATATAACAATTATAGTTCATAAAGATAGAGGTTGCTTGTCGAGGATTTTGTTAAAGATTTATCCTGGTTTAAGACGTGACGAAATGACATGACTAGAGACTAAATTGGCAGAGGAACTGATGGCGTCGAAAAAGATTCGATAATGAAATAAACAATGAAGGTGTATGATTGTGTTCAATAAAGAGAACAATGGCACAGTGTGGGCATTTGCCCCGGGTTGTGGGATTACCGAGGCGATATAGCAGCAGGATGCAGCTTAAATTAGATCAATTAATGGCCTGTGAGCGCTGCCAAACAGAAAGCTCAACCCAGACGTGCTCAAGCTCTTTTAATTCGTCATCGGTAAGAACGCTTAATGTTGGTTTACTTTGCGGAAGCGTATGAGCTTGCAACGAACTAATGTGTGAGTAAAAGTCCTTTCTTAATTGTAGTAGCATCGTTTCCACAGCGCATTCCTAATATTCTAACTAAAACAAAAGTTTAGCCATGACCGTATATGGCATCCATGTCCTTATGATAACAAAAGCTTCATTTTGCGCACAATTTAATCAATTATTTTGGAGTAATATCACACAAAATAGAGTTGCTTTGATTTTAATTTTAAGATCCATTTTTTGATCATTTTGTACAAAATAAAACGGGTTGATCATTTGACCAACCCGTTTGTCTAATTTTTGCGTGGAAACTAATCGCGTTTGCCCAGTTTTACCTGACCTTTGTCATCAAACCACAGTGCTTCTGTACGGCGGCGGCCAATCAAAAAAGGACCGTCATCGTAGAATAAGAAGTTCTTCCAATATTTCTTGAAGATACTCCACTTGGTTTCGAGGATGTTATACTTTTCATAACAAAAATAAACAGTTACATCATCTTGCCAGTCGATAAACTCTAAAATTTCAGCGGGCAATTCTTCTTCATCAGATTCCCAAGCCGTCATCCAATCAACACTATTACTCCAATTTGGCGCTTTCATTGGCCAATCACTAGAGGCGAGTCGGTCAGCATCTGGACTCTGCGCGCTGATGTTATCTTTCCACAACTGGGCGGCACGGGCTTGATCCATTGGTTTGATCGCTTCAAGATCTTGCTCTGCTACCGGCATCGACTGATGGGTAAAAATCCATTTTCTTTGGTACTGGTCCAAAGGTAAATAAGACATCTATGTTCCTCAATTAAGACTTCAACCAACCCTTTTCGCTGGCTTCTTCAATTAGTTGCTGGGCTTTATGCCACAAAGTAGATGAACCATCTTCAATTCTACGATTCACCGTTAATGCTTGCTGCTTAGTTACATTGTGTTCTTGCCAACTTTGACCACCATTATGGTAGTTCAAAAGCATCGGAATAATCCGATCGAGTGCCTTAGCGTATTTTGCTTCGGCGGTTTGGGCCTGTTCAAACTCTAACCAAATATTTTTTAACTCTGTCGCCTGATCGCTCGGGAGCAAACCAAACAATCGCTCTGCGGCGGCACGTTCTTTTTCTTCTTGCTGCGCTGATGCAGCGACATCGTAAACAAAGGTGTCACCAGCGTCGATTTCAACAATATCGTGCAACAGCAGCATTTTCATTACCTTGCTGATATCAACCGGTTGATTGGCATGCTCTTGCATTAGCACTGCCATCAAAGCGACATGCCAACTATGCTCCGCACTGTTTTCCAATCGACCATCAGCACTTTTAACCCGAGTACGGCGAAGTACGCTTTTGAGCTGATCTAATTCGATGATCAAATTCAATTGCTGCTCTAATCGTTGCATTACTTCTTTACCTCACGCCATTCAGAATTGATCAGCGCCGTCAGAACGTGGTCTCGCCATTGGCCATCAATCAATAAATAATCCTTAGCGTAGCCTTCTCGCTCAAAACCTAATCGCGTTAATACCGCTTCACTACGTTGGTTGTGAGGCATGTAGCTGGCCATAATTCGATGCATGTTTTGCTTAGTAAACATGTAGTCGAGAGCCATTTTTAGCGCTCGCCCCATCACTCCTCTTCCCTGTGCTTGTTCAGCCAGTGAATAACCAACATGACAAGCATGAACTGGAAAGCGGGTTAAATTACTAAAGGATATCGTACCCAACATTTGATCGCTGTGACGATCAATAATCAGTAAATAATACCCTAACCCGAGCCGATGCAGATCACTGAGTTTGATCAGGCGCTGTGTCCAGCCTGGTAACGTAAAAAATTCCGCTTCCCGTTCTGGCTCCCACTGCTTTAAGTGACTTCGGTTAGTAATAAAATACTGACTAATTTTATACGCGTCCGTTGGCTCAGCGGTACGCAAAACGATATCCTTATCCACCTCATACACTTGTAGAGGGGTACTCACTTTCGACATCAACTTTTACGAATTCCATATTCACGTAGTTTGTTCGCGACCGAGGTATGCGAAACGTTCAGGCGCTTAGCGAGCTTACGGCTTGATGGGAACGATTGATAGAGTCTATCCAACACTTTGGATTCGTAATCTTTCATAATGTCATCAAGCGAACCATCAAGGTTGATCGAGCCCCCACTTGAAACCGAGGCTTCAACCTGAGGTAGATGGAATAGCTCAACCGTCAGTCGCTCACTTTCCAATTCAGTGAGAGCACGTAGAACCATGTTCTCTAACTGGCGCATGTTACCCGGCCAGTTGTATGATGCTAACTGATCAACAAGATTGTCATCAATTTCAGGCTTCATCATACCCAACTGATTAATGTACTTGGCGACAAACAGTTCAAGTAATGGTGCTATATCATTGGAACGATCGCGTAACGATGGAATATTGAGCGTCAGTACATTCAAACGATAGAAAAGATCTTCTCGAAACGCGCCCGATTCAGCTAAATCGGCCAAGTTATGGCGAGTTGACGCAATGACGCGCACATTAACATGCACTTCGTGCTCTTCACCAACACGGCGGAAGGTGCCATCTTGCAATAAACGTAGCAATTTGATTTGCAAATGCGGGCTCATCTCGCCGATTTCATCGAGAAATACCGTCCCGCCGTTGGCTTGTTCAAAGATCCCTTTATTGCCTTCTTGATGATTAAAACTGCCCGGAGCATGACCGAACAATTCGGTTTCCGCCACGTCATCAGGCATAGAAGCACAACTTAATACTAAAAATGGAGCACCCGCTCGATGTGAGCGGCTATGGCAAGCGCGTGCCAACATCTCTTTACCTGTGCCCGTTTCGCCTTGAATTAGCAATGGTTGCTCAAGGTTCGCCAGCTTTTTCGCTTGCGTAATAAGCGCTTTATGACGATTGGAGACACCGACAAAATGCTCAAAGCCAAGATTGTTCTGTAAAGGGAGAGTTTCTTTTAGCAGCGGCTTATCTTGTGCAGAACGGATAATCATCACCGTACTGGCTAAGATCGATTCTTTACTCTCAGTCGTGATGTAAACCGGCATGATTTCCATGACGTAATCAAGACCGCTAATAACGATATTTTCACGCTGGCGAGTAATTTGCCCTTCAGCCCATTTACTGAAGTTAAAACTTGGAATCAGCTGACCAATTTGATGAGCGATCACTTCCTGTTCGTCACGGTTAAATAGATTCAACGCAGCATGGTTGGCCATGTCGACGTTGCCTTTTAGGTCTATCGCTAATACCGGTTCTGGAAGATTGTTGAGTAACGAAATAAGCTCGGTGTTATGCCTTTCCATCGGCATAAACTGAATTTTTCGGACATCTTTTACACCCGATATACGGCGAATTTCCGCCATTAATTCACTGAAGGTATCGAAATCGATGTCCGGACAATTTAGATAAATAATCCCAGAAATATCAATTTCGATGCCTCGTAAATCAATGCTCTTAGAGGCAAGGATATCGAGTAGCTCGCGTGTTAAGCCGAGTCGGTCTTCGCAAAAAACTTCTAGACGCACTGAGAGAGTCCTAAGTTAAGGTGTCAGGAAAAGTTGACAGTAGTTTCCCCTAAGCCTAGATCCTCGTCAAGCAAAGCGATATCACTTGCTTCACATTCACGCTATTTGACCGAGATAGACGCGACTTTCGCCACAATTTGCTTGCGGATTGATGACAGTTTAACCGCTCGCTCTGCTTGCCAAGGCATTGGGCGTAATAAAGATATTGCCTTAATGCCTAATCGAGCCGTCAGAATCCCTACTCCAAGCCCCTGCCCTGCCCGTGCTGACAGTTTGCCAGCCAGATCCATCGAGAGTAAATCCATACTCGCATCAATCGCTAACTCACTCGCGCCTGCTGCCGCCATATTGACCAATGTCGATTTGAACAGTTGTAAACGCGACCAGTAACCCAGTTCAATACCGTATACTTGAGCCAAACTATCAATCATTTTGAAATTGCGCCAAGCCACCAGCAACATGTCTGCCACTGCCAGTGGACTAATGGCCACTAATGCCGCCGACTCTGTTGCGTGTTTCGACACGATCTGAGTCGCGAGTTTGTCTTGTTCCGCTATCACCATGGCATCATACATATCCAGTACTTCAGCATCACTGTGAGAGCCATTGACGGAATTAACCCAACGGTCATAACTCGGTGAATGCGGTTGAATTCCACCTTGTTTCGCTAACTGCTGACAAAATGCTTTACCTTGCCCCACACTGTCACTGGCCAACAAGGATTCACTCTGTTCTTGCACTGAAAAGTGATTGCGTAAGCGACGCAGCTTCCACAACTCTTTCGCCATCGCACCAATACCCAATGCTGCCAACGCTGAGACAAAGCCAGCCCAACCAAGTGCAAGCCAATCTGCTGTTTGAATAGCGGTAATAACTGTATCGATTGCTTGCCAGCCGACCAAGGCAGAAAACACACTGAGTAAGCCAGCACTTAACCACTTTCGGCCGGACTTTGGACGAATCACATGATCAAGCTGTTGCTCTACCTCCGCGCCTTGCGGCTCTTCTATCTCGCTAGGCACAAACTTTTCTGATGGTTGGAATTGAATTTGCGCCGTTAATTCTTGTTCTGGCTTTGATTCTTGGTTTAATGGTTGATCAAAGAGCTGTTTAGATTTGAATTCGCTCATTTTAGTTTGTCTCCAATCAGCAATTCTAATGCTTTATCAATGCGAATATGCGGCAGTGGCTCATCTTGATGCGTGACCAATGGTTTAAAGGCGGTAAACTCAAACCCCTTTTGTTGCCAATACGATGCCGACGGCAGTTTTCGCGGTACTTCGCCGGGATAAACCGTGATGGCTTGGTCATTCATTGTTGTCCCTTGAATCGCGGGGATTGATTGTTCCCCTTGATTGATAAAACCCGTTTGTGTCGCTTGTATCGATGCCATGCTGATACAGCTCATTTCAATATTCTCAAATGAGGCGGTTTGCCACGCTGGGTGAACCATCTGTTGTAGCAATGACACTAAGTTTGGATGCTGATCAGGGGTAATATGATCGGCCTTAGTGGCTGCAAACAAGATTTTATCAATACGCGGCGCGAACAGACGCTTTAGCAACGAACTGCGCCCATAACGAAAACTGTGCATGATCTGCTCGAGGGCATTACGCATGTCCATAAAGGATTCGTAGCCAGCATTCAGTGGCTGTAAACAATCCACCAAGACAATTTGGCGATCAAATGTAGCAAAGTGATGTTTATAAAACGCTTTAACCACTTTGGTTTGGTATTCATGATAACGCGCTTTTAGCATCGCCAAATTACTGTGCTTGTCTGCTTTTACATCGGCATCAAAGCGACATGGAAAAAACTGCAACACTGGTGCGCCTTCCAGTTCACCCGGTAAGACAAATCGTCCCGGTTGGACCCAATGCAAACCATTGTCTTTACAATCATGCAGATATTGAGTGTAAGTTTGTGCAATCGACGCTAATTGACTTTCGCTCACTTCAGCACTTAAATCGAGCGCTTCCAGTTGCTCTAGCCATGGTTTAGCTAACTCTAAACGCAGACCTTTTAAAGCACTAAATTGGCTTTGGCACCAAGCTGAAAAGTCCATATCCAATAAGGGAAGATCAAGCAGCCATTCGCCCGGATAATCAATAATATCGAGGTTTAATGTCGCAGTATTGCCGAACAATCTTTTGGTCTTCTTACTTGGCTTATATTTGAGTGCAAGGCGAATTTCACTGACATCGCGAGTCGGTTCAGGCCAATTAGGTTGTTCACCCTGTAATTGCTGCATTGCCTCATCGTAGGCAAAACGTGGCACCATCATGTTAGATTGTGGTTCGCGCTTGGCACCCACTAGACGCTTATCGCGACTGGCACTGAGTAAAGGTAATTGGCTGTGAGTCGAGGTATGAAGTAACTGATTAACCAGTGAGGTGATAAACGCCGTTTTCCCCGCGCGCGATAAACCCGTGACAGCAATGCGCACATGCGAGTCCATACTACGGTGTAAAAAATCGTTCACTTCTTGCTGAATATTCTTCATTGAAACTCTCGTTAACGGATAACCGTACCTAGGATAACCAATACAACATTAATCTTGGATGAACAAAAAAACCTCTGAGGTTCATCAGAGGTTTAATGTATATCATAGTCGCCCGAAAGGCGCAGTGTTGTTGATTAATTCTAGATAGGATTAATCATCTTCAATCAGTTTATAAATGACAAACAGTGCAATTTCGAGCAAGACAAACAACACACAAGTAATGGTGACGTACTTAACGTCGAAGATGCTGATGCCATGAAGGATCAAATCGTAACCAACAAACGCACCCACCACGGCTGCAATGATGATTTGTAGAATTTGGATAAAGCGAGGCATTGCGCTCCCCCTGTTATTTTGTCTTATGAATGTTGATTCCCAAGTAGCTTCGAGATGCTTGGTTGAGTGAAAGTTTCACCGACCTGCCTCTTGGAGTTACTTGGTCATAGATAGTATATAGACAAAAAGTGCAGCTTTCGCGGCACTTTTGTCATTTTTTGGCAACTTATTCAGTGTCTTGACTTAATCAAGTTCCATTTCTTGGATTTTTACTTTCCAAGTGTCAGGGCCAATCTGGTGTGCATTGGCACCATTTGAGTCCACAGCAACCGTTACCGGCATATCTTCTACTTCAAACTCGTAGATCGCTTCCATACCCAAATCTTCAAACGCCACTACGCGGGCTTTTTTGATCGCTTTCGCCACTAAGTAGGCCGCACCACCAACTGCCATTAGATAAACCGCTTTATGCTGTTTAATCGATTCCACGGTTGCTGGCCCACGTTCCGCTTTACCAATCATACCCATAATGCCCGTTTCATTAAGCATCATGTCGGTGAACTTATCCATGCGTGTCGAGGTTGTAGGGCCAGCTGGACCCACCGCTTCATCGCCTACTGCGTCAACAGGACCAACGTAGTAAATAAATTTACCTTTAAAATCGACACCTTTCGGTAAACCTTCACCACTTTCTAGCATGCCCTGAATGCGTTTATGCGCCGCGTCACGTCCGGTTAGGATCTTACCTGAGAGCAAGACGGTCTCGCCGGTTTTCCATTCTTCTACATCCGCTTGCGTCACTTCATCAAGATTGACACGACGGGTGTTGGCGCCCGCTTCCCAAGTGATGTCTGGCCACTCTTCAAGTTTTGGTGGTGTTAATTCTGCAGGGCCGCTACCGTCGAGCGTAAAATGAACGTGGCGCGTAGCTGCACAGTTTGGAATTAAGCACACCGGCTTAGAGGCTGCGTGTGTTGGTGCGGTTTTGATCTTCACGTCCACCACGGTCGTCAACCCGCCTAAACCTTGTGCACCAATGCCAAGTTTGTTCACACGATTGAAAATATCCAAACGCAGCTCTTCTTCCGCATTTTGTGGGCCACGGTCGATAAGCTCTTGAATATCAATATGTTCCATCAATGATTCTTTGGCCAGCACAGCAGCTTTTTCCGCCGTCCCACCAATACCAATACCCAGCATGCCCGGAGGACACCAACCTGCTCCCATTAACGGCAAGGTTTTTTCTACCCATTCAGCCACATCATCTGATGGGTTGAGCATCACCATTTTGGTTTTATTTTCGCTACCGCCGCCTTTAGCCGCTATTTGAATCTCAACATTATTCCCCGGCACCATATTAATGTGCACAACCGCAGGCGTGTTGTCTTTGGTGTTAATACGTTTACCCGCAGGATCCATTAAAACAGAAGCTCGTAATGGGTTATCTGGATTGGTGTACGCTTCACGTACGCCCGCATCCACCATCTGCTGAACCGTCATATCGGTGGAGTCCCATTGAACACCCATACCAATATTCACAAAGCAAGTAACGATGCCAGTATCCTGGCAAATTGGTCGATGACCTTCCGCCGACATACGAGAGTTAATCAAAATCTGGGCGATCGCATCCTTTGCCGCCTGACTTTCTTCACGATGATAAGCTTTTTCCAGCGCTTGAACGAAATCGAGCGGATGGTAGTAAGAAATATATTGCAGCGCATCAGCAACACTGCTGATCACATCCTGTTTGCGGATTATAGTCATTACTTGCCTCTTATTTGCTTCCGTTTATTCCCACTTTATTTAAACGTTTGCTATCGCGCTCTGAGTACGCTTCGCCATCAACCTTTATTCAAAGTAGCGGGTTATGATTTGGTTATGATACTCTTGCTTTCCTCAACGCGCCACGAAGTGAACGATCTCTTTGTCACAAATTAAACAAATGAATAACAGCCAATCAAATTGCTTACAAATCAAACAGATTTCCTACTCTTCTGATCTAGCTTGCCACCTGTTCGCCCCTATTGCCCAGCAACATTGGGTGATGTTACTACGCTCAGCATCTTCGCAACATGTCGACAGCCGATACGATATCTTAGTGGCGAATCCTCTGGTGACATTGACCACCTTTGGAGAGACAACAGTAATCACTGAGCAAGATGAACAAACTCGTTCTGAACAAGACCCATTTCGTTTGATTGAGCAAATACAGCAAACGCATTTGGGCGCTTGTGATTATGAGGGTGATTTACCATTTGTTGGCGGCGCGTTAGGTTATTTTTCTTATGATTTAGGTCGTCGAGTTGAATCAATTCCGGCGTTAGCCGAGCACGATCTCTCTTCGCCAGATATGGCGGTGGGTATTTATGATTGGGCCGTTGTTATTGACCATCTACAGCAACAAGCTTGGGTCGTAGGTAACAATACCGACCAGCATTGGCAATGGCTACAGCAACAAGCGCAGCAGTATGATGAGCAACGGTGTACGCCATTTGCACTGCAAAGCCCATGGCAGTCAAACCTGACCAAAACTCAGTACCAAACTCGCTTTGAACAAGTGCAGCAATACCTTCTTTCTGGCGACTGCTACCAAATTAACCTTGCTCAACGTTTCAGTGCACAATACCAAGGTGATGAATGGCAAGCGTACCAAAAACTAGAGCAAGTAAACCAAGCGCCGTTTTCTGCCTTTATTCGTACCGAGCACAGCGCCATTTTGAGTGTCTCCCCTGAACGATTCTTGCAAGTGAATGACAACGTCATTGAAACCAAACCTATTAAGGGTACACGTCCGCGTTTTGCCGATGAAACTCTCGATAGAGCCTCTGCTCTCGAGCTCTCCTTAGCCGAGAAAGACCAAGCCGAAAACTTGATGATTGTCGATTTGCTGCGTAATGACGTCGGTCGCGTAGCAAAACCCGGGACCGTGCATGTACCAAAGCTATTTGATATCGAAAGCTTCCCTGCCGTTCATCACTTAGTCAGTACCATCAAAGCCGAATTAGATGAAAACTATACTGCCGTTGATTTGTTGCGCGCCAGTTTCCCCGGAGGCTCCATTACAGGAGCACCAAAAGTGCGCGCGATGGAAATTATCGAAGAGCTAGAGCCACACCGACGCAATGCCTATTGCGGTAGTATTGGTTATATCAGCCGTCATGGCCGAATGGATACCAGCATTACCATTCGCACTCTGGTGGCGGAGAAAGGTCAATTGTACGTCTGGGCAGGCGGAGGCTTAGTCGCAGACAGCCAGTGTGATGCGGAATATCAAGAAACCTTCGATAAATTAAGCCGCATTTTACCGGCGCTGGAAAATGCGTAACGACCTATTTCAGTAGTTAACCGCGAAGCATAAATAACAATGAATAAGTAGCGATAAAAGTAAGTCGCGACAAACAAATCAATGGATCTGACGCTCGTTAGATCCATTTTTCTATCATCAATTTCAAATCTGCCGCCGTGTAGGGCTTGGTGAGGATATCGTCCATACCACTCTCAATACAGCGCTCGCGTTCTTCAAGCGTAGTCCCAGCAGTTAAGGCGATAATTGGGCGAGAATAATGATGAGCGCGCAAGTAATTCGCCGCCTCAAAACCATCCATTTCAGGCATGCGGCAGTCCATAAAGATCAAATCGTACTGGCCTTGTTCTGCAGCTTTAATTGCTTCCAAGCCGTTTTCGGCAAGATCTGGTTCAATCGCAAATTTTTTCAGCATTTGATTGATGATCACTTGGTTCATACGAATATCATCAACCACCAAAACGGATAAACTATCCAGAGTCTTGTGTACTCGTTGTGTCTGCAAGGCTTCGGTATTTTGAGCAGGTTGATGCGCAACATTCAACGGTAATTGAATTGAGAACGTACTGCCCTCGCCAACATCGCTTTCAAAGCCGATCTGCCCATCCATTAATTCAACCAAATTTTTACAAATCGCTAAACCAAGCCCGGTCCCTTCAAAACTTCGTTTGGTCGTTCGATCAGCCTGAACGAAGGGATCGAACAACTCTGCTTGAGCTTGTTGTGGAATACCACACCCAGTATCCGAAACCAACACGTGTAAATTATCCTCTTGCCACGACGCCGACACTTCCACTTTTCCCTCAGAGGTAAACTTAATCGCGTTACCAATCAAATTGACCAAAATCTGACTAATGCGTTCAAAATCGGCATAAAACGCCGCGGGCATATTAGGGGATTCCTCGATGATAAAGAAAATGCGTTTCTCTTGAGCCCGGGGAGAAAAAATGCCATTGAGCATGCTTTTCAAATCATGCCAACTGAAATGGGTAGGAAACAATTCCATCATTCCCGCACTCATTTTACTGTAATCGAGCAAGTCATTGATGATGTGTCTTAAAAGGTCACCTGAGTGCGTTAAATTGGTCAGCAATTGCATTTGCTGATTATTCAACGGCGTGTCCGACAATAACTCCGCACTGCCAAGTAAGCCATTAAGCGGGGTTCTCAACTCATGGTTAATCATCGCCACAAACTCTTTGGTGGCTCGTTCAGATTCTTCCGCTTGTTTGCGGGCCTGCTGAGTTTTTTCCACCATCAATTGGCGGCTAATCGCGCTGCAAAGTAACTCAACCACCAAAGTTAGCTGACTGGAAATAAAACGCGGTTCAATATCACTAAGATCAACATCAACACACAACTGCCCGATCAACTTATGATCGACTTCGAGTGGTAAGTGAAGAATATTGCCTTGCCAATATTCACTCTTTTTGGGTTCCGAGACGAATGACTGCATGACGCCAAATTCACTGCCGAGCACTGTCGATAACGTTGCTGGCACAAGGTGAAATTGGATACCGTAAATGACAGAGCAAGCAGATAAACGCTCGAGAAAGCTCGATAACAAACCATCATCCAACGTCCGTGTTAAAAACGCGCGACCAAAGTGAATAAGGGTTTCGCTGATATGACCTTCAAACTCGAGTTTTTGTAACCCTTGTAAGTTTTGGCTTTCTAACTGACCGAGCACTAATTTGAGCTGCTGATTTGCCTCATAAAGCTCAAGGCTTTTTTGCTCGAGCAAAGACTCAGCCGCTTTTCTCGCCGCCCTTTCTCGGGCGACTTTGCGTTCTAATGCACTACTGCTATCCATTACGTTCATTCAACCAGTGAGAGATAAAAACGCACATGGCTATTATCGGCCGTTTCACTGGTCATGGTGATTTCAAGGATTTCATTAAAATGCTCGGCACAACCTTTGACTAAGCCAAGACAAACATGAGACATGCAACGAGCGCTTTTATAGTCGAACACCATTTTGGTTTCCGTTTCGGAAATAAATTCAAATTTAGGTGGATTCGCCTCTGCGTAGAGCTTTTTCACTTCTATGTGAATGTAATCTTCTACTAAACGTACAAATTGAAAAGAGTTTTTGCATTCGCCTAAACTGGCTTTATTCGGTAGGGATGCGTATAGATTGAGGAAAACAGACTGACCAAACACTTGCTGTAGATCTTCCGCGGAAATTCCCGTCTTTTGACTCAGTAGCACGATCAGTTTGACCAAATTGCGATGGTCGTAACTGCCAATAGAGGTATAGATACCCTCGTCATTCGCTTCAAGTAATAACTCATCCAATAATTCCAGCCCAAATTTCTGCTCCACAAGATCCAGAAATTCAGTAAATATGATTCCTTTCATGCCCAGCCCTTTATCGTGGTTTTCTACTAATCTCTTTTCAACTACTTACCTTTCGATATATAGAGCACCTTGAGGTAGAGTGACGAGTTCGCTAACCTTTTATATATTATTCAAAGCATGATCTATAAAACTGGCTTTTTCAAATACCTATAGGAAGTTAATGTGCATATCCCCCCGAGCAGGCAACAACTCATTCAGCGCTTTTCGTTACAGCAGCCTGCCGCCTATCATCGGGAATCGCTTAAACGACTCGATCATTTGCAAGATCAGACTTTGCGCAAAGCGGCGGTATTGATTGGATTTGTTGAACGAGAGAACGGATTAAATGTGCTCTTTACCAAACGTGCAGCGCATTTAAAGCACCATCCGGGGCAAGTGAGCTTTCCTGGCGGAAAATATGAACTCGAGGATGGCTCACTACGTGCAACCGCATTGCGAGAAACGCATGAAGAGATCGGGGTCTTTGCACAGCAAATTGAGATATTTGGACAGATGCCCGAACTGCCAACAATTAGCCAGTTTTCGGTAACACCGTACCTTGCTTTCATTGATGCAAATTATTTTGCAGAAATCGATCATAACGAGGTGGAATCGGTTTTCGAGGTACCTGTCGAAATCGTGCTCGACCCGAAACATCTCTACAGCGACACTTTTTGCGTAAAACAGCAACACCACCGTGTATTTGCCATCAACTATCAAGGGCAATTTATTTGGGGAATGACCGCGCAAATCATCCACGCATTGCAAAATCATATTATGCATCAATGTTAATAAAAGCAACGATTGGTCAACAAACGCTCACATTAGTGAAATCAACGCTCAACCCCGCAAACGTTTCCCTTGCGCAAAATAACGTCAGCTTATCCAGTTGATAAGTTTTTCTAATGCGTCACATTAAGATAAATCAGGTGTGGCACGTCATTTTCGTGACAATAAACTCCTTTTTGGAATATCATATTATCAGTCCCATCAATTTGTGATTTAGATCTAATAATTGTGCAATCCTTTTGTGCAGAATTGCACGCAACTTATTACCTGTTCCCAAAAAATGAGTATCCCAATATGAGTTCTACTACTTCAACGGCATCTACGGTGCAATCATCGAGTAAGTTTACTTACAAAGATTTCACATGGTGTCTATCACTTTTCGGTACTGCTGTAGGTGCTGGCGTACTATTTCTTCCAATTAAAGCGGGTGCTGGCGGTTTCTGGCCATTAGTTATGCTAGCCCTAATCGCAGCTCCTATGACTTGGTTTGCTCACAAGTCTCTAGCTCGTTTTGTACTTTCTGCTAAAAACCCTGAATCAGATATCACTGATACTGTTGAAGAACACTTTGGTAAAACTGGCGCAAACCTTATTACTTTCGCCTACTTCTTCGCCATTTACCCTATCGTTCTGATCTACGGTGTTGGTATCACAAACACAGTTGACTCTTTCCTAGTTAACCAAATGGGCATGGAATCTATTCCTCGCTGGTTACTGTCTGGTGCGCTTATTGCGGCTATGACTATGGGTGTAGTATTTGGTAAAGACCTAATGCTTAAGGCAACTTCTGCAATGGTTTACCCATTGGTTATTATCCTACTAGCACTGTCTGTATTCCTTATCCCTGATTGGAATACATCAATGGTTGAAGTTGCTCCTGATTTCAGCACAATGCCTATCGTTGTATGGTTAGCGATTCCAATCATCGTATTCTCATTCAACCACAGCCCTGTTATTTCTCAGTTTGCTAAAGAACAACGCATGAACTTTGGTGATGACGCAGTTAAGAAAACTGACGCAATCACTGGCGGTGCGGCAATGATGCTAATGGGCTTCGTTATGTTCTTCGTATTCTCTGTTGTTCTGTCTCTATCTCCAGAGCAGCTAGCAATGGCACAAGAGCAAAACATCTCTGTACTTTCATACCTTGCAAACGTACACGACAACCCAATCATCTCTTACATGGGTCCTGTTGTTGCTTTCGCTGCGATTACTTCTAGCTACTTCGGTCACTTCCTAGGTGCTCACGAAGGTCTAGTTGGTCTAATCAAATCTCGTGCTTCTACTCCAGTAAGCACTATTGAGAAAGGTTCACTAATCTTCATCGTAATCACTACTTGGATTGTTGCAATCATCAACCCAAGCATCCTAGGTATGATTGAAACAATGGGCGCACCAATGATCGCGGCTATCTTGTTCCTTCTACCTGTGTTCGCAATGAAGAAAGTTCCTGCGATGGCGAAGTACAAAACTTCTGCACCTGTACAGATTTTCACAGTTATCTGTGGTCTTGCAGCGATTACTTCTGTAATCTACGGCGCTCTTTAATTACCCCTGTAAACTTGGGTAGTTAAAACAAAAATATAATGATAATTCTAAGCCTCCCTCTCTAGGGAGGCTTGCTTTTGAGGTAATCGATATGATTAGTGTTTTTGACATCTATAAGATCGGTGTTGGTCCTTCTAGTTCTCACACTGTAGGCCCAATGAAAGCGGGTAAAGAATTTATTGATGATCTTCGTTCAATGGGAAAATTGCGCGACATCACTAAAATCACCGTGGACGTTTATGGATCACTATCACTGACAGGGAAAGGTCACCACACCGATATCGCTATCATCATGGGTCTTGCTGGCAACACCCCTGAAAAAGTCGACATCGATTCTATTGCAAGCTTCATTGCACGCGTAGAAGAAACTGAACGCCTTCCTGTTGGCATGCACTGTCACACAGTATCGTTCCCTAAAGATGGCGGTATGAACTTCCATACTTCTAACTTATCGCTACACGAAAACGGCATGCAAATCCACGCTTGGATCGATGACGAAGTCGCGTACTCAAAAACGTATTACTCTATCGGTGGTGGTTTCATCGTCGATGAAGAAAACTTTGGTAAAGAAGAAGAAAACCCAATCAAGGTTCCTTTCCCGTTCACAACCGCTGAAGAGCTTGTGGATCAATGTAAAGAGCATGGGCTTTCTATCAGCGCTTTGGTTATGAAAAACCAAGCGGCTCTACACTCAGATGAAGAGTCTCGCACTTACTTTGCTAACATCTGGAAAACCATGCGTGAAGGTATGGATCGTGGTATGAATACTGAAGGTATTCTTCCTGGTCCACTACGCGTACCTCGCCGTGCAGCAGCACTGCGTCAACAGTTGCTAACGTCAGAGAAAACCTCTAACGATCCAATGGCTGTGGTTGACTGGGTAAACATGTTTGCTTTCGCAGTAAACGAAGAGAACGCAGCTGGTGGCCGTGTTGTTACCGCGCCAACCAATGGTGCATGTGGCATCATCCCTGCTGTACTTGCGTACTACGACAAGTTCATTCAAACCGTGACAGAGAAAGATTACATCCGTTACTTCGCCGCTTCTGGCGCGATCGGTGGTCTTTACAAGCGTAACGCTTCTATCTCTGGTGCGGAAGTAGGCTGTCAGGGCGAAGTTGGCGTAGCATGTTCTATGGCAGCAGCTGGCCTTGCAGAGCTTATGGGCGGTAGTCCTGAGCAAGTCTGTATGGCAGCTGAAATCGGCATGGAACACAACCTAGGTCTAACATGTGACCCTGTTGCGGGCCAAGTACAAGTACCATGTATCGAGCGTAACGGTATTGCTGCAGTAAAAGCAATCAACTCAACTCGTATGGCACTACGTCGTTCTTCAGCTCCAACCGTTTCTCTAGACAAAGTTATCGAAACAATGCTAGAAACCGGTAAAGATATGAACGCAAAATACCGCGAAACGTCTCAAGGCGGCCTAGCAATTAAAGTTATCTGCTAACTTTAGTAGTGAACAGCGGTCAAATTATTAGTAAAAGCATATTTTATTGATAATTAAGACGATATAATGGCGACTGTAATGGTCGCCATTTTTGTATGACCAATTTGAGAATCAGCCCCTGCTGAATCCCCCGTTGGTTACCGTAGTATTAATGAGGCAATATGATTGCGATAAAACCGGCCAAGCTGAAAGATTTCGCCAGTTTAATGCAGCTTGAAGTGCATCAAGAGCAGAAAGAAAACCACCTCCCCTTTGAAGAGGTGTACCACAATCGTTCTAAATATGAAGTGATTCTTGCGCTGTATTCTGAGCGCCAACCGATTGGTTATCTCGTATTAGACAAAGCCTTTTCTCACTATGCGACGTTTGCTCGTCGTAACGAGCTTGGCCTGAAATACATCGTCTTGGATAAGCACTATCAGCGCCAAGGCTTTGGTCGAGAAGCAATGCAGAAATTGTTTGTCTACGCCTATGCCGTCAATGGTGATAGTGACTCGCTGTGTGTCACTCTACCCGCAAAAGATGAAGCCTCACGCACCTTCTTCTCTCGCATCGGTTTCAGTGATACCGATAGTTTTTTCTATGGTAAAAGTGGCAAAGAGCGCATTATGCGCCATAGACTCTAGCGACATTAGATGTACGAATGCAAAAAAGCCAATCTATTGATTGGCTTTTTTATGTATGCTCAACACTGATTGACTCACATTAAATCGAGTCAAGTGATCACTCACCCTTATAAATACATCCAGCGGTGCACGTTTCTTTAATTTCTACTTTACTCAGCAAAGGTAACGCGGGCTTTAGCTGTTGCCAAATCCATTTTGCTAGCACTTCACTGGTTGGGTTTTCTAACCCTTCAATGTCATTTAAGTAGTAGTGGTCAAGACGATTGTAGATTGGTTTAAAAGCCGCTTTAATTTCAGCGAAATCAACCACCCAACCAGTATACGGGTCCACTTCCCCTTCAACATAAAGACGAACTAAAAAAGAGTGCCCGTGTAAACGACCACATTTGTGACCCTCTGGGACATGAGGCAAATGGTGTGCAGCCTCAAACATAAACTCTTTGTACAACTCTGTTTTCATCATTTTTCTCAGGCTTTCGTCAAGAAGCCGTCATACTAAAGCCTTGTAAGCAGAGTGACAAGCTCACATCTATCGCGATGTTCACTTTTCTTTTTCCCACAACATTGTTAGACCTTCCTCGCACACTCATTCGCCAGGAAACATAACGGACACATGTTACTTACATCACAGTTACAGATGGAAGTTTTTGGTAAGGGTCACATTCAAACCAGTTTCCTATGACATGCGGTAATAAATATCCATAAAATTGTTATGTCTATTCTAATAAAATGTAAAATAATAATGCGCTCAACAATAACTTTTAAACTCCTCGTCACGTTGGTCATGGTGTTTGGTTGTGTCCTTGCGATCTCGACTATCTATCAATATCAGCAGCAAAAACAACTTATCCACGACGTTCTCAGTCAACAGTTACATGATAAAGCCAGTAACTACTTTGATAGCCTGAATATGATGATGCTCACGGGCACCATGTCGCAAAAAGAGACTCTGCGCGATAAAGCCTTAGCCCAAGATGGCATTGAACAAGTTCGTGTTTTGCGAGCCCCTGCCGTCGATAAGCTCTATGGCCCGGGCAATCCAAACCAAACCGTACAAGATGATATCGATCAGCGTGCACTGAGCGGAGAGTTGGTTATCGAACCGATCAGTGCCGATTGGGGCAACGGTCTGGTCGTCGCACTACCGATGAAATCAAGCCTTGATTACCGCGGCACCAACTGCGTTGGTTGCCATGCCGCACAAGAAGGCGAAGTGCTGGGAGCAATCCGTCTTGAATATAACATGAGTCATGTTAATTCTATGGTCAGCAAACAAGCGATGTTCGCCATGGGTATCATGGCTTCTATCACCTTTATCGGCTTTCTCTTTACGATGGGGCTAACCCGAAAAATTCTTGTACGACCGTTACAAAAAACCTCACGCTTTATGCTGCAAGTTGCCCAATCAAAAAATCTACTCGAGCGACTGCCAAGCAAACAAAATGATGAAATTGGTGTGTTGGCAAACTCGATTAACTCATTTATGGATACCGTCAGCGACAGCTTGCACAAAGTGCAACAAACCAGCCACTCACTGGCAGATTCCGCAGGCCAACTGACTGATGTGGCTCAATCTACCGATGATGCAGCCAACAATCAGCAAACTGAAACCAATGATGTACAGAGCAACATCAATAACATGTTGACTCAACAAGAGCAGACAGAGCAAGCAACATTAGAGGCCTCAACATTAGTAAACCACACGGTGAATATCGTGGCTCAAAGTGCAAGCAATGCACATAACGCCAGTGACGATATTAAGCTTTTAGTCGGTTCAATTGAGCAGGTAAAACAAAAGATCACAGCTCTGAATGATCAAACGACAGAAGTATCATCGATTCTTGAAGTCATTAGCGGCATAGCCGATCAAACCAATTTACTCGCATTGAATGCAGCTATTGAAGCAGCGCGCGCAGGTGAGCAAGGCCGTGGCTTTGCTGTGGTTGCAGAAGAAGTTCGTAACCTTGCAGGTCGCACCGCAGAAGCCACCAGCAATATTGAAACCATCATCGACCAATTCCAGCAAGGCAGTCGAGAGTCTCTCATTTCAGTCGATAACGTATGCCAACAAGCCCATCAACGCTCGGAGGATGTAGAGTCTCTCTCCACCGCAATGCATAGCGTCGTGGATGAAATGCATCAAGTGCTTAACCATACGCAAAACATTGAGCAGCAAGCTCAGACCACTTCCTCGGTTGGTCATCACATTCAAAGCAAAATCGACACCATCACCGCTCACGCCAATGGGACCTCTCAATTGGCATCACAGACTCGAGACATCAGTTTAGATCTGGAAAACCTCTCCGAACGCTTGGAGCAATTGCTTAACCAATTCTCTTTAGAACAGCAGAAAAATAGCGGATCCCTGATGAGTAAATAGAGAGGTAATAACGGCGTTAACTGCCATCGCTGATATCGCAAGGTCAAGGGTAAGTGTTATTAATCGAACAAAATGAGGAAAACACTTACCTTATCCGCCCCCTTTCGCAATCTACCCGAATAGCGACTTTACACGTTTATCCCAACTCGATTATCAGATAATATTGCGCGCTGTTTTTCACGCGTTAAGGTTAGCGTTTTGCATACTATTGAGCAGTTACAATCAGGTAAATTACACGGCATCACTCGTCTAGAGTTAAAACTAGGGTTAACTGAGTTTCCACTCGAAATCATCGAACTGGCTGACAGCTTAGAAATCCTCGATTTGTCAGATAATCAATTACATGATTTGCCAGATTGCTTGGCTCAATTACACCAGCTTAAAATCCTATTTCTAACCAACAACTGCTTTGAAACCATTCCAAGCGTATTAGCTCAATGCCCTAAATTGGAAATGATCAGTTTCAAATCGAATAAGTTGCAGCACATCTCTGCTGGCGCCCTACCCAACGATACCCGTTGGTTAATTTTAACTGACAACAAACTCACGCAACTGCCTGAAGATATGGGCCGTTTACATCGCCTGCAAAAGCTCGCATTGGCAGGAAACATGCTAACGGCACTGCCAGCATCAATGGCAGATTGCCAAAGCTTGGAGCTAGCCAGATTATCAGCCAACGCACTGAGTGCGCTGCCAGATTGGTTGTTCCAATTACCAAAGCTGAGCTGGCTCGCAATTGATGGCAACCCACTAAGCAGCGAGCGATCAAACCTTGACCGCGCGGACACATCATCACTAGCAATGATTCCGCAGGTAGCATTGGCCGACATTGAATTACTCGAGGTTATCGGTCAAGGTGCGTCTGGTGTGATTTACCGTGCGAAATGGCTTAAACAACCGACGGAATTGAATGGCACTGATGCGTATATCGCAGTCAAGATTTTCAAAGGCGAGGTCACCAGTGATGGCTACCCACAAGATGAACTGCTCAACTGCTTACAAGCCGGTCATCACAGCAACTTAATCAAGGTCATCGCACAAATAAATCAAGCAGAAAAACTCGGTTTGGTGATGGAGTTGATCCCAAGAAACTTTGCCAACTTGGGGTTACCACCCTCGCTACAAACGTGCACTCGCGATACTTTCACACCGAACTCTCACCATAAGTTAAGTGTGATTGTGACGATGCTGCAACAGATGGCTTCAGCGCTTGAGCATTTACACCATCAGCAAGTGAGTCATGGTGATATCTACGCCCACAACACCATGTTTAACCACTCTGCTGAGATCCTTTTTGGTGATTTTGGTGCTGCAACCAATCTGGCTAAATTACCTGCGCAGCAGAGAGAGGCGATGCAAAGTATTGAGGTACGTGCACTGGGCTGTTTGATGGCTGATCTACTGACGCAGTTAGATCATACCACTCAACCAAATCAAGACGTGTTAGCTAAGTTGAACGCACTCAGCGAAGATTGCATGCAATACACCGTCAAACAGCGACCGACATTTTCAGCGATTAACCACCAGCTACAATAACTTGCACCGCTCTCTTAGAGCTCGCCCTAGAGACCATCTCGCCCCCATAGAGAGAAGCGCAGCGATACTGTTGCGCTCTTAGGTTGCAATGACAAACCGACAGAGGCCTCCTTGTGTCGAGGGCACTGCTGGAGCAAGAAGCTGCACTTCTTGAACAATTTTCATCACCGCGCGAGACGGTACAATAAAATTAGTGCAATTATCTCTGTCAAAACGATAATAAAGGTTGAAGCGAACGATTTGACAGGTAATATGTCATTTCGATAAAAAAGTAATATCAACCTAATGTTTAGGCGTTTTTTTGGCCAAAATAGCCTTTATTAACGCTCAATGACCTTAGGTTTAATTTTTACCTCAATGGAGATTATTTTAAACATGACTTACGCGCCTGTTAAAGACGTATTGAGCGGTAAGCTAGCAGTAGACAGTCAAGTAACTGTTCGCGGCTGGATCCGTTCGCGTCGTGATTCCAAAGCTGGAATTTCATTCCTTGCCATCTATGACGGCTCTTGTTTCGACCCGATTCAGGCCGTGGTCCCAAATAATCTCAATAATTACAACGACGAAGTCCTTAAGCTAACGACTGGCTGTTCTGTTGAAGTTACGGGTACCATCGTTGCATCTCCTGCTGCAGGTCAAGCATTTGAACTTGCTGCAACGGAAGTAAAAGTGGTTGGTTGGGTTGAAGACGCAGAAACTTACCCGATGGCGAAAACTCGCCACTCGATCGAGTACCTACGTGAAGTTGCTCACCTACGCCCACGTACTAACGTGATCGGCGCAGTAGCACGTGTACGTAACTGCCTGTCGCAAGCGATTCACCGCTTCTACCACGAGCAAGGCTACTTCTGGGTTTCAGCACCACTGATCACTGCATCTGATGCAGAAGGTGCTGGTGAAATGTTCCGCGTATCAACGCTAGACATGGAAAACCTACCTCGCACAGACGCAGGTAAAGTAGATTACAACGAAGATTTCTTCGGCAAAGAAACGTTCCTAACCGTTTCTGGCCAGCTAAACGCTGAAGCTTACGCTTGTGCACTAAGCAAAGTTTACACCTTCGGTCCTACTTTCCGTGCTGAAAACTCAAACACCAGCCGCCACCTAGCGGAATTCTGGATGGTTGAGCCTGAAGTGGCTTTTGCGGATCTAAACGATGTGGCAAAACTGGCTGAAGACATGCTTAAGTTCGTATTCAAAGCTGTACTTGAAGAGTGCCGCGACGACCTTGAGTTCTTTGCATCTCGCATTGATAAAGAAGCGATTACTCGTCTAGAGCAATTCGTTTCTTCTGATTTCGCACAAGTTGATTACACTGACGCAATCCAAATCCTACTAGATTCTGGTAAGAAATTTGAATTTGACGTTGAGTGGGGCATCGACATGTCTTCTGAGCATGAACGATTCCTAGCTGAAGAGCACTTCAAAGCGCCAGTAATCGTGAAGAACTACCCGAAAGACATCAAAGCATTCTACATGCGTGCTAATGATGACGGTAAAACAGTTGCGGCGATGGACGTACTTGCACCAGGCATCGGTGAAATCATCGGTGGTTCTCAACGTGAAGAACGTCTAGAGATCCTAGATGAGCGTATGCGTGAAGTAGGTATCGACCCAGAGCATATGAGCTGGTACCGCGATCTACGTAAATACGGCACAGTACCTCACGCAGGCTTCGGTCTTGGTTTTGAGCGTCTAGTTTCTTACGTAACTGGTATGGGCAACGTTCGTGACGTGATCCCATTCCCACGTACTCCACGTTCAGCTAACTTCTAATTTGAAGGAAGTAGAAACGCAAAAAACCTCCGCATTGTCGGAGGTTTTTTTATATTAGCGCGAATCTTCTCTTGTTTACACGCTGCAACACCTATTTTTCGCCTTCCCCCTTCTTAAGAGCGATTCGCTTAATACCGTTACCGAAACAAATAAGCTGACCTTTGCTTAAAGACAAGCACCAAACACGATCCCAAGCAGCGCGTCTCGCCATTTTGGTTCATACTTAATATTGACGAAGAATAAAGAGGGAAGATAATGAAATTATTTACGCTCGACGACCTATCATACAAAGGCGAACATCAGGGCGTTCATCGTTGGGATCATCCTCAAGGTGACAACCCTTACTATTGGCATCCTGAATGGCTTCATGTTGCAGAAGATGCCCTTGGATTGCACCCCAAGCAGCCAATTGATGTACCCGATGGAGAAAGTGCCTCACAGCAACATGCCGAGAAAGCAATCCTCGACCACCTTAACGGCCGCTGACCCTGAGCACTGTACGGGCTTAACTAAAAGTCGTTTAAGATCAAATCACAATGTTTAGCTGGGTTGATGCCAGCGCTAAACGATTGGCATCACATAAATATAATTCCAATCTGTTACATTTATAACGTTAAAGTGACAACCCTCAACTCATAGATGATGAGAGAAGATAATAATGACTAAGTACAACGAAAACGATATCGAATATAAAGGCGAAACCAATGGTGTTCACACTTGGACAACACCATTAGGACAGCCTTACTACTGGCACCCTGATTGGCTGCACATTGCTGAAGATGCGACCGGGACTCATCCAAAAGCTGAGCTAGAAACCACAGAGAACGAAACACCAACTGAAAAGCACGCGCTAAAAGCCATTCTTAGCCATATCAATCACTGGGCGACAGAAAAAATGTCAAGCAACCCTGAGTTTGAAACTCATGCTCATGAATCGCAAATTGATTTGAAAAAGTAGATTAAATACAAAGTTATTTTACGAATACCGAAAAAGGTTATTAACGTAAAAACGCCCCATTGCAGGGGCGCTTTTACTCTTAGTAAGATCATTGTACAGTTAAAATACGCTCAACGGTTTCACCATTCACAGTCAAAGATAATTTAATACTATCACCACTTTGTAATGGTACACCTAATGTTGCAACATAAGCATACTTAATCGTGGTCTGTAAAGATGAGTAGATGCCCGTGACATTTTGTTCATCAATTATTTTATTGTATGATCCACCTGTTTGGTCTGCAATTTCCGTCAGATCTGTCTCATTAGCGGAAGCACTTACAGCGACTGCGTGGATTACGACGTTATTCGCATTTGCGGCTGCAATTACAGCAGCGCGATCGCTAAACCGGCTATCACCATCAGTCATCACGAATACCCGCTTAATCGTATTATTTCGATTTGAGACTTTCGTAACAGATTCATTTATAGCAAGCTCGAGATTGGTACCACCTCCCCAAAGATAACCACGCCCTGTGTTTGCAACCGAATCAGTTCGATCGGTATAGCGGCCATCATAATTATACCTGCTATACCAAAGATCTGAATTTGGATTGTATAAGTCCACAGCAAAATGAAGTTTGTCTTTATCAGTAATAAAACCATCATCAGAATAGTCATAAACCAAATTTCCACCACTGCTATCTTCCAAGTTCAAACTATCGGTCAGTAGAGTATTATTTACCAAGGACACGCTAGACGAAAAAGGAATCACTGCAACTTCATCAGCGTCAGCCTTTTCCGACACAAATTGATGCGCAGCCTTAGCGGTTATACGAGCGCGAGTGTACTGTCTATTTTGTGAGTCAAGTACGGGCGTTCTATTCTCATCATAAATTAATGCACTCATCGAGCCACTTGCATCTAATGTTACTACATTGCTACTAGCAACATTAAGTTGATCAGCTGAATTGACTGCCGTAATCGATATTGGTTGATCATTTACTGAAACGGAAAATGACGTTTTAGATAGCTGAATAACAGCATTATTGGTAGCAGTGTCTGTAACCGCAAAACTAATGTCATTACTATCCAATTTTTGGATTGCACTAATCACATATTCGGCACCAGATGGAATCGTTGATGCAACTGGGGGAGTTGTGACAACATCTGATTTTTTAAAATTATTCGCATTCGCTTTTAATGTTTTAAACCCCGCCAGATTAGCATTAATAACGCTATCGTTTAAATCAGCTTCATCTACACTCAGTTCAAATACACCACAATTATCAGTGTTGGTTGTTTGGCTTAATACGCTGCCATCAGACTTTTCTATTGAAACCGCAGCGTTAGCCATAGGCTCATAACCATCAGGAACATTAGGACAAGCGACACTATAAGTATTGATAAATCCATCACTTAATACTCTTAGTGAATTTTGCTGTACCGTCTGCGGAACAATAAGCGTCCCAGCAAAAGACGTCGTGTTAGCTGATGGACTATCACCGCTATCTCCCCCACCACCGCACGCAACAATTAGCGCCGCAGATATTGACAGCGTCAAAGGTCTCAAAATATACATACATGTTCCTTATGATAATGATTTAAATCATCATCATGATAATCATCAAGTTGCACTCATCAAGTGGAAATAATGTAATCCTTAATAATATTCAACATCAATCACACAAACTAAAGAAACACCACTGAATCACAAAACCTTAAACCAATATCAACAGTAAAAAGACCATTTGATAACACCATTTTTGAGCTTTACTTAGTTTCGCTAAGCGAAAAACAAATAATCAATTTGTTAGATAAAGTGACTTGCTCAATGATTACTCCTAACTAAATAAAATTTCTTGTTTCTAACGCTTTTGTGTTGTCACTCGTGCGTCATAAAGGTATAAATATTCAAGTTATTACAATTATCCCCTTCGATTAACATGGATGACAATTATGTTTGAAAAAGTAGTTGCTGCTCCGGCAGACCCGATTCTTGGCCTCACGGAAGAGTTTAAAAAGGATCCTCGCGCTGAAAAAATCAACCTCGGTGTTGGTATTTACAAAAATGAACAAGGTGAAACGCCTGTACTTGCAACCGTAAAAAAAGCGGAAGCGGCATTAGTTGAAACCGAGAAAACCAAGTCATACCTAACCATCGAAGGTACATCAGAATACGGCCTAGCGGTACAAAAGTTACTGTTTGGTGATAACGCTGAAATCATTGCTGATAAACGTGCTAAAACAGCCCAAGCACCAGGTGGTACAGGTGCGCTACGCGTTGCCGGTGAGTTTATTAAACGCCAACTTGGTGATGTAAAAGTATGGGTAAGTAACCCAACGTGGGCAAACCACATTGGTGTATTTACCGCTGCTGGCCTTGAAACTGCACAATACAGCTACTACAACGCAGAAACTAAAGAGAAAGATTTTGCGGCGATGGTTGCCGATCTTGAACAAGCGACTGCGGGCGATATCGTGTTACTACACGGTTGCTGCCATAACCCAACCGGTATCGATCCAACAGCCGATGAATGGGAAACACTGGCAAAAATCGTTGCAGAGAAAAAACTGCTGCCACTATTCGATTTTGCGTACCAAGGCTTCGGCGCTGGCGTAGAAGAAGATGCAGCGGGTCTGCGTACTTTTGCGAAATACAATAAAGAGATTCTGATTGCGAGCTCGTTCTCTAAAAACTTCGGTTTGTACAACGAGCGCGTTGGCGCATTCACACTGGTTGGTGAGAATGAAGATGTTGCCGCTACGGCATTCTCTCAAGTTAAAGCTATCATCCGTTCTATCTACTCTAACCCACCAGCACACGGTGCGGCAGTAGTGACTTATATCCTAAATGATGCTGGTCTACGCGCTGAATGGGAAGCGGAAGTAAAAGAAATGCGTGATCGTATTCAAGAGATGCGCGAACTGTTTGTACAAACACTGAAGCAACAAGGTGTGGATGCAGACTTTAGCTTTATCGAGCGCCAAAACGGCATGTTCTCGTTCTCTGGTCTAAATAAAGATCAAGTTGCTCGTCTGAAAGATGAGTTCGCAATCTACATTGTTGGCTCTGGCCGTATCAGTGTTGCAGGCATGACAAAATCAAACATGCTGCCACTGTGCCAAGGCATTGCTGCTGTCATGTAATCAAGTAAACAGCCCAATCTAAAAAGCCAGCTTCCGCTGGCTTTTTTATTTCAAATTGACCACAGTTTAAGCCACCATTCAGTGAGTCTCTAAAAAAATAGCTTCAACGCTACACCACCCTCATTGGTCGAACCCCGATCACTTTCTCGATGACTGTAAAATGCACCAGCGGTAAAACCAGAGTTGATCCGATAGTCAGCGCGTAGTGAATAGATATCCACATCTAAGATGTCACTACGATTTAACTCAGCATCGGTTGCTAGGCGCCAACGCTGTGTAATGTTATAGATCAAACCGATTTCCATCCCCCAAACAAACTCATTGCTGCTTTCGAGTTTTACATCGGTATCATCATCGGTTAGCCGTGCCCATTGCACCCCCGCTTTCCCGCCGACAAGAAACTCCAATCCCGGCCCGGCATCTATACGAGCAGCAACACCAGGCAAGAGCGTGTAAATCTCCGTGGTGGTTTTCTCTGGGTGAATAAAGCGCGCGGAATAATCGAGTGTTGCTAACCAACGCTGATCAATAGGTAACTTGCCACCGGTATTAATAGCGGTGATGTTGCTATTACCACCGATGTTTTCATCTAACGCTCCAGAAGCAAACTCAACATAACCATATCGATAATCCGATAGGCCTATTTGCCCAAAGCAGGAAAGAGAGATCGGCAACGTAATCGCAAAAACCAACCAAGTCACGATGTGCTTTCTGAATGGATTCAGTTCCATCTGATCTCCTTATGCTTTATTCACTATCAATGTTTATTTACGCATAAAAATAATCGTAGTAATCAAATCTAAAAACAACAAGTTAACCATCTAAAACTGTGGATTGGCGTGGAAAATTACCGCAATAAATGAGGGTAGCTGGCTCTAAGAATGGAATAGGAATAGGAATAGGAACATTATCCGTAAAAAAGGTTTAAGGCCTATTGAATAACAACAAGCCTTAAACCTTTATAACGTAATCATCCATTCATCTTGTTGTAGATTTTGAATGCTTACTTGTGAACGCATTTGAAGCCGTTCAATTAACTCGGATTCCAACTCATAAGGCATAACCAACTTTAGTTCGTCTATTCCTTCTGATTTGGCGAGTTTTACCAGTGTATGGATATTTGACTCATCACTACGGCTAGCAGAAAGCGACTTCATAGCTTGTTCCCATAATCTTTCTTCTGGATTACGAGATAGCTCGACAGTATCTTTCCACGCAATAGTAAATACTGGCGCGATGGTGCTCAATGCTTCAAGAAACGTCCATTTCTTACTGCACGAAGCGCCGAGAAAAGAGGTATAGTCAAACACCACACATGTCTTGCCTTGACGTTCCATATCATCCCCCGATATTGGCAACACAACATACTCAATATCGGTCAACTGAATACATATAGCAATAGGATATAGAACAATGGTCTTTTATACCCTTTTTGTGAGTCAAAATGGCATATAAAAACCAATCAAATAACAAAGTTTCCACAAGCAAGTGACATATAAAACCTGTTGCGCAATATTTGAGTTACTAAAATAAATCATTACCTATTCCACATGTTTCATCACTATTTTATATCAATGATGCGACTCGCCTTCTTATATTTCACTCGCCAACCTTGCCAACGTGGTAGCTCCCAACGCTTGGGGTCGCCTTTACGCAAGCCATCACGATATAGCACCGTCACTAACTTGGCCGCTGGTTGGTACTCAACGTCCAAATTAAGATCGCCAAGTGCCAGTGTGAGCGGAAACCGTTCGGCGAAATCATCATATTGCCAATCGGGAATACCCTCAAAAGCGAAATCTTCTGCACAGAACAATTCAAGTTCATCGATATCGGTGAGGTCCAGTAGCTGCAATTGCTCGGTAAACCAACCTTCGAAAGTCACCTGATGATGATCTTGTTGCTCAGCAAGACCTAACTCAACATACAAACGCCAAAGTAGTATTTGGCGGTGGCGCATCGGATAAAAGCCAGCGAGGAGATCTCCTGCAACGACAGCTTTAAGAATCGGCGTGATGGCCAACGCGCCCTGCGCCAGCTCTCGCTTGGTCGCAATCGTACGGCCAGCGTAAATCAGCTCCATTTCGATATAGGTTTGCTCTTGCCCCGCTTGATTTGATTCAACGATGACCGCACCTTCTTGCCACTGACCAAGCCCAAGCGCTTGCAAAGCACTAAGCTCTAGCGGTAATACTTGAGTTGCCAGTGTCAGTGTTTGTTTAACCCCTCTACCAGGTAAACTGTGCGTATCTAACACGATAGCGGCTTCAGCTTGTTTGTTAAAACGGCTTTCTCGTCCCAGTGTGACCTCAATAATCCCGTTTGCGAGTGCTTCTCTTCTTTTCTCACGACGAATAAAGACCAACTCCGGGTGTAAAACGGCTATAGCGTTGACCAGATCACCATGACGATATCGTGATGCGACTTCAAGTTGAGGCAGTTCAAAAATCTCACGCATCTGTGCTGCTAACGCTCTGGCTTCACTCAGTGCGTCAATATTTACTTCCAACGCTGAAAACGACTCACCTCGAATTAAACCAATCGCGAGTTGTGCATCACACCCTAACGGCTCTTGCTGAGCCAATTGCTCTTGTTGCTCTTCATTACCAATAATGCGATAGAGTTTTGCCGGCGTCGCCAAAGCGGCTGTGTAATCGATCATTGCCTCTTTTAGCGCCTTCGAAGGCATACGAGTGACCAAATCAGCCAACAACGCATCAATCGGCAATGGGTACATCTTGCGTCCATGTTCAGTCGCATTTCCCTGCTCATCGATCGCCTGCATGTTTAGCAGCAATTGAGTCGCTTGGTGAAGCGTTTTTTCTGGCAAAGGTTCGAGAAAATCTAACGAGGATAACGGCTGATGACAGCAGGCGGCAGCAAGCATCGCCTCAGTTAACGCTTCGCGATGCATCTCTGGTGGTGTCACTAAAGCGAGCGCAGCATGCTCACCATAAAGGCGAACACAAACGCCATCCATAACACGCCCTGCCCGTCCACTTCGTTGTTTGGCGCTAGCTTGTGAAATGTGTTTTAAGCTCAATGTCGTGCGACCATTGCGCTGCTCGGTACGACGCTCTAAACCGGAATCTATCACTAACGCAATATTAGGAATGGTTAATGAGGTTTCAGCCACATTAGTCGCTAATACCACTTTGGGTTGTGCTTGGATATTGAGGGCAACTTCACGCTGCTCATCGCTCACCGACGCATGTAAAGGCGCAACGATAATTCCCTCAAGGCTCTGCAACATTTGCGTACACTGAGTGATCTCTTTACGCCCAGGAAGAAAAACTAATACATCGCCACGACAAGATTCTAAAGCGTGAAGTACTTCCTGTTTTACTCGTTGCTCCAACTGCCGACTATCGGGCAGTTGACGCGACTCGCTGGCGCGATATTGCAAACTAACTTTAAAATTACGTCCTTCTGCATGTAAGCGTTCGGCCCCCACATAGCTGGCCAGTTTTGCCCCTTCAATGGTTGCTGATGTCACCACCAGACGATGCTTTTGATGTTTTTTTAGTAACGCAACTAATAGGTCTGTGTCCCAGCGACGTTCATGAAATTCATCGACAATAACAATATCGTAATCTACTAACTGGTTTTCACTATACCAACGCAGCGCAACACCGGGAGTCACAAAGACGACTTCGCTCGTTTCATTAAAGCGAGTTTCTAGCTTTATCGCATAACCAATAGATTGCCCGACTGGCTCGTTACGTTGCTGTGCTAAGTATTGCGCGAGGGAAGTACAAGCGATTCGACGCGGCTCAATCACCAATACACGTCCTTGCTCTGAAGCCCAAACAGGTAAACGGGTTGATTTTCCAGATCCGGTTTCCGCTTCAACAATCAGATGATTTTTGGTGAGTTGTACAAGAAACTTTTCGCGTAAGGTGTCTATTGGTAATGAAGTCATAGCAAGATAATCTAGGAATTAACCCGATGATTATAACGACAATGAGAATAAGTGGGTATTAAGATCCCACTTCGAATGGTGTTTCTTGTCGACCATAGCAAGCCACGTTACAATACCTTACAGATTACCATGTTATGACTCTTAACTGGCATCGAACACACGCACAACTGTTCCTCGTACCCGATAATAGGTTCGCAATGTATAACGACAAACGTCCACTCTATATCCCTTTCGCAGGCCCTGCGCTTCTTAGTACTCCATTGCTTAATAAAGGCAGTGCGTTTAGCGCTCAAGAACGCATCTCCTTCAACTTAGAAGGTCTCCTGCCAGAGACGACTGAAACGATCCAAGAACAGGTGGAGCGTGCGTATCAACAATACCGCAGTTTCGAAAATGACATGGATAAGCACATTTACCTGCGTAATATTCAAGATACTAACGAAACGCTTTTCTATCGTTTAGTTCAGAACCACATTTCTGAAATGATGCCAATCATCTACACCCCAACGGTAGGTGCCGCCTGTGAGAACTTCTCCAATATCTACCGTCGTGGCCGTGGATTGTTTGTCTCTTACGCTAACCGCGATCGTATTGATGACATCTTAAACAATGCCTCAAACCACAACGTCAAAGTGATCGTAGTCACCGATGGTGAGCGTATTCTTGGTCTGGGTGACCAAGGTATCGGCGGCATGGGTATTCCTATCGGTAAGTTGGCTCTATACACCGCTTGTGGCGGTATCAGCCCTGCTTACACGCTACCTATCGTGCTTGATGTGGGTACCAATAACCCACAACGTCTAGCTGACCCTATGTACATGGGCTGGCGTCATCCACGCATCACGGGTGCAGATTACGATGCCTTCGTCGAAGAGTTCATCCAAGCGGTACAGCGTCGTTGGCCAGAAGCATTGGTTCAATTTGAAGATTTCGCCCAGAAGAACGCAATGCCTTTGCTTGAGCGATACAAAAACCGTATTTGTTGCTTCAATGATGATATTCAAGGCACTGCGGCAGTCACCGTAGGCTCTCTACTTGCTGCATGTAAAGCTGCTGGCAGCAAACTGTCAGACCAACGTATCACCTTCTTAGGTGCGGGCTCTGCCGGTTGTGGTATTGCCGAAGCGATTATCGCGCAGATGGTCTCAGAAGGCATTTCTGATGCTCAAGCTCGCTCGCAAGTTTACATGGTTGACCGTTGGGGTCTGCTACAAGAAGGCATGCCAAATCTGTTGGACTTCCAACAACGCCTAGTTCAGCCAACGGAGAATACCGCTGAATGGCCAAACGAGGGTAATGGCTTCTCATTGCTTGACGTTATGGCAAATGCAAAACCAACCGTTCTAATTGGTGTGTCTGGTGCGCCAGGCCTGTTTAGCAAAGATGTGATCAAAGAAATGCACAAGCATTGTGCACGTCCGATCGTATTCCCGCTATCAAACCCGACTAGCCGTGTTGAAGCGACACCGAATGACATTATTCGTTGGACTAACGGTGAAGCGCTTGTTGCAACAGGCAGCCCATTTGATCCCGTTGTACACGATGGCAAAACTTACCCAATCGCACAATGCAATAACAGCTACATCTTCCCGGGTATCGGTCTTGGTGTACTGGCAGTATCTGCACGTCGTGTTACCGACGAAATGCTGCAAGAGTCAAGCCGTGCACTTGCAACGTGTTCACCACTGGCAATCAATGGCCAAGGTGCGCTGCTGCCACCACTAGAAGCAATTCACTCTGTATCGAAGAAAATTGCCTTCGCTGTGGGTAAGAAAGCCATTGAGCAAGGCGTAGCTCAGGAAATCACTGACGAAGCACTAGAAGAAGCGATCGAAGCCTACTTCTGGCAGCCAGTTTACCGTCGCTACAAGCGTACTGCGTTCTAAACGCTATTTTAATTAACGTTAAATAGAAACAAAGCCCCTTTTAGGGGCTTTGGATTAAATTGATATGTTTGAATTTTTAGCCCCAGCCGGCCAACACATCGCCCCTTATTTAAGTGAGATTGCAACGGCTCTGATTGCGTGTGCATTGGTGATGTTTGGTGGTGAAATCAATTCTAACCTGCGAAAATTGCTCCGAAGTCAGAACTTTGTCGTAAGAACGATTGTCTTCATCTTGATCAATGCGTTTGGTTACGGCTTAATCATCGTAAAAGCAACACCTTACCTTACCAAGACATTAGGCCAACTTCCGTATGGCACGATGTTTACTGTTGTCGTGACAAGTTTTATTGTCATTGGTCTTTGGGCTCAACGGAATAGACAGATTTAGTGCGTAAGATTTTTTATAACCCTTTGAATAAATTCCATTTACGATGGATAGTTAATGCCCTGAAGTTAACACTCATTTCGGTGGTACTGCTTGTGGTCGCTCTATTTGCCATTGACCGCTGGGTCAGCTATCAAACGCAAGACCAACTCTATTTTTCAGCCGATGAGGTTACCTCATACGATGTCGCGGTCGTTTTAGGTACCAGCAAATATTTAGGTAAAGTACTCAATGAGTATTACCTACATCGTATTAACGCTGCGATTGAACTTTATCAGCAAGATAAAGTGGATAATTTTCTTCTCAGTGGCGATAACGCCCATCGTTCATACAACGAACCTTGGACCATGAAACGCGATTTGTTACGTGCAGAGATCCCTGAAGAACGTATTTACCTTGATTACGCAGGGTTTCGTACTTTAGATTCCGTGGTTCGTGCTAAAGAGATATTTGATACCGACAATTTCTTGATCATTTCGCAAAAGTTCCACTGTGAACGCGCCTTGTTTATCGCTAATTATCACAATATCCAAGCGAAATGCTTGGCTGTGGCCGGCCCTTCTTCCCACTCAGGGTTTAAAGTGCGCTTTCGCGAAGTCTTCGCCCGAGTCAAAGCAGTGCTTGATCTTTACATCACTGGAGAGAAACCCAAGTTTCTCGGTCCGAAAGAGCCTATTGTCACGATAGACGAGCAAGAGCAAGAGCAAGAGCAAGAGCAAGAGCAAGAGCAAGAGCAAGAGCAAGAGCAAGAGCAAGAGCAAGAGCAAGAGCAAGAGCAAGAGCAACCTTAAACTCTAACTAACGCATATCCAACACAAAAAAACGCCCCATCATTGGGGCGTTTTCATCATCGATGAGACAAAATAATCTATGAGACAAAGTCGTGGCGAGTAAATAGCTTAAAACCACACTCTAAACATTATTGTTCCGGACTCTCGATTTCCACTCGGTTTCGACCACTTCGCTTAGCTCGATAAAGCATTTCATCCGCTCGCGTAAGCATATCAATCGCCGTTTCTTGACCTAACTCCGCTACACCTAGGCTCGCAGTCAATACTTCACCATGCATCCATTTATGCAGTTCGATTTTTTGTCTTAGCCGTTCAGCCAAAATTGAAGCGTGGCGTAGCGTGCTGTTAGGACAAAAAACCACAAACTCTTCACCACCCCAGCGAACAAACCGATCACTAGCGCGCAACTCCGACATCACGACAATGGCAAATTCTCGCAGAATATCATCGCCCATTTTGTGGCCATGCACATCATTAACTTGTTTGAAATAATCGATATCGAGATAGATTACAGTCAACTGCGTTTTGAGTTCACGTTCAGGGTAATACTCTTGTTCCAGCCAATTACGAATAGAATGGCGATTCATCGCCCCAGTCAAAGCATCACGGTGCGCCAACTCAGCAAACTGGGTATTTTCTTCCCGCAATGAGCGGTTCAACAATTTAAGATGCTGACGGCGTGCTTCTGACTCACTCAAAATACGTTGCTTGCGATGAATTTGCGTTGCACTAAATATCAGCGCTAATCCAACCCAAAGAAACAGCAGCATCAACATTAATATTTCGCCGTCAATATAATGACCGACAAATTCAATACTACGAATACGTAGTTGATACTTCCCGACGGGCGTTCCTGAGCCAGTGGCAAATTCAATTCGGTTAACGTTGTTAAATTCAGGTGCTGAATGCGCGATCGGAATTTGGTTATCCACTAACCACCAAGTTAATACTTGTAAACTTTTCAGTGGAACTTCCAGTACTTGAGAGTAGTCCGCTTGCCGGTAATCAAGACCGTTATATTTATGGGTATATTCGTTGTCTGGCAGAGAATAAACCGGATTATAGTTGCGTAAGTAGACACGTAGGGCGGGGTTGGTGTCACCATCAAGACGGATAAAATCCACATCTAAACGTACGGTGTGGTAATCAGAGAGATCCTTACCTCGTGTCGGATCTTCTTTATCATACAAAATGGAAACGCCACAGTAAGGCCATTTGTAGTCTGGGCTCACTTTTAGTTCACAGTCAAGAATAACTTCATCACCTTCCCTGCTGATTGAACTGGTGGAGGCACCTTTTTGTAACTGATCATTAGTTGCAAGATAAGTATATTGGCTTGGACTTACACGATAAATTTTCTTCTCACCATACAACCAATGCAATGCAACGACAACTATCGTAAATATGAACAAACAAAATATAAGCTTATGAATTGTTTTCAATTTCACTTCCCAACCTAACCAAGCACACTGAACTATGAAACAAATCTTATTTTTGAGAGCAAATTTACTTAACTCAGCAGACCAACACAACTAAAAATCAGTAAGCAGCACAATATTTATGAGGCAGCTCATACAACACAGAAGACGGATAACATGTGAACCGTTGCCAGATGAAAATGTACAGTTAAACAAAATGGTTCATATTTCTGTTAACATAGTCATGAAACGGATCGTCACCGATTCCACCCAATAAAAAAAACCTATAGAGCAAAGTCATGTCGTTAATTACAACCGGTACGCTAAAAAAAATGCGCGCGTCTCTTGATCAAGAAGTTCACTACCACCTTCCTGTTGGTGAACAACTTGTTGACCTTAAACCCTTTCTCGGCAAGTCACTGACGCTAACTCATACTGGTAATATATTTTGTCAATCGTGTGGAAAAAAAACCAAGAAAAGCTACTCTCAAGGCCACTGTTTTGTCTGTATGAAGAAGCTGGCAAGTTGCGACATGTGCATCATGAAGCCAGAAACCTGCCATTATGAGCAAGGCACTTGCCGTGAGCCACAATGGGGCGAAGAAAACTGCATGGTTGACCATTACGTCTATCTTTCAAACACCTCAAGCTTGAAGGTCGGCATTACTCGTCACACACAAATTCCCACTCGCTGGATCGATCAAGGTGCCACCCAAGGCCTACCGATTTTGAAAGTGAAAAGCCGCTATATCTCGGGCTTAGTCGAAATCGAGTTAGCAAAACATATCGCCGATAAAACCAATTGGCGTACATTGCTCAAAGAAGATGGCGCACCACTGCCGCTTGAAGATAAATTTGCTCAGTTACTGCCATTAATTGAAGAAAAAATCACAGAGATTAAGCAACAATTTGGTGATGATGCGATTGAGATCCTCAATGAAGCAATCACACCGATTGCTTACCCTGTTAATGAGCATCCAACTAAAATTGTTTCGCACAACTTTGATAAAAACCCTGTGGTAACCGGCACGTTAAAAGGCATCAAGGGCCAGTATTTGATCTTTGATACTGGTGTGATTAACGTGCGTAAATTTACTTCCTATGAAGTGGAAGTGAGTGACGAGGCTTAAACTAAGCCGTCCTCATAACATCACTCATAAAACACAGAAAGCCGCTAGACGCGGCTTTTTTATTGGAACATTACAACTGAGCATCACCGTGTGATTAATGATCCCTAAATCAATCAGCAACACAAAAACGCTCAAGCGCGTCAAACAAACGATCTACCTCCGCCTTCGTGTTGTAATGCATCATGCCAATGCGTACCACACCGCCGCTTCTTTCTAGATCAAGTTGTCGCACCAAACCTAAAGCGTAAAAGTGGCCACTCCACAGACATATATTTTGCTCGCCTAACGCTTTAGCGACATTCACCGGCTCAATACCCGCGAACGTCAGTGCAAAAGTTGGAGTGCGCAGATTAGCGTCAGCCACATCCCGCCCCCACAAGGTTGCACCTTTCATTTTGCCTAAACGTAGCAAAAAATAGTCACTCAATTGAGTTTCATAGCGATTATAAATTTTAAAACTCTGCTCTAAACGCTCTCTGAGCGTCAAGCGCTCATCAGCCCATTGAGCGAGGTACTCAATCGTTGCCACCAGCCCTGCTAATGCTTCGAAGCTTTGTGTCCCAGTTTCAAAGCGTCCCGGCCCAAGATCCGTGGCAGGCTCCACTTTATAAGGCTGCAAACGTTGCATCCACTTAGGAGCAATATAAGCAATCCCGATATGCGGCCCACAAAATTTATAGGCAGAGCAGACTAAAAAATCACACTCAAGGGCTTGAACATCAATAAGGTGATGCGGCGCGTAGTGCACGGCATCCACATACACCTGAGCACCTACCGCTTTCGCCGCTGCAATCACTGGTGCAATATCGACAATAGATCCTGTGGTATTGGACGCTAATGTAATCGCAATTAAACGTGTCTTTTCGTTAATCAATGACAGTAGATGCTCTATATCAACGCTGCAATCTTGTGGATCCACTCGTGCCATAAAAACTTGAACGGACTTATCTTCCGCAGCCTGCTGCCACGTACTCACATTGGCATAGTGATCAAGGGCTGTGACAATCACCTCATCTCCCGCTTGCCAATTGCGGCTAATCGCCCGGCTCAAAGAAAAAGTCAGCGAAGTCATATTGGCGCCAAATACGATTGAATCGGCGCTGGGCGCATTCAACAACGCTTGGCAACTACTACGCGCGTCACTAAGCAATTGATTGGTTTTGTGGCTGGTAAAATAATGTCCCCCCAAATTGGCATTGGAGTAGCCTAGATAAGCGCTCATTGCATCGAGCACCGACATCGGCACTTGCGCCCCACCCGGCCCATCAAAAAAACTGACGGTTTGATTATTATGCCGCTGATGCAAGGCGCTAAATTGCGCTCGTACACGCTCAGGAGTGAAGCTCATCAACACCATCCTTAGCCGTCAAAACAAACACATCCATGTGACCTTCATTGTGGTGGTCAATCGCTCGAATAGGACAAGCGTTATGCCATAATTTGCTGTCGGCTAATAACGCCACTTCACCATTTTCCAGTACTTTCCTAAAAAATGGCGCTTCATGATTATCGTTATATAGCATTATTTCTCCGCCAACGATGTTATGGCGGTCAATACCAATAAGGGCAATATGATCAAAGCCATCTTGGTGCACACCTTCCGGTGCAACTTGTGTTTCGTCAAAGATAGCCGTCACACGTATCTGATGGATTTCAATCTCTTGCCCATTTGCAAGTTCATTGCTTTCGACAAACAAGGCGCACATTTCTTGCATTCCTTGGCTGGTTAGCGTCGCGTCAAGCAAAGGCTCAAATTGACGCACAATATCACCTTGAAAATGATTTATATCTTCAGATTGCACGAAGGCGTTTTTGTCCGTCGCAATCACCTTGCCGTCAACAAAGCGGATCACAGAATAACGGCGTAAACGATATTGCCCATCGGCGTGCTTAGTATGTGGCAACGTGCCAAATGAAGGGGAAAGTTGGCGAATCGCACTGCGGCTCAGTTGAGTCAGCTGCAGCGTATTCTCATGATTATGTATCATCATCGACTCCTTAATGAATATACACCTTTGCAAGTTTAACATTTTCATTACATTAACTATTGCGCATTAATTCCGACAAATCAACAAAACTCAAAATATGAATCGGTTAAATTAAACAATACAACACAGAACTCCACCAAAGACCAGCATAGTAGAGATATACACCAACATAAAATCCTAGCCTCATCTAAAACTAGATGAGTTGACTGGCCATCATGCGTTTGTTATTCAATTCAGCCGCTTAGCTTGGTTCTAAGCTATAGCCAATTATTTGTAATAGTTGGCTTGAATGTCCTTTTCCCCTCCCCAATATTTCTATTACAATCAGAAACAATCTCAACGTACAGTGAGCCCCACCTCGCCTAAGGCGTAGCTCGGGTAATGCTAATGGAGCGCTAATGAGCAACGTAAAACACTGCAACCTACTAATTCTTGGTTCTGGCCCAGCGGGCTACACCGCGGCAGTTTATGCTGCACGTGCCAACCTAAAACCAGTATTGGTGACCGGTATGCAGCAAGGTGGTCAGCTAACCACAACAACTGAAGTTGAAAACTGGCCTGGAGATCCGGAAGGTTTAACCGGCCCGGCATTGATGGAACGCATGAAAGAGCATGCAGAACGTTTTGAGACTGAAATGCTGTTTGATCACATCAACGAAGTGGATTTCAGTCAGCGTCCATTCCGTCTAAAAGGCGATAGCAGCGAATACACTTGCGATGCTTTAATTATCTCTACAGGTGCATCGGCTAAATATCTTGGTTTAGAGTCTGAAGAAGCGTTTAAAGGTCGCGGCGTATCGGCGTGTGCAACTTGTGACGGTTTCTTCTATCGCAATCAGAAAGTCGCCGTTGTCGGTGGTGGTAATACCGCCGTTGAAGAAGCCTTGTATCTTTCAAACATTGCCGCTGAAGTGCATCTTATTCACCGTCGTGATAGTTTCCGTGCAGAAAAAATCCTCATCAACCGTCTAATGGACAAAGTTGAAAACGGTAATATTATTTTGCATACCGACCGCACTTTGGAAGAAGTTGTGGGTGACGATATGGGTGTAACAGGCGTTCGCTTGAAAGATACCCAATCTGACACCATCGAAGAGTTAGCTGTAATGGGCGCATTTATCGCTATTGGCCACCAGCCAAACACCGCGATTTTTGACGGTCAGTTAGAAATGAAAGATGGCTACATCGTTGTTAAATCAGGACTTGATGGCAACGCAACCCAAACCAGTATCGAAGGTATCTTCGCTGCGGGTGATGTCATGGACCATAATTACCGCCAAGCAATCACCTCAGCAGGCACGGGCTGTATGGCCGCATTGGACGCAGAACGCTACCTCGATAGCCTAGCTGACAAAGCGTAAAATCGCCCTCAGCCGAGTTTACTCACATTTTTTCACTAAATCCCTAAAGCCCTGCGGTATTACCGCGGGGCTTTCTTTTGTATACTCAACCGTTCACAAATAATAAAAAACAGCAGTAAGCCTTCATAATGGATAAAAAGAAACAACGCGGCTTGAACAAGTGGCTTCGAGAGCAAAGTAAACTGGCTAAGCGCTGGCTACTCCTTGCTGTCGGTTTAGGCGTACTTTCAAGTGTTCTCCTTTTGGGGCAAGCAGCTTTGCTCGCTTCCATCCTTCATCAATTGATCATCGAACAAGTCGATAAGTCAGCGCTTATTGGCCAGTTTGCCACATTAGCGATTACCATCGCGTTGCGTGCCCTATGCTCATGGGGACGTGAAATTGCTGGTTACCGCTGTGGTGAACAAATTCGCATCTACATTCGCCAGTTGATTCTCGACAAACTGCGCGAACTCGGCCCTGCTTACATCAAAGGTAAGCCCGCAGGCTCTTGGGCTACCCTCCTGCTTGAGCAAGTGGAAGAAATGCACGATTTCTTCGCCCGCTACCTGCCGCAGATGTCTTTAGCGGTCATGGTGCCTTTTATTATTCTCGTGGTCGTCTTCCCTGTTAACTGGGCTGCCGGGGTAATCTTCTTACTCACCGCACCATTAGTTCCGCTATTTATGGCTTTAGTCGGCATTAAAGCTGCCGATGCGGGACAAAAAAACTTTAAGGCCTTGCAACGTCTGTCAGGTCATTTCTACGATCGTCTACAGTCGATGACCACCATTCGCTTATTTGACCGTACCAAAGCAGAAACAGAATTGATGCAAGGTGCTTCCGAAGTGTTCCGCTCACGCACAATGGAAGTATTACGTATTGCCTTTCTCTCTTCTGCAGTATTGGAATTCTTTACGTCGATCTCGATTGCCTTGACCGCGGTTTACTTTGGCTTTGCCTTCATTGGTGAACTTAACTTTGGTGGTTATGGCGCAGCCGTGACTCTGTTTGCCGGTATGTTTGTCTTGATCCTTGCCCCTGAGTTTTATCAACCGCTTCGCGATCTCGGCACCTTCTATCACGCCAAACAACAAGCGGTCGCCGCTGCAGAAAGTATCGTAGAATTTCTAGATACTGATGTTACTGCTGTAAAATCAGGCGATAAGCCACTGCAAAATCCTACCCACATCACCATCAAAGCAACTGATTTAGAAGTGTTTAGCTTAGAGGGTAAAAAACTGCTCGGCCCTATTTCGTTTGAATTGCATCCACAACAAACCACCGCTCTCGTGGGTCCAAGTGGTGCGGGTAAAACCAGCTTAGTGAATGCGATTTTAGGCTTTTTACCTTACCAAGGCTCTTTAACCATTAATGGGATTGAACGTACCGAGCTGAACCTAGCCGATTGGCGCAAACATATTAGCTGGGTTGGACAAAACCCATTGTTGGTGCACGGCACGATTCGTGACAACATCACGCTAGGTAAAGATGACCTTAGCGAAGCAGTCATCAAGCAAGCGTTGCAAGACTCGTTCGCCGCTGAATTTGTTGACCTGCATGGCCTTGATTATCCGGTCTCTGATCGCTCTGGCGGACTTTCCGTTGGTCAGGCGCAGCGTTTAGCACTGGCTCGAGCCATGCTGCAAAATGGCCAGTTCTGGCTATTAGATGAACCAACAGCCAGCCTTGATGCGCGTAGTGAACACCTTGTTACCCAAGGTCTCAATAACCAAATCCAAGAGCGAAGTGCGCTTATCGTGACTCACCAATTGGCCCCTCTGCAAAACGTGGAACAAATTCTAGTTATGCAAGACGGCCAAATCGTTCAAGCCGGAACGTTTGAACAGCTCTCTCAAACCGATGGCTTATTCCAACAAATGCTATCGGCCAATCAAGCCATGCAACACAGCAACGAGGGGAACTTAGATGCGTGATTTACTTCCCTACTTAAAACTGTATCGCAAACATTGGTTTGGCCTTACTTTAGGTATGCTACTTGCGCTGCTTACCGTCGGCGCTTCTATCGGTTTGCTAACGCTTTCTGGTTGGTTCTTATCTGCCGCAGCAGTAGCCGGTTTAACCATTGCCCGTGAAACATTCAACTACATGCTGCCCGGCGCCTTTGTCCGTGGCTGTGCGATGGGTCGAACCGCTGGTCGTTGGGGTGAACGCGTTGTTAGCCATAATGCAACGTTTAAACTGCTCACCGATCTGCGTATTTTCTTCTTTAAGAAACTTGCCCCTCTCGTGCCAGGTAAAGTGGCTAATTTACGTGATGCTGACCTGCTTAACCGCCTAGTCGCTGATATTGATGCAATGGACCATGTCTATCTGCGTCTTATCAATCCGGTTGTGGTTGGTGTGTTCGGCGTTGCTGCCTTAACTGCGGTTTTATATTGGTTTGATGCCACCCTTGGTTTAACGCTTGGCGGCATATTGCTGACTCTTCTCATCGTTTGGCCAATTTTATTCTACAAATTAGGCAAACGTAACGGCAGTGAACTAACGCAAAACAAAGCAGATTTTCGTATTACCACACTAGATTGGTTACAAGGCTACAGTGAGCTGACCCTGTTTGGTGCTGAAGAGCGCTACCGCAATGCGATTTACTCTGCGCAGGAAAAGCTACTAAAAAACCAACTGGTCAATGCGCACTTCTCTGGCTTGGCTCAAGCGCTATTGATGCTGGCAAATGGTTGGACATTAGTTCTGATGCTTTGGCTTGCAGCCGATGGTGTCGCGGGTGCCAAACCTGATCCAATGATTGCTCTATTTGCCTTCGCGACGATGGCCAGTGTTGAACTGCTAATGCCGATTGCAGGTGCTTTCCAGCATTTAGGTAAAACGCTAACCTCAGCTCGCCGCCTTAATGAAGTGATCTTAGCCGAACCAGAAGTTCAGTTCCCAGAAAGCCCAATTGCTCATAATGATCAGTTTAGCGTCGAATATCGTGATGTTAGTTTCACCTACCCAGATGGCCATCAACCCGTCGTGGGGCAAGTGAACCTTCATATTCCAGCAAAACATCGCATGGCGATTGTTGGTCAAACGGGTTCAGGAAAATCGACCCTAATCCAACTGTTGACGCGCTACTGGGATGTGAATCAAGGGCAGTTACTGATCGCCGGCAAACCGATTCAACAATGGAGTGAATCGCAACTGCGTGCCGCTGTTACTGTGGTCAGTCAACGTGTTGATGTGCTAAATGGCACGTTACGCGACAACTTAATCCTGGCTAAACCGGATGCTGATGACGAAGAAATCAGCCTTGCCCTGCACAAGGTTGGCTTGAGCAAACTATTACAAGGCGATACTCCAGAGAAAAGTGGTTTAGATGCTTGGCTTGGTGATGGTGGTCGTCAACTTTCCGGTGGTGAAAAGCGCCGTATTGGTATTGCTCGTGCATTGCTGCATAACGCGCCAATCCTACTGCTAGATGAACCCACCGAAGGTTTGGATAAACAGACTGAGCAACAAATCATGCGCCTGTTTGAGCAGCACTTCGCTGATAAAACCGTGCTGTTTATTACCCACCGTTTGGTCAATCTCGACAAGATGGATACGGTGTGTCTGATTGAAGATGGTCACGTCATCGAGCACGGTTCGCATCATGATTTATTAGCGCAAAAAGGTCGTTATTACGCGCTTAATCAGACGCTGTAACCGAGCGCTCTAGGCAAGCGCGATAACTAATACAGGCCAACTGCCACTATCTAACCTCAAAGGCCGAACTTATTGATTCGGCCTTTTTCCTCTCTCTGCTCTCCTCGCTCTCGCTTCTTTCTTCTCAATTCTCAATTCTCAATTCTCAATTCTCTAGAGTTATTTCACCTCCTCGCTTGTGAAAATCGCTTTTTTAGCACAAGCTGATAATTAACACATTTATAACATCCATTGCATCACTGGTGATAATCGGTGAAGGAGATTACCAAGATTGCCTCTTAACGAACGGTCAAACAACCAAGGCATATTCACCTCACCGGACAACAAGACAATTCAAGATAAAAGATCTATAGAAGCCCAGCAGCCAAGCTAACCAGCAATGACTGATTTCTTCACTGTGACGACCTTAGCAGAGCACAACGGCCACCAAAGGCACAGCTAAGTGATTCAATAAGGAGATTGGAAATGACAAGCTTTGCTTTGCATTTTGACCATGATGAATACCAACAGCGCTTGGTTAAAGTTCGTCATTCGATGGCAGAGAAAAACATCGACGTATTGATCATTCACGACCCGTCAAACATGTCGTGGTTGACGGGATACGACGGCTGGTCATTTTATGTGCCTCAATGCGTGGTGATTGGCCCATCTGATGATCCGGTTTGGTTTGGTCGCTGCCAAGATGCCAATGGTGCTTACCGCACGGTCTATATGTCTGCCGAGAACATCGCCTATTACCCCGATCACTATGTGATGAATCCACCGCTGCATCCAATGGCCTATCTCGTCGAGAGTGTTCTACAGCCAAGATTATGGGATCGCGGCAGAATTGGGGTGGAAAAAGACAACTACTATTTCAGTGCCACGGCGTTCGAATCTCTTAGCGACAATTTGCCTAATGCCAGCTTGGTTGATGCCACAGGGCTAGTGAACTGGTGTCGTGCAGTCAAATCAGAGACTGAACTTAACTATATGTATCGCGCCGCGCGGATTGTCGAAAACATGCATAGAGTCGCTTTTGACATGATTGAGCCGGGTTTGCCAAAACATCATTTAGTCGCCGAGCTCAATCGCCAAGCGATTTTGGGCCATGAAGATCATTTTGGCGACTACACCGCAATCGTGCCGCTATTACCTTCAGGGGCAGATGCCTCCGCCCCCCATTTAACCTGGGATGATCGCCCTTTTCGTAAAGGTGAAGGGACATTCTTTGAGATCGCCGGAGCGCATCGGCGCTACCACTGCCCGCTCTCTCGCACTATTTTTCTTGGAGAGCCCAGTGACAAATTCAAACGCGCCGATCATGCCCTAACAAAAGCCTTAGAAGCGGGTATCGAAGCGGCCCGACCGGGCAATACCTGCGCAGAAGTGGCGCAAACCCTCAATCGCATTCTCGATAAAGCCGGGTTCTCACGCCAAGGCGCTCGTTGTGGTTATCCCATAGGCTTGAGCTATCCACCCGATTGGGGCGAGCGCACCATGAGCCTGCGTGATAGCGACAACACGATTTTACAGGAAGGCATGACCTTTCATCTCATGCCGGGACTATGGTTTGAAGATTGGGGGCTCGAAACGACCGAAAGTATCGTGATCACCAAGCAAGGAGCCAAAACTTTGTGCGACTTTCCTCGTCATCTTTTTATCAAACATTAAGCCTCTACATCCAGCCGAAACAGCAAGGAGAACCGCTATGCGCTTAGATAAATACGACATGAAAATACTGCAAATTCTTCAGCATGATGGCCGTATTACTAAGTCGCAATTGGCGCAGCAAATCAACCTTTCCATTAGTCCTTGCTGGGAACGGGTGAAAAAACTGGAGCAGGCAGGCATCATTCAAGGATACGGCGCAAAAATCTCACTTAGCGAAACCAACAAGTGCACCACGGTTCTCGTGGAAATTTCGCTAAAACAGCACAACGCACAAGCGTTTAAACAGTTTGAGCAACAAGTTATTAAAACCGATGAAGTATTAGAATGTTACGCAACGGGGGGCGGCATTGACTATGTGGTAAAACTAAAGTGTGCTGACATCGACCAATACCAACGTTGTATCGACCGCTGGCTCGAATCAAATATGGGCATTGAGCGCTATTACACCTACATTGTGACTAAGATCGTCAAGCAACCAAAGCAAGTGATCGCCATCAATGAGGACGAAGCCAGCGTCATTCACCACTCCAAAGCCACAACGCGAAACTAGTTCAAATTCAGCCAGCCAAACTCGAACCGTCAACTCACGAAAACGTACACCATTTCAGAAAATTCACCACGTTTAACGCTTATTACAGAAAAAAATCACACCGCTTCTCGCCTAAGGTTTAACTATGAAAGCCGTTGGCTTGGTGTCTCCTTCAATCAGCCAGCTTCTTTCAAACGGTGAGTACACGCCATGATTATCTAAAACGTTTTACCGCCTCTCGGCTGTCGCTGTACTCACGCTTCTCTGTTAGAAAATAGACAAGTTGGAGGATTTGCCATGAGCACAGCTCGACGATTTGTTATTGAAGAAACCAAAGCCACACATGAAATGATGGCTGCCCTTACAGATGTGCGTCTGGTCCGTAACCTTGCCTACATTAATGGCAAGTGGATAAGTGGCGAGCAGTTTAATCCAGTTTATAACCCTGCCAGCGATGAAATAGTTGGTTACTCAACACAACTCAGTTGTGAGCAAATGGAACAAGCGGTTCTTGAGGCCGATAATGCCTTTAAACCTTGGCGACAATTACAAGCCGATCAACGTGGCGAATATCTGATGCGCTGGTACCAACTGATTCTTGAAGCCAAGCAAGACCTCGCCCATTTGATGGTGATAGAGCAAGGGAAAACCTACAGCGAAGCGCTGGGTGAAATTGAATATGGCGCCTCTTTTGTCCGCTGGTTTGCCGAAGAAGCAAGACGTAGTTATGGCGAAACCATTCCCAGCCACATTCCCAACGCGCAACTCTCTACCATTCGTGAGCCCATTGGCGTAGCGGCGCTCATTACCCCGTGGAACTTTCCTAATGCGATGATCACGCGTAAAGCCGCCGCTGCTATGGCGATTGGCTGCCCTGTATTAATCAAACCTGCCAGTGAAACGCCATTTTCCGCACTCGCCTTAGCCGAACTCGCTGACCGAGCGGGTATTCCCGCGGGGATATTCAATATCGTAACGGGTAAAGCCAGCACCTTTTCTCATGTCGTATGTCAATCCGATAAGGTCAAAGCGCTCTCCTTCACTGGCTCTACACCGATTGGCAAGCTGCTACTGAGTGATGCCGCCAGCACCGTTAAAAAATGCAGTATGGAATTGGGGGGCAACGCGCCGTTTATCGTCTTACCTGATATGGATATTGCCCAAGCGGCTCAGGCTGCTGCAGATGCAAAATTTCAAACCTCCGGTCAAGATTGCCTGGCTGCAAATCGCATCTTCGTTCACCACACGCACTACGATGCCTTTCTCGAACATTTCGCTCAACATGTTGAGCAGCAAGTGGTTGGCAACGGTTTAGACCCCGATGTCACCGTTGGCCCGCTGATTAATCGAAAAGCGGCTGAAAAAGCGATGCAATTGCTCAACGATGCACTGTCAAAAGGGGCGCGCATCGTCGCACAGAGTCCTTCCGCAAAAGGTCATACTTCAACCAGAGGTAACTTCTTCTCACCGACCCTTTTAGCCGATGTCACACCCGATATGGCGGTGTATCGAGAAGAGAATTTCTGCCCGTTAGCGGCAGTATTGCCTTACCACGATATAGACCAAGTAATTGAAATGGGTAATGACACCGAATATGGCCTCGCCGCCTATGTCTATGGTCATGATATTCACGATATATGGCGCTGCATGCGTGGCTTAGAGTTTGGCATGATCAGCGTAAATTCGGTGAAAATGACCGGTCATCCAATTCCCTTTGGTGGCATGAAACAATCCGGTCTTGGCCGCGAAGGTAGCCAACACGGCTTTGATGAGTTCAGCGAAATTAAATATTGCTGCTTGGGCGCGCTACCAACAGCTAGCGGCAGCTGAATATAAAAATAAAGTGGTGACTCGTTTCACCTTTAAAATTTTCACAATGCCTCTTTCACCATAAAAAAGGTGACGTAAAAAAGTAAATCTAGATAACGCTGCGGTTGTAATCTCCCTCTCGATTGAACCCGTAGCCCGACAATTAGGAGTGTTTTTAGATGGATAACAAAACTCAACAATTGCTCGATAGCGATCGCCAGCATGTTTTTCATGCCTCAACTCATCTCAAACAATATGCGCATGGCGAAGTTCCGGGGCGAATCATTACCGGCGCGAGTGGCATTCGCATTCATGACTCCTGCGGCAACGAATTAATCGATGGGTTTGCTGGTTTATACTGCGTCAATATCGGTTATGGTCGTGAAGAAATGGCTGAGGCCATTTACGAGCAAGCGAAAAAACTCGCCTACTATCACACCTATGTCGGTCATACCAATGAAGCGCTGGTTACATTATCTGAGCGTATTATTAATATGGCCCCTTCAGGCATGAGCAAAGTTTATTACGGCATGTCTGGTAGCGACGCAAATGAAACCCAACTCAAACTGGTTTGGTATTACAACAATGTATTAGGTCGCCCAGAGAAGAAAAAAATCATCTCTCGCGAGCGAGGCTACCATGGTTCAAGCATCGCTTCTGGCTCAATGACCGGCTTACCGCTGTTTCACGCCCATTTTGATTTGCCGCTTGAGCGCATTAAGCACACCATTTCCCCCTACTACTACCATCGCCGTGATGACTCAATGAGTGAGCTAGAGTTCTCCGCTTATTGCGCTTATCAATTAGAGGCAATGATTCTTGAAGAAGGACCGGAAACGGTAGCGGCCATGATTGCCGAACCAGTACTAGGCACAGGAGGAATTGTTCCACCACCAGAAGGTTATTGGTCTGCGATTCGACAAGTGCTCGATAAGTATGATGTGTTATTAATTGCCGATGAAGTGGTGTGCGGTTTTGGCCGAATCGGATCTCCGTTTGGTTCGATTCACTACGAAATGCGTCCCGATCTGATCACCATTGCGAAAGGGCTCACCTCGGCTTATCAGCCGCTTTCTGGGGTAATTGTTGGCGATAAAGTCTGGCAAATATTGGAAAACGGCACCGATAACTGGGGCGCATTTGGTCACGGCTATACCTACTCAGGCCATCCACTTGGCGCGGCGGCAGCCAACTGTAATCTGGACATTATTGAACGGGAGAACCTAATCCAAAAAGCGGCGGACAACGGCGCTTATTTACAGCATCGCATGGCAGAAACCTTCGCTGACCACCCGATTATTGGTGATTCACGTGGCGTAGGGATGTTACACGCACTAGAATTTTCATCACAGAGAGAGCGTCGTATGGCGTTTGATCCCGACATGAAAGTCGGCCCAATGATTGCTGCAGCATGTGGCGAAGCTGGCCTTATCGCCAGAGCAATGCCTCATGGCGACATTTTAGGCTTTGCTCCTCCACTCATCGCCACCAAAGACGACATCGACATGATCGTTGAAAAAGCCCATCACGCCATCAACAAGGTCACCGATCATCTGGTCACCAGCAAACAATGGCAAGTGATTAGGCTTGATTAGCATAAATGAAGAAGGCCAGAGTAATCTGGCCTTTTTCATTGTTCCATAACTGACATTCGAAGTTGGAAAGCTATTTTTGCAACTTGTATTTATGCAGTAAATCGAGCGGAATATGGCAGTAATCGTTAGGGTGATTTGTCAGCCTATCTTGATGCTCTAAATCACTCTTAACGTAACGGTGCATTGGCAAGACTTCCACGACGATCTTGTCTGCATCACTGCGCTGCGCAATATACTGTTTTACTTGAGAGAGATGATCAGCGTTGGTGCTATAGACGCCCGTTCGATACTTTTCGCCCACATCATCGCCTTGCTTGTTAAGACTATATGGGTCGATGATCTCAAAGAAAAAATCCATCAACTGAGCTATCGACACCTGCTGTGGATCAAACAGTGTTCGCACACATTCCGCATAACCATCATAAGGCGTACTTGTTGTATCACTAATGCCATTCACTCGTCCGGCTTCAGTGCTCATCACTCCCGGTAGGTGGCGCATGAATTCTTGTACGCCCCACAAACAACCACCAGCGAAATAGATTTCTTGCATCATCGTCTCCAATAAAACCAAGTATGTAAGCTCAAATTCTTTATCAAACCGCCCTTTAACCCACCGTTTAAATTAGCCTTTACTAGGTTGGTTAGGCCACCATTTCCTGCCTAAATGCAGTAAGCTTAAACTGACCATAACCCATCCACAGCCAATGAGAGTATCGATAAATCGCCACTGAATCAAAAACTCATCGCCGCCACTTTGCAGCATCGCCAGATCGACCACCAGCAACACAAACATACTCATTAACCAGCTAAAAATCATGTAATTTTGGCGAAGAAACATCGGCATAAAAAGGGCTGATAACACAATAATAAAGGACAACAGTGCGCTCGGGAAAAAGACCACCACAATATAGGCACTGATCACCCCCAACAAGGTTCCGGCAGTTCGCATCCAAATCTTGCGCCAAGCGGTCACCGTATCCACATTCATCACAAATAGAACCGTCAAACCAACCCACGAGACATGCTGAGCATTAAGCCATTGAGCACTCAAAATCGAAACCAGAACAGTAATCGGTAGCGTCATACCATACAGTGGGCCATTGATCTTCCCAGAACGCAGTTGTTGCCATTCATCCACCAGTGACCACCCATTGACCTGAGTGGCAAAATAGCGAGCTTGTAGAATGGTTAGAATCAATGCCAATACTCCGCCACAAAAGAAAGCAACACCCGTCATCAACGTAACCGGGCTTCCAACGGCCTCAAGTACAAACGCCGCCGCGACAAACTTTCCCAATAACGAAAAATATTTTTGTTCTATTGTGGGCTGACCAGCCAAATAACTGATAACCACAAGCACGATAATCGCCAGTTCGAAGTGACCGACCAACAACGTGCCCACGGCGCCAGCGAGAATGACTAATGCTACTCCGCCGATCATCGCTATCGCCTGATGCTTAACATGGCTGCGAGGATCGAGCCTCAAGGTAAATAGAGCGCCAAGAGTAATAAACACCACAATTTGGCTCTCAATCCAAGGTTGTAACAACAGAGGTAACCCAACTGCAGTTGCATATAAAACGCCGCGAATCCAATCATCTTTACTTGGTTTTGTTAGCACTACGATCTCCAAGTATTTTTTTGCACAATAAAGTGGCAAAAAACATCTTAATTTAGATACTCGAAGCATGACACAACCACGGAAAACAACAACAAAGAACCAACCATGAATATACAAACGACACGGGGCACAGAGCGGGATAGTCTAAGCAACCACGCTCTTTGGGAAAGGCGGTTACCCAACTGCACGTTTGCTGGCAAGCTTAACGACTTGCTTAGTCCACTTATCTCTTTGTACTGGTGTAGAGTTAATGACAGGACCAATGTAAGTCGCAGAGACACGTTTGAAGCCACTAAATTTTAGAATAGTACGCTCTAACTGCTTAACGACTGGATTACCTTGAAACCAACGATAGTAAAATGGTGGAGAGTCCATGGTGACAATCACATCGGCAGTGCGCCCTTTGAGCAACCTCTCCGGTATGGTTTTATTCTCCAAAAATTTGAAGGCGAAGCCGGGTAAAAAGGTTCGGTCAATTAAACCTTTCAATTTAGCAGGCATTCCGCCCCACCAAACGGGTAAAACAAATACCACATGCTCCGCCCATAAGATCGCTTGTTGAAAGTCGACCAAATCCGGCTCAAGCGCCTGAATCTCGTCGTAGCCACTGGTCAGGTCACAATCAAACTCAAGCGCATGTAACGAGATAAGTTTCACTTCATTATGCTTGCTCGAAGCGATATAACTGTTAGCCAGTTCAGCGCAAAAACTGTCAGGTTTTGGGTTACCGTTGACGACTAAAATTTTCTTACACATCATATTACTCCCTATAAAACCATAAGCTTACCGCTTGTCCTATAGGGCAGAGTCAATGCTTTTTAAGTAGGATTTAGACACTTTTCGATTTCAGAACGATACTGCTCAACTTTCTCTTTCTGCCTCGCTAATGCCTGCATATCATGATCAATTCTATTTAGCTTCTCAGCCAACAAGTCAATCGCTGCGTGCCAATTCAGTTCATTTCGTTCAACCATTAGCGAGCGCAAATCAGACAAACTCACGCCAAGGGTTTGCGCGTCTTTGATCAAGCGTACAAATTTAACATCACGCTCATCATAAATTCGATAGCGGCCTTGCCGCTTAATATCAACCAGTAGCCCGAGTGATTCATAGAGCCGAATCGCTTTAGGCGAGGCTCCTGAACGTTTTGCTATTTCACCGATATACACGTTATTACTCCATGTCATATTGAATACGCTAAGCACGAAAACATCTCGTAAACACTATATATTCGCAATTACTTTAATGAAATCAATTCACTTTAAACACTAAGCGCGCATCATGCTTTCATTACTCTCCCTTTAGTTTTGTCATTCCTCTACTTAAGCGCAGGTAAATACGCTAGAATGCGCGCCATTCTCTTTGTATTGAGCTTTTACTATTAATGACTACTGCGACAACACCAGCCAACTTTGCTGAACTAAACCTGATTCAACCCCTGTTAGCACGACTAGCTGAGCTTGAATATCAACAACCTACGCCGATTCAAGCACAAGTGATCCCAAGTGTATTGGCAGGCCGTGATTTGATCGCTGGAGCGAACACAGGTTCAGGTAAAACAGCCGCTTTTGCGCTACCAATGTTGCAGAACATTTTCATTAATCAGCATCCAAGCCTTTACCGAAAAAATAACTCAGTCACTGGGCTTATCTTGGTGCCTACTCGTGAGCTGGCAAAGCAAGTGGCGGACAACATCAAGTCTTACGCGACTCACTTTAATGGCGCGATGAAAACCGTGTGTGTGTTCGGTGGTGTATCAGTAAACAGCCAAATGCTCGCGCTACGTGGCGGTGCTGATATCTTGGTGGCCACTCCGGGTCGTTTACTTGATCTAATTTCAAGCAATGCCGTTAAACTCGATCGAGTAAAAACCTTAGTACTGGATGAAGCAGACCGCATGTTAAGCCTTGGTTTTACCGAGGAACTGTCAGAGCTGTTGGCACTGCTGCCAAAACAGAAGCAGACCTTATTGTTTTCAGCAACCTTCCCTGAAGAAGTGCAAGCGCTAACTCAAGAGCTATTGAATAACCCTGTTGAAGTGCAACTGCAAAGCAGCGAAGCTAGCACGCTTGTTCAACGTGTGTTTACCGTAGATAAAGGCAAAAAAACCGCGCTGCTGGCTCACCTAATTAAAGAAAATGACTGGCGCCAAGCACTGATTTTCGTCAATTCGAAAAACGGCTGTGAACATCTTGCCGACAAGCTCTACAAACGTGGTATTTCAGTTGAAGTATTCCATGGCGACCAAAGCCAAGGTGCGCGTACTCGCGTATTAGAAGATTTTAAAGCGGGCCAGCTTGATGTACTTATCGCTACTGATATCGCAGCGCGTGGTTTGGATGTGGAAAAACTGCCTGTGGTTATCAACTACGATTTACCACGCAGCCCATCAGATTACATGCACCGTATTGGCCGCAGTGGTCGTGCTGGCGAAGTGGGCTTAGCGCTATCGCTAATCGATTACGAAGATTACCACCACTTCAAAGTGATTGAGAAAAAGAACAAAATTCGTCTTGAGCGTGAGCAAGTACCGGGCTTTGAAGTGGACGAAACCATTACTGCTGCCATGCTTGAGGCAAACAAGCCAATGGCAAAACCAGCAGGTACGGGCAAAAAGAAACGTAAAAAGAACCAAGCCGCTCAAGGTGACGTTTGGTTGAAAAACAACTAACAATCACAGTCTACATTGCCTATCGCGAGTAGGCAGACACACTTGCCCACAGCAAATAGACAAAGATAAAAGCAAAAAGCAGCCATTGGCTGCTTTTTTGTTATTACGCATCTTTTTGTTAATACACTTCTCTTAAAGGCTGCTACTAGACTCACTTCCTCGCGAGTCAATGGCACTCCGTAAAGCTTTTAGCGGCACCACACCGCGAATATAAAAACCTAATTCAGATTGCTCACCATAGAGTAAGTAATTCGTCTCATCGAGTTCATACCATGCTTGCGTAATGCAAATAAAACCACGCGAGGTGCCTTTAATATAATCGCTCTCAATTTTGTAATCGCACTCTTTTGTCGCTGGTAGATGGAACGGTGTGACAATCTCAACCTTCTTATGCTCTGTGCCCACCCATTGTGTGTAAATGGAAAGAAGAGCATAAGCGGCAGAGACCCAATACAGCATTAATAAAAGGCCGCCACCAAACAGAGACTCCACTACCTTCAAATAACGATTATTAAAATGCGGCTTAAGGATCGACATTTTTCGACCATAAATGATCGTCAATGCCATCAGCAATATCGCGACACCCCCACCGAATATTTGTACCGATTTAATCGGCACAAAATCACTAAACAGCCCGATGAGACCTAAAATCATCGTCACGCCAAGCAAGAGAGTAATCGCCTTCTCAGCGGTGCTTTTCTTTTTCAACTCGTTCATTGTCCACTTACTGCTAAACCCAAGGCTAAAACACCATGACATGATCCACTAAAATTCGACCATCACGCTCAACCATAACCATTTCTGCGACATACTCACCGTCTACTTTGCTGAACGCCTGCTTCCAAACAAGAGCGAATGAATCTGGTCTGCGAAACAAAGCCACACGCTCACGTTGTGTAAAAAAGCCTTTCTCGTCTTGATAATGAACACAAACCCGTTGGAGATATTCTGGCGTCACGAAATCCCGCATTCGCTGGGTAAAATCTCGAGTATGCTGAGCATGATCAATCATCGTAGAACCCGCCATTAGATTGTCCATCAGATCATCGGCGATCTGCCACACTCGCTCGTCTGACATGTGCGCAAAATTCATTCTCACGTCTCTGTTTTGGGATTTTCGCCAAGCCTGCCACTGTCGTGGAATAAGCACAACTCGCAAGTGAACGTCATTGACGAAAATAGTCAGCAATGCGCGAAGAGTCACAAAGGCTAAGCTATCGACAAAGCCAAAGCACAGCTGAGGTCGACGCCAGCGTAAGCAAAAGTACCGCTATACTGATAAGAAACAAAGTAAATAAGGAGCGATTGAGGCGTGATGATGAAAACAATAACAACCGCTAAACTCAGTTTGCTGCTTACGTTCCTCATGGTTTTCTCGGCCGCACCATCCATGGCAGAAAACAACACACTCGCCAACATTAATGTCGGGACATACAGTTGCCCACCCTTTGTGATCATAGAGGGAGATGGCAGTTACTCTGGATTAAGTCTGTTTTTGTGGCAAGAGATCGCCTTAGATCTCGGCGTAAGCTACAACATCACCGATCACGGCCTGAGCGAATTGATCGATGATGTTGCCAACGGCTCATTGAATGTCGGTGTATCCTGCTTGTCCATCACGCCACAAAGAGAAGAAATCCTCGATTTCTCCCATTCATTTTACGAAACCCATTTAGCCATCGCCGTTAAGCAGCAAGGCTACCTCGCTTCTATCGGTAACATTTTCACCAACACCAAACTGCTCTATATCATCGGTTTTGTGTTTGTGCTTGCCGCGATCGTTGGGGTTATTTACTACTTACTCGAACACCGGATTAACGACAAGCTCTACTCCATGCCGGGTAAAAAAGCGCAAATGGTCGAAGGCTTTATCCTTGGCTTATTGTTTATTACCAAAGGCCCCTTTAACTATTTTGAATTTAAGACCCTACCAGGGCGAATACTCACCGTCTTTCTGGCAATTTTTACCACCTTCTTTATTGCTAGCGTGACCGCCGTGCTCGCCAGTACCTTCACCTTGGGTCTGCTTAATAGCGACATCAAAAACGTTAACGATTTGGCCAACATGTCTGTCGGCGCGAAAAAATCGTCGACCTCTTCGGAGTACCTGATCTCTCAAGCGATTGTGCATCGTACTTACGCAGATATAGACCAACTTTTACAAGCACTCGACGGGAATGAAGTCGATGCCATCGTTGCCGACGACGCGGTGCTCAAATACCTGATTAAGCAAGCCAAAGAACAAGGCCAATACGAACAATTAACGGTGCTACCGTATCGATTTGAAAAGCAAAACTATGGCCTCGCGATTGAAAACAACAGCCCATATCGAGAACAGATTAATCGTGCGCTGCTCAAAATCCGTCACAGCCCAGAATGGCGACAAGTACTGCATGAATACTTTGCTGAAGAATGAAGATGACCACGAATTTAGCCATTTGCAGTTTGAGCGCTCCTTCCTTGCGTCATTCGTCCCGATGACAGACCATTGGATTGCTGTATTTACATTCACTTTTTATGGTTATAATGCCTGATTGGAAATAACGATAAATGCTTGCGAGCTTTGCCATAGAGACTCGCCATTCACACTAAAAGACTGACTATGAATTTTGATATCGATGCACTAAAACACCACCAACTGGTCGAAGATGGTCAACTAGAGGGGTGTTACATTCATCAGCCTGTACAGGGCAGTCAACCAAACGACGAAGCGGTTGTGGCAGAGCGCCAAGCGTTGGAGAAGATGGGGCACAAGGTAATGCAGGTTCAAACCAAAGGCGGCACAACAACGTTTGCCGAGGCAATGCAACAATTTGCGAAGAAGACAGGCCACCAGCCCCGCTAATTGTCCCAACATAGAATCAACCTTGTTAATGATAAGCTCGGCGCTGCGCGCTGAGGAATCCCCTAATGATTTTGATAAAAATCATAAATTTAAGGTAGATGCACATCTTGTCATGTGATCAAATGGTTCTGAGAAAAATCAATAACCAGACAACAAGATGTGCGAACTCGATATTTTACACGACTCTCTTTACCAATTCTGCCCTGAATTGCACTTAAAACGACTCAACAGTTTAACGCTGGCTTGCCACGCATTACTTGAATGTAAAACGCTCACTCTTACCGAACTTGGTCGTAACCTGCCAACGAAAGCCAGAACAAAACATAACATCAAACGAATCGACAGATTGTTAGGTAATCGTCACTTGCACAAAGAGCGACTCGCTGTATACCGTTGGCATGCCAGCTTTATCTGTTCAGGTAATTCGATGCCCATTGTTCTTGTTGACTGGTCTGATATTCGTGAGCAAAAACGGCTTATGGTATTGCGGGCTTCGGTGGCACTACATGGTCGTTCTATTACTCTTTATGAGAAAGCCTTTCCGCTTTCAGAGCAATGTTCAAAGAAGGCTCATGACCAATTTCTAGCCGACCTTGCAAGCATTCTACCGAGTAACACTACACCGCTCATTGTCAGTGATGCTGGCTTTAAAGTGCCATGGTATAAATCCGTTGAAAAGCTAGGTTGGTACTGGTTAAGTCGAGTCAGAGGGAAAGTGCAATATGCAGATTTAGGTGCGGAAAACTGGCAACCTATCAGCAACTTACATAGCATATCCTCAAGTCGCTCAAAGACTTTAGGCTATAAGAGGTTGACTAAGAGCAACCCAATTTCATGTCAAATTGCACTGTATAAATCACGTCCTAAAGGCCGAAAAAATCAGCGTTCGACACGGACTAATTGTCATCATCCGTCACCTAAAATCTACTCCGCTTCGACAAAAGAACCATGGGTTTTAGCGACTAACTTGCCCGTTGAAATCCGAACACCAAAGCAACTTGTTAGGCTCTACTCGAAGCGTATGCAAATTGAAGAAACCTTCCGAGACTTGAAAAGCCCAGCCTACGGTTTAGGCCTCCGTCATAGCCGAACTAGCAGCTCAGAGCGCTTTGATATCATGCTGCTAATCGCCCTAATGCTTCAACTGACATTTTGGCTTGCTGGAGTTCATGGTCAGAAACAAGGTTGGGATAAGCACTTCCAAGCTAACACTGTCAAAAATCGAAATGTACTCTCAACAGTGCGCTTAGGGATGGAAGTTTTGCGGCATTCTGGCTACACAATAACGAGGGAAGACTTGCTCGCGGCTGCAACCCTGCTTGCTCAAAATCTATTCAAACATGGTTGTGCTTTGGGGAAATTATGAGGGGATCCCTCAGCGCTGCGCGACCATGCCCATGTTGAACGCTCGCAACATGGAAAACTCATTCACAGAAACCTAGAAGTAATCATAGATGTCTAAAGATTTCGATTTCACTACAGAATATACGCTCGACAAGCCTTTCTTTGCTGAGTGTTATGATCAAACAAGCCAACCCGTTAAATTCCCACACGCGTATTTAAAAGGACTGCTCTTTCTTATTTTTGGTGTGGTTTTATTAGAGTTTGAGCTATTACCTAACGGTTATGTTGGTTGGTTCTTTATCGTATTGAGTGTTATTGAAGCCTTCAGTGTTTATTGCAAGCGCACATGGTGGTTATGGCGACAAACCATAAGCTCGAGCCGCATGAGAAAAGTGCAGCTGCAAGTGAACGCTGATGGTGTGACTTATAAAAGTGGTAAAATCAACCGCAAACTCGGCTGGAGTGAAATCGACCAACTTGAACAAACCGATTTAGGTTTCATCCTGCATATCGGTAAACAACGTCAATACGTGAGTAAATCTTGCTTAAATGAAGAAGTAATTGCGTTCATGGTTGAGCAGCACGCCGCATCTCAATCCAAGTAACCTTATTGCGCCTCGCGATAAGCTAGTATCTCAAAGCAAGTCATCACTTTCTCAGTAAACAAGGCGAATCGATTGGTTCGCCTTGTTTGATCTTGGGCTTGGTGAATTAAGAGAGGCTATCCCGCTGACTGACTTTATGGTTTTCTTTAGCCTTGTGAAAGCGAGAATCTAAGCCCCCTGAGGGCCTGTAACCCTCCCCATTCACCGTCATTCCCGCGAAGGCGGGAATCTAGTGCGTATCGAGTTATTGTTAGGCGAATGATTATTTAGGAAACACTAAAACCAAAAGCGAGATTCCCTTTTTCAAGGGAATGACAAACGAGGATCATATGAGTATTGATTGGTCTTCGTCTAACTCGTTAGGCACCGAAGTACGTTAAGGCGACCTAAAACCAGTTCTTGAATATCAATGTTTTCGATACTTAAACTAATCGAGGCAAAAAGAAAGACCAGATCCTGTTTGTTAAATTAATTCGAACGCCAAAATGTCAATAAGCATTGAGGCTATCTCTATGGTAAAATCTCAGATTCTTGACTCTCAAAATCGCCACCCTCTGCATTAATAGGTATTGTTATCTTTAATTTACCCATTATTAAGTCAATAACTGGTTGGAATGCTTCCAATAACCGGCACTCAACAAGTTGCTGATCAGTCATGCTCTCAATATAATTACTGACACGTCGCTTTCCGTCATGTGAGAATGAGTAATCTACGATGAACCGTTGATATTGACTCAAGTCATTCTTGTATTCAGACGGAGTTATATCATTATTAAGAAATTCATTACGCTTATTTTCAGTGAATTTTTTTTCTTCACCATCAATTAATTCGATCCAAGATTGCTGATGCGAGTGAGCCCAAATACATTCAGGATACAGATGTTCCAATTCAACTTTCCATACATAACCTTTATCTTTAAGTTGCTTAGGAATATCGTGAGGAGGATAAGTCGCAGCGCCTACAGAAGATTTCTGACCAGAAAAAAATCCGTAAGTTGCTTCTTAGCTTCCTTACCCGCATCATCATCATCTAGTAATAGTAACCCTAATATTTTATCTTTTTCGTGCTTTTGCAATAAATAGAAAGCTTTCGCTCGATCACTAGCAGCGTTTGCTCCATTGTGAGCGTCTTCAGGTGTATCAATAAAAACTTGGCTGTCTAAATCGTGATAACGCAGAATACGGGATATGACTACCTTATCGCTTATTCCTTCCAGAAATAAACGTGGCTTTGAAGATTCTGCTAATTGGCATGTTAAATCTTGTACTATTTGGTTGTACTGGATCTCGCGATCGCTCCACTCTTTGCGATGCTCTTCAATCATAGGCGTAACTAGGTTTAGAAAACCAGTATTACCATGTAACTCTTGTTCACTACATGAGATAATTTTCGTATCGTAACCTTGTTTTTCTACATAGTAGCTTGTACTTTTTATCCCTGCCGGGAGGGTATCATTAAATGATAGTGAATAAATTGCCGGAGAATGCGTAGTAATAAAGATTTGAGTATGCTTTTTGGCTGCCTCTATTAACTGATTATTAAGTTCAAAGCATGTTGAGAACTCAACGTTATTCTCTGGTTCTTCAAACCCCCATATTTGAGGTCGGATCGTAACTCTAGCACCAGCACCAGCATTTTGTTGTTTAAGAGCGATGAAAGAAAGCATCATAGGGATGTGTCTGATCTTTATTCCATCACCTCTACGAGACAAAGGTATGTTGTCCGCACTAAACTCTAATGCACCAAATATATTTCTGAGATTTTTAGGCAACTTAACTTCGTTATTACTATTGGCAAATGTCGCATCAATTTCACTCATTAACTCATTGATATGATTGCTAATTTCTTGCTCAAAACTATTTGCAGAAGCATGCAAACCTTGATCTGAAGCTGTTGCCAATACATCATATAATTGCCCCTGTAAATCTCTAAAGAAATTTGCGTCTTTGATAGCTGGAATATAAATGTAGTTAATGCTTTTTAATAGATATGGAATTCTGCTGCTCTTAGTAAAGTCAGTTTTGTTCTTAATACGACCATTACTTATGACACAATATTGTTGAACTTCATCATGATAACCTTCGGCTCGCCATGTTCTACTCCAATAAACGGTGTCAGGCTTGTTCGGCCTGCGATAGCTTCGAGGAAGTTTAAGAACAAGTTCAACTTTAATTTCCTTGGCTTTACGTTGCTGAATGGTTGCATTTATGTTGAAATCAGAATTAAAATTAAAATCACTCTCCGCATCTGTTTTGTTATTAAAGAAAAGATTTAATGCTCGGAGTAGATTCGATTTTCCTGCATCATTTTTACCAACAAAAGAGGTAATTTCTTCAGTTGAAACAATCTCTTTTCGTATCGAGCGAAAGTTTGTAATCGTAATTTGTCTAATCATAAATCATGCTATCGTTGATGTATCTCAGCTTATTGTATGGACCTTTATTAATTAAGCTATATTTTGTTACGATCCTATTTATTTCTGTGATGTGGGTCTTTTAGAGTAGAGGAACAATCAAATTTGGTGGGGGCGTGTCTTATCTTTTTCCTATCAAGGTTTCCCATACTTGAGATATTCCATAGAAGACTAAATTAGCAAAGCGCCTGACACACAACTGACCAGAACCTTCACCGCTGGCAGTTCGTAACTTCGAAGTGCCCTTGCCTTGTTAGAGATGCCAATTCGTCGATTTCAACTTACCGAATAATTTTCAGTCCATTCGAGTAATAAAAGTTTGCTCGTCATCGACAAAAGCGACAAAGCCGCCATGGTAGATAAACACCCGACCACGCCCCTCAACTAGGCAAGCAAGCTGTGGGTCTAAATCTTCTTCGTTATTCTTGCTTTGAAATGTGCCGACATCGGTGATTACGCCGCTGAGTGTCGGCAAATATCCATAACTGCGCTTGGCTTGATCAATCAGGCTCAATTCACTGCTGCTAGAGAAGCAAGACGGGATCGCCCCTGCATCTTCGATAAACATCGTTTTCAGTTCTTCAAAAGCGGTAATCACCAGCCAGTCGATGCCGTTAACATGATGGATAAACATAGGGTTTCTCAGTAATTCTTTTGCGGCGATTTTATCACTATCAGCGGCGAACGTCGTAAAGATTTCTTGGCTAAAATTGGTCATGAAGTGCCACCTTAGGATGTTCACTCCAGCCAACTTAAAACAGCTTATTGTTCCTTTTAGCGTTAGGCCTCGAAATGTGAATTCAGATAGTCAGCAATTTTAGACCTCCCAAAAGTAATGACTATTTAGGACACATAAAAAGCAAAAGCGAGATTCCCTTCTTCAAGGGAATGACTATTTAGAGCACACTAAAAGCAAAAGCGAGATCCCCTTTTTCAAGGGAATGACCAAGTCGCGTCGTAAGCTCTAATGCCCACAATAGCCATTCATTCACAGAACGGAAAACCTTCCCTTACGTCATTCTCGCGAAGGCGGGAATCTAGTGCGCATCGACTTATTGTTAAGCGAATGACTGTTTAGGACACACTAAAAGATTCCCTTTTCAAGGGAATGACCAACGGGAGCATATGAGTAGAGATTGATCTTCATCTAACTCGTTTGTGCCCCATTCCTTGTTTCGACTGATTCAACAACCACTCGACCAGAGTAAGGATTGACTCACTTTTCCTCATCTAACGCGGCCAAATTTACTACCCCACTACAATGGAATCCCTTGATCTTTTGCTGTTTGTTCTTAGAACTATCACGCTGATGGGGGCGGTATGGATGATTAGGTCGCCTTTAGAAAACTGTGCTCTCTTTCGTGCATTCATATGTGTCAAATGTAAGGGAGCTCTGCTTAACCCTCACCTGAGTAAATTTGATTTCTCAAAGCGTGATTTTCGGCGCATTTGAATACGCCAATTTACGCTAACAAGAGCGTATACTGGCATCAATAATCTATGAGTCGCTTGTGTAAAGTATTTGCGAATCAGCAATTTAACCTATTAATAATAAAAAGGAATGTGTTGTAAAATATGGCGTTTGTAATTAAAGATACCAAATTGAATGTAGCTGAAATAGATATTTTCCATGATGAAGCTGGTTATGCTGCATTTCCAACGGCTGAGTCTGTGGCTTTTGACCGTGAGAAATTAATTCCAATAGGGTTGTTGTCATTCAATATGTTTGCTGCAAGCGTTGACGACAAAATACTCATTGCACTTCCTAATCTGCAAGGCATTCCCGATGGTGATTATGGCCCAATCACCTATTCGTATATTGGCGAGCAACAAGGCTGGTGCTTAGATGACGAGTACGCCAATGATGATACGCTTGAAGAGCAAGACGAATACTTAGACAACTATCAGCAAGCGCAGGACGAATTTTCTGCCAATCAGTGTTTGATGCGTCGTGGCAAAAAGTTGCCATTAATCACTTTGGGCGGCCAACCTAGATTTGGCCAGAACTGGGCTTCATGTTTATATAATGAACTGGCAAAGAATCCAGAGCTGGATCATTACTATGAAGTGACCTGCAGCCTTAATCATCCTGAATTTGAACATATGAGCACTCGCGATATTGTTTATGTGGATGAGAAAGACAATAAAGAATATACCTTCATAGGCAGCTTTAAAGATGAAGCTTACTTGGTTAGAGATAGTGAGTATTTGGGCTTTGCCGGTGAGTTTATGGTGTTTTACCAGCCACAGTTAAAGAAAGTCATGCTCGTTGCTGAATACGATTAACTCGAAGCTATTTAGGCTATATAAAAGGGGAGTACAGTTACTTCTCTGCTGTAAACCTTGTGAGCAGTAAGCTCACAAGGTTACGCGCAATCAGATGTTAGATGTGCGCGCAGCAATGCTTTAGCTTATAAGTCACCAAAGACTTCGAGCCACTCTTCGTCAGTGAGCTCTCTGGGCGGCTTTTTCTCGCCAAAGCCTTTAATGATCCTGCCCCTTAATGGGTTATCGGTAAAAGCGCCATTACCCATGTAAGTGACCGAAGTCGGAATGAATACACTGGTTATAGCATTGTCTGCAAACGCTTCAGAGTCTATGTCAGTTACCGAGTCTGGAATTGTGATGCTTTGAAGTGCATTTCCCCTAAATGCGCCTAAGCCGATTTCAGTCACGGAATCAGGAATAGTGATGCTGGCTAACGCATTAAATTGAAACACTCGCTCATTAATTTTAGTCAATGAATTTGGCAGGCTCAGCTGAGTTAATGCATTGTTAGCAAATGCACTCTCAGCAATTTCAGTCACTGAATCTGGAATATCAACGCTGGTAAGTGCGTTTTCAGCAAAGGCCTTGTAACCAATACGAGTCACAGAGCTTGGAATCACTATCTCGGTAAGGGCGTTACGCTGAAAGGCACCTTCGCCAATTTCGGTGACAGTATTAGGGATCACCACGCTGGCTATTGGGTTCTGTGGGACCTCTTCGAATTCTTCGCTTAAGTCCTCAACCTCTGAAAAAGCATAATCCCAGATCTCGGTGACGGGGATCCCGTCAAAATTATCAGGGATGACAATGTGTTTATGCTTGCCCTTGTAAACATCAATCCTGCCTTGTTTTTTATCAAATGAGACGTCATCTAATGTCAGGGTATGTGGCTGGCTCACGGCTAATTCTCTTTTTGTTGTAGTTGTATTAGTTGCAGCTTTAAGTGCGAGGCTTGGGAGGAATTCGGTTTGCTGCGCTGAGCTTTCTATTATAGCAAGCCCAAACAGCGTGGCAAGGATAGCACCAGTTAACATGGGAGGTAAGTTGGTGCTAAAGCGATTAATAATGCTGATATTAAGCAGCTTATATTATGCCTTAATCGTAAGGTATGTTGCGTATTTGTTTGTATTTTTTAAATTGAGATACAACTATGACTTAAATAATAACAAGCTAACTAACGTTAATATGTCATATGAGACCCTTATCAGTGCGTCATTTTGGCTAGTTATATATCTAGTAATTGAGGTTATACAATCGATAATAGAACAAACTTACTCTAACCCTTCTATATATGATGCGATCTTGTATATCTGTTCATGGTGCAACTTCTCATACACATAAGTGATAACAATCAAATACATAAATCAAGAGCATTAATTTAGTCCAGTGCAGGAGTCAAAATGGTATTGAGCTCTGAGGGATCCCCTCATAATTTCCCCAAAGCACAACCATGTTTGAATAGATTTTGAGCAAGCAGGGTTGCAGCCGCGAGCAAGTCTTCCCTCGTTATTGTGTAGCCAGAATGCCGCAAAACTTCCATCCCTAAGCGCACTGTTGAGAGTACATTTCGATTTTTGACAGTGTTAGCTTGGAAGTGCTTATCCCAACCTTGTTTCTGACCATGAACTCCAGCAAGCCAAAATGTCAGTTGAAGCATTAGGGCGATTAGCAGCATGATATCAAAGCGCTCTGAGCTGCTAGTTCGGCTATGACGGAGGCCTAAACCGTAGGCTGGGCTTTTCAAGTCTCGGAAGGTTTCTTCAATTTGCATACGCTTCGAGTAGAGCCTAACAAGTTGCTTTGGTGTTCGGATTTCAACGGGCAAGTTAGTCGCTAAAACCCATGGTTCTTTTGTCGAAGCGGAGTAGATTTTAGGTGACGGATGATGACAATTAGTCCGTGTCGAACGCTGATTTTTTCGGCCTTTAGGACGTGATTTATACAGTGCAATTTGACATGAAATTGGGTTGCTCTTAGTCAACCTCTTATAGCCTAAAGTCTTTGAGCGACTTGAGGATATGCTATGTAAGTTGCTGATAGGTTGCCAGTTTTCCGCACCTAAATCTGCATATTGCACTTTCCCTCTGACTCGACTTAACCAGTACCAACCTAGCTTTTCAACGGATTTATACCATGGCACTTTAAAGCCAGCATCACTGACAATGAGCGGTGTAGTGTTACTCGGTAGAATGCTTGCAAGGTCGGCTAGAAATTGGTCATGAGCCTTCTTTGAACATTGCTCTGAAAGCGGAAAGGCTTTCTCATAAAGAGTAATAGAACGACCATGTAGTGCCACCGAAGCCCGCAATACCATAAGCCGTTTTTGCTCACGAATATCAGACCAGTCAACAAGAACAATGGGCATCGAATTACCTGAACAGATAAAGCTGGCATGCCAACGGTATACAGCGAGTCGCTCTTTGTGCAAGTGACGATTACCTAACAATCTGTCGATTCGTTTGATGTTATGTTTTGTTCTGGCTTTCGTTGGCAGGTTACGACCAAGTTCGGTAAGAGTGAGCGTTTTACATTCAAGTAATGCGTGGCAAGCCAGCGTTAAACTGTTGAGTCGTTTTAAGTGCAATTCAGGGCAGAATTGGTAAAGAGAGTCGTGTAAAATATCGAGTTCGCACATCTTGTTGTCTGGTTATTGATTTTTCTCAGAACCATTTGATCACATGACAAGATGTGCATCTACCTTAAATTTATGATTTTTATCAAAATCATTAGGGGATTCCTCAGTATTGAGCTGGTTCAGTCAAATTGGACATTTTACTACGCGACTTTTCTATACTAAAGGTTATCTGTATTTTCTAAATTAAATTAATATTCTAAGAAGGTTTTGTCCAAAAACTCACTAGATAACGCCTACTCTTTTGCTCCCAATCCTCCACCAACAAAAAAGCAGCCATTGGCTGCTTTTGTTCAATATCATCAGTGGCGTTACTTAATCGCGTGGGTAATAAAACGGCGCACATCATCGTTATCGGTTGGATTAACAAACGATGGCGTGATCTTAATTGGGGGATTGAATATCCCCTTCTCCACCAAACGATTAATTTGCGGTAAATGCATCAGCGCGGTTTTGCCGCAAAGTAGATTCAAGAACCCTTCTTGCTCTTCATAAGCGTGCAACACTTCGTGGAATCCACGCAAATACAAGTAATCTTTAGTAAAGCCACCGCCACGATAAACACGCGCAGTAATGGTGAAAGCGAGGTTCTTCTCTACTCCGAGTTGCTCTTTAAGCATCATAAACGTGGTGCGGAAGGACTTGTCTTTGATCATCGATTCTACGGCCAGCACACGCAGTGCAAGAATTTTGAGTCGCTTAATCGTCAGATGGCCTGCCAAATATTCACTTAAGATCGCCATGCCTTCTTGAGTCATGGTATTGACTGGGCAACCGAGTGACAGAACATGGAATGGCTGATTCATTGCGTTGATGGTAGTCGCAAGGTGCACACCCAATTCATGGTGCGCAAGAGCATGTGCTTCAATCTCTGGCACACTTGCCGCACTGTTGATCTTAACGGTGGTTTTGTTCACCAGCGCATTGGCGATCATGTCGTCGTCAATCACCAAATCGTATTGGTAGTCTTCCTGTTTGGCGAATTCAGCCATGATGGCTTGAATACCTTGAGCATCGATCAGCTTTTGATCATCTTCATCTGAATCCGGTAAGTGGAGGATAAAAGTCGCGTTGCGAATATCCTTCTCCGTTGGTTCACCGAAGTAACGTAAAGAGTTATAGAGAAAGTCTTGCGTGCCAATGGTTTGCAACTGATCGATTTTATCAACATAAGAAAGAATGACATCTTCATAAATTCTATGCAGATCCGCATCTTCTACCGACTCAAGCGGTAAATTGAACAGTTGGCGCTTTAACTGAAACGGGTTGTGAATGTTCTCTTTGTAGCGAAATTCAGGCTCAATAGAAAAGTGACGTTTAAAGAACTCGCTTTTCTGTTGATTATAATTGGTCGGCCCAACCGCACTGAGGATTTCAATTCCATTGACCAACTCAAACAAGGATTTATCCAGTGCTTTGGCGTGGCGAAGTTCGCTGTTATGTTGCGCTGTAAATTCATGATTATTCAAACGGCTTACCTCTTTCAACATTCCCTATCCTCTTTGCTTTGTCCTTTGAACTGACACCAAGATTGCTTGCGAATCCGTCGCGCATCGCTATGGGCATAATGAGCATTGCGAATCGCTCTCATGCACCTTGCTTGCTGCCTCTCTCGAATATGCGCTGCTTTAATAAAGGCAACAATTATCGATAAGTGCCTCATTCTCACTTAATGAGAAGAACAAGTGCATTGGTGGGAATTCAAACAACCGCAATACTCAAGCGCATAAAGGCATAAACGGAATTACGCTGTACGTAGCATCGAGTGACGACTGCGGTTATAATCGCTGCGTTTTCATCTGGGATAAAATAATGATTTCTAAAAACCAACTAAAACTGCTGCGTGCTTTAGGCCAAAAGAAACAGCGTAAAGCACTCGGCTTATTCCTAGTTCAGGGTGAAAAAAACGTACTTGAACTGGCAAGTAGTACGTTAACGGTAAAACACGTTTTCGCAACCGCCGACTTTTTGGAGCAGAATCAAGCGACGCTTGAGCGCTTTGAATGCATCGAAGCATCACTGGATGACCTAACCAAAGCCAGCACCTTGGTGAGCAATAACGCGGCGATTGCCGTGGTTGAGATCCCAACCTTTGAGGCGCCTGTTGCCCAAGGCATGATGATTGCGCTCGATGGCGTTCAAGATCCGGGTAACCTTGGTACGATTATTCGCGTCGCCGATTGGTATGGCATTAAGCACATTGTCGCCAGCCAAGATTGTGCCGATCCATACAACCCAAAAACCATCAGTGCCACCATGGGCAGCTTTGGCCGTGTGCAAGTACACCAATTGGATCTACCTAACTATCTTGAGCAAGCGAGTCTACCGGTTTACGGCGCGTTCCTTGAAGGTGAAAGCGTACATAAAACTGAATTTGCGGCTGAAGGTATTTTGTTGATGGGCAGTGAATCTCACGGCATTCGCGCTCAAGCAGCCGCGTTTGTGACCGATAAAATCACCATTCCAGCATTTGGTGGTGCAGAGTCACTCAACGTTGCGATGGCAACAGGCATCATCCTCGATAATATGCGTCGTCAGCACAGCTAATTCAGCGCTTGCGGAAGCGCTCCTGAAATTAAGCACGACATAGCGAACAATAAAAAAGCGTAACGACTGATTCAATCGTTACGCTTTTTTTAATGCTACCTATTGGTGTTACGGCCTAATCTGGTCTTAACGCTCTAACTTGTCGAGTTTATTTGGCACGCCATTCCACTGCTCAGCATCATCCATAGCAGGCTTAACTTCTGTTTGTACTGGCCAGATCTCAGCCAATTCCGCATTGAGCTCAATGAACACTTGTTGGTCGTCAGTAAGCTCATCTTCTTGAAAGATCGCCTGCGCTGCACATTCGTCCACGCATAAGCCGCAATCTATACACTCAATCGGGTTGATCACCATAAAATTTGGCCCTTCATGGAAGGCATCGGCTGGGCATACCGCGACACAGTCAGTGTATTTACATTGGATACAGTTATCCGTTACGACAAACGCCATGACAATCAACTCTTAATTTGGTCAAAAATAAGATGGGGATAATACTCATCCCAAATCAAAATTCAACATTATGCGCGGTTAATCTTCGGCAAAATGCTCTCCTATTCCTGATTTAGTATGACAGACAATTCAATTTCTCGTAAAATGCGCGCCATTGTGAGCGAGTCAACCGTCCTCAAACGACTGAGTGATGGCAAAGCTGGCTAAGACACCTACTGCAACATAAGTAACGAGATATCACTATGATACGTTTAACTGAAATTAAACTGCCTCTAAATCATGAGGAAGGCGCGATCTTAGACGCCATTACTAAAAAACTTGGCATCGCTGCTGACCAAGTTCTTTCTTTTAATCTGTTTAAACGTGGCTACGATGCTCGTAAAAAAGCCAACATCCAACTGATCTACACACTTGATGTTGAAGTGGCAAACCAAGCTGAAATGCTTGAAGCTTTTATTAGCGATCCACATGTCAAAGAAACGCCTGACATGGAATACAAATTTGTGGCTCAAGCACCAGCAAACCAAACTGAGCGCCCTGTGGTGATCGGTTTTGGCCCATGTGGTCTGTTTGCGGGCCTAGTTTTGGCACAAATGGGCTTCAACCCAATCATTGTTGAGCGTGGTAAAGAAGTTCGCGAACGTACTAAAGATACGTTTGGTTTCTGGCGTAAGCGTGCGCTAAACCCTGAATCAAACGTACAGTTTGGTGAAGGTGGCGCGGGTACTTTCTCTGATGGCAAACTTTACAGCCAAATCAAAGATCCAAATTTCTACGGCCGCAAAGTAACCACTGAATTCGTTGCTGCGGGCGCTCCAGAAGAGATCATGTACGTAAGCAAACCGCACATCGGTACGTTCAAGCTTGTAACGATGATCGAAAAAATGCGTGCAAAAATCATCGAACTAGGCGGCGAGATCCGCTTTAGTACTCGTGTTGACGATATCCATATGGAAGACGGTCAAATCACCGGTGTAACGCTTTCAAATGGCGAAGAAATCAAATCTCGCTATGTTGTATTGTCTGTTGGTCACTCTGCACGTGATACGTTTGAAATGCTGAACGAGCGCGGCGTTTACATGGAAGCAAAACCGTTCTCGGTTGGTTTCCGTATCGAGCACAAGCAATCAATGATTGATGAAGCGCGTTTTGGTAAAAACGCTGGTCACCCAATCCTTGGCGCAGCCGATTACAAGCTGGTTCACCACTGTAAAAATGGCCGCACGGTTTACAGCTTCTGTATGTGCCCAGGCGGTACTGTGGTTGCGGCAACATCAGAAGAAGGTCGCGTTGTGACTAACGGTATGAGCCAATACTCTCGTGCTGAGCGCAACGCAAACAGTGCTATCGTGGTCGGTATCGACCCTGAGCGCGATTACCCAGGTGACGCACTCGCCGGTATTCGTCTGCAACGTGAACTTGAATCTGGCGCTTACGTGTTAGGCGGCGAGAACTACGATGCACCAGCACAAAAAATTGGTGACTTCCTGAAAGGTCGCGATCCAAGTGCGATTGGCGATGTAGAGCCATCATTCACGCCGGGTATCAAGCTAACCGATATTTCTAAAGCGCTACCCGATTTTGCAATCGAAGCGATCCGTGAAGCAATCCCTGCCTTTGATAAGAAAATCAAAGGTTTTGCCTCTGAAGATGGCCTACTAACGGGTGTTGAAACTCGTACCTCTTCTCCAGTGTGCATCAAGCGTGGTAAAGATTACCAAAGCATCAACCTTAAAGGCTTCTACCCTGCGGGTGAAGGTGCTGGTTATGCGGGCGGTATCCTATCTGCTGGTATTGATGGTATCAAGGTCGCTGAAGCCGTGGCACTTGCTATGGTTGCAGACGCAGAAAACCGCTAATCACTGTGCTTTAAGCACCGAAACAGCGATTAATTTAGAGCCAGTTAACGAGTGTTGACTGGCTTTTTTATTGATTTCACTTCACGCTATCTAGCAGAAAATAAATATAATCAATCATTTAAACTATCTCGTATAAACTAAACTCGCCAAGATAGTCACAACAAATAAATGGAAACCATCATGAGTGATATCGCTAGCTTTATGCTAGGAGAAAAAGCCGATAGCTTAGGGCGACATATTGAACAGTTCTTAGCCTACAATCATTTCTGGTTAGAGCATGATCATAAATACATCCAAGTCTTATTTCCCATCGACCAAGGCACCAAATTCAATCGACATGCACCGCTCGTGACCGCAGCGGATCGCGCACTATTTAGCAGCGACCCTCGTTTACCCGCTGCGCATTTAAACGTGCTCGATTTAATGTTGCCGTTTTGGGGATTGACTCGCGATGGTGAGCAGATCAAATCTGACCTCCCTCTCAGCGCCAATAACCACGTCTGGTTAAGACACCAAGATCATAACCAACTGCGAATCACCCGTGCGATACGCAGCCTCGCACTATTAGGTAATCAGAACATTGCGCTCAATTTGGCTCAGTTTGTGGTCGAACACTCACAAGATTTCGATGCCGTTTCTGAAACGACACGCCAGTATTGGCAGCAAGCGCCGGTGGTATAGCGTTCGCCGCCCCTTGATTATTCGTTAAAATAATCAAGGCCACCCATGTTAAACGATCAAAGTCATGCTATTCTACGCCACCGAATTTGACCGAAAAACGGATCGATTCGGCTGTAGTGATCTTATTTATCCTTAACCACGTAATGCCATGAATCGCTTAAAAACTTTCCTTCACTTGTTAAAATCCTCTCCAACAGACTCGATGGCTTTATCAAGGCTTGAACAGCTAAATGCCATGATTGAATCCCACCCAGATTCGGCGAGTGCCTACTATCAACGCGGGATTTTATTGGCGGGCGATTATATGCTACCCGCTCAAGTTCATGGCAGAAGCGAACAGAACGATGTTCCACAAGCGATTGACGATTTTAATACCGCGATTGACTTAGATCCCAGCTTGGTTGACGCCTATTACCAACTCGCAAACCTCTATTTTGCACTCAGTATCGATGACCGTACTGCACAAGAACTGCTGGAGAAGGCATTGAATCTCGCTCCCAATAACATCGATTGCTTACTGCTGTACGCCGATCTTATTTGCTGCGAAGGTGTCAATGCGTACGCTATCGAAATATTGGATCGCGTCATCAGTGAGGACCCAAGTGCCAAACACTTTTTCTACAAAGCGAGAACCTTGATGGACAACGGTGAGATCGCGTGGAACGCCGACAACTTTGTGCAAGGCGGCAACTTATTCCAAGCTGCGATTGAGATTTTTCAGCAAGTCACTCTCATGGAAGATAATGACCTATATTTCCCTGAAGCTCAGGAATACATTAACCATTGTCAGAACGTTTTAAGCAGTCACGTTTGCCATTGATGGCTTGTGTTATCCATGGGAAGTATTCATAGCTCAATGGAACTCAAACTACCGATAAGTTCGCTGAGCAAATAATTATCACGCAACCAAACATCTCATACCAAGTTCGGTATATAATACCGCGCGCTATTTGAGGCGAGCTCAAACTTCAGATCGCAGCACCATTGCAACATCATTCAGCATGACCAATAAAATTAGAAGGTAATTATGGCCGTTTTAGACATTCTCACTGCTCCAGATCCAAGACTTAAAATCCCAGCAACAAAAGTGAGTGATATTGAATCAGTCCAAACGCTTATTGATGATATGTTGGATACCCTTTACGCAACGGATAACGGTATTGGCTTGGCATCAACGCAAGTCGGTAGCAAAGAAGCGATCATCATTATCGATCTATCGGAAGAACGTAATGACCCTCTTATTCTGATTAACCCTGAGATCGTAAGTGGCTCAGACAAAGCAATGGGGCAAGAAGGCTGCTTGTCAGTACCTGAGTACTATGCTGATGTAGAACGTTACACCTCTGTGGTTGTGACTGGACTCGATCGCCAAGGTAACCCTGTCACTATCGAAAACGATGAGTTTCTTGCCATTGCCCTGCAACATGAGATTGACCATCTAGCAGGTAACCTTTTCATTGATTATCTTTCGCCACTTAAGCGCAATATGGCACTGAAAAAAGTGAAGAAGCACCTAAAGCAAACCGCATAATTATTGATGCGTGAGCGCGGCGTGACAAGATAACTAATCAAGTTGAGTCTACGCCGCCTATTCTAAATTTCTCCTCTTTTTCCACCCATCGATATTTAATCACCTCCCTCACTATCGGTAAAAACATGAACTAAAACGGGTTTTTACGTCATGATTTGAGGTACTTTACTCTGCTTATTTCACTGATAGATTCGTCTAGCAACTCAGCACATCTTGATAAGAACCAAACACCATGTTTAGTAAGCTGCATTTTTATTGGCAACAACGCAAAGTGCTCTATAGTGGCAAAGAAGACATTACCCCAGCTCTTGGGCAAAAACTCTTTGCCAAGCTCAATACCGGCTATTACAGCGCGGATGAAGAAGCACTGATCCTGCGGCTGCTGATCAAAAAATCTTTCCTCAATAAGCGTCATGGTCAGTATGAATTCAGCAAAAAAGTGCCTGCTTACGTTGCCAATGAAATACCGCGACAAATGCGCAATTTATGGGCAGGTTTAGCGACGCTAATCATCATCTATGCCAGTCATGGATTAATCAATGGTGAGATTTATATTCCGGGTAAACGCAGTGACGGGATCACTTTTTCCGGTGCGCCTGTCGTGGTGGTATTCGCAGCTTGCTTCTGCCTTGCGCTAGCGCTGTTAGTGACCGTTATTGATCATTACGATAAACGGGACAACGAATATCTCTATAACATTGCAGAGAAGCTGTTGTGGGCCATGAGTTGTGGCTTATTTACTTGGGCGTGTGTTTGGGATTGGGCACAGAAATCTATCCTGCTTAACTGAAACGCCGACAATTCATCATGAAAAAGAGCCTTGAATGAACACCAGCAGATATCTGAAATGCAGTTTAATGAGTATTAGCATCCTGCTGAGCAGTGCGGCTTATGCGGATAATATGGCAAACACGTCCACTCAAGATGAGGGAGCGCCAAATCTTCCTCCGCCTGTCGCTTGGTACGATCAAAATGGTCAGCAAGTATCACAACAACGGCTCGAAAAAATCAGCACTGAGTGTCAGTTGGATAACGCAGCTGATGACATTGCCAATGCCACCAGCGAAACGTTTGAAAAGGCCTATCAAGATTTTTTACAAGCTGTCGCGTGTTTTAATCAATACAATTTCACCAGCAAACCACTCTCGCCTTCCTCCAGCGATGAATGACGTGAAACATTTTGAATTAAAACCGTCAACCTAAGCACGGTTCTTTACCCCTTCGCTTGCATCGATAGCGTGATGGTTGTGCCTTCTCCACCTTGCAAGTCCAGCTTGATATCACCTTGTTGCGCCTGGGCGCATAGCTTAGCCGAATACGCACCAATGCCTGTACCTCCTTGCTTTCCTGACGTCACAAACTTATCGAAGAATCTCTCACGAATTTCCTCAGGCACCTCGCCATCATTGTGCACGGTGATCAGCAACTCTTGTTCGATCTTACTCGCTTGAATGGTAATAGCAGAAGATACCGGAGCGGCATCAATGGCATTGGAAAACAGATTACAGAACAGGGTATAGCTGAGTAGCTCATCCCCCGTGTAACTCAGCGCGGGATCGACATCGAGGCTAAATCGCACTTGCTTTTGCTCCGCTTGCGCTTGGTAATTATCGATCACTTTCTGCATCACACTCTGCGCTGACACTGACGTTAATGATTGAGAATATTGCCCTTGCTCTAATTGCTTCAGCAAGCGATAGCTATCAATCATCTGCGCCAACATCATGGTGTTGCTTTTCACCACCTGAATATCTTGGTCTTCCGCTTTGAGCTGTTCCAGCGTGGTTTGAATCGCCGTTAATGGATTTTTCAGATCGTGGATGAACATTTGGTCGGCTTGATCTTGATCTCGCGATGACTCAATCAACTGATCGATCTGTTTAACCAACTTTTCTCTTTGAATCACGGCGTTAATGTGTGTTTCGACCCGCGCTAATACGATTTCAGGGATCACCGGCTTCATAATGTAATCCAGCGCCCCTAATTTAAGCCCTTTCACCACATCGTCCGTTTGCGATAATGCCGACACAAAGATGATTGGTATAAACTCTGTGTCCGGATCTGATTTAAGCGCCTTACACACCGCCAAACCATCCATCTCGGGCATCATTATATCGAGTAGAATCAAGTCTGGCTTATCGGCTTTACTGCAAATATCAATCGCTTGTGCGCCACTGCGGCAGGCTTTGATTTTATAAATCGGCTTCAACAGTTCGCCAAGCACTTGTAAGTTCGAAGGCTCATCATCGACTACCAAAATCGTACGTTTCACCTCAACATCAAGCTGCAGATCTTTATCGCTTGAACGATTAGATGAATGACTTCGAATCGGCGACACAAACGCTTTATGCACTCTTTCGCTCAAGGTAACTTTGGAAAAAGGCTTAACCAGATACTCAGAGACTCCCGCTTCAATGGCTTCCACTACATCACTTTGATGTAAGTTACCGGTCAGCATGATAAATGGCACACTCTTGTGTGCTTTGGATTGGCGAACTTTTTTCAGTAACTCTAAGCCCGTCATTTTCGGCATTTTCCAATCTGAGACAATGATATCAACCGAGTTGCGCTCTAAACTCTGCCACGCTTCACGCCCATCGCGCGCTTGATATATGGTCTTAAAGCCAAGTTGTTCGAAGGCGCTACATAGCGTGCGAGTAATAGCTTCAAAGTCATCGACGATAAGAACCGACATCCCTTTATAAGGTGAGTCATAAGCAACCCGCTTAAAATTGTCCATGCTATGCTCCTCCATGTAAAAGCGTTGTATTGTTTGAGGCGTCTTTGTACGTTTCGGCAATATCACGGATATGCTCGGCAATATCGAGGAAGACATCGACTAGCAGAGGTTCAAAGTGCGACCCTTTGTTTTCCAGAATAATTTGCAGCGATTTTTCATGACTAAAGGCTGGCTTGTATACCCTTTCAGAGATCAGCGCATCGTAAACATCCGCTAGCGCCATGATTCTTGCCGAGAGTGGGATTTCTTCACCAATGAGCCCTTCGGGATAACCGCTGCCATCCCATTTTTCATGGTGGGAATAGGTGATCTCTTTGGCAAATTCGAGAAAGTTGTCCGCAAATCCCAATGAGCCTTCCGCCGCTTCCACCGCATCACGCCCATAGGCTGCATGCAGCTTCATCTGATCAAACTCTTGCTCGGTTAATTTGCCCGGCTTGAGTAGGATGCTGTCAACGACACCAACTTTACCAATATCATGCAGTGGGGCTGATTTAGCCATCGCCGCGATGACATCGGGCGTTAAGTAGTCACGATATTTATCATGATTTGCCAGCTCTTGTGCCAACACTTCCACGTACTTTTGTGTTCGGCGAATGTGGTTGCCGGTCTCTGGATCTCGCGACTCCGCCAGCGCTCCCATCGCCACCAGCACCACGTTTTGCATATCATCAAGCTGCTGGGTACGCTGTTTAACTTTGTGCTCTAAAATTTCGTTTTGCTGAGCAAGCTGATCTCGCGCTGATTTGAGCAGCAAATGGTTTTTCACCCGCACTTTTAAGATGGCAGGGCTGATCGGTTTAGTGATGTAATCCACCGCGCCAAGAGAGAGGCCTTTTCTCTCGTCCTCTTCTTGAGACTTTGCGGTAAGAAAAATCACCGGTATATCTTTTGTCTCTGGAGATGCTTTCAATTGGCGGCACATTTCGTAACCATCCACTTCTGGCATCATGACATCAAGCAAAATTAAATCCGGCTTACGTTTATCAATAATTTTCATCGCCATTGGCGCACTGAGCGCCGCCTGAACCAAATACTCTTCTGACAACACACCTTTGACGACCTCAATATTGATCGGGGTATCATCCACCGCCAATATGATCGCTCTGTTATTTGTATCCATACGCGCATCTCTCTTTTCTATGCGTTCACTTGTGCTTTATTTATCTTCATTACTGTTGGTAAATTGATGATTCAGCCCTAGCTCCGTTCAATCCATTTCTTGTTTAAGTTGCTTAATGATTTCGGCCCCTTTATCAAAGTCGTAACTGCTTAATGGCTCCCGTAATTGTTCTAGGCGAGCTTTTAGCCAATCATCAATATCGCTCTCTAATACCTCATCAAGGCTATCCACCACCGTTGAATCAAATAGGTCTATCTTCTCCTTCATTGTGTTCAACCATTCGGTAAGATCAGGCTGTACAGACTGAGCTGATGACGGTTGTGATGAAGACGGCGACTGCGGTGAAGACAATGCTTGTTCCATCCGCTGAATAAATTCTTCTAACAACGGCAGTGCTGCATCAAAGTCATAATTCGAAATCGCAGTTGAGATTTGATTGGCTAAACTCTTATCGAGCTTGTCGCCGACAGATAGAAGCATCTCTTCAAAGGTATCAACCGCGGCGCTGTCAAAGTCATCGAGTTGCTGGCTAAGTTGGTGTGCCAGCTCTCTAAATCGATCGACATCAATTACTGTCACTTCTTTAGCACTATTGGCTTCGCTCTTTGCCAACGCGCTTGCAATGGCGTGAATCATTTTTTCGACCAAGGATGCGACTTCCGCGAGCATTTGCTGTTCCACTGAGCCTAATTCACAACGCGATTGGGTTTGCTGTTCAGCCAAAGCATGCTCGAGTTTCTCAGCAGGGGCTCGCAGATAATTCGCACCGATATTGCCAGCGATCCCTTTGAGGGAATGGACTGCAATGACGGCAGTGTTGATATCTTGTTGCGCTATCGCTTCGTTAACTCTTGTCACAACATCAGCTTCGCTATGCATCACGTTCGCCAGCGTCTTTTTGTAGGCTTTAAGATTGCCCCCCATCCGAGCGATTGCTCCCTCTGTATCAAAATCTTCTATCTCGATGGTGAGGACTTCATCTTCAATCATGACCGAAACGGATTCTCCGGTCGGTTCGATCCAATCCACCAGCGCTTGAAATACTTGGTTAGGATTGATCGGCTTAGGCAAGTGATCATTCATCCCTGCCGCTAAGCATTTTTCTTTATCGCCCGACATTGCATTGGCGGTCATGGCGATAATCGGCAGATCATCATATTGACCTGTATTACGAATCGCTTGTGTGGCTTGATAGCCATCCATTACCGGCATTTGAATATCCATTAACACCAAGTCAAAATCTTGCGAGCCGACCAAATCTACGGCCTCTTGACCATTGTTGGCGGTGGTGACATCCATTCCGACCATTTGCAGTAGCTCAGTGGCGATTTCTTGGTTAATCGCATTATCTTCCACCAAAAGGATGCGCGCTCCCGCAATGCCTTGCGCGATTGAGGTATCCAGCTTATTACTGGTGTTGGTCTTGCTCGTGATCCCCTCTTTGGTCATTACTCTTGATAGGGTATCGAGTAAGGTTGAAGAGCTGACTGGTTTGGTCATCGAGGCAACAATGTTCACCCCTTGGCGATTCGCCAGCATGTCATCCTTGTCGTAAGCCGTCACCATGACAAAATGAGGCAGTGTTGCTATCTCTTTGCTTTGGTGCATCAATTCAATTTGCTGTCCAAGCGCAATACCATCCATCTGTGGCATCTTCCAATCAGACAAAATGACATCAAAGTGCTGTTCATTGTTCTCGGCATGACGAATTTTCTCTAGCGCTTCTGCGCCAGAGCTCGCCACATCAGCGTTAAACTTCAGGCTTTGACATAAACTGAATAGAATTTCACGGGCAGCAACACTGTCGTCGACAATCAGTACCGACACTTCTTTCATACTTTCAGGCGCTAAAACGGGCTGCTGTGGAATCTCGCTCGATAGACCAAATTGCGCGGTAAAGAAGAAGGTACTGCCTTGGCCACTTTCGCTTTCAACCCAAATCGAGCCTTCCATCATTTCAGCCAACGTTTTACTGATCGTCAGGCCTAGCCCCGTCCCACCATACTTGCGCGTGGTTGACGCATCGGCTTGACTGAATGATTGGAATAAGCGCGCCATTTGCTCTTTGGTCATACCGATGCCGGTGTCACTGACGGAAAAACGCGCCTCTAGCTTGTCATCGCTTTGCTCGATGAGTTCCGCTTTGACAATAATTTCCCCTTGGTCGGTAAACTTAATCGCATTGTTGGCAAGGTTTAGTAGGATTTGCCCTAAACGCAGTGGGTCGCCAATTAGATGGGTCGGAAGTTGCGGGTCGAGATCGACCAACAGTTCCAGATCTTTCTCCTGAGTTCGCTGCGATACCACTTGGACTAGGTTGTCGATGGTGCTTTCTAAATCAAACTCCGTCTGCTCTAAATCCAGCTTACCTGCTTCTATTTTTGAGAAATCGAGAATGTCATTAATGATGCCTAAAAGTGACTCGGCTGAGGTTTGGATCTTATTAACATAGTCGGCTTGTTTTTTATTTAGGTCCGTTTGCATCGCCAAGTAACTCATACCTATGATGGCATTCATTGGCGTGCGGATTTCATGGCTCATGTTAGCCAGAAAATCACTCTTCGCTTGAGTGGCTTCCTCTGCTTTTTGTTTCGCGAGCATGAGTTCGCGTTCCGCTTCTTTTCGCTCCGTTGCGTCACGAACGATACCAGTAAACAACTGCTCACCAGAAATTTTCGCTTCACTAATTGCTATTTCAAGATCGACCTCTTCACCTGTCTTCTTATACCCAACAAATTCCATCAGTACATTGGTGTCGGTGTCACCTCTCTCTTGCATATCAAGGTAGACTTGGTGATACGGTTGAGACATCAAAGTGTCAATTTGTGTCGCTTCTAGAAGCACTTCTTTAGCTTGATAGCCAAAAATCTTCTCCGCTGCCGGGCTAAACTCAACCAGCGTGCCGTGGCTATTGACCACAATGATGCCATCAGAAGCATTATCAATAATGGTGCGAGTACGTTCTGCATTGATTTTTAGCTCAGAGGTGCGTTCTGCGACTTGTGTTTCAAGCTCGGCTTGTGAGCGTGCTAATGCTCTGGTTGCACGAGTCCCTAGCCTCAAGGTAAATAAGCTCGTGCCCATCATTAGCACCAGAGCAACGCCCAAGATCGACCATACGGTGAACTTAAAGGTGCGCAATAAAGCGAACGCTTCACCGCTATCCATTTCAGCGGCAATCCCCATATGCAATGTCTCATCCCACACCCAGTTACCGACGACCGGCACACCACGATAATCGTTATAACCCGACAAGTTTCTGCCTGATTTTCTTTCACTGATATTGCTCGCCATATAGGTCAACTGCCAATTCGGATCTGCTTCTACTTGACGTTTGGATATATCAGAACCTGGGTTGGCAATCCGCATGTTGAGTGATGAACGTTGCTCATCGGCTAACAAACCGATTTGCTTGAGTTGATCTTCAAAACGAACATTCGACAGTAACAAACCAGAACGGTCTAGGGCGTAGGTTTCTCCACTTTTGCCAATAAAACCGGCCGACAAAACCGAAGAGAACACCCCTTCAAAATTAACCCGTTTGGTTAAAATCGCAATCACCTCACCAGCACTGTTTTCAATAGGTGCGGCGAAAAACATCGTGGGAGGATTACGCTCTCCACCTTGTGTTTCAAGCATGACATCAGACTCAATCGGTGGAACAAAAACGCCATTGCCGTTTAAGACCTCTTGCATTAAATCAGGGCGTTCTAACTGGATAAGATTAAGACTACCGATGTTGGTATCACGGCGCGATGAAAGGCTGATCATGTCGGGAGATATAATAAAGAAACCAAACGAACCTGAGATCCCAGAATGGCCTTCTATAAACTCTCTTATCTGTGGCTGTAGAGGCGAGTTTTTTAAGGCTTGAGGCGTTCTGGCGACCTCAAGCAACTCTTCGGTCAAGCTAACTAACTGTGGATTGCGCCCCAATTGTTTGAGGTTATCGAGTTCTAAATCAACCCAACCGACAATGCGCTTGTGCGCGGATGCAAGTAAGGTTGATAAACTATCGTTAATAGACTCGACACTTTGCCGTTCGGCGTAGCGAGTGACGTTGAGCGCGGTGGCAATGAGAGCCACACATAAACCAACTTGTACGATAATGATGGAGCGCTTGAAGCTGACACTGCTGAATTTTTGCGCCAGCTCTTTATCGCTTGCTTTAAATACCCGTGAAATCATTAACATCAACAGAATAAGCAAAACAAAAACAGCGATAATCACATACTGTAAGGTTTGATTGAGGTTTATACTGCCACCATCAGTAAATACGGGTAACTGCTGTTGTTGATACCAATCATTCTTGGTCAAGATGAGGTTTCGTAAATCTAAGGTATCGAGCCCTTTCTGCATGATCGAACCCAGCAAAGGCACTTGATTACTTGTCCAGAGATGCAGCGATGAAGGCGTAACCACATCTTCATTGATAGAATGTAGCCCTGAGATTTGGTTTTGCACCAACCAGTTGTTAACGACTGTTTCAGCATCCAAGACCGCATCAGCACGACCATCCAATACAGCATGGATTGCTTCATCGATGCCTGACGTCTGTAGTACCTTAATTTTTGGGTAGAGCTTTTTAACCTTGTCTATCGTGGTATAACCAGCAGAAATGGCGACGGTGGCCTCGGCAAGATCGGCCGCTACACGAAATTGTTCATCTTGGTCTTTAACAAAGAACAGCTCGCGCACTAAAAAATAAGGCGTGGAAAACTCTCCAAATTGCAATCGCGATTCGTTTTTATACGCATGAGGTAATAAGTCAATGTCGCCATTTTCAAACTGGCGCAACAACTCACTCCATTCCCCTTCAACGATTTGAATCTTCAGCCCAGTTTTGGTAACAATTTGATTGACGATTTCACCCGATAATCCACCCATTTTTCCCAATTCATCGCGATATAACATTGGTGGCCAGTGCTCGATGCCCACTTTAACAACACGTTCGTTCAGCCATTGACGCTCGTCATCACTTAACGCTAAAGCGCCTGTGGTTTGACTTTGTGTCGCTCGCTGTTCAATACGTTCAGCCAGCTTGACCAATGCCGACATATATTGATTCTTATAGTAGTGATATTGCTCTTGGTTAATCAGATCCATTGCCGCGCGGCGCTGATCTTCTTGAACTAAATCGATGGCCTGCATATCAAGCACCGCAAGTTCAAAATGGGCACTTTCCATTTGTTCAACCAAGGTTAAATCGGTATTTGCTTGGCTCGCCAGTAGCGCATTAATTAACTCTGTTAGGCGAGGTTCATTTTCTAGATAGCGTTCGAGCCATTTGTCATCTCCCGAAAAGGCATAGCTCAGCACTGATGAGGTCAGCACCTCATCAAGGTATTTCAGTTCGACGGCAATATTTTTAGCTTGGGATTGGGTTAATTGACCTTGTAAGGAAGGAGGTAAGCCATTCAGGCTGGCTGAAGCAATAAAAGGAGAAAGGAAAAGAAGAGGATATAACAACGCGACACAAAATTTAGCTATAACTCTAGGCAATAATTGCCGCACCAAACCCAACCCTAAACTTATCATTTGCACTTCCTTGCATATACTACGATAGGTTTAACGTAGGATAGCCTCTAGAGTTCAGCAAGTTATTGGGTAGATTAGTTTTACACTTTGTGTGGATAAGCGTTATTTGCTTTCTTTGCTGTGAGCTTAGTTAAACTTTAGTACTAAAAAAGATTTTGTTGCAATCAATTTGGTTACTGCTCGCACGACCCTGATTACGAACGGCAAGTCACCGTGTTCAAGCAATAAAAAAGCAGCCCGTAGGCTGCTTTCTCGTTTTATTTTTTCGCAGGGCGGCTTGGGCGGCTCACTTGCGTTTTGGCACGAGCACCTTGCTCACCAGCCGCTTTTTTCGGCTTACGGCGACTTGGGTTGTTGCTGCGGCCTTTTGGCGCGCTTACACGCTCTTCGTGACGCTTAACTGCGCGACGAATCTTTTGGCTGCGTGAACGCTCACGACTACGTGATGTTGAATCCTTGCTTTCGTCTAGCATGGTTTCACGTTCTGGTTTCAATTCAACCAGTTCACGTAAGTAGTTAACGTCTTTCAGTTGCAGTTCCATCCAACCACCACGAGGCAGTTTCTTATCTAAGTAGATGTCACCGTAACGAACACGTTTCAAGCGGCTTACTGTTGTCTCTTGTGATTCCCACAAACGACGAACTTCGCGGTTACGACCTTCGTTAATCGCAACGTAGAAGGTGTGGTTCATACCTTCACCACCTGCGTACACGATGTCTTCAAAACGAGCCATGCCGTCTTCAAGTTGTACGCCGCGTACTAGGTTTTTCACTTTCTGTTCGTTTACTTCACCAAATACACGTACTAGGTATTCACGTTCTACTTGGCGGCTTGGGTGCATTAGGCGGTTAGCCAACTCACCATCGGTAGTAAACAGTAGTAGGCCAGATGTGTTCGCATCTAGACGACCAACAGAAATCCAACGAGACCCACGGATTTTAGGTAGACGGTCAAATACGGTACGACGACCTTCTGGATCGTGACGAGTACACAATTCACCTTCAGGCTTGTAGTAAGCCAATACACGACAGACCACTTCTTCATCTGCTTTAACAGACACAGTGTGTCCATCAATACGAACGATCGCGGTTTCATCTTCTAGGCGCTCACCTAGTTTTGCCACCATGCCGTTCACACTCACGCGTCCTGCTTTAATCAACGTCTCTAATTCACGTCGAGAGCCATGACCCGCTCGAGCCAATACTTTCTGAAGTTTTTCGTTCATCTAACTACCTATGTGTCGTCTTCGCAGACGTCGAATGAAATATGCGACCTAAATTCGCGGTCGCATAATATATCAAATATTAGCGGTGAAGACAGCTAATTTTGTGATCTCAGCACACCGATTGTTGGTTATTCAAATGGGGCAGGATCGCCCGCACCTAAACGCACCAACTCGGCTTCACCTTCACTAAAGTCAATCACAGTGGTTGGTTGTTCACCAAGATAACCACCATTTAAAATCACATCCACTGCATGTTCTAGCTTATCGCGGATATCTTCTGGATCCGATTCGGTCACTTCGTTGCCCGGCAAAATCAACGATGTTGACATCATCGGTTCGCCTAGAGCTTCTAATAAGTCTAGCGCAATACGGTTATCGGGCACGCGAATCCCAATCGTTTTACGCTTAGCATTCATTAAACGACGCGGCACTTCCTTGGTCCCTTTAAAGATAAAGGTGTAAGGCCCCGGCGTATTGTTTTTTAGCAAACGAAACGCGGCGTTATCAACACGCGCGTACAATGAAATCTCAGATAAATCACGACACAATAAAGTAAAATTATGTTTATCGTTAAGACGACGAATCTGACAAATACGCTCTAGCGCTTGCTTGTTTTCTAGCTGGCAGCCAAGTGCGTAACCGGAATCTGTTGGGTAAACAACGACTCCACCGTTACGAATGATTGCTACCGCTTGAGTGATCAAGCGAGCCTGCGGGTTTTCAGGATGCACGTAAAAAAACTGGCTCATGGTAATTCCTCATTAATCGAGCTTTATTCGCTCTCAGGAGTATCGGAATGTGAAGGCTCGATACCCCAATCTTTCCAAACTGGTTCAACGCCGGATGGCAACCAGAGGTTACGTCCCAGTTCCATCCATGGTGACGGATAGTGAAAGTCGCTGCCTTGGGACGCTAATAGGTTGTATTGTATCGCATAATCCGCCAAGTTGCGTCTTTCTTGTTGTGCTTGTTGTGGCTGAGCAACTTCCATTGCATCACCGTTCGCTTCAACAAACGCTGCCAGTAGACGCTTTATCCACTTCGCCGTCAAACCATAACGCGCTGGGTGAGCAAGTACCGCCTTACCACCAGCGGCATGAATCGCCGCCACCGCTTCCGACATTGAGCACCAGTTTGGTGGCACATAACCGGGGTTATTACGCGTTAAATATTTTTTAAACACTTGCTGCATCGTCTTAGCATAGCCATTGGCGACCAGCCATGCTGCAAAATGTGCACGGGTTAAAGGCGCACCATCGGCAATCGCTCTCACTTCTTCGAGCACGCCCTCTCGGGTGGCTTTTTCCAGACGAGCAGCCATGAGTTCTGCACGAACTTCACGGCGCTGCTTTTGCTCGGTGATCAAGCTTTGTAGCGCTGGATGTTCTGGATCTAAATTCAGCCCAACGATATGAATGTCTTTATTTTCCCATACCGTCGAAATCTCAATGCCATTGATAATGTGCAAATCAATATTGTTATCAGCAACATATTGCTTGGCTGGCGCAAGTCCATTCACGGTATCGTGATCGGTAATCGCCAGTACTTTTACATCAAAACCTACCGCGCGATCGACTAAGTCTTGGGGGCTAAATCTGCCATCTGAAGCCGTGGTATGGCTGTGTAGGTCTATTTTCATATCTATTTCTTTGTACCAATTATTTTGTTCATTCTCGGCTGCATATCTTCACCCACCACACTTAAATTCATGGTTAAAAACACGTTCTATGAGTCAATGACGTCTGTGGTGACTGGGCTTGTTAACCGTTATTCGGCGCAACTCAATAAAAAGATATTGATTAGTGTAGGTCGAAAGGTTGACACCAAGTTAAAATACTAGTTAACTAGTACGCAATTACAGGCGAGAATGTGAAGACAGGCTATGTTACAAGAATTTAACCAAAAGCAGAAAACAAAAGTGACTTTGCACTCACCTAAGCGTGAGCAAGCAGAGTTATCTTGGTGGCGCACTTGGAATAGTTCTTGGTGGGCTAGCGTGTATTTCTAAACTATCGACAGATTGAAAAAGAAGTCACTCGTAAAGCCCGCTAAGTTAGCGGGCTTTTTGTTTTGTTGTGCAGCTCACACCCAACTGTTTAAAGAATAAACAAATAACTGCCATCGCAGTTTGGGAGAACGTTTGCTTTGTGCGAGACTGTACGACAGGAAGGATACCGATAATAAAAAGGAGGTCTTGTGAACAAGGCCATTAAAATTAACGCACTGGCTAGTGTCGATGTGATCCATACTCAAGTACCGTATGCTCAAGACCCAACACGTCTTTTCCATACTTTATGCGAAAACAAGACAGACAGCTTGTTACTTGAGTCTGCTGAAATCGATTCGAAGCAGAATCTAAAAAGCCTACTGATCGTGGACTCTGCGGTACGCATTGTTTGTTACGGCCATCAAGTCACTATGACGGCACTCACCGACAACGGCCAAGCACTCCTTCGTCATCTCGTCAAAAATATCGCGCCGAGTATTGAGTTTGAGCTACTCGATAACTGCTTAACCCTGACTTATTCTGAACCCAATAATCAACTAGACGAAGATTCTCGCTTACGTGAAGCCTCATCATTTGATGCACTGCGCTTGATCCAACATAGCTTTTATCTCGCTAATCACGATAAATATGCGTTGTTTTTGGGTGGTTTATTTGCCTATGACTTAGTGGCAAACTTTGAACCACTTGGCGATGCCCAAGCCACCAATCAATGCCCTGATTACGTTTTCTACGTGGCTGAAACACTCTTAATTGTCGATCACCAAGAACAAACCTGCTTATTACAAGCCACTCGTTTTGATTCGTCTAGCAGCTCGGCAACCATCGAAAAGCGCTTAGTGGAAATTGCGTACGCATGTGGCGATCCGAAAACGCTACCTATGGCAACGCAACTTGACGAGGTCACGGTAACCCCGAGCGTGTCCGATCAAGATTTTTGCCAAACAGTGCGAGACTTAAAACAGTTCGTCATTAAAGGTGACGTTTTCCAAGTAGTGCCGTCACGCCGTTTTACTCTGCCATGCCCTTCTCCATTATCCGCCTATAAAGAGCTTAAAGTAAGTAACCCGAGCCCTTACATGTTCTACATGCAAGATGAGCTATTTACTCTGTTTGGTGCTTCTCCAGAAAGCGCGTTGAAGTATGAAACTGACACCAACCAAGTTGAGATTTACCCGATTGCCGGTACTCGACGTCGTGGTAAGCGTGCTAACGGTGAAATTGATTTCGATCTCGATAGCCGTATTGAACTAGAGCTACGTACTGACGGCAAAGAAAATGCGGAGCATATGATGCTGGTTGACTTGGCTCGTAATGATGTTGCTCGTATTGCCGAAGCGGGTACCCGCCATGTCGCCGATCTTCTCAAGGTCGATCGCTACAGCCATGTGATGCACCTTGTCTCGCGTGTTGTTGGACAATTACGCAATGATCTAGACGCGTTACATGCTTATCAAGCGTGTATGAATATGGGCACGTTAACGGGTGCGCCAAAGATTCGGGCAATGCAACTGATTCGCGATGTTGAGCAAGCAAGACGTGGCAGTTACGGTGGCGCTGTCGGCTACTTAACAGGTGAAGGCACGTTAGATACTTGTATCGTGATTCGTTCAGCGTATGTCGAAAACGGCATTGCTCAAGTGCAAGCTGGCGCAGGTGTGGTGTTTGACTCTGAACCACAAGCGGAAGCCGATGAGACTCGAGGTAAAGCGCAAGCGGTTATCTCAGCGATTCAAGCCGCCCATCAGCGTCATCCTCAAAACCATTCTCACAACGGGTAAGGGAGCAAGATTATCATGGCAAACATCGTCTTTATCGATAACTTCGATTCATTTACCTACAACTTGGTTGATCAATTTCGTACGCTTGGTCACCACGTGATCATCTATCGCAACCACATTGCTGCCGCCACGATTGAACAGGCTATCGAACAATTAGACAACCCGGTCGTACTACTATCACCGGGCCCTGGTGAACCCTCACAAGCAGGCTGCATGCCCGAGCTAATCTTACGCCTCAAAGGCAAAGTGCCGATGATTGGCATTTGTCTTGGTCATCAAGCGATTGTTGAAGCTTATGGCGGCAAAGTCTCTGGCGCAGGTGATATTGTGCATGGCAAGGTATCAATGATGGCGCATCAAAATCACGCCATTTATGCCAACCTGCCGTCACCACTTGCCATCGCGCGCTACCACTCGTTGGTCGCTAGCCATGTTTCTGCAGAGCTAACGGTGACCGCAGAGGTGGATGATTTAGTGATGTCAGTGGTTCAAGAACAAGACAAGGTGTGCGGCTTTCAATTTCACCCAGAGTCCATTATGACCACCTACGGGGCGACATTACTCGCCAATGCCATTGAATGGGCGTTAGAGCGAAGCAAAGGATAAGGAATATAATCATGGAACAGATTATTAATAAGCTTTACGAGCAACAAGCATTAACCGAACAAGAAAGCCAAGCGCTTTTCGACATCATCATTCGTGGTGAACTCGATCCCGTGCTGATGGCCTCCGCGCTAACCGCGTTAAAAATCAAAGGCGAAACGCCAGCCGAAATTGCCGGCGCCGCCAAAGCCTTACTCGCGAATGCGAACGCCTTCCCTCGCCCTGATTATGATTTTGCTGATATCGTTGGTACCGGTGGCGATGGGCACGATACCATCAATATCTCGACCACCGCCGCCTTTGTTGCTGCCGCTTGTGGCTTAAAAATCGCCAAACATGGTAACCGCAGCGTATCGAGTAAATCTGGCTCTTCAGACTTGCTTGATTCATTCGGCATTAATCTCGCCATGAGCGCACAAGACACGCGAGACGCCGTCGATGAACTTGGCGTCGCCTTTCTGTTTGCGCCGCAATATCACGGTGGTGTTCGCCATGCGATGCCGGTGCGTCAAACTATGAAAACCCGCACCATTTTCAATATTCTCGGTCCTCTGATTAACCCTGCACGACCTAATATCGAATTAATGGGCGTATACAGCGAAGAGCTCGTACGTCCTATTGCTGAAACAATGTTAAAAATGGGCATGAAGCGCGCCGCAGTCGTGCATGGCAGCGGTTTAGATGAAGTGGCGATTCATGGCGAAACCACTGTTGCTGAAATCAAAGAGGGTCAGATCCACGAATACACCTTAACGCCGGAAGATTTTGGTGTTACTCGCTTTCCACTAGAGGCGATCAAAGGCGGCGATCCGCAAGAAAATAAAGCCATCATCACCAATATTTTGACTGGCAAAGGCACTGAAGCACAGCTGGGTGCGGTTGCGGTAAACGTGGCTCTGCTCATGCGCTTGTTCGGCCATGAAGATTTAAAAGCCAATACACAACAAGCCATCGAGGCCATGAATTCAGGTAAAGCGTATCAGTTAGTTGAACAACTGGCAGCGCGTGGATAATTAAGGGATCACCATGACACAAGTATCCGACAATTTATCGCAGCATGTCTCACGTAAAGAGGCACAGATGGCGGAAGTACTGGCGAAAATAGTACGTGATAAATTCGAATGGGTTGCAGCGCGTAAAGCCACGCAACCGCTGGCAGAATTTCAATCGTCACTGACGCCCTCTGAGCGAAACTTCTACCAAGCGCTCAGTGGCAACAAAACCGCTTTTATCTTGGAATGCAAAAAAGCATCACCATCAAAAGGGTTGATTCGCGACGACTTTGATCTCGATTACATCGCCTCAGTGTATAACAACCATGCTGATGCTATCTCTGTACTGACCGATGAAAAGTACTTTCAAGGCAGCTTTGATTTTCTTCCACAAGTCAGCCGTCAGGTTCGCCAGCCGGTATTGTGTAAAGACTTCATGATTGACCCTTATCAAGTTTATTTGGCACGCCACTACCAAGCTGATGCCATTCTGCTGATGTTGTCAGTGCTTGACGACGAAGACTATCAACAGCTTGCTGAGGTTGCCCACTCACTTAACATGGGCGTGTTGACTGAGGTCAGTAACGATGAAGAACTGCATCGCGCGGTAAATCTTGGCGCGAAAGTGATTGGCATCAACAACCGTAATTTGCGCGATCTCAGCACCGATTTGAATCGTACCAAGCAGCTTGCTCCGACCCTGCGTGAACTGGCGCCGGACGCAACGATTATTTCTGAATCCGGCATTTACACCCACCAGCAAGTGCGTGATTTAAGTACCTATGCCGATGGCTTTTTGATTGGCAGCTCTTTGATGGCGGAAAGTAATATCGAACTGGCCGTGCGCAAGGTAACACTGGGGCAGAATAAAGTATGCGGACTGACCCATTGTGATGAAGCCGCCAAAGCCTATCAATCCGGTGCGGTGTATGGCGGTTTGATTTTCGTTGAGGCCTCTAAACGCTATGTGACACCAGAACACGCTCGCTTGGTGATGAGTGGCGCACCACTTAACTATGTTGGTGTGTTTCAGAACCACCCCGCCGAAATCGTCGCTGAAATTGCAGACCAGCTACACCTAACTGCTATCCAGTTACACGGTAACGAGTCGCAAGAGTACGTGGATGCCTTACGCATTCAATTGCCCGCAGAGATCGAAATCTGGAAAGCCTATGGCGTGAGTGATCAAACCGCCATTCGCCTGAGTCGCCATGTCGACCGTCACCTTCTCGATACCAAGGTTGGCAACCAAAGTGGTGGCACAGGGCAAGTATTTGATTGGTCGCTGATTGGCAACACTGAACAAGTGATGTTGGCCGGTGGTATTAGCGCCGATAACGCACAACAAGCAAGTCAACTTGGCTGCTTAGGATTAGACCTTAACTCAGGTGTGGAAAGCGCACCGGGTAAGAAAGATTTAGTGAAGTTGCAACAAGCGTTTGCTGCAATTCGACAATATTAAGGAAGAGAGCAATGGCAAAGTTAGATGCCTATTTTGGCGAGTACGGCGGTCAATACGTTCCGCAAATATTAGTGCCTGCGCTTGAGCAGTTAGAGCAAGCGTTTATTGATGCACAAGAAGACCCTGAATTTCGCAGTGAGTTCATGACCCTATTACAAGAGTACGCAGGTCGCCCAACGGCGCTTACTTTGACACGTAACCTCACTAAGGGCACCAAAACTAAGTTATACCTTAAACGTGAAGATTTGTTGCATGGTGGCGCGCACAAAACCAACCAAGTACTCGGTCAAGCTTTGCTGGCAAAACGCATGGGCAAAAACGAAATCATTGCAGAAACTGGCGCAGGTCAACATGGTGTTGCAACCGCACTAGCGTGTGCACTATTAGGCTTAAAATGCCGTGTTTATATGGGGGCAAAAGATGTTGAGCGTCAAAGCCCGAACGTTTTCCGCATGAAGCTGATGGGCGCGGAAGTGATCCCTGTTCATTCAGGCTCAGCAACATTAAAAGATGCCTGTAACGAAGCTTTGCGTGATTGGTCTGGCAGCTACGAAACCGCCCACTACCTTTTAGGTACGGCAGCAGGCCCTCACCCATTCCCAACCATCGTACGTGAATTCCAACGTATGATTGGCGAAGAAACCAAGAATCAAATTTTGGCGCGCGAAGGCCGCTTGCCTGATGCGGTGATCGCCTGTGTCGGTGGCGGTTCCAATGCCATTGGTATGTTTGCTGATTTTATTGAGGAAGAGAGCGTACGCCTGATCGGGGTTGAGCCTGCTGGTAAAGGGATTGACACCGACCAACATGGTGCACCGTTGAAGCATGGCAAAACGGGTATCTTCTTTGGTATGAAAGCACCATTAATGCAAGATCCTAATGGCCAAGTAGAAGAGTCTTACTCCGTCTCTGCTGGCCTTGATTTCCCATCCGTTGGTCCACAACACGCACACCTTAACGCAATTGGTCGCGCGGAATACGACAACATTACCGATGACGAAGCATTAGACGCGTTCCAAGAGCTGGCTCGTAGCGAAGGAATTATTCCTGCGCTTGAGTCCTCTCATGCACTTGCACACGCTCTGCATATGGCACGCAACAACCCTGAAAAAGAACAGCTACTGGTGGTCAACCTATCCGGTCGTGGTGACAAAGACATCTTTACCGTCCACGCCATTCTTGAAGAAAAAGGAGTGTTTTAATGGACCGTTATCAACTGATGTTTGAACGCCTAGACGAAGTCAAACAAGGCGCGTTTGTGCCATTTGTCACCATCTGCGATCCTAACCCTGAGCAGTCACTAGAGATCATGCGAACGCTGGTTAAGTCTGGTGCTGATGCACTCGAATTAGGCATGCCCTTCTCCGATCCTCTTGCGGATGGACCAACCATTCAAGGGGCCAATATTCGTGCATTAGATTCTGGTGCGACACCGGATATTTGCTTCGAGTTGATCAGTAAAATTCGTCAAGAGTATCCTGAACTGCCAATTGGTTTGCTGATGTATGCCAACCTTGTCTTCTCGCGCGGCATTGAAGACTTTTATCAACGCTGTGCCAAGGCTGGTGTTGATTCGGTACTGATTGCTGATGTCCCAACCAATGAGAGCGCTGAGTTTGTTGCGGCGGCAGAAAAATTTGGTATCCACCCAATCTTTATCGCGCCACCAACCGCCAGTGACGAAACATTACAGGCCGTTGCACAGCTAGGCGGTGGTTATACTTATCTACTCTCGCGCGCAGGCGTGACGGGCGCGGAAACCAAAGCGAATATGCCCGTCGGCGATCTACTGGCTCGCCTTAATCAATTTGATGCGCCTCCTGCGCTACTTGGCTTTGGTATCTCAGAACCAGCACAAGTTAAAGAAGCGATTGATGCGGGTGCCGCAGGGGCAATCTCTGGCTCTGCGGTGGTGAAAATCATTGAGTCAAATATTGACCAGCCAGCACTCATGCTGCAGTCACTTGGTCAATTCATCACAACGATGAAAGCAGCCACGCAAAAGTAGCTTTTTCAGCCTAAATGTGGGGTTATTGTTTTAATAGCCCCTACTTCCTTGCTGCGCCTATCGACACCTTGTGTGTTTGCGATCTCTCTTTACCCTCACAGCAACAACGTAACCATTCAGCCCAATTATCAATCAAGCTCATCACTTACAGCAATGCAACTAACTGGCATTAAATTATCAACAAACCGTCATATTCAACCCACTCGCTGTCACTCTTAACGCATCAGCCGCACAAGCAAACGTTTGCTCTTGAACAAAAATCACACTTCAACCGCAAAAAGTGACTTTTGTCGGCCGTTTTTAACGTGTTGCTTATTGCCAATTGTGAAAATTACGTGTACAAATTCACTCGAATTATTATCCATTCGTTGCAATATGCGCAGTGGTTAATACTAGGATTTTCAAATTTAATAGCACAGAGGTTATGGAAGTGTTAAAAGAAAAGAGTTTGCTAAGCAACATTGGTATTCAAGTTGTCATCGCAATGATCGTTGGTACTGCCGTTGGTGCCATGATGGGTCAAAGCGCGGTGATGTTCGCCCCACTTGGTGCTATTTTTATCAATCTAATCAAAATGTTGGTGATTCCATTAGTTGCCGTTGCACTGATTTCAGGTGCAGCAGGCCTAGGAAATAGCCAATCTGCAGGTAAAGTCGGCACCGTTACGCTCGGGTTTTTCGCGCTAACATCTGCGCTGGCTGTTGCACTTGCTCTCGTCATGGGTGCGGTCTTCCAACCAGGTATTGGTATCGACTTATCGGGTGTCGAAGGCATGTTCTCTGCTGAGTATGCTTCTAAAGGTGAACTACCTACTTTCTGGGCAACCATCACTGGTATGATCCCAACCAACGTTTTCCAATCACTGAACGAAGCAAACATCCTCCAAATTTTGGTTTTCTGCCTATTCTTTGGCATTGCACTGTCAAAGCAATCAGAAGAACGCCGCACGCCAATTATTAACGGCGTAAACTGCATCGTTGATTCTATGGTATGGATGATCAACAAAGTGATGATCATCGCCCCTATCGGTGTGTTTGGCTTGATGGCTGAAGCTGTAGGTACCTTTGGTTTTGGTGCACTGATGGTGGTATTCAAGCTATTCCTTGTTTACACCGCAGCAATCCTGATCTTCGGCTTTGTGGTTTACCCAGCGATGATCCACGTCTTCACTAAGACGTCAGCGAAGCAGTTTATTAGTGCGATGAAAAAGCCTCAAGCTGTGGCACTCTCAACCGCTTCATCAATGGCGACACTGCCTGTAACCATGGATACGGTTGAGCACGAGCTGAAAGTACGTAACTCTACAGCTTCTTTCGTATTGCCATTAGGCGCAACCATCAACATGTCAGGTAATGCAATCTACTATGGCCTAGTCGCTATCTTCTTTGCTCAGCTGTTCAATATTGATCTTGGAATGGGTGCTTACATCGCGATCATCGTAACATCAACCCTTGGTGCTGTAGGTCAAGCTGGTGTACCAGGTCCATCATTCCTCGTGGTTGCCGTTCTTCTTGCCGCTGGTATTCCAATTGAAGGTTTACCACTGTTGTTCGCACTTGACCGTATTTTCGACATGATTCGTACTGCACTGAACATCACTGGCGATGCAGCTTGTGCTGTTATCGTTGATGCGCTGATTGAAGATGAAGTAGCAGAACAAGTTGAGCTTGAGAAACAGCAAGCTTAATTAAAACGTTTAATTCTAAAATAGCCAAAGCCACTCAATTGAGTGGCTTTTTGTTACCGCTTACAGACCATTCTACTTATAAACTATCACCACGACAGTGCTGCCCAAATAGTCATGTAAGGTGCGCTTTTTCTCTGTCATTACCAAGGTAAAGAACGAAATCACAAACCACACACAAGACGCGATCATGACGTAAGACGACCAGCTTGGCACCCGACTCTGCACGATTTCATCACGTACATACCATTCTAAATGGGCATATTGGTCAGCAGGGATAGATTGAAAACCGATAATTTCCCAGTAACTGAAGATCATTGCGAAAACGAGATAAAAGCTGCCACGTAATAGCGCGGAACGGAAATTGATTTCTCGCTCATAGTATTCATCCACAACGCGTAAGCTTAATAAGCGCTTACCAACGGTTGCCCCATAACGCCAATGCATGATGATGTAATAGCTTGAAAACAGTAATGCGGCAGGAAGAGAGAGCCATATGCCCATCTCTTTCGAGAAGCCTTGCGCGTAAATTAGCAGTGCGGTGAAAGGTAACAAAACTAAACCATCAATTAGCGACGCGGCTGACCGACGCCAAAAACCTCCGTATCTCATAGGCAATCTCCTAAATAAAAGAACACAGCCTAACATTGGTCATAAAACCATCTGCGTACGCGCGCCAATTTTCAGATCGATTTCAAAAATGGCGGATAAAAAAACCCAGCACATTGGCTGGGTTCTTAAAATTAGGTATCGCGTATTACAAGAAGTGGAACGTCGCGTTGATAGAGAAGTTCTTCACGTCGTCTTCTTTCATAGAGAAAACATTGTAGCTCGCGCCTAGAGAAATAGGACCCATAACGAAGTATTCAGCGCCGATGCCGTACATTGTGTCGAATTCGTCTTCTTTGAAGTTAGTACCCTTCAACTCGTATGAGTGTACGCCCGCTTTTGCGTAAACGTGTAAAGGACCAAAATCAATGCTTGGTTTCGCAGCAAAGTAAACTGCTGAGCCGTTAACATCGAGGATAGTCTTGTTACCGTATTGAGTTGTGCCGAAATCACCAAAGTTTTGGTAACCCGCTTCTAGGCCGATGAAGGGTAGAATGCCGGTGCCAACGTGAACATTGTATGAAGTTGCAGACTCATTACCTAAATCCGCTTGGCCTGCGCTCGCGCCACCGTAGATCCATGAATCAGCTGAAGCGGTCGCAGATGCACCTAAAAGTGCTAGAGCGAGTAATGTCTTTTTCATAATTAACCTTCTCTTATAATTTTGTGAGCTCGGCAATGCTCTGCCGGATCTCTGACAGTTCTGCCATTGGGCTAAAATAATGCAAATTACATACCGTTGTGTAAACGGTAAGTAAAATAAGACCCACCAGAGCGAAATTCTCTAGTGGGCTTAATGGTTTACCTTGCTATTTTGTTGGCTAACAAGCGTTGATTGCGTTGATCACTCGCTTGTCAGAAACCGGATACGGCGTACCCAACTGCTGAGCAAACAAGCTAACACGTAGCTCTTCTATCATCCAACGGATTTCTTTAACGTTGTCCGGTACTGCCATGCCTTTCGGGATCTTGTTCAATAGTTCTTTGTAATCACTCACTACTGATTCAATTTTTAGCATATGTAATCGGTCTTTATTTGGATCGATTGGCAGTTTTTCCATGCGACGTTCAATCGCTCTCATGTAGCGTAAAATATCCGGTAGACGCTTCCAGCCACATTCGGTCGCGAAGCCTTTGAAAATCAAACCTTCGATTTGCGCCTTGATGTCTGACAAAGCAAACGCCATGGTAAAATCGATACGTCCTTTCAGTTTCTTATTGATGTTGAACGCAGTAGTTAGAATGGTTTCTACCTGCTGAGCAACATCAACCACCGTGTCACCGAGCTCTGCACGAATATGCTCTTTCATCTTTTCAAACTGAGCCGACTCCCAAACCAAACCGCCCTGCTCTTCGATTAACTTATCGATACCACAAGCAATACAGTCATCAATCAAGTCCATCACTTTACCGTAAGGGTTAAAGTAAAGACCCAATTTAGATTTGTTAGGCAAGTTCGAGTGCAAGTATTTCACCGGCGACGGCACGTTAAGTAGCACAAGACGACGCTGACCTGCGCGCATCGCTGCTACTTGCTCTTGCTCGGTTTCGTAGAGTTTGATCTCAACACTGTCTTTGTTATCAACAATCGCTGGGTACGCTTTTACTTCGTAGCCGCCACGTTTTTGTTGATAGACTTTAGGCAGTTCGCCGAAGCTCCAAGTATGCAGACCTTGTTGCTCAATATCTGAGTCCGCCACTTTAGATAAGGTTTCTTGTACTTTATCTTTGAGGCTTTCTTTTAGCTCATGCAGGTCTTTGTGCTCTTTTAGCTTGCGATTACGATGGTCGACCGCACGGAAAGTCACCTTCAAATGCTCTGGCACTTGTTCTAGTTTCCAATCTTCGCGGTACAACTCAACGCCCGTCATGCGACGCAACTCTTTTTCCAGCGCATCAAGCAGCGGCATTTCCATCGCAGTCACACGAGCAAGGAAAGCGTCAGCGTAATTTGGCGCAGGCACAAAGTTCTTACGCAATGTTTTTGGTAGTGACTTAATTAAGCTCATCACCAATTCATGGCGCAGACCTGGGATCTGCCAGTCAAAGCCTGCCATCTCGATCTGGTTTAAGATCGGTAACGGAATGTGTACCGTCACACCATCGTTATCATCACCCGGTTCAAATTGGTAACTCAGCTTCAACTTGAGGCCATTTTGATACCAGAAGTTCGGGTAATCCAAATCGGTTACGTGGCTCGCATCCCCTCTGAACAGCATCTCTTTTTCAAAATTAAGCAGTTCAGGGTTTTGTTTTGACGCTTTTTTCCACCAAGTATCGAAATGACGACCAGAGACCACTTCGGTGCCAACACGCTGATCGTAGAAATCAAACAGCTCGTCGTCATCGACCAAAATGTCGCGACGACGTGATTTATGCTCAAGCTCTTCAACTTCTTGCAGCAATTTACGGTTTTGCTTGAAGAAGGCGTGTTTGGTTTCCCAATCTCCTTCTACCAATGCGCTACGGATGAAGATTTCACGGCTAATGGTGGCATCAATACGCTCATAATTGACTAAGCGTTTTGGTACGATTGGCACTCCGTACAGCATCACTTTCTCGTGTGCCATGACCGCAGCGCGCTTCTTCGACCAATGTGGTTCGCTGTAGCTGCGCTTAATCAAATGTCCGGCTAACGGCTCGATCCACTCTGGTTGGATCTTAGCAATGATGCGTCCCCAAAGCTTCGAGGTTTCCACCAGCTCTGCCGACATAATCCACTTAGGCTGTTTCTTAAACAAACCAGAAGCTGGGAAAATGTGGAAGCGTGCATTACGCGCACCTTGATAGTCACTCTTCTCTTGGTCTTTGATACCAATATGCGACAGCAAGCCAACCAAAATCGCGCTGTGGACACTTTGGTAATTCGCCGGTTCAGAATTAAGCTTAAACTCCATTTCACGCATTGATTGGTGAATTTGGAAGTAAACATCCTGCCATTCTCTTACGCGTAAGTAGTTGAGATAATCAAGCTTACACTGCTTACGGAATTGGTTGCCTGACAGCTCTTTCTGCTGCTTTTGAATATAATCCCACAGGTTCACAAACGTCAGGAAGTCAGAATCTTCATGGAAAAAGCGGCGATGCTTATCATCGGAAGATTGTTTCTTATCACTTGGACGTTCACGCGGATCTTGAATCGACAGTGCTGCCGCAACGATCATCACTTCTTTTAGCGCACCATACTTTGGCGCTTCAAGCACCATACGCGCTAAACGTGGATCAATCGGTAAACGAGCAAGCTGGCGCCCTGTATTTGTAAGACGTTTTTTAGCCTCTTTAACATCACCATTCAGCGCACCTAGCTCTTCAAGCAGGCGTACACCATCTTGCACGTTACGTTTATCTGGCGCTTCGACAAATGGGAAGGCTTCTATATCGCCGAGGCCCAGAGCGGTCATCTGCAAGATAACTGAGGCTAAGTTAGTGCGAAGGATTTCTGGATCAGTAAATTCAGGACGGGAGTTAAAATCCTCTTCTGAATACAAACGAATACAGATACCTTCTTCAACACGACCACAACGACCTTTACGCTGGTTAGCACTCGCTTGAGAAACCGGTTCAATCGGCAAGCGCTGAACTTTGGTACGATAGCTATAACGACTAATGCGGGCAGTACCCGGATCGATGACGTACTTAATACCCGGAACGGTTAACGAGGTCTCAGCGACGTTGGTCGCCAGTACAATTCGACGACCAGCATGTGGCTGGAAGATACGGTTCTGTTCACTCGCAGACAATCGAGCGTACAGCGGTACGATTTCGGTGCCCTTTAAGTTACGTTTGCTCAGTGCATCTGCGGTGTCGCGAATTTCACGTTCACCGTTCATAAAGATCAAGATGTCGCCTAAGCCTTCATCACACAGTTCATCGACCGCTTCAAAGATGCCTTCTAGCTGATCACGATCGACATCATCGTAACCACTTAATGGGCGGTAACGAGTATCAACCGGATAGGTGCGGCCAGAAACTTCAATGATCGGTGCATTGCTGAAGTGTTTTGAGAAACGCTCAGGGTCAATCGTTGCAGAGGTGATGATGATCTTGAGATCAGGACGACGCGGCAACAACTCTTTGAGGTAGCCTAAGATAAAGTCGATGTTTAAGCTGCGCTCATGCGCTTCATCGATAATGATGGTGTCGTACTGATTAAGGAATCGGTCGTGTTGAATTTCAGCCAGCAAAATACCGTCTGTCATCAACTTGATTTGAGTATTCTCTGAAATTTGATCGTTAAATCGAACTTTATAGCCGACAAACTCACCCAGTTGGGTCTGCATTTCTTCAGCAATACGGTTTGCGACCGAACGTGCCGCTAATCGACGTGGTTGAGTATGACCAATCAGGCCAAATTTTCCACGACCAAGCTCGGCACAGATTTTTGGTAGCTGAGTGGTTTTACCTGAGCCAGTTTCACCAGCAACGATCACCACTTGGTGCTCAGCGATCGCTTTGGCGATGTCATCTTTCTTTTGGCTAACAGGCAGGATTTCAGGATAGTCAATGGTAATTCGCTGCGCGTGTCGCTGCTCGACTTCCATCATTGATTTGGCGATATCCAGTGCAATTTCATCGAACACCGCATTACGCGATGCTTCTTTATTGATTTTGCTTGCACCAGAAATACGCTTACTCAAACGGAAGCGATCTCGAATCATACATTGTTCAAGGGCCTTACGCAGAGACGCGGCATTGTTTGCATGCACTGCGGTCTCGCTAGGCTGAGATTTTTTCGGCTGTGACGAGGTCAAAGCGTGTCCTATTCTTTTTACTTATCAAAACTGCGCGAATTGTATCACAGAATAGCCCTAAGTAACTTGCCGTTGAGGACTGGGCTAATAAACAAATCAATAAGGCGAATCTGTTCTGCTTTCGCTTGAATAAACATAGTCGGAATTAGCCTGCAACACCGACTAAAAATCGAACTGTAAATAAACCGTATTGTAGTTACTGCCCCCCTTAATGCGGCCAAACTGAGAGGCTTTTTCAAAAATGGCACTACGATGATGCAAGGAGTAGCCAAACCAAACATGCTGCCATGAAGGTTGATTGACTAAGTCACCCACATTGATATCGAAGGAAAAATCCAAGTAGTTCAGTAGATGACTCGGCGTATAGCCTTTTCGGTCCATTTCGCTTTGTTCGATATAACTGATGTTATCGATGTAAGAGAGCCCTTCTGCGACACCAAAACGCCAGCGCGTTGGCCACTCGACCGTCACATAGGCTTTAATTGCCGCCACCCATTCAGTACTGGCATTTTGCACATCGGAAGACCAATGATGCACGATTCCGGGCGTGAAATAGAGATCGACTGGGTAGCCAAACAATTCATCGGTTAATGGATGGCCATAAAACAACGAAGTCAATTGGTTGTTGTACGGGTCTTTTTCGCGGTTAAGGGCAAAAATATCGCCAATATTAGACGGCGTCGCCCAGCCATGCGCCACTCTTAAATAACGTGAATTGGTTAACTGTGTTTTTTTAGGCGCACTGCTGTCATTAAAAAAGCCAAACCCAACAAACACTTCTCCCTGATAACGCTCTTCCACCGCTTGGGCATGATAAGCGTTATGATCTAAACGCGTGACGCTAGTCGAACCGAGTAAATACAAATTTGAGGCGACATGATAGCGAGCATCAACGCCGATATTAACATCCACTCCCGCACCTATTTTTTGCGCGGTATACTCACTAAATGCATAGTATTGACTATTAAAATCGGCGTCTTTGTAACGCAATGTCGCACTTGGCTTGAGGTTCCAGTCGCCCCATTGATATTCGGCACTAGCACGAAGGTTAGTATGAAAGCGAAAATCTTCATCGCTCATGACTTCCCAGTCTAGATGCCATTCATCATTCAATGATTGGCGTAGTTGCAAACCAAAATCGGCGCTATCACCTTGGTTAGCGTTTTGAATAGAAGCGGGAATATCCACAAAACGCATCCGCGTTAACGCATTCAACTGCAAGCTATCATCTTGCCATTGAGTCAGGTGAACGCCCCCTTCAAGACCGTCAATAAAGACCCAATCGTTGCTGAAATACATTAAGGGAACAAACGTCCCTACCGTTTGATCGCCACTTTCGGTTGCAAATGGCACACTGGCAATACGATACATTGCCGCCAACCCCCAATCTTGTTCTGCGATCGGTTCTGCTTGTTTCGCCACCACCAGAGAGGTGAAACTGGAGCTGATTATTGCGATAAAAATTGGTAGCCGGTTGTGAATTGTCATTTTTTTAACCAAAAGAAAATTAATTTACCCAGATCAGCGACTTTGCTCTTATGTTTCACTGACATTCGCCGTTAAAATAGAATGATACGATCTCTCGATGCTAAAAATTGTGAAAGTTTCTGAACTCAAGAATGTACTTAATGCCCTTCCAGCCGATTGCGACTTAAATGTCGTCACGGGTGATGAATGGTTACCAGAGCAATTAGTCGCTACTTCAACGGTAGACGATATGCTGTTTTTACAGTTTGACAATGCACCCGAAGATATTCAAGGTGAAGAAGCTCGCGGCTTCGTCGATCATGAAATTGACATGATTCGTCAGCGGTTTGAGCAAATTATTGCTGAAGATTCCGATAACAGCAGTAAAGCGGATGCGCTCTTGGCGCTATTTCTCATCGGCCACGAACAAAGCAGCGGCGAAGTAATTGAAATTTTAGAAAGCGCTGAGTATGAACAACAAGCATTTGAAGAATCAGTCAGCGAATAGCCTGTCAGCGAATAACTAAACGAGACCATATCATCGAATACCCTATGAGCGACACCCAATCTTTGCCGCTTATTCTAGCCGGCCCTATTTTGAGAAAAACCACACCGTCTGAATTAGTGCTGTGGTATGTAACCAGTCAACCGGTTTCCGGTGAATTTCAACTCTATGCTGACGCTGACAACGCGCTCATTTATCAAGCCCCGCTTAACGACTGCCAGTCATTGAAAGTCGGTGAACGCGCCTATGTCGTTTGTGCTCAATTCAAAGGGACGTTTCCGGCGAATGTCGCCTTAAGCTACGACCTGAAGACCTCACAAGGTAGCCTTGCTGAATTAATGCCTGACTTACTCTATGAGGATGAGATTAGGCCCACTTTCCGCATCAGCACCCAAGCCGATTATTTGCTTCATGGCTCGTGCCGTAATCCTCATCACGCGAGTAAAGATGCCTTAGTTCAAGCGGACTTAAAAGTCTCAACCCAAGCGCTTGAAGAACGTCCCGACCTATTGATGATGAGTGGCGATCAGATCTACGCTGATCACGTTGCTGGCCCAATGCTGGATGCGATTCATCAGGTCTGTGATCTGCTCGGTCTCAAACAAGAACGTTTCGTCGATGCTCCAATCCAAACCAGCCAAGCATTGTTTGAACACCCAAATTGCTACTACCAACGCGATCGACTTCTGCCAAACTATCTTGACCACAGCCACTGGCTCAACCGTTGGCTACACGCCAAATACAGCCCAATATTCAGTTCACGTGACTGTGAAAACCATCTGATTAGCTTTGGCGAATTCATCGCGATGTATTTATTGGTTTGGTCGCCGACGCTTTGGTCGCACGTTAATCTTAATCGGTTAGCAGAACAGGATTTTCAACACGCAGGAAACCGATTGGCGGCGGTGGACATCAAACAATGGCACCAAGAAAAAAACCATATTGAACAATTTGTTGCTGGTTTAAGCCACATACGGCGCTTAATTGCCCACATTCCCACTTACATGATTTTCGATGATCACGATGTTACCGATGATTGGAATCTCACCGTTGGTTGGGAAAAAGCGGCCTACGATAATGTGTTTGCCAAACGTATCATCGGGAATGGTTTGATCAGCTACTGGTTATGTCAAGGATGGGGGAATGAACCCGATAGCTTCCCACTTGAATTACTTACCTTAGCGCAACGATTCAGTGCTAGTGAACAAGCACAAGCGCAAGATGATTTAATTCAATACCTGTATAGCTTTGAACAGTGGCACTACACCATTCATAGCTCACCAAAAGTCGTGGTGTTGGATACGCGTACTCGCCGCTGGCGCTCAGAATCACGGATGAACAAACCATCCGGACTAATGGATTGGGAAGCTCTGATCGAATTTCAGCAGCAACTCATGCATCAAGATAAGGTGATCGTGATTTCGGCAGCGCCAATGTTCGGCGTCAAATTCATCGAAGCGTTACAAAAAAGCATGACATTATTGGGCCAACCGCTTTTAATCGATGCCGAAAACTGGATGGCGCACCCCGGCAGTGCCAATACCTTGCTGAGTATTTTTACTCACACTAAGACACCAACTAATTTCGTTATTTTGTCGGGAGATGTGCACTATTCCTTCGCCTACGACATCAAACTAAGATTCAGAAAGTCGAGCCCAAACATCTACCAAATCACCTGTAGCGGGTTTAAAAACCAATTCCCAGAGCCGTTATTAGCGATTTGTGACCGTTTTGACCGAGCGCTTTATTCGCCGCGCTCGCCGTTAAACTTTTTTACCAAGCGTAAACGGTTGAAAGTGTTTAAGCGCGACCCTGATATCAAAGGTTCTCGCCGCTTGGTCAATGCCAGTGCAGTGGGTGAATTAAAGCTCGATAGCCACGGAAAACCCAGTGAAATTGCGATTTTAACCGCAGAAGGTAAAACGGTTCGTTTTCCACCAACCGACCAAGAAAGCTTGTGATCTGAATGGAAAGCCACTATCTATAAAAAGAGAGCGCGATCAAACGAGAGCGATAGAGAAAAACCAAAACGCTGCAAAAGTGCGATAGGCACAAAAGAACTCGAAACGCTCTAAAATCAGTCACAACAGAACCAAGCAAGGCAACGAAGATGCTCAATTCAATCAGTAAACTATTTAAACAACTCTTAGAAGGTCATGACCTTAGTAACCAAAATAAAGCCGACCCAAACTTGGCTATTGCCTGCTTATTGTGCGAAGTGGCGGGCGCTGATCACCAAATAGAGCAAAGTGAAGTAGAAGCAAAGCAACAACTGATTGCCCGTCTGCTAGGGCTCGATGCAACTCAAGCTCAAACCTTACTAAGCCGTGCAGAAGCTAAAGTAAAAGACGCCGCCTCTTTGTACGAGTTCACCACCCAATTGCGAGAGTTAAGCCAAGAGACACGCTATAACTTGATCAAAGCCATGTGGGAAGTGGCCCATGCCGATGGGGAAATCGACCCACAAGAAGACGCGGTGATCCGTAAATCAGCCGAACTGCTCTATGTTGACCATCGTGATTTCATTCGCGCAAAAATTTCGGTGACCGATCAGAAAAAATAGCGTGGTGAATCGGCCTAGCACGACATCAGATAACAAAAAAGCGAGCTTATAAGCTCGCTTTCAACCGGTATGAACATTGATTACAGCATGGTTAGCGCCAGTTTCGCCAAGTTGTAGGCATCAACATAACCGGAATGCTGACGGCCTTCCCACTCAATGCCTTTCGCTTCTTGTGCGGCCTTGTGACCAATACGTTTTTCTTTTAAGCGGTTTTGAATGCGGTAAATAGTGGCGAGGTTCACATACTCTTTAAACGGCATTTCAATGCCTTTGTCTGCGCACTCTTTCGCTAACACCAAATCATCACGTCCCCATGCAGCGTAAATTTTGTTGTTGCCCCCAAAATTCTTGATCATCGATTTGATCACTTCCGCTAATGGTCGCCCTTGTTTTTCCACTTTACGTGGTGTGATGCCCGTTAACTCTGCACAAAATAGGGAAACTTCATCGTGCTCGGGCTTAACGTAATACTGAGCACGCTTGACGATTTCGCCTTTAACCAAATCAATCTCTGCTAAGCCAATCTCGATAATTTCGCCAGTCGTGCCGACGCCATCGATATTCCAGCAGCACATTTCTAGGTCAAAACAAACGATACGATTATGATTCATGACTCGCCCAACAAGAGATAACTAAAGCGCGAAATTCTACCGTAAAGCTCGCGCTAACCCAAGTAACCCATCACAACTCGAGTGCTGTTCGCTGAGTTATTCAGCAATCGATACAGTATTTCTACCAGCATTTTTACTTTTATACATTTGTGCGTCAGCAGAATGAATCAGTTGCTCGACCGAATCATGATCTCGAATCGCCGCGCCAATACTTAGAGAACAACAAACCGCCTGCTCTGCTATCTGGATGTTACTGGCAAATACCGTGGAACAAATATGATTGAGATAAGTGTTCAGCGTATCTCGTTCAATCACATTACTAATAATGCCGAACTCATCGCCGCCAAGACGAATAAAGATATCGCCTGGCTCTAAGCACTGCTCTACCGTGCGAGCGACATGAATCAACATTTTGTCGCCCCCTGCGTGACCGAAGTTATCGTTAACTAACTTAAACTTATCAACATCAAAACCAATCAGAGTAAAACGGCGATCTTCTGCCACCATTGCCGCAATAAATTGGTTAAACGCATGGCGACTATAAAGCCCTGTCAATGAGTCATGCTCAACCAAAAACTGTAGTTCTTTGGTGCGCTGAGCCAATTGATGCTCTAGGTTAGATTTGGCTCTGACTTGCAGATACGCGATATAACTCAGCAGACAAGCAATCACAAAACCGCCAAAAAGAATGCCATGCACAATCAACAGGTCATTGGCGGTCACTTTATCCCCAAGCCTGAAATAGATAGCCCATTGTCGATTAGGTAAGTCCAACACTTTGCGTACTTCTAACCCATCCGTCGTCGCCCAGTTATCGCTCTCAAATAGCACTGGATCATCTTCAGCATCGAAACCAAGATCGACCACTTTCACTTCAAGTTTTTGCTCGGCAGCGGTGCGCACCATTAAACCGTCAAAATAGTGTGAGGTGCGGATGACACCAATCACAACACCAATCAAGCGCTGATTCGTCTCCATATCAAACACCGGGTGGTACACCAAGATACCATCGCGTTCTAAGCTACTATCGAGGCCATCTTGAATTAAGCGAACCTTATCTGACAAGCTTGGTTTATGGTGAATGCGCATATTATCCACCACCAATTGGAAGCGTGGACGTGAAGAATAAAAGCCCAATACACTTTCGTTGCTGGCATTGCGTGGGTAGATATCACGCGCAGCAAAAATAGGCTCTTCGGCAGGCATGATGTAGCCGAGGGTTTTCTCGCCGCCTTTTGGAATCGTATAGATTTGATAATTTGGGTATTGAAGACGGGCATTGGCAACAAACTGATCGACTTGCGCTTCTTCGACTCGCTCCATCCACTGCAAAGTGACCAGCGTTTGCGAAGCACCTACTACCTGTCGAGCGAAAATAGGAAAGTGATCCCATTCATCACGATCTGTTGCGTGAAAGAAATTGGCTCCCGCACCAATGTGGTCAAGATCACTGCCAATAAACTCCGCCAAAACTTCAGTTTGTCGCTCAGCTAAGTTCTCAAATAATGTCTGGCTATAGCGCTGCTGGGACAAGTAAGAAAAATACCCCACACACAACGCAATCAGCGCCGTCACGGTAAAGGTGATTAATGGATAGAGCCATTTTTTCTCAAGCGTTAAAGTCATTCAATCATTTATTTTATCGTTCTAGTCTTCTCATACTACTCCTTCTCCCGTTAGGACTAAAACTTTTCTTGCGCACTTATCAGCCTTTTTCATTAGATTAGAGTCCGATTTTTCTGACAGGCACAAAAACCTGCTCAAAAACAGACCAACCAGTAAGGTCTATAATGCTTTACAAGCGTTTTCTACAAGCATCCATACTTGAATGTGATAACATTCATCCCAATTTATTTGAGATTACCCCAAGGGCCGTATCATGCGGAACTTGAACTGAAACCTATAAGAGAATTGTCATGACGTTCGATTTACAAATGATTCCTCACACCTTTGACATGCTGCATGCTGGCCTTGCGGTTTCTAGCATCCTATTACTTCTGATTGCGGTATCGCGTAAATCTAAAGTGATTGAGAAAGTGATCGAAAAACCAGTTGAGAAAATCGTTGAGGTTGAAAAACCGGTCGAAAAGATCGTTGAAGTTGAAAAAATTGTCGAAGTTGAAAAAGTGATTGAGAAGGTGGTTGAAGTTGAATCTAAGCTTGCCACTGCATCAACCGACTCAGCGATGCAACTGCTTTCTATCATGCAACAAGAAGCACGCTTAATCGACTTCCTAAAAGAAGACCTGACTTCATTCTCAGATGAAGAAGTGGGCGCGGCTGCACGTGTTATTCACACTGGCGGTCAGAAAGTATTGGCTGACTACGTAACGCTTGAGCACATCCGTAACGAAGATGAAGAAACTCGCATTACCGTTGAAGCTGGCTTCAACCCTCAAGAGATTCGCCTAACAGGCAATGTAACAGGTCAAGCACCATTTAGCGGTACATTGGTACATAAAGGTTGGAAAGCAACTGACATGACCCTGCCTAAACTGGCTGAGAACTACAATGCATCAGTGATTGCACCAGCTGAGGTAGAGCTGTAATGGAACACCAACAAAGCCAGTCTACAGACGCTACGCTACTAGAAAGCAGCCAACCTGCATTCAGTGTCGGTATCGACTTAGGTACTACTCACTGCGTACTGTCATACCTTGATACCCGTGATGAAAACGCCAAAGTTGAAGTGATGCCAATCGCTCAACTGACCGCGCCAGGCATGGTAGAAACCCGTGATCAGCTTGGTTCATTCCTATACCAACCACATGAAAACGAGATGGATAGCGCATCACGTGTGTTGCCTTGGTCAAGTGAACCTAAAGCATTAGTGGGTGCCATTGCACGTAACTTAGGTGCGAAAACCCCAATTCGTTTGATTGCAAGTGCAAAATCATGGCTTTGCCATGCTGGTGTAAACCGTCGTGATGCTTTCTTACCAGCCGGTAGTCCAGAAGAAGTAGAAAAAGTATCGCCACTGCGTGCTACCGAGTTGTATCTAGAGCACCTAACCGCGGCATGGAACCACACTCATCCAAATGCACCACTGCAAGAGCAAGATGTGACCATCACGGTTCCAGCTTCGTTTGATCCTGCTGCGCGTGATCTAACCGCAGAAGCGGCGCGTAACGTTGGCTTGACACATCTAACCTTGCTAGAAGAACCACAAGCAGCATTGTATAACTGGATTGATAACAGTAACGATGCATGGCGCGATCAAGTAACGGTGGGTGACATCGTACTGGTGGTCGATATTGGTGGTGGTACAACTGACCTTTCTTTAGTTGAAGTGACTGAAGAAGACGGCAACCTAACACTCAACCGCATCGCTGTAGGTGAACACATCCTACTTGGTGGTGACAACATGGATCTCGCGCTTGCTTACCGCCTAAAAATGAAGCTGGCGCAAGAAGGCAAAGAGCTACAGCCATGGCAAGTTCAAGCGATGACTCACGCTTGTCGCGATGCAAAAGAAGCGTTGCTTAACGATGCTGAACTGCAAGCGGTACCGATCGTGGTCCCAAGCCGTGGTTCTAAATTGCTTGGCGCAACACTGAAAACTGAATTGACGCAGCAAGAAGTCCAACAAACTCTGGTTGATGGCTTCTTCCCAAAAGTCGCGGTAACTGAGCACCCTGTACAACGTAACCGTGGTGCATTGACTCAAATGGGTCTGCCTTACGCACAAGATGCGGGCATCACTCGTCATATCGCGGCATTCTTGTCTAAACAAGCGAATGCCCTTGCTGTGTCAGGAAATGGTGGCGCTTCAACGCCAGCACAAGAATACAACCCATTTGCTGGCATGCCAGGCATGGGTGGCGAAACCGTTTCTGCGGATTTCATCAAGCCAACAGCATTACTGTTTAACGGCGGTGTGTTGAAATCAACCCTATTGTCTAATCGTTTAGAAGAGACCATTGGTGAGTGGCTCATTGAAGCAGACGCGGAGCTGCCAACCCGTTTAACCGGTACGGATCTCGATCTTGCGGTAGCAAGTGGCGCATCATACTACGGCTCAGTTCGTCGTGGCCAAGGTGTGCGTATTCGCGGTGGTATCGCATCAAGCTACTATGTGGGCATTGAAAGCGCGATGCCAGCGATTCCGGGTATGGCACCACCAATGGAAGCACTTTGTGTTGCTCCATTTGGTATGGAAGAAGGTTCAAGTGTTGATGTTCCAAGCCAACCATTTGGTTTGATTATCGGCCAACCAGTTAACTTCCAGTTCTTTGGTTCAACAGTACGTCGTGACGATATCGCAGGTACTCACTTAGATTACTGGGCACCAGAAGAACTAGAAGAGCTACCTGAAATTCAAGTCACGCTGCCGGTTTCTGAAGGCCGCCGTGAAGGTGAAGTGGTACCCGTAACCCTCGCCTCTCGCGTCACTGAACTTGGCACGCTTTATCTTGAGGCTATCGCCGCCGACAATGGCCAGAAATGGCATGTTGAATTCGATGTGCGCGAAGATGCGAACAGTGACGCAGACGCAGCAAGCGAAGCAGAATAACTCGTGAGTCAAACGGCATCCAAATGGATGCCGTAATTATATCGTTATGTCCTTCCCTAGCGCGAGGTACGAGCAAGTTAGGGAATTCTATTTTTAACTGCAGTGGCGAGATTCTCGATTCAGTCGTACCTTCTTTTCGAGAACAACAACAATAATAATCCGTCACCTCATAAGCAGCAGAAGGTTTGTATGGCATCTCCTCGTTTTCTTGTTGGTATTGATTTAGGCACCACCAATACTGTGGTGGCTTACTGTGAAATCACCGACAACCTTGAACAATCCCAAGTTTCCCTATTTGAAATAGACCAGTTGATCGGTGCAGGTGAAGTCGTACGCAAACCTCTTTTACCCTCATTCCGTTATCACCCTGCGGCAGGGCAAGTTTCTGCCAATGATCTTACTCTACCATGGCAAAATGAAGCGGTTCCTGGTGACAATAACAACATCATCATCGGCGAATGGGCACGCGAACTGGGGGCAAAAGTAGAAGGTCGACAGGTTTCTAGCGCCAAAAGCTGGCTGTCGCATCAAGCGGTTGACCGCCGTTCGGAGATCTTGCCTTGGGCGGGTGCGAGTGATGTTGAAAAAGTCTCACCGCTGATCGCCAGTGCCAGCTACCTCAACCATATCCGTCAAGCATGGAACTACCGGAACCCTAGTAATAAGCTTGAAGATCAAGACGTCGTGGTCACCGTACCGGCCTCATTCGATGAGACCGCGCGTAAACTGACCTTAGAAGCCGCTGAACTGGCTGGTCTGACTAACATTGTGCTGCTTGAAGAACCACAAGCCGTTTGTTACGACTGGTATGCACGCCACCAGCAAACCGCAGCACAAGAGCTCAAAGCACTGCCATTGATTCTCGTGTGTGATGTGGGCGGTGGTACCACTGACTTGAGCTTGATTGAAGCTCGTTTTACCTCAGAGAATGGCAACACTGACGAGTTAGCGCTCGATCGTATTGGGGTCGGCGAGCACCTAATGCTGGGTGGTGATAACCTTGATTTAGCTTTAGCGCATTTAGCCGAAACGCGCTTTGCCCAATCAAGCCAAAACAAAAAACTCAACGCGGCGAGCCTAACCAAGTTGATCCAACAAACGCGAGCAGCAAAAGAGAGCCTACTATCAGCTAACGCACCTGAGCAGGTAAAAATCACCATGCTAGGCAGCGGCTCTCGACTACTCGGCGGCACTAAAAGTATTGATTTAAGCAAACAAGAAGTACATCAAATTGCGTTAGATGGTTTCTTCCCAATCAGTGAATTTAACGAACTGCCAGATAAGCGCCGCAGCGCTGTGGTTGAATTTGGCCTGCCATACGTTGCTGACCCTGCCGTCAGTAAGCACGTTGCCGAATTTTTAACTCAACACCAGCAAGTCTCACGCGCTGCATTAGGGTTAGACGATGCACAAAATGCGATTCCGGTTGCTTTGCTGCTTAACGGTGGCGTCTTCAATAGTGAACTGATCACCGAACGAGTCACCACGCTATTAGAAAACTGGCGCGGTGGTGAGATCACCGTATTAGATAACCCACACCCAGACTGGTCAGTAGCGCTAGGCGCAGTCGCCTTTGGTAAGGCTCGACGTGGGGCGCAATTAAAAATTGGTGGTGGTGTTGCCCGTTCTTACTTCCTGCATCTACAAGAAAAAAACAAACTTGGTAAAGCCTTATGCCTACTTGCCAAAGGGACAGAGGAAGGCCAAGAAATTCGTTTGAGTGGTCGCCGATTTTCACTCACTCTGGGTGAACCGGTACGCTTTAACTTACTCACCTCAACTCACGATACCTTGCACAATCACACCACGGTACAAAATGGCATGATGGTGGATGTGGATCCGGACCTCTTCCAGCCACTTCCGCCGTATATTTCAACCCTTGATAGTGAGGGAGCGGAGCTGCAAGCCAACCAAAAAGAGCGCGTGGAAGTATTGCTCGCCTGTCAATTGACCGAAGTCGGCACGTTAAAAATGGAGTGCGTATCTAGCCAAGATGACAACAAACGTTGGGCGCTAGAATTTGAAGTTCGCAACCAACAAACCGACCAGCAAGAGCAAAATATCCATCCTCGCTTAGAAGAGTGTAAAGAGCTTGTCAGTCGCATCTATAGCGCCAACAAGAAAAGTGCCGAAGGTAACGAAATAAAAACGCTCGCGAAAGGGTTAGAGAAGCGCCTTGGGCCACGAGATGATTGGGATTTTACCACTCTTCGTCAGTTATTCGATGCCTTTGCAACTGGCCGTAAGCGCCGTCGTCGTTCTGAGCAACACGAGAAAAACTGGCTGCGTTTGGCCGGTTTTGCTCTGCGTCCCGGCTTTGGCGATGCCACTGATGGCTGGCGAATTGAGCAAGTATGGAGCTTATACCAACAGGGGATCCAGTTTAAGAATCACCAAGGCTGGACCGATTGGTGGGTATTCTGGCGTCGTATTGCTGGGGGCTTGAACCAAGAACAACAAGAAACCATCTTGGCTGACATTGCCAAATACTTACACCCAGGAGCGATGAAGAACCCTCAATCGGCTAAAGCCGCCCAAGAGATGGGTTATGAATCTATGGTGCGTCTATCCGCGTCGCTTGAACAACTGGATGTTGAAGATAAGGTGCTGTTAAGCACTTGGTTCCTAAGTAAAGCGATTAACCACAATCAATATCAACAAGCACACTGGTGGGCTTTGGGCCGTCTTGCTTCTCGTACCCCTTTGTATGGCAGCCAACATAATGTGGTTAGCCGTGAGCAAGCTGAACAGTGGTTGCCTAAGTTACTTGAACAAGATTGGCAGAAAGAGCCGATGGTGGCTTTCGCTACTGTGATGATCTGTCGTAAAACTGGGGATCGCCAATTTGATATCTCTGAGGATTATCGTCAGCAAGTACTCGATAAATTGAAACAGAGTAAAGTACCAGATTCATGGTTAGAGTTAGTTGCCGAAGTCAAAGAGCTGTCAGCGAGTGAATCTAAACGTATATTTGGTGACGCACTGCCTCACGGATTAACACTGGTAAAAAGCTAATATTGCCGTTGTTCGCCTAACATCAGTACGACACATTTAGTTTTAGAGCTATAACTGCCCTCTTGCTGTTCCAGCTTGGGGGCATTTTTTAACACTACCCTCTCAATCAAGCTTGGGGTAAGATGATCGGCAATGAGGAAATAGGTAGCCCATTGATGCCACAAACAAATCGTCAATTACTGGTCGCTCTATTCAGTGCTTTTTGCCTACTATGGCTGAGCGCGTTTAATTCCGTACAAGCCAATACTGCCCTTCCTGATCAAACCAACGACAATATTCACCATAATCAAATCGCGGTTTCTGCGGTTGAATGTCCTGATAGCAATCGCTCAGTTAACCTCGATCATCATGCTAAAGTTGAGCATCAGAGCTGTTCGTCATTCTGTGTGATGAAAATGCCTTTTGAGCCGCTCAATTACGCATTACAACTTTCCCCTTCTGCTATTGCGCCGATCGGGCATGATGTAGTGGGTAAAGCAATTAGCCGAACCCAAACACTTTTTCGTCCTCCTATCTCCTAATTTTAGACTTCGTTAATCCGATCAAACGATCGCTCTCGTGCGGTATGCACGCGTATTACGTTTAAAGCGACACCATTAGGAAATAAGAATATGAACAAGATTTTTGCACTTTTCGCCTCATTGATGATGGCATTTTCAGTACAAGCCGCCACTGCCGAGCAACCAAAACCGACCTTTACTGAAGGCGACTACTACACGGTTATCGACGGGCCAAAAGCCGACACTCCCACCGTCACTGAATACTTTTCATTTTATTGCCCACACTGCTACAAGTTTGAATCGATCGTGAAGAACTTAAAACCAGCGCTGGCGGACGATGTGACGTTCGAAAAAGTGCATGTCGGCTTTATGGGCGGTCCAATGGCATCTTCCATGGTGAAAGCCTATGCCACCATGGTGGTACTGCAAGTAGAAGATCGCATGGTTCCTGCGATGTTCGAACAAATCCATATTTTGCGTAAAGCGCCTCAAAGTGAAGCGGAAATTCGCCAGTTATTTATCGATAAAGGCGTCAGCGCTAACGCGTTCGACTTGGCATACAACAGCAAAGCGGTAGAAGCCAAGCTAAAAGAATACGATGAAAAATTCACCAACAGCACACTACGCGGTGTACCTGCGGTGGTGGTGAATGACAAGTACATCGTTGTCGCGAATAAGATCACCAGTTACGCCGAGTACAACCAGTTGGTTAACTACCTACTGACGCTATAGGCGTTACACTCGCCATTTTCCCTACACTCCACTAGCCAGAGCCCATGTTCTGGCTTTTTTATTAGGATTCAAACCATGCCGATTGAAGCGATGAACTTAGAACACTTCACAGCTATCTACCAACGCGCTGCGGAGCGTAAAGGCGGTGAGCAAGCGCTTGAAGCTCTGCTGTCCACGCCTCTCAGCCGCGAAGAGATCGCGGCGATTAGCGATGACCGTTGGCTCTCTGCATTTTCAATGAAGGTATTTCAATGCGGTATGGCATGGAAAGTAGTGCGCAATAAATGGCCTAATTTTGAAGAGCTCTTTTTTGGTTTTAAGATCGATCCATTACTCATGCTCTCTGACGAGCAATGGGAAGCAAAAGCAAGCGACAAACGTATTATTCGTCACCATAGCAAAGTCATGTCGATTGCTGCCAACGCGCAAATGATTCACGAGGCGCGTATTGAGCATGGCTCATTGGGCAAGATGATCGCTAACTGGCCAGCGGAAAACCTCACCGACCTATGGCTCTACCTGAAAAAAAATGGGCAACGTTTGGGTGGTAATACCGGCCCTTATGCACTGCGCCAAATGGGGGTGGATACCTTTATTTTATCCAGTGATGTGGAAGCGTATTTACGTAGCTACAAGATCATCGAAGGCGGTCGAGATACTAAGCGTTCCCTTAGCCAATGCAATCAAGCATTTATGCATTGGCAGCAACAAAGTGGGCGTAGCCTCACTCACATTAGCCAAATCATTGCGTTTAGTTGCGGTGACAATCGTATTGTTAGCGAATAAAGCCACATTTGCACTGTTACTTTATCCTGCTCGTGCAAAAACACACTGATTCTTTTCAAATAAAAACAGCTTGAACGCAATGGATTGCGCTCAAGCTAACTTACTATTTTCAATGATTTTTCTTGCTTACAGAGTGTCATTCCATTAACTTCGCGGCCGAAATATAACTCTATGGATTTACACACTATGTACAAAGGCTTATTCGCTTCAATCATCGCTGTTATGTTAACGGCTTGTTCTGGTGCTAACGTGACCAGCCAAATGCGTGATTTTGACGCGACTAACTCAGAAAAAATGTTTCGTTGCGTAACAGTGGAAACTGGGTCTTCAGATACCAACGAAGAACTTGCGGCTTATGATGGTTGGACAATGGTTTATACGTCAGAATACACAACTGACAACAAATCAACCACTGAGCTAACGGTTTGTTTCGAGAAGAAAAACTAATAAGAATTAGCAGTGGGGCGACGGCCCCACTGCTACCGAATAGTAAACATTCAATCCTAAGCGATAATGTATAGCGCCACATAAGGCACGACATTAAACACTAAAATTAACAGCTTATAGGTTGCTAGGTAACGAAAATACTGCGCTTTTAATTCATCATCAGATAAAGCGATAAATTGACGGTGGATACTCATAATACGTTCTTGACCATTGAACAATGAAAAACCCGCCACGATTAACACCAGCAAATTTAGCACTGAACACCAACCAAAAAACGCTCTCAACACTTCAATATCCATCACACGCTCCTCTGTATTTACCTATCGCATAGCCTATCATTGTAAAACTCATACTAGCGCTAATCTTGGTTACATCTGTGCGCGCTGGCCAGCCAAAATTATCTCTGGCTTTCCCACATTAAATCGCTCAAACACTCACTATGCCTGTTGCTGCGCGTTTACCTTGCGAGTTTTCAAAGAAATATAGGCAAATAAGAACAAATATACCAACAATTGAGCGACAACAATCGTATTGACCAACTGATCAAAACCGAAGGAAATAACAATATGACGAACAATTAAAATTATGGCGAGATAAAGCAATGAGGTTGATAGAAACAACGTTTGCGCTGGTGCAGCCTGCTTGTAATGTGCCGCGACCCTGCCACTAAGAAACAGCACGCAAACAATCCCCGCAATAAACGCGGCGCTGCCTATAGGGGCCTCATCACCGTAGATGTTGAAGACATCCTCACAAAGATAAAAAGTCACAAACCCCATCATCACGGCCATCACATTGAAGATCACCAGTCCAGCAACCGTGATCGCCACCATTTTTAAACCGTCTTTAAACTTACTATTTTGCACGTTAACCTTTCCTTGTCGTATTTCTAATATCTATTGTTGTCAATCATCCTAGATCTTCCCATAAAGCGGTTATATACCGTTATCCTTTCTCACGACACATAAACCAGCATGAGACGCACTCGTGATTTTCTTCATCACAAAAAAAAATCCCTCGATAAATCGAGGGATTTCTAAATACTTCTATTCTTTTAAAAGGTCATTGCTCTGACTTTTTCATCCAAATCAAATAGATGCGCGGCCGCTTCAACGTGCTGCGGATACTCATGAAATTGAGACCGACAACTTTCATTCATTTGATTAAGTTCTTCCGCTAGCATCAATTTCCAATAGAGTGGCGAGGTTCTTAGCATCGCTAATAAAGGTTTAAGCACTTCTTTCTCGTAGGCTTGCATTAACCACTCTAGGACTTCTTCGCGCATCGCTTCACTATCAATTGACTGAGACATCGCGCTTAGTGCTTTCTGATAGCTTAGATTGTTCGCTAAGTCATCCATCACTTGGGTATTCTCTTTGGCAAGTTCATGCAGTGCTTGATCGATAACATTCCGCCAATGAGCTTGGCTAATATCAATCTCACTCAGCGTATCAGGCTCAGTGCGAATACTATTCTCAATCCCTCGCTGTGCTTTCATCACGACAGAGCGCACCGTTTGAAAAGGCAATTGGTACTTTTTACTCAGCTCGACAATCAATGCATAGAAGCCACCATGTGGTAGATGAAGATTCGCTTTGAACGTAGCGAGAGCCGTTTCTTGCTGAGGATTCAGTTCGCTCATAAAAGTTATGTTCCTGTATTTTTGGTCACGTCTACAGCTCAGGATTTACCTCATCACTAAACTGAGCGGCCACTTTATACCAAGCGCAGTACCGAAGCGAGCGAACCTTTTGTCATCACAATTCATCCGAGCCACTGACCATTTATCCCAGTAAATGACCGTTTGTCTCATCAACCAACACCACTTAGTCGTTACGCCTATTCTGTCATCATTCACATAGCGACAGGGATTCACGCAATGACAACATGCAAAATTTTACTTTTAAGCGCAGTTCTGGCCACGTCAATTGGCAGTACTCACCTTTATGCCAACCCAACCGCTGACATTCTAGCCAGCTATTCACAAGCCGCCGATGGCGATGAAGCCATGGTTGAAACCGTCTACGACCAACTCAATTCACTGATTGAACAACAAGGCGCTAAACCACTCACCATGGTCTATTTAGGCAGCACACAAACACTGCAAGGCCGTGATGCCTTTATGCCATGGAACAAAATGAAGTACACCGAGCAAGGATTAGCCACCATGGCGAAAGGGATTGGCTTACTTGATACCTTACCTGAAGATATCAACCAACAAGAGCGCATCCAAGGGTTGCCGGAAGCGTATTTAGCGCAGGCAATGGCAGCGGTCACTTACACCTCCCTACCCGACATGTTCAATCACTTTGAGCGTGGTTATGACATCTACCTTAATCTGCTCAACGACGAGAATTTCGTTCAGCAACCTTTTGCGGCATCGGCATGGATTTATCACACTGGCATCGTTGCGGCGATTAGAGCGGAGGATTTGCCTCAAGCACAAGCTTGGTTAAGCACCATGGAAGATTTTGATGCGAATAATCCACAAACTCAGGCCGCAAAACGCCTTGTCGCAAGCCAAGGTTGAGGGACGCGTTATGCTCATTTTCAACCACATCGAACGTCATTACCAACTGGGTAATCAATCCGTCCCCGCACTCAAAGATGTTTCGGGCGAGATTTTAGCCGGCGAAATGGTCGCGCTGTGCGGCCCCTCAGGAAGCGGTAAGAGCACTTTACTCAACATCTTAGGTTTGCTGGATATGCAATACCAAGGTAGCGTCAGTATGGATGGGATTCCACTTCCCAAAAATGCCAAGCAAGCCGCTATGCTGCGCCGAACCAGTTTAGGCTTTATTTTCCAACGCTTTAATCTAGTTCCTGTCATGAACGCAATGGAGAACGTCGCCTACCCTCTGTTACTTAATGGCTTTAGTCGCAAGGAGCAACACTATAAAGCGGCGCAAATGCTCGAACTCGTTGGGCTTGAGGACTACCACCACCATCGCCCTGATAACCTATCTGGCGGGCAACAACAACGCGTAGCGATTGCGCGAGCGTTAGTCCATCAACCAAGATTGGTGATTGCCGATGAGCCGACCGCCAGCCTCGATAGCCAAACCGCGAATAAAGTTATCGATATTATGAAAAACCTCGGTCATGAAATGAACACTACTTTTGTGGTCGCCACTCATGATGCACGTATGGCCTCTCGTTGTGATCGCACCATTGAGCTCCTCGATGGCAAGTTGCATCAGCTTGAACAAAATAGTGAGGTGATCTCATGGGCAAGTTAATCTCGTTACTGATACCTGATTCAATGCGACTTGCATGGCTCAACTTGCGCCGTAATCAACGCCGTAGTGCCATGTCGATGTTGATTATTAGCATTGCTATCTTTGCGCTCACCGCCACTGGAGGCTTTGGCTTATACACCTATCAAAGCCTAAAAGAATCGACAGCCCGTGACATTGGTCATTTGATAATCTCAACGCCTGATTACTTTCAAAAAGATGAAGAGATGCCACTCTCCAATGGCCTAGAGCAACCCGATGATCTGGTGAAAAAGATCATCGCCCTAGATAGCGTGCGAGGCGTGCAGCCAAATATTGCGTTTACCGGTTTGATTTCCAATGGCAATAAATCTGCGATTTATATCGGTAATGGCGTTAACGAACGCGAATTTGACATGAAAGGCCCGTTCTTAGATGTTCAGCAAGGTAAAACACTCTCTAACCTGCGCTCATCTCGCTATGACCCAGCAGAACCAGAAGTGATGTTGGCGGTTGATCTGGCACGCAATCTCAACGTGACCATTGGTGACTGGGTAACGCTACTCGCCACCACAACCGATGGTGCCCTCAATGCCTACGATTTTAAGGTGCATGGCATCTATTCAACTGGCGTACCCGAAATGGATAAACGCCAACTGTTTGTCCATATCGATAGCGCACAAGACCTACTTTATAGCGAGAAAGTCAGCACCATCTCTGTATTCTTGTTTGATTTAGAGCAGACTGAAGTGGTGTCACAGGCGATTGACCGATTGATCGCCCAGCAAGCTCAGGCACTAGAGATTACACCATGGCACGAACGTGCGTTTTACTATCAAAACGTTAAAAATCTCTATGATCGCATCTTTGGCATCATGGGACTCATCATGGCGTTGGTCGTGTTTGTTGCACTTTTCAATACCATGACAATGTCGGTCACTGAGCGCACCCGCGAAATTGGCACCCTCTCCGCTTTAGGCAATTACCCCAACGAAATCATTGGTGGATTTATGCGTGAGGCGGGATTACTCGCGGTAATCGGCAGTCTATTCGGCGTGCTCGCCACGGGTATTTTGACCCTCTTTTTAATGGTGGTCGATGTGCAAATGCCGCCGCCACCGGGTATGACGCAAGGTTATCCATTGACGATTTATTTCTCGTTTTCATTGGCCGTATGGGCACTGCTTGGCGTACTCGCCATCTGCCTAACCGCTGCGTTTTTCTCCGCCCGTAAAGGGGTAAATAAACCGATCACTGAGGCGCTAATTCATGTCTAATTACAAATCTATATTAACCACATTCGTAATGAGTCTGGCCTTGCTTAGCTTAACGGCACAAGCCCAAGCCTTGAATGATGGCCAAGTCAGCCAACTGGTAAAACAAGCTGACGACTATCGCATGGATGATGTGTCAGCACGTGTTATATCGTTGGTTCACTTATACAAAGGCGGCGAACTGGAGAAAACCCGTCAATACAATGTGTATTCACGTCCTGATCGCGAATCTTTGGTGGTGTTCAAATCTGCTGTCGAAGCGGGGCAAAAAATGCTCATGCTACAAGACAACTTTTGGCTGCAAATGCCAAAAAGTCGCCGTCCTATTCGCATCACTCCAATGCAAAAACTACTCGGTGACGCTTCTGTTGGTGACATCAGCACCCTAACTTGGAGCGAAGATTATCAAGGCCAGTGGTTGAGTGACGAGTCCGTCAATGACGAAAGTCACAACCGATATGCGACACATCTGATTGAGTTAACAGCAAAAACCACTGGGGCAAGCTATCAGAGGATAGAGCTGTGGCTTGAGCAAAAGACTGGATTTCCAATCAAAGCCAACCTTTACCTGCGCTCGGGCAAGTTGGCTAAACAAGCCACTTTCTCGCGCGGAGAGCGTAATGATGCACCAGCAGTCACGGCAATGACATTGGTCGACGCAATACAAACGGATAAGAAAACCGTGATTGAGTATCAATCGATCACGCCATGGCAATTGGAAGACAAGTTTTACAATCCAAGCTTCCTTGCTCGTAATAGCACTTCGGAGCTGTAATGATGCGCCTAATTCCACTCTATGCTCTACTCACTGCGGCCACAACGCTTCCTGCACAAGCTACACAGTGGCAGTTTGATTGGGATTGGGCCGTATCCGCTCAGCACCACCAGCGACAAAGCAGCGATTTTATCCAACCACGTTACGACTCAGCATCCCATCTCGATGGTTTACTTGATGTACAAATTGGCTATGGCCAATGGAGTGGGCTTTTTGCGCTATACAGCCAAGATATTTATCACAGCCAACCGCAGGGCTGGTTTGATGGCGTCGATAATCAATGGATTGTCCGTGAACTTGCATGGCAAGGCGATGTTGATATTGGCCAACATAATGTTGATGTAAGCTTGGGGAAAATTCGTCTCGATTATGGGGTGAGTTACGGCTACCGACCGCTAGATATGTTCAAACCTTACCGACAAAACCCGATTGGCTTAAGTGTCGAAGAAGGCGCAACTGTCGCGACGATTTCACAGTTTGATGGCGATGGAGAATGGAGCTTGATCTACACCAACTCGCACTGGAGTGATGCAAGTATCGATGCGTTTGATGAGGCCAATCAACAACAAGGCGCTGGCCTACGTCACTATGGGCTACTCGCCCAACATGAATATCAGCTCATCGCTTATTACGATGATGTTCGTCGAGGCGCACTTGGTGGGAGTTGGGTCAGTGTAATTGGGGATGCGTGGGAGCTGCATAGTGAAGTGTTGTGGCAACACAAAAGCGTGGGCTATGAACTACCGAACTCTCAGTATCAAGCGGTGGGTATAAAAGAGCAAGGTAATGCATGGCAGGCACTTGCTGGCTTTACTTATACATCGATGACTGGCCATAGCCTAATTGGGGAATATTGGTACGATAGCCGCGCCTGGAGCACCAGTGAGTGGCAAGAGGCGAAAACACGTGCCAACCAACTTCACTCCAATCCAGCCACTGCACCACTCGCAACCTCCTATGCTCAAGGTTTGAGGCACTATAACCTCACCCAACATAGCCTTATGATCCACTGGAGCTGGGACACCCAAGCGTGGTTACAGTGGCAATCTGACACCAACTGGCACTGGCTAAGTAATGTAACACCGAAGCTAGATCTATTAATTGCGCCACAAGATGGCGGCGTCATCGCGACACAATGGCTCACTTATCAATGGATAGATACCGGAGCTGCATCGGTAGATTTGGAATTTACTGCACGATTTTTGACCGGAAAGTCGGATTCTGCTTACGCGCAGATCAACGATCGCCGTACACTAGTCTTTACGATTAAAGGGAAGTTTTAATGACCACCTCACGCGATATCCTCTGCCCAAAGTGGCGCAACTTAATTATCACTAGTCTATTTTGCTTATTGGTTGCACTCACCACGTATACCGTCTGGGGAGGCCCTTGGTATGTACACGTTTTTACCAGTTTAGGGTTTGGTTATTCCGCTCTACTTTCTTCGCTTTTCCTTGAGCACTGTTTCCCTAATATCCCGCGGCTCATGGAAATTACGATTTCACTCACTAGCTCGGTACTGCTTGGGTCGCTAAACGCTTGGTTATGGCTAGATGGGTATTTAGGTGAAAGCTTAAATGACCTGTTGCCCGTCGTCATGTTAGGCGTAATATTTTCCGGTATGTGCTTTTATTATTTCTATAACCGAGAACAACAAGCCATTGCGGGTCAGTTACTTGAAGAAACCAAGCGCAAACAGGCTGAGCAAGAAAAGGCACTGATTCTCAGCCAATTAATGCAGATGCAAAGCCAAATTGAGCCGCACTTCCTCTTCAACACACTCGCCAATATCAGTGCCCTTATGAGCCAAGATGTCACGAAGGCGCGTATGATGCTTGATAAATTAACGGAACTACTGCGCACCACTTTAGCCAACTCGCGTCTAGCCGAGACCACAGTCAATGATGAAATTAGACAGTTGAGCGCCTACCTTGCGATTCAAAAAGTACGTCTCGATGAGCGGCTCAATTTCACTATCAACGTTGATGACAAACTGACTTACGCCTTGATTCCACCCATGCTGATCCAACCTTTAGTCGAAAACGCCATTAAACATGGCATTGAACCCAAAGGCGCTGGCGGTACGATTGATGTCTCACTCTCGCAACATCAACAACAACTTAAAATCCAAGTGAAAGACGACGGTATCGGCTTAAATCAATCAACCGATACAAAAGGACACGGTGTCGGATTAAGCAACATTAAACAGCGAATCAAAGGCCTATATGAGCAACTGGGGAGTGTTGTCATCACTCAACCTCAATGTGGTGGATTTTGTGTCACCATCTCTATCCCAATGAGTCAGTCCTTAAACAACAAGGAGACGCAATTGACATGACCGTTATCACCGCCCTCATCGCCGATGATGAACCTCTACTTCGTCATCATCTTGATCGTAGCCTTGCTGAAGTGTGGCCAGAATTAGAGATTGTGGCTACTTGTGGTGATGGCCAACAAGCGCTGGACCAAATTACCACCTTACAGCCCGATGTGGTCTTTCTTGATATTCGTATGCCCGAACTTGACGGTATGGCTGTGGCGAAAGCGCTTAGCCAGCCACATCCGCAATCAAACAAAAAACCGAGTGTTCTATCAAAACCCCAAAACCGCTACCAGCCATTAGTCGTCTTCGTTACTGCCTACGACGAATATGCCATTAAAGCATTCGAGCACAATGCGGTGGATTATTTACTCAAACCACTCAATGAAGATCGCCTTGCGGCATGTTGTGAAAAGCTAAAACAGCGACTTGAATCTATTCAACAAATCGATAATCACCTCTCCGTCGCCAGCCAAACGCCTGACATCAATCAACTGCTTGCTCATATTAGTCAATTACCCCCAAAACCAAGTCAGTATCTAAGCTGGATCAAAGCCTCACGCGGCGAAGATATCCACCTAATTTCTGTCAATGAGGTGCTTTATTTCAAAGCAGAAGAAAAGTACGTTTCAATTTACACCGACGACAATTGTGAATATCTGATTAGGACGCCAATCAAAGAGCTATTGACTCAACTTGATCCGGAAGAGTTTTGGAAGATTCATCGTTCTACCGTTGTCAGAGTGGCATCGATTGAAAAAGTATCGAAAGACTTTACCGGACGAATGTTTGTCACCATGCAACAACACAAACTGCCAGTAAGCCGCGCTCAACAAAGTTTGTTTAAAGGCATGTAAAACCAAAGAGTCCCATTTTAAGGGACTCTTTTATTAAAAAATAATGCGTGGTTAATTAATAAAAATCGCTCACGATAACGGACGCATGTAGGCCAAAAATCTCTTCTCGGCATTTTTGAACACCCACAAAATAATGAATGTCAGCGCCATATAAAATAGGCCGGCTGTTAAGAAAGATTCAAACGGTGCGTAATAACGCGAGTTCACCAAACGGGCGGCGCCAGTCAAATCCAAGATAGTGACAATGCCTGCGACGGCGCTGCCATGCAGCATAAAGATCACTTCATTACTGTATGCAGGTAATGCTCGGCGCAACGCACTCGGCAATATGATACGTCGGTAGGTTTTAGCAGGGCTCATACCATAGGCTTTCGCCGCTTCAATTTCGCCTTTTGGCAAACCGTTGATCGCGCCACGAATAATTTCAGCGGTATAGGCAGAGGTATTAAGCACAAACGCCACTAACGCACAAAACCATGCATGTTCCCACAAGGTATCTTTAACCGGGAAAAACTGATCCATGCCGTAATAAATTAAATAAAGTTGAACCAGTAGTGGTGTGCCACGGAAAAAATAGATAAACGCCCAACTCGGCGCGATGAGCAAGTAGTTGTGACTATTGCGTGCAATCGCCAGCGGAATCGCAACGCTTAAACCAATGATCAGCGCTAACCCCACTAACCAAGTGGTGGTCCATAGTCCTTCAAAGTAGATCGGTAAGCTTTCAATAATGAGTGAAAAATCCATTCCCTACCTCGCGTGAATACTAAACTTGCGCTCAACTAGCTTAAGTAAGCCTGTCGAAACACTGGTAAAAAACAGAAATATCACCGCGACTGCCATATAAAAGGTAAATGGCATCTTGGTTGATCCCGCAGCTAACGCACTTACACGTACCATGTCCTCAAGGCCAATGATAGAAACTAAAGCCGTGGTCTTAAGTAGCACTAACCAGTTGTTACCAAAGCCGGGTAACGCATGGCGCACCATTTGTGGAAACAAAATACGGCGAAACGCCAACGCTGAGCTCATTCCATAGGCTTTGGCTGCTTCAAGTTCGCCTTTATCCACGGCCATAATTGCACCACGGAAGGTCTCAGCCATATAAGCGCCAAAGATAAATCCAATCGTCAAAACGCCAGCCACAAACGGGCTGACATCAATGTAATCTGGTAAGTAGGCCGTCCACTCATGGTTTGGGTCGCTTGAGGTAAACCACTCATTGAGCCATTCGTTGATGGAATACAAACTGTTGTTAAGAAGAATTTGTCCACCAAAGAAGATAAGCATCATCAGTACGAGATCAGGAATGCCGCGAATGATTGTGGTGTAAAGGGTGGCAATAGCGCGGGCGAAACGATAAGGCGCTAATTTGGCTAATGCGCCAAGCATGCCTAATATCATCGCAAGCAACAGTGATAGTAGCGCGACTTGTATGGTAACCAAGGCCCCATTTAAGATTGAGGCTTCATATCCTTGAAGATCCAGCATAGGTAAGTTCCTGTCCCTAAACTTGAAACCGACCGTTGACTACTTCTAGGAACAAGCCAACGGTCGCTGATACCATTCTCAGTGAACAATGACATTATCTATCATTACTCATCATTGAGAACGGTATGTCTAGACGAGAAATTACTCGCCGTATACATCATAGTTGAAGTACTTAGCGGCAATCTCTTGGTAAATACCTTTTTCACGTAGTGAAAGGATCGCTGCATCAAGCTTTTTGGTTAAGTCTTTATCTTGCTTACGAACCGCAATACCGAAGCCTTCGCCAAACCACTGTGGATCGGTTAATGAAGGGCCAACAAACTCGTAGCCATCACCACCTTTAGCATTCAATACACCTTCTTCAAGCGCTGATGCATCGCCCAATACCGCAGCAATACGACCATTGGCGAGATCTAGGTATGCTTCATCAAATGAACCGTAACGAACAATTTCAACATCTTCGTAGTTATCAGTTAGGTACTTATCGTGCGTCGTTGCACGTTGAACACCGATTTTTACTCCAGCAAGGTTATCGAAGTTCAAACCTGCGTCTTTCTTGGCAATAAAGTTGTTTGGAATAAGTGCGTATTTGCCCGTGAAATCGATTTTCTTTTTACGTTCTTCGGTGATCGACATTGCCGCGATAATCGCGTCGTATTTACGAGCCAATAGTGATGGAATAATGCCATCCCAATCTTGCGGTACAATTTTACATTTCACCGCCATCTCGGTACACAATGCGTTGGCCATATCGACATCAAACCCTTTCAATGAGCCATCCGCTTCAGTCCAGCTAAATGGAGGGTAAGCACCTTCAATACCAAAACGAACGGTTTTCCATTCTTTCGCTTGGGCCATACCAGTCAAGGTTGTAGCTGCCAGTGCTGCTACGACTAACCACTTTTTCATTTCCATACTCCTGTGATTGTTTTACTTGTAGATGTTATGTTGCTTTTTATAGTGTTACTTATGTTGTGTTCACTTTCAGTCTTTAGCACCGAATTCGTCACAACCGAACGGTGGTGTGACGGTTGATGTGGCGCCTTCGGTGTTACTCAACGACTAATAAATTGAAGAGATAAACTGTTTGAGACGCTCTGATTCCGGATTAGTAAACAGATTGTCAGGATTGCCCTGCTCTTCCACCAATCCTTGATGCAAGAACATCACGTGATTAGAAACATCACGAGCAAAAGCCATTTCATGTGTCACGACGAGCATGGTGCGGCCTTCTTCGGCGAGATCACGCATAACCCCCAACACTTCACCCACTAACTCGGGATCAAGCGCAGAAGTGGGTTCATCGAACAACATCACTTCAGGATCAACCGCTAACGCACGTGCAATTGCCGCACGTTGTTGCTGACCACCTGAAAGATGGCCGGGATAATAATCTTTACGCTCATAAAGCCCGACTTTCTTTAAGATCAACTCGGCGTTTTCAATCGCTTGTGCTTTAGGCACACCCAATACATGAATGGGTGCTTCAACCACATTTTCAAGAACAGTCATGTGTGACCAAAGATTAAAACCTTGAAACACCATCGCTAAGCGGGAGCGAATACGTTGTACTTGCTTGTCATTAGCTGGAATCGCTTCACCTGCACGATTGTTTTTCATTTCGATCAATTCGCCATTGACCCAAATCTCGCCAGCGGTTGGCGTTTCAAGAAGGTTAATGCAACGTAGGAAAGTACTTTTACCTGATCCGGAAGAGCCGATGATAGAGATAACATCGCCTTTATGAGCTTCTAAAGATATGCCCTTTAATACTTGGTTTTGACCAAAGGTTTTATGCAGATTTTTGATATTAAGCGCTGGTACATCATTCATGCGCTGTCACTCCCTGTACTTAATTTAACCAAACGCATCACGACACGTTTAGTTACATGGGCTCCTCCCACAATGAACTTGAAACTAGCACTAACACCAAAAACATGCAACAAATTATTAACCTAGATAAGTCCGATATTTAATCAATATGAGTGAGTATTAATGCATCACGCAGTGTAATAAACTTATTTCTTTGCATATTAACCATAAATCAATCAAGCCAACCTCCCGCAAAAAGATTAACAATAACGTCCACAATCTCACTTTTTACTCAGCAACCATCGCAACCACGCTACCTAAATAAAACAATTCAGATACGTCTAGTAAAAATTACATTATGAAACCTATTTTCAGCACTGTGATTTCACTTAGTCAAAGTTTAACCATTCTGCGTAGTTTTCTTTCACATTCTTTCATAAAGTGATCTAAATCAATCACTGCTCAGGATTAGCACGTTAAACTCCCGAGAGATAAAAGCCCCAATAGGATCTTTTGTTCGGATCTTCGTCTATTTTAAAGCACATAGACTTCGTGCTACGTAGGCGGTATAAAGATCTCAATGCAGGAAGCTTAACGTTGTTACGCAGTCGCTTAGAACACAATTAAAGACAAGCGACTTTAAAAAACCATTAACTTTTATTATATGAGGAATCTATGTCAGACGCAGTCAATAAGCCGCACTCTGATTCGGATATCGAGAACAAGAGCTACCAAGAGCTGCACCGTCCAGCTTCGGAGTTCGAAACCCGTTCAGATTACCTAGATCACGAACTACAAATTATGAAGCCTCGTCGCTTCGCTCTAAACCTTCCTGGTCGTGATTTCCGTTTCGAATTAGAAGACCTTGTTCCAGCACTAGCTGGTACAATCGGCATCATCGCGATGTACTCAGCGGTAATGATGTCTTGGGCAGAAGGCTTATCAGCCGCTTGGGATCACGTAAATCTTGGTAAAGAATTCGCGATCGAAGTTGCTCGTGTAGAAATGCTTATCCCAGCATTCTTGTTCTGTGTTCTAGCCTCTGGCTTTATTAACCCGAAAGCGAACCTTGCGGGTAACCACGGTCCAATGATCCCACTAATCGGTACGATCGCTCTTGCCGGTGCACACCCTCTTGCGTTAGCAATTTTGATTGGTATCTTTGGCCTGATTCTTAGCTTCCTTAAAGGTGGCTCAAAACTGGTGAACCTCACCTCAGAAGGTACAGCCGGTGGCTTGCTAATCTTCCTAGGTCTAACAGGTACCATGAGCCAAATCACCTCTATTCAAGAGTGGGCGGTTGGTCTGCAATCTAGCACCGTTGAAGCGGGTAGCATGGGTTATGTTGGTCTGATTGTTCTTGCTGTGACGATTGCTCTTTACGCTTTACTTGCAAAAGTGAACAAGCGTTGGTTGGCAATTCCAGTGTGTGCATTTACCGGTCTTATCATTGCTCTAATCCTAGGCGCAGGTTTCGATATTAAATTCGTAACTGAAACTGGTCTTCCTAACCTAAACCCAGTTTACTGGTGGGGTAGCACAGACGAAGGTTGGATGCTTGGTCTACCAAACACGCAACACTTCATCGCATCTCTACCGTTTGCTATTCTAGCGGTTGCAATGTGGTCACCAGACTTCCTAGGTCACCGTATCTTCCAAGAACTGAACTACCCACGTAAGACTGAAAAAGTACTGATGGACGTTGATGATACAATGACCATGTGTTCTATCCGTCAGATGGTTGGTACTGCTGTTGGTGGTGGTAACATTACTTCTTCTTGGGGTACATACATGATCCCAGCAGCGATTGCTAAACGCCCTATCCCTGGCGGCGCAATCTTGCTAGGTCTATTGGTTATGATCATCGCAATCCTAGGTTTCCCAATGGATATCGCGGTATGGCCACCAGTAATGCGTGTTGCTCTACTTGTAGGTGTATCTCTACCTCTACTTGAAGCAGGTATGCAGATGGTTAAAGACTCTAAAGATTCACAAGCTGCAGGTATCTGTATCTTTGGTTCTGCAGTTGTTAACCCTGTTCTTGCTTGGGCACTAACTATGCTTCTTGATAACAACGGTCTAATCGGTGATAAAGAGCGTGCTGCTCGTCTATCATTCGTGGATAAGATTGTTATCCCTGTAGGTGTTCTTGTAATCTGTTTGGTTGCAATGCTTGCAGTTGGTATGCTTGAAGGTCAATACGGCATCAAGGCATTCCTATAATTTTTAAGCTATAACTGTGGGGGGCAAACATATATGCCCCCTTTTTTATCAACATTTTTTAGGATTTATTGATTTAGTTTAAGGTTTAAAAATTTTTTTAGTGTAACCTTGAAAATGAACTGGTAAGATTCCACATAAAGAGTAGTGACAATATTTATAGGTTTGTGATCGGTTTCAATACCGAAACGGTACAGGCTATACATATTGTTATTAATTAGAGTGTACTGTTCCCGATCCTCGGGATAGCTGGCTCAACAGCGAAACCAGTACGTGTTTTTTCTACTAAAAAGGTAGGTATGTCATGGCAGAGCAATTTGCTAAAGCTTGGGAAGGTTTTGCTGCAGGTGAGTGGCAAAGCGAAGTAAACGTTCGTGATTTCATCCAAAAGAACTACGCTCCATATGAAGGCGACGAATCTTTCCTAGTTTCTGAAGGTACTGAAGCGACTAACACGCTTTGGGCTAAAGTAATGGAAGGTATCAAAATTGAGAACGCAACTAAAGCGCCTCTTGATTTCGATACTGACGTTATTTCTACCATCACTGCTCACGATGCAGGCTACATCGAAAAAGATCTAGAAACTATCGTTGGTCTACAAACTGAGAAACCACTTAAACGTGCAATCATCCCTAACGGTGGTGTACGTATGGTTGAAGGTTCTTGCAAAGCATACGGTGAAACTCTTGACCCTATGATTTCAAAAATCTACTCAGAGTACCGTAAAACTCACAACGCTGGCGTATTCGATATCTACACTCCAGATATCCTAGCTTGTCGTAAGTCCGGTGTTCTGACTGGTCTTCCAGATGCTTACGGCCGTGGTCGTATCATCGGTGACTACCGTCGTGTTGCACTATACGGTATCGACTTCCTAATGAAGGACAAGCTAGCTCAATTCAAATCTCTTCAAGAGCGTTTTGAGAACGGCGAAGACCTAACGGCTACTATGCAACTTCGTGAAGAAATTGCAGAGCAACACCGCGCTCTAGGTCAAATCAAACAAATGGCTGCTAAGTACGGCTACGATATCTCTGAGCCAGCTCAAACTGCTCAAGAAGCTATCCAGTGGACTTACTTCGGCTACCTAGCTGCTGTTAAATCACAAAACGGTGCTGCAATGTCTCTAGGTCGTACTTCGACTTTCCTAGACATCTTCATCGAGCGTGATATCGCTGCTGGCAAGATCACTGAAGTTGAAGCTCAAGAAATGATCGACCACTTCGTAATGAAGCTACGTATGGTTCGTTTCCTACGTACTCCTGAATACGATGAGTTGTTCTCAGGTGACCCTATCTGGGCTACTGAGTCAATGGGTGGTATGAGCCTTGACGGTCGTACACTAGTTACACGTACTAACTTCCGTTTCCTAAACAGCCTATACACAATGGGTCCTTCTCCAGAGCCAAACATCACTGTACTTTGGTCTGAGCAGCTACCTGATGGCTTCAAACGTTTCTGTGCTAAAGTATCTATCGATACTTCTTCTATCCAGTACGAAAACGATGATCTAATGCGTCCTGACCTACAATCTGACGACTACGCAATTGCATGTTGTGTATCTCCAATGATCGTTGGTAAGCAAATGCAGTTCTTTGGCGCTCGTGCTAACCTTGCTAAAACTATGCTTTACGCAATCAACGGCGGCGTTGATGAGAAGCTGAAAATGCAAGTTGGTCCAAAAGAAGCTCCAATGACTGACGCTGTTCTTGATTACGATAAAGTAATGGATCGTCTAGATCACTTCATGGATTGGCTAGCTAAGCAATACGTGACTGCACTAAACAGCATCCACTACATGCACGACAAATACAGCTACGAAGCGTCTCTAATGGCTCTTCATGACCGTGACGTTCGTCGTACTATGGCATGTGGTATCGCAGGTCTATCTGTTGCAGCTGACTCACTATCTGCAATCAAATTCGCAACTGTTAAACCAGTTCGTGACGAAGATGGCATTGCAATCGACTTCGAAATCGAAGGTGATTACCCTAAATTCGGTAACAACGATTCACGCGTAGATGACATCGCATGTGAACTAGTTTCTACGTTTATGGGCAAAATCCGTAAACTTAAGATGTACCGTGATGCAATCCCAACTCAGTCTATCCTTACTATCACTTCAAACGTTGTGTACGGTAAGAAAACTGGTAACACTCCAGACGGTCGTCGTGCTGGCGCTCCTTTCGCTCCTGGTGCAAACCCAATGCACGGTCGTGATGAGAAAGGTGCTGTAGCATCACTAACTTCTGTAGGTAAACTACCGTTTGCTGACGCTCAAGATGGTATCTCTTACACATTCTCTATCGTGCCAAACGCACTAGGTAAAGAAGAAGATAGCCAACGTTCTAACCTTGCAGGCCTAATGGATGGTTACTTCCACCACGAAGCTGGCATCGAAGGTGGTCAACACCTAAACGTGAACGTTCTTAACCGTGAAACTCTAGAAGACGCAGTTAAGCACCCTGAGAAATACCCTCAGCTAACAATCCGTGTATCTGGTTACGCTGTACGCTTTAACTCTCTAACTGCAGAGCAACAAGCTGACGTAATCGCACGTACTTTCACTGAGTCTCTATAATTCTCGGTTGAATGATTGATGAAGCCCCGCTTTTTAGCGGGGCTTTTTTTTGCCTGCATTTCAATCTGCACTCGTGTGTTTATTGCCTATTTCAATACGCAATACCACCACATTTAGCCACTGAATGACTCTGCAAATTAGATCGGATTAAGCGCACAACCTTGACGCTTAATCGCTTCCTATCACCGGGCTTGTAGTAACATAATCTCCTATCTTTATGAGAGCTCTACTCTCGTTGTTTGTGCATGGAAGTTGTCTTATGAAAAGAGTCCACATTGTGTCGATGAACATCGTGACATTGATGTTGTTAACCTCGTCGATTAGCTATGCTTCCGAAAGGTCTACCCTCTCGTTTTCTATTGATAACGATGGTGTCTTCGGTGTCGATCAAGACTACACCAATGGGCTTTTTCTCTCCTACACGTCATCGGCCATCCAACCTAACAGCCTTTTAAAACCTCTCAGCTTATCGTTTTGGGGGGCCTCATCTTTAGATAAATATGAGATGACTCTTGGCCACAAAATGTACACCCCTACCGATATTGAAGCCACAGAACCTCTCGCCGATAACCGCCCTTATGCTGGATTTCTCCATGCCGAGTTAAACTACATCAGCTTGCACCCTCAGCAAGCCCAACGCTTCAATTTCACCTTGGGTACCACGGGAGAAAACTCTCTTGCAGACAAGGCTCAAGACATTGTCCATGGCATTACCGGCTCCGATGATCCGCAAGGTTGGCACTACCAAGTTGGTGATCAAATCGTCGCTAACCTCGGCTATCTCAGTCACTTTAACTGGTATCGCGAACGCATTAGCAGCAATACCGAATTTGAAATTGCCAATGTATCAGAGCTTAATGTGGGTAATTTCCGTAGTGATGTCTCAACTGGCATCATGTTTCGTTGGGGAACGGATTTAGCTGGCAACATGGGAGCGGCCAATATTGATAGCGAAAATCCATTTCGAGCCGGGATGATAGGGGCCTCCAATGGTGGTTGGTTTGTTTACGGTGGCATCGAAGCGCGTTACCGGTTTAACGATATCACCATTGAAGGTGATCGCCCTGGCTTACCAGACCCCGACTTATATGAGGTTTCACTCGCACACAACCAAGCAACAGCTATTGTTGGCGTCGCATGGTACAACGCCTCTTATGGCCTCAGTTTAGCCACCACCATCAAAACCGCCGACTACAAAGACGCTCCTGACGATATCTATGGTACCGGCAGTTTATCGCTGTTCACTTTCTTCTAAACTTCATTCCGATAAACCAATTGAAATCCACCCTGTTCAATTGGTTTAAAGGTGCTTTTCTATACCTATCACGTACACACTTTTATTCTGCTATTCGAATGTCAGTATCTCCGCCATTTATTTGCCCTCACCGACCGCTAACCCCTATTTAAAAAGGTGTTTTTGTAATAAAATAACAGGCAAATAATTTATAAGAGATGAGCTCATGTCTACAACTGGTCGTATTCATTCTTTTGAATCATGTGGCACTGTCGATGGTCCTGGAATTCGCTTTATTGTCTTCCTTCAAGGCTGTTTAATGCGTTGTATGTATTGTCATAACCGTGATACGTGGGATACCCATGACGGTAAAGAAGTGACCGTTGAAGAGATCATCAACGAAGCAAAAAGCTATCGTCACTTCATGAAAGCATCTGGCGGTGGTATTACTTGTTCAGGCGGTGAAGCGATGCTGCAGCCAGAATTTGTCCGTGACTTTTTCCGCGCGGCTCAAGCAGAAGGCATCCACACTTGTCTTGACACCAATGGCTACATTCGCAAACACACCGATGTGGTTGACGAAGTTCTTGAAGCGACCGATCTGGTGATGCTTGACCTTAAGCACATGAAAGATGAAATCCACCAAGAATTTATTGGCGTTTCCAACCGTCGTGTATTGGATTTTGCTCGCTACTTACAAAAAATTGGTCAAAAAACGTGGATCCGTTACGTGGTGGTTCCAGGTTACACCGATGAAGATGAAGCGGCTCACATGCTTGGTGAGTTCATCAAAGATATGGATAACGTAGAGAAAATTGAACTGTTGCCTTATCACAAACTTGGTGCTCATAAATGGGAAGCACTTGGCTTTGACTATCCACTTGACGGCGTACAACCGCCATCAAAAGAGACGATGGAAAACATTCAATCCATCCTCAGCCAATACCACTCAAATGTGAAATACTAATCTATTTCAAGTCGATTTAAAAAGGGCGCTACCCAATGGGAGCGCCCTTTTTGTTACACAACAAAAGCCTTATCTATGGCTTAATCACCACATCTTGATAGCTGAATGAGCCGCTATCCAGTGCCTGTTTGGTTTCTGCTTTGGCATCAAAGTTAAGCGTATTCAAATCCACTCGACGAATGGTGCTATCGTGCATGGTTTTGTAGAACAGTAAGCCGTTACTTTGATCGATAACCGATGTCCATTGTGTGGCACTCGGCAAGTCGGGAATATGTGATTTGTCATTAAACTCACTGCCCAATGGAATATCAAAATTGTTCAGGATATGGAACGCCTGTGATACCGCTTGCTCGCCATTTTTTAACTCCGGAGCTGAGTTAACATAAAACGCAGCACGCACAAAGCGAGACGGAGGCGAGATGTCACCTGGTAAGCCGACAAACGCTGAACCGACCCCAAACGATTGTGCATCAACGCCGTTAAACTTTTGATTTGGACTAGAGCCGGGATGTAAATTAATGTAGTTGTTTAAGTTGGTGACATGCCATGAATAATCTGGCGAGTTAGTCAGAACTTGAGCGGTATTTTTGTGAATATTGATTTTACCGTGATCCATTATTTCAATCACAATACTGTTGCCTTGCTTATCCGACACACGCCAGTGCGCCGTTGGTGACGGATTACCTTGCTGATCAAAATAGACGGTCACAATCTTAATTTTACTCAGCGCAGCTTCAACCTGCTCGACCGTTTCAAACTGGCTCAGCATCCAACGCACAAAGTCCATGTCGGTGATATTGTTGCTGGTGTCTTGCGGGTCATAAGTTGCCAAAGAACCGTAATTGCGGAAATAGAACAATCCCGCGCTCAAGCCCTTTTCATTCACTCCTTCCGCGATAAATTTGTCATCACTAACAGAAATACCCGCAAAACCGTACTTACTCTGCCAACTCAACCCTTGTTTTTGATCTGGCATGGTTGAGGTATAGCGATAATCGCGCGGAGAAACGATCAGCTTACTATTAAGATCACTGTGTCCCCACTCAATCGTACGTGCTTGAATGTAATCATCATTGGTTGTGGAAAGAGAAATGCCCGTACAGGCATTGGCAGCATAACTAAAACAAGATGCGCAAATTAACGCTAGTATCGATTTTTTCATAATTCAATCACACTCGATGTTATCGATTTAAACTCTGCTCGATGGCAGCTTAAGTTGTCTGTTTAAAACTACACCTATCCAGCCAAATAAACAAAGCTATCCGCCACATTTCATAAGCCTCGCCCCCCGATTTCTCGCCTAATTTCGATCTTGATGATACATAAGATTAAATACCGATATATTGAGATAAAAAGTTTTCATTTTTGCTCACAAACCTGTGTTGAGATCATGTTTCATCTCACAACAAAAGGCTAACCTAAGCACAATAAAGATGTATTAGAACTATGAGGCCATCCAATGGAAATGACAAACGCTCAACGTTTGATCCTATCTAACCAGTACTACTTAATGTCGCAAATGGATCCAACAAATGCGGCAAAATACAAACGCTTACAAACGATTGTCGAACGCGGCTACGTAATGCAAATGCGTGAGTTAAATAAAGATTTTGGCTGTATTGAAGAAGATGAATGTCGTGAAATTACTGACATCATGGAAATGTATCATGCGATGCAAGAATCCAACAACATGCTAGAAGAGCACGAACGCAAAGAAGTCGATCAGCGCCGCTTACAGTTCCTTGGCTTTGACTGTGGTACTGAGTGCAAATTAGTACACTACGTCCGTTTCCTAGTGGAATCTGAAGGTCTTTACCCGCAGTTTGAAAAAGGTGAGCACCACTTCAACGCACAGATGCCAATGCTGGAAAAATATCGCCGCATGCTCGCGACATGGCGCAAGTGTCCGCGTCAATACCACTTGTGCGCCAACGAATTAAAGCAAATTTTTAACGCTTAATAATATTACGCTTATCTTAGGGTTGCACTTGCAACCCTTTTTATACGCATCTATCTTCTAGACTAAAATACGTAAGCAATACCGATATTACCCGTGGTGTTAACACCCGATTCAATCAATGGGCTTTTTTCTATCTCACCTTCTAAATTGGTATAACGAATACCACCGGTGACGCGAATGTTCGGTGTTAGGTGCATGAAGGCCGATGCACCAATGAAATACTGACCATCCCAGCTAGGATCAAAGTGGTCAATCCCGGCGCGAGCCGCTTCACTCTTACTCACCCCGTATAAATGCTTATTGATCTTGTCGCTGTTGTAGGCATAACCAATACCCGGCGTGATAGCCCAACCTCGCCCTCTAATGGGTAAGCGCCACGCCGCTTCAGCATATAAGCCGTTGTGCTTACCGCCAATATCACTGCCTGCCGTTGCTTCAAACATACCCACCATGGTAATCAACTGATAGCTTACGCCGCCTAATATGGTGCTTTTACGTTCGTCCATTTGTTGTACAACAGCGTTATCCGAATCTTGTGGCTTGAGCGTTCGAGGATCATAAACAGCGCGAAAAACGATATTGTGTGTAGAACCAATTGGATTCAAACGGTAACCAGCACTAAAGCCGCGCATAAAGAAATGCTCACCTTCATAGCCAATCACAGGAATCACCGCCTTATTGGCCGGCGTATCTTTATACACGGCTGGAGAATAAGAAGCCGCGACACCTAGCGACCATTGTGAAATGTTTGCTAGCACAAGTGTCGGAGACATTGCGTAACATGCAAGCATCGTGACCAATAATTGTTTTTTCACGGTATACCCTAATCTCTGTTCAAAATTCATTCACCGGCACTATACAGAATGATGTTCTATAATTCAAATCATCCACCATGAAGATCAATGCGTTGCGATCAGCTACCTTTCGCAAGGTGGCTCGTTTGATTGCTCAGCGCTTTATTCATCACGTCACATACTCAATATCAGTCACTTATTTCTTCCATTCGTCACTTCATTAATCGCAAATAACGCAAATAAATCCATATTTTTTAAGCAATATTAGAAATCCACACTAGGCTTAATTAATGAGGGATTAGTTATTTATTAGCGAGTTGTATGTCAGTTAGACAGGTTCAGAGGGGAAATCATTATGAGCATTTTCGACCATTTCCAAGCGCGCTATGAAGCGTCTAAGGATGAGGAGCTATCTTTACAAGATTTCTTAGCATTGTGTAAAGATGACAAAAGCGCATACGCAAACGCGGCCGAACGTTTACTCATGGCCATAGGTGAACCAGAAGTCATCGACACGGCTCAAGATCCTCACCTAAGTCGGATCTTTTCAAACCGCGTCATTTCGCGCTATGAAACATTCAAAGACTTTTATGGCATGGAGGATGCGATTGAACAAATCGTCTCTTATCTAAAACATGCAGCTCAAGGATTGGAAGAGCGCAAACAAATTCTCTACCTACTTGGTCCTGTGGGTGGTGGTAAATCATCTTTAGCTGAAAAACTAAAAGCTTTAATGCAACAAGTACCTGTTTATATACTCTCTGCTGATGGCGAACGCAGCCCGGTGAATGACCACCCGTTTTGTTTGTTCGATGTAGCAGAAGATGGCGAATTGCTCAAACAAGAATACGGCATTGAAAAGCGCTATTTGCGGTCAATTATGTCGCCTTGGGCAGCCAAACGATTACATGATTTTGGCGGTGATATTACCAAGTTCAAAGTCGTTAAAGTTCGCCCGTCGATTCTTGATCAGTTAGCGATTGCGAAAACCGAGCCGGGTGACGAAAATAACCAAGATATTTCATCACTTGTGGGTAAAGTCGATATCCGCATGCTAGAGCATTTCTCACAAGACGATCCAGACGCTTACAGCTACTCAGGTGCACTGTGTAAAGCAAACCAAGGTGTCATGGAATTCGTTGAGATGTTTAAAGCACCGCTCAAAGTTTTACACCCGCTATTAACTGCAACGCAAGAAGGTAACTACAACGGTACAGAGGGACTTTCAGCATTGCCATTTGATGGCATGATCCTAGCTCACTCGAATGAGTCGGAATGGCAAACCTTCCGTAACAACAAAAACAACGAAGCATTCCTAGACCGTGTTTATATTGTTAAGGTGCCTTACTGCTTGCGTGTTTCTGAAGAAGTTAAGATTTACCAGAAACTACTCGACCACTCAGAGCTCTCTAATGCGCCCTGCTCACCAAGTACGCTTGAGCTGCTATCGCAATTTAGTATTCTGTCGCGTCTGAAAGAGCCTGAAAACTCGTCGGTTTTCTCAAAAATGCGTGTTTACGATGGTGAAACACTGAAAGATACCGATCCAAAAGCGAAGAGCTATCAGGAATACCGTGATTACGCTGGTGTCGATGAAGGTATGTCAGGGCTTTCTACCCGTTTTGCCTTCAAAATCCTTTCACGTGTGTTTAACTTTGATCAAACCGAAGTGGCTGCGAACCCAGTGCATCTGTTCTACGTTATCGAACAACAAATCGAACGCGAGCAGTTCCCACAAGATGTTTCTGAAAAGTACCTAGAATTTCTGAAAGGTTACCTCGTGCCTCGTTATGTCGAGTTCATTGGTAAAGAGATTCAAACTGCTTACTTAGAGTCCTACTCTGAATACGGACAAAATATCTTTGACCGTTATGTTACCTATGCCGACTTCTGGATTCAGGACCAAGAGTACCGTGATCCTGAGACTGGCCAACTGTTTGACCGCTCAGCCTTGAACAATGAGCTAGAGAAAATTGAGAAAACCGCTGGCATCAGTAATCCGAAAGATTTCCGTAATGAGATCGTCAACTTTGTTTTACGTGCTCGTGCCAACAACAACGGCTCTAATCCGGTATGGACCAGCTACGAGAAGCTTCGTACCGTTATTGAGAAGAAAATGTTCTCGAATACCGAAGAGTTGCTGCCAGTTATCTCATTCAACAGTAAAACCTCTTCTGAAGATCAGAAGAAACATGACGATTTCGTCGCTCGTATGATGGAGAAAGGCTATACCGAGAAACAGGTACGCCTGCTATCTGAATGGTATCTACGCGTTCGTAAGTCCTCATAAGGACGATAACCCGCATTGGCGCTATGTCGCCAATGCGGGCCGTCAATGATTACCATCAACGATGGACGAATAGCATGGTAAATAAGGGGTGAGTCATGGCGCAATTTATCGATAGACGACTGAACGGAAAGAATAAAAGTGCTGTAAATAGACAGCGTTTTATTCGTCGTCATAAAGAGAAAATCAAGGAATCGGTAGCGGATGCCGTCAATCGTCGTTCTATCACCAATACCGAAACAGGCGAAGACGTTGCGATTCCGCATAAAGACATCAATGAGCCTATTTTCCATCAAGGTCAAGGCGGCTTAAAAGAACGTGTGCATCCCGGTAACGACCAATTTATTAAGGGTGATAAGATTGAACGCCCGAAAGGCGGTGGTCAAGGTGGCGGTGCGGGTGAAGGTGAAGCAAGCCCAGATGGCGAAGGGCAAGACGAATTTGTGTTTCAAATCTCTAAAGATGAATATCTGGATATTCTCTTCGAAGACCTCGCTCTACCCAATTTAGAAAAAACACAAGTAAACAAAATCACCGAGTGGAAAACCCATCGTGCGGGTTATCAAACCGCTGGGGTGCCCGCTAATATCGCGATCGTCAAATCACTGCAACAATCTTTAGCACGTCGAACCGCCATGACTGCGGGTAAACGCCGTATGATGCATGAACTCGAAGAAGAGTTAAACCGAATCCAAAACCAAGAGCCTGCGCAACTGATTGAAGAGCGCCGCTTGAAAGAAGAGATCCAAGCGCTACGAAAAAAAATCGACAGCGTTCCGTTTATTGATACGTTCGATTTACGCTTTAAAAACTACGAACGCCGCCCTATCCCATCCAGCCAAGCGGTGATGTTCTGCATCATGGACGTTTCAGGTTCAATGGATCAAGCGACTAAAGATATCGCTAAACGCTTCTACGTATTACTTTACCTATTTCTTACCCGTACGTATGAAAACGTCGAGGTGGTCTTTATTCGTCACCACACACAAGCGAAAGAAGTCGACGAACATGAGTTTTTCTACTCACAAGAAACGGGTGGCACCATCGTATCCAGCGCCCTGCGTCTCATGAACGAAATCGTCGCGGATCGATTCCCTGTCGGACAGTGGAATATCTACGCAGCACAGGCTTCTGATGGGGATAACTGGGCGGATGATTCACCTCGCTGCCGAGAATTGATGCAAGAGTCACTGTTACCGCAGTGCCAGTATTTCTCTTACATCGAAATCACCCGTCGCTCTCATCAAACCTTGTGGCACGAATATGAAAAACTCGAGAGTGCATTTGGTAACTTTGCCATGAAAAACATCCGCAGTGTTGACGATATATTCCCTGTGTTTAGGGAACTATTCAGCAAAGAAAACGCTTAGGGAGGCAATATGACAACAAAGACAAAGCAGCCGACTAACAGCAAGTTACTTCCCGACGGTCCCGATTGGACCTTTAACCTACTTGAACGCTATCACGTTGAAATCAAACGTGTCGCTGAACACTACCGCCTCGATACTTACCCCAATCAAATTGAGGTGATTACCTCCGAACAAATGATGGATGCTTATTCAAGTATTGGCATGCCGATTAACTATAATCACTGGTCATTTGGTAAAAAATTCATTCAAACTGAACAAGGTTATAAGCATGGCCAAATGGGCTTAGCTTACGAGATTGTTATTAATTCTAACCCGTGTATCGCTTATTTAATGGAAGAGAACACGGTCACCATGCAAGCTTTGGTGATGGCACACGCCTGCTACGGGCACAACTCCTTTTTTAAAGGCAATTACCTATTCCAAACTTGGACTGACGCCGGTTCGATTATTGATTATTTGTTGTTTGCTAAAAAATACATTGCTGAATGCGAGGAAAAGTATGGCGTCAATGAAGTGGAAGATTTACTCGACTCCTGCCATGCCCTGATGAACTACGGCGTTGACCGTTATAAACGCCCCGAGAAAATCTCGATTGCCGAAGAAAAGCTACGCCAAGACGAACGTGAAGCTTACTTACAATCTCAGGTTAATGACTTGTGGCGCACTGTACCGAAATCAGCTGAAAAAGAAGAAGATGCCAAGGTACGCTTCCCTTCTGAACCACAAGAAAACATTCTCTATTTTATCGAGAAACACGCACCGCTACTGGAATCATGGCAGCGTGAGATTGTCCGTATCGTGCGCAAAGTAAGCCAGTATTTCTATCCACAAAAGCAAACACAGGTAATGAACGAAGGTTGGGCTACGTTCTGGCACTACACCATTTTGAACCACCTGTATGATGAAGGCGTGGTTTCTGAACGCTTCATTCTAGAGTTTTTACACAGTCACACCGCGGTCGTCGCTCAACCCGCTTACAACAGTCCTTACTTTAGTGGCATCAACCCTTATGCGCTTGGTTTTGCTATGTTCCGCGACATTCGCCGAATTTGTGAAGAACCTACAGATGAAGACCGTGAGTGGTTCCCGAATCTTGCCGATACCGATTGGCTAGAGGCCGCCCATTTTGCGATGAAGAACTTTAAAGATGAAAGCTTTATTAGCCAATATCTGTCACCAAAGTTAATCCGTGATTTTAAGCTGTTTTCAATCGTCGATGATGACCGTAAGAACTATGTTGAGATTAGCCATATTCATGATGACATGGGCTATCGGGCGATACGCGAGAAGTTAGCTGCGCAATACAATCTCAGCAACCTTGAACCGAATATTCAGGTGTTCAATATCGATGTGCGTGGCGATCGCTCAATGACATTGCAGTATGTACCTCATGACCGTATCCCACTACATGAGAGCTCGTCTGAAGTGTTAAAACATCTCTACCGACTATGGGGCTTTGATATTATTCTTGAGGAGCTCAAAGACACAGGCCGCAGAGAAATCATCGGCTCTTGCCCACAGCGCAATAGTTATGATTCTGGTATTTAGCATCAAATAACAAGTAATAAAAAGGGGCTCTGAGAGCCCCTTTTTCTATGCGGTGATCTTATTATCGGTTAGCGATAATATCGCGCACCGCTTGAAGATCTTCTGGTGTATCAACCCCTGCTGCCGGTGCTTCTTTCGCAACGGCAACATGAATTTTTTCACCGTACCACAGCACTCGCAACTGCTCTAAGCACTCAATTTTCTCAAGCGAACTAGGCTGCCAGTTAATGTAGGTATTGATAAAGCCTGCGCGATAAGCATAGATACCGATATGGCGCAGTAATGGCTGAGCAATGGTATTGTTGTTAGCAAAATTGTCGCGATCCCAAGGAATCGTCGCGCGACTGAAATACATCGCGTAACCATCTTTGTCAGTCAGTACTTTAACCGCGTTCGGGTTAAAGACTTCCGCTTCATCGCTAATTTCTACCGCCAAAGTCGACATCGGTGCTTGGCTATTAGCCAAGTTGTCTGCCACTTGAGTGATGATTGATGGCGGGATCAGTGGTTCATCACCTTGAACGTTAACGATGATGTGGTCATCGGCAATGCCCATCAGCTTAACCACTTCTGCCAAACGTTCAGTACCCGACTCATGATTCGGTGACGTCATGCACACTTGCGCACCAAATGCTTTGGCAGCTTGTTCGACACGCTCATCGTCAGTCGCGATGATCACTTGGTCGGCGCCCGCTTGCACCGCTTGCTCATATACCCATTGCACCATCGGCTTACCACCGATATCAGCAAGAGGCTTACCCGGCAAGCGCGTCGATTGATAACGAGCTGGAATAACAACCGTAAATGACATTATCTGCCCTCATCCATACTCATCGAGCGTGCTTCAGGCTCGAGTAGCATTGGAATGCCTTCTTTAATTGGGTAAGCAAGGCGATCCGCTTTACAAATCAACTCTTGTTTATCTTTATCGTAAGTCAGTTTGCTTTTGCACACAGGGCACGCAACGATTTCAAGCAGACGGTGATCCATAATGTTCCTTTATTTGGTTAATTCGTTCTAAGATGCGCATTTCATCATCATGAGAGAAAGTCGCAGATACGGGTAAATACCACCAGTTTTCTTGCGCTTCTTTCGCACATTTGACGGCATCTTTTTCAGTCATAATCAGATGTGTACCGCGAGCGGCTAACTCGTTCAATTGCGCAATCGCAAAATCTTGGTGATCGGCAAAGCCTTGGCAGTGAACTAAATCCGCCCCCAATTGCTCCAGTGTATTGAAGAATCGCGGAGGATGACCAATCCCCGCCATCGCAACCAGCCCCTTGAGTTGGCTCACTGGAATTTGCTCACGAGTTTTCATATTTACGGCTAAGCTCGGTGTTAGCGTCATCGCGGCTTCGCCTTGCTGCGCTTGACCACCGTTAGTCACAATAAAATCGACCTCGCTTAAGCGATCCACACTTTCGCGCAAAGGACCTAGAGGCAATAGCTGTTGATTACCAAAACGGCGTTTACCATCCACGACTGCAAATTCAATATCACGCTCTAAAGCATAATGTTGTAATCCATCATCGGTGATAATAATGTCCACACCCAGTGGCAATAATGCTTTAACGGCATCTGCGCGCACTGGATCAACCGCTACAGCGGCTTGAGTGCGCTTAAAAATCAGTTTCGGTTCATCGCCACAATGAGCGGTGGAAGTCTCCGCGTTAACCACTAACGGGTAACTGGGCGCTTTTGCGCCATAGCCACGTGAAACAACGCCCGGTGTATAGCCTAGCGCTTGCAGCTTTTCCACCAGCCAAATCACCATTGGTGTTTTGCCGTTACCACCTGCGGTAATGTTACCAACTATAATAATCGGCACCGGAGCACGATAAGCACTCTTTTTACCCGATTGATAGTCTTGACGGCGAGAGCGACTAATCCAACCGAATAGCTTACTGAGTGGCCATAATAGCGGCCACAGCAGATACTTAATTGGATGATTCTCAAACCAAAGCTTTTCAATCACAGCTTAACCACCAAATTGAATGCGGTGTAACTGAGAGTATGCACCATCTTTAAGCGCAATAAGCTCTTGGTGGCTACCACGTTCAACAATCTCACCTTCGTCAACCACCAAAATCTGATCGGCTTTTTCAATCGTTGAAAGACGGTGTGCAATCACCAATACGGTCTTATCTTTTTGTAGCTCATCCAGCGCCGCTTGAATCGCTTTTTCAGATTCAGTATCCAGCGCGGAAGTTGCCTCATCAAGAATCAGTACCGGCGCATCACGCAGCAACGCGCGTGCAATCGCAATACGTTGACGCTGACCGCCGGATAGACTGGCACCATTCTCACCGATAACGGTATCAAGCCCTTCATCCATCTTATCGATGAAATCCATCGCATGTGCAAGACGGGCGGCATGTTCAATCTGCTCACGACTGTATTTTTCTGTCGCTGCATAAGCAATATTGTTGGCGATAGTATCGTTAAACAAATGTACGTTTTGCGAAACCAAAGCGAAGTGGCTGCGCAAATTCTTTAGGGTGTAATCGCGCACATCGTGGCCGTCTAGGCTAATCGAGCCTGAGTCCACGTCGTAGAAACGATTGAATAGATTCGCAATGGTACTCTTACCTGAACCAGAACGGCCAACAAGAGCCAATGTTTTACCTTGTGGAATGGTAAACGACACATTCGACAATGCTGGTTTCTCTTTGCCACCGTATGTGAACGTCACGTCTTTTACTTCTACATCACCACGCACATTTTGGCTTTCAAATTTACCGTTATCCTGCTCAGTATCTAAATCAATCAAAGCGAACAAGGTTTGGCTCGCTGCCATACCACGTTGGAATTCAGAGGTTACGTTAGTCAGTGCTTTCAAAGGGCGCATCAAACCAAACATTGCTGAGAATACGACAGTGAATGTACCAGGCGTTAAGGTTTCACGAATCGAATCAACACTTGCAAGAAACAAAACCGTCACCAACGCAATTGACGCGATCAACTGAATCACTGGGTTGGCCACGGCTTGTGCAGAAACTAACTTCATTGATTGTTGACGCATTCTGTTGCTCACGACATCAAAACGCTCACGCTCAACTTCTTGACCGCCATAACTGAGGACTACTTTGTGACCTTTAAGCATTTGCTCTGCAGAAGAAGTGACATGACCCATGGTATCTTGCATGTTTTTCGATACTTTTCTGAAGCGTTTCGAAACCACGCCAATCGCCCACGCCACGACGGGAGCAACCACGATCAGAACCAATGACAGTTCCCAGCTATTCCAAAACATCAGCGTCAAAAGGCCGATAATACTCGCACCTTCACGAACGATGCTCACTAGCGCACGGCTCGTCGCACCGGCAACCTGCTCTGAGTCATAAGTAATACGTGACAACAGGCCACCCGTCGATTCTTTATCAAAGTAAGCGACTGGCATGTGCATGAACTGACTAAAAATAGCACGACGCATTTGCATCACGACGTTGCCCGATACCCAACTCAAACAGTAAGTAGATACGAATCCACTTAAACCACGAACGATCATCATACCAAAAATAATAAATGGCAGAATTTTCAAAAAGTCGGATTCCGTATTGCCAAAGCCTTCATCCAATAAGGGCTTTAACAATGAAACCATATAAGTGTCAGCGACTGCATTAATGATAAGAGCTATAACGGCAACAAATAAACCCTGCTTGTATAAGCGGATATACGCCCACAAACGTTGAAAGGTTTGCCACGTTGTTTCATCTTGATCTAGAGACATAGAAGTGCTTTATTCTTTTTACAATAATCCTTCTATTCTACTCGCTTACGCAGCATCTGCCTATACCATGCCAGACCTTTGCTTGAACGCATTGTTATTAATCGGCGATTTTTTCCGCGATAGAACAACGTTACCTGCCCAGAACTGCCCGTATCAAGCCATTGAGCGTTGGCCGCCAAATAGCGAGCTTTAACGGCAGGGTCGGGCAACTGCCAACGACCTTGAAAAGCACTCGAAGACAGAGCCAACTGAGGCGAGACTCGGTTAATAAAAGCGGTGGAAGAAGACGTTTTGCTGCCGTGATGTGGCACCACGATCACGTCACTGTGTAAAGGCTCTGTTCCTTGCAATAACATCCATTGCGCGACAGCTTCAATATCCCCAGTCAGCAACACCGTATGTCCATATTCTCGATCATGTACACGTACCACACAGGAGTGGGGATTATAAGCACGAGAGGTTAGTTTTGGCGGCCACAATACCTCAAAGTCAATCCCCTGCCATTGCCAACGCTGCCCTTCGATGCATGGCTCATTGACCGTGGTCATTCGATTCTCTGTTTGGCTCGACCAGACTTTAGCCTCAGGCCAACGACGCCTTATTGCCGCTAATCCACCAACATGATCGTTATCGAAATGACTGACAATAACGCCATCGAGCATCACTCCACGACGACTCAACCAAGGGATAATCAACTGCTGCGCATAACTGCCTTGCGATATTCGGTCGTCAACACCATCTTGATTCAAATTGAGGCCAGCCCCCCGGAAGGTGCGCTGCCATGCCGCGCCTGTATCGTAAAGTAATGCCCGATTGTTTTTCTCTATCACCAGCGCAAGCCCGTGGCCTACATCAAGCAAATCCAGCCGCCAAACACGCTCATCTTTGCGCACGTTTAAGGCCAAGATCATGCTTAAGAACACGATCAACAGCGGTTTTCTACGCACGAACAATGCAAGTAGCAACACAAACAGAACCACAATAGGCAACAACACCTGTTGTTCTGATAATTCAAACCATAACCAATGACTGAGTGGTAGTGCCAAACTCAGCGGCAGGAGTAGCAGATCAATAGTGCTTAGTAGCCACTGAATGAGCGGTGGAAAAAAAACGGCGAACACCACGGTAAACAGCAGCAAGGGAATAATGACAAAACTAAACCAAGGCACAAAAATGAGATTGTAGAGCAATGCATGCAAACTCAGACCGTTATAGAGCCATGCCACCAGCAACGCCATCACCACCACCAAACAGAGTTGCATCAGTAGCGCCTTAAGCAGTACAGAGCGCCACGGTAATCTCAACGACAGAAATAAAAAGATAATCGCGACCGCTGTAATCGAAAGCCAAAAGCTGCTGGCATAAGCCGCTTTTGGGTCGGTGAATAGCAAAGCACAAACTACCAACAGCCAAGTAAACCGATAGGAGGTATGCGTACGTGTCAACTGCAGCGCCATCAGTACCGCGACCATCCACATTGCACGCTGTGTCGGAATCGCAAACCCAGCCAACCAAGTGTAAGCCAATGCCCCAACGCCCCCACAGATCACGGGTAAATAGACTTTTTTACAACCGAGTAGAACTAAGCCTAAACCAACAAACCACCCCACTGAAAATGCAATTCCGACATGTAAGCCTGAGATAGCGATCAAGTGACTAAGACCACTTTGCTGCAATGCCTGCCATTGTGACGGTTCAATATGGGCTCGTTCACCAAAACTAAGCGCTAACAGCAAGCCTTGATTCGCCAGAGAATTCGATGCTTGAAACATCCGGTTAAATAAAATTTGTCGGAATGACAACTGACTTTCGATGAAATATGAATGATTGCGGTTAATAGAAACAATGCCCACGACACCTTGGCTCATTGCGTGCTTTTCTCGATCAAACCCCACCTCATTAAGCACGCCAATTACGGGCTTTAATCGAGCTTGTGCGGTTATCTGATCACCCAACTGTAGATTTTTAGGAGCAATTAAGTAGACTTTAGGGCGAGAAAGGTAGTTCAATCTTTCACCATTGATTGATCTAACCGAGGCTATGCCTTGAAAGCCATGGTTACTTGGCTTAAAAAGACTGTCAACTTCGGCATTTATGGTAACATTCGAACCGGCTTGAAACAGGGTGTTTGATTGATGGTGTAGCAGATTGCCGCTAGTCAAAATCACGATTAGTGCCGCGGCAACTCCACAGCCCCATCGAAGCCTTCTACAATAGAAACTAAGCAATAGCCAAACTAGGCAAGGAACTGACCACATCCACGACGGCATATTAGGCCAGTGTGATGCGGTTATGATCAAGGTAGCGAATGACGCTAATGTCCAATAATGAAGAAAGAGAGACATAATTTCCTATGCCAAGAAAATTCATAAAACGCTTTATGCCTGATCATGAGATGATCAAACGTCAAAAGGCACTAAAGGTTTTTGGCAACGTACTTTATAACCCAAACTTATGGTGCCTTAACCGCCGCTCAGCAGCAGGAGCGTTTGCAGTTGGTTTGTTTATGGCTTTTGTGCCATTACCAAGCCAAATGATCATGTCTGCAGGGCTTGCGATTGTCTGCGGTGTTAACCTACCTCTTTCCGTCGCCTTGGTATGGGTAAGCAACCCAATTACCATGCCGGTACTGTTTTACTTTGCCTACAAACTGGGCGCTTTAGTCATGCATGTTCCTCCACAGCCGTTCCACTTTGAGCTATCTTGGGAATTTATCCTGCACCAAATGAGCACCATTGGTCCTCCGTTCCTGTTAGGTTGCATGATCTGCGGTGTCACCTCCGCTATGATCGGCTATTTCGGCATTAAAGGACTTTGGCGTTATTCAGTGGTCCGAAGCTGGCAAAAGCGTCGTTTCCGTTTACCTAAAAAGCTAAGATAGACTCAGACACAACGACAAACGAATAATTTATAGCAATATAAAATGGCCATCATTTCATCAAGAAATTGGTATGTTGCTTGAGTATGAATATTTGCTTTAAAGGCTAAATAATCACACTCACGTTCGAACATAAAAAAAGGACCTTTCGGTCCTTTTTTGTTTTATCACTCGTCATGATTATTGCAGCAAACAACTATTTGGCACTTAATACCGCCGCTGGGTTCAATTGACTGGCACGAGAAGCTGGATACCAAGTCGCAAGCAAACTCAAAACCACCGCCGTACCCGAGACTAACAGCACATCACTCGGCAGCACTTGTGAAGGCAAGAAATCGACAAAGTAGATATCTCCAGAGAGAAATTGATGGCCAATCAGTGCTTCAAGGCTTTTAATGATAGGGGTGAGATTCAGCGCAACCAGCACGCCAACCACACTACCAAAAAGACTGCCTAATACGCCCGAGAAGACGCCCTGCCAAACAAAAATGCGCTTCACTAAACCATCGGTGGCACCCATGGTGCGCAAAATGGCGATCTCTGCGGCGCGGTCTTTTACCGCCATCATCAAGGTAGAGACAATGTTGAAACTGGCAACACCAATCACCAGAACCATCACCAAGTACATAATGGTACGAACTAACTGGATATCACGATAAAGGTAACCATATTTGCTCTGCCAAGAACGTAAATAGACCACTTCATTTAAGGTATTACCCACTTCACGAATGATTGGCAAGGTATCTAATACATCAGTCACGCGTACCGAAACACCCGAAACACCATTGCCTAATTTGGCATAACTTTGCGCGTCCGCGAGCGGGATCAAAGCAAGATTATGGTCTATCTGACCATTCAACTTGAGTAACCCCACCACCTTCACGCGCACGCGTTTCGGTGTTTGTACTTTACTGGCGCTGCCCGACGATGGGATCAGTAGACTAATGTAATCGCCTACTTGCGCATTTAATCGCTCTGCGACACCTTGACCAAGGATCACTTGTTGTTGTCCAGCTTGAAATGCCTGCCAACTCTTTTGATCGATAAACTGACTCAAGTTAGAGACCAAAGACTCTTTATCAGGATCAATACCACGTACTTCAATCGCTTTAAGCTGCTGGCCACGCTCAGCAAGTGCGGTCAGTTTGACATAAGGCGCTGCCGCTTCAATTTGAGGATGTTTTTCTGCTTGGTTCAGCAAGTTCTGCCAGTTTTGAATTGCGCCATGCACCCCTTCAAATTCGCCATGGGGAATCACGGATAAAACGCGATCTTTCAACTCACGTTCAAAGCCATTCATTGCCGATAAACCAATGATGATCACCGCCACGCCTACCGCAATACCAATGGTCGATGAGAGTGAAATAAACGACACCATTTTATTGCGCTGCTTAGCACGGCTAAAACGTCGACCAATAAACAGGGAAAGTGAAGAGAACACTACACGCCCTCCACATCAACCAACAAACCATCTTTCATGTGCAATTGGCGATCCATCTTCCCAGCTAACTCACCATCGTGAGTCACGACTAAAAACGCGGTACCGGACTCCTGATTTAACTCTCGCATCAAATCGTAGATCGCCAGCGCGGTTTTATGGTCAAGATTGCCAGTCGGCTCGTCCGCTAACACTAGGTCAGGGCTATTCACCAAGGCTCGGGCAATCGCGACACGTTGGCGTTCACCACCTGACAATTCCGATGGGCGATGCTCAACGCGATGAGAAAGACCGACTTTATCGAGCAACGCGAGCGCTTTTTGCTTCGCTTCAGCCACTTTCATACCACCAATCAACAAAGGCATTGCGACATTTTCTAACGCGCTAAAATCGGCCAACAAATGATGAAACTGGTAGACGAAGCCTAAGTGCTTATTACGCAACTTGGCTTGTTTATTTGAGCTGAGCTTGGACAATTCTTGCCCTAAGAAAGTCACTTGTCCAGCACTGGTGTCATCTAAAGCGCCTAACACATGCAGTAAGGTACTTTTACCCGAGCCAGAGGTACCAATAATTGAGACCAGTTCGCCGCGTTTCAAATCAAAGCTGACGCCTTTCAAAACTTGAGTTTCCAGCGCCCCTTCATGATAAATCTTGGTTACATCACGACACTGTAGTAAATCACTCATATCTTAATGCCTCAGCAGGTTTAACAGACGATGCTCGATAAGAAGGAAACAGTGTTGCCAGTAGGCTGAGCATCACAGCCAAAGAAACGACAACCAATATTTGCAGCGGATTAATCACCACAGGCAATGAACCACCAAATGAAAACAAAGCAATACCCGCACTCTCTAATAAGCTATTTAGATTTGCCGAGAGGAGCACACCAAGTCCGCCACCAATCACGGCACCGACCACACCACTGCTCGCGCCTTGCACCATAAAAATGGTCATCACTTGGCGATCGGTCATGCCTTGAGTTTTCAAGATAGCCACTTCGGCTTGTTTTTCCATCACCACCATGATGAGTGCAGAAACAATGTTAAATGCTGCGACGCCGACAATCAGGCCAAGCATCAAGCCCATCATGTTTTTCTCCATGCGTACTGCTTGGAACAGTTCACCTCGTTGCGCACGCCAATCTTGCCACTGCCACCCTTCTGGTAGTGGCTGTTTACTCATATCGCTGACCACAAATGGGTCATCAAAGAATAAACGCCATCCCGTCATCGTCTCTTTATTCAAACGCATCAAGCGCGCAGCATCATCCAGATGAGTTAGCATCAACTGACCATCAACATCAGAACCCGTATTGTAAATCCCCGCGACAGTGAAAATACGCTGGCTAGGAATACGGCCAAGAGGGGTAAATTGACTGGCGCTGGTCACCATCAAACGCACTTTATCGCCCAGCGATAAGTCCATTGAACGTGCCAGTGAACTGCCGAGAAAAAGTTGGTACTTACCCGCTTGCAGATCTGAAAGGCGACCTGCAATCAAGTGTTTTTCAATCGGGTCATGTTCGCCAGGCTCAATGCCAATAAGCAAACCTGCGCTAAGTTTTTTAGCACTTTGAATCACCGCTTCACTTTGCACAATCGGCTCTGGATGGCCGGCGCTCGACATCGCTTGAATAAATTCCGGTGCGCTCTCAGTGCGCGGTGTTTTACCACCATCATGAGAAACAATTGCCTGCGGCAGAACACCAAGGATGCGGCCTTTAAGTTGGCCTTCAAAACCATTCATGACCGAGAGCACGGTCACCAAAGACATCACACCAATCGTGATACCGGCCGTCGACATATAAGAAACAAAACGGCTAAACCTATCACCAGAGCGGCCACGTAAGTAGCGCAATCCAATATAGGTCGACACTGGATGAAACATAACAAAAACCAAAGCCAAATAATGACGAATACTGTAACGGTTAATTTAAAGGGCTGATAGCGTTAAATTGCCATTTCACGGTTAAATTTAGCAATTAAGTCGCCGATAACAATGACATACCTTGATTAGTTGCCGTGTATGACGATAATCAGAACATCAATAGAAGGAAAAGTTGCATGTCTGACCAAGAATATTTCTCCGTTCATTATCAAATGATCGCCAACGTCGAAGCCTTGGCAGAAGATGCGCCTTATCCGACCTTCGACCAATTTGAGTCTGAAATCCCCGCACCATTTCTGGTCGCCAGTGAGTTCAGTTTTCTAGACCAACTGAATGATGCCGCTCGTGCAGAACTTAAAAGCAATGATTTTAAGCACGTCATTCAATTGTTAGACACCCAAAATAGTAAGCTCAATCTTCTGCTAACCTTTATGTTATCGCAGCAAGATGATCCTACGCTTCGTCATCAAACATTAACCTTTGGTGCCAGCCAGTTTAGCTATCAAGCCGAAAACGCTTTAAACATCGGCCAGAAGCTGCGCATTAAATTGTTTCTCGACCATCCTGCTGCCGCCATTTATTGTTATGGCTCCGTGACTCAATGTACGCAAGAAAACCAGCAGTATGTGATTTCCGTCAAGTACGACCTACTCCGCGATTTAGACCAAGATTTGTTAATAAAGGCCGCCCTTTATCAACAACAAAAATTGCTAAGACAGCGCTCTCTAAACCGCGAAAAATAGCGTAACAACATGTCAAAACCATCATTACTTAACCTTGTAAATCCACAAGGTGCTGGCGATAAGAAATTCGTTGGCAATTTACCAGGCTCAGCACTGGCTTTAGCCATTGCTGAGTTAGCAGAACAACACGCTGGTCATACGTTGTTAGCGACGCCAGATCCGCAAAGCGCACTAAAACTGCAACAAGAGTTGGAGCAGTTCACTGAGCATACCGTGCGTCTATTCCCTGACTGGGAAACCCTGCCATACGATAATTTTTCTCCTCACCAAGAGATCATCTCTGATCGTATAGCAAGACTCTATCAATTGCCGACCCAAAGTGACGGCATCACCATCGTACCGATTAATACGCTGTTGCAACGCCAATCGCCACGCGATTTCTTAATGCAGCACACATTAATGGTAAAAACCGGTGATCTATTCTCACTTGAAAAGCTGCGTCTACAGTTAGAAAAATCGGGTTACCGCCATGTCGATCAAGTCTTTGGTCCCGGTGAGTATGCTAGCCGAGGTTCAATCATTGATTTGTTCCCGATGGGGTCAAATGATCCCTACCGTATCGACTTCTTCGATGACGAAATTGATACCATTCGCACCTTTGATCCCGAGAATCAACGTTCTATTACTGACGTTAGTGAAATTCGCTTGCTACCTGCTCATGAATTTCCGACCTCTGAAAGCGCGATTGAAGATTTCCGCATTCGTTGGCGTCAGCGATTCGAAGCGCGCCGTGAACCTGAATCTGTCTACATGCAGGTTAGCAAAGGCACTTGGCCTGCAGGCATCGAATATTGGCAACCGTTGTTCTTTGAGCAAACGGAAACTCTGTTTGACTATATCCCCGACAACAGTCAGTTAATAGCGGTAGGCGATATTGAAGCAGCGATCGACCAATTCCTCACTGATGTTGACTATCGCTACGATCAACGCAAAGTCGATCCATTACGTCCATTACTTCCGCCCCATGAATTGTGGCTGAAAAAGGACGAGTTATTCGCCCAATTTAAAGCACTGCCACAAGCACTGCTTAGCGTTGACACGGTTAAGAGAAAACAAGGTCGCCAAAATCCAGACATAACGGCACTACCTGAACTCACCGTTCAACATCAAAATAAAGAGCCAATGGCCACGCTGCGTCAATTTAGTGAAGGCTACAACGGTAAGATTATCTTCTCGGTAGAATCTGAAGGTCGCCGCGAAGCGTTGTTAGAGCTACTACAGCGTATCAAGCTGCGCCCGATTGAATGTGCCAGCTTCTGCGAGGCTCTCGCACACAAAGAGAAATTCACCCTCGTCATTGGTGCTGCCGAACATGGCTTCCTTTATGGCGACAATCAAATTGCCTTCATCTGTGAAAGTGATTTGCTGGGTGATCGCGTTATCCAGCGCCGCCGAAAAGATCGCAAAGCGACCAATAGCGATGCCGTTATTCGCAATCTTGCTGAGCTAAAACCCGGCCAACCTGTGGTACATATTGATCACGGTATCGGCCGTTATCTTGGTTTACAAACGCTTGAAGCGGGCGGCATGATCACCGAATACGTGACGCTTGAGTATCAAAACGAAGCCAAACTGTACGTTCCTGTTGCATCACTGAATCTAATTAGCCGTTATTCCGGAGGGGCTGAAGACAGCGCACCTCTGCATAAACTAGGTGGAGAAGCGTGGACCAAAGCGCGCCGCAAAGCAGCAGAAAAAGTGCGTGATGTAGCGGCCGAACTGCTCGATGTGTATGCCAAACGCGAGCTCAAGCCTGGCTACAAGTTTGCGTTAGATCGAGGCCAATACGCGACCTTTAAAGCCGGCTTCCCCTTTGAGGAGACTGATGACCAAAGCATGGCCATCAATGCTGTGATGTCAGACATGTGCCAAGCCAAAGCCATGGACCGCTTAGTGTGTGGTGATGTTGGTTTTGGTAAAACCGAAGTCGCAATGCGTGCGGCATTTGTCGCCACCGACAACGGCAAACAAGTCGCGGTACTCGTGCCGACCACACTGCTTGCCCAACAGCACTTTGAGAACTTCCGTGACCGCTTTGCCAATTTACCAATTCGCGTCGAAGTACTGTCGCGCTTTAAAAGCGCCAAAGAGCAAAAGCTGGTGTTGCAAGACATTGCGGATGGCAAAGTCGACCTTGTGGTTGGTACACACAAGCTACTGTCCAATGACATCGTCTTTAAAGATCTTGGCCTGCTGATTGTTGACGAAGAACACCGCTTTGGTGTTCGCCAGAAAGAGAAAATGAAAGCGATGCGTGCGGATGTCGACATTCTGACGTTAACCGCAACACCAATCCCACGTACGCTCAACATGGCGATGAGTGGCATGCGCGATCTCTCGATCATCGCCACACCGCCTGCACGCCGTTTAGCGATCAAAACCTTTGTCCGTCAACGTGAGGACACTGTGATCCGCGAAGCTATTTTGCGTGAAATTATGCGTGGTGGCCAAATCTACTTCTTACACAATCAAGTGGAAACCATCGATAAGGTCGCCGAGGATTTAGAGAAGTTAGTCCCAGAAGCTCGTGTCACCGTCGCTCACGGACAAATGCGCGAACGTGAACTAGAAAAAGTGATGAACGATTTCTATCACCAACGCTTTAACTTGCTCGTATGTACCACCATTATCGAGACGGGTATTGATGTACCTACCGCCAACACCATCATTATGGATCGCGCGGACAACCTTGGTTTGGCGCAGTTGCACCAATTGCGCGGCCGTGTAGGACGTTCACACCACCAAGCGTATGCCTATTTGCTCACACCTCATCCTAAAGCGATGACCAAAGACGCAATCAAGCGCCTTGATGCGATTGCTTCATTGGAAGACTTGGGGGCTGGCTTTACTCTGGCAACCCACGATTTAGAAATTCGTGGTGCGGGTGAACTGCTTGGTGACGAACAAAGCGGTCAAATCCAATCGGTCGGTTTTACCCTCTACATGGAAATGCTGGAGCAAGCGGTAGAAGCACTACGTGAAGGCAAAGAGCCGTCACTCGATGACTTACTGCGTGAGCAAACAGAAGTTGAAATGCGCATCCCAGCCTTGCTGCCTGAAGACTATATCCCAGATGTGAACACACGCTTATCAATGTATAAGCAGATCGCAAGTGTGGCTGATAAAGATGATCTCAACAACTTAAAGGTAGAATTGATTGATCGCTTTGGTTTACTGCCCGATGCGGCGAAAAATCTACTCTCCGTTGCTGAGCTTAAACTGGCCGCAGCGCAGCTAAAAGTGAAGAAAATTGAAGCTCATGACAAGGGCGGCTATATTGAGTTCTATCCTGATGCTGACATAAATCCCATGTATTTGGTTAGACTGTTACAATCTCAGCCACAGAAATTCGCAATGGAAGGACCAACTAAGTTCAAGTTTATTGTATCATTAGCGGATAGACGGCAAAGAATTCAATTTGTTACTGACATGCTGGCTGAATTCCAGCAAAATTTATTACCAAAACAAGATTAGATATTTTGGGTAAAGTTACCCAAATACGGAGTTGTGATGAAAAAGCTGATCGCACTGCTTCTCTTCTTTGTTGCTATGCCAAGCTTGGCGCAGCGACAATTTGATGTCGAAGTGATCATATTTAAACGCGCAGTGGATGCAGAGAAAGTTACTGAATCGTGGCCAAACACTCTGCCTGAGATCACTATGGATAAAGTAGGTAGCTTTGGTGACACCAACTACCGCGCTCGTAAAGGCGTTCAGATGCTTTCTCGTGCAAACTATAAGCTCGATGCTCAAGCACAAAAACTGCGTAATCACGCTGGTTTTCAAGTGTTAATGCATAAAGCGTGGCGCCAAGGTGATAAAGGTCGCTTATCAGCCCCGATATTCCATATCACGGCGGGTAAAGACTACTCTGGTCAATTTAATCCTGATGGTTCACCAATTGGCCTAGGCAATGAATCCGTCATTGATGGCGTAACCGAGCACACCATCCCTAAACCGCTTTATGAGCTAGATGGTAAGTTACAGATTTACGTTGAACACTATCTGTATGCTGATGTTCAAATGGACTTAAAAGAGCCAAGTGTACGTGACATCATTCTTGAAGATCGCGAAATTGAGATTGGTGAAACCGCAACTTTTAGCACAGACAACACGGTTCAAGCGGGTTTGATGACTGAGATTACACCGACAGTGCATACCGAAGAGTTTCTTAAAAGCTATCGCATGGATCAAAAACGTCGCATGCGCAGCGGTGAAACCCACTTCCTTGATCACCCATTACTGGGCATGATCATTCAAGTGCGTCGCGTCAACTGATGCAACGACTCTTAGTCGCTTGATCTAACACGCAGTAGCAATATCAAATAACGCCCTCTACCTTAGAGGGCGTTATTATTTTTCCAAAGCGTATAACTTGCGCCAAACACGAACAACGAGCGCTTCACAACACCTCTCTCTATTTCGGTATATACTCACCATTCACTGCGGTTAATTGTGATCACCTATGAGCCCTGACTACCAAATTATTACCACTGAGTTTACGTTACGCTTAATCGATGCCGAAGAGAGCCGCCAGCTTGAGCGACTCATTGTCCGATCCCCAAACCTTCACCACTGGGTGGATTGGTGTCATAGCGATTTTAGCGCCAAAGAAGCAGAACGCTTTCTATTAGCGACGCGTTTAAATTGGGTTAAATCGGATGCGTATGGTTTTGGGATTTTCCGACGCAGTGACGATGTGTTAATTGGAATGGTGGCGATTAATGAGTTTTACCAAACCTTCAATATGGCCAGCCTAGGTTATTGGATTGCAGATGAATTTCAACAGCAGGGCTATGGCCGCAAAGCGCTCGACGCATTGATTGAGTTTTGTTTTGGTATTTTAAAACTGACTCGGCTGGAAGTGGTTTGTGACCCAAATAATCTTGCGAGTCAAAAATTAGCACTTGCCTGCGGTGCCAAATTTGAAACCTATGCTGAGAACCGTTTTATCTTTAATGGCAAACCCAAGTGTGGAGCGGTCTATTCTGTTATACCCAGTTGATCCCCATCATTTAGACATAAAAAAAGAGTGCCATTGGCACTCTTTTTTATGTCTAGAACATCGGCTTAGTGAAGCTTCAAGTTCGGGCGTAACACGCGGTTAATACGGCCCATCAAGATAATCAGGGCGGTTTTAAACACACCGTGCAGCGCCATTTGGTGCATACGATACAGAGAAATATACACCACGCGAGCAATACGTCCCTCGATCATCATCGATCCTTTGGTCAGGTTGCCCATCAGGCTACCCACCGTCGAGAAACGACTTAGTGAGACTAAAGAACCATTATCTTTGTAGACATACGCTTTCAGCTCACGACCGGTTAGTTTAGCGACAATATTGCTAAACGCACGGCTAGCCATTTGGTGCGCAGCTTGAGCGCGTGGCGGTACAAATGAACCATCAGGTTGCGTACATTGCGCTAAATCACCGATAACAAAAATGTTGTCATCACGAGTGGTTTGCAAAGTATCTTTTACCACCAATTGGTTAATACGGTTACTTTCCAGACCACCAATTTCTTTCATGAAATCAGGTGCTTTAATACCAGCAGCCCACACCATGATTTGCGCATGGATCTTTTCACCATCTTTGGTTGTTAAGCCATCTTTGTCCGCTTGAGTTACCATGGTCGCGGTGCGTACATTCACACCAAGCTTCGTTAACTCTTGATGCGCCGCACCAGAGATACGTGGTGGCAATGCAGGAAGGATACGCTCACCGGCTTCCACAAGGCTCACATTTAGTTTGCTTGAATCCAGGTCACCAAAACCGTAAGTGCGTAGCTCTTTCACGGCATTATGTAGTTCAGCCGATAATTCAACACCCGTTGCACCCGCGCCAACAATCGCAATATCCACTGTGCCTTGACCATTTTTGGCGTGCAGCTTAAGGAACTCATTGTTCATGTTTGTACGGAAGCGATGAGCTTGTTCAGGGCTATCTAGGAAGATACAGTTTTCACGGACACCCGGCGTGTTGAAATCATTCGATGTTGAACCGATCGCGAGTACCAAAATATCGTACTCAAGCTCACGGCTTGGCATTAACAACTCACCTTGCTCATCTTTCAATTCAGAAAGGATGATCACTTTGCGCTCGCGATCGATGTCTTGCAGACTACCAAGCTGAAAATCAAAGTGGTGATTTTTCGCATGAGCACGGTAGCTCAATGCATCAACCCCTTCGTCTAACGAACCGGTCGCCACTTCATGCAACAGTGGTTTCCACAAATGGCTCGCCTTACGGTCAACCAAAGTAATGTTCGCACGACCTTTGCGGCCAAGTGTACGGCCTAGTTTGGTCGCAAGCTCTAAACCGCCTGCGCCGCCACCTACTACGATAATTCGTGTCACAGCAACTATCCTCTAAAATAATAAAACTAAGAAATTGAGTCAGTTCGCACTGCAAACTGAAGAAATATTTTTAGCTCGCGCTTACGCCGCGATAGAGGTTCACTCAATGAAACACGTATTTGGATTGAAAGACTGTATCAGTCGCTTGCTCATCGGGCAAAAACACGCCTCAACCAGCAATATTGGGCAAGTTTTTTCACTCGCTCTCAATTTTTTTTGATATTTATCAAATAAATTTTATTTTACTCATTATATAGAGCAAAACGCACTGCGCAACTAGAGAATGAGAAAAACTCACTATAATCTGTATGGTTTTATGTAACGAGGTGCTTAAATTTTACGATTATCATCGCTGAGACGACAATCTGAGGTATCTGGTTAAGGCCTCTTTTTAAGGTATAGAAAAAACAAAAACGACGTTGAAGCAACGTCGTTTGATTCAAGCCAAACTTTAAATAACGGTAGAATCAGCTCTCTTTGAAAGCCTTGATCGCTTGTAAGTGCTGCGAGATTTTACTGAATTTGTGACTCTGTTTTTCATCCCAGATGACATCGTAGTACCCATCCAGCTCTTGCGCTGTAATTTGGTTATTATGAATTTCATCTTCGCGTGACAAAATCACTAAACAGCGTTTGTTATTTTTAACGCGAAACTCTTGCACACATTTGGTCGCAATATCATCATACTCTTCAGGACGATCAATACGGCCTTGCATTGTGCGTTCTGGATGCAAGTTTGGGTTGAAAATGACCTGTTTAATACCGCATAAGAAACCAACGCGTTCAGACCAAAAGCCCCCAAGCCCTACCCCACAAATAATGGGATTTTTATCGTCTGACTGCTCAATCACTTTATGCACTTCTTTGAGTAGATGCTGCATATCATGCTTAGGGTGAAGCGTGCTGTAATTGATGAAACGGACATCATCATCAATAAACTGCAATTGAAGAATTTTTTCGTGGTTACCTGGGCTGGTAGAGTCGAAGCCATGTAAATAGATGATCATGTTATTTCCTTATTCTAATCGGTTTGTTTAAACGCCAGCTCACGAAAAGCTCACTTAAATGCAACAAACGTAATTTAATCTAACACGAAAGCTAAGGTTTTAAAGGGAGAGAAACCATATTCTTGCTTGCCTACTACGAAACAGTGATCTCAACAGCAAAACTGTGGTTAAGCGAACTGCTGTTTAAGGATCTCAGCCTGCTGAAAATAATGCTCATCCCCCCACAATTGATACGCAAGTAAGTACCAAAGCATCGCCATCATGGTCGCACGAGGTCGCCACGCTCTCACGCCTTCAACCCAGTCGTCGATCCCTTCTAGCTCACGTTGCTGGCAATAGCGTTGAATTGCATCCATTTCGTCAACGCCCGCCACATCGATACTTAAAGTAAGATCTAAGCGCGGATCGCCAATCGTCGCGTATTCCCAATCAATGATTTTTGCCCCCTGCTCACTCGCCACCATGTTGTAACCAGCAAGATCAAAATGGCATAAGGTGTGGCCAACATCGGCTAAACTCGGCGCATTGCGCCAGTCACGGTAGATGGTTTGATATACTTCGGTCTTCAACTCTGGTTTCAGTTGCATCCAATAATGATCAACACGAGCGGTAAAACTAAATGGAGCGACAGGAATACGCGTAGTTGATAAGGAATGGACAGCGACAAGGGCGTCAAGTAACTGATCAACGCTGAGTGTATCAGTGAGAGCTTGGCCTTCTAACCATTCAACCAACAGACCTTGGTCATTGATATGGATTGGTTTTGGGCTAATCCCCGCGGACTCGATTGAAGCAAGAATCTGATATTCTTGAAAACGTGAAATTGAAAAAGCTTTAGTTATATGTGTATTTGGCCGCCAAACATAGGCCTTTCCACTATCCTCTACCACTTTCCAACAACGATTGGTTAAGCCCCCTGTTAGGGTTTGCCCATAGTTAGGAGGCATAGCAAAGAAACGATCTAATGACAGCAATGTGCGGTCTAGCTGACAAGCTTCATTCCATGACATTCGTGCCATAAGTCGTTCCTTGCTCTTTTATGCCAATCGTATATTGGCTAGTAACTACAAGCCCAAAAAGCTTTTTGATTCTTGTTTACGGATTTCTGTTTCATCCGCCCATTCAATCAGGCCAGACTCAAGATCCATCAAACGCATGGTCATTTTGTAGTAAACGTCTTTATCACTGCCTGCTGATTTCGCAATGCTTGAGAGGTTGCCATACAGCATGTATTGCGCGCCGACCATTTTACCAAATTGAATCGCATTACTTTGATTGACTAACTCATCGTTGTTTTGGAAGTTTAGTTGGTCACGTACCGCTTCTACACGATCCATGTCGACAAAACGGAATTTACCCGAGTTAAGCATTTTAGTGCTGATACTGTCGGTGATCGACTCAGTATCAATATGCTCACTGGTTTTATTTTTAATACGCTCAACAAATACGATAGGACGCGAATCACGAGTAATCGCAGCAACAGAACCTGAGTTCAGCATGCTATCCACCATTTCTCCAGCGATGGTTTGTAAATCTGTTGAGCCGAAATCGATGGTAGTGGTCTCTACAGCTTGTGCATCACCATAGCTAACTTGGTTTGAACACCCGCCCAACACAACCGCTAAGCCCAACAGTGCAATGACACTTTTTTTCATGATACTTTCCTTCATTATTTTTCAGTTTGACCAAAGCGTTAGCACTTTAGTTCCCACCGTTTTCAATCGTTGTTTCTTCGAATTTGCACGCGAAATTGCGTCGCGTCAGGATTGACCGACACTTCAGATATAGAGCGCGTCTCGGCACCGCGAATAATCAAACGTCGCCAGTTTCCCACCTTGGTATTGACCTCTAAACCTTGATCGTTATACCAATAAAAGCGGTATAGCAGGTCAAGATCGCTACTGAGATTATTCGTTAAACTCACGATACCTTGCGCATGACCATCTACCGTTGTGGTCGTGATGTCATCCACGTTCAAGCTGCGTGACATGGATGAATCAGCAAACAGAACTCTGTGCGAGCCACCATCAATACGCAGACCTGATGTATTAGTAGTACAAGCTGCAATGGCAAACATTGATAAGATCACTAAAACGAATTTCTTCATTACAATCTTCCTAGTTGCTTATGCCACAGTGTGGCGTTATTTCCCTGACGAGACAGCCATACCAACGCCGTTTGTCCTTGCGGCACATTGAAGTTGTATAACTGTCCATTGATATCAAGTTGCTGATCGCCGGCATTTACCACCGTCGAACTGCTATAAACTGAAGCTGGCAAGGTTTGCCAACTGCGCGTATCTGGCTGCTCAGTGAGCGTGTTCCAAACATTGAATATTAAGTTACCCACGTCGTCGCCTTGAGCAGCTTCTTTACGTAATTGATCTTTAGCCACCACACGTAATGCTTGGCGAATCACGATATTTGGCATTCGTTCTGACAAATCACGCTGAGCCATTAAATTCACATCGGTCAGTAAATCTTGTGATAACCCTTGTTGATTCAATCTTGGCGTTACAAAACGTAGCGCATTGTTCGATGGGTAATAAGGTAAAGCCAAAGAATACAGTGCGCCATTACCGCGACTGTCATAAAGCGGTAAAGATAATTTCCAGCCTTGCAGAGCTTCGACCACATCTTGCTCTTGTAAGACGATCACTCTCGCTTGTCCTTTAGCTAAGTTCTGCGCTTTACCATAACGTCTTTCGAGTTGACGTAAATCATCCCGCATCCCTAAACGTTTTGCCACACGCATCGTACCGTCAATCACACTGCGATTATCTGGCATCACAGCCAATGCACGGCGATAATCAACATAGGCGCTATTTAAGTCATTGTCGGCTTCATACAACAGGGCCGACACATACATTAAATAGGCGTTTTGTACTGCCTGTAGCGTTTTGCCCGCATCAGGATAATTCGCTAACACGCTACCAAGATTAGGAGTGAGGCCTTGCGACTTCATCTCTTTTTCCGCTGACTCTAGTGCTCTTTCACGCTCTTTACGCGCCTGCTCTTGCACTTGATTGGCACGGCGCATTTCCACTAGCGCGTCATCAAGTTGATTCGCTTTAACGTAATTTAAACCTAAGTATAGATGGAGAAAGCCTAATTCATAATCAGCAGGTTGGTAGATTTTGAGATTATCGTTGACAGCTAATGAACCGACACTCGACGCCGTGTCCGAGAGTGATATCACCGCTTTGTCCTGCTCAACTCTCACCGCGCGATCACTTAACTCTAAAGCGTCTTGGCTTTGTTGATAATCTTTGTTAAGCAGGTAAACGCGGCCTTTTTCGAAATTATCTAGGATCTCGCCAGCGATATCTTCCGGCAGTTCTTCTTTCGCTTGGAGGTAATCACCGCGCTTAACAGATTGATACACAGATTCATTTTGCGCGCTATAGTGGCTAAATAAATTACCGGCTGAGAAGTTAGCACAAGCGGAAAGCAGAACAGAGCTGCTGATGACCAGCATGAGTCGAACTGGCTTGAGTCGAAAAGTTAGTTTCAATTCGCACTCCATTTTATTAAAAGAAAAAGCACGTCGTTATGTCGTGCTTTTTGGTAGACCACATAAAGTGCAGTTTAGTTCATCAAAAGAGGGCCTAATGGACAACCGCCCACTAAATGCATATGAATGTGATACACCTCTTGACCACCGTGTGAATTGCAATTCACGATTAAACGGTAACCGTCTTGATCGATACCTTCTTCTTTCGCCAATTTTTTAGCCACGGTAAACATTCTACCCATCGCCATTTCATCGTCGGATTCAATATCATTGACCGTTGGGATCAGCTTGTTTGGCACGATTAAAATGTGCTTAGGTGCGCGTGGATTAATATCACGAAACGCCGTCACTAATTCGTCTTGATAAACGACATCGGCAGGAATTTCTTTACGAATAATTTTGCTAAAAATGGTCTCTTCGGCCATGGTGGCTCCATAAACTTACTTAACTAAATAGTCGAATGAGTATGCGCCATGCTTCGCAAAATCACAATAAAAAACAACGTTCATTTAACCTAAACCACTCAAATTTTGTTACCAGAAAATTTTTTTTGTCTTGTGCGTCATAAAATGCGTGTCTCGATATCAATACAAGTGTCCTAAGTCTGATAATTTTCATAATAAATTATTCAAACAAGGAGAGGTCTATGAAAGGTTCAGTGATCAGGAGGATGTACGCTGGCTTTGCATTGATCATTTTGATGTTCGCAGTATCCACCATTTTAGCATTACGTGGAATGGAACAAATTCATCAAAATTTCGCGAGTGTCACCAACACATCTTTGCCGCTGGTTTCAATGTCTAACAGAACCAATGTGGCGTTACTAACAGCTGATAAACTTTTCAAAGACTATTTAACCACGCAGAGCTTTGAACGCATGGACGTCATTCGTGGCGAATTTATCGATGCCAAAGCCCACTTCGATCAAACTTTAATCGATCTTGAACAAGCAAGTGCGACTAGTCCTGAGCTCATCGAACGTATCGAACAAGTAAAAGCGATGGAACAGCGTTACTTTGCTGAAGCGGCGGATGCGATGGACAACTATCGCAATATGTTTGAAGCACAAGAATTAGTTCAACAGTCAACACGTCAATTCCAGCGCCTACATGCCGAGCTTAGCTCAGGAATGAAAGAGTATGTGGATGACCAAGATAAGATCGCTGTTAAGGTAATGGCACGCAGCTATTTTGAAAAATTGAAAGACGCAGAAGTGATTACTTCTGATGCATTGGCAAGCAGTGACACCGAATTTGTGGCCAAAGCCGTCGCGAAAAACAAAAAAGCGGTGACACACCTTAACTATTCATACCGCGGCCTGTTAACCCAACTGCCATCACTGAAAGAGAAGTTTGATGCGCCTGTCAATCAGTTCACTATTGATATTGGCCAAAAAGGTGGCGTACTCGATCAACACAATAACTACCTGCTTTCCCGTCAAGCGCTATACAGCAACATTGCCAACCTAACTAAAGAAGTCGACACCTCTATGGCGCTGTTGAATTCATTCAGTGAAACCGCGCAGAACGGCCTAAATGCTTCTTTGATTGAAGCGGGCAAGGTTTATGACTCAGGCTTAGTTCGTTCCATTTTCCTCTGTCTGGTTGTCGTTGCCCTTGCTGCGGGTATCGGTTACCACATCGCACATAGCGTGCGTACTCCACTCACTCGCATCCTAAAAACGTTAGAAGCGCTTAGCGGTGGAGATATGACTCAACGCATCGAAATTCGTTACAACAACGAGTTTAGCCGTGTTAGCGGTCACATCAATGACTTGGCTGATAACCTGCACAATATACTGGTCCGTTTGAATGAAGCATCTGATGACCTTACTCATACCGCCAATACCAACCAAGAAACACTGACTGGAACACAATCACAACTCAATCAGCAACGTCAGCAAACCGCCAGCGTGGCAACAGCGATGAACCAGATGTCGCACTCGGTTGAAGAAGTGGCTCAGAGCGCTCAAAGCTCACTCGAAATGGTTGGACAAGTGGAACTGGCATCTGAACAAGGTCGCCAAATCATGAGCACCAACATCACCACTATCAACCAATTAGAAACACGCTTAAACCAGTCCGTTGACGCGGTGAAAGAACTACAAAACATGAGTAGCCAGATCGGTTCTATTCTTGATGTCATTCGTAACATCGCAGAACAAACCAATCTGCTGGCCTTGAACGCGGCAATTGAAGCAGCGCGTGCGGGTGAACAAGGCCGTGGTTTTGCCGTGGTGGCTGATGAAGTCCGCGTGCTGGCACAACGAACCACAGAATCCACCTCTGAAATCGAAAACATGATCAGCGCGCTACAAAGCAGTTCAACGTCTGCCAACAGTGTGATTCAAAGCTGTATGGATGATATGACTCTGTCTGTTGATCAAGCTTCTAATGCCAATAGTGCAATGGAAGAGATTCAATCTCTGATTTTGGAAATCAGCCATATGAGTGCGCACATTTCCAGCGCTGCGGTTGAACAAAATCAAACGGCGGCTGAAATCGCGCAAAGCATTGAAGAGATTAACGGCATTGCAGATTCCAGCTATCACGCTATGGCTGAGATTGCGAACACCAGTAGTAGCCTAACCCAATTGGCAAATCAACAAGGCGAATTGGTACACCGATTTAAGGTGTGATTGTAAATTTTTGGCTAAATAACTGAACAAGGGCGATTAAATTGATTAATCGCCCTTGTTTTTTTGAGGCGGCAACATTATATGGTAAGAAGGCTTGCTAGTTTACCCATATTAACTTTCCGTTTCGCAAGCCAAACATGAGGAACAACTATGGCCGTTCATGTTGGCATTATTGACCAGGATCCAATTCGACTAGTCACGCCACTACTCGATAATCGTACTATCAGTCAGCACATCGTTTTTATTGGTGTGAGAACTCAAGAAGAGATGTACCACCGTCTTCATAGCGTGCTGGCTAAACGCAACATCAGCTCAGAATTTTTTGAAATTCCTAATGTCGCTAACGTTGCTAAGATCAAACAAGCTGTTTGCCAACTTGCCAGTGACCTCAAGTCTCGTGGTGAAGAAGTGAAACTGAATGCCAGTTGTGGGCTTCGTCACCGCCTACTCTCGGTATACGAAGTTTTCCGCAGCCTACATTGGCCTATTTTCGTTGTCGAACCAAACAGCGACCGGCTTTGCTGGTTATACCCAGAAGGCAAAGAAGATACTCAAGTTGAAGATCGCATCACCATTGATGATTACCTAACCGTGTTTGGTGCACGTGGTGAGTTCAACGATCATGATCTCCCCCCTCAGCTTGACCAAAAGCTGTACGAACTAGGTGAACGTTGGGCAAGTAATGCATTAGAGTTAGGCCCTGGCCTCGCAACGCTAAACTACCTTGCAACAACTTGTCGTAAAGAGCAGCGCCTGAGCGTTGAGTTATCGGAAAAGCAACAAGGTTACCGTGAGCTCAACATGCTACTCAGCGACTTGGTTGAAGCGGATATCGCCACCTACCAAGCCGGCATTCTAACGTTCGCCAGTGAAGAAGCTCGTCGCTTCTCTAACGGTGAATGGCTAGAGACTTTAGTGCACAGCACGGTACGTCAAATTCAACAAGATATGCCGACCATCCAAGATCACTCACTCAACGTACAAGTTTATCGCCAACTCGGTGAACGTGAAGTACGTAACGAGCTGGATGTCGCTTCAGTGGTCAACAATAAACTCCACATCATTGAATGTAAGACCAAAGGCATGCGTGATGATGGCGATGATACTCTGTATAAATTGGAATCGCTGCGCGACCTACTCGGCGGCCTACAAGCCCGCGCGATGTTGGTGAGCTTTCGTCCGTTACGTTATAACGACATCACCCGCGCAGAAGATCTTGGCCTCGCGCTCATTGGCCCTGAAGAACTCAAAGATCTTAAAACATACCTGACCCAATGGTTTGTGGAAGCTGGCGGCTCAGAAGACTGTTCAGATTGCTAAGCTGAATCGATTTACAATCGTTATGCAACCTCATCAATAGCCTCGATATATTCGAGGCTATTTTTTTGATCGAAATCAAACGTACGCCATCCTTAACATTCGCACGATGTACTTTTGACATCACACCGTTAGCATAGCCGGGTTACTTTATTTGAGCGCCGCTATGTCATCTTTACCTACATCCCCTTTTGCACAAACCCTACTCAACATTGCTTTAAATTTAAGTTCTAACCTAACCAGTGATGAGCAGTATCAGCATCTTGTGGAAGGCGTGAGTACCGTTTTTCCTTGTGATGCTGCGGCGCTGTTTATTCTCGATGAACAAGGCTTTCTTACTCCTGTCGCAGTTAAAGGACTTTCCACCTCAATCCTAGGACGCCGCTTCTACCCTAGCGCCCACCCACGCCTTGAACAAATTATGCATAGCCGTGAACCGGTGCGGTTTGATGCCAATTGCTCACTGCCTGACCCCTTCGATGGAGTACTGCTAACTGAAGAGCAAACCATTGATGTGCATGACTGTCTGGGCTGCAGCTTATATGTAGAAGGCCAATTAGTTGGCGTGTTAACTATGGATGCGCTCACCGTGGGAGCCTTTGATTATTTAGATCCGGTTGAAGTGGCAACCTTTGCTGCCTTAACCGCGGCGACGTTACGTAACATCGCCCAGTTTAAAAGCCTCAAAGCGCAGAACCGTAGACACCGCAGCGTAACACAAACGCTGATCCACCAAGCTCGCTCGCAACAAGGTGAGATGATCGGCCTTAGCCCGCAGTTTGAGCGCCTAAAAACCAATATCGCTACCGTCGCACAATCGGATTTTGCCGTGCTTATTAGTGGTGAAACCGGCACAGGTAAAGAGTTGGTCGCGCACAACCTGCACGCGCAGTCTCACCGCGCGGATAAACCGATGATTTACGTCAACTGTGCTGCATTGCCTGAAGGTTTGGCCGAGAGTGAACTGTTTGGCCATGTAAAAGGGGCATTCACTGGCGCAAACAACCATCGATCTGGTAAATTTGAATTGGCCGATGGCGGGACTATTTTCCTTGATGAGATCGGTGAACTGCCGCTGACCTTGCAAGCCAAGTTACTGCGAGTAATTCAACAAGGAGAACTGCAACGCGTCGGGAGTGATCAGCATTTAACGGTTAATGTCCGTATCGTTGCCGCAACCAACCGCCAGTTGGAACAAGAAGTTGAACAGGGTCGCTTCCGCGCTGATCTCTACCATCGTCTCAACGTTTTTCCAATTCACGTTCCTCCACTTCGTACGCGTGAGGGCGACATAGCGGTGCTGGCTGGTTACCTGCTGGAAAAAGTACGTTTGCAATTTAATTCTCCGAACCTACATGTTCACCCGAAGGCACTACAAGTACTAGAAAACCAAGTTTGGCCAGGCAATATACGTGAGCTTGAACACTGCTTAACACGCGCGGCCTTACATGCCATTCAGCAGGATAAAACCACAATTCAACTCGACCATTTTGACGAATTAAAAAGCCAATTTGATACAGAAGAGAGAGGTGATGTAAAAATCACATCGCGCTATTTTCCTACTGAAAGTCAACCAATGCGATTGTTGGTTGAGCAATACCAACAAGATTTAATTGTGCACGCCTTAAACAAATCGTCGAATACATGGTCACAAGCTGCTGATTTTCTTCAAATGGATCGCGGCAACTTATATCGAATGGGAAAAAAATTCTCGATTAAATCCTAACGATCAGCCACGCCACGTTGTAATAAAGACATCAAGGGCGTTGTCTTTATTACAACAAATCTGATTGGTGAGATTCTATTTATACAATAAAATCAACAAGATAACTTTTGGCACACTCTGTGCTCTATAGGCTTCATACAACAGATGTGTGAGCCAACAATTGCTGACCCACGCAATTATTATTTAGAGTAAACTGGAGAGCCCTTATGTTCTGTATTCAATGTGAACAGACGATTCAAACCCCAACCATCAAAGGCTGCTCATTTGCCCAAGGCATGTGTGGCAAAACCGCTGAGGTCTCTGATCTTCAAGATGTTCTCGTTTACCTACTTCAAGGTGTTTCTTACTGGGCTTCTCAAGCACGTCGTTTTGACATCGTTGACCAAGAAATTGATATGTGGGCACCACGCGCTTTCTTTGCCACATTGACTAACGTAAACTTCGACCCAGAGCGTATTTTGGAGCTAACCAGCCAAGCGGCACTCTACAAAGATCGTCTTAAGCAAAGCACCATAGCGGCGGCAACGCTGGCCAACCAAACCCTTGAATCTGCGCCCCCAGTTGCGAACTTTGAGCTACCTGAAAACGCAGAGCAGATCCTCGCTTTTGCACCTAATGCAGCGGTTAACCGCGGTAAAGAGCAGGTCAACGAAGATGTCGTAGGCTTACGCCTTCTTTGCCTCTATGGCCTCAAAGGCGCGGCGGCTTACATGGAACACGCTCGCGTACTTGGCCAAACAGACACCGCTATTTTTGCGCAGTACCATAAAATCATGGCATGGCTAGGCACTGAACCGACTGATCTTAATGAGCTACTTGAGTGCTCAATGGAAATCGGTTTGATGAACTACAAAGTCATGGAGATGCTTGATCTTGGTGAAACCGAGACTTTTGGTCACCCAACCCCAACCAGTGTGAACGTAAAAACTCGCCAAGGTAAATGTATTTTAGTCTCAGGCCATGACTTGCACGACCTAGAGAAAATTCTGCAACAAACCGAAGGCCAAGGCATCAACGTTTATACCAACGGTGAAATGCTTCCTGCGCACGGTTACCCAGAACTGAACAAATACCCTCATCTTGCAGGTAACTACGGAAGCGCATGGCAAAATCAGCAAAAAGAGTTTGCTAACTTCCCAGGCGCAATCGTGATGACATCAAACTGCCTACTTAACCCAGATGTGGGTCAATATGCTGACCGTCTATTCACACGCAGTATCGTCGGTTGGCCTGGTGTTGCTCATCTTGAAGGTGATGATTTCTCAGCAGTGATTGCATGTGCTCTAAGTCAACCAGGTTTCCAGCACAACGAGATCGAGCAGATGATCACGGTTGGGTTTGGTCGCAATGCGCTTATGAATGCGGCACCTGCCGTTATTGATCAAGTGAAACAAGGTAACATTCGTCACTTCTTCCTAGTTGGCGGCTGTGATGGTGACAAAGCAGAACGCAGTTACTACACCGATTTTACTGCTAGCGCACCAGAAGACACGCTGCTCCTAACGCTTGCTTGTGGTAAGTTCCGCTTCAACAAAAACCAGTTTGGCGACATCAACGGTATTCCTCGTCTACTCGATGTGGGTCAATGTAACGATGCCTATTCAGCGATCCAACTAGCATTAGCCCTGGCGAACGAGTTTGACTGTGGTATCAACGAGCTTCCGCTTACCTTGGTACTTTCGTGGTTTGAACAAAAAGCAATCGTGATCCTACTTACCCTATTCGCTTTAGGTGTAAAAGGCATCTATACCGGTCCAACCGCGCCAGCATTCCTCACCGACAACCTATTGGCCATCATCCAAGAGAAGTTCGATATGCGTTCTATCTCAAACGTTGAAGATGACCTACAAGCGATTCTAGGCGCTTAATCCAGTAGCCTGCCCTCATTCGAGGGTAGGCTTTTTGGTCCAATTTCAATCCATCACACCACTGCGCTTGTCGTTATGCTGCTAATCAGCCATCCGGCCGAGTTTCATTTTAGCCATAACGTTAGCCACCACTACGTGAAAATAGTTAACGAGATCAGATATGTACTTTGAATGGCAGGGAGCTCATCCCGTCCAATTACGTTGCATCGACAAGTATGTTGAAACACCCGATACCATGAGCATTAAACTTGCGCCGCTAGAAAGCCAACTTGCCGCGCTTGACTCCATCCAGTTCGATTTTAAACCCGGCCAATTCATTACGGTTGGTGTAGAAATTGAGCAAAAAATGGAATATCGCGCGTATTCACTTAGTTCGATCGCTGGCGAATCTCATTTACAACTCACCATCAAGCGAGTGGAAGGCGGTAAAGTGTCCAACTATTTACTTGATACTCTTCAAGTCGGTGACTCCCTACTCGCCCTACCGCCAAGTGGTGAATTCAATACGATTGATCATCCACCAGTGCGCATCAATGATAATAAAAAAGCATTACTGCTGAGCGCAGGTTGCGGCATCACGCCCGTCTATGCAATGGCCAAGCAGTGGCTAGCCAATGGTGCTGATGTTGATGTTCAGTTTTTGCATGTCGCGAAGTCGGCTCAACAAACCATCTACTTTGATGCACTTGAGTCAATGGCTGCAACCGAAAAACAGTTCACGTTGTCACTACTACTAAAAGATGCCAGCGGAACAACGCATCCACAAGGTCGTTTAGACAAAGAATGGCTTTTGCAATTGGTGCCAGATTTAATGCAGCGAACAGTCTATCTGTGCGGCCCAAGCCAGTTTATGCAAGATACACACGATAACTTGCAGGCTCTGGGGTTTGATATGAACAATTTCTTTCAAGAAAGTTTTACACCTGTTAGCTCAACAACAGAGTCAGAACGAGACGATCAAGTGGAAGATAAAGCGGTATCCGTTGCTGTCGAAGCGTTCGGCAAAGAAGTCGTTGCCCAGCAAGGCGCGGTGTTAGCTGACACATTAGAGGCTGCAGGACTGCCCCTGATTGTTGCCTGTCGTAGTGGCATTTGTGGTTCATGCAAATGCAAGGTGACATCCGGCTCTGTGCGCAGCACAAGCCTTGAGACATTAAGCGCCGAAGAAATTGAACAGGGCTATGTTCTGGCCTGTTCGTCAACCATTGAAAGCGATCTTGCTGTGCAGATTGGCTAGCAATGCGACTCTTTTGCCATTAAAAAGCCCATCATATTGCTATGATGGGCTTTTTATTCAACTTAATTCGCTAAAGCGACTTACTAGCTGTCATCTTCAGTAAAGTTGGTTGGCAGTGTCGTTTTCATTTGGTGCCAAATGTGGCCACTGTCGATACCATACTGACGAACAATCGCTGGGATCTGTTCACGCTCACCCGTTTCACAAACTTCGTACAAGTCACGGTAAAACTTCAACGCCAACAGTCGCGTTTGTGGGTTTGAGAAGTAGTAACTGCCGACACGATCATAAAGCTTTTTCAGACCATTGAAGATCAGACCGTAAATCTGGTTGCCTGAATGGAAAGCGAGGCGTTGAAATAGCATGTAGTCGTAATAATTGAATGTCTTCGCAATCAAAATAGCTTCACGCTTAAGCGGATCTTTTTCACCGTCATCTTTAATATGTTGACGAATCTTGTCAGCATATTGTGAATCGGTCATAAATGAATCCCATGATTCTGCGGTTGTAAGCGCCTCACAAGATTCAATAACATTTTGCATCGTACGCATTGAGCTTTCTTTATTTACTTTGAAAGCGTAACGCATAAATATCGGGCTGATATTAGTACGTGCTGCAAGCAAATCTTCTACGATAGAAGTCGCATTCTCAGCATCTAAGGTCATCATAGTGTCGAGAATATGCAAACCTGAAGTTTCCATAAACTGGTTTACTTTGGTCGGTTTACCGTGCTGGATTGTCAACCAACCATCTCGTGCAAGTCGCTGAAGTACTTCACGTAGTGTGGTTCGAGTGACACCAATCAGCTCTGAAAGCTCACGCTCAGCAGGAAGAATGGAACCAGGAGGGAAGCGCCCTTTCCAAATACTTTCGATTATGTATTTTTCTGCTAATCCTGCAGGGCTCTTTGCCTTTATGACCATTGAGTTGTTCCAATATTCTATTTATAGGGGGATCAGATAAACTCATCATACCACTACTTATTACGTATCGGAAACAAACAGACTGTAAAGTTCTCGCAAAACAATAATAGAGTAATAACACTAATCCAGGTAAGGCTGGGTCATTATTTCTTTATAACTCTAAACTAAAAAAATAGTACTTTAACCTCTGCTAAAATATCTGAAACGCCCATAAACAAAGGGATTTCTATTAAATCTTATTTTGCAAAAACGCAAAAACCCAGATATATAAGGGGTTATTTCACTTCAATAGAACGTCATATTCTTGGCTTTCGCACGACGTGAGACAGCAAACAGAATTTATCACAACTCGTATGCTAGCCTTACGCCACTTCGCTCGCGTTTTTTACAATTAATTGCCGCGTATTTTGTCAATATAAACATAATGATTGACTAAATAGCGCTGAAGAGTAGAGTGACGACCGAAGTTAAAAGTGCTTGTCTTTCTCAGGGAGTGACTTGGCAAGACCACATGACAGTTTTCGGAGTGTTGTTTTTCTAAGTCGCTGTTTCATCGGTATGCCATAAGTTTACCGACCACGTGAATTCAAGCGTGCGCAGTGTCTATTCGTAACAACATATAAGAGTAATTGAATCATGCCGATGTCACTCGGAAATGCATTTATTAAGAACTTTCTTGGTAAAGCCCCTGATTGGTACAAAGTTGCCATTTTCTCATTTCTTATTATCAACCCGATCGTATTCTTTTTCATCGATCCGTTCGTTGCAGGTTGGCTATTAGTTGCAGAGTTTATTTTTACTCTTGCGATGGCATTAAAGTGCTACCCTCTTCAACCTGGTGGTCTACTGGCAATTGAAGCTGTCGCCATTGGAATGACCAGTGCCGATCAAGTAAAACATGAACTGGTGGCGAACATCGAAGTTCTGCTATTACTCGTTTTCATGGTTGCTGGCATCTACTTCATGAAACAGCTACTGCTGTTCATCTTTACTAAACTGCTGCTTGGTATTCGATCAAAAGTTCTGCTTTCAATGGCATTCTGTTTTGCCGCGGCATTCCTTTCTGCCTTCCTTGATGCACTAACCGTTATTGCGGTTGTAATTAGTGTTGCAGTCGGTTTCTACTCTATCTACCACAAAGTGGCTTCTGGTAACCCAATTGGTGACCATGACCATACTCAAGATGAAACCATTACAGAGCTAACTCGTGATGACCTTGAGAACTACCGCGCATTCCTTCGTTCACTACTGATGCATGCAGGTGTGGGTACCGCCCTTGGTGGTGTAATGACCATGGTAGGCGAACCACAAAACTTGATCATCGCAGACCAAGCTGACTGGTTATTCGCTGAATTCCTAATTCGTATGGCGCCGGTTACCATCCCAGTATTCTTCTGCGGCATGCTCACCTGTGCAATGGTTGAAAAGTTTAAAGTCTTTGGTTACGGTGCAGAGCTGCCTGATAGCGTGCGTCAAATTTTAGTTGATTTCGATAACGAAGAGCGCAAAACGCGTACTAACCAAGATGTAGCAAAACTTTGGGTTCAAGGTGCGATTGCAGTATGGCTAATCGTTGGCCTTGCACTACACGTTGCTGCTGTTGGCCTAATCGGTCTATCCGTGATTATCCTTGCAACCGCATTTACTGGCGTTATCGAAGAGCATTCGATGGGTAAAGCGTTTGAAGAGGCGCTGCCATTTACTGCACTACTTGCCGTGTTCTTTGCGGTTGTGGCTGTAATCATCGACCAAGAGTTATTTAAACCTGTTATCGACGCGGTACTTGCCGTTGAAGACAAAGGTACTCAGTTGGCTCTGTTCTACGTTGCTAACGGTCTGCTATCGATGGTATCGGATAACGTGTTCGTCGGTACGGTTTACATCAACGAAGTGAAATCTGCACTGATCGATGGTCAAATTACTCGCGATCAATTCGACCTACTAGCGGTTGCTATTAACACGGGTACTAACCTACCTTCTGTTGCAACACCAAACGGTCAAGCTGCATTCCTATTCTTGTTAACTTCAGCACTTGCACCGTTAATTCGTCTATCATACGGACGCATGGTTATCATGGCTCTGCCATACACCCTAGTACTAGCACTAGTTGGCCTAGCGGGCATCGTGTTCTTCCTAGAGCCTGCGACTGCGTGGTTCTACGATGCAGGTTGGATCAGCCAACACGTTGGTGAAGTGAGCGCTGCTGTCACAGGCGGTCACTAAATTTCCCTTGATTAGGGAACTGTTACACGTTAAAAAGCTCTGAGTATTCAGAGCTTTTTTATTTCTGTAAAGGACATTACTCGTGAATTTTCTCTCAACACTCAAAACATTCTCGCAAGGGCGACTCTCTTGGTCTCTTTTGTTGCTCGCCATCGTTCTCTTTGAAGCCTGTGCACTCTACTTCCAACATGTTATGGAGTTAGCTCCTTGTGTGATGTGTATTTATGAGCGCGTGGCAATGATGGGTATTGGTGGCGCAGCGATTATTGGCTTAATCGCACCGCAAAATCCGTTCGTCCGCTGGCTGGGTCTTGCGGCATGGGGAGCAACAGCTTACAAGGGCCTAGAGCTTGCTCTACAGCACGTTGAGTACCAGTTTAATCCATCCCCTTTTGCTACTTGCGATCTGTTCGTGACCTTCCCTAGCTGGGCACCACTGAACCAATGGATTCCAGGTATGTTTGAAGCCTACGGTGATTGCGCAGAAGTGGTATGGCAATTCTTAACGCTTTCGATGCCACAATGGCTAGTGGTGATTTTTGCGGGTAATCTGGTTGCACTGGCGTTTATTGTTGTTGCACAGTTTGCTAAGAGCGAGAGCTAGAAGCAAGGGCTAGATGCGAGAGCGCTTTGCTTTGAGAATCGAGAGGTGAAGAGCAAAAGCTAGAACGCTGCGCTTTGAGAATCGAGAGACGAAAAGCAAGAGCTAGAATGCTGCGCTTTGAGAATCGAGAGACGAAAAGCAAGAGCTAGAACGCTGCGCTTTGAGAATCGAGAGGCGAAAAGCTAGAGCTAGAACGCTGCGCTTTGAGAATCGAGAGGCGAAGCTAGAAGCGAAAGCGCTTTGCTTCGAGTATCGAGATTAACGGTCTGCGATGACTGATAGGGTTGGCGATATGCCAGCCCTTTTTTACATCGATAAAAAAGCGCAGGAATAACCTGCGCTTCTGCTATCGTGTACTTTAACTCTCGTCCACATTTTCACTGACGATAGTTAAAAAGCAGACTTTCGCCTGCTTTGTTCTAGTTCATGTCGCGCCCTGGCGCTGGTGCTAACACTTCACGGTTACCATTGTGGCCTGGTGCACTCACGATGCCTTGAGCTTCAAGTTGTTCGACAATACGTGCCGCGCGGTTATAACCAATTTTGAAGCGGCGCTGAACACCTGAAACTGAACCTCGACGTGATTGCACAACATGCTCAACCACTTGGTCAAATAGTGGGTCAGTATCCTCATCCGCTTCCATCGATTCGCCTGGTAACAGGCTTTCAGGCCCCTGTTCACCACTGATGATTTCTTCGATGTAATTTGGCTTACCACGTGCTTTCCAGTTATTCACTACGGCATGCACATCATCATCCGAAGCGAAAGCACCGTGAACACGTTCAGTATGGCTTGAACCTGGCGCTAGGTAGAGCATATCACCCATACCTAACAATGATTCCGCACCGCCTTGATCAAGAATCGTGCGCGAGTCCGTTTTGGTTGAAACGGTAAAGGCAATACGGGTTGGAATGTTCGCTTTAATTAAGCCAGTAATAACATCAACCGAAGGACGCTGAGTAGCCAAAATTAAGTGGACACCGGCTGCACGTGCTTTTTGCGCCAAACGAGCGATCAGTTCTTCAACTTTTTTACCCACCACCATAATAAGGTCGGCAAATTCATCGACCACCACCACGATATAAGGCAATTTTTCTAGCAATGGCGCTTCTTCATCCATGCTATCGCCCGGTTTCCACAATGGGTCATGGATTGGGTGACCAGCATCGGCTGCCATTTTCAGCTTGTCATTGAAGCCTTTGATGTTACGTACACCGAGTGCCGACATCAGCTTATAACGACGCTCCATCTCACCCACACACCAACGCAGTGCATTGGACGCGTCTTTCATGTCAGTAACCACTTCGGACAATAGATGTGGAATACCTTCGTAAATCGACAACTCCAACATTTTCGGGTCGATCATGATAAAACGCAGATCTTCCGGCGATGCTTTATACAGCATGCTTAGAATCATCACGTTTACACCGACCGATTTACCAGAACCGGTTGTACCCGCCACTAATACGTGTGGCATTTTTGCGATATCGGCAATAACCGCTTCACCGGCAATGTCTTGACCAAGGACGACTGTCGTCGGTGACTTAGCATCAATAAAGGTTTGGCTTCCCACTACATCAGAGAAAAATACCGTTTGACGGCTCATGTTCGGCAACTCTAGACCGACATAAGGCTTACCAGGGATCACTTCAACCACACGCACTGCCATCGCAGATAGGGAGCGAGCTAAGTCCATTGAGAGGCTCGAAATACGGCTTACTTTGACACCCGGTGCTAAATCAAGCTCAAAACGGGTGATCACAGGACCTGGGAAAATATCAACCACGGTCGCTTGAATTTTGTAATCAGCCAATTTGGATTCAACCAAACGAGCAATATTTTCTAACGCTTCACGATCGATAAAGTTTTCACGCTTCTCTGGATGGTAAAGCAACTCTAAAGTCGGCAGTGGTTCTGTCGGCTTAGGTAAATTCAGTTCTTGTTGTACTAAGAACGGGTTTTGTTTCGCAACTACCTTCGCTTGAGCATCAGCAACAATTGACTGGAATGCTGAAACATCTTCATCTTGATTGTCATGTTCAAGCGTCACAGGCTCGGTCATTGGCACGTCAACGGCTGCAGGTTTGGCGGTCGGTTGTTCGCTCGGCTCTACGACATCAAACGAGCTAATGGTTGGTTCAATATGGGTAGAATTGGGTTCTACTTGCTGAGTAATTTCATCCAACTGCGTTTGATCAATCTCTGGTGCAGTTTGTGGCTCAACTTGCTGCCAAGGCGCTTCGTTCGGAGCTTGATTATGTTCTGTAGGCTGAATAACAGCAGCACCTGCCGGCAGTGTCTCTTGCTGCCAAGGAGGGATGAACTGTTCGGCCATATCATCCGCTTGAGTCGCATCCTGCTCTAGTTGTTCAATCGTCGCTTCAAGTTGGCGCGTACGCTCAACTTCACCATTCGAAACCGGATCATAGTGAGGGGCTTCTTGCGGAGCGGCTTCCTGTGGGGTGAAATCTTGTTGTGTATATGGTTGATCCTGCTGCTCGTTATAACCCACAGCGCTCGGCGCCTCGTGAGGTTGATACGTTTCATGCAACGGATCTTCCGACACTGTTGACGCTTGAGTCTGATACCCTTCTTGCTCTTGCGGCGAGACAGAAGTACTTTCCGCGGCAATATTCGCAACACCACTTGTTGCTACCGCACTGACCGCTTCTGGCATATGAATATTGTAACGACGTGGCTGCTCATGATCCTGCTCACTGTTCTGATCATGATCCGCTTGAGCCGTTGCTTTAACAGATGCGCGTTCAAACTCATCCGCCTGTTTGAGCTGTGGTTCCATCACTTCATCTTGTTCACCACGAACACGATTAAATAGGCGTGTGAATGCCTTAATCGCAGAATCGCCAAGCCAATCAACTATCGTTAACCATGAAATGCCCGTGAGGAGGGTAAAACCGGCGCCCCAAAGAAACAGTAGTACCAATGTCGTACCGAGGGCATTAAGCGTCGGAAGCGCCAAACTAGTCAGTACATCGCCAATCACACCACCAGAGGAAAAATACCAAATATCATCAAAGTTGATATCGGCAAGAGCGCAACTGGTCAGAACTAAAATCGTGAAGCCAAGGAAACGAGTGCCCCAAAGCATCAAATCAAGTGGATCATCTTCATCACGCTTACGTAAGCAAACCCAAGCGGTGACGACAATTAACAAAGGAATAGTGTAAGCCAGTGATCCAAATGAAAAGAACAGAGTGTCGGCAAACCAGGCACCAATGATACCGCCAGCGTTCGCAATATCTCCCGCCCACGCCGTTTGCGACCAGGATGGATCAGCAGGACTGAAGGTTAATAAGGCAACATAGAGCAAAATAGACGCCAGTACTGCCACAATAAGGCTGCACTCTTTCAGGCGTTCAGGCCCCGATAAACGGGTAGACTGAGGCTCTTCCCCGGTTTTTATAATTGTTTCGACTTTACTGCTGTTCTTTTTGAACATAACTTACTTATCTTTATTAGGAAAAAAATAGCCCGAGCAGCAAAGCTACTCGGACTATAGATTTAACCATATCAAAGCTAAAAACCCAATTGTCTAACGTCAGAATATCGAAAGGGATTCCACCTCTGTCACTCTGCGCACATAACAATCTAGGAGATTGACCAAAAAAGACCCTAGTTAACGGCACCAAAGGCTCACTAACCAAATGTTGTTAGCTTGGTCTCATCTCCTCAATGACTATAATTAGCGGGTTTTGATCACTAGCTGATTAGTTTGTTTTACTTCTTCCATTACTACGTAAGTACGTGTGTCGTTTACACCCGGTAAACGCAGTAATGTATCGCCAAGCAGCTTACGATATGCACCCATATCAGCTACTCGCGTTTTTAATAGATAGTCAAAATCACCTGATACTAGGTGGCACTCTTGAATGTCATCCAGTTTTTGTACCGCGGTATTAAACTGTTCAAACACATCTGGCGCACCACGATTTAACGTAATTTCAACAAACACCAATAGAGACGCATCAAGATACTGTGGGTTAAGTAACGCAGTGTAACCCGTGATGTACCCTTGGCGTTCGAGACGACGAACACGTTCTAAACATGGTGTTGGTGACAAGCCCACACGCTTTGATAATTCTACGTTTGAAATTCGACCATCTTTCTGCAATTCATTAAGAATATTGCGATCGATACGGTCTAGATCCTTGGACGGCTTCTTATTGTTGTCTGCCATTTTTTATTCCACCTTATTACTTCCTTGCAAAAATATATACTACATCTTTTTAATATTTAGTATCAAATGTTAAACATTTGCTCTTATACTAGATATTAATTCGACAATACTACCCTACACACAGTTATTACAACCAAAAAAAAATGAGGAGTCAGGATGATCATTGGCGTACCAAAGGAAATCAAGAACCACGAATATCGCGTCGGCATGATTCCAGCCAGCGTTCGCGAGCTAGTGTCTCAAGGTCACCAAGTTTTTGTTGAAACCCTAGCCGGATCCGGCATTGGATTCTCAGACGATGATTACATCGCTGTAGGCGCATCCATTCTTCCTACTGCTGCTGACGTTTTCTCGACAGCAGAAATGATCGTTAAGGTAAAAGAACCTCAAGCTACCGAGCGTTCAATGCTCCGCGAGGGGCAGATATTATTTACTTATCTACACCTAGCCCCAGATTTTCCACAAACTGATGAGCTAATCAAGAGTAAAGCCGTCTGTATAGCATATGAGACTGTAACAGATAATATGGGTCGCTTGCCACTACTTGCACCAATGTCGGAAGTTGCTGGACGTATGTCGATTCAAGCTGGCGCCCAAACGCTGGAAAAATCCCATGGTGGCAGTGGTTTATTACTTGGCGGTGTTCCAGGGGTCGAACCGGCCAAAATCGTAGTAATTGGTGGGGGTGTGGTCGGTGCGAACGCTGCCAGAATGGCCGTCGGCATGCGTGCCGATGTAACGATTCTCGATCGAAACATTGATGCGCTTCGCAAATTGGACGAAGAGTTCCAAGGGCGCGCAAAAATGGTGTATTCAACTGAAGACGCCATCGAAAAACACGTTCTATCTGCTGATCTTGTTATTGGCGCGGTATTAATTCCAGGCGCTGCGGCACCAAAGTTGGTGACGAAAGCGCACATTGCCAAAATGAAACCCGGCGCTGCCGTTGTTGATGTCGCCATCGACCAAGGCGGTTGTTTTGAAACGTCACATGCTACTACTCACGCCGATCCAACTTATATCGTCGATGATGTCGTGCACTACTGTGTCGCCAACATGCCGGGCGCGGTCGCGCGTACCTCAACCTTTGCACTGAATAATGCAACGCTTCCTTATATAGTCAAATTAGCCAATAAAGGCTACCGCCAAGCTCTGTTGGACGATAAAGGCTTCTTGGAAGGTCTCAATGTGATTCACGGTAAAGTCACTTGTAAGGAAGTGGCCGAAGCATTTGGCCTTGAATACATCGAGCCAGAGCAAGCGATTAAGATGTTTAACTGATTAAAGAGCATCGAGAGTCGAGAAGCGAGAGTTTAAGACTTCTCAACGTTGACCACTAAACACTGGCCAATAAACATTGACGACTGAAAAGACAAAGGGTTGGCGCAATGCCAACCCTTTTTGTTCGTCTTTTTGTTCATATAGCGATTTCAATAACCACTCACTGAAACATCGTTGAACAGTTAAATTTCGTCAACCGCCTTCACGAGTCACAAACTACAGCTATCTCGCCTCTCTATATGGGGCAAAGCTGAAAGCTTTGATGCTAAAAGCTCGTTTTTTAGAACCAACGCTCAAGTGACGTTTTATCTAAGTGACGAAACGCGCGATTTAGAATGCGAGCCAACTCTTTATAGCGAGGCTTCGCTTTTAGTGGTTCTAGAGCATAACCACTTTCAATAATTTTTTGGTGCAACTCACGATACCAGCCAGCAAGCGATGGTGGTAATTGTGTATTAGCGCGATTGCCTAGCCACCACATACCTTGGATTGGCATGCTGATAGCAAACAGAGCCACTATCACCGCTTGCGGTAACGCTTGGTGATTGGTAAAGACCATTTGCGTAAGCACACTAATAGCTGCAACGGCTGGCATTACCTTCATACCAAAACGTGTTGCCTTTATAATGCGCTGCTCTGGAAACAGTGGCGCGAGTTCTTTGCGCACAGGCCAAGTATCCATGTACTTTTGACCATCACGTAAGCTGTGAACGAGACCGACTTTATTATTCATATTACTCTCTCACTTCCGGTACAAGGCACTTAACTTCAAAATAAGTTGAAACTTTCAACTAAACGCGTAAAAAATTGACGAAAGTTAATATTCTTTCAAATTTTTTTTGTTATATTTGTCTATTATCGCTATCCTTGGCACGCCCTCAATCTCATTGTTGCTCTTATTTACAATTTAGGCAACGTTGAGAGATATCTGCAAGGATTGCACAAGTTGCTTTCATGGTAAAGCGACCTCTTTTTATACATGGATTTAAGCGCTTTTTAAGCAAGAATGGTACGCAGTTACACTAGACTCGACTATTCTTGTGGTTAAATTTCATCCTAACTGATTTTTATCAGACGATTAACAGGTAGTCATACATGTCAAAGCTAGTTTTAGTTTTAAACTGCGGTAGTTCTTCTCTTAAGTTTGCAATTGTTGATGCAGAGACTGGTGCTGAGCACCTAACAGGTCTTGCTGAGTGTCTTGGTCTTCCAGAAGCTCGTATGAAGTGGAAACTTGATGGTAAGCACGAAGCTCAACTAGGCGCAGGCGCAGCACACGAAGAAGCACTATCTTTCATGGTAGAAACTATTCTTGCTTCTAAGCCAGAGCTTAAAGCTAACCTAGGCGCGATCGGTCACCGTATCGTTCACGGTGGCGAGCAGTTCACTCAATCAGCACTTATTTGTGATCAAGTTCTTAAGGGCATCCAAGACGCTGCAACTTTTGCACCTCTTCACAACCCAGCTCACCTTATCGGTATCGAAGCTGCTAAACACAACTTCCCTGAGCTACAAAACGTTGCTGTATTCGACACTGCGTTCCACCAAACTATGCCTGAAGAGTCGTTCCTATACGCTCTTCCATACAACCTATACAAAGAGCACGGCATCCGTCGTTACGGCATGCACGGTACTTCACACCTATTCATCACTCGTGAAGTTGCAGGCCTACTAAACAAGCCAGTTGAAGAAGTTAACATCATCAACTGTCACCTAGGTAACGGCGCATCTGTATGTGCAATCAAGAACGGTCAATCTGTAGATACTTCTATGGGTCTAACTCCTCTTGAAGGTCTAGTAATGGGTACTCGTTGTGGCGATATCGACCCTGCGATCATCTTCCACCTACACGACGCACTAGGTTACTCTGTTGAGCAAATCAACAACATGCTAACTAAAGAGTCTGGCCTACAAGGTCTAACTGAAGTGACTTCAGACTGTCGTTTCGTTGAAGACAACTACGGTGAGAAAGAAGAAGCAACTCGCGCAATGGACGTGTTCTGTCACCGTCTAGCTAAATACGTAGCTGGTTACACTGCTTCTCTAGAAGGTCGTCTAGACGCAATCACTTTCACTGGCGGTATCGGCGAGAACTCTGGCCCAATCCGTGAAATGGTTCTTAACCGTCTAGCTATCTTCGGTATCGAAGTAGACAGCGAAGCAAACCTTAAAGCACGTTTCGGTGGTGAAGGTACTATCACTACTGCAAACAGCCGCATCCCAGCAATGGTTATCTCTACTAACGAAGAGCTAGTTATCGCTGAAGACACTGCACGTCTAGCAGGTCTGTAATTGACTCAACTGGCTAGCCTTCGGGCTGGCCAGTTTTTCTATAAATAGAAATTTAGGGGCTCAACTCCTATTCCATGAACTCTTCAGGGAATACGTAATTGAGCTTTTAATCCAATAATGTAAGGTAATTAGTCGATGTCTCGTACTATTATGCTTATCCCTACTAGCGCTGGTGTTGGTCTTACTAGTGTTAGCATGGGTGTTCTGCGCACTATGGAGCGCAAGGGCGTTAAAGTTTCTTTCTACAAGCCTATCGCACAACCACGTTCTGGCGGCGATCAGCCTGATCTGACTTCAACTATCGTTGGCGCGAACAGCGATATGAAGATCGGCACTCCAATGCAAATGTCTGTTGCTGAAAGCCTAATCGGTAACGACAACATGGATGAGCTTCTAGAAACTATCGTTGAACGTTACAACCAAATCAACAAAGATGCGGACGTAACCTTGATCGAAGGTCTAGTACCAACTCGTAAGCACCCATTCGCTAACCAAGTGAACGCGGAAATCGCGGCAACGCTTGGCGCAGAGATCGTACTTGTTGCGACTCCTGGTCTAGACAACCCAGCTCAGCTTAAAGAGCGTATCGAAGTAGCATGTTCTAACTTCGGTGGTACTAAGAACAAAAACATCTCTGGTGTTATCATCAACAAGCTTAACGCTCCTGTAGATGAAGCTGGCCGTACTCGTCCAGACCTATCAGAAATGTTTGACGATGCAGACAGCGCACAAACTAACGAAATGAAAGTGATGGAAATCTTCAACACTTCTCCAATTCGTGTACTTGGTTGTGTGCCTTGGTCAATCGATCTAATCGCAACTCGCGCGATCGATATGGCTCAACACCTAAACGCTGACATCATCAACGCTGGTGATATCAACACTCGTCGCATCAAGAGCATCACGTTCTGTGCACGTTCACTACCAAACATGATTGAGCACTTTAAACCAGGTTCTCTACTTGTTACTTCTGCTGACCGTCCTGACGTTATCGTTGCAGCGGCACTAGCAGCAATGAACGGCGTAGAAATCGGCGCAATCCTATTGACTGGCGGTTACGACATCCCTCAAGAAATTGAAGGTCTATGTAAACCTGCATTCGATACTGGCCTGCCAATCTTCAAAGCACAAGGTAACACTTGGCAGACTTCGCTGAACCTACAAAGCTTCAGCATCGAAGTTCCAGCGGACGATAAAGAGCGCATCGAATTCATTAACGATCACGTTGCAGGTCACATCGACGGCAACTGGATTGAGTCTATGACTGAAGGCACGCAAAAGTCTCGTCGTCTAAGCCCACCAGCATTCCGTTACCAACTTACTGAGTTCGCTCGTAAAGCTGGTAAGCGTATCGTACTTCCTGAAGGTGATGAGCCACGTACAGTTAAAGCTGCGGCTATCTGTGCTGAGCGCGGTATCGCTGAATGTGTGCTGCTAGGTAACCCAGAAGAAATCCGTCGCGTTGCAGCGCAACAAGGCGTTGAACTAGGTGCTGGCGTAACAATCATCGATTCAGATGCAGTTCGTGAAAACTACGTTGCTCGTCTAGTTGAACTACGTGGCGCGAAAGGCATGACTGAAGTTGTGGCTCGTGAGAAGCTACAAGATTCAGTATTCCTAGGCACAATGATGCTTGAGAACAACGAAGTTGACGGTCTAGTTTCTGGTGCGGTTCATACCACAGCAAACACTATCGTTCCTCCGTTCCAAATCATCAAAACTGCGCCTGATGCGTCAATCGTATCTTCTGTGTTCTTCATGCTACTACCTGACCAAGTATTGGTTTACGGTGACTGTGCGATCAACCCAGATCCAACGGCTGAACAGCTTGCTGAAATCGCTATCCAATCTGCTGACTCTGCAGCAGCATTTGGTATCGAACCACGCGTAGCAATGATCTCTTACTCTACTGGTGAATCTGGTAAGGGTGCAGACGTTGATAAAGTACGTGAAGCAACTAAACTCGCTCAAGAGAAACGTCCTGACCTAATCATCGACGGTCCTCTACAGTACGACGCAGCAATCATGGAAAACGTAGCAGCTTCTAAAGCTCCTAACTCTCCAGTAGCTGGTAAAGCGACTGTATTCGTATTCCCAGATCTAAACACTGGTAACACGACTTACAAAGCAGTACAACGTTCAGCTGACCTAGTTTCTATCGGTCCAATGCTGCAGGGTATGCGCAAGCCTGTAAACGACTTGTCTCGTGGCGCGCTAGTAGACGATATCGTGTACACAGTTGCACTAACGGCTATCCAAGCAGATCAAGCTGAGCAAGCGAACAAATAATCGTTACCTAATTCACCGATGAATTAAGTAATTAAAAGCCTCCAACTTTGGGGGCTTTTTTGTACCTGTATTTTCCCCCTTATCCACTGTCACCCTTTTCCCTTCCCACGCAAAACTCAGAGCGGTTTAGCTACGTATAAACTTAGGCCAAGTAAAAGCACCGAGCACTGATATTGCTCGTTAGGCTGGTAGGGTTTGCGCTCGTTAGCCATACTGATTTGAACAGCGAAACATTTATAGTGGCCAACTAAAATTAAATTTAACTTTGTTGGGAGAGCACAATGAAGAACGACCTCGACTCCAATGTGATTTTATTAGCGTATGAATGTGTGATGCGTAACGGTTGTAAAACGGAGCTTGGAAAAAGCTACTTAGGCATCGAAGCATTTTCCGATTACGATGGGTATAACGTCTATCTAAAGGGCAAAGGCGTTGAGCTTTCGATGGGCTTTCACAACACCTATCAGCTCAATTATGACCAAGAAAACCACAAATCATCCTTTCTACGCCAACTTGATATTTTAGCGAAATAAAAAGCCCCGCGAGATTGCTCTGCGGGGCTTTGGGTTCGTGTATATTGTTTTGTGTATATTGTTTAGTGCTTAAAAGCTAATGCGTTAGCTCATCACGGCTCGAGTTTATACGCCAGCGGTGATATGCATGCCGTAAAACACACTACGACCTAGCAGTTCAGCAACCACAATAAGTGCAAAAGCAATCGCCATTGGACCCACGGTCACTGGCTTGCGGCGAATGATTGGTAGTAACCATAGCAACATGCCAATCGAGAGCAACACTAAGCGTGTCGCTTGTACGGCAGCATAATCAGGAAGAACGGCCAATGCTGAGGTTACACTCGTTTGTACTTCTCCAAGATGAACTGACAATTGCATTGCCACAATCACAACCGCAAACAAGCCAATAAGACCAGCTACTGACAGCGCTTTGTCAGCACAATCATTGTCATGCTTTGCAGCCGCTAATAGAGTATGCGCCAGTGCCAAACCGCTCACAACCATGGTCAAGCCAAACGCTGCTGGCGTTAGCCATGTGAACCACGTTGGTACCGTATCAATCATGTACACCATCGTCATTGAGTACATGAAGATCACGCCAACCACCATCGCACCAATCATCAGAGCTTTACGTAGCGCGACACTGCCTTTGTCCAATACGGACAACAGCCAGAACAGACCACCGAGAGCAAAGAACACACTGCCAGACGCGATCTCATTAGATAGCCAAGAGCTGCCCACCATATTCAAAGCGTTCATTGCACGGAAAGGGCTACCAAGGTGCATAACTGAAGCTAAGAAGCCTAAACCCATAATTGCCCATAGGCCAAACATCGCTTTATGTAGACGAGTTTCCGTCGGCTCTGACAAACGCTTAAATAAAAGCATTGCTGCTAACACCAAAAACGCACCTACCGAAGTTTGCGCTAACACCGTAAATACGATGAGCGGCCATTCATGCCATGCCATATTAAACCTCCTTCGGGTTAGCCAAGTGGCCTGTGGTATCCCCACAAGGACGCGCATGGCGGTTTGGTTTGATGATAATGTTTGGTTGCGTTAACGATGCTTTCGGCAGTGGAGCCACTTCAGCAAAGTCACCGTATTTAGCACGCAGCTCGGCAATCGGGCCAAATTCCAGCGCACGCAGTGGGCAAGAGTCAACGCAGATTGGTTGCAAACCCTCAGCGACACGCTCGTAGCAGCCGTCGCACTTAGTCATGTGACCTTTTTCTTTGTTGTATTGCGGAGCGCCATAAGGACACGCCATGCCGCAGTACTGACAGCCGATACACTTCTCAGTGTCTACGACGACAAAGCCATCTTCTGCACGTTTATGCATTGCACCACTTGGGCAAACCTTAGTACACGCAGGTTTCGTACAATGGTTACATGCCATTGATACGTAGTAAGAAAATACGTCCTGACGCCATGTACCGTTATCTTCTACCCAGTTACCGCCAGCGTACTCATATACGCGACGGAAGTTCACACCCACATCGAGATCTTTGTTGTCTTTACAAGAAAGCTGACACGTTTTACAACCGGTGCACTTACTTGAATCAATATAAAAGCCGTATTGTTTCATGATTTAACCTTATGCCTTCTTCACCAGTTGAACGTCTACTAAGTTAGTGTGCTGAGGGTTACCCTTAGCCAGCGGACTCGGACGCTGAGACGTCAAAACGTTAATACAACCACCTTTATCCACTTTATTCTTATCTGGTGCGTACCAAGCCCCCTCGCCTAGCGCAACCACGCCCGGCATCATACGTGGGGTGACTTTAGCCGGAATATGGACTTCGCCACGGTCATTAAAAATACGGATCAAATCACCATTTTCAATGCCACGAGACTGCGCATCTAACGGGTTAATCCACATCTCTTGTCGTGCCGCTTCTTTGATAATATCAACGTTACCGTAAGTTGAGTGACAACGAGCTTTGTAATGGAAACCGGTCAATTGCAGTGGGAAGGTTTGACGCTTTTTAGAGTCCCAACCATCAAAAGTTGACACGTAAATTGGTAGAGGGTGAATCACTTCATCTTCTTGCAATTCCCACGTAGCAGCCAAGTGTGCCAAGCGCTCTGAGTAAATCTCAATTTTGCCTGATGGCGTTGTGAGTGGATTCTGCTCTGGATTTTCACGGAACGCTTTGTAGGCAACAAAGTGGCCATTAGGATCACGACGCTTGTAGATACCCATTTCACGCATGGTTTCAAAATCTGGTAAGGTTGGGTCTTGTTCGCGAGTTAGTGCGTAAAGATGACGCAACCAACCTTCTTGATCACGACCTTCAGTAAACGCTTCCCCCACACCCATTCGCATGGAAATTTCAGAACAGATCTCGTAGATGCCTTTTGCTTCAAACTGAGGCTCAATCGCCTTATCAGCGAAGATAAAGTAAGGCATGTTGGCCGCCTTAGTATCCATACAGAAATCGGCTTGCTCAGATGTTGTTAAGTCAGGCAGAACAATATCAGCGTATTTCGCCGAAGAAGTCATATGGTTATCGATAACAACGATTAGTTCACACGCTTTATCATCTTGCAGAATATCGTGAGTTTTGTTGATATCTGAGTGCTGGTTAATCAAGCAGTTGCCTGCATAGTTCCAGATCATCTTAATTGGCGAGCGTAGCTTCTCAACACCACGAACACCATCACGTAGATCAGTCATTTCCGTGCCGCGAACAATCGCATCTGTCCATAAGAACATCGGGATTGAAGCCGCAACTGGGTTAGTTAAGGTAGGGAAACGAACAAACGGAATATTGTAATCTGACTCACGCGCACCAGTACCACCACCGTGAATACCTACGTTACCAGTCAAGAGCGCTAACATTGCGATAGCACGAGATGCAATCTCACCATTGGCAGTACGTTGAAGGCCCCAGCCTTGAAGCACAGCACAAGGCTTAGTCGAACCAATTTCACGTGCGGTTTTAATGATGGTATCAACTGGGATGCCTGTGATTTTCGCCGCCCACTCTGGTGTCTTTTCTATGCCATCTGGGCCTTCACCTAAAATGTACGACTTGTAATCACTTTTAGCCGGCGCTGATGCTGGTAGGGTTTTCTCATCATAACCAACACAGTATTTATCAAGGAATGGCTGATCAACCAACTCTTCTTTGATCATTACGTAAGCCATCGCAGCAATGAATGCAGCGTCGGTTCCCGGACGAATTGGGATCCATTCATCTTCACGACCACCCGCGGTATCAGTGTAGCGAGGGTCAATCATGATCATACGAGCTTGTGAGCGCTCTTTAGATTCCATCAAATGGTGAATCAGACCGCCGCCCGACATGCGTGTTTCAGCAGGGTTGTTACCGAATTGCACGATAAGCTTGGTATTTTCAAGATCAGAGAATGAGTTACCAGCGCCCCAACCACCATAGGTGTAATTAAGACCTTCTTTGATTTGCGCAGTTGAATAATCACCGTAATGGTTTAAATAGCCGCCGCTTAGGTTCATCATACGCGCGATCAAAGAGCCTGCCGGTGGCCACGACTTAGTGACGGTACCGCCTAGCGTACCCGTGCCGTAGTTTAGGTAAATAGCTTCGTTACCGTGCTCTTTAATGATGCGTTTCATGTTGTTGGCAATTTCATCGTACGCTTCTTCCCAAGTGATGCGCTTGAATTTACCTTCACCACGATTACCAACACGTTTCATCGGGTACTTTAATCGATCCGGATTGTAGACACGACGTCGCATTGAACGACCACGTAGGCACGCACGTACTTGGTGATTACCGTATTCATCATCACCGGTATTATCGGTTTCAACCCATTTAATTTCGCCGTCTACAACATGCATACGTAAAGGACAACGGCTACCACAGTTTACCGTACACGCACTCCACACAATTTTTTCTTCAATCGCGTCGTTAGTAGCGGCAGCAACAGGGCTAGATTTAAAAGGAAGTGAGATTGCACTGGCTGTGGCAGCCAGACCACCAACAGCACTTGAAGACTTGATAAAATCACGTCTCGTCAGGCCACCAGTTATTAATGCTTTCAGTGTTTTTTTCATAGGACAATTTCTCATTGGTTGTGAGAAAAGACTCTTTGGTCTTTGCTGCCCTTCTTTTACCCCTTAAGTAGTAAGGTTAATATTGCGCTTAATCAACTATTTTTGCGTGCTACTCACAAAACATCCCACCCTGATTCAAAAATGAGACCCCGATCATATTTTTGAACTAGTTAACATTTATTGAAACATAATATCGAAATGCTTCGCATTATTAGGAGCAAATTATTGCATTTGATTTATTGATTAAGCGCATTTCATTATGAAGCGTAACTCGCTATTCTCTGCGAAAACACTCAGAAACTTATCCTATGCACAATGAATCAACCCTTTTTCGCTTAATCGGCGGTCTACTTTTTCACTCACCGACTTCAGAAACCGCGCAAAGCATCCTCAATAGCTTCTCAGCTCAAGATGACAAAATATTAAAGAATATTGCAGAGTCATCACAGCAATGTGAGGCCGATTTACTTGAAGCGGATTTTTTTCAACTACTACAAGGTAGTGGTGATATGCCCTCTCCTCCATGGGGATCAGCTTATCTCGATAAAGAGAACGCTTTATTTGGTTCATCGACTTTAGAATTTCGTGAGTTTATTCGCGATAAAGGCCTACAATGTGACACAGGGTTAAGAGAGCCAGAAGACCATATTGGCCTAATGTTCATGTTAACTTCTCTGCTTTTAGAACAAGATGATGTAGCTGGTGCGAACCAAATACTCAGTCAACACCTTATGCCGTTTGCACCTTATATGCTTACAGCCATGCAAAATAATGCCGAAACGGCTTTCTACGCGCAGCTGGCTGAATTCTCATTAGGGTGGTTAGAGTATTACTGTGAAGATCAACAATTGGTGATTGCTGAGCGCCGTAACTACTGGCAAGAGACGGAATAAATGAGCACAAACAGTGACGAGGTAATGGCAGAGAAAAGCGATATTGATACCAGTCGCCGTGGTTTTTTTAGAGCTGCGACTCGCGGCGTCAGCCAAACATTTGAAACACCAGACGCTCCCGCCATTAACGTTGGTCGCCCACTCGGAGCGGTGGAAGAGTCGCTGTTTGACCGTTTATGTAATCAATGTGGCGAGTGTGCAGCGGCTTGTCCTCAAGGCGTGATTAACCTCTCTTCTCGTGGACCAGAATTGGATCTCAGCTTAAATCACTGCACATTTTGCCAAAAGTGTATTCATGCCTGCGACACGCAAGCACTAAATCCTCTCAATACGATTGATACAGGCTTGAGGCCTAAATTCACTAATAGCTGCAATGCCCGATTATTCGGTAATTGTGAAGAGTGCTATGAAGACTGTCCTCGCAGTGCCATTGAGCTGCAGCCAAATCAGTTGCCTACGCTAAATGATAACTGTAACGGCTGTGGGGAATGTGTCTCTAGTTGTTACATCGGGGCAATTTCTCTCTGCGCAAGCCATTAGCCTTGCTAACATAATACCGATTCGTAGCCAAAGAAAAGCCTCCAAATTTGGAGGCTTTTTTATCGAATCTTTTTATAGAAAGATACCGTATGGTTACTCTTGTACGACTTTCACTCTGAAAAACAGGGCGTAGAACAGAGGGATAACAATCAAAGTCAGGATGGTTGCGAACAACAAACCAAACATGATAGTCACCGCCATACTCTTAAAGAACGGGTCAATCAGCAGTGGTGCGACACCGAGAATCGTGGTTAGCGCCCCCAGCAATACAGGACGCGCACGGCTAGTTGCAGCATCAATAATCGCAAAATAGGCTGCTTTGCCTTGGGCGATTTCCACATCCGCTTGATCCACCAAAACAATGGCGTTCTTCACCATCATACCGATAAGGCTCAAGAAGCCGAGAATCGCCATGAACTCAAATGGGGTTTGGAATACGATCAAGCCGACCGTCACACCAATGACGGCAAGCGGCGCAGTTAACCAGATAACCAAAGGTTGACGCACCGCGTTAAACATAAAGATCACCGATAAAATCATCGCCGCAAAACCGTATGGCGCTGAAATCGCAAGACCTTCATTGGCATCTTTTGACGCTTTATATTCACCGTACCAAATCAGCTCATAACCTGCAGGCAGTTCAATCGCTTCAATCTTATCGCGTACGTTATTAAAGGCATCCGACGTGAGTACGCCCGGCGCGGGGTCAGCTTGCACCATAATCGTTGGCATGCGGTTAACACGACGCAAAATGGCATCTTGCCAAGCCACATCAACCGAATCGACTAATTGGCTCACCGGAATGTAACCACCCGCTGTTGCACTATACACTTCAGTATTTTCTACCGCACGTTGGTGGTTACGCTCATTCTGTGGTGAACGCACGACGATTGGGATCAAATCATCCCCTTCACGGTAAACACCCACATTACGGCCAGATAACGTCTGGGCAATCGCTAGGTTGATCTCTTGCGTTGTCAGACCAAAGCGCTGCGCTTTCTCGGCTGAATAAACTGGACGAAGCACAGGTACTTGTTGGCGCCAATCATCTTGCACAGCAATTAGATTGCTGTCAGCTTGCATGATTGCCTTTGCTTGTTCCGCAAGTTGACGTAACACGGTACTGTCTGGCCCTTTAAAGCCCGCTTCAATCTTCTTACCGCCGCCACGACCTAGCATGAATTTCCATACTTTGATCGACGCATCTGGGTATTTCACCGCGAGTTCATCTTGCAGTTCTACTAATAACGGCGCGATCTTTTTATAGTCATCGATATCAATCAATAACTGACCATAGCTGGTATTACGTGCTTCTGGTGAATAGGTCAGCATAAAGCGTAAACCGCCGCCACCAATGAAACTCGCAATATTGGTCACGCCTTCTTTGGCTTTAACGTCTTGTTCAATATTCGCAATCATGCGCTCAACACGGCTGATATCCGAACCTTGCGGCAAGTAAACATCCACCACGAACTGCGGGCGCTGTGAATCAGGCATAAAGCCCGGAGGCACATATTTCAAACTGTAGATCGCCACAGTCATCAAACCCAGCAACATCATCATGCTGGCCAAACGGTGTCTTAGTACCCAAGCCAATAGCGCTTTGTACATCGACATCATACGGCCAACTTTGATTTCCCCTTTGCTCGCTTTTACTTTTAAGAAATCAAAGCAGAGCATTGGCGTAATCGTCACCGCAAACACCCAGCTCAAGAACATTGAGTAAAGAATTACCCAAAACAATGAACCTGCGTATTCACCCATATCCGACGGTGACAAACCAATCGCACTGAACGCACAGATACCCACAACGGTACCACCAAGCAGCGGCCATTTCGTCGCATCCACCACTTCTGAAACGATGGTCTCTTTGTCTTCCTCTGGGTTTTGTTGCAAACGGACTAAAATGCCATCAGTTACCACGATAGCGTTATCTACCAACATACCCAGAGCAATAATCAATGCGCCCAGCGAAATACGCTGCATGGCGATATCTTCGATGAACATGATGCATAACGTGGCGGCAACCGTCAGCAATAATACAAAGCCGATGATGATGCCCGAGCGTACGCCCATAAACAGCAGCAATACGATAAATACAATCGCTACCGCCGCAATCAGGTTATCGATAAAGTTCGCCACTGAAGCACGAACCGAATCTGACTGCATCGAAATAACGTGTAATTCCATTCCCAAAGGACGTTGGTCTTCAAGTTCAGCAAGGCGTACTTTTACCGCGTCGCCCATATCCACCACGTTACCGCCAGTGACATTCGAGATACCAAATCCAACCGCGCGTTGACCGTTATAACGCATCAACATGCTTGCAGGCTCTTGATAGCCACGAGTCACCGTGGCAATGTCGCCTAAGCGCATCACTGTATTGCCTTGGCCGACACCCACTTGCAGATTACGCAGATCATCAAACGAGCGAATATTGGAATCTGGGATCACCGGGATACGCATATCGGTGGTTTCGATCGCACCCGCCACCGTCACCACGTTTTGCTTTTGCAATACTTGGAACACTTGCTGTGCCGAAACGCCAAACTTCGCTAAGCGCTCACTCGAGATCTCAACAAAAATGGTCTCTTGACGCTCAGCTAGCGTCGCCGTTTTTGCGACGCCCGGTACAAGCACCAACTGACGACGTAGGCCATCAACATAATCTTGTAACTGCTTGTCACTGTAACCGTCACCGGTTACCGCAAAGAACAAAGCATAAACATCGGAGAAGTCATCATTAACAATCGACGGCCCTGCTCCTGGAGGTAATTGACGCTGCACATCGGCAATTTTACGTCTTAACTTATCCCACACTTGTTGCAGTTCTGCTGAGCTCTTGGCAAATTCCAATTTGATCTCAACCGTGACTTCCGACATGCCTTGTTTGGAGACTGATTTAACCTCTTTGAGCTCTTGCAGCGATTGCACCGCCCCTTCGATTAAATCGGTCACTTCATCCGAAACTTCTTGCGCTGTCGCGCCTGAGTAAGCGGTATTGATCACGGCTTGGCGAATGACAAATTCAGGGTCTTCAAACCGGCCCAGTTTTAAGTAGCTGATGTAACCACCCAGCAAAATCAGGGCAATCATCACCCACACACTGGTGCGTTTTGCGATGGTATAGCGAGCAATATTCATCAGTGCGCCTCGTTATTGCCTTGGGCATCATTACTCATTGGGCGGATTTCCATTCCCTCTAATAAGCTTGATACGCCAGCGATCACCACTTTATCGCCTAACTCAAGGTGGTCGTTGATCACGACGCGATCACGGCTTAATGCCCCAACCTCAACAAAGCGTTTCTCTACGGTGTTATCGGCTCCAACTAGCCAAACAAACTGCTTGCCTTGGTTATCCGGCACAACCGCGGTAATTGGCAGTGTAATCAAAGGATTCTCAAGATCATTATCTTGCTCGGCAGGTAATACTTTCACCGTCATACCCGGCAATACGCGATAACCATTAAGATTTTTAAACCCTAATACCACGGCGTAAGTTTGCGAGATTGGATCGGCTTGAGTCGCGTAAGAACGTAAACTCAAATCAAATAACTGACTTGGAATCGCACTGATTTCCGCTTTCGCTTCTGTACTACGCAAGCCCGAAAGCATCACGCTATCAGGAATGTGGATGACCACTTCCATATCGCTCAAATCATGCAAAGTGAACACTGGCGCATTTGCTTGGATTTGCATGTGATTATCCACCAGCTTGCGGCCGATAATGCCGGCAAATGGCGCTTCAATACGAGTGTAATCAAGCTGACGTTGCGCTTCATCACGACGGTTTTTCGCCAAGTTATAACGGGTAGTTAGCTCATCGAGACTGCTTTTTGAAATCGCCTTGCTCTTTTCGTATATCGCCTTTGCGCGTTGGTATTCGGCTTCAACGTTATTTAACTCTAAACGAGCTGACGCTAATGCAATCTCCGCATCTCGAGAATCCAAACGGGCTAATAGCTGACCTTGAATGACACGATCACCCTCTTTCACCATGATGTCAGTTAAACGGCCACCAATACGAAACGATAGGTCTGCACGCTCTGCAGCACGGACCACACCATTAAAGCTCAAATTGTCGCCACGACTTGCCGTTACGGTTTCCGTTAATGCCGGCTTAACCGATTTTTTAACCACTGGCGTTTCGGCTTCAGCACCGCAGCCAGTCAACATTACACCAGATAAAGAGATACCTATCGCCAATGCGAGTGATTTTAACTTCGCAGAAGTGGCGGTATTGTGCGCTTTTTTCACGTTGTTCTCCTAAGAGGCAAAGATTGCATCTGCCCTAAATTAGAGCGAATAAATGTAAACTCATGAGTTTATTTTTTGGGATTTTATTGGAGCTTTCAAGCAAAGTAAACTCAAAAGTTTACCTTCGCGGCGCATATTGCTAGACTAGTGATATTGCCCGCGTCACATCGCACTTAAGGAGAAGCTAGATGACCCGTTCAGAACAAAAACGGCTTGCTATCATTGAAGCCGCAAAAGAAGAGTTCATTCAAAATGGGTTTTCAGCCGCGAACATGAACAATGTCTCCGCTGCAGCAGAAGTTTCTAAACGGACTTTATATCGCCACTTCGAAAGCAAAGAACTGTTATTTGAAGAAGTTCTGGTTGATATTCAAGAAAATATCGTGCGCAATGTCGATTATCCATTTGATGAAAACGCACCACTCGAAGAGCAGTTAAGGCTTGTGACATTACGTGAAATTGATGTGATGTATAACACTTATGGTATCGCTCTATCACGTACCATTGTGATGGAATTTTTCCGCCAGCCTGATCTAGCCAAAAGCATTACCCAGCGCCTCTATCGTACTCGCGCAGTCAGCGCCTGGTTTAGCAAAGCACTCGCAAGCGGCAAGCTGGTCGCCGACGATGAACAAACCATTACCAGTGTTTATGTTAGCGTGTTCCAAGGACTGCTTTTTTGGCCTCAAGTTCTCGATATTCTTCCTCGCCCTGAAGCCGAGGAACTGGAACATAAGGTATCAACCATCGTGACCACCATTGTGCGAGCCTTTGCCCCTTAATCAAATGGCTTATTTGTCGCTTATCTAACACTCGAAACTAGCCATGCTGCACAACTAAAAAAGCCCCAAATTTTGGGGCTTTTACTTATAGATTAAATCTCGTTTTTAATCGCTACTTTTTCACCGCTAGATAGCGCTTCACTACTGATATTTTTCCATAAAATAGATCACGTTATTCGAGCCAGCCGATACCCCAAATGTTGCGAGAGCCTCAGGGGCTTGCCAGTAATCCACTTGGCGACGACACTCGCTTGACGCAGATGTCGATGCATCATCAATTAACCAACAATAACCGAGCCATTTTTCAGCGCCGCCACTAAAGGTTAATGGCACGCGAGCGTACCCCGGCGCATTGCCGCCGATATGCGTGGTCACTTGGCCATTACTGATGCTATTTGTCTCCATTGATCCCGCCATGATGACTGGGGCCGCTTGTCCATCTTTGGCTGGAGAGGTTTTTATGTGCTCCATCGTCGGTAAGTTGGCAATACCGCTTTGGCCAATCTGAGACCATTGATCCCACTCATTATTGATAAATCGGCTACCTTGCCAATATTCTGCACGTATCGCCATCGGTAATAACTGATCAATCGGGCCTGACGCGTTATTAACCACTAGGCGACCAAATCGAACATCGACAGATTCACCAAGCGGAATAGTTTCACCACTGAGATCGGTGTCCATATCGCTATTTTGGTAAATGGGAATCGTACGTCCCGCCACATTGCTAGACACTGACGCCTGCAATGCCACATCACTCAACGGCTGCTTACATCCCACATCTCGATAAAACATCGCGGTGTAATCTTTTAGCTGCCACTGGCCCTGACTCCATGACTGAGCGAAATCAAGTGGCTGATTATCCTCATCAACCAACAGTTGTTGATTGCAGCTTGGCATTGCTAAGTTACCGTAATCAAATTTCATACTCGCAAGCAGTGGCTTCTCAGCAGCACTTAGTACACTCGCGTCATAAAAACTCAAATCACGATGATTGGCACTTTTTGCACTAAGCGAAAATGCGAGAGCCACATCCGGCTTACCGAAATATGTCCACGGTTCACCATCGTGCGTCATGGGCACTGAGAATTGACTCGATAGCAACATATAGTCAGGATAAAAATATCCGACTTGGTCGTAATTATCCAACGCGTCACTGGTTTGCTGCGTATCGAGGAAACTGGTTAATCCTGTTTGCCCTGCATAGCGGTCTACCGCCCAATGAGTACTTATCGACCCAACGTTGTCATATTCAAAACGGTTGGTTAATAGCCCGTTGGTAAAAACGCGATTCAATCCATTCGGTGCACTTAATAGTGGTGCGTTGCTCGTTTGGCTCAAGGGCACCACAACACCGCTATCAAACCCTGTTTTACCACTGGCTAGCGAAGCATTGAAATTACGGGTAATCGTGCCATCTTTTGCTACCGCCGCAACCTCAACCATAAAAGGAGTGCCAGCCGAGACAAAAGGCTGCTGAATACCCCTATTTTCCAGTTTGCTCTCGTTAGCACTGTAATTACGTTTTACCACCAGCGCATAAGGATTAACGCTCAAGCTTATATCCGCCGATTTTGGCAACCCTTCTGCTAACTGGTAATCCGCTTCAATATTCAAGCTACCTGATTCTGTGTAGCTTGCTGGCAACACTTCACTCACGCCATTGGAGAACGAAACCGTGCGCTTTTCACCTTTGGCATTGAGCGTTTTACCTTGCATAGACATTTCACCCAGAACAGGCTCAAGGCCTTGGTTATAGCGCCATGTAAATGTTTTATCCCCTTGGTAGTCGGTATCAATCGCGCAACTGGTTTGATCTTCTAGAGCGACTTTACGAGCCAGTTGCAGAGAAAATTCTTGTCCGGCTTTATAATATTGAGGCGCTTGATATGGCACGATCTTAAAGCCCGTTTTACTAAATTGCGCCGAATCTTTATCAAAACCAACATCTTTAGCGCTAGCTTTTAATGTGACCGGACCTAATTCAGAATCGGTCGCGACCCAAATTGAACGATTCAAACTGCCATTCTTGTTGAACAATATTGTTTTGCTGTTACCTGAACATCGAGGATGCGAAGCGGCATCTGCACGGCCAAATGGCGATGCGTCAAACCAGCAGCCACTCGGTGGATTTTCAAAGCTGACATCAACATTGAGATCTTGTGATAACACGCCGCCTTCCACGTCGAGAAGAATACGATATTCCGCCACTTCACAGGTCAGTGGTGAACCGGGCGCGGTCACCTTGATACCTTTAATTGGGTTACCAATCGCAAAACTGATGTCTTCAACTTCACCCGAAGGCGCTTCCCCATAAGGGCTGGAGACAGCACGATCGGCGTAGCGAACACGTAAATAACCTCGAGCTCCAGCATTAAGGGGCACATCTATGCCCTTATTCAAATTGACGCTGTGCCATTGGGTATCATTACCCCAGTTAACCCATGCCGTCGCTTGTCCGCCACCGCGCTTATCAAGCGAAATCGCATAACTTCGCAGTGGCAGCAGTGCTCCGTTCGGCAAACTTATTTCGCTGCCGCTGGTTTTGTCACGAATGATCACACCATCATCGGAAAAATCGGAATCAGCATAGCCATCATGACCCGGGCCTATATCCGCCGACCAGTGATGACCCAGCTTAAGTAATTCACTTGAACCTAAGTGGCGCGCAGGGTTACCGCCTTCAAGCACTTCAGGCACATCACCGTAATCGGCATGAATCGCACAACCACCCGCATCGTTACTGGTCGTCGACTCTTCCACACCTTGTAGCTCAAAACGAATTTCTTGTTTTGCAATATCAATCGAATACAGTGCCGTCGTTGGCGTCTCTCGCTCTGCTGAATCGAGTCGGCCATTTTGGTTAAGATCATGCAAACCGCCATTCGTCATCGCAAAGACAATGCCGCCTTTGTTGATACCAACACCACCAGAAGCTAACTTACCGCTACGATCTTTTATTGGCCATTGCGGATTGTTTACCGATAAACTGGAATTGAGCACTAACGTCAACGGTAAGCGAGAATAGCTGCCCGCTTTTTCACGCGCAGAGATATCGACAATAGCGATTCGATACAGTGACTTGAGGTCCCCCGATAACCCATACACGTAACGGCTGTCGCCGAACTGCGGATTAAACGCAAAATCGGCGCTCCATGGCGTACCTTCTCCCTGTGGAATATCAAGTTGAATGGTATCAAACACACCCGTCTTCAAATCGATACGAACTAAGCTACGCCATACTCCGCGGCCAATCACTAAGTAGCGCCCATCCAGACTGACATCACCGGAATTGGCACGAGATAGTTTTTTCGTGCCATTGTTAGCACTCTTTTGCGTATTAAAGATTTCATCAGCACGGAATGTATAGCGATGCCCCTCTTTATCAAGGATAGTCACACCATCATGTGCCGCACGCAACGGCACTAAATGATGAAACTCAGCAGCCGGATTACGACTTTGGTCTGCAACAAATAAGTGCACTTCACAGCCAGATCGACTACCAGATGTACAACCATAACGGCGATCAGAGCCCACTCCGTAGGTTAAACCATCAATGGGATTTTGCCCTACCACCTTAATTTCATCAGTCGCAAGTGCGGGGTTAATGCTTTCAATCGCTAATTGCCCGCCACTAGCGACCCATTTTGCGTATTGATAACGGCCACGACCTTGTGGATCTTTAACCTGAATAAATCCATCGCAGCGACCCGGTTGTGGCAAGAGATCATCATTTATGAAATAGACCAGGTGATCTTCTACCTCACCATTTCGACGGCGAGAAGAGGAATCTTGTGACAACACTAAGCGTAAGAATGAAGAGTCTTGCGTGGTCCATTTATTTGGGTTGATACCGTTCCAAGTCAAAGTCACGTTTTGCGCGCCATGTTTTGATTGAATCGTATGCGGCGTGGCGCGCTCTTTGTCTTCCATCACCCCATCGCGATTGAAATCAATCCATGCATCAAGTTTGGCGGCTTTCCCAGTGCTGTTGATCACTTTCAAGTCTGCTATTTCTACCTGATGTTGCTTTTTAAGTATTACAGGGCTAGCAAAGGTACGTTCATCGTTAAAGCCCGTTTGATCATCGCCACTAGCAGACTCAGAGATCTGAGCCGCTAATTCGGTATCAGGCGCTTCTTCACCGATATAAAGGTTCGGCACGACTTCATAACGAGTTTGATTTAATTGACCATAACGACCGGGTAAATCACCATAGTCATAGCCAATTTCACAACCAAATTTAGCGTTATCTAAGATATTCCCCGACGATGCCACCGTAGGATAATTAGATCGAAACGCAATACGTGTAACGTACTGACCAGCAGGTACTGTATAAACGCCGGTATATTTAACCCAACGATCTTGACCATCAATCACACGGTCTTCAACCAACTGGCTATTTGGGCTACCAAACAACAGCGAAATCTGGTCATTTTTGCCATCGTTAGGCACTGTGCGGTTAGAGTAATCAAATGACCAACGAATTTTATCACCCGGTTTCGTCACAATATCTTGGTACATCATGGTTGGGTTATAAACGTTCATTTCCGCCACATTAAGACTGCCATCAGACGAAGGTTGCTTCACATAATAGTCATAACGATTAAACTCAATATTGCTCCGGCGCGGTTCGACTGGAAAATAGTCTTGTGGATTGAGTGTCGGATCAAGTTGCTCAATCGACCAACCGGCAACCGAACTTTCTGGTGTATCCCAGCCATTATGTTCTTTCTCAATGAAGAAGTGTTCAAATGAGCCGTTTTGCAGCCCGGCTTCACAGCCTGCAACTTCGAGTGAAGGCGCTGCAATCCAAACACGGTAATCTTCTACCTCACCATCAAGGGCGACACCCGTTGGTTGTGCCACAGCGTTTTGATCGGTCGAGTAACGAATACGCAGCCAACTCTCACCATGTACGTCGTAAGGCGAAAGATAAAGCCCATTAATCACGTTTTCACCGGCGTTAACTGGATAACGGTCAAGTAGCATTTCTGACACTGGACGAGTATTGCGCTCAAATCCTTGCCAACTGCCATCTTGGTTTTTATCTAACCACACCGAGATATAACCAGCCTTCGATGCATTAACCGAAATTTGGTTGTCGACACGTTGCTCACGTCCATCACGATCCAGATAGCCCGTCATAAGAACCGGCATCGCTGCGTTGCTTAATTCGCTGTTATTTGGATTGATTTTTACGCCATCATCTTCTTGATCTGCACTCGCATAACGTGACGGCTGGCCCTCTTTCTCTTCATCCACATGAAATGCGCACTCACTAGCCCCAACGGGTAACAAACACGTATTGGCTTTCACGCGATGTCTGGCGCCATTATCGGCTTTAAGTACTGGAAAACGAGCCTTGCCCCAACCGGTATGCAAATCTTGGTTCGGCGCATCACCGTAATCATAACGACCATCGTCTTCACTGGTGATCACTTGACCCATTTCAGAGGTATTACCGCACTTATCAATCGCGATTGAGGTAATTGGATCACCGGCAGCAAAGCGAGAATGGTCTAAATTACAACCCGCGATAGCGCCTTGGGAATTTAACCGACAAGAGCCTATAAACGCAGTACCTTCAATGGTCGAATCACTTACTTGACCATCAGCTTTATACAGTTCTACCGAAACATCACTGATGGTTTGGCGACACACCGCACTCCCGTCACCAATGTTTCTAAGTGTCACCGTGCCAGATGCGGTGCCATCAAGGTTTACGGCTTGCAACATTGGGTAATCAATCCCGTTATTACTGGCACCTGCAGACCAGTCATAAAGCCCATTATTGCGTGTAATTTGCCCAGCATGCTCGACCGAGCGTAAGTCAATCGCTAACCCGCGGGTATTAGAAAAAGTGTTCTGGCTTATGAGGTTCTTATTGCCGTAGTAAACACGTACCGCTGAAACGTGCCAACGAAATAGGCTGTCCGATTGGTGATCATCACCGGTGTCATAAAACGCATTTCCAGTTACTTGATTTTCTGAGGAATACTCTAAGAAAACGGCGGCCGCCTCTTCCTGATTGGCCTCTTTGTTTACCGTGTCGTTAAACATATTGCGTGAAATGATGTTCTCATCACTGCGTACCAACTTAACACCGGAATCGCGGGTATGATTGAAACTGTTATCGGTAACTTCGACCTCTTCACTATGATCAAGATAAACCGCATCATCAAAATAATTCCAGTTCATTCCTGCAATCCGAAGCTCTTCACTGTTGGTGATTTTTATCCCGTAATCACCTTGTTGAGGTTTGTTTCGACGGTTATTGAGTGTAAGTGGTCGCCCACTTCCTAAACGAACACGAGCATCAACATAAGTGTCTTCGGTATCGTAAATTTCCAGTGGTGATTGCAGAACGATGTCAGCCAGTTGACGAGTAAAAATCGCATTGTCGACCCCACTTGGGTGCCACTCTTGACGCAGATTTTCTTTCTCTAAGCGGGTAGGATGACGCCCAGTGGTTAAGTAACGCGTATTGAGCAAAAACTGACGCAATGAGCCTACGCCGGAGTCGTTATTATTGTTCACCACACTATAGCTAAAACCGATGTTGGCATCGTAAACATTACCACCATTAACGACCACTGTTCGCTGATAGTGATCGCTTACATATGGCCATACCTGAACAGGTAGACACTCATTACAGTCGCCACGCTCAGAATAAATTTGACCATCTTTATCCGCGCCCATCGGGCGAACATAGGGCAACGTTAATATGTACGTTCCATTGGGAATCCGATTAAACCAAAATTGGCCTCGCCAGTCCGTGCGAGCGGTGTAGACTCGATTCTGATTATTGTTGCTGCTCAACCTGACATCGATTGGCGTTCTATCCATCGCCACCATGCCACTAGCTCCGGGGAAAAAGTCACGTGAGTAACCACCAAAATTGTAGTGTTCGAAGACAAAGCCAGAAACTGAATAACCATGAGGATGACGATTACCATTACCTTGATTATGACCATTTTGGGCAGATGCGAATGCGGAGAAAAACAGCGTCAACATCAATAAAAATAGCTTTTTACTCACGGTCTAACCTCTACTTCAAACTTACGGCTCACTCGATACGCCTGCTCAGAACATATGGCGGTAGAGGTAACTATCGTCGCCTCACCATTAGGGGTACAACTCGCCTCAAAACGGCAACTTGGAAATGCTTCTATCTGGTATGAAGGCAAACATGATGCTTTTTTCGTTCCCGCGACGGGGGTAATTTCATACACCAACCTTTCTACCAATGAGCGAGCGCCCCAGTAAGCACGGGTACTAAGCACTTCATAAGTGTTGGCTTGGTTAGATTGTTTGGTTAACTGAAACAACTGCGCGGCAAAGAAGGTGGCGATCACTATCACAAACAAAATCACCAAAAGCGCACTGCCTTGCTGTCGTTTATTGACCATTGAGGATTTGTGCATTTTGCATAAACTCCACTGTTTCTGTGCCTTGATTAACCTTCAACGAAAACTTCATACTCGCGGTGCTCGAATAGGTACCATTAAAGCCGAGAGAAAAAACAGGTTGGCTCCCACTCAACTGCTTGGCAAAGGGCGTCCACTCTTCTGTGTTGACCACACCTTGTCCTGCCTCTTTCAAGGGATAGTTGGGGTAATAACGCATTTGCTGCGCTGTTGCGCACATTTGTCGTGCAAAGGGCTGATAGACAAATAGTCGATTTGAAGGGGTTAACGGCCTTCTCAACATACTTTCATCAACGGTTAAAGACTGATTCCCTACCGACTTTAAAGTGTAAATTTGGTTATCTACGTTCGCTCCAAGATATAGTTCTTGTGATTTTCTCGGATAGATACTGACTAAACAGGGCTGCTTAGCATCAATAAAACACTTCGCGAGCAACGACGCTCGAATAGGATGAGTGAGAGGAATGACCGTTTCAGTGTGCTGAACACTAAGATCTAACTGGTCAGGCAAAAACTCACCCACATAAAGCATGGGGATATATTCAATGCACTCACCTTCACCGAGTATTCTTGGACTCATCGGCACCGAATTGGGCAATTCACGACCAAAACGGGCAAGAAGAAAACGCGCCTCTTCTAATGCTGATAAGCGGTATTTTGAGTCCATATACAAGGTGGAACTAATAACGCCATAATTGATCAGTCCAATACTAATGATGCCAATAATGACCATGCTCACCACCATCTCAATCAGCGTAAAGCCGAAGCTTGGGCGTGTTTGTTTCGTCGTTAACATCGGGGCAATCGTCTGTTTCAGCATTAATAATTACTCCGAAACGCATTAAACGTCAGCGCTTGTCCATCTTGACCGCGTTGAATCGTCAAAGTAACTATTTTGGTCGGCGTGGGAGCACTTCCAAGCGGTAGAGCTTGAAATTGGTCATTTGCATAACGAACCGCTATTGTGACCAAAAAGCCTTGATACGCACCATCAATGTTTAACCCAAACTCGCTAATGGGCATAGCGACACCATGGGTATCGTAATCATCAAAATCATCACGAAGGTTATTCATATCATTGCTGTCTATTCCTACCTCACTAGAGCAGGCAAGAGAATCACTACCACATCGCTCAATATGCTGAATATTGACCTCGTCAAATTCACGCGAATACATCTCTTGTAGCAGCCAAGTAGCAAGTTGTGATGCTCGTTGTTGAGTTAAAGCATCGGCACTTTGCACCGCCGCAGGGGCCAGCAACGAGGAAAAGGCAATCATCAAAAATCCTGCCAAGCAAATCGCGATGACATTCTCAATTAGACTAAACCCGTGCTGATGGGAACGGTGATGACTCTTTAGTGAACAAAGGGGGTTATGAGCAACCATCAACGTATCCTTCTCGGTAGACGATGATTTGCTTACTGGCTTCTCGCGGTGATGAAAGCTCTATTAACGCTTGGTTGTTACTGCTATGAGCGGCACTAACAAAGCGGCCCATGGTATCAAACGAGAATTGTTGTGGTGAAAAGCGAACCCCACGCTGAAGATCTTTCTCACTGATCGCAACCAATCGACTGCAAAATGAACCACTACAGTTTGGACTATCGTTGAGATCAAGGCTCGCATTATGCCAAGTCAATTCAGTGGGTGTGACGATGATTTGATAAGCAGAGCTACTCGCAACATCATTCATCGCTAGGGTTTGCACGCGGCGCACCGCCGACTTCGCCACATGGCAATAGCTTGGTAAGGTAAAACCCGAGATAGACGGAAACCTCGTGTAGGCCACGGCTCCTAGAATTGAGAGGATAATGATGGTCACCACCAGCTCAACAAGAGTAAAGCCAGTGTAATTTCGAGATTTAAGCAGCATAAGCAATAAAAAAGTCAGCAAACTATTTAATTTTTATCACTTTATTCTAACGCTATTTATGTTTTGTTACACAAGTAATTTGGACGCAAATCACACTTTACTGCATGTATTGCATCATTTAAGTGAAAACTTAGATTTATCGATGATTATCTCGCCAATTCAGCCCAATTAACTCACAGAACAACAACAAACGTATAAATGTAATTTCATATATTAGCTCGTGCCGCTTAAATTGCGAATATTTGCTATATCGGCGAAGATCAGCATCTAATCACTGCAAAAAATGCTGTCGAAATAAACCTACTTTAAACCTGAAAAACTTGAGCTCAATTGCGGATTGAGCACGAGAAATTGATTTTATCGCCACTGACAATAAAAGTTTGATCCTACAGATGCATCCGCCCGTGAGGAGATTCCAAATCTAATTGCGGCCCTTGCGGCACAATTTGAGTGGGATTAATACTGGTATGGCTAAAATAATAATGGCGCTTGATGTGGTAAAAGTCTGTCGTCTGCGCGATCCCCTCTACCTGATAGAGCTCTTTAAGGTAGCCATTTAGATTCGGATAGTCTTGGATGCGCTGCTTATTGCATTTGAAATGACCAACATAGACCGCATCGAAACGAATCAATGTGGTGAACAAACGCCAATCCGCTTCGGTTATTTGGTTACCCGCAAGGTAACGATGCGTTTCAAGATGGCGATCAACTCGATCAAGCGCCTCAAACAACTGCTGATACGCTTCTTCATAAGCCTCTTGGGTAGTCGCAAAACCACACCGATACACGCCATTATTAATGGCCGGATAAATATAGTCATTCCACTCATCAATTACGCTACGTAGATGCTGCGGATAGTAATCATCCACATTACCAGTAAGGCGATCAAACTCGCGGTTAAACATGCGGATGATCTCTGATGACTCATTACTCACAATCGTTTGGGTTTTCTTATCCCATAAGACGGGCACCGTCACTCTGCCCGTGTAATCGGCCTTCGCTTGGGTGTAAATTTGATGCAGCCGGGTATGACCAAATAAGGGTTCAGGCAAGCCCATTTGCCAGCCTTCACTGAGCATATCAGGGCAGACAACCGTCACATCGATGTGTGGCTCTAGCCCTTTCAGCATTCGTAAGATAAGCGTGCGGTGAGCCCAAGGGCAAGCAAGGGAAACATAAAGATGGTAGCGACCGGATTCTGGTTGAAACTTGGCTTGTGGGTTGTCCTGCACCCAATCACGAAAACCCGCGTCTTCACGGACAAACTTGCCGCCATTATTTTTGGTGTCATACCAGGTATCGTGCCAAACGCCGTTAACCAATTGTCCCATTTTATTCGCTCCTTAATCGTATTCACTATTAATCAGTATAATCAGCGAATCACGATAGATAAGCGGAAGAAATTGCCGAAGATGGTCAGTTTTTTCAAATGAAGCTAGGACAAATAAATCGTTAGGTCCTCAGGTAAAAAAACGCCCACTTAAAGTGGGCGATTATCATGCATTCCGTATTCAGAACTGACTTACGCTGGAGAGTTCATATAACCATCTAATACTGCGACTGTATTATGGCCAAGGTCATCCACCGCATAACCACCTTCAAATACAAACAAGGTTGGCAATTGCAACTGGCCTAATTGACGACCAATTTCAGCATAGTTATCGCGATTTAGTTTGAAGTAACTGATTGGATCGTGCTCGTAGGTATCCATACCCAAAGAGATCACCAAAGCATCCGCGCCAAACTGTTGGATTTTTTCCAACGCGGTTTGTAATGCTGGGCCATACAACGTCCAGTCGGTTTTACCTTGTGGTAACGGCAGATTGAGGTTATAGCCTTCACCTGCCCCTTCTCCCACTTCATCAGCAAAGCCAATATAGTGCGGGTAATCGTAGTCAGGGTCGCCATGAATCGACACAAACAACACATCATCACGTTCGTAGAAGATGCTTTGCGTACCATTACCATGATGGTAATCAACGTCCAAAATCGCGACTTTCCCTTTGCCTTGACGACGCAGTGATTCAGCAGCAATCGCAGCATTGTTGATGTAGCAGTAACCGCCCATTAAATCAGGCGCTGCATGGTGACCCGGTGGGCGGCACAGTGCGAATACTGCTTGCTCACCTTGCATGATCAAATCAGCAGCGGTTAAAGCACAATCTGTTGCAGACTGAATCGCTTCCCAACTGGTTTTGGTGATCGCAGCCGTCATGTCGAAACTGTAATAGCCCAACTTTCCTTCGATATCTTTCGGGATACGATGGCGCAAATGACGTGGGCTAATAAAACAATAAGGCGAAGCATCGTGTTCGCTACCAAAACGCGCTTCCCACTCTGACCAAGCCGATTGCAGGAACTCAACATAATCAGCGGTATGAACCCACTGCATTGGTTCGGTGCCATAACTATTAGGCGCAATCACACTAAAACCACCATGCTGATCAATCGCGTTTAGCACCATGTCAGCACGTTCAGGTTTTTCAAAGCACGCGGTTGGTTCACCGGAAAGAAACTCATACTTCACTCGGTGTAAACGCTGCTTCTCGCTGTAAATAACTTTCACTACTTTTTGAGCTCCATCCAGTAACGCTCATAAGATCCTACTGCGTCACCGACACTACCAAGAAATTGGCCTTTTTGTTTAACGTCCGCTGGCGGGAAAATGATTTCGCTATCGCGAATTTCTGTCGGCAAATGTGCCAGCGCCTGTAAATTTGGCACAGCATAACCGATCTCTTTTACCACCGTCGCCTGATTTTCTGGCTCAAGTAAGAAGTTAATGAAAGCGTAAGCCGCTTCTTTATTCTGTGCTTTTTCTGGAATCACGATGTTGTCCATCCAGAAAATCGCCCCTTCGCGTGGGTAAACAAAGCGAATCGCTGGATTTTCTTGCTGGGCGCGGTAAGCCGTACCGTTCCACTGCATACCAACATTCACTTCACCGGTGATCAGTGGCACGTGTGGTGCATCAGAGTTAAACACCATAACGTTAGGTTTTAAGCTGGTTAAGCGCTCATACGCTTGTTGCAATTCATCGGCATCTTGGGAGTTCACGCTATGACCGCCTAAGATCAATGCCATGCCCATTACATCACGCACATCATCCGTAAGCAGCAGTTGGCCTGCGTACTCACTGTTCCACAAATCAGCCCAGCCAGTCAGTTGACTACCGTCGACCACTTCAGAATTATAACCGATGGCAGTACTGCCCCACATATAAGGCAAAGAGTAGTTGTTCTGTGGATCAAAGCTTTGATTCATGATGCTTGAATCTAGCTGTGCGAAAGTGTCGATTTTCGATTTATCAATACGATGCAATAGTCCATCGTTCGCCAGTTTGGATACATAGTAGGTCGATGGCACTACGATGTCGTAACCTTCACCATCGATAAGCTTAAGCTTAGCGTACATGGTTTCGTTACTTTCAAACGTAGCGTAATTAACTTTAATACCGGTTTCTTTTGTGAAATCTTCAATGATCGATTGAGGAAGATACTCAGACCAGTTGTAGATATTAAGAGTGGTAGCGGACCAAACAGGAGAAGAAGAAAGAAGGCCGACTAGGGCCGAAGCAACAAGAGTATTTTTCATTTACGTTAACATGCTATCAATGTGTCATAACGCGATATTGCGCGCGCGGATTAAATAGCAGTCTAAGAGTGAGATCAAGCGCACGCCATGCAGTTTATTGATATAGTTCACAATTATAATAAAACCACAATTTAATAGTGGCTTTTAGTGCCAATTTAACGTTTGCATTCTCATCAGATAAAAAAAGCGCGACCTACAAAGAAGCCGCGCCTATGCCTGTCACAGGCGAAATCATCACAATGATTTAATGCAAACCACCTAGACGCTGACGTTCAAACAAGCCACAGCGTGAACATCTGAACCTTGTAATTGTGGCTTTTTCTGCGCACAAATCTCGGTAGCTTGTGGACAACGGGTGCGGAACACACAGCCAGATGGAGGATTGATTGGCGATGGCAAATCACCTTCCAACATTTGTATTGTCTTCTCACGTTCCAATTTTGGATCAGGGATTGGTACGGCCGACATCAAAGCGCGCGTGTAAGGATGCTTAGGATCAGCAAATAGCGCGTCCGATTCACCCAACTCCACTTCATTACCTAAATACATCACCAACACGCGATCAGAGATATGCTTCACCACGGATAAGTCATGGGCAATAAAGACCAGCGACAAGCCAAGCTCTTTTTGCAACTCTTTCAGCAGGTTAACTACCTGAGCTTGGATTGAAACGTCCAGTGCAGATACCGGTTCGTCACAAATGATCATTTTTGGTTTTAAGATCAGTGCTCGTGCGATACCAATACGCTGACATTGACCGCCAGAAAATTCATGCGGATAGCGGTTAATCACGTTCGGTAGTAGGCCAACCTTAGTCATCATCTCTTTTACGCTGTCTTTGACCTGTTGCTTGGACAGCTCTGGGTAGAAGGTTTCTAGTGGCTCAGCAATGATGTCGCCAACGGTCATGCGCGGGTTGAGTGACGCCAGCGGATCTTGGAAGATCATCTGGATTTCTTTGCGCGTTTCACGGCGTTGCACACTGCGCATTTTAGTCAAATCTTGACCTAGCCACACCACTTCGCCTTCCGTCGCTTCAACCAAGCCGATAATGGCGCGAGCAAAGGTGGATTTACCACAGCCGGACTCACCCACAACGCCTAAGGTTTCACCCTCATACAGGCGAACATTGACGCCATCCACCGCTTTCAAGCTGGCCGGTTTAGCCCATGGCCATGCCGATTTAGAGGCAATGCTGAAGTGAACTTTAAGATCTCTAACGTCTAGTAGTAATTTTTTATCTGTGCTCATCGGTTCCAAGCCTCCCAATCAGAAAAACACGCGCGCTGACGATCATCGCCAAATGGCAACAAGATAGGCGCTTCTTTAGAGCAACGCTCGGTAACTCGGTGACAACGCTCTTGATACGGGCAGCCAGTTGGCAAACGTAGTAAGTTTGGCGGGTTACCCGGGATGGTTGGGAGTATTTCACCTTCCGTATCTAAACGCGGGATCGCTCTTAACAGACCTTCCGCATACGGGTGGCTTGGGTTGTAGAAAATATCATCCACCGAGCCATATTCCATGGTACGGCCAGCATACATTACCAGTACTTTGTCACATGAACCGGCAACCACACCCAAGTCGTGCGTGATCATGATAATCGCCGTGTTGAACTCTTGTTTCAGCTCATTAAGCAAATCCATGATTTGCGCTTGAACCGTCACATCCAGTGCGGTGGTTGGTTCATCGGCAATCAGCAACTTAGGGCGACACAGCAGTGCCATTGCAATCATCACACGTTGGCGCATACCGCCTGAAAACTCGTGCGGGTACATGGTGATACGTTTACGCGCTTCAGGGATTTTTACCGCTTCCAGCATGCGTACTGATTCTTCAAACGCTTCTGCTTTCCCCATACCTTTATGCAGCATCAGTACTTCCATAAGCTGGTCACTGACTTTCATGTATGGGTTAAGTGAGGTCATTGGATCTTGGAAAATCATCGCAATTTGCTCAGCACGAACTTTGTTTAGCTCTTTTTCTGGCAAATTAAGAATTTCACGACCTTCAAACTTAGCACTACCGGAAATAATGCCGTTTTTCGCTAGCAGACCCATAATGGCAAACACCGTTTGTGATTTACCAGAGCCTGACTCACCCACAATACCAAGGGTCTCACCTTGATTGAGTGAAAAATTCAAATCGTTAACTGCGGTTACAATACCATCTTGAGTGGTAAACTCGACGCGCAGATCTTTGACATCTAATAAGCTCATCTTCGCTTCCTTATCATCGTTATTATTGATTATCTGTCTTTAGGATCCAGCGCATCGCGCAGGCCATCACCAACGTAGTTGAAGCAGAATAGAGTCACAACCATGAACGAGGCTGGGAACGCCAGCTGCCAGATTGCAATTTCCATCGTTTGCGAGCCTTCTTGTAGCAGCGCGCCCCAACTTGTCATCGGCTCTTGAACACCAAGACCAAGGAATGAAAGGAAAGATTCCGTCAAAATCATACTTGGGATAAGTAAGGTTGAGTAAACCGCTACAATACCCAAAACGTTCGGCACAATATGACGAGTGATGATTTTCCAATTACTGACACCACACACATGCGCCGCTTCGATAAACTCTTTGCTACGTAAACTCAGTGTTTGACCACGTACAATACGCGCCATGTCAAGCCATGCAATCGCACCGATCGCAACGAAAATCAGCACGATATTACGACCAAAGAAAGTAACCAAAACAATCACAAGGAACATGAATGGTACGGCGTACAAAATCTCGAGAATACGCATCATGATGCGGTCCACTTTACCGCCGATAAAACCAGAAGCAGCGCCGTAAAGGGTACCAATCAATACCGCCACAAAAGCGCCCATCACACCGACCATCAAGGAGATGCGACCACCCACTAACGTACGTACGTATAAATCACGGCCTAAACTGTCGGTACCAAACCAGTGTTCAGCATTCGGCCCAACGTGCATCGCATACCAATCAGTATCATCAAAGGCATACGGTGAAAACATTGGCAAAAAGACTACTGCCAATGTCATCAACACTAAAATAAACAAACTCACCATTGCCGCTTTGTTACGCATAAAGCGGATACGAGCGTCTTGCCATAAACTGCGACCTTCAATTTCTAAGTTCTCTGAGAACTTTTCGATCGCTTCAAGGTTTTCTTTTTTCGTCAACATAACCATACATCCCTGCTAGTAGCGAATTTTCGGGTCGATCATTGCTAGTAAAATATCAACGATGGCGTTGAATAAAATAAAGAGGAAACCAATTAAAATGGTGACACCCATTACTAGCGAATAGTCACGGTTGAAGGCAGCATTCACAAACAGCTTACCTATACCTGGCAGACCAAAAATGGTTTCTACCACAACCGAACCGGTGATAATGCCGACAAACGCAGGCCCCATGTATGACACAACAGGTAACAATGCAGGTTTCAGAGCGTGTTTCACCACGATATACGGGTAGCTCAAACCTTTCGCACGTGCGGTACGAATAAAGTTACTGTTTAAGGTTTCAATCATTGAACCACGCGTAATACGAGCGAAGGTTGCAACGTAAAGTAAAGACATGGCGATAACAGGCAGAACGAGATATTCGAAACCACCATCTTGCCACCCACCAGCAGGGAATATTTTCCAATGCAGTGAAAATAGATAGATCAGTGCCGGCGCTAATACAAAGGAGGGCAATACCACCCCAAGCATCGCCGTCGACATAATGGCGTAGTCGACGATGCTATTTTGCCGCAGGGCAGCAAAAGTACCGATCGAGACACCAAGAATAACGGTGAAGATAAAGGCAATCACCCCCACTTTCGCCGAGACAGGCAGTGCATCCGCCATCAACTCGTTAACTGAGTAATCAAGGTATTTAAAAGACGGGCCAAAATCACCTTGGATAACGTTTGTTAGGTAGGTGAAATATTGCTCAGCGACCGGCTTATCTAGGCCGTATTTCGCTTCAATGTTAGCCATGACTTCTGGTGGTAAAGGACGTTCGCTTGAAAATGGGTTACCCGGTGCGAAACGCATGAGAAAGAAAGATACTGTGATCAACACCAACATAGTTGGGATCGCTTCAAATATCCTTTTTGCGATGAATTTAAGCATAAACTCACTCTTTCAGTCTGTGACAGTAAAATGTATGAATGTGTACCTGGCGACAGGCGCAGCTATCCTGCTTAGCCTCTCGATAAACCAAGGTACAATTGGCCACTGCATGCACTTAACGCGTTATGCAGTGGCTCTATTTTTATAGTTCTATCGGGTGAAGAATTACTCGATGATGTACAGATCTTTCGAGTAGATTTTCTCTTCTGGGTTGTTTGCTGGGAAGCCACCAACCTTAGGAGAAAGTAGACGTGATTTCACGTACTGGTAGATAGGAGCGATAGGCATGTCTTTCGCCATCAACTTCTCAGCTTCACTATAAAGGGCTTTACGCTCTTCTTCAGATGTTGAGGTGATCGCGCGTTCCATCAAATCGTCGTACGCTTTGCTATCGTAGTGAATACCACCGGTCGTGTTACCACTCTTCATTAGAGTTAGGAACGAAGACGCTTCGTTGTAGTCACCACACCAGCCAGCACGAGCAATTTCGAAGTTGCCTGAATCTTTAGTTGATAGGTAAGTTTTCCACTCTTGGTTTTCAAGCGTAACATTAAGGCCCAGTGATTTTTTCCACATAGAACCTAATGCGATCGCCACTTTTTTGTGGTTCTCTGACGTGTTGTAAAGCAGAGTGAATTTCAGAGGGTTATCTTTTCCGTAACCCGCTTCTTCCAATAGACGCTTCGCTTCTGCGTTGCGCTCTTGTTGGCTCATCTGACCGTATGCTGGCATTTCAGGATCAAAACCAGCAGTGATTTCAGGTGTTAGGAAATACGCCGGTTTTTGACCTTGTCCCATGATCGCATTCGCAACGATGTTACGGTCGATGGTGTAAGAAACTGCCTGACGAACGCGAACGTCATCAAACGGGGCTTTCTTAGTGTTAAATAGATAGTAGTAAGTACAAAGGTTACCCACGACAGAAACAGACTCTGGGTGCTCTTTGCTTAGGCGTTTGAAATGCTCCAACGGCAGTTCGTTAGTAAAATCAATTTCGCCTGACAAGAAACGGTTCATCTCCGTTACTTGGTTTTCAATTGGCAAGAATGTAACTTGGTTCAGTACGGTCTTATCGTTATCCCAGTATTGTTCGTTACGCTTAAGAACTAGACGCTCATTCACAACCCATTTATCAACGACAAATGCGCCATTACCAACAAAGTTTTCTGGCTTCGTCCATTGATCACCAAACTTTTCAACGGTTGCTTTGTGAACCGGTTTGGTTGTGGTGTGGCCCATCATCATTACGAAGTATGGTACTGGCGAGTCTAACTCAACCACTAAGGTTTGATCATCGAGCGCTTTCACACCTAAGGTGCTCTTATCGGCTTTACCTGCAATAATATCCTTTGCATTCTTCATCTTGGTGTATTCCATATACCAAGAGTAAGGAGATGCGGTCATAGGATCGACAGAACGCTGAAAACTGTAGACAAAATCGTGCGCGGTTACTGGATCACCATTTGACCACTTCGCATCTTTGCGTAGGTGGAAAGTAAAGGTCTTGTTGTCTGCCGTTTCCCAACGATCGGCAACACCAGGAATAATATTACCATTTGCATCTTGACCCACTAGGCCTTCAAGCAAATCAGCGATAACGTGAGACTCTGGTACACCTTGAGATTTATGTGGGTCGATCGTTGCAACTTCAGTCCCGTTACCACGAACCAACTCTTGTACTTGCGCAAGTTTAGTACCAGCAGGAACATCTGCCGCGATTGAAACAGTCGAAGTGGCAGCTACGGCCAGACCAGCGCCTAGAAGAAGGGCTTGGGTGATTTTATTCTTATACATGTGTAAAAACTCCAAGTTTTTTTATTGCATCCATGACTCCTTTGCAAGTCCACCTGAACGATAGTGGTTTAGTTTTAAATAGCTCAATAAACAAGCATAAATAACTAAAACCTTACAAAGGTTGTGGCACACATTAGCAATCCCCAAAGTAATTTTCCATAAAAATGTATTAAAAAATTGAATAATTCCTCACAATTCGTTAATGACCACAACAAACAACCACATTAAACCCAAAAGTAGGCATATAACTCCGACTTACACCGGAGTTACAGCTTGAGGCTCTAAAATCACCTGTTTTGTTGAGATTTTTCGCACAAACCACAACCAAGGTCCAACAGGTATTAACATCAGGCTTACAAGGCATTCATCAATCACCGTCATTTCTTTAAAGTCAGCTAGAATTGGCTGATAAAAACGAAAATAAAACCAAAGTATATAAATCCTATAAATGTATAATTATTTAGATTTAGTCACTAATTACTCACAAACAAAAAAGCCCCTCATATTGAGGGGCTCAATTTTAGATCTCTCATTAACTAGAGCGATCGATTAAGGTTGTTGACGTGTTGGCGCGATAACTACTTCACGTACACACACGCCTTGCGGCTGTGCATAAGCATACTCAACAGCACGGGCAATATCGTCAGCCGCGAGTACACCACCCATCTCTTCTTTCCAGTCACCATAACCATCTTTGATCTGTTGATTACTCGTGTGTGACAGTAGCTCTGTCTCAACCGCTCCTGGAGCGATAGTGGTAACACGTACATCGAAATTAGCCACTTCTTCGCGCACATTTTCAGAGATAGCATGTACTGCAAACTTGGTTCCACAGTAAGCTGCATGATTAGGGAAGGTTTTGCGACCAGCCACAGAGCTAATATTAATAATCGTGCCGCTACGACGTGCTTTCATTGGTGCCAATACCGCTTGCATACCATTCATCAAGCCGATCACGTTCACATCAAACATGCGTTTCCATTCATTAGGATCTTGCACATCTAATTCGCTCAACAGCATCACACCCGCATTATTAACAATACAATCTGCAGGACCAAATTGCGCTTCCGCTTTAGTGATCGCCGCTTCAAATGCAGCTTTATCGAGTACATCGACTTTTTCACACAGAGTATTCGGAAGGTTAAGAGACTCTAAGCGTTCCAAACGACGCGCAATCAACAACAGTGGATGGCCAGCATCGCTCATGCGACGTGCGATTGCTTCACCAATACCAGAACTTGCACCTGTAATAACAACGAGCTTTTTCATGTTGTTCTCCAATGAGTTAAACCATTTTAATAAGAAGTCAGGGCTTATCCCCTGCTGATGGCGCTATATTACGAAAGCCTTTATCGTTGATATATAGCATTTAAGTTCACTCACTGTTGCCACTGTGCAACAATAAGAGAATAACGCTATTAAACGAAAGACTTGCTGAACTGCCTACCGCTGCTATGTGCCCAGTGATAGGCAGCTATTGCTTTGCCATTAAAAGCGTCCGTTACCACTAAATTTAGGCCAATATGATGCTCAATCAAATTAACCTTGCCGATATCCGTTCGTTCGTACTTATTGCGCAGCTTGGCAATTTCACCAAAGCAGCCGATGCCTTGGCTGTTTCGCGCTCACATGTTTCGCGGCAAATTACCGCGCTAGAAAAACAGATGGGAGTAACACTTCTCACACGTACCACGCGGACTTTACGTTTAACACAAGCCGGTGAACGTTTTTATCGTCAATGTGAAACGGCGTTACATCAAATTGATCAAGCCTTAATTGCCGCGATTGACGACACTGAACAAGTGCAAGGCTTATTGCGCGTTAACTGTGTGGGTGGCTATTTAGGAGAAGAAGTGATCGCGGCAGCCATTGCTGATTTTCTCTCGCTCCATCCTCAGGTAACGATAGATTTAGATTTTTCCAGCCATCGGATTGATCTCATTGATGATCAATTTGATATCGCTTTTCGCATGGGCAATTTGGAAGATGCGGGTTTCGTCGCCAAGCATTTAATGGATATCGACATGGTGACACTCGCAAGCCCTGAATACGTCACCAATTACGGTGAACTCACCCATCCTAAACAGCTCCAACAACATCGAACACTTACTGGCTCTGTCACCAAGTGGAGCTTTGTGGACCCTGAATCCACCAATAAATCAGTTGAGATTCACGTTAAAGGAAAGCTGACCTGTAAAAATGGTCGCGCCTTAATTAAGGCGGCCAAAATGGGTAACGGTATTATTCGAGTTCCTAAGGTGTATTGCGAGAAAGAGATTGAAAGTGGCGAACTCATTGAGCTCATGCCAGAGTGGAAAATCGCCTCCGTGCCTTTTTCAGCGATTTTTCATAAAGACCGCTATCAACCTAAACGTTTGCGATCATTCCTCGATTTTATGCGCCACCGATTTCATTAAGAGCAACTTGAAATAAATCTATTCGCTTGCGCAACAAAACAGCAGAACCAGGACGTGTAAGTTAATTCCTACGAACTATAAGTCACTGTTTTTAAAGGTTAAATTTAAGCTTCAATTTTCCTTTGCCCTTGGGGTATTAGCTGATAAAATCGCCGACCGAATTTATCCTGAGTACCCCCCTGAACGTGTTTCGATCTGTCTTAATTTTCTTCACCATTTTATACTCCATCATACTGACTACTCCAAGTTATGCAGACGACGTTAATAGCGATCGTTTGGTAGTTGGCATGCCCGAAGCAAAGTGGGCTCCTTATTGGGGGGGAATCGATAAACCATCAGGGCTATACCATGATTTTCTCATCACTTTAACGGAGGTATTGAATCTCGAGTTGGTCTATCGCGGCTACGATGATTTTGAGCCGCTTTTTAGTGCATTAGATAATCATGAGGTTGATGTCACCATTGGGTTTGCGAGTAGCGAATTACGTCGGAAACACTTCCAATTCTCCGAACCTCTGATCTCCCTCAAGAAAATAATCTGGTTGGCAGATGAAAAACTGCAAGATCAAGACCCAGCTTCGTGGACTTGGGTTTGTGTACGTGGCGGTGAAGATTGTGAAGCATTAGAAAAGTTTGGTGTAACCAAATTCGTTACTTCAAACAAATTAAATGTCGTGGCTCAGATGTTACGCCACAACATGGCCGACGCTACTATTACGACATTGACCGAAGTGAATCAGTACATTCTTGACCCTCGACATTCTAGCGGCCGTATTTTCCTAGATTACAATATGGGCAGTGCTGATATCGGCCTAATGATGGCAAAAGATCGCACAGAATTAAAAAGGACGCTTGATGATGCGATTGAAAATCATCAACTCGCGCTCACTAACATCAAGTTGTCAAACCTCTATGTGCTTAACGAAATAGCCCATTGGCAACTACTACAAAACCAACAAAAAAATTCAACGATTCGCTACACAATTCAAGAGCACAGTTATCCTCTTTCATACCTAGATGAGCAATCAGGTGACATTAGAGGCTATGTGCATGATTTAACCAATCTTTTAGAAAGAAAAACACTCTTTGAGTTTGAATATGTACCGGCTAATGGTCGAAACATAGATGAGATGCTTGAACAAGGTTTGGTCGATGTATTGCCTGGGAAAAATATTTTTAGTGTTGACCTTGAAACACAACTGATGACTGAACAGTACACTGCCGTAGAATACGGCTTAATCAAAGCCAAAAACTCCGGCACCAAAAGAATACTGGCAGTATTAGATCGTACTAATACACTGCAACCGCAAATTGCCGAAATTGAGCGACATGAACCCGTTATCGTTTATTCGAGTGCAGCGGATATGTTGGTTGATTTTAACACCGGTAAAATTACGCATCTTTTGTTAGACCGCGAAATCATAGAAGACTATTTGTACAGCAATGGTACGAGTACAAGTCATCAGTTTGAATCGTTACCAAAACCGAGCTACATGGATTTTGATATTCCATTGGTGATGTCGGTTAGAAAGGACTCCGCGCTACTGCTTAATATGCTATCGCGCATGTTGGTTATTACTGACCAAAGCGAAATTGAAACGCTCAAACAGGGCCATAGTAAGCTATTTGTAAACTATGGATACAGCAAAGATATGGTCAATTACTATGTCGTTTTGGCGTTAGTACTGGTGACTGTCTTTGTCCTCATTGGTATTGCTGTCCTTGGGGTATTGTCAGGCCGCCTTAAACGTACCCAGAAAATTAACCAATTATCACAAAGTGAAATCAGTTGGCTTTCGACGCTACTCGATAATATGCCCAGCATCATTTTCATTACCGATGAGAATGAAGAGATTGTTTTTACTAACTCCGTTTACAGTGACAAAGTAAAAGATTGTCAGATGAACGCCACCAATAGCCCCGTAACACCCTGCGGTTTTACTCGTGATGTACTGAGCACCGAAAGTAACGAAGTTTTGTACTACGACGTGAGCGACGGCTCGTTAAGTGGTCGTTATTTTCATATTCGTCACCAAGCGATTATTCATCCTGAGTTGGGCTCAAACCACCGTATGACGATAGTCGATGATATTACCGTCGAGAAACAGTTCGAAGCTGATCTACAACTCTCAAATCAGCAAGCAATGCAAGCCATCGAAGCAAGAAATCATTTCCTTGCAGTGGTTAGCCACGAACTACGCACACCGATTGCTGCGATGCTCGGATTGATGGAGCTACTGCAATTTAACTTAAAGAAACCACAAGATGCGGAGCTGCTCAAAAACGCCGTTCATTCTGCGCAACGTTTAAAAAGTCAGGTCAACGAGATCCTTGATTTTTCGAAAATCGAAGCTCGACAACTGCAAATCGATGTTCGTAGTCATAACGTTTACCAAGAGCTGTGCCCTTCGCTACGGAGTTTTGAGACCGTCGCAAAAGTGAAAGGCTTAAATTTCGTTTTAGATTGGCACCCATCGGCCATCCATCAAGTTGAAATGGATGCGATGCGCGTCAATCAAGTGCTGGCTAACTTGTTGTCAAATGCTCTCAAGTTTACCAAGTTTGGTTCGATCACTGTCTGCATCAGTAACACTGAAGAACTGATGACGATCAGTATCGCCGATACTGGCTGCGGCATGACCAGCGCACAGCTTGAAACGGTATTTGAACCTTTTGTCCAAGCAGATAAAGATATTTCACGTCGCTATGGTGGTACAGGACTTGGTATGAGTATTACCAAGAACCTGATTGCTCTCATGGGTGGCGAGATAAATATTTACAGTGATTTTGGCATTGGCACTACCGTGATGTGTATGATCCCAATCATCAGTAAGCCAAGCACGATCCATTTGGGTGAAAACTTGCTAGCTGATACAGAGAGAGAAGCACAATGGCTATCAGCCTGGCTAGGCAAACGTGTGAACGCGACTAATGAGCACAAATGTTTGGGTAATATTTATCCTGACCGACTCTTTGAACGCTGGACAGCAATGACACGTCAAGATGATATTGTCGCAACCAAAGCGATCGAAGACGCTCAAGGCTTAATCCTCGTCGCTGATGACGATCTGATCAACCAGATGCTACTGCACAAACAATTGGCGCGGCTTGGGGTTGAGTTCCACATCGTCAGCAATGGCCAAGAAGCTCAGGAATACTTAGAGCAATTTACTGAGCACGTCTCACTAGTATTAACCGATTGTCATATGCCACTGATGAGTGGCTTCGAGCTAGCCAAATCGATTAAAGCGCAGCCTGATAAGTTTGGCTCGCTGCCCATTATTGGATGTACTGCGGAAGATTCTCGAATTATTGCAGAAAAAGCACAGGCTTGCGGTATGAATGATGTACTATATAAGCCATACACGCTCAATGAACTTAGCCAAATATTGACTCAATATATTGTGGCTAAACCGCCTACAGCAGACTCGAGTGAAAATATGAATTGGTTGAATTCTGGCGGCGAAAAAGAACAGATGGAAATGGCTTTGGTGGTTTTTGAAACCTTCCAGAAAGAGATCAAAGCACTAGAAAAAGGAAGCATGGATGACAAAGCGATCATTCATCGAATAAAGGGGTCATCCGCTTTACTTGAGATGAATACGCTTACTGAAGCAGCAAAACAGTACGAAGCAACGGATATTGTAGAAGATAAAGCGGATTTAAAACAAAGCATTATCGAAGAATTACAAGCTATAAATAGCAAAGTAAAATTGTGGCTAGAAACAAGGCAATAACCATGCAAATACTTATAATTGAAGACGACATTATTCAAGCAACTAAGCTTAAGTTGTCACTCATGGCGCTAGGATATCATCACATTGTACTCACTCGTGATGCTCAATCAGCGCTTGAGATCTGTCAGCAACAGAACATCGAATTCATTATTTGTGATATCAACTTGCCAGACATGGATGGTATTCAATTTCTCGCAACGCTCTCTAATCACTCGCTCAATATTGGCATAGCGATCCACAGTGCTATGCGTGAGGATGTGATTGAGTTGACCAGCAACATGTGTATTGCTGCTGGTTTTAAGTTTGTCGATACCATCAATAAGCCCCATTCAGTCTCCGCTTTGCAAGCCATGTTCGAGCGCTACGAAAGCCGTAAGCTACTATCTACTGAAGATGCCAATCATATTTGCTTGAGTGAACAAGAAGTCATTGATGCTTTCGAACAAAATTGGTTCGCTAACTACTATCAACCGCAATTCAGTGTTCATAGCAAACGTATCATCGGTGTAGAGTCACTGATTCGCTGCTTACACCCGCGTTTTGGGGTACTCACCCCTGCCAGTTTCCTAACGACCATTCATAAAATGGGCCTAAGTGACCAATTGTTTTGGCACGTAGCAGAAAAAGCGATCGCTGCTGTGGCACTGCTTCAGCAAGACATCAGCCTATCAATCAATGTTAGCCAATCTAATTTTGAAGATGACATGTGCGACCGCTTACTGGCGTTATGTGAACGATACCAATTCTCGCCAAAACGCCTCGTACTCGAACTAACCGAATACGAAGTGTATGATTACTCACGCAATTCACTGGCCAACTTGGCTCGTTTGCGCATGCATGGCATTTGCTTATCGATCGATGATTTTGGCACTGGCCATGCCTCGCTTAGTCAGTTGGCGTTATTGCCTTTCACCGAACTCAAAATTGATCGTAGCTTTATTAAGGATGTAACGAGTAACTATCGTAATCAACAGTTGACTAGCATGTGTGTGCAATTAGCCAATTCACTTGGCTTACATTGCGTTGTCGAAGGTATTGAAGACGAAGCAACACTGCAATATCTCAACAGTTTAGGGGTCGACAGCTATCAGGGCTTCTTTGCCTGTAAACCACTCCCTATTGCTGCCTTATGGGAGTTTGTCTCGCATTATCAGGACTTTGAACGTGAAGCGGAAGATCTGCAACCATTGCATGATGCCGTGATTCTTAGCCCAAACACCTCATCCTCTCACGCCATTACCAAAGCGATGGGTAAGGATGCGATCTTCGGCCGAATCTTTACTTACAAAGGTATCAATCAATTACTTGAAAATGACGAGATACAAAAAGTCAGCTTATTAGTGATTGATATCGATTTTCTTGATTGTGACGTTAACGAATTACTCGCCAACTTGAACTCCACCAATTTCATTGGTTCTGTATGCTTGTTGGAAGGCAACAACCCCGTTGAAATCACGATCACTAATCACAATTACCATTGCTTTAAAGCTAATAAAAATCCGCGCTACATTCAGACAATCGCATCGATATTAAGCGACCGTGATAAAAGCAGTATTCAGAAAATCTATCAATTACTGTCGACGCAAGAAATCAACGTCGCCAATTTATTGCTAAAAGGCTTTAACAACAAAAAAGTCGCCACCACGCTCGACATCAGCGAGAAGACGGTGAGTACTTATAAAAATAGAATTTTCAAAAAGCTGGAAATTCAATCTATTGTCGAGTTGGCACAGTTTAGATAAGAACCAATGAACCACTTTTCCTCCTTAAAGGTACTGATTGTTGATGATGCCTCAATTGTCGTCGTCACAGTAAAAAGCATGCTACTCAAGCTCGGGTTTCATGACCGCAACATTACTTACTGTTCAAGCGCCAAAGCGAGTATTCAACTCGCTCGCCAAGAGCAATATGATCTGATCTTGTGTGATTACAACTTAGGTCGTGGCATCAACGGCAAACAAGTGTTTGAAGAGATGAAACACTACAATTTACTGCATGAAAAAGCGGTGTTGATCCTAATTACTGGTGAGAGCTCTTCAACTGTCGTCCATTCAATTATCGAATTGAAACCGGATGACTACTTACTCAAGCCGTTTAATATCATGTCGCTTAAAGAGCGTATTCATTCTGCCGTCGCTCGTAAGCATGCCTTATATCAACTCTATACCGCGCAGTTGACCCATCAATATCAAAAAGGCATTGAGCTGTGCGACGAATTATTACCTTTCTACCCTGAATATCACTTTACTATTTGCCGCTTTAAAGGCGATTTTTTAAGCCGTTTGCAGCTACACGAACAATCTAAAGTTCTGTATGAAAACATATTGATCCGTAAAGAATGTGACTGGGCAACGATTGGTTTGGCTAATTCGCTGATGAACTTAGGGGATAAAAAAGCGGCTAACGTAATGATCAATAAGCTATTAGCAACGAAGCCTAATAGCACTTTGGTTCGCACCGCTGCCGCCAGCATCAGCTTAATGAACAGCGAGATACCCACCGCTATTCGCCACTTTGAATTGGCGAGTAAAATGGTGCGAGGCAACTCAGAGCGCGAACTGGTTATTTCCAACCTGTGTATTTCAGTTGGTGACTATCAAAACGCACTGGATCACTATCGTGTCTATATGGAAATCAACAAAGACACCTATCGCAACACTATCTTTGCCAAAATCAACTTGGCTCGCATGATTCTCTACACTTGTTTTAACTGCGAACCAGGGCTTAAAGTCGCCCGACTGAACGAGGCAAAGAGCCTTTATAGCCAAATTATTGGTATGCGAGAGGCGGCGAAACTCGAAGCTGAGTTAGACCTATTGCTCGCGCATATTGCATTGGAAGAAAGCCAGTATGCCTTGGCCGTTAGCAAGCTCAATGAAATTCATCGAGGGGCATCATTTAGCCACTTCTATCCATTGCATCAGTTTGCTTGGATATTAAATCGCATGAATTTTGACAGCGAGTTTGCTCGCCTTATTCCTAAATGTACTGAAGCCATTCATAGCCATCAGCATGAGCATATTTTTTCCAGCCAAGTCACTATGCTAAAACAGATCCAACAAGCAAATATCGAAAAGTTGGAGTGGCTCGAGAGCAAACACAAATACATTCAAGCCAACCGTATGACACTAAGTGAATTAATTAAAATATACATTGAAATTAATCAACGCTGCCCGTTCTTACAATCAGTTTGCATGAGTATTATCAAGCTACTTGCGCGCCGTTGGCCCAAAGATGCTGATATGGAATTTTTACTCAAAGTCGTTCATCAGTGTGACACCGTGATTCGTCAGATGATGGATGAACAAGAGCGTGAAAAAGCCAATTACGAACAGCTCTATCAAAATATTTTGGAAGCAAACTGACACTTTTCGCCCCACTCTCTGTGGGGTGATTTGTATCCCACCTGAATGCTTTTTGAACACCCCACCCAGCATTGTAAAATAATTCCCCACCACCCTCTAAATTTGTCAGTTATTTCCGACAAAACACGCCTACATCGAAATTAATTCATTATCGATACGGCAAATTATATTAATTGGTTAACTGTATTCCACACACTTAATATTCATTAAAATTAGATACTTATTATATTAAATGTCATTGCTGAAAATTGAGCAATACGGACTCAATGATAAGCAATAGAGCCGTCAAACAGCGGATATTTAGCGCTACTTATGTGAGACAAACAACCACCGTTTGCTCTCCAACACTGGCTAATTTCCAACCATCTATCCCACCAACATTTGACCTAAATAAGTATCGCAGCCCTTAAAAAGAGAAACTATAAATAATGAGAAATAAGCTATTTCTAGCGACGATGGTGTCACTTGCACTCGCAGGATGTAATGATGACGAACTAGTGTTAATCGGATCTGATGAGGGAATCGATCCACCAACAGATGTGATTCCACCTACTACGTACTCCGCGATGCTCATTGCATCAAGTAAAACCATTATCGGCGAAGTCGATTGTAATGGTACTCGCATAGAGAATGGGACTTTTGATGTACTACAAGGAACACCTTTTGTTTGTAATTTAGGTCATGTTACTCTTGGGGCGTTCGTTGCACCTACTCCTAAAGAACCAACAAAAAGCATCAATACAGTTCGCCCTAATGCATCATTTGATCTTCTTTCCACAGAACATGGCGAAAATGCAGCTAGGGTTATTCAATCGATAAGTAATTGTAAAGCTGACAATAAAATCTGCTTAAAAGAAATTGATGCACTCGATATCGAAGATATTTACCAAAATCTTGATGATGAAAATGCCGTCACAAGTTTTATCGATGCTAAGCAAGAAGAAGCGACAGATGACGTGGGAAAAGCACCAAGCTCACACGTCGACGATAAAGTTGTCCCAGCCGTTGACCCTGAAGCCGATAGTAATCTCGGCTCTGACTTCGTTTCTGCCAATGCTGAAGCCACTTACGCTTATAAACCAAGTTCTGAAGGTAAGGTTCTTACTCGTAGTACGTTAACCGATGCTAACGGCAATGCCATTTCAGGTATGAGCTTTTTCTCGGCAAACTCGATTGGTACAACAGATGAAAACGGCGAGTTCGAGTACCTATGGGGAGATACCCTAACGTTTGGTATCGATACTTTCGAGTTTGGTAAAGTGACGGGAAATCAAGTTGACTACAAACTAACCGACGTTTCAAATAACCCAATAACAAAAGCAAATATTCAAGCTCTGATTGAACGTTATGCAGAACGTCAAAATAACACATTTATCGTCACCAACGACATTCAGAGTACTTTCGCTCTCTATCCAAACGTAATTAATGAACTGATCAATCTTTCTCTGCCGAACGGTGGCAAGCTTGATGGCTCAGACTTTAGTCTTCCGAATGAATTTGAAGCCCAATTTAGCCAAGGCCTCACCTCGGTGATCGATCAAGAATTACGCCAACCTGCGACTTTTAGCAGCCTAGTACGTCAACCAGCGGTGTTATCTCTGGATAGCGGAAAATACGTCACTGAGTCATTAACGGCAATATTCCGTAACGTAGAAACATTCCACGTATTCAATGATAACGGTAGCTTTTATGGTTCAACTGGCTACACACGCGGTATGCGGGCGCTGAACATATCAAACCGTGCGTTCCCAATCATGATGCCTCGTGCAGATAAAAACCGTGAGATACCTTTCGGTCAGGCACAAGCTTGGACTCGAGAAGGTAAGCCTTACGTAGCTGATTGGCCGGGTATTGATATGCCAGCAATTCCAACTGTTAATGAAGATAATGCCACTTTCGGTTTCCCATTTGTAACCGCAGGGGAAATTGGCGCAGGAAAAGTCGTCTTCATGGGCAACGGGATGTACCCAAGCATTCTTTCATGCCCAGATAATTACTGGAACAACCGCTCTGTCACTATTGATAGCCAAGCTCAAATATGTACGTCATCCAAAATTGAAAACCCTCAGCACGATGACAACGGCAGTATGAAGCTGTTTTTCTCAAACCTATTCCAATGGTTTAACGATAAAGCGCCTACCGCAGGTCTCAAAGTAGCCACCAACATTGATAAAGCCTACTTTGCTCACCATAACTCTCACTCTGGTTTTGAGTATGATTTCTTTGTGAGTCCAGAGTTCGGTTTCGACAAGAATGTTACTCACCTAATGAAAGATGGATTTGATGGCATCAATCCGTCTGACACTCCAATTTTACTACTGCAAGCCTACCCGCCTAAAATCATCGGTGACGGTATGACTCTTAACTTTGTCGCGGATATAGAGAACCCTAACCTAAGTCAAGACGACATCACTGCATTGATAAAATACATCAGCGCAGGTGGTAATGTATTGTTTATGGATGCGATTCAAAGTGCCAATCCAGAACCGATTGGTCGTCTTGCTGATGCAGCTGGCATGTCTGTAGGTGGGCAAAACGTCACACCAACCAATCAAGCGTTTTGTGGCAGTTCCTACTACTGCCAGACTATGTACCCGAACTTACATGTTAGGGGTGGTTCGGATATGGTTGTCCTTGAACGCTTCCAGGATAATCAAGGCGAACAACCTTTTACCGTAAATCAAGACGGTACTGTTGAATGGATTAAAGACGAAACAAAAATTAAATTTGAAATACCACACTATGAGGTCGTAAAACGAGATAGTGAAGGTAACCCTGTCATAGGTGGAGACGGCGCACCTCAAATGGTCACCAAACAAGCTCGCATCTTTGTCAACACCCCAGAAGAGCGTCAAGCGGCTATTGATGAACTAAAAACGGCCTTTGTTGGCACGCCGGTTTGTAACAACGACTATCAGTGGGAGTTTAACTGCATTGAAACTCGTGATGGCCATGGTGAAACCGTTCGTGGTAACTACCATCGTCCTGACTTCGACCGTTATGAAATAAGTCAAACTGTCGTTGATAGTATGGTTAAAGCCGCTAACCTTGGCTCTAATTTCACTGCTCTTTACCATCATGAGCTCTACTACCGCACAAAAGGTACACAAGGCAAACGCCTATCATCAGCAGAACTGAATCAAACGTTTGATAATCTTTCAATTTGGATGTGGAATGACAACCCATATAGATTCGAAACCAATATCCAAGACGAGCTTGGCTTCAAACAAGCAGTACAATTTCTAAACTGTTACACCGACGGTCAACACCAACAAGATACCGAAGAAGCTCTCTGCCCCGTGGACTTAAAGGCATCGCTCATTAGCAACGGGATGATTCATGGGGAAGGTGAACTTAGCGGCCAAATGAACCCGAGTTACCCACTTAACTATATGGAAAAACCATTGACTCGCATCATGCTGGGGCGTTCATTCTGGGATCACGAAATCACTGTAGATACCACCATGTACCCTGGTCGAACACCAGGTAATGGCGAATCAGTTTCGGCTACAATTCAAACCAACGGCCAAGCGGTAAGTTACTCAGCTGGTAACAATCAATCTACCGGTCTTTGGGCCCCTCAACTACAAGAGGTTTCAGTAAGTAAAGGCGTAAAAGCAACAATCACCGTGATGTTTGCTGATGATCTGACCGGAAAACCTAACCACGAAACCAGTTTGAAACGCCCACCGCGTATGCAAACAAGCTACCAATACGACGGTGCAAGCCTAACATTTAAAGTCCCTTACGGCGGTTTAATTTATATTACACCAAAAGAGAAAGGACTTGGTGAGGTGAGCTTTGATCTTTCCGGTGTTGAATATGCCGCTTGGTGGAAGGAAGGACGTTGGATTAATCACCCTAACGATTCAAGCGCACCGATTGCCGAAATTGATACTGGATCATTTATCTACACCACCCCAGTCAATAATATTCAATCAATTGACCTTGTGAAGTTTGCCGCAGACATGAATCGTTTCGCTGACGCTGCCAGTGATTTTTACGGCCGCGATGAAGTCACGGAAGATGGCCAACATCGTCGTTTCACATACTCAGCGCTAAAAGAGTTCCGCCATCGCTTCGTCAATGACGTACAAATCTCGGTTGGTGCTGCTCACTCTGGCTACCCTGTCATGAACTCAAGCTTCAATGCCGACCGCACTAGCGTTCCAACAAACGCGTTAAATGATTGGCTATTATGGCATGAAGTTGGCCACAACCTTGCCTCTGCACCATTCTCTGCGGAAGGCAGTACAGAAGTAACGAATAACTTATTAGCGCTATACATGCAGGAACTGGAAGGACGCAATGACAATCCAGAAATGGACCGTATTAAGATTGATATCCAAAAAGCGCCAATTTGGTTAACTTCAAATAACCAGCATGCTTGGTCACATGGTGATGCAGGTATGCGCCTAGTCATGTTTGGCCAACTAAAAATCTGGGCTAAAGCGCATTTTACTATCGATCGTTGGTATACAGATACAGTAAAACCATCCATCTATGGTGCAGACGAAGGCTGGAACATGTTCAAGCTTATGCACCGTAAAGCTCGTGGTGACAAACAAGGCGACCAAAGCACTAACTACTGTAGTTCAAACGAAACAGGTTTAACTGGTGGAGACTTGCTTATGGTGTGTAGCTCTTACGTATCAGGCTACGACCTAAGTGATTTCTTTACCACTTGGAATGTCGGAGAAACCTCCATGACAAATCCTGACAACACCAAAGTATATAACGGTGGTATCAGTAACCAAGGCTTAAACAAAATGGCAGCGCTAGTCAGTGAGTTAAACCTCGGAAAACCTTACAATAGCCCGCTCAAGGTGAACTCAATCTACTACACCAATGAGTAGCTCAGTGACCCACTAATGATAGCTTGTAGGTAAACAAAAGGCCGATAGATAATTCTATCGGCCTTTTTATATCAATGCTATTGGCGGAGTTTCTTTGGTTATTCACTTAGCCTAGTTAAAAATCCCACTAAACCATGACGTTTCGACAACCTCTACCTCTTCGTCAAACACGTAGCGGCTTTCTTCTATCATCGCTTTTGGTACAGCAACTCGGGTTAACGGATTATCCTTAAATGCAGAAGGATAGATCTCGGTCACCGACTTTGGAATGGTCACAGTGGTGAGCTTGTTTTTATAGAAAGCATACCGACCTATCGTTTCCAGCTTGTCATTCAACATCACGGTTTCTAACTCGTTTTCAGCAAAGACTTCATCTTGGATATAAATAAGCTCATCAGGTAACTCTACGTTAACCAGTTTATTTTGATAAAAAGCGCGAAAACCAATCACTTTCACAGAATCAGGAATCACAACACTCGTGAGATCATTTTCAGAAAAAGTATAATTATGAATATGTGATATCGAGTTAGAGATAGTCACACTGGTGAGCTTATTTTTAGCAAACGCTCGGGTCAGTATCGTCTTAACCGAGTTAGGGATGACCACATGGCTCAGCTTATTTCTCTGAAATGCGTAGTTATCTATCAATTCTACGGAGTCAGGAATAATGACTTCCGTGAGTTCATTGTCAGCCAACATTCCGTGGCTGATCGCACGTAGTGAGTTTGAGAGTTTGATGCTCTTGAGATCATTTTGAATAAAAGCCCCGTCCCCGACAAAAGTGACTGAATCGGGGATATCCAGATGAATAAGATTATTGTTTTGAAACGCTTGATGCCTTATTGATGTTAGAGAATCCGGCAGGATAATATTGGTCAAGTAGTTATTGGCAAAAGCCTCATCATCGATTTTCTTGATCGTCTCAGGCAAAACAACCTTGGTGAGCCCTTGATTTCTGAACGCCCTTTTGCCAATGATCGCCACTGGGACACCGTCCAAATGAGTCGGAATGATGATATCCCGATACTGAGCTAGATACGCCCTTATCGTACCTTTCGACCTATCAAACTTAACATCGTCTATCGTCAGTACCTGTGCTTGCACACTGCCAGTGGCAAACGCGACCATGACTATCAAGAAGCTCCACAAAGAATGAGGCTTTTTCATCTGTTATCCTTAACTCAATCAAATCGAAAGCAAAATTTGCGGCAGTATAGCACTGGCAAGAAAAACTGCGGCCTATCCGCTTGAGTTAATTGAATATATAAGGAATCAGTCGCAAACTGTTGTGGTGAATAACAATAATGGCTAATTGCAAGGTGATAGATTCATGATTAAAAATCATAAATGTCAGATAGCAAAAAGCCGCTCATAGAGAGCGGCTTTTCTAAATTGGGTGGAGACCCAGCCACATCCCGGCACACAAGTCACTCGCTGCGGCTGCTTCCTTCCGGACCTGACCGAGTTCACGAGTTATTGTTGCGGGAGGACCAGGCCTCCATTGAGCATCTCTGTTGTTCCAGAGAGTGCGAGAATTATCAGGCATAGCCGTTAGCTTTGCAACCCTATCTTATTAGAAAACTTCCAATTTCGAGCCAAGTGAACACAGAACAACCAACAACCACCAAAAACGTCGCTTTTACCATCACTTATTATGGTTGAATCATATTGAGTTCTTGTTCTATCTGCTGTTTGGCCACGTTAATCTCACGTTCCGTCACTTTACGCTTATGCGAATACATTGAAAGATCGGCTTGATGCATCACATCTTCTAACGTCATTGCCTCCCGTCTTGGCTTGGAGACCCCAAAAGCAACCGAGACATCTAAAGTGATACGATGATCTTGTGAGGTGAATTGCAGCTTCTGTAAATTCAATAACGCATAACTGAGCGTAACACTGTCGACGGAGCCGATCAGAATAAACTCGTCACCACCAATGCGGTAGCTCTGGCCTTTCCAATAGCGCGATATTTGCTTGGCGATGTGCTTTAACACTTGGTCGCCGATTTCATGGCCAAACGTATCGTTAATCGGTTTGAAGTTATTAACATCTAGGTAGACCAAGGTTAAATGCGGACTGATATCTTTGCTATAGCGACGCTGCAATGCACGGCGATTCTTTAATCTCGTCAAGTTATCTGTATTGGATTGATGGTGCAGATACAAACTGACGAGAATCGAACCAATCAGTCCCAATGCGACCACGGCAATACTTCGACGAGCTAAGCGCTGTTCACTCTGTAAGGCGGCTTTCCAATCAGGTTGAACGTAGTGCGTATTGGTGATTTTTTCCAAATCGAGCATTTTAATCGCGCGATCAAACAGTGGTACGAGAGCTTTACCACGCGCATTCTTGGTAAAGCCAATGGCCACATTAGAAGTATAAAATTCACCAATCAATTTATCTTCAGCCAACGGCAACAAGGTTTTCGATTCACGCAGTATCTTGTTATAGCTTGAGCGAGTGATAATTACATAATCAATTTCTTTTGCCAGTAGCGCAGCAATTTGCTGTTCAGCATTACGGTAGGTAATCAGTGTTTTCTGGGGTAGCAGACTTTCTAATAACTCTTGATAAAAGTCATCTTTTACCACGCCAATACGTTCAACAATTAATTCCGACACATTGCTGTAGACGTTATTTTTATAACCTTCACGCTTGATCATGATTGCCGTGGATTGATAATACGGCACACTGAAATAGGCGAATTGCTTCCGCGGTTCAGATTTCGCAAATGGCGAAATTAGATCAATTTCTTGTGCAAGAAAATCAGCATACATATCTTCCCATGTTTCATCACCACGACTGACCAATTTACAATTAAGCATCAAAATATCACATGCAGAAAAAAGCACATCAGGAGTAATACCAGTGACCTGACCATCGTTATGGTAAGTGGCATATTGACCCGCGTGTTCAATTTTAACTTTTATCGGGCGGTTACGATCAATCCCGCTCTCTAACACCAAATCACGCAACGATTTTTGGCGAATATCAAACTGGTATTGATTCACTGTTTCACGCAATAGCTTTTGCACTGGCGCACTGTGTAAATGCTGCTCGAAGGATTTGAGCTGCGATTGAAACTTGTCTTTGGTACCGATCAAGGATACGGGCTTAATGGATATTTGATGATTAAGGAGTTGTGCATCCAATCCAGCCAACAACATCGGCTTAAGCTGGTTAATGGCATCGACAACACCATCAACCTGACCACTATCAAGGAGATGGCGCGCTTGTTGATGACCGCTATATTCTATTTGAGTTAACGAAGGAAAATACTTCTTGATCAGCTCACCATAAATAGTCCCTTTGGGGATCCCAACTCGCTCAATTGTTTCTAATGTGGCATTGGTATAGCTGTAGAGGTAGGTATATTCGATATTGGTCGGGCTAGAATAATCAAATCGTTCCGCACGCTGCGGTGTATAGGTAACGTTGGCAGCAAAATCACTCTCGCCACTTTCAACTGCCGTGAGAATATCATTAAAGCTTGGGTAGTAGACGTAGGCAATATCTACCTCAAAGCGCTGAGATACGGCATCAAATAAAACGCGAGTGACTACATCATCCGCTTCTATTGCGACTCGATATTGCTCATTCGCATACGCTGACACGCTCAAACAGCAAGTCGCAAATACAGAAACAATCGCGAGAATAAATCCTCGAAGTAATCCTAACCTAACCATAAATTTTTGCTTTTGGTTACCCTGTTGGTATGGTCTTACACTTCTTATTTAAGCCGTCGCCAAAACAGCATAAAGTAAATGCAACATTCCATTGAGCATTAATCAAACAATTCTGTCATATTCTTGTCACCATTCCAATTATTGACAGCAATACGATTCATATTTCTTCGTTATATTCGACGCTCTGCAAGATATAGTCAGTAATCCATGCCGTACCAAGTAAACACAACCAAACCACAAAAACAGGATTGGGGACTTCCACATGAGGACTAATCACCAAGGCAGCAAAGGCGACCGTAGGCAGAGTCCAACACAACAATTTACCCCAACGAAAATCTTTTAGTTTGGATAAATTTTCTAACGCACCCACAATACCAATCACCGCCAATGCAAACAGTACCGCGTAAGCCATTTGGGTAATCCATAATGGTAAGAGCAACAATAATGCCCACCAGCGATGTTGTTTGATTGGCTTCCAATGACTCATTGACCACCAAATCATCACTACCGCGACCGTTTGAATAGCAGTCAACGCAGCATCGCCTTCAAGCTTGCCTGCATTTTGCGTAACCATAATGCCTACTTGTAAGGTGATTACGATCAAGGCAGCAACAAACACGACCCAAAAGTGACTTCGTCGTGAAAACGCGACCATCATGAGTGGAAATAATATCCACACACTGACCGATAAGGTGATGGGTTGATGAGGCAGCGTTAATCCGTACGCCAATACGCTGACGAGAAAAACCGCTGAGGCAAAACCTCGTTGAGGAATAAACCAGAGAACTGGCGCAACCATGGCTATTAGCGGTATATCACCCTCGCTAAAACCAATCACCCGCGCACAGATGACCGCCAATAAAGTCGCAATAAAAAATTGTAAGGTAGAAAATAGCATTCCTGCTCCTTATTCCATCCTGGAATCGACGAGTTAGGATATGATGACCATAAATCACAATTATCGCTGCTGAAAGTCATCCTGCTAACAGCAACTATCGAAAACTAAATTATCAATAAATGAGTATGGACCAGTTTTTAGTGCAAATCTTTGCTGTAATTCACCAAATTCCGCATGGAAAAGTCACAAGTTATGGTGAGATCGCAAAATTAGCCGGTTATCCCGGTTATGCCCGTCACGTTGGAAAAGCGCTTGGCAATTTACCTGAAGGTTCAAAATTACCTTGGCACCGAGTTGTGAACAGCCAAGGGCAAATCTCTCTCAAAGGAGAGGATTTACAAAGACAACGCCGTCAGTTACTGGCGGAAGGAATAGAAGTGAGTGATGGCGGGCGAATTAGCCTCAAGAAACACAAATGGCAGCCCTAGAGCTGCCATTAACTTATCCTAATTATTCTTAGGCTATTTGATTAGCGCGTACCAACCAACATTAGGTTTAGTTGCTGAGTTTGATTCTCGTCGGTAATTACCGCATTCATCGTATCCGTGATGAAACGTAGCTCACCCGCAACTTCAATGCGTGCGCTTACACTGTAACGGTGGCCAGGTTTGATATCGTTTGGATTGTAGCTTAACTCAAACGCAACAGGCACTTGTGCGCCGTTGGTTTCGATCACTTGCTCAGAAATCAGCTTAGCAGGCGCATCCATTAGCGACACATCTTGCAGACGAACCGTTACCACTGCGTTATCAGGCAGCATAATACGTTCGCGGTAAGCGACATTACCGGTAATGGTTTGCTGTGCTTGTACTTGTTCCTGCTGTGCTGCAGGCTCATTTTGACAACCCATTAAAACAGCCCCAAATAAAACCGACGTTGCTAACATCAGTGTCTTTTTCATAACGCCTCACAATGAGAATAGTATAATTAACTTGCTGAATTATAGTCGTAGTTTTGCATACTGTCATGAGAGGGAATTCACTCTTGACCAATTTCTGACGCAACGCCGTTATAATGAGCTTTTACTCTATACTGGTGTTAACCGTGAGTGGCTTTAGCCATGATCATTGCGTGCAATAATGACACTACGTAGAATGCTTAAAGAATTAATTTTGGATAATACATGATGAGTAAACCACTGAACGAGCTGCTAAATCTTCTGAAACTTGAAAAGCTAGAAGAAGGATTGTTTCGCGGCCAAAGTGAAAACCTAGGCTTGCCTCAAGTTTACGGGGGCCAAGTCATTGGCCAAGCGCTCTCTGCAGCGCGTTATACCGTCGACGACGAACGCACCGTCCACTCATTTCATAGCTACTTTCTCTACCCAGGCGATCCGGAAAAGCCGATTATTTATGATGTAGAAAATCTACGTGATGGTCGTAGCTTCAGTACTCGACGCGTTAAAGCGATTCAAAATGGCCGTCCTATTTTCTACCTCACCGCCTCTTATCATGGCGATGCGCCTGGTTTTGAGCACCAAAACACCATGCCAGATATCCCTGGGCCAGAAAATTTCGCATCAGAATCAGAGCTCGCAGCACGCGTTGCCGACTTCTTACCCGAAAAATTACGCCAAACCTTTTGTGGCGAAAAGCCCATTGAAATGCGCCCTGTCGTCGTGGTAAATCCGCTAACACCAGCTAAGACAGAAGCTAAACAATATTTGTGGATCAAAGCGAATGGCGCGTTACCAGACAATCAGTTGATTCATCAATACCTGTTGGCTTATGCGTCAGACTGGGGCTTTTTGACAACTGCACTTCATCCTCACGGCGTATCGCTACTCACGCCTAAATTCCAAGTTGCGACTATTGATCACTCAATCTGGTTCCACCGCCCATTTAAGATGGATGAATGGTTGCTGTATGCGATCGATAGCCCAACCGCAAGCAACACTCGCGGCTTAGTCCGTGGTGAGATTTATGATCGTCAAGGCAACTTGGTGGCCAGCGCAGTACAAGAAGGTGTGATGCGCTTTATTGACTAAATCAGTACCTCGTACCACAGCGTCTACCGGATTAAATCGGTAGCGCTGTGGTGTATTTTAAAGGTTCCATCGCAAACGTCGACGTCACATCCGAAATCCCTTTCACTGAGTTAACCAGTTTTTTGTAAAAACGGTCAAAGCTTTGCATATCTTTCACCAGCACTTTCATCATGTAGTCGTACTCACCCGCCATACGATAAAACTCCATCACCTCAGGGAATTCAGTCGCAGTGGCAACAAATTGGCTATACCACTCATGAGAGTGATCACGCGTTTTTATCATCACAAAAGCATTAAATGATAAGTCGAGTTTATCTGGATTGAGCAACGCTACCCGCTTTTGGATCACCCCGCTCTCTTCCAGCTTTTTGAGCCGCTTCCAACACGGTGTCGTGGTTAGATTCACAGCATCGGCCAGATCACTTAAAGACAAGGTGGCATCACGTTGCAGCAAAGCGAGTATTTTTCGATCAATTCCATCCAATTCCATTTCACAACCCAATCAATTTGGAGAAAATATTTCTCTAATATAAGAAAAATAGAACAAAAAATGCAAAGGTTTTCTCCCTAATTGTAGGTAAATTATCAGCATAACGATATTTAAGGAGATAGCCTAATGTGTACCGATCATGATTGGATTAACAATGCGGTTAGAAAAATCGAAGCCGACTACCAACGCTCAGCAGATACCCACCTAATTAAACTCGACCTACCAAGTGTTGAGGGTATCGACATCTATCTAAAAGATGAAAGCACTCACCCAACCGGTTCACTAAAGCATCGCCTTGCTCGTTCCCTGTTTCTTTATGCCATTTGTAACGGCTGGGTTGGTCCTGAAACAACCATCATTGAATCTTCATCAGGTAGCACGGCCGTTTCTGAAGCCTACTTCGCTCGCTTGTTAGGATTACCGTTTATTGCTGTTATGCCAAAAAGCACGGCATGTAAAAAGATTGAACAGATCGAATTTTACGGCGGTAAAGCGCACTTGGTTGAGCGTTCAGATCAAATTTATGCGGAATCACATCGCCTAGCTGAAGAGCTAAACGGCCACTATATGGATCAGTTTACTTACGCAGAACGCGCAACTGACTGGCGTGGTAACAATAACATTGCCAATTCCATCTTTGACCAAATGCAACTGGAAGATCATCCAGTTCCAGCATGGGTTGTGATGAGCCCTGGTACAGGCGGTACATCGGCAACCATCGGTCGCTTTATTCGCCATCAACAGCACGATACCAAATTATGTGTCGTTGACCCTGAAAACTCAGTGTTCCACGAATTTTATCGTACCGGTAACAAGGCGATCACGGGCGAAAACGGCAGTAAAATTGAAGGTATTGGCCGCCCACGTGTGGAGCCAAGCTTTATCCCTGGGGTAGTGGACGAAATGCGCACCATTGAAGATGCAGCTTCAGTAGCGACGGCCCATTGGCTAGAAAAAATTCTCGGCCGAAAAGTCGGAGCCTCAACAGGTACCAACTTATATGGTGTATTACAACTTGCCGGAGAGATGAAACTGCGCGGCGAGAAAGGGTCAATTGTCACGTTATTGTGTGATAGCGGCGAACGTTACCTAGACACCTACTACAACCCAGAATGGGTACAAACAAACATTGGTGATCTACAACCGTTTATGGCAAGACTTGAGCGCTTTGAGGCTACTGGCCAGCTTGATTAATTGACGCGATATTCCAAGCTCAATTAAACGCAATGCAGCAAGGTGGGCGGGGAAACTAGTACAAAATAAAATGGCACTCACAGGAGTGCCATTTTTTATCTCTGTCGTGCAAACACCGCAGCTATCGGTTAACTACTTTGCTTTTTCACGCGCTTCAAATGCCGCGAGCTGCTCTGGAGTTGCAGCGGGTTGATGGTTCTGTTTCCACTCATCATATGTCATGCCATACACACGCTCACGCGCATCATCAATATCCAGATCTAGCTGCTGATTTTCAGCTTCGGCTTTGTACCATTTACTAAAGCAGTTACGGCAAAAACCCGCCAAAATCATCAAATCGATGTTTTGCACATCTTTATTATCATCAAGATGCGCGAGCAAACGGCGAAAAACCGCGGCATCGAGTTTGTCTTGCTGTTCTTGCGTCAGGTTTTTATGTTTGAATTCAGCCACTTTACTTTCCTTATCTTTCTAATTCTTCAGAGAGCTAGTATACGCGATAGATAAAAAAACGCCCAAGCGTTCGGCTCGGGCGTTTTTGAAAACTGTGCTCTCAGTAACGAAGGATTATCCTTGGATGCCCACAATCAACCATGGTGCATTCTCAACCGTTAGGTCACGCTCTAAGTGCCATACGTCTTCGATATCTTCTTCAATACCTTCCGCAGCATCACGGTAGCGGCCACTAAACTGTAGGCTTAGCTGTGCTTTGTTTGCATCGTAATCAGCACGAACAATTTCTGCATCGACGTACATTACGTCGGTGTGCTGTTCGCCATCCAATTTTGCGCGCTCTTCTTGCAGGTCTTGATACAAGCTCGGAGAAACATACTCTTCGATCGTTTCAAGCTGGTTATGGTTCCACGCACCTTGGATAATACGGTAGTGTTCACGAGAACCGTTTACAAATGCCGCTTGATCAAAGCTTGGTGGAAAGTTATGTGGTACGTCTGTTTGCGCACCAAAACCACCAAAGCCACCTTGGTTTACGTTCTGTGGTTGCTCAAAGTTATGAACATTTGGCTGTTCAAACTTAGGCGCAGAACTACCGAAAGCCGGTTGCTGTCGATGCTGATTCATACTACCCTGCTTCGCCCCCAGCATACCGCGCATGAGTTTGAAGATCACAAAGGCAATAAGGCCGATGATCAGAATATCCATGAACTGGATACCTTCGAATGCGCCACCGCCAAGCAACGAACCAAGTAAACCACCAACCAGCAAACCACCTAGAATGCCACCCATCAAACCTTTTTTGCTTGATGACTGCTTCGCTGCTTGCTCTTTACCAATGGTATTGGTGTTCTGTTTTTGCTGTTTAGGCGCTGGTGCTGTCTTAAAGCTTTTACCGAAAGACTTGCCACCACCAAACTTCTTAGCTTCCGCTACAGGCGTGATGGCTACAGAAACCATCAATAACGCCACTAGAGAAAAAAGTCGTTTCATGTTTTTCCTTTAGGGTACTTTATTTAGTTTAATATCCAGCCCATTGAAGGCTCTGGTTCTTTAATCTTAGCGCTCTCTACAAGAGAAAGATACATCCCACAATCGAATTCATGTATCAGAATATTGCAAATTTGATAATTGAGGTTGTTGACGCTTGAGGTAGTAGCTCATTAGAATATCGAACAATGTTCATTTTTGATTTTCCATTATGGCACGAAGAAACGATCACACACGCGAACAGCTTATCTCACTGACCTTAGAGACGGTAAAGCGTTTTTTGGACGAGCACTCTTATCATGAGCTAAGCTTGCGCAAAATCGCCAACATGATTGGCTATGTACCGAGCACGCTGGTGAATGTGTTCGGGAACTACAACTTATTGCTACTTCATGCCGTAGCACAAACGCTGGATGAACTGTCAGCGGAAGCAAAAGCGGTGGTGACGAAAAGCCAGGATCCGAACCAAGCTCTGTATGAGCTCGCTTATTGCTATCATGAGTTTGCTCAGCGCCATCCACATCGTTGGCAGCTTATTTTTGAGCACAACATGAATGGAGAAGTACTGCCAGAGTGGCAAAGTGCGCGTATTGATAATATGACCGGTATGCTCGAGCATTTATTACGTACCCTCGCCCCTGCGCGCAGCGACACAGAAGTTCTTCAAGCTAGTCGTGTTCTATGGTCGGGTGTGCACGGCATTACTCTGCTCAGTGTCGACGACAAATTTTTCGCCGCGGAACCGATTGATGGTAAAGAGTTGATTGAAAATTTACTGTCGAACTACTTGAAAAACTGGTAACGCACAAGGATCTGCAATGCCACAGCAAAGCCAAACCTCACTGCTGACTCAACGTCGCTTTTTGCCCTATTTTATTACCCAATTTTTTGGCGCATTTAACGACAACATTTTCAAAAATGTCCTGCTGTTGTTTGTTGCGTTCGCAGGCGTTGGGGTTCTGCCCGTTTCAAGCCATCTGTTTATCAATCTGGCTGCTGGTCTGTTCATTTTACCGTTTTTTCTGTTCTCGGCCTCCGCTGGAGTACTGGCCGATAAGTATGAAAAATCGGGCTTTATTCGTAAGGTAAAACTGGCTGAAATTGGCATCATGTTGCTCGGTGCTATTGGCTTTATTACCGAAAGCTATCTGGTACTGTTGGTGCTGCTATTCCTAATGGGCACCCAATCGGCCTTCTTTGGTCCAGTCAAGTACGCCCTCTTGCCACAGCAACTCAAAACTAAAGAGCTAGTCCCAGGCAACGCGCTGGTTGAAACCGGTACTTTTTTGGCCATTTTACTCGGCACGCTAGGCGCAGGGGTGATTGCCTCTGCTGACAATGCTAACTACCTTGCCGCCGGCTGTGTGGTGCTATTCGCCTTGTTGGGTTATTTCGCCAGCCGTTCGATTCCCGAAGCCGCCGCTTCAGCGCCAGAACTAAAATTTCGCTGGCAACCGATTAAGCACACAAAGAAAACCATCGCTATCGCCAAATCGGATCGCATCATATTTCAATCCATCATGGCCATCAGTTGGTTCTGGTTTTTAGGCGCAGCCTACCTCACCCAGTTCCCTAATTTTACGAAGATCTATCTCAATGGTAGTGAAAGTGCCGTTTCCTTTCTATTGGCACTGTTCTCCGTTGGTATCGCCTTTGGCTCATTGGCGTGCGATAAGCTCTCTAATCACCGAATTGAAATCGGCATCGTACCGCTGGGCAGTTTAGGAATCACTATTTTTGGTTGGTTGATGGCCAGCTCAGTACCAGCCTCGTTACCTGCCTTCGACAATTTTAGCGCGTTTATTACCTATCAACCCTTGTGGCCTGTCTTTGCCTACTTGCTGCTACTTGGAGCTTCTGGTGGGATATTTATCGTACCGCTCTACGCCATGATGCAAAAGCGAGCCAAAGTGACTGAACGGGCTCAAGTGGTTGCGGCATTGAACATCTATAACTCATTATTCATGGTTGGCAGTGCCATCTTAGGCATTGTCTGTCTGAGCATCATTGAGTTATCGATACCACAGTTTTTCCTGCTTTTGGCGGCGTTAAACTTATTGGTTGCGTTCTACCTATTTGCTCAAGTACCGATTTTTGTGGTGCGCTTTTTGGTTTGGATCATCACTCACACCATGTATCGCGTCACCCATAAAAACTTACACAACTTACCAGAACAAGGCGGTGCACTGATTGTTTGTAACCATGTCAGCTATATGGATGCACTGCTACTTAGTGGCGCTTATCCACGCTTGATCCGTTTTGTGATGCAAGAAGAGTACGCCAATTTACCGCCAATTCGTCGTTTTTTAAAACGAGCTGGCGTGATCCCTATCTCCTCGACCAATCGTGGTTCGATTCGCCGTGCATTTAATCAAGTAGAACAAGATCTCAATAACGGTCACATCGTATGTATTTTCCCTGAAGGGCACCTCACCAGCAGTGGCGAAATCGAAGAGTTTATGCGCGGAATGGACATTATTTTGCGTCGTAGCCCAGTCCCCGTCATCCCGATGGCGCTTAAAGGCTTATGGGGTAGCTATTTTAGCCGCTACAAAGGTCACGCTTGTAAGGGGCGACCAACACGATTTTGGTCTAAGGTTGAGATTGAAGCGGGAGAGCCCGTCATGCCCGAGCAAGCAACAACTCAAACAATGCATCAAAAGGTCAGCCAGTTGCGTGGCGATTGGCGCTAATCGATAACCAGTGATTGGATAGTTGTTTGGTTTTTCTGAACAGCTGTTCAATTCATTCAGACTTACTGACCGAGCGCGATTATGTAAAATGGCGTTCTTTATAAGTGAGCAATGATGTTCACTGCCCCCTTTAGACGCATAAGCGCACATAAACCATGAAACCATATCAACAAACTGTCCCTTTTATTATTGGCCTGCTTGCCTGCCTAACCCCTTTCGTTACATCACCAACCGCCTTAGTGATTGGCTTTCTATTGGCTTCCTTTGGTTTAGTCCCAAGCCACGTTAATCTCGCAAAAATCACTAAAAAGCTCTTAGCTTATTCGATTGTCGGCCTCGGTTTTGGGATTCACTTTGAAGAAGCTCTCGCGGTTACCTCCGATGGTATTGGCATTATCATTACCACCATTGTCAGCACCTTAGTTGTCGGTTGGTGGCTAACCAAATTATTGAAACTGGATAAGAAGCTCGGCTATTTGATTTCAGCAGGCACAGCCATTTGTGGCGGTAGCGCGATTGCGGCTGTATCGCCCGCGATTCAAGCAGAAGATGAAGAGATTGGCCTCGCTTTAGCAACGGTCTTTGTGCTCAACTCTATCGCTCTGTTTATCTTCCCGGTAATTGGCCATGCGCTTAATTTGGATCAGCACACCTTTGGCACTTGGGCGGCGATTGCTATCCACGATACCTCATCTGTTGTTGGTGCAGCCTCTGCCTATGGTGAAGAAGCACTTACCACCGCGACAACCTTAAAGCTGGCGCGCGCATTGTGGATCATTCCCGTTGCTTTCGTTAGTGCGGTTATCTTCCGTAGCGATTCGAAAAAAATCACCATCCCATTCTTTATTCTTTTTTACTGTCTAGCGATTGGGGTTAGTGACGCTCTACCGCAATTTGAGGCGATCTATAACGTTATTTTTGATGTCGCTAAACGCGCGTTGGTGGTGTGTTTGTTCTTGATTGGTTGCGGGATCTCAGTCAGCAAGCTCAAAGCTGCGGGAGCAAAACCGTTACTCTTTGGTGTGACCTTGTGGGTATTGATCTCGACCAGTTCACTAGCTTGGCTAACACTGGCATAGAAAAAACACTCCCAGAGCCCTTAAATATCTTCAGGCTCAATCGATATTTTTTGGCGTTTCTCTTTGCGGTAATGAATCACTAGCGCTGCCACGAAGAGAAACGCAGATAACTCGGCTAACGCTCGATAGAGTCCTTCTACTTGCGTTGCCGTAGCAATCAGTAACACCGCACCTACTGTCAGTATCAACTTCATTTTTATATCCTTATCGCTATCCATCGGGTTTTATTATGAGTCAGCGTTATAAGGTTGAGAAATTCGGTTTTGTACTATGACATTGCTAAATTAACTAAGTTGGCTTTCCAACCACTTAATGAAGGTGTGCACTTTCGGTCTTTTCTCTGCGCCTAATGGGCATAACACATCATAACTCATCTCAGTTTCCATACTCGGATAAGGTGTCACAAGCTCGCCAGTATCAATGTACTGTTTCACAAACTGATAGCGCCCCATCGCCACACCAACGTCATGCAGTGCACTTTGTACGCCCATATCACGGTGACTTACGCAGTAGAAATGTTTGAATAGATTAACGTCCAGATCAAAGTGCTTAACCCAGCGTTGCCAGACATTCGATTCTAAGGCGTGAATAAAATTCACTCGATGCAGCGAGGCTAATCCATCGTCATAAATCTTAAGCTCTTTCGCATAAGCTGGAGTGCATACCGGAACATATTTCTCGCCAAACAGTCGCTGGCGATACATATCTTTTAACTCACTTTCACCATAGTAAATCGCCACGTCTAAGTGATTTTTATGAAAGTCTTGCTCCTCTTGAGCAAAAATATTGAGATTAAATCTAGGATAACGGCGCTTAAAATCCGCAATCCGAGGTAATAACCAGCCATTGGCAAATGCCGGGCTCATGCCGATGTTTATTTTGCCATGCAATTCCGTGCAATTAATGTCTTCAATTTCGCCAAAAATAGAACTGAGCGACTTCGACAAGGTGTACTGAAAACGTTCGCCTTCAGCGGTTAGCTCCAGCTTGCGAGTGCCGCGCACAAACAAATTAAATCCAAGTTCATTCTCCAACACTTTGATGCGATGACTCACTGCCCCTTGTGTTAAGTGCAGCTCTTTTGCCGCCAAGGTAAAACTCATGCTTTTCGCGGCGACATTAAAAGTATGTAGGTTGCGCAGCAACAGTTGTTGGTTAGCCATTTTAATCCATGCATTAAAAATTTTAATTCATGCTACTAGCCAATTGGTTTGTTTGCAGTAACAAATAAGTTTTAAATATACCCAGTTGCTTAAATTGTTAGCCAGATCAATTAATGACTTACAGTTCGATTTGGCCATTAGATTAAAAATTTTGATTTATTAAACACTTTCTAAATTACTAGGGGCATACATGAATATACTCGGATATATGCAAAAAGTCGGTAAAGCACTGATGGTTCCAGTGGCAACCTTACCTGCCGCTGCGATCCTTATGGGGGTTGGCTACTGGCTCGATCCCGTCGGTTGGGGTTCAGAGAGCATTCTCGCGGCATTTTTGATCAAATCAGGCAGCGCCATCATCGATAACATGGCGGTCTTGTTTGCCGTCGGGGTCGCTTTTGGTTTGAGCCGCGATAAAAATGGTTCTGCGGCGTTGTCAGGCTTTGTGATGTTTCTCGTTGTCACCACGCTACTTGCGCCCGGTTCGGTAGCGCAGTTGATTAACGTGGAGTTAAGTGAGGTGCCAGCCGCTTTTGGTAAGATCAGTAACCAATTTATCGGCATTATCGTCGGTATTATCTCGGCTGAAATTTACAACCGCTACTCAACTGTTGAACTACCACAAGCGTTGGCGTTCTTTAGTGGTAAGCGCTTAGTGCCAATTCTTACCTCGATTGCTGGCATGTTCTTATCGTTTGCGCTGCTTTACGTTTGGCCTGCAGTATACGATGCTCTGATCCTACTCGGCATCAAACTGGAAAGTATGGGCGCCATTGGCGCGGGTCTATTTGGTTTCTTTAACCGCCTATTTTTAGCCGTTGGTATGCACCATGCTCTATACCCTGTGTTCTGGTTTGATGTGGTGGGTATCAATGATATTCCTAATTTCCTTGGTGGCGCACAGTCTATTGCCAACGGTACCGGTATTCCGGGTAAAACAGGCATGTACCAAGCCGGTTTCTTCCCAATCATGATGTTTGGTTTACCGGGTGCGGCATTGGCGATGTACCACTGCTCAGATGCGAAAAACAAGAATCAAGTATTTGCTATTATGTTGGCAGCCGCGATGGCTTCATTCTTCACTGGCATCACTGAGCCACTTGAGTTCAGCTTCATGTTCTTAGCACCACTGCTGTTCCTATTGCACGCAGTACTAACAGGCCTTTCTCTTTACATCGCAGCGAGCATGGAATGGATGGCAGGCTTTGGCTTCTCGGCAGGATTTGTTGACTTAGTCCTATCAAGCCAAAACCCATTGGCGGTGAAATGGTACATGTTGATTGCACAAGGCATTGTCTTCTTTGCGCTTTACTATGCGGTCTTCCGCTTCGCAATTATCAAGTTCAACCTCAAAACGCCAGGGCGTGGTGAAGAGATGGAAGCGGAGAAAAAAGACGCGACACCTGAAGCACTCAATGGCCTGGCTTATGACTATATCGAAGCTGTTGGCGGCGCAGACAATATTCTTGAAGTCGATAACTGTATAACCCGTTTACGCTTGAGCGTTAAAGATTCAGCCAAAGCAGACAGCGCGAAACTAACCCAACTAGGCGCTATGGGTGTGGTGCCGATTGGCAAAGGCGGTTTGCAGGTTATCGTTGGTCTAGGCAAGGTGGATAAAGTGGCTGAGCAAATGAAGAAGGTGCTCGCCAGCTAAAGAAAACAAGTGATGACTCACCATCATCACGCCCCCCCTAAGTGCAGAGCGATTAGTCACCGCATCTGCACTTTTTTTCGTCGCTATGTTTGTCTCAACATTTTTCCGGGGCATATAGCAAGAAGAAAGGTTATATGATCAGCCGTTGCATATGGGGTTATTTAGCAAGCGTTGCCGATTAACCACAGAGATTGAAATTAGCGACTGCCTTTTAGCTGAGTGGCAAGCCAATCTTTAACTTGCTTACGCGAAACTTTAATCCCACTACCTAATAGAGACTCGGGCAGCAGAAAGTACGCGACTGGCCATTTAAATTTCACTAGCTTTTGCTCAAGGTGCTGTTCAATGCGCTTTTGCTCTGGAAGCCCATCAGTTTGCAATACGGCGACTGGCCGTTGACCAAATTCTTCATCGGCAACAGGCACGACAATTGACTGCGTGATCGCCTCCATCTGATTAAGTACCGCTTCAATTTCCTCGCAGTGAACGTTCTCTCCACCAGAGATGAATTGATTGTCTGCCCGTCCTTTGATCACCAGTTCGCCATTAACAAGTTGCTCGCCGAGATCTTTGCTGTCAAACCAGCCCTGTGCATCCACTATTGGGGTTACAACACCTTGTTCAAAGTAACCACTGGCCAGCGTTTCACCACCAATGTAAATTCGCCCGTCTCTTAATTCTAAACGACGATTAGGCAATACCGTTCCAGCACTGTAGGTCGCATCAATTTGCTTTGCGGTCACGGTGGAGGCCGCTTCCGTCATGCCGTAACCGAGCCAAGTTTCAATCCCTTGCTCAGCCGCTTGCTGACTTAACGTCAATGGCACATGGCTACCACCTAACAATACATGGCTTAAATCAAGCGACGTGGCTGAATTCAGTAATCGATCTAATTGAGTAGCAACGAGAGAGGCGTGCGTCACACCTTGAATATCTTGCAACAGGTCACCACCACCTACTTTTAATTGTGCCCCCGCAGCCAACCAACGATAGACAATGGCCAAACCAGAAACGTGATACATAGGTAGGCTGAGTAACCAGCAGTCTGAAGGCTTAAAGTGGAACTTTAGCAGCAATCCTTTAGCGGAGGCGAAATGCTGAGCATGAGTGTGGACTACAGCTTTGGGTTTACCCATTGAGCCGGAGGTAAAGATGATCGAGGCAAGTGAGTCAGTATGGTAGCGACAGGTTATCTCTGCTTGAGAACATGATTGCACCGTTTCTATTTGAGGGACTGCGATTTGAGTCGCCTTCAGTAACGAGTCATCGATCCCATCACTGGCGTCATGCCGCCAAACTTTGGCTGATTGGCTCGACGAATAGAGCGTACCCAACTTGCCATCAAGAGCCAACTGAGGTTGTGGCATGGTGAGCGCACAAATCGCTCCAAGCTCAGCGCAAGCTAGATAGATCAGCAGCATCTCTGGGCTGTTTTTCCCCACGCAAGTAACGACACTGCCTTGGGTGACTTGTTGATCAACTAACGCTTTAACATAAAGGGAGACCACTTGTTCTAATTCAGACCAAGTATAACAACGCTGGGGAGTCATCAGCGCTAAACAATCTGGGCTCATAAGAGCCCAGTATTTTAAAGGTGAATCGTGCATTATGCCTGCCAAATCAAAGCCTGTTCGGATAGCTTTTTCAGTGGTAGTGGGCTATCAGGCCAAGGCACTTCCAACTGTTCAGCGTATAAGCCGATAGTATCTAAACCGGGTACTTCGTCAGGTAACTGCCACTTGGCAAAGCGCGCTAACTGAGTTAAACCTAAACTCGTTTCAATACTTGAGCTGATCACCGTTTTGATGCCTAGGAGTTTCGCCGCCGCAATTAGCCCAATACAAGTTTGTACAGAACCAATTAAGGTTGGCTTTATCACGATGGTTTTCACACCGGTAAAATCCGTCAGCTTAAACTCAGGTTTACGTACTGCATGTTGCAGCGTCTCGTCCCATGCTAAAGCAATTCCCGTATCGATAGCAAAAGAGAAACTGTCACCCGGAACTTGGCACGGTTCTTCGATAAATTCAATGCGTTGACGATAAGAAGGTGTCACGTAGCTAGCAAACTTGAGTGCCTTCTCTTTGGTCCATGCACGATTGGCATCTAGACGTAGATTCAAATCTGGGATGGATTCTAAGAAGAGGTTCACCAGCATGCCATCACGAATCGGTTCGTAAAGACCCACTTTGATCTTAGCGACCTTTTTACCTTCCATTGCGTTTAGTTTTGGCAATAGCTCATCAGGATCGCCGCTGCACAATGGCGCGGAACGATACATACCTTCGCTCGGTAAACCACCCTCTAGCTCTAGTTGTGCCATAGAGAGACCAAATGCCACTGAAGGGTACAGTTCGCTTTCATCAAGCGCAGGCTCACCATTTTTCCAACCATTTAACTGCTCGATAAGTTGAGTGTAAACCTCTTCCATCGTTTCACAGCTAAAGCCCGGTAGAGGTGCCACTTCACCACGACCGATACGTCCATCTTCAGCAAGTTCGATAACAAAACCTTCACGCTCAGTCAGTCGACGTTCACGCAAAATCACCCCACTGTCCATTGGCAAAGCGTAGCGATACAGTTTGGCTGATCTCATACCCATATTCCCTTGTTTATTATTTTTATAACTAGCCGATTGTAACCACGTTGAATGTAGAGTTGGCTTGTAGGCCATTGTTGGAAGAACGAGGAACAAGCGCGCAACTTATCAATATAAATGCGCACTTGTGACGCCGCTATCGCAACAATGACAGCCAAGACAACACTAGATTATGGGTTGCGCGGAAACTTGTTGAAGTCTGGACGGCGCTTCTCGTTGAACGCATTGCGACCTTCCTGACCTTCTTCAGTCATGTAGAACATCATCGTTGCGTTACCCGCAAGCTCTTGTAGGCCCGCTTGACCATCACAGTCTGCGTTTAATGCAGCTTTCAAGCAACGCAGAGCCATTGGGCTGTGTTGTAGAGTTTCACGAGACCAACGAACCGCTTCTTTCTCAAGATCTTCAACCGGTACTACCGTGTTCACTAAGCCCATATCCAATGCTTCTTGTGCATCGTAGAAACGACATAGGAACCAGATTTCGCGGGCTTTCTTCTGGCCGACGATGCGAGCCATATAAGATGCGCCCCAACCACCATCAAATGAGCCCACTTTAGGACCTGTTTGACCAAATTGTGCGTTTTCCGCAGCGATGGTTAAATCACACATCATATGGAGAACATGACCGCCACCGACTGCCCAACCCGCAACCGCTGCGATCACTGGTTTTGGACAAGTACGAATTTGACGTTGGAAGTCCAATACGTTTAGGTGATGTGTACCGCTGTCATCTCGGTAACCGCCGTAATCGCCACGGATTTTTTGGTCACCGCCAGAACAGAAAGCTTTTTCACCAAGACCAGTCAAAATAATCACACCAACACTTTCGTCGTAACGCGCGTCTGCGAGTGCATTGATCATCTCTTTTACAGTATTAGGACGAAACGCATTGTGAACTTGTGGACGAGCAATGGTGATCTTCGCGATGCCATCTTCTGATTTATGGTATTGAATATCTTCATATTCACCGCTGCAGTCATTCCAGTTTACCGGTGCGTATAGTTCTTCTTCTGAAATACCTACTGTTTTAGCCATGGTGATTCCTACTTTTATTTATCACTCACTCTCGTGAGTTTGGATTAGATTTTTTATTACACTAGCAAAAGCGTGCGGCTGTTCGTGATGTACGTTGTGCCCCGCTTGCGCTACTTGACTGAAAGACAAGCCACTTTGCTCGGCCAACTGGCTGAACTTGCTGTCTTTCTCGCCGCAAATATAGTGAATAAGTACTGCGCTACGAGCGAGCGGCTCAAGTAGCGCTTGTTGCTTCGCCAATGAAGTGGCAAGTAACATCTGACTGATTGCAGAGCCAAGATTAGCACTGCGCTTAGCGATCAGAGTTTGTCTTTGCTCATGATTTAATGAAGAAAATACCGCTTGCTGATACCAATCGTTCAATACCTGCTCAATTGGCTCGCTTTTGAACCTTATCGCCCAGCCCTGATCATGTTGCCAACGCGCTTTTCGGGCAGATTCACTGGCAAGGCCAAAATTGCCACCTTCAATGAAGGCCATACTAAGGTTTAGTCGATCAAAGCGATGGTTGGCAATGCCATGCATCGCAATTCGACCACCTAAAGAGTAGCCGACCAATATCAATTTTTGTTGGGGAGGAAGAATAGATTGAAGCGTAAGGGTAATTTGTTGGCAGGTATCATCAAAACCATCGGTGCTGATGGCGATACTGCGTCCATGGCCGGGTAAATCAAGCGTCACCGTCGAGTAGTCACTCAGAGCTTCAATACACGCTTGCCAATCTTCACCGCTGCCCAGCAAGCCATGCAGAAATACCAATACTGGCATTTCTGCATTCGCTGAGTCTGACTCTCGGTGGCTATAAGCTAGCATGGAAGCGGTTAACAACCTCTTTGATGTGCGCTGAAGCTTGCTCTGGTGGCGTTGTCACTTCAATAAGTAAACAGCCTTGCCCTGACGTCAGATGCTGCTCTAGCTTAGCTTGGTAGGCTTCCTGTTGGTCAGCTTGATAGTAAGCCAGTTTAAATTGAGCGGCTGCGGCAGAAAAATCATAACCATGAGGCATTTGATAAAGTTGCTGCTTTTGCTGTTCAGGAACCGGTAGCAAACCAAAAATAGCGCCGCCATCGTTATTAGTCACCACAATCACACATGGAGTTTGTTGATGGGTAAACAGCGCCAATGAATTGAGATCATACAACAACGATGTATCACCAATATAGAGCACGGTTGGCTGATTGGTGGCTCTCGCCGTCCCTGCGGCCGTCGCTACTAGGCCATCAATGCCCGATGCTCCACGGTTAGAGTAGACTTCATGAGCCACTTCGCCAAACATATCAACTAAACGCACAAATAAGCTGTTGCCTAAGAAGATATTCACCACAGAAGGCAGTTGGTTTAACGTGGTCGCTAACGCAACTTCGTTCAGTTCCACCGATGCTTCAACATGCCACTTAGCGGCACGATTCACGGCACCGCTAAACTGGCTCAGCTCATTGGCCCAATCACAAAGCGGTTCATCCGATTCAAACTGTTTAATAGCATGCGTTAACCAAGTGGAGGTATCAGCATGATGATGAATCTGCATCAAATGATCTTGGTTATTACGATCAATACTTGGGCTGAGATAGTGATACTCAAATGGCGCTGTAGTTAAGGCATCAGTACCCAATTGAGTTTGCGATAGCCAGTGATTCAAACGCTTAGATATAACGCGCGAACCAACTTGTAAAACCAATTCAGCTTCACTCAGCGCCTTTTGGCCTGCTTCGCTTTGCAACCAAATATCAAAATGCGCCCACGCACTGCTCGTACCCGATTGGACATCGCATAAAATAGGCCAACCTAAACGCTGGGCGAGGGTGTGCGCTAATTTCGCTTCCGCTTGCGATACACTGCCAACCACGATCAAGCCTTTGCGCCCACGCCATGTTTGACAATCAAAGTGTGCTCCAGCACCAGATAACTGTTGGCTATAGCGTTGATTGCTTTGCTGCCATAAGGCAACATCATCGAGATAACTCTGATAGATCGACTTTGGTTGCTTGGAATAAAGCGGCTCAGGGAAAGCACAATTAATATGCACTGCACTACCATCACGATCTTGACGATACATGACATCATCAATCGAGGTTAACAACCAACGCAGCGAGACTTGCTCATTTGGACTAGGAAGGTTGAGAGCCGCAGTCACATGGCTAGAAAAAATACCTTGTTGCACGATCGCTTGATTGGCACCACAAGCGACAAGCTCTACCGGGCGGTCTGCAGTGAGCACCACCAGCTTTTCATCCGTCAGTTTTGCTTCAGCTATCGCAGGCAATAAATTAGCCACCGCGGTGCCGGATGTTACAACAATAGCAACGGGCTTATGGCTCGCTTTGGCAAGACCTAAAGCCAAAAAACCAAGCCCACGTTCATCATAATGTGTGTGCAGGGTTAAATTCGGGTTTTCATCGGCTTCAAGCGTTAGCGGCGTAGAACGAGAACCTGGTGCGACACAGATGTGTTCAACCTCAAAACGGGTCAATTCTTCCAATAACACCTGACACCAAATACGGTTCATCACCGCTTGGTCACGATTGGCAATACTGTTCATGACGCAACACCTAAAGGAGGATGGTCGGAAATCAGTGACAGCAGAGTCGACATTTTCTTGTCCAACTCCTGCCATTCATGCTCTGCAATAGAACCGGGAACGATCCCCGCGCCAGCATAAAGTTGAATCACTTCATCAACGATCTGAGCACTGCGTATCGCCACACAAAATTCCGCACGTTGTTGGCTAATAAAGCCCATAGAACCGGCGTACCAGCTACGTGCAAAAGGCTCGTGTTGCTGAATAAAATCCATCGACTCTTTGCGTGGCAAGCCCGCAACCGCGGCGGTTGGTTGTAGAGCAGACAATAGCTGAACGCCATTAACACCCTGATTCAAATGCGCGTGAATACTGCGTTTTAAATGCTGCACTTTACGTAAGCGAACTAAACGCGCTTCCGATTCCACTTCAACTAAATCAGAATAAGGCTTGAGGCGATCGATAATATCATCCACCACATATTGGTTTTCATTCAGGTTTTTGCTGTCTTGCGTTAACCAGTTCGCCAACTCCATATCTTGGCTGGCATTGTTACCACGGCCAATCGTTCCGGCAAGTGCTTCAGTATAAAGATCTTTACCTTGACGAGAATACAGACGCTCAGGCGTTGAACCAATAAAACTATGGCGTTCATTTTGAGCCAGCATAAAGTGAAAACTGTGTTGGTTATGCTCTGCGCTTGCCTTTAGTAGCTGAGCTGCGCAAATAGCGGAATCAAGCTCAAGCGTCGTTTCGCGAGCTAATACCACTTTCTTAAATTGATTATCAGCAATGCCAGTGAGCACCTTTTCAACCAAACTCTCCCATTGAGGTTGAGTCGGGGTGTGCTCAATATGCTGAATGTGCGCAGAAACAGGTAATAACTTAGGAATCACCGTTCTTAATTGCAGTAAACTATCAATCGTTTGTTGTTTACAGCCACTAATATTGGCGGCAATCACCCACTGCTGATCTTGACGGCAGAGCTCGACTTTAGGCAAAAAGAAAAAAGACGCTGGGCAGCGCGGGTTTTTAGCACTTTGGCCGTCGAATGAGCGCCCACCCCAGATCCGTTGTTCACCTTTTAGAAAAGCGTATGCAGGAGCAGGATCGTTAAACGTACTCAATTGACCAAGCGCAACCACTTCTTCACGCGTATCGCGAGATTGCCAATAAAACTTGGGGAAAATAGGCTGAGCTTGCAACCAATCGATGAAAGCAAAGTCAGGCTTTGTCGGCAGAACTTGAACCAAACGAGTCACCTCGTCCGTTGCATCCTTTACACGTTCAATCAGTTCGGTAATGGCTTGCTGAAAATATGACAAATAAACCTCGTATAACTAGAACCAATAGGTCTTACGCTTGCGCTGCGTTGAAAATAACGTGCTTTGATGTCGCTAAGAGTTAACGCCAAACTATTGTAACGAAAACAAGCACAACAAAACACTTTCATCCAATCCGAAGATTTGCATCTATCACTTTATTCTACGCTTTTATTACTGTGATATGCAGAGGATTCAACGTATACGTGTGCTGTCTGTATAAAAAACCGACGGATAGCGACAAATCTTATTGCAAGCTCACAAATCGATTCAACCGGTGAACATACAATGCGCGGGCTAATGTATTTCTAGCGCGCAGCCAAATCAAGGTTGTGGCCCATCTTTTACGTAATCCTGTGATTGGCATCTGAAGTGTAAAGTGGAAAAAAAGCCACAATCATAGATTTTTATTCTACCAAACGTTATTTTGGTGTACTTTAATAAAGAAATTCAATTATTTTTAGGTTTTACACAATGCAAAATATCGGGATGTCGTCAAAACTCGACAATGTCTGCTATGACATTCGCGGACCAGTACTCAAACATGCTAAGCGCATGGAGGAAGAGGGGCATAAAATACTAAAACTCAACATTGGTAACCCTGCCCCATTTGGTTTTGACGCCCCTGATGAAATTTTAGTCGATGTAATCCGTAACTTGCCAACATCGCAAGGTTACTGCGACTCAAAAGGCATCTACTCTGCGCGTAAAGCCGTCGTACAGCATTATCAGAAAAAAGGCATTCGCTCACTCGACGTTGAAGATGTTTACATCGGCAACGGCGCCTCTGAACTCATCGTTATGTCAATGCAAGCGCTATTAAACAATGGCGATGAAATGCTCGTACCTGCACCTGACTATCCATTGTGGACAGCATCTGTCGCGCTATCAGGTGGCAAAGCGGTACATTACATCTGTGACGAAGAAGCAGATTGGTATCCAGATCTCGACGACATCAAGAGCAAAATCACACCAAAAACACGTGGTATTGTACTGATCAACCCGAACAACCCAACGGGCGCAGTTTACAGCCGTGATTTCCTACTAGAAGTCATTGAAATCGCTCGCCAGCACAAACTGATTATTTTTGCCGATGAGATCTACGACAAGGTACTTTACGATGGCGCAACGCATACTTCAGTGGCAACGCTTACTGAAGATGTTTTGGTTGTGACGTTTAACGGCCTATCAAAAGCGTACCGCGTTTGTGGTTTCCGTGGTGGTTGGATGTTCCTAACCGGACCTAAGCATCTTGCTCAAGGTTACATCGCCGGTTTAGAGATGCTCTCTTCAATGCGTCTGTGTGCCAACGTGCCAATGCAACATGCTATTCAAACGGCGCTGGGTGGCTATCAAAGCATTAATGAGTTGATTCTACCGGGTGGTCGCCTGCTTGAGCAGCGTGACCGCGCTTGGGAGTTGATTAACCAGATCCCAGGTATCTCTTGTGTGAAACCAAAAGGGGCAATGTACTTGTTCCCGAAAATCGACACTAAGAAATACAAAATCCACAATGACCAAAAAATGGTGCTCGATTTCTTGATTCAAGAAAAAGTGCTATTGGTACAAGGTACTGGCTTTAACTGGCCAAAACCAGATCACTTCCGCATTGTGACTTTGCCACACGTGGAAGATTTGGAAACGGCTATCGGTCGTTTTGAGCGCTTCATTTCAACTTACAGTCAGTAAGTAGCATTTCGCTCTCAAGTTTCATATTCTTAAAGGCACTCTAATGAGTGCCTTTTTTATTACGACTCTCCTCATTGGAAAAGGATGTAGCTATGAAAGAAAGTCATTTTTTTGCCCATCTAGCACGCATGAAGCTTATCCAGCGCTGGCCTCTGATGCGCTCTGTCTCAAGCGAAAACATTTCAGAACACAGCCTGCAAGTCGCTTTTGTTGCGCATGCTCTGGCACTGATCAAAAACAAAAAATTCGGCGGTAACTTAAATCCGGAGCGGATTGCTCTGTTGGGGATGTATCACGATACCAGTGAGGTATTAACCGGTGATCTGCCCACCCCGGTGAAGTACTACAGCCCAGAAATCGCTAAAGAGTACAAAAAGATTGAAGCGGCGGCGGAAAAGAAACTGCTGGCCATGTTGCCAGAAGAGTTTCAGCAAGACTTTGCCCCATATCTGATCTCAGAAAGTGCCCACAAAGAAGATGAAGTGATCGTCAAACAGGCTGACACCATCTGTGCTTACCTGAAATGCTTAGAAGAGCTCAGCGCAGGTAACCACGAATATGCGCTGGCAAAAAAACGCCTCGATATCACCTTGAAAGAGCGCTATACACCGGAAATGGATTACTTTCTCAATACTTTCGCACCGAGTTTTGAATTATCACTGGACGAAATTAGCTAACTGGCAGTAGTGTAAGGGATAAAGCGTAGAAAGGAGTGCAGAATGACATTTGAGATCAGTGAGTTATGGCAACAGCGCCATGATGATGAACACAAGCTTCGCCGCGATGATCACCGCAGCCCTTATCAACGCGATCGCGCTCGTATTTTGCACTCCGCAGCCTTTCGCCGCTTACAAGCCAAAACCCAAATCCACGGTACCAGTATCGATGATTTCCACCGCACTCGCCTGACCCACTCATTAGAGGCGGCTCAGATCGGTACTGGCATTGTGGCGCAAATCAAGAAAAAACAGCCAGAATTTCACAGCCTATTACCGACGGATAGTCTCATCGACTCTCTTTGCCTTGCGCATGATATTGGCCACCCACCCTATGGTCATGGTGGCGAAGTAGCACTCAACTATATGATGCGTGAGCATGGTGGTTTTGAGGGCAATGCACAGACGTTTCGCATTGTCACTCAGCTTGAGCCTTACACCGAAAAATTTGGTATGAACCTCGCCCGTCGCACATTATTAGGTTTACTAAAATACCCAGCATTACTGAGTAATACCTGCGCTCAGCAACAAGCGCCAGCGGTCAGTCATCAACGTAAGTTACGTGCCAAAGATTGGGCTCCGGCAAAAGGCATTTATGACTGTGACAAAGCCCTGTTCGATTGGGTCATTGCGCCACTCAAAGACGATGAAAAAGCGCTGTTTTCACAAATGCGTAGTGAAGATGTATCCGTCACAAAGCATAAGAAAACTCGCTTTAAATCACTAGACTGCTCAATCATGGAGTTAGCGGACGACATCGCCTATGGCGTGCATGATCTCGAAGATGCCATCGTGCTGGGCATGGTGAGTCGCCATCAATGGTTAGAAGCGGCGGCGAGTCAATTAGCAGAATGTGGCGACGCTTGGTTTGAACAAAATATCGCTTCCGTCAGCGAAATGCTCTTTGCTGGGCCGCACCACAAACGTAAAGATGCCATTGGCGGTATCGTTAACGCATTGTTGACCAGCATCTCCGTTAAACCGATTGATGCACCTTTCACTTCCCAGCTACTCGCGTTTAACGCGGTACTTGAGCCAAGCATGGCAAGAGCACTAGAGATTTTAAAAACATTCGTCAGCCAATATGTCATTCAAGCCCCCCACGTCCAATTGATGGAATACAAAGGGCAGCAGATTATTATGGATATTTTTGAAGCGCTTAGCGCTGACCCAGAACGTCTATTGCCGATTGAAACGCGCCAAGCATGGCAGATGATTGACTGTGAAGCGCAAGGGATGCGGATCATTGCTGATTACATATCATCGATGACAGATGGCCATGCGAAACGCTTCCACCAACAGCTTTTCTCTTCTCATTAAAACGCAAAACCGCCATGCTTTATCAAAGCGATGGCGGTCATCTAAATTCTTGAGCCAATCTTACATCATTCGTTGCGGTAGTTTTTCTCAAACACACCGGCTGGCATTTGATCAATTTGAAATTGAATCATGCGCTCAAAAGCGTCGATAAGCGGCGAAAAATCATTCTCCGGCTGCATAATGGAAAGAATATAATACCCTGCCTCAACCGTTGATAATGCATTGTCACTCGGCGCTTTGCGAATACGATAGTTGCCCTTCAGCTCTATCGGTAACCGCAACAATGGCAATGAATGCAAGTTGCTCGAAAGCTGCCACATTTTAAAGGCTTTCTTCCAAGTGCCATCCAATAGGATCACTCGCACCTTACCTTCACCACTAACCATCTCCGGCTGTGCTTCAATCGAACCTTCACCTGGGTACAAGACAAAATGGCGCACATCAGGCTCATTGAGTAACTGATTCAGTTCATCATGATCGGAGAAGTTTTCCCCTTCAAAATAGTGGCTGCTTGGTAGCGAAAGCGTCAGAATGCGAGCGGTCCCCATTGGGCGTTTTGCTTCTGATGGATGTTGAAGGATGATTAACTCAACATTCGATGCTAGGCTATGTATCCACTGACAAATACACGCTTTGAGTGATTTTCCGCATTGAGAACAATATCGAGACATGACGTGCAATTAATCTTCCTAGTAATGGGCGTAAGTGTATTGTGCTTCGGACTACAATTTGAGCCTTTGGCTTCACTCTCCGCCTGGCGATACGATTTAATCCCGGCGGGACAATGGTTGCGCATCCTAACAGGAAATTTCACTCATACCAACTTCAACCATCTGGCGATGAATTTAGCTGGCTTATGGATCATCTGCTTTATCTTTCGACCCAGTGTCCGTTCATTAAGTACATTACTCATTTTCATCAGTCTTAGCGTCGGAATTGGAATGCTATATAGTGATGTTCAAAGCTATGTCGGCCTATCTGGTACACTGCATGGACTCTTTGCTTATTACGCTTTGCGTGAAGCGTTGCAAGGTCGCTCATCCAGTTGGTTATTAGTCGTGGGAGTGGTCGCAAAAGTGAGCTGGGAGCTGACTATGGGGGCGAGTCAGTCCAGTATGGAACTGATCGGAACCCGCGTCGCCGTCGAGGCTCATCTCTTTGGTGTGATAAGCGGTATTGTTTTCGCGCTTATCTCCTATCCACTGTATAAAAATGCTCGCTAGCTCGCACTCACTCAGCGTCTAGTTGTTGCCTAAAAGCAAAAGCTTGATATGCTCATGATCTCGTAATTAGCCATACATAAATATAGTTATACACTCTCAATGACTACTACCGCTCAACGCCGTGAAGAGATCCTTCAACACATTCAAACTCATCAGAAAGGTGAAGTAAATTACTTTGCGCAGCATTATCAACTGTCTGAAGTCACTATACGTAACGACCTTAATTATCTAGAAAAAACCGGCTGTGTCACACGCTGCTATGGCGGTGCATTGCTCAATAATACATTTGCCTTTGAACAACCGCTTAATGACAAAAAACAACTCAACTGCAATATCAAAGCAAAGTTAGGTGAGTATGCAGCCTCGTTGATCCATGATGGCGACAAAGTGATTCTCGATTCAGGTTCAACAACCGAGCAAATTGCTCATCATTTAGCGCACAAGCAAGACGTGACGGTAATGACCAACGGTATCCACATTGCTTACCACTTAGCCAATAAACCCAACATCAGCGTGATGCTTACCGGCGGAGTGATTCGCGATAACTCTTACTCACTCCATGGCAAGAGTGCCGAGAGCCTTCTTAACGAGTTTCGCTTTAACACCTTGTTTATTGGCGTCGATGGCTTTGATATAGAGAGCGGCATTACCACGCCCCATCAAGGTGAAGCAGATATCAACCGAAAAATGATTGAAGCGGCTCAAACCATCATTGCAATCACCGATTCTTCGAAGTTTAACCGACAAAGTTTTTGCATGATTGCGCGACCAGAGCAATTGGATATGTTGATTACTGACAGCGGTATTCCACCGCATTATGTCACCAAGCTAACAGAGCTGGGTGTGGATGTGAGGATTATCGATGCTGGATAGAAAATATAAATACCGCAGATCGATTGAATGAAGTGACTGGAACAAGATGAGGAGAACTAGAAACTTACCTCAAAGTCACCAATAACTTGTTGATGTCTATTGATGATTTCTCCACGAGCCTGCCTCTCATCATAAGTAAAACCAATATCAAAATCAGAGACTTGACCTTGTACCAATACGTTTCTTAGTAAAATATCACTGTTGATTTGATGAGCCGTTGCTGACCAATTTCTGCTGTTTTCAAAAATTGTAAATTCTATTCTCATTTCGTACCTTGTGATTTGTTGAACGAAGCAGTTTTAACTTTGGCTTTGTGGAACCAAAAGCGATGACGACCAGATGAACGAGACATAATGTTTTTCCTTTGATTTATAATATGCACTTAAGCGTATAATTGTTTTATTACAAAAAAATTATGCTAAAAAGAAAAGTAATGAGAGCGAGTATGACGTTAGAACTTGATGAAAGAAGGCTCAACAAACGCAGATATTGATTGAACAAATCACGATGGAAGACAATCTGGCCAAGATTACTGATTGATTAGCTCATTTGACGATTCGTTAAATAGCGAATATTTAATGCCGAAAATCAAATACAGAGAATTAAATACAGAGAGTTAAATACAGAAAGTGGGATGCAGAGAATGAGCTCATAAGCTGTGAACAAATGAGTGCGAGCATCATATTAAAACAGTTGAAACGAAAGTGAGGAGGTTTACAGATACTTAGAGGTAAGATAGACACAAGCTGAACGAGTCAACTTGTGTCTGATCAAAAGATTACAGAGCTGTCACGTTAGACGCTTGTGGACCTTTTTGACCTTGCTCAACTTCGAAAGACACTTTTTGGCCTTCAGAAAGAGTTTTGAAACCTTCAGATGCGATAGCACGGAAGTGAACAAATACGTCTGCGCCGCCGTTGTCTTGAGAAATGAAACCGAAACCTTTCTCTTCGTTAAACCATTTAACGATACCAGTAGTTTTGTTTGACATGAGATGTCCCTTTTTAAAATTGTTTGTAATTTCGCTAAACGCGAGGACACTGTCTGATAAATTATTTAATCGCACGATGAAGCTAAGGGAATAACAGAGGTTTACAACACAAGAAGTATTCTGAAGATTTGCTTTACTAAATTGTTTCTTAAATAACTCTATCTAACAGAGCTGCGTGCATGATACATGAGAAAATCAGCTTGTAAAGCATTTTTAACCTTTATTACACTCCAATACGCCCCCTGAGCTGCACTTCAGCCCTATCATTTACTATTCATACTTAGCTGCTCATTTTCTCACAAGCGCTAGCCAGGATCATCGATAGCGACTGGGGCTACGGGCCTACACACCCCAGTACAAATGCAACCTGCATCATAAGCTCACACTACCATACCGTTCTGAGAACCCTAACATGCCTTTAGTTAGACTAAGTCATGAATTTTCAGCTCATCTCGCAATAAAAAATTAGCGTAATTTAAAGCGTAAATATTTTTTTGTGATCTCACGCACTCTTCACTTCGAAACCCTTTCGTTTTATCACTTTTATCACCCCCTTTCGGTTTTCCAATCAATAAAGTTAACACCCACAACCCTCTAGCCGCTCAACTCACGCTTTCAATTGAAAGAAATCCCTTTCACTTTACGCAAAGCGAAAGAGAAAAGAGCCGTAAACCGAAAGGTTAGTAGCTGTGATCTAGCTTTCACTTTTATTTTTCCTGCCCTGCTTTAATACCAATCAAAAGGAATCGAAGTGTTTCCATTATGAAATGAAACACAACGAAAGAAGAGGTGGTTCAATGACCAGTGCAGAGCGAAGACAGAAAATCATGGCGCATATCCGTAACCACGGAACTGGCAAAGTGGATGAATTTGTCAGCCAATTTAATGTGTCTGCAGTGACCATTCGTCATGACCTTAACTTACTGGAAAAAGAAGGCTGCGTTTTTCGTTGTTATGGTGGCGCCAATCTCAACCCCAACTTTGCCTTCGATCAACCACTTTATCGTAAAGACCAACTCAATCGCACTGCCAAACAATCCATCGCACTGGCTGCGGCGAATTTAGTTGGCGATGGTGAAGCGATCATCCTCGACTCCGGAACCACCATTGGCTTGATGCCGCAATACCTAACCAATAAGAAGCAATTGGTGGTAATGACCAACGCGCTCAATACCGCGTACCAACTCAGCAGCATCGAGACCATCGACTTACATGTCGTTGGCGGCAGCTTACGTCGCGCATCGTGTTCTTTAATTGGCCATCACGGTGAACAACAGATTCGCTCTTATTTGTTCGACAAGTTGTTTTTAGGTGTTGATGGCTTCGATCTTCAGACCGGCATTACCACCCCAGACAATCACGAAGCACAAATCAACCGAGCGATGTGTGACGTTGCGCGACAAGTTATCGCCGTCACAGACTCCAGCAAATTTGGCCGTAAGAGCTTTTGCATGATCCGCGCCGCCAATCAAATTGATGTGCTCGTCACTGACAGCAATATTCCACACGCCACTCACCAAGCCCTGCTTGAAATGGGTGTCGACGTCATTCTCGCCGACCAAACCGTAAATTAGGAATCATCATGAAATCGTTACTTAATCTAATAGAACAGCATAAACAAGGCCAATCGATCGGCATTTACTCCGTCTGTTCTGCGCACCCACTGGTTTTAGAAGCCGCGATTAAACAAGCAGCACAAGACCAACAACTGGTGCTGATTGAAGCGACATCAAATCAAGTGAATCAGTTTGGTGGCTATACAGGCATGACGCCACAAGATTTCGCCGACCATGTTTTTGCTTTAGCTGAACGTCTAAGTTTCCCAGCAGAGAAGATTGTCTTAGGTGGCGATCACCTTGGTCCTAACTGCTGGCAAGATCTTCCTGCACAACAAGCGATGGATTACTCAGAGCAAATGATCCACGACTACGTCTGCGCTGGCTTTAAAAAGATTCACCTTGATTGCTCAATGTCATGTGCCGACGATCAAACCCCATTGAGTGAATCAGTCATGGCTGAGCGTGCCGCTCGTCTGTGTTTGATTGCTGAGCAAGCATGGAAGAAAACGGGCGGAGAAGCACCACTTTATGTGGTCGGGACCGAAGTTCCTACACCTGGCGGTGCATTAGAGTCTCTCGAAGAAGAAGCGCTTGAGGTTACCAAACCCGAACAAGCATTAGCGACATTAGATGCCCATCACCAAGCCTTTAGCGATTTAGGCCTTGGCTATGTGTGGCCTCGCGTTATTGGCCTAGTGGTGCAACCGGGGGTCGAGTTTGATCATCACAACGTGCATCACTATGAGAGTGAAAAAGCACAATCGCTAAGCCGCATGATTGACAGCCAGCCTCACCTTGTCTTTGAAGCGCACTCAACCGATTACCAAAACCCAAGCGCCTACTCGCAGCTTGTACGTGATCATTTTGCGATTTTAAAAGTGGGCCCAGCTTTAACTTTTGCTCTGCGAGAAGCGTTATATGGTCTTGATCGTGCAGAGAAAGAGTGGCTAGGGACGCATCATGCCTCTCACCTGCGTGACACCATTGAGCAAGTCATGCATGAGCAACCTAACTACTGGCGCTCACACTATGCCAGCAAAGGCCATCAACAATTTCTTGATTGCAGCTACAGCTTAAGCGATCGCATTCGCTACTACTGGACACATCCAGAAGTTCAAGCTGCACAACAAGCCCTATTTGACCATTTAGCCGCTAAGCCATTACCGGTCACGCTACTGAGTCAGTATTTACCAAATCAGGCGAAAGCCATTTCTCAACAACAAATTGAAAACCAGCCCGCTGACATTGTAATTCACAAGATTATGGAAGTGACTGAGGTCTATTCCGCAGCCTGTTATTCAAATGCAGTGGTTTGCAAGGAGACGATGTAATGAACCTATTTCTAGGCTACGAACAGCCATGGTTAGAACAACATAATGGCATTCATACTGCAAAAGAAATTAGCCACCAGCCACGTCTATGGCGCGCATTGGCGGATATTTTAGAGCAGCAATACGATGCCGTTAGTGCCTTTTTAAATCCACTGCTCGCTCAACCAGAATTGCGCATCATTTTAACCGGTGCAGGCACGTCAGCCTTCGTCGGTGACGCCGCTGTTCCGTTTATTCAAGCCGGGTTACGTTTCCAAGTTGAATCGATTCCAACCACGGATATTGTCTCAAATCCAGAACAGTATCTAGATAGTAATCGACCAACCCTATTGGTTTCCTTTGCTCGTTCTGGCAATAGTCCAGAAAGCGTAGCTGCCGTAGCATTGGTCGATCAACTGGTGCCAAATTGTCACCACCTCTTTTTAACCTGTAATGGCGAAGGTGCATTGGCCCGTTATGCAGAAAATGCCGATAACGCCCACTGCCTGCTGATGCCTGAGGGGTCAAACGATAATAGCTTTGCCATGACATCAAGCTTCACCTGTATGTTGATGTCGGCATTCACCCTCTTTAGCGGTCAAACGCTCACGCAATGGCGCGATCAAATTGAAGCCACTGCCCGCTTATGTGATAGCAAACTGCAACAGTGGCCGCAAGCCATCAAACAGTTAGCTAAACAGCCTTATGAGCGTTTAATTGTACTTGGCAGTGGCGGCTTTGCTGGCCTTGCTCGTGAAGCTTCGTTGAAGTCTTTGGAATTGAGCGCAGGCAAAGTGATGACTACCTTTGATTCTTCCCTAGGTTTCCGTCACGGACCTAAATTCAGCATCAATGATAAGGCGCTGGTAATCCAACTATTTTCTAGTGACGAGTACACCCGCCAGTACGATTTAGATCTGTTCAATGAAATCCGTCGCGACAAACAAGCACTGGCTCATATCGCGATTTCAGAAAGCGCACTCAATGAAGAGGACGTCTTTGAGCTTGGCCAATTAGGTTTGGGCGATCAATGGCTCTGCTTCCCATACGTACTGTTCTGTCAAATTTTGGCGTTTGAAAAGTCACTCCAACTGGGTTACGGCCCTGACAATCCATGCCCAACCGGTGAAGTCAATCGCGTTGTGCAAGGTGTCACGATTTACCCATTGAATAAATAACCGATTTTATAAGGAATTTACCATGCCAAATATCGTATTAAGTCGCATTGATGAGCGTTTAGTCCACGGCCAAGTCGGCGTGCAATGGGTCGGTTTTGCTGATGCAAACATCGTGGTTGTCGTCAATGACGAAGTAGCTGAAGACTCCATCCAACAAAACCTGATGGAAATGGTGCTGGCAGATGGCATTGCCATTCGTTTCTGGAGCGTGCAAAAGACCATCGACACCATCCATAAGGCTTCTGATCGTCAACGAATTCTTCTTGTATGCCGCACACCAAAAGACTTCCGTCAATTGGTCGAAGGTGGCGTAGCAATTAGCAATATCAACGTAGGTAACATGCACTACATCGAAGGAAAAAAACAAATTGCCAAAACGGTTTCAGTGGGAACTGAAGACGTCGCGGAATTTGAAAAACTAAAAGCACTAGGGGTGAAGTGCACCATGCAAGGTGTGCCGACCGAAAGTGCAACAGACCTCTTTACTCTTATCTAATAATAAGGACACCAACCATGGAAATAGGACTCTTACAGGCAGTAATGCTCGGCATTCTCGCCTTCTTTGCTGGCCTAGATATGTTCAACGGCCTGACTCACTTCCACCGCCCAGTGGTACTTGGTCCGCTCGTTGGCCTAATTTTAGGCGATGTGCAAACCGGTATTCTTGTCGGTGGTACGCTGGAACTGATTTGGATGGGGCTTGCACCGCTTGCCGGCGCTCAACCACCAAACGTCATCATCGGCACCATCGTCGGAACGGCTTTCGCGATCACAACCCAAGTCGAGCCTAACGTTGCCGTTGGTGTTGCTGTACCGTTCGCCGTCGCTGTTCAAATGGGGATCACCCTACTCTTCTCAGCAATGTCTGCTGTGATGTCTAAATGTGATGAATACGCACAAAACGCGGATACCGATGGTATTGAACGTGTTAACTACATGGCGCTTGCTGTGCTGGGTAGTTTCTACTTCTTATGCGCATTTTTACCCGTCTACCTTGGCGCAGAACACGCAGGAAGAATGGTCGAAATTCTACCAAAAGATCTGATTGATGGCCTAGGCGTTGCGGGCGGCATTATGCCTGCGATTGGTTTCGCTGTTCTGATGAAGATCATGATGAAAAATGCCTACATCCCTTACTTCATCCTTGGTTTTGTTGCAGCCGCTTGGCTACAACTGCCAATCCTAGCGATTGCTGCAGCCGCAACTGCAATGGCAATTATCGACTTCATGCGTAAATCAGAACCAACTCCTGCACCAGCAGCGGGCTCAGCAGAGGACTTTGAAGATGGAATCTAATGTAAGCAAAGAGCTAAACCTAAACGTCACAGATCCTGCAGTACAACCTGCACCTGGTGTTTCTTCTGATGAATATGAAAACAAGGAAATTGGCGCTGAATTAAGTAAATCTGACATCAATAAGATGGCGTGGCGCTCACTACTACTCCAAGCCTCTTTTAACTATGAACGTATGCAAGCATCAGGTTGGTTATACGGCCTACTGCCTGCACTGAAGAAGATTCACACCAATAAAGCCGACTTATCTAAGGCGATGCAAGGCCACATGGGCTTCTTCAATACTCACCCATTCTTGGTGACCTTCGTGATGGGTATCGTACTGGCGATGGAACGTTCAAAACAGAACATCAACAGTATCCAAAGTACCAAGATTGCCGTGGGCGCACCAATGGGTGGCATCGGTGATGCGATGTTCTGGCTGACCCTATTGCCTATCTGCGGCGGTATCGGGGCTGATCTTGCGTTGCAAGGCTCAATCATGGGTGCGGTGTTCTTTATCGTCCTATTTAACGTGGTGCACTTTGGTCTGCGCTTTGGTCTTGCGCACTACGCCTACCGCATGGGTGTGGCGGCCATTCCAGTGATTAAAGCCAACACTAAAAAAGTTAGCCATGCCGCCTCAATGGTCGGTATGACCGTCATTGGCGCACTGGTTGCGACCTATGTTCGCTTATCAACCACGGCTGAAATTACAGCGGGCGACGCGGTAGTGAAACTACAGGCAGATGTGATTGACAAGCTAATGCCAGCCTTCCTACCACTGGTATACACGTTAACGATGTATGCCCTTGTGAAACGCGGTTGGAGCCCACTAAAACTGATAGGTCTAACCGTAACGCTCGCCATTGTTGGTCGCTTTATGGGCTTCCTATAGCGCTTAGCCACTTTCTGTAAACGAGAATTTAAAACGATAAAAGGGGCTGGCACGCCAGCCCCAAATAAGGAACGACAAATGATTGCTGTAATTTTATCTGGTCATGGTGGGTTTGCTTCTGGTATCGCGCAGGCGATTCATCAGGTGATTGGCGAGCAAGCTCAGTTCAAATTTATCGACTTCCCAGAAGAGTCAACAACCCCACAACTGGAAGCACAAATGCGCCAAGCCATCACGGATATCGATTCGGGTGAAGGGATTGTGTTTCTGACAGATTTATTAGGTGGAACGCCATTTCGCACCGCATCACTCCTGAGCCAAGAGCGCAATGATATCCAAGTGGTGACAGGAACTAACCTACAAATGGCGGCAGAAATGCTGCTCGAACGTGATGAACTCAATCTACTCGAATTTCGCGATCAAGCATTAGAGTGTGGCCACCGTGGTATCACTTCTTTAGCCGCTGAAATGGCATTACGTAATGAAAAAGAAGCCGTGGTAGAAGACGATGGAATCTAATCCCCGCCATTATCGAGTTCAGCGCCTACTGAATGGTGAAACTTGGCTCAATGATGCCGTTATCTCCGTCAATAGCGATGGCGTAATTAGTGCGATTGAGGCCTTTGATGTCGCCAAGCATTCAAGCGTGATTCACTTAGGTGACGTTAGCCTAATGCCCGGCATGATCGATAGCCATGTGCATGGTGCGAAAGGCTGTGATGTTATGGATGCAAACCATGACTCACTCAACACTATGTCTGAGTTTTTTGCCAGCCTTGGCGTCACCGCCTTCGCGGCTACCACAGTGACGGCGCCAGTTGCAAAAATTCGCGCAGCTCTAAAGCAAGTAGCCAAAAGCAAACAACAAGGGGTCAATGGGGCAGAAATTCTTGGTGCGTATTTAGAAGGGCCTTACTTCACCGAGAAAAACAAAGGTGCACACCCAACGGAATGGTTTCGTGAACTCTCGGTTGAAGAGCTTGAAAACTGGATTTCGTATTCTGATAACCAATTAATCACCGTCGCACTTGCGCCAGAAAAACACGGTGCGATTGAAGCCATTCGCTACTTACATGAGCAAGGTATCAAGGTCATGCTAGGTCATAGCGACGCCAGTTACGACCAAGTTAAACAAGCACTTGATGCCGGTGCAAGTGGCATTGTGCATTGCTACAACGGAATGCGTGGATTGCATCACCGCGATCCGGGAGTGGTTGGCGCAGGGCTTCTTCATCCAAACAGTTATGTAGAAATGATTGCCGATGGTCATCATGTTCATCCGGCGGCTATCGAAGTGGCTCACCGTTGTTGTGGCGCCCGTATGACACTCATTACTGATGCGATGTGCGCTGCGGGCATGCCCGATGGTGAATACACCCTCGGTGAATACCAAGTGCAGATGCAAGATGGTGTCGTCACCACTGATTCAGGCGGTTTGGCAGGCAGCACGTTGACCATGCTAACTGCGGTACAAAACATTCAACGTTGGCTCGACATTCCTCTTGAGCAAGCGTGGCTGATGGCGTCTTTGACCCCAGCAAAATCCTTAGGCTTACAACATCAATTAGGCACTTTAGAAGTCGGTAAACGCGCTTCAATGGTGGCTATTCATTCAGATTTTTCAATTGCAAAAACTTGGGTTAACGGACGTCTCGTATTCGATGCCATTGCAACACCAAGTCAGGAGGCTTTATGTATCTAATCTCTTCTCGTGAAATGCTTAAACGTGCTCAACAAGGCGGCTACGCGGTTCCTGCATTCAACATTCATAACCTTGAAACCGTTCAAGTGGTCGTCGAAACGGCTTCAGAAATGGGATCGCCTGTAATTCTTGCTGGCACGCCTGGCACCTACGATTACGCTGGTACAGATTATCTGATCAGCATCTGTAAAGAAGCGGCGCACAAGCACTCGATTCCTTTAGTATTGCACCTTGATCACCATGAAGATCAACAAGATATTCAACGTAAGGTACAACAAGGTATTCGCTCAGTCATGATTGATGGCTCGCACTATGCCTTCGACCAGAATATCGATATCGTTCGCTCTGTGGTGCAATACTGTAACCGTTTCGATGCCAGTGTCGAAGCAGAGTTAGGCCGCTTAGGGGGTCAAGAAGATGATTTAATCGTCGACAGTGCTGATGCCTTGATGACCGATCCAGCCTCCGCGGCAGAGTTCGTTCGCCGCACTGGTATTGATTCACTTGCAGTGGCGATTGGTACCGCGCATGGTCTTTATAAAGCAGAGCCAAGACTCGACTTTAATCGTTTAGAGAAAATTCGTTCCGTCGTCGATATTCCATTGGTATTGCATGGCGCTTCTGGCGTACCCGATGAGATGGTGCGTCGCTGTATTGACCTTGGTGTTTGTAAAGTGAACGTTGCTACTGAGCTCAAAATTGCTTTCGCTGATGCGGTAAAACAGTACTTCGTGCAACACCCTGATGCGAATGACCCTCGTAAGTACATCATTCCCGGTAAAGCAGCAATGAAAGAGGTAGTGATGAGTAAGATTCGTGTCTGTGGTAGTGAAGGTAAACTTTAAACCTAGCTCAAACGGCTTGATGTGATTAGACGCCGAATCGATATATCGCTCCTGAATATATAGACTCGTTATCACAGTGCATCAAGTAGGTAAGAGTAACACCATCCCCCCTATAGTCGGTGTTATAACAGGGAGCCTCTAGTCAAGGCTCCCTTTTTATTCTGTTGCTGATTTAGCGTAGAGATAAACCATTAAACAATCGGGCGTTGACCACGGTCGATAAGCTTCATCAGTACGTTGTCTGCCGCTTCGCCCATTAACGCTGCCAGTTTTGAAGTGATCTTTTTCTTCTCAACATAGTGCAGCGCTAAGACAGTTTTGTCTTTGCATGCTTCAACGACGATGTCATCAGAGGTTTTGATTTCATCAACAAGACCAAGAGTTAGCGCTTGGGTACCGAACCAATGCTCACCCGTTGCCACGTTTTCAAGATCAAGTTCTGGGCGACGTTCACGAATAAAATCTTTAAACAATACGTGGGTCTCTTCCAGTTCTTGCTTAAATTTATCACGCGCTTTATCGGTGTTTTCACCAAACATGGTTAGGGTGCGCTTAAACTCACCCGCGGTGATTTGCTCGTATTCAATATCGTATTTTTTCAGCACTTTATTGAAGTTAGGCAGCTGAGCTATCACGCCAATCGAACCGACAATCGCAAACGGAGCCGAAACAATCTTATCAGCGATACAGGCCATCATGTAGCCACCACTGGCTGCCACTTTATCAACGGAAATCGTCAATGGTAGACCAGCTGATTTAAGGCGATCCAGTTGAGATGACGCAAGACCATAGCCATGCACCATGCCGCCACCAGATTCAAGACGAAGCAGAACTTCATCACCTTCACGAGCTACGGCCAAAATCGCCGTCACTTCTTCACGTAGTGACGCGACTTCTTTTGCATCGATGCTGCCTTTGAAGTCAAGTACAAACAGATGAGCTTCACGTTTGCTTTCTAGCTCACCCTCTTTCACTGCTTGTTTGATCTCTTTTTCGCGCGCTTTGTGCTTCTCTTTCTCTTCTTTCTTTTCCGCTTTGTCACGCGCTTTTAGAAAGGCTTCATCATGTAAATGATGCTCTAATTGCTCAACCGTGTGTTTGTGTTGCTCGGTTAAATTAGTGATTTCTAGTTCGCCTTTCGACGCACCACTTTTACCACCAACACTTTTTACAATGATTAAAATCGCCACCAATGCGACTACCACAGTCACAATCTTGGCCAAAAATAGGCCGTAGTCCAACAAAAATTCCAAGCTGAATATCCTCTCACTGTGCGAATTGCTGTATTGTAACCATCTTGTCACGAAGACATAAAGCAGTTCATAACAATAAGGAAGCATAGCGTGGATTATTCAGTAGCTGACAACGCCTTAAAAGATAAAGTCATTCTTGTTACAGGCGCTGGCGCTGGTATTGGAAAACAAGCCGCCATCAGTTTTGCCCAACATGGCGCAACCGTCATATTATTAGGGCGTACCGTTAAAAAGCTTGAACAAACCTATGATGAGATTGAGCAAGCTGGCTACCCACAACCGGCCATCATTCCGCTCGATATGAAAGGCGCCAGTAAGCAAAACTACTTGGATATGGTCGATACCATTGAAAGTCAATTTGGCCGACTTGATGGCGTACTGCATAACGCCAGTATTCTTGGTGTGATTAGCCCATTTGATCAAATTGGCGAAGACAGCTTTGATGACGTAATGCAAATCAACGTAAAAGCGCAATTTCTTCTCTCACAAGCGGTACTACCATTGCTACACAAAGCATCGGATGCACGCATGGTGTTCACTTCATCCACTGTGGGTCATGTCGGTCGTGCTTTCTGGGGCACTTATGCGATGTCAAAATTTGCCACCGAAGGCATGATGCAAGTTCTCGCAGATGAGCTCAGCGATACGAACATTCGCGTCAATGCGATTAATCCGGGCGGCACTCGTACGGGTATGCGTGCAAAAGCCTTCCCCGCAGAAGATAGTGATTTACTGAAAACACCGTTAGATATTATGCCACTCTACCTCTATTTGATGGCGCCTGAGGGCAAAGCGATTCACGGTCAATGCATCGATGCTCAACCGAAAAAATAACTAGCCTGACTTCAACGCCTTGTGATCCCACAAGGCGTTTTTCATTCTATCCCCTCTTGCAGTGTTTACAGGATAAATTATACTGTATAAGTATACAGGTACATTTATTCAACAACTGCCTATGTCTGAACTTATCGAACACCTAAAACAGAAACACGGATTGTGGCAAGGTAACGCCCAACATCAGCCTATAGACGCTCACTCAACGGGATTTGCGTTGCTGGACTGCAAATTAGAAGGTGGCTTTCCAAAACAGGGCGTCATTGAACTGCAAAGCGTGACTGGTATTGGTGAACTGAGGCTACTATTGCCGCACCTGTTAAACAGCAGCAAAGAGCGTATGAGTGTTTTCATTCAGCCGCCTGGCTACCTCTGCGCAGAAATGTTGGTCGAGCAAGGTTTCGATCTCGACCAGATATTGCTCATCTACCCAGACAACCCACAACATGCGTTATGGGCCGCCGAGCAATGCCTCAAAAGCGGCGCTTGTAGCAATGTATTACTTTGGCAATCTGAGCTGGAAGTACACCAAGCGCGTCGTTTACAAGTCGCCAGTGAAACCGGCCGCTGCTTGCACTTTTTATTCAAACAGCCACAACAACACCTATTCTCTCTTCCTGTGAGTTTAAGTATGCGCTTAGAGCCGCATCATCACGGACTAACCGTGACTATCACCAAACGTAAAGGGGGTTGGCCACATGGCAGTTTTGTCCTCGATATGCGTTCGCGCTGGTCGCAATTAGTGATTGCAGAGCCACAACCGGTCGTGATCCCTTTCCCGCTGCGCAAACAAGGCTAAACGATGCAATTATGGCTTTACCTACATTTTCCAACCCTGCAGTTGGATGCCCTCTTTGCTGAGCAAAACGGCCAAGCGATGGTGATCGTGGATGGGCAGCACTTTCAAATTGTGCAAGTCAACCCAGTCGCATTAGAGCTTGGCATTAAGGCCGGGATGGGGCTTGGTAGCGCCAGTGCCCTTTGCCATGAATTACAAGTACACCCTTATGATGCAAAGCAAGAGCAGCAAACCTTGGTCGATATCGCTCAATGGCTCTACTTGGTCACCTCCGATATTGTGTTACTTCCCCCGCAAGGGCTGTTACTCAAGGTTACCGATATGCTGTGCCTGTATGGGGGCATTGAGGCTTATTGGCAAACTTTATCGCAACATCTGGATAAGCTGGGCTATCGCTACGACTATTCCACTGGTTTTTCTCCCTATTCGGCGATGTTATTCGCCAAATCGGCCACCATGCTTATCTGTGATGATAAAGAACAGCTCATGGCGAGCTTGCAACCTTTCTCGCTCACTTGCACCGAACTGGCTGAGAAACAAGTCACCGCTTTGCAACGAGTAGGCGTAAATACCCTCGCGGATTTACTGAGCTTACCCATGTCTGAGTTAGCGCGCCGCTTTGATATCGATTTAGTCAATTACGTCGGTAGATTACTGGGGCAATTCAAACATCCATTGGCCTTCTATCATCCACCAGAGAAATTTCATAGCTATCTTGAGTTACTCTACGAGATTGAGAATATTCAGTGGTTAGAAAGACCACTCAAAAAGTTACTTGAACGCTTAGAGCTGTTCTTAACTTTGAGAAATCATATCGCCTATGAGTTGCAACTCACTTTGCATCAACGAGATAAACAAAACGATACCATCATTTTTACCTCGGCCTGTGGCGATGCAATGGCCAAACATTGGCTGAAGCTGTGCCAACTCACATTAGAATCACTCAAACTCACCGCACCAGTACAAGGCTTAACCTTAGCGATCGTGAGGGGTGGCGCGTTAGAAGCCACCAGCAAAGATATGTTTAACGGTCCACAAGGCCAGCAGTCACCACTGGAATTGGTTAGCCTATTGCAAGCCAAGTTAGGCAAAGAGAAAGTTCGTAAAGTGGCACTAAGCCAAGATCCGCGTCCAGAAAAGGCAACTCAACTGTGTGACCCAACACAATCAACACCACCGATTACTCGTCGTCATATTGCACGTTGCCGCCCCAGTTTTTTATTGCCTGAACCCGCGCCTTTGCAAGAAAAAGTCTCCATCATTCAAGGCCCTGAACGCTTTGTCACTGGCTGGTGGGATGGTGGCGACATCACCCGTGATTACTTTATTGTCCGTAGTGAACAAGGTCGCTGGTTATGGGTTTTTCGCAATCAAGACAAACAGTGGTTTCTCCACGGTCAATTCAGTTAAACGGAGAAAACCATGGCCTATGCTGAGCTTTTTTGTCAGAGCAATTTCTCATTTCTTTGTGGAGCTTCACACGCTGAGGAACTGATTTTACAAGCGGATTTTCTCCGCTATCGCGCACTCGCCATTACCGATGAATGCTCGGTCGCAGGCGTAGTGCGAGCGCATACTGCTATCAAAAATCACCAACTTGGCGTGCAATTAATTATTGGCAGTATGTTTTGGCTTAACGAGGAGTGCCAAGTGGTGCTGATCTGCCCTAATCGACAGGCCTATGCCGAGTTATGCCGCATTATTACCAATGCCCGTCGTCGCAGTGAGAAAGGCCACTATCAGCTTTCTGAGTGGGATCTGATGTCCATTCGCCACTGTTTCATTCTCTGGTTGCCCGCTCCTCCACAGCCGGAGCATAAACAAACCGACCTCAAGTGGGGTCAATGGCTAGCTCAGCATCATCAGCATCGCTTATGGATTGGTGTACAACGCCATCTTGGCAGTAATGATCACGCCTACCTACAACACTGCCAATACTTAGCGGCCGAATTGCAATTACCTATCACCGCTTGTGGTGGCGTATTAATGCATACTGCCACTCGTCTGCCTTTGCAGCATACGCTCACGGCCATTAAACATGGCGGCAATCTTGATACTATTAGCGGTCATCTTTTGGTCAACACAGAGCGCTCACTGCGCAGCATCGATAAACTCAGCAAATTGTTTAAAGCTGAATGGTTGGCAGAAAGCAGCCTCATTGCTCAGCGCTGCAATTTCAGTTTGGCCGAACTCAAATATGAGTACCCCAGCGAACTGATCCCAGATGGTGAAACCCCAATGAGCTATTTGCGTAGATTAGTTAACGATGGCAAGCGACGACGCTTTGTTGATGGTATACCCAGTGATATTGAACAGACGATAGAAAAAGAGCTGAGCTTAATCGAAGAGCTCAACTATCCTTTTTATTTTTTAACCATTCACGACATTGTCATGTTTGCGAAACGGAGCAAAATCCTCTATCAAGGCCGAGGCTCTGCGGCCAACTCGGTGGTCTGTTATTGCTTAGAGATCACCTCAGTTGATCCACGCCAAATATCAGTATTGTTTGAACGCTTTATCAGTAAAGAGCGCGATGAGCCGCCAGATATTGATGTGGATTTTGAACATCATCGACGCGAAGAAGTGATTCAATACATTTATAAAAAATATGGTCGAGAACGTGCAGCACTTGCCGCTACCGTCATCTCATATCGTTTTAAGAGCGCAGTTCGTGATGTCGGCAAAGCGCTGGGGATCGAAGAGAGCCAACTTGATTATTTTATTAAAAACATCAATCGCCGCGATCGCGCTCAAGGCTGGCAGGCACAAATCGTTCAACTTGGTATCGAGCCAAGCTCACTCAAAGGCGAGCAGTTTATCGGGTTGGTTAACGAAATCATGGGCTTTCCTCGCCACCTATCTCAGCATGTGGGTGGTTTTGTCATCTCTTCAGGGCCTCTCTACGAGCTTGTGCCTGTTGAGAATGCCTCTATGCCTGATCGCACCGTTATTCAATGGGATAAAGATGACCTCGAAAGCCTTTCCTTACTCAAGGTCGATGTTTTAGCACTTGGTATGCTCAGTGCAATCCGTAAATGTTTTGCACTCATAGAGCGCTTTCATGGCGAGTCGTTGTCGATCGCGGAAATCACCCGTCGCCAAGATGATGCTAACGTTTATGGCATGATCCAACGCGCCGATACCGTTGGCGTCTTCCAGATCGAGTCACGGGCACAAATGAGCATGCTACCAAGGCTCAAACCCGCCAGTTACTACGACTTAGTGATTCAAATCGCCATTGTGCGGCCGGGGCCAATACAGGGTGATATGGTACATCCATTTTTAAAACGTCGCCGTGGTGAAGAAGCTATTAGCTATCCATCAGAAGAAGTAAAACAAGTGCTTGAACGCACCATGGGCGTCCCTATTTTCCAAGAGCAAGTGATTAAACTGGCGATGGTTGCCGCCGGCTTTTCCGGTGGTGAAGCGGATCAACTACGCCGCGCCATGGCCGCTTGGAAGAAAAATGGCAATCTGGTTAAATTTAAAACCAAACTGATTAACGGCATGATCAGCCGTGGCTACGAATTGGACTTTGCTGAACGCCTCTTTGAACAAATACTAGGCTTTGGTGAATACGGCTTTCCAGAGAGTCATTCCGCCTCCTTCGCGGTGTTGGCTTATTGCTCTGCATGGCTCAAATTTTATTATCCTGAAGCCTTCTATACCTCGCTACTCAACAGCTTACCAATGGGGTTTTATAGCGCCTCACAGCTGGTGCAAGATGCACAGCGCCACGGCCTCACTATTTTGCCAATCTGCATTAATCATTCACTCTACGATCATCAAGTGATCGCACAATCGCAAGGGTTGGCTATTCGCCTTGGTTTTCGCCAAATTAAAGGGCTAAGCCAAACCAGTTGTCAGCAATTACTCAAAGCCCGAGGGCAAGGACACTTTAGCCATCCGCAGCAGCTAAAACATATTGGACTGAATAAGCGAGACATCGAGTTACTAGCGTCAGCCAATGCATTTCATACCATCGCACACAACCGTTATCAAACTCGTTGGTCGATGATGGACTCACTTTCTGATTTACCGCTGTTTCAACACATTGAAGATGCCACGACGACCCATATCAGTGCGCCTAGCGACACACAAACCTTGATCGAAGATTACTCTGCTACGGGGTTATCCTTAACTCAACATCCGATTAGTCTATTAGATCAAGCGGGCGTATTGGGCCGCTTTACTCGCATGAATCAGCTCGCCAATAAAACGCATCAATCATTGGTAACGGTCGTTGGTGTTGTAACGGGGAGGCAGTCACCAGGAACAGCCGCTGGCGTCACCTTTTTCACTCTCGAAGATGATACTGGCAACATTAATGTCGTGGTATGGCAAGCTACCGCAAGAGCGCAACAACAGGCATATTTGGCCGCGAAAATTTTACGGGTGAAAGGCACTTTAGAACGCGAGGGCAACGTAATTCATGTCATTGCAGGCCGACTGGAGGACTTAACCAATCAACTCCATGAACTCGATAGCCGATCTCGTGATTTTCATTAATATCATCAGCAAAAAGCAAAAAGCAAAAAGCAAAAAGGAGCCAAAAGGCTCCTTTTAAAATTACCTATGACAAGTTACAACTCGTCGTCAGCGTCCGTACTTCTTTTCTTGTATTCCCTATACAATAACAAGCCTAAGGTCATCACAACCTTCGACGTTAACCATATCATGCTTAGGAACTACCTTAAGGTTTCTGATGAAAAGTTGAATTTGATAGTTACACTCTATTTTAAATAACAAAATAGAAACCAAATACTACCACAAAATCAACCTAACTGCATGACAAATGGCCAAATAAGGAAAAATCAATCTAGAGGCCGAGCACTTCTCTTAGACGGTTCTGCGTTACTTCAACCAGAAGATCGGGCTGGAATTTAGAAATAAAGCGATCACAACCGACTTTTTTCACCATCGCCTCGTTAAAGCTACCACTTAATGACGTATTCAGAATGACATGCAAATCCTTCATTTGCGGATCATTACGAATTTCATACGTGAGTTTGTAACCATCCATCTCTGGCATTTCAGCGTCAGTAATCATCAATAGTAGTTCTTTGGTGACGTCTTTGCCTTCATCTCTCCATGACTGAAGTAATCTGAGTGCTTGTAAGCCATCACAACATTCAATGATGTTAAGACCTAGTTGGGAGAGCGTTCCCTTTACTTGCGCACGTGCTGTTGAGGAATCATCGACGATCAGAACATTACGTCCAACCATTTCCACGCTCAAACGCTCGTCTAATACACCTTCAGAGATCGACACATCGTAGTCGATGATCTCAGCCAAGACTTTCTCAACATCAATGATTTCGATAATACCGACCTCATTGTTGTCTTTAAGCTGAGTAATCGCGGTAAGGTAATTTGAACGACCTGCGGTTTTTGGTGGTGGTTGAATATCACTCCAAGTGGTATTCACGATGTTACGCACTTGGCCAACCAAAAAGCCCTGAACAGTACGGTTGTATTCGGTAATGATCAGGTTTTCTTCTTGATTTTCAAGACGAGATGGTGGAAAACCAATCGCCGCGCGCAAATCAATAACAGGCACAGATACACCACGTAGAGAAGCCACGCCGGTGATATTGTAATGAGCACCTGGCAATTTGGTTAGAGGAGGGACTTTTATCACCTCACGAACCTTAAACACATTGATTGCAAACATTTGTCGGCTGTTCAGGCTAAACAACAACAGTTCCAAACGGTTTTCACCCACCAGCTTGGTTCGTTGGTCTACAGTGTTTAATACTCCGGTCATAACAATTCTCTACAGCAGTTATTTACGTCACACAAGCCTTGGTTAGTAAGGCTCAGTTGATTCATCCAAAAGTGCTAATATAGCAGCGTATTACCCTTCTATCACTTTCATAAGCAATAAGCCATCATATAGTGCCTGTTTTACGAGAGCCGCACCAGTCATTGTTGCTTGTTTATAAAAGCGTGACTCAACTAACTCAAGGTCTTGATGGTAAACAGGTAAGCTCTGCTCTCTAATGCATTTTTGAATTGCCGGATAAAGAATCTCTTTGGCTTGATTGATCGCCCCACCAATCAAGACTTTTTCTGGATTGAAAAGGTTAATTACTAACGCAATGGCGAAGCCTAAATGTGCGGCCAATTTTTCAATCACATCTATTGCTAGCGGATCACCATTCGCTGCCGCTTCACAAATATCTTCAACCGAGATTGATTCGATATCGGCCAATGGTGATGCTTCTCCGCGGGCAATGCGCTCGGTCACTTCAGTACGAATGGCTTGCGAGCTTGCCACCGTCTCTAAACAGCCGCGATTACCGCATTGACACATTTTCCCTTGTGGATCGATTTGAATATGCCCTAACTCACCAATGTTGCCATGTCGCCCTTGTAACACACGACCATCAAGAATAATCCCCGCACCCAAACCATGGTGAATCGAAATCAAAACGGAATTTTCGTTCTCTTGCGAATGGCCAAATAACTTTTCAGCAAGCGCCCAAGAACGGGTATCGTTGGCAATGAAAACCGGTAATCCCGTGGCCTTATAAATCTCAGGACCCAAAGCGAGATTTTCAACATTGTAGTGCGGCATTTGCAATACGATACCTTCCTCGGCATTGACAAGGCCAGGTAAAGTAATCGCAATACTGGTGACACGATCGAGCTGATCGGAATAGGTTTGAAAGAACTCATCGATTTCATGCAGCAGACGAGCAAGTACATCTTCTTGATCAATTTCATGAATATCGATTTTGGTATCGATAAGCACGTCACCACCAAGCTCGTGCAGTGCGATCGTTAAATACCCACGTCCAAGACGCATCGACAGGAATTGCCAACCGTCATTGTTAACCTGTAGACCAACCGCAGGACGTCCACGACTGGTGGCTTCTTGCACTGTCGTTTCATGGATAAGATGGGCATCAATCAATTCACGGGTAATCTTGGTGATACTCGCAGGTGCAAGTTGGCTCTCTTTCGAGAGATCAATACGGGATATTGGCCCTTTTTGGTCGATGAGTTTATATACACGGCCAGCATTGACTTGCTTGATATGATCAATATGGCCAGGTTGAGCCATGTACATAAGGTAACTCCAATATTCAACAACTAAGTAATTTTTTTACTTTGCGAAGTAATTGTGAAGCCCCTTGATAAATCGCCGTGACAACCGTCACGTATAAACCGAATTGTTTGTGTGCCCTGTCATATAGCGCAATGATATTTGCCAATAATAATCGGTTATTTTGCGATGATAAAAATCAAGATATTTTGACTTAGCTCACGAGTAATCTAAGCGAAATACTAAGCATTCTCATAATAACCTCGATGAGGTCGCGCTAACTTGCCCGATTGAGGCTGGCATTAAATTGGGTCAAACCACAACGATCAAAGGCAGCGACACAGCGAAATCCAGCATCAAGGCCTAACTGGTAGTCATGCCGCAATTCTTCTTCACTGCTCATTAACGAACTCGACAATAACGGTTGTGCTGGCTTGATCTGAACAATAAAACAATCGTCTGGTGGCTGGTTGAGGAAATCTTGAGTCAGTGAATAAGTCTGATAATGCACCATCAGCATATCCGCTAAGCCCGAATCAAAATTGTCACCTAACAAATGACTAAGTCGGTAGATATCATCGGCGCCAAATAACCAGCGCCCACCATTAAGAGAAACAAGATGATGATCTTTCAGTTTTTGCAACTGAGATCGGCTAATACGTTCGTTTAAGAACTGGTTCCAATCAAGTTTCCACTGAGTCAATTTTTGCTGCCAGTGTTCTTGCGCTACATTAAGCGAATCTCGATACCACTCAACCTCTGAACGCTCTGAAACCAATGGTTCCGCGTCTGGCACATCATCGCTTTCAGTACGAATCACCACAATACAACGTGAACCTTGTCGCCATGCTTCTTGCACCGGAATTGAAGCGGATACTCCACCATCAATATAACGGCCATGTTCAAACGCTACTTCATGTTCATATAGACGAGGAATAGCACAACTGGCAATCAGCACTTTCTTCCAATCATCATTCAGCATCGGTAAATAGCAATCAATCAGACGGCTACTGTCGGTAACAGCAGCAAAAGCCTGCCGATTCCCCAACGTGCGACGTCCCATATCGATATCAAGCTTGTAGGGATATTCACTGATCTTGTCCAACGCCCAATCAAGTCCTAAATAGCGCTTACGACGGATATAGCTAAATAAGTGAAAAAATTCGGATGACGTCGTGAGATCGAGGATAAAAGAGCGGCCAATGCCTTTTTGTCGACAAAGAAAAGCCGATAAGTTTAGCGCCCCTGCTGAGGTACCGTAAAAACGGTGAAAAGGGTCAAAATCAGAGAGTAGGAAGGCATCCAATACACCGGATGTAAAAATGCCTCTCTGGCCACCGCCTTGTGCAACAAGTGCGTTTAAGCCACCGGTGTATTTAGACAGTCGCTCAAGGTCGACTAGGCTTGCAGTGTTTGTAATGACACCGCTGTTATTCATTACAACTGCGCCTTAAGCGGTCGCAATAGCAATAACACCAAAGCCGATAATTACAGCAAAAATAGATGCGGTAATCAGTAAGGCATACTTCAATTCAAGTTCCATAAGCACCTCCATATACGCTTAACAAAAAAATAACACTCGTTCGAAAGATAATCAATTTATCCGTTTTTTTCGTGCGTGAATATGGTGTTAGTGTCACACTTAAGCAAAAGAAACGACTATGGTGCGGATATGACGATATTGGACAGTTCGGTATTTATTGCTATTGGCGTATTAAGCGTGGCATCAACAGCCAGTGCTAATATCCATATTACACCGCAGCTCGGTTTTACGGGTGGAGGAATCGTAAAAAACAGTAATGACGAGAAATTTGATATTAAGCCAAGTGAGAGCTTTGCGATATCGATTGAAAGTGATCTCCAAACCAGTCGCTTAGGCCTGTATTATTCACATCAATCAAGCAACGTCGAATCCGAAAACTTAGACAGTACAATCCAGTACCTAATGTTCCAAAGCAGCATATATTATCCGTTAGCCAACCAATCCTTCACTTACTTAGGCATTGGTATTGGGGGCTCATACATCAATGCCGATTGGAGTGATAACCACACTGGTTTTGCCGCTAGCCTATTTGGTGGCTTTGAATATCCCATTAGCGATAACGTCAGCTTCACCTCTCAAGTTCGTTGGCTTGGTACCGTGGTTGATAACAATACCACGACCATTTGCAATCTGCCCTCCAGCCATTCAACCGATTGCCGTATTCAATTTGACACCGACTGGATGAACCAGTTCACAATGAGTGCCGGTATGGTCATGACCTTTTAACCTCATAATGATCCGAGCATCTTCCTGAGCTATCCATCTCTAACATCCCGATGTCTCCGTGCTATAGATGGGAATGTCCCTTTCATTACGTGGTTGTTGATAGTGAGCCCAACAATTCCCCGGTAACACTAAGCCACTGCCATCTCGATCGTAACCAATATATAAACTAGAATGCCCGACGAGCTGCAGAACGAAGCTATCATCAATAACAATAGCATTGGGCATATGGGTATTATCTACGTGATTCCAAACCAGATCCCACTCACCTTGATCTACCTGTTGGATACCATCTCGATTTAAATCAAGAAAACGTAAACGGCTATCCGAACTTTGTCCTGTTCGAGCAATCACGTAGTTTAAATTAGACATAAGATGCACCTGCTCATTAATCGCACGCATACTCGCCATAATGGTTTCAACCACAGCAATGCGAGCCTCTTTCTGAAAATTCAGATAGCGGCTTGATGCGGTCATAGCCAAAGCACCCAGCACCACGATGACAATCACCAGCTCAATTAAGGAATAACCACGAACGCTCTTTGAATGTGACCTTCTGATCATTTTTTCTCTCGTACAAACAACACACTAGGCAATGATGAAAAAATTCAAAACCAGCCAGCAGCATATCAAGCAACAAAAAATCAAAAAGATTACCATCGCACAGGAAAGTAACAAATTGTAAATCTAGGTCGCAAAATTTTGATTGTTTTTCTATTTTGCGACTAATCAGTAAAAACGAAACCTCATTGGGTGTTTTTTAGTCATACCGCCTAATTTTTACAAAAAGTTGATCAAACCGACATTTTTAACTTATAAAGAATCATACAAACAAACAACGCCAAATAAACCGTACAAAACACTACTCATACCCAGAAAACACATCAATCACACCAACATTAAACTTATCACTAACATTTACAATCTATTGCGTTAACCATTTTAAATCGTTAGTCTCTTTAGCATGCGTAGCTGAAAATGTCAGTTTCCGCAAACACACATCGTAAGTTCAAGAACAATATTCTGAGTTTTCTTTAGGCTGACAATATTTAAATCTAAACTTTTGCCAAGTCACGGATGATAGCGCAAAGGACAACGCTTGCTAAACAGCACTTTGCCCCTTCATCCCTTTCTGGCGAATAAGCCAAAGAAAAGCTTCATACCTCAGGGAGTTGTATACAGGAGTAATCTATGAAGCGAGAACAATGGGGATCAAGAGCTGGGTTTATCTTAGCTGCTGTAGGATCGGCGATTGGATTGGGTAACATTTGGCGTTTCCCATACATGGCCTATGAGAATGGTGGTGGCGCCTTTTTCATTCCTTATCTATTTGCCATGATCACTGCGGGTATTCCATTTATGATTTTGGAATTCAGTATGGGTCAAAAATATCGTGGCAGTGCACCAAAAACCCTCTCTAAAATCCACGCTAAATTTGAGTGGTTAGGCTGGTTCCAAGTGGGTGTCGCTGCGGTTATCGCCGTTTACTATGTGGCGGTTATTGGTTGGGCTATTTCTTACTTTGGTATGTCGTTCAGCCAAAGCTGGGGCACTGATACCAACGCCTTTTTCTTTAGTGAATACCTAAAGCTCGGTGGTGACAATTCCCCGACAGCATTAGGCAGCATCCAATGGAATATTGCAGGCGCTATGTTGCTAGCATGGGCGATTACTTACGCGGCAATCGTCGGTGGGGTTAAAGCAGGCATCGAACGCGCTTCAAAAATCATGATGCCAATTCTTTTCATCATGGTGATCTTGCTGATTGGCCGCATGATCTTCCTTCCTGGTGCTCTAGACGGTGTGAACTACATGTTCGAACCGGACTTCAGCAAAATCTGGGATGTCAAAGTTTGGGCTGCTGCATATGGCCAGATTTTCTTCACTCTAAGTATCGGTTTTGCCATCATGTTGGCCTACTCTAGCTACTTACCAGAGAAGTCAGACATCACCAACAACGCTTTCATGACGGTTTTGATCAACTGTGGCTTCTCTATCCTAGCCGGTATTATGATCTTCTCTGTATTAGGCTACATGGCGCAAGAACAAGGAAAACCAATTACAGAGGTCGTTACCGCGGGCGTCGGTCTGGCGTTTGTAACGCTACCAGCAGCGATTAACTTACTGCCAGCACCTTATATCCTTGGCCCACTGTTCTTCTTCGCTCTAGTCGTGGCCGGCTTAAGCTCTCATATCTCAATCATGGAAGCGGTAACCTCAGCCATCATCGACAAGTTGAACTGGAGCCGTAAGAAAGCCGCCAACATCGTTATCGGTACAGGTGTCGTGGTTTCAATGGCCTTTGCTACTAATGGTGGTCTACTGCTCCTTGACTTGGTGGATCACTTCGCCAATAACATCGGCATCATGTTTGGTGGTCTGGTTGAAATTGTACTAATGGCATGGTTGCTGAACAAAGTACCTAGTGTCCGTGAATACGTAAACTCAACCTCAGATTTCTCTATCGGCCAATGGTTTGATATTTGTTTACGCTTTATCACTCCAGTTATGCTGGCAGTGATTCTAGCAACCAAAATTCAGGCGCTATTTACCGATGGTTACGGTGGCTACGACCTAACACTAGGTTGGGCTGTGATGGGTGCACTATTGGTGTTCGGTCTTATTCTTAACGCTGCGAGCAGCAAGCAGGAGGCATAATCATGACAACTGGTGCAATTATCATGTTAGTTCTTGGTCTTGGCATTACTTGGGGTGGCGCGGCCATCTGTATTAAGCGAGCAATGAACAAGCAATAATGAGTCAGCAGTCACGACTGCATCATTCATTCACAATGCCGGCCTCTGAGCCGGCATTGTTTTCTCGGGTGTCGACTCGAAATAGCAGCGAAGCTAAATAAGTGCTGCGCCTAAAAATGATATTTAGCACCAAGGGCGGCACCAATTTCTAACTCCCATCCTCTATGCATATTCAGCTCAGGGTGAACTTGTCCATACACTTGCCAACCTTGACTCACCTGATAGCTGACCCCCAATGGTACTCGCGCTCCAAAGTCACCATCCCATTCACCCCAGCCACCAACACCAACGTACCAATCGATCGGTTCTTCAGTGTTAAATTGACCTCGCTTTGCAATGTAATCAAACGCACCACCTTGGTTGCCGATAATAAAACGATACTGATTGTCCAGTTCAACGACGACACTAAGCTGTTGATCGACAGCCATGCCAACCGAAAGATCTGTCGGTTGTTCGCTGCTTGCCAGCGCTTGAGCGCTTAACGCTGTCGCTCCTAAACCCATCACCAAGCGATACCACTGCTTATTCATACCCCTACTCCAAAATTTGTCAATAAAAGACCTATTGTCTTAAAAGCCCACTTTCGAACGTCAACACAAGGTTAAGTGGCGGCTAGAATCGTGACAAACGAGTGGGAAGCGAGAAAGCGAGAAAGCGAGAAAGCGAGAAAGCGAGAAAGCGAGAAAGCGAGAAAGCGAGAAAGCGAGAAAGCGAGAAAGCGAGAAAGCGAGAAAGCGAGAAAGCGAGAAAGCGAGAAAGCGAGAAAGCGAGAAAGCGATCATTAGGGTGGTTTGGTTGCCCCTACGGAGTCAACTCAAAATAACAAAAAATCGCATTTTCCACGACAACAAACGGCAATCTCCAGACGTAAAAAAAGGAGGCTAAAGCCTCCTTTTATATTGATACCTATAGGGGAAGGTATTGATATCGATTAGTGGTTACGAATCCACTCATCCATGTCAGTTTTTAGGTTGTCAGACTTAGTACCGAAGATAGCCTGAACACCACCAGCTACGACAACAACACCTGCTGCGCCTAGCTGTTTAAGTTTGTCTTGGTCAACCGCTGCAGTATCTGCAACAGCAACACGTAGACGAGTGATACATGCATCAAGACCAGTGATGTTTTCTTTACCACCGAACGCTGCAACAAGCTCACCAGCCATTTCTGAACCAGTTACTGCTACTGCTTCTTCTGAATCATCTTCACGACCTGGAGTTTTTAGGTCAAGTGCTGTGATTACAGTGCGGAATACGATGTAGTAAATCGCAGCGTAAGCTAGACCACAAGCAACCATCAGACCCATTTTTTGAGCGTGACCAGATAGTACAAGGAAATCAATCAAACCGTGAGAGAATGAAGTACCGTGTACAAAACCTAGCGTGTTAGCCAATACGTATGCAGAACCCGCTAGTAGAGCGTGGATTGCGTATAGGATTGGCGCTACGAATAGGAATGAGAATTCGATTGGCTCAGTGATACCGGTAAGGAATGAAGTCAAAGCAGCTGATGCCATGATACCCATTACTTTCGCGCGGTTTTCAGGTTTAGCACAATGAGCAATCGCGATTGCTGCCGCTGGTAGACCGAACATCTTGAACATGTAGCCGCCAGCTAGCTGACCGAAGCCATTGCCTGCTGCTCGAGAAACTTCGTCAGCAACTAGGTAACAAGTAAGAACACCGTTTTGTGTTTCGCCAGCTGCGTTTACACAAGTACCCGCTTCAAAGAAGAATGGTACGTTCCACACGTGGTGAAGACCGAATGGGATAAGTGTACGTTCAACAACACCGTAAATACCAAACGCTAGTTGTGGGTTTTGGTGTGCAGCCCAATCAGAGAATGCTGAGATTGCACCGCCAACTGGTGGCCATACAACAGATAGCACAACTGCAAGACCGATCGCTGTAAAACCAGTGATGATTGGCACAGCACGCTTACCAGCGAAGAAACCAAGGTATTCAGGAAGCTGAATCTTGAAGAAGCGGTTGAATGCCCAAGCAGCCACACCACCAACAAGGATACCACCAAGTACACCTGTGTCGATTTTCTCAACACCCATCACACCAGCCATTACGCCAAGCGTCGCTGTCATGATGCCGTAACCAACGATTGCAGCAAGACCTGCTACACCGTCGTTATTTGTAAAGCCAAGCGCTACGCCCACAGCAAATAGCAATGCCATTTGACCGAAGACTGAGCCACCCGCTTGTTCCATTAGATTAGAAACGATGTCTGGGATAAAGCTAAGATCGGCTGCGCCCACACCAAGTAGGATACCTGCAACAGGAAGTACTGATACTGGTAGCATCAGAGACTTACCTACTTTTTGCAGGTTAGCAAAAAGGTTCTTAAATATGTATATGCTCCTGAAAGAATTATTAGAGTTATCTGGGCTCTAACGGCACACCCCCGTAGCCTAAATGTTAGCACCCATAGAAAATGTAACCACTTGTTACGTTATATTTTCTGGCTCTAAATATATCTTGATACTCGCCGCACTTTCTAGGCGCTTGGTCAATTTAATTTCAAAGTAATAGATAGATCACACGCATTTTTTGTAAATGGAATGGATTACACTGATGCAAGTTGTTGAATTTTAAGGTTAATGCAGGCTTAGGAATTAATTTTACTGGGTAAATAAAATAGACCCGATTGTTATTTTTTGTAACGAATTTACAATTCATAGTGAAGCGACCAATAAATTCAACATTTTTGGTAAACATGACGAGTGTAAACGTTTAGCTGTGATTTCAAGCACAAAAAAAAGAGCTTTCGCTCCTTTTTTAAACAATGAATGATTTCTATCTCAAAAAAAGATTCCGGAAATTATCGCTGGTTTTTTGGCCAACTTCACTTAAGGATATACCGCGCAGTTGAGCAATGTATGCCGCAACCTCAACCACATAAGCGGGCTGGTTCTGTTTTCCACGATGTGGCACCGGCGCAAGGTAAGGAGAATCCGTTTCAATCAATAGGCGCTCTAAAGGCAGGGCTTTTACTACCTCTTTCAACTCGGTTGCCTGTCTGAATGTTACGATACCTGAAATAGAGATATAAAATCCAAGCTCCATCGCCGCTTGAGCAAACGCTAAGTCTTCCGTAAAACAGTGAATCACACCACCGCATTTTTCGGCACCGCCTCGACGCAAAATATCGAGGGTATCTTCACGGGCATTGCGAGTATGAATGATCAGCGGCTTGTTAAGCTCCACCGCTAACGCAACTTGCTGCTCAAAACGCTGCTGCTGAAGTGCTTTGGTTTCCGGTTGGTAGTGATAATCAAGGCCAGTCTCACCAATCGCCACCACTTTGGTGTGAGAAGCGTATTGATGCATCAACTCAAATGAAAAATCACTTTCAACGTCCAAAGGATGAACACCGCATGACGCATAGACGTTATCGTAAGGGGCGATCATTTCCATCATATTAGGAAACGCATCGAGGGTAACACCAACAGACAGTAGCTCAGTGACATTCGCCGCCTTCGCTTTCGCCACAACGTCACCAATTCCTTGGTGTAGATCTTGATAATCCAGTTTATCGAGATGGCAATGAGAATCTACAAACATACTTCCCCGTTAAATTTAATTAGCCAATCTAGAATAAGTAGCTCTCGGTTAAGCCCCGAGTGCGTAGTAAGCTGCTCAATCAACTCGCGCAATGCTTCAGACTGAGTATAGAGCAGGTCATAACTCACCTGTTGCGCAAGTACACTCGCTCCAGGGATCGCGGTCGGTAAAGCCAGGCCGAAATGGCATTTTTGCGCATCTGTCAGCAGATACCACAACCAACTCAGTGACTGCTCGGTTTCAGTTGCCAACTCCTTTGCCAATTTCACCACGTCACCTTGTTGGCGAGTCACCGCTAAAAGCTGTTGTTCAATAGCTTGGTAGCGGCTTTGCTCTTTGCCTTCAATGAAGCGCAGGGTTTGCAACGGTGAATGACCATTAAGATGCTCAGCATAAGCAGGCACTGGCAGCTCTGTCTGTTCAGCCAACCATTGAGTTAACACGACTGAATCCGGCTCTCCAACATGCCATTGTTGGCAACGACTGGTGATAGTGGGCAATAACTGACTCGCGGATGTCGCGACCAATAAAAATAGGCACTTTGCTGATGGCGTTTCCAATGTTTTTAGCAAAGCATTGGCAGCCGACTCGTTCATCGCTTCTGCAGGCTCAATGACAATCAAGCGATAACCCGCGAGTTGAGAAGACTCTTGTGCAACACGATTACATTGACGAATCTGATCAACCGTAATGGCTTTGCCTTCTTTTTCAGGCACTACTCTATGAAAGTCAGGATGGTTGCTCGAAGCCATCAACTGACAGCTATGGCAAAACCCACACGGCTCTGCTGCATAATTGCTGCACATTACCGCCTGACTAAATTGACTCACCAGTTGATCGACCCCAAGACCCGCTTTAGCGACCAACAAAGCAGCATTAGGAAAACGATCTTGCTCTAAGTGCGCTTGCCATTGCTGCCACAGTGGTGCGAACCAAGGATAAAGCGGTGACATTAGTTTGATTCCAGCCACTGTTGCAGTGCAGAGTGAATATCCGCTGCGACTTCTTCCATGCTTTGATTGGCATTAATGATGACTACAGAGTCATCACTATTCGCGATCTCTAGGTAACGCTCTCGAGAGCGATCGAAAAAACTCATGTCCATTTTTTCAATACGGTCGAGCTCTCCGCGTCCACGAGCGCGTTCTAAACCGATGCGTGGGTCGATGTCTAGATAGAGAGTAAAGTCAGGCTTAAAAGCCCCTAGCGTAGTATCGCGCAGTGATTGCATGGTTTCACGAGCAATTTGACGACCACCGCCTTGATAGGCTTGAGAAGACATATCATGGCGATCACCGACCACCCAAGTCCCCGCAGCAAGCGCAGGTTTAATTACATTTTCAACCAGCTGAACACGAGCTGCATACATCAGTAGCAGTTCGGTCATATCTTGCAGCGTTTCACCTTCATGCTCTTGTTTCACCAACTCACGCAGTTTTTCAGCTAACTGAGTGCCGCCAGGTTCGCGAGTATTTTGGATAGAATCAATTCCCGCCGATTGCAGTGTTGCAAGGACCGCTTGGATAGCTGTGCTCTTACCCGCCCCTTCAAGGCCTTCAATAACGATAAATTTAGCTTGGCTCATGAGTTATTTATTACTTCTTAATTGTTTTAAGTAAGCACGAACCGCTCGGTTGTGTTCGGCCAACGTTTTCGAAAATACATGACCGCCCTTGCCGCTCGCGACAAAGTAGTAGTATTTACTGTTTTCAGGATTCAATGCCGCCAAAATTGACGCTTCACCCGCCATCGCAATTGGCGTTGGTGGTAATCCTGAGATGGTATAGGTGTTGTATGGTGTCGGTGTGCGTAGATCTTTCTTACGAATATTACCGTCGTACTTATCGCCCATGCCATAAATCACCGTTGGATCGGTCTGCAGACGCATGCGCTTGTTTAAGCGGTTAACAAACACAGATGCGACACGTTCACGCTCTGACTCCACCGCAGTTTCTTTTTCGATAATCGACGCTAAGATCAGCGCTTCATAAGGTGTTTTCAGCGGTAATTTCTCTTGGCGCGCTTGCCATGCAGCATCGAGTACCGATTTTAACTTGTCTGATGAACGTTTAAGAATATCAAGATCTGACGTTCCGTAGGTGTAATTGAACGTTTCCGCCAAAAATAAACCTTCGAGCTTGTCGTGTTCAATACCCAACTGTTTGGCGATTTCCGCTTCCGACATTGCAGACGTTTTATGCTCAAGATATGGCGCATTTTCTAAAATGGTTCGCCATTCACTAAAACGAGACCCTTCGACAAACGTCAGGGAAAATTGATGCTCTTTACCGGTCTTAAACAACAATAGCGCCTGAGTCAGATTCATCTCTGGCGTGATCAGGTAGGTTCCCGCTTTAATTTGCGTCAGTTCAGGATGAAAACGACGCACTAGTGGCATCACATCATTCGATTCAATTAGCTTTTCTGAAATAAGCTGATTAAGCACGCGGGCGAAACTAGAGCCTGGCTTAACGGTAAAAATTTGCTCTTGTGACAATTGCAAAGGTTGGCTAACAAACTGTTCAACTTGCTTAGTCACATAGAAAAAGGCGCCTGCGGCGATCACCGCAAGTAAAATAAGCAAAAAAGTGATCTTCTTAATCACGAGGCTAACATCTCCTGAATACGTCGTGTCAATGTTCCTATAGGGAACCTATGACTTTCAATCGCCCGAATAGGCACTGCGCCCAATAAAGAGTTAGTAATAAACACTTCATCGGCATCTAATATATGGCTCAAATCGTATTGGCCTATTGCAACACTCATACCTGCACTTTGCACAAACTCTAACACCACTCTCCTCGCGACACCCGCCACACCCGACATAGCCAAGCTTGGAGTATAGAGTTGATCGTCTTTACGCCAGAAAACATTCGCCATACTGGTTTCAATAACATGGTTATTAAGATCCAGCACCAAGCCATCCATCGCACCCGCGTTCTCCAAATCCGCTTTAACCAGAATCTGTTCGAGTCGATTATTATGCTTATGGCCGGCTAAAAGTGGATTTAGCCCTAGCTTAACCTGACTCACGCCAAGTGTTATTCCCTGTTGGTGCCATTGCGGATAATGTGCAGGATAGGCAAAGTCGCTAATAGTAACATTAGCGGCACTCACTTGAGTAGGGCTATAACCGCGCCCGCCTTCACCTCGGCTAATATGTAATTTCAATCCAGCCTTTGAGTCTAAGCTCGCAGCCTGCATCATCCATTGCTCGACCTGCTGCCAATCCGGCTGTTCAATTGCAAGCGCGGTTAAGCATGCTTGCATACGCTGTTTATGATAGGACCACTGGCAAAGCTTACCATGCTCGGTAAGCACGGTAGTAAAGCCACCGTCACCATATTGAAAAGAACGATCGAGAAGAGAAATTGAATCTGCAGGTTGTCCGTTAAGCCAAAACACAATCAGTCCCTAAAATAAAAAACGGCCCAATGCCAAAAGCATTGAGCCGTTTTATCATATCTTCATACTTTACCCAAGATAATTGGACTTACCGCGAACAACGCTGCGAGTCCTGATATTTTGGGTTAGTGCGATTAAATCTTTTTGAAGACCAGTGAACCGTTCGTACCGCCGAAACCGAAAGAGTTACAAATCGCATATTCCATATCTACTTTTTGAGCAACATGTGGAACAAGATCGATATCTAAACCTTCTTCTTGGTTATCGAGGTTGATCGTTGGTGGTACGATTTGGTCAACAAGAGACAACACAGTAATGATCGCTTCAACTGAACCTGCAGCACCCAATAGGTGACCTGTCATTGATTTCGTTGATGATACTTTTACTTGTTTCGAGCCTTCTTCACCAAGAGCACGTTTAACACCCTTGATTTCAGCCACGTCACCTGCCGGTGTTGATGTGCCATGTGCGTTTACATAACCCACTTGAGTACCAACAATGCCTGCGTCACGCATCGCCGCTTCCATCGCAAGCGCACCGCCAGAGCCGTCAGGCGTTGGAGAAGTCATGTGGTAAGCGTCACCAGACATACCAAAGCCAACAAGCTCAGCATAAATCTTAGCACCACGCGCTTTCGCGTGTTCGTACTCTTCGAGAACCATCATGCCTGCACCGTCACCAAGAACAAAACCATCACGGTCTTTATCCCAAGGACGAGAAGCTTTTTGTGGCTCATCGTTACGAGTCGATAATGCTTTTGCCGCACCAAAGCCAGCCATACCAAGAGGCGTAGACGCTTTCTCAGAACCACCTGCTACCATTGCGTCTGCATCGCCGTAAGCGATCATTCGAGCCGCATGACCGATGTTGTGCAGGCCAGTGGTACACGCTGTTGAGATAGCGATGTTAGGGCCGCGCAAACCACGCATGATAGATAGGTTACCCGCAACCATATTTACGATGGTTGATGGTACAAAGAATGGGCTAACTTTACGTGGACCTTTTTCGATCAGTGCATCGTGACCTTTTTCAATCAGGTCAAGACCGCCGATACCCGAACCAATCGCTACACCCACACGAGGAGCGTTTAGTTCATTAATTTGTAAGCCAGAGTCATCTAGAGCTTGAATGCCCGCGGCGATACCGTACTGGATAAATAAATCCATCTTACGTGCATCTTTCTTAGACATGTACTCTTCGCAGTTAAAGTCTTTAACTAGGCCAGCAAAGCGAGTAGAGAAATTAGTAGCATCAAAGTGATCGATATCAACGATACCGCTTTGACCTTCGAGCAGGGCTTTCCATGATGATTCAACAGTGTTGCCTACCGGTGACAACATACCCATGCCAGTGACAACAACACGACGCTTGGACACGATTTTATTCTCCGGGAAATGAAATGATTCTATGAGAGAGATAGAAGAGTTAAAAAAGAACTCAGGCGGCCAGAAGGCCGCCTGGGGGAGATATTACTGAGCGCTGTTCACGTAGTCGATTGCAGCTTGAACAGTAGTGATCTTCTCAGCTTCGTCGTCTGGAATCTCAGTGTCGAATTCTTCTTCTAGAGCCATTACTAGTTCAACAGTGTCTAGAGAATCAGCACCTAGATCGTCAACAAATGAAGCTTCGTTTTTAACTTCTGCTTCGTCCACACCTAGCTGTTCAACAATGATTTTCTTTACGCGTTCTTCGATGTTGCTCATTTTTCTTTTCCTTTACAGATTTCGCCTAATGCGATGATTCCGTAGTTTATTAGAACTATTGAAAGTTGCAAGGGGGACCTTGCTGGTCAAACCACAATTTTAGCGATTTTAACCGAAATTCAATACAACTTTGACTTAAGTCATGCACAATTGTTGTGCAATTCAATAGCAAGTTTCACACTTTACTGATAGAAAGACGTTAATCTGGAATATCAGCAAAGCTTTTTCGAACTTGGCTATTAAACCATATACATGCCGCCATTGACATGCAAAGTTTCACCTGTGATGTACGCCGCTTCTGGCGATGCTAAAAATGCAACAGCCGACGCAATTTCACGAGGATCACCTAGACGACCAGCAGGAACGTTAGCAAGTGTCGCTGCACGTTGGTCATCATTTAATGCTTTAGTCATGTCAGTTTCAATGAAACCCGGAGCTACAGTGTTTACCGTTACGCCACGTGAAGCGACTTCGCGTGCCATAGACTTAGTAAAGCCAATCACACCCGCTTTTGCTGCTGCGTAGTTAGTTTGACCTGCGTTACCCATAGTACCAACCACTGAACCTACGTTGATGATACGACCAGCACGCTTTTTCATCATGCCACGCAGTACTGCTTTAGACATACGGAAAATAGGCGTTAAGTTGGTATCGATAATATCGTTCCACTCATCGTCTTTCATGCGCATAAGCAGGTTATCACGGGTGATACCAGCGTTGTTGACAAGAATATCGATCACACCAAACTCATCATTGATGGTTTTTAGTGTCGCTTCAATAGACTCTACATCCGTTACGTTTAGCGCGAGACCTTTGCCGTTGTCGCCAAGGTATTCGCTGATTGCCGCAGCGCCGCTTTCAGACGTTGCTGTACCAATTACCGTTGCACCGCGCTCAACAAGAAGCTCAGCGATCGCACGACCGATACCACGGCTTGCGCCAGTCACTAGGGCAATCTTGCCTTCTAGATTCATCATTATCTTCGTTCCTTTCGATTACTTAGCAGTGTTTACTTTGCTGCTTCAAGCGACGCAATGTCGTTCACTGCTGCTGCATCTAATGTCTTAACAATACGTTTTGTTAGACCAGTCAGTACTTTACCAGGACCAACTTCAAACAGTTTTTCAACACCTTGCTCACTCATCAGTTCCACACACTCAGTCCAACGAACTGGGCTGTATAGCTGGCGAACGAGCGCAAGTTTGATTTTTTCAGGTTCTACTTCAGCCATCACATCAACATTGTTGATCACTGGTAGCTGAGGAGTATTGAATTCGATTTCTTCTAGTGCAATCGCAAGCTTGTCGGCTGCTGGCTTCATTAGTGCACAGTGCGATGGCACTGAAACAGGAAGCGGAAGAGCACGTTTCGCACCCGCTTCTTTACACAATACGCCTGCGCGCTCAACCGCATCTTTGCTGCCTGCGATAACCACTTGGCCTGGCGAGTTGTAGTTTACTGGAGAAACCACGTCACCTTGCGCTGCCTCTTCACACGCTTTTGCAATTGCGGCGTCATCAAGACCGATGATCGCGTACATTGCACCCGTACCTGCTGGTACCGCTTCTTGCATTAGTTGACCACGTAGCTCAACCAATTTAATCGCTTGTTTAAAGTCGATAACACCCGCACAAACCAGCGCTGAGTACTCACCTAGACTATGGCCAGCAAGGTTTGCAGGCTGCTCTAGGCCAAGCTCTTGCCATACACGCCAAATCGCTACTGACGAAGCCAATAGTGCTGGTTGAGTACGGAAAGTTTGGTTTAAATCTTCTACAGGACCATCTTGAACCAAAGCCCAAAGATCGTAACCTAGTGCTTCAGAAGCTTCGGCAAAAGTTTGTTTAACTACGTCATATTGTGCGCCAAGCTCTGCAAGCATACCTAATGCTTGTGAACCTTGACCGGGAAATACGATAGCAAACTTGCTCATGTTCTTTTCCTTAAAACAAAGTAAGAAAGAAAAGATGCACCTATGTGCACCTTAATTTTGAATTCTGTTGACTTAGAACTTAACGAGCGCAGAGCCCCAAGTAAAGCCGCCACCAAACGCTTCTAGTAGTAACGTTTGACCACGTTTAATACGACCATCACGAACCGCTTCATCCAGCGCAGTTGGTACTGTCGCCGCTGAAGTGTTGCCGTGCTTATCAAGCGTCAGCACAACTTGGTCTAGTGACATCGATAGCTTTTTAGCCGTCGCTGAAATGATGCGGTAGTTCGCCTGGTGTGGTACCAACCAATCCAGTTCAGACTTATGCATATTGTTGGCTTCAAGCGTGTCTTTAACTAGCTTAGAGAGCTGGGTTACCGCCACTTTAAAGACTTCATTACCCGCCATGTACAGCCACTTATCAGCATCTGAACCATCACGAGCAGCAACCGGTAGACTTAATAAATCACCAAACGCACCATCGGCATTAATATGAGTCGACAAGATGCCCGGCTCTTCGCTTGCGCCAACGACAACCGCACCCGCAGCATCACCAAATAGGATAATGGTAGAGCGATCCGTCGGGTCACACGCTTTCGACAATGCATCAGCACCAATCACCAAGATGTTTTTACACATACCCGTTTTAATGTGTTGATCAGCAATAGACAAAGCATAAACAAAGCCTGAACATGCCGCTGCAAGATCGAATGCTGGGCAACCTTTAATGCCTAGCATGCCCTGAACCTGACACGCCGACGATGGGAATGTATGGCTGCTGCTGGTCGTCGCCACGATGATCATATCGATATCGTTTTTGTCGATAGCGGCCATTTCGATCGCGTTTAGCGCGGCATGGTAAGCCATGTCGGCAACAGTCTCATCTTCAGCAGCGATGCGGCGTTCTTTAATACCAGTACGAGCGACAATCCACTCATCTGATGTGTCTACCATTTTCTCTAGGTCTGCGTTAGTACGCACCTGAGATGGCAGGTAGCTGCCAGTACCTAATATTTTGCTATACATGAAGACTAATAGTGCCTCTCGAGTAAAACCGCTTCCAAACGATCGCTAATACGGCTTGGTACCTGTCGTTTGACCTCATGCAGGGCTTCGCCAATTGCGTTGACGACCGCCTCTACATCAGCACTTCCGTGGCTTTTTATTACAATGCCGCGCAATCCTAGCAAACTTGCGCCGTTATACTGGTCGGGGTTCAATGTTTTTAGTTCATTAAATAACCCAGAAAACAATTTTCTTGCAATCCAGCCCTTTATTGATGAAGCCATCATATACGATTTCAATCTATCAATAAAAAGTTGCGCGGTTCCTTCGCATGTTTTTAAACAGATGTTACCGACAAAGCCGTCGCAAACAACGACGTCAGCGGCATCATGCAATAACTGATTACCTTCAATATAGCCGACAAAATTGACCGACTGAGTTTGCGATAGCATTTCCGCACAACGCTTGACAAGATCATTACCTTTTATTTCTTCAGCGCCGATATTGAGAATCGCAACCCTAGGCGGGCGTTTTAAGTATTGTTCAGCGAGAGCACTGCCCATAATGGCAAATTGAAATAGCGAATCGGCGTCACTCGACACGTTCGCGCCGAGATCCAACATCCACGTTCGATTACCAGAAACGGTTGGCAGTGCAGAAACTAATGCTGGTCGTTCGATACCCGGTAATAGCTTTAGACGAAAGCGTGACAACGCCATCAATGCGCCTGTATTACCCGCACTTACGCATGCATCAGCCTGGCCGACTGAAACGAGATCGATCGCTCGACCCATAGAGCTGTCTTGGCCATTACGTAATGCTAGAGAAGGTTTTTCTGAATTGGAGATCACTCGGTCACAGTGTTTAATGCTCAGCCGAGCATCTGGCTGATAACCAAGATTAGATAATTGAGATGTGATCGAAGTCCGATCACCTAGTAGGACCACTTTTAGCTCTGGGAAATACGACAGTGCCTGCACGGCGGCAGGCACTGTAACACGGGGACCGAAATCACCGCCCATTGCATCAAGCGCAACGGTTATATTATGCAAAGGTCAACCTTACTTGTTGATAACCTTTTTGCCGCGGTAGAAACCTTCGGCAGTCACGTTGTGACGTAGGTGAGTTTCACCTGAAGTTGCGTCTACAGAAAGTGCAGCTGTAGTAAGCGCATCGTGTGAACGACGCATGCCACGCATTGAACGTGATTTCTTGCTCTTTTGTACGGCCATTGACCCTACTCCTATGTAAATTCCTAAAGATACTTACTTATTGATAAGTTAGCGCTTTAAGCTTTTTAAGATATCAAATGGATTCGGTTTCTTTTCTTCCTCAATTTCTTCAGGAATTTCACCAAACACCATGTTATTTGAGTTAACGCTACAATCCGCTTCGTCATGCATTGCTACTAGAGGCAATCCAAGGATGAACTCGTCTTCAACTAATTGAATAAGATCTACTTCACCGTACTCGTTTAGATCTACCAAATCGTACTCTTCCGGTGCTTCTTCTTCACTCTTCTCGCTGTAAACAGGAGTATAAGTAAATTGAACTTCACACTGATGTGCGAAAACCTTATTACAACGTTGACACTCTAAATCAACTTCGACGTTAGCTTTACCAGAGATAACGACGAGTCGCTGTTCATCAAGCCCAAATGACAATGAGACTTGCGCGTCGCGTTTTACGCCTTCGGTTGTTGTACTTAAACGCTTTAGGAGACTGGTTTGAATGATACCATCTATATCCAATCGCTTTTGAGCAGTTCTCGCGGGATCAACCGTTCGCGGTATTTTTACCTTTTGCATAGGGCGCAAATTCTATCTTCCAAATTGTTTAGAGTCAAAGAAAAAGGCTAAAAAGTTATACTTTTTTTCCTTTCCACCAAGAGCGCTATCATAAGCGCCATAATATCTATTATGCTTCAATCAAAGCCTATTGCGATTGTAAATAAAAATGCCAAATTACCAACTAGTTTTAGCTTCAACCTCACCTTTTAGACAACAACTGCTCAATAAACTAGCAATTCCGTTTAAAACCGCCAGTCCTGATTTTGATGAAACCCCTTTAGACGGTGAGTCACCAAGTGCATTAGTTTTGCGCTTAGCCCAAGGTAAAGCGCAATCTTGTCCTAGCGATAGCAGTGATGAAGAAAAGACCACATTAATCATCGGCAGCGATCAAGTTTGTGTGATTGATGGTGAGATTATTGGCAAACCACATACTCGTGAGCGTGCTATCGAACAACTTCGCCGCCAAAGTGGTAAAAGTATCACTTTTTATACCGGGCTCGCACTGCACAATAGCAAAACCCAAGAAACCAAGGTTAAACTTGATACATTTGTGGTGCATTTTCGCCAACTGACCACAGCGCAAATCGAAAATTATGTTGATAAAGAACAGCCCTTCTTCTGTGCTGGCAGCTTCAAAAGTGAAGGGTTGGGTATCGCACTGTTTGAACGCTTAGAGGGCAAAGACCCCAACACACTGGTTGGCCTACCCTTGATTGACCTAATTGATATGCTAGAAACACAAGGGTTTGCTGTGCTTTGAAAAAGCGAGAATTAAAGGCGCTTCGCTTGAGATTTGAGAAGCGAGAAGCGAGAAGCGAGAAGCGAGAAGCGAGAAGCGAGAAGCGAGACTACGGGCTTTCAGCCCTGTAGGGAATCTAAGCAATAAAATAAAAAAGGGAGCTGTCCGCTCCCAATCTATCGAATCTCGATTCTAATTTCTCGACGCTAGCGTCTCAATTCTCAATTCTCAATTCTTCGTAAGCTTTCTTAATCCAGCCAACACGCCTTCGAGTTTTTTACACATTGGCGCATTGATTTCCATCCACTCATCATTCGATGGGTGTTGGAACTTAATATTGGCCGCATGTAAGAACAGACGATCAAGACCCACTTTTGCGGTGTAGGCATCAAAACGACGATCACCATAGCGATCATCCCAACCAATTGGGTGGCCAGCGTACTGTACGTGCACGCGGATTTGGTGCGTACGTCCCGTAATTGGACTGGCTTGAATCAAAGTCGCATCAGGGAATCTTTCCAGTACTTTAAAACGCGTTTCTGACGGTTTGCCGTTTGGATTCACTCGCACGATACTGTTCACTTCGTTCTTCAGCAGTGGTGCGTTAACGACTTTGCAGCTCGCTTTCCACTCCCCCATCACCAACGCGAAATAGTACTTTTGTACCGTCTTTTCACGGAATTGAGCTTGTAAATGACGGAGCGCAGAACGCTTCTTCGCCACCAACAAAATACCTGAAGTATCACGGTCAATGCGGTGAACAAGCTCAAGGAATCGCGCTTGCGGGCGCAAAGCACGCAGTGCTTCAATCGCGCCAAACTTTAGGCCACTGCCACCATGAACGGCGGTACCTGATGGCTTGTTTAGGATCAGCATATGCTCATCTTCATAGATGATCATATCTTCCAATTCAGCCACTTTATTAAGCTTGGTACTTGGTGCTACTTCCGGCGCTTTCTCTTCTACCGTCACCGGTGGAATCCGCACCACGTCTCCAGCTTGTAATTTGTATTCCGCTTTTACGCGTTTCTTGTTAACACGAACTTCCCCTTTACGCACGATACGATAAACCATGCTTTTCGGGATGCTTTTCAATTGATTGCGCAGAAAGTTATCAATGCGCTGGCCTGCCATATCTTGGTCGATATCGACAAACTGGACTTGGGTTCTAATTTCGCTCATTGCATCATTCTATCACTCAACTCAGAGCAAATTCACATTTTCTTCGCCACAAACGCTGAGATCACTCAATTTGTCATCCATAAGCAGTAAAATCGGCATCACTCACTTGTTAAAAAGCCTTTAAGTAAATAAAAAACATGTTTCAACACGATATTATCAAACATAAACGGCTATTCTTGGCCCTTTTACAATAAAGCCGATTGCTGACTTTACTGGGTACTGCTATAGTTCACACCTGCAAAGAGTGATCTGATTTAATTATGTACAAATCAAATCATTTAGACGCAAAAATAATGAGTAGAATGCTAACGAAAAGAGAGCGCAGCACACGGCGTAAGACCTTTCCACCGTTGGTTTCTTGTTGCTCTACTCATCTCCTTTCATGTTGAGTATATTCCGCCGACATCGCGGCTCACACGTTAACTGCATGTGAGAACTGGAGTGCCCCAGAGCATCCCTCCAGCCGGGAGGCTGCACTGAATAAACCATGGGATCTGGCACCGTGAAAGAGACAACAAAGCAACAAGCACAATAAAAAATGACAACGAGATTTATAAATGAAAAGAATGCTAATCAACGCAACTCAAAAAGAAGAGTTGCGTGTTGCTTTAGTGGACGGTCAGCGCTTATTCGATCTTGATATCGAAAGCCCAGGTCACGAATCTAAAAAAGCAAACATATACAAAGGACGTATCACTCGCATAGAACCAAGCCTTGAAGCGGCTTTTGTTGACTATGGTGCAGAACGACACGGCTTCCTCCCTCTTAAAGAAATTGCTCGCGAATACTTCCCTCAAGGTTATACCTACCAAGGCCGTCCAAGCATTAAAGAAGTGCTAACGGAAGGACAAGAAGTAATCGTACAAGTTGAGAAAGAAGAACGCGGCAACAAAGGTGCAGCGTTAACCACTTTTATCTCTCTTGCGGGTAGTTATCTAGTTCTTATGCCTAACAACCCTCGCGCCGGTGGTATTTCTCGCCGTATCGAAGGTGACGAGCGTACTCAACTTAAAGCAGCACTAAGCACTTTGGAACTACCGCAAGGTATGGGTCTAATTGTGCGCACAGCTGGTGTCGGTAAGAGTGCAGAAGAGCTTGAGTGGGACCTAAACGTTCTTCTTAACCACTGGAGTGCAATCAAACAAGCGTCTGATAGCAACCCAGCACCGTTCCTTATTCACCAAGAAAGTAACGTCATCGTTCGCGCGATTCGTGACTACTTGCGTCGTGATATCGGCGAAATCCTAATCGACAGCAACACTATGTACGATCGCGCTCTTGAGCACATTCGTCTGGTACGTCCTGATTTCGTTAACCGTGTGAAGAAATATGACGGTGAAGTGCCGCTATTTAGTCACTACCAAATTGAAAGCCAAATCGAATCTGCGTTCCAACGCGAAGTTCGTTTGCCTTCTGGCGGCTCGATCGTTATCGACCCAACAGAAGCACTAACCTCTATCGATATCAACTCAGCTCGTGCAACTAAAGGCGGCGATATCGAAGAAACAGCGTTAAATACCAACTTAGAAGCAGCAGACGAAATTGCTCGTCAGCTACGCCTACGCGACCTTGGTGGTCTAGTGGTTATCGATTTCATCGATATGACCCCTGTCCGTCACCAACGTGAAGTTGAAAACCGTCTACGTGACGCGGTTCGCATGGATCGTGCTCGAGTGCAGATTGGTCGTATTTCTCGCTTTGGTCTACTTGAGATGTCTCGTCAACGCTTGAGCCCGTCTCTTGCTGAAGCAAGCCACCACATTTGTCCTCGTTGTACAGGTACTGGTGTTATTCGTGATAACGAATCACTGGCACTTTCGGTACTGCGTTTGATCGAAGAAGAAGCATTAAAAGATAACACCGCGCAAGTTCTTGCAGTTGTGCCTGTTCCAATTGCTTCTTACCTATTGAACGAAAAACGCCGTTCAGTGAACCATATTGAGAAGAACCAAGACGTTAAAATCTTAGTTGTACCTAACTCAGATATGGAAACTCCGCACTTTGAAGTGGTTCGTGTTCGTGAAGGCGAAGAGTTTGACTTGCTGTCTTACCTTCTACCGAAGAAACTCGATGCAATTAAAGAAGCGGAAGGTAAGGAATTACCGGTCACTGAAATCAAACCGAAGAAGATTGAAGAACCGGCTCTACGTGGTTTTGCAGCACCTTCGCAATCGGCGCCAACACCCGCTCCTGTGGCTGCACCAGCAAAACCTGCTGCGCCAGCTAAAAAGGCACCAGAAGCAGAAGCGCAACCAGGTCTGATTAGCCGCTTTGTGAAAGCGCTTGGCAGCTTCCTATTTGGTTCAACCAAAGAAGAAGAGAAGAAAGAAGAGCCGAAAGAGAACGAGCGTCCAAACCGTAACAATCGTAATCGTCGCAATAACCGTAACGATCGCAACAATCGCAATGACCGCAATAATCGTGGTGATCGCAATGAGCGTGGCGAGCGTAACGAACGCGGTGATCGCAATGAGCGTAATGATCGCAACCGTCGCAACCGTGACGACAAGCGTAATAAGCCTAACCGCGAAGAAGCGAATGTTGAGCAAAAAGCACAACAAGCTGAACCTAAGCAACAAAACCGTAAGCCTCGTCAAGACCGCCGTAACAAGCGTGAAGATGTCAAGCCGAACAAAGTTGCTGAAGAAGGCCTAAAACTTGCTGCTGAAGCTCAAGTTGATGCTGTCGAGCCTCGCGTTGAAGAAAAAACAGCGAAAGTGAAAGAGCGTCGTCAACGTCGTAAAATGGCTAAGCATGTTCGCGTGAAAGATCAGCAAGCACAATCAGAAGAGATTGTTGAGCTAATCATCGACGCTACGGCTGAAACTCCTGTTGCTGTAGAGCCAGCTGTTGAAACAACAAAAGCTGACAACAATGACAACGATGCAGACAATGGCAAACAACGTCGCAACCGTCGTTCACCTCGTCATCTACGTGCAAGTGGTCAACGTCGTCGTCGTGGACGTGATCGTCGCCCTAACCCATTCCGCCTACGTAAAGGTGGTGTTGCCTCTCCTGAGATGGCAATGGGTAAAGTGATGCCTCGTTTCGATCTAGCAAAACCAGCGCCTCGTTCTCAACACGCACAGCAAAAACATGCTGAGCCAGCTGTAGTTGAAGTCGCAACGGTAGCAACAGAGACATTAGGTGGTTTCGCTTGTCCTGAAATGGCAATGGGTAAAGTGATTATCCAACGCGAAGAGAAGATCGCTTCTCCAGCGGCTATCGCAGAGACAGTAGTAGAAGCAGTGATCGCTGAAACGGTTGTCGAAACACCTGTTGAAACTGCAGTTGAAACAGTAACTGAAGCGGTTGTCGAAGCGGCTCCAGTCGCAGCGCCAATCGTAGAAGAAGTTGTGGTTGAAGAAACCGTTGCTGAAATCGCTGTTGAAGCACCTATCGCAGAAGAAGCTACCGTAGCTGAAACTGTCGTAGTTGAAGAAGTCGTGATTGAAGAAACGATTGAGCCAGTTAAGGTCGAAGCAAAAACAACAGAACCTGTTGTAACAGTTAAAGCCCACGCAAGCTCACCAATGGCGAAAGCGCCAGGTCCTCAAGAACTACGTGAGATTGCTGTTCACGCTGCACCGTTCCGCACAGAACGTTACCAAGCCATTGGTGCTGGTAGCCAATCTGCTAAGAACCAAGCAGGCGCAGGAATGACGAAGCCAAGCTTCTAATCCGAACATAAAAGAACAAAGGCTGCTAGTAATAGCAGCCTTTTCTTTATTCTCACTTTTCTCTTTCAAGAAATACTACTCATCGAAATAGCACATTCTTAACTAAGAATTTATTTCGTACATATATCGGTTAACATCTGCTTCATTCTTGAACTTAATCACAGTTTTCGGTAGCATGCGCCGACTCGATCTGAATTTTACCTTACGTTACGCTGCTCTTTTACATCCAGTTTGCTCTAGTAACCGACAAGTCTAATTCAGAATAATTTTAAACACTTAGCCTAACTGAGCAAATATGTTTGAATTCCCTCAATTTTCAAAACACTCCGTAAAAAACGATGTGTTATCAGGTTTAACCGTTTCTCTAGCATTGGTTCCTGAGGCTGTAGCGTTTGCCTTCGTTGCAGGTGTCGACCCTATGGTCGGCCTTTATGCCGCTTTCATTGTTGGCCTTATCACCTCTATTTTTGGCGGCCGTCCGGGTATGATTTCCGGTGCAACTGGCGCAATGGCCGTAGTAATGGTCGCACTGGTTTCATCACATGGCGTGCAATATCTTTTCGCGGCTATTATGCTGGCAGGTCTGCTGCAGATTACCGCCGGCCTATTCAAGCTGGGCAAATTTATTCGCATGGTGCCACACCCTGTAATGATTGGTTTCGTTAACGGTCTTGCTATCGTTATCTTCCTAGCACAGCTAGGCCAATTCAAAGCGCCTGATATGAGCGGAGCATTAACCTGGTTACCAACCGACCAAATGATGCTGATGCTAGGTTTAGTCGCGCTGACGATGGCGATTATTCACTTCCTACCTAAGTTTACTACTGCTGTGCCTTCATCATTGGTTGCCATCGTAACGGTAACCGCGCTAGTAGTGGGTTTAGATTTAGATACTCGTACTGTGGTGGACTTCCTGCGTACCATGTCTGGCGATGAAGCAGCGACATTGGCAGGTTCACTACCAACGTTTTCGATTCCGATGGTTCCATTCAACTTGGAAACACTGCAAATTATTCTGCCTTACGCCATCATTCTTGCGGCGATCGGCTTAATTGAATCACTGCTAACTCTGACTGTATTGGATGAAATGACCAATACCCGTGGTCAGTCTAATCGTGAGTGTATGGGCCAAGGTCTTGCGAACGTCACCTGTTCTGTATTCGGCGCAATGGGTGGCTGTGCGATGATTGGTCAATCAATGATCAACGTAAACTCTGGTGGCCGTGGCCGTCTATCTGGCATCGTTGCCGCAGTCGCGCTACTTTGCTTCATCTTGTTTGCTTCATCACTGATTGAAATGATCCCACTTGCCGCTCTGGTTGGTGTAATGTTCATGGTTGTTATTGGCACCTTCGAGTGGGCTACGTTTAAGCTGGCTCGCCGCGTACCAAAACAAGATTTCTTTGTTATCGTATTGGTGACTGTTGTTACCGTACTGACTGACCTTGCGGTTGCCGTTGCAGTGGGTGTTATCGCCTCGGCGCTGATGTTTGCTTGGCAACACGCTAAGCACATTTATGCATCAAGCAAAACCAATGAAGAAGGAGCTAAGGTTTACCATATCCATGGCCCTATCTTCTTCGGTAGCGCAGCTAACTTCCTTGAGCTATTCAATCCAAAGAATGACCCAGCAGAAGTAATTGTCGACTTCGCTCATTCACGCGTGACTGACCACTCAGCGATTGAAGCCATCGAAACGCTAGCCGAGCGTTACGCCGCCGCAGGCAAAACACTACACTTGCGTCACCTAAGCCAAGATTGCCGAGCACTACTGCACAAAGCGGGTAGCCTGGTTGAGATCAACGTAAAAGAAGATCCGAGCTACAAGGTTGCTACCGACGTACTTGCTGGCTAAGCGATCAACAGGCTAAGCCTCTCGCTAACGAATGGCTTTCTAGTTGCAATCCTATTTTTAAAAGGCTTCCCAAGGGAAGCCTTTTTTATTGTTGTAATGGCCGACAAAGAATAACAACAGAAACAACAATGTTTGCTGGGTCTCAGACTCACCGCGTCGTCATAACATTTTTGCTAACGTTATGCTTAAATCGACATTACTACTGAACTCGCTTCGTTGAATATTCACCAGTCAGGACGACTTACCCCGTTATGTTTAAATCACGACGCACTATATTTCATACCACTTCTCGCCCAACTCGTCGCTTTGGGTTTTATCTTCGAACCGGCGTTCTATTACTCATCACGGTATTGGTTGCGACTGCGCTCTATGCGCATTTTTCACGACCTGACTCGGTCATCAAAGCATCATCCTTGACGCTACCACTCAACCCAAACACCAAGCTAGGCCAGTTAGCTACCCACTACATGAGTGAGAATCAAACTAGCGCGGCAGACCAGAGTGGCTTTTACCCCCTTAGTGATGGCCAAGAAGCTCTACTCGCTCGGATTGCGTTGATCGAAAATAGTGAACAATCTCTGGATTTACAGTACTACATCTATCGTGATGACAGCACCAGCTCATTGCTCACTCATGCTATTTTTCAGGCTGCAGAGAGAGGTGTAAGAGTTAGGATCTTACTTGATGACATGCAATCACGCAGCGATAGTGATATGGCTGCACTTGCAGCGCATGACAATATCGAACTGCGTCTCTTCAATGCCTTTGATAATCGCGTACTGCGCATGTTCGACTTCCTAACCAACTTCAGTCAAATGAATCGACGTATGCACAATAAAGCACTGGTTGCCGATAGTGCTTTTGCGATTGCGGGTGGACGTAACATTGGTGACGAATATTTTGCCGCCAATCATGATGTTGATTTTGGCGATTTTGACCTGCTGTTAGCGGGTAATAGCGTCGCGGAAATTAGTCACCAATTTGATCTCTACTGGAATAGTACTCCGGCCACGCCTATAGAGGCACTCGTTGAAGTGGGCCAAGCACCGACGGCTGAACAAGTGACGCAGTGGCAACGCCAATTGAGAAACCATTTCGACGGTTCAGAGTATTCAGCCAATATCAATCAACTGCCACTAATGAGGGCGCTCAACGGCAAAACACTTCCGCTCTATTGGGGCGAAGCAAAGGTCTACTATGATCAACCAAGTAAGGTCTATCAACCAGATCAAAGCCAGTTGATGCTTCATTCGCTAGGCGATATTTTAAGTCAGGCTGACTCTTCATTTGTGTTAGTTTCCCCTTATTTTGTCCCCACTCAAGCGGGCACGGATTTACTCACAAAAGCGGCGCAAGAAGGATTAGACATTACCATTATTACTAATTCGCTCGCTTCCAATGATGTCTTTGCCGTTCATGGTTGGTATGCTAAATATCGCAAGCAACTCATCGAATCAGGCATCAATTTGTACGAAGTCAAAGCCGATCCACAAGCGAAAAAGAACTACTCTTGGCTTGGCAGTTCCCGCACCAGTCTGCACGCGAAGACTTTCGTCATTGATGGACGTAAAATTTTTGCAGGCTCATTCAATTTCGATCCTCGTTCGGCATTCTTGAACACTGAAATGGGTGTACTGATCAACGCGCCTGAATTTGTCACTGATGCCCTGATGAATGTGGACGATATTTTGCACAAAAGCGCTTATCAGCTAATGCTTGATAACCAAGGTGACCTTCTTTGGATCAATCATCAAACCCACCGTCGTTATGATAGTGAACCAGACGCCAGTATTTGGCTACGCATTGGAGCGTGGATAGCAGGCATTTTACCGATTGAAACGCAACTCTAAATCGAGCAGCCGAAACAACACCAGTCAGATAACAAAAGAGCTTCCATTTGGAAGCTCTTTTGATTCACGGATTAATTTTCACTCTCAAGCAGTTTTTCTACCGCCCTGCGCACTTGAATCGAATCATCACGCAGGAATGCTTCTAAGCTCGTTCGATAACTGGTGATATCACCTGACGCTAACATTTCAAGCAGTTTTAGGCGGTTCTCTACGGTTAACCACTCTTGTAGATCAGGAATTCTTCCCTCTTTGGCTAAGCGTTGAACAAAAATCGCCGGTTCACGAGCCTCATGAGTCGCAAAATGTAGCAACATCAATTCACTCACACCAGCTCGATCAAGCCAGTCTAGCGCCCACTCTTCTTGGGCATAAAGCAGCGCCATACCATAGCTTTCTTTACTGATGGTATTGTGGCCTAAATGCTCATCACTCCAACGCTCGGTTAAACTAACCTCGCTGTTGATAATACGCTGAGCAACATAGGCGTCCTCAACAGTGTGGCAACACACCCAATGTAAGCCTCGCTTGCCTAGTTGACTGAAGAACACTGCGAGACGCTGCGCTTTTTTCTCGGGTAGCAACCAGATAAGATCGGAAGGACCAACTTGCTTTCGATAAGAGGCATACGGATCCCAACCTTGCAGCTTTGGCACACCAAGTGCTACTGGGCTCAACGACTCCACCCCCTCACCAGACTCTAAATAATCAAGGATCTGAGCGCTAATTTTGGTTGCTTTTTCTTCATCTAACTTTTCAATCAAAGCGGTGATTAACGTCGATTGGAACCAACTCTCAATCGGCAACTCAACCGCCGGATTCACCACTCTTGCATGCTGAAAAAATAGGGCTATTTGACTTGGGTAACAGCGTTCAAAGGATTTGAGCAGTTTTTCTCGTTCGGCCCATTGATGACGACCTATCATACTGTTGTCATCAGATTCGGCCCAAGCAAATGCTTTGACACGTTCACAATAGTACTGCCAAAAACGGGCATCCGCTGGTCGATAAGAAGCGACATCTTGATACGCCAATAATAGGTAAACATCGATATCCGCTTGAGCCACCCCTGTTGCGTGCAAACGCTCACTAATCTGCTGCTCTAATTCGACACTGTTCACCACCGCATACAAAGGATAGTCGGCCCAAAAACTGAAGACATGCTCAATAACACTCTGCGGAGCAATGGCATTCCATAATTGCCAATGGCGTTTTACTAAGATGGCTAAATCCGATTCAAGCTCGCCACTGGCAAAGGCTTCCATTAACCAAAATAGCGTTAAGATGGCGCGCTGATAACCATCGTAATGGTTTAGCAATGCATAAGCAGGTTGCGTTGGACTAATCATATCGCCAGCTCGACCGCCGTCGCAAAATAAACGGCTGCCCAACAAAGTGATCATTTGTGCATCATCGCTAGCGCAATCCACTTGAGTTAGCCACGTCCGCGCCTCCTCCTTTTGCGCCTTATCTAACTCGGAAAATCGTATAAGTGGATCGGTTAAAGCCGTCGGTAAGTGCTCTTCAAGCCATTCAATCAATTCATACTCTTCTGGCTCGTTTTCCATATGATCATTGAGGCGCCATGTGGCATAAAGGCACCCGCCAAGATGAGTCGGCAAGTGTTCCAATATCAACTCGTCTAGGCCGTTGATTTTATCGTCTATATTGTCCAATCGACTCCGCGTTATTTTTTCTAAGCGGGGGTTAAGCGGCTGATAACATGAACGCCACTCTTGTTCTGACCATACCTCTTCTAACGGGATCTCCTCTTCTGGTTCCTCATCACGAATTCGAGTATGTTCCCATTGCTCATAGCGGTTCTCCTGCTGCCACGATGCCGGTACCTGACTTAAATTAACCCCAGGATATTGCAATTTAACTTGCTCAAGCAAACCGATGGCTTCTTCATCAACACGCAAGCCTAAAATCAACTGCTGCTTTACTTGGTCTTGATACGCTTCGTGTTGATAATACGGCGCTTCTACCTGCCAAAGCCCTAAGCTGTAGTAAAAGCTCAATGTCGGATGCTCGGAGTCTGTTCTCGGCGTTGATAGCAAAGGTTGCTGACTTAAACGCTCGATCAACTGCTGCTTGAACCATGGATAATCCTCAGGATGGGCTGCAAAGTGGCTAAGTAGATCCATTTGATGTTGATAGCCATCACGATCCAGATAAAAATGACGACGAAGATGCTCCGCATCTGACCAAATATAAGCTTTGATTAGATCGCGGCTCCAACCAAATTCATCGACCAGTGCCATCAACATATCAAACGGCACTGTCCAAGACTCGGTATTCCAATAAGGCACCACAAAGCTACTTAGATAAAAACTGTGGGCGGGATTCACCTTGGCGAGCAAAAACAGCGCTTCGATACCAAAAAGATTGTTATCACTAAGCATTAAGTCACTGTAATCATTACGGCTACGTGAAAAATCCACCATTGCTTGCGCGGTCAACTCTAACTCTGGCTGTAACTGTGGAAAATTGAGTGCGCAAGCAAATAGCACCGGCTCACTCACATACTGATTCTTCTCATACTGTCGATACGCCTCAAAGACACAATTGACCAAATTACGATTAGCCCCCGCATCATCCACCTTTAACACTCGCCCAGAAGGATCAACAAATTCAATGTTGAACAAGGTGTTCATATGAAGTCGAAATGCGGTGCCATCAACTAAGCGTTGACGATACTCACTAAGCGCACTTGCAATGCTGTCGGGATCATGGGGATCAACCGAAATAAAAACCGTTTTATCGAATTCTGACATGACACACCTTAAAGCTCTCGTTGGTTAGAAAGAGTATTTATTCAAATAGATAAGATGCGCAGTATAGGCTTCAAGTCGCATAAATCTATGACGTGCGACACAGCTATCGGACTGCACTGAGAAAAACTGACCAATTGCACAATAAAGCAGCACTAACAAACTCAAACTATAAAAAATGGCCAAGTGCTTCAACACTTGGCCATTTCTGTAATGTATTCAATTTGAATAGAGACTCGACGAGAAAACTTATTTAACCAGCTTATCGAGTTTTTCACCGAGCAGCTCTAAACGCCAGCCTTGCATCAAATCAGGGCGCTTGGCTTCATCACGATTACGGCGCCAAACCCAAGTTAACAAGCTATTAAGTTGTTTTTTAGACGCAAGAAATTCTGTGGCTAAACCGCTCTTGTCAGACGCTTTTTTCACTTCATCTTTAAGCACTTTGAACAGTTGCTTATAACCCGGCATATCCATCAGACGCTCAATGCTTTCTGGATATTGGTCTGCCGGTGTTTCTTTAGCCGCTTTGACTAATGAAATAATACGTGCGCTGTGGCGCTGAGCTGAACGAGGATCAACCCCTTCTTGCTCCATTTGATGACGATTTTGAATACCTAAGCGCGCGACGGTCAATAAATCATTTTCTTTGAAGACAAAGTTTAATGCGAGATCACGACGAATCGCTTCTTTATAACGCCATGCTGCCAAAGGTTTAAGAATTGCCAATTCGCGCGGTCTTAATTGCCACGCACCTTTAATATCAAGATACGCTTTGTCAGTATCGACTTGTTTAATGCGCTTTGACGCAATTAAAGCACACTCTTGTTTTGCCGCAGGCCACCAGCCGGTAGGTTCAAGCTCGCTGAGCAGTTTTTCGTACAAAGGCTTCAGGTAGTGAACATCAGCCGCCGCGTAATCTAGCTGCTTTTGTGTTAATGGGCGTGCCATCCAATCTGTACGTGATTCGCTTTTATCTAGCTCTACGCCTAAATTAGCATTGACCAACGCAGCAAAACCGGTTGAAAGGCCATTGCCTAAAAATGCCGCCATAATCTGTGTATCAACCATAGGTTGCGGCAAACAACCAAAGCTATTGTTGAATACTTCTAGGTCTTCACCGCAAGCATGCAAAACCTTAGTCACAGAGGTGTCTTGTAGTAGATCGACAAAAGCGCTCATATCGTCAATCGCCAGAGGGTCGATTAATGATAACGTTTGGCCATCAAATAGCTGAATTAAGCCTAACTGAGGATAAAAGGTTCGGGTACGGACAAATTCGGTGTCTAGCATCACGGCTTCTACCGTTCTTGCTTGCTTACAGACAACTTCTAACTCGGTACTCTGGGTAATAATCTGATAGTTCACTTAATTCTCGCATAAAAATGCCGGCTACATGAGCCGGCATTCTATCACTAAATGTTCGCGGTTGCTTGGCTTACTCAGCGTTTGCTTGCGCCGCTTTTTCTTGTGCCGCTTTCGCGAGATTTGCGTCGTTTTCTTCACGCAAAACTCGACGCAAGATCTTACCTACGTTAGTTTTTGGTAGTTCATCTTTAAACTCAACCAATTTCGGGATCTTGTAACCTGTCATATGTTGACGACAGTGAGCGATCACTTCTTCTTTGGTCAAGCTTGGATCACGTTTAACCACATACAGCTTAACGACTTCACCTGAGACTTCATGCGGTTGGCCAATTGCTGCCACTTCCAACACTTTGCCATGCAGTGACACCACATCTTCAAGTTCATTCGGGTAAACGTTAAAGCCAGAGACCAGAATCATGTCTTTCTTACGGTCAACAATGTACAGCAAACCTTCGCTATCAAACTTAACGATATCGCCGGTTGATAGCCAACCATCTTCGGTTAACACTTCTTTGGTCGCTTCTGGACGCTGCCAGTAGCCTTGCATTACCTGTGGGCCACGAACTTGTAGCTCACCGACTTCAGTATTGGCTAGCGTGTTGCCTTCTTCATCGACAATTCGCACTTCTGTTGAAGGTACAGGTAGGCCAATCGCCCCTGTGTAATCGGTCAGGTCGTACGGATTGCCCGTCACCAGTGGTGCACATTCTGTTAAGCCGTAGCCTTCTAGCAGGTGAACACCCGTGATCTTCTTCCACTTCTCAGCCACGCCACGTTGCACGGCCATACCACCGCCAACCGATAGCTTCATGTTCTTGAAGTTTAGCTCGTGGAAGTCTTCGTTATTCACCAAAGCATTAAACAGCGTATTTACCCCAGTAATGGCAGTGAAGGCGTATTTTTGTAGCTCTTTGATGAAGCCTGGAATATCACGAGGGTTGGTGATCAGTAGGTTATTGCCACCGATTTCAATAAACAGTAGGCAGTTAACCGTTAAAGCAAATACGTGATATAGCGGCAATGCCGTTACAACAAGTTCACGGCCTTCAGAAAGCACTGGGCCATAGGCACCTTTAGCTTGCAGCACGTTTGAAACCATATTGCGATGAGTCAGAATCGCGCCTTTTGCTACACCAGTGGTACCGCCGGTGTACTGTAGGAACGCAATATCATCACCTGACATGAAAGGTTTCACGTATTGTAGACGACGACCTTTGTGCAGCGCTTTACGCATTGAAATTGCACCAGGTAAATCGTACTTAGGCACCATACCTTTAACGTACTTAACCACAAAATCTACTAACGTGCCTTTTGCACGTGGCAGCATTTGACCAAGACTGGTCAAAATAACATGCTTAACCGGCGTATTTTCTACTACTTGCTCAAGGGTGTTAGCAAAGTTAGAGACAATCACGATCGCTTTCGCGCCAGAGTCATTTAACTGATGCTCAAGCTCACGCGGGGTATAAAGAGGGTTAACGTTAACCGCAATACAACCTGCACGAAGCACACCAAACAATGCAACTGGGTATTGCAGCAAGTTCGGCATCATCAGTGCTACACGATCGCCTTTCTTTAGCTTCAGATCGTTTTGTAAGTAAGCGGCGAATGCACGGCTGCGCTCTTCCAATTTACGGAAAGTCATCACAGAGCCCATATTCATGAACGCTGGCTGATCAGCATATTTTTGTACTGACTGCTCAAACATTTCAACCAGTGATGGGTACTGATCTGGGTTGATGTGCTCAGGCACTTCATTTGGATAACGAGACAACCAAGGTTTATCCACGATAACTACTCCTCGAAAAAATCAGGTGTGGTAATAACATAGAGAATGAACAGCGCTTATAGCACGTCATTTATATGGCTAATTACAACACAGGCGAAGGGTTCGAGCACGAAACACTCAAACACTTGTTTAAATTTTGTTAACTAAGCCAAAAATCCGCTCTGCGACGGCTTGTGGCTGCTGTAAATGGCAGTGATGTCCACCTTCAATGTAGACAACATCGGTAAAGTTGTCGTTATCTTGTTGAAGATGCTCATAGCCCATTGTCCCCAAGATAATCAATTGAGGGCAATCTATCTGTTGGCGAAACTGTGCGGCATGCACACTGGCCATGCGATATAACGAATCACTTTGCAGTTTTACATCATGTCGCCAAGCCCAACCATTTTCGCGCTCACACATACCTCGGCTAACCACTGGCTTAATCTGCTCTGCCAGCAAATGGTTCACTCGAACACGCAAAGCAATGGCGTCATCTAAGGTAGAAAAAGTACGGAGAGGCTTATTGCGAACACGTTGTCGACTTTTAATTCCAGCCCGTAAACGTGTCACACAATTGTGCGGTTCTTCGGCTAATGGACCATTGCCTTCAATCTGCACTAATCCTGCAACTTGTTCAGGAAAGGCGGCACTATAGCAACTTGCTAACAAAGCACCAAGGGAATGTCCAACTAACAGCAACTTGTTTGGCGAAATATTCACCAAAAGCTGGTAAAGGTCATCTAAATAGTCAAAAAACAGATAGAAGTTATCCGCGGATTTGTGGCTAGAAAAACCGTGCCCAGGTAAATCAATCGCACAAATATGCATGCTTGGATTGAGAGTAATTAGCGCTTCAATGGTCGTTTGAAAGCTCGCGGCATTATCCAACCATCCATGCAGTAACACTAATGAGCAAGAAGATGATTGCGCATCCCCATACTCTAGCGCCGCAATTGAGCCTGATGAGGTCGTATAGCAAGTGGATCGGAGCATCTATCTCACTTCTTGGATCACTCTGCCTTGGCGAGTATTGTAATGGATATCACGGCAATGAATACTGCGGCAAGGGTAGATATAACTGCCAATGTCATCAACAATCACACGTTCTTCAATACGCCACAAATGATAGCCAGTTGCTTGCATGACTGGGAAAGTATAATCAAACTGCCCCACCTTACCCTGTTCAGAACCATCAGCGGCCCCTAACAATGTCACGAGGCGGCCTTTACTCAAGGTAACAGGATCGGCAAAACCCTCTACGTAAGCAACGAAGCGACCATTTGGCTCTTGATTAATATCAGGTTTACCAGAGCCGTTGATTGGTAAGTTGACCACTTCAATACGCGTCTGCTGAGGCAAATTCGTCACTGCCGCAATCACCCCACCTAAGCGCAATTCATTAGGCGCTTGAGGCGATGCTTGCCAAGTTTGGTAATCAGTCACAATGTTAGGATTATCACTGGTTAAATTAACTGGCAAAGAAGCACAACCAAGCATTGCTAGAGAGAGTATGCCCACGGTAAAAAATCGAACGAAAAGGGAAATGTTCATACTGCTGTCACTCTTAGTAGATCTCAGTAAATAGTACCGAGGATTGAATATTCATACCGATTAGATATAGATATCGACACCGAGCATTTGGATCAGTTCATCCCGTTTAGCCTGATTCATCACTCGCATATACTCTTCTAGTGCTTTACGACTGCGACCTTCAGGAAGGTCGTATTGAATTTGGGCTTTGTGAATATCGGATTCTTGGACATGACGAATGGTATGGGCAACCGCATTAGCCACCTTTGATGGCTGGCTGGTCGATTGCTGACTTTGCGACTTATTAATCTTGCTTTGTTTACTGGCCTTATTGGCTTTCTTTGGGCCAGGAATCGCAGCCGGTAATCCATTAATCGACACCATACTATTCGCCATTATCCTCTATCGAACACTCACGAAAACGACTATTCGCGTCCTGGCAGTTTTTTCCACGCGACGTTATCACGTAGGTAAACCGGCGTGGAATCTTCAACCGCCACTGCTTCACCATTGGCGAATGCAAACTGAGCAAGGTGCACGATATCTTGCGCATCTGGATACAATACACCACCGTCCACACAACCCAGTGGTAAAGTCTCCATCGCTTCTTGATAAGCCGCCCACCCAGTACCAACAGTGGCCCACTCAGACTCATCCGCTTGGATCTGCTGTACCAACTCATTTGGTGCAATGACACATTCTTGATCAACCGCAATCCATGAGCCGTTCTCTTGGCGAGCGTAACGTCCCCAGTACACTTCATTCATACGCGCATCAATCGCACTGGCAACTTGAGTTGCGCCATTTAAACGGTATGCACCTTGCGCCATCGCTTCTAACGTTGAAATCGCCAACATTGGCAATTCCGCGCCGAACGCTAAGCCTTGTGCGATACCAATACCAATACGTACACCGGTAAAGCTACCCGGGCCACGGCCAAAAGCCAATGCGTCAAGATCAGTCAAACTGATGCCCGCTTCTTTCAACACTTCATCGACCATAGGCAAAATTAATTTAGTATGGTCACGAGGGGCAACAGCACTACGAGAGTAGACTTTGTCATTAATTAGTAAGGCAACCGAGCAATTTTCTGTTGCAGTATCTAGGGCAAGAATTTTTGCGCTCATTCAATTCTCTAATCTTGGTTATTTGTTTCTGAAATCTGTTGAAGAAAGTCTTCTATTGACCCCAAATCTCGCGTACGCGGGATTGGCGGTAAACTGCCAAGGAAGACGCCACCATAATCACGTGTCACCAATCGGTTATCGCAAATGATCAACGCCCCTTTGTCTTTCTTGTCACGTATTAAACGCCCGACACCTTGTTTGAGTGTAATCACCGCATCGGGTAACTGCACCTGCGCAAAGGGATCGCCACCTTTAAGTCGGCAATCTTCGATACGTGCTTTAAGCAACGGATCATCCGGCGCGGTAAACGGTAATTTGTCGATAATAACACAGCTAAGGGTGTCACCTCTAACATCAATCCCTTCCCAAAACGCCCCTGTTGCCACCAGCAAAGCATTTCCTAGCTCCATAAACTCGGCTAAGGTTTTTTGCTTACTGGTCTCGCCTTGCATTAATACAGGAACAGTAAGCACCTCTCGGAAACGCTCCCCCAAGTCTCGCATCATGCTATGCGAAGTACAGAGGAAGAAACAACGGCCTTGGTTCTGCTCAATCAAAGGAGCAAGCATGGAGACTAATTTTTCTGCCATCCCCGGACTATTCGGTTCTGGTAGGTAGCGCGGCACGCACAAACGCGCCTGAGTGGGATAGTCAAACGGGCTTGGTAATGAAAACTGTGCTTGTGGCTTAATACCCAAGCGCTCGGTAAAGTGGGAAAAGTCGCCATTCACTGCCAAGGTTGCCGAGGTAAAAATCCACGCCCCTTGCTTAAGTTCAATTTGTTCATTGAACTTATCCGCCACACTCAGCGGAGTAATATGCAAACTAAAATGGCGCGGCGTAGTATCAAACCAATAAGAATAGCCGGTAATCGAAACATCGCAGACACGGTCAATACGTCCTTTAATGGTATGAGCACGTTCAAAAGCGGTATCCAGTAATTGGCACCGACCCAGCGCTATTTTTAGTACTTCGATGGTAAAATCGATCGCCTCTCGAACGCGCTCTAACTCACGTGCAACCGGAAGCGACTTAATCGCTTCACGCCAGTTGCCACGAAACCCAGGCTCGCCAAGCACAATGCGCATATCCATCGCCGACTGGTTGAGTTTTTCTGCCACTTTTTGCAATTGGCGCATATCTTTCGCTTCAGTGCGATAAGCAATCTCAATATCTTTACTCAGCTCTTGGATCTGACGACTCGACACTGACTGACCAAAATACTGGCTGGCAATATCGGGTAACTGATGCGCTTCATCAAAGATAAACACTTCAGCCTCTGGAATTAACTCGCCAAAACCGGTTTCTTTGATCGCCAAGTCGGCAAAAAACAGATGGTGGTTAACCACAACCACATCGGCATCTAACGCGCGCTTACGTGCTTTGAGCACGAAACAATCCGTGTAGCTTGGACACTCTTTGCCTAAGCAGTTGTCATTGGTTGAGGTAATCGTTGGGATCACAGGGCTATCTTCAGCGATCGCATCACAATCGCCTAAATCGCCCGTTTTGGTGGCGGAAGACCATGTTCTGACTTTAACCAGTTGCGCCAATAAGGTGGGATCGGAATGATTACCATGGCTTTCAATCATTTGACGGCTAAGACGATCCAAACATAAATAGTTTGCCCGCCCCTTTAGCAGGGCAACTTGACCATAAAAGCCCAGAGCGCTGGTCATCAAAGGTAAGTCACGGTGAAAAAGCTGTTCTTGTAGGTTTTTCGAACCGGTACTAATAATAGTTTTTTTCCCACTCATCAACGCAGGAACAAGGTAAGCAAATGTCTTACCGGTACCCGTACCCGCCTCGATCACTAATTGACCTTGTTCTTGAATCGATTTTCTGACTGACTCCGCCATATCAAGCTGAGCTTGGCGCGGCTGAAAACCCGGTATCGCTTTACCGAGAGCACCATCTTGAGAAAAGGTTTTTGAGATCATGCGAATGTGATGTGATGAAAAAAGTCAGTATACCCTAATCAAAGCGCGATGGAGAGAACCGTCAATTGACTGCTGACGAAAGCACCAATTGGACCGCAACTCCTCCGCCGATTGAGCCACTAATTTCTTCATCATGTACTGAGCATTGGCAATAAAAAACGCGACTCACTCGAAGTCGCGTTTAGACAATTTCCTGTCGTGTTTATTTAACGGCATACTGAGCATATAGCTTTGCCGATAGACGATTATAACATTATCGGCGGTGTAGGTAGCGCGCTAACCAAGCTGGACCATCAAAATCATTTTGACTGTCGATCATTGCTCTCGCCGCTTCGCTCGGAGATGCTTTGCAATCCCACTTTTCAGTGAGTATCGTTTGATCTAATTCGCAATCACCCAGCAGTGCGTTCACTCGTTCTGAATATAACTTACGGGCTAATAGTTCTTTATCCATACCTACCACCTTAAGACGCTCAAATGAGGAAAGAAATCTTTAACTAACTCGATAACCAACTCTGTTTTAAGTAGATTATTTGTTGAATTCAAGTCGATATTAGTTTAATTGTTACTCAATTATTGCGGGATAGCTCACTGTTCGGAAGCCCCGAAAAAATTCACCATACGAAAAAAATAAATCACGGAAGTAATTACAAAATGGAAAAGAAAACACTGCTAACTCACTGTAGTGATGCCCCTGGACTGATTTCGAAGATCACCAACATCTGTTACAAGCATCAGTTGAACATCATCCACAACAGCGAATATGTGGACAATCCGAGCGGTCACTTTTTTATGCGTACCGAGTTGGAAGGCTATTTTAATGATCAAACCTTCCTTGCCGATCTTGATCAAGCCCTGCCGACCGGGGCAAAACGTAAGTTAATGGACGCGAGCCGCAAACGTGTCGTGATCTTAGTCACCAAAGAAGCCCACTGTTTGGGTGACATTTTAATTAAGAATTACGATGGCAGCTTAGACATTGATATTGCCGCCGTTGTTGGTAACTACGACACCCTGCAGGGCCTGACGGAAAAGTTCGATATTCCTTATCACTGCGTCAGCCACGAAGGCCTCTCACGTGAAGAGCATGAGCAAGCGATGCTGAAAGTGATTGAGCAATATGAAGCTGACTACCTAGTACTGGCCAAATACATGCGCGTGTTAACGCCGAGTTTTGTCGACAAGTTCCACCACAAAATCATCAATATCCACCACAGTTTCTTACCAGCATTTATTGGCGCAAAACCATACCAACAAGCGTTTGAGCGTGGCGTAAAAATCATTGGTGCAACGGCACACTTCGTGACTAACGATTTGGATGAGGGGCCAATCATCAAACAAGATGTTATCCCTGTCGATCATACGTTCAGCGCTCGTGACATGGCGCAAGCGGGCCGAGATGTAGAGAAAAGCGTATTGAGTAAGGCATTAAATAAAGTGGTTAATGACCATGTGTTTGTCTATGGCAATAAAACCGTCATCTTATAATCGCCTTCATCTGTGAATTTCAGCTGAACAGATTTCAACCAATGTTCAGCTGATATTTTCACCGTCAGAGAAAAACCTTTTTTAAATCAGTGAAACGTTTGCGTTCTCAGCATATCATGATGCTGTGTTGATACTTTTGCCACTAGCAATCGTTCAACATAGTAAAAAATAACATACTGAAAATTATATTAATAACGAGTCACAAGATGAAAAAAGTATTCCTTATCGCTGCGGTTTCAGCGGCACTGTCATTCCCTACAGCATTGTTTGCTGCCGAGCCGGTTGAGTTTCAACAAATCCCCCAGATCATGAGTCAGTTTGAGACGGCACCACTGTACGTTAAAAAAGCACCCACCCTTGGTCGCCTGCCAAAACAACAAGAACTCGGCCAAGACTTTCCAACTTATGTCGCTGATGGTAAGGGTGGTTATACACTTGAAACCAATAACGTCATGACCAAAGATGTCATCGTCGCCAGCATGCACACCCCTATCGTAGGTGATGTTTACAACCAATGGTTAATCCCAACCAATGTATGGGTAGAAACTTACGGTAGCTTGCCAACCTCGACCGAATTCCAGTCATTTAAGCGCATTACCACCATCAAGGCGATTAAGATTGATGAGCAGATGCTCGATCTTCTTGGCAGCACCGATGGCGAAACGGCTGTCATCAAGGTCAGTTGGGATGATAAAGGCATGAAGGTCTACAAAGATGGCTACCTAGCTGACTACGAATATGGCATTGCGCCAAAAGAGATGCACGAAAACTACGAATTAGCGAAGTAATCAGTCAATGAAAACAACAATCCCTCCAACGGGAGGGATTGCAAGCAACTAGGATCAAAACAAACTCTGAATTACAGCTTCAAGCCTAATTCGACTCCCTGACGAATAGCACGAACAGCATCTAACTCACCGGCATGATCAGCGCCACCAATCACATGCAGTTTTTCACAAAATTCAGGCCACTGAGACTCAAAAGGACGTACCGATTCTTGTCCGGCGCAAATCACCACTTTATCCGCCGGGATCAACTGGGCTTCGCCATCTTGTTCTATATGTAAACCCGACTCATCAATCGCCTGATAACGCACACCGCCAAGCAGATGCACTCCCCGCTTTTCAAGCGTTCGCTTATGAATCCAACCGGTGGTTTTACCCGGACCTTTGCCAACTCTGCCTTTGCGGCGCTGTAATACCCATACTTCAGTATCACTCGAAGTGTCTGGGAATGGGTAGAGACCGCCAGGATGAGCAATTTCTTTGTCTATCCCCCAATCGTGCAACCAGTCATCAAGCTGATTTTCTAGTGGCTCCGTGATCATGGTAGCGATATCAACACCAATCCCTCCGGCACCGACAATCGCAACTTTGCTACCTAAAAAAGTTTTCTCTTTAATCAGCGTTTGATAATCGATAACTTTGTCTGGATTATCGATACCTTGAATATCAACATGGCGTGGTTTTACCCCCGATGCCATGATCACTTCATCGTACTCTTTGAGTAAGTCAAAGTCGGCTTCGGTTTCCAAATGCAATTTCACGCCCGTTTCATCAATCTGGTTGGCAAAGTAACGAATGGTTTCTCTAAACTCTTCTTTACCCGGTATTTGCATCGCCAGGCGAAATTGACCGCCAATCCGATCGCTACGCTCAAACAGATCAACCTGATGACCTCGCCTTGCTAAGGTCGTCGCACAAGCAAGCCCCGCAGGCCCTGCGCCCACCACGGCAACGGTCTTCAAGCTGGTGGCACTTTCTTCTACTAATTCTGTCTCGCGACATGCATAAGGGTTCACCAAGCAACTGGCTCGCTTGCCCTTAAACACATTGTCTAAACACGCTTGGTTACAGCCAATGCAGGTATTGATCAAATGCGCTTGTTGCTTTTCAGCTTTGATAACAAAATCAGCATCGGCGAGAAATGGCCTTGCCATTGATACCATGTCAGCGTGACCGGAAGCTAAAATGCGCTCCGCTTCTTCTGGGGTATTAATACGATTACAAGTCACAATCGGCACGGAAACATGCGGGCGGACTTTTTCTGTCACCCAAGTAAACGCACCGCGCGGTACTTGGGTGGCAATGGTGGGAATACGCGCTTCATGCCAACCGATACCAGTATTAATAATAGTGACACCCACTTGCTCCAAGGCCTTAGCCAACTCCACCACTTCATCAAAAGTACTGCCTTGCTCGACCAGATCCAGCATCGATAAACGGAATATAATAATAAATCGCTCGCCGACTGCCTGACGAATCGCCTTAACAATTTCGAGCGGTAAACGCATACGATTTTGGTAACTGCCACCCCATTGGTCGTAACGATTATTGGTGCGTTGACAGATAAACTGATTGATCAGATAACCTTCTGAACCCATCACTTCAACACCATCATATCCCGCTTGCTGAGCAAGCTTGGCACTGTTAGCAAAAGCATCAATTGTTTTCAGTATTTGTCGTTCACTCATTTCACTTGGGGCGAAGCGAGCAATTGGTGCTTTGATTGCCGAGGCACTTTGAGCGAAGGGGTGCATTGCATAACGCCCAGCATGGAGCAACTGTAGTGCTATTTTACCGCCATGTAGATGAACCGCTTCCGTAACAATACGATGAGCATCAGCGTGTTTTTCTTTACTAAATTCGGCGCTAAATGGATGTAAACGGCCACGTAAATTCGGAGAGAAGCCTCCCGTCACAATCAGACCAACACCGCCCTTCGCTCGTTCAGCATAAAAGGCTGCGAGCTTATGGAGACCTTGCTTATCTTCTTCCAATCCGGTGTGCATTGATCCCATCAAAACGCGATTACGTAACTCAGTAAAACCAAGATCGAGTGGTTTGAGCAAATTCGGATACATAACGGAGGCTCTCTTTATTGGTCTGGTCTGACCACAATATGCATAAGCAACACAAAAATCAAACATGCGTTTACATTTTTGAAACATCAGTCAAATTATCGTGGCAGATCTTCAAATCACGGCCACAACCTGTGAGTGATTGACTAAATTTATATTTGAAACTGCTTAATCGGTCTGGCTTGAATCTATGAGTTTCAGTAGGATGTATTTATAAACTAACCGTTTAACGGCAACCAACCTGTCGTTTTATCGAATAAATACCTTGGCCACCCAGATATTTAGTTTACTGGGTTGTAAAAGGAATGCGGGTTACCTGTGTCACACACAGCGGAGAAATAATGAAAACAATCTTTAAGTATATAGGCCTCTTTTTTAAAGGTATTTGGAAACTGATTACCTTTGTTCGTTTGGCCATCGCCAATTTGCTTTTTCTCGTTGTGATTGCGACTCTCTATTTTATTTACTCGGGTGCAGAGTCCCCAGAACCGGCGCAGCAGCAACCATCCGCGTTAATCCTGAACCTATCGGGCCCTATTGTTGAGCAGTCAACCTATAACAACCCGCTTGACTCACTGAGTAACTCACTATTCGGTAATGATTTGCCACGTGAAAATGTCCTATTCGATATTGTGGAAACCGTGCGTCACGCAAAAAATGACCCGATGATTTCGGGTATCGTGTTGTCGCTCGGTGATATGCCAGAAACCAATCTAACCAAGCTACGGTACATTGCTAAAGCGTTAAATGAGTTTAAAGCCGCTGGCAAGCCAATTTATGCTGCGGGTGGTTTCTACAACCAGAGCCAATATTATCTTGCTAGCTATGCTGACAAAATCTACCTTGCGCCTGATGGCGCGGTGATGATCAAAGGCTACAGCGCTTACTCAATGTACTACAAAACCTTGCTTGAGAAGCTCGATGTCAATACGCACGTCTTCCGTGTGGGCACGTATAAATCGGCCATTGAGCCATTTATTCGTGATGATATGTCACAAGAAGCCAAAGAATCGGCCTCACTTTGGTTAGGCCAATTGTGGGGCGCTTATGTCGATGATGTCGCAACCAACCGCTCGATTGATGTCGCAACACTCAACCCAACTATGGATGATTTTCTTGCCCAGTTAAAAGACGCCAATGGTGATCTTGCCGCACTGTCGTTAAAAACTGGCTTAGTCGATGAGCTCGCAACGCGCCAACAAGTACGCAAAGCGATGATCGATGCCTTTGGTAGCAATGGGGAAGACAGCTATCACTATGTTGACTACTACCAATACGCGACCACTATTCAACCAAGCTTTAATGCCAACAGTGACGACATTGCTGTCGTCGTGGCCAGCGGAGCGATTATGGATGGCACTCAACCACGCGGCTCGGTTGGCGGTGACACTGTCGCTTATTTATTGCGCGAAGCGCGTAACGATAGCAAAGTCAAAGCGGTAGTGCTTCGTGTCGATAGCCCAGGCGGTAGCGCTTTTGCTTCTGAAGTAATTCGTAATGAAATTGAAGCACTAAAAGAAGCCGGTAAGCCGGTGGTTGTGTCGATGTCTAGCCTTGCCGCTTCTGGCGGCTATTGGATTTCAACCAGCGCTGATCGTATTGTTGCCCAACCCACCACACTTACTGGCTCAATCGGCATCTTCAGCGTGATCACGACCTTCGAAAAAGGATTGAATAATATTGGTGTCTATACCGATGGGGTGGGTACTTCACCATTCTCCGGCATCGGCATTACTACCGGTATTCCAGAAAAGGCGGCCGATGCCTTCCAACTTGGTATCGAGCATGGTTACAGCCGTTTCATCAATTTGGTCAGCCAAAGCCGAAACATTGCCTTAGATAAGATGGACAACATTGCTGAGGGCCGAGTGTGGACAGGTCAAGATGCGCTACGCCTTGGCCTTGTCGATAAGATGGGGGATTTTGATGACGCCGTGGCATTGGCCGCAGAGCTCGCTAAGCTAGATAGCTACAACATCTACTGGGTTGAAGAACCACTAACACCCGCACAGCAGTTTATTCATGAGTTTATGAATCAAGTGCAGGTGTCTCTTGGTCTTGATGTCAGCGCGATATTACCACCAGCATTACAACCTGTTGTGCAACAAATCAACCAAGATGCTAGCCTGTTACAGAGTTTCAATGACCCGAAAGGTCAATACGCATTTTGTTTAAATTGCCAAGTTCAGTAGCGGTACATAATTTGTTCGATTGAGCATTTTGCTAATAAGTTAAACCACAAAGGGGCACTTGCTGTAGGCAGTGCCCCTTTTTATTGGCTAATATTTCGTTATAATCCTCGGCTCTGTTCCCCCTACACTTCACTGGTCTCGAGCAATGGTAAGAAAACACATTTATATCGCCTACACGGGCGGCACCATTGGTATGCAGAAGTCACATGACCACGGCTACGTGCCGGTTGCAGGCTTTATGGAAAAGCAGCTTGCAAGCATGCCAGAGTTTCATCGCCCGGAGATGCCGGAATTTACCATCCACGAATACGATCCTCTGATTGATTCGTCAGATATGACGCCAGCTGATTGGCAGCAAATCGCCGATGATATTCGTGACAACTACGATAAATACGATGGTTTCGTCATTCTGCATGGTACCGATACGATGGCGTATACCGCCTCGGCTCTCTCTTTCATGCTTGAAAACCTCAGCAAACCAGTGATCGTGACCGGCTCACAAATCCCATTGGCTGAACTGCGTTCAGATGGCCAAGCTAACCTGCTTAATGCCCTACACATCGCGGCGAACTACCCAATCAATGAAGTGACTTTGTTCTTCAATAACAAATTGATGCGTGGTAACCGCAGCACCAAATCGCATGCCGATGGTTTTAATGCCTTTACTTCGCCAAACTTGCCACCACTGCTTGAAGCAGGCATCAATATTCAAATCAGTAACGACATTACGGTCGATGCCCAGCCTGAAGGCGAATTCAAAGTCCATGACATCACCCCACAACCGATTGGCGTGATCACCATGTACCCAGGCATTTCGCACGAAGTGATCCGTAATACACTAATGCAACCGGTTAATGCCATGATTCTGCTGACCTTTGGCGTTGGCAATGCGCCACAAAACCCAGATCTACTGGCGCACCTAAAAGATGCTTCTGAACGTGGTGTGATCGTGGTTAACCTAACACAGTGTCTTGCGGGCAAGGTGAATATGGGCGGCTACGCAACAGGCTGTGCATTGGCAGAAGCCGGCGTTATCAGTGGCTTTGATATGACGCCAGAAGCAGCGCTGGCAAAACTGCATTACCTGCTTAGCCAAGGCTTAAGCTATGAGCAAGTCAAACAACAGATGCAGCAAGTATTACGTGGTGAGATGAGCCTTTAATACCCATCGTCGTAATGCAAAAAAACCGGCAAATATGCCGGTTTTTTTATGTTCGTTATCCCTACTTTCGTTTCATAAACTGAGGGATCAACTTGCCATCGGTGCGATAGAGAATTAAAGAAAACAGAATCAAACCACAACCAATCAGCTTGTTACCAGACAGTTCTTCACCATACCAGATGACACTCAGAAACACTGTCCATACCGGCTCTAAAATCATAATAAGCGCCGCATTGCCTGGGTTAATCTGCTTTTGCGCCATCGTCTGCATGACATAGCGCATCGCGGTCGCCAAAATAGTACTGGCGGCAAACCACCCCCAAATTGATGGTTCAACCGACACAGGCACTGTCTCAAACAACGCACTCGCGGCTAAGCCAATCATTCCAGTAACAAACAACTGAATACAGGTGAGTAGCATGATCGGCAAAGTCTGCGAGTACTTGCTGTTGATGTTGAAATAAATCGCCAACATGATGGCATTGAGCAAGAACCAAAACTGGCTGGTTGAGCCTTGCCAGCCATCTTTCAGTGATAAAAATGCCAGGCCGATAAAGGCAATCGGTAACGAGAACCAAAAGATGCGCTTCGGTTTTTGTTTAAACAATATCCACGCAACAAACGGCACCATCAACATCGACAGACTGAGGATAAACGCACCTTCACCTAGCGTTTCGCTGATAGAAATCGCATGAATCCAACTCATCAGCGCCATAGCAAGGAGACAGCCCACCATCGCGGCTGAACGCATATCATGCCAACTGGCACGACGCAGCGCTTTATAGCAAAACGGCAACAAACATAACGAAGCAACGGTAAACCTTAAACCGACAAAACCAAATGGCGGCAAGCCTTGAATGGTTTCCTTGGAAAATATCCAACCGAACGCCGACAAGACCGTTGCGGAAATTAAAATTAGGACAGCTTTGCGTTCTGCATTCAAAATGGTTTACTCGTTATTGTGCGAAGACAGCATTCTTCATTTTGGGCGATGATGCCAGTTTGGTACCGGGAAGGCGAGATGAGTGGTTATTCTATTCTCACCGTTTAAGAATGTACTGGATTACTTTTGTTCACTGTATTTAAGCTGAATATTAATCGTGTTCTAAACGACGAATAAGTTTAGCTGGCGTGCCGCCATACAAGCAGTCTGGCTCGACATTTTTATTGACCACTGAGTTCGCCGCAATCACCGAACGAGCCCCGATGGTGACCCCTTGGTTGATCACTACGTTGCCGCCGATCCAAACATCATCTTCCACTACAATCGGCAAACAGATGGTTTCCCATTGGCGACGGCTGCGGTAATCCAATGAGTGGCTGGCGGTATAAAATTGAGCATTAGGCCCAATTAGCACGTGGTCACCAATCGTGATTGAAGCCCCGTCAAGCAACGTGGCATTCATATTAATGAAGGTATGACTACCAATCGACACGGTCTGACCGAACTCGCAAGAAAATGGGGCGCGAACAATGCTGTTTTCCCCCAACGAGTGGACTAATGCCGTCAAATGTTGAGTACGTTGAAGATCATCCGACGCTTGATTAAACTTCGCTAAAGCAGCACATGCCTTATCTCGAACGTGGTTGAGACTTTCATCTGCGCCATCAAATAGCAGACCTTGCGTCATTTTTTCGTATTCAGTCATATCATCGCTCTCCTACTACTTGAGCACACACTTTATTTGACTTGTCATTGTCATTTCCCGGCAGAGCATAGTGAAACATGCCGAACTCAGCCATGTTTCACCTCGCAAATTGATAAAAATGACAGTTAATTTACATCACATGATGCGCTTTCAACCACCCCTGTATAACAGGCACAAAAAAACCGGCTACAAAAGCCGGTTTTTCAATCTACCATCAGTGATTAACCGATGTATTCAGCACCGTTCATGTATTTCTGCAGTACTGCTGGGATGCGGATACGACCATCAGCTTCTTGGTTGTTTTCTAGGATAGCAACCATAGTACGGCCTACCGCTAGGCCAGAACCGTTTAGCGTGTGAACCAATTCAGGTTTCTTCTCGCCTTTACGACGGAAACGCGCTTGCATACGGCGAGCCTGGAAATCCCACATGTTAGAACAAGAAGAGATTTCACGGTAAGTTTCTTGTGCTGGTACCCAAACTTCTAGATCGTAAGTTTTGTGAGAACCGAAGCCCATGTCACCAGTACAAAGTACAACTTTACGGTAAGGAAGTTCTAGCAACTGCAGTACTTTCTCAGCGTGACCAGTCAGCTCTTCAAGCGCAGCCATAGAATCTTCTGGTTTAGTGATTTGTACCAGTTCCACTTTGTCGAATTGGTGCATACGGATAAGACCGCGAGTATCACGACCGTAAGAGCCTGCTTCTGAACGGAAACAAGGAGTATGCGCTGTCATCTTAAGTGGTAGGTCCGCTTCGTCAGAAATGGTGTCACGCACTAGGTTTGTTACTGGCACTTCCGCGGTTGGGATGAGTGACAATTTACGTGGCTCTTCGTCGTTCACTTTTTCAGTTAGCGGCTCTGTATGGAATAGGTCTTTACCAAATTTTGGTAGCTGACCAGTACCGAACAAGCTGTCTGAGTTCACAAGGTAAGGCACGTACATTTCAGTGTAACCATGCTCTTCAGTGTGTAGGTCTAGCATGAACTGAGCAATCGCACGGTGTAGACGAGCAAACTGACCTTTCATTACGATAAAGCGAGCACCGGTGATTTTCACCGCGCTTGCGAAATCAAGACCATCAGCCATTTCGCCCAAATCAACGTGATCTTTCAGATCGAAGTCGTAAGCTTTTGGCTCACCCCAACGAGAAATTTCAACGTTATCATTTTCATCTTTACCGTCTGGCACTTCATCAGAAGGGATATTTGGTAGAGATAGCGTAATTTCGTCTAGTTGTGCCATTACTGCATCAAGTTCAACTTTTTTCGCTTCAAGATCGCTACCAAGAGTACCAATTTGCTTTTTAATCTCTTCAGCACCCTCTTTATCGCCAGCTGCCATTTTTTGGCCAATTTGCTTGGAGATCGAGTTACGCGTGGATTGTAAATTTTCAACTTCGACTTGAATCGACTTGCGTTGTTCTTCAAGGGTACGGATTGTCTCTACGTCTAGCTTAAAGCCACGGCGCGCCAGTTTAGCAGCTGTATCATCCAGCTCTGTACGAAGTAATTTAGAATCCAGCATTGTTAATCCTATGCTTTGAGTTGTGAAAACACGCGTACGTTCCACACACACGCGTTATATAATTTAACCGAATAAATGTATCCAAAAACGGCTACTTTTCATAGCGCTTTTGTGGGCTATTTGCGTCTAAATTAGCCAAGTAATCTAACTTTTCGCCGATTTTGCTTTCTAGACCGCGATTACTCGGCTGATAGTAACGTCTGCCTAACATTTCCGGCGGCAAATACTGCTCGCCAGCGGCATAAGCTCCTGGCTCATCATGGGCGTAACGATACTCCGCGCCATAGCCAAGATCTTTCATTAAATTGGTCGGTGCATTGCGTAAATGATGCGGCACTTCATACTCAGGTAAGTTGTGCGCATCCGTCAGAGCTTGTGCCCAAGCCGTATAAACAGCATTACTTTTCGGTGCACACGCTAAGTAAACAACCGCTTGAGCGATCGCTCGATTTCCCTCAGCTGGACCAAGTCGAGTAAAACAATCCCAAGCTGAAATAGCCACTTGCATCGCTCGTGGGTCAGCATTACCAACATCTTCTGAAGCGATCGCCAATAAACGGCGAGCGATATACAGCGGATCGCACCCTGCACTGATCATTCTTGCCGACCAATATAAAGCCGCATCAGGATTAGAGCCTCGAATCGATTTGTGTACCGCAGAGATAAGATCGTACCAAATATCACCTTTGTTATCGAAGCGTGAGACTTTTTCACCCGCCACTTCCGCTAGCAACGGTAAGGTAATCTGCTTTTCACCTTGCTCATTTTCCTGCGCCATATCGTAGAGCAACTCAAGATAGTTGAGCGACATGCGCGCATCACCATTGACCAGCTCTGCTAAACGGTCGAGAACATTATCAACAAACGAGGCTGGCACCTCGCCTAAACCGCGTTCTTTATCGCCAATCGCTTGCTGCAACGCCAATTTAATATCGGCAGTAGCCAGTGAGGTCAGCTTGTAGACTCGTGCACGAGAAAGCAATGCGTTGTTAAGCTCAAACGATGGGTTTTCTGTGGTGGCGCCAATAAACGTCACGGTGCCATCTTCGATATGTGGCAGAAAAGCATCTTGTTGAGATTTATTGAAGCGATGCACCTCATCCACAAACAAAATGGTGCGGCGACCGGCGAGTTTATTCTCACGCGCACGCTCAATTGCCGCTCGGATCTCTTTCACACCGGAAGTGACCGCAGATACACGCTCAACTTCGGCATTGGCATAATTTGCCGCCACTTCAGCCAAAGTTGTCTTGCCAGTACCTGGTGGTCCCCATAAGATCATTGAATGGATATGACCCGCCTCTAACGCTCGGCGCAGCGGCTTACCCACCCCCAGAATATGTTGCTGACCAATATATTGATCCAACGTTTGTGGGCGCATTCGGGCTGCAAGGGGACGAAAATCTTCGTCCCCTGAAAAATCAAATAAGTAATTACTCAACGATTAGTTCCTTTGGTCGTCCACCTCTACACCTTGCGGAATAGTAAAGGTAAAGCGATCCGCCTTAGGCTTGTTCAGGTCAATATTAGTAAAGCTAAAATTGCTTGTTTGGCCATCTTGCTCAATCACTTGGAAACCTTTAACCGCCCCTTTGGTGTCAATTTCCAGTTTAAATTGACCTTGATTGCTATCTAATGCGGTTGGTGTAAGCGTGAACATGTCACCTTGCTGGCTAACGTGGTAGTTATCCCAATCGCTCGCACGATTACGAGTTAGCAATACAAATGGTGTTTGCTGTGTCGCTTGTTCCTGCCAATAAATGCTCACCTGCTCAATAAATGGGCTGTAATACCACAAGGTTTTACCATCAGAAACCAGCACATTTTCATCCGGTAACGTCGTGGTCCAACGGAATAGACTTGGGCGTGCAATTTCTACATCGCCTTGCCCTTCCATCACCACTTCCCCTTCAGGGCTAATTACCTGTTGCGCGAAGTCCGCACTAAATCCCTCTGTTTTTTGTAGACGGTCACTCAGCTCTTGTTGCGGAGTTGCCCATACTGAGAAACTAGTCAAAAGCAGTAGTAATGTTTTTTTCATGGTTTCATTCCTGAAATTTGTTCACCTGATGGTTATCGACCCAACCGACACCGCTGCAACGTCGAATAAGACTGCGTTGGCATGTCAGCAATTGAGTTATGACCGAAGAAAATCCACTTTGTTGCGACTATTTCCCGCAGCACTGCTTAAATTTTTTGCCGCTGCCACAGTTGCAAGGATCATTGCGGCCAATCTCTTTGTATGGATTGACACTTTGGCCTTTGGCACCCACTAACGACTCATCTGCCGCTAATGCCACTTCATTGATCATTAAATCCAGTTGGTCGATGAAGTCCGCCAACGCCGGTGGCGTCTCAATACCCGCTTCTTTCATCTGCGCTTGGGTTTGTTCTTGATCAATCGCCAGCATAAAAGTGGTAAGTAGCGCTTGCAGCATGCGCATCGTGCCATCACTAATATTGGTCTCAAGCCATTGAGTTTCAATGGTTGGCCATAGCGTCATAAAGCCTTGAGCAAACTCAGCCAACTGCGCTTGTTGCTCTTCACCTTGAGTTAAATCGAGTAATGAATATTCGTTGCACTTCAAGAAACTGTATTGGTGGTTAATCTGGCCGACGATCACCTTGTTAAGCTCATCACTGCTCTCACCAAACACATCGGCTAACCAAGTTTCTGGTTGTAATGCTTTGGTGGCCATGTTGGCGGCAAGTACTACGCCTTCAACAAACATAGACGATTCTTGATGAGTGGTTTGGGCTAATGAGGCTAGTTGATATTTCATTACATTATTCATTCTAAAATTCGTAGCCGATGATTATACCTTGCCGACGTTCTTCGGTCACTGATTAGCAAGCCTAGCAAACGCAGATGAACCTCAGCTGAATTGAATAAATTTTACACAAGCTTGACTTTTGTTTTCTCAAAAACTGGCGCATCATTTACCTGAAACAAATATTTACATTTATATCTTGCTGCGAAAATACTATGAATAAGAATAAGAATAATCAATCCGGCTTTACGCTCATCGAGCTGGTGGTGGTCATCGTGATCCTAGCGATCCTTGCGGTGGTCGCATTTCCTCGTTTTGTTAGCTATCAAAGAGATGCGCACCTTGCCCGTGCTGATGCTGCATTTGCCAGTTTTGAAAATTCCGTGCATCTTTTTCATAATAAGTGGCTCACGCAAGGTGAACCACCACCAAATCAAGTGGTCGATTACGGCCAAGGCGATATATTTCCATCTCAAGCTGGATTCCCCTTGTCAGTAGGAACGGCTACCCATCCTAACTATCCCGTGACAGGCGAAGATTGTGCTGAGTTATGGGAAGCTCTAATGAACGTTGATTTAACGATTCGTGCCTATGGTGCTTCTGGAGAGACAGGAACAATCTTGCCATCGAGCACAGATATCGCGACTTGGTACACCGGCAGCCAGCAATGTACTTATCACTATACAACGGGATTTGAAATTGATGAGAAAATGCCGACGATGCTGTATTCACCTCTGACTGGTGAATTTGAGTTCACAATGCAAGGTACTAACGCCACTAGTAGCAATTAATCCCTTTTGATAAAGGCTGATCGCACTAAACAGTGACTTCAAAGGTATTAATCATTAAAATCACGCCTCCCTAACTGGAGGCGTTTTTGTATGCGAGTTGTTTTGGGCCCTATGGAGGGCGTTTTAGATCACCTAATGCGTGAGATTTTAACAGACATCAATGACTACGATCTGTGTGTCACTGAGTTTGTGCGCGTGGTCGATCAGCGCTTACCCGAACACGTCTTTAAGCGTCTTTGTCCTGAATTAGATCAAGGCTCACAAACCAAATCGGGTGTGCCCGTTCATATTCAATTGCTTGGACAAGATCCACACTGGATGGCAGAAAACGCGGTAGTGGCGGCTGAACTTGGCGCTCGTGGTATTGACCTTAACTTCGGTTGCCCAGCCAAGCTGGTCAACAAAAGTAAAGGCGGAGCGGCGTTATTACAGCACCCAGAGCTAATTCATAGCGTCGTTAAAGCCTGTCGCGATGCGGTTGATCCGGCTATTCCTGTCACAGCAAAAATCCGTTTAGGTTGGGAAAACCCTGATGATTGCTTTGAGATTGTCAGTGCGATTGAATCAGCGGGAGCGAATGAACTTACCGTGCATGCTCGTACCAAATCAGGTGGTTATAAAGCCAGCGAAATTAAGTGGGATTACATTAACCAAATTCGTCAACGTAGCTCTATTCCACTGATTGCCAATGGTGAAATTTGGGATTACCAAGCGGGACAAGCGTGTATTGAAACGACCGGGGTCGATTCCCTGATGGTGTGCCGTGGCGCTTTCAACGTGCCAAACCTAGGTAACGTAGTCAAACACAACGCGACTATCATGCCATGGTCGGAAGTGGTCGAATTGATGCTGGTATACTCGCAGTATGAAATGAAAGGCGATAAAGGGTTGTACTACCCAAATCGCATCAAGCAGTGGTTCGCTTACTTACGTAATCAATACCCTGAAGCGGCAGACTTATTCCGTGAAATTCGCACCTTCAACAAAGCTGAGCCGATTGTTGAACGCATCAAGCACTACCGAGACAGTCTACAGGCATAAGTCATTGAAATCGTTTTAGCGAATCCATGCCTAACGATAAAAAGAAACCCATCATCGCGCCCGCTATGATGGGTTTTTTCATTGTTCTAACTCAATGTTCTAACTGAATTGATGACTCGATTGGCTTAGCTTAACAGCAAGCTATCATCAGCCAATTCTTCACCGCGCACTTTGGAGAACATCTCCAGTAAATCTGGTACTGCCATATTGGCGCGCTCTTCACCCGTCACATCCAACACAATTTCACCCTGATGCAGCATCACCGTGCGATCACCACAGGCGAGTGCATCTTTCATTGAGTGCGTGACCATCATTACGGTGAGATTAAATTCACTGATAATACGTCGCGTCAGATCCAGCACAAAAGCGGCCATACGTGGGTCTAGTGCTGCGGTATGCTCGTCAAGTAACAACAGTTTACTCTCTGATAACGTAGCCATCACCAAGCTTACTGCTTGACGCTGGCCACCAGAAAGTAAACCAATATTGTCACCAAGGCGATCTTCCAAGCCAAGGCCAAGAATACTGATCCGTTCTTGGAACAATTTACGCCGGTTGGTTGAAAGTGAATGACTCCAGCCACGACGTTTTCCACGCATGTAGGCCAGCGCCATATTCTCCTCAATCGTCAGATCGCCACAGGTACCAGCGAGAGGGTCTTGAAACACGCGCGCACATTGATTGGCACGTTGAGCGACGGTTTGGCGAGTAACGTTAAGCTCGTCAATCAACACCCGTCCTCCAACAATTGGAGTTTCTCCGGTCACTGCGCCAAGCAGAGTCGACTTGCCTGCACCATTCGAGCCGATCACCGTCAGAAACTGATGCTCTGGCACTTCCAAATTAATCCCTTTCAACGCTCTGTTTTCAAGAACAGTACCCGGATTAAAAGTGACTTGAATATCTTCTAGTCGAATCATACCACTTCTCCTGATCCTTTGGTTTCTGTCGTCGCCACACTGGACGAGCTACGCTTTTTTGCTCGCATATTACTCCTCACTTTTGGAGCAATCAGCGCCAGCGCAACCAAAACCGCCGTGACAAGATTCAGATCCGAGGCTTGAAGGCCAAACATGCCAGAGCTCAACGCAAACGCAACTGCGAGTCGATAAAGTACCGAACCAACAATCACCGCGACCACAGCAATCCAAATTTTACGGCCCGGGATCAGAGTTTGCCCTAAGATGACCGCGGCGAGACCCACCACAATCGTACCGACACCTGAAGTCACATCAGCAAAACTATTGGTTTGAGCAAATAGCGCACCAGCAAAGCCAACAAAACCGTTGGAAAGTGCTAGGCCAAAGTAGGTATAGAAAGACGTACTACCGCCTTGAGCGGAAACCATGCGAGCATTCACACCAGTCGCACGAAGACCAAGGCCAAAATCACTATTAAGCAGACGCACGACAAACCATGCAGAAATGAGCACCAACACACCGACCACTAAAGGACGTATGTAAACCGGATCAGCCAGTGCTTCAAACGGGGTTAAAATAGTTTCTTGCCCAAGTAGCGGTGTATTCGGGCCCCCCATGATGCGAATGTTAATTGAGAACGCCGCGATCATCGTCAAAATTGAAGCTAAAAGATGTAAAATACCACAGCGAACCGCTAAAAAAGCCGTCACCCAACCTGTCATTGCGCCAGCAATCACTGCCATACCAGTGGCAAGCCAAGGGTTGATTCCAGCAACAATCGCAGTAGCCGCAACGGCTGCGCCCATCGGAAAGCTACCATCAACACTCAGGTCAGGAAAATCAAGTACGCGAAAAGTTAGGTAAACGCCTAGCGCTACCAAGCCATAAACCAGGCCAATTTCAAGCGCACCGAAAAATGCAAAAGCAGACATACGAACTCCCTTCTCTGCTTAATACCAATCTAAACGATGATTAAAATCACCCTCGATTGGCAAAATGGGCAACACGAGTATTGCCCCATCATTGCGATGCTTTACTTAACGCTGGTTGCGCGCTCTAAAACAGACTGAGGAATGTCGATACCAAGATCTTGCGCGACTTGAGTGTTAACCACCAAATCCGACCCTTTAGCAACTTTAACATCTAAAGTCCCCGGCGCTTTGCCTTCGAGAATATCCGCAACGTAAGCGGCCGTTTGCACGCCAACTTGGTAATAATCAAAGCCAAGTGCAGCGATAGCGCCCTTTTCAACATAAGACGTAGCACCACCTAACACGGGTGTTTTTGATTGGTTTGCAGCGACAATCATGCCTTCAAATGCACTAGCAACGGTATTGTCAGTGGCAGCATAAATAACGTCAGATTTAGCGGCAATCACTTGCGTTGCTGATTGTACATCTGCGCTCTTCAACGCTGTCGCTTCAACAATTTCAAGACCATGTTGTTGAGCGCTTTCTTTTAGTAGATTAACCAAGGCTACGGCATTTGCTTCACCTGGGTTGTACACTACACCAATCGTCTTAACATCAGGCAGTAATTCTTTAATCAGTTCTACGTGCTGGGCTACCGGAGACAGGTCCGACAGACCGGTGACATTTTTACCCGGCTGCTCAAGTTGATTAACCAATTTAGCACCAACAGGATCAGTCACAGCAGTAAAGACAACCGGAATATCACGCGTGGCAGCAACCAAAGCCTGTGCTGTAGGTGTTGCAATGCCGACTAACACATCAGGTCTTTCACCGACAAATTGACGGGCGATCTGCACTGCAATAGCTGGATTACCTTGCGCGGTTTTATAATCAAATTCGAGGTTTTTTCCTTGCTCATAGCCGCGTGCTTTCAGGCCATCAATCAGACCTTCACGAGTTGCATCTAGTGCTGGATGCTCAACGATTTGTGAAACAGCAACCGTGGCGGTTTTCGCCAAGATGCCTTGAGAAGAGAGTAATGCCGCACTCGCAAGAACGGCGGTTGCGATGACTTTGCCTGCTTTCATCTTAACTCCTTGATTTAAGCAATGGTTTGGATGTTGTGTGTGCCTATCATACTGGCTAATATTTTTTGTTATATCTGCACACTTTTTGTGCGCATCACTAATTATTACCAATTAGTAAAACAAATTGGAAGCAAGTTTTAACATCCAAACAACAAAAAGAGAGGTAAATGTTTATATTTATCCTCTCTTTCTATTGCGAATAGGTTATTTTCATCACATTAGGTGAGTCATCATTCACGCTGAGCTTGGATCAGCAGATTTCTTGGCGTCACTTCGCGACTGCAAAATTCACTCACAGTCACCTTATAGCCACTTTGCTGCAGATAGAGCGCTTTATCGAGCACCAACCACAACTCAATCGCGCGTTTAAACAACTGCTGAATTAAGCTCAATTTTTCCATTTGCCAATAGCGCTTGGTGCCTTGCTGTAAATAAGTGTCAAAATCACATTGCGGCAAAGTAAACCCTTTCTGTTCTGCAGCCCATTGGCAAAACGGCACAAAGCCCGAAGATAGCTGTGATTTTTTAATACTCGGTACAGGTTGATAGTCCGCAAAACCAAGCTCTTGTCGCAACAATATATCCAAGCCTAAACGATAACTCATTTCCAAAAGACGATGGCGTTTAACTCGTTCGCCTCCCGTGACTAACTCTTGCAATGGTATACGCAGTTCTGATTGGTTAAGTCTAAGAGCAGAATGACGGCCTAACGTTGAGAGCGCTCGGTAGTGCTCGCTAGCCGTTAAGTGATAGCAGCATGGTGAAATAGTCATCGCCGACAGATGGTGGGCAACCCCCTTCTCAAGTAAAGTAGCATGCAGATCACCACACGCATGTAGCGCAACCGCATGCTGCTCTGAGTTAAAGACGTTATTTACCTCATCACTCAACGCATCACCATGCACAAACGTCATTGATAGCCCTTGCTTATCCGCTTCTTGCTGACCGGAGTGACAAAGCAACGCTTGATACTCAAGGCTGGTGACTTTTTGTTGGCTTTGACTGGCCAAAATACGCCCTAAGAAGCCTTTGCCAGAGCACCACTCCAGCCACTCTTGTGCTTGATGATTTTGCAGCGCAGCTTCACCCATCGCGGTAATTTGCGCCAGCTTACGCCCGGGAATGCCGTTATCCACGCCACGCGTGAGCGACAAGCCATGCAGCGTGACCGAAGGCACCACCAATTGCGCCAGAAAATTAGCTAAATCGGGAAAATAACCGCTAACCACTTCAACCAGTGCTTGCTGGTTTTGCTTATAGAACTCAATTTGTTCATCCGTAAGAGTGTTCAGCCATTGACATAAAGAGGGGTGACTTTGCTGCCAAGGCAACTCGGAATATTGTGAGACAAAAAATGGCTCAAAGCGCCAATAATCTTGATGCTGAAGAAGGTATGTATCGATGGAGTTAAATAGAGTATGCATGCTTCCCTCTAATGAGCCACGTTGCGAGGCGCTAAGTTTAGAGGGAAGTGACGTGATTTTATAGTGAATTAACGCACTGGCAATTCGATGTCTTTGAACATTTCTTCAATTTCTGCACTCGATTTAAGCGACAATGCTTGTTCAACCACTGGACGGGTTAAGTGTGGTGCAAAGCGCACCATAAAGTCGAACATATAAGAGCGCAAGAAAGTACCACGGCGGAAGCCAATACTGGTGGTGCTGGCACTGAAGATATGACTAGCATCAATCGCAACCAAATCATGATCTTGTTCTTTGTCGATCGCCATACTCGCAATCACACCTACGCCCATACCCATACGTACATAGGTCTTAATCACATCGGCATCGGTTGCCGTGAAGACCACTTTTGGTGTCAAACCTACTTTGTTAAACGCGGTATCCAACTCTGAGCGACCAGTAAAGCCAAATACATACGTGACCAACGGGTACGAAGCAAGATCTTCAATCGTCACTTTGGCTTTTTGCGCCAGAGCATGATCTTTAGGCACCACAATTGAGCGGTTCCAGTGATAACACGGCAGCATAATCGCATCTTGGTAAAGGTGTAGCGCTTCAGTCGCAATCGCAAAATTAGCGGTGCCCTTGGCAATCGCCTCAGACATCTGGCTTGGCGTGCCCTGATGCATGTGCAGCGACACTTTTGGGTAACGAGCAGTAAAGCCTTTAATCACATCTGGCAGCGCATAACGAGCTTGAGTATGCGTAGTGGAGATATTCAATGTGCCCATCTCAGGGTGAGTATGCTCACCAGCGACCGCTTTAATGCTCTCAACGCGAGCCAAAATTTCTTGTGAAATACGGACAATATCTTCACCCGCCGTAGTCACTTGAGTTAAGTGTTTACCGCTGCGCTCAAAGATTTGAATACCCAGTTCATCTTCTAATAAACGAACTTGTTTACTGATGCCAGGCTGAGAGGTGAATAGACTCTCTGCGGTAGCGGATACGTTTAAATTGTGATTGACTACTTCAACAATGTACTTCAGCTGTTGTAACTTCATTCTCGACCTCGTAATCCCTTATCGACGTGCAGATTAATATAACAAAGTCATCACTCTATAGTGAGAGAGTTCAAGAATTCGTTACATAGATTATAATATTTAGTTATAACGCCTCTGAGTTCAAATTGGTAGCGAAAATGCCCATTTCCCCCGATTAACGGGGCTGTGTTGAATTTATAAACACGAATTTTGCAATCGAAAGCTCAGTTTCTCGTCTGAAATTATCTTTTCAATATGAATCAAACCAGCAACACGCAATAATAGCGGAGTGTCAGAATATTTGGTGCCTTAGGCTAGCAGAATCGTGTATGCTTACTGGCTAGCCATCATAAACTAAAGATAACGGAATTTATGAATATTGGTTTAATCATTGCTTTAGTCGCCATCTTGTTGGTACTTGTTCTCGGTTACAACATCATTCTCCAATACAACGCAAAAGTTGCTACGGCGAGAAAACAAGAAAGCGCGCGCTATATTGCAATCATCGATGCCACTGAAGAGTTGATTGGCCACGCCCATCACATGCCTTTCAGCAAAGAATTATTGCTTTGCCTCAACAACCGTATTCTTGACGCTGTGCAAAACATGCATGAGCTGGATCCAAAGAATAAGCAACTTGAGCAAAGAGTCGAACACGTAAAGCAGCAGATCGAAAACCTGAAAACGAATTTTCAAGGTGGCGAAAGCGCTGCATTCAAAGTTCCAAGCAGCGATAAACAAGCGATTGTGATGCTGAAATTGGTTAAACGCCTACGTGACACCGTGCGTAATGAACACAACAAAGGTCGCTTTGATACCGAAGCATACGTCGCCGAAAATGCGCGCCTTGAAGGCATTCAAGTACGCATTAACATCGAAAACGTAGTAAAGCGTTCCAAAGATGCGATTGTTCGTGGTCAACCTGGCACGGCGATTCAATTGTTGCGTAAAGGCTTAGATGTCCTAGCAACCAAAAATGATGCTTACTCAGCTACAGCGCGTGAAAAGCTGCAAACTATGTATGATGAGATTGAAAAGCGCCGTCAGAATCAAAGCGCAACCGAATTGCAGCAAATCGCTGACAAAGAGCGTGAAGAAGATATGGACGTTCTATTCGGTGAAAAGAAGAAGTGGTAAACACTACCCTACTATTCTCAATAGCTCATACCAAAGGTCGCATCCGCGGCCTTTTTTTTATCATTTCAAATAAGAGTTTTAGAGAGCCGATAAAACAAAAGGCCAGCTCTCGCTGACCTCTTTTCAATCTAATCTCGCTAAGTGCCAGTACGATTACGCAAGTGTCGCGTTAATCTCAGCTAGAACTTGGGCTGGATTGATAGCTTGCGTGATAGGGCGACCAATAACAAGGTAATCAGAGCCGGCTTGAATCGCTTCTACTGGTGTCATGATACGGCGCTGATCGCCTTGTTCTGAGCCTGCAGGGCGAATGCCCGGAGTGATCAATTTGAACTCTTGGCCTAGCTCTGCTTTCAGCATCGACGATTCATGCGCTGAACAAACCACACCATCCAAACCGGCATTCTTGGTTAAGCTTGCAAGACGAATCACTTGATCTTTTGGTGCCATATCTAAACCGATGCCCGCAAGGTCACTTTGCTCCATACTGGTTAATACCGTCACACCAATGAGTAGCGGACGATCTTTGCCATACGGCTCGAGGATTTCACGCGACGCAGCCATCATACGCTCACCACCACTGGCGTGTACGTTAACCATCCATACACCCATCTCTGCTGCGGCACGTACTGCCTTCGAACAAGTGTTTGGGATATCGTGGAATTTCAGATCAAGGAAAACAGAGAAGCCGCGCTTATGCAGCTCTTTGACGAAATCAGGACCAAACAGCGTAAACATTTCTTTGCCTACTTTCAGACGGCATGACGCAGGGTCAATACGATCTACAAAGGCAAATGCGTCCGCTTGGTTGTCATAATCCAGTGCTACGATGACTTTTTGGTCGATCATTTCATCTCCTAATTAACTTATTATTGTGCTTAAACGTTTTTTATTTAAAAAAATGCAGCTAATAAATTAGCTGCATTAAAATCCATTATTCGCCATCCAATCCGCGGATTGGCTTAATCGTGCCCCAGCCCTTACATGAAGGACAGTGCCAATACATTGAGTGGGTTGAGAAACCACATTTACGGCATCGATAATGCGGTTTAACTTTAAGTTGTTCGCCCACAAGCTTTTGTAAGGTAGCCAAACTCTCTTTCGCTCGCCCTTCTTCAGCATTGATCAAGTGGTAATCCATCAAGCGGAAGAAGCCCTTCATGGTTGGGTTCTTAACTAACTGGCGAGTTAATAGCTCTTGAGCTGCACCTGGCCCTTCATGCTGAGCGACAAGTTGTGCCAACATCAATTCGGCAGATACACCAGCTTTGCTGGCGATACATTGACGTAAGAACTCAAGCAACTCATCTTCTTGTCCCAGATGATGGTAACAGTCAGCTAACGTTGGCAGCACTTCACTAATGAAATCGATATCTTGCTCAATCACCGTCGTAAGATATTTGATGGTGTGCAGATAGTCTTCACTCTCAAGATATAACTTACCTAATGCGATACTGGCTCGCACACATTTAGGATCTTCATTGAGAGCGCGTTTGAAATGAGTAATCGCCTCTTGACGGTCGCCTTCAGCTTGATCTTGCATTGCCATTTCACAATAGAAGTGAGCAATGCTGCTACGCATGCGTTTACGGCCTAATTTCACCAACAACTGAGCATAATGCGTCGCCTTATGCCATTCTCGTGTCTGCTGGTAGATTGCGACTAACTGCTGCAGTGCCGCTTCACGATGATCCGGCTCTTCAACCAACTGCTCGAAGATTTTTTCAGCACGGTCAAGAAAACCTGAGGCCATGTAGTCTTTAGCCAACTGCTGCAAAGCAATATTTTTTTGATCGATCGTCAAACCAGAACGAGAGATGAGATTTTGGTGAATGCGAATCGCACGGTCTACTTCACCACGCGAGCGAAACAAGTTACCCAACGCCAAGTGAGTATCAATGGTGTCGTCATCCACTTGAAGTAGTTCGATAAAGTGATCAACAGCCTTATCAGACTGATCTGATAACAGCAGGTTAAGACCCATCACATACTGGCGGGATATTTGATTCGAGTGTTTCTGCTTGTCTTGCTGGGCGCTACGATTACCCATATACCAGCCGTAAGCGGCGGCAATTGGCAATAACAAGAAGAGTATTTCTAGCATTGAGGAAAAAGTCTACCTATCTCGATTACGCTTTATTCTGTACAACCTCAGTAGAGGCTGGAGTGAGCTTTTTAAGCTGCTTGTTCAGTTTACGGATCTGAAGCTGTGACTTCAGATGAAGAGTGCCAAAAATAATCCATGCGACTGCAAAGCCGGTAACAAAAACCACACCAAGCAAGGTTGATAGATGAAAGTCTCCCTGAGCTAACAGGTAGTTAAAATTCACAACCGCTTGATTTTGCGAGCCTAACGCCAACGCGACTAGAAACAAAGCTAATACGATAACGATTTTTATAATTTTCATAGTCCATTACCCATCCGAAAATCTGCTGCTAAGATTATGCAGTAAAACCTATAAACACTCCATGGTTATCTTACCATAGGCAAAAAAAGGCGGTGTGCTAGAAGCAAACCGCCTTTTTATTATTCAATTCGAATTAACCTAGGTTCACTCGTTCACGCAATTCTTTGCCTGGTTTGAAGTGAGGTACGTATTTACCTTCTAATTCAACTTTATCGCCGGTCTTAGGGTTACGACCTGTACGTGGCTCACGGTAGTGAAGTGAGAAACTACCAAAACCGCGAATCTCGATGCGATCGCCCTTTTCAAGCGTTGATGCCATATGTTCAAGAATGTCTTTTACCGCATCTTCGACTTCTTTTGCTGAAAGATGTGTTTGCTCAGCGCAAAGTCTTTCAATCAATTCAGACTTAGTCATAATTTCCCTCGTAGAGTAATTTATCACTTATTATAGTAACTAATACCAATTCCAACAAACACTTGCTATCAATTCTAGACAATATTTGAACAACATGCGCAAGTATGATTCAGCTTGTTGACTCGTTGTTGCAGAAATTGGTTTTAGCCCACACAAATAAAAAAGGAGCCTTGCGGCTCCTTTTTGCTATAAGGGAATAAAATTATTCGCCTTTAGCTGCTTTGAAAGCGTCTGCCATAGCGTTACCGAATGCAGCGTCATCTTGCTTGTTGATAGATGCCATTGCTTCTTGCTCATCAGCTTCATCTTTAGCTTTGATAGATAGGTTGATTACGCGGTTCTTACGGTCTACACCAGTAAATTTCGCTTCAACGCTGTCACCAACGCTTAGGATTAGAGATGCGTCTTCTACGCGGTCACGAGCGATTTCAGAAACGCGGATGTAACCTTCTACGCCTTCTTCAAGCTCGATTGTTGCGCCTTTAGCATCAACAGCAGTAACAGTACCGTTAACAAGAACGCCTTTCTTCTTCTCTGCAACGTAAGCATTGAATGGGTCATTTTCCATTTGCTTAACGCCTAGAGAGATGCGCTCACGCTCTGCGTCTACTGCTAGAACAACTGCAGAGATCTCGTCGCCTTTCTTGTACTCACGTACAGCTTCTTCGCCAGCAACATTCCAAGAAATGTCAGATAGGTGAACTAGACCGTCGATGCCGCCGTCTAGACCGATGAAGATACCGAAGTCAGTGATAGACTTGATCTTACCAGTCACTTTGTCGCCTTTAGCTTGCGCTTCAGCGAATGACTGCCAAGGGTTAGCTTTACACTGTTTTAGACCTAGAGAGATACGACGACGTTCTTCGTCGATCTCAAGAACCATAACCTCAACTTCGTCGCCAACATTAACAACTTTAGATGGGTGGATGTTCTTGTTAGTCCAATCCATTTCAGAAACGTGAACTAGACCTTCAACGCCTTCTTCGATTTCAACGAAGCAGCCGTAATCAGTTAGGTTAGTAACACGACCAGAAAGCTTGTGACCTTCTGGGTAACGTTTAGCGATTGCTACCCATGGATCTTCGCCAAGTTGCTTAAGACCTAGTGATACGCGAGTACGCTCACGATCGAACTTAAGAACTTTAACTAGGATTTCGTCACCTACGTTAACGATTTCTGATGGGTGCTTAACGCGTTTCCATGCCATATCAGTGATATGTAGAAGACCGTCAACACCACCTAGATCAACGAATGCACCGTAGTCAGTAAGGTTCTTAACGATACCTTTAACTTCTGCGCCTTCTTGTAGGTTTTCAAGTAGCTCATCACGTTCAACGCTGTTTTCAGATTCGATAACTGCGCGACGAGAAACAACTACGTTGTTACGCTTCTGGTCAAGCTTGATAACTTTGAACTCTAGCTCTTTGTTTTCAAGGTGAGCAGTGTCACGGATAGGACGTACGTCTACTAGAGAACCTGGAAGGAAAGCACGGATACCGTTTAGTTCAACAGTGAAACCGCCTTTAACTTTACCGTTGATGATACCAACAACAGTTTCAGCTTCTTCGTAAGCTTTCTCAAGAACGATCCAAGCTTCGTGACGTTTCGCTTTCTCACGAGAAAGTTGAGTTTCACCGAAACCATCTTCAACAGCGTCTAGAGCTACGTCTACTTCGTCGCCAACAGCAACTTCAAGTTCGCCAGCAGCGTTCTTGAATTGCTCTGCTGGGATAGCAGATTCAGACTTAAGACCAGCGTCAACAAGAACGAAACCGTTCTCGATAGCTACTACAGTACCTTTAACGATGCTGCCTTGTTGGAATTCAGTTTCGTTCAGAAACTCTTCAAAGAGTTGAGCAAAAGATTCAGTCATTTATTTGATCTTCAATAAATTAAACGTCCACGGGTATCCTACCGCATGGGGTTATTAAATTCGCCAGCCATCATCCTTGCGGCCGACGCTCTGAGCTGACCCCGCGAATTACGCAGTCAGTTTAGATTCGATATATTGTAGTGCTTTTTCGACCACTTCGTCGATACCCATCGACGTAGAGTCCAGCACAAGCGCATCCTCTGCAGGGCGCAACGGCGCCACTGGGCGATTACGATCACGATCGTCACGCTCTTGGATCTCGCTTAAAAGGTCAGCAAAGTTAACATCTAACCCTTTCTCTTGCAACTGTTTAAGACGGCGCTGAGCACGTTCATCGGCACTTGCATCGAGGAAGATTTTCACTTCAGCTTGAGGAAAGACCACTGTACCCATGTCACGACCATCGGCCACTAGGCCTTTGCCATCAGCGAACGCACGCTGACGACGTAGCAATGCTTCTCGCACTCGAGGTAGCGCAGCAACCTTAGATGCCGCCATGCCCGTTTGCTCTTTACGCAGCTCACCCGAGACATCTTCGCCTTCAAGGATGACCTTAACCAATTCGCCTTCAGCAATAAACTGCACATCTAAGTGCGTTGCCAATGCAACCAGTGAATCTTCAGTTTCAAGATCAACACCGTGGTGAATTGCGGCTAAAGCAAGTACGCGATAAATAGCACCAGAATCTAGCAAATGAAACTCTAGCTTGTTAGCGAGTTGCATACAAAGCGTGCCTTTACCCGCACCACTTGGTCCATCAACGGTGATAACCGGCGTATGAGAGGACATGAATTACTCCAAGTTGTTTGCGCCACTGCAATGCTGCTATGGCTTTCGGCGAGAAATTATAGTGCTATTTGCCGCTAGGTTCTAGGGAAGTTTTAGCTAATTAGTTGGTCATTTAAAGAGAAAAGAAAAACCCAAGGGAAATTGGTTATCCCTTGGGCATTTTGCTGGCAATCTGGATTGATAGATTGCTAAAACGTGGCCTAAGCCGTGATAACCGCAGAGGTCATCGTCACCGAACGATGAACACCTCAGCAGTCAGTGCCGTTTCAACTCGCCACTTTACAGTTCAATCCGGCCAACATTTTTGGCCACAGTAGCCTCACCCACTCCGCTTACTTTCGCCAGATCTTCAATTCGCTTAAATGGCCCTTGTTGGTCACGATAATCGACAATCGCCTGCGCTTTAGTTAAGCCGATGCCCTTGAGCAAATCCGCTATTTCTTGTGCCGATGCTTGATTAACGTTAACGACAATTTCAATGCCATCGTATTTTGGGTTTTCAGGTGGAGAATCTGGTTGTTGTTCTGCCAAGACGGCAGTAAAAGGAAGCGAAAAAGTGAGTACAACAGAAAGAACAAGCGCTTTGATATTCATGACAATTCCTTATGTTCATAGTGGTGGAATAGCCAGCATAATCAGTTCAGAAGCATTTGTTGATTGCAATAGTGAGAAACAAAACGGGCTGCCAAAGCAACCCGTTTTAATATTTATATCATTTACATTGATAAGACTTATTGAGTCACAGCAAAGTATTCGATATCCGTCGTTTTACGCAGAATGCTAATCAAACCACTTAGGTCTTGTTGTGCATTCATTTGTACCATCTGTTCAGCGATTTGGTCGTTGTATTGCGTGGTAAACATATCTGAAACCGACAGCAACTCAACAATGGCAACATCGCCATTGAAGACTTTTGCTTGTGCATATTCAACTTTGCCTTCCGCAGGTTTCGCCATCGCGAACACAACGTCAGCAAGGTGTGAACCACGGTCGATGTTTTCAATATCACCAAACGCTAAGCCGTTCTCAGCCAATACTGCTTGATTGCCCGCTTTTAGCTCAGCAACCACTGTCTTAGCCAACTCAATCGCGTTCTGTTCACCTTTCACTTTTGATAGTTGCGCGACAACTTGATCACGTACAGCTTCAAGCGGTAAAACGGTCTCATCACGTGCATCTTCAACACGAACCACGATAACGTGCTCTGGTGCAATTTCGATCACTTCAGAGTTCAAACCATCTTCTTTCACTTCTGGGCTAAGAATCGCTTGAATCACTGCTGGTGATTTTAGGATTTCTGGCGCATCCACTTGAGAAATAAAGTCTGTCGTTTCGATCTTCGCGTTAACCGCTTCAGCGGCATCGTCCAGTGAATCTGGGTATTCAAAAGCGACTTTTTCAAGTTCGCTTTGCAACTCGTAGTACTGGTCGATCGCTTGCTGATCACGCATTTCTTGTTTGATGGTTGCCGCAACTTCAGCCAATGGCTTCGCCACTGAATCTTTCAACGCATCAAGCTTGATGATGTGGTAACCAAAGTTCGATTTCACTAAGCCAGAGATGTCGCCTGGATTTTTAAGTGCGAAAGCGGCTTCTTCAAAGGCAGGATCCATGGTGTCACGTTCGATAAAGCCAAGTGAACCCCCTTCTTCTGCACTGCCAACATCTTCTGATTTTTCTTCAGCAAGCGTTGCGAAATCAGCACCAGCATTCAATTCATCCAGAATCGCTTGCGCTTTCGCTTCGTCGTCACCTTGAACAAGGATGTGGCTTACTTCACGCTGCTCTTCAGATGAGTATTTATCAAGATGCGCTTGGTAGTACGCTTGTACGTCAGCATCATCAATCTGAATGTTTTGTTTTAGCGCTTCTGCAGACAATTCAATGTAGGCAACCTTCACTTGTTCTGGACGAGTGTAGCGCTCTGGATTTTGCTTGTAGTATTCGGCAATTTCTTCGTCAGTCAGTTGCACTTTTTGTGCGAAATCCGCCAACGCTAGGTTGATAGTTTTCACTTCACGTGTTTGCATCAGCAGTTCGCTTTGCGCGTTCACTTCACCAGGAAGAGAAAAATCGCTCGCTTGGACTGCCGTCACTAACTGGTTACGCACGAGATCACGACGTAGGTATTGAGCAAAGCTCTCAGGGCTAAAGCCTGCACGACGTAGTGCTGATTGGTACACTTCTTGGTTGAAGACACCTTCAACTTGGAATTGTGGCATTGATAGCAATAGCGCACGAACCTGTGCATCACCCACTCGTAGGCCAAGAGTTTGAGCGTGTTGCTCTAACAAGGCATCATTCACCATACGGTCAAGAACAGATTGGCGGAAAGATTCTACGTAGCTTGGATCAGCCAGTAAGTTTGAGAAATAATCACCAAGCTGAGCTTGCATACGATTACGTTCGTTTTGGTAAGCCTGTTCGAAATCACCACGACTGATTTCGACATTCCCAACTTTAGCCGCAACGTTGTTAGTACCACCAACGATGTAGCTACCTACTCCCGCAAATACGAAAGACAGGATAATCAGGCTTAGGATAATTTTAACCGCGATGCTATTCACGCCTTCGCGTAATCGATCCATCATACTATTGTTACTCTCCGCGAATGATCCGTTATCGTCTCGGCATGAGACAACACGGCTTCTATTTAAAATAATTTCGGTAGCGAGATGATATCAGAAAAAGAAATGCGCATCAGTAGGATGCGCATAAATTAAAACGGTTCTAACAAACTACTGACGCGTAGCTTGTTTAGATTAGTTGCAAGAATCTTTTAGTGCTTTACCAGCTTTGAAAGAAGGTACTTTCGCTTCAGCGATTTGGATTTCTGCGCCAGTCTTAGGGTTACGACCTGTGCGAGCTGCACGAGTACGAACGCTGAAAGTACCAAAGCCAACTAGAGCAACTTGGTCGCCTGATTGTAGAGTACCGCTTACCGCCTCGATGAATGCGTCTAGGGCACGGCCAGCTGCTGCTTTAGATAGGTCTGAGTTTTCTGCGATTTTTTCTACTAATTGAGTTTTGTTCACGGTATTTCCCCTTTGGGCCGTCTGTTATTATTTTGTAAGACGGCTATTCGTTCCATTTAGTTTCAAATTCAGCTCTACCCCTTATCTATCAAGGGTTCAAGCTACAGTGGCTAAAGTTAGCTTCCAAAAAAAACGCTGACAAGCATTTTTCAGCTAATCAGCGTAATCTTTTACTTATTTTTGCTGCACATCACTATTTTTCAGTAGTGAACTCAACACCGGATGGATCTCTTTCCAAAGCAACGCTCAGAACCTCATCAATCCACTGTACTGGAATGACTTTCAAGTCTGCGATCACGTTCTCAGGAATCTCTTCCAAATCACGTTCGTTGTCTTTCGGGATCAGCACGGTTTTGATGCCGCCACGGTGCGCAGCAAGCAGTTTTTCCTTCAAACCACCGATCGGTAAAACTTCACCACGCAGGGTAATTTCACCTGTCATCGCCACTTCTGCTTTTACAGGGTTACCCGTTAGGCTAGAAACCAATGCGGTACACATTGCGATACCCGCACTTGGACCATCTTTTGGCGTTGCACCTTCAGGAACGTGCACATGGATGTCACGCTTCTCGTAGAAGTCTGAGTTAATACCCAGTTTTTCCGCACGAGTACGGACCACCGTCATCGCCGCTTGAATCGACTCTTGCATCACTTCGCCAAGTGAACCCGTTTGAGTTAACTTGCCTTTGCCCGGCATAGATTCAGTTTCAATCGTCAGCAAATCGCCACCGACTTCTGTCCATGCAAGACCCGTGACTTGACCAATACGGTTGCTGTCATCCGCTTTGCCGAAGTCAAAACGTTGCACGCCCAAGTACTCTTTCAAGTTATCAATTGAGACAGTCACCGACTTCAGTTCGCTGTTAAGCAAGATGTTCTTCACTGCTTTACGGCAAATCTTCGAGATTTCGCGCTCTAAACTACGTACACCCGCTTCACGTGTGTAGTAACGGATAATGCCGATGATCGCAGAATCTTCGATGGTGATTTCGTTAGGCTTCAAACCATTGCGTTTTACCTGCTTATCCAACAGGTGACTTTTCGCGATGTTTAGCTTCTCATCTTCGGTGTAACCCGATAGACGAATCACTTCCATACGGTCCAATAGCGGCCCAGGAATGTTCATCGAGTTTGATGTTGCAACGAACATCACATCTGACAAATCATAATCCACTTCTAGGTAATGATCGTTGAACGCATTATTTTGTTCAGGATCAAGTACTTCAAGTAGTGCTGATGATGGATCGCCACGCATGTCTGATGACATTTTGTCGATTTCGTCCAATAGGAACAGTGGGTTTTTCACGCCAACTTTCGACATTTTCTGAATCAGTTTGCCTGGCATAGAGCCAATGTAAGTACGACGGTGACCACGAATTTCCGCTTCGTCACGAACCCCACCCAGCGCCATACGGACGTATTGACGACCCGTTGCCGAAGCAATTGAGCGACCGAGTGACGTTTTACCCACACCTGGAGGACCAACCAAACATAAGATTGGGCCTTTAAGTTTGTTGATTCGGTTTTGTACCGCCAAGTACTCTAGAATACGTTCTTTCACGCGCTCTAAGCCGTAGTGATCTTCATTTAAGATCTCTTCCGCTTTGGCAAGGTTCTTTTTAACCTTAGTGCGTTTAGACCATGGCACACCGATCATCCAATCAATGTAGCCACGAACCACGGTCGCTTCTGCTGACATTGGCGACATCATTTTTAATTTTTGCAGTTCTTGTTCGGTTTTCTCGCGCGCTTCTTGCGGCATTTTTGACTCTTCGATTTTCTTTTTCAGAACTTCGAATTCATCAATGCCATCCTCGCCTTCGCCAAGCTCTTTCTGAATCGCTTTCATTTGCTCATTCAGATAGTACTCACGCTGCGATTTTTCCATCTGCTTTTTCACACGAGTGCGAATACGCTTTTCAACTTGCAGGATATCGATCTCTGATTCCATCTGGCCCATAAGGAACTCAAGACGTTCAGTGATATCAAGGATCTCAAGAACTTTTTGCTTATCGACTAATTTAAGCGGCATGTGAGCGGCGATCGTATCGGCGAGACGAGCAGCTTCATCAATACCGTTTAATGAGGTCAATACTTCTGGCGGGATCTTGCTATTCAGCTTGATAAAGCCTTCAAATTGATTGATCGCACTACGTACAATGACTTCTTGTTCGCGTTCATCCAGATCATTGGTCACCAGATATTCTGCGTCTGCCAAGAAGAATTCGTTTTCGATAAACTGATGAATTTTGGCGCGTTGTTGACCTTCAACCAGCACTTTCACTGTGCCATCTGGAAGTTTTAGCAACTGTAGAATAGTCGCCACTGTACCGACAGAGAACAAATCGTCTTTGGTCGGTTCTTCAGTGTCGGCTTCTTTTTGCGCCACCAACATTACCTGCTTATTGGATTCCATCGCGGCCTCTAAGCAAGCAATCGACTTCTCTCGGCCAACAAACAAAGGAATTACCATGTGCGGGTAAACTACTACGTCTCGTAGAGGTAGTACGGGGATCTCGATACGTTCGGAACGTTCCAAGTTCATATTATTCTCTCTTCCGCTTAGTCTTATCAGAAATATATGGGGGCTAATTGATTGGATTCAATAGAGGAATAAAAAAAAGGAGGATTTCATATCCTCCTTTTTTATTGGCTGTTGCTAGTAACGAAATTACGATTCCGCGCCAGCAGCTTGGCTGTCTGTGTTGCTGTAAATTAGCAGTGGTTCAGACTCACCATTGATTACTGATTCATCAATCACAACTTTACTTACGTTGTCCATTGAAGGCAGTTCATACATGGTCTCAAGCAATACAGCTTCTAGAATTGAACGTAGACCACGAGCACCTGTTTTACGATCCATCGCTTTTTTAGCAATAGCACGTAGTGCATCTTCGCGGAATTCCAATTCAGAATCTTCAAGTTCAAATAGCGCAGCGTACTGTTTCGTTAGTGCGTTCTTTGGCTCACAAAGAATTTGGATTAACGCTTCTTCATCCAATTCAGTCAGTGTCGTTGTTACTGGTAGACGACCGATGAATTCAGGAATAAGACCGTATTTAACCAAATCTTCAGGCTCAACTTGCTTAAACAGTTCGCCAACGGTTTTGTTTTCGTCTTTTGAACGCACTTCTGCGCCAAAGCCGATACCAGCACCGGTTGCAACACGTTGATCAATGACTTTATCTAGGCCAGCAAATGCGCCGCCACAGATGAAGAGGATCTTCGATGTATCAACTTGAAGGAATTCTTGTTGAGGGTGCTTACGGCCACCTTGTGGTGGAACTGAAGCAACGGTACCTTCGATAAGTTTTAGTAGCGCTTGTTGAACACCTTCACCAGACACGTCACGCGTGATTGATGGGTTTTCAGCTTTACGAGAGATCTTATCGATTTCATCAATGTAAACAATACCACGCTCTGCTTTCGCCACGTCGTAATCACATTTCTGAAGTAACTTCTGGATGATGTTTTCTACGTCTTCACCTACGTAACCTGCTTCTGTCAGGGTGGTAGCATCCGCCATAGTAAACGGTACATCTAGGAAGCGAGCCAACGTTTCTGCAAGCAGTGTTTTACCACTACCGGTTGGACCGATAAGCAGAATGTTACTCTTACCAAGCTCAACACCTTCGCTCGTTGTATCACCATTACGTAAACGCTTGTAGTGGTTGTAAACGGCTACGGCTAGCACTTTTTTAGCGTAATCTTGGCCAATCACATAATCATCAAGGTGCTCACGAATCTCGCGTGGCTTAGGCAACGCTTCAGATTGTTTCTTAGGAAGCACATCTTTGACTTCTTCGCGAATAATGTCGTTACATAGATCAACACATTCATCGCAAACGTAGACTGACGGACCGGCGATTAACTTGCGAACTTCGTGCTGGCTTTTGCCGCAGAAAGAGCAGTACAGCAGCTTACTGCCGCTCTCTTTGCTTTTATCTGTCATTCGCTAACCTCTTAGCCTTAACTCTATACGCTTTGAGTGTATAACAGTTTGGGGTAACTTTCCCCTCAGAATTGAGCAGAACCTCCGCTCAATTCAGCTAAACTGGACTCAAAGCAAGTTTCATTAACCGCGGTGGGTTAACACTTGATCGATAATACCGTATTCGGCCGCTTGCGCCGCTGACATGAAGTTATCACGATCAGTGTCACGCTCAATAATATCCATCGGCTGACCAGTGTGCTCTGCAAGCAAGTTGTTCAGCTTTTCTTTGATAGATAGAATTTCTTGGGCGTGAATTTGGATATCTGACGCTTGGCCTTGGAATCCGCCTAGTGGCTGGTGAATCATGACACGTGAGTTAGGCAAAGCAAAACGCTTACCTTTCGCGCCACCAGCAAGGAGGAATGCACCCATAGAACAAGCTTGACCTGTACATAGCGTGCTCACATTTGGCTTGATGAACTGCATGGTATCGTAAATAGCCATACCTGCAGTAACGCTGCCACCTGGAGAGTTGATGTAAAGGAAAATATCTTTATCTGGGTTTTCAGATTCAAGGAAAAGCAACTGGGCAACCACTAGGTTCGCCATGTTGTCTTCCACCTGACCTGTCAAGAAGATGATGCGTTCTTTTAGCAAGCGAGAATAAATATCGTAAGAACGTTCACCACGGGAAGTTTGTTCAACCACCATCGGCACTAGTGCGTTCATGATAGTATTTTGTTCTTGGTAGCTCATATTCTGATGTCCCTAAAATAAATGGCCCGGATGATGAATATCACACGGACCATTGTTAGCAGAATAGTTAATGCTTAGTCAACTTTTCTACGCAAGATATTGCTTATTAAGCAGGCTGTTGGTTCATAAGCTCGTTGAAGCCAACTGCTTTTTCAGTAACCTGAGCTTTAGCGATGATTGCGTCAATAGCTTGCTCTTCTAGAGCGATGTTGCGCATGTTGTTCATCATTTGCTCGTTTTGCTCGTAGTAAGCAACAACTTCAGTTGGATCTTCGTAAGCAGTCGCCATCTCTTCGATTAGAGATTTCACTTTAGCGTCATCCGCTTTAAGTTCTTCAGACTTGATTACTTCACCTAGAAGAAGACCTACAACTACGCGACGTTTAGCTTGCTCTTCGAACAATTCACGTGGCAGTTGAGCAGCTGCTTCTGGGTTACCACCGAAACGTTGAGCTGCTTGTTGACGAAGAACTTGGATCTCTTGGTCGATTAGCGCTGCAGGTACGTCGATGTCGTTTTCTTTAACTAGACCGTCGATTGCTTGCTGTTTGATGCGGTTCTTAACAGCTTGCTTAAGTTCACGTTCCATATTCTTACGAACTTCAGCTTTAAGTGCGTCAATGCCGCCTTCAACTACGCCGAACTTAGCAACGAATTCGTCGTTTAGTTCTGGAAGTTCACGAGCTTCAACTTTGTTTACTTTGATTGCAAACTTAGCTGCTTTACCTTTTAGGTTTTCAGCGTGGTAATCTTCTGGGAAAGTCACATCGATTTCGAATTCCATACCAGCTGTTTTACCAGTGATACCGTCTTCAAAACCAGGAATCATGCGACCAGCGCCCATCTCTAGTGGGAAGTTCTCAGCTTTACCGCCTTCGAACACTTCACCGTCGATAGAACCAACGAAATCGATTGATGCACGTTTGCCTTCTTCAGCTGCTTCTTCAACTTCTTTCCAAGTTGCTTGCTGCTTACGTAGCGTGTCGATCATTTCTTCAACGTCAGAATCTTGTACATCCGCTTGTGGTTTTTCTACAGCGATGTTTTCAAGACCTTTAAGAGCGATCTCTGGGTACACTTCGAAAGTTGCGTTGAATACTAGATCAGCGCCTTCTTTTGTCTCAACAGGAGCAAAAGTTGGAGTACCAGCTGGGTTGATCTTTTCTTTAACGATCGCTTCGATGAAATGACGGTGCATTACTTCACCCATCACGTCTTGACGTACTGCTTTACCGTACATCTGAGCAACCATCTTCATTGGCACTTTGCCTTTACGGAAGCCATCGAAACGACGGTTTTTAGCGATGTTGCGTAGTTCAGCAGTAACAGCGTCTTCGATGTTTGCAGCTGGAACAGTAATGTTTAGACGGCGCTCTAGGCCTTCTAGCGTTTCAACAGTAACTTGCATTATAAATTAACCTCAATACTGGCTCGGTTAAACCGAGCGTATGAGCTACCGAAGCAAAGCTTGGTAACTGCATCCTTGTTTGTACTCTAAGAGCACCTATTTAGATTCGAGAATCGACAACACTGATTCGCGCTATCGAACTAATTAGCGATATCTTTTCTGTTCATCGCCGTTCAAGCCATTTCAGCTATCATCACAGCGCACCCAGCGAAAGGTATCTCCGATTAGTCTCAGGATATAAATTTAGACGCAGCATTCTAACGACCTAGGCCATAGCTGTCGAGCCGATCCCATCCAACATTCAGGGAATATCCTAAATTCTCATTTAACTGCTACAAAAACGAACGATAAAGCAGTCAATGTACACAGAAATGGGGACATTAATGTGTTTTTCAATAGAAACTAGCGTTTTTTTTAATTGGAGTAATAAAAGGAGATCTAAGTCCGGTTTTATCGCCCATTTTCACAAAGCGGTACAACACCTTGATAACAAAACCCGATAGGCTGACGCTAAAAGGATTGATAAGGATTTTACATCTTGGCTATTCGACGCGTGAATCTCTACATTTTGGTGCTGTTTTTTCTCTGCCTAGCCTTGGGAGGTCGTTGGGTGTGGAACCTGAACTATCAAGCCCAACTTGAGCAACATCAGGCACAATTAGATCGCTTTGCTAGCCACATTAACACCAAACTGGATAAATACGCCCACTTGCCACAGTTGCTCGCGCAAGATAAAGAAATCATTTCCGCCCTACTCAAACCGAAGAACTCAGCACAGATCGATATTACCAATCGCTACTTGGCCCAGGTCAATCAAGTGATTAATGCCGCCGATAGCTATTTACTCGATGCCCAAGGTACAACTTTAGCGGCCAGCAACTGGGATTTACCACGCAGTTTCATCGGACGTAATTTCGCATGGCGGCCGTATTTCTCACAGGCCATACAGGGCGATAGCAGTGAATATTTCGCTTTAGGATCCACCTCTGGGCAACGTGGTTATTACTACAGTTATCCGGTGGTCTATGCAGCGGAAATCATTGGCGTCATCGTGATAAAAATGGACCTCACCGCCATCGAAGCGAACTGGAATAGTGAGAACAATTACTTCGTCGCCACCGACGTCAATCAAGTCATTTTTATGTCGAGCAATCCTCAGTGGCTATTTCACAGCTTGAGTGATATCGATCAGCAAACCCAACAACAGATCGTTCAATCTAGGCGCTATCTCGATTCTGCCCTCCCTTCACTTGGCCTACAAGGTGATTTCAACCTCGGTCAAACAGAATTTCAAGACGTAACCAAAGGCGGAGGGCAAGGCGATTATATTGTGTCGTCCCGAGCACTGAAAGATGTCGACCTCATCATTCGCGTGCTCTCGCCAAAACGAACGGTGCTTTGGCCTACGTTGAGCTTTTTACTGGTACTGACACTGTTTTTCACCATTGCGATTCTCTCCTTACAACTCGTCCACCAGCAAAATCAAAGAAAGCGCCAGTTTGAACAGTTACAGTTAGAAGCCAAACAAAAATTAGAGTTTTTAGTCATGGAACGCACCGCAGAGTTGCATGCTGAAAACCATGAAAGAGAAAAAACCGAACAGGTATTACGACAAACCCAAAATGAGCTAATTCAAGCTGCCAAACTTGCGGTGTTAGGCCAGATGTCAGCCAGTATCAGCCATGAACTCAATAACCCACTCGCGGCGATTCGTAGTTTTGCAGATAACGGCCGACGCTTTTTAGCAAAAGGCGAAACTGAGCGAACAGATGACAATTTAAGCCGCATCTCAGCACTGACAATACGGATGGCAAAAATTAGCGAGCAACTCAAATCCTTCGCCCGTAAATCTGACAGTGCAGAGCGGCACACATTAAATCTCATCCCTGTGGTTGAAGCTGCACTGGCGTTAACTTCTCCTCAATTGAAAGCCAAACAAATAACGGTAGCAACCGAGTTTGCTGATGATTCAATTAAGGTTGAGGTCAACCCGATCCAGCTTGAACAAGTGCTGGTTAATTTAGTCAGTAATGCCATTCAGGCCATAGAGACACAAGCCGAGCGCAAAATAGCACTGAGTATTGAAACAACAGACACTGAAGTACATGTTCATATTGATGACAATGGGGATGGCATTGATGACAAAACAAAAATGAAACTGTTTGAACCCTTTTACACCACCAAAAAGAATGGTCTTGGCTTAGGTCTATCTATCTCACAACAAATCATGCATGCCATGGAGGGGGACCTCACCTCCTCTTCTTCGCCACTTGGTGGGGCGCGTTTTACCTTGTTACTGAGTAAAAGTGCTTCGTCTCACACGGCGAAAACCATTGATATAACGAACCCACAACCGATAAAGGACGAATGATGGACGACGTTTTTTTTATCGATGACGAAAGCGATATCCGAATTGCCATCGAGCAAAGCTTCGAGCTGGAGAATATTTCTGCGCGTTTTTTTGCCGATGCAGAGCAAGCGTTATTGGCCATCAAAGCCGATGGCTTACCAAAAGTCGTCATTAGCGATATTTGTTTACCAGGCATTTCTGGAGAAAGCCTACTCTCAACCATCCTTAACCAAGATACTGATGTCCCGGTGATCTTAATAACCGGTCATGGCGATATCGCGATGGCCGTAAAAGCACTGCGTAACGGCGCCTACGACTTTATCGAAAAACCTTTTTCGGTTGATCGTCTCATCGATACCACTCGGCGAGCGCTCGATAAGCGTAATCTGACTCTCGAAAATCAAGCATTAAAACGTAACCTCAAAGCAAGCCAGACTTTAGGGCCTCGTATCATCGGTGATAGCCAATTGATGATCACTCTCCGCGATACCATTACGCATATTGCTGATACGCAAGCGGATATTCTTTTATTTGGTGAGACAGGCACAGGTAAAGAGCTGTTTGCCCGTTCAATTCATGAACAAAGCGCACGTCGAGAGCAAAATTTCGTTGCCATCAATTGCGGCGCGGTGGCTGAAAATTTGATTGAAAGTGAGCTTTATGGCCACGAAAAAGGCGCATTTACCGGAGCCGATAGCATTCGTATCGGCAAACTCGAACATGCCAATGGCGGAACGCTGTTTTTAGATGAAATCGAGTCCATGCCGATGCAGGCACAAATTCGCTTATTGCGAGTATTACAAGAGCGCAGCATCGAACGAGTGGGATCAAATTCGCTCATTCCGATTGATATTCGCGTGATCGCCGCGACGAAAGTCGACCTAAAACTAGCTGCCGAGCGCGGGGAGTTTCGTCAAGACCTCTATTATCGTCTAAACGTAGTGACATTAGATCTGCCACCACTCCGTCGGCGAAAAGAGGATATTCCGGCCCTATTCCATCATTTTTTGTTGGTGGCCGCCGCCCGCTATGGCAAAGACGCAGCCTCAATTCCGCAAGCAGATCTGCAAGCGTTACTTGGCCATGACTGGCCGGGTAACGTCAGAGAGCTAAGAAATAGTGCGGAGCGATTCGTTTTGCTAGGCAACTTAGGCCAACTGGATAACGTGAATTCTGCCGAATTAAATGCGCCAACGCTAACAGACCAAGTGGCAGAATTTGAGAAATTGGCTATCGAACAAGCACTAACCAGCAATGGCGGTCGCATCAATGAGACGATGCAACAATTGCAGGTAGCTCGTAAAACCTTATACGATAAAATGCAGAAATATGGGTTGGATAAGAATGATTATAAATAATAAAGGGCACCACGTGCCCTTTAAAAAATCATCTAAACAATGATTTAAGATCGACTAGAAATCATACTTAACCGTAACGGCCCAATTGCGGCTCGCTTGAGTTAAATCTTTATCAACAATGGTTTCACCCTTAACATCATTCCAGCTGTAATACTCTTCGTCAGTTAAGTTGAAGACACCAGCTCGAAGTGTTAAATCCTCCATTGGCTTGTAGTAAGCGGTTAAATCAACCACGGTCGCGCTCGAAATAGGCAGAATATCGGACTCGTCAGTATTGATATCACTCTTTTTCTTCGCTGCAGTATAACTAAAGTTTAAAGAAGTTCCCCACTGGTTAATCGAATCATAATTCAATCCAATCACGGCATTCCATGGATTGACATCGTTCAGAGGTTTACCTTCGCCATCTTTTCCTTCCGTATAAGCGGCCGCAACTCGCGAACTGAAACCTTCAACAGGCATAAAGCTATCCCACGACAGACGATTGGATAATTCAATACCTTTGATCACCGCCTCTTCGACATTCACATATTGAATGATTGCAGGATTCATTGGATTTCTCATTTCACCTGAGACTTGTTTAGATTCAATAAAGTTATCGTAATCACTGTAGAAAACAGCAATCTCACTCTGTGAAATATCGTTATTGTGTCTCCAACCTAATTCGTACGAGATACTTTCTTCAGCTTTCAAATCCGGATTTGGCTTATTGATATAACCATGATTCGGGTTACCGAAAGAGTAATAGAGCTCTTTAAATTCTGGAGCGCGGAAACCTTGACTCACTTGAGCAAAAATTCGGTGTTCTTGGTTTAATTTGTAGATCGCCCCTAATCGCCCCGTCACTGCTGAATCAGAAAACTTGGTGTAATCACTTTGGGCATTGCCGCTTGGGTTGGCAGTTGCATCACCTGGATCGGTGTTAAATGAGTCAAAGCGTAATCCTGGAGTAATAATCCAATCACCCATGGTAATTTCATCTTGAACGAACAGACCATAGCGACTTTCACTGGCACTCGGCATATAGAAAATTTCTTTATCTGCGCCTGGATTATTGCGTTCTTTATTGATGTTTTTTATGTCTTTATCTTGGTAAGACATACCATAAACAATGTAGTGCTCGGTCGAACCTAGTGAAAGGAATTTATCTAACTGAATATCAAACTGGTAACCTTTATCACTGTAGATATAGTCTTTGGTTTGAGCGATAGGAATGGCCCCTGGATTGTTAGGTTCAACCGTTCGATTTGTTAGCGCGCTTTCATCTTTATTGAGATAGCTCAATTGCCATTCAATCGCATCAGCGATTACAAGATCGCCCCCCCAAATATGTTTGATGCCAAGTTGATATTGTTTAGTTGTGTCATTACTCGATGCATTTGAGTAGCTTGAGTAACGATTCGACTCGTAAGTCTGCGGCCCTGTACTCTCATTGCGAATATAGTTACCACTGAACTCGATTCTGTTGGCTTGATTAAGTTGATATTGCAACTTGACCAGTAAGTCATTAGCTTCACTATCCAACGATTCCGGACTGCCAAAGTTTTCTAGTTCTTTACCATCTCGTCGCGTATAGGCCACAAGTGATTCTAATTCTCCGACCTTGTTCGCTAGAGCGACAGATTCACTAAACGTTCTATCCGCTGAGGAGTAATTAAATTTCGCATGACCACCAACATCTCGCCCTTGGAGGAAATCGGCAGGATCTTTGGTTTCAAAAGCAACGATACCGCCAATTGCATCCGAACCTTGCAATGAGGAAGCCGCACCTTTAACCACTTCAACAGATTTCAATAAATCTGTATCCACTTCAACTCTTGATGAATTGAGAAACGTGCCACCAGAATCAAATTGATTCCCTTGTGATACTCCATCAACCAGTACTTTGATACGGTTTCCTTCAATACCGCGGATATTAATGCCCTGCACACCTTGACGAGCATTGGTTTCCACCGTAACACCCGGAGTATATTTGAACAGGTCATCAAGACCTGTAACCATATCATTTTCAATCTCAGTATCTGTTATAACAGATACTGAGGCAGCAACATCGTCTAGTTGGTTGTTTGTACGTGTCGCTGATACCACTACTTCATCGAATGAGTAGACTTCTTCTGCCAATGTTGGAGCAGATAAAACAGCGCTGATTAACAGCGCAAGTTGAGTTTGCTTTATCATCAATATATCCATTTAGAATGATTAAAAAACTCCCTCGATTTAGAATATTATTAATAGGGAGTCTGAGAGTTCCGCAAGGCGCAATTATGCCGTACGGGCTTTTTCGGCTTGAACGTGTCCTTCGGCGAGATGAACAAAATCCAGTAAATCATTACCCGAAATTTCAAATGCCTGGCCGAATCCTTTTACATAACGTCCCGACTCTGGCGTCAGACGATACAAATTAAAGTCCCCAAGCTCGCTTAGGTTGTCGATGATCTCGCCAAAACGAGCTTGTAAAGCTGCAACACCGCGTTGCCAAGTGGGTGAGTGTCTTTCAACCAATTCTGCTGTGGTGTCGAATGTTAAACGCTTACGCGCATAGATCTGTTTTGCTTCACTCTCGTCTTGCACCATCATGATCGAGACATTGCGATTGGTTTTGAGATTACGCCCATGAGAGGCGATATCACTCACCAAGATATAATAGGCTTGGCTATCAAAAGCGAACGGTGCGTAAGTGGCATTAGGAATGCCTTCTGGGCTGATCGTTGCAAGCTGAAGTGTTTGGCGAGAATCTCTAAATTCTTGTACTTCTGGCTCTAAACGATTTTGTAGACGCTCTCGACGTACCTCTTCTCTTTGAGAGGTTTGGTCTTGATTATTTTCTGGCTGACTTTCTAAACTCATGCGCTTAATTGCTCCTTCATTTTGCCAAATTCGATCACTTGTTCTACGAGTAGTTGACGCTTTTTGTCACGCCCAACATAGACTTTAAAAATGCAGTTACCCTCAGCATCAAAAAAACCAATATAGTGGCTTTCCATACGACGAAATGGCTTACTAACAAACGCGATATGGGCAACTAAGTCGAGACGCAAGTGACCATGCAACTCACCTTCTCTCCCCATAAGATTGTAGTAACCATGGGCTTCCTTTCCTTTGGGAAATGGGGCTTTAGTTTCAAATATTGACCCAAACGAGTGGACAATCGTCGTAACGTTTCCCCAAGCAGGCAATTGCTCTAAGATCGCTTGAGCATGCTGTCCATCAACCTGCGTCAACATCGCTTCTGGCAATGCAAAGGTGATCGCGCCTTCGCTCAATGCAAGTTGCTGAGACATTTCGGACACTGGAGTGGCTGCATCAAGAGCCAGTGCTGCAGTTACTTTCTGTTTTACTTCTGTCATTGAACATGTGCTGTACATGCTTTCTCCTTAGGTTCGAATTTATCTAACGGTTGTTAGCCAGCTAAAGCCAAGCGATTCGCTTGATCGTTCTGGATAACTTTAATGAGATTCGTCGCCAAATTAACCGACCAAAATTGGCCAGCTTGTGTGAGTGCAACCGCCTGTTCGGTTATCGTCACAAGTCCCCGTAACTGCCAAGCTTCAAATAGCGGCATCAATCGCTCAAACCATGGGATAAAGTCATGTTTTAGCAACACTCCTCGGTCAAATGCGGCTTTGAATTGGTTCAGAGAAGCGTTGTTTGGGTCACTTTTAAACGCCATACCAACAGGGAACTGCTGCTGTTGAATAGCCTCGATGTATGCATTCATATCGCGGTGCTGCATCGCACTTATGCCATTGAAATTACCACCCGCACCTGCACCGATAGGCAATACTTCCGCATTGGTTTTCGCTAAGCTGTTATAAATACTTCGCTCACGATTCGTTGAAGCCCAATGGTTCACACTCAAGCGACGTTGATGAAAACGGGCCATAAAGTCCGCTCCCATTTTGTACATTTCAGCTTTGGTTGCCGTATTGGCGGGTTGAGGAAGTTTCCCCTGTTCGATCAAACGTGCCATTGGCAAGTTTTGCAATTCAAGTAATTGGTAGAGATCGACACCATCAACGCCTGTTTCGAGATACATCTGCAAATCACTTTGCCAAATGTCTAGCGTCTGATATGGCAAACCATAGAGCAAATCGATCACGATAGGCGCAGCGTTATAACGCACCATCTTTTGTAACGTCTCAATGACTACGTCGCCATCATCAAGACGTTTAGCCGCCCGACGAACCTTGCTATCAAAGCTCTGCACACCTAGAGAAAATCGGTTAAATCCCCCTTCAAGCGCTGACTCAAACTTTGCCTCACTAAAGCGGTTCACTCGGCCCTCTAAGGTAATTTCACAGTCCGGTGTCAATGGGAAGTACTGGCGAATCATCTGGCCTAGCTGTTTGATTTGCTCAGCACTTAGATCCGTTGGCGTACCACCACCGACGTAAACGGCTTGAAAAGGCATGCTTTGTGTCCAAACAAATGCAGATTTACGCTCAATCTCTAACGTTAATGCAGCAAAGTATTCGGCGATCAATGACTCACTCGAGGCGTACTGGAAAAAGTTGCAGTAGGTACAACGAACTCGACAAAAAGGAATATGAATATAGAGACAGCGTGCTTTGTTCATCGCTGGCGTATTGAGCGCATCTAAAACGCTATCTTGTGTTTTACTTTGCGCTACAGGTACTGAGCCCCCACCAACATGAGGGCCCGTTTTACCGCTAAAAGCAAAACGAAGTGGATCGGGAGTATTCCGACCAACGATAGATTCATCATGACTATCAAACGTAATTACGTCAGTAGCAGGCACATCTAAGCGAGCGACCTCTATAGGGGAAGCTCCTGAGGCGATTGGATTCATAGCGTCTTCATGGCACCTATTTCACTGCACACAAATTGACGAAATGTCAGCAAAAGCATTCAGATTGCTTACTCACTTAGTGGAGAAATGCATCCTGCTGCCGTGCCATGTTCGACGTGAAACTTGTGGGTGAAATCTTATAAAGAAAGTTGTAAATAAGAATTATTCTCGACATAATATAGATCACAAGTGATAATGCAAATGATATTTGATCTCATTATTATTTATCGGATAATAGGTCTCGTTGTTCGGTGTCGGTTTGCTTTCTCACACCATTTTATTACGTCAATTGTTTGTGGGTTTCCTCATGGCAAAGCTTCGCTACTTCATCGCTGGATTGATTGCATGTCTTATTCAAGGCGTGGCGTTGTCATATGCTCCACAAGAGAAAATTCTGCAGGTATCCATGGACCAAGGTATCAATGCCGTGCAGATTCAACTGCTTGCCCAAGCGGCTGCCAAACCCATTGAACAAACAAAAAGTCACCTTGATGACATCAGCAAGCAACAAGAACTCGAACGCCCAACAGAGCCGGAAAAGCCGCAACAAAACAAGCTGAAGACGAACGCTAGCAAGCCTAAACCTGTCGTGGCAAAAAAGCCTACGCTAGAGCCTGCAAAAAAGGAGACATCAAAACCTGCTCCTCTAAAGCATCAGAAAACGGTTATGCCAAAGAGCAAGTCAGATTCTCAAATAACCAATGTGAAGAAGATTGAAAAATCAGTCACTAAGCAAGACATTCCGCCACCAGCTAAACCAAAACTGAAGCCGCAAGAAAACGCAAAAAAAACCATCGAACAAACCGATGAAATGAACGCCGATCCACACCAGAGCGCCGCACAAAATCGTGAACCGATGCTCGTAAGTAAGCCGCAATTCAGTGCCAAACCTGTTCCCGTTTCTTATCCAAGGCTAGCACGTAAAAAAGGACTCGAAGGGAAAACATTGATTGAAGTATGGCTCGATAGAGAAGGAAAACAGGTTAAGCAGAAAGTTATCTCATCCAGCGGCCACTCCATACTGGATCAGCGAGCATTGAATACCATCAAGCAATGGCAATTTTCACGCCGAATAGAGCAAGGCCAAGCTATTGCTCATCGTGTGCAAATTCCGATTAATTTCAAACTACAGTAGTACAACAAATCATGATGCAAACATTGAGTCATCTTCAAAGCCAACTCGGTATCATGACATGGCCACTTATCACCATGTCATTTCTCACTCTGGTTATCTTAATTGAGCGAACCTTCTACATGCTGCTCAATGGTCGAACCTACACCAAACAAATTTTGCAGCAGGTGCATAAACTCGACTTCAATCATGCGGATGAAGTGGATCGTTTTATTACGCAAAAATTAAGTGGCCGCCAGCTCGCATTCCAATCCATGCGTATGCTACTTAACCATCGTCACTTCACTAAACCTTTGCGTGAAGAGGCGGTCAGTATTTGGCTATTTAAGAAACGCCAGCAATTTCGCTCTGGTATCCGTTTGCTATCGATGATTGGTGTTATTAGCCCGCTCATCGGTTTACTTGGTACCGTGTTGGGGTTAATGGAGATGTTCAAAGGTATCACTTCAACTCAAGGGGCAATTTCTCCGGCAAATCTAGCCGATGGTCTCGGCCTTGCGATGACCACCACCGCCGCGGGTTTATTGATTGCCCTACCCGCTATTATGGGAGCGCAACTGCTCAGTATGTGGGTGGAGAAAACCTTAGCCAAAATTGAATACACGCTCAATCATAGCAATTTACATATCGAAGGTATCTCGGTAGACCCTTGTGCAGAAAGTTGCTGTGATAAACAAGAATGCGCTAAGCAAAAAATCTTTATCACGCCTACCACTGAAGAGGTGGTTTGATGATTCAATCACATTCCAAATTCAGCGATGAGGAATTTAAACCCGACTTAACTCCGATGCTCGATATCATCTTTATTGTGATGGTTTTTCTGTTACTTACTGCCAATGTTAGTGTGCAAACACTCAATGTCGACATTCCTAAAACAGAAGAAAGCAACACACTGACCCGACCTGACAAGCCGGTGATCTCTGTAGCGATTCTCTATTCAGATGACCGTTCTGAGTCGGCGAATCAGTGGGCTGTCGATGGATCAGAATTTCACGATTGGAAACAGTTTACTGCGGCGCTACTCAAAGCTCGTAATGAAACCCCCGATAAAGCGATTGTCATTGCGGCGGATAAGAAAGCCAACGTCGAATCCATGCTTAACTTACTCGCTTTTATGCAAACAAATCATATCTCCGCCACAAACATTGTTATGGAAGAACATTAATGAAAAAGCTCGCTTTTGCTTTTGGCCTATTGGTAGCCTCAAGCTCTCTAATGGCACAACAACACACCGAGTCTCAATCCGCGCAAACGAATCGCATTATTAGCGCAGGCTCTAGTATCACTGAGCTTATCGTTGCCTTAGGAGCAAAAGAGCAGTTAGTTGCACTCGACGTAACCAGTAAAAAATACAACCAGGATGAGAAGCTGCCACTGGTCGGTTATCACCGTCAACTCTCTGCCGAAGGGTTAATGGCCTTATCGCCAACTCACCTAATTGGTTCGCATGAGATGGGGCCAGATAGTACGTTAACACTGCTTAAAAATGGCGGAATTGATGTCGAAACCGTTCCATCTGGTGATACTGAGCAAGATCTCTTTAATCGCATCGATAAAATCGCTGCGATTACCGGCACACAAGACAATGCGGTAGACCTAAAAGCTTCAATTCAGTCAAAACTCGATACGATGCAGCAACGAGATGTTGCGGATGCACCAAAGGTTCTGTTTGCGATGCTCAGCAAAGGACGTCCGGCAACGATTGCTGGTGATAAAACCACTATTGATGTCATCGTTAAGCTCGCTGGCGGGCAAAACCCTGCCAAAAGCATGATGAGCTCATACAAACCTGTCTCACAAGAAGCAATGGTAGAGATGCAACCCGATTATCTTTTGGTCACCAAACGTGCATGGCAAGCATTGGGCGGTAAAGAAGGTATTTTAAAAGAGTTTCCATTATTAGCAGCGACCCCCGCTGGAAGCCAAGATCGTATTATTGCCGTAAATGGCAGCGCAATTATCGGTGGGCTGGGTATCGAGAGCTTGGTACTGGCTGATGACCTGTTCAATCAGTTTCACCCCAAAGAATCACAGTAACGATTCACAATGGCAGTTTCCACAATGACAGCGTCACGTCTACTTAGCGCAAAATCACTGTGTATTATCGCAGCGATTTCTCTTTACTTTGCCACGGTCGCATCCATCAGTGTTGGTCCGATGAATATTGGCTTTTTTGATAGCATTAAATCACTGCTACCTAACCTCTTTTTTTCCAGTACCAAGGCTGATCTACCGCCTCATATCACTATGGTCGTGCAACAAGTGCGTTTACCTCGCACTTTGCTCGCGATCGCCGTTGGCGGCATTTTAGCGATTAGCGGCGCGGTAATGCAGGGTTTATTTCGCAATCCATTAGCGGATCCGGGAATTATCGGTGTCTCATCGGGTGCCGCGCTTGGTGCCGCAATCGCGATCGTTCTGTTTGGTGAACTCGCGACCCATTATCCGACTTTACTATTATTTGGTACGGTTCCCGTCTTTGCCTGCCTTGGAGGTACGGTGATTACCTTTGTCGTCTATCGCTTGGGAACTGGTGCCAATGGCACATCAGTGACCATGATGTTACTGGCAGGGGTTGCGATCGCCGCCTTAGCAGGCGCGGCCTTAGGTTTACTTAACTATTTTGCCGACGATCAAGCATTACGTGACCTGTCATTATGGACAATGGGGTCTTTAGCGGGAGCGAACCCTCGCGGTCTATGGCTGGCCTTCATTACTCTAGCGATACTGTTCATCGTTTACTACCGCGACGCAGATAAACTCAATGCGATGTTATTAGGTGAAGCCGAAGCTCGCCATATGGGCATCAATGTGCAATCACTAAAACGACGTTTAATCATTCTTGCCGCTGCAGGGGTGGGTGTCACCGTTGCGCTAGCCGGTATGATCGGCTTTATAGGGTTAATTGTGCCACATCTAGCTCGAATGCTCATTGGACCCAATTTTCGTTCTCTACTACCTGTAACCTTGCTTATGGGTGGTTTGTTACTTTTAGTCGCCGATATGCTCGCTCGCACAGTGGTTGCCCCATTAGATATGCCCGTAGGTATTGTGACCGCTTTACTGGGCGCCCCCTTTTTCATCTGGTTGCTTATCAAACAAAAGGGGCGTTTATAATGTTGTCTCTGTTTTCATCCCATCAAGCTACTCAAGGCCATTCGATCGACGAATATCGCGCACAAACGACGGTCGCCATACAGAATTTATCCATCGCTTTAAGTGGCCGAACCATTCTAGATGACATCAATCTGTCTCTCAATCGAGGTGAATTTACCGCGTTACTTGGCCCTAATGGCACTGGCAAAAGTACATTGCTGAAATCACTTACCGGGGAGATTAGCGCGCGAGGTAATTTTGCATTATTCGGCCAGCCACGTGAACAATGGCGTTCAAACCAACTCGCAAAACACTTTGGTGTATTACCGCAAAGTAGTTCTTTGTCGTTTAATTTTAGCGCGCGTGAAGTCGTTGCACTGGGAGGGCTGGGGCTGTCGATGTCACGCGAGGAACTAGATGGTGTGATTGATGGTTATATGCAACAGACCGATGTTATCCATTTAGCCAACCGAGATTATCCAACATTGTCAGGCGGAGAAAAGCAGCGCATTCATCTCGCCCGAGTTCTAACGCAACTTGAACAAAGTGGTAAGAACAAGATTTTACTCCTTGATGAGCCGACCTCAGCTTTGGATATCCATCATCAACACAGCACACTCGCGCTCGCACAAAAATTGGCACAACAAGGCGCTACCGTCGTTGCGGTATTGCATGATTTGAACTTAGCCGCCCAATACGCCGATCGTATCGTGATCTTAAATGATGGTTCTATCGTTGCTGATGATATTCCTGAAAAAGCGCTGAGTTCTAATGTCATTGAACAAGTTTATCAGCACAAGGTGTCGATCATCACTCACCCAAGCCTAGGACACCCAGTAGTGATTGCGGCTTAATAACCTGATTATCGCCCAAGGATTCTCCCCTACTAAGTTCATGAACCACATTGATATCAGTCCAATTTGGCAAAGTATTGAAATATCGATAATACTTAAACAAAAAGCCGAGGAGGAATACGATGGGAGAAAAAACCAAAGTAAAAGTCATCGCCGAGACGGTATTGATTGATGGTGTCTACCAACCCGACCAGCGTTCAGGTGAAGATAGACGTAAAAATCGCCAAGCAAAATGGCGATTTTACGAACGTAGGCAAGGGGGTTGTGACCCGCGAAACGAAGGAAAAAAGCATATCGATGAGGAGGTTTAGCGCCTCCTCACCTTTTTCCTATGAATCTATTTCATACGAATCTATTTTCTACGAAGCTATTGCCTACGAAACTATTTGGTGATGATTTCAGGCCCCATCAGCGTAGTCGGCAACCACGTGGATACCCACGGCACGTAAGTGACGATGATGAGGAAGAGGAACATCACACCAACCCATGGTAGTGCCGCCTTCACCACTTGCATCATCGACATTTTGGCAACCCCTGCCGTCACAAAGAGATTTAGGCCTACGGGGGGCGTTATCATCCCTATTTCCATATTCACCACCATCATAATGCCAAGATGAATCGGGTCGATCCCTAGTGCAATCGCGATTGGGAAGACCAATGGGGCGACAATAATCAACAAGCCGGACGGCTCCATAAACTGACCACCGATCAAGAGCAATACGTTCACCACAATTAAGAAGGTGATTGGCCCTAACCCTGCCGACAACATCGACTCAGTGATCATTTGCGGAATACGCTCTTCCGTTAATACGTGCTTTAGAATCAATGCATTGGCAATGATGAATAGCAACATAATCGTCAGCTTACCCGCATCATACAAGGTGCTTTTGGTATCCTTGTGGACAAAAGCTTGCAGCACTTTCACTAACACCGGCTTGGTGTTTTCTTTATCAGCAAACGGCCCCATATCTTGGTATATGAAATTAGCAATCAAGAACGAATAAACCGCCGCAACCGCCGCTGCTTCTGTTGGGGTAAACACACCGCCATAGATACCACCGAGGATGATCACCACCAGCAACAAACCCCAACTGGCGTCTTTGGCGGCAATAAACATCTCTTTCCAACCCACAAATGGCTGTTTAGGGAGTTTTTTGATGCGAGCTGCAATATAAATCGCAATCATCAGCATCACTCCCGCCAATAAGCCGGGGATCACACCACCCAAAAACATTCGTCCGACCGATACATCCGTCGCCGCCGCATACACCACCATAACAATCGACGGCGGGATCAAAATACCCAGCGTGCCTGCGTTACAAATCACGCCCGCTGCAAATTCTTTTGAGTAACCGTTTTTAATCATCCCGGCAATAACGATACTACCGATCGCTACCACCGTCGCCGGCGATGAGCCTGACAGCGCAGCAAACATCATACAGGCCACCACCGATGCCATGGCTAAACCACCACGGAACCAACCGACCATTGCGATCGCAAAACGGATAATTCGTTTCGCCACACCACCTGTCGACATAAAGCTAGAAGCCAATATAAAAAAGGGAATCGCCAACAAAGTGTAGTGACCCGCAAAGGCATTAAATAACGTTTGAGCAACCGACGCTAAAGACGCATCAGAATGCATCATTAAAAACAGCATGCTAGATAAGCCCAGCGAAACCGCGATCGGCACGCCAATCAGCATAAAGCCAATCACCATAATGAACAGAAATAGGATATCCATTTATTCGCTCTCCTTGCCGTTTTTATTGCTCTTGTTCTGGCTGTTCGCGAGCTCATCTCCAGCTTGCGCTAACTCGGCTTTTAACGCCTGTAAATCTTCTTCAGCTTCATGACCTGCTATCAATCGATCCGATTTATTCAAGATGATTTGCCAAGTGGCTTGCGCAAAACGCAACGTCAGTAATGCCATACCAATAGGCAGCGCCATATAGGGGATAAATCGAGGCATTTTTTCATAACGCTCACCTTCATTGAGCCAATCCGCCAAAAATTGCAGCATCTCCGGCATGGGGATATCGTCCGTTTCATACCATGCTCGATCGGTCACGAATGGATACCAGTAGTTCCAAGAACCAATCAACAGTAGAACCGAGAATGTTAAACAACAGGCGGCGGCGACTAACGCATACACTTTGCGCATTTTTTCCGGTGCCAAATTGATAATACATCAACACCGATATGAAAATGTTTTTTAACACCATAAGACGCCCCAACAAGCACCATCCATGCAAACATAAAGACGGTCAGTTCTAATGCCCAAAGAATGTTGTCATTAAAGACATATCGAAAAATAACATTGGCAAAGGTAAGCAGCGTCATCGCACCCAAAAAGAACGCAATCAAGCCCTCTTCGAGGCTATCGGTGACCTTACCCACTCGAGCAAAAATCGACTGTTCCATAGTAATTCGCTTCTAAAATTTAAGATCAGACAAAAGGCCCTCGTCCCGATGTCGAGGGCCAAACCAAAACGGGTTAATTATTGTTAGAATCCAGTGCGGCTTGAATCAGTTCTGCACCAATGTCTTTCTCAAACTTGGCCCAAACGGGTTGCAAGGCAACAACCCACTCTTGGCGCTGTGCAGGCGTTAAACTACGAACTTCCCCACCTGCTTCAATGATATTGGTTTTGTTTTGCTGGTTTACTTTGCTTGATTCGGCATTACGCGCAACCGAGACTTCTTGAATTATGGTGTTGAGCTGATCGCGCTGATCCGCTGGTAAATTGTTCCAAAAATCGGTCGAGGTCACCACAAGGTAATCAAGTATGCCGTGATTGGTCTCGGTGATGCCGTCTTGAACTTCAAAGAACTTCTTACCGTAGATATTGGACCAGGTGTTCTCTTGTCCGTCGATAACCTTGGTTTGTAGGCCACCATAAACTTCTTTAAATGACATTTTTTGCGGGTTTGCGCCAAGCTGCTCAAACTGAGCCACCAGCACATCAGATGCTTGTACGCGGAATTTCAAACCTTCTGCATCGGCTGGCGAGATCAGCGGTTTATTAGCCGACATCTGCTTCATGCCATTATGCCAAAATGCCAATCCTTGCAGACCACGACGCTTCATTGCATTTTTAAGCTGGTCGCCAGACTCTGAGTTTTGAAAACGATCCACTGCTGCCACATCTTCAAACAAAAAAGGCAAATCAAAAATGCGGTACTTTTTAGTGAATTTTTCAAACTTAGACAGTGACGGCGCAGCAAGATGCACATCACCATTGAGCAGTGCCTCAAGCACTTTATTGTCATCGTACAACGTCGAATTAGGGAAAACCTGCATACAGACTTTACCGTTCATCTCATCGTTAACACGCTGCTCAAGCAGTGAGGCCGCAATTCCTTTAGGGTGCTTATCTGTATTGGTTACGTGACTGAACTTAATCACGGTTTCACCGGGATCACACGCCGCCATTGCATTAAAACTGGTCGCAGCAAGAACGGAAACAGACAGTAGGGTCAAAGGCTTAAACATTATTATTCTCCTTGTTAAATAAACAACCCCATCACTGGGTGTTGGTAATTAACTAAGGGCAATAAGCGAGCCACTTGTTATAAATCTTTTAAATAACCTTAAATTCATGTACTTAAAGTAAAAAACAAGATGAAGAGTATCAAAAATACCCATAACGGTTTATGAGATGGGTAGAAAACCACCCATCATGATTTCTCAATGAGTAAGATCCGCCCCAAACCAGAGGAGCAATGTACTATGACGCAATTGCTCAATCGTGCTTATCTACGAAGAACAACTTATCTCCATCCCCTTGCCCCATTCCGGTGGCAACTTTGCCAGCTCTTCCATGTGTGGCTGCTCGTCAAACGGCGTCACCAATACCCTCGCTAATTGTTCCACATCAGAATAATCACCTTGTTCGGCTTTATCGATCGCCAACTGAAGCAAATAGTTGCGCAAAACGTATTTCGGGTTATTCGCACGCATCGCCTCACATCGAATCGCTGCGGTGACGATCTGTTCATCCTCATCGACCTCTAATTCACATCGTGCGAGGTAAAGATCAAGCCAAACCTTCGCCGCATCACGATCGATAAATAAGTCAATAACAGGTTGCGATCCGTGGCGATCGATGTTCGATAGATCGCGCATAAACCGAGTGTAATCCGGTTTGTGCTGCTCAAGTAAATCAAACAGCATCACAAACAATTCACCATCTTGTTCAAGTTTATTGTGCAGACCTAATTTAGCGCGCATCTGCTGGCTATAGTATTGCTGCAATCGAGGTTCAAATTGCGCTAATGCCGCTTCTATTTGTGCTTTATCAATCAAAGGGGAAAGTGCATGACCCAGCGCTGATAGGTTCCATAGCGCAATTCGTGGCTGCTGGTTAAAAGCATAACGCCCTTGGTAATCAGAGTGATTACAAATGTAGCTGGCATCGTAATCATCTAAAAATGCAAAAGGTCCGTAGTCAAAAGTTTGGCCTAAAATCGACATATTGTCGGTGTTCATCACGCCATGACAAAATCCAATCGCTTGCCATTGAGCGATCATTAACGCGGTATTATCGACCACCTGCTCAAACATCGCCGCATAAGATTGTTCCGCCTCTGCCAACTCAGGCCAATACCACTCAATCACTTTATCGGCGAGCAACTTGAGCTCACTAAGTTGATTGGTATAGAAAAAGTGCTCAAAGTGACCAAAGCGGATATGACTCTCAGCCATACGCAATAACAATGCCCCTTGCTCTTGTTTCTCACGGTAAACCGGGGAATCAGAAGCCAGCATACCAAGCGCACGAGTCGTCGCAATGCCCAAACCGGCCATCGCTTCACTGCATAAATATTCGCGAATCGTCGAACGTAATACCGCTCTACCATCCCCCATGCGAGAATAGGGTGTCAGTCCTGCGCCTTTCAAATGCACATCAAATATTTTGCCTTGTTTGTTTTTCAGCTCACAAAGCAATAGCCCGCGACCATCACCAAGTTCAGGGTTATAAACACCAAATTGGTGGCCAGCGTATTTCATCGCTAACGGCATAAATTGAGGATGACTAAGCTCCCCAGAAAGCTGCTGCTTTAACTCTCCGATCGGCGCCTGATCTGGGAGTCCAAATTGCGCGGCAAGAGATGCATTCCAACTCACCCAACGGGTATTTTCTAATGGTTGAGGGGAAACGGCCGTAAAGAAAGTGTTCGAAAGTGAGGCAAATCGATTTGAATAACAAGGGGAGGCTTTAGACACGATGTACAATCCATTTACACATTGAGATTGTAGCAAGTTAACAGAACAAGTCGGTGGGCGCTAGGTAAATGAACATACCAAGTTAGTACCCACAAACTCTACAAGGCCTATTTAGAATAGGGTTATATAAATAAAAATACGCCAATCAAACCAGCGAAAGAAAATAAGCAAGTGCGGCTAATGACACCAAAGTTAGAAGGGTGGATCATTTCTTGTCTTTCCATATGTGTGCCTCTTTTAATGTTACAGTGGAATTACAATATGATGAATTTTCAGATATTTCACAATCGTTATCATGGTGAATTTTTTATGACAGTGGGTCGGATGCCGAAATTGAAAAACGGCGCGCATAAAAAAGCCAGCGATAATCGCTGGCTAATGAAACATAAGCTTGCTGAGCTTTAGAACCAAGCTTTCTTGCCTTCAATGTAGATACGATCAAACTCTTCATCTGACTTAACCAAATAGAGGATAAATTCTACGAAAGCGATAATACCGATGACGATTGATGGAATACCAAGCAAAATAAAACCGAACAAGAAACACAACAACATGATCACGCCTTGCTTTGTGTAACCCAAGTAGAATTTATGTGCACCAAAGGCACCAAGGAAAAAGGCAAATAACGCCGCGACAATTTTCTTAGATGCTGCACTGTCTGGTTTTGATTCAGGATAAACGGATTTTGCTTCTCCACCTTCGATCGTAAAATCAACCTTAGTACCAGACTTTGGTAATGTCTGTCCGCGCCAATCCTCACCGGTTAACGTGTAACGTTGACCGTCTTCACCAGAAACTAAGCCGCTACGCTCATCACTGTTAAATTCTAATACTGTCCCTTTCATTTTGACTCCATATTCCCGATTAGCTGCATTCAATTAATATCGCGCTTGATTTCAACACCACTGGCAACATCAATTTTGTGTTTAATAATTGTTCATTATGAGGTTTGCAGTTGAAATGTCACTAAATGTCATTCGCTTCAGTTATCATTTTTCACAGCAAAAAATAACATTTACATCAACAACTATCCGATTGATTCGCCAAGCTCGGTCATCCTTTAGTTCAGTCAAGATTCGAGTCAAAATGGCTACAAATGACTCTTTTCCGAACCTAGGGTGCGGGCTAATGATGACGTTTAGTTAGCGCGACCATCAAACAAGGAACTACACTCAAAGTAACGCGAACCGTTCAAGGAATGAAACATGCGTCTATTGATTTTCCTCACTATTGGCTTGATGAGTTACCCGCTCTACGCAGACTACAGTAACCTCGCATGGTCAATCATGGACAGCCAAGGTCGGCGAGTCTATGACACTGATAACGTACTAAAAGCCGCCATAGAACAAGATCGTTTTATACCTTTACGCTTTGATAACGAGTTTAAAGATGCCGCACCCGAACTGTTTAAACAGATCGATGTCATGGGGCAGTTTGAGCTGGATGCTTTTGCTTCTAAAGCTTTAGTTAAAGGCATTCAAACCTTAGTTGAAGAGTTTGCTTGTGCGACTTATCGCCACTACGCACATAAACCAGAAGCACGAAAATGCGACGCTGAAGCACAAGATAAACGCACCAAAGAGGCGATGCCTTTTCAAGATGGGCAATTTATTAAACGCCGTCTAGAAGTCACCACCAATAGCATCCGGACGGGTTTCCCCAACCGCAGCTACGATATTTACCTTCCCAGCGTGCAACAAGCCCCACTGACCATCGTTTGGGGAGCGGTACATGAATTAGGTTCGTTTTTTGTCCATCAACGAAGTCGTAACGACACCGTTCTTACCATCTACATTGACGGCTATAAACTCAACACCGATGGCGAGCGCAGCCAACGAATTACCGCCAAACCTGAAATTGTTTTTGTGGTATTACCGAAAGCCTCAAAAATTGGTCAACAAAAAAGCCAGACCGAAGCCGCGAAGTTCGCACTTGCCGATGCCGATTTTATTGTGCCGCTTTATTAGCAAATATAACAAAATAGCCCTCAAATGAGGGCTATTAAACATCGAGAGCAAACCATTAATTATTTGGGCTGCTTAGCCAGCACTTGGTCAATATCAGCCTTGCTATGACGCTCTGGTACTTGTTCCCACTCTTCGCCCCAAGCACGATTGACAATACGACCACGTTGTACCGTGTCACGTTCGGCAATTTCATTCGCCCAACGCAGCAGATTTGGATAACGCTCCACATCTAAAAACTCAGCCGCGTTATACAAATTACCCAGCACCAAGTTGCCATACCATGGCCAAGTAGCGATATCGGCAATCGAATATTCATCCCCTGCTAAATAACGATTTTCGGCTAAGTGTTTATCGAGTAGATCCAATTGACGCTTGGCTTCCATGGTAAATCGATTGATTGGATACTCGAGTTTCTCTGGTGCGTAAGCGTAAAAATGACCAAATCCCCCTCCTAGATATGGCGCACTGCCTTGTAACCAGAATAACCAGTTCATCGCGACCGTGCGCTGAGCAAGCTCTTTTGGTAGTAATTGTCCAAATTTTTCCGCGAGATATAGCAAAATATGCCCGGATTCAAAGACGTTAATCGCAGGCGTGACTGAATGATCGACCAACACTGGAATTTTTGAATTTGGGTTCGCCGCGACAAACCCTGAAGAAAACTGGTCGCCATCACCGATACGGATCAAATACGCATCATACTCTGCCTCTGCTACACCGAGAGCAAGTAGCTCTTCGAGCATAATGGTGACTTTCTGACCGTTTGGCGTACCCATCGAATAAAGTTGTAGTGCATGTTCACCCACTGGCAACTCTTGCTCATGGCGAGCACCGGAAGTTGGGCGATTGATGCTAGCCCAAGTGCCGCCGGTATTGGTATCTTCTGTCCATACTTTTGCTGGGATGTATTCATTTGTCATGACTTTTCCTTTTTAAGTTATACCGCTCTACACAGACGATCTGGGTATTAAGCAATCAAAATACAACCAAATGACCCGATTTTCTAAATATGATATCCAACCAAGTAAGAAGCAAAACATATATAACCACCGTAGCCGCACGATAAACTGGGGTGGACAAATAACTTATTGCTTCAGGCCTGTTTCTCTGTTTTCAAGAGCGAAATTTTCCAACCGCCAGGGAACATCATCATAACGTAGCCTAGTCTCTATTAAGAAAAATGACCTATTGCCCTTGACCCGTCTACGCATCTAAGGTTTAGTGTGCGCCCCCTTGTTTCTAGTCTCTGAGGTATACATGTCTATAGGTTTCGATTTCGGTACTGCAAATTGCAGCGTCGCTCATACTGTTGATGGTAAAATCACCCAAATCCCATTAGTCGGTGAAAATGCTTTTATCCCATCAACACTGTGTGCGCCAAACGCAGAATCGGTCTCTGAGTATCTTTTTCGCTGTTTAGACATAAAACCGAGTGATGAGACTAACGAAGCCGTTCTTCGTCGCGCGGTAAAAATCAACCGTGAAGAAGGGCTTGAAGTCCAAGCTGACGATGTAAAGTTTGGTCATCAAGCACTCGAGTTATATCTCGAAGATCCAAAAGACACCTATTTCGTTAAATCACCGAAATCATTTTTAGGCGCAATGGGACTGCGTGATATTCAGCTCTCTTTCTTCGAAGATCTGGTTTGCGCCATGATGAGCAATATCAAGCGTCGTGCTGAACATTCCATTCAAACGGATATTACTCAAACCGTCATTGGTCGACCGGTAAACTTTTTAGGCCGGGGAGGTGAAAACTCTAATATCCAAGCGGTTGATATCCTCACCCGTGCAGCCAAACGTGCCGGATTTAAAGATGTAGAATTTCAGTATGAACCCGTTGCTGCCGGGCTTGATTTTGAAGCCAGCTTAACCGAAGACAAAAATGTTCTCGTGGTCGATATCGGCGGTGGTACCACTGACTGTTCGATGATTCGTATGGGGCCAAGTTGGCACAACAAACTGGAACGTAATGACTCTTTGCTCGCCCACACAGGCCAAATGGTCGGTGGTAACGATTTGGATATTTTTATTGCCTTTAAGTGCTTTATGAAAGAGTTTGGCCTTGGCAGTAAATTACTCAACGGTTTAGATTTACCCCTAATCCAATATTGGAATGCAATGGCGATTAACGACGTCCAAGCCCAGCGCAGCTTCTATGGCAGTGATAATCTAAAACCACTGCGTGAGTTTTTCAAACAAGCCGCAGAGCCAGAAAAGCTAGGCCGCCTATTGAAGCTACACCAAGAAACCTTGGGCTACGGCGTGATTAACCAAGCGGAACGAGCAAAAATTGCCTTATCTGACCATGATGATTACACCGCGCTGATTGACTTGATCTCTGAACGCGTTGAAATCATCACCCAGCGCAGCGAAATTGAAGCCGCCATAGATAATCCAATGCTGAAAATCCGCAATTTGGTGGAAGAAGCCGTCACACAGAGTGGTATCAAACCCGACGTGATTTACATGACCGGCGGCTCAGCACTGAGGAATCCCCTAATGATTTTGATAAAAATCATAAATTTAAGGTAGATGCACATCTTGTCATGTGATCAAATGGTTCTGAGAAAAATCAATAACCAGACAACAAGATGTGCGAACTCGATATTTTACACGACTCTCTTTACCAATTCTGCCCTGAATTGCACTTAAAACGACTCAACAGTTTAACGCTGGCTTGCCACGCATTACTTGAATGTAAAACGCTCACTCTTACCGAACTTGGTCGTAACCTGCCAACGAAAGCCAGAACAAAACATAACATCAAACGAATCGACAGATTGTTAGGTAATCGTCACTTGCACAAAGAGCGACTCGCTGTATACCGTTGGCATGCCAGCTTTATCTGTTCAGGTAATTCGATGCCCATTGTTCTTGTTGACTGGTCTGATATTCGTGAGCAAAAACGGCTTATGGTATTGCGGGCTTCGGTGGCACTACATGGTCGTTCTATTACTCTTTATGAGAAAGCCTTTCCGCTTTCAGAGCAATGTTCAAAGAAGGCTCATGACCAATTTCTAGCCGACCTTGCAAGCATTCTACCGAGTAACACTACACCGCTCATTGTCAGTGATGCTGGCTTTAAAGTGCCATGGTATAAATCCGTTGAAAAGCTAGGTTGGTACTGGTTAAGTCGAGTCAGAGGGAAAGTGCAATATGCAGATTTAGGTGCGGAAAACTGGCAACCTATCAGCAACTTACATAGCATATCCTCAAGTCGCTCAAAGACTTTAGGCTATAAGAGGTTGACTAAGAGCAACCCAATTTCATGTCAAATTGCACTGTATAAATCACGTCCTAAAGGCCGAAAAAATCAGCGTTCGACACGGACTAATTGTCATCATCCGTCACCTAAAATCTACTCCGCTTCGACAAAAGAACCATGGGTTTTAGCGACTAACTTGCCCGTTGAAATCCGAACACCAAAGCAACTTGTTAGGCTCTACTCGAAGCGTATGCAAATTGAAGAAACCTTCCGAGACTTGAAAAGCCCAGCCTACGGTTTAGGCCTCCGTCATAGCCGAACTAGCAGCTCAGAGCGCTTTGATATCATGCTGCTAATCGCCCTAATGCTTCAACTGACATTTTGGCTTGCTGGAGTTCATGGTCAGAAACAAGGTTGGGATAAGCACTTCCAAGCTAACACTGTCAAAAATCGAAATGTACTCTCAACAGTGCGCTTAGGGATGGAAGTTTTGCGGCATTCTGGCTACACAATAACGAGGGAAGACTTGCTCGCGGCTGCAACCCTGCTTGCTCAAAATCTATTCAAACATGGTTGTGCTTTGGGGAAATTATGAGGGGATCCCTCAGGGCTCAGCACGTTCCACCGTACTGACTGCCGCTGTCGCGTCGGTATTACCGAATACTGAAATCATCGCTGGCAACTACTTTGGCTCAGTCACTGCAGGCCTAACTCATTGGTCTAATTTGATTTATCGCTAGTTAACGCAAACAGAAAAAGGAGCTTCGGCTCCAAGCTATTTCGCTTTCGTGTGATTTTTGCGTGATAGAGGCTTCACGTAGGCTCCTATTTTCAGTGCGGCTGACTTAGCAATAGTTAAAAAGGTACAGACATATTTTTGGCTGTGCCTTTTTTCTTTGGCTTTACTTTGTGTAATCCGTAATGTTGAGCTTCTTTTGCTGTATAACCTCAAGCAATCCATTATTTAAGCGTTAAAGTGGCTACAACTCGCTGATTTCATTTGGATTGAGTTAAATCTAAAGAACTTACCTTAACTGCTAATTCAATGACACTCCGCAAGGTTTTGAGTAGGTAAAAGAAAGAGAGCAGCAATGCTACTCTCTTTAAGTATCTATGATCTCACCAAAGCGAAATGGCTTGGATCGGAAGTTACGTTTTCTGATTGCGAGGATACGACAGGCACGGTTTCTGGTTGCGAGGAATCGGAATGTGTGATTGCAGGCATCAAATGGATCGCCAATTAATGACTGACAAAATGAACCCCAAAAAAAGCCCTCAACACATGAGCGTTAAGGGCGAGAATAGATTAACTAGACAGTACGTTATTTCTTAAACATACTCCAAAATCTCTCTCTAGTGCGTTGCTCCATTTCAGCTTTATCAAGCGCCTCAGAAGTCGACATGCCGTCCCTCTTATGCTCGAAGACACTCGACCACGAACGCAAAGTAAGATCGGAACCACCAGTAAAAAATAGAATAGCAACCACAAAGGGCACTGCGAGCAGCATTATCAGATTGACAGTGTCTTCATACGTCGTAAATACATACTTACCTATTTGGTATGCGACCACGGCAGAAATGAGCATGGTGAACCAATTGTAAAAAATCGTCACCGACAAAATTTTACGTACAAGCCACGCGGTGAACATATAGACCTGATGCAAGATGAGAATTGCGACACAGCCCGCCACAGTGATCCCAATCCACTTAAGACACAAAAAATAAAATGATGAAAATTCAGGACCACCTAGGAATGCATACCCAATACCAAACAAAATTGGCGCAATAATAAGGAGTGGGAGCACCTTTCGATCCCACAATGAAACAAACACTGGTGTCGTAAGCATAATAAGTGGAAAACACAACCAAGAGACGTCCGCTTTCTCTGCTGACGATAAAGCAAAATAATAGACAAGTATTGGCGCAGGTATATGGAAAATCCAAAGCTCCGTTAAGCTCTCGACATAGTCATCCAAATGATCTATCAAAGTATCAAACATAATTAAAATATCCTTATTACTAATTTGAAAATGGTACAACACAAGCACCCCACACAGACTGTCATTTTATCATGCACACAGTTGCCTAAAAATAGCGTAAACCCGCAAAAGTTCCAGAAAACAGCACGGAAAACGCACTAGAATGACCGAGTCGAAAGGTAAGTTAATAACGCTCATCACGGCGAATAGGACGAAAACGAGCCGCTCTCCTGCGAAACGAAAACACATGTCTAGCCCAACAAGAACAAGGCGTAAAAACCATCACTGATTATCCCTGTTGATGCAGTAACGATTGAAAGATAACGATCAATATAATTGGTTATTATTGATAATGAGATTAATTAAAGCACCTCTTTGTTTTGATGTTTATATCAATAATATTGCGAATCTTGACTTTTCAAATTCCTAAATGCTATATATTTACCATTCTCAATCACCTTAGACATCATGGATGATGGGCGACATAATTTTATCGATTGGCCGCGGAATAATGAATGTGATATCTGCCATATTTATTATTTGGTTCTCACCAGCATTACTATTAAAAAAATTAGAACTGGATTTCCTAGCAAACGTCTTGGGCGTAATTTTACTGGTTCTAGGATTAACATTCTTTCAATTCGTTATAAGACCGACTTTTTTAGCGTACTGGAATGCTTTCTAGGTAAGCACTGTTTGGTAGAGGAATTCACTCACAGCAGCGATATCTGCGAGAAAATAAAGACAAGACACTTGAGCGAGCGAGCAGCTGAACAGGCCAGCACCAAGAAAAAAGTCAGCAATAATTGCAAGCTATTTCGCTTTCGTGTGATTTTGGCGTGATAGAGGCTTCACGTAGGCTCCTATTTTCAGTGCGGCTGACTTAGCAATAGTTAAAAAGGTACAGACATATTTTTGGCTGTGCCTTTTTTCTTTGGCTTTACTTTGTGTAATCCGTAATGTTGAGCTTCTTTTGCTGTATAACCTCAAGCAATCCATTATTTAAGCATTAAAGTGGCTACAACTCGCTTGATTTCATTTGGATTGAGTTAAATCTAAAGAACTTACCTTAACAGCTAATTCAATGACACTCCGCAAGGTTTTGAGTAGGTAAAAAGAAAGAGAGCAGCAATGCTACTCTCTTTAAGTATCTATGATCTCACCAAAGCGAAATGGCTTGCTTCGGCTCCTTTTTTGTTAACAACCGTTAGCGAATGATATTGGCGACTTCAGCCACTAGCGCTGCTAGCTCATCCCATTGCTCATTTTCAATCAAATCATTGGGTACCATCCAAGTTCCGCCACATGCCAATACGGAAGGGATCGCAAGGTACTCTTTAACATTTGAAGGGCTCACACCACCCGTTGGCATGAATTTAACAGGGTAAACCGCAGATAAAGCTTTGAGCATGCCCGTGCCGCCAGAAGGCTCTGCAGGGAAAAACTTCAATGTGGTGAGTCCCATTTCCATCGCTTGCTCAACTAAGCTTGGGTTATTGACGCCCGGTACGATAGCCACGCCCCGTTGCTGACAATATTTTACGGTGGTTGGGTTAAACCCAGGACTAACAATAAAATCTACACCTGCTTCTATTGCTTGATCGACTTGCTCGCTAGTTAACACCGTACCAGCACCAATAAGCATTTCAGGGTAAGCTTCACGCATATTTTTAATCGCTTGCACCGCTTGTTCGGTACGGAAGGTCACTTCCGCACACGGCAATCCATTTTCAATCAAAACTTGTGCGAGTTTGGCCGCTTTTGAGGCATCTTTAATCGCGATGACTGGGACAACTTGTATTTCGGTTAATTGTTGATTAAGCGTTTTCATCTTTATTTCCATAACATGAGTAATTTAAATAAGGGTAGAGAATGCAATTCGCCACCCACTAAATTATCGGCATTAAGTCTGGAGAAATAATTGCTCCACGATGCTGGATAACCGTTCCCGCTAAGGTATGCCCAGCCTTTGCAGATTCTTGCATATCACCACCCAAAATACGTTTCGCAAGATAACCCGCACTGAATGAATCACCGGCGGCGGTCGTATCAATAATGTTTGTCACCGGGACTGGTGCAATCGAATCAACACCCTGTTTAGAAATAACCAAACACGCCTCGGCCCCACGCTTAATCACAATTTCTTGCACACCTAATGCTTGAGTGCGCTCAATCGCTTGCTGCTCTAGGTCATCACCATAGAGTGCTTGTTCATCATCAAACGTGAGGAAAGCGATATCCGTCAGCGCTAATACTTGCTTATAGGCTTGTCTTGCTTCTTCTTTACTATTCCAAAGTGCTGGTCGATAGTTATTATCGAAGGCGATGCTTACACCTTTTGCCCGAGCGTTCCTCAACAACTCAATCAAGGATAGGCGACAATCCTCAGGTAAAATCGCCAAGCTAATACCACTTAGATAGATCATCTGTTGCTGACACAATGCCTCGCTTAGCTCGGTCATGGCATGTTCACGTAACCAGTACTTAGCGGCGGAGTCATTACGCCAATAAAAAAAACTACGCTCGCCATCTTCCGCTGTTTCAATTGCGTACATTCCCGGCAATTTGTTTTCTGAAATAAACACCATATCGGTATTCAATGATTCATGCTGCCAAGATGCCAACATCTCTTTACTGAATGGGTCGTGGCCTAAGCCAGTCACATACGACGTTGTTACATTTCGCTGTTTTGTTAAACGAGAAAGATAAACGGCTGTGTTGAGTGTATCGCCGCCAAACCCTTGTTCGAGAACACCGTTATTTTTTTTCAACTCGACCATACACTCGCCAATGATAGCGACTCGTTTAATATGCTTCATACAATCCCTATAGCATTTGGTACTACCAAGAAAAAAGCCAGCTCAAAGGCCAGCTTGAATTTTCCCGATAAATCTGAAATTTGCGTTTATTTTACTGACTAATGCAGGCTTATTGATTAGTGGCCACTAACTGCTTTTTATCTTTTAGTAAGCGCATTATCGTCACGACGTTGATACTGATAACACTCACCTCTAATAACGTACCGCCTATCGACCCAATCAGAATATTGTTAATCAGCCAACATGTTGCTCCGGCAAGAAACGCTAAGCGCATCGCGATGCCTTGCAGCATGAACACCGAATAAGTACCAATAACTGTGCCCATAATTGGCCAGAGATCCCATATAGAATCAGCAAGAGAAAAACCTAAACTCATGCTAACCGTAATGAACCCCAACGCTACCCAAGCGGAAGAGATATAAATCGCGGTCGCCGTTCTCAAGGTCGACAGTAATGCGCTTAGCGCTGACACTACCGACCCCATCAATAAATAGTGAACAAGGTGGTTGAGATTCAAAATCAACATAACGATTTTCAATCGCCGATCGTCTTTTTGATAGAAAGTCGATAAACCTAAGGCAAAACTAATCAAGCCAAAAGTTTGAGCCAGTAATGATTGCTCACTTATAAAATCGACAATCATCACTAACGCCTTTCCTATTCATTGCCTTTAGCGGTCACTTTAAATCGTTAGCGAGATAACCAGCCGCCATCTACGGCAATGGTATAACCATTGATGTAATCAGAAGCATTTGATGCCAAGAACACACAAGGACCTGCCAAGTCAGCAGGCTTACCCCAGCGACCAGCTGGGATGCGATCGAGAATCTCTTTGTTACGCGATTCATCAGCACGTAAAGCCGCGGTGTTGTTAGTTGCCATGTAACCTGGTGCAATCGCATTAACATTGATGTTGTGCTTCGCCCATTCGTTTGCCATGAGACGAGTCACGCCCATCACACCACTCTTAGACGTCGTGTAAGAAGGTACACGGATACCGCCTTGGAAAGACAACATTGATGCGATATTAATAATTTTGCCGCCTTCACCTTGAGCAATAAATTGTTTTGCGACAGCTTGCGATAGGAAGAATACAGACTTCACGTTGATATTCATGACGTCATCCCAATCTTGCTCTGAAAAATCAATCGCATCGTTGCGGCGGATGATGCCCGCATTGTTAACTAGTACGTCGATACGGCCTAGTTCTGTCACCGCGCGATCAACGATGGCTGGAATATCATCAAGCTTCATCAAGTTCGCGCGAACGTCAATAAACTTGCGGCCAGTCTGCTCAACCATTTGGATAGTTTCAGTTGGTTCAACAATGTTAACCCCAACAATGTCACAACCTGCATTTGCTAAACCCAATGCCATACCTTGGCCTAAACCTGTATCACACCCCGTTACGATGGCGACTTTGCCTTGTAAATTAAATGAATCCAAAATCATGTTATTTCCTTAAATGCTGTGCAATATTCTGGCTCTTTTCTGAGCGCCTGTTCACTGTATGCAAGCAAAATAACAACACATCAAAATGCTGTATAGTTATTTTTGAAATGGCGTTTCAAAAATAACTATCGCCATCACAATTTTGCACCTAAAAGTAAAACGACGTTTCAATTTAATGAAATGGCTTTTTAAAAAACTAGCCGAAGCAAACACGCTCTGTATAATGAGCGCTATTCTGCATGAGCAAGAACATGCACAGGTATATGCATAAGGTAGGAAAATGGAAAAGACAACTCAGCCTGAAGCCGTCTCTTCAGTAATGAAGGTATTTAGTATTCTTCAGGCATTAGGCGAACAAAAAGACATTGGTGTCTCTGAGCTTTCTCAGCGCTTAATGATGTCTAAAGCGACAACCTATCGCTTCTTACAAACCATGAAAATGTTGGGTTACGTTTCCCAAGAGGAAGAAGCCGATAAATATGGCCTCACCTTGAAACTGTTTGAATTGGGTGCAAAATCGCTTGAGTATGTGGATCTTATCGCCTTAGCTGACAAAGAGATGCGTTACATCTCAGAGCAAACCAATGAAGCGCTCCACCTTGGCGCATTGGATGAAGACGCGATTATCTACATCCATAAAATCGATTCTGGCTACAACCTCAGTATGCAATCACGCATTGGTCGCCGCAACCCACTGTATAGTACTGCGATTGGTAAAGTTTTATTGGCTGAACGTGACGTAGAGTTCGTCGAGCGAACGCTTGCCGATGTCACGTTTGTAAAACACACCGAAAAAACCTTACAAAATACTGCGCAATTGCTGACAGAACTTGAGTTAGTCCGCCAGCAGCATTACGCCGAAGACAACGAAGAACAAGAGCCGGGGTTACGCTGCATCGCCGCACCGATTTATGATCGCTTTGGTCAGGTCATCGCAGGGCTTTCGATCTCATTCCCGACCATTCGTTTTGATCAAGAGCGACTCTCTTACTATGTTGAATTGCTGCAAACCGCAGGTCACAACATATCAAGACAGTTAGGCTATGATGTGAAAAATCAATAAACGTCATAAACATGAGGGGAAGACTCAATCGTATCTGCCGTTCCCCTCAAACATGCTGCTAGAGAACCCCTGCAGCTAGAGAAACAATGATAGCTTCGAGCTATAACAAGTTACCCCTTTTCGCAGCAAATTGTTTTTCGGCCTTTCAGCCCGCCCGGAAATTCGCTCTTTCAGTGCATTAAACAAAGACTGGGATTCCAACCGCCGATTTAATGGTGAAGGTTGTGGTAAATATTCTTCTCTGAACAAAACCGTCACCTCCTGAGTTTCTTTGATGCCAACAACCAGCATGTCTGGGCCATTTAAAGAAAACATAAAGCTCTCCTTTTCAATTTCCAACGGCATTTCTTTTGCATCCCACAAGCCGACTTTATCACCACAATAAATTGCGATATTTAATGCCCGGAGTGACCAAAAACTGCTTGCTGGGCCACTGTAATTATCTGTCAATCGGACGTCATCACAGAAAAGACCTTGAGTGGGACGACCTTTTTCCAGCGCACCGTTGGTGATAAAGAAATCCAAATTTGTTCTAAACGCTCGTTTAAACTGGCCCAAATAATCCTCAGGTATTGACCCATGGCAAGCATCTAATGTGGCGATTAACGGTGCAGTGGCAGCGAGACGATAGCAAGCACTGCGACCAAACATAGGAAAACCCTGCGCGGTAAATAGGTAACGTGCATTATCACTAAACGAGCGTAAACCAGTGCGAATGAAATTCGGGTCAAACGCAGGATCGATTTGGTCAAGCCAATAAAGTGAATAATGAAAGCCCCATGCGTTATAGTAATCATAGTTCCCTTTAGCACCGTCTCTAAACCAACCATCACCTACATAAAATTCCTTAACACGGGCATAGCGTTGATGATCAACCTGATCATTACCCGTTAGGGACTTCAAAACCAATTGAACCGTTAAAGGAAATAAGTGCCAGTTATTATCAACTGTTTTAGCTTGATCAACTTGTTCAAACCATACAACAACTTGCTGCTGTTGCTCAGAAGAAAAATGGTCCCAAACAAATGGTTTGCTCAACCACAATGCCAACGCCAAATCCGCACTTTCGCAAATTCTCTGATCATAGTTTTCAATTGCGCCCCAATATCCTACATGCTTTGGATCTGTGCCGGCGACGAAGGCTTGTCGCATCCAATCCGCGATATCAAGAGGCTGATGATCCAGTGAATACAAACCAGCCTTGTTGCTTTTGTTTGCATGTAACCAAGCAGCAAGGGTTGGTAGTACGCGGCTACACCCTTCCATAGCATCTAATCTTGCCGTTTGTTGACTACAATATCCTGGATAATAAGCGTGGCTATAATCCCATACGGCATAATGCTGGAAAGCTTCTGCAACATAACTTACCAGTGAATCACATTGATGTTTCAGCTCCCCTGGCTGAGCAAAAATAGACTGGATCTTGCTGTCGCGTTGAGTGAAGTTTGAATTTTTATACTTAAGCCGAATTAGATTTTGCTTAAACAATTGTAAGCGCATTGATAGATCAGGATGCTCACACGGTATATGTGGCCGATCTGATGATGGAATATACTTTGCCATTTTCCCTCCTGACTAGCGAAATAAATCCGTGATAGCCCTCAGCATTGAAAAAAAAGACCAATCAAATGATTGGTCTTTCGCTACAACATTTCTAAGCCACAACTAGTTCAAAATTGTACGTACGTAATCGGCAACTTCGCCCACTTGCCCATTTTCAAACAGACATTGTTGGAAACGCTTACCCGCACAAGCAGTGCGAACAAGTTCAACATCAATCGCTTTTAGACCTTCAAGATAGTCTTTTGCTACTGCTTGTTTTACATCATTCAAAATCGCCGCATTTTGCTGTTGAGGTAGAGCACGCTCAACTGGGTACCCTTGTCCAGCTTCACAACCAGACATCAGTACTTTTTCAAAAATACCGCGAACATTTAGCTCGGCCGCCCAACCAAAGTTTTTAGCAAAAGCTAATGACAACGCATTGCCATTATTAATTTGCGTGAATAAGAAGGCATCTGACGGCTCTAATGCGTAACCACACACGACATTGGCATGAGCATTACAAGACATCAACGCACCTTGACCAGTACCACAACCTGTGAAAACAAAGTCAACCGCTTTTGCCGCTAACAGTATCGATGCTTGAATACCCAGATGGATATAAGTGAGATGGTGATCTTCAGCATCACACATACCAACGTTAAAAATCTCATCACCACTTTGCGCAGTAACAAATTCTAGTTCTTTTAGGATAATTTCATTTTTAGCCGCTTGGCTATTTTCCATTGTTAAAGCAATTTTCATTTCGAATCTCTTCTTTGATGACACAGAACAAAATGCCTGCGTTTATATATCCCAACATCGATGCAGTTTTATTTATTAGAAATATAGTCATTGAGCCAACTGACTTTGTTAGGAGAATAACCTTAGATACTTAATACAATATGGCTAACTTGTCAGAGCCAGAACTGCGGTAGCTGCAAGTAAAAATGCGCCAGCGCCGTAATCAATATTATGTTCAAATTCCACATCACGTGGATTAAATGCGGGTAATTGAACCCAACCAATCATGCCATCTTCATGAATGCATTCTTCCAATGCAGACCATGCTTTATTGACAACGGGTAAGTACGTATCACGATCAAGGTAACCTTGTTCAATACCCCAAGCCAAACCATAACAAAACAGAGAGGTTGCACTGCTTTCTTTGGCTGGATAGCTCTCTGGATCCAACAAACTGGTGCGCCAAAATCCATCTACTTGCTGGTACTTGATCACTTCTTGTGCAAGCGCACAGTACATTTGAATGTATCGAGGACGAGCAGGGAAATCTTCTGGCATGTATGCAAGAATGCGAGGAGCAGCGGCCAGTACCCAACCAATACCGCGACTCCAAAATACCTTCTCGCCATTCGCTTCTCTAAACTCGGTTCCTTCAGCATTAGGGATGTAGCGTTTATCACGGTAATAAAGGTTTGTTTCAGGATCGAATAGATTGTCGACCGCATCCCACCAAGCCTTATCCATATAGTTCAGGTATTTGTCGTCACCCGTTACAACGCTCATACCCGCAAAAACCGGAGGAGCCATAAATAACGAATCACACCACCACCAATCTTCACGACCGGGCTTAGGTTCATTCACCATAAGGTCTAACGCTTTAGTGGCATATTCAATCGATTCTGGAATATCAAATAAAGGATATAGAGGTAGATACGCTTGCATGCATACATGATCATCAGCAAAGCGAGGTAATGGCCCTGGACGGAACCCTGTATGTAAAGAAAAATCTAAAAGACCTTCTAAGTATTCGTGGTCATTAGTTGCCTGCCAAGCATCCGCAACGGAAAGCCAAAATACGCCTCGCTCCCAATCCGTTGCTTTCAAAAAGCGTTTTTTACCCGTACTACGAGTAACGTATCGAGTTCTGTTGTCACGCTGCCAACAATACACTCGCTTCATTTGTTCTAATATTTGATTACGATTCATTATGTAACCTTATTTAATCTGTTTTTCTACTAATTTAATATTAATTAAATCGGCATTACTTTTATTAAACAGCAAAAAAAAGGCACTACTATCCTGACTAAACAAATCCAACTCAGGGGGAGAATTGAATTAAACTCAGTAGTGCCTATATTTAAGTTAGGAGCTTATTTGATTTTACAATTCGTCTTCGAATGAATCTGAATTATTATTCTCTAATTGAGCAAGTTCTTTCTTCATATCTTTCATAGACTGAGAACCAATCTCGCAAACGATATCAGTTAGTTCGTCAAGAGAGACACCATCACGTTCGAAGCATGCATTAGTGATCATTGGTAAGTTACAACCAGCAACCACTTGGACATCATCACGGTTTAGCATAATGGCGACACCACGATTACATGGTGAACCACCAGGAACGTCTGTAAGAATTAATACTCCTGAACCATCATTCATTTTTTCAATCGAAGAGATCATTTGCTCTTCTAACTGTTCTGTTGTCATTGTAGGAACAAAATCAATAAACTCTAATGACGCTTGCTCACCGACAATGGCTTCGACCGCAGATTGCATACCAGTTGCGAAGTGAATATGGCCGGAAACAATAATACCTATCATAATAAGCCCTTATTAGAAGATACCCAGTAAGTGGCCACCAACACCGGCAAATAGAGTGCCGAAAATAAGTGCCGTTGGAGACTTGCCTTTTTTCACTAGATAATACATCAACCAAACAAGTGCCATTGGCAATAGATTTGGCATTAGCTTATCAAGCATACCGGTTTGCAAACTAATATCTGCAGCACCCGCTTCGAGCTCAATGACCGTCGAAACTTTTACATATTTCGCAACCATCGAACCAATGACACCAAGACCGACAATGTTCGCTGCTCGACCCAGTTTCTCAGCTTGGTCTGACAGTTTTTCTAGTGCCGATACACCCGCGTTATAGCCAAGGAACAATAACCAGAAATACATTGGAATACGGTATGACTGATACAGAATAAAGAAAACCAAAACACCAAGAGGGTTACCCTGCAACGCAATCGAACTACCGATTGCAAGTGTTAAAGGCAGCATTACCGAATGGTCTAACGCATCACCCACACCTGAAACTGAACCCATCGTCGCTGCTTTTACTGAGGCAATCGTTGATGGTTTCTCTTTGCTCTCTTCCATTGCAATTGCAAGACCAAGTGGCAAAGTAAACATTTTCGGGTTGGCATTGTAAAACTGAAGGTTATTCTTTAACGCCTTCTTAAGGTCTTCTGGGTTTTTGTGAATCTTTTTCAGTGCAGGACTAATTGAGTAACAAAAACCACCTGCTTGCATACGGTTGAAGTTAAAGTTGCCTTCCATCAACAAGCCACGGAAACCGATTTTCCACAGATCATTTTTGGTAATCACTTTAGTTGCCGTTTTATCGCTGTAGCTATCCGTGTTGCTAATTACTGCACTTACTGAATCATCGTGGTAATGATCAGGATTCATCGTCATTTCAGAATTAGAGTTCATCATCAAATACCTGTGTTTGAGCTGCTTGAGGAGTGTCAGACTTTTTATTGTTCATGTAATCAAGGACGGCAACACAGGTAAACACAAGCGCTGTTCCTAGAATCGGCATATTGAAATAAGTCGAGCATACAAAACCTAAGAAGAAGTACGGTAAAATAGCAACGTTAAACATAGTACGAAGTAACATTGCAAAACCAACCGCTGGCATCATACCGCCCGCAATAGCCATACCTTTCACGATACTTTGAGGCAGGTATTCTTGAATAAATTCAGCGCCAGTAGCACCAAAGTAAATAGCACAGAAACCAACCACACCGTATAGCAATGCACGCGCACTCAAACCGATATATATAAGCTTATCAATACCTTTTAAGTTTAAACTCTCTGCATATTGATCCGCTTTTTGCATCATTGGTGCACAAGAAGTAAAGAGGAAAAGAACACAAGTTTGCATTGCCAAGGCAAAAGGTATTGCCATACCAATCGCCGCTTCAGGCGTCATATCAAGTTTAATTGCGAACATCGTACCTACGATTGCACCAACCGTGGTATCTGGTGGCTGAACACCTGCGTTTGCTACAAGACCTAACCATGCAAGCTCGAATGTCGCACCTGCAATTAAACCCATTTGTAAATCACCAAGAATTAGACCGACAACGGTACCGGTAACTAATGGTCTGTGAATACCAGTGAAAACATCGAATTTATCGATGCCACACAGCGCCGCCCAAACGGCGACTAAAATAGCTTCCATTAACATTTTATTTCACCTTAGATTTGTAAATCTTTCGTCATTTCAAAAATGCATTCTTTGTCACTTTCAGGCATATGCTGAATAGTACTTACACTTCCATGGTCACGCAGAGAATTAAACGCAGCCATATCATGTTTATCGACATTAATATATTTATTAACTGCCACACGCCCTTCATGAAAATGCATATTACCAATGTTAATTTCAGGTAATTTAATTCCACCTTGGACAATTCTTGAGAAATCAGTTGGATTTTTACACAGCAACAGAATTTTTCTGTCCATCCCTGCTTTGGGCAAATTGGCTATCGTTTGTTCTATCGTTCGGAAAATAACCGCAAAATCACTTCCTGCAGAGGCTTTAAATGGTGCTTGAAGCGGTTCCATTTCGGCAATCTCATCATTTGCGACAAGAATAGTATTTGCGCCAGAATGCTTGCCCCACTGCAAACGAATTTGACCATGAATTAGACGTTCATCAATACGTGCTAAAACGATATTAGCCATGCATATATCCTTAATTAATTATTAGAACTTAGTTTTAAAATTTTTACATTATTCAATTCCAATGACTTTTTAGTTTCGTCATCCAAATCGTAATCTGTGACAACAGTATCTATTTCATTCGGTTCGCATGCCCAAAATGAATCGTTATGAACAAATGCTGAAGACTCAGCAATAATTGTGACTCTCTCAGATAACTTACATAACAAACGAATCATTTCGGCATCAAACTCACTCTTAGAGAAAACACCTAACTTAGTATTAAAGCTTTCAACATGAATGAGAACATTATTAAATCGATACTGTTTTAAACTATTAATCATATGTGAACCGGACATTTTCATTTGTTCGGTATTCACACGCCCACCGGTAACGAAAAACTTACAATCCGTTATATGAGGGATATTTTGAATTAAATTGAGATCTCGGGTAATCACGGTCGAACTCTTGAGATCTTTTACATGCTTCAACGCTCTTCTTATCAAAGGACTGCTATCGATGAAAATCGTACTTTTCTCTTCCAACGCACTATGAAATGACTGAGCGACATATTCATAAAAGTCTGAACTTGCATTTTGGCTTTTGGATGTCGCCGACATCGCAAGTTTGGATAGAACAGCACGGTTAACTAAAGCAAATCCATGTGAGCGAACGATATAACCATTTTCATCAAGAAAACGAAGATCAGCCCGAATCGTCGCCCCTGTTACATTAAAGTAATCAGCAAGTTCATCCACGTGCATTTTCCCACGCACGCCAACCATGTTTGCTATTTCTAATCTTCTTTCTATGGCTGTTTTCATCGTTGCGTCCCCTTTAACTGGTTCGACGCACATAATCTTGCTCTTAGATTTTCATTTGCTTTCATTTGATGCAATTCTCTTTCATGTTCTTTAATTGAGCAATTACTTTTTATAGTAAGCTTGACTAAACTCACAATATTCAGCAATCCAAGTATCGGCATTATATCTCAACCACTTGATCAGTCCATCTAAGCAATGACGCCCTCACTCAGCCATATAATACAAAAAGGATAAAACCATTAAAATACAATGCTTTAACGAACAAGCGCCAACATGGGTCGTTATGTAATTTATGAATTTCTGCAATTAAGATCACATATTTTCCCATGTAAATTCCATTTATTCTCAAGCGAACAATAGCTGGTTAGAAGCAGGTTTTTAGCTCAAACATTTCTATTTTCACTTTTTATTTTTAAACTTTGAGAAAAGAAAATGAAAGCAAATGAAAATGCAAGATTACGAACATTTGTTAAACAGAGATAAGCTTTGGAGAAAAGGAGTTTTCATTGAGGAGAAGATCCGGTTCCTAATGTACGGATCAATTGCTATTGCCAATTCAGTACGAATCGCGAAACAACCGAAGAAAGCGGTATTACCAGCAACACCTATTCAAGCCGTGATTTGGAAGAATGCTCACAGCACTAAGAAACATCGTGTATTGAAGGGCTTATTTTCGTAGTTCAGCTCTCATCTTTACCCAACACATATTGCTAGACTTGGCCCACTTTTTAGTAAGCCTAACTATCTGATGAGCCTAAATAAACAGCACTTTGATATTGTCACGGCACTGACGATGCAAAGCAGTACCATCAATGCGCTTGCCGCGGTGTTTAATATGACGACGCGTAATCTGCGCTACGCCATCGAAAACATCAATTACTACCTAGAAAAACTCGAGATGACACCGATTGCACTTACGCAAGGTGAGTTGCATTACCCTTACGATCCGAGCCGTTTTTTCAGCGATTGCCTAGCCAGTAATTTTGTATTTTCCAAACATGAGCGAGAAGAATACCTCGCAACGACGGCTTTGTTCGCGCCAGAAACACCACTTTGTGAGATTCAAAACTACTTACGCGTTAGTAGGCCAACCTTGAATAAGGATCTGCGTAATACCAACGAGATTTTTCGCGCGTTAGATCTTGAATTGGAAGTGATCGATCAACACCTGTTTGTTTCCGGTAAAGAAAAGCAGATCCGTTACTTGCAGATGTGTTATGCCTCTAAGTATCTCTATTGCAAAAATAATGAGCTGCATTACCTACAAAAACGTTATTTCTATGAACGTGATATTGTGGCGATTGTGCGTGCATATATTGAAAAGTATAACCCACAGCCCGCCTTTCCGGCCGTCAGCCGAATCGAGGAAAACGCTGGTTGCTCATTGAGCCACGAATTCAAAAATTTATTCACCATTTATTTGATAATCACCTTGGCTCGCATTCAGCAAGGTGTGCTGATCAATCGTAAAAATAATGCTTCGTTTCTGCAGTCCACCAAGGCGTTTGGTTACATCCAAAACGCACTGAACTGGCAACAAGAGTGCTACCGATTTGAAGCTCTGCACTGAGGGATCCCCTCATAATTTCCCCAAAGCACAACCATGTTTGAATAGATTTTGAGCAAGCAGGGTTGCAGCCGCGAGCAAGTCTTCCCTCGTTATTGTGTAGCCAGAATGCCGCAAAACTTCCATCCCTAAGCGCACTGTTGAGAGTACATTTCGATTTTTGACAGTGTTAGCTTGGAAGTGCTTATCCCAACCTTGTTTCTGACCATGAACTCCAGCAAGCCAAAATGTCAGTTGAAGCATTAGGGCGATTAGCAGCATGATATCAAAGCGCTCTGAGCTGCTAGTTCGGCTATGACGGAGGCCTAAACCGTAGGCTGGGCTTTTCAAGTCTCGGAAGGTTTCTTCAATTTGCATACGCTTCGAGTAGAGCCTAACAAGTTGCTTTGGTGTTCGGATTTCAACGGGCAAGTTAGTCGCTAAAACCCATGGTTCTTTTGTCGAAGCGGAGTAGATTTTAGGTGACGGATGATGACAATTAGTCCGTGTCGAACGCTGATTTTTTCGGCCTTTAGGACGTGATTTATACAGTGCAATTTGACATGAAATTGGGTTGCTCTTAGTCAACCTCTTATAGCCTAAAGTCTTTGAGCGACTTGAGGATATGCTATGTAAGTTGCTGATAGGTTGCCAGTTTTCCGCACCTAAATCTGCATATTGCACTTTCCCTCTGACTCGACTTAACCAGTACCAACCTAGCTTTTCAACGGATTTATACCATGGCACTTTAAAGCCAGCATCACTGACAATGAGCGGTGTAGTGTTACTCGGTAGAATGCTTGCAAGGTCGGCTAGAAATTGGTCATGAGCCTTCTTTGAACATTGCTCTGAAAGCGGAAAGGCTTTCTCATAAAGAGTAATAGAACGACCATGTAGTGCCACCGAAGCCCGCAATACCATAAGCCGTTTTTGCTCACGAATATCAGACCAGTCAACAAGAACAATGGGCATCGAATTACCTGAACAGATAAAGCTGGCATGCCAACGGTATACAGCGAGTCGCTCTTTGTGCAAGTGACGATTACCTAACAATCTGTCGATTCGTTTGATGTTATGTTTTGTTCTGGCTTTCGTTGGCAGGTTACGACCAAGTTCGGTAAGAGTGAGCGTTTTACATTCAAGTAATGCGTGGCAAGCCAGCGTTAAACTGTTGAGTCGTTTTAAGTGCAATTCAGGGCAGAATTGGTAAAGAGAGTCGTGTAAAATATCGAGTTCGCACATCTTGTTGTCTGGTTATTGATTTTTCTCAGAACCATTTGATCACATGACAAGATGTGCATCTACCTTAAATTTATGATTTTTATCAAAATCATTAGGGGATTCCTCAGAGCTCTGCATTTAGCTGAATACTTTCTCGGCGGTATGAATACTGATGGGTTCTACGAAAAACGCCTGCAGGCTGAAAGCTTTATTTTCCAACTCGTCAGCGATATTAGTCGCTATTGTGGTGAGGATTTATTAAGCGATACAACATTGCTTAATGACATGGTTATTTATCTCACTACCGCCGTCTACCGAGCTAAAAATAATCTCAATACTCAAATTGGCGAACAAAGCCTTTATTCCCGCCAGTTATTTGACCACATCAAACTCATTGCCGATCAAAATGGTCACCATTTGGTCGAGCCATTACGCGATGAAGAGGTATGTTATTTAACGCGATTGATCCATAAGGCTATCGAAGCACGTAGTCTAAATCCGATGTCACTGGAGAAACTGCTATCGATAGCAAAAAGCTGCAGCCGAGAGCTTAATACTGAAAAATTTGTCGCTAAATTGATCAAGCAAATGGGCGATAAGATCATCGATGACCGTACCCTACCCGCGTTAGATGATTTGCTGGTGACACTGAGAAACAACAAAGAGATGCCAGCCAGTTCAGAGTTAACACCCATCTTAAACTGGTTAAGTGCTGAAATGGAAACGATGGGGTTGGTAACGAAAGACTACGCCAGTGGCGTACAAACATTGATGCATGCCAATAGCCACGCTTATTTTGCCCAACATGGGCTGCTGATTTGTCATGGTAAAAATGCGGCGCATTCACGCCGCATTGCCATCGCTCACCTGCCACTTGCGAAGCCGATCTGCGACAATTTCAACCGACCAGTCAGACAAATAATGATGATTAGCCATATTGATAATGTTCAGCATCTGCGTGCGGTCTATCAGTTACATCAACGTTTAACTGAGCAAGACCCATTCGCAATGTTAAACGAGCCAGAGAGCCCTATTGGTAGTAGGGGTACAAGCGCGCTTTCTGCATTTCATCCAGTTGAGTGATCACCTGTTGTAACAAGCTCAAACACTGTGTGGCATCGTGCTGATTGACTTGGGTATACGCCGAGTGACAGTTCCGGACTGGCAAAATAATCGCCAGTCCGGCGATGCCACTGCCAACCAATGTTGCCGGGCCATTATCGGTGCCACCACCGGCAAGAAAATCACGTTGCACCGAAATACCGAACTCTTTGGCCACATCGCTAACAAAGTTAAGCAATGGATAGTGGCCAAGAGCGATTTTATCCGCCACCACCAAACATGGCCCATTGCCATAAATTCGTTGTGAACCCGAACTGCTGCTAACATGTTTTGCCGTGGCAACATCCAGCACTAAAACCACATCCGGTCGCAGTTGCTCAATCGCCGTTTTTCCGCCTTTGGTGCCAACTTCTTCCTGCACAGACGCGACAAAATAGAGATCACATGGCAAGGCTTTATCTGCCATAGTGCGCATTAATTCAATACCAAGCCAACAACCAATACGATCATCCAGCGCTTTAGCCACAAGATTGCCGCTATTGTTGAGATCAAAATGGCGTGTAGCAAACACCGCGCTATCACCTATTTCAATGCCCATTGACAATACATCGTCGGCGTTGCTCGCACCCACATCGACCCACAAATCATCATTCGTTAATTCCGCAGCCGCTTTATTACTCCAGACTAAGCCTGTGTATTTTTGACCACTGCGCGTTTTGATTTCGAGCTCACTATTGATCGCCACAGCAGGGTCAATCCCGCCAAGCTTAAAGACTTTCAATAGACCATCTGGGCGAATTTCACGGATCAAAAAACCCACTTCATCCATGTGCGCGACGACCGCTACCTTAGGACCGGTTGCATGGCGGTTAAGGCGAGCAATCACACTGCCTAGACCGTCAAACGTAATCTCATCTGCGATCGGCGCAAGCGCATCACAAATCACTTTTCTCACTTCATCTTCACGTCCAGAAGGACCATGAGCATTATTAAGTTGAGCCAACAAACTAAAATCTGTCATTGTTATTACTCCCGGCTTATTCATGCCGATTTGTGCTATACCACAGCTAATTCAAGATATTTTGCTAATATCGCGTAATTTTCGCGGCAACTTGGTTAAGCTTTCACAGCCGTTTTCAGTGATCACCAGCGTGTCTTCCACGCGCGCGCCACCGACACCTTGTAGGTAAACGCCTGGTTCGATGGTTAACACCATCCCCGCTTCAAGTCGCGCGTTGCTACTTGCGGTTAATAGCGGGTACTCGTGCCCTTGTAACCCCACACCATGGCCAAGACCATGGCAAAACGCCTCACCATAGCCAAGCTGAGTGAGATAGTGCCGCACAGCTTCATCAACAGCGGCAGCACGAATGCCGGGACGAAGCATCTCAACACCCAACCGTTGCGCGTTATGCACCGCGGTAAATAAATCGTGTAACTGAGAAGAAATCGCGCCGATACAGAAAGTGCGCGTAACATCTGAATGGTAACCTTGATACACCACCCCAAAATCAATGGTGACTAACTCACCTTCACCAATGATGCGCTCTGAAGGGCGACCATGAGGCAATGCGCCACGTTCTCCTGAGACAACAATCAAAAAATCAATGCTGTCAGCCCCGAGCATGCGCGCATGAAACTCAAGATGCGCCGCTAATTGGTGCTCACTCATCCCGAGATGAAAATCGTCCAACGCAAGCTCAATTGCAGCTTCAGTGATCTCACACGCTTTTGCGATCAAACGAATCTCTTGCTTCGATTTACAACGTCGCAAAGGTGCAATGACATCACTCGTTGGCACTAGTTGCTGAGATAACCCTTGCTGCAATAACTCGAAGTCTTGATAACTCAGCGCGTGTGATTCAAATCCCAACCGTTCAACACCATGAAAATCCAGCCTCTGTTGCAAGGTTGGTAACCAACCTGCGTCATCGGTACACTCTCGGTAGCAATGTGGACTTTGTTCCGCGACTTGATGCCAATATTTACCAGCAACCAGTAACTCGGCGCCCGTTTGGGTCAGCAATAAGTGACCACCACTACCGGTAAAGCCACTTAAGTAACGCTTGTGATTGTTATCGCTTACCAGCAACGCATCAAACTGCGCTTGGTACGGCTTTAGACTGAATGTAGGCATTCGCATCTCCCCGCTTAGAAAGAATCTGATCTCACAGATAGAGCATCATTGAGATCAGATTGGTTTGCTATCGAGCTAAGTTACTTATCGATCTAAATTAGTTATCAACCTAAATTAGTTATCGAGCTGGGTTAGAAATCGAGTCCCAGTTCATCGAGCAACTCATCATCTTTCTTGCTGAAGACCGACTTTTTCTCTTTTTCCGCTTCAACTTGCGCTTCACGGATCATTTCTTGTTTATCCATAATTCGGAAGAACGGATAGTAAACACAGAAAGAAGCCATAATCTGCACCACCTGAACAAACGGTGTTCTCCAGTCAAAAGCGGTTAAATAACCTTCAAAGAACAATGGTAGATACGGTGGATCAAAGAACGGTTTTGCTAGGAAGCCATATTTCATCAGTACTAGTGGGAAGATACCGATAAGCGAGCCACCAAAGACAAACGGAATAAATAGAATCGGGTTTAAGATGATTGGCGCACCAAATAGCACCGGTTCGTTAATACCAAATAGACTCGGTACCAAAGAAACCTGACCCACTTTTCGATAACGTTGCGTTTTGGCAATCATCATCGCGATGACCAAACCTAGCGTCACACCGGAACCGGTAAAGTTCACAAAGGCTGAGAAAGTACCACCAGTCACAAAGTGAGGCAGTTCCTCTGCTAATGTTTTCGCTGCAATGTTTTCTGACAGATATTGAACAAAAATAGGAGATAGGATTGGGCTAAGCACTGCCGAGTGAATACCAAAGAACCAGAACAACAAGCGCAGCATGATCACAAACCACACAACCCACAAGTTATCTAGGCTACCAACCACTGGCGCTAACACTTCCATCAAGATTTCTGGTACTAATAAACCACCAGTGAAATCAGCAACAAAGTAGCGGATTGAGATAAACAGCACAGCAATAAATGCCGTCGGCGTGATCAATTCAAACGAGCTAGAAACAAAATCTGGCACGCCTTCAGGCATTCTGATCACCAGCTTTCTCTCAGTAAAGAACCGATATATTTCCACACTGGCAATCGCCACAAATATCGCCGTAAACAGACCTTTTGAGTCAAAGAAGCGAATATCGAGCGAACCATCGGGGTTAACCGTAGTGGTCAATATCAAATAGGAGAAGAGCGATAAGGCGATCGCACCAACGGTGTATATTTTATACCCTTCGCTCAAGAAGTAAGCGATGGCAATAACGGTATATATTGCAATAAAGCCAAGTGAAAACTTGATTAACAGATCGATCAGGTAAGTATTATTAATAAACCATTCTTGTACCGCAGCTGAATCAGAAAATACGTTCTTCAGTGCTTTTAATGGATATGCCATCGAACCAAGCAGCAATATAGGCGTCAATACGACCATACCTTTTTTGACTGCACTCAGATGGACTTGCTTATCTATTTTTTCTGCAATTGGTAGCAATATGCTACTCAACAGTTTTTCAAAAGAAGCAAACAGGCTCATATAAATAACCTTTGTTCATTATTATAATGGGTACTGGTAATCACGCACTTATGTAGGGAGAGGCGTGAAACTTAGTCCGTTAGACTCATTTGATGCTTTTTGTGTGCAAGAAGCGCTTGTTTTAGTACCGTTGCACCATCCATAGCACCGTAAATTTCAGCTGAAAGCAGTACCGAAGGCTTATTATTTTCTAATGCAGATGCTTCAATCGCCTTATATTTATGGCTCAATTGAGGGCCAACAAGAATCACTTCAAAATTGTTAATTTTTTCTGCTAGTCGATCGACAGAAATAGCCTCTAACGTGAAGTCTTCCAAATTCAGTTTTTGACTGCCGTTGATCGTTTTTTTAATTTCTTCCATCATCATTGTGGTTGAAAAACCACCAGCACAAACTAGTAAAATCTTCATCATTATTTCCTTTCTATTCGTATATCAGATTCGTATTAAATTACGGCTCAATTAACAGCCATCTGCCTAATTTCGTCAACGAAACTTGATTTCACTAAATCTGTGAAATCAAGTTTCATCGCTTTTTTTCGGGTGTCTGATAGTGTGAATACATCAAACGAAATCAATCAAATCCAAGGAACATCCCATGAGCAACACCCAAGAAATGAATGAAGATTTTGAAAAAATCATAATCTCTATCGTGAGTTATTCAGGCGAAGCGAAGGGTTATGCTTATGAGGCTTTATCGCTGTCAGAAGAAGGCAAATTTGACGAAGTAGATGCCATGATGGAGCAATGCAACGTCAGCGTTCGCAAAGCCCACGCGGTGCAAACTGATCTGATCCGTCAAGAAATTTGTGGTGAGAAAATCGTGGTGAGTATGATCATGGTTCACGCCCAAGATCATCTAATGACGACACTTTCTGAACGCGAACTGATTCGTAAAATGATTGAACAAAATCGTCGTTTACACCGTTTAGAACAAGCGTTGCTGAACAAATAACTCTCTTCCCCCCGAGAGTTATTGCTCCTGCAGTAATGCTGACGCGGCGACGAAAGTCGCCGCGTCTTTCTACCCTTCCTTGCTTAGGAACTGCTCGATGAGTTTTGATTTTTCAGCCCCCACTAACCGCCTCAATACTTACTCTACGCAGTGGGATTATGTCGGTGACCGCTTTGGTTTTTCAGATCTATTGCCTTTCACCATTTCTGATATGGATTTTGCCTCCGCTCCTTGCATCACCGAGGCACTGCAGCAACGACTAGATCATGGTATTTTTGGCTACAGTCGCTGGAATCATGCCGATTTTAAACAGTCCATTTGTCACTGGTTTGCCAACCAATATCAAACAGAGCTAAATGAAGAGAGTTTGGTGTATGGTCCGTCGGTCATGTACATCATCTCTCGTCTGATTCAGCTTTGGTCCAAGCCTGGTGATGGCATACTCTATTTTGATCCTGCCTATGATGCCTTCAAGCCAATCATAGAGAGCGCTGATCGCATCGCGATACCGAATCCGCTGCAAGCCATCCCCCGTTCAGCACAAGATGCACAGCGCAGTGATTATCAGATCAATTGGTCACTGCTGGAACAACAAGCGGCCGATCCTAACTGCACAATTTTATTGCTGTGTAACCCACACAACCCGACTGGAAAAGTTTGGACCCAAGAAGAACTGAGCAAAATAGCTGAGATTACCCAACGGCATAAACTCTGTGTGATCAGTGATGACATCCACATGGATATTTGCTTTGAGCCTTACACTCCTTGGACAAAAGTAGCGCAAGATAACCGATGGGCGCTGGTGAGCTCAGCCTCAAAATCATTTAACGTCCCTGCGCTAAGTGGCGCTTATGCCGCGATTGGATGTGAGCAGACCAAGCAAGCGTATTTAGAGATCCTCAAACTGACCGATGGCCTGTCCTCGCCGTCTATTTTTGGCGTGATTGCCATGATGACCGCCTATCGCGAAGGAGCGCCTTGGCTTGGTGAACTCAGAGAGTATTTAGGCCAGAACCTTGAGTGGGTTGCTGAACGTCTCAACCAAGCGTTTCCGCAACTGAATTTTTGCCCGCCACAAGGCACATACCTCGCCTGGATCGATCTGACGCCATTAGGAATTGATATGGATGCGCTGCAACATACTCTGATCCACGATCATAAGATCGCCATCATGCGTGGTGACGCCTACGGTCCATTAGGTCGCAACCATTTGCGTTTTAACGTCGGCTGTCAGCGTAGTAAAGTGGAGCAAGGGCTAGAAGGGCTGATTAAGGCGATTGAATCGTTGAGATAACAACAAATCATCGTGACAAGTAGCGAACTTAAAATACAAGGGCTGATGAGAACGTTCTCATCAGCCCTTATTATCTTGAGCGATGTTTACAAGAAGTCTTTATCGAAGCTTGCTACATCATTGAAGAAAAGCGATTACCCTTCAATAGACTCATCGTCTTCGATACCACACTCAGTACAGCTTTGTAGTGCAATGTCATGCTCAAATACAGCAACTGTATTACCATCAGCCAATAGCTCAGCGATTTCATCTGCGACTTCTTTCTCATCGTCAGCTTCAATCTGGCCATCCAACTCTTCTTCCGAGTAACCGTAGAAATTCAGCAATAGATAATCACGCGCTTCTGCAGCCGTGCATGTCACGTTTACGGAAAGATCCGCTTCAATGTTGCCTTCAGCTATGATCGTAGAAAGTTGCGCTAAAACATCTTCCTTCATCGTTGCCGTTAGCCAACCAAGATCAACGTTTACTTGCGTTTTTTTACAGCCAAAGCAAGGTAGTTTCTGAAAGTAATATTGAAAGTTAGTCATAGTAAATATCTTCTTTAAGGTTTCTATAGCCAGATTATGCGCGTTTTTTTGCAAAATACTATCTCTAATACCTGGCCAAATTTCTTTGCTCCATTATCACCTCAACACTGATCGACTAACGCTTGCTCTCGTACCTAAAAAAGCCTGATAAAATAATGAACTTGGGAACTTAACGTGACAAACACAATAGGTCTATATTGGTTTACGCAGGATCTGCGCATTGAAAACAACCCGCTGCTGCAACGAGCTTCTCAAGAAGTCGATACGCTAATCTGCCTCTATTGCTTCCCCAAAATGACACGGTTTATCACTCATTACGCGCAGGAACATCGCTTCTCCGCAGCAAAAATACAGTTTCTATCTCAATCCGCAAAGTGCCTCCAAAAATCACTTACCGCACTAGGTCAACAACTTGTGGTCACCACATCGACTCCTTATGCCAAATTACAACGCATTATCCATGACCATTCGGTTGATCACTTATACTGCGACGCCTTCGTCGGCACTGATGAAAAACAGGTTTTACGGCAACTTAAAGAGCAATTCCCCTCACTGATTGTAACTCAAGACCATGTACGCAGCCTTTTCCGCAAGTCCGACTTACCATTTGAACTGAATGCTCTACCATCAACGTTTACCCAATTTCGCAAACAAGTTGAAGAACTCGACAAACCAGCACGCAATACAACAACTACAAGGTTACCACCGCCACTACAAATTCAATTTGAGGAAACATGGCCTAAGTTACCCCCCACTCAACCCGCGCTTTTTGAGGGCGGCGAACTTGCTGGGCTAACGCATTGTCAGCGCTATTTTTCCTCCCCCCTACCACAACACTATAAGCAAACTCGCAACGAGCTAGATGGCATGGATTATTCAACCAAACTGTCACCTTGGTTGGCGATAGGTTGCCTCTCACCATGTACCATACTTTCGATGTTAGCAGAACATGAGCATCAATTCGGCCGGAACGAATCCACCTACTGGATCTCTTTTGAATTGCTCTGGCGAGAATATTTTTATTGGTCAGCAATGAAACATGGTGCAAGGTTGTTTCGCTTTTCAGGCAATAAACCTAGCGCGCCACTGACGAGTTTCTATCCGCAAAGATTTTTGCAATGGAAGCGAGGCGAAACCCCTTTCCCGATCGTGAATGCGTGCATGCACCAACTCAACCAAACTGGCTTCATGTCCAATAGAGGTAGACAGATCGTCGCCAGTTGTTTGATCTATGAATTGCAACTGGATTGGCGCTACGGCGCGGCGTATTTTGAAACTCAGCTAGTCGATTATGACGTCGCATCAAACTGGGGAAACTGGCAATACCTTGCAGGCGTCGGTGCAGATCCGCGCGGTTCAAGACGTTTTGATCTCAACAAACAAACTCAGCACTATGACGCTGACTTGTCCTTCATTCGTCGCTGGCAAGGCCATTGTTCACACGCGCAAACAGATGGTGTCGATATGGTCGATTGGCCTATCGTGCCCCAAAAAGGTAATCAGGAGTCCATCTAATGCACTACACTCGAGTTCGCCTTATTTTGGGCGACCAGTTAAACGCCCAACACAGTTGGTTTGAACAGGTTGATGATACCACCTTATATTTAATCGCAGAGCTGCATCAAGAAACCCATTATGCGCCACACCACATTCAAAAAGTATGCGCCTTTTTTCTTGCTATGCAGGCATTTGCCAACGAGCGACAACAAGAAGGTCACCATATCCTACATTTGACCTTAGATGACACTCAGCACTTCGCCGATATTACTGCATTGATTGCCCACTACGTCGCCAAAGTCAATGCCTCTATTTTTGAATACCAGCGTCCCGACGAGTACCGATTACTCGCTCAACTCGCTAACCTGAAACTCCCTCCGCTAGCCAACAATAAAACCCCGTCGTCGCCAAGCAGGATAAGCACCACCAGCGTCACGACAAATTGTGTCGATAGCGACCACTTTATGCTGCCATATAGCGAGATAGAGCAACAATTTCCAGCGCAAAAACACATCATGATGGAACACTTTTATCGCCGTATGCGAAAGCGCTTCAATGTCATGATTCATGACGGTAAGCCCGAAGGGGGAAAATGGAATTTCGACGCCAGTAATCGTAATAAACTCAAATCTCAAGATATCGAGCAGCTCCCGCAACCTATGCTGTTTGGCACAAAGACCTGCGAAGTCCTCCAGCGCTTAAAACGACATAACATCAATACTATTGGCTCAATTGGTGACCAACTAATTTGGCCAATTAACCGTTCTCAAAGCCTCTCTTTACTCGCTTATTTTTGTCAAATTTGCTTACCTTTGTTTGGCCGTTTTCAAGATGCGATGACACAAGAACACAACGCCAAGTGGAGCTTGTACCATAGTCGCTTATCCTTTTCTCTTAATAGTAAACTGCTCAGCCCTGCAGAAGTGATTGATGCCGCACTTGAAGCCTATCGTAATAGGTCTGACATCGATATCGCTCAAGTAGAAGGCTTCATACGCCAAATACTCGGTTGGCGTGAGTATATTCGAGCAGTTTACTGGGCCAATATGCCCAACTACCAAACCTTAAACGCGCTCGATGCCACACAAGCTTTGCCTCACTACTTTTGGGATGGCGAAACCAAAATGTCGTGTCTACATCACGCGATTCGTCAGTCTCTCGATTATGCTTACGCGCATCATATTCAACGTTTAATGGTGACAGGGAATTTCTGCTTGATTACCGAAATCGCCCCCGATCAAGTCGACCAGTGGTATCTGGGTATTTACATCGATGCAATAGAATGGGTCGAGATGCCCAATACTCGTGGTATGGCTTTGTTTGCTGATGGCGGTATCGTCGGAACAAAACCTTATGCGGCGAGTGGCTCATACATCAACAAAATGAGTGACTACTGCAAAGGATGCCATTACAGCGTTAACCAGCGCAGTGGCGAAGGTGCGTGCCCATTGAATAGCCTTTATTGGCGCTTCATGCATAAGCATCGCCAACGTTTAGCCAATAATCCTCGCATTGGAATGATTTATCGCTCTTGGGATCGCACCGATCCGCAAATACAAGATGAGATATTGCTCACCGCAGAGCAATACATGCAGAATATCGAGGAGCTATGATGGAAATATTGGTCGTTGGCGGTAATGGCGGGATCGGCTTTGCAATGGTGCGTGAACTACTTATGAAATATCCAGATGCTCTTGTCCATGCCACTTACCGGCATGCTCTGCCTAAATGGCAGCATGACCGCCTGCAATGGCATCAATTGGACATCACCAAAGAAACACAAATCGCGGTATTCAGTGCACAGCTAACCAAGCTCGATTGGTTGGTGAATTGCGCGGGTATGCTACATACCCCGACAAAAGGGCCAGAGAAGAATTTAGCCTCAGTTCAAAGTGATTTCTTTTTGCATAACATCTCAGTCAATACTTTACCGACGTTGTTGCTTGCCAAGTATTTTTCGCCAATATTAAAACAGAGCCAAGCCCCTAAATTGGCCGCTATTTCCGCTCGAGTCGGTAGTATTACAGATAACCATCTTGGAGGTTGGTACAGTTATCGAGCCTCCAAAGCGGCGCTCAATATGCTTCTGAAAACCATTGCGATTGAATGGCAACGCACGATCAAACACGGCACCGTACTCTCTTTACATCCAGGAACAACGAACACGCCCCTTTCCGTGCCATTTCAGGCGAATGTACCACAAGGAAAACTGTTCGAATCACAGCAAGTGGCCTGCGATTTAGTCCGAATAATTGAAACGGTAACCCCACAACAAAATGGCGCATTTTTAGCTTACAACGGAAAAGTATTGCCTTGGTAGAAAGGAGAATAATCGACAATATCGGCAGATAAACTTTTATAGTTCTATTGATTCGACGCGATTTTTTTTGCGCGGCGACAACGTTGAGAACAATACACAACTTCATCCCAGTTGCGCTGCCATTTCTTTCGCCAAGAAAATGGCCGCAAGCAGACAGGGCAAACTTTGTGTGGCAGAGCCGATTTGAAACCTTTCACACTGTACTCCAAAACAAAATCAAACTGGATAATGAGTTTATAGACCGAAAAACAAACGAATTAAACACGCATCATTCCTTAACCGATAAGCATTGAACATCAAACCAATCTTCACCCCTATGACTTTATTCCCTTGGCCTCAAAATGCGTTTGAAGCAGGCTCAGAACACAGCACAACTTGCCCATACTCTTACGCTCAAATTGAAACGCATCACGTCCAAACTAGGTCTCTCGTATCCCAAACAATGTGACCGACATCATAAGTCGTTACATAACTCGACGCTTTAATGCTTTACATCTGATGCTAGGCAATTGACACTTCGTCTCGAATTGAAATCGCAGCCGACAGAGTAAAGTCAGTAGGAAATTATGAATAACACGACCGCGAAAAAGTCGAATCCTCTCTTCGAGATCCTCTTTAACGTCTTCATCCCTTCATTTATCTTGATGAAATTTAGTGGCGATGAACACCTAGGCACCGCAATGGCACTTGTCGTCGCGTTGCTATTCCCCATTGTTTACGGTGGCATGGATCTCATCCGCAACAAGAAGTTTAACTTTATCGCCGCGCTTGGCTTTGTCAGCGTTTTATTGACCGGTGGTATTGGCTTGCTAGAACTCGATACACGTTGGTTAGCACTTAAAGAAGCCTTAATTCCGGGTCTAATTGGCTTGGCCGTTCTAGGTTCAACCTTTACTCGTTACCCGTTCATGCAGAAGATGATCCTTAATGACACCATCTTAAATCTTTCTCTCATTAATGAACGCTTGCAACAAAGTGGGGGTAAAGCCGCTTTCGACCGTTGCCTTGTATCATCAAACTACCTGTTTGCGAGCACCTTCGCTTTTTCTTCTGCGATGAACTATTTCCTTGCCACTTGGATTGTCACCAGTCCTGCGGGAACAACGGCATTTAATGAAGAATTAGGTAAGCTAACCCTATACAGCTACCCGATCATCGCCATCCCTAGCATGCTGATGATGTTCGGTATCTTTTACTACGTCTGGCGCCAAATTCGCTCGTTGACCTCTCTAAAAACCGAGCAAATTTTTCATACTAAGTAAACTTTCAAAACTGAACCTGATGTTGATGACATTAGGTTCAGTTTATTGCGAGAGCACCTTATTTCGATAGCCACTCCCGGACCCTTTTCATTCGCTCCATCTCTTCAACAAACCCCCATATCAAAAACTTTTCGTATCAAAAACACTTTCTCCAAAACAGACCCCTCGAACTCAACTCAATAACCAAACAGACTAATTTTCAATCGTTTAAGTTAAAATTTAGCTTCAATTTCATCACATGGTTTAAGCAATGAGCAATAGCGCTCACCGACATCAACTTTCCGCTGAAATAAGATAGAAAAGTCCCGAACTCCGGAGTAGAGTCAGGCTGAAATAAAATACCAAGCATTCGTGCGAATAAGGTATTGCAGTTAATTTTGATATGAATGAGTATGAAAGTAAGACTTGATGTACAGCAGCTGCGTGTCGGCCATTATATTTATCTACCACTCAAATGGGGCCTGCACCCTTTCTTACTCAATTCTTTTAAAATCAAAAGTGATGAGCAGCTCAATATCATCAAGCAGCTTGGGCTAAAAACCATCACGATTAATGCACTGAAAAGTGATGTTCAAGATGTGGAAGCTCAACCAAGCAATCCCCCTCCAACGGAACAGGTATGCCATGAGCATTTACTCGAATCCGTTGCAGAAGATGCACTCGACCAAATGTGGCTTAAAAAGCAAGACAGTTGCAAGCAGTTTGCCGCCATTGAAGACCGTATTCATCGCTCTAAAGAGGCCTTTGCCAGCACGCTTAATGATGTTCAAGACCTTTTTGATCTTGATAAGCTAAGTGCAAATCCCAGCATCAGCCAATCGTTATCAATAGTAAACTTCCTCTACAAAAACATTGATACCGAGAGCGGCAGTGCAATTCATTTAATGAATGATTCTGTAGGCTACAGCCGATTGCATTACCATTCGCTCAACGTGTCGTTGTTATCGGTTTTGATCTGCCAGGCAAAAGGGTTTAACCCCAAGCAATGTCAGTTAGCGGCCTTCTCTGCGTTGTATCACGATATTGGCAAAAGCCAGTTGCCGATGAGTTTGCTGTCTAAACCAGAACCACTGGCAGAAGATGATCGCCAGCGGCTCGCTTCTCATTTAGAGAAAAGCCTAAAAATTTGCGCAAAGATCCCGAAGTTCCCAGAAGCCGCTTTAAAGTTAATTGGGCAACATCATGAGCTCAACGACGGTTCCGGCTATCCAAATAGTTTGAACCAAGATGAGATCCATCAACTCTCACGCGTGCTCATTTTAGCCAATGCTTATGACAAACTATGTAATGGCGTAAACAGCCAACATAGCCCTCATAGTGCACTGACCTACTTATACAATAAGTGCCGTGGGCAACATGATGTAAAAGACATTATGGCGTTAATTAGCGTTGTTGGCGTTTATCCGCCAGGCACCATTGTTGAGCTCTCTGACCATCAAATTGGGGTCGTGATTTCCACCAACAAAGAGACACGCCTAAGCCCATACATCTTGGTCTATGATCAAAATGTGCCTCGCACCCAAGCAGCCATCATCAATATTGCTGAATTTGGTTTGAGCATCACCAATGTCTTGGACAGTAAAGATCTCACACTCGATCAGTATCACTACTTGAACCCTTCAGCACAATCGACTTACTTTATTGATGTTGAATAGTCGAATTAGACGAAGCTAATTCATCGTAAGTGGACTTACGTATCAGTATTGTGGCTATTCGGTAAGATGAAGGAATCGGCATTATCGAATAATGGTCTAAGATCGCAAAAGCCCCGACAACTCATCGAGTTATCGGGGCTTTTAGAATATATGGCACGCCCTGCAGGATTCGAACCATTATAGAGTATAAATCATATACCCACTCAGTGGGTGGGTGGGTGAAGCAACTCTTAATCAAATCAATAGAAGCAAAGAATTTCAAATTAAAACACATAAAATACAACAAGTTACATTGACAAGATTTAAAACACCCTCTATAAAACACTTCTACTTTCACTTTTAAAGCCAAACCAACACGCGCGCACTAAAGTGCAATCGCAAATAGCAAATTAAGTGCACACGAGTGCGTGCGTGAACCTGACTTCATCATAGAGTGACGAAATATTGTTCGCAGTTTGGGCACCCTAGGGCACAAGTGTATTAGCGATGATCACAGTATTAGCGATGATCGTGCTGGCACGTATCTGGACATTATCGTGTTAGGGCTTTTGCACTAGTGAAGGCATTTCAGATTACCAAAAGTATGGAAAAGCCCTAGACCTGTGGCCAGTTTTACTTGCCCACTACATATCGATTCCTGATCGTTCGAATAGTGTCACCAAGGATGAGCTTATCTTCCGGAGAATCTAAAACTACATTGATAATGTCTGCCATCGCTTGATTGCTAAATCTAAATCCGCTAGGTAGCTGATTTAGTTCATCAAATTGGGCGTCAAACGAAAGGACAAAATCTTTATGGTCTGACGCTCTTCCATCTAGTACCGCATCAGGGATTTCAACATGTTGTGGTATTGGTTGAAGCGCTTCAAACTCACCAATGGCTTCTACGACATCAGCCCGTGAAGGCCAGTATTTAAGGTCATATTGATACGCCAGACTTTCAAGCTCATTTTTAACGTAAGCCCCAAAAAGATGGTTATGCTCTCCGCCTTGCACCAACGAATCGACTGCTGTTTGAAAATCATACCGACGAAAACCAGAGTACTCATACAATTCACTCTGGCGTCTTAGCATATCGGCTAGGCGACATGAAAGCTCCGAGATATCTTCTTGTATTTTGAGTAGCTCACGTCTATTGATTCTTGCTTGGATAAACTCTTCCTTCGCAAAATCTTCGCTCATCCAGATATGTTCCAATGTCAACCAAACAGCTTCAGCATTTGGCCTTTCTGATTCATAAAGGATTGCTAGTTTGTCAGCGTAACCAAACCGTTTGATTAGCTCGTTGAACACCCTTTCAAGATTTGATGCCTGATCAATCATCCGTTGCATAAGTGACCAGCGACTCATCAAAATTTTTTTCTCTCGGCTATCTTCAAGTTCCCTTTCTATAAAGGCTACGCAAAAGTCAGTTGGTGAGTTTGTTGGTAATTTCGTCACGATAGGCACCTCTAGTTTCTTTATTTTCGTACTAATATATCGCTTAGTAAAACGAGTTACCGTGTCTCAATATTTTTATTTATTGGTCTTCAGACACGCACACCTTCTGCAATTGATTTGGACATAAATATGTCAGTGAGTTTACTAATTTAGCAAATAATGAATTAAATCAGGTATTGTAAGTCTCTTAATGGCTGGCTAAATTCGCTATGCCACTTGTAGTGGCATAGTGAATTTGGTCACTTAGTTAGAGGTGATATCATCGCCTCATAAGTTAACAGGTGACATTATGACAAAACGTACAAGACGACTATTTAGCGCAGAATTTAAGTTAGAAGCGGCGCAGTTAGTCCTAGACCAAAACTATTCAGTGACTGAAGCAGCCCAAGCCATGAATGTAGGTAAATCCACGATGGATAAATGGGTTCGCCAGTTAAGAGAAGAGCGCCAAGGGAAAGCACCGAAAGCTTCACCTATGACCCCTGAGCAAATAGAAATTCGGGAACTAAAAAAGAAGCTGGCTCGCCTTGAAGAGCATAATGAAATACTAAAAAAAGCCACGGCTCTGTTGATGTCGGACTCACTGAACAATTCTTGATCATCAAGAAACTCAAGCAGAGCTACAGCGTAAAAACATTATGCGAAGTCTTCAATGTTCATCGAAGTAGTTATAACTATTGGCTTAAACGTCCAACTGTAATTAATGCTGAAACAGTAAACCTTCGCAGCTTGGTTAGCGAGGCCCATACTGCAAGCAATGGCTCAGCAGGAGCGAGAACCATTGCAGATATAGTCACAAACCAGGGCATAAAGCTTAGTCGTTACCGAGCGACTAAGCTGATGAGAACTCTTGGTTTTGTGAGTTGTCAAGAGCCAAAGCATCGTTACAGAAAGGCTTCACAAGAACATATTGAAATTCCAAACCACTTAGGTCGTCAGTTTGCGGTTACCGCGCCAAATGACGTCTGGGCTGGCGATGTTACGTATATTTGGACGGGTAATCGGTGGATGTATTTAGCGGTTGTTATCGATCTTTTTGCCCGCAAAGTGATTGGTTGGTCGATGTCGTTATCACCAGATTCTAAGCTAACAGGCAAAGCTCTCTCGATGGCTTATGAGTCTCGTGGAAAGCCTAAAGGTGTCATGTTCCATAGCGATCAAGGTAGTCACTATACCAGTCGTAAATACCGCCAATTACTGTGGCGTTTTCAAATAAAGCAGAGTTTATCTCGCCGAGGAAACTGTTGGGATAATGCGCCGATGGAACGCTTTTTTAGAAGTCTGAAAACGGAATGGGTGCCAACGGTGGGTTATCGTAGCTTTGCAGAAGCTCAACAAGAGATCACTCGATACATCATTGGATATTACTGCCAACTCAGGCCACATCAGTATAACGGTGGTCTAACTCCCAATGAGTCAGAACGATTATATTGGGAAAACTCTAAAACCGTGGCCAATTTTAGTTGACCACTACAATTTGACCTATGGACCCATGATAGGTTTAAGGTTTGGGTAAGTACCCAAACCTAATTTTTGTCATTTCTAGTTTGATGCAAGTCTGTTGAAGTTTAATTCCAAAAATATATCTTCTAGAATGGCAGGCTGGTTAGCATAAGCCTTTTTGACACTTTGTAAGAAGTAAATTTGGTTGTCTTCTTTGTCAAACGTTGTGAACCAATAACGTACTTTGACCGGGTTCACATCGTAATCTATATCTAGCTCCGAAAGTAAGCCTGCGTTTTGGAGTATAGAAGCGTGAGTGTCTATATCGTGATCAGAGCACCGCAAATAAAGTTTAATTTCTCTTGGATCGAAACCAATAGAGTATTCGTCTGCGATAAAAGCTCGATAGAAAGCTCTTAGATAGAAGCTTCTTGTAGTTCGTGGTAAGTCCGCTACTTTCTTAATATAATCCAGAGAATCATTAAAAAAGTTAGGATTACAGTCTGAAAGGTTAATATCCAAAACATTTAAGTTAGTGGGTAGTAAAGCTGACTCTTCCAATCCGAAGTCTATGAAGCTATCAGGTAGATCTACAGTTATTTTCTTCTCACGAACCTTTGCTTCATGATCTGCCTTTATGCATTTTAGCTTGTTAACGGGGTATTGGATGACATTATTGGTCACTTTGTGGTGAGTGGGGCACATAAGCATGAGATTTGATATGTGACGCCTTTGTTCGTTGGTTTGCTTTGGATTAAACCTTTGACCATTAGCTTCAGCTGCTTCAATATGACATATTTCCCCAATAAAGTGGTTATATTCATCTAGCATTTTGTGCGGGCAGTTTGGAAAAACACATTCATTTCCAGATAGAATGTATAATTCTCTCTTTGTTTTGAAGGTTGGATTTAAGCGTTTTACAGGCTCAACTAGTGATTCATTTATATTTTTACAATTAGCCACAGTATCTTTAAGTGCTTTACCAGCCACGAAAGCAGGAACGTTTGCAGCAGCAATGCGAATTTGTTGATCGGTTTTAGGGTTGATACCTGTTCGAGCTGCACGATGATTTACTTTAAACGTACCAAAACCAATTAGTTGTACTTGGTCACCTTCAGCTAGAGCATCAGACACTCCATTAATTATCATATCGAGTGCCATTTTTGCTTGGCCTTTCGATAGATCAGCTTTTTCTGCAATAAAGTCTATTAACTGAGTTTTGTTCATTTAGTCATCCTTTGTTATTCATAATAAACAGTCAATTCAATATGCCGTTGTTATATTTACCAATCTCTTTACTTCTGATGAGATTACTAGCCAATTAACGCTTTTTAGACTGCCTTTATCCGTCTTTCATTTTGGTCTATCTTGCGCTCTCTTTTTTATCAACTCAATTAATATTAACAAGTTACGTAATTTTTGTAGGTGGACAAAAGAGGAATTACTGAAAAATGCCACCTAATAGCTCTGTAGCAAATCATTAATGCCAGTAGGGCAGAACTAACATTAACAGAGCATGAATGAGCTTTTGTACTAACAAGAAATGGGGCATAGACGTCCCAAAACAGATAGACCTAGGGAGGGGCAGAAACAGCTTAGAATTGGTGTCCTAAGCCATGTTGTTCGGATACGCTGAATTTGAGGACGTTGCTTCCTAAATCAATGAACTAATCATCCGTACCGCGAACAGTTCATCAGAATCTGCACATGAATTAGGATGATGGGCACTATCACGTCACCCTAAGGATTGCCGAAAAACCTTGCCCAAAAACCTATCTTTTTCTTTGGAGTTGAGTCTTGATTCGATGTTTGTGGGTATCGCGATGAAGTATGGGTTTCAGGTAATCGGGCTCTTGTGTGCTCGTCGGCGATAGTGATTAGGGCTTTCGATGCAACCATCCCGAGAAGTGAGGTCAACTCTTGTTCGAAACCGATTGTGACGTCGACCTCTCCGCTTCGAGCATGAGCTATTTCGTGAAGCAGGGTCGACGCATAGCTCTCGACAGAAGCAAGTTCGTCGCGCTTGATGATGATTTCCGTACCTGTCCAAAGCCCCCTAGCTTCCGAGAAGCCCCCCGTCTCGGGGCGCATCGTTTCCGAGATTTTTACCGACTGAACCCTCGAAGGAAGTCCACCGACTAGATCTGCGAGCCTTCCGGTCATGTCGAACACCACTCTTTCGGCCTGTGAAAGCTTTTCTAGTGGGACAAATTTGAACTCGAAACAATCGTTCCACCCAGAAATGAAATTGCCTAAATCCTGTATTACGTTTCCTTCAGTATCAACCTGTCCCGACAGCTTTTCTTTGACGTTACTCGGAATTGTGATTATCTGCCGCCCATTTGCCCGAGCTTCCTCGACGAAACGCGGAGCATTCATAATCTCCTCATCCGTCAGGAACAGGACGTTTCCCGACGCATTGGTGATCTTCGATGCATGAACGGAGACATCCGTCCATTTCATTTCGTCGTGGAGTAAGCCGCTCCCAAAGTTACCGAGGTCATTGACGAGAGTTTGAGCAACTGCCTCCGAAGAGGAAGCTAGCAGAATGGATTTAACTCGGTCGGAGTAGGCGGTTCTCCCGACATTCGTTCGTTCGCGATTGAGAGCCTTCTTGATAGCAGTCGTCAGCGAAGTGATGTTGTAGGAAAACAGAAAATTTTCTTCTTCGGCGACGCGAATACCGTTAATGTAAATGAAAGAGACTCTACCCACTTTCTGCAAGACTTCTCCATATTGGTTTTTCTCTAGGCATTCTTCACCGGAGAAACATAGGAATAGACTCTTCGCCTTCTCAATATCATCTGTAGAACAGCCTTTCAAGATGAACTCTGTTCCGATGAATGCAGGGTCGGACGGTTCGGAGATGCAGGCATGTAGCGTGATGACATCAGAAAAATCATGTTTTTCAGAACGGTCGAAGGAGACATCGCAGAACTTAGAGCGGATACGGGTTTCGATTCCCAAGCGATCGAATGTGGCTAGAGCGTCCTTCAAGCCCACACCGAACTTTCCGATTAGTCCGGGATGTTCGAGCTTTTCTTGATTCTCGTTCATCGTGAAGTGCTCGTGTCTAAGACCACGGCCAAAGTCCCTTATACACCACTGACCTCGGTCATCACGTGAGATAATAATGTCCGCTGTGTCAGTCAATATCTGCTCGTCGAGAGCATTTGCAATGATTTCCCGAACGGCATGGAAAACGTCCCAGTTTTCAAGCATTCGATCTATATTTAGGTCAAACTTCTTAGTTACCATATTCACTCCGCTTCGACTCTTCCTGATACCCACGCCGTTTTAACTGTCTAAAAATAGTTGGATTAAATTTTGAGAGGTACAAATGTCCACTTCATAAAGTGGTGTAATGCTGACTTTTTGGACGCTATCACAATCGAATATTCGCAACTGATGCTCATATCAAATAAATGGCATATTTTTAGAATTTATGGGGTGTTGATGGGATTACTTTTAGTAGGGAAAACATGCTGATTTTCTGTAGCGTAGATAACTTGCTCTAAACGACTTTGGGGCACTTCTGAGTTACGAAGTGCCATTTGTAACGGTTCTGGGCAATTCCGTTTTGCGATTTCTGGTGAATGCCGGACTTTCGGATAAATCTTTCTAGGGTAAAAAGAAAAACATGACTTCAGAATTTTCCTTATCTCATACCAATAGATAGCTATATTACCAGTACAACTGATAACTTGGGCTATCAGACAATGGTGGATGCTCAGGTTTATGCACCTGAATTGTCAGAGGAATCGGGAAATCGACCCCAACAACAGCAAGTTCCCCTTGTTTTAGATTAGGTAAAAACTCGATCATCGACTTATCCACTTCTCCGCACGCTCGTTCTACAAGTTCACGGTCATTACTGTTAGTTAAGCGATGGACAAGTAAAGTACCCATTTGGCTTATAACACCTTCGGTAATATCCCTAGGTCGTTGAGTGGTAAGGCAAATATTCAAACCATACTTACGCCCTTCTTTTGCAATGATTTCAAAAGCATCAAGACGAGTTGCATACTCTTCAAATCCTACCTTCTTTCCAAGAAAGTTATGAGCTTCGTCGACTACAGCAAGTAAAGGTCGATTAGTAAATCGTTCATTTCTCGCATAAGACAGCAACTTACGTCCAATAACATTAGCTAGTATCTCCCTTGCATTAAACTCGTAACTAGTAGCACTTAAACACAAACGGAGAACACGACTATGTGAACTGAGAAATTCATCTAAAACTTGACCAAGAGAGTCCCCTTGAGATTCGTCAAACACTACTTCGAACGATGGTGATTTGAGTACAGACTGAATTCTTGTAAAAAGAGAAGAACAATAGCCTAAATCGTTTGTTGGGTCTCCCCAAGCATCATTATTTGACCAGCAACATTCTTGCTCTATTTGCCGCATGAGTTTTTTAACATCAAAAGGCTGTGTAGGTAAGTCCACCAAGGCTGAGAAAGGTAACTGAGTATCAGGATGTCGCTTTCGCATTGAAGCTCTATAAGCCTCTTTGCTTCGCTTAACTTTCATTAAAACACCATGCTCAGCTATAGACGGATCCAAGTGAACAAGCCTCAAGCTTCTTATAGCCTCCCTAAGTTTGGGCCCTTGAACTTTCCCTGATGGTTCAAAGAGAGTTAAAAAGTCAGATTCAACGAAGTCAGTTGGCGGAATTCTAAAACAAGTGGAGTCTTGATGCGTATTTATAGGATTCCCTAAATGACGGTGCATGGTATAGGACGTGGGTAGGCTTCGATACTCTCCTGTGGCATCAATAACGATAACTTTAGAGTTCGGAAACTTAGCGCACTCCTGAATAAGCCTAGAAGTTGTCCAGTTTTTTCCTCCTCCGGTTGAGCCGAGAATTGCACAGTGTCTACCAAAAAGCTTTTCGGGGCTTACTGCAACATCACTAGAAACACCTTCAGCTATAGAACCTAGTTTGATTAGTCTAGGCTGTTCCTTTGATATGGCACGATCTGATAGCTCAGGTAGCTTTGCAATAAACTCAGCAGGTGCTGAATAAACGCTATCCCCTATTCTTGGGTATGTTGTTACACCTGCAGAAACTGCCAATGTACTAAGGCAAACGGAGCCCAGAACCTGCATGTAACCTATTGCATCTATCTCATCGTCAGAACTTACATTAGCCAGAACTTGTCGTGCTTTTTCAGGTAGCCTAACATCTAGAACCTTCCCCAGAGTTAACCCCGTTTGTCCTTCAATAAGAACTAACTCGCCGACTTCTCCTCTACCGTAGCGCCCTCCGTTGTGATAACTCGCTGATTTCAATCCAGCCTTTGTCAGATTCAGCGTGATACCTTTTGCGTTAACTCCCGCGATCACTCCAACCTTAAGGGAAGGGTTTAGGATCCCACTATTCAATAAACAAATCACCCATTACCTCCTACCAACAAACGTTGAACGTCTTTACCGAGTTGTTCAGCAGGGCTCAGTGCGGCTAAGTTGGGTATCAATCCAGATAACTGCTTAAAAGAAGCATTAATGAATGTTACATCGGCTCCACAGGAAGATAAGTCTTGCCAATAATGACTACCACCACCGTTAATCTGCTCATATGCAGCATAATCAGAAACAATTAACTTCAAGCTAGGGTTAGATTTAATCGCAGAAAGAATAGGTTCGGATAAATGGTCATCATTAAAACCAAATCCGCTTACCACCAAGCAAGCGTTTGGTAACCGTAGAAATTCTAAGTAACGAGACAAAAGCTCTAGATGAGGTTGTATAAATGCTTGTTGGTACTTGCCTTTTGCTGGATAGATAAGACATGCTATTTCAGGAGATGGCTGCTGAACTTCATACACATCTTTATCTTGGTATTCCCAACTTACGGAGCCATGTAACTTATATAACTGAATCACACCTTGAATGAAGGACTGCTCTTCATTGGCTCTGTTAACCACATCAAAATTGAAGTATTGACCATTAAAACGACGCTTTCTTGTGTAGGAAAATCCATCAACGACCATCATCCCCAAATCAGAAGACGCTGTTTCAAAGCACATGTCATAGTTAGTTGTGAATACTTTTAGTCTTGGATCTCTTGTACGCCGCCTTGCTAACTTTCTGAGCGTTTCTGTATATGCTGAAATATCTGGGTTACCTATCGATAAAAAATCAGAACAAGCTTCAAGTATTTTAGCTTTACAAGAAGTTAAGAACGGCCTCACTGACTGGTCTTCTGGGTAAACGGTAAGGTATGCATCACAAGCAGACAAAAAGTGCTCAATATTAGGTGATTCAAGATCTGTATAGCGTAACTTGTCGCAAATGGCTTTGGCTTCCTCATGAAGCTGTTCGACTGCGTTCTCGATGCCATTATCTTCGGCGTTCACGAACATACATTTTACCCATAGGTCCCACATAGATGGGCCATTGGGCTCTCCAAGGGAAGCACCACTCCCAGCAAAGAGAGCTAGATTTGGAAGCTGAAGAGATGTTGAAAGGAACTCTGAAGCCTTTTGCTGGTTCAGTTCTAGACTATTACGAAGTTCATCGCTAAGGACACCTGTTTGTCGATGAACTCTTCTCATTGTTGGTTCGTCCAGTGGTAACCAGAAGGTAGAGTTAGAAAACTTTATAGCTAGCTCTCCTTTTTCAATATTACAAAAAGGTGGGAGAGGTGTTTGTGAACCAAAAACTTGCGCTGCAAGGTCATCAGGAGAAGATTCGTTAGTCATAATTAGCATCCAGTTCAAAAAGTAACTACTGGAGTCTACTTCGTTAGCTTGATAGAAACCATGATACAACCACATTAAAAACAATACTTTGGGATAAAGCTTATTGTTTGGTGTACGACCCCAATGCGGTAGACATTACATAGATAAGAGAAAGTAGGTCAAATCGCCCACTATGATTTGAGAGGTTGAGCGTCGCTGGCACGGAAAGGGGCAAAAGTGAGCTAACCGTGTAGCAAGCTCGGTGTCGAACTAAAGCTCGCTAATGGTTGCTAGAAAGAAGGACAGAATCGAAGGGACGGCGTCACCAGATCGCAAAAATTGAATTGAGCAGCTTTTGTTATAGACCCGTGGATTCTTATTTGTACGTACTAGTTATTGGGTTTAGACTGTTTTTGCCCTATCTGTTGATAGCACTAAAAGTAACCGTAGTGTCACATGTCAAAAATGCTGGTAAAACTGTTCCCCACAGAGTATTTATCTATGCGAACAACTATGCAGCGTTTTATGGAGCAGTTGAGCACGGGAGATCAAAATTGTGGAACAATAAGTCTTGTCTTAACTGAGCATAAAAAGAAGGTTTTCGATGCGTAAAAATGAGCTTTTCACCTTTGATAGTTGGCCTGTAGGTACACCAGAACGCTTAATTCATGGCTATTGGCAGCTAGGCATGATGAGATTTCATGCATTTGCAAGTGAATGCCGTAAAGAGTATCAAGATTCGTATAATCGCATTAACCATGAACTAGGTGCTAGTGTAGCGTACATCGACCTAGCTTCGATGGGAGAAGACTACAGATATAAATCGGAGATTTTAGATATAATTCGAAGTAATGAGCAAACTTGGGTTTGGTTTGCGAGTTGCAATGCGCTTCTAGATACTTCTCTTGCTGGCTGGTTACGGTCTGTTCTCACCACAACATATAACGTAAATCATATTCGAGCCACTTTTGTGTTCGACAACCCTGATCAATTCAATAACATCTGCCAAAGTTACTCGGCACCATTGTACAAATCGACCATAGATCTAGAGCTTATAAAGAGCAGTTAGCTTTGCTCAAAGTCATTGGACTTTTCTGTGTTTTTGAACTAGCACGCATACGCAAACACCTTGGTAAATGCTCTGCTCTGTAGCACCTTCACTCGTACGTGATTCAGTGATTGTCCACGCGTGGACAATGGGGGACAACAGGTTCAAAAAGAATGATGCGTAATAAACAACCTATAGCATTAGAAATGATGACATTCCCCCTTAACATACGATAGAAGCGACATCACCAAGCTTTGACCGCATTTCAGCTGTAACAGACCTTTGGACTGAAGTTTGTGGAGCTATCTCTCTGATCTGATTCGCTCTCTGAGAAAGGTGAGCGTGTATCCTCACTTATCCACCAAATTGAACCCATTTGAGTCTAAGAAACTTTATGTATCCTTCAGGACGCGATATACCGTTTGTCGAGACACACCGCATTCCTTACTTATTTGAGTCTTACTTAACCCCTCTACGGCTTTCTTACGTATCTCATTTATTACATCTGATGATAGCGAAGGGCGACCTATATGTTTTCCCTTTGCTTTTGCAGCCTGCATCCCCTCTCGTTGCCTGATGTTAATCAGTTTTCTTTCGAACTCAGCAAATGCACCTAGCATTTGCATTGTTAGTTGGGCGAATGGGTCTTCCTTGGTAGAAAACTCAAGCTGCTCACTAACAAACGTAATAGAAGCCCCTTTCTTGTTTATCTCCCCAATTATGCTTTGGAGATCTAGGAGGTTACGTGCTAATCGATCAATAGAATGAACATAGAGTTCGTCGCCAGTGCGAAGGTAATTAATGCACTCTGTAAGAACAAGTCTGTTATGCGCAGCCTTAGCAGACATTTTTTCAACAAACGTTCTGTCCAAATCCATATCGACTAGCTGCCTATCAACATTCTGTTCTGCACTAGATACTCTTATGTACCCAACTTTTTGAGTTGTCATTAACACACCTGATTATTATTTTGTGTAACTAAAATATAATACCTTTAGTTACAGAGTGTCAAAAAAATAATTTACACCTTATGTTACATACAAAACAGCACTTCAACAGGTGCTGCGCTTGTGTAACTAAAGTGTACCTTTTGATACAAAGCATCACTCATCCGTGAATAGATATTTTAATATTTGCTATCCTTTCAAACTTGTTCTGACAGTAAAAAAGTGGCATACATTCATAGACCAGATATGGCATGATGAACCGTTGAACTAAATGTCATGACGTTTGGGAAATTTAGAGGATAAATTACTTATGAAAGATTTAGTTGCTGAGGTAGAACAACTAGATAAGGGTGGGCTTTATGAATTTCAAATCGACAACGTTACTCTACAGGATTGTAAAATCGAGTTTTTGCTAACCATCACAAACTCCAGTAAGAACCTCGTTTTGAGTCGTTGGCGAGTTGCTTGTAGTCAATGCCGAAATATCGTAATTGATCGTTGTGAAATTCCACGTGATTTTAGCCTAAAGTACGATACTTTGATGATCGGTAAATCAGGTATCAACGGTTCACATTTTAGCGCTACTAAATTGGGCGTTCTAGTATAACATCCCAACCGTTTAAGAGAACAAGAGCACTTATATGAATTAGTCAGGACTCAATCTGTCAGTTTGCAAACCACTACAATGTAATCAGGGCTGACAGGTTTATGTCTTAATTAAACATGCAGGTTCATTCGGCTAAATGTTAGTTATTGCGGCACTACAGTAGAGAGGCATAGAACTATCCTTAAATAGGATATCTATACTTTGTTTTTTGCTGGAGAAGAAAATCACGGCTGTTGTATCGAAACAATCAAGAAGTCCGCGAAACTTAGTATGGAAAGTTGTTAGGTTCTGGTCAAGCAGGCGTTCAGTGTTTCTAATAATTAACAATGGTCGCTGCTCGTCACCGCATTCTCTAAGCAAGTCCTCTATACCGCCAATTTCACACACACCTAGTTGCTCACTTGCCAACTTAGACAAGTCAACAACTTTGCATACAAAGCCCAGCTTCCTAGCTAACGGCTCTAAGATACGTGTAGTATAGCTAGCAGAGTCGAAGTAATTACCATGCATTACAACGAGCCTAAATGTTGGTCCAAGTCCGACAGCTCTTATGCAGCGTTCGGCAAAACGCTCTAACTCGGGATCGATAACCATAATATTCCTACTATCAACCGAGAGATACTCGGTAGTTGTTAACTTTATATCTAATCGCTTACGATCAACAATTGCCTCCAAAGGGAGACATGTCATCCCCCCTGATTTATAGCAAACACTATTAAAGCGATGATTTCTTCACAACCCTACCAGTGGTATTGTCTATCCTGTACAGCGAAATCGTCCCATCAAGAATATATTTGATGACCTCTAAGACAGTAGTTAATGGCACATAAAACCACTCTTTGGGACTATAAGTTTGACCAGATTGTCCTTTGAGCGTGATGTTTAACCGTCGGTGTCCTAAGAAACCATGAATAAGCGTTTCGAGTTTGTGAGCATCAATGTTGTAGCACTCTGTTGTCATAACCACACGCACAGGCGCTTCTAAGAATGTCTTATCTTTCTCTGCATATTTGATACGCTCATCCACTGTACCATCTGTAAATCCAACCTTATAAAGGTTCGACTTATATTCAGCTAAAGCACTATCCGTACTCTTTGTTGCTAATACGTAGACAAGCCCTGTTGGAATGGGAGTATCATCAGGAGCCAGAGGTAAACCCTCACGCACAACTTTAGAACCCTGTTCATCGCGAACCAAACCATGTGTCAACGACTGAAACAACATGTGCATCTCAGTGCCATTTTCGAAGATTAGATGCAAACGAGCATTATAAGTACTATACCCCTCCAATCTTTCTCCGGCTGAATGAACATACCCCATAACCCCGTTAAGAATAAAAGCATCCCCAACATGGATCTTTAGCTCATGGCGAAATCTATCTAAAGACGATAAACCAGATTTTAGCTCTTGCTGTACCGTATCGAATATCGATGAATAACGGTGAAAATCTGCGCATGGCTGACGTTTCGCGATTTCGTCTGGTTGAACTTTCTTTTCCGCTGGGACATGACGCATTGTAAATAGATCTGGGGCATCAAAATCCAAAAGATCGTCATCATCCTCAAAAATATCGTCAAGAGATGTGACTAACTCCGATTTATCAGGTTTAACAGATAGCGGCTGATCTGCAACTTCTTCAGTGAGCTCATTTATGGCTACGGTAGCTTCGCCCTGCAATAAGCTATGAACATCAAATTGGAGCAGCGCCTTACATTGCTCGGGATTCGATTGAAATGCTTTTAAACGGCGGGCAAGGCGCTTCTCATCAAATGTTGGAGCATCAACGCTCGGCAGACGACCATTTAGCTCGTAAAAATGAGCAACTTCTTCAAACTGACTCGCTAATATATTTCCAGCAGGTGCTTTGACTTTCAGAGGGGTTACATCGAGTAACCCCAAATCATCCTCTTCAGAAAAGATGTCATCCAGATTGATCTTTTCTACCGCCTTAGAAGAACGTAATCGAATCATTTAGTTACCCTTGCTTTGCCATTCGTTGTTGTTTCATTTTTCGAATGTAAGCGAGCACCTCTGCATAACGTATCTCTATCGGGTCTGATGAGTTAAGTGACGGTTCACGTTGAAACTCCGCCTTAAAAGCTTTAATTCGAGGCCAAAGCATTACTGCTTCTTCTTCAGAAACCTTTGCTTGACTGGCTCGTACTGCTTGCTGAATAGTCTTCAAAACCGCAGCATCAACAGATTTAGACAGTATTTCGTAAGCGCCATGGAAAGGGTTTACCGAGTCAATCAAGTCAATATCTAAATTCTCAATATTAATGAACTTATCACCCAATTTTATGAACTGATTATTCAGCCCAGAATCTCCGTTCTCATTTGAGCGATTTTCTTTACTATAAGAAGCGCCACCATCTTCAATTACGGCATCATCAGGAAGATCTTTACCATCAATTAGACCGCCGTGCTGACCTATATACAGGCTTTGTAAAACTCCAGTTCTGACTTGTTCTATCTCGTGCTCTTCTAGATCTGGATATAAAGTCTGAATGACTGATGGAAGCTCTATTTCATTAATCACTTCAGCAGGGATCGTTTCCGTTATCGCCCCCTTGGTCACAGATTCTTTAGCAAGCAAAGCTGTTAGGATCTCACCCTTATCACCATTAAGGATATCTAATACCTTCTGTGAAACAGGGGTTGCTGTATCATCAACAATGACGGTATTGGCTGGTAAGCTTTTGCCATCCCATTGAGATCGCGGCTTAAACTGAATGCTCGGCGCTAGTATTTGCTCCATCAAAAGCGAAGTAGTAATCGCTTTAAGCATGTTATTTACAGACACTTTGACATCGTCATCTTGCGCATCAGGTTGAGCGATAAGGTTTGTAAATTGAGCATGACTTTTTCCTGCACTATCACGAGTAGCACGACCGATGATCTGAACAATTTCAGTCATAGAACTTCGGTAACCGATAGTCAGAACATGTTCACAGTAGGGCCAATCAAAACCTTCTTTCGCCATACCTAGCGCAATAATGACGTCCATCTGCTCCGGTGAGTTAATATCACGCAAATACGCCTGAACCTTAGGTCGCATATCGCTGTCATCCACTAAGTTTGCAACCAACAAGGTTGTCCCTGTTTTCTTGCATTTAACTTGATAAATGCCAGTGTCTGGGTCTTGCATAATGACATCGCCAAGCACTTCAAGAATTGAGTCTACCTCAGTGTATTTGTCCTTCGTGGACTCACCAGAATTAACGTTCGGAATATGAACAATCGTCTTCTTAGTCGGGTCTAAAACTGATGGTAGAGCACCAATGTAAGCACCTTGATAGAAATGATAGCCAATACCTAGCGTCTTCAGATGCTTATAGCCGTTTAACTGTTCATAATAGGTGTATGTAACCTTGGTAAAAAGAGCCTCATCTTCTGGGAGCAAGATAGGAACTGTATCACCTCGAAAGTACGACCCAGTCATCGCAAGAACATGGGCTGACGACTGTTTCATTAAGATATCAATTAGGCTACCTAATCGACTGTTTTCATCGGCAGACACATGATGAAACTCATCGATAGCAACAAGACAATCATCAAAATCGGTAGGAGATAACTTATCAAAAACACTACGAAGTGTTGAATGAGTACAAACTAACGTTTGATCATCACTTTCCATAAAGCGTTTGAATGCGTTACTTTTTCCGCTTTCACTGCCATTAATACATAAATTGTTTTCAGGTTTTACAGCCCAATTAGCAAAGAAACCAAACTGCATTAAGTCAGTGTCTTTGAAAGAGCCGCCAATAGACATTTCAGGTACAGCAACAATGACCTTACGAATGCCTTGGTTAACAAGCTTATCTAACCCGAGAAACATCAATGCACGTGACTTTCCTGAAGCAGGAGGCGCTTTGATTAGCAAGTACTGACTTGCACGCTCGGCGAACGCACGAGCCTGCATTTCTCGCATCCCCATATCATTATGAGATGCACTTTGCCCTGTTTGGTTGTAGCTAACTTGTAGGATATTGTTTTCCATAATCTAAATCTTTGCCAACTTTATTATTTATTTGTGATTAGTTCTTCATAACGCTCTAAAAGAAAAGCTAACCGTTCAGATGAATCTTTAAAAGGTTTATTCCTGAACAATTTATCTACCGCTAGATCTAGATTCTGATGTGCTTCTAAAAGGTCGTTTGGCATGGTGTCAGGGTTATATAATTCAGCTAAGGTTTTACCCGGAGAGTCCTCCCTAACTAACAGTATATTCTCAGCTAACAAACAGATTTCTTCTTTTTGACTATTAGTTGGAGATGGCCATGGAAATGTATTATAAACAATTGTTGCAGAGTACTGAGGAATCCCCTAATGATTTTGATAAAAATCATAAATTTAAGGTAGATGCACATCTTGTCATGTGATCAAATGGTTCTGAGAAAAATCAATAACCAGACAACAAGATGTGCGAACTCGATATTTTACACGACTCTCTTTACCAATTCTGCCCTGAATTGCACTTAAAACGACTCAACAGTTTAACGCTGGCTTGCCACGCATTACTTGAATGTAAAACGCTCACTCTTACCGAACTTGGTCGTAACCTGCCAACGAAAGCCAGAACAAAACATAACATCAAACGAATCGACAGATTGTTAGGTAATCGTCACTTGCACAAAGAGCGACTCGCTGTATACCGTTGGCATGCCAGCTTTATCTGTTCAGGTAATTCGATGCCCATTGTTCTTGTTGACTGGTCTGATATTCGTGAGCAAAAACGGCTTATGGTATTGCGGGCTTCGGTGGCACTACATGGTCGTTCTATTACTCTTTATGAGAAAGCCTTTCCGCTTTCAGAGCAATGTTCAAAGAAGGCTCATGACCAATTTCTAGCCGACCTTGCAAGCATTCTACCGAGTAACACTACACCGCTCATTGTCAGTGATGCTGGCTTTAAAGTGCCATGGTATAAATCCGTTGAAAAGCTAGGTTGGTACTGGTTAAGTCGAGTCAGAGGGAAAGTGCAATATGCAGATTTAGGTGCGGAAAACTGGCAACCTATCAGCAACTTACATAGCATATCCTCAAGTCGCTCAAAGACTTTAGGCTATAAGAGGTTGACTAAGAGCAACCCAATTTCATGTCAAATTGCACTGTATAAATCACGTCCTAAAGGCCGAAAAAATCAGCGTTCGACACGGACTAATTGTCATCATCCGTCACCTAAAATCTACTCCGCTTCGACAAAAGAACCATGGGTTTTAGCGACTAACTTGCCCGTTGAAATCCGAACACCAAAGCAACTTGTTAGGCTCTACTCGAAGCGTATGCAAATTGAAGAAACCTTCCGAGACTTGAAAAGCCCAGCCTACGGTTTAGGCCTCCGTCATAGCCGAACTAGCAGCTCAGAGCGCTTTGATATCATGCTGCTAATCGCCCTAATGCTTCAACTGACATTTTGGCTTGCTGGAGTTCATGGTCAGAAACAAGGTTGGGATAAGCACTTCCAAGCTAACACTGTCAAAAATCGAAATGTACTCTCAACAGTGCGCTTAGGGATGGAAGTTTTGCGGCATTCTGGCTACACAATAACGAGGGAAGACTTGCTCGCGGCTGCAACCCTGCTTGCTCAAAATCTATTCAAACATGGTTGTGCTTTGGGGAAATTATGAGGGGATCCCTCAGGGTTTAATATGATGTTTTAGTATATCCTATACAATAGATAGGGAAGTTATTTTGAAGATTTTATATTTTGACCCGCGAACAATTTTATACTCACGTGCTTATATTAATAGTAACGAAGAAGTGAAGTCTGCTTTCTTTAACTATAAGTTTATGAGTATTAAACAGACGTTGTTAAACATAGCACCAGATAAAAAAAGTGCTCAGATGCTAGCAGACGTAGCACAGCAAGCTGGCGCACTGTTGTATCCGACTTCACCACAGTCGTACACACGTGAGTCACTCATTCAAAGTGGTGTTTTCAATGATAATCAACTGGCTCCTTTCGTTGACTTGAGATATAGACTTAGATTAGATGATGCAGACTGGTTGAGAACGACTAGAAAGCATGCTGAACTTTTGAACGCAAGCTGGTATGTATGTGGTGATTTCGAAGAGGATATGCGAACTGCTATAGGTACGTTCGCAGAAAGAGTATTTTACATTGATTATGAAAATGGAATCGATGAAAACACTATTAATATGATTCGAAAAGCAATGATAGATTAATCGAAAATATAGGCGATAAAAATTAACAGAATCGACGTTGAAGTAATTTATCTTTTTGTTCTGAGAACTCTTTGTACAGCGCCTCTTAGTGTATTGACGTTTCCGGCGGAAACGCTTTTGGTCTTATGCTGAACGTTTCCGGCGAAAACGCTTTTGGTCTTATGCTGAACGTTTCCGGCGGAAACGCTTTTGGTCTTATGCTGAACGTTTCCGGCGGAAACGCTTTTGGTCTTATGCTGAACGTTTCCGGCGAAAACGCTTTTGGTCTTATGCTGAACGTTTCCGGCGAAAACGCTTTTGGTCTCATGCTGAACGTTTCCGGCGAAAACGCTTTTGGTCTCATGCTGAACGTTTCCGGCGAAAACGCTTTTGGTCTCATGCTGAACGTTTCCGGCGGAAACGCTTTTGGTCTTATGCTGAACGTTTCCACCAGAAACGACATTCCAGTTTCATAACTTACTCATTTGATTAGTGTCTATACATTTTGTTGGCATGGTTAATCGCTTAGCAGATAGATATTGGTAAACAAAAATATTGTATGCAAATCAATGAGCATTCTGGCTTTCAAGGGTATAATCCAACTCATTATTAGAGTTCCCTTACCTAGGAAAAATCATGACCGTCAATCAAGCCAAGATTTTTGAACAGCTTGAGCAGCTCGTTGAAGCTTCAGAACCTAGCGAATTCATCTATGGATTTCTTACCGCATTTAAATTTCCTAAAGCCACAATTACTCAGCTTCGACAAGGTGGAAACCGCAATGTTGCTAAGATTGAAGGTCATATTGGACTAAAGAACAAGCTTTACTATTTCCCGACGAATGAGTCGAAAGATATCGATGCGGCTTTAGATGATGTCATCGCTGATCCAATGATCGCTAGGAATAAGATCCGCTATATCATCACTACTGATTTTGAACGCTTTTTAGCGTGGGACAGTGCAACTGGCGAACGACTAGATATCGACTTTGAAGTTCTTCACCGAAATTACAGTTTCTTTTTGCCACTAGTGGGGCTTGAGAAAGCCATCTTAAATAGTGAAAAGCCAGCAGACGTAAAAGCGGCTGTAAAAATGGGTAAGCTATTTGACCTGATCCGTGTTAACAACGACTTGAATACTCCTGAAGATATTCATGCGTTAAACGTCTTTCTTACTCGTTTGTTGTTCTGCTTGTTTGCAGAAGATACAGGAATCTTCCCTCAAAAGAGTCAATTCACCTCAGCGATTAAGAGTGTGACGTCTGAAGATGGCAGCGACTTAGATCAGTTTCTTCATGACTTATTCTTAGTTCTAAATAGTCCCGACGGTAGTGACCTTCGCAAACGCCTACCTCAGCATTTAACTGATTTCCCATACGTCAATGGTGGTTTGTTTGAAAGCGACGAACCAATTCCTGAACTGGGGAAAAAAGGTCGTCGTATTTTAATTGAGTGTGGTCTTGAAGATTGGAGTGCCATTAATCCAGATATTTTTGGCAGCATGTTTCAAGCGGTTATAGATGTCGATCAGCGAGCACGTTTAGGTCAGCACTATACCTCTTACAGCAACATTATGAAGGTGATCCAGCCCCTATTTTTAGACCCTCTACGAGCTGAACTAGAGAAACAACGTAACAGTGTCAATGGTCTTAAGCGTCTGCTTGTGAGACTTGGTGAAATCAAGGTATTTGATCCTGCTTGTGGTTCAGGAAATTTCCTGATCATTGCGTATAAAGAACTACGTCTTCTTGAAATTGAAGCCATCCAAGCTCTAATGAAGATCGATCAAGGTTTCTTTATCACCAACATTCACTTAGACCAGTTCTATGGGATTGAGATTGATGATTTCGCTTGTGAAATTGCACGTCTTTCTTTGTGGCTAGCGGAGCACCAAATCAACAAACAGTGGGAAGAGCATATTGGTCCTGCTGAGCCTGCATTACCGCTAAGAGCAACAGGCAATATTGTCGGTGGAAATAGTCTTCAACTAGAGTGGGATGAAATTTGCCCTAAACAAGATAATGATGAAGTTTATGTAATTGGTAATCCACCTTTTCTAGGCACTTTAGGTAGAAGTTCTGAGCAGCGCAATGATATGCAAGCAGTATTTAAAGGTTTTAAATCGCTTGGATATCTCGATTTTGTAGCATGCTGGTTTTGGAAAGGTGCTCAGTATATTCAATCATCGAACGCTGAATTGGCTTTAGTTGCGACAAACTCAATATGTCAGGGAGAGCAATCTGCTACATTGTGGCCAGCCATCTTCCAGTTAGGCTTACATATACACTTAGCGTATCCAACCTTCCCATGGGCTAATAATGCTAAAGATAAAGCAGCTGTTCATGTTGTTATTGTCGGCCTCTCAGGCACCTCTAAAAATAAAAGTCTATATCAATATGTTAACGGAGAGTGGCATCGCCAATCTGTAGATAATATTTCTCCTTACTTAGTTATTGGTACTGATATAGCGGTAACACCATCCAAGCAACCATTGGTGAAAGGGGTTCCTAAACTTCTGTTCGGGAATAAACCTACAGATGGAGGCAATTTCTTTTTAAACAAAGATGAGTTAAATGAGTTGTTAAGGTTAGAACCTACAGCGGAAAAGTGGGTTAGAAAAGCACTTGGAGCAAGTGAGTTTCTTAACGCCAAAGATCGTTGGTGCCTATGGCTTGTAGATGCGTCTTTATCTGATATAAATAGGATGCCAGAAGTACAAAAAAGGGTGGATACAGTAAGGGAGCTAAGGATTAAAGCTGGTCATAGCGCTGCTCTGAGGAATCCCCTAATGATTTTGATAAAAATCATAAATTTAAGGTAGATGCACATCTTGTCATGTGATCAAATGGTTCTGAGAAAAATCAATAACCAGACAACAAGATGTGCGAACTCGATATTTTACACGACTCTCTTTACCAATTCTGCCCTGAATTGCACTTAAAACGACTCAACAGTTTAACGCTGGCTTGCCACGCATTACTTGAATGTAAAACGCTCACTCTTACCGAACTTGGTCGTAACCTGCCAACGAAAGCCAGAACAAAACATAACATCAAACGAATCGACAGATTGTTAGGTAATCGTCACTTGCACAAAGAGCGACTCGCTGTATACCGTTGGCATGCCAGCTTTATCTGTTCAGGTAATTCGATGCCCATTGTTCTTGTTGACTGGTCTGATATTCGTGAGCAAAAACGGCTTATGGTATTGCGGGCTTCGGTGGCACTACATGGTCGTTCTATTACTCTTTATGAGAAAGCCTTTCCGCTTTCAGAGCAATGTTCAAAGAAGGCTCATGACCAATTTCTAGCCGACCTTGCAAGCATTCTACCGAGTAACACTACACCGCTCATTGTCAGTGATGCTGGCTTTAAAGTGCCATGGTATAAATCCGTTGAAAAGCTAGGTTGGTACTGGTTAAGTCGAGTCAGAGGGAAAGTGCAATATGCAGATTTAGGTGCGGAAAACTGGCAACCTATCAGCAACTTACATAGCATATCCTCAAGTCGCTCAAAGACTTTAGGCTATAAGAGGTTGACTAAGAGCAACCCAATTTCATGTCAAATTGCACTGTATAAATCACGTCCTAAAGGCCGAAAAAATCAGCGTTCGACACGGACTAATTGTCATCATCCGTCACCTAAAATCTACTCCGCTTCGACAAAAGAACCATGGGTTTTAGCGACTAACTTGCCCGTTGAAATCCGAACACCAAAGCAACTTGTTAGGCTCTACTCGAAGCGTATGCAAATTGAAGAAACCTTCCGAGACTTGAAAAGCCCAGCCTACGGTTTAGGCCTCCGTCATAGCCGAACTAGCAGCTCAGAGCGCTTTGATATCATGCTGCTAATCGCCCTAATGCTTCAACTGACATTTTGGCTTGCTGGAGTTCATGGTCAGAAACAAGGTTGGGATAAGCACTTCCAAGCTAACACTGTCAAAAATCGAAATGTACTCTCAACAGTGCGCTTAGGGATGGAAGTTTTGCGGCATTCTGGCTACACAATAACGAGGGAAGACTTGCTCGCGGCTGCAACCCTGCTTGCTCAAAATCTATTCAAACATGGTTGTGCTTTGGGGAAATTATGAGGGGATCCCTCAGAGCGCTGCTCTAAAAATGGCAGAAAAACCACATTTATTCATGCAAGTTAGCCAACCAAAAGAGGGGAAATATATATTAATTCCTAGTGTTTCTTCTGAAAGAAGGACATACATACCAATTGGATTTTTTGAGGCAGATGTTATCGCAACAAACCTAAACTATATACTTCCGAACGGCTCACTATATGAATTTGGTATTTTAACGTCACTACTACATAATGATTGGATGCGTTTAGTTGCTGGTCGTTTGAAGAGCGATTACAGATACTCTGCACTGAGGAATCCCCTAATGATTTTGATAAAAATCATAAATTTAAGGTAGATGCACATCTTGTCATGTGATCAAATGGTTCTGAGAAAAATCAATAACCAGACAACAAGATGTGCGAACTCGATATTTTACACGACTCTCTTTACCAATTCTGCCCTGAATTGCACTTAAAACGACTCAACAGTTTAACGCTGGCTTGCCACGCATTACTTGAATGTAAAACGCTCACTCTTACCGAACTTGGTCGTAACCTGCCAACGAAAGCCAGAACAAAACATAACATCAAACGAATCGACAGATTGTTAGGTAATCGTCACTTGCACAAAGAGCGACTCGCTGTATACCGTTGGCATGCCAGCTTTATCTGTTCAGGTAATTCGATGCCCATTGTTCTTGTTGACTGGTCTGATATTCGTGAGCAAAAACGGCTTATGGTATTGCGGGCTTCGGTGGCACTACATGGTCGTTCTATTACTCTTTATGAGAAAGCCTTTCCGCTTTCAGAGCAATGTTCAAAGAAGGCTCATGACCAATTTCTAGCCGACCTTGCAAGCATTCTACCGAGTAACACTACACCGCTCATTGTCAGTGATGCTGGCTTTAAAGTGCCATGGTATAAATCCGTTGAAAAGCTAGGTTGGTACTGGTTAAGTCGAGTCAGAGGGAAAGTGCAATATGCAGATTTAGGTGCGGAAAACTGGCAACCTATCAGCAACTTACATAGCATATCCTCAAGTCGCTCAAAGACTTTAGGCTATAAGAGGTTGACTAAGAGCAACCCAATTTCATGTCAAATTGCACTGTATAAATCACGTCCTAAAGGCCGAAAAAATCAGCGTTCGACACGGACTAATTGTCATCATCCGTCACCTAAAATCTACTCCGCTTCGACAAAAGAACCATGGGTTTTAGCGACTAACTTGCCCGTTGAAATCCGAACACCAAAGCAACTTGTTAGGCTCTACTCGAAGCGTATGCAAATTGAAGAAACCTTCCGAGACTTGAAAAGCCCAGCCTACGGTTTAGGCCTCCGTCATAGCCGAACTAGCAGCTCAGAGCGCTTTGATATCATGCTGCTAATCGCCCTAATGCTTCAACTGACATTTTGGCTTGCTGGAGTTCATGGTCAGAAACAAGGTTGGGATAAGCACTTCCAAGCTAACACTGTCAAAAATCGAAATGTACTCTCAACAGTGCGCTTAGGGATGGAAGTTTTGCGGCATTCTGGCTACACAATAACGAGGGAAGACTTGCTCGCGGCTGCAACCCTGCTTGCTCAAAATCTATTCAAACATGGTTGTGCTTTGGGGAAATTATGAGGGGATCCCTCAGTGCTGTGTATATCCAAGATCTGTCAACAATCCTAGAAGAATCAACAACCACAACAACCCTATCGAATTGCGACCCCTGAGCTTTGTGTACCGTAATACAATATGATGCAGATAGGCTTTGAAGTAGAGGCTCTGTTATAGCTACTTTAGAACCATCTAACAGAGTCACCTCGCCAAAAATATCGTTAACCCTAGATACCGAATCTAACACCCCCATAGTGCCATTCTGAACACCTTCATCCCAAAAATTTTTATTAAATACAACGGGATCACCTTTTCGAAGAGTGATTTTGCAGTCACCCACAAAATCTCCTTCTTCTGACTCCAAAATAGGCGCTCCGTGAGGGTTGATAGAAAACTGTGTTGCTCGGTTGATTTCTGTAACTCTGGTATTACTTCCAGCAACCACCGTTGCATTTCCACAAGCCTCTGCCATCAATTCAACAGCTTTCTTAGAGAACAGTCGCCTTGGTGTGTTATAAAAGGTTACATTCCCCATAGTCAAGTCAGCAGGTGTAAGCCCATGCCTTATCAATTTGGTATATTCGGGAATTCCGCTATCTTCAGATGAACGTTTAACGATATCTAGTTCTACTGTTGGCAAACATTTAGCCTTAATGAAGTCATGCAATGCCAACCCATACCCTATTGGCGGTAGCTGATACGGATCTCCGACAAAGATAATTCTAGTATTTTCGGGGATTTTTCGCAGTAAGCGAAACAATAATGAGATATCCACCATACTGGCTTCATCAATAACTACGACCGATTTATCACCCGCTTTCATGTCACCTTTCATGAGAGCACCGTGTATCGTTTGGGATAAATATCCTGTGGCAGATCGGATACACTCAGCGGCTCGTCCCGCAAGAGCCATAGGATAAACCTTGTACCCATTCTGATTCAGAGCCTTGAATAGAACTCTAAGTACTGTTGTCTTTCCTGTACCAGCTCCGCCTGTCAAAATGAAAACGCCACTGGACATCCCTGTTTTAACAGCCTCTTTTTGTTTTGCTGTTAATTCAAATGGAAGATCTTTTTGAGCAAGATTGAATGTCCGCTCCATTTCAGAAGACCAGCTAGATGCTTGTGACTTCAGATGGAGTAGTTCTACCGCAATGAAGTGCTCCATGATCAAAGGAGCAATGGCATGAAAGCCAAACTCAGATTTACGAACTTGCGATGCTTTGTTAACTAGTCTCAAAGACTCAAATGCTAAACTTTGATTTTTCAACAGACTTCTTAGTGATTTATAGAGTATCTTCTCATCACTCACTGTATGTCCTTTCTCAAGCTCTTTTTGAACCACATATTCAAGTGCTGCAACCAATCGCCTTTCATCGCACTGGCTGGTGATATTGAATGTTTTAGGGTTCTGAGCAAGAGCATCTATTTCGTTAAATGACATGCCAAGAGATATCGCAGCATATGGGTTAGCTTTGATAGCTTTAATCGAATCTATGCCGTGAAAAGTAACAATCTTATTGATTGTTGATGTTTTGAAACCACATTCCCTTAACCATTCAGCGTGTTCCAATGTAGAATATTGCTTGCAACATTTTACGAATAACTTGGCTATCTTCGGTGTCAGGAAGTCAAACTTCGACAAATCATTTTCATAAGCATACCTAAATACGTCTTGGCCTAATTTGCTCCATATAACTTCAGCTTTTTGTGCACCAATCCCTTTAAAGTCAGGACTTTCAGACACGTAACGCTTAAACTCCTCTCCCGTATTAGGCATTAAACAGCGCATATTAACGGCTCTGATTGTATAGCGTTTACGGATCTTGCCTGACCTAAAGTTTAAGTTCTCAGGGGCTCCCTCGTAGTCTCCGGTAACTTTCCAGAGCTGTCCCTTTGAAAGAGGTATTGAATTGGAGTCCTTTGGTGCCTTAACTACATACAACTTGTCTTTATGACCTGTATCTGGGTCAGCATCATGACCTTCAACTCGCTCAGCAGTAAAAACTAAGTTTGTGTTAGAAAACCAAATAGCAATTACACGCATAGTCCAGAGTTGATTAATGCTTTTCAAAGAAAATAACTCCGTGTTTAGTCATCACATCAGCCAACCTTCCTGCTTTTCCTCGACTTTCTAGTTTTGATTCCAGATGTGCAATCTTAGCTTTGAGCATTTCATTTTCCGCAATAAGTACCTGATTATTTATGTTAGATTTACTAGTTGATGGCACTTTACCTTTTACGTTAGATCCTTTTTTATCTTTTGGAACTTGCAGGTGTTCGTTAAGAACTAAGTAGTCGAGTAGCAACTTAAGATCCGACTGTATTGATTTACTTTTGCGAACACTATCTCGGTTTGGAAAGCCAAGTGTATCTGCAAGAGTTTGAGGTGCGAACGCGCCTGTTTGATTGCTAATATGAGTTAGGAAGTCTAAAATTCCCTCTTCAGAAATAGTAAGGCAGGTAAGATCTAGCTCTTCCTTGATATTTTTGATTTTAGCCGCTTCACTTTTACATGACTTAGTAAAATCAATGTGGTCATAAACCCATAATCGAAATGTAGAATGCCTTTCTTGACCTGTTTCTAAACTCATATAACTTAATCCTTAGGCTGTTCCCTAAACCATTTAAAAAAGGCTGGACATTTTTCTTGACCAATTAGCGTTTTATTGCCTTGAAAATCGAACTTGATTATCTGGTAATCTTCCAGTTCAAGTCCAAATTCTTCGCAAGTCTTCATCAGCTCGACTAAAACTTTATAAACTGCAACCTCTTTATCAGAATACTCTTGTTTAATGCCACCATCAGTCCGAGACTCAATATCTGATAGCCTTAGTCTATCCATCTCAGAATTGGCGTGCTGGAGAGCCTTACGAGTTAAGCTCAAGTCTGATAAAGTTTTACTCAATTCAAGTTGCGTGATCATCAACTCCTCTTGCAACTGAGATTCTTTGTTTTGAAATTGCTTTTTTATGCGCTCTTCAGTTTTGTAATAACTCTCAACGAGACTCCTGTATTTACTCCCTTTACGACGAATTGTTGAACCATTCATAGGTTCACCTTTTAGTTCAGTAAATTTCGCAGCAACAGCATCAGTTAGCGCAGTAAAACTACTGTATGAGTTGCAGTCCATATCTCTTAAGATGTCTTCGATGACTGCTTTACGATTAATAACACCATTAAGTTGATGTTTAATCATCTCATCGTAGCATTTGATTTCATTAGACAAGTTCAAGCTCCTCCAATAGTGGTACATCTGTTTCTTGTTTCATTGTCTCTACTAAGAGAGTTTCAGGGTCAGTACCTTTAAGTTGGGCAAGCATACTTAAGTTTTGAACAACATACTTCACCGGATCAAACTCCAGCATCATTCGAGTGTTTTGGGAAAGCTCAGGTACTTTCTGTCTTTGTACCTTTACTCTTAACTTGGTTGCCACCATTGATGCTAATCGTTTTAAGTTCTGACTTTGAAGTGAGGGGCTTCCACTAACCTCCTTCAGCCGGGCCAGTAAACTATTTGAAAGTTCATCATCAGGTACATATTTGTATTGTTCTAGAGCGCTAGCTCCAGCAATAATATATTTATCTGGGTTTTGACGAATATAACTGTGCTTTGTCAACCAATGTGATGCTATTCGAATTTGTTCATTACACTTAGCCTCTAATTGCGTTTTTTCAGCGTTATTTGTCGATAACATAAGCATCGCAGAGTATTCCTTTGCCTCGTCGAGTGCTTTACGAGCAGCAGCTCCAATAGCGACCTTATTGTGACTTGTAATACATGCATGTGAACATTCATGGCAGTTCATACGACCATGTTCGGCGATGACATCCTCAGGACACTTGTTATCATAAGGACATATATGGGTGTAGTTAATTGCTAAGCCTCGCCCTCCAGACTCTTTAAAGGCTCTTAACGCATCCCCTGAAACTGCGAAAAACGGCAGATCTTTGTTGTGATCATCTTCAATCGGATCAAACAATTGAGCTAGCATATCTTCAGTAACAAGAGTTTCCTCTGCTGAAACGACATTGTTACTAGACTGCATTTTATCTTTGAGAATGGAAAGAGCAGCCGCATCTTCTGGGCTTGCTTTAGTGTAATATCCAATAGTTCCACTGGTTTGCCCAGTCATCGCCTTTACGGCATCTTCATCACCAGTTGTAATGTTGATCACCGTTACCAACTGCGCTCGAAAACTATGTGGCGTAAGGCTTGTTTTCGGTATTAATGGTGAATAGGCTACAGGTTCGTCCAAATCTTCATATTGACATAACATTACCTTGGTCAACTCCGTTAGGTTATGCTCCTTTACCAATTCAAATTGCCCAACCTTAAGATTAGACGGAGTTAGGGTTATCTTAGTGTCAAAATCAATAGCGTGCTTATTGAGCCACTCTTCAAACATATACACAAACGCATCCATATTTGGATGAATATCGCTGTGTGTCACTGAGCCCTGAAGAAGTGGTCGAAATTTTCCTTTAGCAGATTTCTCATTATTTTGGTAAGGCTTAGGCTCTACGAAACTACTACCCGAAAAGTTTTTCCGCATCTCTTTTGCATGACAAAGAAGCATCATAACGTCTTCTTGAATACAACTTTCCAATCCCTGCACCCGTACCTTATCCGTACGAACTCGCAAAGGGACATGGGAAGTAGCAGGGTCTTCAACATTCGTTGGAATGTAATCAGCATCAAATGTATCTGCACAGAGATGAGCACCATTCGAAGATCTTTGTCCTGCATACGCCGAGACAGTTAAAGTCAATAAATGCTGGTAGTTTGCTATGTCTACAGTTGTTGAATTCTCACCAACAACCATTTTTCGAGTACGTTGGCGCATCCACATAGGTAACTTAACCTCTCCGATTTCAAGCTCTTTTCCACCAATAGCAATGGAAGTCGGTATGTAGAAACGATCAAAATTTTGAGAATAAGTTATCTCATCAATCCACTCAAAACCCTTAATTTTCAGAAGTTTTTTTCGATCTAACTCTAACGCCAAACGCCTCTCTAGTGACGCTTCCTTTGCTATTTCCGTGGAAGAACAAAATACAGCTGCTTTTGCTAGCTCTTTGAGCCACATTCGAAAAACCACCCAATACCCGATTTGAAATGTATCCTTTTTAGTTTTACCGGAACGCTTGTAACCAACATTCCTCATTTCTGGGATAGGGTTTTGCTTCAAATTGAGACCTTCAAGTTCACCGTATCGATCCATGGTAGCCTCAAAGTATCGTCTCAAACCCGCACAAGTTTCTCTTAGCTGATTAGCGCTACTTTCCCCCGAAAGAGCTCGACTTGTCATACCCTCGATAAAGGATAAAAGTGACATAGGATAGATTAACTCTTTTCCTTGCTCCTTAGCTTCTTGTAGATAAGCCCTATGAAGAACAGGATCTTGCTTAACGAAAGCAGAACATAAGAACTTACTCGGCGTTTCTGGATAATCAAAAAAGCAATTTGGATGCCTCTGATAAAACCACGGTAAATATGCAAAAAGATATGCATTAAAGTACTGAAGGACATTAATTCGAGTTTTAGCGGTATTTTTCTCAATGTCAGTTAAATCTGTCCACGCTAATTGAGTTGTCTTCCATAAGTTATCATCTGAAACAACAAGGTTATCTGGTGCATATTCACTAATCTTTCGACTTAACTTGAACTCACCAAACGACACTACATCAGTACTAGTGTTTTGAGCGTAAAGCAACTTAACACTGAGGGATCCCCTCATAATTTCCCCAAAGCACAACCATGTTTGAATAGATTTTGAGCAAGCAGGGTTGCAGCCGCGAGCAAGTCTTCCCTCGTTATTGTGTAGCCAGAATGCCGCAAAACTTCCATCCCTAAGCGCACTGTTGAGAGTACATTTCGATTTTTGACAGTGTTAGCTTGGAAGTGCTTATCCCAACCTTGTTTCTGACCATGAACTCCAGCAAGCCAAAATGTCAGTTGAAGCATTAGGGCGATTAGCAGCATGATATCAAAGCGCTCTGAGCTGCTAGTTCGGCTATGACGGAGGCCTAAACCGTAGGCTGGGCTTTTCAAGTCTCGGAAGGTTTCTTCAATTTGCATACGCTTCGAGTAGAGCCTAACAAGTTGCTTTGGTGTTCGGATTTCAACGGGCAAGTTAGTCGCTAAAACCCATGGTTCTTTTGTCGAAGCGGAGTAGATTTTAGGTGACGGATGATGACAATTAGTCCGTGTCGAACGCTGATTTTTTCGGCCTTTAGGACGTGATTTATACAGTGCAATTTGACATGAAATTGGGTTGCTCTTAGTCAACCTCTTATAGCCTAAAGTCTTTGAGCGACTTGAGGATATGCTATGTAAGTTGCTGATAGGTTGCCAGTTTTCCGCACCTAAATCTGCATATTGCACTTTCCCTCTGACTCGACTTAACCAGTACCAACCTAGCTTTTCAACGGATTTATACCATGGCACTTTAAAGCCAGCATCACTGACAATGAGCGGTGTAGTGTTACTCGGTAGAATGCTTGCAAGGTCGGCTAGAAATTGGTCATGAGCCTTCTTTGAACATTGCTCTGAAAGCGGAAAGGCTTTCTCATAAAGAGTAATAGAACGACCATGTAGTGCCACCGAAGCCCGCAATACCATAAGCCGTTTTTGCTCACGAATATCAGACCAGTCAACAAGAACAATGGGCATCGAATTACCTGAACAGATAAAGCTGGCATGCCAACGGTATACAGCGAGTCGCTCTTTGTGCAAGTGACGATTACCTAACAATCTGTCGATTCGTTTGATGTTATGTTTTGTTCTGGCTTTCGTTGGCAGGTTACGACCAAGTTCGGTAAGAGTGAGCGTTTTACATTCAAGTAATGCGTGGCAAGCCAGCGTTAAACTGTTGAGTCGTTTTAAGTGCAATTCAGGGCAGAATTGGTAAAGAGAGTCGTGTAAAATATCGAGTTCGCACATCTTGTTGTCTGGTTATTGATTTTTCTCAGAACCATTTGATCACATGACAAGATGTGCATCTACCTTAAATTTATGATTTTTATCAAAATCATTAGGGGATTCCTCAGAACTTAACACCTTTCTTATAAGTAGCACCTAACTCAAAGTTCTGAGCGCCTTGCTTTAAGGATTGAAACTCTCCAAAAGTATTTGATATGTAACCACTGCGATTTGATACAACTTCGCCAGTGGACATGGCATAAGTCGCCACTTCTTTAGGTCTTCTAATAGCGTATAGTTCTATACACTCTTGAACCCAACCGTTCGGTAATAAGCCTTTTTTCTCAAAATGTTGACAAACTTGTTTCCAGCTCAGTTCAGCTGATGGCGTGAAAATATAATGCTCAACACGAAAATCAACAAAAGACTCTACTGTCATCTCATCAAATGATTCGATACCACGGCAAATCATGTATCGAGAAAGAGTAGCGGTCTGTGATGTCAAAGATGTTTTTTTGATATTTAAGTCATCAAATCTTGAAGTAAACATCCCTTTATATTTTTCACGACTTTTGTCAGTGACATCAACCCAAATTTCTAAAGCAAGTTTAGGGTAACATGAGCTGATAGGGCTACTTGCTAAAATCTCATCTTTGACTGTTTTTTCATATCGAAAATGAGCAGGGAGAACTGCGTCCTTTTTCCTAGCAGCATTAGCTAAAAGTGCATTTAATGTCGAACGGAAGAAATGTTTCTGGTTATTAGTAATGCCATTATTAGGAAATAACCTGTCCATCACATCAACCCACGTCGTTGCTACACAGATATTGTCCAACAAGATTTCCATCATCTCGTTTGTCCAACACTGGACATTGTTGCGTAGCCACCATACACACCACATTCTTTGGTGTTTATTTTTAGCTGGTGCTGTTAATGGGCTGAGGTGTTCTAGATCTGCGGCCAATGATTTAGCAAGCGCCTCTAGATTTTCAGAAGTGTAACAAGGTAACGGTTGAGACATTATTTTAGTTCAGCTCCAAAATAGCTATTAAGTAATAGCTTTTGTTCACTATTGATTATTCCGCTCTGTACGAGTCGTAAAGCTCTATCGATCTTATTTTGAGTAAGCTCTATATCTGGCAGTGCATATGCTTCCGTAGAAGATATCTCAGAGTGAGCAATTAGGCGCTGGACAATATGCTTATCAAGCCCTTGGATAGGGGTGCCATCTTTTCTATAGCCAACGACTATGTAATTACGACAGTGTACGCCATACATATGACGAAGAGAGTGAAGAGCAAGCTTCCGGACAGGTAGACCCCTGTTCTTATACACAGCTTTGAGAGCTTGTTTGAAAGGGTATTGTCTGGTTTTATCGGCTGACAATATCAAAGGGCGACCTAGGTATTTACCGCGGTCCAATACAACGAAAAGAAAGCTATGCCCTACATGCAGTGGCTGCCTTTCCTTTACGAGGTACTGTTGCAACGTATCAAAAAAGAACGTCCTAAAAGGTTCAATAAAAAAAGTTTCAGGAGTTGTACGCCCCTTATAAGGTATGCGTAACGCAGTCTCTCCGCTAATTTCCTCAAATTCATTGCTGTAAGCAAGTGGTCGTGTTCTAGGATCAACGCACTTTACTGATCTATTTTTGATATCAATGTCTTGCAATAACACGCTTGCTGCTTCCGTTTCTCTCAGACCTGTACCCATTACAAGTGATAAAAACAAACGATCTCGCAAGGTTCTTGTCTCATTCAATACAGGAATAGCATCTTCATGTGGTAGTGCTTTCTTTACAAACGCCCCCTCCGGAGCGGGACTGTAAGACGACTTTTTAGCCTTAAGAATAGAGCTCCTACCTAGTTTAGGGCCATTGCGCACGACTCCTGCTATAACAGACTTCTTCAGTAAAACCTTACGTTGATTGGCTGGAATCTCTTTACGAAACAGAGCTTCTCCAAACATCACATCAGGAGATAAAGATAGATCAATCAGACCCAGCTCGGAAGCTGACTGCATTTCAACTTGAAATTGTGCAGATTCATTCAAAAAACCTCGAACCGAAGAGATGATTCTTTGATTCGTGGAATGCGAAGTCGGCATACGTTTTGTTTTTTTAGCAGCCAAATAAGAAAGAGTTTCACTCGAAGAATTAGTTCCCATCGAGAGGTAGTTTGGAAACTGTAAAATCATTTCTGTTAGCAAAGGAGTGCCAGTTTTCACTCCGATATTTAATTTTACAATCTCATCGGGATCATCCAAAGCGTTAAGGTAGGCGAAAAACGTTCGCAGGTCTGCTGCTTTATTCATAGCAGTATTCTCTGGCGCGGTTCTAGCTAAATCATTCACATAAAAGTTGTATGCATCAACGGGTACGCCATCAATATAAAGAGCACTTGATTTTTGCCCTGTAGCTAATTTAAAAGAAATGTGTTCCATTTGTCGAACCCTACGCATGCACTAATTTTTTATACTTTTTATAATATATACAAGTGCACGTCAAGTGCACAATAAAGTACAGACGAAAAAAAACCACCGCTTTGAATTCGGTGGTTTTTTATCTTAAGTCGTTAAACTTAAGAAGAAATATGGCCGAGGTGGAGGGGCTCGAACCCCCGACCACAGACTTAGAAGGTCCGTGCTCTATCCAACTGAGCTACACCCCGGCAGGTATATCACTGTAACTTACTTACGCACTGCTATCTTATACTATATAAGAACCTGCGACCACATCCTTAGAAGGGACGTGCTCTATCCAGCTGAGCTAAGGGCGCGCTACAGGGCAGGATTATACGAGTTAGAACGCGCAACACAAGACCTTTTAGTAACATTCTGATCTGAATGCTTAAAAAAAGGGCAGCGCTGAGGGCTATGATTAAAAACACCACGAAGCAAACGTTTGCTTATAGATGTTCGTCAAATTTTTTGCGACAATACCCCGCGTATTACTCGCCATTCTATTTCTGAAGGAAAGTCATGACAGCTCAAAACATTGATGGGAAGTTGATATCGCAAACTGTGCGATCTGAAGTTGCTGCACGAGTGAAAGCGCGCAAGGAAGCGGGTTTACGTGCACCAGGTTTGGCTGTGGTTCTTGTGGGTGAAGATCCCGCATCACAGGTGTATGTAGGCAGCAAGCGTCGCGCTTGTGAAGAAGTTGGCTTTGTTTCAAAGTCATTCGATTTACCCGCCACAACCAATGAACAAGACTTACTGAGCTTGATCGATGAATTGAATGGTGATGACACGATTGATGGCATTCTAGTACAGCTACCTTTGCCTGCCGGTATTGACACCACACACGTGTTAGAAAGAATCCACCCAGAAAAAGATGTTGATGGTTTCCACCCATACAATGTCGGTCGTTTAGCTCAACGTATTCCAAAGCTACGTTCATGCACACCGAAAGGCATTATCACTCTGATGGAACGCTACAACATCGAGATGCGTGGTAAACATGCGGTTATCGTTGGAGCTTCTAACATTGTTGGCCGCCCAATGACGTTAGAGCTACTTTTGGCTGGCTGTACCACCACAACATGCCATCGCTTCACTAAAGATTTAGAAGGCCATGTACGTCAAGCTGACGTGGTTGTCGTCGCGGTTGGTAAGCCTAACTTTATTCCGGGTGACTGGATTAAGAAAGGCGCGGTGGTAATTGATGTTGGTATTAACCGTTTAGATAGCGGCAAGCTGGTTGGTGATGTGGAATATGCTAAAGCCAAAGAGCACGCAAGCTTCATTACCCCTGTTCCAGGTGGTGTTGGCCCAATGACAGTTGCGAGCCTAATTGAAAACACCATGATGGCGTGTGAGCAGTTCCATACGGACAAATAAAAATTTGAGAGGCGAGAACGCTCCGCTTCGAGAATATGTTCCACAGACTGATGAATAACCGAAGGGTTGGCGATGATCGTCAGCCCTTTTTTGATCGATAGAGAACGCTGCGCTCCGAGATTTTAGATGCGAGAATCGAAAGGCAAATCCACATAAAGATTTTCGGTGATCGAAAATAACTACCTCACCCTACTTCGTCATCCTCGAGAGGGAGGAACGACTGAGTCGGGGATCTCTGGCTTCGGCGCACATAAATCAGATTCCCTACTCGCGCTTCGCGCTCTATGGAATGACCAAAGGGTTAAAGGCGCTGCGCTTAGAGATTTGGGAAGTGAGGATAGTGAGAATAGTGAGAGCGCTACGTTCCGAGAAGCGAGACTAGCGAGAACGCTTTGCTCCGAGATTTTAGATGCGAGAATTGAGAGACGAGAAATGAAAAAGCTATGCTTGGTATTCAAAAAAGGGGTTAGCGTAATACGCTAACCCCTTTGAATTCTTAACATACTCCTCACAATTCTCACCGTGAGGCGCAGGCGAATTTTCTAGAATCTCAATTCTAAACTCTCGACTCTAAAAACCTTAAAGGCTCAGAATCACACCGGCAAGTGATGCGCTCATCAAGTTTGCCATTACGCCCGCCGCAATTGCGCGGAAGCCGTATTGAGAGATGAAAGTACGCTTTTCAGGTACGATACTGCCCAAGCCGCCGATCAACATCGCCATGGTTGAGATATTAGCAAAGCCACACAGTGCAAAGGTCACGATCGCTTGTGAATGTTCACTTAGTAACGGTTTCACTTCCATTAATTGGATGAAAGCCACGAATTCGTTAACTACAATCTTGTTACCAATCAAAGAACCCGCGATAGTCGCCTCGCTCCATGGCACGCCAAGTAGCCATGCAACCGGTGCAAATAGGTAACCAAGGATCAGTTCAAAACTTAGATCGATACCCACTAGGCCACCAGCCCAACCAAGAATACCGTTTAGCAGCGCAATCACACTGACAAACGCAAGTAAAGTTGCGCCTACCGCTACCGCGATACGTAAACCAGACATCGCACCATCAGCCATCGCTTCAACAACGTTAGTCGCTTTTGGCATTTCAACGTTCTCAAGTTCAACTTCTGGAGCAACAGTTTCACTTTCTGGCATCATGATTTTTGCCATTAAAAGGCCCGCAGGGGCAGACATGAACGCAGCGGCAATCAGGTAGTTTAGATCGACACCCAGTGATGCATAACCCACTAACGTGCCGCCCGCAACAGATGCCAAACCACAGGTCATGACTGTAAAGAACTGCGAATCTGTCATGTGTTTTAGGTAAGGCTTAACCACCAATGGCGCTTCAATCATACCCACGAAGATGTTCGCAGTAGCAGAAAGCGATTCTGCACGACCAATGCCCAGCAATTTTTGTAAACCACCACCGATAAGGTTAATCACTTTTGGCATTAGGCCAATGTGGTACAAACCAGAGATTAGTGCTGAGAAGAAGACGATAATACCTAATACATTAATCGCAAAGGTAAAGCTGCCTGTTGCCAAGCCACCAAATAGGAACGCAATCCCTTCTTGGCCATAGTTGATCAAGTTTGATACTGCGGCAGTCACATTACCTAACGCATCTTTACCTGCTGGCACATAAAGCACTAACAAAGCGAAAGAGACTTGTAGCGCAAATGCGAGTGATACCGTGCGGTAATTAATGTTTTTACGGTTGGTTGATAACAACCATGCGGTGAGCAAAATCGCCACAATACCTAAGATTGAGTTCATAAAATGAATCCGACTAAAAAGGGGGAACGGGAAAGGCATCGGATGATAGCGGCGAAAAAATGAGATGCAAGTCACACTTGTTGCGAAGTTGTAGTTCTCAGTGGTGCTTTTTGCACCACTTATTTAACCTGCTGTTTTATATAAGGATAAACGATTGCTCTAACGATTTATTTCCAAATGGAAAAGATGTTTCCAGCTTTGGAAATAATAAACCTTGGTTTGACGGGCTAGTTAGGTCGGCTAATGTAGGGGGAAAGTTGAACATCCCAATAGCAAGGGTTGCCAATTTTATCTTTGATAAATTCGATCACCGCAGAGGTTTTCTTCGGCAGATAATGGCGACTTGGATAGACGGCATAAAACGGCATGGTTTGGCTGGCTTTCCACTCTGGTAACAATTGAATAAGCTGGCCATTTTTAAACTCATCGCGGATCAAATACGTGGCCAAATAAGCAATACCCCACCCTGCAACGGCTGCATCACGCACCGCTTCGGCCAAATCCACTGAGTAGTTACCCGATACTTTAACATTCAACTGCTGCTCGGAATTCACAAAGGCCCAATTGGTGTAATCGCGCTCCCAGCTACGATAAATTAAACAGTTATGATCGCTCAGATCGTGCGGATGAACGGGTGCAGTGTACTGCATTAGGTAGTCTGGTGAGGCTGCAACCACAAACTGACAATCAGCAATACGACGAGCAATATAGCCTTCAGGCAGATGCTCGTTGTTAGTGATCCACAGATCAAGACCTTCTTCGAGCATATCAACCTTATAATCGAACAAGTGAACTTCTACTTGTAAGTTCGGATATTGCTCTCGCAGCTCTTGGATCGCAGGGATGATATGCAAAGTACCAAACGATTGAGAAAGCCCAAGTTTAACAAGCCCCTCCACTTCATCTCTCTGGCTTTCAATTTCATTTTGCGCTTCATCAATGATCTTAACGATCTTTTGGCAATGTCGATGAAAGCGCTCACCCGCTTCAGTGGCCGTGAAACTGCGCGTAGTTCGTTGAACTAACTTCACTCCAAGCGATTGCTCTAGCAGCGCCAGCTGTTTACTGACGTGCGAAACCGACACGCCCAAGCTTTTGGCCGCAAGGGTGAAGTTTTTATGTTTAAGCAAAGCGGAAAAGACCACCATTTGCGCGGCTCGATCGGAAAGCACTGCATCTCCTAAAAATGAAAGGGGCTCAATGAGCCCCTCAAGATAACACGTTTGAATAGAACGCTTAATCTAACATAATGCGGTCAGCAAGATGGCTAACAGCCAATGCGAAGTAGTAAGAGCGGTTCCACTTCATTAAAACATTGTAGTTGTTGTAAACAAGGTAAACGCGACCATCAGCTTGATCCGGTGCGGTTAACCAAGCTTCAATATCGTTATCTAACTTGGGTAATGGACGGCCATCATAACGGGTGACGCCCAACTTATTCCATTCGGTCAAGGTTTTCTGTTTGCCTTCTACACGACCCTCAATGCTCATATCAAAGTTAGCAGGCAGTTTTACTTGGCGACCCCAAGTATATGAATCATCCCAACCAGATTGGCTTAGGTAGTTCGCGGTTGAAGCAAACACGTCTGCTTTGGTGTTCCAAATGTCTTTCTTACCATCGCCGTTACCATCCGCAGCGAAGCTTAAAAATGAACTTGGCATAAACTGACATTGGCCCATCGCGCCGGCCCAAGAGCCTTTCATATCATCAACGTCAATGTGGCCTTGATCGAGGATAGTCAGTGCTGACATCAGCTCTTTACGAAAGAACTCTTCACGGCGTCCTTCATAAGCCATCGTCGATAGCGCATCAACCACGCTGTAGTTACCGGTGAATTTGCCAAAGTTACTTTCTACGCCCCATAGCGCGACAATAAATCTTGGCTGTACACCGTACTCTTCACCAATACGAGTCAGCTCTGCTTTGTGTTCTTTGTATAACTCTTTCGCTTGTTTTACTTTCCACTCTGGCACAGCGCGCGGGATATACTCATCTAAGGTGAGCTTTTTCTCTGGCTGATTGCGATCTGCTTTCACAGCACGTGGTTTAAAAGTAACGTCGGCAAAAGCACTGGTGACTATCGGTTCTGAGATGCCGTTTTCCAATGCTTGGATTTTCAAGAGTTCGACGTACTGCTCAAAGCTTTTTTCTTGAGCAAATACTGAAGATGTAATGGTTAAGCCTAGTACGACTGACAGTAGTTTTTTCACAATTGCCCTCCTTGAGCAATCCGATCTTATTCAGATTTCTGACGTGCTTTTTGTTCTTTGTATTCGTCTAATAAATTTTTTGGTGGCGGCGGCAGTTGTAGGAAATAGCCTTCGTCGTTCATCGATTGTTTCACTTTTTCGACATTCACTTGTGCTAGGGTACGACCTTCAAGTTTCACCACCATCACCATGGTAGGTTTACCAAACATTTGCATTAGCTGGTCAGGAACTTGTGAAAAATCGTCCTTTTTTGGCACATATAAGTATGCACCTTCTTTTTTCGAACTTTTGTAAATAGCACAAATCATGGGAAGCCTTTAATCCATCTTAGTTTAAAGAATATCAATCTTAAGTCATTTTTGGGAAGAAAACGCCCAAATGAGAGCAAGATAACTTGCTGACCGTATGCGGGGAATATAACATGACACCCCTACTCTCAGGCAACGTCATTTCTACGACGGCGATAACCCAATGAGGTCCAAAGTAAAAGATGTCACATACCCCGGATTTAAAAGGTAGTAGTTTTACTTTGTCAGTTTTGCACCTTTCTGACAACGATGTCGAAAAAACTATTCATTTTCTGAAAGAGAAGGTCGAGCAAGCTCCCGCTTTTTTCACATCAGCGCCAGTGGTGATCAATGTTTCCCTTGTACAAGGTGATATTGATTTCTCAGTATTGAAGCAAGGTATTTCCGATGTCGGTATGATCCCGGTCGGCATTACGGGCAGTAAAGATAAACGCACCCAAAATATGGCAAGTGAAGCGGGCTTTGCGATTATGTCGGCGAGTAAATCGCCAGCGCAAGCACCGGCAACAATGGCGCCCACTAAGATCATTCGTACTCCAGTACGATCTGGCCAGCAAATCTACGCCAAGGATGCCGATCTCGTGGTGCTCAACCACGTGAGTGAAGGCGCGGAAGTGATTGCTGATGGCTCCATCCACATTCATGGTACATTGCGCGGTCGTGCAATTGCTGGAGCCAATGGTAATAAAGGCGCAGTCATCGTATGTAATAAATTACATGCAGAATTAATGTCTATTGCAGGACACTATTGGCTTACTGAACAATTTGCTGAAGAATTTTGGCAACAAAAAGTTTTATTTGGTTTAGATGATGACTCGCTAAAGTTTGAGTTGTTGACGATTTAAAAGATTATAAGGAATAAAGAATGGCACGCATTATTGTCGTCACGTCAGGTAAAGGTGGTGTGGGTAAAACAACCTCCAGCGCTGCGATTGCCTCAGGCCTTGCGCTAAAAGGGAAAAAAACTGCGGTGATCGATTTTGATATCGGTCTACGTAACCTTGATCTTATCATGGGTTGTGAGCGCCGCGTGGTGTACGACTTTGTTAACGTCATCAATGGTGAAGCAACGCTAAACCAAGCGATGATCAAAGATAAGCGCACTGATAACCTGTTCATTCTGCCGGCTTCTCAAACTCGTGATAAAGATGCGCTAACCAAAGAAGGCGTAAAACGTGTTCTTGATGAGTTAGACGAAATGGGCTTTGACTTTGTTATCTGTGATTCACCAGCAGGCATCGAGCAAGGCGCGTTGATGGCACTGTACTTCGCAGATGAAGCGATTGTGACCACTAACCCTGAAGTCTCTTCTGTACGCGATTCAGACCGTATTCTTGGCATTCTAGATTCTAAATCAGTTCGCGCAGAACAAGGTTTAGAGCCTGTTAAGCAACACCTTCTGCTGACTCGTTACAACCCTGCACGTGTAAACCAAGGCGAAATGCTAAGTGTTGAAGATGTAGAAGAGATCCTACACATTTCTCTACTGGGTGTTATTCCAGAAAGCCAAGCAGTACTGAATGCATCAAACAAAGGTGTACCAGTAATTTTTGACGATCAGTCTGATGCAGGCCAAGCTTATGCAGATACCGTTGATCGTCTATTGGGTGATCAAATTGACTTCCGCTTCCTAACTGAGCAGAAGAAAGGGATTTTCAAACGACTATTTGGGGGCTAACACGGCATGTCATTATTGGAATTTTTCCGTCCACAAAAAAAGAATTCTGCAAACTTAGCCAAAGAGCGTTTGCAAATCATCGTTGCTGAGCGTCGCAGCCATGATGATCCGGCACCGTCATACTTACCGCAACTTAAAGAAGACATTCTAAAAGTGATCAGTAAATACGTTGCCGTTGATCCTTCAATGGTTGATCTGACGTTTGAACACAAAGACGACGATATCTCTGTGTTAGAGCTCAACGTCAAGTTGCCAGACGAAGAGAAGTAAACGCTTCTCCGCGAATTAAAGAGCCGATGCCAACGCATCGGCTTTTTTGTGCGAGCGAGAAGCGAGAGCGAAGAGAACGCTGCGCTCCGAGAGTTTAGAGGCGAGACAAAAAGAAAGAAACGAGAGGCGAGAGCGAAAACCTAAGCGTTGCCGCAAGACAAACCGCTCACCCAATGCCGTCATCCTCGAGAGAGAGGAACGACCGAGTCGGGGATCTGCAACTTCACCGCACAGAAGCAGATTCCCTACTCACGCTACGCGCTCTATGGAATGACCGAAGGGTTATAGCCACGAGAGGTGAGAGAAGAACGCGACGCTGCGCTCCGAGAGGCGAGACGGAAAAAGAGCAGGACGCTGCGCTCCTAGAAGCGAGATGAGACGAAAAGAAAGAAGCGAGATATGAGCGCGTACAGCTAAGCTTTGCCGCGAGACACACCACCCGCACGATTTCGTAATCCTCGGGAGGGAGGAACGACCGAGTCGGGGATCTACAACTTCACCGCACAAAAGCAGATTCCCTACTCGCGCTACGCGCTCTATGGAATGACCGAAGGGTTATGGCTATGAGAGAAGTGCGGGACGCGAGAGTCGAGACGAACAAAAAGCAGGACGCTGCGCTCCGAGAAGCGAGACGAGAGAAAAGCAGGATGCGAGAGGCGAGAGCGCAAACCCAAACTTTGTCGCGAGGCAAACCACCCGCCCGATTTCGTCATCCTCGAGAGGGAGGAACGACCGAGTCGGGGATCTCTCGGCTCTTTGCTCTCGTTTCTCAATTCTCTACTTCTCCACTCTCAAAGCGCAGCGCTCTCAATCCGTTCTAAAGAAAAAAGCCCCTGTCTTTCGACAGGGGCTTTGCACTTTTCCGATAAAGTAGATTTCGTGCTAGCGAAAACCTAACTCATAGCTGGGACTTAAATTAAGCGCCCGCTTTTTCTTTCTTAGCTTTAGCTGGTTTTGCTTCTTGGTCAGCTTTCTTCTTGATAACAGTTGTACCTTCGAAAGTTTCGCCTTCAACAAATGCAGTGCCAAAGTAAGAAGCAGTTAGAACTTCTTTTAGCTCGCTGATTAGTGGGTAACGAGGGTTCGCACCAGTACATTGGTCATCGAACGCTTCTACTGATAGCTCTTCAAGTTTCGCGATAAAGTCAGCTTCGTTAACACCTGCAGCTTGGATTGATAGTGGGATATCCAAATCAACTTTAAGCTCTTCTAACCAAGTTAGTAGACGTTCAATCTTCTGAGCAGTACGGTCACCAGCTTGGCTTAGGCCTAGATGGTCAGCAACTTCAGCGTAACGACGACGTGCTTGTGGACGGTCGTATTGAGAGAACGCAGTTTGTTTAGTTGGGTTATCGTTCGCGTTGTAACGTACAACGTTAGAGATAAGTAGTGCGTTAGCAAGACCGTGTGGTAGGTGGAACTCAGCACCTAGTTTGTGTGCCATTGAGTGACAAACACCTAGGAATGCGTTCGCAAATGCCATACCAGCGATAGTTGCTGCGTTGTGCACTTTCTCACGAGCGATTGGGTCAGCAGAACCATTTTTGTAGCTTGATGGTAGGTATTCTTTAAGCATCTTAAGAGCTTGCAGAGCTTGACCATCAGAGTATTCGTTCGCAAGAACTGATACGTAAGCTTCTAGAGCGTGAGTTACTGCATCGTAACCACCGAACGCTGTTAGCGACTTAGGCATGTTCATTACTAGGTTCGCATCAACGATAGCCATGTTTGGCGTGATTTCGTAGTCAGCTAGTGGGTACTTAGCACCAGTCTTGTCGTCTGTAACAACAGCGAATGGAGTAACTTCTGAACCCGTACCTGAAGTTGTAGTGATACATACAAGCTCAGCTTTTTGACCCATTTTAGGGAACTTGTAGATACGTTTACGGATGTCCATAAAGCGCATTGCTAGTTCTTCAAAGTGAGTTTCTGGGTGCTCGTACATAACCCACATGATCTTAGCTGCGTCCATTGGAGAACCGCCACCTAGAGCAAGGATTACGTCAGGTTGGAAGCTCTTCATTGCTTCAGCACCTTTCTCTACTACAGATAGAGTTGGATCCGCTTCTACATCAAAGAATGTTTGAACTTCGATACCTTGAGCTTTTAGTAGGCTTACTACGTCATCAGCGTAACCGTTGTTGAATAGGAAACGGTCAGTTACTAGGAACGCGCGTTTCTTACCTTCTAGGTCGCCAAGAGCGATTGGAAGGCTACCACGACGGAAGTAGATTGATTTCGGTAGTTTGTGCCACAACATATTTTCAGCTCGCTTCGCAACAGTTTTCTTGTTGATTAGGTGCTTAGGACCAACGTTTTCAGAGATAGAGTTACCACCCCATGAACCACAACCTAGCGTTAGTGATGGTGCAACGTTGAAGTTGTACAGGTCACCGATACCGCCGTGAGTTGTTGGGATGTTGATAAGAATACGTGCAGTCTTCATCTTGTCACCGAAGTAACGGATGCGGTCTGCGTTCACGTCTTGGTTAGTGTAAAGACCAGATGTATGGCCGATACCACCGATTTCTACCATTGTTACTGCTTGAGCAACGGCGTTTTCGAATGAAGACGCACGGAACATACCAAGAGTTGGAGATAGTTTCTCGTGAGCGAATTCGTCATCGTAAGATACTTCACCTAGGCCTTCACCCACTAGAATCTTAGTATCAGCTGGCACTTTAACACCCGCCATTTCAGCGATTGCTACTGCAGGTTGACCTACGATTTTCGCATTTAGTGCGCCATCGATAAGAAGCACTTTACGTACCTTATCTGCGTCTGCTTTGCTTAGTACGTGACCTTTGTGAGAAGCGAAACGCTCTTTCACTTCGTCATATACTTCATCCATTACGATAACTGCTTGCTCAGAAGCACAAACTACGCCGTTATCGAATGTTTTAGACATAAGGATAGATGCTACAGCACGTTTAACGTCTGCTGTTTCATCGATAACTACAGGAACGTTACCTGCACCTACGCCGATTGCTGGTTTACCAGAAGAGTAAGCCGCTTTAACCATGCCTGGACCACCAGTCGCAAGGATAAGAGCGATACCATCGTGCTTCATAAGAGCGTTTGATAGCTCAACTGAAGGTTGGTCAATCCAACCGATGATGTCTTTTGGTGCGCCCGCTGCTACTGCTGCATCTAGAACAAGTTTAGCTGCGTCGTTAGTAGAGTTTTTAGCACGTGGGTGTGGTGAGAAGATGATACCGTTACGAGTCTTCAGAGAGATCAGAGATTTAAAGATCGCTGTAGAAGTTGGGTTGGTTGTTGGAACGATACCACAGATGATACCTACAGGCTCAGCGATAGTCATTGTGCCTAGGTTGTCATCTTCTTCAAGGATGCCACAGGTTTTTTCGTCTTTGTACTTGTTGTAAATGAACTCAGACGCAAAGTGGTTCTTGATTACTTTATCTTCAACAATACCCATACCAGACTCAGCAACCGCTTGTTGTGCTAGCGGGATACGAGCATGGTTAGCTGCTAGAGATGCTGCGCGGAAAATCGCGTCTACTTTCTCTTGAGAGAACGTAGCAAATTCTTCTTGAGCTGCTTTTACGCGAGCTACTAGAGCATCTAGTTCAGCCAAATTAGTTACAGGCATAGGGAATCTCCTAAAATTAACAAATATTAAAAACTTTTTATTAAGCTCGTTGTTGGCTCGCTTTCACACTGTTTAGCGGCTTAACTAACAACACTCTTAGTAAATTGCTTTCAGGGCTGAGTATAATATTTCAGAGTATGAAAAAAATTGACTCAGATCAGTTCTGAAAAATTAATTACTCCCTTAGTGGTACCCACCTAAGAAAAACAACCTTAACACACTGATTTAAAAGAAATATAACCCTGAACCATCAATGTTCAAAAAAACCGCACTTAAACAACAAAAGCTCAAAAACTTTCAAAATTCTGTAAAAAAGTTTCATTTTTATACAAAAACGTCTCTTGTAAGCGCGGTTTCACGTGCTACTGAGAGTATATCCAAATCCCATTATCTCTCTACAACTACACATATCTTTTGTTGAAAATGTGCGAATGTTAACGTTTATGAAATTTGAAACCTTACATTCCACGCCTATGGTGTAACAAATCGTTCCAATGCCGTTCACAAAACCGTCAATAATAAGATTTTCTCACTCGTAGTGGCCTTTATACGTTAGATTTTTTCATTCGTTTACTCTTACGTAATGAACTACATTATGCGCGAAATTACCCCATTAACTTTTTCATTCCGTCAACGCGTGAGTCACTATTATGCAAACTATCGAGCTTGCGATATTTCTTCAGTTCTTTTTAGGCCTTGTGGCCGCTGTTAACCCTATTGGCATCATGCCGGTGTTCGTTTCTCTCACTGGTCATATGACGTTGGAGGAAAAGAAAAAGACAGCCCTCACTGCAAACGTTGCAGTTGTCGTTATTTTGATCGTCTCTTTATTAGCAGGACAAGTGCTGTTAGATATGTTCAGTATTTCACTCGACTCATTCCGCGTTGCGGGTGGCTTGCTGCTTCTTAGCATCGCATTTTCGATGATGAGCGGTAAGTTGGGTGAAGATAAACAAAACAAACAAGAGAAGACCGAGTCAGTCACTCGCGAACAAGTTGGCGTTGTGCCACTGGCTATGCCGCTAATGGCGGGCCCAGGTGCGATCAGTTCAACGATTGTTTATGGCGCACGTTACCCAAGCATGTTCGACACTATGGGGATTATTCTCACCATCATCGCTTTCTGCTTTTGCTCATGGTTATTATTCCGCTCAGCCCCACTGCTTGTTCGCTTCCTTGGCCAAACAGGCATTAACGTTATCACCCGTATCATGGGTTTGATCTTAGGTGCTCTTGGTATTGAGTTTATTGCGAATGGCTTACGTGGCCTTTTTCCAGCCTTAGTCGGTTAATACTCCTTTGATCGCTGGTTAGCCTCCCCTTCCCTTTCTGGTATGATGTGGCATCTGATTTTTAACGATGACACATCATGCCAAAGACTTCTTTAAAGCATCATCTCTACGTCATTATTTTCGGCACCCATACCAAAGCGGGCCGTGCCTTTGATATTAGTTTGATCATTGCAATCTTAATTTCATTGGTGGTTCTGGTATTAGAGTCATTACCTTCAGTCATGACCGAGTGGAGTACCGAGCTACGTTATTGTGAGTACGCCTTTACTGCCTTGTTTACCCTTGAGTACATCCTCAGGCTCTATTGTTCGCCTAAACCCAAAGCGTATGCCACCAGCTTTTATGGTGTGATCGATCTGCTCGCGATTCTGCCAACCTATCTGGCGATATTCTTCCCTGCAGTGTCATTTATGGGTGTGGTGCGTTTACTGCGTGTAATGCGCATTTTCCGCGTGCTGAAGTTGGTGCGTTATTTACAAGATTCCAATATCTTGTTGCGCTCGCTTTTGATGGCAAAACGCAAGATTTTCATCTTCTTTACCACGGTAGCGATTTTAGTCACGATTTTAGGCTCGTTGATTTATGTTATTGAAGGGCCTATCAATGGATTTACTAGCATACCGCAAAGCATTTATTGGGCGATCGTCACCATTACAACGGTTGGCTACGGTGATCTCGTGCCGCAAACAGCATTAGGGAAAGGTATTGCATCAATTACCATGCTATTGGGTTATTCCATTCTTGCCGTGCCTACCGGGATCATTACGGCTGAATTAAATCAAGAGATGAAGTCTCACCGAACATTGGTTAAATGCCCAAACTGTTCAAAGTCTGGACATGAGTCTGATGCGATGTACTGTAAGTTTTGTGGCGGGGAGTTGGCTGAACCCGATGCTCGTATGGTCACACAAGGGTCTGAGCTCGATTGATCAGTACAAGATTGTTAATTGAAATATCAAAAAGGGTGTCGTTTGACACCCTTTTCGTTGGTCGGATTTAGTTGGTGGTCTTGATATCTTAGAGCACACTTAGTCGTGACGGACTAACAACCATCCGTCACTGTTTCAATGGCATACTCATCACCGACCTGCATTGCAGTTGTGTATTTGACATAGCACTGAGTCGCTTCAATCTCACCATTAAAATCACTGCCTGTGTATCCGCGCAAATAGCTCGAACGCGTTACGATCCAATAATCAGGGGTGGTCAACGAGCCATTATTTCGTGCCGCCCAAACCCATTCTTTACTCAGATCATGATAGCCTTCATCTAAAGTAAGAAATTCAACTAAACCTTGCTTGTTCACCGCGGGATAGCCAAATTGGATCGAGCCCGCCCCGTCAATGGCATAATACGCTTCGTTCTGTTTATCCAATACCACTGCCTTACTATGAGCAAGTTCCACTGCATCACGCACCACTGCCGATACACCTTGCAGAGCAGAGGTATTAGCACTGTCTTTAAGATTGATGAATTTAGGCATCGCCACCACAGCCAAAATCGCCAAGATAACCATCACCACCACCAATTCAATCAGTGTAAAACCTTGTTTCGTTCGCTTCATCGTTGATCCCCTTTTACCAAGCGGAGTTACGGTAAAGGAGCTAAGTCAGCGGCATGTCATTGATTTGTTAGCGCAAGTCAGAATCTAAATCGTTCGCCACTAGACTGGATATGAAAATACCCGCTCAGTGGCGGGTATTGAGGATAGGTATAACACCGACTACGATCAATTATGCTTGGTTATTTTTGATCGACTCACAAAGTGGGGTTACTGGTGTGATATTAGCTTTAGCTTCTTGCCACGCCAGTTCCGCATTACCGTTACAGATCGCATCGATCATCGGTTTATGACTTAGCGCACTTTGCGACAAATCGTAATCAATGTGGGTCATACTTAAATAACTCAGCAATTGGTTAGCGATCTCACCATAGGCTTTTTCCATGCGCTTACTGCAACTCACCTCGATGATTTTACGATGCAGTTTAAAGTCAGCTTGGCTGATTGCTTGAATATCATCAGGAGCAGAAGCACATAAATCGCAATATTCTTGGAACAGCTCACTCAGGGCTTTCTTATCTTGCTCTGAAGCTTTTTCAGCCGCCATCGCCGCCGCTTGGCTTTCAAGCGCGACTCGTAGGTTGTACAGTTCCCATAAGTCGTCTTCATCAAGCATGAATACATGCCAGCCAGCGTAAGGCTTTTGCACCACAAGACCTTCGTGGGACAAGGTGTTGAGCGCCATTCGAACTGTACTGCGTGACAGCTCCAAATCCTTGGCTAGGGTGCTTTCAACAATTTTCTCGCCTTGTTCCATTTCACCGTTCACGATCTTCTCGCGAAGGTAGTCGGTGGCTTGTTCTTCTAAGCTTTGTTTATTGATTATCATTGTTTGAAGTTATCCGTTGGCTTTATCTATACACAGTCATCCTAAACTGGCATATCGAGCACATTGTCTGGGATCTGTGCGTATCATAGCAAACTCTGCTTTCCAACCGCACTACTGTAGTAGTGAAAACAAGTGCAACGGGTTAAATATTGAGTTGTTGCCGCCTAATGTGATGATAAATCACGCACTACCACAACCATTACCTCTTTGCTCAGCGATCTATTCTTTATCTAGCACCAATAATAAAGGCTACCCCATGGTAGCCTTTGATGTTACGCGTCACTCACTCGCCCCTAACAACGACCTGTTGCGGGAAGTGATAACGAATTATTGTTTTTCTGCCAGAATGATACGCAGTGTACGACGTAGTGGTTCTGCAGCACCCCACAGTAGTTGGTCACCAACAGTAAAGGCATTTAGGAAGTCATCACCCATCGCCATTTTACGTAAACGGCCTACAGGAACAGACAGTGTGCCCGTCACTTTTGCCGGGGTCAGCTCTTGTGCTGTAATGTCTCGCTCGTTCGGGATCACTTTAACCCAATCGTTATGAGTTGCGATGATTTCTTCAATCTCATCCATTGGCACATTTTGCTTCAGCTTAATGGTGAGCGCTTGAGAGTGACAACGCATTGCACCGATGCGCACACATGTACCGTCAATTGGCACTGGTGCATTTTGGAAGCCTAAAATCTTGTTCGCTTCAACACCCGCTTTCCACTCTTCTTTGCTCTGACCATTATCACGCTTCACATCGATCCACGGGATCAAAGAGCCTGCCAGTGGCACACCGAACTTATCGGTTGGGAAAGAGCCACTGCGCATGGTGTCGGCCACTTTTTGGTCAATATCAAGAATTGAGCTGGCTGGATTTGCAAGCTGTGAGCTGACGGCGTCGTTCACCACACCCATTTGTGAAATGAGCTCACGCATGTTTTGTGCACCCGCGCCAGAAGCTGCTTGATACGTCATCGCGCTAGTCCATTCAACCAACCCTTTTTCAAACAGACCACCAAGGCCCATCAGCATCAAGCTCACGGTACAGTTACCACCAACAAAGGTGTTGGTGCCGCCGAGAATACCTTGTTGGATCTGTGCGTGGTTGACAGGATCAAGAGTGATAATCGAATCAGATGCCATACGTAGCGTTGAAGCGGCATCAATCCAGTAGCCTTTCCAACCCGCTTGGCGAAGTGCTGGGTACACTTGCTCGGTATAACCACCACCTTGACAGGTGATAATGGCATCTAGCTGCTTTAAACTTTCGATATCGAAGGCATCTTGCAGATTTCCTGCATCTTTATTGGCAAAAACAGGTGCCGGAATGCCAATTTGCGATGTACTGTAAAATACCGGCTCAATGAAATTGAAGTCACCTTCTTCAACCATGCGTTGCATTAGCACAGAACCAACCATGCCACGCCAACCAACTAAACCTACTCTCATCATCTACTCTCCATGTATTCTTTAAAATGGGTATTTCTCAAAAACTTCTCTTTGTCCATATTTCAATTTTCAAACAAAAATCTCAAGTGAAAAATCATTCTTTGCTACAACTTTTACGATTATTTCTACAATTTAACCATAAAACGGTCATTTATAGTATGAATTGACAGCTTCCTTCCGCCCACTCAACCGCTCGCCTAGTAAAAAACACACGTTACATCTGTAACACATAAAGATCACACCACAAAAAAGTTAACGCATCACAGGGTTAACATTATATAAAATATTTAACTAAAAAGACCCCCATATTGAGCTAGATACAATACATAAATGAAACACACTCGATATATTCGTCTATTTAGGGTAAAGTCCGTGCTATCAAAAAGGAGTTAACACTCGTATCAATCACTTAGCGCAAACAGAATCATTCTGTAAGCAAATCGAACCCACAACCTTTACGCAATCACACGATTACGACCAAGTTAAAATCTTGGCCTCGGTGTCTGTTTGCCCTAAATTTTTGTCTGGTTTGCTGTGTTTTGTGATGAACGGTATTAAATAGCTAAGAGGCTCGCGATGACGCAACGTACACTTCGCCTACCAAGTTTGACACAAGTAATTGTTTCTCTTGGTTTATTCCTACTAATGGCATTTTCGTTTACCGCCAAGTTCAATTTGCCTATTCAGCTTGCGCTGTATATTGGCTGGTTCATTATTATCGTATTGGGCTTACGACTTGGGCATAAATACAAAGAGCTAGAACAAGCGGCTCTAAATGGCATTTCTAATGGTTTAGGCGCGGTACTGATCCTACTCGCCGTTGGTGCACTCGTCGGAACTTGGATTTCTGGCGGTATCGTACCGACCATCATTTACTATGGCCTAAAAGCGATCCATCCTTCTATTTTTCTACTCGCTACCATGGTGATCTGTTCTCTAACCGCTTTGGCCACGGGCACCTCTTGGGGAGCGGCTGGTACTGCGGGTATTGCGATGATGGGAATTGGCCAAGGGCTTGGCGTACCTGCACCGATTACGGCGGGTGCTATCCTTTCTGGTTGTTACTTTGGCGATAAGATGTCACCGCTGTCTGATTCCGTGATTTTAGCTTCTTCAATGTCAAACGTTGAAGTGGTCGAGCACATTAAAGGCATGCTACCTATCGCGCTTATCAGCTACATCATCACTGGTATTCTGTTTACACTGTTCGGCTTCCACTACGCGGGTAACATCGACATGTCACAAGTAGACGGTGTGATTGCCGCGATGGATCAACAGTTCTACATCACGCCATTCTCGTTTGTTCCGGTCGTTATTGTCTTAGCTTTACTCGCCATGCGCATGCCTTCATTCCCAGTGATCAGCTTTGGTTCTTTACTGGGTATTGTTTGGGCAGTGATGATCCAAGATGTGAATTTCCTAACTGCATTTCAAACCGCATGGGAACCGTACTCGATTTTATCGGGCGTAGACTTCATCGATTCAATCTTAAACCGTGGTGGCATGTCTTCAATGCTGGGGTCGGTTGCGGTTATCGTGTTTGGTTTAGGTTTTGGTGGCTTACTAGATAAAGTAGGCGTACTAGAAACGGTGGCGAAAATGTTTGAACGTCGTGTAAACAGCGCCGGCTCTTTAGCTACCTCGACCATTGCTACCGCGTTTATGGGTAACGTCTTTGGCTCTGCAATGTACGTGTCGCTTATCCTTACGCCAAAAATTTGCGCCAAAAATTACGACCGTCTGGGCTATAAACGTAAGAACCTTTCACGTAACGCGGAATTTGGCGGTACATTAACCTCGGGCATGGTGCCATGGAGTGATAATGGCATTTATATGGCAAGTATTCTGGGCGTCGCAACCCTCTCTTATGCGCCATTTATGTGGCTCAGCTTCGTTTGTATTATCGTGACCATCGTGACCTCGTACTTAGGCTTGTTCGTGGATAAATGCGAACCAACTGCACAAGCAAGCGAGGAAGAAGAAAGCGGCTTGCAGCAGCAAAACGCCTAACCTTTCCGTTACCGATGAAAAAAGAGCGCCTAGGCGCTCTTTTTTGTTATCCCACAATCGCCTGTTAGCGACTTATTTACTGCTTTGCTTTGACAGCAGATCGTTTACCCAGCAGATAGCCTAGACCCAGTGGGGCAAAGAAAATTACGCCAATAAACAGCACAAAGTAAAGGATGGTGCTTTTGATTAACTCGATAAGTTTATCCATCGCAAGGTTCACCACCTGTTGTGAAACGTGGTCTAAATCTTGAGCAAACTTCTCTCGCTCATGGCTAATAATTAGCGCTACTTCTTGCCGCTCTCTTGCTACCATCGCCTCTAACGCTTGGCGCTCAACACTCAATTGCGCCAATCTAGCCTCGGTTTTTTGATCAATGTCTTCCACGAGCGGCTGCAATTGCAATGCCATCTGCTCAGCTAAATCGCTCATGTACTCGGGGTTGTTTTGGATAAAATCGTTCAGTGCATCTGACGTCACTTTTAAACTATCTAAAGCTTGATTAACCTGCTCAATACTGGCCGTGCTATTTAACGCCAGTAATTGCGCTTTCCACGTCATGATTTTCGGTGTTTGCTCAGAGACTAAGCTAAGGCGATCAGAAACATCCCCTATCGCTTCAGGCATTGTGCCCAACGTCGTGACCGCTTCTTCTTCACTGATGTTATTGGCCTCGAGCCATGCGCGATAAGCGGGCGTACGAATTAAGCTAAGATCGGCGAAGGGGTAAGTCGCCACAAACTGGGTAACAAACTCATTTGATTGCGCATACACGCTCGGTTTGAGCAGTGCTTTGGCGAGCTTATCAATCTCTTTGGCAAGATGCGCTGAGACTTGTTTCGCTTCATCACCAATAAACAGGTCTTTTCCCCCACCTTGCGCGAAAAATTGATTCATTTGATGGGTAAATACCCATGTATCAATTAGCCCTGCCATTGGCGAGACTTGGTAAGCAGCTGCTTGCAAACCTTCTTCAGCGTTGATTTTCCATAACAAGATATAAGACTGATAGAGCTGATCTTTAGGTTCATACTGTTTATGCAGTACATCTGCCGCTTGCTCAACTTGGGCAAAGAATTGCTGAGCATATTCACGCGTCATGATACGCATATTGAGCTCTTGCTGGGTCAATGGAACGGTTTGGCTGTCAATTTTGACTTCCAATAATGAACACCCGGAAAGCGTTACCGTGAGCGATAAAAATGCGCCTAATAAACATCGACGGAGAAACATACTGTCACCTACAACTACTTTATCTAACTTTGAACAATGCCAACCGAATTAAGTAAACCCGTTCAAAGGCTTATTGATGGTGACATAAGCCTGTTTATACATCAGTTTGCTTAAGTTTAAGTCAGAGTACCTTTAAATCACTGAGTTATTTATCAACGAATGAGAGAATAACGTACGATATTTCAATATTGCTGTCAGACTCACGCTTCTTCCGTCAGAAATCCCTTTGCTTCTTTAATCGCTTGGCTCAAATAGACATCCAATGTCACTAATAGCTCGGCGACCTGAGTGCTGTCTTTTTGAATCGCCTCTTCTACCTTACCAGCAATATCGCGTAAACGATCGGCACCAAGATTGCCACCCACTCCTTTAAGGCTGTGTGCTTTGCGAATCGCTTCCTCTGGTGCATCACTGAGTAAGCGGGTTATTTCGGCGACATCGCGCTGATGATCTTCAACGAACACCTCCAACAACATACAGAGTGATTCACGATCATCGCCTAATGAGTCCAGCATCAATGGAAAATTAATTTGGCTTTCAACCCCTGCAGGTTCACTCTGTGAGATAGATTGCGGCTCTTGCTCGCCATTACTGGCCACAAAATTAACAATATTGGCTTGCTCTGGCTTGATAGCGACGGAAGGCGCTTGCTCTTCCAATTGAGATGATGTCATCGACTCTGTTTGTTGTTTTTGTGGCGAGACTTGAGTGCGACGAGTTTGTGTTTGCGACTCCGTCTGCGAATTAAGCGATGATGACGATACGACTTGTGCGGCAAACAAAGTAAAGCTGCGATACCACAGTGCCATTAATAGCAGCATCACACTGCCACTCAGCAGTGCGCCGATGATGAAATGTTTTTCCAGTAACAAATGATATTGGTCACCGATCGCGGTCACTTCATTATGCACGGAGTGACTTACCAGTTGAGAGACCAAATACGATCCTTGCGCATAGCTGCCCATGACCTGAGAGGTATTGGCTAAGATAACTTGCAGTTGCTGCTTATCTTCTGCCGCTAATGACAAGGATTGGGTGTACAAATTATCTAGGTCGCGATAGGCAACGGAAGCTTGGGAGGCATCAGAAAAGAGAGCCTCAAAAACATAAGCACTTAAACGGTAGTAATACGACTCAAGATCTGATTGCTCTGCATAGGCAAGACGCTTTGCTTGCACCTGAGTAATCAAATCAACCAAGGCGAGCTCTGTATTGATAAAAGCATGACTTTGTTCAACAAACCATTCCGTAGTAAACAACAATTGTTGGACATCTGGATTGAACCATTCTTTGGCTGACGCTTGCGATAATTGCTGGTGCAGCTGTTCAATCTTATTCAGATTGTTGACCTGCTGCTCGACAAGATTGACGCGATAAGGGGCGTCGAAAAAGAGCCGACTGCGGAACTCTTCAATACTGTCACCCAGTTGGGCAACCTTGACCATCTTTGCTTCCGTTTTATGGTAGTTCACCACTAAAGCGGTGAGCGCAATGGCCCAAATTAGAATTAATCCCCAGCCAAGCATCAGTTGTCTTTTTTGCATGTCCACCTACACATGGTTAATTCTCTAAAATACAAGAATATACGCAAAGTGGCCGTAATGCAGGTTAGGACGGACAAAATGTCGCCAAGCGCAGGTTATCGATAAGAAATGTAACAAGTACAAAGGTAGGCAAAAACCCTTAGGTAATAAAAAGCCCCGCATGAGAGGCGAGGCTAAATAATCATTATATAAAACGATTTATCATTTACGTGTCAGCTGATCACGTAGATTTGGCGGTGTGCCTTTAATGGTCAGTGTATCCGTTTCTGGATCATAAAATACGCGCTCACCTAAAAGCATGCTATCGAAGCTCATGTTAATACCACCGCCGGCACCCACGTATTTAGTGAGTTTGCGTACGGTTGAGCGATCGGCAGGGAAGCTCTCTTCCAGCTCATAACCGTGATCTTGAGTAAACTGTAAGAAGCTTGAGCCATCTTCTGCAGGTGGTAATTCACCAGACAACTCTTTGATTTGCACTTCATCGCCAGATTTAAGTTGGCCACTGCAGTAATCAAACACTTGTTTTTTATAGCTGTTTGCATCTGATTTTTCTAATTTAGAATCAGTACAAAAATCTTCTACCGCTTGCATCAATACTTGGTTTTGCTGCTTAGTATCAAGACCGATATCGGCTTGTAGGAAGTCGAGGAAAAAATCAGCCACTTTACGGCCAACACGACCTTTGATGTAAGTTAAGTAACGATTTGAATCTTGATCTGTTTCAAAGCTCGACAGATCAATGCGTGCGGCGATATCCATTTTTGAAAGGTCAAGATAGTCTGTTGCACTAATATCTAGGCCTTCTGTTACTTTCAAACTGTGGTTTGAAGGAATAATACCGACAAATAAATAATCCGTCGCCAATGACTGATATTCAGCAAAAACTAAGATACCTTCGTCTGCAAATGGGTACTTAGACAATTCATCTTTAAGACGATTTGCGCTAACTTGTGAGAAATCATAAAAATTTCGATCTTGCTTGCGAAGTTCTTGCAACCAGACTTGAAATTCGCTGTCTGATTTAAAGGAACCGAAACCTTTACCTGCTTTCGAGTTAAATACACGATGCAGCTCAGCAACAAGGTTTTCACTAGAGGTATCGTTCGCCAACGCGTCTGCGCGGAAGTTAACCACCAGTTCTTCGGATTCGTTTTTTTGCAGTTGATGTAGGATAACGTTAGAAAGATAGAGGCTCATGATGAAATTTATCGTCGTTCTAGGATTCAGTTGCTCGGCATTGTAGGTTATCATAAGCCGCTTTACTATTCTTCATTAGAGTCTTTATGCCGATTACATCTAAATACAGCGACGAAAAATTTGAAAACATTTTGACCGAAGTTGCGGCTGTGCTAGCTAAGCACGGTGCTGGTCCAGATTTATCATTAATGATCGCTGGTAACATTGCAACAAACGTAATCAATGAACGTGTTGGCCAAGGTCAACGCAAAGCAATTGCTGAAAAATTTGCTCAAGCATTGTTGTCTTCAATTGACGACAAAGCACACTAATTAGAACCGGAATTTAGAACAGTACATGGTAGATAACGGAAATACATACGGAGAGCGCGTTTCGCGTTTGGTTGGTTGGGGCCATTGGTTTGCGTTTTTCAATATTATCGCAGCCATGCTTGTCGGTACCCGATACATCACTCAATCTCCGTGGCCTGAGACACTACTCGGTCAGTTTTACCTCGCGGCTTCCTGGGTTGGCCATTTTGGCTTCTTGGTGTTCGCGCTTTATCTGCTGGTTCTATTTCCACTGACGTTCATCATTCCGTCACGTAAGCTATTTCGCTTAGTGTCGGTCTGTTTGGTGACTATAGGCTTGACGCTGCTGCTTATTGACACGCAAGCCTATCAAACCATTAATCTTCACCTTACTCCCGTAGTATGGGAAGTCCTATTTTCTGAAAACAGTGGTACCGTAAGTGCCGATTTACAGCATCTATTCGTTGTATTACCGCTGATTTTCTTAGTTGAGTTGGCGCTATCTGAATGGGTGTGGCGTAAGCAACGTAAACTATCGCACAAGCATGTCGGACGCCCGATTGCTGCGATATTTTTCATCTGCTTTACCTCAAGCCACCTGATCTACTCGTGGGCGGATGCGCATTTCTACACCCCAATCACCTCTCAACAGGCGAATTTCCCGTTGTCATACCCAATGACGGCGAAATCCTTTATGGAAAAACATGGCCTACTTGATCGAGAAGAGTACCTCAAGCGACGCGCTGAGAGCTTGGGTGAGTCAGAATTGGTTCGCTACCCACTAGAACAAATCGAATTTAGTCGCCGCGCCAACCCACTTAATGTACTGGTTGTAAGCGTCAACAATTTGCGTGCTGATGCGTTAAATGCTTCGGCCATGCCTAATACTTTCCAATATTCCTTAGATAACTTGAGCTTCAATAATCATTTCAGTTCAAGCAACGATAGCAATGGTGTTTTTGGCTTGCTCTACGGCTTGCCAACGAGTTACGCAAGCAGCATTAAAGAACAAGCGTCACTGCCAATCGTATTGTCAACTCTGCAAGATCAAGACTATCAATTTGGTCTCTTTAGTGGTGATAACTTTGAAGACCCACTGTACAAAGATATCGTCTTTAATGGTCTTGAACTGCAATCGATTGAAACGGCTAAGGCAAAATCTTCTGACATGTTAGCAATCAATGCTTGGGCCGATTGGGTGCAAGTGCAAGATGGCCAGCCTTGGTTTAGCTTTATTGAGCTCACCACGCTCGATAACTTTAATGATTATTCGCACTCTGCTGGTAACGCGAGTGAATCACTCAGTGCCAGCTATACGCAATCTGTTAGCATCGCAGATCAAGAATTAGCGACGCTGTATGCAAAAATTGAAGAGCTAAAGCTATCTGATTCAACCGTAATTATCGTGACGTCAAACCATGGTACTGAGTTTAATGAGACGGGCTCAAATAGCTGGGGTGCAGGCTCTAACTACAGCCAATACCAACTTGAAGTGCCGATGGTGATTCATTGGCCAGGTAAAGTTGCTGGCCAGTATAACCACCGAACCAGTCACCTAGATTTATCTGTCACATTACTGCAAGATTTACTGGGCGTTTCATCTAATCCGTCAGATTACAGCAGTGGTCGCAATCTGTTTGATGAACGTTCACGTAAGTGGATTCTAGCAGGCGATCATCACGAACTCGCGCTGATCACCAACAGCAACACCACTGTGATCGATAAGTTTGGTAACTATAAGCTCTATGATGCGAACTACCAGCGCTTACGTGATGAAAATCCCGCACTACCTGTACTGATGCAAGGCTTGACCGAATTGCAGCGCTTTTACACAAAAAGCAAATAAATCAGTTCGTTATATTGACGCCAGCAGACCGACTCGTTAAATTGAAGCAATCGGACTGTAGCGCAGCTTGGTAGCGCACCGTCATGGGGTGTCGGGGGTCGGAGGTTCAAATCCTCTCAGTCCGACCATACACCTTTAAAAAGAGAGCTTCGGCTCTCTTTTTTTGTTTTCTGCTCGTCCTAAAAACACCACTAGTCGAATCTCAATAACTTGTCAGCCGGACGACTCCCCATAACGATTGCTCCTGAGCCTAATAAATCCAGAAATCAGAGAACTAACCAGCTTCATCCATAACACTATCTGTTCAGCAAATAGGCTTGTTTTTATTTCAAAATCAAACATATAGAACACAAAACAAGCAAATAAAAAATAAAACCGTTAAATCGCTCAAAAACAAGGCAAACAATCAATTTAGGGGTTTACAAGGATCTCCGACCTATATATTATGCGTCTCAACGGAGAGATGGCTGAGTGGTTTAAAGCACCGGTCTTGAAAACCGGCGTGGGTTTATAGCCCACCTAGGGTTCAAATCCCTATCTCTCCGCCACATTTAGAAAAGCCCGCTAAGCAATTAGCGGGCTTTTTGCTATTTGAACCAATCACAAGACTCGGAGACTTTACCAACCAGAGCTCATAGCTCTGTTGTAAAAAGCACAGCCAGTCCAAGGCAATTTTAAGTGATGGTCTAATAAGAGGAATGTCTTCCTTTATGGTAAGCAACGATTTATAGGCGCGATAAGCCAAACTTTCAAACTTGCTGAAGATCATAAAATAAGTAGAAACCTCTCACTTTAGTGCTACTTTTTTAAACTATGATTTAGTTTAAAAAATTCAACCAACACCAATGAAAAATAGTGATATCGTTCGAAAAACAATCACACCAGCCACCCATTTGCGCCCATTTTAAGTGACCTAGGACACTTAATTTTCAGTTTACAAAAGTTTACTGCTATTGCCGAATTACCACTAAAGAGTTAGCTTAGCTGCATAAAGTTTAATTTTGTAAACCCAGACCATGAATGTAAAACAAGTTCGATTTACTGATGAAGATCGCGAGTACCTCAACAACTACTTTCGCGTAGCTGACACCATCGCAGATTTAATTGGCGCCCATTGTGAAGTGGTTATCCACTCCTTTGAAAGCGTGGATCATTCCGTGGTTAAAATCGTCAATGGTCACCACACCGGACGCAAAATTGGCTCACCTGTTACCGATTTAGGTTTAAAGGTTTGGCGCACATTCGATCAAACCGGTGAAGTATCACCTAAAAGTTATTTCACTAATGCCACCGACGGATCTCTTCTGAAATCGACAACTTGCATCTTGGCGGGGCCAAATAAAAAAGCCATCGGTATGTTGTGCATCAACATGAACTTGTCTTATCCGTTTCCTGAAATTGTCAAAACTTTACTGCCACAATCAGGTGCCTCTTTAGTGAACGAGAACTTCAGCAACAATGCTAATGATGTCATCAACCAAGCACTCGATACTGCCATTGCGGAAGTCGAACTCGATGAGTCCATTACGATGAAGGGACGTAACAAAGCGATCATTCGCTGCTTGTTTGACAATGGCATTTTTGAGCTTAAAGAGACGACCACACAAGTATCCGAACGACTTGGCATTAGCCGCCAAGCTGTTTACAAATTTATTCGCGAATTCAAATCATAAAAAAGTTAATCATTTAGGAGTTACATAGTGAAACAAATCATTGCGACTGAAAAAGCCCCTGCGGCTATCGGCCCGTACTCTCAAGGTACCGCATACAGCGACTTGGTGTTTACTTCAGGTCAACTTCCTCTTGTGCCTGAAACCATGCAATTTGTTGAAGGTGGTATCAAGGAGCAAGCACGTCAGTCTCTAGAGAACTTGAAAGCGGTGCTTGAAGCGAGTGGCGCTGGTCTAGACAGCGTGTTAAAAACAACTTGCTTCCTATCTGACATGGAAAACTTTGCCGCGTTTAACGAAGTATACACTGAGGTTTTTGGCACTGAGAATGCACCTGCACGCTCTTGTGTTGAAGCGGCAAGGTTGCCAAAAGATGCTTTGGTTGAAGTTGAAGCAGTTGCCTTCAAGAAATAACCATTATCAGCAAAATATGGGTATCAATAGGAGATTCTCATGAGTGTTTCGTTTATTGGATTAAGTGTTCTGTTTTTTGGCTTCTACGCCTTACTGTCAAACTTCAAAAAACAGAAGAAAAGTTTTAACTTCCGCGTACTGAGCGCCCTTGCAGCCGGCCTTTTATTTGGTGGCGCAATTCAACTTGTTTTCGGCGTGGGTAACGTCGCGACTAGTGGTTTTGCTGAACTAATTTCAGTGTTCGGTAAAGGCTACATCAAGCTGCTACAAATGATCGTTATTCCACTTGTTTTCGTGGCAATGATCTCTTCAATCATGAACGTTGAAGGTGGCGGCGCGCTGTCTAGAATCGCACCAAAAATCATTGGTATTCTACTTTTCACTTGTGCGATTTCAGCAGCCGTTGGTATTGCTGCCATTTACCTATTTGGTATCGATGCAAACGCATTGGTTAGCACCATGGGTACTAACAGCGCAATCGAAGCGCGTGGTGATTCACTGATCGCAACGCAAAACGCGATGGCGAACAGCGGTCTATCAGGCATGGCTCTGTCTATCATTCCAACCAACATCTTCGACATGCTAACCGGTTCTCAGCGTACATCAACGCTATCAACCGTTCTGTTCGGTATGTTCCTTGGTTACTGTATCCTACAAGTTAAAACTCGTAAGCCTGAAAAAGTACAAAACTTTGTTGATTTCATCAACGCGGCTAAAGAAGTGGTTCTTTCAATGGTTCGTGAGATTCTAAAGCTAACGCCTTACGGTGTGTTTGCTCTGATGACGACGTTCATGATGACCAACGATTTGTTCGCTTTAGCTGAAATGGGCCGCTTCCTAGTTGCAAGCTATGTAGCCATCGGTGTGATGTTCGCTATCCATTTCGTGATGGTGTCAATGTTTGGCTTATCTCCAGCTAAATTCATGAAGAAAACGTGGCCTGTATTAGTCTTCGGCTTTGGTTCTCGTTCAAGCATGGCCGCTATCCCTCTTAACGTTGAAGCACAAACACAACGTTTAGGTGTAGATGAAGAAACCGCAAACATGTCTGCCACCTTCGGTACCAGTATCGGTCAGAACGGTTGTGCGGGTATTTACCCTGCAATGCTTGCTATCATGGCAGCACAAGTGATGGGTATGCCAGTTGATATGAGTTTCATCCTGCAGCTGATTGCCGTTATCGCAATTGCTTCATTCGGTATCGCCGGTGTTGGTGGCGGTGCAACGTTTGCCGCAGTGGCTGTATTGACTATCATGGGTCTAGACATCACGGTAGTAGCGATTCTGGTTTCAATTGAAGCTCTGATCGATATGGCACGTACTGCGCTAAACATCTCAGGTTCAATGCTATCAGGTGTGTTAACCGCGAAGAAGAATGGCTCACTCAATCTTGAGCAATACAATTCAGACAATGGCGCTGTTAGCGCTAAAGAGAGCGAAGCGGCAGCTTAATCTCTTGGTTTAAGAAAGAGCATCCACTTTGGGTGCTCTTTCGTTTTTCAGAATTTCAGTTATTTAGGTAGTTAAAATGAAAGTTGTTGTCATTGGCGGTAATGCCGCAGGTATGAGCTTCGCTGCAAAATACAAAAGAAATCAACCATCAAGCGATGTCATCGTGATTGAAAAACGCGACTACATTTCGTTCGGCGCTTGTGGCCTACCTTACTTTGCAGGTGGCATGTTTGATGACACGGAACGTATGATTTCTCGTACACCTGAGCAAGCTATTCAATCAGGTTTAGATGTTCGCGTTAACACCGAAATGGTGGCGTTGAATCGCACTGAAAAACAAATCACGCTTCGCCATAACGAAGCAGAAAGCGTGTTGGATTACGATCTGCTGATTATCGCAACTGGCGCTCGTCCTATCCTACCTGCTTTTGGTGAATACAACCCAGAGCATGTCTACACTCTTACCAGTCAAGAAGATGGCCTGGCGGTTAAAGAAGCTTTTAAAGACCGCAGCAAACAGCGCGTTTGTGTGATTGGTGCAGGCTTTATTGGCCTTGAAGTCTTTGACGCAGCCCATGGTCTGGACAAACACGTCACCATCATTGAGCGTGAACAACACATCATGAGCCGCCAATTCAGCCCAGAAATGATCACGGTTGTGGAAGAGGCTATTCGTGAATCAGGTGCCGATCTGAAAACCGGTTGTAGTGTTTCCGCTATTGCTGATGCACCACAAGGCGGTTATATCGTATCAACAGACAATGGTGATGTTGAAGCGGATATCGTACTCCTATCACTCGGTTTTAGACCAAACACAGAAGCATTCGAATTGGCTAAAGCGACCAACGGAGCACTGCTTGTCGATGAGTTTGGTGCGACGGAAGATGCTCACATCTACGCAGTCGGTGACTGTGCGGTTGTTCATCATATGGCGCTTGGTCACTCAATGTATTTGCCGCTGGCAACAACAGCCAACAAACAAGCTCGTATGATGGCAGATAACCTTGCAGGCAAAGACACCCATATGACCGGTTTCTTAGGCTCATCATGCTTAAAAGTATTGGATTACGAACTCGCATGTACCGGTGTCTCTGAACTGTTGGCCAAAGAGCATAATATGGCCGTCAAAGCCTCGACGATTGCAGATAAAAACCAAACTGATTACTACCCGAACCAAGAAGATATTAAGGTTAAGTTAGTGTACCACCCGGAGACACACGTTCTATTAGGTGGTGAAATCATCGGTAAAAAAGGCGCGGTGGGTCGCGTGAATGCACTCGCAGTCGCGATTGTGGCCAAGATGACCACTGAACAACTCGGCTACATGGACTTCTGCTACGCGCCACCTTTCTCACGTACGTGGGATGCACTAAACGTGGCAGGTAACGTCGCTAAGTAAACTCATTCGACACTTAAATAGCATTCTAAATTAACCAATTAATACAGGGCCTTCTGGTTAGATGGCCCTTTATCTTTAGGCTCTTCAATGCCTTTTGTCATCCATTGACACGTCAAGAAAAAAACCAACAATATTACATTACGAATACACTACATAAAAATTGTGATCTGAACTGCATAACACCAATATCCTGAAGAGTAAGCTGCGGGCGTCAGGCGATACCGGCCTAGACATCCAAATTTAAATACGCTCATCCAAAGGAACAATCATGCGATTTACCAAACCTTTAACGCTTGCGATCAGTGCCCTTCTATTAAGTTCATCTTTCGTTTCAGCCGCACCACTAGAAACGATTGATATGCAGTCTTATATTGCTCAATCTCCAGCCACTGGAGCTTACCAAGATATCGATTGGGTAACCGTTTCTGATATTCAGAAAGAGCTACCTAAACACCCAATTACCGTGGGCTTAGATATTGATGACACCATGCTATTCTCATCACCTGCGTTCTACTATGGTAAACAAAAATACTCTCCAAACTCTTTCGATTACCTTAACAATCAAGAATTTTGGAATGAAGCTAGTACTGGTTTAGATCAGTTCTCTATTCCTAAAAAATCGGCGCTTAAACTCGTAAATATGCACCTAAAGCATGGTGACACGGTTTATTTTGTTACTGGTCGGACGGCCCCTGAAGGTCAAGAAACCGTAACCACATTGATTCGCAATCTATTCCCTGCTGAATACCGTGACCAAATCAAACCGGTTGTATTTGCTGGCGGTTTAGAGAAAGAAAAACAACTGAAAACGGCAAATATCACGATGTTCTACGGTGATGCTGATGCCGATATTACGAGTGCTCAGCACGTTGGTGCAAAAGGTATTCGTTTCCTACGCAATGCTCAGTCAACCAACAATCCAATGCCTCAAGCAGGCAAATATGGTGAAGCAGTATTGATTGATTCGAACTACTAATTCATTCGATTTTCGAGCCACCATTCATCAATTGATTCATGAATGGTGGCTTTTCATTTTGTCGTGTCTATTTCTGTATGGATTAACGGCTTAATAACATGATTGAGTCGCACATGGACCCGCGTACAATCACCCACCCTATGGAAAAAATACAGAGCAGATAGCCACAACCTCTTCTTAAACCGATCGCTTCCATTTAATTTATTCCTGTTCGCCGCTTTTATTTCTCTTTACATCTCCTTCTGTTGTTATTTTTATTAAAAAAAAATCAACACTAGCAACACTTATCCACCACCTAACTAGAACATTGAATTTAATTTTTAATTCAAATTAATACTTCCTTGATATTTCACATAGCACCAAGTACTGACGAATAAAACCCACACACCTCACAAGTTTACCCCCACATATTAGAGATAAACACAAAACTGTGATTCCAAAGACAGCAATGGAAATTAAATTTTAACCCTTGGATTATTGAGAGAATTATCACCTTATTTATTTTTTAACTCTTATAGCATTACCTGTATAGACAGCTTTGATGGTGTATATCAAGGTTAACGTAATAAAGGTAAACATATGCTTTCAACTCTCCTTACTGAACAGCGCATCTCTATTGTTGATGACATTTCAAACTGGCAGGATGCCATTCATCTGGTATGCCAACCATTAATTGAGTCTGGTGATATTCAACCTGAATATGTTGATGCCATCATCAATTCAACTCTAGAACTTGGCCCTTACTACGTTCTTGCCCCGATGATTGCTATGCCACACGCTCGTCCAGAGCAAGGCGTTAACAATAATGCTCTATCCCTACTTGTGGTTCGTAATGGCGTTGAATTTCACAGCGAAGATAACGATCCAGTAAAAATTCTTTTGTTGCTAGCGGCTAAAGATAGCAACCAACACATCGAGCTGATCACCTCTATTTCAGAATTCTTCTGTAGTGAAGAAGATGTATTAGAAGTGTCAAAGGCTCTAGAAAAACAACAAATTATTGAAACAATCAAAAAATTCTGAGGATAAAACTATGCGTATTATGGCTGTATGTAGCACTGGTCTAGGTTCTTCTTTCATGATCGAAATGAAGGTTAAAGAAGTGATGCGTGAATTAGGTATCGATGCAGAAGTTGAACATACCGATTTAGGCTCTGTAACCCCAGACATGGCTGATGTTTTTATTTGTACAAAAGATCTTGCGGACAGTATTCATGCTGGTGATGTTATTTCAATTCCAAACATTACCGACAAAGCAGCAATGAAAGAAAAAATCGAAGCTTACTTAAATCGTAACTAAAGGAACTTATTATGCTCCATTTTATTACTGATATTCTTAGCACCCCTGCAATACTGATTGGTTTAGTCGCCTTATTAGGTTTGGCTATCCAGAAAAAATCGAGTTCTGATGTTATTAAGGGCACGATTAAAACCATTCTTGGCTTCATTGTTATCGGCGGTGGCGCTGGTATTCTGGTTGCCGCAGTTACTCCAATGGGTGTACTGATGGAAGAAGGCTTCAGCCTTCGTGGTGTGATCCCAAACAACGAAGCAATCTACGCAACTGCAATGGCGGATTTTGGGGCGGCAACTTCAATGATCATGGCATTCGGTATGGTGGCAAATATCTTCTTTGCTCGTTACTCAAAATTTAAGTTCATCTTCTTAACTGGTCACCACACTCTGTACATGGCATGTATGATTGCCATTATCCTAAGTGTTGCTGGCTTTAGCGGCGCGATGTTGGTGTTCTTAGGTTCAGTGAGCTTAGGTCTAATCATGGTGTTGTTTCCAGCGATGGCACAGCCATTCATGCGTAAGATCACCGGTAGCGATGATGTTGCATTTGGTCACTTCTCAACGGTTGGCTATGTTGCTTCGGCTCTCGTTGGTCAAGTAGTCGGTAAAGGCTCAAAGAGCACTGAAGAAATGAATCTACCGAAGAACCTTGTGTTCCTTCGCGACTCTTCAATTTCTATTTCGCTAACCATGGGTGTGATCTACTTAATCCTTGTTCTAGCCGCTGGCTCTGAGTTTGTTACCGAAAACCTAAGTAATGGCCAAAACCCAATTGTTTACGCCATTCTGACTGCAATCGGCTTTGCTGCGGGTGTATTCGTTATCCTACAAGGTGTACGTCTAGTACTTGCTGAAATCGTACCAGCCTTTACCGGTATTTCACAAAAATTGGTACCAAATGCAAAACCAGCACTAGATTGCCCTATCGTATTCCCTTACGCACAAAATGCGGTACTTATCGGTTTCCTATGTAGTTTCTTAGGCGGCTTGGTCAGCATGGGTATCTTGGGTGTGATGGAGCTAACGCTTATCCTTCCAGGTGTGGTTCCTCACTTCTTTACTGGTGCAACAGCAGGCGTGTTTGGTAACGCAACTGGTGGTCGTCGCGGCGCTGCAATCGGTGCTTTCGTCAACGGTGTGGTTATTACGTTCCTAACACTATGGCTACTGCCTGTACTTGGCGACCTAGGCTTTGCCAACACAACATTCTCTGATTCTGACTTCGCAGTTACAGGTATCTTCCTTGGCTACCTAGCAATGATTGGTAAAGAAGCAGTAATCATCGGTATCGCACTTGTTGCTGGTGCTGTACTAAGCACTAACTTCTTAGGCAAGAAATCTGCTGATACTGCAGAAAACATCTAAATTCCTAGCGGGCTGTTCCCCCAGCCCGCTCTCTCCTATTTTCCGAGGTTATTATGCCTACTAATGAAATGCAGTCTCCACTCGACCTGCGTCAAATCGAATCGTTTAATTTATCGATTAAAAAAGAACTTTCTAAAGCATTATTAAATATGGGCTACGGCCACTTTGGTGGCTGCCTATCTGTCACTGAAACCTTAGCTTGTTTGTACGGTCGCTACCTAAAACACGACCCACAAAATCCGCAAATGAAAGACCGCGATCTATTTGTTCTTTCTAAAGGCCATGCTGGCCCAGCACTGTATGCCACACTCGCGCTACGTGGGTTTTTCGACCTTTCTTGGCTGCAAACTATCAACGCTAATGGTACTAACCTACCAAGCCACGCTGATATGAATAAAACGCCTGGCGTCGACATGACCACTGGCTCTCTGGGCCAAGGTATCTCATGCGCGACAGGTATGGCTGCGGGTTCAAAATCGAACGTTTTCACTATCGTCGGTGACGGTGAGCTACAAGAAGGCCAATGCTGGGAAGCGATTCAATTTGCTGCCCACCATAAGCTGAGCAATCTCGTTGTTTTTGTTGATAACAACAAGCGCCAACTAGATGGTGACATTTCTGATATTCAAGAATCTTTCGACCTACAGAAAAAGTTTGAAGCTTTTGGCTTCCAATCTCTGGCTGTTGATGGCGCAAATGTAGGCGCTATTTGTGATGTTATTGAACAAGCCCTCGCGACCACTGATCGCCCGACCGCCATCATCCTAGATACGGTTAAAGGCCAAGGCATTCAAACGGTTGTCAATATTTCAGCTAACCACCACCTACGTCTAGATGATGAACTTCGTGCCGCTATTGAAACTGACATCGCTCTGTTAGACAAAAAAATTGAGGAGCTAAAATGAACAAAGAACTTCGAGTCATTCATGCGGAAATGTTAATTGAATTAGCAGAGCAACACGATGACGTAATGGTATTAGAAGCCGATTTAATGGGCAGTATGAGCACACGTAAATTTGCCGATGCTTTCCCGAATAATTTCCTGCAATGTGGTATCGCAGAAGCGAATATGATCGGTGTTGCCGCTGGACTAGCAGCGGTAGGTAAAGTGCCTTTCGTTCATTCATTTGGCTGTTTCGCAACACGCCGTTGTTATGATCAAATCTTCCTTGCGGGTGGTTACGCGAAGCAACATATCAATATTTTTGGTAGTGATGCGGGCGTTACTGCAGTCACTAACGGTGGCACTCATATGCCATTTGAAGATACTGGTCTAATGCGCCTCGTGCCAAACGCTACTGTGATTGATGTGTCTGATGAGCATGTATTACGCGCTGCTATGCGTTACGCATACAACAACAAAGGCGTTAACTACATTCGTTCTACTCGAAAAGATCTTCCACACTTACATCAATCGGAAGCTGATATTGAAATTGGTAAAGGTAATGTACTAAAAGATGGTGAGACCATTACCCTTATCGCGTCTGGTATTTGTGTGCACGATGCAATGCAAGCCGCAAATATGATTGAAGCACAAACGGGTCATAGTGTTGCTGTAATCGACATGCACACAATCAAGCCACTTGATAGTGAGTTAGTCGCTAAATTCGCGGCTAAAACAGGCTGTGTGATTACCATTGAAAACCACAATGTCATTGGTGGCTTGGGGGATGCTGTCGCTTGTGAACTTCTTTCATCTGGTGTTGCGGTAAAACAGTTCCATAAACTCGGCGTACAAGAACAATATGGCCAAGTTGGCTCATTGGATTTCTTAAAAGAAACTTATGGTATCAGCGCAGCGAAAATTACCGAATTCTGCCTAGAAGTTCTAAATAAGCGTTAATCTTTGTTTCATTTAGGTTTCATTGATGAAATCTAAATGGCTTTTTTAAATGCTTAGTGTCACTTATACTGACGACTGGTTTTATCTAGACCCAGTCGTCAGTTTGATCTTAGCTCAAATTTTTCCTTATTTTCTAGTCGTATATAAATAAATAGAATACTTATGACGTTAGCGTTAACAGGCAAAAAGCAAATTGTTGTCGAGTTTATTGAAAGCAAAATTGCTGACAATAAAATACCGGCAGGTGAAAAGCTCGATACCGAATCAGGAATAGCTAAAGCCTTAGGTATTACTCGAGCGACCGTCCGAGAAGCAACACGTTATTTGGTTGAAAAAGGCAGTATCTATCGCGTTAACGGTTCAGGCCTTTACGTCGGTGCACCAAACAAACAAAGCAGCGGCAATTTCCATGTTCTCTCTCCATTCGACCACCAAGCTCAGCAAGCCGGGCAAAGCGCTGTTCGCCAAGTACTTTCCAGTGCGATTATTGAAGTTCCTTCGGTGCAAATCGCTCACGCTCTTAGAATAAAACCGAATGAAAAAATTTATTACCTTGAGAGGCTAATGAGTTTTGGCAACATGCCTGTTTCATTCGAAAAAATTCATATTCCAATCAACGTTTGTGATTCATTTGAATTCAATAAAGTCGAAGAATCAAAATACAGTTATATGGAGCAATTAACAGGCAAGAAAGTCCAGTTAAGAGAGCAAGATATTTCTGCCTTCAACCTTAGCGATGCTGGGCTCGCTCAATTACTCAAAGTCGACGAAGGGCAAGCAATGATTGAACTGCGTGAACTGGTTTCTTTTGATGATGGCACACCATTTGAATATACCGTCGCGACCATTAACAGTGATTTATTCAATATACATCAAGTGGTCAGAAGGTAGATAGAAAGGCATAACGCTGAGGGATCCCCTCATAATTTCCCCAAAGCACAACCATGTTTGAATAGATTTTGAGCAAGCAGGGTTGCAGCCGCGAGCAAGTCTTCCCTCGTTATTGTGTAGCCAGAATGCCGCAAAACTTCCATCCCTAAGCGCACTGTTGAGAGTACATTTCGATTTTTGACAGTGTTAGCTTGGAAGTGCTTATCCCAACCTTGTTTCTGACCATGAACTCCAGCAAGCCAAAATGTCAGTTGAAGCATTAGGGCGATTAGCAGCATGATATCAAAGCGCTCTGAGCTGCTAGTTCGGCTATGACGGAGGCCTAAACCGTAGGCTGGGCTTTTCAAGTCTCGGAAGGTTTCTTCAATTTGCATACGCTTCGAGTAGAGCCTAACAAGTTGCTTTGGTGTTCGGATTTCAACGGGCAAGTTAGTCGCTAAAACCCATGGTTCTTTTGTCGAAGCGGAGTAGATTTTAGGTGACGGATGATGACAATTAGTCCGTGTCGAACGCTGATTTTTTCGGCCTTTAGGACGTGATTTATACAGTGCAATTTGACATGAAATTGGGTTGCTCTTAGTCAACCTCTTATAGCCTAAAGTCTTTGAGCGACTTGAGGATATGCTATGTAAGTTGCTGATAGGTTGCCAGTTTTCCGCACCTAAATCTGCATATTGCACTTTCCCTCTGACTCGACTTAACCAGTACCAACCTAGCTTTTCAACGGATTTATACCATGGCACTTTAAAGCCAGCATCACTGACAATGAGCGGTGTAGTGTTACTCGGTAGAATGCTTGCAAGGTCGGCTAGAAATTGGTCATGAGCCTTCTTTGAACATTGCTCTGAAAGCGGAAAGGCTTTCTCATAAAGAGTAATAGAACGACCATGTAGTGCCACCGAAGCCCGCAATACCATAAGCCGTTTTTGCTCACGAATATCAGACCAGTCAACAAGAACAATGGGCATCGAATTACCTGAACAGATAAAGCTGGCATGCCAACGGTATACAGCGAGTCGCTCTTTGTGCAAGTGACGATTACCTAACAATCTGTCGATTCGTTTGATGTTATGTTTTGTTCTGGCTTTCGTTGGCAGGTTACGACCAAGTTCGGTAAGAGTGAGCGTTTTACATTCAAGTAATGCGTGGCAAGCCAGCGTTAAACTGTTGAGTCGTTTTAAGTGCAATTCAGGGCAGAATTGGTAAAGAGAGTCGTGTAAAATATCGAGTTCGCACATCTTGTTGTCTGGTTATTGATTTTTCTCAGAACCATTTGATCACATGACAAGATGTGCATCTACCTTAAATTTATGATTTTTATCAAAATCATTAGGGGATTCCTCAGGGCATAACGCTGACGAGCTCATCAACTATCTAGTAACTATTTGCATAATATGGAATTCTGGGAGGATAATGTTCGCCTATACTAATTTAGGTTTATAAGCCTAATGATAAACAAAGGAATGGTAACGATGTCCTTATTAAAGCCTGTTTTTGCAACTTTTGCTTGTTGTTCTCTGTTGGTTTCAACGTTCACTCTCGCTCACGATAAGCTGCCTCTTTCTCCTGATCAGCTCAGCCAACCTTACCCAAATATTGAAGTGCAAACGCTGCACTCAGCACCAGAACTGATTACGCTATTTAAACAGCACCATTACCAACTGGATAACGTCGCAAAGAGCTCAAGCTTACCGGCATACTTTATTGAAAACCTCCCAGATGATCTCAACAACCTGCCGGTAGAGCAAAAAACATCCGGGTTTATTCGCTTACTACTACCAACCATCCAAGCGGTTAACGATCAAGTTTTAGCCGTTCGCGATCAAATTGAAGCGCTTGCCGATAAACCTGCAAGCGAGTGGTCAAGCAGTGAAACGCAATGGCTCAATCAGCTCTATGCTTCATACAACGTCAAATCGAATAACATCCAAGATCTTCTGCTGCATGTGGATATTATTCCCGTCGGTATGGTGCTAGCGCAAGGCATCGATGAAAGTGGTTGGGGAACCAGTCATTTCGCCATCAAAGGTAATAGCTTGTATGGTGAACATCTTCCTGCTCATGGCGGTAAATACCTCACAACTCCAGGCGGACATGTCAAAGTTGCGGCGTTTGATAATCTTTATCAAGGCACGGCCAGCTATATGCACAACCTCAATACCACCGGTGCCTACCAAGAACTTTGGCAACTACGCCATCAGTTACGTGGGCAAAATAGGCTAACAGGCCATGCACTTGTGCAAGCCTTATCACACTACTCTACTCGTGGTGAAGCCTACGTAGACAATCTACGCGCACTCATCAAACACCACCAGCTCGACAGCTTCGATAATGTCAAACTCGATAGTCAGCAAAGTCTGCGCATTCGCTTCACCCACTAAGCCATCTCCGTTCCCACATAAAGCAGTACCCAGCACAAGTGAAGGTACTGCTTTATCACTCACACCTCTGTCAAAATTCGGTCATAAAAGCCATTCTTACCCTAACGGGAAGAATAAAACGCTTACTCCTTGCCACTGTTACAGATTAAAATAGCGACCAAAGCACCTACTTTATTTTTATGTTTACTCACACCAGAGTAAGCAAGGACGTCTTATGAAAAGCAATAAAATTGCCACCATTGCCATCCACGGCGGAAATCAGACAGATAAAGGCAACAATGCCATCTTTCCACCAATCGTGACCGCAAGCTCATTCATTCAACCGAATCTCGGTGAGAGTGGTGAGTTTTTCTATTCACGCTGCGGCAACCCAACACGCAATGCTTACGAAACGGCATTAGCCGAGCTTGAAGGTGGCATTTATGCTACGGCCACCGCGTCTGGCATGGCGGCAACATCACTTGCTTTAGAGGTGCTATCTAAAGATGCGCATGTGATTGTAATGTCTAGCGTTTATGGTGGAACGTATCGCTTATTTGAAAGCTTACGTACTCGTACCTCTGGCTTAGAATTTAGCTATGTGAACTTAAACGATCTCGATGCCGTTACTGCTGAAATTCGCGATAACACGGCATTGATTTGGATTGAAACGCCAACAAACCCATTGCTAGAACTGGTCGACGTTGAAGCGATCTGTGATCTAGCCAAACAACATAATATTAACACTTGTGTCGATAACACTTTCTCGACTGCGTGGAACCAACGCCCATTTGATCTTGGTGCTGATATGGTGATGCTCTCTACGAGCAAATACATTGGTGGTCACTCCGATGTTATTGGCGGCGCTTTGATTACCAATAACCCGGAATTAGCAGCCCAAATCAACGCTTATAAGACCACGGTCGGCGCTATCGCTTCACCATTTGATTCTTATCTTGCACTACGCGGCTTAAAAACCCTGGATGTTCGCATGGAACGTCACTGTGCTAACGCACTAAAAGTCGCAAAGTTCTTAGAAAATCACCCGAAGATCACGGAAGTTCATTACCCAGGTCTCGCATCTCATCCACAGCATGCATTGTGTCAACGTCAGATGAAAACCGGAGGGGCGGTTGTCACTATTCGACTTGCCGGTGGTGAAGAACAAGTAAGACAGTTCATCGCTAAACTACGTTATTTCGTGTTAGCAGAATCATTAGGTGGCGTAGAGAGCATGATCAATCACACCGCTTCAATGTCACATGGTTCGGTACCAAAACAAGAGCGAGAAGCGATGGGGATTTACTTTGAAACCTTACGTCTTTCGATTGGTATCGAAGATGCTGATGACCTTATCGACGATCTACAACAAGCATTAGAGGGTTAAGCAATGGTTGATTACGGTATTTGGACCATTATTACCCCCTTGGTTACGATTGGTCTGGCGATTGTGACCAGACAGGTGATTCTATCTTTACTGGCAGGTATTTTTGTCGGCTTCACTGTGCTAAATGGCTTTAATCCGCTACTCGGCGTGGAATCGACATTAGATGGTATTGTCGGCATTTTTGCCTCAGCCAGTTCAACAAGAACCATTTTGTTCTGCTTTATGGTTGGCGGACTGATCCGTCTTATCCAAGTCACAGGCGGCACTAAAGCGCTAGTGCGTTATTTGACCGAAAAAGCCAACATCATCAACAACAAAAAAGCAGTTCAATTACTGGCAATGTTCATTACCAGTGTCATTTTCATTGAATCATCAATTTCTATCATGGCCGCAGGCACATCCACCAGTGAGTTGGCCAAGCGCTACGGCGTATCACGCGAAAAGATGGCTTATGTTATTCAAGCTTCGTGTGTGTCTGTGTGCTCGAGTATTATGATCAATGGTTGGGGCGCAGCAATGATGGGCGTTATCGGCGTTCAAGTCTCGAAAGGATTTCTTGATGGCGAACCCTTTGCCATTTTAGCGGGTTCAATGGTGTACAACTTCATGGCCTGGCTATCGCTAGCGTCCGTTTTGTTTTATATCCTATCGGGTTTCAAATGGGGCTCAATGGGTGAATCGGAAGTCAGAGCCGCCAGTGGTAAAGAACTGCGTGACGGCGCTTTCCCGATCACATCGGAAGACGATGTGAGCATTGTCGAGTCGGCTCAGGATAAAGAATCACTGCTTAACTTTTTAGTTCCGCTGATTCCCACCATCTTGATGGTTCCGATTGGTTTGTACATTACTGGTGGAGGCGACATTTCCAATGGCTCAGGCTCAACCTCTGTCTTTTGGGGCGTGATGCTAGGAACGCTGTGCTCATTTATTTACTTCGTTGGTAAGAAGCTTTTGACCATCGACAGCTTTTTTACTCACTTATTTGATGGCTACGCCTCGATGATCCCACTTGGTGCGATCATGACACTGGCTTTCTTAATGGGTAACATCTCGGGTGATCTCAATACCGGTGCCTACATTACCCAAGCGATCGACGGCGTGATCCCTTCCGGTTTCTCAGCTGCCTTCGTATTTTTAATTGCCGTTGTGATGGGGATCTCTACCGGAACATCATGGGGCACCTTCTCCATCATGATCCCAATCGGTATTCAGATTGGCGCCGCAGTCGGTATTGAACCACAATTGATGATTGGAGCTGCCATCTCTGGTGCAATTTTCGGTGACATGACATCTCCAATCAGTGATACCGGTATTGTCTCTTCTATGGCGACGAAAAACGACCATATCGATCATATCCGAACTCAATTCCCCTACGCGATCGTGACCGGGATAATGGCAACGGTACTCTTTACCATCTGCGGTTTTAGTATGCTGGGCTAGCCCTCAACTGAGCCTCTACTAATAAAACCAGCGCTGAAATGCGCTGGTTTTTTTATAGGAAACGATTACTTCGTAAGATTCCAAAAACCAATAACTCTTTGCTATTGAGAATACTCAGTTTTTTGCATATTTCACTACCCAAACCCCAGCCTGCTACCTATAATCTTCTGCTTTTTCCCCACCCGCCAACGACAAACTATAACCACTGAATGAACCGTTTACCTATCTCTGAATTCCGTTTTTACATTTCTCGATTCATCGCAATCTTTCTCTTATTGAATTGCATGTTTATCGCCATTTTTTACTACGACCTAAATTCGGAGATGGAGACACGTGCCAGTAATATTCAAGTGCAACAAAAAGCGCTACTGGAAGGTAAAAAAGATTACATCGAGTGGGTAATGAGCTCAGTGGTAAAAGAAACCGCATTACTGGCAGATATTTTGACGCAGCGGAAGATCTATCAGACCGCGGCTCTACCAGATAGTGAACAAAAACAGTGGCAACTTCACCAGTTTGCCAATGCCCTTAAAGTGATTAGCCATCGTAAAGAGATCTATGACCAAATCCGCTATCTCGATATAAAAGGCAATGAAGTCGTTCGCATCAATTTCAATGATGGGGTACCGACTATCGTGCCTAAAGAGGCACTGCAAAATAAACAACACCGTTACTATTTCGATGAAGTACTGCGGCTCGGCTGCCGTAAGATCTATGTTTCCCCTCTCGACCTCAATATGGAACATGGTCAAATTGAAATACCATTCAAGCCAATGATTCGCATCGCAACGTCAGTATTTGATGAATCGGGTACTAAACAAGGTGTCGTGATCATCAACTATTTAGCACATTACCTGTTGGACGGGCTTGAGCTGTTTAATCTTAATAGTGGTACTAACTATATGCTGGTTAATAGTGCTGGTGAGTTTTTGTACAACCGTGCCAAACCTGAGCTTGAATTCGCCTTCATGTTCGACGCATCAAAATCAGCAACTATTTATGCGCAGTTTCCTACGGTTGCCGAACAAATAAAACAAACTCAAAAAGGTCAATTTGAAACCACAAACGGCCTCATGACAATCGAGTCTGTAGGCAGTCTTGGCCGTGATAACCCTTATTGTTTTCAGGAATATCACGTTAATGGCAATGATTCAACAAGATGGAAATTGGTTTCGTTTAGTCCGTTTAACCAGCAGTTAAACCTGCATAATGCACTGATTTCGCACTCTACGCTGTTTGTTCTTGGCCTTCTTATTAGCTCGATTCTTGCCGCCCTAATCACCCACTATCAACTGCGCAAATATCGTGACGACAAGCGAATATATCACCTTGCGCACTACGATAGCTTGACTAATTTACTCAATCGCTGGGCATTTAGGAGTAAATCTGAGCAGCTCATTCGTTCCTATACGAAATGGCAAAAGCCGTTATGTTTGATTTATATCGACCTTGATGATTTTAAATCTATCAACGACAGATACGGCCATGCGACCGGAGATAAGGCATTGATCCACGTTGCGGAGATGATGACCAAAACCTTTGGCAATAATGCACTACTTTGCCGATTAGGCGGAGATGAGTTCGCCGTGCTATTGCACAATGACAAGCATCTCAACCAGCCAGAACAATTGGCCAACAAACTCATCCAGACGCTGCAAGCTCCGATCGAGGTCGCACCACAGGTTTATGACCAAATAAACATTAGTATCGGGGGGATTGTAGAGCGCTCTGCACACACCCATCTCGATGAATTAATGCATCAAGCAGATATGGCGATGTACCAAGCCAAACATGCAGGAAAAAACTGTGCGGTCATTGTCACTACGAAATAGTTACCGCACAATTGTTACTGCCGCCTAAGCGGCAAATTTATAATAGGAAAAGATCTGCACTCGCAGACAACAATTGCATGTGCATTGGGACTAAATCTTGATGCACAGTGCGGTAACCTCCGCCCACCACACAAGCAATCGGAATGTTGCGTTGCTGCGCCAATGCAAGAATAAAGCGGTCACGTTGATATAAGCCCTGTGTTGAGATATTAAAATAACCAAGCTCATCATCTTGATGAATATCGACACCCGCATCGTAGATAATCACATCTGGCTGATACAAGTTAATGGCTGTTTCAACCACAGAGTAGAAATGCTCAAGAAATTCGTTATCTTGTGTCTCTCGTGCAAATCCAATATCAATATCCGAATTTGGTTTTCTAGCCGGGAAATTTTTGTCGCAATGAAAAGAGAGCGTGATAATACGTTCATCATCGCTACACATGGTTGCGGTACCGTCACCATGGTGTACATCACTGTCCACAATCAAAACTCGATCTATCTTTTCCAGCGTTAATGCTTGTTTGGCACTGAGAACCAAATCGTTAATTAAGCAAAATCCGCTACCAAAATCATAGTGCGCATGGTGATAACCACCACTTAGATGGATAGCGATCCCCTGCTCGATTGCCAGTTGCGTCGTCAACCAAGTACCACCCGCCGAAGTAAATGTGCGTTCAATCAACGCTTCACTCCAAGGGAAACCAATTCGACGCATTTTCACTGCTGGTAACTGGCCAGTTACCAAAGCACCAATATAGTCAGAGCAGTGATACTGGCTGATCGTCGCTTGAGTTAAAGGCTCAGGTTGATACACCATAAAGCGATCTGCCCACTCTCCTTGCATTTTGTCAGTAAGCGCATGATAAAGAAGACGATATTTATCGATTGGATAACGATGTCCCTCAGGGAGAGACAACTGAGAGTAGATCGGATGGTAGATGACTGGAATCATGGATAGGCAAGTATTCACATCAAAATCAAGATGAACTATGTTAACAGCTTGCTATTAATCGACAACTTAGATTTAATGTAAATAATTATCAATTAGATTTGTAAGTTATGCGCCCTTCTCGTTTAATGCTTTTGCTTGGCGTCATCGCCGGATCAATCGGTGCTGTGATGGCCTTTATTACCATGATGGTGATCTCTGCAGCAGTCAGTTATTGGTTGCTAATATATTGAAGGTTAAGCCTTATTCATACACCGCCAGTGACCTTTATACTTTCCGCTCTCTAATGCTGTCATGGCATTTTTAAACGTAAAATACATTATTTTTTTCTGATTGCTTGAATTTTTTGCGCTTCGCTCCAGACTTATTATGATTTCACTCAATAAGGAGCATAAGCATGGCTGACCGACATTTGGTTAACTTTAGTGAAGATCACGAACTAAATTATTGTTTGAGAAGTACAGGTAAACGGCAAACCCAAGCCAATAGAGATGCCCTTGTCGATTTAGGTCGACAGGTCAAAAATCAATTAGGCAAACGGGTATTAACACAAACAGACGTAAAAGGAGCCATCGTTGATAACGAAAACCTGTTTGATTGATCGATAAGCGGCATCATCACTATGCCGCTTTCATCAGCACAATATTATCGTTCTATGATTTCTTAGCGGATGGTGCTTTTTTTGTACTGCGCTTACGACGTTTGAATGCAGGCCTTTCCACCTTGGGCAAATAGCGCAAGGATTCTGGTACGACGCCCTGTTTTACGTGTCCCATCAATACATCCATTCTCGCGAGCAAATCACTCATAAAGGGTTGATATGCTTGATTACGTTCTGCCATCGCTTGCAACTGATGCTCCCAATGCGCCGTCATATCCGGATAGGTTGACTCATCGGGTAAAGCATTAACTAAGCCTCGACCGGCGGCAGAGCTTAAAATGCTTTTACCTTGGCGCGTTAATAATTGGCGCTTGAATAAGGTATCCAAAATACCTGCACGAGTCGCTTCTGTACCTAAACCGTCAGTATCACGCAGAATTTTTTTCAATTCTTTATCGGCAACAAAGCGGGCAATCCCCGTCATCGCTTGTAATAACGTCGCTTCAGTAAAATGCTTAGGTGGTTCAGTTTGGTGTTGTTTTAATTCGCCTTCACGGCAAGTCAATACTCGCCTTTTTTCCAATGGCGGAACGCTGTCAACACCGCTATCTTCATCGTCACTTTTCCCCATCAGGGCTTTCCAGCCAGCTGTCACTAATTGACGCCCTTTGGCGATAAATTTTCCACCAGCAATATCAAACACCAATTTGGCTTCCGCATAGATGGCTGCGGGATAAAACTGGATCAGATATTGTCTTGCAATCAGTTGGTAGACTTTCATTTCATAGGAAGAAAGCGCATTCACCGCGGCTTTTTTAGGGGTGGGAATGATGGCGTGGTGGGCATCGACTTTTTTATCGTTCCACGCTTTCGACTTTTGACTTAGATTGGCGCCGTTAACCGCGGTTGCCAACTCTTGGGCATTATTGGCAATCGCCTCACACACTGACGGTGCTTGAGCAAAATGTTCTACGGGTAAGTATCGACTATCAGAACGAGGGTAAGTGATCAGCTTATGTTTTTCATATAGAGACTGACACGTATCGAGTACCTGCTGGGCACTCATGCCAAAGCGTTTGGCGGCATCAATTTGCAGCGCAGACAAAGAATACGGAAGTGGCGCAGTTTGCTTGGTTTGCTTCTGCTCTGATTCAATCACAGTGGCCGGTTGATTGACAATCCGGGCGGCAACGTTTTCAACTAATTTTCGATTGAGCACGCGACCTTCTTCATCCTGCCATGGCTGACACGCTTCACTTGGTTGCCATTTAGCTCGAATATCGAATCCACCAAATTCGCCTTGATGAGGGATTAATGCATGTAAAGAGAAGTAATCACGCGGAATAAAGTTTTCAATTTCCTCATCGCGACGCACCACCAAACCTAATACCGGTGTTTGCACTCGGCCAACAGACAGTACGCCTTGATAGCCCGCTTTTTGCCCAAGCAAGGTATAAGCTCGGGACATATTCATACCATAAAGCCAATCCGCTCGAGAGCGTGCTAATGCAGAAACTGACAACGGAATAAAGTCACGGTTACTGCGCATGCTAGACAAGGCTCGCTTGACCGCAGGTAAGTTTAAATCGCTGATCAAAAGACGCTGAGCAGACTCTTTTTTGCTCTTAGTGACTTTGCAATAATCAAGTACCTCATCCACCAGCAACTGCCCTTCTCTATCAGGGTCGCCTGCATGAATAATTTGATCGGCATCTTTGAGGAGTTTACGCACCACTGTCAGCTGTTTGCTGGCGCTTTTACGCGGTCGGAGCTGCCATTGTTGCGGCACAATAGGTAAATCAGCCAGATTCCATTTTTTATAGCGCTCGTCATAAGCGTCTGGCTCAACCTGCTCTAGCAAGTGGCCAATACACCACGTCACCACGTCATTGTTACCACAGCGAATAAACCCTTGATCGTTTTTCTTTGGCCCGGGTAGAGCCGCCGCAATAGCGCGACCAAGGCTTGGTTTTTCAGCGATAAACAGACGAGACATAAATTAAATCTGCACAAATAAATAAGGCCACATTATCCAATGTGGCCTTAATAATTCAAGAAAAACTGTGAATTTAAACAGTATTTTCAATAGTAATGCTTATTCAGCGTCACCTTGTACGCGTGCTGCCGCTTCTTTCACTAATGGTTGAAGCTCACCTTTTTGGAACATTTCCATGATGATGTCGCAACCACCGATTAGCTCACCTTCAATCCACAATTGTGGGAAAGTTGGCCACTGTGCGTAAGCTGGAAGCTCAGCGCGGATATCTGGATTTTGCAGAATATCAACGTAAGCAAATTTTTCGCCACAGCCCATAAGTGCTTGTGCAGCTTGAGAAGAGAAACCACAGCTTGGTAGTTTTGGTGAACCTTTCATGTAGAGAAGGATTGCGTTCTCAGCGATTTGCTGCTTAATTTTATCAATAGTTTCCATTGCTTCCTCTTGATGGCGTTACTGCAATATATCGCCATATTCTAAACCATTAGCGCAGAATAAAAAGCACAGAATATTTAAGGAATTAGACTGTTTGTTTCCTAGCTATGACGAAAAGTCATCGTAAAAGAATGTGAATAGTGCCCACGTTTACAACATTTTGCTGCTAATCCCTTGTATTTTGTGTGCTTTAATAAACACTTAGATGCCAACTTTCGCCTAGATAATTTACATTTGCATGCTTTTATTCAGACAAAAACTTGCTAAACTAGGCGGCAAGTCAGTCGAATCGACCTAGGCCGATTCGGATAAAATAACAATTAATTGGAAGCAATCGAAAGAGGTCACTCTTTCCACCTATAATGGAGAACCGAGCAATGGCATTCGAACTACCAGCTCTTCCTTACGCAAAAGACGCGCTAGAACCACACATCTCAGCTGAAACGCTAGATTTCCACCACGGTAAGCACCACAACACTTACGTTGTTAAGCTAAACGGTCTTATCCCTGGCACTGAGTTTGAAGGCAAAACACTAGAAGAGATCGTTAAAACTTCTACTGGTGGCGTATTCAACAACGCAGCTCAAATCTGGAACCACACGTTCTACTGGCACTGCCTAGCGCCAAACGCAGGTGGCGAACCAACAGGCGCAGTTGCAGATGCAATCAACGCGGCATTCGGTTCTTTCGAAGAATTCAAAGCAAAGTTCACTGATTCTGCAATCAACAACTTTGGTTCTTCTTGGACTTGGCTTGTTAAAAAAGCTGACGGTTCTCTAGAGATCGTGAACACCTCTAACGCAGCAACACCACTGACAGAAGAAGGTACAACACCTCTTCTAACGGTTGACCTGTGGGAACACGCTTACTACATCGACTACCGCAACGTTCGTCCTGATTACATGGGCGGCTTCTGGGCACTGGTTAACTGGGATTTCGTTGCAGAAAACCTAGCAAAATAATTTAGCCTAAGCGCAAATTGATTAAAAAGCCTGCATCTAGCAGGCTTTTTTTATTCTGGTAACAAAATTACTTAAAGTTTCTCGCCCTCTCGCCGTTAATTTAACTGAGCAGAGAGGAACAAAATGCCAGTCGAAACCATTAATAACATCAGCACCATCAGCGAGCTTCATTTCAGCCGTGGTATTAACCACGCTGTCCATGAAGGGCGTCGTGCCGACTTTGCATTACTGGTCTCAATGTTCTCTAACGATGTGCGTGATAACACGCCGGTCGAACAAATTGACACGACTGAAATTACCGATTCCTCTTTGCGGCAACGCTTCGATCTGCAAGCACCGCAACAACTCAGGTCCGATCAAAGCTCTTACCAGATCTCTGCACAACAGGCACACCAGTTCCACCATGGTGGTTTAGCCAGTGCAAAGTTGGCGCACTATCTGGTGCCGGAAGTGCTGGTTTATCGGCCGGAACAAACTCACGATCTCCCCGAAGAGGTTTACCATAACCTTTCCGTTCACCAGCAGAGTCAACTCGGCAGTAAAGTGGCGAAAAAGCTGATGCCCTTTGATTTATATAATCAGCTGGTCACAGCTCAACGTACCTATCAAATTCAAACTCAAGCCTAGTCCTCGTTGCTCTCAAATAAGTGACACATACTGTAACGCGGTAACAGAATGTGAATAAACGCAAGTTATGGACACTTGGTGAAATATATACACAACTTATTTGACCTTATTCACATCTAAATAACATTTTATCTACCATTCTTTGTGAACAGAATTTTCGTCCAATTTTATATGGAGATGTTTGTTTATGAATATAGGAAGCGCGGTGATATTAGTGACAACCGCAGGATCACAAACTGGCAGCACCTTAGCGGGACACTTTTCATCACTTGGCGCAACGGTGGTTGTGTGTGATACAGATAAACGTCTACTCAACGAAACCTATCAACGTTGTCGTGGCGTAACCGATAATGTTCATCAGTACCCGTTAGACGATCATTCGATTCAATCTATCCACCAACTGTTCAACTTCATGGACAGCACCCTGAATTCATCGCCCGATGTATTGATCAACAGTTTCACAGCCGAAGCGATGCCGGACATTTTTGACCAAGGGGCGAGCCACGTATTTTCACAGCACCTTGCCATGATGGCCAATACTCTATTTAGCTTTGGTCAAGCCACAGCAGAGCGTATGCGAAATGAGAAAAAGAATGGCGTGATTGTGAATGTTATTGGCCATACCGAGAATAAGGCTATCACCGGATTTGATAATGCTTCCTCTATGGTGGCGGGATTTACCCAGAGCTGGGCGAAAGAATTAACGCCATTCAATATTCGAGTTGGCGGGGTCGTTCCTTGCAGCGAAAAAAATGGTCAGCACTGGGCTGAAGTACAAGATGAAGTGATCAGAAATACCGAATATATCGTTGCTAATGATTATTTCAGCGGCCGTGTCGTGGCCGCCTAATCGCCAAAATCAATAAACTAACTCATGACTGTTGCAGTATTTGCTCGGCCGCTTCTTCCAGCAGGTCGAGCACCAACTCAAAGCCCTGCTCTCCGCCATAATAGGGATCGGGAATCTCTTGATGTTCAGATTGTCCATAACTTAGATAGAGCTTAATTTTGTCTTGGTATGGCTCAGGACAAATTTCGTTTAGGTCGCTAACATTGGCACGATCCGCGGCTAAAATAAGATCAAAATACGCGAAATCAGCCACTTCAACTTGTCTCGAGCGAATCCCTTTAAATGAGTAACCACGGCGCTCGCCTGCTTCTCTTGAGCGCGCGTCAGGAAGGTTGCCTTGGTGATAGCCAATTGTGCCAGCAGAGTCGATTTCTACTTCTAAGCCAAGTTGCTTCGCTTTAGCGCGTAACACCGCTTCACCTGTGGGTGAGCGACAAATATTGCCCATGCAAACCACCAGTATTTTCTTCATCTTGAGTCCCTTGCCGTTATTCTTTAATGCCATTTCACTGGCCTGTCTTTATCATAGCGAGATAAGCCATCAGCACAAATGTCCTTTAGCGGAAAGTGAAGATAAGTGTTGTTTGCGATAAAAAAAGGATTGAGTTTGTACTCAATCCTTTTTATCAACTTGATGTGACTGTTTAGTGGCGCTTAAAGCGACCGACCAATTCTACTGCTCGTAATTGAGCCAAGGCTTTGCTCAGTTCCAACTGTGCTTGCTCAAAGCTCACACTCCCCACTTGAGAGTGGTTAATGTTGTCTAATGCCATTTGGCGGGCACCTTCAGCACGAGCTTGATCAATCTCCCTGCCATGCAGCGCTGTATCCGCCAGCACTGTCACCGTATCCGGCTGCACTTCCAGCATTCCACCTGAAATATACAAGATGATTGGCTCTTGCTTAAGTTCAGTCACAAAACTGGCAACACCCGGTTTAACGTTACTGATCAGTGGCGAGTGACCAGGACGGATCCCTAACTCACCACTGGCACCAGAAATCGCTAAGGCATGAGCTGGACCAGAAAAGATCGTACCTTCAGCACTGACAATTTGAAGATCAAAGGTATTCTCACTTACTGCTATCGCCATATGTACTCCTTAGCCGTTATAGTTTTTTGGCTTTCTCTAGCACTTCATCAATTGAACCACAGTACAAGAAGGCTTGTTCTGGAATGTCATCATATTGACCTGCTAACAAGCCTTTAAAGCCTGCAATGGTATCTTTAAGCGGAACAAAGACACCTTTTTGTCCAGTAAACACTTCGGCTACGTGGTAAGGCTGAGTAAGGAAACGCTCTACTTTACGTGCGCGCGACACCAGTTGTTTATCTTCTTCTGATAGCTCATCCATACCCAATATCGCGATAATGTCTTTCAGCTCTTTATAACGTTGCAGCGTCATCTGTACATTTTGTGCGACTTGGTAATGCTCTTGACCGACAATTAATGGATCCAATTGACGTGATGTGGAGTCAAGTGGGTCAATCGCAGGGTATAAACCAAGCGCTGCAATGTTACGAGACAACACCACCGTCGCATCTAAGTGCGCGAAAGTCGTTGCTGGTGATGGATCCGTTAAGTCATCTGCAGGTACATATACCGCTTGAATCGAGGTAATCGAACCTGAACGAGTCGAGGTGATACGCTCTTGAAGCACACCCATTTCTTCAGCCAACGTTGGCTGGTAACCAACTGCTGACGGCATACGACCTAGCAGTGCTGATACTTCTGTCCCTGCAAGGGTATAACGATAAATATTATCGATAAACAGCAGCACGTCACGGCCTTCATCACGAAAGCGTTCAGCCATGGTTAGGCCAGTTAGCGCAACGCGTAGACGGTTACCCGGTGGCTCGTTCATTTGGCCGTAAACCATCGCTACTTTATCCAATACACCGGCTTCTTTCATCTCAAAGTAGAAATCGTTACCTTCACGGGTACGTTCACCAACACCAGTGAAAACCGACAGACCAGAGTGAGCTTTAGCAATGTTATTGATCAGCTCCATCATGTTGACGGTTTTACCAACACCGGCACCACCAAACAGACCAATTTTACCGCCTTTGGCAAAAGGACACACAAGGTCGATAACTTTTACGCCAGTTTCCAATAGCTCAGTACTATTCGCTTGCTCTTCGTAGCTTGGCGCCGGGCGGTGAATACCATAACTGAATTTTTCACCAATAGGGCCACACTCATCGATGGGTTCACCCAATACGTTCATAATACGACCAAGGGTTTCTTCGCCCACGGGCACAGTGATTGGCTCGCCAGTTGCGCGTACCGCAAGACCACGGCGTAGGCCGTCTGAAGAACCCATTACTATGCAGCGTACAATGCCACCACCCAGTTGTTGTTGTACTTCTAATACCAGTGATGAAAACTCTTCATCCACTAAACGCAGCGCGTCATACACACGCGGGCCGGTATTATTTTCAAATTCTACGTCAACGACAGCGCCGATGATTTTTACAATTTTGCCGATACTCATTATTAACCTCGGAATGTTCTTTATACCGCTTGCGCGCCGGATACGATTTCACTCAATTCTTGAGTGATGGCCGCTTGTCTGGCTTTGTTGTACACCAAACGCAGATCGTCGATCAGTTGGCCTGCATTGTCGGTTGCCGCCTTCATCGCAACCATACGAGATGCTTGTTCGCACGCGACGTTTTCCACTGTACCTTGGTACACTTGAGACTCGATATAACGTTGAATTAGCTCATCTAAGATCACTCGAGGATCTTGTTCGTAGATATAATCCCAACGTGATTTTTTCTTCGCATCATTATCCAAATCGTCTTTCGGATAAGGCAATAGCTGCTTGATTATCGGTGCTTGAACAATGGTGTTCTCAAACTCATTGAACGCAATATACAAGCGATCAATTTCACCTTGTTTATAGTGTTCAAGCATCGCTTGTACGGTACCGAGTAAATCTTCCAATTTTGGTTGGTCACCCAGCCCTGAAGTTTGAGCCACTACATGAGTCACACCGTGAAAAAAGCTGATCGCTTTTGAGCCAATCAATGTGGTATCCACATCAACGCCCTTTGCGCGCCATTGCTGCATCTCACTGAGCACTCTCTTGAATAAGTTAATATTCAAGCCACCACATAGACCGCGATCTGATGAGATGATGATATAAGCGACACGCTTCACTTCTCGTTCCATCAGAAATGGATGACTGTATTCAAGCGTCCCAGCCGATACATGGCTGATCACTCGACGCATACCGGCTGCGTAAGGGCGGGTCTTTTCCATGTTCTCCTGCACCTTGCGCATTTTGCTGGCGGCGACCATTTGCATCGCACTGGTGATCTTTTGCGTACTGTTAATACTGGCGATCTTCGTGCGAATCTCTTTTGTATTTGCCATAAAAAGCTCCGCTCTTATCTATTTCAAGGATGACGCAGTTACCAAGATTGCAATGCAACAAACTCTTCTAATAGCTTGGTAAGCTCGGCTTCGATTTGTTGGTTAAAATCGCCAGTGGCATTGATTTCTGCCATCAACGCAGAGAAGTTAGATTTGGCATAAGCAATCAATCCTTCTTCAAATACGCCTACTTTCGCCAACTCGACACCGTTGAGGAAACCACGCTCAGCCGCAAAGATGACCGTTGCTTGCTCAGCGACTGACATTGGTGCGTATTGCTTTTGCTTCATCAATTCAGTCACACGTTCACCATGGTCAATTTGACGGCGAGTCGCTTCATCCAAATCAGAAGAGAACTGAGCAAACGCAGCCAATTCACGGTATTGAGCTAATGCCGTACGAATACCACCAGACAGTTTTTTGATGATCTTGGTTTGCGCAGCGCCACCAACACGAGAGACCGAAATACCAGGGTCAACCGCAGGACGCAATCCGGAGTTAAATAACTGGGTTTGTAAGAAAATCTGACCATCAGTAATCGAGATTACGTTGGTTGGAACAAAAGCGGATACGTCACCTGCTTGCGTTTCAATAATGGGTAACGCAGTGAGCGAACCGCTCTTACCTTTGACTTCGCCATTGGTAAAACGCTCAACATACGCTTCGTTTACACGAGCAGCCCGCTCTAGTAGACGTGAGTGAAGGTAGAAAACATCACCAGGGAATGCTTCACGACCCGGTGGGCGTTTTAGTAGCAGAGAAATTTGACGGTAAGCAACCGCTTGTTTTGACAAGTCATCATAAACAATCAGCGCATCTTCACCACGGTCACGGAAGTATTCGCCCATGGTACAACCCGCATAAGGAGCCAAATATTGTAGCGCCGCTGATTCTGATGCTGATGCCACAACGACAATTGTGTTTTCCAGTGCACCGTGCTCTGCCAGCTTACGCACCACATTCGCAATGGTTGAGGCTTTTTGGCCAATCGCAACGTAGATGGCTTTTACGCCTGAATCTTTTTGGTTAATGATGGCATCAATCGCCATCGCCGTTTTACCGGTTTGACGGTCACCGATAATCAACTCGCGCTGACCACGGCCAATTGGCACCATGGAGTCTACGGCTTTGTAGCCAGTTTGAATTGGTGTGTCTACCGATTTACGGTCGATGACACCCGGAGCAATGATTTCAACGGAATTGTATTGCTTCGCGTTGATTTCACCCAAGCCATCAATTGGCTGACCAAGTGTATTCACCACTCGGCCTAAAAGTTCTGTGCCGACAGGGACTTCCAAAATACGGCCAGTACCGGTGACTTTCATTCCTTCGCTAAGGTCTGCGTAAGGCCCCATCACAACCGCGCCAACGGAGTGACGCTCAAGGTTAAGTGCCAATGCGTAACGATCACCCGGCAGCTCGATCATTTCACCTTGCATCACATCAACAAGGCCATTGATGGTAATGATACCGTCGCAAATCGACACAATGGTGCCTTCATTACGTGCTTGCGTACTAACGTCAAACGTTTCAATACGTTGTCTAATTAGATCACTAATTTCTGTTGAGTTTAGTTGCATATTAAATACCTACTACACGTGCAAATTGGTCGCTAGACGCTGAATTGAGGTCTGCAATGAACCATCAATCACCAACTCGCCGGCTTGAACGACTATGCCACCGATAAGACTTTTGTCGATTTTGCTCGTAAGATTGATATGACGATCAAACTTCTTCTCAAGAGCTTGAAGCAGTTCTTCATACTGCTCATCATCTAAAGGCTCTGAGGTAGACACCGTCACATCAAGACGTAAATCGTTGTCATCTTTCAATTGAGTAAAAATCTCGGCAACACTACGCATAACGACTAAGCGCTGATTTTCTGCCATCAGCTTAAGTAAGTTCTGAGTATGCAAATCAATAAATCCATCGCATATCGAGAACAGTAAGTGCAAGAAGTTATCTGCCTCAGATTTTCCTCCCTGCTCTAAAGCTTTCACTTGAGGGCGCAAACTTGGCTGCTCCATCACATTGGCGACGAGGTTTAACCCAACCATCCATTCGTCAAGTGCGTCACTTTCTTTTGCAAAATCAAAAGCCGCTTTGGCATATGGGTAAGCAATGGTTTGAATATCTGACATGTTGCTTCCCTATTGCGTTAGATTTGCTTAATCATCTGGTCAACAAGATCACGGTTTGATGCCGTATCCAGATTTTTGTTGATCAGCTTTTGTGCACTTTGAATGACAAGATCCGCCATTTCAGCTTTAAGCTCTTGGCGAAGACGATTACGTTCAGCTTCAACCTCAACATCACCTTGAGCGACAATGCGTGCTTTCTCTTCTTCAGCTTCTTTTACTGATTCTTCAATAATTTGTGCACGACGTTTTTGCCCTTGCTCTATCAGCTTATTGACGTCTTTTTTCGCTTGATCGAGCATTTGCTCGCAATTTGCTTGAGTCAACGCGAGCGCTTGCGCGGCATCTTCAGTATTGCGTAAGCCTTGTGCGATCTCTTGTTGGCGTTCATCCAGCAATTTGACAAGTGGTGGCCATACATACTTCATGCAAAGCCAAACAAAAATCGCAAAGGATATTGCTTGACCAAGCATTGTTGCGTTTAAGTTCATCTTGCCCCCTAATTAACAGACAGTACTTAGTTTTGATCTGGTTAAGGACAATTACGCGACCGCGAAGATGATGTATAGACCAATACCAACACCGATCATTGGTACCGCATCCACCAAACCCATCATGATAAAGAACTGGGTACGTAGCATTGGGGTTAAATCAGGTTGGCGAGCAACACCTTCAAGATATTTACCTGCTAGGTTACCGATACCGGAAGCAGCACCTGCTGCACCTAAACCAATTAATAGTGCACCAGCAACGTAAAGAACCGCACTTACCATATCCATAAATAACTCCGATATATTTGTATATAATTTAAAACTAGAAAATAAATTTAAATATTAATGATGCTCTTCCACTGCCATCGCTAGATAAACAACAGTTAAAACCATAAATATAAACGCTTGTAGACAAACAATTAATATGTGAAATAGAGCCCAAGGAACACTTAGCGCTGAGGGATCCCCTCATAATTTCCCCAAAGCACAACCATGTTTGAATAGATTTTGAGCAAGCAGGGTTGCAGCCGCGAGCAAGTCTTCCCTCGTTATTGTGTAGCCAGAATGCCGCAAAACTTCCATCCCTAAGCGCACTGTTGAGAGTACATTTCGATTTTTGACAGTGTTAGCTTGGAAGTGCTTATCCCAACCTTGTTTCTGACCATGAACTCCAGCAAGCCAAAATGTCAGTTGAAGCATTAGGGCGATTAGCAGCATGATATCAAAGCGCTCTGAGCTGCTAGTTCGGCTATGACGGAGGCCTAAACCGTAGGCTGGGCTTTTCAAGTCTCGGAAGGTTTCTTCAATTTGCATACGCTTCGAGTAGAGCCTAACAAGTTGCTTTGGTGTTCGGATTTCAACGGGCAAGTTAGTCGCTAAAACCCATGGTTCTTTTGTCGAAGCGGAGTAGATTTTAGGTGACGGATGATGACAATTAGTCCGTGTCGAACGCTGATTTTTTCGGCCTTTAGGACGTGATTTATACAGTGCAATTTGACATGAAATTGGGTTGCTCTTAGTCAACCTCTTATAGCCTAAAGTCTTTGAGCGACTTGAGGATATGCTATGTAAGTTGCTGATAGGTTGCCAGTTTTCCGCACCTAAATCTGCATATTGCACTTTCCCTCTGACTCGACTTAACCAGTACCAACCTAGCTTTTCAACGGATTTATACCATGGCACTTTAAAGCCAGCATCACTGACAATGAGCGGTGTAGTGTTACTCGGTAGAATGCTTGCAAGGTCGGCTAGAAATTGGTCATGAGCCTTCTTTGAACATTGCTCTGAAAGCGGAAAGGCTTTCTCATAAAGAGTAATAGAACGACCATGTAGTGCCACCGAAGCCCGCAATACCATAAGCCGTTTTTGCTCACGAATATCAGACCAGTCAACAAGAACAATGGGCATCGAATTACCTGAACAGATAAAGCTGGCATGCCAACGGTATACAGCGAGTCGCTCTTTGTGCAAGTGACGATTACCTAACAATCTGTCGATTCGTTTGATGTTATGTTTTGTTCTGGCTTTCGTTGGCAGGTTACGACCAAGTTCGGTAAGAGTGAGCGTTTTACATTCAAGTAATGCGTGGCAAGCCAGCGTTAAACTGTTGAGTCGTTTTAAGTGCAATTCAGGGCAGAATTGGTAAAGAGAGTCGTGTAAAATATCGAGTTCGCACATCTTGTTGTCTGGTTATTGATTTTTCTCAGAACCATTTGATCACATGACAAGATGTGCATCTACCTTAAATTTATGATTTTTATCAAAATCATTAGGGGATTCCTCAGCACTTAGCGCCCATTGCACTGAGGGATCCCCTCATAATTTCCCCAAAGCACAACCATGTTTGAATAGATTTTGAGCAAGCAGGGTTGCAGCCGCGAGCAAGTCTTCCCTCGTTATTGTGTAGCCAGAATGCCGCAAAACTTCCATCCCTAAGCGCACTGTTGAGAGTACATTTCGATTTTTGACAGTGTTAGCTTGGAAGTGCTTATCCCAACCTTGTTTCTGACCATGAACTCCAGCAAGCCAAAATGTCAGTTGAAGCATTAGGGCGATTAGCAGCATGATATCAAAGCGCTCTGAGCTGCTAGTTCGGCTATGACGGAGGCCTAAACCGTAGGCTGGGCTTTTCAAGTCTCGGAAGGTTTCTTCAATTTGCATACGCTTCGAGTAGAGCCTAACAAGTTGCTTTGGTGTTCGGATTTCAACGGGCAAGTTAGTCGCTAAAACCCATGGTTCTTTTGTCGAAGCGGAGTAGATTTTAGGTGACGGATGATGACAATTAGTCCGTGTCGAACGCTGATTTTTTCGGCCTTTAGGACGTGATTTATACAGTGCAATTTGACATGAAATTGGGTTGCTCTTAGTCAACCTCTTATAGCCTAAAGTCTTTGAGCGACTTGAGGATATGCTATGTAAGTTGCTGATAGGTTGCCAGTTTTCCGCACCTAAATCTGCATATTGCACTTTCCCTCTGACTCGACTTAACCAGTACCAACCTAGCTTTTCAACGGATTTATACCATGGCACTTTAAAGCCAGCATCACTGACAATGAGCGGTGTAGTGTTACTCGGTAGAATGCTTGCAAGGTCGGCTAGAAATTGGTCATGAGCCTTCTTTGAACATTGCTCTGAAAGCGGAAAGGCTTTCTCATAAAGAGTAATAGAACGACCATGTAGTGCCACCGAAGCCCGCAATACCATAAGCCGTTTTTGCTCACGAATATCAGACCAGTCAACAAGAACAATGGGCATCGAATTACCTGAACAGATAAAGCTGGCATGCCAACGGTATACAGCGAGTCGCTCTTTGTGCAAGTGACGATTACCTAACAATCTGTCGATTCGTTTGATGTTATGTTTTGTTCTGGCTTTCGTTGGCAGGTTACGACCAAGTTCGGTAAGAGTGAGCGTTTTACATTCAAGTAATGCGTGGCAAGCCAGCGTTAAACTGTTGAGTCGTTTTAAGTGCAATTCAGGGCAGAATTGGTAAAGAGAGTCGTGTAAAATATCGAGTTCGCACATCTTGTTGTCTGGTTATTGATTTTTCTCAGAACCATTTGATCACATGACAAGATGTGCATCTACCTTAAATTTATGATTTTTATCAAAATCATTAGGGGATTCCTCAGCCCATTGCATCCACCATGGCATCAATGCAATTAGGATAAATATCATTTCACCCGCATACATATTTCCAAATAATCGCAAACCAAGAGAAATCGGTTTAGAAATTAACGTTACTAGTTCCAGAATAAAGTTTACTGGATATAACAACGGATGTTGAAACGGTTGAGTGGTTAACTCTTTAATAAAACCAACTAGACCTTTTGCTTTAAGCGTATAAAAAATTACTAAGAAAAATACACCTAAGGCCATCGACATCGAAACATTCACATCCGCCGAAGGCAGATCTCTGAAATGATCAAAACCAAGCCAACGAGCAAGAGCTGGAACAAAATCAACTGGGATTAAATCAATCGCATTCATCAACAGCACCCAAACAAAAATGGTGAGTGCCATTGGACCAATTAACTTATCTTTTGATTGGAAGATTTCACCCACCAAGTTGTTTACAAACTCAAACACAACTTCAACGAAGCATTGCAAACGACCCGGAACACCACGCGTACCCTTTGATACCGCGTATCTAAATATCCCAATAAAAAGAAAGCCAAGAATCCAAACCATGAACATTGAGTCCATGTTTAATGCCCAAAAACCCGTCCCCTTGGTCAGAAATGTCAGATGATGTTCAATATACTCATGAGCAGTCTGTACACTCTCCACCTACGCCTCCTTAGCATCATCATCGAGTACTTGTTTGTATAGAAGTGGCGCAACAAAGTAACCGAGGAACGTAATGGCATAGCTGATTAATATCACTACATTTCGCATTTTGAAAAAATGGAAAACGAGTGAAAACGAAATTACCGTATAGACTAGTTTCACAATTCCGCTTAATTGCATTAAATCTTTTAAATCAACATTAGGTCCTGAGGGATCCCCTCATAATTTCCCCAAAGCACAACCATGTTTGAATAGATTTTGAGCAAGCAGGGTTGCAGCCGCGAGCAAGTCTTCCCTCGTTATTGTGTAGCCAGAATGCCGCAAAACTTCCATCCCTAAGCGCACTGTTGAGAGTACATTTCGATTTTTGACAGTGTTAGCTTGGAAGTGCTTATCCCAACCTTGTTTCTGACCATGAACTCCAGCAAGCCAAAATGTCAGTTGAAGCATTAGGGCGATTAGCAGCATGATATCAAAGCGCTCTGAGCTGCTAGTTCGGCTATGACGGAGGCCTAAACCGTAGGCTGGGCTTTTCAAGTCTCGGAAGGTTTCTTCAATTTGCATACGCTTCGAGTAGAGCCTAACAAGTTGCTTTGGTGTTCGGATTTCAACGGGCAAGTTAGTCGCTAAAACCCATGGTTCTTTTGTCGAAGCGGAGTAGATTTTAGGTGACGGATGATGACAATTAGTCCGTGTCGAACGCTGATTTTTTCGGCCTTTAGGACGTGATTTATACAGTGCAATTTGACATGAAATTGGGTTGCTCTTAGTCAACCTCTTATAGCCTAAAGTCTTTGAGCGACTTGAGGATATGCTATGTAAGTTGCTGATAGGTTGCCAGTTTTCCGCACCTAAATCTGCATATTGCACTTTCCCTCTGACTCGACTTAACCAGTACCAACCTAGCTTTTCAACGGATTTATACCATGGCACTTTAAAGCCAGCATCACTGACAATGAGCGGTGTAGTGTTACTCGGTAGAATGCTTGCAAGGTCGGCTAGAAATTGGTCATGAGCCTTCTTTGAACATTGCTCTGAAAGCGGAAAGGCTTTCTCATAAAGAGTAATAGAACGACCATGTAGTGCCACCGAAGCCCGCAATACCATAAGCCGTTTTTGCTCACGAATATCAGACCAGTCAACAAGAACAATGGGCATCGAATTACCTGAACAGATAAAGCTGGCATGCCAACGGTATACAGCGAGTCGCTCTTTGTGCAAGTGACGATTACCTAACAATCTGTCGATTCGTTTGATGTTATGTTTTGTTCTGGCTTTCGTTGGCAGGTTACGACCAAGTTCGGTAAGAGTGAGCGTTTTACATTCAAGTAATGCGTGGCAAGCCAGCGTTAAACTGTTGAGTCGTTTTAAGTGCAATTCAGGGCAGAATTGGTAAAGAGAGTCGTGTAAAATATCGAGTTCGCACATCTTGTTGTCTGGTTATTGATTTTTCTCAGAACCATTTGATCACATGACAAGATGTGCATCTACCTTAAATTTATGATTTTTATCAAAATCATTAGGGGATTCCTCAGCATTAGGTCTGTATTTTGCTTTACGGCTAGCCACAAACATCCCAAACATACCTGGAATAATTGCTAAGAAAACACCAATCAACGCCGATTCAATATTTAACTCTCTATGAAATGAAGATAACACCTCAAATGCAACTGCAAAAAGACCGAAGGTCAATTGGCATAACATTATTTTCCTCATCGCCAATAATATATCTTTACTAGCAGTACTTTCTTTCATAGTTATACCTTTTAGTCTCGCTCTATTCTATCTAACGATAAAAAGAATCAATGAATATAATTATTCGCAGTGCCTTCCTGTTGCGAAAAATAAACTACTCCTAATTTCTAAATATGGAAATTGCAAAAATCGAGCTTTATCATTCCATTTCTGAGCGGATAATAATTTGTAAATAATGGCCATTAACGACCCAAAAACACACAGCAACATTAATTTGATTCTATTTTTCAATACATTAGAAGCAAGGTGAGTATTTGTGTTGATGATAATTCACTCAGTTAACACCGCTAATCTCGCGCATTTTTAGTCAAGTATTGATGCTAACTCGCCAAATTTTTGCTTGTTTCATTATTTAAAAGTTACTTTCCACTGCATAAATACGCTGATTAATTGGATAAATAGGACAAATGGAAGTGATTAAAGGCTGGAAAGGATGACGTTTTTACCCTCAGTTACTTAGTGTTGAAGGCTAGATATCAGTTTTTCTGCACACCGCATTGCTCTATGATGTAGCCAAACCAATGCATAGAAAGGAATTCCCATGTCAGTTGAAGAGACCAAACAAGCCCGCCATAAAGCCAGACAACAAAAAGTAAAACAAGAGGTCGATGCGCGTGTCGCTGCCGCCACTGAAGAGAAAGGCTTGCTGCTTATCATCACTGGTAACGGTAAAGGTAAATCAACATCAGGCTTTGGTACCATAGCGCGCGCAGTCGGCCACGGTTTAAATTGCGCTGTCGCCCAATTTATCAAAGGAACTTGGGATAACGGTGAGCGTAACTTACTTGAAAAGTTGGGTGTTGAATTTCAAGTTATGGCGACCGGTTTTACTTGGGAAACGCAAAACAAACAAGCGGATATCGATGCCGCACAAGTCGTTTGGCAAGAGTGCAAACGCATGTTGCAAGATGAACATCTTGATGTGATTTTGTTTGACGAACTGACTTATATGGTCAGTTATGGTTATGTTGAATTAGATGAGGTCATCGAAGCCCTTAACAACCGTCCTAAAATGCAATCGGTGATCATCACGGGGCGCGGCGCACACCGTAGCCTAATCGAAATAGCCGATACTGTCTCTGAAGTTAAGAACATCAAACACGCATTCGAATCGGGTGTGAAGGCGCTAAAAGGGGTCGATTGGTAAACCATTTTCAATTTCCCTCTTTAACTCACCACTAGAGACTATAAAAAAATCCCCATCAAGTGATGGGGATTTTTATTTCTATCTAAGCAGTTTAATGATCCAATAGAACCTTAATTGAACAAGCCTTTAATCAAACTATTCACTGCTTCTTTAGTCTTTTCATCTTTGATTTTATCGCCCAATTTTTCATCCAGCTTCTCTAAGCCACGATTGATCTCTTTTTCGGCTTTTTGCTTCAGCACGTCATCAAACACCAACTTAAATTTAGGCTTAGACCAAGAACCAGAAACGTTCACTGGGATAGTGAGATCTTTTAGCTCATCGATGTCTTTACCACCCTGGCCTTCTAACGAGCCCACAATTGAAGTGCTGATTGTAAAATCAACCGTCTCTTTGATGTAATTGGCACTACCAGCACCACGAACACGGAGTAGTGGAGATTGCGCATGTAGGTTATCCGTTTTCACCACGCCTTTATTAAGTGTCAATGTTGCGGTCATAGCACTAAAGTCGGTTTTCTTAGCCACATCTTGGCCTTCAAGCGATTGGCCTTTGAATTTCGCGTAGTTTTCACGAATCAATTGTGCCACGTTCAAGCCATTCACGGCGCCATCAGCAAAGTTGATTTTTACCGTACCGACAAGATTCTGCTTAATACCGCTCGGCGTTAAACTGCGACCACGGACATCAACATCGATGTTACCCGTACCTTCTAACTTATCATTGTCTGCGACATCGATAAGCAACGGTTGCACCTTAACACCTGTGATGAATGATTTGGCAGAATAGCTCGCAGGTGATTTGCGTGCATCTAACGTTGCGGTGGCTTTAATTGAACCATCATAGAGATTGGAATTAAATGACGTCAGCTTAGCGACACCGCGATTCACACTAAATTTCGCCGTTACATTCTGCATTTTTGCATTGGCAGCTTTAAATTTATCAATGGTGATCGCACCAGTCACATCCAGTGATTTCAGCGCAGAAAGATCAGGCTCTTGCTCTGTGGTTGCCGCCGCTGGTGCAGAAGATTTTTCTGCCGCAGGCTTACTGCCTGATTCAGAGTTAGCGACGGTTTGCTCACTGCTACCTTGGCCTAAAAATGCGTCCACATCGATATCTGGACTATGCAGATTGAACACAATCTTAGGGATCTCTGTTAACGTGACATCGAGCTTACCGTCAAATTGCAGTGCGTTTGCGGTCAACTTCTCCAGCACGAAGCTCAAATGGTTCTTGGTAAGATCAAACGAGAGATCAGAAGCCATATCCACTTTCATTGGTGACTGAGGCAAACTTGCGCCTTCAAAGTTAGCATCGAGAATCAGCTGACTCATCACCACTTTAGAAATCGCTTTGTCTACGGTAAGCTGGGCGCTACCTTTCAGGTTTAAACCTAACTCTGCCGCCGTACCTTTCACGGCATATTTCAACGCGTTCGCTTTATCAAACTCGAAAGTCGCCAATTCGATTTTCGCTTCATCAATTTGATTATTCGCATCATTGTAACTCGCATCAAAGGCGATATTACGCAGAGCGTATTGGCTAAAACCTTTGGCCAAATTCAGTTCAGCGGAGCCTTGTGCGGTGAATTTTTGTTGGTTGGTTTCACCTTTGGCAGCAAAATCGGCTTTACTCCACTGATCAAATGCAAACTCTGATAAGGTCAATGACACATCATATAGCTTGGTGTGGCTACCTGTTTGCTGATCTTGAATATCCAACAGAGCATTAGTGATCGCAACACCCGCTAAACTGATGCTCCAATCACTCGCTGGAGATGCTGCTGGCGCAGATTCACTGCTACTGCTTTCTTGATTCGCGGGTTCTTGTTGCGCTGATGCTTGATCTTGGCTCAACGCATCAATATTTTTAACACCATCTTTGCGAGTTTCAAGGTAGAACTCAGCCCCATCTAAGGTGATTTCACCGATGTCCAGCTGCTGGCTAAAGAGCGGCATAACCGAAACATCCACACCTACTTGCTCAACCTTAAACAAGTTAGGCTGAGTAAAACCTTGCGGGTTTTTCAGCGCGGTTTGGCCTAGCGTAAAGCCAACAGATGGGAAGAATTTCCAACTAATATCACCGTCGATAACTAAATCTAAGCCGGTTTGTTGCTTAGCTTGTTCGACGATAAGAGGTTTAAATTGATTAGGGTTAACCAGCAATACCAGTGCGAGTACTACCGCAAGTATTGCTACAACAGGAATAGCGATTATTAACGCGAGCTTTTTCATCAGCAGTGTCCTTACTTCACAGCCAAAGGCCAAAAATAAACAGGGATTACGGCAAGTATAACCCTTCACGGCGAGGTTTACGCTAATCAGCGCTGACTTGCGGCAAAAAAAAAGTGGCACTTAAAGTGCCACTTATCTAAAAATTAATAAAGTCTCTATTGCGAGAGTATTGTTAAGATTTCAACAATTTAGCAATGTGAGCTTTTAGTACATCGATAGCAATACGGTTTTTACCACCACGAGGAACAATGATGTCCGCGTGTTGCTTAGAAGGTTCAATGAATTGCATAAACATTGGACGAACTGTCGCTTGGTACTGCTTTAGTACTGATTCCATCGTACGGCCACGCTCTTCTACATCACGCTTAACACGACGAAGTAGGCAGATATCCAGTGGGGTATCCATGAATACGGTCGCATGCATTAGCTTACGTAAGCGTGGATCCGTCAACAGTAAAATACCTTCTAAAATGATCACTTTTTTCGGTGTCATAGTGGTGGTATTGGTCATACGAGTATGTTCTGTGTAGCTATACTCTGGCACTTCAACCGCTTCACCTTTGATCAGTTTCTCTAGGTGGTCACACAATAGATTGTGATCTAGCGCATTCGGGTGGTCATAGTTGGTTTTTACACGATCTTCCATGCTCAAATGAGTCTGATCGTTGTAATAGCAATCTTCCGTAATCACACCAATTTGATGATCGCCTACCTTCTCACGAAGTTCATTATAAATAGTGCTTGCGATTAGGCTTTTACCTGAAGCAGAAGCGCCAGCAATACCGACGATGACACATTGATTATTATCAGACATTATTCTTGCACCCGATGAATTGATTGGTGATCTGTGGCCTGCTAAAAGTGTGGCATGGAATGGTTAGCAGTGCCTAATTAAACCGCCTGATTATAGGGAGAACCCTGCCGAGATTCCAGCAGGGAATAGTTTTATTCTCACGATAAAGCAAAAAAGGAATAAGCAAAACAAACGCAAACGTTTAACCAATATAAAATTTGCTATAGCTGGCTTGAAACTGCCCACTCCTTATATGAAACCGACGTTATAACAGGGTGATATCAATCGCTTCCGGCTTCACTTCACCACGCCAAAACATCCGTGCACAAACCGATTCAGCCAACGCCATGTACTGTTCAGTATGCTCAGAGTCTGGTCTTGCAACTACGGTCGGAACACCATTATCAAGATCTTCACGCACGTGAATATGCAGCGGAATTTGCGCCAAAATATCCAAACCGTATTCCGCTGACATTTTCTCTGCGCCACCCGAACCAAAGATGTGCTCTTTTTCGCCACAATGGCTACAGATGTGGTAACTCATATTTTCGACTAAACCGATCACTGGCACTTCGATTTTATCAAACATCGCAGCCCCTTTGCGGGCATCGGCTAAGGCAAGATCTTGCGGCGTGGTCACGATTACCGCGCCTGTCACCGGAATTTGTTGTGACAAGGTTAGCTGGATATCACCGGTGCCCGGCGGCATATCAATCACCAAATAATCGAGATTTGGCCACTCAGTTTCATTGATCAATTGCGCCAAGGCTTTTGAAGCCATTGGTCCACGCCAGATCGCCGCATCCGATTGAGAGACTAAATAGCCAATCGAATGAGTATAAATGCCATGCGCTGCGATCGGCTGCATCCATTTGTTATCACGTACCTCAGGTTTTGCTTCCACTTGGCCAAGCATGATCGGCACTGATGGACCATAGATGTCGGCATCCAACAAACCCACTTTCGCGCCCGATTGGGCGATCGCTAAGGCTAAGTTGACCGAAGTGGTTGATTTACCCACACCACCTTTACCAGAACTAACCGCGATGATGTTTTTCACCCCTTTAACCGCTGTGGTTACCTGAGTGTGCAACGCTTTCGGCGCGATACTAATTTGAAACTCAAATGGACTTACTTGCTCGGTACGAACTTGATGTTCAATCCAGCACTGCATCGCAATGGCAAGATCATTGGCCGCGTAAGGAATTTGGATGGCGAAAAAACCATTGGGATCAACCTTGACTAAATTAGGCTCATCAGCCCAACCTGGGGTTAAATTTGGATGACGAAACTCGTTCAACCAATCACAGAAATCTTGCTTTGAAGTAAATTGGCGCATAGGCCCTCCTTATCACTTCATCGTACCACCGAGTAAAGCGCTACAGAACCCCAAAAAAACTAGGGTAATCGATTCGCTGACACCTTGGAGTTAGAGGTTTCATGAGTTAGTATTATCCATCAAATTTTTATACCTATCGAGATAAGCGAATATTAAGTATGGCAAACGATCCAAGAAAATTGCTGGTAACTTGCGCCCTTCCGTACGCTAACGGTTCGATCCACCTAGGTCACATGCTTGAGCACATTCAAGCTGACATCTGGGTTCGTTACCAACGCCTACGTGGCAACACTGTAAATTTCATCTGTGCTGACGACGCTCACGGCACGCCAATCATGCTTAAAGCTCAACAGATGGGTATCTCGCCAGAAGAAATGATCGCAGCAGTAAGCGAAGAGCACCAAAAAGACTTCGCTGGTTTCGATATTAGCTTTGACAACTACCACAGCACGCACTCTGAAGAGAACCGCGAGTTGGCTTCTCACATCTATCTTGAACTGAAGAAAAATGGTTTTATTTCAAGCCGTACAATTTCTCAGCTGTTTGACCCAGAAAAAGAGATGTTTCTTCCTGACCGTTTCGTAAAAGGCACTTGCCCGAAATGTAAGTCAGAAGACCAATACGGCGACAACTGTGACGCTTGTGGTGAGACATACAGCCCAACGGAACTGATTAACCCGAAATCAGCCGTTTCTGGCGCAACACCAATCATGAAAGACTCTGAGCACTTCTTCTTCGATCTGCCTCAGTTTGAAAGCATGCTGCAAGAGTGGACTCGCTCTGGTTCGCTACAAACTGAAACCGCAAACAAGATGCAAGAGTGGTTTGAATCTGGCCTGCAACAGTGGGATATCTCACGTGATGCACCTTACTTCGGTTTTGAAATCCCAGGCGAGAAGAACAAATTCTTCTACGTATGGCTAGATGCACCAGTTGGTTACATGGCTTCATTTAAGAACCTATGTGACAAAACTGACGGTCTGGATTTTGATGAGTACTGGAAAAAAGACAGCACTACAGAGCTTTACCACTTCATCGGTAAAGACATTGTTTACTTCCACAGCCTATTCTGGCCTGCAATGCTTGAAGGCTCTGGTTTCCGTAAGCCAAACAACGTGTTCGTACACGGCTACGTAACGGTAAACGGCGCGAAAATGTCTAAGTCAAAAGGTACGTTTGTTAAAGCAAGCACTTACCTACAACATTTAGATCCTGAGTGTCTACGTTACTACTACGCAGCAAAACTAAACAGCCGTATTGACGATCTAGACCTTAACCTTGAAGACTTCACTCAGCGTGTTAACGCAGACGTCGTCAACAAGATTGTTAACCTTGCTTCTCGTAACGCTGGTTTCATCGCGAAACGTTTTGAAGGCAAGCTATCTGCAAACTTTGCAGAACCTGAGCTATACAACGAATTCGTTGCAGCGGCAGAGCGCATCGGTCAACTTTACGAAACACGCGAGTTTGGTCGTGCAATCCGCGAAATCACCGCACTAGCTGACAAAGCAAACCAATACGTGGATGAAAAAGCCCCTTGGGTTGTGGCGAAGGAAGAAGGCAAAGATCAAGAACTACAAGAGATCTGTTCTGTTGGTATCAACTTGTTCCGCGTTCTGATCGCTTACCTAAAACCAGTAATGCCTGAACTTGCAGCGCGTACTGAAGCGTTCCTAAATGAAGAACTGACTTGGGAAGGTATCGCTCAACCGCTAACGGATCACGAAGTGACTAAGTTTAAAGCGCTATTTAATCGCATCGATCCTAAGAACATCGAAGCGATGATCGAAGCATCAAAAGAAGATGCTGCGGCAGAAATGGCAGCGAAAGAGCAAGCAGAAGCGGCAAAATCAGCAGGCGAAACAGAGCTAAGCAAAGATCCTATCGTAGACGAAATCGAATTTGACGATTTTGCTAAAGTGGATATTCGCGTAGCACGCATCATCTCATGTGAAGCAGTGCCTAAAGCAGACAAGCTATTGAAGTTCCAGTTGGATATTGGCGGCGAAACGCGTCAAGTATTCTCTGGTATCAAATCTGCGTACACACCTGAAGAGCTAGAAGGCAAGCTGACTGTTATGGTCGCTAACCTAAAACCTCGTAAGATGAAGTTTGGTATGTCTGAAGGTATGATCCTAGCAGCAGGCCCTGGTGGCAGTGAGCTTTGGATTCTTGAGCCGCACGAAGGCGCTCAACCTGGCATGCGCGTAATGTAATTACGACATCCCGTTTAAAATCCTCGCTCCGGCGGGGATTTTTTTTAGCTCTATCTCACTCCTTCTTAGCCCTTTCTCTCGCCTCTTAAATCTCAACTCTCACTTCTTCTTTTCTCTTTCTCTCACCTCTCTTTTTCTCAATTCTTCCCTGCTCTTGGTCTCGATTCTTGCCTCTCTTATTCTCGCTTCTTCTCTGCTCTTGCTCTCGATTCTCGCCTCTATCATTCTCGCTTCTTCCCAACTCTCGCTCTCGATTCCCGCCTCTCTTATTCTCGCTTCTTCCTAGCTCTTTCCCTCGATTCCCGCCTCTCTTATTCTCGATTCTCACCTCTCTCACTCTCGCTTCTTCTCTACTCTCTAAGACAACAAAAAAGCCACCTTTTAATCAGGTGGCTTTAAAATTGACTGCACTAGCAGTAGTGCCTAAATGGCGATGCCTTAAAGCATTTTACGCGCCGCTTCTACCACAACTTTGATAGAACGAGCTTCGGTCTCTTTTAGCGTTGCGTGATCTGGGATTTCTTTTTGGGTACGGTTGATGATCACACCAGCCACACAGCCCGCTTTTAGACCTGAACTTGCACACATAGTTAGTAGTGTTGCAGATTCCATCTCAAAGTTCAGCACGCCCATCTCTTGCCACTCTTTCATCGAGCCTTGGAAACGGTGTACAACACGGCCAGTAAAGGTGTCGTAGCGCTCTTGACCTGGGTAGAAAGTATCACTTGAAGCGGTAACGCCCATATGTACTGTCGCACCAGACTCTTCTACTGCCGCTTTCATTGCTGTCGCAACAGCAAAATCTGCAACTGCAGGGAATTCCATTGGGGCAAAGTGTAAGCTCGCACCATCTAAACGCACAGAGCCCGTGGTAACAATCATATCGCCTACATTCACATGTGGCTGAATTGCACCAGTAGTACCCACACGCAAGAAGGTACGCACACCAAGTTGTGCCAACTCTTCTACGGCAATTGAGGTCGAAGGACCACCGATACCCGTTGAGCAAACAACAACAGGTTTACCATCGAGTTCCGCACGGTACAGCGTATATTCACGATGACTAGCTAGAAATACTGGGTTCTCCATCTCTTCAGCAATTTTTTGCACTCGAGCAGGATCGCCAGGAATGATCGCCAACGTAGCACCAGCAAGATCAGCTTCAGTAACACCTAAATGGAATACAGCTTGGGACATAGAGAACTCCTTATAACAGCAAACGCCAGACTAGCTTCACTGTGTTAATTTATTGGGTACCAAACCACTCTAACCAACAACTAAACAATAAAGAGTGACAAGCGTCACATCAAGACAAGTAACAACATTCACACTTACACACAAAAACGTTTGGCATCACAATTAAACCAAACTTGAGGTCAACTCATTGCATAAAAATGATAGCCGCGAATCGAAATTGCGTGGCTATCAGTGAATTACTCTGTTTGGTATTCAATCTGGTTGGCATTAAATAAAGGTAGCTTAAATACCGTTAACCACTAGCCATCTTGCTTGCTTTTAAACTTCAACAAACGCAATGCATTTAAGGTCACCAACGCAGTCGCACCACTGTCTGCCAATACCGCAACCCATAGCCCGGTGATCCCGAGTAAGCTGGTCACGAGAAAGACACTTTTTAGCCCCAGAGCCAAGAATACGTTCTGGCGAATGTTATTCAATGTTGCACGTGACAGTTCAATCATCGCTGGCAATTCGGTTAAACGGTTATGCGTAATTGCAGCATCTGCTGTTTCTAGCGCAACATCTGTACCGCCACCCATCGCAATACCAATACTGGCCGCTTTCATTGCTGGCGCATCGTTAATACCATCACCGACCATCGCCACATTTCGTTGCGCAGAGAGCGATTCTACATAGTGCACTTTATCTTGTGGTAATAAGCTCGCTTGATAATCGATATCAATCTGCCCAGCCATCGCTGCCGCACTACGCGGGTTATCGCCTGTGAGCATGATGGAACTAATGCCGAGATCTTTCAGCGCTTTTACCGCTCGTTTTGCATCTTCTCGTAGCGTATCTTGCCAAGCAATTAAGCCCATCACTTGCTGGTCCTGCAACGCAACAATCACGGTTTTCCCCTGCCCTTCTAGCTCTGTAATGTGCTGTTCAAGCTCACTACCCAGCGCCATCGACAGTTTACTTGGCGCAATCGCTTGATAAGTCACACCAGCAATGACACCACGAATACCGCTACCTATTAGAGCTTGTTTATCGTCGGCTTCCGGTAAGCGTATACCTTGTTGCTTAGCGTGATTGACCAAGGATGTTGCTAGAGGATGGCTTGAGCCGACCTCGATTGCCGCAATAGATTGAAGCAGCTCAAGATCATTAAAACCGTTCACGCTGATCACATCGGTGACTTCCGGCTTACCTTTCGTCAAGGTGCCGGTTTTATCAAACGCAATGGCTTCAACATGACCAAGCTGTTCTAACGCTGCGCCCCCTTTGATTAAGGCTCCACGACGCGCCGCCGCCGCTAAACCAGATGTAATCGCGGCAGGAGTAGAAATCACCAATGCACACGGACAAGCGATCAGCAACAATGCCAAACCACGGTATACCCACGTCTCCCATGGCTGAGCAAACAGTAGCGGTGGCGTAATGATGACAAACAATGACACCAGCATCATCAACGGGGTATACCAACGACTGAAGCGATCAAGGAAGCGTTCCAAAGGCGCTTTACGCGACTCGGCTTCTTCAATTAAATGCAGAATACGGTCGATGGCATTTTCGCCCTGTTTAGACGTAATGGTTAAGCGCACCACTCTATCGACAACCACCGCGCCCGCCATAACAGCATCTTGCGGCAAGCGCTCCACCGGGATTGATTCTCCGGTTAACGCACTCTCATCAAAACTCGCCGCAGTATCAAGTAGTCGTCCATCTGCTGGTAAACGCGAGCCAGGGGCAACTTCAATCACATCTCCGGGATTGAGCTCACTTGCGGAGACTTCAATACGTTGTCCATCGACAATTTTAGTGGCGTTTTCTGGCACCAACTCCATCAATGCTTGCACACCACTGCGTGCACGAGAGGCGGCAAAGGCTTCCAATCGCTCACCAATTAGAAACAGCAGTAATACCATTGCTGCTTCAACGCTTTCGCCTAAATATAGCGCGCCGAGAGCGGCAACACTCATTAAGGTTTCAATGGCAAATGGAGTGCCTGATTTCGCCAGCATAAGTGCTTTTTTACCAATTGGATAAAGGCCAGCTAAACAGGTAAGAATAAACAGCCACTCACTCACTTGAGGGAAGCTTGGTTTGATGATCGCAGCGAAGGCCATGGCTGATGCGATTGCAACAATCTGACCATTTTGTTTGAGCACCGCAAGCCAACCTGTTGGTTTCGCAGGCGATGATTTTTGATTTGGGGCAGTAAAGGTAAAACCGGTATCAGTAATGGTTTGCTCGACTAACGCCGCAACACCTACATCATTAGATTTAATCACCAATTTTTCAGTGGCGAACAGCACTTTCGCTTCGATAATGCCGCTGACTTTATTCACTGCGGTTTCTATTTTTCGCGCACAAGCAGGACAATCCATGCCTTGAATTTTCCAACTATGCGTAAATTGGGCTTGGCTTAGGGAGCCGGAATCGCTTTCCTCATCGGTAGGATCGCTGCCGCTTGCACATGCAGAACTGCTACAGCAATCCACATCACTGGTCGTGACGCTGGCCATTTTAATCGTATTGATTTTTGGACTTGAGCAAGAGCTTGCTTGAGTTGGATTCGTTGCAAGCTTTGGCGAACGACATCCTTCATGTTTGGTGCACATATTAGATTCTCCTATCACTGTACACCATTAGCATAAACCTTGGAGTAGACTCCAAGGTCAAACTATTTTGCGGATTTTTGTAAAAAATCTTTGTTGGCGGCCACATCTTCAATTAGAACCGCATCGTGGCTACAAAATGGCGTGGTATTGAGACTGGTTATTGATGGGTCTTGTGGGTCTAATTCAACTGCCTCACCTTGCATCAAGTCACGAATGTGTTTTTGTAATACCCACAATGCTATCAAACCAAACACTACTCCTCCCAGAGCTTGACCATAAAGCACACCTAACGCACCAAACCAGTGCGCGCCAAAATAGACAAATGGCAAGGTGCCTAAAGTGGCTTTACCTAAATTCAATGCCGTCGAATAAAGCGGTTTGCCGAGATTATTGAATGAGGTATTGGCAACAAACTGCATGCCATTAAAAATAAAGCTTAGCGCGACATAGGTACAAAATGTGCCCACAATCAACGCCGCATCACCAGTAAGGCTAAAGCCTTTAATTACATACTGCTGAGAAAAATAGAGGATCACACAAACCAACAAGGTGTAGACCGTAGTCACTAACAAGGAGTTATTTAAAGTCTCTTTCACCCGATCAAATCGTTTAGCGCCAAAGTTTTGTCCAATGATCGGGCCAACCGCGCCTGACAGCGCAAAAATCACTGCAAAACAAACTGGCGTTAGGCGGCCAATCACCGCAAGCCCAGCGACAAAATCTTCACCGTAAGGCGCAATCGACGAGGTGACGATGGCATTACCAATTGGGGTAGCGATATTGGTGATAATCGCAGGTATCGCGATGGCAAGAATTGCTTTGGTATTGCACCGCCAAATTGAAAGCGAAGGTTTGGCAACCAAGTCATGCTTTTTGATCAGCGGATACAAGGAGAATGCCAGTACGGTACAACGCGCAATCACCGAGGCAAAAGCCGCACCTTCGACATTCCACAGAAAAATAAAAATAAAAATTGGATCTAGAATGGCATTTACGATGCCACCGGACAACGTCGCCCACATTGAACGCTTAGCATCACCAGCAGCTCTAAGCCCAGCCCCTGCCGCCATGCCAAGTGCCAGAATCGGTCCACTAGGAAGTAAAATCTGTAGATAAGCTTGCGCGCGCTCCGCCACAAACCCCTTCGCCCCCAGAGCGGCGAGTAGCTCGGGAATAAAGGCAAACATCACCGCGCTGACCACACAGCTGATCAGAAATGCGGTCAACATGATGCTGCTGCTCAAAGCTCTGGCGTAGGTGAATTGCTTCGCACCAATGGCCTTAGAGACCAAAGCGCCCATAGCGATCGAAGTACCAATGGAAATGGAAGTCGAGAAAAACGTTAATGTGCCAGCAAAGCCTACCGCCGCAGCCAACTCGACTTGCCCCAACATACTGATAAACAGCATATCAAGTAAATCGACCACAAACAGCGCCATCAAACCGACTGAACCTGCGCCCGACATCACTAAAATATGGCGCATTGTGGATCCTTGGGTAAATTTGGCACTTCGCTCGGTCATTCTCTTCCCTTGATATCAAAAATAAAGGCGCCGCAGCGCCTTATTTCAACTTAACTGATTGTCCTTTATACCGGATGCTTAAAGCATGCGTCGATATTTTTCGCAATCGCACGCAAAACATGCTTACGCGTGATGATACCCACCAGCTTACCATTATCCAATACTGGATAAACCTTAGGTTTACCAATTTGCATCATATCGGCCAATTCTATAATCGACATATCAGGTGAAACAGAGAGTACTTCTGACGACATACAATCGCTGACAATATGGGTGTCTTGGCAGAAATAGCTCACTTTGATCAGCTTATCAAGTAGATCCTGCCCAGAAAGGAAACCAATCACTTGTTTTTGTTCGTTAATGACTGGGCCACCAAGGTAGTCTGAATCCATGACTTTATCTAACGCTGCACTAAGCGACATTTCTGGATTAAACGTCACCGCTTGTAGGGTCATATAATCTCTTACTTTTAACGATTCCATCTTTATCTCCTTTTCGTGCAACTGACGTTGGTTTGGCTGCTATGAAAAATGTTCGTTACAGTAAGTGTCGCCTAATTTCTTGATTTTACTAAATGGAAAGCGACGATTTTTGCGATAGGTATTTCCAATCAAACAAAAAAACGGCCATAGGGTTATCCTATGGCCGTCTGTAATAATGGTTTTCTGTGCCTATTAGGCAAAAGCGTATTTACTGTTGCCAGCGCTCAGCCGCTTTGGCATCGGAATCACGTGAATCCACCCAACGAGTCGCCTCAGTGGTACGCTCTTTTTTCCAAAACGGAGCTTTGGTTTTCAGATAGTCCATCACAAATTCACACGCATCAAATGCTGCGCCACGGTGTGCACTCGCCACACCAACAAACACGATTTGATCACCGGTATCCATGTCACCCACACGGTGAATCACGCGGATCGCTTCTAAAGGCCAACGCTTTTCCGCTTCATCACAGATTTCGGCTAACGCTTTTTCTGTCATGCCCGGATAGTGCTCTAGCGACAGGCCGACGACATTATCGCCAAGATTCATGTCGCGAACTTTACCGACAAAGGTCACTACAGCGCCAGAAGCACTGCCTTGCGCTAATACTTGGTATTCATCACCAACATTGAAATCTTCAACTTGTACCGCTACACGTGAATCCATCTTAGCCTCCGGTAACCGGTGGGAAAAACGCCACTTCATCGCCATCCGTGATCGCATGTGTTAGTGGCACAATCGATTGGTTCACCGCCGCCAATAAACGCCCAGGATCCAACGCAAGATCCCACTTACCTTCTTGAGCGGCTAAGTGTGCACGCAGCGCTTCTACGCTGGTGAATGACTCATCCAATTGCAGTTCGTCGATACCGACTAACTCACGGGTTTGTGCAAAAAAGAGTACTTTAATCATGCGTCCGCCTTAAAGTGACCAGATTTGCCGCCCGTTTTTTCCAACAGGCGCACTTGGCTAATCACCATGTCTTTTTGTACCGCTTTACACATATCATAAATCGTCAGTGCAGCAACAGAAGCAGCCGTTAGCGCTTCCATTTCAACACCTGTTTTACCTGCAAGCTTACAAACCGATTCAATGCGCACGTAATTTTCTGCTTGGTTTGATTCAAGCTGCACTTCTACTTTGGAAAGCAGTAGTGGATGACAAAGTGGGATCAGGTCCCATGTCTTTTTCGCGGCTTGAATACCCGCAATACGAGCCGTCGCGAATACATCACCTTTGTGATGATCGCCAGACAAAATAAGCTGTAAGGTTTCAGGAGCCATGTGGACGAAAGCTTCTGCACGTGCTTCACGTACCGTCTCAACTTTGGCTGATACATCAACCATGTTCGCTTCGCCTGAAGCATTGATATGGGTAAACTGAGTCATGATTGCTCCGCGTTATGAGTCGGATTAAACCGATAGATGTGGCATAAAGTTACATGGACGGTGGCTCGCATCAAGCTGCTGCTTAATGATTTTCGTCCAACCCGTGCGACATGCACCTGTAGAGCCCGGCATCGCAAAAATAACCGTGTGGTTAGCAAAACCAGCGATCGCACGAGATTGAATGGTTGAAGTACCAATCTCTTCGTAAGACACTTGACGGAACAATTCACCAAAGCCTTCCACTTCTTTATCAAATAGTGGCTTCAATGCTTCTGGCGTGCTGTCACGTGAAGTGAAACCTGTGCCACCTGTAATCATGATCGCTTGGACATTTTCATCAGCAATCCACTGTGACACGATCGCACGAATCTTGTACATGTCATCGATAACAATTTGTTTATCAACAACATTATGACCCGCTTCTTTTGCGTGTTCAGCTAGGTAACCACCTGATGTATCGTTCTCTTCTGTACGAGTATCCGATACCGTTAATACTGCAATATTTGCTGCTTGGAATTTGCTTTCTGCATGACCCATTTGATCACCTACCTGTTGTGATTTATTTGTCAGCCGACGAACGTCGACTGGCTATTATTTGAATGTGTTTGCTCTGATTATGTAACGACGTTAGCCGCCAATCGAGGCTAAATTCGGCGTCATACCGGTGTTGCCATCTTGCAAGAAGTGGCTGACAGATTTGGTTTGTAACTGCTGTTGAATGCGTTCTATCAACTCAGGCTCTTGCTTATCTTCTGCCAGCAAATCACGCAGCTCTACGCCGTGGTCACCAAACAGACAAAGGTGCAATTTACCTAACGCTGAAACGCGAAGACGGTTACAACTTTCACAGAAACCTTTTTCATACGGCATGATAAGGCCAATCTCACCTTTATAGTCAGGGTGAACAAATACCTGTGCAGGGCCGTCATTCTTTTCGCGAATCTTAAGCAACCAGCCATTCGCGATCAATTGATTACGAATTTGGACACCGGATACGTGATGCTGCTTAAACAACTCATCCATCTCACCCGTTTGCATCAATTCGATGAAACGCAGTTGAATAGGACGGTCTTTAATCCAATCAAGAAACAGAGGTAATTGATGAGAGTTAAGATCTTTCATCAACACAACATTGACTTTGATTTGTTTATAACCAATTTCGAGCGCACGCTCGATACCACCCATCACCTGATTGAACTTATTCTCACCTGTGATTTGGTGAAATAAGCGCGGATCGAGGCTATCAACACTCACATTGATATGGGTTAACCCCGCTTGCTGCCACTCAAGCACGCTTTTTTCCATCCGGTAACCGTTGGTCGTTGTCGCGACCTTACGAATACCTTCCGTATTCGCTACGGTTTCGATAATTTGAGTGAAGTCTTTGCGTAAGCTAGGCTCACCACCTGTAATGCGTACCTTGCTGGTACCACAATCGGCAAACGCGCGAACGACACGTTTGATTTCAGGTAGTGATAAAAAAGACGAGTTTTTCTGCCCCGAAGGTTTATAACCATCAGGTAAGCAGTAGGTACATTTGAAGTTACAAACATCTGTAACTGAGAGACGCAAGTAATAAAACTTGCGATGAAATTTATCTTCTAATTGTTGCGCCACGGAACACCTTTCCAAACACGGGAGGCATGACCATTTCCAATCATGCCCTTGTGACCTTTCGTCACTGGCTCAACGCGCTTATTCTGTATTGAACTTAGCGGGTAAAGCTCGGAGTTATGGCAACCGTCAATATGATATAGTTGCAATCACAATCCATATTAACGATAGCTGTCTTATAAAATACTTAATATTGGTAAGTGATTCTACCCTAGAGGCAAAAAAATCGTGTCAAACGGGCAAATTACCTACTATTGAGTACCGACGATAAATGGATTAATTTAAATTGTAGTTGGTTATGACAAAATAAGAAAAAAACGAATGACTGTATATTCTGAACACAAAATTGTCGCCATTGGCGGCGGCCATGGCTTAGGACGAATGCTTGCGGCGCTTGCGGATTTCGGCTCCAATGCCACTGGCATTATCACCACGACCGACAATGGTGGGTCAACGGGTCGAATTCGACACTGCCAAGGTGGTATTGCTTGGGGAGATACACGTAACTGTATCAACCAGCTCATCACCGAGCCCTCAATCAGTTCGATGATGTTTGAGTATCGCTTCAAAGGCGCTGGCGAACTGGATGGGCATAACTTAGGCAATCTAATGCTCACGGCACTCGATAACTTGTCGGTACGCCCACTCGACGCGATCAACCTTATCCGCAACATGCTGAAGGTTGACGTAAACATCGTGCCCATGTCTGAACACCCTTCTGATCTTAAGGCGCTGTCCAAAGAAGGAAAATGGGTAACTGGCGAAACCAGTGTTGATGAGATGGAAGCCGATCTACAACGCTTAGATCTTGATCCTGAAGTGCCAGCCACCAAAGAAGGCGTTCAAGCCATTGAACAAGCCGATTTGATTATTCTTGGCCCGGGCAGCTTTCTGACCAGCATCATGCCACCGTTGTTACTTACCGAAGTTGGCCGTGCGATTGCGCAAAACCAAAACGCAAAATTGGTGTTTGTCGAAAACCTATCACCAGAATATGGCCCGGCAGGTCGTATGACCTTACGTGAAAAATTGGAATGGTGCGAACGCGCCTGCCAAGGTCGCAAAATTGATGTCATTCTTGGTGAAGAGACGCACCCAGAACTGAGTGACTGGAACTACGTGGTGAGCGATCTTGCGTCGCCAAACCGAGATTGGCGACACGATCGTCAAAAGCTACAACAAGCCATCGTACAACTATTGACCGAGTAAGCTCTTATAGCGTTGCTGCGTATCCACCAGCAGCGCTAACATCTTTTGTTTTATTTCAGCATCATCAAGTGATGCTCCGGCTTTGGCTGCGGCATCCAATTCAACCGCTAACGCGCACAATGCTTCCGCACCAAAGCTGGCCGCACTGCTTTTCAAAGCATGACTTATGTCTTTCAAGTAAGTGCCTTGATTGTCTTGCTCAGCAGACAATGTCTCGATGTATTGCGCCAGTTCACCTAAAAAAATCTCGAGTAAAATAGGCACATTTTCTTTGCCTATCTCATTCCCTAAACGCTCTACTTTCGCTTGATTTAATACTTGCATAACCACTTCCATAACCATCGTTACTTGGTCTCTTTTTCATTCCAACCTTGTAGCTTACGGTATAGTGTCGATGGGCTAACATCGAGATAACCAGCCGCTTTCGGAATATTTCCCTCACACGCTTTTATCGCCAGCTTAATGGCATTTTTTTCCGTCAGCCATAACGGGAAAATATCGTGTACCGACAAGGTCTCTGTTTCTTCATTGACGCTGCGTGACACGCCCTCACAAGGTTGGTTCAACGGTGGTGGTAACATATCTAAGCGAATTTCACGGCCATTGTTAAGCACCACCACATTTCTCAGTACGTTCTGCAATTGACGCACATTACCAGGCCACTCATAGCGAGCAAAGCGATCAACCACTTCCGGCGAGAGACGGATAAAATCTTTGCCTTCTTCTTTCGACATAAAGCCTAGCAAGGAGTATGCAATTTCAATGACATCTTCGCCACGCTCACGCAAAGGTGGTAAGTGCAGTGGGATAACGTAAAGGCGATAATACAAGTCTTCACGAAAGCGCCCTTCCTGTACTTCTTTCCATGGGTCTCGGTTGGTTGCACAAACAAAACGTACATCCACACTTTTCATTTTGGATGAACCCACCTTTTGAAAGGTTCCGGTTTGGATAAAACGCAGTAATTTGGTCTGCAAGTCCAGATCCATTTCGCACAATTCATCCAAAAACAGGGTTCCGCCATCGGCCAGTTCCGCAGCGCCTTCACGATCGGTTGCCGCGCCAGTAAAGGCCCCTTTAACGTGACCAAACAATTCACTTTCAATCAAGTCTTTAGGAATGGCAGCACAGTTGATGGCAATAAACGGTTTATCGCCACGATTACTGGTGGCATGCAATGCCTCTGCACACACCTCTTTACCGGTACCACTTTCACCAGTAATGAAAATACTCGCTTTACTGGTCGCCGCCGAGTCAATCGTCCGATAGACCGCTTGCATGGTATGACTACTGCCGATAAACCCTTGATAGCCTTGATTGGTTCCCGCTTCGGTTCTTAGCTTCGTTACTTTGCGAATCGCATTGTTCACCGTCACGCGCAGTCGGTCCGCTTCACAGGGTTTGATCAAGAAATCTTGTGCGCCTAACCGCATCGCCTCAACCGCGGTATCGATCGAGCCATGAGCAGTCATGAAAATAACTGGCACATCCGGGTTTTGCTGTTTGACCGCTTGTAGAACATCCATCCCTGTCATATCGGGCAAGCGCAAATCGAGCAAGATCAAATCGGGTGTGCGAAATTCAAGACTTTCAATCGCATCGCGCCCGGTACCGACGATATTAATATCGATACCCAGCGGCGTAAGATAAGAACGATAGAGTGCCGCCACAGAGGCGGTATCTTCTACCATCAGCAGATATCTGCTTTTTTGTGTATGGGTGCTTTGTGGCATAGCCTAACCGCGTAAATCCATTTGCATTTTATCTAAATAATTGCATTGCGCTTTGCAATTTGCAAACAGAATGACCAAGTTAAGCTGATTAAGATTGATTTTTGTGTGATTTTTACGCCAAAACAATTGGCATAGTTACTGCTTATCTATAACTGACCCTCATGGGTCACCTAGCCAACTGACGTTGTTAGTGAACTTAGTATTCACAAATAACAGCCAATAGACCCTTCCTATTGGCTATTTTTTTGTCTGTCGAACAGTAAACTCAACTATTAACGATAAACTGAGCGCGTAACTTTTCTATTTCATCCCGCTTCGCGGCCGCCATTTCAAATTCTAAATCCTGAGCATGTTGATACATCTGCGCCTCAAGCTTGCTGATTTCTTTTTCCAACTGCTGTGGCGTCATCACTTGATAACTTTGCGATGGTTCAGCCACTTTCGCTAACGGCACCTGTTTGCCCGGCGTTTTCTTACGGCCTCGCGCTATATCACCTAGCTCCATAATATCTTTGATATTACGTTTCAGCGATTGTGGTGTAATACCGTTTTCAACATTGTACGCATGTTGCTTTTCACGACGTCGCTCAGTCTCGTCCATAGCACGTTTCATCGAGCCAGTAATTCTATCCGCGTACAAGATCGCCTTACCTTCAATGTTACGCGCCGCACGACCAATGGTCTGAATCAACGAGCGTTCAGAACGGAGGAAGCCTTCTTTATCTGCATCCAGTATCGCCACCAGCGACACTTCCGGCATATCTAACCCCTCACGCAGTAAGTTAATGCCCACTAACACATCAAACTCGCCCAAGCGTAAGTCTCGGATAATCTCGACCCGTTCAACGGTATCAATATCAGAGTGTAAGTAGCGCACCTTTACATCGTGCTCAGTAAGATACTCGGTTAAATCTTCCGCCATGCGCTTGGTAAGTGTGGTGACTAGCACACGCTCATCTTTAGCTGCTCGAATACGAATCTCAGACAACAAGTCATCAACCTGTGTCGCAACGGGGCGAACTTCAAGTTCAGGATCTAACAAGCCCGTTGGACGAACAACTTGGTCGGCAATATCATCTCCGGATTTTTCTAATTCATAATGACCCGGAGTAGCAGAAACAAATATAGTTTGCGGCGCTAACGCTTCAAACTCTTCAAATTTGAGTGGGCGGTTATCTAAAGCCGACGGTAAGCGGAAGCCATACTCAACCAAGGTTTCTTTGCGCGAGCGATCCCCTTTAAACATCGCGCCGATTTGCGGTACGGTAACGTGGGACTCATCGATGACCAACAAGCCATCTTGTGGCAGATAATCAAACAACGTTGGAGGCGGCTCACCCTCTTTGCGACCGCTCAGATAGCGTGAGTAGTTTTCTATTCCGGAACAAAAGCCAAGCTCATTCATCATTTCGATATCAAATTGAGTACGCTGGCTAATACGCTGCTCTTCCAGCAACTTATTATTATCCAGCAAATAGCTTTTACGCTGTTCCAGCTCAACCTTAATATGCTCAACCGCTTCTAAGATCCGCTCACGAGGCGTCACATAGTGCGTTTTTGGATAGATGGTATAGCGAGGCAAATCGCGCTGCTTAATTGCCCCTGTTAATGGGTCAAAAACACTGATGCAATCAATTTCGTCATCAAACATTTCAATTCGAACCGCATCTTGTTCCGATTCTGCGGGGAAAATATCAATCACTTCACCACGAACTCGGAATTGACCACGCTCAAACGCGACATCGTTACGACTATATTGCAGCTCTGCCAGGCGACGTAAAATATCTCGTTGGTCAAGTACATCACCACGGCGAATATGCAACATCATTTGCAAATAGGCTTGTGGATCCCCCAAACCATAAATTGCGGATACCGACGCAACAATAATAGCGTCTTTACGCTCTAACAATGCTTTCGTTGCCGATAGACGCATCTGCTCGATATGCGCATTAATGGAGGAGTCTTTCTCAATAAAAGTATCGGTCGTCGGCACATACGCTTCTGGTTGGTAGTAGTCGTAGTAAGAGACAAAATACTCAACCGCGTTATTGGGAAAAAATGCTTTCATTTCACCATACAGTTGTGCCGCTAAGGTTTTATTCGGCGCGAGCAAAATAGCAGGACGCTGGGTAGAGGCGATCACATTTGCCAAGGTAAAGGTTTTACCAGACCCCGTCACCCCAAGTAATGTTTGATGGGCTAAACCTGAATCTATCCCTTCTAATAACTTTTCAATGGCCTTCGGTTGGTCTCCCGATGGTTGATAGTCTGAGACGAGCTCATACAGTTTGCTCATAACGTCCTCAAGGTTCTGTGTCTGACTCTCTATTTTGTCTGTATATATATACAGACTCAAGTATAAAAAAAGAAATTAATCTCTGATTTGATTGTTTTGTTCGATTAAGTCTAGATCCGTACTGGGGATCCTGATATTATTCTTCGCCCTGTCGCTATCCAGCGCAAAATCCTCTCTTTTTCTATACACAACTTACTCACAAAACCTCCAAAACGTGCACCATCTCGCAGTTGATCATTTTCTCCCAGTTAATTTTATTTTCGATCTTTTTCTGACATAAAACCTTACAGCTTGGTGCTTTAGTGAAAGATCCTTGTCAATTTTAAATGATGTTTTTTTGCTCCACCTGTGGATAAATTTAGTTACTCAATTTTAATTAACATGGTTATCCACAAATTTAGTGGATAAGTAAATCCAGCCTATAGCTGGCGTGGCCTAGCAAAAAGTAAAGTTTTTTTTTGCTATAAAATTAATTTTTATCTCGCTTACAGAGTTGACTCTTGCATTAGGTCTCGATAATATTCGCCTCGCTTTATAGCTATTCCCCCTTAGTTCAGTCGGTAGAACGGCGGACTGTTAATCCGTATGTCGCAAGTTCAAGTCTTGCAGGGGGAGCCAAATTCGATAAAAAAGCTCAACCTCACGGTTGAGCTTTTTTCGTTTCTAGCCTTCACACTTTCTTTGCATCAAGGCACAAAGAATAAAAGACGCCCGAAAGCGTCTTTTTTCAACATCATATTAATCTCAGTCATGAGCGATAATAGAAGCCCCATTAGCACTCATATAAGCCTTTACCGTTACAGTACGAAGCCTGCAAAAACAAAACCAAAGATAATACTAAAGACCATGCTCAATAGACCAGGGATCATAAAGCTATGGTTAAAGATGTATTTACCAATTTTCGTGGTGCCGGTACGGTCAAAGTCAATCGAAGCGATGATTGGACCGTAGTTCGGAATAAAGAAGTAACCATTCACTGCCACAAATGTAGCAATAATCACTTCAGCTGGCAGACCAAGCATAATGCCTACTGGTACTAATACCGCCGTAGTTGCACCTTGGCTGTTTACCATCACTGACAAACCAAATAGTGCGAAAGCAAAAGTCCATGGTGCAACTTCTACCATGCCTGATACCGCTTCTTTCACCATAAGGTCGTGGCCTGCGATGAACGTGTCACCCAACCATGCAATACCAAAGATCGCCACAATAGCGCGCATACCGGCATGGAATACCGAACCTTGAGTGATTTCATTGCCATCTGGCTTACAGATAAGAATGATCAATGCACCCACTGCTAACATGATGATTTCAATGGTATGAGCCATCCCCATCGGAGACCCATCAAAGTTAGGACGTAGGAATGGGAATGCCCCCATGATAACTACTGCAAGCGCACCAAATAGGAATAGACCAACCGCTGTTTTTGCTTGAGGTTTAATCACAAGCTCATCAACTTGCACTTCCGCTTCCATTTCTTTGCGGAATGCAGGATCTTGCATACGACGCTGGTATTCAGGATCATCTTTGAGCTCTTTGCCCAGTTTATTAACGATCAAACACGCAGTAGCCAAACCTAAGAAAGTACCTGGAATCGTTACCATCAGTACGTCTGCAAGAGTAATGCCTTGTGGCTCAAGAAAGGCAACCAAAGCTACAACTGCAGCTGCGATTGGGCTAGCAACGATTGCAAACTGAGAGGCGATAACCGCCATACCTAATGGACGCTCAGGACGAACACCACTACGACGACTCACTTCTGCAATCACTGGCAATACTGAGTAAGCCACGTGGCCTGTACCGGCCAGGAAAGTAAAAGTGTACGTCACTAAAGGGGCAATAAAAGTAATGTGACGAGGGTTCTTACGTAAAATATTTGAAGCAATCTTAATCAGGTAATCCAAACCACCAGATGCTTGCATTGCTGCGGCTGCTGCAACCACCGCCATGATCATTAACATTACATCGATCGGTGGACTGGTTGGTTTCAAGCCAAACATAAAGCTCAAAATCGCCAGACCGACCCCGCCTAATACGCCAAGACCGATACCGCCAATACGAGCACCAATTAAAATACATCCTAGAACAATAAAAAATTCAATAAAAAACACATCAAACTCCTTGATGACAACGTTTAATAGACTGGGTGAATAATATGCTCTTTATAGAGGCAATTATTCGTGCAATGTCACAGTTGAACTAGGCAAAACTAATCTCGTTACAAAACTGTTCAGCGTATCGCGATATCAACCTCAAGCTGTTACCGCCTTGTAATCGTTAAGCAACAGAACCATGTACACTTGGTGACGCTTTAATCACAAACTATTCATTGCTGAAAACAACGGCGAACCAAACCGCGACATTTTTGCGTATAATTTTTAGTCAGGAGTGTAAAACCTTAGCTTTCCTTGGTTGTTATTGACTGAGCAAAGCAGGATAATGTCGGGATCGGAATTTCTTAAATAAATACTATGACCGAATATCTTTTGTTGTTGGTCGGCACTGTGCTCGTCAACAACTTTGTACTGGTGAAGTTTTTGGGCCTCTGTCCATTTATGGGCGTGTCTAAAAAACTCGAAACTGCTATTGGTATGGGGCTAGCGACCACGTTTGTGCTAACCCTAGCTTCTGTGTGCGCCTATCTTGTCGAAAGCTACATTTTAGTGCCGCTAGAACTGCAATATTTGCGTACGATGAGCTTTATTCTCGTCATCGCAGTCGTTGTACAGTTCACTGAAATGGTGGTGCATAAAACCAGCCCGACGCTCTATCGCTTACTCGGTATCTTCCTACCTCTGATCACCACCAACTGTGCGGTGTTGGGTGTCGCCCTGTTGAATATCAATGAAAATCACAATTTTATTCAATCGATCATTTATGGTTTTGGTGCTGCGGTAGGCTTCTCGTTAGTGTTGATTCTGTTCGCATCAATGCGTGAACGTATTGGCGCTGCTGATGTTCCTACGCCATTCAAAGGTGCATCAATTGCGATGATTACCGCCGGACTGATGTCTCTTGCCTTTATGGGCTTTACTGGATTGGTGAAGCTGTAATGAATTCAATTGTAATTGCGGTTATTGCAATCGCGGTCTTGGCGGCAGTCTTTGGGGCGATTCTTGGCTTTGCATCGATTCGCTTTAAAGTGGAAGCCGACCCAATCGTTGATCAAATCGATGAAATTTTACCGCAGACCCAGTGCGGTCAATGTGGCTACCCGGGTTGTCGTCCGTACGCGCAAGCTATTGCTAATGGTGATGCTATCAATAAATGTCCTCCGGGTGGTCAAGCGACCATCGAAAAGCTGGCTGGCTTAATGGGGGTTGAAGCAACCGAATCGGCGCACGATCTCGATAGCGCGGTGAAAACCGTTGCCTTTATTCATGAAGATATGTGCATCGGTTGTACCAAATGTATTCAAGCGTGTCCGGTCGACGCGATAGTAGGCGGCACCAAAGCGCTACACACTGTGATTAAGGATGAATGTACCGGCTGCGACCTCTGTGTTGCGCCATGTCCAACGGATTGTATCGAAATGATCCCTGTAGAAACCACGACAGCGAATTGGAAATGGCAACTCAATGCCATTCCTGTTGTTGATATTACCCATTCTGGCGCTGATGCGCAGAATCGCGTGAGTTAAGGACTGGTATGTTGTCACTCATCAAACAAATTAAAACCGGCGCACTTTGGGATTTTCCAGGCGGTGTTCACCCACCAGAAAATAAGCAGCAATCGTTAAAAAACGGTCTTGAGCGTGCTGCTATCGCCAAAGAGATTGTCTTGCCGATCAAACAGCACATCGGTAAACCAGGTAACCTGATTGTCAATGTGGGCGAGCGCGTATTAAAAGGTCAACCACTGACCAAATACGATATGAGCTTCATGTTGCCAGTGCATGCGCCAACGTCGGGCGTTATCACCGCTATCGAACCACGCACAACGGCCCATCCATCAGGGCTGGCAGAAACCTGTATCGTCATCGAACCTGACTTCAAAGAAGAGTGGGCAGAGCGTAGTATCGTCGAAAACTTCAGTGACAAAACCCCTGAAGAATTGCTTGAAGTTATCCGCCAAGCGGGTATTTCTGGTATGGGGGGCGCAGGCTTCCCAACGGCCAAAAAAATTCAAGCAGGCCTTGGCCGAACTGAAATCCTGATCATCAATGCTGCGGAATGTGAACCTTACATCACCGCTGATGATGTTTTAATGCAGCAATACGCCGATGCCATTATTCAGGGCATTGAAATTGTTGAGTACATCCTCAAGCCAAAGCTGACCATCATCGGTATTGAAGATAACAAACCACAAGCGATCAAAGCCCTTGAACTGGCTGCGCAACACAAAGACATTGTGATTCGTGTTATCCCAACCAAATACCCATCGGGTGGTGAAAAACAGCTCATCAAGGTATTAACCAATAAAGAAGTGCCCAATAACGGTATTCCTGCTGATATTGGTTTGCTGGTGCAAAACGTCGGTTCACTGTACGCCATTCAACGTGCTATTTGTCATGGAGAACCGCTGATTGAGCGTATTGTTACATTAACAGGTAACAGCTTTAGTCAACCGAAAAACATTTGGACCTTGGTTGGAACACCAGTTCAAGCCTTGTTGGAAGAGTTTGGTTATAAAGAAGATCGTAAATTGCCACGTTTGATCATGGGTGGCCCTATGATGGGCTTTACGCTGCCCCACGCCAATGTGCCAATCACCAAAACATCCAACTGTATTTTAGCGCCGACACGCCGTGAGATCGTTTCAGACCAACATGAAATGGCGTGTATCCGTTGTGGAGCCTGTGCAGAAGCTTGCCCAGCCTCACTACTACCACAACAATTGCAGTGGTATGCCAAAGCGCAAGATTTCGATAAATGTGAAGAGCTTAATATTAAGGATTGTATTGAATGTGGGGCTTGTGCCTTCGTCTGCCCAAGTGAAATTCCACTGGTTCAATACTACCGCCAAGCCAAAGCAGAAATCCGTACTCGCAAAGAAGAAGCGGAATCTGCTGAGCGTGCTCGTCAACGTTTCGAACATAAAAAACTACGTTTAGAGCGTGACAAAGCTGAGCGTGAAAACCGCTTTAAAAAAGCTGCCGATGAGCGCCGCCAAGAGATGACATCAAGCGGTGGCGATGATGCCATTGCCGCTGCGATTGCCCGTGTTAAAGCGCAAAAATCACAGTCTGATACTGGTGAAGCACCCGTGAAGCCAGCCGTAGCCGCTGCGATTGCACGCGCAAAAGCCAAACAAGCCCAAGCAATGCAGCAAGGCCAAACTGAACCAGACAACAGCGAAATGACCAAGCTACGTGAAGAGCGTAAACGTCAGGCCCGCGAACGTAAGGTAGAACAACAGCGCAATGCCGCCAGTGAACCAAGCGCAGAGGACAGCGATAAGCCACAAGCTGGCGATAAGCAAAGTGCAGTCGCTGCGGCAATTGCCCGTGCCAAAGCCAAGAAAGCCCAACAAGCAACAACACCGGCAACTGAACCTACTGATGCACCCGTTACTGATGCGCCAAGCGCAGGCGATGCGAAAAAAGCCGCGGTTGCCGCTGCCATTGCGCGCGCCAAAGCACGTAAAGCAGAACCGACCTCTACCGCGGTAGAGACGGATTCAGCAACACAAGCGGAAGCAAAAGCTGACGTTATTGATGCGCCAAGCGCAGGCGACGCGAAAAAAGCCGCCGTTGCCGCTGCCATTGCGCGCGCTAAAGCGCGTAAAGCAGAACCGACCTCTACCGCGGTAGAAACGGACTCAGCAACACAAGCGGAAGCAAAAGCTGACGTTATTGATGTGCCAAGCGCAGACGACGCGAAAAAAGCCGCCGTTGCCGCTGCGATTGCGCGCGCCAAAGCACGTAAAGCAGAGCAAGCAACTGCGCCTGTTGACGCGAACGCTGCACCACAAGTGGAAGCAAAAAGCGAAGTCACTGATGCGCCAAGCGCTGACGATGCGAAAAAAGCCGCCGTTGCCGCTGCGATTGCGCGCGCCAAAGCACGTAAAGCAGAGCAAGCTGCTGCGCCTGTTGACGTGAGCTCTGCACCACAAGCAGAAGCAAGAGCTGACATCACTGAAACGCCAAGCGCAGACGATGCGAAAAAAGCCGCGGTTGCCGCTGCCATTGCGCGCGCTAAAGCACGTAAAGCACAACAAGAACAACAAAAACAATCTGAGGAGAAAGAGTAGTGGCCTTCTTTATTGCCAGCTCACCCCATGCGCACAGCCGCAGAAGCACTCCTGACTTAATGAAGTGGGTGGCTCTTTGTGCCCTGCCGGGTCTTATTGCTCAAACCTACTTTTTTGGCTGGGGAACACTAATTCAGTTAGTACTCGCTATTGTCATCGCCTTGAGCCTTGAAGCGGTGGTTATGCTGTTACGTAAGCGCTCACCAATGTCAGCACTGCGTGACAATAGCGCACTGGTCACAGCATGGTTACTTGCGGTGGCAATTCCGCCGCTTTCACCGTGGTGGATCATCGCGATTGGTCTTGTTTTTGCTATTGTGATTGCCAAGCAACTTTATGGTGGTATTGGACAAAACCCATTTAATCCGGCCATGATTGCCTATGTGGTTCTGTTAATCTCATTTCCATTACAAATGACCAGTTGGATTTCACCAATTGAACTGCAAAGCACTTCGATCAGTTCAGCAGATGCGTTCTCTCTGATCTTTACCGGTTACGACGTTGAAGGTTTATCACTGCAACAGATCCGTACCGGCATTGATGGCATGACGATGGCGACGCCGTTAGACAGCTTTAAAACCGCACTGATGGCAGGAAGCACCGCAAGTGAAGCGATGGCTCAACCGCAATTTAGCGCGTTCGCAGGTATTGGCTGGCAATGGGTCAACCTTGCCTACTTGATTGGCGGTATCGCTATGATCAAGCTGCGTGTGATCAACTGGCAGATACCAGTGAGCTTTTTAGCCAGTTTATTGGTCATCAGTAGCCTATTCATGCTGCTTACGCCGGATCAAACCGCGTCGCCCCTGGTTCACTTATTCTCTGGTGCAACGATGTTGGGCGCATTCTTCATTGCAACCGATCCGGTTTCCGCTTCAACGACAGTGAAAGGGCGACTCATTTTTGGTGCTTTTATTGGCGCAATGGTATTCATTATCCGCACTTGGGGTGGTTTCCCTGATGGCGTCGCATTTGCAGTATTACTTGCCAATATGTGTGTGCCACTGATCGATTACTACACCAAACCTCGCACTTATGGCCATTAAGGATCCCAAATGTTAAACGCAATTCGTAAAAACGGGGTAACACTGGCCATCTTTGCTTGTGCATCGACCGGATTAGTCGCACTAACTCAATATTTGACCAAAGACCAGATTCAATTGCAGGAACAAAAACAACTGCTCTCAGTATTGAATCAAGTCATTCCTGAGCAATTACATGACAATAGCTTGTATCAAGCGTGCACCTTAGTTGAAGACCCCGCTCTTGGTACCACTCAAGCAATGCCAGCTTATATTGCCACTTTAAACGGTGAGCCAAGTGCGATTGCGCTTGAGGCTATTGCGCCTGATGGTTATAACGGCGCGATCAAAGTGATTGTTGCGGTACAACAAGATGGCACCATACTCGGTACACGCGTTTTATCACATCAAGAAACCCCAGGGTTAGGTGATAAAATTGATCTACGGGTCAGCGATTGGATTTTGGGTTTTACCGGTAAAACGGTTACCGCAGACAACCAATCAAGTTGGCATGTACGCAAAGATGGCGGCCAATTTGATCAATTTACTGGCGCAACCATCACACCTCGTGCGGTCGTCAAATCAGTAAAACGTACCGTTGATTACATCAACCAAAATCGTCAACAGTTACTGGCTCAACCACGTAATTGTGGAGGAGAAAATAATGGCTGATAACAAAAAGCTGTTTAAAGATGGCATGTGGGACAACAACCCGGCACTAGTACAACTACTCGGTCTGTGTCCTCTCTTGGCGGTTTCATCAACCATCACCAATGCGCTTGGCCTTGGGATTGCCACCTTACTGGTACTGGTTGGTTCAAATGTCACGGTTTCACTCGTGCGTGATTATGTGCCAAAAGAAGTACGTATTCCGGTGTTTGTCATGATCATTGCAGCACTGGTAACGTGTGTGCAATTACTGATGAACGCTTACGCTTATGGTCTCTACCTTTCTTTGGGTATCTTCATCCCATTGATCGTAACGAACTGTATTATCATTGGCCGAGCGGAAGCATTCGCTTCAAAAAATGATCCAATCCCAGCGGCTTTAGACGGTTTGTGGATGGGCCTTGGCATGACGAGTGTACTGGTTGTTCTTGGCGCAATGCGCGAAATCATTGGTAACGGTACCCTATTTGATGGGGCTGATTTGCTGCTTGGTGAGTGGGCTAAAGCATTGCGTATCGAAGTGTTCCATTTCGATAGCAGCTTCTTATTAGCACTACTTCCACCAGGTGCGTTTATTGGCGTCGGTCTGTTAATCGCGTTAAAGAACGTGATTGATAAAAAGCTCGCAGAACGCCAACCAAAACAAGATAAACCAAACATTGAACGAGCACGAGTAACTAACTAACCACCCTCTAATAGCGGCCATCTCAACCATTATAAAAATAGAGATGTTAGCCTGATTGCTCATCCGTTGTAGGTGCAGCCCATTAACCGCTCCCTACAACGGAAACACAGCGATCGATACACGGGAAGTAGCATAAACATGAACAACACTAAACGCGTTGAGATTCTTAAACGTCTTAGGGACAACAACCCAAATCCGCAAACTGAGCTCAATTGGAGTTCACCTTTTGAGCTGTTAATTGCCGTCTTACTTTCTGCACAAGCAACCGACGTCAGTGTCAATAAAGCCACCGACAAACTGTATCCCGTCGCCAACACACCAAAATCGATTCTCGACTTAGGCGTTGATGGGGTTAAGCACTACATTAAAACCATCGGTTTATTCAACTCAAAAGCTGAAAATGTGATTAAAACCTGTCGCATTTTATTAGAACAACATGGTGGTGAAGTGCCCGAAAATCGCGAGGCATTAGAAGCGCTACCTGGTGTTGGACGTAAAACCGCTAACGTGGTGCTCAATACTGCTTTCGGTTGGCCAACCATTGCCGTAGACACTCATATTTATCGCGTCTCTAATCGTACCAAGTTTGCCATGGGCAAAAATGTGGATCAGGTTGAAGAAAAGCTGCTAAAAGTGGTACCCAAAGAATTCAAGCTTGATGTGCACCATTGGCTTATCTTGCATGGCCGTTACACCTGCGTGGCACGTAAACCACGCTGTGGCAGTTGCATCATCGAAGATTTATGCGAATACAAAGAAAAAACAGACGTATAAGAAGGCAGCCACAGGGCTGCTTTTTTGCACTAAAAACAAAAACCTTGAGCGCTAAATCATTGCCAAATAAAGAAAACTTCGTGGTAATATTTAAGCAGAATTATATTAGGAGCAAATTATGTCAAACGGACGCATTCTACACACCATGCTGCGTGTCGGCGATTTAGATAAATCTATCGAGTTCTACACTAACGTAATGGGCATGCAGCTATTACGCAAAAATGACAACACTGAGTACCAATACACCCTTGCCTTCCTCGGCTACGGTGATGAGTCTCAGGGCGCGGTGATTGAACTGACTTACAACTGGGGCACCAGTGAATACGATTTAGGTAACGCGTTTGGTCACATCGCTATTGGTGTCGATGATATCTATGCTACCTGCGATACCATCAAAGCGGCAGGCGGCAATATTACTCGTGAAGCTGGCCCTGTAAAAGGCGGAAGCACTCATATCGCTTTCGTAAAAGATCCTGATGGCTACATGATTGAGTTAATTCAAAACTCTCAAGCATCTGCGGGTCTAGAAGGCTAATCGACGACGAAACGATGTCGTGATAGAGAAAGATAAAGGGCAGCTCAGGCTGTAATGCCGATCAGTTAAGAAATTTGTGAGATCATTTGACCGATCCTCAAAAGGCTTCAAAATCCGATATTAGGAAACTAATATCGGATTTTTTATGTCTTTAGAAAGCCAACTTGCCAATACTTTTCGGTCGTGTAATACCTTCCACCACTTTGATAAATACTCTGACATTCTTAGTCCAGAGCTTATCCAGCAAGGTTTTGAGCAAGCTGGTGTCGCAACCGTTAGAAGAAGACGGTTACCTTTAGAAGCCGTACTTTGGTCCGTTGTTGGAATGAGTCTCTTTCGTCAACAATCTGTTTGGGATATTGCTAACCAACTCGATATTGTCCTGCCAGACAAACGACGTTTTGTTGCACCAAGTGCTGTTGTTCAAGCGAGACAGAGATTAGGCGAAGAAGGTGTAAAGCAAGTCTTTAAGAAGATGGCTGCGCACAGCTATCAGTCGTCTAACTTCGAAACTTGGTGTGGACTAAACCTTCTATCCGTCGATGGTGTCGTTTGGAGAACGACAGATACACCCGAAAATCATCAAGAGTTTAAAGCGCAGTGCAATCAATCATCTGAGAATATTTACCCTAAGATCCGTATGGTTTGCTTGATGGAGCTTACAAGTCATCAGCTAATCGATAGTGCATTCTCTGACTATCGCACCAGCGAAATGCGTCTCGCAGAAGAGCTTATTGAACAAACGCCAGATCAATCACTGACTATTTTTGACAAAGGATATTACTCTTTAGGACTGCTTAATCGCTGGAACAAAGTCGGTCAAGAAAGGCATTGGATGCTCCCTGTGAGAAAAGACTTTCAGTATGACGTTGTCCATAAATACAGCCAGAGTGATGCTATCGTTGCTATAAAAACATCACCTCAGGCAAGGAAGAAATTCAGTGACCTGCCTGAAATAATAGAAGCAAGGTTGGTATCGAAAGTCATCAAAGGTAAGGAGTATCAGGTTCTTACCTCAATGCGTGATGGGTTGCGCTTTCCTGGAGAAGACATTGTAGAGCTCTATCGCTATCGCTGGGAAATCGAATTAGGCTATAGAGAAATGAAGCAAACCTTGCTTGATAGTGAATATACATTGCGAAGTAAGCGCCCAGATATGGTTAGACAGGAGCTCTGGGGGATTTTGTTAGCCTATAACCTTATAAGGCAGGTTATGACAAAGGCAGCGAGTAATTTAGATAGCGTTTGGCCGAACCAATTAAGCTTTACGAGTAGTGCCATGGCTGTGACTCAATACTTTGCAGCTTTACCTTTAACGAGTCCAGGGAAACTCCCTAAACACTATGAAGTGCTACTACAGCAAATATCCATGTTTATCCTACCACCCCGAAGAGACGATAGAAATTATCCTCGTTGGGTGAAACTGAAACCCAAGAAATATGCGACAAATAGAAAAAATGCCAGTCAGCTTAACTGACTGGCATTACAGCTCAGGCTGCTCTTTTTATTTGCTTTACATGATAATAATTATCACTTACCATTAATTTATCTTGAGGTATGCTGAACAGAATAAAGGTTGAAAGATGGAGATTTCAGACTGGGAGAAACACACTTTACTTGCTGATATGGCGCTGCAAGAACACGATCATCTGCGCTCTATTTTGCATTATCAACAAGCACTGACTGCCAGTGAAGATATCTGCCTTGCTGAGCATATTGATGTTGAAGACCGCTTACTCATTTCTGTGGTTTCATGCCATAACCTAGCCAACTTTTGGCGCGTGATGGGTGATGTCAAATACGAATTAAAATACCTTAAGCTTGCCTCAGAAAAAGTACTGACCTTAGTACCTCAATGCCCGAATAGCGACTGCGATGCCTTTGTCGATTCGATGGGTTGCTGCAAAAAAGCGCTCGTCGCATTTATGAAGCGCCACCCTAACCCCAATATTGCCCGTTTGGTGCAAAATATTGATAGCGCAACCAATTGCAACCTGATTGCAAAATTCCGCTTGCATTAATCTGCTCGAAACAAGACTCCCCCAATAAGTGCTGTAACGTCACCATACAGCACCAACAAAAAACCAGCCTAATTGGCTGGTTTTTCCTCTATCGTGATCTTTAATCCGGTTATACCTGTGTTCGTCCCAACGAGATAACGACGCGACGGTTTTTATCTTTACCAATCGGTGACGAATTATCGGCGACAGGGCGGCGTTTACCATAGCCTTGTACTTGAATACGGTCTTCCGGTAAACCGATAGATTCGAAATAAGTGCGTAGCACATCGGCACGTTGCTCGGACAATGCTTGGCTCTCACTCTTGCTGTCTTCCGAGTCAGTATAGGTTGAGACCAGCACCAAATCGATATCTTGGTTGTAGCGAATATATTCCGCAATTTGCGCTAAGCGCTTTTGCGAGGCTTTGTTCAACTGCACACTTGAACGATCATAATGCAAAATAGTAAAGGCGATATCTTCAAAGCTATAAGGCAATAAATTGGCAATACAGTCACTAAAGACATTGTAAGATTGCTGGAATAACACCGACGACAACGCCACTTCCACACGCTGATCACGGCTTTGCCACTCCTGGTAGCTAAACGTTGGGGAACGACCTTTTTCTAATTCGCTCAGAATGCTCCACGCCGTTTGCCCCCCGACGTAACCATCAAATTGTTTAAAGAAGCGAATATTGGTCATGCGATCAGCGCTATCACCAGGACGCCATGCTGGCGGCATCGAGACCAAAGAGACATCACGCGTCTCCCCCATCGGGCGCTTCATTTTCAATTCAAAATCGAGGTTTATTTTTTTACTGGCATGAGAAGAGAACACCGCATCGCCATAATTAGGGATCGGATGAACAAGTTGGCACTCAAGTGGTGTATTCGCCACCATCTGCCACTTGGATTGTCCTGGTGTTGCGCCATAGGCTTTATCCATTGCCCAACTGCTTGAGCTAAAGGTAGCGATGGATAATGCAAGACTGGTGACAATGCGCATTTTCATGACGTTATGGTTCTCTTTATTGTATTCATTAGCGGCACGGCGTTGCCTCTTATCAAGAGTGACCGTATCCATTTCTTTGATCAAGCAAAATTCCCGCCAACTTTTCTTGTTTCAAGGTTATTTAAACCTTGTTAGCTGATAAGTTAAGCAATATGGCTAAGTAAATTACGTGCTTTTCATCACATGGTTAAAAACCACACGTCTTACAGGCCGAAAATGCAAATTAATGTTGATTGGTATTGAAGTTAGAATCTGCAATAATGCAAACCTTGTCACACTAATTTATTACAACATGACTGTAGAAAACGAAGCATTGACGCTCAAAAAACGCTTTCGCGGCTATTTCCCAGTGGTTATCGATGTCGAAACTGCCGGTTTTAACGCCCAAACGGATGCACTATTAGAAATTTGTGCCATTACCTTAAAGATGGACGAAAACGGCGATCTCCATCCAGCGTCAACTCTTCATTTTCATGTTGAGCCCTTTGAAGGGGCGAATTTAGAAAAAGAGGCGCTCGAGTTTATTGGCGTCCGTGATCCTTTTAGTCCATTGCGCGGTGCCATTGCGGAATCTGAAGCGTTAAAAGAAATTTATCGCCAAGTCCGTAAAGAACAGAAAGAAGCTGACTGCAGTCGTGCCATTATCGTCGCGCACAACGCCACGTTTGATCTTAATTTTGTCATGGCGGCAAGCGAACGCAGCAAGTTAAAACGAGTCCCGTTTCATCCTTTTGCTACTTTTGATACTGCTGCACTTAGCGGCCTTGCTTATGGTCAGACCGTTCTGGCTAAAGCCTGCAAAACGGCGGGGATGGAGTTTGACAACAAAGAAGCCCATTCAGCACTGTACGATACGCAAAAAACCGCCGATCTATTCTGCGGTATCGTTAATAAGTGGAAAGCACTTGGTGGTTGGCCGCTGATCGATTCAGATGCTGAAGATAAAAAATAATAACATATAGACTCAAACAACTTGAAGGTGCCACTAAGCGCACGAAAGAAACGCGGCAGCTTCAATTAGGACGAGTACAACACAACTAAAGAGTTAACTATGAATCCTGTAGTAATATCTGTCTGTGTCATGCTGGTACTGGCGCTGATGCGCGTGAATGTCGTGGTAGCCCTGACATTCAGTGCAATCGTTGGTGGCCTTGTATCTGGCATGAGCTTAAATGAAGCCGTTTCTGCTTTTGAGAGTGGTCTTGGCGGCGGTGCAACCATTGCGTTAAGCTACGCGATGTTAGGCACCTTTGCGGTAGCAATTTCTCGCTCTGGCATTACCGATCTGCTGGCAAACAGCGTGATTCGTCGTCTAAATGGCAAAGAGAACGGCGCGGCAACCACTGGCCTTAAATATGCAGTGCTTGTGGCACTGGTATTAGTCACCATGTCATCGCAAAACGTTATCCCTGTGCATATCGCTTTTATCCCGATTTTGATTCCACCTTTGTTGAGCGTCTTTGCCAAACTTAAACTGGATCGCCGCATGATTGCTTGTGTCCTGACTTTTGGTTTGATTACGCCATACATGGTACTTCCAATCGGTTTTGGCGGTATCTTCCTCAACAATATTTTGCTGAAAAACCTACGTGAAAACGGCCTTGATAACGTTGTAGCAAGTCAGATACCAACCGCGATGTTACTGCCTGCGGCGGGTATGATTTTCGGCCTACTGACTGCGATTTTCTTTACCTACCGTAAACCTCGTGAGTATGCAGAAACCAGCCACACCAAGCCGAATCAAGAAACTCAAGCCATCAACAAGAAAAACATCGTTATTGCTGTGTTAGGCATTATCGCTGCACTGGCTGTTCAACTTGCGACTGGCTCAATGATTATTGGCGCCCTAGCCGGTTTCATGGTGTTCACCTTTGGTGGTGTTATCGCCTGGAAAGAGACTCACGATGTGTTCACGAAAGGTGTTCACATGATGGCTATGATTGGTTTCATCATGATTTCAGCGGCCGGCTTTGCCGCCGTAATGAAAATGACAGGTGGCGTTGAAACACTGGTTTCTTCACTGTCTACCAGTATTGGTGATAACAAGCCATTGGCAGCACTGCTGATGTTAGTGGTTGGCTTATTAGTCACCATGGGGATCGGCTCATCATTCTCAACCATTCCAATCATTGCCACTATCTACGTTCCACTGGCGGCTGCATTTGGTTTCTCACCGATGGCAACCATCGCACTGGTTGGTACGGCGGCAGCGCTGGGTGATGCAGGTTCTCCAGCCTCTGACTCTACGCTAGGTCCAACATCGGGTCTAAATGCTGATGGACAGCATGAGCACATCTGGGAAACGGTGGTACCGACGTTTATCCACTACAACATCCCACTGATCATTTTCGGTTGGATCGCGGCGATGGTGCTTTAACGCATAAGTTTTATTGCACTACACGAAAAACACTGACAAAAAAAAGCTGACCTTGGTCAGCTTTTTTATTCTTCACAATTTATGTTGTGCATCTACGGGCGGCGAGCCAAACGTTCATCACTGATGTTTGCTTGCCATCGCAGCCAATACTGGCACCATATCTTTCAGCAATTGCTCTTCAACCGGCTTACCTTCAGGGTCAGTCACATTGATTGAAGTACGGTTACCAAGATCACCAAATAGGAAGGTGTACGTAATCGATTTCAACTCAATCGGTTTAACGCCCACTTCAGCCCAGAATTCATCATTTGGCTCTACGTATTTCGCTTTAACTGTACCTTGTGACTGGTTACGCTCTTCAATCTTAAAGCCCATTTCAGGCAACAGTTTAGGTAAGCGCGCCCACAGCACATCATAAGGAGCACGGGCAATAATCACCGGTAAACCAGAGCGGTCTGTGCCCATTGAAATTGGAATGTGTTTCACCAACTCACTGGCTTTACGCTCGGCTTCTAAACGAATATCCAGATCGTAGCGAGCCGCAACCAGGTTACTCATTAACGCACTGTAACGCTCTTTATTGGTTAAGCTTACCGGCAACTGCTCGGAGCCTTGACGCCAATCAATCAGCGACAATTTCAGCGCTTGACGGCCATTCGCCTCGAAACGAGACAGTTCGTAACGAGCAGATAGTGGCGCATCTTCATCTTCTGAAACCCAAGTAACCCACTCAGTTTCAATACGTGAGTCATTCTGTTCACGCACGCTAATATTGCGCTCATCCAGCAAAGTTTCTGCCGTTTGCCATACTTTGTTCGCTTCATCACGATCCAGTAGCCACAACGTCACATCGCCGTTACTACGATCAACCCGAGCCCCTGGGATCAATTCCAGAATTTGCTGTGGTGGTCGAATATCGACTTGGTTACCAATACCACCAGCGAAATCACCCTGCGGGATCACGTAGTTAGTGTAGAATTTTGGCTCTGCACCTGGAAGTGATTGCCACTCTTTCATCGGCGGCGTGTTGAGGTACTCAAAGTCATCTTGAGCTTGACGGCGTTGACTGGCACTGCCTGAACATGCACTTAAAACAAAAACAGCTAGTGAACTAACGACTAGCTGGGATGACAACTTCATTGAAACTCCTGATAAATAAATGCTGAAGCTTTACGCTTCAGCAGTCCTTAAATTTAGTAAATGCAAGCTTCTGACATCGCTTGAGCAACGATTGGTTTCGAGGCTTCTGACAACTCAGTCAGCGGTAAGCGCAAGCCACTGTATTCAATCAAACCTAGCTTATGTGCTGCCCACTTAACAGGGATTGGGCTTGATTCAGTAAACAATTTCTTATGCAATGGCATCAATCGTTGGTTGATGATTTCGGCTTCTTCAAAGCGACCTTCTCGCGCTAGGCGGAACATGGTTGCCATATCGGCTGCGGCAACGTTATTCGTCACTGAAATCACACCTTGACCGCCGAGACGAACAAAATCGAGTCCCGTCGCATCATCACCACTTAGTAAGATAAAATCTTCGCCACAAAGTTCACGGTGTTTTGCAATTCTGCTTAAATCGCCCGTTGCATCTTTCAATGCGACAATATTTTCAATCTCAGCTAAACGCGCAACGGTTTCTGGAAGAAGATCAACCGCGGTACGACCCGGAACATTATAAAGAATTTGTGGAACATCGCTTTCTTCAGCAATGGCCTTGTAGTGAAGGTATAAACCTTCCTGAGTTGGCTTATTGTAGTATGGCGTCACACTCAGACAACCCGCAACACCTGAGTTATTCAGTAAGCGACTGAATGTTACAGACTCATGCGTTGCATTTGCGCCAGTTCCAGCGATAACAGGGATACGACCTTCAGCAAACTCAACCGTCTTCGATACGACCTTAACATGCTCTTCGATAGTTAACGTTGAAGACTCTCCGGTGGTGCCAACAGCAACGATGCCATCAGTACCCGCTGCTACATGGTAATCAACCAATTTCTTCAGGCTTACGTAGTCTACTTCGCCATCAAGATTAAAAGGTGTAATTAACGCAACGATACTTCCTGAAAACATGTCCTTCTCCCTAAATTTGATACTTTCTGCATGGTACTGTAAGGCGATGAAAAAAGACAAGCGCTTAAGGGCGCTTAAATCATCTATTTACCGGAATATTTCTTTCTAATAACCGCAAAGCGGCAGAATTCAGATCTGCGTCATATTGTTCAGCCATAAACACGCCGCCAACTCTTGGCCTTGATTTCGTGATAAGCCATGAATTTACGAGTGGTTAGCCAATTTATCGCCAAAAGGTTTTGATTGCTGAGAATTTGATCAAGCACGCCATTTTTCTGGCCATTAATTATGCTAAGCTATCCGATTAATCATCAATACAACATTGAAGTGATAGTATGACTCAGCATCTGGTAATTACAGCGGTAGGCAGTGACCGTCCAGGGGTATGCAACCAAGTCGTTGGTCTTGTTACTCGTGCTGGCTGCAATATTATTGATAGCCGCATTGCCCTATTTGGTAGTGAATTTACGCTCATTATGTTGCTCTCAGGCAACAACGCTGCGATTACCCGCGTCGAAACGACCTTGCCTTTGCTCGGGCAAGAGCATGACCTCATCACTATGATGAAGCGTACCGCCAAGCATGCCCACCAAGATAATAGCTATACGCTAGAAGTCTTTATTGAATCTGACGACAAAGTGGGGCTCACCGAAAAATTCACTCAGTTTTTTGCCGAAAAGAATATTGGCCTCTCTTCATTAAGCGCACAAACGATTGATAAAGATAAGGTGCAAGCAGCACACGATCAGTATCATTTAGCATTAACCGCATCAGTCGACTCTGAATGCAACCTCATGCAAATCCAAGAGGATTTTTCTGAATTGTGTCAGCAACTTGGCGTCATCGGTTCATTGAACTTCATTAAAAACAGTCAATAAAAAGGAACGCCCATGAATACGCTCACCGCTGGAACGGCAGCACCCGCTTTTTCTTTGCTTGATCAAGATGGCAATACCGTCTCTTTAGGCGACTTTGCTGGTAAAAAAGTGCTGTTTTATTTTTACCCGAAAGCAATGACACCCGGATGTACAGTCCAAGCTCAAGGCCTACGCGATACCAAAGCCGAGTTAGATGCCCACAATGTGGTTGTATTAGGTGTCAGCATCGATCCGGTCAAACGTTTAGGTAAGTTCATCGAGCGCGATAACCTTAATTTCAGCCTATTGTCAGACGAAGATCATGCCGTGGCAGAACAGTTTGGCGTTTGGGGCGAGAAGAAATTTACCCTTAGAAATTTTTCATGACAAAAAACCTTGACGTTTTTTTATGACAATTCTATCTTTGATATGTGGGTAGCATATCGAGGATTGTTTTGTGATAGAGACGTACAAAGAAAAATGTTCTGATATTTATGATGACTACCGACTTCTTTCTGTCGAAGTCGATACATTAGCAAAGCTAAGAATCTCTACAAATACCGATACTGAATCAGGGGAGGTGACATACTCTCCCGATCTCTCTCCTTCTAATCTAAAATCACGCATAAAGAAAACCGATATCATCGTTGCTCCTGACGGTAGAGTGGTTTATCCACAGTCTCTTTACCTAGTATCTAAATTGCGTGGTGAAGGGGCTGTAAAAGACACAGGTTCAATCGCAAAAGGTTTGCTAGCTTTCACTCGTTATTTGGATTCGACTCACCACTCTCAAGTTGATGAAGATGGTCATGAAATACCATGTGAATACCTAACGTATAAAACTCTATCGAAGTACGAAGAAGAAGGTGCTCCCTGGCGATTTGCTGAGTTCCTGCTTGCGAACTGCAATGATATTGAAGGCTCTAATGGCAGCGAGGCTTTTAGTTTATCTACCGCTCGCACCTATATAGGCGTGGTAATTGGATTCTATAAGTGGATGCAAAAAAACGGCTACATCAAAAATAACTATGAAAATATCGTTACCCACTACACCACAGAGACAGTGCATCAGGAGTTAAACCAACACGATATGCTGGCTCACACAAAATCTGGCTCTAAGCGTACTTATGAAACTTCCAATATCATGAAGATGTTTCCTAAAAAACAAAATACGCCTGCTCACAAAAAACTCAAGCCCATGCATCCCGAGCACAAAGTCTTATTTAATGATCATATAACGTCACTCCCAAATACGACAAAACTCATTTTTCGTCTATGTATCGAAGCAGGACTTAGAATAGATGAAGCCATTCACTTCCCCGCTCACGATATCGGAAACGCTGACTACAGTGATTTAGAAACTGTACCTGTCAAAATTACCCACACTAAAGGCAGTAAGGCGCGTACCGTAGAAATCCCCATCGAACTGTACGAAGAGCTAGAGATACACAAAGAAAGTCACGCGCAACTTAAAAACCTAAACAAGCGCAATGAGCTTCTTCAGGCAGGCAGCGAAATGGATACCGTTGAGTACCTATTTCTCTCAAACAAAGGTGTGCCTTACTCTGTCAATACATTAGAAACGCACCTTTCAAACCTTAGAAAGCAGATTCGCGAAGTGGATTCATCTTGGTATTACCGAATTCATGATTTACGTTCTACCTTTGCAACTCACTGGCTTTGGGAAGAATCAAAAGTACGACATGTTAGCTATGACTACCTTATGGGTGACTTAGCACAATTAATGGGACACGCCAGTACATCGACCACTGAAAAGTACATTCAGTACATGAATAAGCTAGACGACCAAATCAACACTGCTAAAACCAAAAACCGCAAAATAAATGGAGATTGGTCGTAATGGCGAAGAGTAAAATCGCAAAACAGTCCAAAGCCGTCAAGCATGTGCGAAGCAATCAAAATGTTGTTCCTTTGAATCTTGATATTCCTTATAAAGATACTAGGTCAACTCAAGTACAGCAGTTCGATATTTCTCATCTATTGCATTTTAGGGCTAACAAAGAAAACGAAAAAATAGGCAGCCGAACCGTATTTATCAGGTCTTTTTGCAAAAAAGCTCATCAATATGTCAGCAATGGCAAGTCTGCAAAAAGCGTCACTGGATGCTATGAGAACTTACGCGCTTACCTTGTTATTAGTGATGCACTAAATGCTGACCCATTCTCCGAAAGTGGCTATTTGAAGTATGCAGGCAACGATGGTGAATTAAGACATCGTATCAAGATTTTTAACCCCGCAAAACGGCTATGGGAATACAATCATGGTGATGAGTTAGGCATTAAAGAATCAAGCGCTACTGGTTTGCTTTCTCCCCTTCGCACAGCACTTGAATGGTGCGGCTTACCTGTTTCCGATTGGGCTAGAAATCACCGTGGGTTTACAGGAGAAAATACGCCACATAAAGGATACTCTGATGAAGAAGAAAAGCTTCTGGTCACACGATTAGAGTCATTGTTTTTCTCCCTTACACCACAGCTCATTGCAGCTAAAGAAAACAACACACATTTACCCGAAACTCTGCCTCTTATCATTAGTCTTGGTTTGCATGAGGAAACGGTTCAAATTCCTACATCATTGGAAGTGAATGTAGGTGGACGTAGCAAAAATAACAATGCTGTTAATGCTGCCTCAGCTTTTAACCTTGCGATGGGTGCTGCCTATCATTTAATGTGCTTTTTTACCTCACTAAACGACAGCAACATTCGACAAATCGCCCACCCAATTCATATTCATACCGAAGAGCGAGATAAAAGCCTACAAATAGTCAAGGTTTCAAGCTATAAGCCTCGCGCCAACAGTGAAGTCGATGCCCTATTAGTGGGTGAGTCATTTGACGTTGATAAGCGCGATGGCGTGAAGTTTTTAAAGCTACTAGAACGATTATCCAAACTCTACGGCAATGGTGAAAATGGCTCTGAGCTGCTTTTTACTCTCAACAATTACTCAGAAGTCAATGATACCTTTAATTTGACACAGCTAAATAAAAGCCTCGTTAACAAACTGCACCTGCTATCGCCTTATCGGGCGGGTAATCTACCTTGGTTTAAAGAGCTGTTTTACACCTACCGAAACCAACAAACCATCATGTTAAAAAAGGTCGTGAATCATTTAGGTCGCATGGTTGTCCATAAAGAAGTGCAGGAAGCTTCCAAAGCTAAAGCAGGACAAGGAGCGACCAACAGTGCCTACTGCATTTTATCTTGCTACACAGACTTACCGCTTAAAGGGATTTTACTTCCGATCACCTATTCCGAAATTGATAAAGATGGCAATGTTACCGTTTCTTTTAACTATAGAAGTGGAGAAACAGGATACTTCAAAGTTCCTGCTTGTGATTTAACGCTTATTAAAGATATAGAGCAATATGCAAAAGAAAAAGCAGACAAACAGCCTAAGAAATACGAACGACTGCTTTTAACAAGAACTTCTAAAAATGTTCCTTCTGATTGGGAAGGTATTAGCCCAATTTCAGCCAATCTCATGGGACGATGGTCTGTTGAACCCAACCATTACTACCTCTCTCTTCAATCAAGTCGCTGGCGAGAAATGAGCAGCAATCAAGCCTATGCGGAGGGAGGCATTCAAGCCGTTCAAAGCTTGCTCCAAAACAAGCGAGACACAATAGAGAGAAGTTACATAAACGGGCTTCCATCACTTAATAAAATCATTCTTTCTCAGGGTATCGAAGTCATCGAAAACCTCTTTGGCGATAACTTAGAGCAAGCAAAAGATGCTGTTGCTAAAAGGCGCGGTATTCCGATGCTGACATACGAGGAAGGTGAGAAAAAGCGTAAAACCAACCCCAATGGAATAGCTTGCGATGGGAAGCAAGTCATGATTGATGGAAAGAATACACAACGTGAAACGAACTATGCGCTAGGCGTAGACTTGCCTTGCGCTGAGTTTGATATGTGCCACAAGTGCCAATCTGCCAAAGCGGTAGATGAAGTTAACGCCATTTATAAGCTGATTTCATACATCGATATTTTTAAGGAAGGGCTTGATATGTTCCCTGATTCGAAAGGGGACGCTCTAGAAAAAATCGAAGCGTTTGAGTATACGCTAGATGGGGCAAGTGACGATGTATTTAATGAAGCCATGAAAAAATTCAATACCCAAGGTCGTCATCCAAGAGTGTCCATCGACCATGCAATTCTATCTATGTAGTTACGGAGGCTCACATGATAAAACTCTCTAACCTAGAGCACCAAAACAAGCTTCTTAAAGCGCAACAAAACGTTGGCGCTCATACTAATTACTTAATAGATGTATTAAAGCCAGCGATTGAGCGCGGCGATTGGGATGAACTCGAAGCTCTTGATATAGGCTTCACGGTGACAGGTGAATCATTAGGTAAAATTGCCGATGATGAAGCTTGGAGAAATTTGCAGTCTCATATTGAGCCGCAAGCAAAGAAGCCCCGTACCCTAGAGTTTACTAACGATGGCAAAGTGATTGAGCGCAACCTAAAAAATGAGCTTAGAGTGCTCATACTTAAAATGATGTGGCTTTCACCTCATGACCATTCCTTTGACACTCTTTATTACGCGCTAAATGAACTAAAAAAAGTCATCAACCCGCTTTTAAATGAGGGGCTTAATACGTTCTCTGCGCTTGACTTTGACCGACTCGAAACTTGGGTGCTAACGGACTTTACCGATATCGATTTTGAAAGAGAGAAAATATACAACGTGTTAAACCGCCTTTATACAGAAGCCAAAGGCTTGCCATTTGAGGTAAACATAAATAAAAAACTTAACGCCTCGGATTTTGGTTTAACTATTAAAGAAGCTGAGCAATATACCGTTATTCCACAAAGGCTCTACTATATGGGGCTTCAAAAATCGGAAGAGGTGATAAATGAAGCTTACGCTCTTCGTCATGAACTAGAGCAACTGGCAGATTACATTACCACCTATTATGAAAAACCCTATGTAGGTTATGCTAAGTATCTGGTCAGTGGTGACGCCAGACAAAAAAACGGTGGTATTACATGGTACTTAGCCAAGTCGCATAAAGAAGGCAAAAAGCGCACCATTGCTTTTCAACAAGCTTTCACAGCACTTCACTCTCCAAATGAAAAAGAGACACTGGCTCTCGCACGCCTCCATAAACTAGAGATAACAAGCGATTACATTAGTAAATTCCACACCGAGCGAAAGCTGACGATTGGGCAATGGACTATCAGTAATCTAAGAGAGGCTCTATCACTTTTTAAAAAGCTTAGTGGTGGCTGCCTATGGGGATTAATGGCTCGTACGGGAATGAGAGGCGATGAGATGTATAATCTGAACACCGTTCAGGGCTGCACCGAAGACATAATAGACCGCCAGAATATATATATTATCCATACCAACCTATCAAAGACAGTAAAAGGCTCTCAATCAATACAAGATGAGTTTGTTACGACCGAGATTGGTATGAAAGCTTATGAAGTCCTTCAAGCACTGCATACACCACTAAGAAAAAAGCATCCTAGCTCACAATCTTTCTTCCATAAAACAAAAGGGGATTTTAGTAAAATAAACAAAGCCCAAATAGCAAAACACTCTACAGCTTGGTTCAAAGATGCTATGGGTGAAGAGATTGCACTGACCAATGAAGACCTAATTGACCTAAAAGTATCTGACCCCAATTTATCATTTGAATTGGGTAGCAATTACGAGTTTACGCCACACCAACTTCGCCGCTCTTTTGCTTACTACTTAATTGGTTACGAGCTTTGTAACTTCCCACAACTCAAACAGCAGTTCAGTCATGTATCTATGGCAATGACGCGACACTACGCTAAAAATGCCAGTAAGTTTCAAAAAATCAGGCAAAAGAAAAAGACACTTGCGAACGAAATTGATGAAGAACGAATCGACCAAAAAGCTCGTGTCTATTTGAGTATCTATGAAAAATTGGCAAACAAGGAAAGAGTTGCAGGCGGTAAAGGCAAAGAGTTTGCTAAAAGCATGACCAAAAAAGACCGTAACTTATTCACAGACAAGGTGGATAATGACATGCTTTCTCTTAATTTCTGGAAAAAGCAAATTCGAAATAAAAAACGACACATTCATGCGGTTGCACCTGGGATATATTGCACTTCGACCACTTGTGGCTTAAGAACGCTTGTTAACCTAATTGAATGCGTCGATTGCAAGAATGACTACATCGTGGATACCGTATTTGCTGAAACAAAGCGTAAAGAGGCTGAAATTCACATGCTTTACGATATTGAAAATAATGAACTCACCCCTCAAACTGCCTCTGAATCTTACATTAAGATTCAAGCGGCAGAACGTATTATGAATGATTTAGGTATCGATTATGAGCCAGTCGTTTTTCCTAATGAAGTTAGGGATTTGCTCATCCCATTTGGAGTTGTTTCATAATGTCACAGGCAACAAAAAAGAAACTAATTGACGCACTAGAAAGGCTGCTAAGCGGTGATGTAGCTAAGTTAACATCGAGAGAGCTGCGTAATAAAGCGCGAAAAGGCAAACTCAAAATTAACAACAGTAGCGTTGAAAAAGAAGCTGGGCTTTCTGCTGGCGCACTTAGAAGGCACAGCGATGTCGTTCTGATGATAAAGAACAAATCATTAGAAGTACAAGTTGCTCAAGATGAGAATACAGACTCCCCTATTGAGGTGCTTCAAAAGGAAATAAAGGCGCTCAAAGGTGAACGAACGCAAGCCAATAAGAAGAAAAAAGAATATTACGATGAGGCTCAAAGCCATAAGGAGGCATTAGCTGTTCAAGCTGCCACTCATGTAAAAGTAGTTCAAGAGCTGATGGATATGCTGCATGAGAGTCAGCGAGAAAAAGCTATGGATAAAATCGTCTCGACTTGTTTAGACAATGTGGTTACACACCAATTTAGAAAACCAAAGTAGTTAACACTGCCATTCAAGGTTGTCCTGTTTGGAGTAATCACTAGACAGGACACTGAATTATCGATAAAAGTGTACGCTCTAACGTAATAAAAATGCTCTAAAAAGGACGTGGTGAAAAACGCTACGCAAATACCATTAATTGAGAAAGTAAGGAAAACCAATGGCAATCGAAGCTGGACAACCTGCACCAGATTTTACCCTGAATGACCAAGACAATAACCCAGTGACGCTCTCTGAGCTTCAAGGAAAAAAGGTACTACTCTATTTCTACCCACGCGCTTCGACTCCTGGCTGTACCGTTCAGGCTCAGGGATTGCGTGACACGAAAGCTGAACTAGATGCCCACAATGTTGTTGTGCTTGGTATTAGCCCTGACACCCCAAAAAAGCTGACGAACTTTATCAACAAGCAAGAGCTTAACTTCACATTGCTAGCCGATGAAGAACACGAAGTTTGTGAGAAGTACGGTGTTTGGCAACTCAAGAAGTTCATGGGTCGTGAAAACATGGGCGTTGTAAGAACAAGCTTCCTGATTGATGAGTCTGGCAACCTTGAGCATGTATTCAACAAGTTCAAAACCAAAGATCACCATGAAGTTGTACTGGACTACCTAAACAGCAAATAACCGTCCATGAACTATTAACTCTTCAACTTGGGGGCAGGCATGATTGGTTACATTCGAGTATCAGATTCACAGAGAGCCGATGGTGAATCTCAAAGAGAAGCTATCAAGGCGTACGCCGCTAAACATGGCATCCAAATATCAGATTGGATCGAAGAACATGTGTCTGCCACCAAGACAGAACTGAGTGAGCGGAAGTTATATTCCCTCATCTCCTCTCAACAAAGCATCATTGTATCGGATATAACTCGACTGGGTCGCCACAAGGTTATGGAGTTAGTAGGTGCTATAGGCCAAATCGCCTCATATGGTGAGCTGCATTTGGCATATAACGACACCATCATAAGCTCAAAAAACGTTGATAACGCTGAAATCATTTTTACCGTTATTGGGCAGTCGTTTGCCAGCGCAGTAGAGGCTCAGAAACGCTCTGAGCGAGCTAAAGCGGGTCATGCCAAACGCAAGGCTAAAGGGCTATCATCTGGCCGCCAGAAGGGACAGAAGGTTAAATCCAAGCTTGATGAGCATACAGCGTTCATATTGAATATGCTTGATTCTGACAAGTCAAAGGCTGAGATTTTAAGAAAACTTAGTGACAAAGGGGCACAAGTATCACGAAGTCGTTTCTACTCTTGGCTGGAAGACCGTGGCCTGCATAACAAGAAAGCAGAGTTTCAGGCAGACATGTTCACTCAGTAGCACTACTCAGTGCTGATTATCCCTTAATCATACTTGTGTGATTACCGAGGGAGGTTGGCGGTCTAATTACCGAAGGATTCTGTCGTTGCTCCTTTTTTAGGGTAGTCCACTATCTCCCTCCCGTATCTATTCGATAACTAGAGATTCGGCTCGCGCTTCTCGTAATACTCTCGTGTTGAGCTTTTCATCAACCCAGATGTTCCTGACGGTCGAGTGACTGATTGAGATATTGTAACGCTTCATCATCTCACCACTTATCCTGATTGCTGTCAGGTGAGGGAGTTTTAGTGTTAGCGATATAACGATGTTTCTTGTTGTTTCGTCGATACGGTTGTTGTGACGTGGCAGCCCATACATGCGTTTTAGAGCAAGTGGCCCGTGTGCTTCGAGTAACTGACGATTATTGTGAATGCTCTTCACCGAACAGCCACTCTGGCGAGCTGCTTCTCTGACATTTCCTAGCTTATTTGCAAGTTCGATAGCATCCAGCTTCTTCTGAACCTCCTCGCCGTATTCAGTCCTTGAGCTAGGCTCTAGCAGTTCTTTCGTTGTGAGTTCTCGGTCTGCAAAGTAAGCCGTGAAGCCACCATCAAGTCGTTTACGTAGCTCAACTTGTTGGCTGACGATGGAATACCGCAAGGGAGAAGTAATTTGATACATCGAGTTGTTATAGCTGAAGGTGTGGTCTCTACGGATCTTACGATACTCTTTTTGGATACAGACAGCGTCGAGGTCGATGTGTTTGGGAACAGGTGTGTGCTCAGAGCGGATTTGCTTTGCATTCACTTTCAATGTCGTCGCCCAATAGTCTGGGATGAACGTGTTTTGTAGATAGTCGTTCGCTTGAGCCATCTCGGTAATACCAGCCAACCTTAATTCAGGAACGAGGCGATCTTGGAACGTATCAAAGGCTCGTTCGATACGCCCCTTACCTTGTGGAGAGTTGGCAAATATGATTTCAATCCCGAGCTCCTCGCAGGCTCGCTGCATCTGAGAAAAGTGACAGCGTTTTGCACCACCGAAGATACCCGCTCTGTCCACGTACAGGGTTTTGAACAGTCCCTTTTTCTCAATGTAATCTTTCATGACTTTGAGGCAACCTTCGGTGGTTTCGGAAGGGAAAAACTCAGCGTGGACATCACTGGTTGCATCATCAATCATTGCTATAAGGCAGGACTTTTGTTCACCGAACCAAAGGTGTGGGCTACCATCCATTTGCAGCATTAACCCCTCAGCTTCCATACGCTCACGCCGTCTTCGAACCTTGGCACGACGATGCTTAGCTCGCTTCACATGATGAATTTCATGCGCCCAAGTTCGAAGCGTTTCCCGTTTAATTTTGATACCTTCAAACACTTCTAACATATCGGCTAGATGCAACAGATTGAAGTCGTAGTATTTAGCTTTGATAAGAGATTGAACTTGCCGCTTTAATGCATTGGGCATTTTATTTGGTGGCTCTCTCCCTGTATTCCCATGAACCACAAAACGAATACCATCGGTTCGATATCGTCTTAGATAGCGTTCAATAGTGCGTCGAGATTTGTTGAGGAGTTTAGAAGCATTTGAAATAGAGATCTTGCCTAGGGCAACTTTGGCAATGACATCAACAGTAAGCTGGGATTTAGTACTGAGGAATCCCCTAATGATTTTGATAAAAATCATAAATTTAAGGTAGATGCACATCTTGTCATGTGATCAAATGGTTCTGAGAAAAATCAATAACCAGACAACAAGATGTGCGAACTCGATATTTTACACGACTCTCTTTACCAATTCTGCCCTGAATTGCACTTAAAACGACTCAACAGTTTAACGCTGGCTTGCCACGCATTACTTGAATGTAAAACGCTCACTCTTACCGAACTTGGTCGTAACCTGCCAACGAAAGCCAGAACAAAACATAACATCAAACGAATCGACAGATTGTTAGGTAATCGTCACTTGCACAAAGAGCGACTCGCTGTATACCGTTGGCATGCCAGCTTTATCTGTTCAGGTAATTCGATGCCCATTGTTCTTGTTGACTGGTCTGATATTCGTGAGCAAAAACGGCTTATGGTATTGCGGGCTTCGGTGGCACTACATGGTCGTTCTATTACTCTTTATGAGAAAGCCTTTCCGCTTTCAGAGCAATGTTCAAAGAAGGCTCATGACCAATTTCTAGCCGACCTTGCAAGCATTCTACCGAGTAACACTACACCGCTCATTGTCAGTGATGCTGGCTTTAAAGTGCCATGGTATAAATCCGTTGAAAAGCTAGGTTGGTACTGGTTAAGTCGAGTCAGAGGGAAAGTGCAATATGCAGATTTAGGTGCGGAAAACTGGCAACCTATCAGCAACTTACATAGCATATCCTCAAGTCGCTCAAAGACTTTAGGCTATAAGAGGTTGACTAAGAGCAACCCAATTTCATGTCAAATTGCACTGTATAAATCACGTCCTAAAGGCCGAAAAAATCAGCGTTCGACACGGACTAATTGTCATCATCCGTCACCTAAAATCTACTCCGCTTCGACAAAAGAACCATGGGTTTTAGCGACTAACTTGCCCGTTGAAATCCGAACACCAAAGCAACTTGTTAGGCTCTACTCGAAGCGTATGCAAATTGAAGAAACCTTCCGAGACTTGAAAAGCCCAGCCTACGGTTTAGGCCTCCGTCATAGCCGAACTAGCAGCTCAGAGCGCTTTGATATCATGCTGCTAATCGCCCTAATGCTTCAACTGACATTTTGGCTTGCTGGAGTTCATGGTCAGAAACAAGGTTGGGATAAGCACTTCCAAGCTAACACTGTCAAAAATCGAAATGTACTCTCAACAGTGCGCTTAGGGATGGAAGTTTTGCGGCATTCTGGCTACACAATAACGAGGGAAGACTTGCTCGCGGCTGCAACCCTGCTTGCTCAAAATCTATTCAAACATGGTTGTGCTTTGGGGAAATTATGAGGGGATCCCTCAGGATTTAGTATCCATAACGATCATCCTGGCACCCTCTGACCAATTTACAGTGATAGTCAGAGGATTACGCAAAAATAGAGACCGTCAAATTCCCTCGGTAATTAAGCGAACGACAAAGTTGCTTGGTAATTAAGGTACGACAGAATCGCTTGGTGATCACAACCCTTAATCATACTTGGCTAGCTTATTTATGCCCCTTTATCATCTAGAGTAAATACTCGCTCGCACATCAAGGGCGTGCGTTTGCCATACTAAAAGTTATCCGAATTAAGCAAATCCAGATACTATGTTTAACAGAACCTACTTTTCCCTTGCAAGTCAAGTGCTAAGCTGTTGATTTCAAATTGAAAGCAAAAAATAAAGGCCGTATTATATATCCGTGAGGTACGGCTTAAATCTGTATAAAAAGTGTTAGGCTTCCAAGCGCTTACAAATGACTAGATTTTGTCCAATGACATTTAATTAGAGAGGTATTTTGTGAAAGAAGTAATTAGTTATGAGAAATTTTGCAAAGAAAAAGGGTTGGTTTTTAGTTCGCAGAAATCTCAAGAGGAATACAAGTGTTATTTAAATGAGTGCGAAGTCGAGAATCGTCCACATTTCGATGATATATATAGACAAGCACAAGAAATCAAAAAAAACTTGTCCAAGAAAAAGTAGAGATATTGCTTTAATCATTATTAGTTCAACCAAGCTATATTATGGCTCCAGAGGATGTATTTAAATTCCTACTGGAGTCCTTACGATGCGAGTCTGAAACTCAGTAAGCCTAACTGTTTAAGAGATTCTTAACGTTTGTTTGATTCGGTTTAATATGGGGAAGTTATAGGGCAAGTCTTTCCTTTTCCTATCGCTGTTTTCCATATCACATACTATTGTCCCCCCAAGGGGGGAAAGCAGTCGAGTAAATTATGGATTTTGGAAAATATAAAGAAACCAGGCACCTCAAGCCTCTACAAGTTCCTAGCAAGGAAAAACTACTTCTCGATGTATCTAACATCGAAGACAGCTTCACAGGAAGAGCTGATGCTAGTATTGCCAACACCTTCATCTTTGAAGCAAGCCATCTGATTGTTAATAGTCTTACCTTGTTCGAACAGGGTTATTTTGACTGTGCGTTTTACTCTCTGCGTCAGTCATTAGAAGTCGCAATGACGATGATGTACCTCTATGATTCCGAAGAAGCAGTTAGGGTAAGAGAGCTAGATAAATGGAGGTCTGAACAACATTTTCCAATGTATGCAGGTATGATTAAACACTTGGAATCAAATGAGAGCGAATTTAAGGATATCAAAAGCAAACTTTCAAAGTTTTTTGAAGATACAGAGAAAGTTAAAAAGCGTCTCAATAAGTATGTCCACAAACAGGGTTTTGATAAGCTTTACGCTAGTAGAAATCACCCATTAACTCGAATCAAAGGCAAATTTGATGATGAAGAGTTTATCGATGAGTTTGTTGGATATGTCGAGAGTTGTATTGGAACTGTAGCAGTAATGAGGTTAGCGATAGATCCAATGCCAGTTTTACTCAACGATGAAGAGATCTACGCTAGAACTGGCGATACAATCACTTATCCATATTCTAATGAATTCATTGCAAAATATATTGGTTTTGATGCACTTGAGAAGTACAAGCAGACATCAATGTATACACAGCACTACGACACTTTTATGCAAGAAGAAAAGCAAAATGAAGCGGTAAGCTGGGTAGTCAAAGATAAGTTTGTTGATGTAAGAAGAGCGGATGAAATTCTAGAGCAAGGTCATCTTCTGTCACAAGTAGAATTGCTAGGCGTTATTGCACTCCAGAATATTGAGAGTGTAACTAAGTTTTATACTTGTGGGGGATTTATGATGTACTTCTCAAATAGAGACACACTAAGACAGAAGCATGAATGGGATTCTCGTCAATTTGACAGCTTTCTGGAAACAACTCCTAGCACTAACCACCCGTTTGATGAGGTGTTTATATCAGCTTTCAAACTTCCAGCAGGCGAAATTTTTCTGGAACATAATAAACTAATTTCGGAAAATGACATTTACAACATTGATCATCTTATCCGCTCACTTAATCAAAAAACACCCAGCATTTAATGCTTCAAGTTACTTTAACTAATCTGATAGAAACGATTTACAGCAATCCCCTAAACCATTTTTGTCCAAAAGTGAGTTGGGTGACAAGTGTATATGTGTGTGATCACCAAGCGATCCCATCGAGATGACTATCAACCTATAGAAACACCTTAGTTTTTATGACAAGTTCAAGCTTGGATAAACGTCAAAATCAGCCCGATTTACAAAAAATTATGACAACTGCTATAATTGAGGTTCAAAAAGAGAAATTATTAACCTAACTCACTGTTAAAGTTAGAGTTTGTTATAAATCGTCAGCAATTGAGTCTAAAAAAATTCCCAAGGGTAGAAATTTATGGGTAAAGTGTATGATGGCTTGCACCGTATTAGTTTCCTAATCAACGAGCAAGGCGTGATTGAACACGTATTCAATAAGTTTAAGACCAAAGATCACCACGAAGTGGTATTAGCTTACTTGAACCAAGTTGACTAATTGTTGGTTAACCTCCAATAAAAACGCCAGCAATTCGCTGGCGTTTTTTATTTGCTGTGTTTTGTGATTATATCGATGCTTTAAACCACAAACTTATTCAATAACTCATCTTGCTGACGAACATGACCGATTTGCTCACTCATCGCTTGATTTGATTGAATCGCCGCATCAGAAACCTGCGTCGACAAATCTTTAATGCGAACCGTGTTACTGTTGATCTCTTCTGCTACCAAACTTTGCTCTTCCGCCGCAGACGCGATTTGCATGTTCATATCGGTAATGCTTTGAATGATATTACGGATTTCTTGCAGAGACTGATCCGCTTGCTGCGCGTGCGTTACCGCAATATCTGCTGTCGTTTTACTTTCATTCATCGCATTAGAGACCGAACTTGCCCCCGCTTGCAATTGCTCAATCATACTGCGAATTTCCGTCGTAGATTGTTGAGTTCGCTGTGCTAAGGTACGCACTTCATCTGCAACCACGGCAAAACCGCGACCAGAATCCCCAGCTCGCGCCGCTTCAATTGCCGCATTGAGTGCCAGTAAGTTGGTTTGATCAGCAATGTCGTTGATCACTTTCAAAATGGTTTCAATGTTCGATGTAGCCGATTCTAGGCCCGCAACCTCTTCAACGGCTTGATCAACACGTAAAGACAATTGACTGATCGCATTGGTGGTATCACTCACCACTTGTGAGCCTGTGCTACTTGCCTGCTCGGCTTCTTTCACGGCTTCTGATGCGCCTTGGGCATTGTTTGCAACTTCCATTGCCGTTACCGACATTTCGTGCATGGCAGTTGCTAATTGCTCAAGCTCTTCCAATTGGCTAGCAACCGCTACCGATGCTTGCTGCGCACCGACTACCGATTGTTCTGAACCCATTAGAATTTCAGCGCTGATCGCTTTAGATTGAATAATTTGCTGCTGTAAATTCTCCGTGAAAGTATTAAACCCTTTCGCCAGTTCAGCAAATTCTTCATCTGTATTGGTATCCAGTCTTTGGGTTAAATCCCCCTCACCAGAGGCCACATCTTGAATCGCTTTGTTGAGCACCACTAATGGACGCATTAAGACTTTGATCAGCAGTGATAGCACTAATACGCTTAGAACCAAAGCAATGACGGTGTAAATCATCGAGCTATTGCGCATATCATCAATCGCAGAGAAAGCGACGGATTCATCAACCAACGCACCGACATACCAACCTTCTGAGCCCACTTCAGTCAAGCGAACTAAGTAAGGCTTACCGTCACGTTCAAATTTTTGTACGCCTTCTTTAATACTGACTTGAGGTAAGTAACTGCTGAGCTTATCCCCATTTCTTTGTGCATCTGGATGTGCGATGGTGGTGCCATCTTGTGTCACGATGAATAGGTAACCTGCATTAAATAAGTTGGTTTGGTTTACCAAGTCTGCCAGTGCGTTTAACTCAACATCGTAAAATAGACTACCAATGAACTGGCCTGCGCTCTTAACTGGCGCGCCAATCGAAATGATCACTTTCTTAGTGGTTGGGTCGACATACGGGCTAGTAACGACAACTTCACCGCGGCTTTTCGACTCGATATACCAAGGACGCGTGCGCGGTTCATAGCTCGATTCAACTTCCCAAGCATCATCATTTTCAACCAAAGAACCGTCCGCTTCATAACCAAAGCCGACCGCAATAAAACTTTGCTTTACTACCGATGTTTCTAGAACGTCCGACACATAGTCACGGTTATTTGGGTCAAGCTGAATCATTTCTGATACCGACTTAGCCAGAGCACGTTTGTCGTTCATCTCTGCACTAACGGCTGTGCTCACTCCTTGTTCTAACTCAGTTAAGCTAGTATCAACTAAGGTTTCGACTTCATTTTTGACTAACACTGATTGTTGCACAGACAACAACACAACCGTAACCAGTAACAATGCTGAAGATGCCGCCACTATTTTTTGGCTAAACCGCATAACTTACCTCTTATTAAAACAAATGCGTGATTGCTAGCTATATCGACAGCAGCAAGAAAGAGTTTAATGCTATTTTTACATTTTCTTACAACCAACAATGCAATGCGACATAAGATACTGATTACATAGCAAAAAGCCAACCTTAACTCAGGTTGGCTCTACATATCATCGCGTTGTTATTTTGTCAGTGTTTTCCTACACCGCTTCGTGATCTTCAGGTCCAGGTAAGGCATTCCATACCGCTTTCACCAAGGTGCCCAACGGAATCGCAAAAAATACCCCCCAGAATCCCCATAAACCACCAAAGACCAATACCGCAACAATGATTGCGACAGGATGAAGATTCACGGCTTCAGAAAACAGCACCGGCACTAACACATTGCCATCCAATGCTTGGATAATTCCATAAGCAATAAGCAGATAGTAAAACTCTGGCGCAAGCCCCCATTGGAACAGGCCAACAATCGCCACAGGGACTGTCACTGCCGCCGCACCGATATAAGGGATCAGTACAGAGAAACCGACCGCAACGGCCAATAAAACCGAATAACGTAAATCTAAAATAGCAAAGGTGACATAACTGACGCTGCCGACAATCAGGATTTCCATTACCTTGCCACGAATGTAGTTTGAGATTTGTTCATTCATCTCATCCCACACTTTGGTCGCCAATTTACGATTGCGCGGCAACATGCCACTCGCCATCGCAATCATCTCTTCTTTGTCTTTTAATAAAAAGAACACCAATAGCGGTACTAAAATAAGGTAAACCGCCAACGTCGCAATGCTGACGAGCGAAGCCAATGAACCTTTCACCACCGTTTCGCCCACGCTAATCACTTGGTTTTTGGCATTGGTCACTAGTGACTCAACAATCTGAAAGTTGGCCAGCTCTGGGTATTTCACTGGCAGCTCAGCGATCACTTTTTGCAAACCCGCATACATATTGGGAATGTCGTTAATAAGATTGCCCACTTGCTGCCAAATGGTTGGAACCAAACCAAAGATAGCAATAATCGCCAAGGCAAAAAACGACACGATCACTAACACAACCGCCAGCGTTCGTGGAATACCGAAACGAGATAAATGAGCAACCGGCCACTCAAGTAAATAAGCCAATACTATCGCCACCAGTAATGGTGCAATTAAGTTGCCAAAGAAATAAATGGTAATAAAACCAAAGAACAGGATTGCAACTAGGCTAACGGCGTGCGGATCGGAAAAGCGTCGTTTATACCAACGACTCACCATCTCTAACATCTTACTCGGTTCCTTTCATCACGTTTAAAGAGAAATAATCATTAAGCTCAACACAGTCAACTTGAAAGCCGTGCTGGCTAAGAAAGCGGAGAATATCTGACTTTGAACTGGGATCTTGTACGAGAATCGCACACTCTTCACCAGAGGCCATTGCCACAACATGACGCTTGGCAAGTAATAGGGCTAAAGGGCAGCGTTGAGCGCGTAAATCTAAATTCGTCAACGTCGTTCCCCGTAAAAATAATCACTAATATTGCTGTCATTGTATACTTAACCGTATGAAATTGCTCGCCGAGACGCCCTTAGCTGACAAAATCTTGTCGCTGCGCGTGATAAAACGGAAATATCAGATAACTTTATTTGCTTTGAAACCCTCACAACAATAAAGTGTCTATAGCATAGTCGATGTGATTTTTGGGCGCTTACTTGCCGTGAAGTGCCTATCATTTAAAGGGAATATTACCTGTCTAATATGTTTAAACGTACGCGTTCATTGCTCGCTTTGAGTATGGCTGTCACACTTTCTCTACCATCAATGCCTGTGATGGCTAACAGCCTTAATCTGCCCGATATCGGTACCGCAGCGAGCGGCACTTTGACCATCGATCAGGAAAATCAATATGGTGATGCTTACATGCGCATGCTGCGTAATCGAGCTCCCATCATTAATGATCCTGTTCTCAATGAATATATCGACTCGCTTGGACATCGACTCGTTGCCAATGCTGATGATGTCAAAACGCCGTTCACCTTCTTTATGATTCGCGATCGCAATATTAACGCTTTTGCTTTCTTTGGCGGTTATGTCGCAATCCACTCCGGCTTGTTTTTACACGCGCAAAACGAAAGTGAACTTGCCTCGGTGATGGCGCACGAAATTGCGCACGTGACCCAACGCCACCTTGCTCGCAGTATGGAAGATCAAGCCCGTCGTACACCGGCAACCATTGCGGCATTGGCTGGCTCACTGTTATTGGCCATTGCAGCACCAGAAGCTGGGATTGCCGCACTGACTGCCGCGACTGCCGGTAACATGCAGGGGCAAATTAACTATACACGTAGCAATGAAAAAGAAGCCGACCGATTTGGTATTGCTACGCTCTCTAAAGCAGGCTTTGATGTCAGTGCGATGCCGACGTTTTTTGGTCGCCTTGCCGATGAATATCGTTACGCAAGCACACCACCACCAATGCTACTCACGCACCCGCTGCCACAAGATCGTGTCACCGATACTCGTTTACGTGCGCAGAACTACCCTCATGTCCGTGTGCCAGAGTCATTTGATTACCACCTAGCCAAAGCGCGGATTGTCGCGCGTTACGCCAATATTAAACCAGAGTCAGCTCTCGATTGGTTTAACCGTACCGAGAAAAAATCTTCACCGGCGATTAAAGCCACTTTTCAATATGGTCGTGCATTAGTATTGCTAGATGAGCGTAAATTTGATCAAGCGCAACCGATCCTTGAAGCGCTGTATAAACAAGACAAAAATAACCATTTTTACCTTGATGCTTTAGCGGATCTATATATTGGACTCGATCAACCTCAAAAAGCCGTTGATATGTTGAGTAAGGCACTAGAAGCAGCACCAAGTAATCCGGTACTAATGATCAACTACGCCAATACCCTATTAGCACAAGAAAAAACAGAGCAAGCGGTGCGAGTATTGCAACGTTATAGCCATGATAATCCGAACGATATCAATGGTTGGCATCTGCTCTCTGATGCTTACACCAAACTCGGGCAAAGCGACGAAGAACTTGCAGCTCGTGCTGAAATTTTGGCACTCAAAGCCAACTGGAATAAAGCGATTCAATATTACACTCAAGCCAGTCAACTGGCTGAACTTGGCAGCTTAAAACAAGCCAGATACGACGCCCGCATCGATCAATTAATGATTCAGCGTGACCGTTTCATGGCATTACAATAAATCGGAGAAATTTATGTCAGTCGTCATTTATCACAACCCTCGTTGCTCAAAGAGTCGTCAAACCTTGGAGTTGTTAGAGCAAAACGGCGTTCAACCGGAAGTGATTAAATACTTAGAGACGCCACTCAGTATTGAAGCGCTGAAAACCCTTTATGCGCAATTAGAGCTCAGCGAAGTACGAGCGATGATGCGCACCAAAGAAGAACTCTACAAACAACTTAGCCTTACTGATGCCAGCGATGAGCAACTGTTTATCGCAATGGCGGAAAATCCTAAACTGATCGAACGTCCAATTGTCGTTGCCAATGGTAAAGCCAAGCATGGTCGTCCACCAGAGCAGGTATTAGCCATCTTATGAGTTGTCACCTGATCGTGCTTTATTACAGTCGCCATGGTGCAACACAAGCATTAGCACGACAGATCGCAAGAGGAATCGAATCGGTTCCTCATTGCGAAGCCATCATGCGAACTGTAGAAGAAATCTCCTCACAAGAACGTACTGGCAGCGATCCAGCGATTACGCTCGAAGAGCTCAAGCACTGCGATGGCTTAGCCATGGGTAGCCCCGTTTGGTTTGGAAATATGGCTGCGCCATTGAAGCATTTTTGGGATCAAAGCACATCGCTATGGATTAGCGGTGATCTGATTGATAAGCCCGCTTGTGTTTTCACCTCCTCTTCCAGTTTGCACGGAGGCCAAGAAACCACACTACAAAGTATGAAATTACCGCTGTTTCATCATGGCATGTTAGTGATGGGGATTCCCTACTCTGAGCCGCAATTGCATACTACTCAGAGTGGCGGCACGCCTTATGGAGCCAGCCATGTCGGCCATGATTCCGGGCTAACTAAAGAAGAAGTGGAATTAGCACAGCAACTTGGAAAACGGTTAGCACACACCGCATTAAAATTAATCAAGGAGTGATGATGTCTGATGCTCAAACTGAAGCACAAACCGATAATTTGCTAAAGGACATGCAACCTAGCACTAAAGCTTTTCGCCTATTGGCTTTATCTGCCAATCTCGGGTTATTGGCGTGGGTGGCAATCTGGCAGATATTTCTTTCCCCGCATCCACACATCAATAGCACCACACTGGCGATTGCTTGGTGCATCCCGTTACTACTGCCTCTGCCGGGAATTTTAGCTGGCAGGCCTTATACCCATGCGTGGGCTAATTTTGTTTTGATGCTCTACTTTCTTCACGCGCTGACGTTATTGTACCTTGATGGTGGTGAGCGCTGGCTAGCACTGGTTGAACTGATTCTGACCAGTGCGGCGTTTATCGGCAACATCCTTTACGCGCGTAGCCGAGGAAAAGAGTTAGGGTTAAAGCTAAAACGTTTATCGGAAGTCGAAAAACAAGAAAGATCAAAATTTGAATAGCTCAGCATAAAAAAGGCTTCGCAATGCGAAGCCTTTTTTATTAAACGTTATCAACATCGGTTTCTAACGGTGTTTCCGCTTGAGGAGTGCTCTCTTCAATCGACACCGGAGCAACGTATTGACCACCTTGCCACTCAAACATCAAGATAGGTTCTTGTGTTGCAGCTGGCATTTGCTCAATCACGGCAGGTAACACTTGCTCTGCTGAAGGTACGGCAACTGAAAGATCACTTTGCGCACCTGTGCCTGGCACAACTGCCACCTCAGGCGCGGCGGTCGTTGTTTCAACAATTTCTGTTTCAACAATTGCAGGTTCAACGATAGCCGGTAAAGGAATCGCTTCACGCATACGCGATACTTCTTGCTCAAATTCTTGTGGTGATGTCAGTAAGTGCGCCAAGAAGGTCACTTCTTTACCCTGAATTTTAAGAATATCTAACGATGCGACAGAGCTTAGCTGTTGCAATTTTCGCTCAAGTACAAAGAAATCGATCGCATTATCTAATGAGGTAAAACGCACTTTCACCGACTCAGATGATTCGCTTGCCACCACGACACCGCTTTGCTTAGCGTAGTAGTCACTAATCTGGTTAATCATACTATCTGCAGCATCAGCACCGTTGTTGCTGCCACTCAGTGGCGCTTGACGAGTAACACCGATGCTTTGTGGGGCTTGATCATACAATGTCCAGCGTAGGTTATCTCCCTGCGCGCGAACCACCAGCACCGCATCTGCAGGATAACGTTGGCTTGATTTACCAACCGGTTGAGCAAAGCCACCCCATAAATCTGAAATAGTAATACCGGTAACATCATCAAAATCACCGACGGGTACCGTCAGTGGCAAACCGCGACTTTGCGCTTCTTGCTTCATTCGTGCCAGCAATGTCGAATCGGAGTGTTCCCATGCAATACTGCGTTCAGATTGAGTTTCTTCTACCAACCACACTAAAACGTTGGCACGTTGTGCTGGCCAAATCGGCAACTGAGCTTGGCTAAGAAGCGCATTAATATGAGGAGCGCTAAACAACATCTTCATTGTTGGTTGGCCACCCTCTTGGCCTTGGCTGATTTGTGCCAAGTACTGCGCATTTTGTCGTAGTGCTTTTTGGATGATCGGATTGTTGATTGCCGCTTGGTCACCCGAAGCACGTACCACAATCTCTTTCATACCTTCAATACGGGCTTGTGAGTCTGGTTTTTCAACACTCTGATCCAGCACGACTTCAGTATGATATAAATCGACATTGGTTAATGCCATTGCGGGAAAGCCAATCAATCCCAATGCGAATAAAACTAAACGACGCATAATTTTCCTAGAATCAGTTACAGCAGCTCAAACGTCGATGATAAGCAACTTCCTAAACCGGAGCAACTAACATACTGTCAAATTGCGGTCTATTTACTGCCAAGACCCCACTCACATTCCAATCACAGTAAAGAGAACTATGTAACTTCATTTTGAGGGTCAATACATACTATTGATAAATTAACTACTTAATTTAATGGTTAATGTATAAACATTTGATCTAGTTCAGATTGAAATCGTTTGCCATGGTGATAGAATCCTGCGAATTTTATTTTGCGTCCTCAATTCGCTTATTTTGCTGTCGAAATAGGATGAAATTTGGATTCATCGCCACCTAAAGGAATAAAAAATGAAAAATGCTATTCAAGGCGCTCAAATGCTATTTGTTGCATTTGGTGCCCTCGTTCTGGTTCCGTTGTTGACGGGATTAGATCCTAGTGTTGCTCTCTTCGGTGCTGGTATTGGTACCCTAATTTTCCAAGTTGTTACCCGTCGTTCTGTTCCTATCTTCCTCGCTTCATCTTTCGCTTTTATCGCTCCAATTTTATACGGTGTCCAAGCTTGGGGTATTCCTGCAACCATGGGTGGCTTAATGGTGGCAGGCCTAGTGTATGTCGCATTGGGTGCACTGATTAAAATTCGTGGCGTGGGCATTGTGCATAAATTACTTCCTCCTGTTGTGGTAGGCCCTGTAATCATGGTGATTGGTCTTGGTCTGGCACCAAACGCCGTCAATATGGCATTAGGTCGTGGTGGCGATGGCGCGCAAATTATTGATGCCGATGTCGCCCTGATCATTTCAGCCGCCTCTTTGATCACCACTATTGGTATTAGCGTGTTTAGCCGTGGCTTCCTAAAACTGATGCCTATTCTTGGCGGTATCGTTGTCGGTTATGCGCTGAGTTTGTTCTACGGTATTGTCGACTTTACACCAGTGCATCAAGCAGCATGGTTCGCACTTCCGGCATTTGTAATGCCTGAATTCAACATCAACGCGATTCTCTTTATGATCCCGGTGGCGATTGCACCAGCCGTTGAACACGTAGGTGACATGCTGGCTATCTCCAATGTAACCGGTAAAGATTACCTGAAAAAACCGGGACTACATCGCACCATCGCGGGTGACGGCCTAGCAACAATCGCCGCATCAATGGTTGGCGCGCCGCCAAACACCACTTACTCAGAAGTCACTGGTGCGGTAATGCTAACTAAGTCATTCAACCCTGTGATTATGACTTGGACGGCTATCACCGCGATTACGTTATCGCTTGTCGGTAAATTAGGTGCGGTATTACAAACCATCCCAATGCCAGTCATGGGCGGAATCATGATTCTGCTGTTCGGTTCAATCGCAACCGTAGGCCTAAACACGCTGATCAAGAACAACGTTGACCTACACAAGTCACGCAATCTAGTGATCGTTGCAATCACTCTCGTTTTCGGTATCGGTGGCATGGCATTCGGCATTGGCGACTTCAGCCTACAAGGCATCAGCCTATGTGGTATCGTCGCAATCGTACTAAACCTAGTATTGCCTAAAGATCTGGGTGAAAACCACGTAGTTGATAACGCACAGATCGAAAAGTAAGAGGCGCTAGAATCGAGAAATCGAGAAATCGAGAAATCGAGAAATCGAGAAATCGAGAAATCGAAAATATAGATGCGAAAACGCTTCGCTCAAAATAGAAAAAGGGGTGACGATAATCGTCACCCCTTTTTATTGCGTAAGAATTTCTTGATTCTCAAATCTCAGCTCTTAATTCTTGCTTCTCGATTCTTACTTCTCGACTCTCGATTCTCACCGCTTACAGGCACAACTCGACAAATTCTCCACGAGTCAGCATAGCGAGATCCTTGGGAGCTAATTCGATTTCTAGCCCACGGCGACCGGCACTGACAAACAGGGTATCAAGATCCAATGCGCTGTGATGAATGAATGTCGGCAAGGCTTTCTTTTGCCCCAGCGGACTAATACCACCAACCACATAACCGGTCGTCTTTTGGGCGATATCTGGGTTGGCCATTTCGGCCTTTTTCCCTTTGGCCGCTTTCGCTGCCAATTTTAGATTGAGTTTCTGATCTACCGGGATCACGGCCACAGCCAAATTTTTTGCTTCACCATTGAGACAAAAGAGTAAGGTTTTAAACACTTCTTTTGGATCATTTCCCAACGCTTCAACGGCTTCTAAGCCAAAACTTTCGGCGCGCGGATCATGCTCGTATTGATGGATGGTGTGTGGCACTTTCTTTTTTTTCGCCGCATTGATTGCAGGTGTCATAATGGTTCCTAACACTGATCAGGATAAACCACTGCTAAACGCATAAAGTATGCTTGGCAATAACTTATAGTGATAAGTGGCGTTTAATTATAAGTTGATGGTAGACGTTACGTTTTATGTTAACCATCGTTTTTGCCTTGAGTTGACAATAAAAAACGACGCTCAATGAGCGCCGTTTTAGTTAAATCGATCTGTGCTAGACAGTCAATAGGCTTTCACCGCAAAGCGATTACTTGTAAACGATCTCGCCTTTAGGTGCGAATTTGTTTACATCAACAGGGCTGTTTGCTTCTAGGAATTCTTTTAGAACTTCAGCATCTACAAAGCCTGTGTTTACGTAACCTGGGTGATCAGACACTTTAGGGTAACCGTCGCCACCCGCTGCATTGTAGCTTGGCACTGTAAAACGGTACGTTTTTTCAAGATCTACCGCTTCGCCACCTAGCTTCACGTCTGATACTTTGCCATCAGCCACAGTCATTGATACACCGTAGAATTGTACGTATGCGCCTGAATCCACTGGCTTAGTACCAACTACGTTCAAGTAATCTAGTACTTCTTTGCCTGACATATCGATGTAAGTCACGATGTTGCCAAATGGCTGAACAGTCAGTACATCTTTGTACGTTACGTTACCAGCAGCAATAGAGTCACGTACACCACCAGAGTTCATTACCGCGAAGTCTGCTTGTGCGCGTTCCATGTGAGAAGCGGCAATCAAACGGCCTAGGTTAGTTTGCTCAAAACGTACCACATTACGGTCGCCTTCTAGCTTACCGTTGGTTTCAGCAATTTTAACGTTTAGCTTATCTTGACCTTCTTCTTGGAAAGGACGTAAGAATTCTAATAGCGCTTCATCTTTTGCAATTTCATCTTCAATGAAGACACGCTTGCTTTCACCATCAACCTTGATTTTTTTCTTCAAGTTTACTGGGATCAAATCGTAGCTCACCATGTTCAATTCACCATTACGGAACTCATAGTCCGCACGGCCAACGTATTTGCCCCATTCGTGAGCTTGAACAATGTAAGTACCATTTTGCACATCAGGCTTACACTCATCTGATGGCTGGAAGTTTTTCTTCATTACATTTGGCGCTTCCATACACACAGGCTCTTGTGAGTGACCACCCACAATCATATCTAGCGAGCCTTCGTCTAGGTAGCGAGCCAGCGCCACATCACCCGGCGCATTGATACCACGGTTGCCATCTTCGTAGTGGCCCATGTGTGTCACAGCAAAGATAAGATCCGGTTTTTCCGTTTGCTCAAGTTCAGCAATCAGTTTTTTCGCTTCTGCTTTCGGATCACGGAACTCAAGACCACCAATGTATTCTGGGTTACCAATTTTTTGCGTATCTTCAGTGGTTAAACCGATAACCGCAATTTTGATACCTTGCTTATTGAACATCTGGTAAGCCTGGAACATACGTTCGCCAGTCTTTTTATCGTAGATGTTGGCAGAAAGCATTGGGAAATTCGCCCACTCTTCCTGTTTGAAAAGTACTTCTAGTGGGTTATCAAACTCGTGGTTACCTAATGCCATCGCATCGTAACCAATTTTGTTCATACCCTTAAAGTCAGGTTCTGCATCTTGCAGATCAGACTCTGGAACACCTGTGTTGATGTCGCCGCCAGACAGTAGCAAAACGCTACCGCCGTCAGCTTGAACTTCCGCACGTAGCTGATCAATCAACGTTTTACGAGCAGCCATACCGTACTCGCCATATTTGTTTTCCCAGAAACGACCATGGTTATCGTTAGTGTGAAGAACGGTTAATTTATACGTTTTGTCCGCTTCCCACTCTTGTTGAGGAGCTGTTGCACAGCCAGCTAGCGTTGCAAGGATCGCTGCACTTAGTGCTGTTTTTACAATCAGGCGTTGCTTCATTGTCATACCTTTGAACTTATTAGAACCCACTGCCAATTTGCTACCTAAGATGTGATGCTTAGTGTTTATCACTGCATGCTTTAGGATTATCAGTAGCAAAACTTGACTTAGTTTAAATTAACCATTCAAAGTGAACATCTTGATTTCATATTTATGCCATAGCGATCACTATTATTTCGTATAAAAAGTGCAACAGGTAAACAGGCTTACACGTGATTGAATAAAAGATCACAAGCAAACGATTAACTAATCGCCAATCTTAGAAAATGCAAACCATGCGCCGCTTCATAGTACCAACATGATTACCCTACATTAGACTGTTCAGAGACAATATTTCCATCTCAGAAAGGCATAAAAAAGGCTGCCAATGGCAGCCTTAATATCGAAAACGAATCGCGTTACTTGATATCGATATGAGCAAAGCTCTTAATCAAATCATCCAGATCTTTCATCTGTTTTAGGAACGGTTCAAGTTTGTCGAGTGGCAACGCAGATGGGCCATCACAACGCGCTTGATCTGGGTTTGGATGCGCTTCAATAAACAGACCCGCAATACCCGTTGCCAAGCCAGCTTTCGCTAGTTCAACCGTTTGCTCACGACGACCACCAGAAGCAGCACCAGATGGATCACGCATCTGTAGCGAGTGCGTTACGTCAAAGATGATTGGGCTGCCGTTAGATGCTTTTTTCATTACACCAAAACCAAGCATATCAACCACTAGGTTGTCGTAACCCATGCACGAACCACGCTCACAAAGAATCACATTGTTGTTACCGCATTCTGCAAATTTATCAACGATGTTACCCACTTGATTTGGGCTCATAAATTGAGGTTTCTTAACGTTGATTACCGCACCCGTTTTCGCCATGGCTTCAACCAAGTCAGTTTGACGTGCAAGGAATGCTGGTAACTGAATCACGTCAACGACGTCAGCTACAGGTTGTGCCTGTGCTTCTGTGTGAACGTCAGTGATGATTTTCACGCCGAAAGTATCTTTAAGCTCTTGGAAGATCTTCATACCTTCTTCTAGGCCAGGGCCACGGTATGAATGAACAGAGCTACGGTTTGCTTTATCAAAAGACGCTTTAAATACGTAAGGAATACCTAACTTCTCGGTCACTTTTACGTAGTGTTCACAAATCTGCATCGCAAGATCGCGAGACTCTAGAACATTCATACCAGCAAACAAAGTAAACGGTTTGTCGTTAGCAACAGGAATATCACCAACGCGAACGATTTTCTGTTCCATTTTTATCTCTCTATTTCAACGTTTTACGCCAGCATTAATTGCTGGACTTAGTGTAAGGTAACTTGAGTTTGACTCATCGCGCGAACTTGATTTTTCAACAAATCCGCCGCGGGATCATCAGGGCACTGATCAATAAAGTATTGATAATCCGTCAAGGCCATTTTATGACAGTCTAGCTGCTGATAGATAAAGCCGCGATCGCGAATTTCATAAGGATCGTCTGGCACAAAGCTCAGCGCCAAGTCAGTACAGTGCAGCGCTAACGAGTATTGCTCTTCACGCAGTAATGCACTTTTGATTAACGCTAACCAGCGACCAATGACCGTGGGATGATCGGCAATCTCAAGGTGTTTAGACTCTAATTGAGCAAATGGCCCGCGGTGGCCAACTAACCATGCTCGCAACGTATGCTCCGAGACATACTCACCATTAAAAGGATTAACGTAGAGCGGCTTTTGTCCCGGCCACTGTAGAGTCAGCAAAAATTGAGTTGGGAAGGTAATGCCATCGATAGGAAAACCAAGTCTTTTACCGATATACAACATCACGGCGCCCAAGCTGACTGGTATGCCTTTGCGACGTTCTAATACTTTATCGACAAACGCGTTAGCCGAATCGAAGTAGGCTTCAACATCGCCTTGAAAGCCCCAATCAAAGTAAAATAGACGCAAGAACGCTTCAAATCGTTGCTGCTCATTGCTTTCATGCACTAAGGCAAGCTCCGCCTCAGCGACTAAACGTTGCAGTTCTACATTGACCCAATCAACTTGTGTGTCTGGATTGATCGCGTGATTCAGTACTAAAGCACCTTCAATCAGCTCAAGAGCATCAAAGTCTTCATCAAACAAAGGTTGCATGTCGGTACTCATTTAGAACAACAATGGCGTTTTGGTGATCGCCACTTTGCCCGCCATCAATAACCAACCAAGTGCGCCAAAGAATGCAAATACACGTAGCCAGTTGTTTTTCGCCAACTTCAGAGCAAAGAAACCCAGTGCGATATAGGCTAATACGCAAGTCAGTTTAGATGGCAACCATGGCGCAGCTGACCATGGAATAAACCCAACAATCAGCGCAACCCCAGAAATCAGCAGAGCTGAGTCGACGATGTGAGGAAAGATTTTAAGAAATTTCTTCTCACGCAGTGGGGAGTTTGCCATTAATAGTGCAAAACGTACCGACAACAGTGTGGCACTTAGGGCAATTGTTAATAGATGAAAATGCTTCAAACCTTCGTACATGAGATGCTCTCTATCCTTATTTTACAAAACGACCCAGTGTTACCCTATCGTTATGACCATAATCTTGATGAGTTTCGACTTGTTGATAGCCGTACTCTGCAAAAATTGCTCTTACTGCTTTACCTTGTTCGAATCCATGTTCAAACAATAACCATCCTTGATCACATAAATAGCCACGCGCAGCTTGAATAATATGACGAATATCAGCCAAACCATTATCACTCGCCACCAGCGCACTAAGCGGTTCAAAACGCACGTCACCTTGAGTTAAATGCGGGTCGTTTTCTTCTATGTAAGGTGGATTAGACACAATTACAGCAAACTGCGTACCAACTTCAAGCGGCTCAAACCAGCTGCCAGCCAAAAAGGTCGCATTGTTGATCGCCAAGCGCTGACCATTGCGGGTAGCCAATTGTTGGGCTTCGACCATAAGATCAATACCAACCACGTTACGTTTAGGCAACTCTGAGGCCAGAGCTAAAGCAATCGCACCAGTGCCTGTGCCCAAATCTAAGATATCGCCGTCGGTATCCACCGCTTTATCTAGAGCAAGCTCAACAAGACGTTCTGTATCAGGACGAGGGATTAAAGTGGTTGGCGAGACTTGCAATGGTAGCGACCAAAACTCACGCTCACCGACAATGTAAGCGACGGGTTCGCCAGTTAAACGGCGTGCCAACAAGGCTTCAAATGGGGCAAGCTCTTGCTGACTCAACTCTTTTTCAGGCCAAGTCATCAAGAATGAGCGCGGTTTCTCCAGCGCATGGCAGAGCAATACCGCGGCATCAAGAGACGGCGATTCGCTGCCGCTCTCTTGAAGTTGCTGTACGGCGCTTTTTAGTGTGTTTTCAACACTGTTTGGTGCCGTCATTGAATTAGTGGTTCTCAGCAAGAGCGGCAAGCTGATCCGCTTGGTGCTCTTGGATTACAGGGTCGATCAAGCTTGCGAGATCGCCTTCCATCACTTCGTTTAGACGGTAGATGGTCAAGTTGATACGGTGATCAGAAACACGACCTTGTGGGTAGTTGTAAGTACGAATACGGTCACTACGGTCACCAGAACCTAGTAGGTTACGACGTGTATCTGACACTTCTGCCGCGCGACGTGCTTGTTCAGCTTGTACGATACGAGCAGCAAGAACCTGCATCGCTTTCGCTTTGTTCTTGTGCTGTGAACGCTCGTCCTGACACTCAACCACAGTACCTGTTGGTAAGTGGGTAATACGGATTGCTGAATCCGTGGTGTTGACGTGCTGACCACCTGCGCCTGAGGCACGGAAAGTATCAATTTTCAGGTCAGCCGCTTTAATTTCTGGTAAATCCGCTTCTGGGATTTCCGCCATTACTGCAACCGTACACGCTGACGTATGCACACGACCTTGAGATTCAGTTTCAGGAACACGTTGTACACGGTGACCGCCTGATTCAAATTTCAGTACGCCATAAGCACCATCACCGCTTACTTTTGCGATCATCTCTTTGTAACCGCCCTGCTCTGATTCGTTGCTGCTCATCACTTCAACGCGCCAGCCTTTTTTCTCGGCGAACTTCGAGTACATACGGAAAAGGTTACCAGCAAAGATACCCGCTTCATCACCACCTGCGCCCGCACGAATTTCTAGGAAACAGTTACGATCGTCGTTTGGATCTTTTGGTAGCAGCAAAATTTGCAGCTCATCATTTAAACGCTCAATGCTTTCTTTTGCGTCTTTGATTTCTTCCTGAGCCATTTCACGCATTTCTGCGTCATCTTCTTTCGCCATCTCTTCTGCCGCTTCAAGATCTTCTTGAGCTTGCTGATAAGCTTGGAAGCACTTCGTCACTTCTTCAAGTTGCGAATACTCTTTAGACAATGCACGGAATTTGTTCTGATCACCGATCACACCAGGATCGCCTAGCAGGTGTTGTACTTCTTCGTAACGTTCTACTAGCGTTTCTAGCTTAGTCAGAATTGAGGCTTTCATATTTTATTAACTCGGGGGTTCTAGTTATAGCGGGTCATCAAGACCCAAACTTTGTCTAATAATGGCAAGCCGTGCTGGCTCACCTTGCTCTGCAGCGCTTTGTAGTGCGCGAGTCGGAGTATGAATCAAGCGATTGGTCAGCTTATTACTAAGTTCAATCAACACGCTTTCCGGATCGCCACCGGCCTGCAGGGCATGAATACTACGCGCCAACAACTCTTGACGAATGTCGTTAGCACTAGTGCGATAATCTCGAATGCTGTCAACGCCTTGCAAAGAACGTAGCCAAGTCATAAACGCGGCACTCTCTTCACTGACGATCGCTTCCGCTTGAATGGCTTCAACTTTACGTTGTTCCATGTTGCTATCGACAATCGATTGCAAGTCATCAACAGTATATAAATAGGCATCATCGAGTTCGCCCACTTGGGACTCGATATCACGCGGCACCGCAATATCAACAAACAACATCGGTTGATTACGACGCGCTTTCAAGGCGCTTTCCACCATCCCCTTACCAATAATCGGCAATGGGCTTGCAGTCGAACTAATAACAATATCTGCGCGCGCAAGATGCTCTGGAATCTCAGGTAAACTGATCACTTCCGCGCCAAACTCTTCCGCTAAGGTCAATGCGCGTTCACGGGTACGGTTCGCAACAATAATTTTGGTGCAACCGTTGCCAGCTAGATGCTTCGCTACTAACTCAATCGTTTCACCAGCGCCGACCAAAAGAACGGTCGATTGCTGTAACGATTCAAAAATATGCTTAGCAAGCGTACACGCCGCATACGCAACTGAAACCGCGCTGCCGCCAATATCTGTCTCGGTACGCACGCGTTTTGCAACTGAAAAGGTTTTTTGGAACCATTTTTCCATCGCCGCATTAACCGCTTTATGTTCACGCGAGTCAGAAAAGGCTTGTTTGACTTGACCTAAAATCTGCGGTTCCCCCAGCACGAGAGAGTCTAATCCGCACGCAACACGCATCAAATGACGAATCGCGGCCTGCTCTTCATGAATATAAAGGCTGGGTTTTAGCTCTTCAGGAATCACTTGGTGGAACTGTGAAATCCAGTCAATCACCTTGTTTCTCGCCGAAGGTTTTACATCACAGTAAACCTCAGTACGGTTACAAGTTGATACAATAACGCTACCGTTAACAAGCTGATTTTCAGTCAGTTGCTGTAGTGCTTGCGGTAACTTTTCCGGCCCGAAAGCGACTTTTTCGCGCAGTTCTACAGAAGCCGTATTATGATTTATACCGATAGCAAGCAAAGACATGTACTGTGGGTTCTCTGAATCAAGTTATGATCGAACAAGGACGGAATTTTACTTGATGCCCCCCTTGAATAAAAGGGGATCGCGAATTTGTTTTTCCAGCTTGCTACCTAAAACCTCTCTTTGAGCCCAAAAAAACCGGATTACAGCCTGTTTAAAACAGCCAATTTATTGATCACTGCTGCATTGTCTTTTTTCATTTTGCGCGAACGCAAAGGAAGCAAGAGTTCATCATAAGAACAATGCTATAGTAATCATCCTTATATCGCTCATTTAGGATAAATGTACTGATGTTTCACCGATTATCTTCGCGATTACTTGCTATCATCGCGCTGCTAGCGACTCTTGCTGGCTGTAGTTCCATTCAAGATAGCCACACCAGTGTCGAGTGGCAGGCTCATCAACAAAGACTTGAATTAGTAAGTGATTACCAAGCGGTGGGTAAGCTTGGTTATATTTCACCAGAACAAAGAGAGTCGTTAAATTTTCAATGGCAACACGACGCCAAGAGCAATCAATTACGTTTGAGCACTTTCCTTGGTCAAACAGTATTGAATATGCAAAGTCGTCCAGGCTATGCCACTGTCGAAACCTATGACGACCAAAATTTAACCGATGTCAGCGCCGATCGTTTGATCACACGTCTGACTGGATTGACCATTCCTGTCGAACAACTCAATGATTGGCTATTAGGTAAGCCCACCAATGCCGATCATTACACGGTTAATGACACGCAAACACTGGCGTCATTAACCAAAACGATCCAAGGGCAAACATGGCAGCTCGAATATGTCAGCTATCAAGATGTTTCATTTTTGGGCTCAACGCTGCCTGTTCCGCATAAACTTAAACTCAAGCAAAACGACATCACGATTAATTTAGTGATTTCTAAGTGGACATTGAAGTAATGATTAGTGACACCACTCACTGGCCTTCACCAGCAAAATTAAATCTGTTTCTCTACATCACGGGTCGCCGTGCCAACGGTTACCATGATCTGCAAACCTTGTTTCAGTTTCTCGACCACGGTGATGAGCTCACGATTACCGCCAATAAAAGTGGCGAAATCACTCTGTCACCCGATATTCCAGGTGTCGCACTGCACGACAATTTAATTTGGCGTGCAGCAACCGCTTTGCAGCAATTTACCGGCTGCCAATATGGTGCTGACATTCAGTTACAAAAAATCCTACCGATGGGGGGCGGCATTGGCGGCGGTTCATCCAACGCGGCTACCGTATTGGTTGCGCTTAATCACCTGTGGCAAACCGGCTGTACTGACGAGCAACTGGCAGAGATCGGCCTAAAACTTGGTGCTGATGTGCCGGTGTTTGTTCGCGGGCACGCGGCCTTTGCTGAAGGTGTCGGTGAAGAAATTATTGCTGTCGAACCCGAAGAGAAATACTACTTAGTGGTTAGACCCGATGTGAGTATCGCCACCGTGGATATTTTTACTCACCCCGATCTGACGCGAGACACCGAAAAACGGCCATTATCTGAGCTGCTAGAGAACAATTACGAAAACGATTGCGAAAAAATTGTGAGAATGCTGTACCCAGAGGTTGATAAGCAACTTTCATGGCTGCTACAATACGCGCCGTCAAGATTGACCGGTACGGGATCGTGTGTTTTTGCTGAATTTATTCGTAAAAACGATGCACAACAGGTACTCGAGCAGCTCCCTGACACTGTCTCGGCCTTTGTAGCGAAAGGGAATAACGTTTCGCCACTCTACCAGACACTGGCTAACTACCGTTTAGCCCACAATCTATTTATTTAAATACTGGACGCAACCCCGAGGTTTCCACCGTGCCTGATATGAAGCTATTTGCTGGTAACGCTACACCTGTACTAGCCCAACGCATTGCTGATCGTCTATACATCTCTCTTGGTGACGCTACTGTTTCTCGTTTTTCTGATGGCGAAGTCGCTGTTCAAATCAACGAAAACGTACGTGGTAGTGATGTATTCATCATCCAATCTACCTGTGCACCAACCAACGACAACTTAATGGAACTTGTCGTTATGATTGATGCGATGCGCCGCGCTTCTGCTGGCCGTATTACAGCAGTTATCCCTTACTTTGGTTACGCTCGCCAAGACCGTCGTGTACGTTCTTCACGTGTGCCTATCACTGCAAAAGTTGTGGCTGACTTCCTTTCTAACGTTGGTGTTGACCGCGTTCTTACGATCGACCTACACGCTGAGCAAATCCAAGGCTTCTTCGATGTACCTGTAGATAACATCTTCGGTACACCGGTATTGCTTGAAGATATGCAAACTCGTGGTCTAGATAACCCAGTTGTGGTTTCTCCAGACCTAGGCGGTGTGGTACGTGCTCGCGCAACTGCTAAAGCACTTGGCGATATCGATATTGCTATCGTTGATAAACGTCGTCCACGTGCAAACGTATCAGAAGTAATGAACCTAATCGGTGATGTTGAAGGTCGCGACTGTGTGATCGTTGATGACATGATCGACACTGGTGGTACGCTATGTAAAGCAGCAGAAGCTTTGAAAGAGCGCGGTGCTAAGCGTGTATTCGCTTACGCAACTCACGCTGTTTTCTCTGGCAACGCCGCTGAAAACATCAAGAACTCTGTTCTAGACCAAGTGATCGTAACTGACTCAATCACACTGTCTAAAGAGATGGAAGCAACAGGCAAAGTAACCACTCTAAGCCTATCTCGCATGCTTGCTGAAGCGATTCGTCGTATTAGCAACGAAGAGTCAATCTCTGCAATGTTTAACTAATCTTTTTTAAGATTAATACGAATTTGAAAACACCCCTTTAAGGGGTGTTTTTTTATGGTTATTCCCAAAACAAATAACGTTGATTCACCTGTTGGGATAGTCAGCCACTTTTTGCGCAACGTATTGACACCTCGCCCCAGTTGGGATTTGTGTGCTATCATACTGCGCTTTTTGATATTCCAGAGAGATCCCAACCTTGACTCAACAGATCAAACTTCTTGTCGGACTGGCTAACCCTGGCCCTGAATACGCTAAGACTCGCCATAATGCGGGCGCTTGGGTAGTGGAAGAGTTAGCTCGCGTTCATAACGTCACGCTAAAGAATGAGCCAAAGTTCTTTGGTCTAACTGGACGCATCATGGTAAATGGTGAAGATCTTCGTCTTTTGATCCCCACCACTTTTATGAACTTGTCTGGTAAAGCCATTGCGCCACTAGCGAAGTTCTACCAAATTAAACCAGAAGAGATCATGGTCGCTCACGACGAGCTAGACTTACCTCCTGGTGTGGCTAAATTTAAAAAAGGCGGTGGTCACGGTGGTCATAATGGCCTGCGTGATACCATCAGCAAATTAGCCAACAATAAAGATTTTTATCGTCTACGGATCGGCATTGGCCATCCTGGACACAAAGATAAAGTGGCAGGTTATGTGTTAGGTAAAGCTCCCGCTAAAGAGCAAGAGCTCCTTGATGCAGCAGCAGACGAGTCTGTTCGTTGCCTCGACATCTTATTAAAAGATGGCCTAAGCAAAGCACAAAATCGCTTACACACGTTCAAAGCTGAATAAGGTTACAATCATGGGTTTTAAATGCGGCATCGTTGGTCTACCAAACGTTGGTAAATCAACTCTGTTCAATGCACTAACGAAAGCGGGTATCGAAGCAGCAAACTTCCCGTTCTGTACAATCGAGCCAAACACAGGTGTGGTACCAGTACCAGATCTACGTCTTGATGCGTTATCTAAAATTGTGAACCCACAGCGCGTACTGCCGACGACAATGGAATTCGTAGACATCGCAGGCCTAGTTGCGGGTGCATCAAAAGGTGAAGGCCTAGGAAACAAATTCCTAGCAAACATCCGTGAAACGGATGCGATTGGCCACGTTGTTCGTTGTTTTGAAAACGAAAACATTATCCACGTTGCAGGTAAAGTCTCTCCGATCGAAGATATCGAAGTGATCAACCTTGAGCTTGCTCTAGCTGACCTTGATTCTTGTGAGCGCGCGATTCAGCGTAACGCGAAGAAAGCAAAAGGCGGCGACAAAGACGCTAAGTTCGAAATCACTGTACTAGAAAAACTGCTACCAGTATTAACTGAAGGTGGTATGGCACGTACTGTTGAGCTTTCTAAAGAAGAGTTGTTGGCGGTTGATTACCTAAACTTCCTAACGCTAAAGCCAACCATGTACATTGCTAACGTGAATGAAGATGGTTTCGAAAACAACCCTTACCTAGACGCTGTATGCGAATACGCAGCTAAAGAGAACAACGTTGTTGTTGCTGTTTGTGCGGCGATTGAGTCAGAAATGGCTGAACTAGAAGACGAGGAGCGTGAAGAGTTCCTTGCTGATATGGGTATTGAAGAACCAGGTCTAAACCGCGTTATCCGCGCAGGTTACGAACTGCTTGAACTACACACTTACTTCACAGCTGGCGTAAAAGAAGTTCGTGCATGGACTATCCCTGTTGGCGCAACAGCACCAAAAGCAGCGGGTAAGATCCACACTGACTTCGAAAAAGGCTTTATCCGTGCTGAAGTCGTTGGTTACGACGACTTTATCCAATTCAACGGTGAAAGCGGCGCGAAAGACGCAGGCAAATGGCGTCTTGAAGGTAAAGAATACATCGTAAAAGATGGCGATGTGGTTCACTTCCGTTTTAACGTTTAATCATTTGCGCATTTTTTGCCCAAGTTATTGACTTTAAAAGCCAGCACGATTGCTGGCTTTTTTTATATCCCGATCAAAGCCGCCTTTTAATTTCAATAGCTGCCGTCAATTTTTTACCAGTTTTAGATCATTAACGCGCCTCTTTGTTTAAAAAGGAACCGAACGATTCATTTATCCAAATTTCTTCGAAAAAACTGTTGACGGTTCTCGCTCAGATACGCATAATGCGCCCCGTTCCCAACGAGACAACAACGAATCGAAAGGAGCGGAAAACATGGTAATGGCTACTTAGCTCAGCTGGTTAGAGCACATCACTCATAATGATGGGGTCACAGGTTCAAATCCCGTAGTAGCCACCATTCCTAATTGTTTTCGACTTTAAGTTTAAAGCAATCAGGAATAGATGCGGTCGTGGCGGAATTGGTAGACGCACCAGATTTAGGTTCTGGCGCCGTAAGGTGTGAGAGTTCAAGTCTCTCCGACCGCACCATTGTTTAAATAACTTCGTAGAAGTTATTGCTGTAGGTCTATCGCCAAGCGGTAAGGCACCGGCTTTTGATGCCGGCATTCCCTGGTTCGAATCCAGGTAGACCTGCCACTATTTAAGTGGAAACCTTTTGATAAAAAGGGTTGTCACCGAGAGAGAGAATAGTTTATATTGTTTCGCTCGAAAACAAGGCTACTTAGCTCAGCTGGTTAGAGCACATCACTCATAATGATGGGGTCACAGGTTCAAATCCCGTAGTAGCCACCATATTCAAACTGTTAGTTTAACCAATCAACTATCAGTTATGTAGATTCAAGATGCGGTCGTGGCGGAATTGGTAGACGCACCAGATTTAGGTTCTGGCGCCGCAAGGTGTGAGAGTTCAAGTCTCTCCGACCGCACCATCTTGACATAATCTACAAACGAATCACGCGGTCGTGGCGGAATTGGTAGACGCACCAGATTTAGGTTCTGGCGCCGTAAGGTGTGAGAGTTCAAGTCTCTCCGACCGCACCATGATTTAAATAACTTCACTGAAGTTATGCTGTAGGTCTATCGCCAAGCGGTAAGGCACCGGCTTTTGATGCCGGCATTCCCTGGTTCGAATCCAGGTAGACCTGCCACTATTTAAACATGTTGAGCAATCGACATGACAACGTTACTAAGATAACCAATGTCTTTTTAACTATAAAAGTTTGCTGCGGTCGTGGCGGAATTGGTAGACGCACCAGATTTAGGTTCTGGCGCCGTAAGGTGTGAGAGTTCAAGTCTCTCCGACCGCACCATCATTAATAGAACCCAGCTTTTGCTGGGTTTTGTTTTATCTGCAGCTCTCTATTCTCTACTACCCTGTTCAACGCTCATCAAGTGAATGCTCCTTTCGCACTGATAAAAAAAATCCAGCCCGAAGACTGGATTTAGAATCATTCATGAGAATTTGATCTACGATTAACCAAGCAAACTTAACGCTGAGTTTGGCGCTTGCTTCGCTTGAGCCAATACCGAACTTGATGCTTGACTAAGGATCTGTGATTTAGTCAATGCTGTCGTCTCTTTAGCAAAATCGGTATCTGCAATACGGCTCTTCGACGCATTCACATTTTCATTAATGTTATCAAGGTTACTGATCGCATGGTCGAAGCGGTTTTGGAAAGCACCCAATTCAGCACGATGGCTATCAACAAACTTCAATGCCGCATCGACAACGGCTACCGATTGCTGCGCGCCACCAACACTTGTCACATCGATCGTATCAACCGTTTGAGCTTTGGCTTCACCAATTTGTAGATCACTGGCTAGCGAGCCTGCAAATGACGCTGTGCCACTGACTTTATTGTTATCAGTAAAGAGTTGTAGTTGACCATCTTCATTCACTGATGCTTTGACCATATCGGTTTGGCCATTAATGTAGGTTGCCACTTCTTCGATATCATCACCTTCTTTAGCGACGATATTAATTAGCTTCTCTTCGCCGCTGTAACGGTCTGTCACGGTAATATCTAATGCAGCGCTATCAGCTTGCACAGTCCAATCTGCGCCTTTCTCTGTCGCGGCTACGTAGCTATTGCCACCCATCATGGTGTTATCACTGCGCATGTTCTGTAGCGACAGCATCACCGCTTCACCATTATCCGCACCAATCTGCATTGATTTGGTCGAGAAGGTACCATTAAGAAGCTTGTTACCACCAAATGAGGTCGTTTCGGCAATTCGGTTAATTCATCATTCAATGCAGTTACTTCCTCTTGAATCGCCACACGTTCTGAATCTGAATTTGAGCCGTTAGCAGACTGCAAAGAAAGATCACGCATACGCTGTAGAATGTTGGTGCTTTCATTCATCGCACCTTCTGCAGTTTGCGCAATTGAGATACCATCGTTCGCATTACGAACCGCAACGTCTAAACCACGACTTTGCACATTCAAACGGTTCGAAATCTGCATACCAGCGGCATCATCTTTGGCGCTGTTGATTCTTGAGCCTGAAGATAAACGCTCCATCGACTCTTGTTGAGCACTGGTTGCACTGTTTAAGTAACGCTGCGCTGTCATCGCAGATACGTTTGTATTTACATTCACCGCCATGGTGTCTCTCCTATTGATTTCCGCCGAGCGGATATTCCGTGCGGTTTCCGACGTCTCGGCAAACCAAGTAGTTCTCTCAAAGTAACCTTATTAGCGACGGGGAATTGGTTAACTTTAGAGCAATAGGCGAATTTGTTTTAAAAATAGACATTTATTGATAAATAATTGAGCTAGCTCTAAAAAAACAGGGTCATTATTCATCAAATCAAAATCACGGAGGCGATGTTTAAAACAGAAAAAGGACGATGATGCTAAGGCATGAGCCTGCACTGACAGTCGATAAATATCAGAGAAGAGGATAAGAAAAAAGAAAAGCCCCATCCTTTGAGAGAACCGGGGCTAGTGTGGTAGCCAATATGGAGATCGAGAGAAATGATCATTTATGGCCGCCGTGCATGAATATCATCACTCAGGGGTAGTTGTGAGAGAGAACCCCATCGTGAATCTGCTTCATGCTTGCCGTAAATCCCCTACTGTCCTACGTCTAGGTAATGCCAATAGGGAGACTTACTATTACTGCAATAGCGTGATTGCAGAGTTAGGCAATTGTTTTGCTTGAGCAAGGATTGAAGTCCCTGCTTGTTGCAGAATTTGTGCTTTAGTCATTGCTGTCGTTTCTTTCGCAAAATCAGTATCACGAATACGGCTATTTGACGCAGCAACGTTTTCTTGGATGTTAGCCAAGTTATTAATACTGTGGCTTAAGCGGTTTTGTTTTGCACCGAGATCAGCACGTTGTGAATCAACGTATTGCAGTGCTGAATCGACGATACCAACGGCATTTTGCGCGCCACCAACGGTTGTCACATCAATGCTCTGAACGGTTGCTGCCGTACCTGGACCACCCGCTAGACCTAGTTCACCAGCGAGTCCGCCACCAAACTCAACATTGCCTTCTAGATGACGATTTGGAACGAAAATCTGTAGCTGACCATTTTCATCAACAGAAGCATTTAGCTTTTGTGATTGACCATTAAGGTAAGTAGCAAGCTCTTCGATATCATCACCAGCGCGAGTATTGATGGCCAAGTCGACCAATTCACCCTCTTTGGTGGTGAATTTAATCGTTAGGTCGGCTTTATCTGCCGGGATACCCCACTCGCTATCTTTGCCAATAGTACCTGCAAACGTTTGACCACCCATACGAGCTTCATCAGCGCGAATACTGGTCAAGCCCATGATCATTGCTTCACCAGAGCTTGCGCCAATTTGGAATGCCGCTTCACCAAACTGGCCATTCAACAATTTACGACCACCAAACGACGTTGTCTCTGCGATACGGTTCAATTCATCTTGCAGAGCAACCACTTCTTCATTGATCGCTTCGCGTTCAGCAGATGAGTTAGTGCCGTTTGCAGACTGCAGTGATAAGTCACGAATACGTTGCAAGATACTGGTGGATTCATCCATCGCACCTTCTGCGGTTTGCGCAATCGAGATACCATCATTCGCATTACGCATCGCTACGTCGAGGCCGCGAGATTGCGCAGTCAATCTGTTTGAAATCTGTAGACCAGCTGCATCATCCTTAGCACTGTTGATTTTTTTACCTGATGATAGGCGTTCCATCGAGGTATTCAGATCATCAGTCGATTTTGTAAGATAACGCTGAGCGGTCATCGCCGAGACGTTAGTATTTACGTTAATGGTCATAATTTGCACTCCTAGTGAGTTCGCAATGTCTTGCGAAGCGGCCAGCTTAATCTCATTTGGAAGTACTGACCGTAAATTATTTGTTCAGTAAGGGGGAGCCTTACCTAAAAACCGTTTAGTGAAACTTTGAAATAGTTAATTCAATTAATATGCCAACTTTTGAAACTACAAGAAAAATAAAAATTATCATTTAAATACAATATCTTATGATGCCATTTTATTTTCTAACCATTTCTAATTGCCGTTTTTTTCATCCACGGTGATTACTTTGCCGCCTATTTGCCACCTATTTGCCACGGCGTTTTTTCGCTCGTGTAACACTCGGTGGAACTATATTTTGCTCTTATGGCATCGCACATAAGGCTTAGATATAGTTAAACAAAGTTAAATCTTTTGCTTTACCAAACGCTTGTTGAGACGCCTGAAGCGCTCGGGTATTTTCATTAAATTCGATGACAGCTGCTGCATAATCTAAGTCTTCAAAGTTGCTCTTAGATTTTGCTAACGTCATGCGAAAGTCTTCATGTTGCTCTTCTTGAATGTCGAGGGTGCTTAATCGCGCCCCTAAATCCGAACGAGCTTTATTCAAATGAATAAACGCCGCATGAAATTCCTGAGTCACTTGGTGTAACTCTGCGGTGTTTGAAGCATCCGACACCTCGCCCTCAGAAAAGTCGCGAGCGTTTTTAAACGTTTCAAACATTGAAAACGTCTTTTTCGGTTCAAGCTCAATCTTGTCACCTTTGGTGATTTGGCCTTTTACTTGAATCGATAAATCTTGGTATTGAATTGCCTGCGTTGGGTCAAACTCATCGGCTTTCACCACGCTACCATTTTGCTCTAACTGGTAACCGAACTTGCCATTTGGCATATCAACGAAGGTCACTTTGTAAGTCGCAGTATCTGCATCATTACGATTTATCGCTCGCTCAAGCAGCAACTCCGAACCTTCCGTCAATTGATAGTTAGGATCGTAATCACCGAAAGGATTATCGATCTGCATAAACAGCTTGTTACCTGGATCATTGACTGGCATTTCTTGGCTGTTCGAAATACGCATCTTGCGCTGGTAGTCATCACCGGCATACGTCACATTCCCGGCATTATCGCGGAAAAAAGCTTGTACTTTAGGCTTGGTACCCGAGAAAACGTAGTTACCCGACTCATCTTGGGTATTACCCAAAGTGAGAAGGTTATCAAACAGCTCTTCAATTTCGCGTTGCTTAGCGATGCGATCTTCTGGTGCCAACGCACCATTGATCATTTCCATCACTGTGCGCTTGCCTTCATCAATATATTGTTCAGCATTCGACACAATCACTTCTTGGTGTTCAAGACGGCTGCGGGTTAAAACAATTGAGTTAACGTATTGCTTTAATTCTTCCGATTGTTGGCCAATATTTTGGATATAGTGCGTCGCCAGTGGATCATCACTTGGCTGAATTAGTTTTTTGCCCGAAGCTAATTGCGCTTGATTATGGTGCACTAACCCTTCTTGGCGGCGCATGTCATTTTGCACGGATTGGTAGTTATGAAAGCTGGAAATTCTAGTTAACATTTATCACTCCTACCTAAGTGCCAAAATGGTATCAAACGTTTCATTCGCCGCTTGCATCACTCGTGAAGAGGCCATATAAGCTTGCTGAAACTTCATCATATTGGCAGCTTCTTCATCAAGGTTAACCCCAGAAACCGTGGCAACACGTGCTTGTGCGGACTCTTTCTCAACGCGTGAGATGTCGGTCAGTTTTGAAGCTGTTGATAGTTTTAAGCCCATATTGGTGTTCAGATCGTGATAAATATCGATCACGGTTGATTCACCATTATTCAAATGTTTATCAGTCTGCAAGTGCAACATTTTACGTAAATTGCCGTTGCCGCCTTCTGAAGGGACAAGGTTTGCCGTAAATTTATCATTCGGCAACGCACCATCGGTTAAGGTAAATTTGGTGCCAAGCACCTCAACGGCACCTTTCGGCGGGTATTCTTGAGGTTGCAAGAGCACAGTGCCCTCTTTGTCAGTAACGGCAAATTGCTTGCCGTCTGGCGAGACGATCACTTCAAATTCTTTTAAATCACCCGTTCTTTCGATCTCAAACTTTGCGCGGCCTTGAGCAAAGGTAGTCGATGCCTCGTAGCTTTGCGCTGCGATCTTTGAGACATCTTCAAGCGCGAGTTTAATCTCTCCTGCCCCCGAACGCGTTGGGCGAATCAACACCCGCTCGCCACTGGCAAGTTCTTGGTTGATTTGAATACGCAACCCATCAACATGGATCGAATTACCATCCATTTTGACTTGTTCACGCTGTCCATCAGGGCGAGTAATAAAATGGTCACTGCCATCATATTGCAATGAATACTCACCGGTTTTTAATGGCGTAATATTTTCAATGTGTACTTCAAGATCGGCTTTAGAATTTGACGAAGTGACAACACGAGACTTCACCGCGATAGCGGAGTTCACATCAGTGAACATCTCAGCGCCAATTTGACCTTTCAAATCCAAACCTTGTGTTTGTAAATGATTGACTGCATTAGAAAAACCAACTGCAAGCTTACCAATTTCATCCAGTAGAAACGGGACTTTATTGTCACGCATATCCAACATTGCACCGATTTTGCCATCAATGTCTTTACTGGAGATTGGTTTGATGCCTTTGCCTTCAATCATCGCCAAACGTTGTTGCTGGGCATCAGGAAAGCCATCGACAAGCGCTAGTGTACTTGCTTCTGTACCAGAAACGAGCATGTGTCCATTACCAATATGAACGTTAAAACCTTCACGATTCGCACGCGGGGTCACGGTGACTTTGGTATATTCAGACAACTCACCAATCAGTTTTTCATGTCGATCCATTAGATCGTTGTGCGGCCCTGGGTTGCGCATCATCAATCGGTTGATATCACGAATTTCCAAACCAAGTTGATTAACACGCTCAACCCCGAGTTCCAATTTTTTATTCGCAGTATCTTGCTGGCGGTGAATGTCGCGATCTAAATCATTCAGGTTCTGCGCAATAAACCAAGCTTTCTCTAGCACAACTTTACGTGAACCGACATCGTTTGGGCTGTCAGCGAGAGATTTAACCGCATCAAACCAGCCGTTCATATTCTCTGGTATTTTTTGCGAAGCGACTGATGAGAGTAAACCTGACAGAATTTGCAGATCTTCTTCGTTGTCATAGCGGGAGGCGTAGTTGGTGGTCGAGATATTCAACTCATTAACGGCAAACTGATCAAATGAGCGGCGAACATTTTCCACATGCACACCCATACCGTAAGTTTGGCCCCCAAACTGACGTGGATCATTGGTTCCTTGCAGCACAGACTGACGGCTATAGCCCTCTGTGTTGACATTGGAAATGTTATGCCCTGTGGTGTTGAGTTGTCTCTGAGCGGTGAGTACGCTTTGTGTACCTAAACCCAGTAGATCCGACGCCATATTGCCCCCGAAAACCTTATAAAATCAGCGTTAGCTGAGTAACTGATAAGATAAAAGCAATTAATGTGCCAATGAGAGAGGTGAGAAGAAAGAATCGAGAAACGAGAAACGAGAAACGAGAAACGAGAAACGAGAAACGAGAAACGAGAAAAGAATAAAAGATCATAGAATGCCGCAACAATGGGTAAGCGCCCTCTATTCTCTATTCTAAAAAAGTCACCCGAAGGTGACTGTTTTACATTTGATCGATTTTATCTTTAACCCTTAATACCTTCTCTGCGTATTGAGGATCCGTTGCGTAACCCGCTTGATGGATGCCACGAATAAACTGCTCTGAGTTGCCGCCATGACGAAGTGCGGTGGTATAACGCGGGTTTTCATTAAGGAAACGTACATAGTCATTAAAGCTTTGCTCATAATCAGAGTAAGAGCGGAATGCCGCTTTCTCTTGAACAGGCACACCCTGATGGTATTCGAGCGTTTGAGTCGCCACTTTCGCGCCATCCCAACTTCTATCCGCTTTAATGTTAAACAGGTTATTGCTGCTACCACGAGTGTTGGCAACCATTTTTTGCCCCCATCCCGTTTCTAATGCCGCTTGTGCTAACAGTAGCGACGAATCCACTCCCAACGCACGTGCGGCTTTTTCAGCGTAAGGCTTCATCGAAGCCACGAATGATTCTGGCGAGTCAAAGTTTGCCGCTTTGCCGACCACTTTGCTTGCCGGTTCGGCAGGTTGTGGCTCCCCATCACGTAATGATTGCGACTGGCGCGCACGATCTACTTTTTCCATAATATCGGCAAAGTCATCATGATTAGAGGCACTGTTGTTTTCGATCGAACCAGTACTCAATTGCGCGACAATCATATCCGCCAGGCCTAGCGAGCCTGATGAGCTTAATTCGCTCGCCATCTGCTCATCTTGCATTTGACGGTAAAACTGCTGGTTTTGGCTGTCTAACAAACCCGATTCAAAAGTCGCATTCGCATCACGCATCGATTTAAATAGCATGCTCGTAAAGATCGACTCAAACTGTTTTGCTGCGGCTGTCAGCGCTTCTTTCTCACTCGCTTCATCGCCCTTTACCGCTTGTTGACGTAGTTTATCTAGCCCAGCGATATCATGAATAAAGCCAATATCATTACCGTTATTAATCATAGTTAATCCCTTAAATGATGATCAATTGGCCTTCAATTGCTCCCGCTTGTTTCAGCGCTTGCAAGATAGCCATTAAATCTGAAGGCGCAGCACCAACTTCATTCACTGCTCTCACCAAATCATCTAACGTTAAGCCCGGCTCAAACTTAAACATTTTGCCCTGCTCTTCGCTCACTTCGATATCAGAATCTGGTACAACAACGGTGTCACCACCTCCAAATGGATTCGGCTGGCTAGCATTGAGGTTTTCTTTAATAGCCACTGTCATGCCACCATGAGTAACCGCCGCCGCTTTCAAACGCACATGCTTGCCAACCACGATGGTACCGGTACGTGAGTTTACGATGATTTTAGCGGAACCTTCTGCTGGATCGAATTCTAGGTTTTCAACAGCGGAAAGAAACGCCACTCGTTGACTCGTATCACGCGGTGCACGCACTTTTACTGAGGTTGCATCAACGGCTTGCGCCATTTGTGGGCCGAGGAAGTTATTCACTGCATCTGCCAAGCGCTGCGCAGTGGTAAAATCGGATTCGAGGAGGTTAAAAGTGATGTAATCGCCGCGGCTAAATGGACTTGGAATTTCACGTTCAACCATTGCACCGTTGGAGATCATACCGGCGGTTGGATTGTTACCAACAATTTTTGAACCATCAGCGCCAGAAGCGCTAAAGCCACTCACCACCAAGTTACCTTGGGCAACTGCGTACACTTGACCATCCAAACCTTTTAGCATGGTTTGCATCAGCGTGCCGCCACGCAGACTTTTCGCAGAACCAATTGAAGAGACCGTCACATCAATACTTTGTCCTTGCTTTGAAAAAGCAGGCAATTCAGCGGTAACTAATACAGCCGCGACATTCTTCGTTTTTGGTTTTGTGCCAGGCGGCAATTGAATGCCGAAATTTTGCAGCATCGCATTGAAACTTTGATCGGTAAACGGCGTTGATTCCCCCGTTCCCGGTAGACCGGTCACCAAACCATAACCCACCAATTGGTTACTACGCACACCTGCAACCTGCGCGACGTCTTTAATACGTGCAGCTTGAGCTGATGTAGCCATCAGTAACATTGAGGTGATAAGGAGGATAACTTTGTTCATTGCGATACCTGTAACTTAAGACGATGTCAAAACACCGCCTTCAAATCGAATTACAGGGATACATTGAAGAATCGTGCCAAGAATCCAGGTTCTTGCATATCTTGTTGAGTACCTGTACCAGAATAGCGGATGCGGGCGTTAGAAACGCGGGTTGAAGCAATCGTGTTGTCGTAGCTAATATCATCAGGACGAATCGTGCCACTAAGGCGGATATATTCATCTCCAGTGTTAAGCGTTAGCCATTTTTCACCACGAATCACAAGGTTACCGTTCGCTAGCACTTCAACGACTTCAACGGTGATCGAACCTGAAATGCTGTTGCTTTGGTTGGCAGCAGCACTGCCGGTAAATTTATTGTCGTTTTTCAGATTATACGAAAAGTTATAATCACCAACGTTAAGTTGCTTACCGCCCACTTCCAATGGGTCCATATTTGCCGCATTGTTTTTTGACAGATCCGCATCGGCACTTTTTGCCGCCTTGGTACTTTCATCCATCGTCACCGTAATAATGTCACCAATCCCACGAGGTTTAGAGTCGTTGTAGAGGCTAACACTGCCCGCTTTACTGCCGGTATTAAATAGTGAGCCAGTTTCTGCTGCATAGTGCTCTGGTTCATGTTTTGGGTGAATTGGCGCCCAAGCGGGATCACCGGCAACCGGATCATTGCGGCCACGCAGCGTATCGATGATACCTGAACTGTCGTCACCCGATTTATCACCCTCAACAGCGTCAACCGTGGTGGTTCCTTGCACAACATCAGGTGTTTCCACCGGTGGTTGCAACATAGTACAGCCCGACATCAACGCGATAGCAATCAGGGTTAAGATGCGATTCATACTCGTGACCTCTTAATGCTTTGGAATATTCTACTTACTGTCTATCAGTAGCGCGTTATAGCTGCTGATTCACGAAGCTCATCATCTTATCGACTGCTGAGATCACTTTTGAGTTCATCTCGTAGACACGCTGTGCTTCAATCATGTTGACCAATTCTTCCGTCACATTCACGTTTGACGTTTCCAGCATCGATTGACGCACCTTACCAAAGCCATCAAAGCCTGGAACCCCTTCTTGTGGGTCACCGCTGGCACCGGTTGGTAAGTAAAGGTTTTGTCCCACCGGCTCTAGGCCACCTGGGTTTATAAAATCGACGGTGGTGATCTGGCCAATCACTTGGTTATCTTGTTGCCCACGCAGACGAACGGAAACTTCACCATCGGTACCCACTGTAATACCAATCGCATCTTCTGGAATGGCAATTTCAGGTTCCAGTGCGTAACCGGCACCCGAGGTCACGACCACACCTTCATCGTTCACAGTGAATTGACCATTGCGGCTATAACCAATATTGCCATCAGGCATTAGGACTTGGAAAAAGCCATCGCCTTCAATCATCATGTCTAAGCTGTTAGTGGTGGTTTGCGCGTTACCGTTGGTGTGGACCTTTTGGGTTGCCACAACCTTTGAACCTGCCCCAAGCATTAAACCACTCGGCAGTTCAGTGTTCTGTGAAGACTGCCCGCCCGCTTGGTTGATATTTTGATAAAACAGATCCTCAAATACAGCACGGCTTTTTTTGTAACCGATGGTCGAGGCGTTCGCCAAGTTGTTTGAAATCGTAGAAATATTGGTTTGCTGAGCGTCTAAGCCAGTCTTACTTACCCATAGTGCCGGATGCATAGTAATCTCCTAAAAATTATTAGCTCGAACGAAGTAGCGTGTCAGAGGCTTTATCCATCTCTTCCGCTGTGCTCATCATTTTGACCTGCATTTCAAATTGACGTTGTAGGTCAATTAATGCCGTCATTTCACCCACCGCGTTGACGTTACTTCCTTCGATGGCACCTTTTAACAGTTTTACCCCCGCATCTGTTTCGTATGCGGCATTAGGATTTTTAGAACGGAATAAACCGTTTACATCTTTGAATAGTGATTGATTATCAATGCGAACCAATTTAACGCGGTCGACAACCTCCATCGCATCCGCTGGCGCGCCTTGAGGTAATACTGAGATCGTACCATCGTTACCAATTTCAACCTTGCTCACAGGGACTGGCAATGTGATCGGCGCTCCGCCTTCACCCAGAACCAAGTTACCGTTGCCGCTGATCAGTAGGCCATTGGTGTCGATTTGCAGATTACCGTTACGAGTTAAACCTTCTTTACCGGTTTTATCCATCACTGAAATCCAGCCATCACCTTGCACGGTAACATCGAGATCACGCCCAGTAGTAATAACACTGCCTTGTTGAAAGTTATGGCCCGGACGTTCTGTCATGCTAAATACACGCGTCGGTAACCCATCACCATACGCTTGCATTGAACGCGCTTGTGCTAAGTCCGCACGAAAACCGGTGGTGCCTACGTTGGCTAAGTTGTTCGCTCTGAGCTGCAATGCCTGCATATTTTGCTTGGCACCGCTCATGGCGAGAAACAGAGAACGATCCATAACTTGCTCCAAAAATCACTATTCAGAGCTAAATAAGCAATTGTTATGCCATAAAATATTTATGTTATTAATCAATTAGATGAGTGTGGTTGGTAAAATTTTTGACGTAAGCAAGAAAGGAAAAGAAGATTGAGGTGGCAACAATGGCAACCAGGCGTTGCCGCCAAGTTGCCATCCAGATAGAGTACGCTTGATTCTGCTTAAGAGAATTAACGAATTTGCAGGATGTTTTGTTGCAGCTGATTATGTACCTCTAGAGAACGCGAGTTCGCTTGGAAGTTACGCTGCGCGGAAATCAAATCGACCAATTCTTGCGTCATATCGATATTCGCTTGTTCAAGCGCACCGTTGTTGATGGTACCAAATGAACCTTTGTTCGATTCACCCCAGATTTTATCACCTGAGTATTGCGTTGAATCCCACTGCGTGCCGCCTTTCTTATCAAGACCTTGCTCATTCGCAACGCGAACCAGTGCCACACGACCCAAAGTGATGTTTTCACCATTTGAGTAAGTGCCTAACACACTGCCATTTTCATCAAAGTCAATCTTAGTTAGGAAGCCTGTTGTCGCGCCATCTTCATCAAATTTAGTCAATTCAAATGGAGCAGCAAATTGAGTGGCTGAATCTAAGCCAAACGATAGAGTTTGAGTAACATCCGCACCGTTCATATCAATTGGATTCGCACCAGCACCAATCGGTTCACTAACAATATTTTGGCCGTTGTTCAGGCTCGCTAAAGTACCATCGTTATTGAACTTCATTGTGTGACCAACATGACCTGTTGGTGTAGTTGCATCACCGCCAGTAATGTTGATTGGTTTTTCGCCCGCTTTATCCGTCACGGTGTAGTATGTCTGCCATGTATTTGGCTGAGTTTGATCTTTCAAGTAGTACGTTGTCATCTTGTAAGATTGGCCCATCGAGTCATAAATGGTCGAAGACGTTGAACGGTTATACGTTTCTGGATCGGAGTAATCAAACAAAGCAGGATCTTTTAGGTCACCATTAGCAGGTAAGTTCACACCTACCGCAATGTTGGCCGTTTGCTTTGGCTTACCAAACTCCGCTGGAATGTTAATTGGTGTTGGCTCGTAAGAGAGCACATCTCCAGTATCTTGATTTACTTGATAACCCAAGAGGTACTCTTCATTTGAAGTGACCATGTAGTTATCTTTGTTCAAGTGGAAAGCACCGTTACGAGTCAGCTCATTTTGCTGAGGGATCAAACGCTCTTTAGCCACCGAAAAGAAACCCGTACCAGACACGCGTAAATCCAATGGGTTGTTGGTGTAAACACTTGAACCTTCGTGGAATTGCTGTGCAACCTTATTTGCTTGTACACCTTGGCCTGCAGAGGTCTTAGAGTTAGTAAATAATGAGTTTGAATAAACATCACCGAATTCAGCACGTGATTCTTTAAAACCGAACGTGTTGGCGTTGGCAATGTTATTACTGGTGGTGTTCAGATCGAGCTGAGCGGCTGATAACCCGCTTAATGATACATATGACATTCCAAATTCTCCTATCTAGCTCGCGTTGTTACGCTTTGCCTACTTCAAGTACTTCAGCAAGTCGAACTGGTGACTCAAAGCCAGCCAGATTAAGCAGTACGTTGCCATCACCTTTACCCAGAAGAACGCTGTTGACGTTTGCGTATGTCGATACTTCAAACTCTTTGCTCTCTCCTTCTAACAAGCCCGATGCTTTCACATTGTACTTGCCAGCCGGCAATGGATTACCGTTTTCATCTTTTCCGTCCCACACAACGCGGTTATCGCCGGCCGGTTTCGCCCCCACTTCGAACGTGCGCACCAATTGGCCCATCTCGTTCTCAACGCGGACAAACATGTTGTCTACGCTTTGTGGCAGTTTCACCATTGCCGCCATAGATTTACCGTCTTGCTTTAAGCCTGCAGCACCTGGAACCAATACATCTCGGCCAACCAGAGTCGACGCCTGCAAAGCTTGGTTTGATGTCATTGACGCGTTCAATGTATCGAACTGATTGTTCATCTTGCCAATGCCATCAACGGTGGCAAATGAAGCCATTTGCGCAATCATCTGGTCGTTACCAACCGGCTTAAAAGGATCCTGTTGAGCAAGTTGCTTGGTGAGCAACGATAAGAAATCTTCTTGTTTAAGATCTTGCTTACCCGTTGTTCCTTCAGGCTTTTTTTGCTCTTGAAGCGCTTTAAGCTGGTCTACATAGGACAAGCCGCTTTGACCAACGTTATTAATACCGGCCATACGTTACCTCCTTATCCCTATTGACCCATCTGCAGCGTACGCAGCAGCATTTGTTTACTAGCATCTGCAACTTGAACATTGGTTTGATATGAACGAGAAGCAGAAATCATGTTGGCCATTTCCTCCATGACGTTGACATTAGGTTTGTAGATATAACCTTCGTCATTGGCAAGAGGATGATCTGGGTTGTACTCCGCATTCAGCGGTTTATCGCTTTCAACAATACCTAACACTTTCACTGGCACGTTATGGTCACGACCATATTGTGCTTTACTTAACTCCGCACCAAATACCGCATGACGCGCTTTATAGGTATCTTTTGCCGAGCTTGAGATACTGTCTGCGTTCGCCAAGTTGCTTGAGGTAGTATTTAGACGAACGGATTCAGCACTCATGGCAGAACCAGTCACATTGAATACGTTAAATAAGCTCATCTAATTATTCCCCTTTGATTGCTTTGGTTAAGTTCTTGAATTTGCTTCCTAAGAAGTCGAGTGATGCTTGGTGTCTGATTTGATTTTGCATAAACAAGTTACGCTCTAAATCCACATCCACCGTATTGCCATCACCGGTGTCAGGTTGTGTTGGCAGCCGATACTGCACTTCCCCTGTCACTCTGGTAGAGGCAGGAATATGCCGACCATCAGTGCGGCTAAGACCAATGCTTGCCTCTGATGTTGCCGCCTGCAACGCCTTATTAAAGTCCATGCCTTTTGCTTTGTAACCTGGCGTATTAGATTGTGCAATGTTGCTGGAAATCACTTCCGCATTGCGCTCGCGTACACCGACTGTGTGTTGATGAACGCCTAAAGCCTTGTCAAAAGAAATAGCCATGTTTGCCTCTATATTCAGAACTGACCGTTATTACTAGTAGATAAAGCAATATACGTACCAACTTTCAAAGTTGTCACGCCAACACTTTATCTCCATTTTTAATCAGCAATAACTACGCCAACTTTTTGGTCGTCATTAATTGATTGGTTACCGACTTGGAATGTCATCTTGAGTATAGCGGTACTTTATCGCCATAAAAAAACCCAGCAAATGCTGGGCTCTTTAATACAGACGTAACTTGAGTACGCTTACTTAAGTTTGTAAATAATACCAGGGTTGCAACGCACCATTTCAAAACGGTCAGTCAGGCCAGTTAACGACTCTGACGCCCCAAGTAGCAAGTAACCACCGGGGTTAAGGCTATTGGCCATTTGATTAAGCACTTTTGACTTCATGTCTGGTGAGAAGTAGATCAGCACGTTACGGCAAAAAATAATGTCGAATTTACCGAGCAATGCGTAGCTATCCATCAGATTTTGTGGGCGGAAGTTAACCAGACGTTTGGCGTTATCTTTGATTTTCATACGACCATCACCCACATCTTCAAAGAAGGTGCGGCGACGCTCTGGCGATAAACCTCGACCTAATGCCAAGTTGTCATACACGCCAGCACGACACATATCCAACATATTGGATGAGATGTCAGTGGCGGTAATCGATACATTTGGCAGCATACCCGGCTTACGCACTTGCGTTTCCAAAATGGTCATTGCCATTGAGTACGGCTCTTGGCCTGATGAACTTGCCGCCGACCAGATTTTGATCGGGCGCTTATTCGCCGCTACTTCCGGTAAAATTTTATCGGCGAGTACGGTGAATGGGTAGCTATCACGGAACCATAACGTTTCGTTGGTCGTCATCGCATCCACAGCGGCAATGCGCAGCTCACGATTACGCCCAGTAATTACATCGCGTAATAAATCAGAAAGCGACGCCAACTTAAACTTAGCTACTAGCGGACTCAAACGGCTTCGAACGAGGTATTGCTTACTTTCTCCAAGCACAATACCGCATTGGGATTCTAAAAAACGGCTGAAGTCACGATACTCTTGATCGCTTATTGTTATCGCTGTCATTCACTTCTCTTTAATTTGTAAGTGCAGTCTTCACTGCATTACCAAGCTCATCTGGGTTAAATTTGGCGATAAAGGCATTTGCACCAACTCGCTCAACCATCGCTTGGTTAAATACCCCACTCAATGAAGAGTGCAGTATGACATATAAATCTTTTAATTCTGCATGACGTCGAATTTCTGCGGTCAATGTATAACCATCCATCTCAGGCATTTCAATATCAGAAATCACCAACGATATTTGATCATAGATGCTACCTTGTGACGCCATTTCTAATAATTTTTCGTACGCTTCTTTGCCATCTTTGACTGACACAACTTCAAAACCAATTGAAGTAATGGCACGCTCAACCTGTTTACGAGCAACGGTTGAGTCATCTGCAATCAAGATACGGCGTACAACTTGTCTTTCCGCCTGCGCTTGGGCGATTTCTTGGCCGATATTGGCATCCATGGTTTCATCCACAGGCGCGATCTCTGCCAGAATTTTTTCAACATCGAGGATTTCAACCAGTTCATTATCGATGTTCGTCACCGCAGTTAGATAATGCGCTTTACCTGAACCTTGTGGCGGCGGCAAAATCGCTTCCCAGTGCATATTGATAATGCGCTCAACCGAGGTCACCAAGAATGCTTGAATGGTGCGGTTAAACTCGGCAATCACGACAAATGCTTTATCCACGTCCGTCGTTGGGCGACCACCAATGGCTAAACTTAAATCAATCACAGACACGGTATGACCACGAATATGCGCCACACCTTTAACGAGCGGGTGAAGATTAGGCATGATGGTAAGCTTAGGACATTGGAGAACTTCTTTAACCTTGAATACGTTGATGCCATAACGCTGACGACCCATTAGGCGAAACGTAAGTAGTTCTAATCGGTTTTGACCGACGAGTTGTGTACGCTGATTCACAGAATCAAGAATACCCGTCATAAGCTCATCTCCATCTCTCAAACTTTCATGTATAAAAAGTGGTAATCTAGAACAGGCTATGAAAACCAGAGAAAACGAATGATATATTTAACATCATCCCTTTCAACTATTTCCACACCCTCAATTCATGTTTTTTTAAATCGAATTATTACGTTTATCGGCGTGCTGTCGCTATTCTTTAGCTTTTCGTCGCACTCTGCAACGCCTGAGCAAATAACGCACATTCAAACGACTGCTGAACAATACATTATTGAGAATATAGAACAACCCGCAGGTGGCACTTTAGAAGCCAAAGCGGCGAATATTGATAGCCGAATCTTTGCCAGCGATTGCCCTACGGAACTCATTGCATCCTCACGTTCAACGAACTCAAATGCCAGTAACATTACCGTACTCGTTGAGTGTCTGGAGGATAATTGGAAAACCTATGTCTCTGTTCGAATGATACGCACAGGTCCGCAAGCGACACTTACGACATCACTCAATAAAGGCGAAATTATCTCGGCCCATGATGTTACCATCAACATGGTAGACTTGCAGCGGTTAAGGCGGCAAGGTTTTTCCACAATAAATGCTGTAATTGGAGCAAAAGTGAAGAAAAACTTACGCTCGGGTGAAATTATTGAACAAAATGATATTTGTGTTGTTTGTCGCAATGATATTGTCACTATAAAAGCCGTAAAATCTGGTATGACCATTACAACAAAAGGGGTCGCTTTATCAGATGGATCGCACGGTGAGCAGATAAGAGTGAAAAATAGTAAATCCAATCGTATAATTGATGCAAGAGTAAGCGATATTTCTGAAGTTACCGTGATATTTTAGGGACAATTCATCATGGTCAGCCTAGTTCAAAAAAGGATCATGAAATATTCCTAAAGGTCTGCACATTTCTGCCGATATGTTCAGTACAGGATTTTCTACACGTAAAAAGGCTTTCTAAATGGTAGGTATAGACAATATACGCTCTGGGCAAACACTGACGACATCAACACGCAGTGCCCCCCGTAGTAGCGATACGACTTCTTCATCAACCTCGACGTCAGCAGCAAAAACGTCTTCTACACCGCAGGATGCCGTGTCGTTGAGTTCTGCCGGCAAAGCTGTGGGTGAAATGCATAATCAGATGGTCAGCCAACCTAGCTTCGATCAAGCGAAAGTGGCGGCAATCAAAGAAGCCATTGCTAACGGCTCTTACTCTGTTGATCCGGAAAAGTTAGCGGACAATATGATCAAGTTCGAAAAAGAACTTGGGATGTAATTAGAGAATACTTATGGCTGCGTTGCAGAGCTTAGTTGAATTTCAGCTGAAAAACGCCGATGAACTTTCGGAACTATTGAAGAAAGAGCAAGGCGCGATTGCTCAACGCATCTCCAAAGATATTGAAGCACTCGCTAGACAAAAAAACACACTGATCATCCAGTTACAGCAAACGGATGAACGGATCGGTCGCCATCCAGACGTAGAAAGCCTGAAGACCGAACCTGAGTTGAGTCAGCTCGTCGATCAAATTCGTCAGCTGATCGCAGAATGTCAGCAAGTAAATGCTATAAACGGAGAAGCCTTGCAACGTGCTCAATTGAGTTTCCATAAGCTCAATAACTTAATGAAACAAAGCCAAGGCAAGATGGGCATGACCTATACCGCCGAAGGGCACACTCGTAATATTTCCACGTTAGGCACCAATCTAAAAGCTTAACTCCATCGTGAGTGGATTAACGGCAATAAAAAGCGGCAATTTAATTGCCGCTTTTTTTATTGCCATCAGATCAGAGAATAGAGAACTAAAAGAGAGTTTGTTGGCGTTTTTCCGGCACTTGCTGAACTTCGCCATAATCGCGCAGCTTATTCATTTTACGAATGTCTAGACGCAACTCGGTCACGTAAGTATCTCCTACCTTATAGCTACGCACGACTTCTGCACCACGAATAACCCCATCGACCGCACCCGAGGTAATTTCAGTGCCAAGACGTTGATCTTTAAGATCAGCACGACCACTGACTCGCATGCCATAAACTTGTTCTGCTAATTCACGATACGCATCGATCTTTGAAGCACGCATAGCGCGAACTTGCTTTTCTTCCGCATCACGACCTTTTTGTTCACCAATACTGGCATAACCGACAGCGGTTAGCCAATCATCTGGGCGCATCTGGCTCAAAGGCTGGCAACCCATCATGCTAAACGCAACCAACAGTAATAGTAACTTCTTCATGGGTGCTCCTATGGACGCAAGATAACGGTGTAAGGTTGACGAATGGTTGGGTCAGAACGGATCAATACACCATCTTGAGTACGAATGGTGTTTAAAGTATCCAAATCTCGACCAATTCGATCGGCAGGTAGGAAGCCTTGTGCTGAGGCGACAACCACACGAGACTGCATGCCAACGACGCGAGCATTGACTAATACACCGCCTTCTTGACGCAGCATGGTCCCCGTTAACACATATTCAATGTCTTGCTCTTTTGCCAAGTCTTTCCAGTCACGGCTAAAGGCAAAGTCACCTTGCGATGTCACTTGTATGCTACCCGTGGTCTTATAATCAACAACTTTGAAGCCACGGCGCTGAAATTGATAAATAAACCCTTCTGAAACACTATTGCCTAACCAGTTAGTCGCATCCATATTTTGCAGATCAACAAACGAAGTTATCGCGATAGGTGTGCGAGCAGAAACACTCGTGTTCGATTGCACTAACTCTTCAGTTAAACTCTCAACAAAAAAATCGAGGGTGTGGCGAGGGCTGTCCATCAACATAAACTGACTGCCCTGATAAGGTTCTTTACCATTATAAATAGGGGAGTAAGCGCAAGCAGTCAGAAAGACTACGGGCACTAAAGCTAACCATTTTTTCATTCTCTGATCTCCGATACATTTAGGCATTTATTCATCACTTTTCTCTCTCTATAAAAAAGTGGAACACTCTTTGCTTTTCTCTGCTTGTATACATAAAGAAATGCAATGCCAAAATCTGTTACGATTAACCAAGCAAAAACTGTACCTAATTGGTAAATAAAATATGAAAAAATTTGTTTTCGGCCTATTGGCTACGTTTTCACTGAGCTTAAGTTCAACGCTCGCACATGCCGCATGGTATGAAGTGACGGGGATGGCAACCGTTGTTTCATCAGAGGAAGCTGCGCGTTTACACGCTTTAGAAGACGCACTCTACAAAGCAGTCAGTTTTTCCGGCGCGGACATCGGCAGCATTTCAAACCTAACACCGTTGTTAGAAAGTGACCGAAAAGAATACCAGTTCACTAACCACGAAGTGCGTTATATCTTAGTTGAAGAGCAGAAAGTACGTAAAAATGTCATGCTGGTCAAAGCTCGCATCGATATATACCCATCGGCAACAGGTTGCCACGTAGACCAATACAAGAAGACATTTTTGGTCGGTAATATCGATTTAGCCTCTCCACAACAAGCAGTTATGGGGCAGGTTTATAGCCTCGGCGATGATTTTGCTCAAGTGATCAACCGCCAACTAGATGAAGAATCGAGCAGCTTTGTTTCAGTAGGCACCACCGATTTTGAGATCAACAAACGCAATCCTGAACGCCTAAAAATGATCGCAGAAGATACAGGGGCGCAATACATTATTGGCGGTGCAATAACCGATCTCACGGCAACCATTGACCAAAAATTGTTAAGAGACGATACCATCAATCGTCAATTCGCCATGGAACTGACTATTTTTGACGGAAAGACCGGCAGCGAAGTCTACACCCGAAATTACCGAGAGGTGGCATTGTGGCCATTCCCGAAAACCAGCCAAGTTGATACCCGCAGCGCCCGCTTTTGGGCCTCTACTTATGGCGAGATGATGTTACGAGTCAGCCGCAATGTGATGCTGGATCTGGAATCAGAGGTTTCGTGTAAGATCACTTTGCCTGAAATTGTTGCTAAATGGGGCAATACACTGACGATGGATCTTGGTCGAATTCATGGGGTAAGAGAAGGCGATAAACTGCAACTATGGCATACCGGTTCTTTTATCGATCAACGAGGTTTACCACGTAATAAGGTCACCGCAACTGACATCACACTCACCGTGGGCCGTGTCTACGAACATGAAGCGGAACTCAGTGTCGATCAACCTGAGTTAGCAAGTAGTATTCAAATTGGCGATGTTATGCACAAGCTCATCCCTTAACGACAATTTCTGATGGATCTATTCGTCTAATTGATTATCATCGATGCTCATTAGCTCCCGTGGCACAGCTGGATAGCGCAATCCCCTCCTAAGGGATAGGTCACAGGTTCGAATCCTGTCGGGAGCGCCATCTTAAAAACCCCATGCCTCTACGCGTGGGTTTTTCTTTATCGATTGGTCTAAAGCCCTCTCAAGCGACGACTAAACTGTCAGGTATTAATATCCGATACACCGCATAAATACTTCAGTTCATTCAACCTTCTACCATGTGCGATTTGTTACTTATTTAACCCTATTTTTATGTGAGCAAGACAGGTTCTTGAGCAATAATTTTTAGATGAGCTATCTTTATTGAGTATTCGCACTTTAAAATCTATTAACAATTGCTTACCCTTTCATTAATAACAAATATATCATTTAAAATTATGCCAAAGAGCAATTTAACAACTAATACCGGACATCGGTTTATTTCTAAAGCTAAGACTGCCTACAAAATTCATATTCACACGCCCGAAGACACCGTACTTCATCGCTCGGTCGGTTTTCTAAAAATTGGCGAAAAGAAAGGCCTGCAGAAGGCGATCAAGCTACGAAATGAACTCGGTAGTGAAATGTGGGGAAAATTTTGGCGTCGCTTACTAAAAGACCCTTACCTAATGACACGCTTACCACATTCATTGGAACCGAAAATCATCTTTAAACCTCGACCGACCAAAGAGAGTCCTGATGCGAAAGATGAGTGCTACATTGCCGCATGGCGGAATTATGATGACAATGGCAAGTTAATCTACAAAAGCGTTGTATGCTCGATCAACAAACATGGTCGACTCGGTGCTTACACCAAGACCAAGAAAGCACTATTGGAAGCCAATAAGATGAATTTAGAAATATTGGAGTTTATGGGCCGACTCAGCAGTATAGACCTCAAATGAGGTTGCTTTCTCTTTCCTTCTGTCACTAAAAAGCCTCGATTACTCGAGGCTTTCAATTCACGATCTAAACGTCAAGCGTTGGCGAATTACTGCTGAACTTGATACTCAAATTCAGGAACAGTAATTTCAACACGGCGGTTTTGTGCACGACCTTCACGAGTGCTGTTGTCAGCAATCGGGTTATTTTCACCCTCACCACTAACCGAAATACGGCTTGGTGCTACACCACGTTCGACCAATACATCAGCCACCGCGTGTGCGCGCTTCTCTGACAGCGATTGGTTATATTCTGCTGCGCCAGATGAATCAGTGTAACCAACCACATCTACTTTAGCTTGTGGGTAGGCCGCTAGCATCTTAACTAATTCATCAAGTTTACCTGCACTTTCTGGTTTCAATTCCGAGCTATTCAGTGCAAACGTTTCTGTGTCAAGTAGTGTTGTTTCAAAGGTTTTAGTCATCACAACTACCTCTACAACTTCCTCTTCGACAACCATTTCTTCTTCAACCACAACAGGGGCTGGCTCTTCACTACCACCAAAGCTGTAAGCTACGCCTAAAGTTACTGTATTGGCAAGCATTCGGCGATAATCGTTATTCATGTCCGTGAGAGCTTGATAGTCTAAGCGAATTGCACCATTTTCAAATGCATCAAACTCCAAACCTAAGCCTAGCAAGTAAGACATATCGCTTTTGCCGCCTATATCAACATATGCACCACCAGCTTTGCTGTAGAAATCAATACCATCCGTTAGAGGTGCTGTAAACTTAGGTGCTAATGTAAATGCATCAATACTGCCATCATTTAATCCCGCGGCAGTAAACTTACCTAAGTAATCATAGCCAGCTTCCAGTGAAATAAAGTCCCAAACCTGAAAACCACCAAAAACACCATAACTTATATCGTCAGAGTCACATGATTGACCTGAAAAACATTCATTATCTAGCCATGTTTTACCCGCTTTTAGACCGACATAAGGGTCAGAAAAAGCACTATTCGAGGCCATCAAAAGGGATGCTGATATTACCACTGCTAATTTTTTCATCATGAGAATTCCTTTAATCCATTATTCACTTGAGCAAGTCACGGCGCCTTAAACCAGCAGACACCGACTTGTTATGCCACTTCCGAAATTAAGTTACCTAAAGGTATGATTATTATCGGTAACGCTCGCACTATACCGAATCAACTTGAAGATGCAGGCTTGAGAACCTGAAAATTATCATTAATTCGAGATGCCAAAGAGCCTGCGATCTCTGGAAGTGTCACAGTAAAAAATTGGTCTATTGCCGCCTTGAAGTCCCGTTTACTTTTGAAGTAAACGTTGTTCCTCGACTTCTCATTCATTACTTTCCAAAGCCGCTCTATTGGGTTGAGGTTTGGGCTGTAAGGTGGAAGATAATGCAGCTCAATATTAAGGACAAATGCCGCATCTCTGACCAAGTCACTACGGTGATATCCCGCACCATCTAAGATGATATGAAGCTTATGAGCTAACGGATAACTCTCTCTTAACTTACAGAAAAAACGAACTATCGTTTCACTGTTAATGCTCTCATAATCATCAACAATAGTAGCTCCGATATCTGACAGGTTCAGTGCGCCAAGAATGTTCAATCGACAGCGATTTCCCGTTGTTTCAATCACTTTATCTTGACCAGTTCGTATCCAGCCATGAGATATTTTTGTTGATAGGGTTGGGTGAACAGCATCGATAAAGACTATCGATTCATCCTCGCCACAACTTGCCTTTAGCGCTTCGTAAGCATCAATGAAAGCTTGTTGTTTTGCTTCATCAAACTTATGTGGAACGCCTTTCGGTTGCTTGTAGCTAAAACCGTTATGGTGAAGCCATTTGTTCATACCAGAGACAGTGTAATCAAGTCCAAAAGTCTCTTTAACGTAGGCGACAATTTGATGAGTATGAGGATAGGTTTTCTCAGTCAAATGCTCGATTAGGTGCATGGTTTGAGTTGCAGAAAGCTTGCTTTGACTTCCGCCATTTTCAGGCTTAAGTTTTTCAGAAAGAACGTAGTCGCTAAGGTGACGTGCAACGGTGGATTCATGAATCCGAAGAGCTTGTGAAATCATAGTCTGATTCCAGCCTTCAGAAGCCAGCAAAACAGCCTTAATACGGTCGCAAACTCGACTATCACGTTCAATATCGTGCATTTGTTCGAGTTGCAGTTTCTGTTGAGGAGTCAGTGTAATTTTCATGGTTCGTAGCATGATCCTGATTCTAAAGAAAATCAAGCATCTTCAATGATCACAGGTATATAATGATTTTTTCAATATCTTAAAGGTAAAATAAGATACCGAAAATCAATAAACAATCATCGAATCGAACCTCGCTTTAAGCGATGAACTTAAGCTGAGTAAAGGACCGCACACATTTGCGCATTAAGTGATTCATAAAATAGCATTTTGATTGTTTGTGCAATTTCTCATCGGTGACACAAATAAAAGTAGAACAGGAAAGGTAGAAATTCCAATTAATTACGCGACGAAAAAAAACCGCAGCCCAATGGCTGCGGTCTTTAGCTATTTTTTAGCACTCATAATTATGCGTTTGCTTCACGCTCAGCAATAAACGCTAATGCCATCTTGATACGAGCAACACAACGCTCTTTACCAATCAGCTGCATTACTGCATCTACTGATGGTGATTGACCGCCGCCTGTCACCGCTACGCGTAGTGGCATACCGATTTTACCCATACCAATTTCTAAGTCAGCACATACGTCTGCGATCATTTTGTGTAAGTTTTCAGTTGTCCACTCTTCAATCGCTTCCACTTTCGCTAACGCAACTTCTAGAGGCTCTTTTGCCACACCACGTAGATGTTTCTTCGCCGCGCCCGCTTCAAACTCTGCGAAATCTTCGTAGAAGTAACGGATTTGCTCAGCCAATTCAACCAAGGTATTGCAACGCTCGCCTACTAGCTTAATCACTTCAGTAATCGCTGGGCCATTTTCAATGTTTAGCGCTTGCTGATCGAGATGCCATTGTAGATGCTTAGCTACGTACTCTGGCTCTGACGTTTTAATGTAGTGGTTGTTCAACCAAAGTAGCTTATCTGTATTAAACGCAGAAGCTGATTTAGAGATCGCGTTTAGGCTGAAGAACTCAATCATCTCTTCTTGAGAGAAGATTTCTTGGTCACCGTGAGACCAACCTAGACGCACTAGGTAGTTATTTAGAGCTTCTGGTAGGTAGCCCATATCACGGTATTGCATTACAGATACCGCACCGTGACGCTTAGACAGTTTTGCACCATCATCACCCAGGATCATTGCACAGTGAGCAAATGTTGGGACTGGAGCACCAAGCGCTTCGTAGATGTTGATTTGACGAGGCGTGTTATTGATATGGTCTTCACCACGGATTACATGAGTAATTTCCATATCCCAGTCATCAACCACAACACAGAAGTTGTACGTTGGCGAGCCATCTGTACGACGGATGATTAGGTCATCCATTTGGCTGTTGCTGATTTCGATGCGACCACGAATTTGGTCATCAAAAACAACGCTGCCTTCTTTCGGGTTACGGAAACGGATAACACATGGATCGCCATCTTTTGCCGCGTCGTTTGCTGCTTTAATTTTTGGATGGTTCGCATCGTAACGAGCCATCTCTTTGTTTGCTTCCTGCTCTGCACGAACTTCGTCTAGCAACTCTTTTGATGCGTAACATTTGTATGCTTTGTCTTGTGCAAGTAGCACATCAACCATTTCGTTGTAACGGTCAAAACGTTGAGTTTGGAAGTAAGGACCTTCATTCCACTCAAGACCTAGCCATTCCATACCTTCCATGATCGCATCAACAGCTTCTTGAGAGTTACGCTCAAGGTCCGTGTCTTCGATACGTAGAACGAATTCACCTTTGTTGTGTTTAGCATATAGCCAAGAATAGAGTGCTGTACGAGCACCACCTACGTGAAGGTAGCCTGTTGGGCTAGGAGCAAAACGAGTTTTAACCGTCATGTTAAATACCTTGATTGTCTAATTGACCGCACCGCAACAACCGATGCCAAAATTGGGCGTTATTTTATACTCAACTTCCTTTAGGTGCTAGGGTAAGTCGGTCTTTTTTAGTCGAATCCCTATAGAGGGAAGAATCATCACTCTTCCCACCATAACTAAATCACCCGATTAATCATTGAGGTGTTGAACAGCCCAAGCAAGAAATTGCTGCCTTTGGCTCGGCGTCATTTCAAAGAAAGCTGTTTCCATGACACGATTCAATTCCGTCGAATTGGTGCTGCTTTCTGATTGTTCTACTGTGGTGAATCGGTTGTTTGAGCCAGCACTGACCAACGCCGCTTTACCTTTCGTTTGGTTGTAACGCATCAGCATTGCATTGTAATCCTTTAACAATTCAAATGTTTGATCATGGATAACATCGACAATGTAAGGCCAGTCTTCACCATCACTGGTAACACTCACCAATGGATTTTCAGCAAATTTTTTCACCGCACGCTCGGTACGTATAGCAAATGGGGTGGTGAGATCTAAGGTTTGATCGCTCGCATGGAAGCGAATCACCATCGGTAACGAATTAAACTTGGTTTTGCCGCCATTACCGTCAACCATTGCCGTCACTCGAATGAGTAACTGATTGTCACCATTTGCTATTTTTAGATGACCTTTTCCCTTATTAGGTACTTTATTGATCGTTTGATTAACCGCCAACACTTCAACGCGATTATCAGTTTGGATTGTCACTTGCGCTTGTGTAAATGCGCTCATCATTACTGCGATAGATAGAATTAAGATTTTTTTCATTTTATTGACCAGCTCAAGCAAAAATCCCCCTCCTTGCAGACAAAGAGAGGGAGAAGATTAACGGACTAGATTTGATTTATAGACATGATGATTAGAAGGTCCATTCAGTACCAATGCGAACCATAAGATCATCGTAATCTTGACCAGTGTACGTTCCGCTACCAGTACGATAAGTGCCGCTGTGTTGAGCAATACGCAAGAAGGTATAAACTGAATTAAATGAGTAACCCACCTCACCCGTTAGAGTGGTGAAATCTAACGTATCATCTTTAATATCATTGGTATCACCTTCTTGATCTGCGTAGCCAAGACGGAAGTTCATATCACCCATGTAGTAGTTGGTTTGCAATGAGTAAGCGGTAATATCTCGCTCATGATAAGCGCCCAATTTGTTGTCCGCTTCAAAATCTGCAACTTTGTATGCACCTAAGATGTTCCAATTATCGGTTAAACGGAACTCGACACCCCCGAAGTAAGCTGATGTATCACCAATTAAATCGGTATCAAAATCGGTTTTATCGGCAGTTTCAAATGCCGCATGCAGCGTAATTCTTTCATGAGGTGTTACAGATACAGAACCACCAAAGAAATTAGAGTCTTTGTCTTTAAAGCTGCCATTGCCACCCGCTAAACTAAATTTGACCATATCACCTAACATAGGTGAGTCGTAACGCGCCATTTGGCTCTTACGGTCAAAGTTAAAGCGCTCACCTGCACGCCAACCACGGTCAAACGTTGTTCCCATATTTGAAGCCGAATAAGGCCAATCAACCAATTCGTAGAGCGGTGTTAACATACGGCCAAAGCGCACAGCCCCCCAATCCTCACCACGGAAGCCAACGAAAGTATCGCGATTACCCAATTTTGCGCCATCATCCAGAACCCAACCAGATTCAATTTGCATGAAGGCTTCAACATCATCCGTCATAACTTTTGCGGCACGAAAACCCACTCGCGATTCGTTTTCAAATACCATGCCCTCTTCCGTCACGGAATTTCCAGCATCATCAAATTTCTTTGCCCCATAATCCACTGCTGAGATAGAGACTACACCATACACTTCTACGTTAGCATCGTTTGGATCACCTAACATATACGCACTTGCAGACCCCGCGGCCATGGTGGTTGCTGCAATCGCTGCGCTTAAAAGTGTTGTTTTAAAGTGAGACATAAATAACCCCTATGTATATTTTTAGTCGTTTTCCTTGTTTCTCTCGTTGGTCATATTGACCATTTCGAGAGGCTCCATTTTTTGAACAGGGGCATGTTGGCAAACTTTTTTCTCGACAAAAAATTATCCCAATTGGAATCTGATCAAGTTCAAAATCAGGAAACAACAAAGAAAATAAAATCATTTAAATCAATAATTTAAACTCAAATATAAAAACAAGAAAACGTCATTTTTAGATGCGGAGTTCAAATTTTTTTCAAAAAACAGCCCCACTTGTTAACTCACTCGCAGCCTATTTTGAACAATTCACGTTGATTGATAGTTCCTGAATATGAACCTTGAGGTGACTCGCAAGATAAAACGTCAAAATAGATAGGCAGAAGGGAATCGGAGAGAAAAATGAATCGCAACTAAGCGCTTGACCTTGCCCTTGAGGAAAGGTTTATGCTTCGTCGTATCAACCGTTCGAGGATAAAGTGATGAACAGATTTGAAATCCCACTACAAGGGCTAAATTGTATGGGCTGTGCGCGTAAATTAGAACAACGCCTTAGCGAGCGCTTTGACGTATCGATTCAAACTCTTTCGCCGACCTTGATCGAACTTGAAACGACAGTCTCCTTAACGGACATCGTCGAGCAAATCGAAGATTTAGGTTACCAAGCTGAATTAAACAAACGTTTTTTGCTCAGTGGGTTAAGTTGTGGACGTTGTGTAACAAAGCTCACTCAACAATTACAAAACAACGCTGCGATTGCCCAAGCTTCAGTCAGTAAAGATAACGTATCACTGATGACAACTTTATCAGATCAAGCGATCATCGATATCGTCACCGAAGCAGGTTATCAAGCCCAGCCGATCTCCGAATCAATTACAGATGATGCAGATCAGCCCATTACAGCAGAAGATCAACCTAACCATCAACTCGATACGGAGCAAGCCTCTGCAACCGTGAAAACAACGAATAGCTCAACCGCAAGCGGGCATAAGTTCAATTTACTGATCAGCGGCATGACCTGCGCAAGCTGCGTGGCTTCTGTGGAGAATGCATTAACATCGGTTGAGGGTGTGGCTAAAGCGCAAGTCAACCTAGCAGAACAAAGTGCCTTGGTTTTTAGTGATCGCGCCGATCTCAATAGCGATTTACTGCTCAGTGCCGTTGCAAAGCTCGGTTATCAAGCACAGTTAATTGATGACCCAAAAACCCAGCAAGAAAAGCAAGCAGAACAGTTGCGCCAAGCCCAAGCACACCATAAAAGAAGCGCTTGGATGGGGCTTGCTATTGGTGGGCCATTGATGGCTTGGGGTGTATTTGGCGGCAACATGATGATTCGCAATCTTAACGACCAATTAATTTGGGGCGGCATTGGCCTTGTCTGCTTATGGCTTCTTGCAACCGCTGGACGCAGCTTTTTCAGCAATGCATGGTTAGCATTAACCCATCGTCGCGCCACCATGGATACCTTAGTCGCGTTGGGAACAGGCGCTGCATGGCTGTTTTCAACGGTCATCGTCTTTTTTCCTAACTGGTTCCCTGTCGCTTCTCGTCATGTTTACTTTGAAGCAAGTGCGATGATCATTGGCCTAATTTCACTGGGCCACTATATTGAAGCGAAAGCGAAAGCGCGTACCACTCAATCGTTACAAGCGCTGATCGATCTACAGCCTAAAAATGCCACACTGGTCACCGCGCAAGGAGATCAAGAAATTGCAGTAGAAGCAATCACACAGGGAATGCAACTGCGTATTAGACCGGGTGAAAAGATCCCGGTTGACGGCATCGTGTTAAGTGGCCACTCATATATTGATGAATCTATGCTGACTGGCGAGCCAATGCCCGTTGATAAGCAGGTCGACAGCCACGTCTCAGCGGGCACCTTAAATCAAGATGGAAGCATTGTGATTCAAGCCACCAGCGTGGGCAGTGACACCATGTTGGCACGCATCATTGATTTAGTTCGTCAAGCGCAAAGCAGTAAACCAGCCATCGCAAAATTAGCAGACCAAATCTCAGCGGTGTTTGTTCCCGTGGTGGTCGCGATCGCGATTGCTGCCGCATTAGTATGGTATGCCGTTGGGCCCGATCCAAAAGCCAGTTATATGTTAGTTGTAGCAACGACCGTACTGATTATTGCCTGTCCTTGTGCACTTGGCCTTGCCACACCACTTTCTGTAACTGTAGGGATTGGTAAAGCCGCTGAAATGGGCATCTTGATTCGAGATGCTGACGTACTGCAATCAGCAAGCAAGGTAGACTGCGTCGTGTTTGATAAAACGGGCACCTTAACCCAAGGAACGCCGAGCGTTGAGCAGATTTTCAGCCAACAGAGCCAACAAGCACAATGGCTACAAATAGCGGCAAGTTTAGAGCAATACTCAGAGCATCCATTAGCTAAAGCGATTGTCAATCAAGCAAAGCTTGAAAACATTGAGCTTAAAGAAGTGCATGACTTTCATAACTTACGCGGCAAAGGCGTGACTGGGCAACTCGACAATCAAGCGATTGCCGTTATTTCATTGCCACAAGCTCAGCAAACCGCCGTTGATTTATCGCACTTTGATGCAGCAATATCTGAATGTGAACAACGCGTTTGGACACCGGTGATCCTTACCGTTTCTAATATAGCTCAAGCGGTCATCGCGATTGCCGACCCGATCAAGCCGGAAGCATTCAGTGCCATCTCAGCACTTAAAGCAATGCAAATCGAACCCGTTATGCTAACTGGTGATAATCAAGCGGTCGCCAATGCAATTGCGAAACAACTAGGGATTAAGAGTGTCATTGCACAAGTTCTCCCTGATCAAAAAGCTCAGCAAGTGCAACAGCTCAAAGAGCAAGGGCACAAAGTGGCTATGGTCGGGGATGGAGTGAATGACGCGCCAGCCCTAGCGCTTGCCGATATTGGGATTGCGATGGGCAGCGGCAGTGATGTGGCGATAGAAAGTGCGCAAATGACGCTACTAAACTCCTCGCCGTTAGCGGTGGTCAATGCGATTGAACTATCCAAAGCAACGGTAAAAAATATGAAAGAAAATTTGTTTGGAGCGTTTATCTATAACTCTCTAGGCATTCCAATTGCTGCCGGTGTCTTATACCCAGCATTTGGCTTTTTACTTAGCCCTGTAGTGGCAGGTGCAGCAATGGCACTTTCTTCTATTACGGTGGTAAGTAACGCTAATCGACTACGACTATTTAAAACTACAAATCGTTCTTAGAGGCAACTATGACAATGAAAACACTTTCTTTAGCACTGCTGCTAGCATCTTCAGGTTCAGCATTCGCAGCGGATGTGATTAACCATAAATCACCTTACTGTGGTTGCTGCACAGAATGGACGAAACACATGCAAGATGCGGGTTTCACGGTTGAAGAGAAACTGCATGATGATATGAATGCGGTAAAACAACAACTAGGCTTGGCTCCAAAGTTGGCATCTTGCCATACTGCTGAAATTGGCGGTTACGTTTTTGAAGGCCACATCCCCGCTGACGACATTAAATCATTTCTGGCCAATCCACCAAAGAACGCAAAAGGCTTGGCAGTTCCAGGCATGCCGATGGGATCTCCAGGTATGGAATATGGCGATGAAAAAGATTCATACGCGGTATACGCCTATAACGAACGCGGCCAAGTGTTTGAGTACAACGTTTACCAAGGTAATCGTTAAACACATACCACAATGAAAAAGCCCAGCAATGCTGGGCTTTGTTCTATGATGAGCAGGATTCTATTTTTTTGTACTTAAAAACCGTAAGAGGCACCAAAAACAAAGGCATTATTGGTTGCGTCAGTACCGTTACCTTGATTGCGGTACTCAAAGTAAGGTTGAACACCTTGGCGAGTCCAGGTCGCTCGAAGCTCGTGATCCATCGAATTATCGGCATCACCATCATTACGAACGTAAACGTTATTGTAGCTTAATGTCAGTTCTGGATTCACGCTGTAGCCGATACGGTTATCAAAACGAAGTTGATCTTCGCCATCTTTTACATCGTGGTAGCGTGTGCGGTTACTGATCGCAATACCGTTATCGAAGTTATAACCAATTTTCACCAATGGACGATACTGTACCGTTTCACCGTTATTCAATAGATGGTGGTAACCAACGGCTACCCATAAGTTGTCGTTCACCGAGTAACTTTGCTCGATACCCAAAGTAATATATGGCGAATTGCCTAAGCCGTTATCTTGAAGCGCATCATCATCGTACTTACCCAATGAAATACCATCAAACTCCGTCAAAAGCGTGGTACCAGTATCAAAGGTATGGCCAGCTTCTAATGTTGAAGTCGCATTAGGTTGTGCATCTGAATGGAACTGCACGTTACCCGTTACATAAGAAGAACCTGCAAATGCAGTAGAGGCGAAAGCAAGCGAAAGTGCGCTAAGAGTAAGAATTTTTTTCATGATAATCTGCCTTAATAAATAAAAATTGCCGCGATTCTTTTTGGATGAGTGAACATCGTTATTGATCGCATAAAAGGAGCTTCATCCCTGGCTTGGCTCTATAGTGGCGAATTAATTTGGCAGATAAAAATGCAGAAAAGGTGAGTGAGATCTGACGCAACGTAAAAACATCGCATGATATTTAACACCAATATTTCATGCACTTACAAAACATAAAAACTTCTAAGTGAACGGTGAAACGATCCAAATCACAGTCAATATAGAAAAATAGCTGCTGAGTGCTATTGGTATCACACCGCTTTTAGCTTGATTGAGTTGTTTGTTAATTTTCCATAATAATAATCAGATCTCGATCACAGTTCATTCAGCAAGCAAATGGATATTACTCGCACTAACAACATATCCCTTACCTCTTTGTATCCACCCATCGTGAGAAAAATTTCATGATTCTATCTGAACAACAGGCATAAAAAAGCCACCTTGCGGTGGCTTCAATTTGCATTCACTAGAGCTATAAACACTTACTTTTCCACGAGAGCTCTCATCATCTCAATATGACCATCATCATCATTGAGGCATGGAATAAAGTTAAAATGTTCCCCACCATGCTGTTTAAAGAGTGCTTGGCACTCCTCTGAGATTTCCTCTAGCGTCTCTAAGCAATCCGCCGCAAAGGCTGGCGTCATGACATCAATCGATTTAATGCCCTTACTTGGCAACGTTTCGAGGGTTTTATCGGTGTAGGGTTGTAACCATTCTTCACGACCAAATCTAGATTGGTAAGTCATACCAATTTGCTCATCGCTTAATCCTAGCTCTTGCTGAAGTAGCTGCGTCGTCTGTTGACAATGAATTGGGTAAATATCGCCATTATCAGCAAAACGCTGAGGTATACCGTGGTATGAACAGAGCAAGTAATCGGCCTGTCCGTTCTTTTGCCATGAACGGCGCACACTATCCGCAAGGGCTTTAATGTAGAGTGGATGCTGATGATAATCACGCACTAAACGATAGCTTGGTATTACTGCCATCTGTTTGAAGGCTAATGTTAAGCCATCAGAAACAGCGGCCGTTGTCGTCGCTGAATACTGCGGATAAAGAGGCAATACAATGACCTCCTCCACGCCCTGCGTCATTAATGCTTGCACACCAGACAACAGACTTGGATTGCCGTAAGTCATGGCTAATTCGACCGGAATATCAAGTTGCGCAGCCAACTTTGCTGCTTGGCGCTGAGAATACACCATCAGCGGTGAGCCTTCATCCATCCAAACTGATTGATAGAGCTTAGTCACTTTGGGCGCACGAATAGGTAAAATCACCCCATACAGCAATGGACACCATAACCAGCGAGTCATATCCACAACTCGTTTATCATGCAAAAACTGGCTTAAGAAACGTTTTACCGCTGGCGCGGTCGGCTCGTCTGGCGTACCGAGGTTAACCAGTAACACACCCTGTTTGTTATTGTTATTCATGGCATCCTATCGACGGTAGAAAGAATTTAGATACGCACTCACGCTAAAAAGCGATCAAACTTATCGCGGGTTTAAGCTCTTAAAAAGCAAATAAAAAAGGCGACCACTAGGCCGCCTTTACTATAGCAATTTTTTCTCTTAGTGAGAATTAAGCCAGTGCTTTCTCGATATCTGCACTTACTTCTGCAACTTGCTTAGTACCATCAAATTTAAGGTACTTAGTGTTACCTAGTTCAGCTTCTTTACCGTAGTAAGAGATAAGCGGAGCGGTTTGCTCATGGTAAACACCTAGACGAGCACGTACGGTTTCTTCTTTGTCGTCATCACGAACAACAAGGTCTTCACCAGTCACGTCATCTTTGCCTTCTTCTTTAGGCGGGTTGTACACTACATGGTAAGTACGACCAGAAGGAAGGTGAGCACGACGACCAGCCATACGCTCAACGATCACACTATCAGCAACGTCGAATTCGATAACGTAATCTACCGCTACGCCCATTTCTTTTAGGCCATCAGCTTGAGGGATAGTGCGAGGGAAACCATCTAGAAGGAAACCTTTCTCACAATCGTCTTGAGCAATGCGCTCTTTGATAAGACCAAGGATGATTTCATCAGAAACTAGCTGACCAGCATCGATTACAGCTTTAGCTTGTTTGCCTAGTTCTGTACCTGCTTTGATAGCAGCACGCAGCATGTCACCAGTAGAGATTTGTGGAATACCGTATTTATCCATGATGAAGTTTGCTTGTGTGCCTTTACCTGCACCTGGAGCACCTAGAAGAATGATGCGCATGATTTATCCTCTTTAATATTAGAAATTTATACCGAAGCTCACAATCAGATGCCTCATTCACTCAAGCTTGATTGAGCAAACTAAAACAAGTGCGGACGGTAAGTTTCGGTATATACCCACTAAACGGAGTATTGTGTTTGGGCGAGCAAAATACACGCCTTAAGACTCACATTCAAGTTTCTGAGTCTACCATATTTTACAGGCAGCACGACTCTAATAAGACTAAAGAATGTTAAGCCACTATATCAGCTGACAACGTCAGCCTAATCGCTGCATGTTTTGCTATTTATCTCTGACGTTCAAACAAAAAGCCCGCAAGATGCGAGCTTTTTGTTTTTTAGCTAATATTAGCCCTTAGTCAAAAGGGTATTAATTGCACCTAAGAATTGCGATGGATCTTGCAATGAGCCACGTTCTGCCAGCATTGCTTGACCAAGTAGAACTTCAACCCAACGGCCAAAAGCTTGTTCATCGGCTTCATCCGCCATTTGCTTAACCAATGGATGTTCTGGGTTAATTTCGAAAATATATTTCACTTCTGGCACTGCTTGGCCTGCTGCTTCAAGCAACTTCGCCATTTGGGTACCCATTTCAAAATCATCCGTTACTACAACCGCTGGTGTTGTGGCGAGCTTAAAGGTAGTGCGCACTTCTTTAACGCGATCACCTAGATACTCTTTGGTGCGTTCCACAACCGATTTGAACTCTTCTTCCGCTGCTTTATGCTTCTCTTTTTCAGCTTCATCTTCAAACTTGCTCAGATCAAGCCCCGCTTTGGTGATTGACTGGAACTGCTTACCATCAAATTCAGTCAGGTAGTTCATCAACCACTCATCGATGCGATCGTACATCAAGATGACTTCAATGCCCTTGGCTTTAAACTGCTCTAAGTGCGGGCTATTTTTCGCCGCTGCGTAGCTATCTGCCGTTAGGTAGTAGATCTTATCTTGATCTTCTTTCATGCGCTCAATGTAAGACGCAAGACCAACAGTCTGCTCTTCTGAATCCACTTCAGTTGAGGCAAAACGCAATAGACCTGCCACTTTCTCTTTGTTGGCCATGTCTTCCGCCGGACCTTCTTTTAGCACTAGGCCAAATTCTTTCCAGAAAGAAAGGTACTTATCGTTGTCGTTATTGGCCATGCGCTCAAGCATAGTCAAGACACGTTTAGTACAAGCGTTACGCAATGATTGCGTCACTTTATTATCTTGTAGAATTTCACGCGATACGTTGAGTGGTAAATCATTTGAATCAATCAAACCACGAATGAAACGCAGGTAAGAAGGCATAAACTGCTCAGCATCATCCATAATGAAGACGCGCTGTACGTACAGTTTTAAACCTGATTTATGATCACGGTTGAACATATCCCAAGGGGCTTTCGCGGGGATGTATAACAGACTGGTGTAGTCGTTCTTACCTTCAACACGGTTGTGACTCCACACTAATGGATCAGCAAAATCGTGCGAAACGTGTTTATAAAACTCTTGGTATTCTTCGTCGCTGATGTCCGACTTATTACGAGTCCAAAGGGCTTGAGCTTTGTTAATTTGCTCCCACTTCTTCTCACCAGTTTCCTTACCTTCTTCATCACGTTCTTCAGTGTGGATCAGAACCGGAATACCAATGTGATCAGAATATTTGCCGATGACATCACGTAAACGCCATTCATTTAAAAACTCTTTACCATCTTCACGCATGTGCAGCACGATATCTGTACCGCGTGTTTCTTTATGGATATCTTCGATGGTGTAGTCGCCTTCACCTTCAGAATGCCACTGAACCGCCTGATCCGCGGATAGGCTTGCTGCGCGAGTGCGCACAGTTACGCTATCTGCGACAATAAATGCCGAGTAGAAGCCCACACCAAATTGACCAATCAGTTGAGAGTCTTTGCTCTGATCATCTGACAGTTTTGAGAAGAATTCCGCGGTGCCCGATTTAGCAATCGTGCCTAGATGTTCAATCACATCTTCACGGCTCATGCCGATACCGTTATCAGAAATGGTTAGGGTGTTGTTCTTTTCATCGAAAGAAAGTTTCACGCTAAGGTCCGCATCACCTTGATACAGATCGGCATTAGACAACGCTTGGAAACGAAGCTTATCTGACGCGTCTGACGCGTTAGAAATTAGCTCGCGTAGGAAAATCTCTTTATTTGAGTACAGAGAGTGGATCATTAAGTGAAGCAGCTGTTTTACTTCAGACTGAAAGCCACGAGTCTCTTTATTGTGTGTTGCAGTTTCGCTCATGTTTACTCCGTAACATCTATACTTATCAGGATCCTAGGCTGTTCTTACCAAGGATTATTTGATGATGATTGTTAATTAACATGAGGGTGACAAATGTAAATTCAAGGTCAAGAATTATAAATACGGTGTTTTTTTGATTTTAGTTTGTCTATCCTGCCTAACAAAATATTTGTAAATGGCGATCCATATTTATTAAGATTGTGATCCGTATCATTCATTGACACTAGTGATGTCTGAGACCTATCAAAACTGAAGGCCAACTGCATGAGTAATATAGGTACAAAGTTTAATCTGGCGAACAAGTTCACGTTCGATCCAAACACCAACTCACTGATAGAAAAAGACAATGATGTCGATATTATCCGTCTAGGTAGTAATGAAAGCAGGATCCTTCTTCTACTGGTGGAAAAGCCAAATTTAGTTGTAACCCGCAATGAGTTACACGACTTCGTGTGGCGTGAGCAAGGGTTTGAAGTTGATGACTCAAGCCTAACTCAAGCGATCTCAACACTACGAAAATTTCTAAAAGACTCGACTAAATCGCCTGAATTTGTCAAAACCGTGCCGAAACGCGGTTATCAACTGATCTGCTCTGTAGAACGAATGACACCATTAGTCAGTGGCGACACACCAATCATCGAACCTCAAGACAACGCAACTTATGAGGCCAATGAAGAGCAAGAGCCTGAGATTAATTTGACCGAAGAGATTGAGCGTGAAGTGGAATTACCGCCAACATCCTCACCTCAAATTGAGCCTCAAACAGCGGTAAAAACGACCTCCACTCTATTTAGTAAAGTGTTGATTGCTATTGCATTGTTACTGCCTTTACTTGCGTTAGTTATCGATAAACCAACCGATTCTCAATTTCGTCAAATCAATTCATTTGATGGCGTCGTTGTCAAAACCCCTATTAATCATCCTGACCTTTCTCATTGGTATTCGGCCATTGAGCAGTGTGTGGTTCGCTACAAACAATCCCACTTAAATGAAGCGGCGCCTGTCGAAGTGATCGCCACTGGTGGCCAAAATAATCAGTTGGTACTGAACTATATTCATCGACTTGATCATTCTGGAGAGAACATTACCGTACGTATTTTCTCTGACCAAAATGACCTTGACCATATCTGCCAATAAGGAATATTTATGAATCAGAAACTAGCGTTAGCCTTATTAGCAGTATCGGTACTTTTTAGTGGTTGGTTGTACTTAGATAGTGATTTTCAAGTAGAAAAGACCATTACCTCTAAAGAGTGGCAATCAAAAATGGTCACCGTGATCAGCGATAATCTGCAAGAAGAAACCGTCGGTCCGCTGCGTAAAGTCGACGTGGTCTCGAATGTAAAATACCTGCCAAACGGCACTTACATCCGCGTAGCGACGATTCGTTTGTTTGCCAATAGTGAACAGAGCGATAGCGTGATCAATATTTCTGAAACGGGTGATTGGGAAATCAGTGATAACTATCTACTAATTTCGCCTAAAGAGTTTAAAGATGTCTCTTCCGCGCAAAGTAAAGATTTCACTGATGTACAGCTACAACTGATTAAGCAGTTATTTAAAATGGACTCACAATTGAGCCGTCGCATTGATATCGTCAACGATAAAACCTTGCTTTTAACTAGCTTAAGTCATGGTTCTACGGTACTTTTCTCTAACTAGTTCTCACGACAATGACAAGGGAGCATGACGCTCCCTTTTTTATCATCATGGATTGGATTAATTCCGCTGGCCTGTTACTGGGCTCACTCACAGCCAACATACTCGCCGCCCTTTCCGGTGGGGGCGCAGGCTTGCTGCAATTCCCGTTATTACTGTTTTTTGGCCTACCGTTCTCTGTTGCACTGGCAACACATAAAGTCGCTAGTGTCGCTCTTGGCCTAGGCGCCGCCTTTACGCACCTAAAACAAAAATCGTTTTCTTTTGCTGAAGCTTGTTATCTCACGCTTGTTGGCAGTATTGGGGTGATCATTGGTGCCAATCTTATCCTGACGATTCCCGACTTTTGGGCGGAAAAAGCCCTTGGTGTGATGATCTTAGCTTTAGGCATCTATTCCTATTTCAAAAAGCAGCTAGGCCAAGAATCCCGACCCATTCATCGTCATTTCTTCGGTTGGTCACTCGGTGGGCTGGGCTTAATTTTTATCGGCATTATTAATGGCTCACTTACCGCAGGCTCCGGCCTATTGGTCACCCTATTTTTAGTACGCTGGTTTGGCTATAGCTACAAGCAAGCGGTGGCACTGACCATGATCTGTGTTGGTCTATTTTGGAATGGCATTGGCGGCATCGCGATTGTGCATGCTGGCGCTCAAATCTATTGGCCATGGTTACCGATTTTACTGGTTGGCTCGTTTGTCGGCGGCAGTATCGGTGCGTACCTTTCGACTCGCTTTAGTAATCGAATAATTAAAATCTGCTTTGAGATCCTCACCTTACTGGTGGGCATAAAACTACTTATTTAGGAAATGAAATGGAAAAAGCAAATATTGAGATTTTTTATTGCCGTCAGTGTAATTGGATGCTGCGCTCAACTTGGTTAAGCCAAGAGCTCTTACATACCTTTAGTGAAGAAATTGCTTCGATCTCTCTTCACCCCGATACTGGTGGCCGATTCGAAATCATTTGCAATGGCCAACTGATTTGGGAGCGCAAACGCGATGGTGGCTTTCCTGAAGCAAAAGTCCTAAAACAACGTGTGCGTGATGTGATTGATCCAGAGAGAGACTTAGGTCATTCCGATAGTAAATAGCATTCGTTGTAAATAACATTAGCTGTAAATAACATTACTAAACAATTACGATAATAAAATGGCTGCGATAAAGCTTAACTTTGCCGCCATCTCGCTTCGAAACAACGAAAAGGCACCATACGGTGCCTTTTGTTGTTTTCATCTGTTGATTACCACTCTGTGGTTAAAATCAACGCTTCAAAACTCAGCGCTGAGGGATCCCCTCATAATTTCCCCAAAGCACAACCATGTTTGAATAGATTTTGAGCAAGCAGGGTTGCAGCCGCGAGCAAGTCTTCCCTCGTTATTGTGTAGCCAGAATGCCGCAAAACTTCCATCCCTAAGCGCACTGTTGAGAGTACATTTCGATTTTTGACAGTGTTAGCTTGGAAGTGCTTATCCCAACCTTGTTTCTGACCATGAACTCCAGCAAGCCAAAATGTCAGTTGAAGCATTAGGGCGATTAGCAGCATGATATCAAAGCGCTCTGAGCTGCTAGTTCGGCTATGACGGAGGCCTAAACCGTAGGCTGGGCTTTTCAAGTCTCGGAAGGTTTCTTCAATTTGCATACGCTTCGAGTAGAGCCTAACAAGTTGCTTTGGTGTTCGGATTTCAACGGGCAAGTTAGTCGCTAAAACCCATGGTTCTTTTGTCGAAGCGGAGTAGATTTTAGGTGACGGATGATGACAATTAGTCCGTGTCGAACGCTGATTTTTTCGGCCTTTAGGACGTGATTTATACAGTGCAATTTGACATGAAATTGGGTTGCTCTTAGTCAACCTCTTATAGCCTAAAGTCTTTGAGCGACTTGAGGATATGCTATGTAAGTTGCTGATAGGTTGCCAGTTTTCCGCACCTAAATCTGCATATTGCACTTTCCCTCTGACTCGACTTAACCAGTACCAACCTAGCTTTTCAACGGATTTATACCATGGCACTTTAAAGCCAGCATCACTGACAATGAGCGGTGTAGTGTTACTCGGTAGAATGCTTGCAAGGTCGGCTAGAAATTGGTCATGAGCCTTCTTTGAACATTGCTCTGAAAGCGGAAAGGCTTTCTCATAAAGAGTAATAGAACGACCATGTAGTGCCACCGAAGCCCGCAATACCATAAGCCGTTTTTGCTCACGAATATCAGACCAGTCAACAAGAACAATGGGCATCGAATTACCTGAACAGATAAAGCTGGCATGCCAACGGTATACAGCGAGTCGCTCTTTGTGCAAGTGACGATTACCTAACAATCTGTCGATTCGTTTGATGTTATGTTTTGTTCTGGCTTTCGTTGGCAGGTTACGACCAAGTTCGGTAAGAGTGAGCGTTTTACATTCAAGTAATGCGTGGCAAGCCAGCGTTAAACTGTTGAGTCGTTTTAAGTGCAATTCAGGGCAGAATTGGTAAAGAGAGTCGTGTAAAATATCGAGTTCGCACATCTTGTTGTCTGGTTATTGATTTTTCTCAGAACCATTTGATCACATGACAAGATGTGCATCTACCTTAAATTTATGATTTTTATCAAAATCATTAGGGGATTCCTCAGAACTCAGCGTCTAATTGCGTCTCAACTAAAGTATCCCCGACAAAACTCTTCACCTTGATGGTGTTGTTTTCTAGTAAGCCGTAACTGGCAGCAAAGCCATCGCGTGGAAATGTGACAGAACCTGGATTGAAAATAAATTGCGCCCCTTTACGTTCGGCAACCGGAATATGAGTGTGACCATGTACTATCACATCCCCCTCTCGCAACGCTGGGCGTTTATCGCTGTTGTACAGATGGCCGTGGGTAACAAACAAACGTTTACCGGTTGGCAGCATCACCCAAGCAAAATCACTCATCATCGGGAATGACAGCAGCATTTGGTCAACTTCACTATCACAATTACCGCGTACTGCGATAATGCGGTCCGCATATTGGTTGAGTAATTCAGCCACTGCGGGTGGGTTATAACCTTCAGGAATCGGATTACGAGGGCCATGATTTAACACATCCCCCAGCAACACTAAATGATCGATACCAGAGCGTTCAAACTCTTGTAGTACTTGGGTTGTAGCAGGCAGACTGCCATGCAGATCTGAGGCAAAAAACAATTTCACGACATCAACTCCTCAAAATAATTGAGGCTATTCTACGTAATTGTCGATCAGTCGTCATCTCGTGCCATGCCATTTAGAACAATATTATTGTAGCTGACCATACCGATCACTTGACCATTTTCAATCACCGGTGCTCGGCTAATACCGAAACGTTCAAACAGACGTGCACAATATTTGACGTTCATCGTAGGATCCACTCCCAATGCGGGTTTGGTCATCACTTCATAAATATTAGTCCGTTCGCAGGAGCGATTTTTGGCTAACACTTTTTTAGCAATATCGTTCATCAAGACAATGCCATATTCATCATCTTGATGGCGTTTATTGACCACAAGGGCCTTAACTTGATTTTGCCGTGCTAAACGGATCCCCTCCTGCACTGTCGTTAAACCATCAATAATGACGTAGTTGCCCGTCATTACATCGCGTACACGAATGATTTCTTGGGTTGTCATAATTCATCCTCTACCACTTTGGTTAACTGCTCAACTTGATGGGCGACACCAACAGCATCTTCGATATCTATTTGGACAGCAATGCCCTGCCCCGATGCTTGATCAAACTCACCAACTTCACTGATGGTTTCTAATATTTGCCGAGCTAAATGCTCTTCAACCACAAACAGCAACACGTCTTTTTGCACCTCTAATGTCAGGCCAAAAAAGGTCCGTTTTTGGTTGAGTCCTTCGCCACGAGCGTTATTGATCACCGTCGCCCCTGTCGCGCCCGCTTGACGCGCAGCATCAAGCACTTGTTCGGTTTTACTGTCTTCAACAAAGGCTAAAAGCAACTTAAAGCGCATTTTCTTTATCCTCTTGTTTAGGTTTATTCAACCATTGGGTTATCTGTGCGTACCCCATTACTGAAATGATCGGAAATAAGCTGGCAAATGCAATCAAGCCAAAACCATCAATCATTGGATTGCGTCCCGGAACGGTAGAAGCAAGGCCAAGTCCAAGCGCAGCGACGAGTGGTACAGTCACTGTAGAGGTGGTCACACCGCCTGAGTCATAAGCTAATGGAATGATTAACTTGGGCGCGAAAAAAGTTTGAATGACGACCACGATATAGCCAAAGATGATGTAGTAATGAATCGGATCACCAACAACGATTCGATAGCTACCCAGCGAAATACCAATCGCGACGCCCAGCGCGACAGCAATACGCAAACCATTAACCCGAATGCTGCCACCCGAAACCTGATTGGCTTTGATCGCCACAGCGATCAATGATGGCTCCGCAATGGTGGTACTGAAGCCGATGCAAAACGCAAACAAATAGACCCAGTAATAATCAATCCAACTCAATGTCTCTCGGGCACTAATGCGAACTTGTTGCAGAAAATCAGGCGCGGTCAGTTGCGCTGCCATGGTCTCGCCCAAAGGAAAGAGCGCCAACTCAAGACCAAGCAAGAAAAGGGATAAACCAAAAATGACATAAAAAAAGCCTAATAACACTTTGATGGGGTTAACGATAGGTCGGCGCAACACCGCAAATTGAAAGCCAAATAGAATCGTGGCAATAGGAATAACATCACCAACGGTGTCAATAAAGGTATCCAGTAGCTGCATCATCATGCCACCACCATTCCAAAGACCATTACAAACATCATTGGCAGCAAAGAGGCAAATGCGATCAAGCCAAAGCCATCAATCATCGGATTTCTCCCTTTAATTGAAGAAGCCAAGCCCACGCCTAATGCTGTGACTAATGGTACGGTAATGGTCGAGGTGGTCACCCCTCCGGAGTCGTAAGCCACGCCAATAATACTTTCTGGTGCAAACGCGGTGAGAATCACCACACCGATATAACCACCAATAATCATGGTTTGGATTGGCCAGCCTTTGAGAATGCGTAATACGCCTAACACAATCGCGATCCCAACCGATAATGCGACCGTTAGCCGCAAGCCATTAGCGTAGTCCTCGCGACTCGCCTCATCATTGATGATCATACCGCCCTCTGCGGCCACTGCTGCCGCTTCATCGGCAATGGCGGTTAAGGCAGGCTCCGCAACCGTCGTACCAAAGCCCAAGCAGAAAGCAAAAATCAACAACCAGAATACACTGCCTTTGCGGGCAAAAGCTTGCGCCATGGTCTCGCCAATAGGAAAGAGCCCCATCTCAAGCCCAAAAATAAAAAACGTCAGGCCAAGAACCACCAGCAACAAGCCGAATAAGATCGAGAGAAGATTGGGCAGTGGTTCTTGTAGTACCACTAACTGAAAAAAAGCAATCACGATAATGATTGGCATAAGATCACGAAAGCTGCCCAACATGGCGCGCAGTAAAGCGCCTATTGCTTGCCTCACTTCCAGCATAATCTCACTCCATTGCTAACCCGTAGGCTATCTTGCCCATAACCTATCTTGCCAAAGCGCCTACTGATAGTATGTGACGGTTGCATCACCACTCATATTGGATGTAACAAAATGTGTATTCTGTGACTCCCTACACTTCCTGATTCGCCGTTGAAACGCGACAATTATCACGCACGCTCTGATCCGAGTGACGAGGTTATCGCTATAATTACTCCAAGTGAGGAGAACGTAATGAAGATATTGATCACTGGCGGTACTGGATTCGTCGGCAGAGAATTGTTGAAACACTTAACGACCCATGAGGTGGTTCTGCTATCGCGCAACCTAGATAAAGCGAAGCAAACTCTCAGTCATGCTGATTTAGGCAATATTACCTACCTCTCCCACTTGGATGATCTGCATGATTTAAATGATTTTGATGCCGTGATTAATCTCGCCGGAGAGCCCATCGCCGACAAGCGTTGGAACAAAAAACAGAAACAGGCCATCTGCCAAAGTCGCTGGCAACTCACCGAACAAATTGTCAGTCTTATTCATGCAAGCACCACTCCGCCTAAAGTCTTCATCAGCGGCTCAGCGGTCGGGTACTATGGCGATCAACAACAGCATCCATTCGATGAAAGCTTGCATGTTCAAAGCAAAGGCTTTCCTCATTATGTTTGTGCAAAATGGGAAGAGATAGCCAATCGCGCGCGCTCAGAAGAGACTCGAGTATGCATCTTGAGAACCGGTGTGGTTTTAGGTTGTGACGGCGGCGCCTTAAGCAAAATGTTATTGCCCTATAAGCTCGGCGTTGGTGGCCCAATTGGACGTGGCAAACAATACCTACCTTGGATTCACATGTTAGATATGGTACGCGGCATACTCTATTTACTCGAGACTGAACATGCCCATGGGGAATTTAACTTTTGTGCTCCTCACCCCGTCACCAACCGTCATTTCAGCCGTACTTTAGCTCGAACGCTAAAACGCCCTCACCTGTTGTTTACCCCTAAATGGGCACTGAAAATAATGATGGGAGAGAGCGCGGTGTTGCTCTTCGATAGCGTCCGAGCCAAGCCGAAAAAACTCACCGAATTAGGCTTTCGTTTTAGCTACTCCAGAATTGAACCTGCACTAAAAAATTTATTACAACATCACGACTAATCCTTTACTCTAGAGTGGCATATCGTCGCTTAAAGAGAAGGAATTCATGTCAAAAGCAGTACTGATCACCGGCTGTTCATCTGGAATTGGCTATGCCGCCGCCCATGCACTTCATCAACAGGGCTACCAAGTGATCGCATCTTGCCGCAAAGCTGAAGATGTAGAAAGACTGCAAGCGGAAGGTCTAACTTGCCTTCAATTAGACTTGAGCGATTCAGCCAGTATTGATCATGCAGTAACGCAAACATTGGCACTCACCAACGGTCAGCTTTACGGGTTATTCAATAATGGCGCATATGGGCAACCCGGCGCGCTGGAAGACTTACCGACCGACGCGCTGCGCGCACAATTTGAGAGTAACTTTTTTGGTTGGCATCAACTGGTTCAACACGTACTGCCAGTAATGCGTAAACAGGGCTATGGCCGTATCGTACAAAACAGTTCTGTACTTGGCTTTGCGGCAATGAAATACCGTGGTGCTTACAACGCCTCAAAATTCGCCCTTGAAGGTTGGAGTGACACCTTGCGCTTGGAGCTTGCCGATACCGAGATCAAAATTAGCTTGATTGAACCAGGCCCAATTGAAACCCGCTTTCGAGCCAATGCCTTAAAAGCCTTTCAGCAATGGATTGATATTGATGGCAGCGTTCATCAAACCGCCTATAAACAACAAATTCAACGACTCGAAAAGGAGGGCTCAAACAATGCTTTTGTACTGCCAGCTGAAGCTTGTATCCCCCCATTGATTGATGCCCTTGAAGCGCCACGGCCAAAGATCCGTTATCGAGTCACACGACCAACCAAGGTGTTTGCCATTCTAAAGCGCCTACTACCCAGTCGATGGTTAGATAAAATTTTGCAAAAAGCCGCTTAATGTCATCATTACGTCACAATAGAAGCGCATGATTCACTGGTAACGTAGAAATACCCCATATTAATAAGCGTTTCATTCGGTGCCTGCAGATGTCATTAAATAAATTAAATTGGCTATGTGTGAGTGCTGCGCTAACTCTGTTTATCTTATTTTAAACACCTTCGCTGCACGTGCTGCCAATAAAAATGCCACTGAATTCAGTGGCGTTTTTGTTTTAGAGACTTGATATATACACTTCCTGCCCATACTGTTAGTAGCAATAGGCTCTGCCTAAGTGAATCAATACTAGCGCCCCCAGTACTTATAATTGGCAAGGATAAAGCAAATGCAATCACCTTTTATCGTCGAACTCAATCAGCAGAATTTTATGCCGGTTCTCGAAAGCTCTCGACAAACCCCTCTGCTTATCCACTTTTGGGCCCCTATGAGCCAAGAAAGCAGTGACATCATTCCTCAACTGCAACAGCTCGCTCAAAACTACAATGGTGCGTTTACGCTTGCGCTGCTCAATTGTGAACAAGAACAAGGTATTGCTGCGCAATTTGGTGTTCAAACGTTACCCACTATCGCCTTATTTTCTGAAGGCCAACCCGTGGATGGCATGGGTGGCCCCCAACCGATTAGTGCCATCGAAGAGATGCTTAACCGACACTTACCAAGCCAAGATGCGCTAACAATGAACCGCGCTCTTCAACTGGTCGCTGCAGGCGAGCATACTCAAGCGCTGCCACTACTAAAGTCACTCCCAGAAGAATTATTAGTGAAAGGAGAAGTGAAACTTGCGCTGGCCGCTTGCTACCTTGAAACTCAAGATTTCACTCTTGCTGCAGAACAACTGCAACATATTCCTCTCGAATACCAAGATAACGATTACAAGAGCCTCATTGCTAAATTAGAACTGCATAATCAGGCGGCGAATAGCCCTGAGATCCAATCTCTTGAGAGCGCCTTTGCCCAAGATCAGGACAATGCCAAGTTAGCGCTGGATTTGGCATTGAACTATCACAACGTCAATCGTGATGAAGAAGCACTCGAGTTGATCTGGCGCTTCATCGTGAAAAATCTCAATGCTCTCGACGGCGAAATGAAAAAGACTTTTATGGATATACTCAGTGCATTAGGCCAAGGAAATCCACTGGCTGCACAATACCGCCGTCAGCTTTACTCTATCCTCTACTGATTACAGAGTAAAAATAGATTCATCTCATTGATAAGGCCGGGTATTCCGGCCTTTGTTTTATCAAAATTAGAGGCATAGCTCTCATTTCTAGATTTGTCGGCGCTGTTTTAATAAGCAACAATGGCCACAATCATGAAATAAGGAAAATCATAATGCCTATTGACTACTCTCTCATTACCACCGCTATTTTTGTTCTCGTTGTTATAGCCTTTGTTTACGCAGGTGTTAAAACCGTTCCTCAAGGTAACCACTGGACGGTAGAACGCTTTGGCCGTTATACCCACACACTCAAACCTGGCTTAAACTTCATCATTCCATTTATTGACAGCATCGGTCATAAGATCAATATGATGGAGCGCGTACTTGATATCCCGGCACAAGAAGTGATCTCTCGCGATAACGCCAATGTCACCATTGATGCGGTCTGTTTTGTGCAAGCCATTGATGCAGCAAAAGCCGCTTATGAAGTTAATGATCTCGTGCATGCGATTCGTAACCTGACTCTAACCAATATGCGTACCGTACTCGGCTCAATGGAGCTTGATGAGATGCTTAGCCAACGTGACCAGATTAACGTTAAACTATTGGCTATCGTTGATGAAGCGACTAACCCATGGGGCGTAAAAGTCACTCGTATCGAAATTAAAGATGTACAGCCACCTGCCGATCTAACCGCAGCGATGAATGCACAAATGAAAGCGGAACGTAATAAGCGTGCTGATATTCTTGAAGCTGAAGGGGTTCGCCAAGCGGAAATCCTCAAAGCAGAAGGTCATAAGCAATCTGATATCCTGAAAGCAGAAGGCGCTAAACAAGCGGCTATCCTTCAAGCAGAAGCGCGTGAACGTGCTGCAGAAGCCGAAGCAAGAGCGACCGAGATGGTTTCTAACGCGATTTCACAAGGCGATATGCAAGCAGTGAATTACTTTATAGCTCAGGGCTACACTGAAGCTCTAAAAGCGATTGGCCAAGCAGAGAATGGCAAGATCATCATGCTCCCACTCGAAGCGACGGGGTTGATGGGTTCAGTGGCCGGTATTGCTGAAATGTTTAAACAACAACCTGAAAAATAGCCGCTCATATTGGTATAACGTTATTAGATAGAGAAGTGCCGTGATTGAACTACTAGATACTTTTACCCACTGGCATTGGCTTGCTTTAGGTTTAGCCTTGTTGGCGGCGGAACTGCTCGGTGCAGCGGGTTACTTGTTATGGCTTGGTATATCTGCACTGTTAGTCGGCCTACTGCTTTCGTTATTGCCACTTAGTTGGCAACTGCAATGGGTTTCTTTTGGGGCCTTTGCACTGGTGACCACATGGCTGTGGTGGCGACGTCAGCTAAAACAAGATCAAGAAAGCGATGAATCGAGAACACTCAATCAAAAAGAGAAACAACTGATTGGTCAGGTGATCACGCTAGAAGATGCCATTCCAGCGGGCAAGTCGCGCATTCGCGTTGCTGATACAACTTGGTCTGCATATTGTGAACAATCATTACCAGCGGGAACGGTGGTAAAAGTAATAGAACTTGATGGTATCACGCTGATCATTCAAGCCAATTAATTCGTCATTAACCAATAAAAAGGGGCTCAAAGCCCCTTTTTATTTACAAAAGAACCAATAAAGAACCACTCTACTCATCTTTTAAAGCAAAAAACTAATTTCATAGCTAAATATCTAATCAATCATAAGTTTCAGTTATTTGTTGCAGAAAAATATCATTTTTTTTTGATCTTTATCGATCTTGTTTCATACTAAAACTATCTCAGAAATTTGAGATGACTCGCAAAAATAAAGGGGATTTATTATGAAAATTGTTATTGCTCTATTTTGTACTGCGCTATTTTCTTTAACTGCTTACGCCGGTAATGGCGAAGGGCGAGCTACCGCGATGGGACCTCGCGTGACATGTGAATTGCCAAACGGTAGCGTGGAATATATTCCAAGTGAATACTGTAAAGCTTATAAAGGTAAAATTCTTTACTGGAATTAAGCGCCAGCTATTATTTAGCACAAAGCCAGCGAATGCTGGCTTTGTCATTTAAATTTATTACTCTAGTTTACTATTGCTTATTTGCCCATTGAGCAAATTCTTTTTGCGAAGCTTCATCCAATCTTAAAAAATCGGCTTTCAGCATAATAATCGCTTGTTCCAGTGTCATATTTCCATCATTGGTAGCAATTTTTACCGACTTTCTAACTTGCTCTTCTTGATCGTAAATATAAGTCGATGCTGGGGCTTCACGCTTGTTGTAGTTTGCCAGTTCATTCTCGTAATCACGAACAAAATCAACCAAATTACCAAATAATACGTCTGTTGTTACTTCGACATTTTTACCGTTATTTTTTAGATAAAAAATCGGATTCTTTTTAAAATTATCAGCATCATGACCATCTTTTACATGAATGCTTGGCACTAAGTTCAAAGAAACATCTTGAGCGTCAAATAACATGATTATTGGCTTGGATTTAAATTTTTCTTGCTGGCCATCACGGCGAATCATAGTTGCCGAGCGAACGAGTAGTTGATTACGGCCATTTTCCAAAACCACATGGTCAACATGGCCAAAACCAGAACTGATATCATCAACGCCATTAACTGCTAACACTTCCACATCAGGTGAAAAGGTGACTTTAACGTCTGCCAATGCAGTACCGCCAAATAGAGCCAAAGAAAGAACGATCCACTTTTTCATAATAAATATTACCTGCTTATATAGAAGAAAAGGGTGGCAATCGCCACCCTTGATGTTAATCAACTAATTAATTAAATAATTAGAAGTAGTACTCAACACCGATACCGAACTTAGTAACGTCACCAGCTTGATCATCTCGGTCTGCAGTAACATCGTAAGCATTAACACCCATATCGTATGAACGAATGTCAGCGTAGATAACTGCTGATGGGTCTAGTTTGAATAGAACACGTGCAGTGATTGCAGTATCGCCAGTGTTCTTATCATTTACGTTACCACCAGTTGTGCTTAGGTCGCTCGTTGCTGCGTAGCCCAATTTGTATTGCCACTCAGCTGTATCGTATTGCGCCGTTACAGAGTAAGCACGTTGGTCTTGCTTAGACACACCAGTTAGAGCATTAGTTGCGCCAGCAACTGTGTAATCAGTTTCCATCTCTTTAATTGCTGCCGTTACATGGAAGCCGTTACCGAAGCTGTATTCAGCACCTAAGATGTAGAATGAACGCTGACCTTCTGATGTTGACTCAACAGGCGTAGTTGCAGTGTTCTTTACAGATACCGCTGCGTCACCTTCTGTTTGGTAGCCTGCGTGTAGCGTGAAGCCGTTAGTAGAGTAATGAGCGGCTACAGAATAACCCATGTTATCTACATCTTTATCACCTTTGAATGCAGATGCTGCGTAAGTGAAACCGTTGTAGTTTTTAGAATCCCAACGGAAAGTATCACCAGAACGGTCAACGTGTGCGCCCGCTGCAATATCAGTGTTCCAGTCAAATACGTTACCTAGACCTGGGTTAGTGTATGGCCAGTCAACGATATCGTATGCAGGCTGAGTTAGACGACCAAAACGGAATTTACCCGCGTCAAATTGGAAACCGATGAATGAATCACGGCCACCTAGTGTGCCTGTTGAACCGTCGTCACCAACGTTACCAGTTTCCATTTGCCAAATGATAGCAGGGCCGAAGTTTTTGAATTCTTGAGTACCACGAAGACCGATACGAGATTCGTTTTCAATGTCTAGACCGTGGTCTTTACCTTCTGCTACGTCAGCCATGTACCATACAGATACAGCTGCTTGACCGTAAAGATCAACGTTGTCAGTCAGGCTAGCTGCATTTACAGAACCCGCAGCTGCTACTGCTGCTACTGCTGCGCCTACTAGAGTGCGTTTAAAAAATTTGTCCATGGAAAAAACTCCTAAAAAATGGGATATAGCTGTTTTTTTGTTTCTTCTCCCTTAAGTTTGGCCGCCGAAGGAAGAAGATAATTCTTATAAAACCTAAATTACTGTTTAAAATAATTTTTGATTTTAAAGTTACTGCATACACCGTGTGTATCCATGTCCCCTAGACTAACTTCGCACCAAAAAACATCAATCAGAACTTAATTTCTTTATAAAAAAATATGAGCTAACACATACTTTTTCAAAAGTAGTGATCTCGATCTCACTCATTATTTGAACTTTACACCACCCGGCAAAATAACTTTAAAAACATAGAGTTACACCAAGCTATCACCGTAACAACTTGAAGTGTGTCGCACTACCCAAGGCTCTTTAGGTTGTGTTATTTTTTGTTTGATCATTGTCACGGTTCTTTATTTGAAGATTATTTCTCACAAATAAAGGATTAATTTTTTCCAAAAAAAAACGCTCTACCACTAGTGGTAGAGCGCTTTTTAGATAAATTTAGTTACATTAAGTTGATTAAATCTTGCTCAGTTTGTACCTCTATCCCCAACTCTTGTGCTTTGGCTAATTTAGAACCCGCGTTTTCACCAACAAATAAGATATCGGTTTTTTTCGATACGCTACCGGCCACTTTGGCACCTAAATTCTGCAATGCCGCTTTTGCATCGCTACGCGACAGTTGTGACAGTGATCCGGTTAGCACCACAGTTTTACCGGCTAACGGTTGCGGCACACTTTCATCACGCTCTTCAATAGCTGGCCAATCAATCCCCTGCTGCTGCAATTCAGTGATCACTTGCTGGTTCTTCTCTTGGGCGAAGAAAGCGGTCACATGACTTGCCACAATCACGCCAACATCTTGAACTTCGATCAACTGCTCATGTGTGGCAGCCATTACCGCGTCCAATGATTTAAAGTGCATGGCAAGGTTCGCAGCCGTCGCCTCGCCCACTTCACGAATACCGAGTGAGTATAAAAAGCGAGGTAATGTGGTTTGTTTCGATTTAACTAATGCATCAACGACATTCTGCGCCGATTTAGGCCCCATACGATCTAAAACCGTAATCACGCCTGCACTGAGCTTAAACAGATCAGCCGGAGTGGCAACCATCTCTTTATCGACCAGTTGTTCGATAACCTTTTCACCTAGGCCATCCACATCAAGCGCTTTGCGCGATACAAAGTGCTTAAGCGCCTCTTTACGCTGCGCCTGACAAACTAAACCGCCAGTACAGCGCGCGACTGCTTCACCTTCGACCCGCTCAACCGCTGAGTGACATACTGGGCATTGTGCAGGAAAGACAATTTCACGAGCAGAATCAGGGCGACGATCCAGCACCACTGACACCACCTGCGGGATCACATCGCCAGCACGACGGATAATCACGCTATCACCAATCTTCACCGCTAAACGAGCAATCTCATCGGCGTTATGTAACGTGGCATTACTCACGGTCACACCACCGACGAAAATAGGCTCTAGTTTCGCGACCGGCGTGATCGCGCCGGTGCGACCGACTTGAAACTCTACGTCATTTAGAATGGTGATTTCTTCTTGCGCCGGGAATTTATAAGCAATCGCCCAGCGTGGCGCTCGGGCAACAAAACCAAGACGCTCTTGCAAAGTCACATCATCAACTTTAATCACGACACCATCAATCTCATACGGCAGCGCATCACGGCGAGTCAAGATATCGTGATAATAGGCCTTTACGTCTTCTAAAGAATTAACCAGCTTGGTTTCTGGGCACATTGGCAGACCCCAGTTTTTCAATTGCAAAAAGCGTTGGTAATGACTCAATGACAATGGTTCGCCTTCCACCACACCGACACTGTAGGCATAAAAGCTCAGTGGACGGGTTGCAGTGATGCGTGAATCTAATTGACGTAAGCTGCCTGCCGCGGCGTTACGCGGGTTAACAAAAGGTTTTTCACCTTTTTTTAGAGCGTTTTGGTTTAACTTGTCAAAGCCAGCCTTAGGCATAAACACTTCGCCACGCACTTCAATACGATTAGGCCAACCTTCACCGCGTAGTTTTAATGGTATCGCGCTGATGGTACGAACGTTTTCCGTTACATTCTCTCCCGTCGTACCATCACCACGTGTGGCGGCTTGTACCAAAACACCATCAACGTAGAGCAAGCTTATTGCCAAGCCATCTAATTTAGGCTCGCAGCAAAACAAATCGAAACGCGCTGCGGGTAGGCGGTCAGCCATTCTTTTGTGAAAGCTTTCCAGTTCTGCATCATCAAAAGCGTTATCCAACGACAGCATGGGAATTTCATGCGCGACCGATTCGAATCCATCAAGCGGTTTGCCGCCAACACGCTGACTCGGCGAGTCAATCGTCACTAAATCTGGATGTTGCGCTTCAATATCGAGCAATTCTCGCATCAGACGATCATATTCTGCATCTGGGATCTCTGGGCTGTCTTCTACGTAGTAACGGACGGCATGGTAATGAAGCGTTTCGCGTAGTTGTTCGAGTTTTTGTTGGATTTCTGTCGACATAATTTACTCAATGTTCGAAAGGCAATAAAACGAATGGACGGAGTATGACCGCCCGATTTGAGATTCTCAAGTAATACCCAATAGCGATCATCATTTGGCGCGACAACTCAGAATGAAGATACCGGTAATAAAGAGATTAAAAACAAAAAGGCTCCTATCGAGGAGCCTTAACATTCAATTCAATACTTAGCCTTGCTGCGCGGCCTTAAATTTCTTAATTTGTGCTCGGTAAGCATCTAAACGATTGGGCGTCATTAGATTACGCGCATCATCCAGCACATTCGCGCCAAGGTCATCAGCAATTTGCTGTGCGGTTCTGAGCATCAACTTAAAGTTCTGATCAGCATCGCCAAAACACGGCAAGGTCATAAAGAAAGAGATACCTTTGGTGGTAAAGAGCGCGGGATCATCATGTTTTAACGTTCCCGGTTGCATCATATTCGCGACACTAAATAGCACTTTACCCGTACCCGACAAATCCGCATGGCGATGGAAAATATCCATTTCACCATACAGTAAGCCATTTTGCTGCATGCTATCAAATAGCTTAGTGCCTACAAATGCTTGCTCACCAGTACAGTGAACATTGAGAACAATGACATCCATTTCCGGCTCAGCATCAGGCTCACTAGGGCTGTCATCTTTGTCGCTTGTTTCTAACTGAACATCTTCAGGCTGTTTCGTCTCAGCCACATCTAATACTTTCTCTTCAAACGGAGCTGTTTTGACCTGTTCGCTATCGAGACGAGAAAAGGCAGAAGTTGGCTGGACACTCTCTTGCACCTCGTGCGATTTATCATGCAAAGGTTCAACCACCACTGTTTCAGCAACCGCAGACATAGAAGGCAAATCATCAGCAATAGAATAGGCAGGGGTTTGGTGTTCAGCACTGCTGACATCGATGTGGTCTAACTCAGTCTTCGCGTTGACACGCTGATCATCCGGCTCAAGGTAATCATTAACTAACGGATCAACCAAAGGATCGCTAACCAGCGGATCAATCTCGAGAGGTTCCATCGATAGATCAGGTTCCTTGCGCTCTTTACGAATAATGTCAAAGTCGTCTTCTGGAGCAAAGCCTCGTTCTGCACTGCGATCAGCGATGTCTTCGCTTCCCACTTCGAGCTTCCCTAATGGCTTGTCACCAAATTTAGACTTACCTTCTTTTTTACTCGTCCACAGACCGTGAAACAGCAACGCGGCAATGGCTAGCGCGCCCACCACGATAAGTACGAATCGCAATTCCTGCATTTTTTGCTCTCATTTGCTTAGCCAAAGCGTTATTGTTACCCAAGCTAAGTTTATTAAAACGGTTAACGACCAACTCTACCAAAACTCACTAGGGTTTTAGAACAAATTAATGTGAGAAGTTCCCTCAATGTTGTGATTTTGGACACGCTTCTTTCTTGTTATTATAGAAAGTGCTCATTTTCCACCCAAAACTGTCACTATACAAAAAATAACGATGCAAAAAGTAACTATGAATAACAACACCACACCTCGCTCCGGTTTCGGCTACTTCTTTTACGGCTTCGAGATTGCCCTAAGTGCAGAAATACGTCGCTTTGTCATCTTGCCTCTATTGGCCAATATTGTTTTGGTTGGTGGTGCTCTGTTTTATCTTTTTTCTCATCTTGATGCATGGATATCATCTTGGATGGGACAATTGCCCGAGTTCCTTTCATGGCTAAGCTATCTGCTTTGGCCGCTATTGGTTCTCACTATCTTAGCGACGTTTTCCTATTTTTTTAGCACGCTGGCTAATTTTATTGCCGCACCATTTAACGGTTTACTGGCAGAAAAAGTAGAGGAGCACCTTACTGGGCAAAAAATCAATGACGACGGTTTCCTGAGCGTGATAAAAGACACGCCAAGAGTCCTAGCGCGCGAATGGCGTAAATTGGTTTACGTATTACCAAAGGCGATTGGACTCTTTTTGCTGCTGCTTATCCCAGCATTAGGCCAAACCGTCGGGCCAATTCTTTGGTTTGTATTCACTGCTTGGATTCTGGCGATTCAATATTGTGACTATCCATTTGATAATCATAAAATCTGTTTTAACGACATGCGTTACAATTTGAAACAAAAACAAGGAAAGGCGTACGGTTTCGGCGTGCTAGTCAGCATTTTTACCACCATTCCTATTCTGAATTTGATTGTAATGCCTATTGCCGTCTGTGGCGCAACGGCGATGTGGGTGGCAGAGTTTAAAAAGTAATCGTCAGGGAGCTCACTGCTCCCTGCTATTTTCTTTGCGAGTACCTTCAAGTTAATAAGATATAACTTTTTAATCCTTCTCTAGAATTTTTTACTGTCCTAATCTCTATCACACAAAATAAACAAATAGGGTTGCGCGGTATCCTGACTTTTTCGGTATCCGAGCAAGACGCTAACTAATGAAGGACCATACCATGAGCAAGATTTATGAAGACAACTCACTAACTGTTGGTAACACTCCACTTGTACGTTTAAACAAAGTTAGCAAAGGTAATGTACTTGCTAAAATTGAAGCGCGTAACCCAAGCTTCAGCGTAAAGTGCCGTATCGGCGCCAACATGATTTGGGATGCAGAAAAGAAAGGCACACTTAAACCAGGTGTTGAACTGGTTGAGCCGACTAGTGGTAACACAGGTATCGCACTCGCTTTCGTTGCCGCCGCTCGTGGTTACAAGCTGACGCTCACCATGCCAGAATCAATGAGCCTTGAGCGTCGTAAACTGCTGAAAGCACTAGGGGCAAACCTAGAGCTGACTGAAGCGGCGAAAGGCATGAAAGGTGCGATTGCTAAAGCAGAAGAAATTGTTGCAAGCAACCCTGAAAAATACCTACTGCTACAGCAATTCAACAACCCAGCAAACCCAGAGATCCATGAAAAAACCACAGGACCTGAGATTTGGGATGCAACCGACGGTGAAGTCGATGTCATCGTAGCCGGTGTTGGTACTGGCGGTACGATTACGGGTACTAGCCGTTATATCAAGGGCGAGAAAGGCAAAGCAATCACCTCAGTGGCTGTCGAGCCAGCAGAATCGCCTGTGATTGCCCAAGTGCTTGCCGGTGACGATATTCAACCAGCACCACACAAAATCCAAGGTATCGGTGCAGGATTTATTCCAGGCAACCTTGATTTAGAGCTGCTAGACCGTGTTGAAGCCGTGACTTCAGATGAAGCGATAGAGATGGCTCAACGTCTAATGGAAGAAGAAGGCATCCTTGCTGGTATCTCTTCTGGTGCAGCGGTAGTTGCCGCCAACAGAATTGCGGAACTACCTGAATTTTCAGGAAAAACTATCGTCGTAATATTACCAAGTTCTGGTGAGCGTTACCTAAGTACCGCGCTATTTGCCGGCCTCTTTACTGAAAAAGAGAACCAACAGTAATACGTATCCAAATCAAATTTTCGTTTAAAAAAGCCCCATACAGGGGCTTTTTTGTTGATCCTCGCCACACCTTTGGTAATATCAGCCATGTTTTATTTTTGGCTTCAAAATAATATTGCCAAAACAGTATTTAAGCGGTAATGATCGGTATCCAATGTTTCAATCGTTACTGCAATATTTGTAACCTGTATCAGTTTCAACACAAAATGATGGCTCGTTTCATAGAAGCTGCTTTCATAAAGAGTTAAGCTAGTTCGGGTTAATAAACTATCTATAATATAATTAATTGGGGTATACAAAATGTACGAGAAGCAAGTTGAAATCACTGCAGAAAATGGTCTTCACACTCGTCCTGCTGCACAATTCGTAAAAGAAGCTAAAGCTTTTGATGCGGACATCACTGTGACTTCAAACGGTAAAAGCGCTAGCGCAAAAAGCCTTTTCAAACTACAAACTCTTGGCCTAGTAAAAGGCACTGTAGTTAAAATTTCTGCTGAAGGCCCACAAGCACAACAAGCTGTTGACCATCTAGTTGCCCTAATGGATCAACTACACTAATCCGGTCTCCTATTTTTGAAGCCATTTTGTGAAAACAAAATGGCTTTGTTGGAAATAGGGCAAAAGATAAGCTAAACATAATCGTTAGCGCATCCATATTTCTCCCGTTTAAAGTTGACCAATTTAAGGTAAGGCTATGATTTCAGGCATCCTAGCATCTCCTGGTATTGCTATTGGTAAAGCACTACTACTTCAAGAAGATGAAATTGTACTAAATACAAACTCGATCACAGACGATCAAGTAGAAGCAGAAGTTGCGCGTTTCTTTGACGCTCGCGACAAATCCTCAGCTCAGCTTGAAACCATCAAGCAAAAAGCACTTGAAACCTTTGGTGAAGAAAAAGAAGCGATCTTTGAAGGTCACATCATGCTTCTTGAAGACGAAGAGCTAGAAGAAGAAATCCTAGCACTAATCAAAAAAGACAAAATGTCTGCTGATAACGCGATCTACACCGTTATCGAAGAACAAGCATGTGCACTAGAGTCTCTAGACGACGAATACCTAAAAGAGCGCGCGACTGATATTCGCGATATCGGCTCTCGTTTCGTTAAAAATGCTCTAGGCATCAACATCGTATCGCTAAGCGATATCGATCAAGAAGTTATCCTAGTTGCTTACGACCTAACGCCATCAGAAACAGCACAAATCAACCTAGACTACGTATTAGGTTTCGCATGTGACATCGGCGGTCGTACTTCTCACACTTCAATCATGGCTCGTTCTCTTGAGCTTCCAGCGATCGTTGGTACTAACGACATCACGAAGAAAGTTAAGAATGGTGACATGCTAATTCTTGACGCGATGAACAACAAAATCGTTGTAAATCCTTCTGACGCTCAAATTGAAGAAGCAAAAGCCGTTAAAGCCGCTTTCATTGCTGAAAAAGAAGAACTAGCAAAACTTAAAGATCTACACGCTGAAACGACTGACGGTCACCGCGTTGAAGTTTGCGGTAACATCGGTACAGTTAAAGACTGTGACGGTATCATCCGTAACGGTGGTGAAGGTGTTGGTCTGTACCGTACTGAATTCCTATTTATGGATCGTACTGCACTTCCTACTGAAGAAGAACAGTACCAAGCTTACAAAGAAGTTGCAGAAGCAATGGAAGGTCAAGCGGTTATCATCCGTACTATGGACATCGGCGGCGACAAAGATCTTCCATACATGGATCTACCAAAAGAGATGAACCCGTTCCTAGGCTGGCGTGCAGTACGTATCAGCTTGGATCGTCGTGAAATCCTTCGTGACCAACTACGTGGTATCCTACGTGCATCAGCACACGGCACACTGCGTATCATGTTCCCAATGATCATCTCTGTTGAAGAAATTCGTGAGCTTAAAAAAGCGATCGAAGAGTACAAAGCAGAGCTTCGTGCAGAAGGCCTAGCGTTTGACGAAAACATCGAAATCGGTGTAATGGTTGAAACACCAGCAGCTGCAGCAATCGCACACCACCTAGCGAAGGAAGTGGCTTTCTTCTCTATCGGTACTAACGATTTAACTCAGTACACACTCGCGGTTGACCGTGGTAACGAGATGATTTCTCATCTTTACAACCCACTATCACCAGCAGTACTAACGGTTATCAAGCAAGTTATCGACGCGTCTCACGCGGAAGGTAAATGGACTGGTATGTGTGGTGAACTTGCAGGTGATGAGCGCGCAACACTACTTCTACTAGGTATGGGTCTAGATGAGTTCTCAATGAGCGGCATCTCTATCCCAGCAGTTAAGAAAGTGATCCGTAACTCTAACTTCGCAGAAGTTAAAGCAATGGCAGAAGAAGCGCTTTCTCTACCAACAGCAGCAGAAATTGAAGCTGTTGTAGAAAAATTCATTGCAGAAAAAAGCAAGTAATCTGCATAGCCAATCTAAAACTGAGGGTGAAAGTGGTCATGCCGTTAGCTGAAAAACACAGCTTACGGTGATGAATTCATCAAGTGATTACTTTCATTACCCCTTGCTAGGTTACCGAATAGACGGCTAAAAATGTTCGTCTATTCGATTAGATTGGTATACTATATTTCGAAAGAATAAAACTAAACGTTAGGAGCATGACACAATGGGTCTGTTTGATAAACTTAAGAAGCTAGTATCTGATGACAGCGCTGACGCTGGTGCAATCGAAATCATCGCACCTCTATCAGGCGAAATCGTAAACATCGAAGATGTGCCAGATGTAGTATTCGCAGAGAAAATCGTTGGTGACGGTATTGCTATCAAGCCTACTGGCGACAAGATGGTAGCTCCTGTAAACGGCACTATCGGTAAGATCTTCGAAACTAACCACGCATTCTCTATCGAATCAGACGACGGCGTTGAGCTATTCGTTCACTTCGGTATCGACACTGTTGAGCTTAAAGGCGAAGGCTTCAAGCGTATCGCTGAAGAAGGCCAAACAGTTAAAGCTGGCGACACAGTAATTGAATTCGACCTAGCTCTTCTAGAAGAGAAAGCGAAATCAACGCTAACTCCAGTTGTTATCTCTAACATGGACGAAATCAAAGAGCTGAACAAGCTTTCTGGTTCTGTAACTGTTGGTGAAACACCAGTACTACGTGTAACTAAGTAATTTCTACTTAGCTAAACGAAAAAACGCTGCCCTTGAGCAGCGTTTTTTGTATCTGGCATTTAAAACTATATATTGGATAGCCGCGCCTATTTTAAACCCAGCGCATACTTCAGCACTTGCTGCTTAATCGGCCCTGTCTTATCGGCCAACTTTAAGGCAGCATTACGCAATAACTTTAGTGGCGCAATGTCATTACTAAAAGTTTTGTAGAAAAAATCCATTCCCGACTGCATTAATAAATTATCGCCACGGCGATTGCGCTCGTAAGTCTTGAGTAAGTCAGCCGAAATAGACTGCCCTTCCAGCACTTTCAATAATGCCGCGACATCTTTAAAACCAAGGTTAACCCCTTGCCCTGCTAACGGGTTGATTGTATGGGCAGAATCCCCAACTAAAATACAGCGATTGTTTACGTATTGCTGCGCATGACGACGAGTTAATGGAAATGAACCATACTGCAGCACTTTAATGTGGCCAAGCTCCGCCGGGAAATACGCCATCACCTCTTCAGCAAGATGTTCATTACTCATCGCACCAAGCTGCTTGATACGCTTTGGTGAGTCATACCAAACCAACGACGCTTGCTGGCCGCACAGAGGTAAAAACGATCGTGGGCCCGATGGATTAAATTGCTGCCAAGTAATATCTTGCTGCTCATCTTCCGTTGCGACATTGATCAGCATACAGTGTTGACGATAATCCCATGCCGTCACACCAATACTGGCAAAGTCACGCACTTTTGAATTCGCACCGTCTGCGCCTACAACCCATTCAGCACATAACGTGCTACCTGAAGTTAAGGTGATTTGTACGTCATCCCCAAACTCCAAAGAGGCTAAAGAGTCCGGGCAAATAACCGTGAGGTTCGGATACTGGTCAAATTGATGCCATAAACCGAGTTGAATCACCCGATTTTCAACAATATAGCCCAGTTGTTCTAAACCTAACTCATCACTGTTAAAGCGAGTTCGACACTCGGGGTGTTCCCACGTTTCGAGACGACGATATGGGCAAACGCGCATTTGTTCTATCGTTTGCCATGCGCCCAAGTGTTGCAGAATATCAACCGAGTGATGGGAAATTGCCGACACACGAATGTCCATCGCCTGCTCATCAGTATAAACATCAGGCTGATGCCCTTCGATCAGAACCACTTGTCTGCCTTGCTTAGCAAAACCCAATGCGACAGCCGCACCAACCATGCCGCCACCAATCACTGCAATATCGAACTTGTTCATTTTCTGTGCGTCATCATCTTGATTTGTGAGTGAATTTTTATTGTACGGATTGATTACGAAAATGTAACTAAAAACCTCAACTCGACCAAGGGTAAAGCCCTTGTAAAATCAAGCATTGACTCATTTGGCGACAACACTAGTCAGGTGCTTTTTAAAGCAGTACAATACGCCGCTTACCGCCGTGACGGCGGCTATAATTTGAATGAACAGTGGTCAATAAAGACTGCCAGTTCAACGATTTTTAAGATTTAACACGAGCGAAAGTGAGATGAGTAAGAAACTGCTAATTAAAACTTGGGGTTGCCAGATGAACGAATACGATTCATCAAAAATGGCCGACCTGCTTAACGCTGCAAATGGCTATGAGCTAACAGAAGACCCTGATGAAGCAGATGTACTTCTACTTAACACCTGTTCGATCCGTGAAAAAGCGCAGGAAAAAGTGTTCCACCAGCTTGGTCGTTGGAAAACACTAAAAGATAAAAAAGCTGGTGTTGTGATTGGTGTCGGTGGCTGTGTTGCCACTCAAGAAGGCGACCACATTCGCCAACGTGCACCCTTTGTTGACGTAATTTTTGGTCCACAAACTCTGCACCGCCTGCCACAAATGATCCAGCAGTCGCAAACTAACGAAGCGCCTGTCATGGACATTTCATTCCCTGAGATTGAAAAATTCGACAATCTACCTGAGCCTCGTGCAGAAGGGGCAACAGCATTCGTTTCAATCATGGAAGGCTGTTCTAAATACTGTACTTACTGCGTAGTGCCATACACTCGCGGCGAAGAAGTAAGCCGCCCAATGGATGACGTTCTATACGAAATTGCGCAGCTTGCAGAGCAAGGCGTACGTGAAGTCAACCTTCTAGGCCAAAACGTAAACGCATACCGTGGCCCAATGCATGACGGCGAAATTTGTTCGTTTGCTGAATTGCTGCGTCTTGTTGCCTCAATCGATGGTATCGACCGCGTGCGCTTTACCACCAGCCACCCGCTTGAGTTTACTGATGACATCATTGCAGTCTACGAAGATACACCAGAACTAGTCAGCTTCTTGCACCTACCAGTGCAAAGCGGTAGCGACCGCGTATTGACGATGATGAAACGTCCGCACACGGCTATCGAATACAAATCGATTATTCGTAAACTACGTAAAGCGCGCCCTGACATCCAAATCAGTTCAGACTTTATCGTTGGCTTCCCTGGCGAGTCAGACAAAGACTTCCAAGACACCATGAAGCTAATTAAAGAAGTTGATTTTGATATGAGTTTCAGCTTTATCTTCTCTCCTCGCCCAGGTACACCGGCTGCAGATTACCCATGTGATCTTGCGGAAGAAGTGAAAAAAGAGCGTCTATACGAACTTCAGCAAACCATCAACGCACAAGCGATGCGCTACTCTCGCCTAATGCTAGGTACTGAGCAACGCGTACTGGTTGAAGGCCCATCGAAGAAAAACTTGATGGAACTTCGTGCTCGTACTGAAAATAACCGAGTTGTGAACTTCGAAGGTAATGCGGAGCTGATCGGTCAATTCGTTGATGTTAAAATCGTTGATGTCATGACTAACTCACTACGTGGTGAGCTAGTTCGCACAGAAAAAGACATGGATCTTCGTAATCTAATTTCGCCAACTCAAATGATGGCAAATACACGTCGCGAAGACGAGCTAGGTGTCGCCACCTTTACGCCATAGGTTGCTACATACCGCTCGAATTCGATACTGATTGGGTTCGATAAACCGGTATCAAGACCTAAGAGAGCTGATCGCTATCAGCTCTCTACCTATTGGCCACAATGAGAGGTAACTTTGAGCAATAAAATTGTCACGCTAGAGATCGATCTAGAACCTGCCGATAATCACCGTTTAGCCAGCCTTTGCGGACCATTCGATGACAACATCAAGCACTTAGAACGCCGTTTAGGTGTAGAAATTAGCTACCGAGGCAACTTCTTCACCATCGTGGGTAAACCTCACACCTCTGCTGCTGCGCTTGAAATCATTAAAACGCTTTACGTTAATACCGCCCCTGTTCGTGGCAATATTCCTGATATTGAACCAGAAGAGATCCACCTTGCGATTAAAGAAACCGGCATTCTTGAGCAAGACACTGAGTCCAATATCGACTATGGCAAAGAAGTTTTCATCAAAACCAAAAAAGGTGTGATCAAACCGCGCACCGCCAATCAAGCTCAATACTTGGTTAACATGGTCACCCATGACATTACTTTTGGTATTGGTCCTGCGGGAACAGGAAAAACCTATCTTGCAGTTGCCGCAGCCGTTGATGCGCTAGAGCGCCAAGAAGTGCGCCGTATTCTACTGACTCGCCCGGCGGTTGAAGCTGGTGAAAAACTGGGTTTCTTACCAGGTGATTTGAGCCAAAAAGTCGATCCTTATCTGCGCCCACTTTACGATGCGTTATTTGAAATGCTTGGCTTTGAAAAAGTCGAAAAGCTGATCGAACGTAACGTTATCGAAGTCGCGCCACTCGCTTATATGCGCGGTCGCACCTTAAATGATGCGTTTATCATTCTCGATGAAAGCCAAAACACCACCGTTGAACAAATGAAAATGTTCTTAACGCGTATTGGTTTTAACTCACGCGCAGTGATTACTGGTGACGTCACCCAAATCGACTTACCACGTGGTGCTCGCTCTGGTTTGCGCCATGCCATTGAAGTATTAAACGAAGTAGAAGAAATCAGTTTCAACTTCTTCCAAGCTGATGACGTCGTGCGCCATCCCGTGGTCGCTCGCATCGTTAACGCGTATGAGAAGTGGGAAACCCAAGATCAAAAAGCACGTAAAGAGATTGAACAACGTCGTCGCGAAGAGCGTGAAGAGAAGTTGTTAGAAGCACAAAAAGCGGAGCTATTAGCCCCTGCTACGGAGAATAAACAGTAATGGCGATCGAACTGGATCTGCAACTGGCGGTCGAAGATGAACAGGGCTTACCTTGTTTTGATGACATTCATCTTTGGTTAAGCAAAGCCATTTCATTATTTCAGCCTGATGCTGAAGTCACCGTACGCATTGTTGATGAGCAAGAGAGTCATCAGCTGAACTTAGAGTATCGTGGCAAAGATAAACCAACCAACGTACTCTCGTTCCCATTTGAAGTGCCAGAGGGCATGGAAATGAACTTGCTGGGTGATCTAATCATCTGTCGACAAGTTGTTGAACAAGAAGCAGTTGAACAAGATAAGCCTGCTTTGGCACATTGGGCTCATATGGTTGTACATGGCAGCTTGCATCTGCTAGGTTATGATCATATCGAAGACGATGAAGCTGAAGAGATGGAATCGCTCGAAACTGAGATTATGCAAACGATGGGTTACCAAGACCCGTACATTGCAGAAAAAGAGTAATTTAATTGCTCTAATGATGAAGGTTAAACGCGCTTAATCGCCCAGTTTGACTTTCCTACGTGTGCTATCACACATCTGATAGCGTTATGTAATTGAGACACAATGAACGAAGATAATTCGCCCTCATCTCTAGAAGGTAAGAAAGAAAAATCAGAAGGTCCGAGTAGAAAGTCCTTCTTTGTACGCCTAGGTCAACTATTCCAAGGTGATCTTAAAGATCGCCAAGAGCTTGTGGATGTTATCCGCGACTCAGAAGAAAATGACCTTATTGACCACGATACCCGCGACATGCTCGAAGGTGTTATGGAAATAGCCGAAATGCGAGTGCGTGATATTATGATCCCACGCTCGCAAATGGTCACAGTGGAGCGCACTGACGATCTTGACGCACTGGTTGCGTTGATCACCGATGCTCAACACTCTCGCTACCCTGTTATTAGCGAAGACAAAGACCATGTGGAAGGCATCCTACTCGCGAAGGACTTACTCAAATACCTAGGTTCTGACAGTGCAGAGTTCAACATTGAACAAGTGATTCGCCCTGCAGTTGTTGTTCCTGAAAGCAAACGTGTAGACCGACTGCTCAAAGAATTCCGCGAAGAGCGCTATCATATGGCGATCGTAGTCGATGAATTTGGTGGCGTATCCGGCCTAGTGACTATCGAAGACATCCTAGAAGAAATCGTTGGCGACATCGAAGACGAGTTCGACGATGAGGAAGAATTGGATATTCGTCAGCTAAGCAAACACACGTATGCTGTCAAAGCCCTCACCACTATTGAAGAGTTCAATGAAACCTTCGGCACTTCGTTCAGTGATGAAGAAGTCGATACCGTAGGTGGTTTGGTAATGACGACATTCGGTCATTTACCATCGCGAGGTGAAGTTGTAGAGATTGATCATTACAGCTTTAAAGTCACCGCAGCCGATAACCGTCGTGTTATTCAACTGCAAGTGACTGTGCCAGACGACGAGCCATCACCGCAACCTATTGAAGAGTAATCGACACTTCTTCTAAATAAGATAATAACGATGATTAGTAAGCTAGTTCATCGCCTCAAGCGGCCCGTAGGGGCCGCTTTTGTTGGCGCCTTAACAACATTTGCATTCACCCCCTACCAACTGTGGCCTTTAGCGATTCTGAGTGTCGTGGCACTGCTGTGGCTTCTCGATGGCCAAAGTACCAAAAAAGCCATCGTCATTGGTTTTGCTTGGGGTGTCGGCCAGTTTGCTACCGGCATCAGCTGGGTTCACGTCAGCATCGACAATTTTGGTGGCATGCCAAAAATTGCCAGTCTGTTTTTGATGTTCTTATTAGTCAGCTATCTGGCGATTTACCCTGCGCTCTTTGCGGGCCTGCTTAATCGTTTTGCCGCAAAAAGTGACCGTCTGCGCTTTTTACTTCTTGCTCCAGCACTGTGGCTCATTTGTGACTGGTTACGCGGTTGGGTAATGACTGGCTTTCCATGGTTGTGGCTTGGCTACAGCCAAATAGATTCCCCTCTCGCCAGCTTTGCTCCACTTGGTGGGGTTGAACTGATCACCTTGCTTATCGTCATCAGTGGCAGCGCTATCGCTTATACGCTGATCCATAAACAGTGGTCGATGCTGGTGATACCCGCGATCATCGTGGCGACCGGTTTTGGGTTACGTAATATTAACTGGGTTACACCCAACCCAGAGAGCACAACTAAATTTGCCCTTATTCAAGGTAACATCGAGCAAGCGCTAAAATGGCAACCAAGCCAACGCTGGCCGACCATCATGAAATATGTCGACCTAACCCGACAGAATTGGGATGCCGATATTATCATTTGGCCAGAAGCGGCTATTCCAGCATTCGAATTTGAGATCAGCTCGTTCTTATCCAATTTGGATAGCACCGCCAAAGCGAATCATAGTGCAGTAATCACCGGAGTGGTCAACCAAGACAGCAATCGTCAGTTCTACAACAGTATTCTGTCACTCGGTGAAACCAATTATGGTGACTACAGCTACGACCTAGAAAAGCGTTACCATAAACATCACCTACTGCCATTTGGTGAGTTTGTGCCATTTGAAGCTCTGCTTCGTCCGCTTGCGCCATTCTTTAATTTGCCGATGTCATCGTTTAGCCGCGGTGATTACGTGCAAAATAATATTGATGCCAACGGCAAGCAGTTAGCACCAGCGCTTTGCTACGAGATTATTTTTGGTGAGCAAGTGCGTGCCAATATTACTGATGACACCGACTTTATTCTGACCCTATCCAATGATGCATGGTTTGGTCGTTCCATTGGCCCACTGCAACATATGGAAATTGCCCGTATGCGTGCGCTTGAGTTTGGTAAGCCTGTGATTCGCTCAACCAATAATGGCGTCACAGCCGTCACCGACTACAAAGGGCAAATTACTGCGCAAATTCCACAATTCGAAACTGGCGTATTGCGCGCTAGCGTTGTCTCAACCAGCGGACAAACGCCATACCATGCGGTAGGCTCGTGGCCATTGTATTTATGGGTACTACTGTGTCTCGCGGTTGGTCTCTATCGCCGTCGTAAACACTAAAAAAACAGGGCTCATCAGAGCCCTGTTTTTTATATGAATTTATGGTTTTAGCGGCCGACGGGTGAAGGCTTTATGACCACATTGAATACAGGCAATGATCTCGGTGGGGTGATTATATTGAGTTTGGTGACCACACTTATCGCACACCAACGTCCCTAAACCAATGACGTCACCAGCTTGATATAGGCCTTGATGTTCTAAGTCAGCAAACAACTCGACCCACTCAACTTTGGTTCGGTCGGTAATTTCTAATAGCCCTTGCCAGATTGAATTGGTCACCATTTGGTAAAATGGACCACTTTTCGAGTGCTCATAGTTATCAGCAAACTCTTTTAAATCTGATTTCATATAAGCCGATATCAATGCCAACTCATCTTTGGTCATATCATTGGCCGCCTCGACATATTTACCTGATGTCTCGAGCACATGGTTGACTTCTTCCGGACTATGTTTGAGTGCTTCCACCACATCATCAAACATATCTTCATAACCGGATTTACGTTTAGGCATAGCTACTCCCCCTCAATATCATGTCGCGTTAACAAGGTTAGATTTTGTTTTTTGGCGACAAATGAGCAAATCCCTTACCACAAGTATAGTTTGCGACTTGGGAAGCGAAATCAGCCAACAATGCAGCAACTTCTGTGTAGAAGAGCCTTGGCTATTGTTGAACTCTACTCCTTTATGTATTCTATGACGATCTATTATTGTCTGTTCTAACTGAACTCACACTTTCCAAGATAACCGGATATCATCGATGCAAGAGCAATACAACCCGCAAGACATTGAACAGAAAGTTCAACAGCACTGGGATAACAACAAGACCTTTGTTGTAAGTGAAGACCCAAACAAAGAAAAATTCTACTGTTTGTCTATGTTCCCGTACCCAAGTGGTCGACTGCACATGGGTCACGTGCGTAACTATACGATCGGTGATGTGGTATCTCGTTTCCAACGTCTACAAGGCAAAAACGTCATGCAACCAATCGGTTGGGATGCGTTTGGTCTACCTGCAGAAAACGCAGCAGTAAAAAATAATACTGCACCTGCACCATGGACATACGAAAACATCGAATACATGAAAAACCAGCTTAAACTGCTTGGTTTTGGTTACGATTGGAATCGTGAATTCGCAACTTGTACGCCTGAGTACTACCGTTGGGAACAAGAATTCTTTACTAAGCTGTACGAAAAAGGCTTGGTTTACAAAAAAACCTCTTCAGTAAACTGGTGTCCAAACGACCAAACAGTGCTTGCGAACGAGCAGGTTGAGGACGGTTGCTGCTGGCGTTGTGATACGCCAGTTGAACAAAAGAAAATTCCACAGTGGTTCATTAAAATCACTGAATACGCACAAGAGCTGCTTGACGATCTAGACAACCTAGATGGCTGGCCTGACATGGTGAAAACCATGCAACGTAACTGGATTGGTCGCTCTGAAGGTGTTGAGCTTGCATTTGAAGTGCAAGGTGAAGCATCACCACTAGAAGTGTACACCACACGTCCTGACACGCTTATGGGCGTGACTTACGTCGGTATTGCGGCTGGTCACCCTCTTGCAGAGAAAGCGGCTGAGAACAACGCTGAGCTTGCAGCATTCGTTGACGAATGTAAGAACACCAAAGTAGCTGAAGCGGAACTGGCGACAATGGAGAAGAAAGGTATGGCGACTGGCCTTACTGCTATTCACCCATTGAACGGTCGTGAAGTGCCAATTTACGTAGCAAACTTCGTTCTTATGGATTACGGCACCGGCGCGGTAATGGCGGTTCCTGCTCACGATCAACGTGACTACGAATTTGCAACTAAATACGGCCTAGACATCATTCCAGTGATCAAGCCAGTTGATGGCACTGACGTGGATGTCTCTGAAGCCGCTTACACCGAAAAAGGTGTTTTGTTTGATTCAGGCGAATTCGACGGCCTAGAATTCCAAGCGGCATTCGATGCGATCGCTGCGAAACTAGAAGCAGAAGGTAAAGGCACTAAAACGGTTAACTTCCGTCTACGTGACTGGGGTGTATCTCGTCAACGTTACTGGGGTGCTCCAATCCCAATGGTAACCACTGAAGATGGTGAAGTTCACCCGGTTCCTGCTGACCAACTACCTGTTATCCTACCTGAAGATGTGGTGATGGATGGCGTAACTAGCCCGATCAAAGCAGACAAAGAGTGGGCGAAGACGACATTTAATGGCGAGCCAGCACTGCGTGAAACCGATACCTTCGATACCTTTATGGAATCATCTTGGTACTACGCGCGTTACTGTTCTCCACAAGCAGACGATATCCTAGATCCTGAAAAAGCAAACTACTGGCTACCAGTAGACCAGTACATTGGTGGTATCGAGCACGCTTGTATGCACCTATTGTACTCACGCTTCTTCCATAAATTGCTACGTGACGCAGGCTACGTAACGTCTGACGAACCGTTTAAGCAGCTACTATGTCAAGGCATGGTTCTGGCTGATGCTTTCTTCTACACCACCGAAAAAGGCGGTAAAGAGTGGATCGCACCAACAGATGTCACCATTGAACGTGATGGTAAAGGCCGTATCGAAAAAGCGGTTGATAACCAAGGTCGCAACGTTGAACACTCAGGCATGATCAAAATGTCTAAGTCAAAAAACAACGGTATTGACCCACAAGAAATGGTTGATAAATACGGTGCTGATACTGTACGCCTATTCATGATGTTTGCATCACCTGCAGATATGACACTTGAATGGCAAGAGTCTGGCGTTGAAGGCGCAAACCGTTTCCTAAAACGTGTTTGGAAGCTTGTGGCTAGCCACACAGCAAAAGGTGCCGCTGAAGCCGTTGACGTTGCAGCTCTATCTGGTGATCAGAAAGCACTACGTCGTGACGTGCACAAAACCATCGCGAAAGTATCGGATGATATCGGTCGTCGTCAAACATTCAACACTGCGATCGCAGCGATCATGGAATTGATGAACAAACTGGCGAAAGCACCACAAGAGTCAGTGCAAGATCGTGCGATTCTTGATGAAGCGCTGAAAGCAGTGGTTCGTATGCTTTACCCGATGACACCGCACATCTCTTACGAAATGTGGATTGCATTAGGCGAGTCTGACGTTGATTCAGCAACCTGGCCAACATTCGATGAGAAAGCGCTGGTTGAAGATGAAAAAACCATCGTGGTCATGATCAACGGCAAACTACGTGCAAAATTCAACGTTGCAGCAGATGCAACGGAAGAACAAGTACGTGAGCTTGGCTTAAATGACGAAAACGCAGTGAAGTTCCTTGATGGTTTAACCATTCGTAAAGTGATTTACGTTCCGGGTAAACTACTGAACATCGTTGCGAACTAATCCTCGTTACGAACACCAGCAAAAAATGGCGAACTTAGTCGCCATTTAAAGGTCTTTTAAACAGGGTAGTGCCACTACCCTGTTTATTTATCTCAAGCTACTTCCTGCCGTTTGCAGTGAGTGACTTTAGATAAATAACCAATAACAGAGAGCCGTACGTCAATGCGTCTATTTTCCCTATCCTCTATTAAGTTGACTAGTGTTGTACTAGCAGCCAGCCTTTTGACTGCTTGTGGTTTCCATCTCAGAGGCGATTATTCTATTCCTGAAGAGCTCGACACCATGTCGCTCACCAGTTATGACCAGTACAGTACTTTTACTCGTATGATGCGATCTCAACTACGCATGAGTGAAGTCACCCTAGTACCACCAGCGGCTAATATCCCTAATCTACACCTATTAGGGGAAAGTGTCGGTGAGCGTACGCTGTCGCTGTACCAAAACACCCGCGCGGCAGAAAAAGAACTGACATTCAATGCTTCCTACCGAGTGACCATTCCTGAAATCGGCTCGCGCCAATTTTCAACCAGCGTGACACGTAGTTACCTAGACAACCCTCTCACGGCACTAGCGAAATCGGTTGAGCGCGACATGATTGAAGATGAAATGCGTAAGCTTGCCGCGAGCCAAATCATTCGTCAAATGGCACGTCTAAAAGCCGATATCGAAGCGGGTACTATGATGACCGGCCAAGAAGTTGATGAGCAAAAAGCACAGCAACGCGCAGAGGAACAAGAGCTTTACCGCATTGACACCATTGAAAATGAAACGAACTCAATCGATCTTCAGGAACCTGAAATTCAGCAACCTGATCTTGAGCAATAGAGATTTCAATGCGTATTTTTGCTGACCGTTTAGCTGATCAACTCAGTAAACAGCTCCAACCGATTTATCTATTGTTCGGCAACGAGCCTCTGCTGCTGCAAGAGTCTCGCCAAGCGATTCAAAAAGCAGCGACACAGCAAGGCTTTGAAGAGCGGCATCGATTCACCATTGATGCCAGCTTTGATTGGTATCAAGTCTATGACTGCTGCCAAGCGATGAGCCTCTTCTCCGCCCGTCAACTGATAGAACTGGAACTGCCTGAGTCCGGCGTCAATGTCGCGATCGCCAAAGAGCTGCTTAATGTCGCTGAGATGCTGCACGCCGATGTCATTTTGGTCGTGGTCGGCTCTAAACTCACCAAAGCTCAAGAGAGCGCGAAGTGGTTCAAAACCCTAAGCGCTCAAGCTTGCTGGGTAAATTGCCTCAGCCCTGATCTACAACGCTTACCTCAATTTGTACAAACCCGCTGTCGTGCACTGGGTTTACAGCCAGATGCAGAAGCAGTACAGATGTTGGCGCAGTGGCACGAAGGCAACTTATTCGCACTCAGCCAAAGCTTAGAGAAGCTGCTTTTACTCTATCCTGATGGTCAACTGACCATGGTACGAGTCGAAGAGTCGCTTAGTCGTCACAATCACTTTACCGCTTTCCATTGGACCGATGCTCTACTGGCAGGTAAAGGCAATCGTGCACAACGAATTTTGCGCCAACTCGAAGCTGAAGGGACAGAAGTGGTCATTCTAGTCCGAACCATTCAACGTGAGTTAACACAATTACTGCAGATGCAGTTGCAAGCTCAAACCAGCAGCATCAATCAAGTTTTTGATAGTTACCGGATTTGGCAAACGAAACGCCCACTATACAGCGCCGCATTACAACGACTCAGCACTGCAAAACTACAGCAATTGATGCAACTTTTAGCGCGTATTGAAATACAAAGTAAGACTCAATATGAAGTCTCGAGTTGGCCAACATTGCACCAACTAAGTACCGAGATCTGCTTACCACAAGTGAAGCTATAAAAAGCGTGCTATAATCCGCCGCCTATTTTTGGCCAAACCATACTCATTTCATTGAGGAATTTATTTTGCAAAACGAACAACTGAACGCGTTTATTGCCGACAAAGCAGACGATATGAAAGCCGAAGGCATTTTAACTATTGATGTACAGGGCAAATCAAGCATTACCGATTTTATGATCATTTGCACCGGCACCTCTAAGCGTCATGTTGCCTCAATTGCAGAGCATGTTGCTCGTGAGTCAAAACTGGCTGGTATGGAACCGCTGGCGATCGACGGTGAAGATGAAGGCGAATGGGTTATCGTCGACATGGGCGATACGATTTTACACGTTATGCAACAAGAACAACGCGATATCTACCAACTTGAAAAACTGTGGGGCTAAGTGATGAAAATTCAATTAGTCGCGGTTGGCACCAAAATGCCTAAGTGGGTTGAAGAGGGCTTTCAAGAGTATCGCCGTCGCTTCCCACACGATATGCCACTAGAGTTAATTGAAATTACCGCAGGTAAGCGCGGTAAAAATGCCGATATCGCCCGAATTTTGCAAAAAGAAGGCGAAGCCATGCTGGCCGCAGTGCCAAAAGGCAACCGCATTGTCACGTTAGATATCCCAGGTAAAAAATGGGACACGCCTCAGCTTGCAGAGCAACTGGAAGCTTGGAAACTGGATGCACGCGATGTCTCCATCCTGATCGGTGGACCAGAAGGGCTTGCTCCCGCTTGTAAAGCTGCGGCAGAACAAAGCTGGTCGTTGTCTGCTTTAACATTACCGCACCCACTCGTTCGCATCGTCATGGCAGAAAGCCTTTACCGCGCGTGGAGCATTACCACTAACCACCCATATCACCGAGAATAAGCGTCGATGTTGAGGAAGCGTACCCGTATTCGGGATTACCAAGAAGAGGCACGGCTGTTTGGCAGCCGCGCTATTGTGGCTTTTATTGGTATTTTCGCCATGATGGGCGTCTTGGTTGCCAACCTGTACAACATTCAGGTTAATCAATATCAAGATTACAAAACGCGCTCAAACGACAACCGAATTAAGATCGTACCGATCGCGCCAAATCGCGGTCTTATTTACGATCGTAATGGTGTCTTATTGGCAGAAAACCGCCCTGTCTTTAGCCTGGAAATTACGCCAGAAAAAATCAAAGACATGGACGACACCATTGCACGTCTGCAACAAATCTTGGCCATTACGCCAGAACAAGTTGAGCGTTTTGAAAAAGAGCGCCGCCGTACGCGTCGCTTTAAATCAGTACCGATCCTCAATCAACTTAACGAAGAGCAGGTGGCCAAATTTTCGGTCAACCAACATAACTTCCCCGGTGTTACCGTTAACGCTAACCTTAAGCGTTATTACCCTTATGGTGAAGTACTCACTCACGTCATTGGCTATGTATCCCGTATCAACGATCGCGATATGCAGCGCTTAGTCCGTGAGGAAAAAGACGCTAACTACCAAGCAACTCGAGATATCGGTAAGCTTGGCATCGAGCGTTACTACGAAGATATGTTGCACGGTACCGCCGGTTATCAAGAAGTCGAAGTTAACAGCCGCGGCCGTATCATTCGTGTGCTGAAATATGTACCTCCTGTACCAGGAAAAGACATCGTGCTTAACTTGGACATCGACTTACAATCCTACATTCATGATTTACTGGCCGGTCGCCGCGGCAGTGCGGTCGTCCTCGATCCACACGATAATGGCGTACTGGCGATGGTCTCAAGCCCAAGCTATGATCCAAACTCGTTTGTACATGGTATTTCGGGTAAAGATTACCGTGCATTGTTGGATAACAAAGACCGTCCACTCGTTAACCGAGCGACATTGGGAATTTACCCTCCGGCTTCGACGATCAAACCAATGATGGCCGTCGCAGCGTTAGAGGAAGGTGTGATTACCCCTTACACCGTACGTAACGATCCGGGCTACTGGAAGATTCCAAATTCAAAAACTAAACCCTTCCGTGACTGGTTACGCTGGGGGCATGGCAAGGTCGATGTCGTGAAGTCGATAGAAGAATCAGTGGATACCTTCTACTACCAAGTTGCTTACGATATGGGGATTGACCGTATCTCACAGTGGATGATGATGTTCGGCTTTGGCGACTATACCGGTATAGATATTCACGAAGAGAGCAAAGCCAATATGCCGACTCGCGAATGGAAACTAGCGCGCCACCGTACCCCATGGTATCAAGGGGACACCATCCCCGTCGGCATCGGCCAAGGTTACTGGACTGCAACCCCAATGCAATTGGCGAAAGCGACCTCCGTTCTCGTTAACCGCGGGAAAGTGTTTGCACCACATCTACTGCGCGCTACGATTGAAAACGGGCAACCGTTCAATAATAACACCATGGCCGAAGTACTCACTTACCCGCCAATCAACGGCGTAAAAGAGAGCTACTGGGATATAGCTATTGAAGGCATGCGCCTCGTAAACAATGGCAAAAAAGGCACCGCGCGCCGTGCATTTGCAGGTACGAAATATGTCAGTGCGGGTAAATCAGGCACTGCGCAAGTCTTTGGCCTTGGCGAAGATGAAGAATATAACGCCGATGAACTTGCCGAGCACTTGCGTGACCACGCCCTATTTACCGGTTTTGCTCCGGTTGAAGATCCGAAAGTCGTCGTCTCAATCGTGCTTGAAAACGCAGGCGGAGGCTCGACCAACGGTGCGCCAGTAGCACGAAAAATATTTGATCATGAACTACTGAAAAAGGATGAGGTGGAGAAGTAATGGATTTTGACCCCGCGACAGGCCAAAACCGGTCGCTGTTTGAGCGCTTTCATATAGATTTACCCCTGTTATTGGGCATTTTACTTCTGATGGGCTTTGGCTTAGTCGTAATGTACAGTGCCAGCGGACAAAGCTTTGCGATGATGGATCGCCAAGCGATGCGAATGGGGTTAGCGCTTGGGGTTATGTTCTTTCTCGCTCAATTACCACCACGAACCTACGAAACGCTAGCGCCGTTGATGTTTTTTTGCGGCGTCGCGTTACTGCTCGGAGTGCTTTTTTTTGGTGAGTCATCAAAAGGTGCACAGCGCTGGCTAAATTTAGGCTTTGTTCGCTTTCAACCTTCCGAACTACTTAAACTGGCCGTGCCATTGATGGTGGCTCGCTTCATCGGTCGACGCACGCTACCACCCACGTTCCAAACGCTGGTGATGTCGTTAGTGATGGTATGTGTTCCTACAATACTCATCGCGAAACAACCCGATCTTGGCACCTCAATCCTGATTGCCGCTTCTGGGGTTTTTGTGATTTTTCTTGCAGGGATCAGTTGGAAAATCATTTTTAGCGCCGTGTGCGCCGTCAGTGCTTTCTTGCCTATACTGTGGTTTTTCTTGATGCGCGAGTATCAGAAGGTGCGAGTAAGGACACTGTTCAACCCTGAATCTGACCCTTTAGGCGCTGGCTACCATATTATCCAAAGTAAGATTGCAATTGGCTCTGGTGGTGTAATGGGTAAAGGTTGGTTACAAGGAACTCAGTCACAGCTTGAGTTTTTACCCGAGCGACATACCGACTTCATCTTTGCCGTTATTGCCGAAGAATGGGGGCTCGTCGGTATTCTTACCCTGTTGTTGTTATATCTGTTTATTATTGGGCGAGGTCTCTATCTCGCCAGCAAGGCTCAAACCGCTTTTGGTCGCATGATGGCCGGCAGTATTGTGTTAAGTTTTTTTGTTTACGTGTTTGTAAACATTGGTATGGTAAGTGGCATTTTGCCGGTAGTCGGTGTGCCCTTGCCTTTAATTAGCTATGGCGGTACCTCAATGGTGACGCTAATGGCCGGTTTTGGTATTTTGATGTCTATTCATACTCATAGAAAAGCGTTTTCGAAGGCAACCTAATGAAGTCACTCTATAAATTCGCAGCATTCGCACTTGTTAGTAGTGTTATGGTTGGTTGTTCCTCATCGCCTTCTGAACCGGAGCCTACTGCGACAACGCCACCGCTGTCTGAATCCGATCGCTATCAAGCAGAGCGTTACGATCTTGAACAGGACATCGCACCTGCTCAGCCAATGTCGGTAGAACATATTGAAGAAGTGGTTCCTCAATACGAGCCATACAGCTTAGGGGGTACGAAAGATTACACCGTTCGCGGCCAGCGCTATCACATCATTAAAGATCCCAAAGGCTTTAAAGAGAAAGGCCAGGCATCATGGTATGGCAAAAAATTCCATGGCCATTCAACCTCAATTGGTGAAGTTTATGACATGTACTCTATGAGCGCTGCTCATAAAGAGTTGCCATTGCCGAGCTATGTCAAAGTCACCAACACTGACAATGGCAAAAGCACTATCGTGCGTGTTAACGATCGTGGGCCATTTCATCCGGGTCGCATTATTGACTTGAGCTTTGCTGCCGCGACCAAACTCGATGTTATTCGTACTGGTACCGCCAACGTTGAAATTGAAGTGATTACGGTTGAAAAACCGCAATCAGAGCAACAGAAGTCGTTGCCGAAGTATCAGATTCAGGTCGCATCATCATCACATAAAGATCGTGTTGAAACTTTAGCGAAAGATCTAAGTCAAAAACTATCTGTGGGCAGCTTGGTAAACTCAGATAAAGAGATTCACCGTGTGATACTTGGCCCATTTGATGACTATAACCTGACGCAAAAAACGTTAGAGCAAGTTAAACTGCTGGGTTATTCCAGTGCCTTCGTTAAAAAATACTAGTTTCCTTCTCGTTCAGATCACTTCCTTGACTGGTCTGAACGAGGGTTTCTGTTAAGATATGGACAGTTCGAGATAAATCTGTAGTCAATATGAAAAAAACAACGTTAATTAAAACCGTTTTTGCGTCTTCTATTGCGCTTACGGCAAGCTTCGCCTCTTCTGTAATGGCCTCTCCTATTGTAGTGCCTGATGCACCTCAAATTGCAGCGAAAGGCTATGTGCTGATGGATTACCATTCAGGCAAAGTGCTGGCACAAAAAGAAATGAACACCAAGCTGTCACCAGCAAGCTTGACCAAGATGATGACCAGTTACGTTATCGGCCAAGAGCTCGCACGTGGCAATATTTCTGAAGATGACGATGTCACCATCAGTAAAAATGCTTGGGCAAAAAACTTCCCAGACTCTTCGAAAATGTTTATCGAAGTCGGTACCACGGTAAAAGTAAAAGACCTTAACCAAGGTATCATTGTTCAATCAGGCAACGATGCTTGTGTTGCGATGGCTGAGCACATTGCCGGTTCAGAAGATGCATTTGTTGATTTGATGAATGCCTGGGCAAGCACTCTAGGTATGAGCGATACGCACTTCGCTAACGTTCACGGCCTAGACAATGATGCGCTTTACTCAACGCCTTACGATATGGCGCTGTTAGGCTCAGCACTGATCCGTGATGTGCCTGAAGAGTACCGAATTTATTCACAGCAAAAATATACATACAACGGCATCACTCAGTACAACCGTAACGGTTTGCTGTGGGATAAAAGCATGAATGTGGATGGTATTAAGACCGGTCACACAAGCAACGCAGGTTACAGCCTAGTAAGCTCAGCAACGGAAGGTAAAATGCGCCTTGTTGCGGTTGTAATGGGCACCAAAAACGCTAATGCACGTAAATCAGAAAGCAAAAAACTATTGAGCTACGGTTTCCGCTTCTTTGAAACGGTTGCACCGCATAAAGCAGGTGAAACGTTTGTAGAAGAAAAAGTGTGGATGGGTGATAAAGACATGGTCGCTCTTGGCCTTGATCAAGATACCTATGTCACTCTTCCTCGTGGTCAAGCGAAAAATCTAAAAGCAAGCTTCGTACTTGAAAAAGAGCTAGAAGCCCCAATTAGTAAAGGTGATGTCGTTGGTACGCTATACTACCAACTAGATGGTGAAGATATCGCGCAATACCCTCTACTTGCACTTGAAGATGTGCATGAGGGTAGCCTATTCAGTCGCCTTTGGGATTACATCGTAATGCTGGTTAAAAGCTTATTCTAATCTCGGCCACTAATTAAATAGTTCAAGCCGCCTTTTGGCGGCTTTTGTTTTATTATCGCTGTATCGACAACCTTGAGATTCAAACCGATTGGCAGTAACATTCCGCGCTGCTTAGATCGACATTTCAACTTGGAGTTTCCAAAAATGCTGACTATTAACTCAGATGCAAAACTGAAAGACCTGCTTGAGTTTCCTTGTTCATTCACTTACAAGGTTATGGGCTACGCTAAGCCTGAATTACCAGAAAAAGTGCTCGAGGTTATTCAACGCCATGCTCCGGGTGACTACAGTCCTACCGTGAAACCAAGTTCAAAAGGTAACTATCACGCCGTGTCCGTTACTATCCAAGCGACTTCTATTGAACAAGTAGAGACGCTATACAAAGAACTTGGTGATATCGACATCGTTCGCATGGTTCTATAATTTTATTTTAAAAAATAAAATATTTTTGAAAGCAGCTTCGGCTGCTTTTTTGTTATATATCAGACGGATAAAAATCACCTTTAAATAGAAGGGTTAAAAAACTGTTATCAGCATATAGTCCCATGTCACGAAGCGGTTTATAATCCGGACACTTTATTGATTTATGATGGACTCAGGAATGCAAGAAACTCTGGTTGTGAAGCATCTTGGTAAACAAGATTACGAGCCGATTTGGCACGCAATGCATGCCTTTACCGATCAACGCAACGAGGAAACTCTCGATGAAGTTTGGTTTGTCGAGCACAATCCAGTTTTTACCCAAGGCCAAGCGGGCAAAACCGAGCATCTGCTCAATACAGGAGATATACCTGTGGTGCAAAGTGATCGCGGTGGCCAAGTAACTTACCATGGTCCCGGCCAAATGGTGGTCTACTTCCTGATAAACATACGTCGCAAGAAATTCGGCGTGCGAGATCTCGTTACTCACATTGAGAACCTCGTGATCAATACACTTAAAGCTTACAATATCGATTCAGCGGCTCGACCAGATGCACCTGGTGTGTATGTAGATAATAAAAAAATCTGCTCACTCGGCCTACGTATCCGCAAAGGATGCTCATTTCATGGTTTGGCACTTAACGTTAATATGGACATGTCGCCTTTTCTACGTATCAACCCATGTGGTTATGCGGGAATGGAAATGGTGCAAGTTAGCCAACTTGGTGGTCCTGATGATGTCAATGTCGTTGCCGAACAACTACTAAAAGAACTTGCGACTCTGTTAGATTATCAACAACTACAAGTCAGCACAGCAGTCCCAAACGAGAAGTAATAGAAGCATGAGTAAACCAATCCAAATGGAAAAAGGCGTTAAATACCGTGACGCTGATAAAATGGCATTAATTCCCGTGAAAAACATGCCTACTGAGCAGAGAGAAGTGCTACGCAAGCCTGATTGGATGAAGATCAAGCTACCTGCAGATAGCCAACGCATTCAAGACATCAAATCAGCAATGCGTAAGAACAACCTGCACTCTGTTTGTGAAGAGGCCTCATGCCCCAACCTCGCGGAATGCTTTAACCACGGTACAGCGACCTTTATGATCTTAGGTGCAATCTGTACTCGCCGCTGCCCATTCTGTGATGTTGGCCATGGCCGCCCTGTTGCACCAGAAGCTGACGAACCGAAAAAGCTGGCACAGACTATCGCGGACATGAAGCTAAAATACGTGGTGATCACCTCTGTTGACCGTGATGACCTACGTGATGGTGGCGCACAACACTTTGCCGATTGTAACCGTGAAATCCGCGCACTAAGCCCAAACATTAAAATTGAAACCTTGGTCCCTGACTTCCGTGGCCGTATGGATGTTGCACTCGAGTTGCTCAGTGAAAACACCCCAGATGTGTTTAACCACAACCTAGAAACCGCGCCACGCTTGTACCGCAAAGTTCGCCCTGGCGCCAACTACAAATGGTCACTACAGCTACTACAGAAGTTCAAAGAGCAACACCCGGAGATCCCAACTAAGTCAGGCGTCATGATGGGCCTAGGCGAAACCAAAGAAGAGATCGTCGAAGTATTGAAAGATCTGCGTGCTCATGGGGTAACCATGCTGACACTTGGCCAATACCTTGCGCCCAGCCGTCATCACCTACCCGTTGAGCGCTACGTGCCACCAGCCGAGTTTGATGAGTTGAAAGAAATTGCTTTGGAGCTTGGCTTTACACATGCAGCTTGTGGCCCATTTGTTCGCTCTTCTTACCATGCCGATCTTCAAGCGCAAGGCATCGAAGTGAGCTAATTAGCCCGCATATTGTCTCATTAAAAGCCAGTCTACTTATGACTGGCTTTTTATTTTGTACGTCTGTGTTTCCCATGCCAATCGCGTATATCCACCTGAAAAGCGGCCACTAATTCATTATTATTACGTTACTAGCTTGCACAAAATGATATGCACTTCTAGGCTTATTAAAGCGATACCACTCTGCTGGCCGCCGAGAGCGTCGCACCTAATAAAATGGGATATAGCTATGGAAAAATGCCTTTTGCTGGCCGTCAGTGCTAGCGTGATGCTTGCTGCCTGTTCAACTACCGAGCAGCAAGATAACTTTCAAGAAGCCTCTTTTGAACTGTGTAACACCGAAGTGGATATTTACTCGCTCAGTGATGATGGCCGGGTGAGAATTTTATGTTCTGATGGTTCAAAGTTCGCACTCAACACCGAAAACACACTCGATACCATGCGTGACATTAATATCGATTATTGTGGCGGCGAAGGGCTAGGAAAATTTAACGAAAGCACGCGCTATTACTCATTCAAATGCAAATCCGGCACATTACTGAGTATTGCCAAGTAAGTTCCGCCAAACCATTATCAGTACATCATTTTCCTATTTTCTTTAGACAAAAAAAGGAGCATTAAGCTCCTTTTCAAAATCATCTTGGCGACTTAACCATCTATCCAACAGCGAATTTCATCATTCCAAATACGAAAAAGGCTCCAGAAGGAGCCTTTCAAATCGCATTTTCATAGTAGATGAGCGACACAGTCACTCGTTCACTCTACGAAGAAAAATTAAGCGTAAACCGGTAGACGCTTACAAATTTCCAATACTTTCACTTTGGTGGCTTCAATCACAGACTCATCACCGATGTTGTCTAAGATGTCACACATCCAACCTGCCAATGCTTTTGAATCTTCTTCAGTAAAGCCACGGCGAGTGATTGATGGAGAACCAACACGGATACCAGACGTTACGAATGGGCTACGTGGGTCGTTTGGTACTGAGTTTTTGTTCACGGTGATATTGGCCGCACCTAGTGCTGCATCCGCTTCTTTACCTGTGATGTCTTTGTCGATCAGATCAACTAGGAACAAGTGGTTCTCTGTAGAACCAGACACGATGTTGTAGCCACGAGCAAGGAATTCAGCAACCATTGCTTTTGCGTTTGCAACAACGCGCGCTTGGTATTCTTTGAATTCTGGCTCTAGAGCTTCTTTGAACGCCACTGCTTTACCGGCAATAACGTGCATTAGAGGGCCACCCTGACCACCAGGGAATACCGCTGAGTTCAGCTTCTTATACAGATCTTCACCTTCGTTAGAAAGGATTAGACCGCCGCGTGGACCCGCTAGCGTTTTGTGCGTCGTTGTGGTTACTACGTGCGCATGCGGTACAGGGTTCGGGTAAACACCGGCAGCGATAAGACCCGCTACGTGCGCCATATCAACGAAGAAGTAAGCACCTACTTTGTCCGCGATTTCACGCATACGCGCCCAATCACACACTTGAGAGTAAGCAGAGAAACCACCAATGATCATCTTAGGTTTGTGTTCTACCGCTAATGCTTCCATTTCTTCGTAATCGATTTGACCTTTCTCATCGATGCCGTAAGGAATAATGTTGTAAAGCTTACCAGAGAAGTTTACTGGTGAACCGTGAGTTAGGTGACCGCCGTGCGCTAGGCTCATGCCTAGAACGGTATCGCCAGCGTTAAGCAGCGCCATGTAAACCGCGTTATTAGCTTGAGAACCCGAGTGTGGCTGTACGTTGGCATATTCGGCACCGAATAGTTCACAAGCACGTTCGATCGCAAGTGTTTCCACTTTATCCACATACTCACAACCACCGTAGTAGCGTTTACCTGGGTAACCTTCAGCGTACTTGTTAGTTAGCTGAGAGCCCTGTGCTTCCATTACTCGTGGGCTGGTGTAGTTTTCAGAAGCAATTAGTTCAATGTGCTCTTCCTGACGAAGAGTTTCTTCTTGGATAGCTGCGAACAAATCCGCATCGTAATCTGCGATGTTCATATCACGCTTAAGCATCTGTATCTCCTGACTCAGATTTAGACTGAAAGTTGCAAAAAACTGGCAAACGACCCCGACGCAAACGTTTTCGTCACCCTACTGGCGCGCATTTTACATAATTTGATCTAGGTCATAAAGAGAAAATTGCATTTTTCTCATGCAGTTTTTTCATACTGGTTTACAAGGTTTATCATGTTGAGGCCATCTTTGCCCAATAACTGTCAACACGACGATTTACACCTTGTAAAAAGACAATTACATAGGTTTACCTTAATTTTCGCTCTCAATCTACCGAAAACCTCATCTTTTCCTTACTATGCAGGCCATTCGTTCAAGGTTTAATTTTAAATTGATGGAAAAACATACACGTAAAGAAGATTGGATCGCCATATTGACCGGCACGTTTATCGTCGCACAAGGGGTCTTTTTCCTCCAATCAGCTCACCTTCTTACTGGTGGCACCACTGGCCTTGCATTGCTCGTTAGCCAAGTTGTTCCTTGGTCTTTCGGCACATTATACTTTTTAGCGAACTGCCCATTTTATCTTTTAGCTTGGAAACGTTTTGGCGCACGCTTCGCATTTAACAGCGCAATCTCAGGTGCGTTGGTGTCGATTTTAACCGATCACCTCGATTTGGTGATCAGTCTGGATAAAATCAGCCCTGCTTATTGTGCTTTAGCGGGTGGCGTTTTGATGGGACTGGGAATGCTGATTCTATTTCGTCATCGTTCTAGCCTTGGCGGCTTTAACGTGCTCTGTTTACTCATCCAAGATAAATTCGGTATTTCGGTCGGCAAAACTCAATTGGCGATTGATTGCGTTATTTTAATTACCTCATTTTTCTTTGTACCGCCGCAAACCTTACTCTATTCAGTATTTGGCGCGGTTGTACTTAATCTGGTGTTGGCGATGAACCATAAGCCAACTCGCTACGTAGTGAGCTATCGGTAAACTTCAAGATGATGTGTAATAGAAAGGTTTGGGGCATACCCCAAACCTTTTTGTTTACGACTTATTCGTTCACTTTCCACGGCACTAATTACTTATCGATGAGAAGAATTCGAGTCTCATAAGGGCGCAGCGACACCATTTGGTTTGTCACATTAAACAACGCATTTTGATAATTGGTTAATAAACACTGTGCAGCGGAAAGATCCAAATGCTCTGGTAATTGGCATATCGCCTCTTCAGCGTAAAAGTTACTAATTAAGATAAGCTGCTGCGTCTCACTCTCACGTAAATAGACATAACAGTGTTCATCTTGTGGCAGCAAATCATAGAACAAACCATGTGTGATCACAGGGTGTAGCTTGCGTAGTGCAATCAACTGCTGGTAAAAATAGAACACCGAGTTTTGATCATCTAAGGCGCTTTGCGCATTGATCTGCGTGTAGTTACTCGCCACTTCTAACCACGGTTCACCCTGAGTAAAGCCGGCATGACATGAATTGTCCCATTGCATTGGCGTGCGAGAATTATCACGAGACTTTTGCGCCAAGATGGTCATCATTTCATCATGATCTACCCCTTGCTGGTTGACCATAATATCGTACATATTAGTGCTTTCTACATCTCGATACTGCTCAATAGCAGTATAACCCGGATTGGTCATCCCTAACTCTTCACCTTGATAGATATACGGCGTACCTTGCATCATATGCAGTGTGGCAGCGAGCATCTTAGCTGATTCAACGCGGTACTTTTGGTCATCGCCTAAACGACTAACAATACGCGGCTGATCATGATTACACCAAAACAAAGCCCCCCACCCTTTGCCACTTAACCCGGTTTGCCAATGGTTAAAGATCTGCTTGAGCTGAATAAAATCAAACGAGGCATTAGACCATTTTTCACCGTTGGGATAATCGACTTTAAGATGGTGAAAATTAAACACCATCGACAGTTCTTTGCCATCGAGCGAAGAATATTGCTGACAGTGTTCGAGCGTCGTCGATGACATTTCACCGACGGTGACACAACCATATTTCTGGAATACAGCCTGACTGATCTCTTGCAAATACTCATGCACGCGTGGGCCATCGGTATAAAAACGACGGCCATCACCATGATCATCGTTAGGAAAGTCTTGCTGCTTTGAAATCAGATTAATCACATCTAAGCGAAAACCATCAACGCCTTTTTCCGCCCAAAAACTGATGATCTGTTTTACTTCTTCACGTACAACTTGGTTTTCCCAGTTTAGATCGGCTTGCTCTTTCGCGAATAAGTGTAGGTAGTATTGATCTGTCGCTTCATCGAATGCCCAAGCGCTACCACCAAATTTAGATTGCCAATTATTCGGCACATCGCCATTCACAGGATCTCGCCAGATGTAATAGTCTCTATATGGGCTTTTTTTATCACTTAGTGCCGATTGAAACCATTGGTGTGCGGTTGACGTATGATTAACCACGATATCCATGATGATACGAATACCACGCTGATGTGCTTGTTCCACAAGTACATCAAAATCTGCCATGGTGCCAAACTCTGGGTTAATCGCGTAATAGTCCGAAATATCATAACCATTATCGATCATCGGCGACTGATAAACGGGCGTTAACCAAATCGCATCAATGCCCAGCGTTTTTAGATAATCCAATTTAGAAATAATGCCACGAATATCACCAGTACCTTGCGCCGAAGAGTCACAAAAGCTTTTCGGATAAATTTGGTAAATGGTGGCCGTTTGCCACCAATCTTGCTGCTGTAGGAAGGTTGTCATAACTAATTTCACTTACCAGTTTGAGCCAAACTCCGACTCAAAAAAATCCACGGCATCGCATCCTTTGCCGTGGAGACAAATAAACTATGCGTTCGCCATTTCTAGCTCGCCTTTCGCTTGGGTACGCTTATAAAACAACAGCGTCAACAATGTCGGAACGACAATTGCCACCAGCATCGCAATGGCATAGACACCCCAGAACTGAGGCTGAATAGAAAGAATACCCGGCAAACCACCCACCCCAATGCCATTCGCCATGACACCTGACATACCACAGATTGCAGCGGCAGCGGCAGAGCCAATCATGGCACTGAGCATAGGGAACTTGTACTTGAGGTTGATACCGTACATCGCCGGCTCAGTGACGCCTAAGTAGGCTGAAATCGCTGCCGGTACTGAGATATCACGCTCGCCGTGTTTTTTACTAATGATGATAATACCGACCACCGCTGAAGCTTGTGCAATATTTGACAAAGCAATCAGTGGCCAAATTGGCGTACCACCTAAATCTTGCATCAATTGCAGATCAACTGCGTTGGTGGTGTGATGAATGCCGGTAATCACCAATGGCGCATACAAGAAGCCAAACACAATCGAACCAATCACAGCAAAATCGCCCATCATGGCAGCTTTAGCTGCGAAAGCTACACCATCACCTAACATACGACCAAACGGACCGATAATAGAATGCGCTAACACAACTGACACGATAATCGAAACAAACGGCACCACCACCAAGTACAGATAAGACGGCACTATGCGTTTAAGATTGGTTTCAATAAAGGCCAAAGCGACCCCCGCTAACATGGCCGGAATAACCTGAGCTTGATAACCAACTTTTTCAATCACAAATAAGCCAAAATCCCATACTTCTGGTGCTTGCTTACCGATCAAGTAGGCATTCATAAGTTGAGGTGATACCAAGGTTAAACCAAGCGTAATACCAAGAATTGGCGTACCACCGAGTTTCTTCACCGTAGACCAACACACGCCAACAGGTAGGAAGAAGAAGATCGCTTCACCAATCAGCCAAAGAAAACTATGCACCGTGGCCCAAAACTGGCTTATCTCGGTCAGCGTCTGACCATCAAACATCTTGATGTCGCCAATCACGTTGCGGAAGCCTAAAATCAGACCACCGGTAATAATCGCAGGTAGCAGCGGTACAAAGATTTCAGCTAAATGGGAAATACCGCGTTCAAGAATGTTCATGTTTTGTCGCGCGGCATTCTTCGCCTCATCTTTTGATGCTTCCGATTTACCCGACAACTCAATCAATATTTTATAGACCTCATCAACGTCGGTACCAATCACCACTTGAAATTGCCCTGCATTGGTAAAGCAACCTTTGACTAGGCTCAGGGCTTCTAGCCCCTGTTGGTCCGCTATCTCTGTATCATTGAGCACGAAACGAAGACGGGTTAGACAGTGGCTGACACTGGCGATGTTTTTCGATCCACCGACCAACGCTATCAGCCGTTCGACCTCTTTTTTGGCAATCTTGCTCATATCCTTTTCCACCCTTATTGGAGCCAATTCTTTACGATTGTCTTTATGGGAATGTTCCCATTGGTTGTTAATTATATTGGCAGAAGCGACCCAAAGATAAAATGGGAACAGTCCCATAAATTGAATGCGATCACAGTCTAATTTTAAATCACTTAAAATATAATGAGTTAGATTTGAATGGGTTTTTGAGTCAAGTGGGTCAGTGAACCTTCACCGTTTATATGAGAGATCAATAACTTAGCTGCCTTTATCCCAGCTTGCGCGTAACCGGGGTCGATACTAAAAACATTCGGGAATAAAAACGACAACAGCTCATTGCCACCAACACCAGTGACCACCACCTCCTCGCGGCCTAGCTCTTGTAGGCGTTTGATCACCCCAAGCGCAAGCGTATCACTGGCGCAGACTATCGCCTGAGTGTCCGCTTGTATTACTTTATCCACCAGTTGATAGGCACTCTCGTGATGCAGATCGCCAGTTTGATAGTTAGCACTCAATGCATGGTGTTCGCACCATTCCAAATAAGCATCTAAACGTAGCTTACCCGTAGTTCGGTCACTTGGGTTAACCCCAATGTACGCAATCCTATCAAGCGATTGCTGGCGCAAAAAGGCCAAGGCATGACAAATGACGCCATGGTTATCATAGTTAATCGACGATACCTGTTTGGTATCCATCGCAATCACCACCGCCCGACCTTGCCATTGTTCGAGTTGAGTAAGATCAAAGTCACTAAAGCCAAACACAATCACACCATCAACATTGCGACGTTTAAGTACGCTTAAGTGTTCGGTTGTTTTTTCACTATCAAGCTGGCTCTCCATGATCACCACGTCATAACCCGCTTGATAAAGTACTTGCAACATACTACCCACCGCTTTGTTTTCCGATGGCGAATCTAAACGAGAGATAATGACACCCACCACTCTCTGACTGCCGCCACGCATCGACTGGGCTGATTTAGAAGGGACATAACCAGAATCAGCTATCACCTGCTCCACTTTCACTCGAGTTTCTGGCTTCACTTTAGGATCGTTGGTCAACACGCGTGAAACGGTTGATTTACCAACACCAGACAAGCGGGCAATATCTAAAATAGTCAGTTTTTTGGTCATACAATGAGTTCAATGGCGGGAATAAGAAGATGGTTAGCTGAGGCTCATTCTATCACCTCAGCTAGGTGTTAGTATTAGTTGGTTTTACAATTTTGATAAACCTCTCGGCCATACTCTAAACGCGCATTATCGCCTCTGGTATAAAGCGTGACGGGCATAACTTCAGAGAGGGTATTTTCAGGCAATATATAGCGCGTACCAGAACCAGCCGGGGCTTGCACCAAAGCGTAATCAATATCGAGAACACGGACTAAAGCAGCTTGATCTTCAATTAAGTAGGTCACTGAAAATTGATGCTGGTTATCGCAATCATATTGATACTGATTAGGATCATTGCTTGATGTTTGGCTGTCACTGCCCGCACAGCCTGCTAATACCAGCACTGTCGTGGCAAGAATACCGAGTTTGACCATGTTTACCTCCTGTAAAAATAAAGGCCGCAATTGCAGCCTTTATATAATAGTCTATTTGTTTAGATAGTTAGGGACATTCACAATACTATCCAGTACTGCTGTTGCAAGCTTTTCTCCCTGTTCGGTGATCGGCTTACCAGTACGAACCAATAATTTTGTGCCGACACCAGCGGCTTCTGCTGCCATCATATCTTCTGCTTTATCACCCACCATGATTGAATTCGCCATATCGATCTTTAAAAAATCGCGGGCAGAAATAAACATACCTGGTTTTGGTTTACGGCAATCACAATCTTCTTTGTAGACCCCTACGCCATGCTCTGCATGGTGCGGGCAATAGTAAATGCCATCTAGCTCAACGCCATTATCGACAAAGTTCCAGTCCATCCATTGAGTGAGCGACTCAAAACGTTCTTCGCTGAACTTGCCGCGTGCGATACCGGATTGGTTGGTAACAAGCACAAGTAGGTAACCCATCTCTTTCAATTTTTTGGTTGCCTCAAAGACACCATCAATAAATTCAAAGTCATGTTCGTCATGTACATAGCCATGATCAACGTTAATCACACCGTCACGATCTAAAAAGACTGCTGGTTTAGCCACAATTTGCTTCTCTATCTACTTTATTTATTCAGAATTATTGCACGCTTTATTTCTTTCATCACGATCTAATTCCTGAACGTTTGCATGCAAACGTTCAAATAGACGTCTAGACGTAAAAATACCTATTGACACAAATTCAACAAACCCATAGCATCATCTGATAAATGAGATGTAGCTCAACATTATCTACTGTTCCTATTTCGAGCCAAAGCAGGGTTCTCAATGATTGAAATCAACCAAGTTAATAAGATTTTCTATCAAGGTAAGAAGGAAATTCCTGCCTTAATAGACATCAATCTGAATATCCCTCAGGGGACTATTTTTGGCGTGATTGGCGCGTCTGGTGCCGGTAAAAGTACACTGATCCGCTGCGTCAATATGCTCGAAGTTCCAACCAGCGGCCAAATTATTATTGATGGCGTCGAATTGACGGCATTAACTAAATCGCAGCTTAGCGAAGCGCGCCGTAACATCGGCATGATTTTCCAGCATTTTAATCTACTCTCTTCTCGTACTGTATTTGGCAATGTTGCCTTACCACTCGAGTTAGCAGGTAAAGACAAAAAGCACATTCAAACCAAAGTTTCTGAACTACTAAAATTAGTCGGTCTTGAAGACAAGCACGAAACATATCCTGCCAATCTTAGTGGTGGTCAAAAACAACGTGTAGCGATTGCTCGCGCGCTTGCTTCTGATCCGAAGGTTCTACTGTGTGATGAGGCAACCAGCGCACTTGATCCAGCGACGACACAATCAATATTAGAATTGTTACGCGAGATTAACCGCAAACTCAAAATCACCATTTTATTGATCACTCATGAAATGGATGTGGTGAAAAGTATCTGTCATGAAGTGGCGATCATCGGCGGTGGTGAGTTAGTCGAAAAAGGTACGGTTGGAGAGATCTTTGCTCATCCAAAAACCGAACTCGCGCACCAGTTTATTCGCTCAACGTTAGATCTCTCTATTCCGGAAGACTATCAAGTGCGTTTGCAACCGACTCGTGTAGAAGGCAGCTACCCGTTAGTACGTTTAGAGTTTACTGGCGCAACCGTGGATGCTCCGCTAATGAGCCAGATTGCCCGTAAATATAATATTGATGCCAACATCTTAAGCTCTGATCTGGATTATGCGGGTGGGGTTAAATTCGGCATGATGGTCGCTGAATTGTTTGGTAGTGAAGCAGACGATAATAACGCAATCGAATTCTTACGTGAGCATAATGTAAAAGTTGAGGTGCTTGGCTATGTCCTTTAATTCATTTTCACAATGGCTAAGCCTTAACGCAGATTTGTTATTAGGTGCAACATGGGAAACGCTCTATATGGTCGCGGTTTCTGGTGTGGTTGGCTTTGCAGTCGGTATTCCACTTGGTGTGATTCTGCATACCTCTAAAAAAGGCGGCTTACTGGAAAACACCAAGCTAAACAGCATTCTTGGCGCAGTAGTGAACGTGGGTCGTTCTGTTCCATTTCTGGTTTTAATGGTCGCCATTATTCCAGTGACCAAACTGTTAGTCGGTACGTTTATTGGCACGACCGCCGCGATCGTTCCACTTACTATTGGTGCGATTCCTTTTGTCGCTCGCTTGATTGAAGGTGCGCTTCTAGAAGTGCCAAATGGTCTCGTTGAGGCGGCGCAGTCAATGGGCGCAACACCACTGCAAATCATCAATAAAGTACTGCTACCTGAAGCGATGCCAACCATCGTCAACTCAGTCACGATTACCTTAGTGACCTTAGTCAGCTATTCAGCGATGGCAGGTACCGTGGGTGGTGGCGGCCTTGGTGATGTCGCTATTCGCTACGGTTTCCACCGTTACGATGTGCTGATCATGGCTGTGACTGTGGTAATGCTTATTGTGTTAGTTCAAATCATTCAATCTATCGGTGATGCCGTTGTTCGCCGTGTAGATCATAGATAAGAAGTTTTTATAAGGAGATTATGATGAAATTTAATGTTAAAGGTTTACTGGCCATTGCCGCTGCGGCATCTGCACTGCTTCTTTCTGGTTGTGGTGAAAAGGAAGTCGATACAAGCAAGATTAAAGTCGGCGTAATGGCGGGTGCTGAAGAGCAAGTTGCTGAGATTGCGGCTAAAGTTGCTAAAGAAAAATACGGTCTAGAAGTTGAGCTTGTCACGTTTACGGACTACGTAACACCAAACGCTGCACTAGACGATGGCTCTATCGACATCAACGCATTCCAACACAAACCATACCTAGATCAGCAAGTGGCTGACCGTGGCTACAAAATCGTGATTGCAGGCAATACGTTTGTTTACCCAATCGCTGGCTACTCTAAAGAAATCAAATCTGTTGATGAGATTCAAGATGGCGCTCGTATCGCAGTACCAAATGACCCAACTAACCTAGGTCGTTCACTGCTTCTTCTTGAGCAACAAGGTCTTATCACGCTGCGTGAAGGTGCGGGTCTACAAGCAACTGTACGTGATATCGTAGAAAACCCGAAAAACCTAACGATTGTTGAACTTGATGCTGCGCAACTACCGCGCTCACTTGATGATGTGGTTCTTTCTGTTATCAACAATACTTATGCAAGCTCTGTAAACCTAACTCCACAACGTGATGGCATCTTCGTAGAAGATAAAGAATCTCCATACGTTAACTTAATCGTTGCTCGTGAAGACAACGTTAACGCAGAAAATGTGCAGAACTTTGTTAAAGCTTACCAAACAGAAGAAGTCTACAACGGCGCTTCTGAGATCTTCCAAGGTGGTGTCGTAAAAGGCTGGTAATCCCTTCAGCTGAATGACACACTCATAAAAAAGCGGGCACTGTATGTGTCCGCTTTTTTTGTTTCCTCTCATGCGAAATACCACAGCACAAGCATACCAACAGAATCAATCGACTACTTTTGTACCGCTTTGAAGCGAGGGTTAGCTTTGCAAATTACGTATAAACGACCACGTCGCTTGACGATCTGGCAATCGGGATGACGACTCTTCGCACTTTTTAACGATTTTAAAACTTTCATTTTTGCTCCTTAAAGAGACCGAAACGACGATTGAAATTAGATACTCGTCCCTGTTTCTGTGCCACACGTTGTTTCCCGGTGTAGAACGGATGAGACTCTGATGAAACATCCAAGGTTAGATAGGGATAAGTCTTATCATCTTCCCACTCTATCGTGCGGGTTGTGCTGAGTGTTGACCCAACAATAAAATACTTATCGACACTGGTATCGTGAAACACCACTTTGCGATACTCCGGATGAATTCCCGCTTTCATTCTCTCCTCCCTTTCAATTAAATGATATGTTATAACATATCAAATGATAGTAATTACCAACAAAAGATCAAGCAAATTATTCGCCAATGTTTACCAGCAGTGCGAAGTGCACGATTGTGCTATCTTGTGCAGAAAATTAACGAAGAGATGACGCCGTGTACAACATCGAGCCGATTGGTTATATCCAGAGCCCGTATAAAGAAAAGTTTGCCGTTCCTAGGCAGCCACGCCTAGTGCCTGCTGCAAGCGCTCGAGTGAAACTGCAAGGCGAGGTAAATTGCGCTGAAGCCATCCGCGGCATTGAGCAGTTCAGCCACTTATGGCTACTCTTCTTGTTTGATCAAAACTTAGCGGCAGGTTGGAAACCAACCGTACGACCACCGCGTTTGGGCGGCAACGAGCGTGTTGGTGTATTGGCTTCACGAGCAACATTTCGCCCTAATGGTATTGGCATGTCAGCGGTGGAGTTGAAAGGTATTAGCCAAGAAGGAGATCAATTTTATTTGGATCTTGGTAGCGTTGATCTGGTCGACAACACCCCTATCATCGATATCAAACCTTATATTCCCTACTCCGATGCTATTATTGATGCTAGTGGTGGGTACGCAGAAAAAGAGCCAGAAAAGGCGATTGTGTGCTTTTTACCACAAGCAACCGAGAGTCTCTCCCGCTTGGCGAATGGTCAGCATATCCGCCAAGTCATCGAGCAAGTCTTGGCGCAAGATCCTCGACCTGCCTATAAAAAAGGTAAGCCGGACCATAAAGAGTACGCGGTAAATTTGTTCAATTTGAACGTTAAATTCACCGTAAACGATAACTTAGTGTCGGTTACCGTGATTGAACACTTTTGACAAAGCCGTTTGGCTGATATTATAGGCGGCTAACAAATTCCCTTTGTGGGATCGTCATACTCCAGACCATTCCGGCTGAGTATCTAACTTTACTAAACGGATAAATTGAATGCGTACCAGTAATTATCTTCTTTCTACTCTTAAGGAGACTCCAAACGACGCAGAAGTAGTGAGCCACCAGCTCATGCTACGTGCAGGTATGATCCGTCGTCTAGCTTCAGGTCTTTATACCTGGCTGCCAACTGGTCTACGTGTATTGCGTAAAGTCGAAAACATCGTTCGTCAAGAGATCGACAATGCAGGTGCAATCGAAACCTTGATGCCCGTTGTTCAGCCGTTTGAACTTTGGGAAGAGACAGGCCGCTCAGAAAAAATGGGCCCTGAACTACTTCGCTTTACTGACCGCCACGTTCGTCCGTTTGTTCTTAGCCCGACAGCTGAAGAAGTGATCACTAGCCTTGTGCGAAATGAAGTGAGCTCTTACAAACAGCTTCCGCTAAACCTGTACCAAATCCAAACCAAATTCCGTGACGAACGTCGTCCACGTTTCGGCGTAATGCGTGCTCGTGAATTCTGCATGATGGATGCGTACAGCTTCGACATCGATAAAGCGGGTCTAGAGAAATCTTACCAAGCGATGCACGACGCTTACTGTAAAGCATTCGATCGTATGGGTCTTGAGTACCGTCCAGTATTGGCAGACTCAGGTGCTATCGGTGGTAACGGTTCACAAGAATTCCACGTTCTAGCAGAAAGCGGGGAAGATTTGATCGCATTCTCAACGGAGTCTGATTACGCAGCAAACATCGAAAAAGCGGAAGCACTGGCACCGACTGGTGAATGTGCAGCGCCAACTCAAGAGATGACTCTGGTTGATACTCCAAACGCGAAAACCATTGCGGAATTGGTTGAGCAACACGGTCTAGCGATTGAGAAAACCGTTAAGACGCTTTTCGTTAAAGCTTCAGATGAAATCGATGCTCCAATCGTTGCGCTTATCATCCGTGGTGATCACGAACTAAACGAAATCAAAGCTGAAAACCTAACGGAAGTTGCCGCTCCTCTTGAAATGGCATCTGAAGAAGAGATGCGTGAACTTATCGGCGCTGGTGCTGGTTCACTTGGTCCTGTTGGTCTAGAGCTACCGTTTATCGTTGACCGCTCTGTTGCGGTAATGAGCGATTTCGGTGCTGGCGCAAACATCGACGGCAAACACTACTTCGGTATTAACTGGGGTCGTGACGTAGAACTAGGTCAAATTGCTGATCTACGTAACGTGGTTGAAGGCGACCTAAGCCCATGTGGTCAAGGTACACTAATGCTTAAGCGTGGTATCGAAGTAGGTCACATCTTCCAACTTGGTAATGTTTACTCTGAAGCAATGAACTGTAGTGTTCTTGATTCAAACGGTAAAAACTCAATCCTAGAGATGGGTTGTTACGGTATTGGTGTTTCACGTGTTGTTGCTTCTGCTATCGAACAGAACAACGATAAATACGGCATCATCTGGCCAGACGCTCTAGCACCGTTCCAAGTAGCTATCGTACCAATGAACATGCACAAATCTGAGCGTGTTAAAGAAGCGGCAGAGAAACTATACGCAGAGTTCACTGCAATGGGTGTCGAAGTTCTATTTGATGACCGTAAAGAGCGCCCAGGCGTGATGTTCTCAGATATGGAGCTGATCGGCATCCCTCACACTATCGTGATTGGCGATCGCAGCATGGATGAAGGTAACTTTGAATACAAGAACCGTCGTTCAGGTGAGAAAACCGCAGTAGCAATGGCTGACATTGTTGAGCACGTTAAAGCGCAATTTGCGTAATTTAACCCTAAGAACTGCAAAAGGCCGATGGAAACATCGGCCTTTTTTTTTACTGTAGAATAGAGAACGAGCTTCGCTCTATGGAACGCTTCGCTCCTAGATTCGAGAGGCGGCAGTGGTTCGTTCTGTGAAAGATTCCCGACTGCGCTCCTTCGTCGCTATCGGGAATGACGTTATCGAAGTTACGAGCTTGTGCTGTCATCCTCAAGAGCGAGGTACGAGCGAGTTGGGGATCTATTCTCGATTCTCGAGCAAAGCGTTCTCAAAAGCGAAGTCTACTCTCGTCAAACTAGTTTCCCGACTACGCTCCTTCGTCGCTATCGAGAATGACGTTATCGAAGTTCCGAGCTTGTGCTGTCATCCTCAAGAGCGAGGTACGAGCTTGTGCTGTCACCCTCAAGAGCGAGGTACGAGCGAGTTGGGGATCTATTCTCGATTCTCGAGCAAAGCGTTCTCAAAAGCGACGTCTACTCTCGTCAAACTAGATTCCCGACTACGCTCCTTCGTCGCTATCGAGAATGACGTTATCGAAGTTCCGAGCTTGTGCTGTCATCCTCAAGAGCGAGGTACGAGCGAGTTGGGGACCTATTCTCGATTCTCAAGCGAAGCGTTCTCAAAGCGAAGTCTACTCTCGTCAAACTAGATTCCCGACTGCGCTCCTTCGTCGCTATCGAGAATGACGTTATCGAAGTTCCGAGCTTGTGCTGTCATCCTCAAGAGCGAGGTACGAGCGAGTTGGGGATCTATTCTCTACTCTCGAAGCGAAGCGCTCTCAAGGACGAAGTCCGCTCTCTACTCTCGACGCGCAGCGTTCTCAATTCTTAAAAGAATCCAAAGGCTCTGTCGGCGCTTGACTAGCGACTTTCTTGGCCGCAAACGGCACATCCACCAGCGAACTTGCGTTGCCATCAATCAACTCACCAAAGTGAAATAAACCGAATTCACCCGGCTTCATACGGTGCCAAGCTTCGTTATCGGTCAATGGCTGCGTAGCGATTACCGAGACGACATCGTTAGGCGTCGTTTCTTCTTGGAAGTTGATGGTGACATCTTCATCAATCAAGGTCGCTTTACCAAATGGCGCTCGGCGCGTAATCCAATAGAGGTGATTGGTGCAGTAAGTCATGACGTATTCACCATCAGAAAGCAGCATATTAAACACGCCTTTTTCTTTTAGTGTGTCGCAGCACTGGGCAACAAAGCGAAACATGCCCATCATATCTTGTGGTGGCTCAGGGTAACGCAGTTCAAGCTGAGTCACTAGCCAGCAAAAGGCGAGTTCGCTGTCAGTTTGCCCTACCGGACGAAAGCGACCCAATGATAAATCTTGGTAATCGGTTAACTGGCCATTGTGAGCAAATGTCCAATAACGGCCCCAGAGTTCACGGGTAAATGGGTGGGTATTTTCCAGATTGACGCCACCACGATTCGCTTGACGAATATGGCTGATCACCGCACGACTTTTTATCGGATAGTTTTGCACTAACTCGGCAATCTTTGACTGGCAACTAGGGTTAGGATCTTTGAAAGTACGAAAGCCTTTGCCTTCATAAAAGGTGATCCCCCAGCCGTCGCGATGTGGGCCAGTATTACCACCACGCTGCATCAGACCGGTAAAACTAAAGCAAATGTCAGTGGGTACATTTGCGCTCATTCCGAGCAATTCACACATGGTTTAACTCACTCCCTAATTAAACACCCAATACCAAACTAACATATTGTTGGTATTGGGATAAACCGTGCATCGGAATGGGAATTACTTTTCCATTTCCTTTTCGATCAACTGAATCACAATATGAATGATCTTGATATGAATTTCTTGAATACGATCAGCATAACCAAAATGCGGCACGCGAATTTCAATATCAGCACAACCGGCCATTTTACCGCCATCTTTACCTGTCAAAGCGATGGTTTTCATGCCTTTATTTTTCGCCGCTTCAATCGCATTCAAAATGTTGACTGAATTGCCTGATGTGGACAGACCAAACAATACATCGCCTTTTGAACCGACTGCTTCAAGATAACGAGAGAAAACAAAATCGTAACCAAAATCGTTACTCACGCAAGACAGATGGCTAGGATCAGAAATCGCAATACCTGGATAACCTGGGCGATTTTCACGGTAACGACCCGTCAACTCTTCAGCAAAGTGCATCGCATCACAGTGAGAGCCACCGTTACCACAAGATAGCACTTTGCCACCTTGTTTAAATGAATCCGCAATCAGTTTTGCTGCTGCTTCAATTTGAGCAATATTATGATCATCACTTAGAAACTTGTTCAGCACTGCAGCTGCTTCAGTCAGCTCACTTTTAATCAAATCCTGGTACATAAGCATTCTCTTTTAATCAGTATTAGAGCGCTGTTATCACAGCCTCAGACTCTTCTGAGTTTACTTGAACCATTCGCACTGTCGAGAGTCAGCCACAAAGATTTCATCGAATCTTGACCTTTCGTGCTCACAAAACCGACATCAGCGCACATTTATAGAATCTTTACTCTACACGGATCACTTTTTGAACAATCTTGTGTTTTACATTTTATTAATATCTCTATTACAATTTAACTGGTTAGACCACTAAATCAATCCAGACAATTATCGCTATTCGCTGCCATCTCACGCTGGATAGGGATAAACATAAAGCGTCTGAAAAGGAACACATAATATGGATATCTTGCTCTCCACCCTTAGCTTTGCTGTTGTACTTGGTGCTTGCCTTTACCATCGTGCATCGCTGTTACTCTCACTAACCGTGTTGACTGCAACGATGCTGTTACTCTCAATCTCAGGTTATATTGGCTCAATCAGTTGGATGCTCTATTTCACTGCGGTGGTCATTCTGACCGTACCTAGAATGCGCCAAAAACTTATCAGCCAAAAAGCGTTGAGACTATTTCGCCAAGTGCTACCTGCGATGTCACAAACCGAAAAAGAAGCATTAGATGCGGGGACAGTATGGTGGGAAGCGGAACTATTTAAAGGCAAACCTGACTGGCAGAAACTGCATAATATTGCGCCGCCAAAACTCAGTGCAGAAGAGCAAGCATTCTTGGATGGTCCCGTAGAAGAAGTATGTGCCATGGTGAGTGATTATCACGTCACTCATGAACTAGCAGATCTGCCTCCACAGGTATGGCAATACCTCAAAGAACATAAATTCTTCGCCATGATCATCAAAAAAGAATATGGCGGGTTAGAGTTTTCAGCCTACGCTCAATCACTTGTGCTACAGAAACTGACCGGGGTTTCCAGTGTGCTCTCTTCTACCGTAGGGGTGCCTAATTCACTTGGCCCTGGTGAATTACTGCAACACTATGGCACTCTTGAGCAAAAAGAATACTACCTGCCTCGTCTTGCACAAGGCAAAGAGATCCCTTGTTTTGCTCTAACCAGTCCTGAAGCAGGCTCGGATGCTGGTGCAATCCCCGATTACGGTGTGGTTTGCTATGGTCAGTGGCAAGGTGAAAAAGTGCTCGGTATGCGCTTAACATGGAACAAACGCTATATTACGCTCGCACCGGTAGCGACCGTTCTCGGTCTCGCGTTTAAATTGCGCGATCCTGATGGACTCCTAGGAGAAAGCCAAGATCTTGGCATTACCTGCGCTCTGATCCCAACCCATTTAGCCGGAGTAGAGATTGGCAACCGTCACTCTCCACTCAATGTCCCATTCCAAAATGGCCCTACTCGTGCGAATGAACTATTTGTACCAATTGATTACATCATTGGTGGACAAAAAATGGCTGGTCAAGGCTGGCGCATGTTGGTTGAATGCCTATCGGTTGGCCGTGGTATTACGCTGCCTTCTAACTCAACTGGTGGCATTAAGACTGCCGCATTAGCAACAGGGGCTTATGCGCGTATTCGCCGCCAATTTAAACAACCGATTGGTCATATGGAAGGCGTCGAAGAACCTCTTGCACGCCTTGCCGGTAATGCTTATGTGATGGACGCGGCCAGCGCCCTCACCGTAGCCGGTATCGACTTAGGTGAAAAACCATCGGTGATCTCGGCGATTGTTAAATACCATTGTACCCATCGAGGCCAGCGCAGCATCATCGACGCGATGGATATCGTCGGCGGTAAAGGGATCTGTTTAGGCCCTTCCAACTTCCTTGCTCGTAGCTATCAAGGTGCGCCTATCGCCATCACCGTTGAAGGGGCGAACATTCTCACCCGCTCAATGATCATCTTTGGCCAAGGAGCCATTCGCTGTCACCCTTATGTACTCACAGAGATGGAGGCCGCTTACTCAGACCATCATGATGCGCTCAATCAGTTTGATGCTGCGCTGGCTGGGCATGTTAGCTTTAGCGCCAGTAATTTTGTCCGCAGCTTATGGTTAGGTATAACGGATGGTCATTTTTCTTCTGCTCCATACAAAGATGAAACTCAGCGCTATTATCAACAGCTCAATCGTTACAGTGCCAATATGGCGCTATTATCGGATATCTCAATGGCGGTACTTGGTGGCTCATTAAAACGTAAAGAACGCCTTTCAGCTCGCCTTGGCGATGTACTAAGTCAACTTTACTTAGCATCAGCGACATTAAAACGTTACGACTTGGAAGGACGAAACAAAGAAGATTTACCCCTGCTGTATTGGGGTATGCAAGATAGCTTGTATCAAGCCGAACAAGCCATCGATGGCCTACTGGCTAATTTTCCTAATCGAGTAATCGCTAAGCTCTTGAAATGGGTTGTAATGCCACTCGGTAAAGTTCGCTGTATGCCTAGTGACAAATTGGATAGCCAAGTCGCGCAGATTATTCAAACACCAAGTGCCACTCGCTCACGTTTAGGTCGCAATCAGTATTTAACGGCCAGTGAATTTAACCCTGCAGGCCGCATTGAGCAGGCGTTACATATCATCTTAGAAGCTGAGCCAATCTTTGATAAGGTATGCCAAGCGATCGGTAAACGTCGAGCGTTCTTAAAGCTGGATATGATTGCTGAGCAAGGCTTAGAATTGAAAGCGATAACAGAAGAAGAAGCTCAGTTACTGATCAAAGCTGAAGAGCAACGTCTCTACGTCATTAACGTCGATGATTTTGCTCCACAAGAATTGGCCACTAAGCCACAAAGCCCTGCGGCAATGGATGAAGTAGCGTAGAGCATTTTCCTATTCATCTTGTAGAGAACGATACAATAAAAAAGGGTTGCTTGGCAGCCCTTTCCTTTTGTTCTCTAAAAAGAGATTATTCAGATGCAATCTCGAATGCATTAGCCTTTCGTCGGTATTTCCAACTGCATTTCAGGAATCGCCGCTTTTTTCGCTTTCACTTTGCGCATAACTAACCAAACAATTAAGCCCAAAGTAATCATCACAATATTCCCTAACGCGATAATCATCAAACTTCGATTACGCTGTGATTCACGCTCTTGTTTAATACGGATTTCTTCTAAACGCTGAGCTTGTTTGATGCGCTCTTCTTCTTGCAAGCGACGAGTTTCTGCTAAATCAATGTCTTTCACTACACTGTAAGTTTGCTCAGATAGAGGGAACATCAACTCGCGATGTGAGCCAAGCTCAGTGGCAAACACTTTGCCATTCCAAGAATACTCACCAATCACGCCACTGTATGGGATATCAAGTTCAACCTTCATTGCCTCTTTATCTGCCGCAGAGTTTTCAACCGCGATTTCCTCACCCCGCGCATCCCTATGTTCAATATGAGCGGCCAGTGACCCCGGTTGAATCATGCCTTGTTCACCAGAAAAGATCACTTGGTGAGCTTGATTTTCCGTCCGAGACTGAATAAAGGAAAGTTCGATTGGGCTTGGGTAAACCAATACCTCTTGCTCTTGAGCCCGCAAGAAAACCCCATTGCCTGAGGTAATGCGCACCCGATATTTACCCGGAGCGGACGTAATCGGCAATGAAACCGTAAACACCCCATCACCCGGTTTTTCATCCAAACCTTGGCCGTCATCAGCAAAAACGCCGACCTCAATCGGCACAGGGCGCGCTTCCTTGATCAAGCTAGCTTCATTTTCAATGTACTTAGTAAAGGTGACTTTTAGCTCCACGCGATCCAAAAAGTCGCGCAGCACTAAGGGTTTATCATTGGATGTTAAGCGAGCCGTAAACTTCATCTCTTCGCCTTGAAATAGGCGCTCAGGTAATGCTTGCGCTGACAGTTTAAGATGGGAAATCAGTTTAATTTTATTTTTTGGCGTTACTTTACCAATCGCCTGCCAAGGACCTGGCATTGGGTTTTCGATCGACACGATATCCATCGCCGACTCTTGATACCAACTGACGTTATCGGGGCTACGATGAGAGTAGTATTTACGACCGTCAGGGCGCACCAGCACCACAGGTTGTGAGGATTCTGCGCGATAAATAACAAAAGTAATGTGTTCAATACTAGGATCAACCCGAAAACGGTTATCTAACAGCGTCATCGAACTTTCAGATGTTGCCGTTGCGGACGTTGAGGCGCTCTGAGCGGCAAAGCTCAATGAACAAATGCATAACCCTAACAAGGCAAACCAAATCCTCAACATCTTCTCTCCTATTGACGCCAGAGGCAGCTTCCGCTTTTCTCTACGATATCTAAACGACTATTATGGGCTTCTATCTCATCGGCAGTAGCGCGTAAAACCTTTAGTGCTTTTCGCTGACTAGAAGCTCGTTTTATTGACTCACCTCCCACTCCTTCACCATCTCCGCTGCCGGGATTGAATTGTAAAGTGGTTTGTCCGCCCGTCATTAATAAGTAAACGTCGGCTAGGATTTCCGCATCGAGCAATGCGCCGTGGAGGGTACGGTGCGAGTTATCGATGCCGTAGCGATCACACAAGATATCAAGGTTATTACGTTTACCAGGGAAGATTCTCTTCGCCATGGCAAGTGTATCGGTCACCTTACAATATTGCTCAGTATTGCCTATCGAGGCATCCAACTTCTCGAATTCATAATCCATAAAGCCGACGTCGAAGGGCGCATTATGCGCGACCAATTCTGCGCCTTGGATAAATTCTAAAAACTCGCGGTGCACATCACGGTATTCTGGTTTATCACGCAAAAATTCATCGGTGATACCGTGGATAGCCACCGCTTCGGCTTGAATTTCACGATCGGGCTTTATGTAGACGTGGAAATGACGACCCGTCAATTTGCGGTCAATGATTTCCACCGCACCGATTTCAACAATACGGTGGCCAAGGTAATGTGGGCCGCCATCTTGATTCATACCGGTGGTTTCGGTATCGAGAACCACGATGCGATGCTGATTTGAATTGTTACTGGTATTCATTGCAGGCTATATGTCAGACTATATGGATTATGTGCTAACACCTATAGTATCAAATCATGACGAAACAAGTGGAAATTTTCACTGATGGTTCTTGTTTAGGTAACCCAGGCCCAGGTGGCTATGGCGTTGTTCTCCGTTATAAGCAAGTGGAAAAAACACTCGCTGAAGGCTTCACCCTCACCACCAACAATCGCATGGAAATGCTGGCAACCATTGTGGCTCTAAAAGCCTTAAAGGAACCATGCCAAGTGATTCTGACTACGGATAGCCAATATGTACGCCAAGGCATCACGCAATGGATCCACAATTGGAAAAAACGCGACTGGAAAACCGCCGATAAAAAACCGGTGAAAAATGCTGATTTATGGAAGGCACTGGAGTTAGAAACCCAACGTCATGATGTCGACTGGCGCTGGGTAAAAGGCCACGCCGGTCATCGAGAAAACGAAATGTGTGACGAACTGGCCCGTACAGCCGCTGAAAATCCAACAAAAGTGGATCACGGCTATATCCCAAGCAACTAAATTACTTAGAACTGTTTAAGTAAGGACTGGGCAATTAGGCCTATACGCTTAGCCCCCATAAGCTTACGACTTAGTACAATTCGATTTAGACGAAACTTTGTAGTTGACGCCCACTGGCGTCAATTTTCGTTTCAGCTTCCAATGCGGTTTGATCGGCTTTAATGGATAAGTTCTTTTACGCGCGACAATAAAATACAAACTCCCCATAGGCGTAGCCCAGTCGCCAATACTGTTTTCCAGCCATGTCCAACAAGTGCGATGAGTCTGCATTGGAAATAAACCATACTGATCACAAGCCACCACTTGATAATTTAAGATCCCCAACCAGTCCTTAATTCGACTGGTGGTAAACATGCGCCCACTCCACGGTAAATTGTTTTTGCGCCAAGGCATGAAACTGGCAAGCCCAGTAAAACTGAGTGGGTTAAAGCCGGTTAAAATCAAATAACCATCATCAATCATCACTCGATCGACTTCTCGCAACATGCGATGAGGATCATTACAATAGTCGAGTTGATGGGCAAGAATCACCGTATCAAAGCTTTTTTCCAAAAAAGGCAAATCGTAACCATCTGCAATCACGTTATGCAAAGGATTGTGGATGTCGAGATTAACTTGATGTTGTATATTGCAGTTGCAGCTCGTAAGCTCGCAGCTTAAACCACCTAACTTGAGCATGTGGTAGCCAAAAAGCTTAGGGCACCACTCATCAAGCCGAGTTTGGATCGATTCGTTAACCCATTGGCCATTTTTTAATTGTGCCCAAGAATGGGGCTGTACAAGCTTTTTTTCACTGCGTGCTGGTTTCATAACGAGCTCACTTTGATAAATGGAGATAAAACCATGTTAGATATCAAAAGCATACCTGCCTTTAACGACAATTACATCTGGCTCATCCAAAATAGCGATCGTCGTTGCGCGGTTGTCGACCCAGGCGATGCGGCGCCCGTATTAGCCTACTTACAACAACATGAGTTAACTCTAGAAGCAATCTTAATTACCCACCACCACCATGATCACATTGGCGGCATTCCCGAGTTAGTTCGTCAATTCCCAACCATTGACGTGGTCGGCCCAGCCAATGAGCCAGTTCCAACCTTAACCCACCCTGTTGAAGCCGGCGATCAAATTCATCTTTTTGATGAAGTCTTTTTTGTACTCGGTCTGGAAGGTCACACTTTGGGCCATGTCGGTTATGTGGGCGATGGCAAACTTTTCTGTGGTGATACGCTATTCTCTGCCGGATGCGGGCGCGTTTTCGAAGGCACCATGGAGCAGATGCATCAATCACTGAGCAAACTGGCAGCACTGCCGGAAGAAACCGAAGTTTACTGCGCTCATGAATATACTTCGAGCAATCTTGCTTTCGCCATGGCGGTCGAACCCGACAACGCCCAATTGCAAAAATATCGTGAAGAAGTCAATCGTCTTAGAGCGCAAAATAAACCAACACTGCCAACCACCATCCGTCGTGAAAAATGGATTAATCCTTTTTTACGTGTTGATGAAGCCAGTGTCATAAAATCTGTGAGCAACCGAACGACACAAATGGATCCTGTGTCAATTTTTACGGCATTGCGTGAGTGGAAAAACGAATTTTAACGTTTTCCTGCTTGTCACTCTACTAATGAGACAAGTATTATCAGCAGCCGTTGAAAAGAAGGGCTGTAACATGCGATTTAAACACAGCTGGGTTCTGGCACTGGTATTAACCGGTTGTCAAATGACCCAGCCTACTACTCAAGATTCTGATGTAGAAACCACCTCAGATAAGACCTCTACTGCAACAGTAGTTCCTGCAACACCGGCCACTACGCCTGTAGAATCTCAAGTAGTTGCAACGCCGGTTGTGACACCACAGTCACAACAAGATGTGTGGAAACGTATCGCGATGCAGCTTGAGATGCCGATTCCCGATCATAAAACGGTCGATTATTATCGTACTTGGTATCTCAAACACCCAGGGCATCTAAAAACCGTTTCTCAACGCGCCCAGCCATTTCTTTATCTAATTACAGAAAAAATTGAGCAACGTGGTTTACCGTTAGAGCTCGCGCTATTACCTGTTGTAGAAAGCTCGTTTGATGCTTTTGCGTATTCACACGGCAGTGCGGCGGGTCTTTGGCAGTTTGTCCCTTCAACAGGCAAAATGTACGGCCTTGAACAAGACTTTTGGTATGACGGTCGCCGTGACGTCGATGCAGCAACGGATGCAGCCTTAGACTTTCTAACTGACCTAAACAAACGCTTTGACGGCAACTGGTCACATGCGATTGCTGCCTACAACAGTGGCGGTGGTCGTGTATCGAGCGCCATTCGTAAAAACACCAAAGCAGGTAAACCGATCGACTTCTTCTCTCTTTCTTTACCAAAAGAGACCAGCGCGTATGTACCTAAGCTGCTTGCCCTTGCGGACGTGATCGCCAATCAAGAGAAATACGGAATTGAAATCCCGCCGATTGCTAACAAACCTGTGGTCGAATTGGTGAAACCGAATGAACAGCTTGATCTCGCGATTGCTGCTAACTACGCCGACATTTCGGTCCGTGAGCTACAAAGCTTAAACCCAGCTTACAACCAATGGGCAACATCACCAGATGGCAATACGCAACTGTTGCTGCCTATCGCTTCAGTTGATAAATTTAACGCGCAATTGGCACAAAATCGCGGCAAAGGCATGAAGGTCGCTCGCTATAAAGTGCAATCAGGCGACACCATCAGCGTGCTAGCAACCAAGTACAACACCACCAGCCAAGTGATTCGTACTGCGAATAACATGACCAACAACAACATCCGTATTGGCCAACATCTGCTGATCCCAATTTCAACCAAAGATGACAAGGCTTACGCACTCAGTGCCAGCAATCGTCTAGCGAAAACCCAAGCGAAAGCTCGTGGTAAGTACAAATTGACTCATACTGTCGCCAAAGGCGATAGTTTGTGGAGTATCGCCAAAGCCAATAAGGTGTCACACACTTCACTGGCGAAATGGAATGGTATGGGCCCACGTGACACACTACGTATTGGCCAAGATTTGGTGATCTGGAAAAACAGCGCTGATGGTGCAGTGATCCGCACGGTCTTTTATCAAGTGCGTAGCGGTGATACGGTGAGTGGCATTGCAAATAAATTCAAAGTAAAAACGACCGATGTCGTGAAGTGGAATAGCCTTGAGAAGAAAAAGTACTTAAAGCCAGGTCAAAAACTGAAGCTGTATGTCGACGTGACTAAGGTGAGTGTATGACGCCATCAAGCAACCCTTTAAGCATGCTAGTTGATATTTTTCGTTCGCCTAGCGCCACTTTTATCGCCCTACATCAAAATGGTATATGGGGTTGGCAGCCTTTCATTGTTTTGCTGCTGACACCATTTTTATTCTGGGGCGCCTACTTTGACATCGTCAATTTTGCATGGCTTAAGCAAGCTTTGCTACCCCAATTAGAGCAAGTGAATCCAAGCCAAGTAGCTTTGCTAGATGCTAATACCTTGATGGCGAGTGAAATCATTGCCGAGGTTTTAGGTCGTATTACCAGTGTGACACTATTGGCCTTTTGGTTTCATTTTGCGACGAAGCCAAGCCAGCACCAACAGGGATACTGGAAATGGTTTGCAGCCAGCTGCGCGATTTTATTCCCGGCCGTACTGGGCGATTTGGCGAGCTATGTCAGCGCCTTACTCAAGCATGGCCAAGTGCTAAGTTATGCTGCCAATCTTAATAGCCTTAATGGTTTATTAAAACTGCCAATGACCAATGATTGGTTTTCATTTGCCAGTTCATTACCGCTGTTAATGCCATGGTATATCGCCCTCGGTTATGCCGCGGTCGGTACATGGACAGAATTCGAACGTGGCCAAGCCTTAGCGATTTCTGCCCTTCCTTGGGTGGTTGTTTACACTATTTGGGCGCTATTTCTACTAATTTTCTAATACGCTTTGCACTGACGGCAATAGACGAAAATAGACTTCAATCGGATTATGATCAGAGGCGTCAGAAATGGGCGCCTCTGCTTTTTCTAGCGTTAAGCCACGATAAAATAGATGATCAAGCGGTAAACCATTAATAAATTGCTTACGATGATCCAATTGATAATCCACTTCTTGCACTCCAACCTGTGCTAATACCTCTTTCATCACCGCTAAACGTTGTTCACTCCAGCTATTAAAGTCACCTGCCACAATAACAGGCCCTGTATGCGCCTTGAGAACGTTAGCCAACTTTTCAAGTTGATGATGATACTCTTGCGTACCATAAGTAAAGTTCACCGCATGGATATTAACCACCGCCAGCGTCTGCCCATTCGATAGTGCATAAGTGGCAAATAGCGCTGATTTCGGCAAGCGCAACCAAGGCTCCATCTCAGTATACCCACAAGCGCGTTTAGGCAATTGATGCGCCAAATTGAGCACACCTGCCGAAGTATCAAATGCTTTAAAGGCATCAACCAAATTTCCACTCCACTGCCCAGCATCGATCCAAGCGCGTAACTGTTCTGTCATGCTCGCTTCTTGCAACAGTAGCAATTGCTTATCTTGAGCAAGTCCCTCTAAAGCCTGTTGCCAGTTGGAACGATTTTGCTTATAGATGTTCCATACCAATAGGTTTAATTGACCATGGTGATCAAGTATTTGAGGGGCTGGGTTTTGATAACAAGCCAATTCGAGCTGCATGTCATTGGCCGAGACTGCCGGCGGCGTAATCGTCGTGACCTGTGCGGTGTCAGGTAAGGTAAAAACACTTCGATAGCCTGCGTAACCTGCAGCAGTGAGCACCAATGTAAATATGAGGAGAATTCTTTTTTTCATAATGCGGGATAATGCTCATCCAGCCAAAAGCTGATTGAATATCCTTATTGATTTAAAGCGTCGCCATCCAATATGGCCGGCTCAAAAAATAAAAGAGCCGTACGGCTCTTTTATTTGAATTAGATTGCGTCTTCGTCTTCTTCACCAGTACGAATACGAACAACACGTTCAACGCTAGTGATAAAGATTTTACCATCACCAATTTTTCCGGTTTGCGCCGTTTCAATAATGGTATCGACACACTGGTCCGCGACATCATCAGTCACGACGATTTCAAGCTTCACTTTAGGTAAAAAGTCGACCATATACTCTGCACCACGGTACAGCTCTGTATGACCTTTTTGACGGCCAAAGCCTTTTACTTCCGATACTGTCATGCCGGTAATACCAACTTCTGCGAGTGCTTCGCGCACATCATCCAGCTTAAAAGGCTTAATGATCGCCTCAATCTTTTTCATGTTCATCCCTTAAACTTACGTTATTTCAATCATTATCCCAAAAAGAGTCACGAATAAAAAGCCCAAGCCTTTAGCCTAACGTGCTTTCGCTCGCCAATCCAATTTATAACCTTTACCAGCAAAAGGTTTGCAATTAAATAGCCCTAGCACCGCAACCACCTCATCACCACATAATAGGATCGGTGTTCGACGTCTTAACCAGCTCGGCACGCCATACTCCTGAAATAATTTTTTCAGTTTACGGCTATGGCCACGACCAACCGGATGAGCAGTTAAACCTTCCGGATTGAAACTTATCGACAGTTGACTCACTTGCTGCTCGGTTAGTGCCAACTCTCCCATTGGAGAGGCTGATAACCGCAATTCTCCAACGCCATCAGGAAGTATCAGGCATTGATCAACATACAGTGGCGCCTGCCAATGGCTGATTTCTTCGGCAGGCAATACTTGATATAAACATTGCGCAAAACGACGTATCTGTATCTGACCTAAATTGAGAATAGGGTTGGCATCATCGGTCGCCAAAGCCACTTGCTGCCAAATTAAAGCCAGATGATCACGGCTTGGCATGCGCAATTGAGCCTCGGCAAACCACATGCGCAGTAACTGCATGCGTACCCGCTCACTTTTGCTTTCTAGAGTAGCAATAGAAAGGCTGCCATCACTAGCCAACGCGCTTTCAAATTGCTCTGTCAATAATTCGACTAGTAACGCTTCTTGTTCAGCACATAGCTCTGCACTGCGCTGCACCGCACTATGGATATGAGGCCAACGCTGCTTGAGTACGGGAGTAATTTGATGGCGAATAAAGTTACGGTCAAAACGCGTATCTTGATTGCTTTCATCTTCCACCCATTGCAACTGTAACTGCTGTGCAACTCGCTCTATCTCTGTACGTGGCACAGTAAGTAAAGGCCGTACGATTAAGCCATTTCGCCACGGCATCACTTGCGCCATCGCCGAGAGTCCTTTTGGACCACTCCCCCGCTTTAAGGCCAGTAAAAATGTTTCTAATTGATCATCGCTATGTTGACCGGTAATCAATATATCGCCTTGTTCAACATGCTGACTTAATGCTTGATAACGCACCTCGCGGGCACATTCCTCAAGGCTTTTCCCACTATGATCAAGCTGAACCTGCTCAACCACACATTTTATCCCTGCTTGCTGTGACCATTGCTGGCATTGCAGAGCCCATTGATCGGCATTTTCACTTAATCCATGGTGCACGTGCACCGCTATGCAGACAACACCATGCGTTTGTTGATAGCGGCTCAATAAAGCCAATAGTAAGCGGGAATCAACCCCACCGCTCAATGCTAAAACGATTTTGTTGGGCTGTTGCTGTTGCAGTGATTGAGAAAAAATGGCGTAAAGAGAGTCCATGGCCGCTCACAAGAGTGTCTTAAGTCATCGCTATTCTAGCGCAAAACAAAAAGGGTTGAGACCATGCCCAACCCTTTTCTTTGTTATTCAATGAATCAACAGTAACCGTAGTTCATTAAACGCTGGTAACGGCGAGCCATCAAAGATTCTTCGTCAAACTGTTCCAACTCAGCAAGTTGGCGCAATAGCGTTTCTTTTACATTTTCTGCCGTTTGTTTATGGTCGCTGTGCGCACCACCTAACGGCTCACTGATAATCTCATCGATTAGCTCTAGCTCTTTCAAACGTGGAGCGATAAGACCCATCGCTTCCGCCGCCTGAGGCGCTTTATCTGAATCGCGCCATAAGATAGAAGCACAGCCTTCTGGCGAAATCACTGAGTAGGTTGAGTACTGTAGCATATTGACATAGTCACCGACACCAATCGCCAATGCACCACCTGAACCGCCTTCACCGACTACGTTACAGATAACGGGAACGGTTAGACCAGCCATGACTTTTAGGTTGGTTGCGATCGCTTCTGATTGGCCACGCTCTTCAGCACCAAGACCTGGGTATGCGCCCGCGGTGTCGATAAAGGTGATGATCGGCATGTTAAAACGTTCTGCGGTTTGCATTAAGCGCAGTGCTTTGCGGTAGCCTTCCGGTTTTGGCATACCAAAATTACGTTTTACTTTCTCTTTGGTTTCACGACCTTTTTGATGACCAATGATCATCACTGGGCGGCCTTCTAAACGAGCAATACCACCAACAATCGCTTTATCATCAGCGTAAGCACGATCGCCTGCCAGTTCATCAAATTCAGTAAAGATATGCTCGATGTAGTCCAAGGTATACGGACGACGAGGGTGACGAGCAAGTTGAGCCGTTTCCCACGCACCTAAATCGCTGAAGATTTTCTTTTTAAGCTCTAAGCTCTTCTTCTCTAACTGCTCAATCTCTTTATTAAGATCTACACCAGCATCACCACCATGGCGAGAAACGTCACGCAGCGCTTCGATTTTAGCTTCAAGTTCTGCGATAGGCTTTTCAAATTCTAGAAAGTTTAGGCTCATCTATCGATCCTTTTATATTCGGCAATCAGTGCCGAATTTAGTTAAATTCGAGTTCTACTTGGTCAGGTCCAAGCAGCTGTTTTAAATCATCAAGTAGCGTGTCGCTTGGCGTTACGCGCCACTCAGTACCCAACGTTAAGCGCGCTCTAGCATCTGAACGTTGGTAGTATACATGGACAGGAATCGTTCCTGCACGATAAGGCTCTAAGATGGTATTAAAGCGCTCAAAAAATTGGTTATCGATTTGCGCTTCGCTAATCGAAACAGAAAGGCCACGTGCATATTTTTCACGGGCACTGCCAAGATCCATGACCTCGCGCGCGGTCATTTTAAGACCCCCGTTGAAATCATCAAAGCTGACCTGTCCGGAAACGACTAAAATTTTATCGCTTTCAAGTAATTCTGCATATCGTTCTAGCGCATCTGAGAACAACATCACTTCCATCCGGCCACTGCGATCATCGAGTGTCATCAAACCAATACGGTTTCCTCGCTTGGTGGTCATCACTCGCGCGGCAATCACCAAGCCCGCAATCGTAACCGATTGATCGCGTCTAGTCGGCGTTGCATCATTAAGTCGACAGCTAGTGTACTTGCCCAGTTCCTTGATGTAGGCATTAATTGGGTGACCGGTCAAATAAAGACCGAGTGTATCACGCTCACCTTCCAGCCATACTTTTTCAGGCCACGGCGGCACTTTAGTATATTTATGCTCAACTTCTTCAGGGGCTTCGGTGAGAACGCCAAACAGATCCGTCTGACCAAAAGACTCTGCTTGATGATGTTGACTCGCGGCCTTCACCGCATCATTCAATGAGGCCATCAAAGCGGCACGGTGTGGGCCTAATCGGTCCAATGCACCAGCATAGATCAATTTTTCTATCACGCGTTTATTGACCTTTTTCAAATCAATACGAGCGCAAAAATCAAACAAATCCTTAAAGTGACCATCTTGGTTACGCGACGCTAATATCGCTTCAATTGGACCTTCACCAACCCCTTTGATTGCACCGATACCGTAAACAATCGCGCCGTCTTCATCAACATTAAAGCGGTACAAACCGGAGTTAATGTCTGGCGGTAACACTTTCAGCTTCATGCGCAAGCATTCATCGACCAAGCCAACCACTTTTTCGGTGTTGTCCATATCGGCCGTCATTACAGCCGCCATAAATTCAGCTGGGTAATGGGTTTTTAACCATAATGTTTGGTAAGAAACCAGTGCGTAAGCGGCTGAGTGCGATTTGTTAAAACCGTAACCTGCGAACTTTTCTACTAAGTCGAAGATTTTCATCGCCAATTCGCCATCAACGCCGTTGGCTACCGCGCCTTCTTCGAAGGTAGCACGCTGCTTGGCCATCTCTTCCGGTTTTTTCTTACCCATCGCACGACGAAGCATGTCCGCGCCACCAAGGGTATAACCAGATAAGACCTGTGCGATCTGCATGACCTGTTCTTGATAAAGAATGATGCCGTACGTCGGCTCTAGGATCTCTTTTAGTGACTCATGTTGCCACTTTTCATCCGGGTAAGAGACCGCTTCTCGGCCATGCTTACGGTCGATAAAGTTATCTACCATGCCCGACTGTAGTGGGCCCGGACGGAATAGAGCCACCAATGCGATGATATCTTCAAAACAGTCTGGTTGCAGCCGCTTGATCAGCTCTTTCATACCACGAGATTCAAGCTGGAATACCGCCGTGGTTTCTGAGTTTTGCAGCAACCGGAACGAGGCTTCATCAACCAATGGGATAGACTCGATACGTACCGGGGCTTTCCCTTCACGTTCTAGCCTTGGATTAATCAGACGCAGTGCCCAGTCAATGATGGTCAGCGTACGCAGGCCCAAGAAGTCGAATTTTACCAGGCCTGCGGTTTCAACATCATTCTTATCAAATTGAGTAACAGGGAAGTGTCCTTCCGCATCGGCATAGATAGGCGCAAAATCGGTAATCGTGGTTGGCGAGATAACCACACCACCCGCATGTTTACCTGCGTTTCGTGTACAACCTTCCAGAATACGGCACTTATCAATCAGCTCTTTGACTTCTTCATCCGCAGCGTACAGCTCTGGTAATGCAGGCTCTGCGGCAAAGGCTTTTTCGAGTGTCATACCCGGATCTGGCGGCACAAGCTTAGAGATGCGGTCAACAAAACCAAATGGATGGCCTAAAACACGGCCAACATCGCGAATAACCGCTTTCGCCGCCATGGTACCAAAGGTGATGATCTGTGATACCGCATCACGTCCATACATTTCGGCTACGTGGTCAATCACTTGGTCACGCTTATCCATACAGAAATCGACGTCGAAATCGGGCATCGATACACGTTCTGGGTTTAGAAAACGTTCGAACAGCAGATCGTATTCAAGTGGATCCAAATCCGTGATCTTCAGCGCGTATGCCACCAACGAGCCAGCACCTGAACCACGACCCGGACCAACAGGAATCTCATTGTCTTTTGACCACTGGATAAACTCCATTACGATCAAGAAGTAACCAGGGAATCCCATCTGGTTGATTACGTCGAGTTCAATCTGCAGACGCTCATCATATTCTGGGCGACGAGCCAAACGGACTGCTTCATCAGGAAAGAGGAATTCTAAACGCTCTTCTAAGCCTTCACGAGACTTCATCACAAGAAAGTCTGTTTCTTCCATCCCTTCTGTTGGGAAAGCGGGTAGGAAGTACTCCCACAGCCTTACTGTCACATTACAACGCTTAGCAATCTCAACACTGTTCTCGAGTGCTTCAGGGATGTCCGCGAATAGCTCGCACATCTCTTCTTCACTACGTAGGTATTGCTGAGAGCTGTAATTCTTAGGACGACGAGGGTCCTCAAGGGTATAACCATCGTGGATAGCCACGCGGATTTCGTGCGCATCAAACAAATCTTCACGCAAGAACACCACTTCATTGGTGGCGACAACAGGTAAGTCAGCGCGCTCGGCCAACTCTAACGCAAAGTGAAGGTAGCTCTCTTCATCGGCACGACCCGTACGTGTCAATTCAAGGTAAAAGCGATCGGCAAAGTATTGCTGATAAAAACCCACGCACTGATTCACCAATGCTTGGTTGCCTTTTAATAGCGCTTTACCAATCTCGCCACTTTTACCGCCAGAGAGAATGATCAGCCCTTCAGCTAATTCCACTAACCACTCTCTATCGATAACGGGCTGGTGTTGAACGTGCCCACGCAAGTACGCTTTCGAGATCAACAGAGTTAAGTTTTTATAACCAGTATTATCGCTCGCAATAACGGTTAATTTAGTCAGTTCATCACCAAATTCCGGTGACTGCATGACAAAATCAGCACCAATGATGGGTTTGATACCACAGCCGTGCGCCGCACCATAAAACTTCACCAAACCACATAAGTTGGTAAAATCGGTTAATGCCATTGCAGGCATACCCATCTCGGCGACTTTCTTCACCAGCGGAGGCACTTTTGATAGGCCATCGATCATGGAGTAGTCACTGTGGACTCGAAGATGGATAAACTTTGGTTCTGACATTAATACTTTCCGGTGTTGACGCTTTATTCTTGGCTGTGGTTATTCTACGTGATTGTTACTCTATTCCGAGCGCTTTTTTCACTGGTTTGAAGCTTTTACGGTGTTGTTCAATCACGCCATGTTGCTCAATGGCATCAAAATGCGCTTTGGTTGGGTAGCCTTTATGCTTGGCAAAACCAAACTGTGGGTATTGTTTATCCAACTCTTCCATTTCTTGGTCACGTACCACTTTAGCCAAAATTGATGCTGCACTGATCTCTGCTACACGCAAATCACTGAGGGATCCCCTCATAATTTCCCCAAAGCACAACCATGTTTGAATAGATTTTGAGCAAGCAGGGTTGCAGCCGCGAGCAAGTCTTCCCTCGTTATTGTGTAGCCAGAATGCCGCAAAACTTCCATCCCTAAGCGCACTGTTGAGAGTACATTTCGATTTTTGACAGTGTTAGCTTGGAAGTGCTTATCCCAACCTTGTTTCTGACCATGAACTCCAGCAAGCCAAAATGTCAGTTGAAGCATTAGGGCGATTAGCAGCATGATATCAAAGCGCTCTGAGCTGCTAGTTCGGCTATGACGGAGGCCTAAACCGTAGGCTGGGCTTTTCAAGTCTCGGAAGGTTTCTTCAATTTGCATACGCTTCGAGTAGAGCCTAACAAGTTGCTTTGGTGTTCGGATTTCAACGGGCAAGTTAGTCGCTAAAACCCATGGTTCTTTTGTCGAAGCGGAGTAGATTTTAGGTGACGGATGATGACAATTAGTCCGTGTCGAACGCTGATTTTTTCGGCCTTTAGGACGTGATTTATACAGTGCAATTTGACATGAAATTGGGTTGCTCTTAGTCAACCTCTTATAGCCTAAAGTCTTTGAGCGACTTGAGGATATGCTATGTAAGTTGCTGATAGGTTGCCAGTTTTCCGCACCTAAATCTGCATATTGCACTTTCCCTCTGACTCGACTTAACCAGTACCAACCTAGCTTTTCAACGGATTTATACCATGGCACTTTAAAGCCAGCATCACTGACAATGAGCGGTGTAGTGTTACTCGGTAGAATGCTTGCAAGGTCGGCTAGAAATTGGTCATGAGCCTTCTTTGAACATTGCTCTGAAAGCGGAAAGGCTTTCTCATAAAGAGTAATAGAACGACCATGTAGTGCCACCGAAGCCCGCAATACCATAAGCCGTTTTTGCTCACGAATATCAGACCAGTCAACAAGAACAATGGGCATCGAATTACCTGAACAGATAAAGCTGGCATGCCAACGGTATACAGCGAGTCGCTCTTTGTGCAAGTGACGATTACCTAACAATCTGTCGATTCGTTTGATGTTATGTTTTGTTCTGGCTTTCGTTGGCAGGTTACGACCAAGTTCGGTAAGAGTGAGCGTTTTACATTCAAGTAATGCGTGGCAAGCCAGCGTTAAACTGTTGAGTCGTTTTAAGTGCAATTCAGGGCAGAATTGGTAAAGAGAGTCGTGTAAAATATCGAGTTCGCACATCTTGTTGTCTGGTTATTGATTTTTCTCAGAACCATTTGATCACATGACAAGATGTGCATCTACCTTAAATTTATGATTTTTATCAAAATCATTAGGGGATTCCTCAGCGCAAATCACCTTTAACCACCGCAATCGCATCCATTGACAACGCCGGGCAGCGGTTACCATCAATCAGCGCTAGATCTGGTTGCACCGATAAACCCGCTATGGCGCGCTGCATAGCCACTATGGTTGCTTGCAAAATATTCAGTTGGTCAATCTCTTCAGGAGAGCATCGACCAATTGCCCATGCTAATGCTTTTTCTTTGATTTCAGGAAGTAGCGCTAAGCGTTTTTTCTCACTCAATTTCTTTGAATCGTTGAGGCCTTCAATCGGATTGTTAGGATCAAGAATAACAGCGGCGGTCACGACATCCCCCACCAAAGGGCCACGCCCCACCTCATCCACACCAGCGATAAGCTGGTAGCCTTGTGGGTATTCAAATGGAGGCAATTCTTTTTTTTCTTTGCTTTTTACTGTTGTCATGCTTGTTTGCTCTTTCCAATTAAACTTAGTACCGCGTTGGCCGCTTGCGTATCGGCGTCCTTACGAATCCAATGGTGCATCTCGGTAAACTTTTCTACCATATCGTCACCGTGTTGCCCTAACAATTGCAGCACTTCTTGGCTCAAATTCTCCGGGGTACAATCTTGCTGAAGAAACTCTTTGACTAACGCTTGATCGGCCAAAATATTCGGTAAAGAAACATATTTCGTTTTCAACATACGACGCGCCAAAAAGGCGGTAAACGCATTCACTTTATAGCCTACAACCATTGGTCGCTTGATCAGCATACATTCTAGAGCAACGGTGCCTGAAGCCAACATCACCGCATCAGCTGCTGTGATCACATTCTTAGCGGTATCATCAACCAAGACAAACTCAAGCTCTGGGGCATATTCTCGCCAAGCCGCTTCAAACTGTTCACGACGCTTCTGATTAACCAATGCAACGACAAAGCCTAAATCTGGCTGCTGAGCATGTAAGCGTTTACAAGCTTGAATAAAAGGCTCAGCCAACATATTCAATTCGCTACCACGACTGCCCGGCAATACCGCCAGCCACGATTTATCTTGCGCAAGACCAAGGAGTTCTCGGGCGGGGGCTTTATCCGACTTGAGAGGAATCGCATCAGCTAAAGTATGACCAATAAACTCACAAGGCACATTAAACTTATCGTAAAACGCTTTTTCAAATGGGAGGAAAGCCAAAACCAAATTCGTAGCTTTTGCGATACCGAAAATACGCTTTTGACGCCAAGCCCAAACAGAAGGGCTGACATAGTGAACTGTTTTGATACCTGCATTTTTCAGATCAAGTTCAAGGCGAAGGTTAAAATCAGGCGCATCAATGCCAATAAACACATCGGGTGGATTTTGAGTGAAGTACTTTACCAGTTCTGCTTTAACTTTCAGCAAACGCGGCAAACGGCCTAAAACTTCGACTAGACCCATCACGGAAAGCTCTTCCATATCAAACAATGATTGGCAGCCCTGCTGCATCATCTTAGGTCCGCCAATGCCAACAAACTCAGCATCTGGGTAACGCAACTTAATCGCTTTAATAAAGCCTTCTCCCAGCGTATCCCCTGAGAGTTCTCCCGCAACGATACCGATTCGTAGTGGCCTTTCCATCTTTTTATCCCCTTACCTTAAAACGCAAAAAGATCGCAGTTTGGTGCTGCGATCTTTTTTCACTCAACCACTCTGAGACTTAGCGGATAATACCACGTTCTGTTGATTCGATTATCTTCAGCATTGGTTCCACCGCAGGCCACTCTTGGGCCATTTCAGCTAAAATTGGTTTTACTTCTTCCATTGTTTTACCGGAGCGGTAAATCTCTTTGTACGCTTTCTGCAGTGCGCGAATTTCCGGCTTTTCAAAACCGTTGCGCTTCAAACCGACTAGGTTTAGACCAAATGGAGATGCATGGTTACCTTGCGCCAATACGTACGGCAATACATCTTGTACCACCGCAGAACAACCACCAATATAAGCGTATGCGCCAATGGTGCAGAATGGGTGAATAGCTGATAGAGCCATAACGCCAGCATAATCGCCTACCGTTACATGACCACCTAAAATCGCATTGTTACCAATGTGAGTATGATTGCCAACAATGACATCGTGCGCTACGTGAGCGTTAACACACAGTAAGTTATCGTCGCCAATAACCGTGGTGGCTTTATCTTGCGTTGTACCACGGTGGATCTGTACCGCTTCACGAATCACGTTCCGGTCACCGATCACTACAGTGGTATCTTCGCCACCATATTTCTTGTCTTGGTTCTCTTCACCAATCACTGCGTGAGGAAAAATACGGTTCTCTTTACCAATTTTGGTGTGGCCTTTGATCACCACATGAGACATTACTTCAGTACCTTCACCAATTTCTACGTTAGCCGTAATGTAAGTGAAAGGTCCAACGGTAACGTTAGCACCGATTTTTGCACCTTCTTCAACAACCGCTGATGGGTGAATTTGAGCGCTTTCATGAATCATATTAAAACTCTCGACGTGCACATTTTAGGTCTGCAGAACACACGACGTCACCGTCTACTTTCGCAGCACATTTGAACGCAGCAATACCACGACGCTCTTTAACAAATTCCACTTCAATCACAAGTTGATCACCAGGCGTTACTGGCTTGCGGAATTTCGCGTTATCAACGCTGGCAAAATAGTAAAGCTCATTACCCGATGGCGCACCAAACGATTTAAACGCAAGTAGACCTGTTGCTTGAGCCATTGCTTCAAGAATTAATACACCTGGAAATACTGGGAGCTGAGGGAAATGACCGGTAAATTGCGGTTCGTTTACAGAGACGTTTTTGATCGCGGTCAGATACTTTTCTTCTTGGAAGTCGATAACACGATCAATCAATAAAAATGGGTAGCGATGCGGCAACAGTTGCTGAATCTCAGTGATGTCCATCGTTTTCTTCTCGGTAGTCAAAGTCATATTCCTAAATATTTTGCATGCTAAATGTGGTTTCTGCTTAACATTATACCCAACTAAAGCTGCGATGCTAAGCCACATCCTATGTTGTTAAGTATATAGCGAAAAAAGACCCGCAGTTGCGAGCCTTCTAATTACCCAAAACGAGTTAAGAATCCGCGTTTTCTTCTAGCTGTTTTTCAACCGCTTTCAGGCGCTTATTCATCTCATCAATTCGATGGACTCGAGTGGCTGTTCTGCGCCACTCTTTATTGGTTTGTAGTGGGATACCTGAAGAGTACATACCTTTCTCTTCAATACTGCGCATCACCATACCCATACCGGTAATCGTAACACCATCAGCAATTTCAATATGGCCATTAATGACACTGGCCCCGCCTATGATGCAGTATTTACCAATTTTTGTGCTTCCCGCGACAACCGTAGCTCCAGCCATCGCTGTGCCATAGCCAATTTCAACGTTGTGCGCGATTTGCATCTGGTTATCAATGATCACGTTATCCGCAATGATGGTATCGTCCAGTGCGCCACGGTCGATCGTGGTACAAGCACCAATCTCAACTCGGTTACCAATTCGCACGGTGCCAAGCTGAGGAATTTTAATCCACTCCCCTTTTTCATTGGCATAACCAAAACCATCACTACCGATGACCGTATTCGCTTGCACTAGGCAATCTGAACCGATCTCAACGTTATGATAGACACTTACATTAGACCATAGCTGAGTGCTATTGCCGATTTTTGCATTCTTACCGACAAAACACCCTGCACCGATAATAACGTTATCGCCCAGCGTAACGCCTTCTTCAATCACTGCATTAGCACCGATTGCAACATTCTCGCCAAGAGAAGCGGTAGGATCGATAACCGCCGACGGTGCAATGGCTGACGCCGCTTTTGGTGTTACATCGAGAGCTTGCGCCACTTTAGCAAAAGCGACGTAAGGGTCTGCCACGATAAGCGCATTACCTGAACAAAGCTCGCGCTGGGCTTCTTTCACCATAACAACCGTCGCTTGACACTCTGCTAAGTGTTTTGCGTACTTAGGATTAGACAGAAACGTCACATGACCTTGCTGCGCTTTATCCATTGGTGCAACCATGGTCACTGTCGCAGCAGCGTCACCATGGAGCTCTCCCCCTGTAATGGTTGCCAATTCGGCTAATGTTAATGTCTTCATAAAATCTTATTTTAGTGCTTTAATTACTTTTTCAGAGATGTTGTACTCTGGCTTAGCGAAACGTACCGCTTGCGCATCCAGTATTAAATCGTAGCCTTCTTTTGCGGCAACTTTATCAACGGCGTTTTGAATCAACTGAAACAGTTTTTGAGTTTCTTGCGCTTCACGTTGCTTTGATGATTGCTCAAGCGCTTGGCCTTTGATCTTGTATTTACTATCCAGCTGGCCGATTTCGATACGTAACTTTTCAATCTCTTCTTGTCCAAGTAACTCACCGTCACGCTTTAATTTTTCAATTTTAGTCTTCGCTTCTGCTTGAATTGCTTTTAACTCATCGGTCTTATCTTTAAATTCTTCCTGCATTTTCTGCAAAACAACTTCGCGCTGTGGCAGTGATTGAAAAACTTGTGCCGTATTGATGTAACCAATTTTTTGTGCGGCTTCTGCTGCAGTAGCAAAAAGAGAAGAGGTCATTACTACAAAGCCAAGACCAGCCGCTTTAATCATTTTATTCACTAGATTTTCCTTAATTAGAAAGTTCTGCCGATTGTGAAAGTGAAGAACTCTTCATCATCACCTTCATAAATTTCAATAGGTTTCGCTACCGAGAAGACCAACGGTCCCATCGGTGACATCCATTGTAACGCAACACCATAAGAAGCGCGGTAATTACCAGGATCAGAATAGTCGAAATATTTCTCATCGCCTATATCACCTCGGTAAACAAATTCAGTATCCCATACACTCGCCGCATCAACGAAAGCACTGGTGCGCACTTGACTACGTGCTTCATCTGATGCGAACGGGGTTGGGAAGATCAATTCAAGACTGGCCAAAGCTACCGCATTCCCCCCCACAGAATCATCTGTGGCAGTGACACAACCTTTGTTACCACAGCTGCCCGATAGATCGGTATAAACAGCTTTTGGGCCAGCACTGTTAGAGCCAAAACCACGTAGCGTGGTAAAACCACCCGCGTAGTAGTTTTCATAGAACGGGAATAGGTTGTCGTTACCATCCGTTTCTCCATAACCATTACCGTAGCCTAAACGACCACGCATTAGTAAGGTAAACTCATGCTTTTTAGTCAATGGGACGTATTGGCGCACGTCATACTGCACCTTAAAATACTGAGCATCCGAACCGGGTACAGTCATTTTACCAAACGCACTTTGATAATTACCCGCTGTCGGGAAGTAGCCACGGTTTAGGTTATTACGCGTCCAAGATAGGTTAATATCAAAATCATTGGTCAGAATATCACCATCTGCTTGGCCAATACTCTGTGCAAATAATTTTGCTTGATCATAACTCGGCACATTACCAATCTTGTTGTGCGTATAACCAATACCAAAGTCAATTCGATTGAGTTCGTCAACTGGGAAACCCCAAGTTAAACTGGTACCGTAACTTTCATTGGTATAGTCGACAATACCTGCCTCTTTAGCTTCAAAAGTGTTGTAGAACACTTTGCCGCCAAGACTAACACCGTCAAGGTTCCAATATGGGTCGCGATATTCTAAGGTTAAGTTTTTCTGATAATCATTCATCATGGCATTAATGCCGACACGATTACCGCTACCGGCAAAGTTATCTTGCTGTAAGCCCACTTGAAAACTCACACCAGACTCCGTACCGTAACCAACACCAAAGTTAATGCTACCTGAGTTGGCTTCTTTTACGCTATAAACTAGATCAACCTGATCTTCACTACCAGGCACTCGAACGGTTTGTACATCGACGGTTTCGAAGAAACCAAGGCGATTTAAGCGCGCTTTACTGGTTTCTAAAGCCTTGCCATTGAGCCAACTGCCTTCCATTTGACGCATTTCACGACGTAATACTTCATCTTTTGTCGAGTTGTTACCCACAAAACGAATATCACGCACATAAATACGCTGACCAGGTTCAACATTAACAATTAAAGAAACTTGTTTGGTCTCTTCATTGAATTCAGGAATAGTGCGCACTTGTGGGTAAGCGTAACCTGCTTCACCCAATGCCTTTTTTACACCATCTTCTAAGCCCGTGACCTGAGAGGCATTATAAACTTCACCAGCTTCAAACGGCACAAGGCTTTCAAATTCGGCTTCTTTACCGATCAGCTCACCACGAAATTTGACATCTTCAACACTGTATTGGTCACCTTCCTCGATATTGAGGGTGATATAAACCCCTTTCTTATCTGGTGAAATGGCAACTTGTGTCGACGTCACTTGAAACTTTAAGTAACCGCGATCGAGGTAGTACGAGCGTAGTGCCTCGATATCACCCGCCAAAACTTGCTTCTGATATTTATCATCGGAAAGGAAGTTCCACCATGAGACATTTTCATTGAGGTTAAAGCGACCACGCAAATCTTCATCGCTAAACACTTGGTTACCGATAAAGTTAATTTGTTTAATTTTTGCCGAAACACCTTCCGTGAAGACAAACTTCAAATCGGTTCGATTACGCGGCAAAGGCGTCACAACCGCTTTCACACTGGCATTATATTTACCAACGCTGTAATAAAAGTCTTCAAGACTCTTTTCTACATTCGATAACGTAGTACGATCTAACGCCTCACCAACACGAATACCGGATGCATCAAGGTTTTGCTGTAACTGCTCATCTTTAATCGCGCTGTTGCCAGAAAAAGAAACCGTTGAGATAGTCGGGCGCTCGATCACTTGCACGACCAGAACATCACCATCACGTGAAACTTTGACATCTTCAAAGTTGCCGGTTGAATAAAGTGCGCGAATAATACCAGCAACATCTTGATTACTGACTGTATCACCAATACGAATCGGCATTTTTAGCAGTGCTGCACCCAATGCAACACGCTGCAAGCCATCAACTTGGATATCTTGCACAACAAAATTTTCAGCGCCGTTCGCAGATACGCTCGTTGCTAGCAAAGTCGCCAACAGAATTTTTTTCATCGCCATACTTGTTTTAGTTATTCCTTACTACAACCTGCATCTACTTTATAAACGCGCAAAGTCGTTAAAAATTGCGACCGCCATAAGTGTAAATATGATCGCGCCTCCCAGACGATAGCCCATTTCCTGTACCTTTTCTGGTACTGGGCGTCGAATTACCGCCTCGATTGCGAAAAACAATAAATGTCCACCATCGAGCATCGGCAGTGGAACTAAATTTATAATGCCTAGATTGACACTGATTAACGCTAAGAAACCTAAAAAGTACACCAAGCCATAATCAGCAGTGGCTCCGGCTCCTTTTGCTATCGAAATCGGCCCACTGAGGTTATTTAACCCCACGTCACCAACAATCAGCTTCTTGAGCATACTAATGGTCAAGTCAATCACTTGATCGGTTTTATCAATCGCCTTACCGATAGATTCAAATACACCAAATTGCAGATCGAATCGATAGTTTTGCGGCCATTCTGCGACTTCAGGTGCGATTCCGGCAAAACCAATCCGCTCACCGTCTTTTAACTCTCGACTATCAGGGACAATCGTCAATGCAATTAACTCTCCCTGGCGCAGCACAGTAAGCTCAAGTGCCTGATTGGCATTCGAGCGAATCGCGTCAACCACCTGCTGCCAATTGGCAATCTGTTCACCATTTAGCGCGGTTAAGGTATCACCAACCTGCAGTCCTGCAACCGCTCCAGCTCCATCAGGAGAGATCGTTTGCAATTTCAGTGATATCTCTGGCGTATAAGGTTTAAAGCCTAGGGATGACATTGCCGATTCTTTTTCTGGATCAAACTGCCATTGCGAAATATCTAACGTCAATTGCTGCTCTAATCCGAGGTCATTGGCTGGCGCAACCGTCAAGGTTAGGCGTTCATCACCAATATGAGAAACCAACCCCATATTAACTGATTCCCAATCCGCGGTTTTGACGCCTGAAATCGTCTTTAGTTCCATTCCTGATTCTAAACCGCCTTGTGCAGCGATTGAATAAGGGGTCACTTGACCGATCACAGGCTTAACAGCTGGTACGCCAATAAGAAAAACCAGCCAATAGGCAAAAATAGCAAAGAGGAAATTAAACACCGGTCCTGCGGCAACAATCGCGGTGCGCTTCCATAGTGGTTTTAAATCAAAAGCAAATGACTTGGTGTCTTCAGTAAGTTCATCAACACGGCCATCGAGCATTTTTACGTAACCACCCAAAGGAATCATCGCGATGGTATATTCCGTGCCATCTTTACCGATTTTATTCCAAATCGATTTACCAAAACCGATCGAAAACCGTTCAACCTTTACGCCGCAACGACGAGCAACCCAAAAGTGACCAAACTCGTGCACTGTGACCAAAATGCCTAAGGCGACAATGAACGAGGCAAAGTTCCATAATATTCCGCTCATGCTTGATGCCTACCAATAAATTCCATCGCGAGTGCTCGCGCCATTCTATCGACCTCAAGAATGCTTTCCAAGCTATCGCAACTCAGTTGTGCATTCATCGCACATATTTTTGAGGTTACCCAGCTATTGACTGCTGCAATCTCAGTGAAGGGTAATTTTCGATTTAAAAACGCTTCAACTGCAATTTCATTCGCAGCATTTAGAGCGGTTGTCGCGTGTTGACCTTCGTAGCAAGCATCGATCGCGAGTTTTAAACATGGATAACGATTGTAGTCAGGCGCTAGAAAAGTGAGCTCACCGATTTGAGTGAAATCCAAGGGCTTAACACCCGCTTGAATACGCTCAGGATAAGATAAGGTTAAAGCAATCGGTGTGGCCATATCCGGTTCGCCCAATTGGGCAAGCGTTGAACCGTCACGATATTGCACCATCGAGTGAATCACTGATTGTGGATGGATAACGACTTTAAGTTGTTCACGACTGGCATTAAACAACCACTTAGCTTCTATGTACTCTAAGCCCTTGTTCATCATGGTTGCTGAATCGACTGATATTTTTGGCCCCATCGACCAGTTTGGATGAGCAATAGCTTGCTCTGGGGTAACATTTTTCAGTTCTGCTAGGTCGCTGTAACGAAATGGACCACCAGAGCCAGTCAGCAAGATGTTATGAATCCCATAATGATCCAAATCGCAATGACCTAGATTCGTTTGCACTTCATGAGGTAAGCATTGGAATATAGCATTGTGTTCACTATCAACGGGCAATAGCTCGGCGCCACTCTCTTTAACTGCATCAACAAAAAGCTGGCCAGACATAACCAAGGCTTCTTTGTTGGCTAGCAGCACTCGCTTACCCGCTTTGACTGCCGCCATCGTCGGCATCAAGCCCGCAGCGCCAACAATCGCAGCCATCACTGTGTCGATCTCGTCAAAAGAAGAGACCAAACACATCGCCTCCACTCCGGATAACACTTCCGTCTTAACATTGGTGGTTTGCAGCGTATTTCTCAACTCATTCGCCGCTCGCTCAGTTGCCATGACAGCATAACGAGGTTGCCACTTAAGACAAAGTTGAGCCATTTTCTCAACATTTTGTCCTGCAGCTAGCGCGACAATACGAAATTGATCAGGGTTGTTTTCGATAACTTTCAAAGTGCTAGCGCCAATAGAGCCAGTAGCACCTAGGATTGTTAATTTACGCATTACGAGAACCAGTCATTGATAGTGCGACCATGGGCCGCACCATACTTAAAATGAGAAATACAGAAGAGCAAAAACAGGAAATGCAGCCGTCAAGCTATCGATACGATCTAACACACCACCGTGGCCAGGAATAATATTACTGCTGTCTTTAATGCCTGACACACGTTTGAACATGCTTTCAACCAGATCGCCTAGCACGGAAATAACCACCGTGACTAACGTGATCAGTACAAACGCAGTGGTACTGCTAAATTCGATATCAAACCATTGCGCAGTGCCCCAACCGACCAACAAAGCCGTTAAGATACCGCCAACTAAGCCCTCAATGGTTTTATTTGGGCTGACATGAGGTGCCATCTTGCGTTTCCCCATGCTCTTACCAGCAAAATACGCACCACTATCTGCCGCCCACACAATGAAACAAACATACAGTACCAGTTTAGCACCATGGTATGGATCAACCGTGACTCCCTGCGCACGCAGCATAACTATGCTCCACAGAAAAGGCAGTAAGGTTAAAAGGCCAAACAGATGACGCAATAACTTGGAGTTTTGCCAGCAGGCAGCAGAACGAGGGTAAGTAATCGCTAAAACACTAGAAATAATCCACCAGGCACTGCCAATCGCTAGCAATGTATAGTGAGCACTAGTGAGAGAATTAAGAGAGAAGGCATCGGAAGGGATAAATACAAAGCTAGCAATCGTCACCGCAATACTTGGTATTAAAGCAAGTACGCGAGATTTTGCATCAACAAATTGTGTCCATTCCCAAAAACCGATCAAGGTCACCATAGCGATCAGTGCGATAAAAAGGGGCAAAGAAAGCTTAAAAATCGCAAGGATAACTAATGGAGCAAGAATAAGCGCGGTTATAATTCTTTGTTTCAAACTCTAGTCCTTAGTTGCATTCCATTAATGCTTTAACTTGTTCGCCAGTACAACCAAAACGACGTTCACGGTCAACAAACCAAGACACCGCCTCAATCAAACTGTCTTCATTAAATTCAGGCCAATAAATCGGAGTAAAGTACATCTCCGCATAAGCCAATTGCCAAAGCATGAAATTACTAATTCGACACTCACCACTGGTGCGAATTAAGAGATCCACTTCGGGTAAATCTGACATAGTAAGATGCGCAGTCATGACATCATCGTCAATCGCATCAATACTCATTTCCCCTGCCTGCACTTTCGCCGCGATTGATTTCGTCGCTTCCAGAATATCCCATTTACCACCATAGTTGGCTGCGATATTAATCACCATGCCATCATTACTCGCAGTAAGCGCTTCCGCCTGAGCGATTTTTTTCTGTAAGCGCTCGCTAAAGCGCGCAGTATCACCAATAACACGTAAGCGTAGATTATTTTTGTGCAGTTTTTTCACCTCTGTGGACAGCACAGTGATAAACAACTCCATTAACACACCGACTTCTTCTTCTGGACGACGCCAGTTTTCACTACTAAAAGCAAATAAAGTCACCGCTTTAATACCGAGGCGCGCGGCAGTAGAGATCGTTTTACGAACTGCTGTTACACCATTTTTATGGCCAAAAATACGCGGTTTTCCTTGAGCTTTCGCCCAGCGACCATTGCCATCCATAATGACAGCGATATGTTTAGGAAGTAAATCAGGTGAGAGTTGTGTGTTATGCATAGAGCTTATTGGATTGCGGGCAGGTGACAGAGGGTAGCATAAAAGAGCGCTATGCGGCGAGCATAGCGCTTTTTTTTGATGAATGTTTGAGAATTAAACTTCCATCAACTCTTTTTCTTTAGCAGCAAGTACTTCATCAACGTTTTTAACCGCGATGTCAGTTAACTTCTGGATCTCATCTTGACCTTTGTGGTCTTCATCTTCTGAGATTTCTTTCTCTTTAAGTAGCGCTTTAAGATCGCCATTTGCGTCACGACGAATGTTACGAACAGCAACACGTGCGCCTTCTGCTTCACCACGTACGATCTTAACAAGATCCTTACGACGCTCTTCTGTTAGCGCTGGAAGTGGAACACGGATAATCGTGCCCGCAGACATTGGGTTTAGACCAAGATCCGACATCATGATTGCTTTCTCAACTTTTTGAGTAAGCTCACGGTCAAATACGGTAATAGCGAGAGTACGTGCATCTTCTGCAACAACGTTTGCTACTTGGTTTAGAGGTGTTGGTGCGCCGTAGTACTCAACAGAGATACCAGATAGCAAGCTTGGATGAGCGCGGCCAGTACGGATTTTAGAAAGGTTGTTCTTTAGTGCTTCAACACTTTTTTCCATGCGCTCTTGCGCGTCTTTTTTGATTTCGTTAATCACGGTTTCACCTTAATGATTCTTCTTTCTCAAAGAGAGTCTAACGGGCTGAGTAAAGTTTAGTGCTAGTTGCTTTGCAAATAGCACTTTAAACTCTTCAAGTGAACTAAATTAAGCGTTTTCGCTAATTAGCGTACCTTCAGCTTCACCCATAACCACGCGACGTAGTGCGCCTGGCTTGTTCATGTTGAATACGCGGATTGGCATTTTGTGGTCGCGAGCAAGAGTAAATGCTGCTAAATCCATCACTTTAAGTTCTTTGTCAAGAATCTCTGCGTAAGACAATTTATCATACAGCTCTGCGTCTGGGTTTGCTACTGGGTCAGAAGTAAATACGCCATCAACCTTAGTTGCTTTTAGAACCACGTCAGCTTCGATTTCGATACCACGTAGACATGCAGCTGAGTCTGTCGTGAAGAACGGGTTACCAGTACCTGCAGAGAAGATCACTACGCGGCCTTGACGCAATTCACGAATCGCATCCGCCCAGTTGTAATCGTCACAAACGCCTTTAAGTGGGATTGCTGACATAACGCGAGCATTTACGTATGCACGATGCAGTGCATCACGTAGCGCCAAACCATTCATTACCGTTGCTAGCATGCCCATATGGTCACCAACAACACGGTTCATACCTGCTTCAGCAAGGCCCGCACCACGGAATAAGTTGCCACCGCCGATAACGACACCCACTTGAACACCCAGTTCAACTAACTCTTTTACTTCTTGAGCCATGCGGTCAAGAATCGTAGGATCAATACCAAAACCTTCGTTGCCTTGAAGTGCTTCGCCACTTAGTTTTAACAGAATACGTTGATATGCTGGTTTAGGGTTCGTTGTCATGGAGTTTACCTTCCAAAGGGAGTTATCAATTAACAGTCATGATTTAAAACTCAGAATCAAAAATTCCAAATCATCACGGTTCGTTGTTATCTCTTATTCGTAAAAAGACCGCAGCCATGGCTACGGTCTCAGAATTTTCGGGTAACTAAGGATTAACCTTTTTGTACCGCTGCTACTTCATCAGCAAAGCTCATTTCTGCAGCTTTCTCAATGCCTTCACCAACTTCTAGACGTACGAAGTTAGTTACAGAAGCGCCTTTTTCTTTCAGCATTTCGCCTACAGTTTTCTTAGGCTCCATGATGAATGCTTGACCAGTTAGAGAGATTTCGCCAGTGAATTTCTTCATACGGCCAACAACCATCTTCTCAGCGATCTCTTGAGGCTTGCCTTCGTTCATAGCGATTTCAACTTGAACTTCTTGCTCTTTAGCCACTACGTCTGCTGGTACGTCTTCTGGGTTTACGAACTCAGGACGAGAAGCAGCTACGTGCATTGCAACGTGCTTAAGAGTTTCAGCTTCGCCTTCACCAGCTACAACTACACCGATTTTCTCACCGTGACGGTAAGAAGCGATAGATGCGCCTTCAACGTATGCTACGCGACGGATGTTGATGTTTTCGCCGATTTTAGCAACTAGTGCTACACGTGCGTCTTCAAACTTAGCTTGTAGCTCTTCAACAGTAGCTTTAGAAGCTAGAGCTTCTGCTGCTACTTCTTGAGCGAATGCGTTGAAGCTAGCGTCTTTCGCAACGAAGTCAGTTTGGCAGTTAACTTCAAGAAGAGCAGCTACGCCGTTTGCTTCTTGAATGATGATTGCGCCTTCAGCAGCAACGTTACCAGCTTTTTTAGCTGCTTTCGCTGCGCCAGATTTACGCATGTTTTCAATTGCTAGTTCGATGTCAGCGTTTGCTTCTACAAGCGCTTTTTTACATTCCATCATGCCAGCGCCAGTGCGCTCGCGAAGTTCTTTAACTAGAGCAGCAGTTACAGTTGCCATTCTCTATTCCTCGTTGATTCGAAATAAGGTAAAAAACAGGGGCCTACATTGTCGGCCCCTGCTGATAACTATAACTTAGTCTGCGCAAGAAATGCACAAACCAAGTATGGCTCGGAGCCGATATTATTCAGCTTCTACGAAACCGTCTTTTTCAGCAACAACTGCAACGTCTTTGTTACGGCCTTCGTTTACAGAAGTCGCAACAGCGTCTAGGTACAGTTTAACAGCGCGGATTGCGTCGTCGTTACCTGGGATGATGTAGTCAACGCCGTCTGGGTTAGAGTTAGTATCTACCACAGCGTAAACTGGAATACCTAGGTTGTTAGCTTCTTTAATCGCAATGTGTTCGTGATCAGCATCGATAACGAAAAGCGCGTCAGGTAGACCGCCCATGTTTTTGATACCACCAAGAGATTTCTCTAGCTTCTCCATTTCGCGAGTACGCATTAGAGCTTCTTTCTTAGTTAGTTTATCAAAAGTACCGTCTTGAGCTTGAGCTTCTAGCTCTTTAAGACGTTTGATAGACTGACGAACAGTTTTGTAGTTTGTTAGCATACCGCCTAACCAGCGGTTGTTAACGTAGTACTGGTTGCTTGCGATTGCAGCTTCTTTAACAGCTTCAGATGCAGCGCGTTTAGTACCTACGAATAGAACTTTACCTTTCTTCTCGCCAACTTTAGCTAGTTCAGCTAGAGCTTCGTTGAACATTGGTACAGTTTTTTCTAGGTTGATGATGTGAACGCGGTTACGAGCACCAAAGATGAATGGCTTCATTTTTGGGTTCCAGTAACGAGTTTGGTGACCGAAGTGAACACCAGCTTTCAGCATATCGCGCATTGATACAGTTGCCATTTTAAAATCCTCTAATGGGGTTAGGCCTCCACATCCCCCATGAATCCGACCTCCAACATCTATTTGTTAAAGCACAAATAGTTTTACAGCTGAGGCACCCCGGAACATGTGTCGGAATGTGTGTGATTTAAAGATATAAGTTTATGGAACTCGTCAGCTTCGCTGCTAAAGTCACCCTCAACAAAGAGAACGGACGATGTTTCCGGCGCGCTTTATACCATATTTCACTACGTTTTGGCTAGTAAAAATTCCTTTTACTGCAATTGCAGCCCTTCTCTTTAACAGCGGATTTGGGTTTCGCTAAATAACACAAATACACATTCTCAGTTGTTCCTGTTAAAATAGCGTAATCCGCACATTTTTGTGCCGTTGAGTAAGTAGAGAAAAGCCAATGTCAATCAAGATCAAAACGGCTGAAGAAGTCGAACGTATGCGCATCGCAGGTAGCCTAGCTGCCGATATTCTAGAAATGATCGAACCTCATATTAAAGCTGGGGTAAACACCGACACGTTGAACCAAATCTGTCACGATTATGCTCTAGAAAAAGGCGCATATTCTGCCCCACTTGACTACCATGGTTTCCCGAAATCAATCTGTACTTCTATTAACCACATCGTGTGTCACGGCATTCCTGCGACGCAAGATGAAATGGGTAGCAATGGCCAAATGAAGCCAGCTGTACTTAAAAATGGCGACATCATTAACGTCGACATCACTGTGATCATTCCTGACGATGAAAACGCCGATCTCAGCGTGCGTCCGGAAGGTTACCACGGCGATACGTCTAAAATGTTCTTCGTTGGTGATGCGTCACCTGAAGACAAGCGTCTATGTATGGTCACTCAAGAAGCACTGTATGTCGGCATGAAGCAAGTAAAACCAGGTGCAACGGTGGGTGACATCGGTACTGCGATTGAAAAGCACATCAAAACCAACAACAAAAATAACCCACGTAATAAGTTCTCTATCGTGAAAGATTTTTGTGGCCACGGCATCGGTAATGAATTCCATGAAGAACCACAAGTGGTCCATTACAAAAACAACGATCGCCGCGTACTAAAAGAAGGCATGTGCTTCACCATTGAACCGATGATCAATGCGGGTAAATTTGGCTGTACCGTCGACGCGCAAGACGATTGGACTGTATACACCGGTGACGGCAAAAAATCAGCTCAATACGAGCACACCATAATGGTGACCAAAGATGGCTGTGAAGTCTTCACTCTACGCAGTGATGAAAGCATCCCTCGTTTGATGAAAAACGCATAATATCTTCCCTATCCCCGCTTTTGCGGGGATATTTTTTTGTCTTACCGAATTTGATAAAGTGCAATCAACAACTCAGCACGGAAGCCACTATGCCTTTTCAATCCCCGCTCACATTCAGTGACGAGCAAATTAATATTAGCGAGCTGAAAGCTCAATTAGAGCAGTTTGCTGACTATCAACGAAAAGAGTTCCTTAACCACCATCCAGTCAATGATCTAGTACTCGGTCGCGCCGAATATACCGATTTACTGCTCAACCGTTTGTGGCAACATTTTGGTTTTGCTCGCTTACCCAATATCAGTTTGGTGGCCGTGGGCGGTTATGGCCGAGGAGAACTTCACCCTCTTTCCGATATCGACATGCTGATCGTGTCGAAAAAAAACTTACCTGAGCATTTAGCCAGCAAGGTAAGTGAATTTATTACTTTGCTGTGGGACTTACGCCTAGAGATCGGTCACGCTGTCCGTACCATTGAGCAATGCGCTGAAATCGGTCGCGCCGATCTTACCGTCGCGACCAATCTACAAGAATCCCGCTTACTGTGTGGTTGTGAAGAGACTTTCCACCAGCTGAAAATGGTGATTCACTCAGAATCATTCTGGCCAAGCGAAACCTTCTACAAAGCCAAAGTTCAAGAACAAAAAAACCGTCATGCACGCTATCACGACACCACCTACAACCTTGAACCTGATATCAAGTCAACGCCTGGTGGTCTGCGAGATATCCATACTCTAAGCTGGGTTGCTAGACGCCACTTTGGCGCAACCTCCCTGCTCGAGATGAGCCGTTACGGCTTTCTAACCGATGCGGAATATCGTGAACTGGTCGAGTGTCAGGATTTTTTATGGCGAGTGCGCTTTGCGCTGCATATCGAACTACGTCGTTACGATAATCGCCTCACCTTTGCTCATCAGGCCCAAGTTGCCGAAAACCTCGGCTTTGTTGGCGAAGGCAATCGCGGCGTGGAAATGATGATGAAAGAGTTTTACCGCACACTACGCCGTGTGGCTGAACTTAATAAAATGCTGCTCAAACTGTTTGATCAAGCGATCCTAAATAACGGCACAGAAAGTCCACCGCAAATCATCACCGACGATTTCCAACGGCGCGGTAACTTAATCGAAGCTCGTAAACCTGCGCTGTTTCAAGCTCGCCCAGAAACCATCTTGGACATGTTTTTGCTCATCGCCAATGACTCAACTATTGAAGGCGTTGCACCGCCAACACTGCGCCAGCTACGAACGGCTCGTCGTCGCCTCAACAAATTTCTCCATACCATACCTGCGGCTCGAGAAAAGTTTTTGGAACTATGTCGCCACCCCAACGCGCTGCATAAAGCATTTAGCTTGATGCACAAATTAGGTGTATTAGCCGCCTATTTACCGCAGTGGAGCCAAATTGTTGGTCAAATGCAGTTTGACCTATTCCACGTATACACCGTGGATGAACACAGCATGCGCTTGCTCAAACATATCAATACTTTTAGTTATGCAAAAAACCACGGCAAACACCCTATTTGCTGCGAGGTATATCCGCGCATCCAAAAGAAAGAACTGCTGATCATTGCCGCTATTTTCCACGATATCGGTAAAGGACGTGGCGGAGACCACTCAGTGATTGGCGCCAAAGAAGCGTATGATTTCTGTATGGAACATGGCCTCTCAACGCCAGAAGCCAACTTAGTCTCTTGGCTAGTACGTCATCACTTACTGATGTCAGTTACCGCTCAACGTCGTGATATTTACGATCCAGAAGTGATCACCGAATTTGCCAAGCTAGTACGAGATGAAGAGTATCTCGAATACCTAGTCTGCCTAACCGTTGCCGACATCTGTGCGACTAACCCCGAGTTGTGGAACAGCTGGAAGCGCACCTTACTGGCGGAGCTCTTCTATTCCTCTCAACGAGCCCTAAGACGCGGCTTAGAAAACCCCGTTGATGTGCGCGAGCGTATCCGCCACAACCAACAGATGGCCTCAGCAGTGCTGCGCAAAGAGGGTTTTACTGCCAGAGAAATTGAAGTGTTATGGCAACGCTTTAAAGCTGATTACTTCCTGCGTCACACGCATAAACAAATTGCGTGGCATTGTAGCCACCTACTGCGTCACGATGATCCAAGCAAACCATTGGTGTTGATCAGCGAAAAGGCCACTCGCGGTGGCACCGAGGTCTTTGTTTACCATAAAGACCAGCACGCGCTGTTTGCCACCGTGGTTGCAGAACTGGACAGGCGTAACTTCAACGTCCATGACGCACAGGTCATGACCAGCAAAGACGGTTATGTACTCGATACTTTTATGGTTTTAGACCAGCATGGTGATGCGATTGAAGTTGGCCGCCATAAGGCCGTCATTAAACATTTAACTCACGTACTACAAGATGGCCGACCAACTAAGATCCGCACCCGACGCACGCCACGTAACTTGCAGCACTTTAAGGTAAAAACCAAAGTGGATTTTTTACCAAGTAAAAGTAAAAAACGCACCACGTTGGAGTTTGTCGCATTAGACACCCCTGGTTTATTGGCCACTGTTGGGGCAACATTTGCCGACCTCAATATTAATCTCCACGCTGCAAAAATCACCACGATTGGGGAGCGAGCCGAAGATTTGTTTATCATTACTGGCACTGAAGGCGGCAAGCTTAGTGAACAAGAAAAGAGCCTATTGCGCGAGGCTTTATGCGCTAACGTTGAGGAACTCGCACCAAACTGATCTTGACCACAAGTTGATAAAATAGCCACTAAGGCGGCTACCTCCAATCAGTATAGGCTGCTACATTAAATGGGTGAATACTCGACATCATTCTCGAAGTCATTGAAGAGTAAGCCACTTTCACCCTATTTTATGAGGTAGCCTATGTTTGCAAATCTTATCGGTTTAGGCATTCAAGATCCGCAGCAGATTGAGCGTTATTCTTTGCGTCAAGAAGCCCATAAAGACGTGTTAAAAATCTATTTCCGTAAACAAAAGGGAGAATTGTTCGCCAAAAGCGTTAAGTTCAAATACCCACGCCAGATCAAAAACGTTTTAGTTGATAGTGGTAGCCATAAATACAGAGAAGTCACCGAAATCAACCGCAACCTCACCTTGGTCATTGATGAGCTCAACAAGATCACCAAGCCGGTAAAATTGGCAGAGGTGGATGTAAAACAGAAAATCTTATCTGATTTACGCCATTTGGAAAAAGTCGTGTCGAGTAAGATCGCAGAGATAGAAGCGGATCTAGAAAAGTTGAAGTAGAGCGAGAATATTGACCTTTCAATAGCACGTTTACTTTGTCATTCCCTAGAGGCGGAGCCGAGTCGGGAATCTTGGCATTGTAATCTACCTACCAAAACAATTCGCAGGTAAAAACCAGATTCCCTATCACGTGCTAGCGCACGGTAGGGAATGACAAGATTGTAGTTTCACTGGCTTATTATTCTCGTCTCGAAGCACGGCACTTTAAGCCGTGCGTTCAATCAGAACTGTGATCAACAAGAACTACAGCCAACCCGCGTATTTACCGACTAAATACAACGCGACACCCGCCATTACGCCAGCAACGATATCATCAATCATAATACCCAAACCGCCGTGCACGCGCTTATCGAGCCAGCCGATTGGCCACGGTTTTACCATGTCAAAAAAGCGGAAGAGAATAAATCCAGTTAATAACCACTTCCAATCGGTTGGTGATAGTTGGAATAACGGCACAATCGCCATGGTGATCCAAAAACCAGCAAACTCATCCCACACTATCGAACCATGATCGTGGACGCCCATGTCATCAGAGGTCACTTGGCAAATTTTCACCCCAATCACACACGCCAACAGCACCGCAATGATATAAGCCGGTAACGGTAATTGAACCAACAACAAATAAAGTGGTATCGATGCCAATGTCCCCATAGTGCCCGGCACAATAGGAGATAAACCACTACCAAACCCAGTCGCTAAAAAATGCCATGGGTTTTTTAAAGAAATCAATGAAAGAGGATTGGCCATAATTACATCTTAATTATTATTGAAATGATCATACCCACTCAATTGCCATTCGAGTGGCTTGCCTTGTAAAGTCAATGACAGCCCTGCCTGTGCGACAATTTGGCCGATACAAGTGACTTTGGTATTGCTCTCTAACAGCATACTCTCTAATGCGTCGCGATGCTGCGGTGAAATAGTAAAACAAAGTTCGTATTCTTCGCCACTGGTGAGTGCGTATTGCAATGCTTGTTCACGATCACGTGTGAATGCCAATAACTCGGCAGAAATCGGCAGCTCATCAACCTGCAATTGCGCCCCAACACCCGAACGTTTAAGAATATGCGGCAGATCAGAAATCACCCCATCTGAGATATCAATCGCGGCACTCGCAACGCCTTGTAGCCTCTGCCCAAGCAAAACCCGCGGCGTAGATAAATAGTGGCGCTTTTCCAGCTCGGCAGCATAGGGAGCGTTGAGCGCGGTATTACCTAACAGTACATCGAGACCTGCTTTAGCATCTCCAAGGTTGCCTGAAACGTACACCCAATCACCCACTTTGGCGCCATCACGTCTGAGCGCTTTATCGGCCGCGACGAAACCTTGCACTGTCAACGTTAAGCTCAGTGGGCCTTTAGTAGTATCACCACCAATCAACTGAATACCGTATTCATTCGCGAGTGCAAAAAAACTGTCACAGAATGGCTTTAGCCACGCTTCATCGACCTCTGGCATAGTTAAAGCAAAAGAGACCCAAGCAGGACTTGCCCCCATTGCTGCGAGATCACTAATGTTCGACGCTAGGGCTTTATGCGCCACCCATGCAGGATTAGCAGAGGCGAGGAAATGAGTGCCAGCCACTAAGGTATCAGTGCTAATTGCAATCGCTTGATTGACAGGAGCTTGCACTAAAGCGCAATCATCTCCTGCCGCCAAAAGAACGTCTTCACGCTGAGCTTGGCGACCAACAAAATATTTGTCGATCAGATTAAATTCACCGGGCATAGAGAGGTGTCGTTTCTAACAGGCTATTTTTGAGGAATTCAGTATATAAAAAAAGGCCAGCAATTTGCTGACCTTTTTACTAATCTGGCGATTATTTCTTACGTACGTGCGGCGCGGCTTTATCAAGCACACCGTTAACGAATTTGTGGCTATCTTCTGCTGCGAATACTTTTGCAAGTTCAATCGCTTCATTGATAACAACTTTGTAAGGAACGTCTTCGCGACGAGTCATCTCGTACATAGCAAGACGAAGTAGCGCTAACTCCATCAAATCCAAATCTTGCATTGGACGAGATGTGTATGGGCGAATCTTACAATCTAGCTCTGTGTGACTTAGCACAACACCTGCTAACAGGTCACGGAAGTAGGCAACGTCTGTGTCTGGTGCAGTTAGCGCTGGTTCTGCGGCATGATGTTCTTCTTCATCATACTTACCACCAGATAAAAACTGCTCTTCAATTGTGGCAACATTTTCTTTAGTAATTTGCCAAGAGTAGATCGCTTGTAGAGCGAATCGACGTGCATTACGACGTGCGGCTGGTTTCACACTGGCCCCCATTAGGAATCGATTTCAGAAAGAACGTTAATCATCTCAAGTGCGCTCAGTGCAGCCTCTGCACCTTTATTACCAGCCTTGGTTCCTGCGCGCTCAATTGCTTGATCAATAGTATCAACAGTTAGAACACCGAATGCGACTGGAAGTGAAAACTCCAGAGACACTTGTGCCAAACCTTTGTTGCATTCACTACAAACATAGTCAAAGTGTGGCGTTCCGCCACGAATAACGGTACCTAAAGATACGATGGCATCGTACTTACCCGTTTTCGCTACACGTTGAGCAACTAACGGTAATTCCACTGCACCAGGGCAACGAACTACAGTAATGTTGTCTTCGCTAACTTGTCCATGACGCTTTAAAGTATCGATGGCACCAGACAATAGACTTTCGTTAATAAAACTGTTGAAACGAGAAATAACGATAGCAATTTTTGCGTTTGGCGCTGGGAAGCCACCCTCGATCACTTTCATAAGCTTTCCTTTAACTATGTTCATCAAGTGAGAATCGCCGGATTCTAGCACAAAACTGTGAGCAATATCTAATAGGTTTTTACATTCCTAAAACGAAAAAGCGAGACATACAATACATCTCGCTTAATCCGTTGGTTTACTGTTGTGAGTTACTCACAAATATACTCAACAACATTCAATCCAAAACCGCCAAGGGCATGGTAGCGCTTATTGCTTGAAGAAAGTAAACGCATGTCATGTATACCAAGGTCAGCAAGGATTTGTGAACCCACCCCCACACGGCGTGAAGTGCCTTGTTTCTTGGCTAACGTCGGTGCGCTACCATTGTCTTGCGCTTGAAACATTTTGACACGATGAATCAATAAATCACTTGGCTCTTCGTTACCCAAAATCACCAACACCCCACCTTCTTCGCCAATACGCTTCATCGCTTTATCAAGCGTCCAGCTGCGTTCGGCATTGCGGTCGCTGCGTAGCAAGTCGGTAAAAGTATCTTGCAGGTGAACACGAACCAGTGGTGAAGTATCCGCCGCACCTTGTTTGCACATTGCATAGTGTACTTGGTTGTCAATCGTGTCACGGTAAGTGACCAGGTTGAACTCGCCGAACTCGGTCGGGAGCTTACATTCTGCCACGCGTTCGATGGTCGTTTCGGTGTTGTTACGGTACTCAATCAAATCGGCAATAGTGCCTAGTTTGATGTCGTGTTTTTCCGCAAAGATTTCCAAATCAGGGCGACGCGCCATGGTGCCATCGTCATTTAAGATCTCAACGATAACCGAAGCCGGTTCTAGCCCTGCTAAACGCGCCAAATCACAACCCGCTTCCGTGTGACCTGCACGTGTTAATACACCACCTTCTTGCGCAGCTAGAGGGAAGATATGGCCAGGTTGTACCAAGTCTGCCGCTTTAGCATCTGTCGCGACTGCCGCTTGCACGGTGCGTGAGCGATCCGCTGCTGAAATCCCTGTGGTTACGCCTTCCGCCGCTTCAATTGAAACGGTGAAGTTAGTGGTGTATTGCGCGTTGTTGTCTTGCACCATTGGTGGTAAGCCAAGACGCTCACAACGGGATTTGGTCATGGTTAAACAAATCAAACCACGGCCGTAAGTTGCCATAAAGTTGATCGCCTCCGGAGTCACATGTTCCGCGGCCATGATCAAATCGCCTTCGTTTTCACGGTCTTCGTCATCCATTAAAATGACCATTTTGCCTAAACGAATGTCTTCAATAATTTCTTGTGGCGTACTAATTGGCATCTTTAGTTCCTATTTTGACTGCGCGTTATATTACCGCTTTGTGTTCGTTACAAGAGTGCTTCTCGCTCACGATTTAAGCAAATCCATTTTGCTGAAGAAATTCCATCGTGATACGTGATTCTGGTTGTGCTGCTTGCTGACTGGTCAGTAATCGTTCCATATAACGAGCCAACACGTCAACTTCAAGGTTAACCTTACGACCAACATGAAAATCAGCGATAGTCGTTTCTTCTCCAGTATGCGGAACGATCGTCAACTTAAAAGCATTCTTACGCAATGCATTAACGGTCAGGCTAATGCCATCAACGGTGATTGAGCCTTTTTCTGCGACGTACTTGTTGAGCTCTTCCGGCATGGCGACCCAAAACTCAATCGAACGACCAACTTGGTTACGCTCAACAATTTCACCGACACCATCCACATGACCAGAGACAATATGACCGCCAAAACGCGTGGTCGGTAACATCGCTTTTTCTAGGTTTACTTTGTCGCCGGCTTGGTAATGGGTAAAACCGGTTTTATTCAATGTTTCGAGCGACAAGTCAGCGGTGTAACTGTGGTCATTAAACGCCACAACGGTTAAGCAAACGCCATTCGTGGCAATGCTATCACCTAGTTTAACATCCGACATATCAAGCTTGTTACTGCTCACGGTAACACTGATATCTTCGCCTTTTGGCGTAATGGCAGTCAGAGTACCAACTGCTTCTACAATACCTGTAAACATAATTACTGTTCTTTATAGATTGGCTTAGCAAGGATGCGAATATCGCGTCCTACTTGCTTCAGCTCGGTAATATCAAGTTCGATCACTTGCGACATTTCTTGGAAACCCAATGCGCCGAATAAACCGCGACCATCGCTGCCCATGAGTTTAGGAGCCTGGTAAAGTACGACTTCGTCCACCAGCTGCTGCTGCATCAGTGAACGAGCAAGCGTCGCCCCCGCTTCAACCCAGATATGATTAATATTGTGCTGTTTAGCTAACATTTCAAATGTTGCGCGTAAATCTATTTGCTGATCGTCATTCAGCAAGCACTCAACATCGCCACCCGGTGCCACAATTAATCGATCTCCTGCGGTTTGAAATAACTTCAAATCCGCTGACAATTGATTTTGACGGTCAAGAATTACACGTACTGGTTGGCGCAACTCTTCTGCTGGGTAATGGGCTTGAATCGATAGGGGAAGATCATCCCAACGAACATTGAGCGAAGCGTTATCTTCAATCACGGTTTGGCTGGTTGAGAGAATTGCGCCAGATTGAGCTCGAAAGGCTTGTACATCTTGCCTCGCTTGCGCCGATGTAATCCATTGGCTCTGACCATTAGCCAATGCGGTTTGGCCATCGAGGCTGGCGGCCATTTTTAATTGAACAAACGGCATACCTGTTTGCATGCGTTTAATAAAGGCCGGGTTAAGCGCTTGAGCATCAGCTTCAAGTAAACCGACTTGCACCTCAATTCCCGCTTCGCGCAGCATGTTAATGCCACGGCCTGACACTTGCGGATTCGGATCTTGCATCGCGCAGATCACTTTAGCGACTTTGGCTTTAATCAAGCCTTCAGCGCACGGAGGCGTTCGTCCATAATGAGAACAAGGCTCTAATGTCACATAAGCGGTTGCACCTTCAGCCAATTTACCAGCCATGCGCAAAGCATGTACCTCGGCATGGGGTTCACCAGCACGATAGTGAAAACCTTCACCAACGATTTGATCATCACGAGTGATCACACAACCGACATTCGGGTTGGGCGCCGTCGTATAGATGCCACCTTGCGCCAATTTAATCGCTCGTGACATCATAAGGTAATCTTGCGGAGTAAATGTCGCCATCAGCCGATCCGTTTAATCTTCTAGCTTGGCAATTTCTTCGCCAAATTCACGAATATCTTCAAAACTACGGTAAACCGAAGCAAAACGAATATACGCTACTTTATCGAGTTCTTTGAGTTGTTCCATCACTAGGTTCCCAACCATATCGCTAGGGACTTCTCGCTCGCCAGTCGCGCGCAATTTGGATTTAATCATGCTGATAGCCAGCTCAACCGCGTCAGCACTCACCGGACGTTTTTCTAACGCACGCTGCAAACCACCGATCATTTTATCTTCATTAAACGGCTCACGGTTACCATTCGACTTGATCACTCGTGGCATAACTAACTCAGCGGTTTCAAACGTGGTAAAGCGTTCGCTACAAGCTAAGCATTGTCGACGACGACGTACTTGATGGCCATCAGCCACTAACCGAGAATCGATGACTTTTGTATCAGTCTCAGTGCAAAAAGGACAATGCATATCACCTCCATATCAATGCTCGTAGTGTAACGGAATTGATAACTTGAAGAAAAGAAAAAGGGGCGACAACGCCCCTTTTCACTATCTATATCGCATCGTACTCAAAATAATGACAGCGAGAGCTGCAATTTAGTGAGTACTCATTTATGACGCTAGCTTAGCTACGTACCAAGTAGTTGGCTTTACCCACCCACTTATAGCTAGTCAACTCTTCTAAGCCCATTGGACCACGCGCATGCAACTTCTGTGTCGATACCGCAACTTCAGCACCCAAGCCAAATTGCGCACCATCAGTAAAGCGTGTTGATGCGTTGACATAGACGGCGGCAGAACCAACAGAGTTGATGAAGCGCTCTGCGTTTTCCAGACTATTGGTCATAATTGCGTCTGAGTGACTCGCATTATGGACGCGCATGTGATCAACCGCTTCAGCAACATCAGCAACCACTTTTACGCCAAGCGTGTAGCTTAGCCATTCAGTATCAAAGTCTCCGTCAACCGCATCACGCATCTCTTGCGCATTGCCAAGCAGTGCTTTCGCTTTTGGTTCAACGACCAAGGTCACCTTGCCATTTAAACGCTCAGCCAACATTGGTAAAAACTCTCCCGCTACGTTCTTATGAACCAACAAGGTATCAAGCGAATTACAAGCAGAAGGACGTTGTACTTTTGAGTTTTCAACCACATTAAGTGATTTAGCCAGGTCAGCACTGTCATCAACAAAGATATGGCTGATGCCAAAGCCACCGATGATCACTGGAATGGTGCTGTTCTCTTTACACATTTTGTGTAAACCCGCGCCACCACGAGGAATAATCATATCCACGTAGTCATCCAACTTAAGCAGTTGTGACACCAACTCACGATCGGGTTTTTCAATGTACTGTACTGACGCTGCTGGTAGGCCAACTTTGTCCAATGCAGATTGAATCACCTTCACTAACTCCATATTAGAGAAGAAGGTTTCTTTGCCGCCGCGTAAAATACTGGCGTTACCGGTTTTCAAGCACAATGCTGCAATATCGATCGTGACATTAGGGCGCGCTTCGTAAATCACACCGACCACACCGAGTGGTACACGACGACGTGCCAATGACATGCCGTTTTCCAACACTTTGCTATCGATTTCGCTACCAACAGGGTCATTTAGGCTAATGACATTACGTACGTCATTAGCAATGCCCGTCAAACGCTCAGCATTGAGCAACAGGCGGTCAAGCAGAGCTTCAGTCAGGCCTGCTTGGCGGCCTAATTCGATATCTTTTTCATTTGCCGCAAGAATGTCAGCGGCACTCGCTTCAAGTTCATCAGCAATCAGAGCCAATGCTTGGTTTTTTTGCGCAGTCGATGCTGTCGCGAGTACAAAAGCCGCCTCCTTGGCCGCTTTACCCATATTGGTTAAATCCACGTTCGTTCCTTTCTAATGCTTTATTCTTGAATGACGACCATGTCGTCACGGTGTACGACTTCTGAACCATAGTCGTAACCCAATACTGAATGAATGTCTTTACTGTGCGTGCCGCGAATCTTCGCCATGTCTGCACTTGAGTAAGCTGAAATACCGCGAGCAATCAGTTTACCGGCTTGGTCGGTCACACGAACAACATCACCACGAGCAAATTCACCGCTCAACGACACGACACCTTTCGCCAATAAGCTACTGCCTTTGGCTAAAACGGCATTAACAGCGCCATCGTCAATCACCAGATCACCAGCTGCTGCTGGGCCAGCCAAAATCCAACGCTTACGGTTTTCCAACGCTTCTTCACATGGAAGGAATCGCGTACCTTGCGGATCGTCACCCAAAGAATCAAAAATGACATCTGGCGCACTGCCAGCAGCGATGATCACTTCAATGCCTGCTCGACGAGCGATATCGGCAGCTTGTAGCTTGGTCGCCATACCACCAGTACCAAGATTTGTACCACTACCTCCGGCAATTTTACGCAGGGTATCATCGATGGTTTTAACTTCTTTGATCAACTCAGCGTTCGGATCTTTGCGCGGATCAGCAGTAAAAAGACCTTTTTGGTCGGTGAGTAGCAATAACTTATCTGCACCACATAAAATACCGACGAGAGCCGAAAGGTTGTCGTTGTCGCCCACTTTTATTTCCGTGGTCGCTACAGCATCATTTTCATTAACGACAGGAATGATGTCATGCTCAACCAAGGCATTAATCGTATTACGCGCATTAAGAAAACGCTCACGGTCATCAAGGTCAGCGCGAGTTAACAGCATTTGACCGATTTTCATGCCATAAATGGCAAATAGCGCTTCCCAAGTTTGAATCAACTGGCTTTGACCAACAGCAGCAAGCAACTGTTTGCTTGCCATCGAGTTGGGCAGTGCGGGGTAACCAAGGTGCTCACGGCCAGCGGCAATTGCGCCAGACGATACAATAACCACTGAGTGGCCAATTTTTTTGAGCTCTGCACATTGACGTACCAACTCCACCATATGAGCACGGTTAAGTTGTAGCGTTCCGCCAGTCAATACACTGGTACCAAGTTTAACAACCACAGTTTGTGGTTGAGTCACTGTTCCGCATTGTTGATTCGTTGTCATGATCGATTGAATTATTAAAAAACAAGAGCTGTTGTTTTATCAATCAACGCCGCATTTAACAAGCAGAAAAGGCGCTAAAAGCGCCTTTTTATTGGTTACGTTTTGTTAAGCGCCCTTTTTAGACAAATTCCACTGATTTGTCGTGCAGGGAGATTGACATGCCAAACTCTTTTTCTAACAGTTCAGTCAGTTTTTGATGAAAGCTATTTTGAATGCGATTTACTTCCGCAATCGCATCTTTAGGGATTTTATGATCAATCCACTCGCCTTTTTTATCGTATTTCCCCACACGATAACGCGCAGCAAACTCTTGACCTTGCATCTCAAGCTCAAGCCACCATCCCCAAAATTCGCGCTCTTCCGGAGACTTCTTGTCATCTACGCAAACCGCTAAGCAATCAAATAAATAAAACCCTTCCCTACTTTGCGATTCCCTGAGGTAAGGCCCAATGGCTCTTAGACTCGTTAGCAAGCGAAAATGAGTCGGGATTTTTGTCACTTTTGACATATAGACTCTCCATTTTTCTATTTTAATTATCAGCAGGTTATTAACTTAACCTAACATTACTGTTAACTAAATTAGTAAAAAAGTCATCTCAACAACTCATCTTCTAACCATTTGATCGCTAAATCGAGGGATTGCTCATATCCTTGTGTAATAGTTTTGGAACTGATTTTCTTTGCTCTACCATAATCACTAAAAAGAGCAACTAACTGATTATCACTAAAAGGTGACACCGGATCCCCTTCCAGACTCATGGCTAAAATAGGCACTTTGGTTTTACGACTTGATAAGAAACCTTGCGTTTTTAATGACCACGCCATCATTTGCCCGGCAAGACTATGAATATCGACCACTTCTTTACCTAAACGAGTGGCGAGGAGATCCAAATACATTTTTGGCATTTTTTTCAACTTAGCAGGGGAAGAAAAGACATCGTGGATTGGAGCTCCTAGAGAGACACAAGCCTTGATTTTAAACTGCTCCATAAATGACAGCCTAATCAGTGCATTGCCCCCAAAGCGGAAACCAATCAGACCAACACGGAAATGATCAACCCATGGAATATTTGGCAATTCGTTGAGTACCGCTTGATGTAAGCAAGAAGAGTCTTCTGATAGCGACCAATGGCTAGAGTGACCAAGTGAAGGCATATCCACGGTCAGCATCGCAATATCTTTTGGTGCTAGATGATCACGGAATAAACGCCACATATCAGTTTGCAAACTATCCAATCCCGCACTCACAATCACCACAGGTTTAGGTTTATCTGTCGAGGCAAGGTGCAAGTGCGCTATGATTTTTTTACCCTTATACGGCACTTCAATACGCTTAATGATGTACTTGGTTTTTTCTGCCGCATCTTGATACGCTTTTGCCGATAAGGCCTGCGCTTGAATCGCGAGATTATCATTTTTTAAATGAGGGTAGCCGGCAATGCTGTAGCAAAGAGAAGCGTTAAACAACTCATCAGCGGCTTCTTCGCCTTGTTTTTCCCCGGCACGCTTTTGATGCAACATGCCCAGTTTCGTCCACTCAAAGGTCCAGTTACCCCCGTGATAGCCCATCACGGTATCGAGCCATTCTTCATGAGTACGCGAATGAGATGAGCCTGCTATTTTTGCCAGCACACTTTCCATTTCAATCGGGTCAACACCTTGCCATACCCACTGCAGACGACGAAGATTGCGATACCAACGCTGACCTGAATTTTCACGCATTTCATCGAGCAACGCACGATTGGTTGGCATATAACGAGTGAGCTCTGATGTCTCTTTCGCTTGCTTGTGATTAACAAATAACGTTTCGGAAAGATTTTGATTATCCAATTCAGACATGACGATACCTAACTAATGACTACCCCAACATACTATACTCAAGTTAACTCAAGATGCCATGTTGAATAGCACAACTGACATTTAACGACACCATAAACAAAAAATGACCCTAGACGGGTCATTTTAAAATAATTTTAAACGCTTACTTTTGCTTGCGATTAATTGGTTCCACAAATTGCACTGTGGTATCCCATGGCTGCTCAATCCATGTATCTTGAGCAATATCAACCACGTAATCATCAAGAAGAGTTGCACCTGATGGCTTAGCGCAAACAGCAATCAGTTTCGCTTTCGGGTACATTTCACGTAGTTTACGCGCTGTATCACCGCTATCCACTAGGTCTTCGACGATTAGGTAACCTTCGCCATCACCTTCTGGCGCTTTTAGCACGGTCATATCACGCTGGTGATCATGATCGTAGCTAGAGATACAAATGGTATCAACGTGACGAATACCAAGTTCACGCGCAAGAATAGCACCCGGTACTAGACCGCCACGGCTCACCGCCCAAATACCTTTCCACTGTTCAGCTGGCATCTGTTTTTCAGCAAGCTGACGACAGTAATTTTGCATGGCGTCCCAAGTGATAATGAATTTTTTGCTCATTGTAATAACCTAATAATTTTGAAGTTTGCATCCCCGTATTAGGCAAAATTAAACCGATGATGGTTTACAGTGCAAGTAGCAACAGGCAAATAGGGGAAAAGCGACGCAAACGATTATTCTACCGAAAGCGCTGGGCAATACCAATGGAGAATTCACCATTTCAAAAAAATAAACGCCATAGCAGCGCAAACCACTATGGCGATGTGAATTCCGTCACTGTTAGGCGGGTTTCTTAGCCCTATTCCCCTTCGCCACTGACAATTTAAATCAACGACGAATTAGGCAACAAGATACTTAATCGCAAATAATGCAGCCAATGCCCAAACACTGACAGAAACTTCACGGCCTTTACCACTCAGTAGCTTAATTGCCGCGTAAGAGATAAAGCCCAATGCGATACCTTCTGCAATAGAGTAAGTCAAAGGCATCAGTAAACACGTCACAACCACAGGTGCAGCTTCGGTTAGATCACGCCAATCAACGCTCACTAAGCCAGACATCATCAGAATCGCAACATAGAACAATGCGCCCGTTGTTGCGTAAGCTGGGATCATGCCCGCTAAAGGCGAGAAGAAAATCGCCAGTAGGAATAGCACACCAACCACAACCGCCGTTAATCCCGTACGGCCACCAGCAGCAACACCAGCGGTTGATTCAACAAATGACGTCGTACTTGAAGTACCCAATACCGCACCTACAGAGGTCGCAGTAGAGTCAGCCAATAATGCTTTATCTAAACGAGGTAGCTTGCCATCTTCTTTAATTAGGTTCGCTTTCGTTGCCACACCGACTAACGTACCCGCGGTATCGAATAGGTCTACGAATAGGAAAGCGAACACAACCGAAATCATACCCACTTCGAATACACCGGCGATATCCATTTGCATGAACGTTGGCGCAATACTTGGCGGGGTAGACATCACACCGCCCCATTGCACATCACCAAGCACAATACCGATTGCCGTGGTAATCAGAATCGCAATCATCACACCACCACGCACACCACGGTAAACCAAACCGATCGTTAAGAAGAAACCGAGTGCTGCTAGAGCCGGTTTCAAGCTTGCTAGATTGCCACCACTGACTAATGTTGCTGGGTTATCAACCACGATACCGGCATTTTGCAAACCGATGAAAGCCAGGAAAAGACCGATACCGGCTGAAATGCCCGTGCGAAGAGAAAGTGGGATTGAGTTGATGATCCATTCACGAACTTTAAAAATACTTAAAGCCATAAACAGCAAGCCAGACACAAATACCGCACCTAAAGCCACTTGCCATGTATGGCCCATACCTAGGACAACACCGTAGGTGAAGAAGGCGTTCAACCCCATACCCGGAGCAAGTGCGATTGGGTAGTTCGCCACAAAGCCCATAATAAAACAACCAATTGCCGCAGCCAGACAAGTCGCGACAAATACAGCGCCTTTATCCATTCCAGCATCAGCAAGCATCGCAGGGTTTACAAAAATGATGTAAGCCATAGTTAAAAAGGTAGTAATACCTGCAATGATTTCAGTTTTGACGCTCGTGTTATTTTCACTGAGCTTAAAAAGTTTCTCGAACATGGTTAAATCCCATCAAGATAAAAGGTAAACGTTTGCGTAATCGATTGGCTATGATTATAAAGTTATCAAATAGCAAATTCCAGATAGATTTAATGCTCTAATCAATATTTTTATTCTGCCGATCCCCAACACAACAGTTAAACCTACTAACAATAAAGATAAAATCCTTATTATTCATAAATTAAGCTACCATTTCATCATATTAATCAATCGGCTAAATTTCGAGCCATGTTGTAAACTTTCAACTGGTTTATTGTGTCATTCTGCATTTTAGAGCGGGTTTATATGCCAGTCATTGCGCTTTAATTGGCCAGCTTAGGAAAAGAGTGAGATGGTGTTTAAGAAATGTACGTATCGAGCAGATAAAAAAACGCCACTCAAATTGAGTGGCGGTTGAATCATGTCAGCTAAAAAAGAAAGCTGTAAATAAATTCCAATAATAGGGGTGAACAAAACTGTTCGATAACAAGCTAAAAACTAATAGCCAAAGCTTGTTGGGTATACAAAGTTACTCGTATAAACAGAGCTGTTTATCCAGAACATTGCACTTGGTAAACCTTTCATACTATCACCTTTTAAATCAATTAATTAAACAACAAATATTGATTTCTCGGTTCCTTGGAGGCGATAAATCGGACTCATCCTTTGAGCATTTTCTCTTCGCTTTCGAAGTTGGTTATAAATATACCCCAAAGAAAATAAATTACAAGCAAACTGGTGATAAAAGTCACAAAAACTTCATTTATTGATCTATATCACGATAATTCTGTAAGTTAATTACAGAAATAGCGATAAAAAGCGCTCAAATATCAAGCAACAATGAAAACGATTGCTCATCATGGACGCCCTGTGTTTGCTGCGATCTTGTACAGCAAGAAAATCACTTTTTTACCCCTACTCTCTACTTGAGGAGAGTGCTATGCTAGCTCGCACTAGTTAATGGGCAATTTGTAGTTTTTCATTCTACATTAGTCTACTTATTAACCAATTTGATATTGCCCTGTACCAAATAAGGAGTCATCCGTGTCTGAATTCCATTCTGAGATTAGCCACTTATCCCCTGCGCCACTTTGGCAGTTCTTCGATAAGATCTGTTCTATTGCGCATCCATCAAAACATGAAGAAGCTCTCGCTCAGTACATTGTGACTTGGGCACAGGAGCAAGGCTTCGATGTTCGCCGCGATCCAACTGGTAACGTTTTCATCAAAAAACCAGCAACTGCGGGGATGGAAAATAAGAAAGGCGTCGTTCTACAAGCGCATATCGATATGGTACCGCAGAAGAATGAAGACACTCAGCATGACTTCACTACTGATGCTATTCAGCCATACATCGATGGCGAGTGGGTCACGGCGAAAGGCACGACCCTAGGCGCTGATAATGGTATTGGTATGGCATCTTGTCTCGCTGTCTTAGCGTCAACAGATATCAAACATGGTCCGATCGAAGTTCTATTAACCATTGATGAAGAAGCGGGCATGACGGGCGCATTCGGCCTAGAAGCCGGTTGGTTAGAAGGCGATATTCTACTCAATACCGACTCAGAGCAAGAAGGCGAAGTTTACATGGGCTGTGCTGGTGGTATTGATGGCGAGGTCACTTTGCCACTTACTCGTGAAGCTATTCCAGCAGGTTACATTACTCGTCAACTGGTCTTGAAAGGCTTAAAAGGCGGTCACTCAGGTTGTGATATCCACACTGGTCGTGGCAACGCGAACAAACTGCTTGGTCGCTTCCTTGCTGGCCACGCTCAAGAACTTGACTTACGTCTGATCGAATTCCGTGGTGGCAGCCTACGTAATGCCATCCCTCGCGAAGCATTTGTGACAGTCGCCCTACCAGCAGAGAACGAAGCAAAACTAGCGGAAACATTTGAGTTTTACACCAACCTACTTCGTACTGAACTGGGCCGTGTAGAAACAGATATCGCAAGTTTTAACCAAGCAGTGAACAGCGAAGCACAAGCATTTACACTAAGCGATCAACAACGCTTTATTGCTACTCTGAACGCACTACCAAATGGTGTTATTCGTATGAGTGACGACATTGCAGGTGTGGTAGAAACGTCACTTAACGTAGGTGTTATCGTGACAGAAGAGGACAAAATCACCGTACTTTGTCTTATCCGTTCTTTGATCGACTCAGGTCGCCAACAAGTAGAGAGCACGCTAAAATCAGTCGCCGAGCTAGCTGGTGCGAACGTGGCATTCAGCGGCGCATACCCTGGTTGGAAACCGGATTCAGACTCAGAGATCATGGCGGTATTCCGTGATCTTTATGACAGTATCTATGGCCATAAGCCAAATATTATGGTGATTCACGCCGGACTTGAATGTGGTCTATTTAAAGAACCATACCCAGAAATGGATATGCTTTCTTTCGGTCCAACCATCAAGTTCCCGCACTCTCCAGATGAAAAAGTGGAGATCAGCACAGTGGCGCTGTTCTGGGAACAAATGGTCGCTCTACTCGAAAATATTCCTGACAAAGCATAAGCAACTCGGTGAAGCATTAGTAGAAGTTATCCGAAAAGCCAGCTTGGATTAGCTGGCTTTTTTAGTGATGACGATAAAAAAGATTTATCGTCATCACTAATTATTTTCGTTAGTCACGGATATATCAGGTTGTTACAGTCCCCGTCCTTGAAGCGTCTTTGGGCAAACCATCTTGCCTTCTTCAAGCACCATAACACCGTGTTGTTATGTTGGGAGCGCTCCTTCCTGGGGTGTCTTATTTCTCTCATATACTAATCTGTATTAGGTAGTCGTGTATTTCGTTGTGCACTGAAATATTCATTTGCAGTCATAACCTTTTACTGCCTATTTTTATTGGCACTGCTAATAGGAATTTCCCCCTATTGGTTGATGATGAACCAACACATTTTTGTATATCAACGAACTGAATAATTGTGATGAAGAAAGAAAAACTGCTCGTAGGCTGGTGTGAAACACTATCCCTACCATGTCTTGGTATTGATAAAATTAACGCTAAAATTGATACCGGCGCCAGAACCTCTTGCTTACACGCGTTCAAAGTAGAGAGCTTTTACAAGGAAGAGACACAATGGGTACGCTTTTGGCTGCACCCTATTCAACACAACACGGAAGTAGAAGTCGTTTGCGAAGCGAAAGTTATCGATGAACGCGTTGTTCGTGACTCTGGTGGTCATGAAGAAAAACGCTATGTGATTCAAGTCGAAATGAGCCTCGGCGGTCAAACTTGGCCAATTGAAATCACATTAAACAACCGCGAAAACATGGCTTTTCGTATGTTATTAGGTCGTACTGCAATGCATCACCGCATTCAAGTTGACCCAGTAGAGTCATTTTTAATCCCGTTTGAGGAAAACAAATAATGAAAATTGGTATTCTGTCACGCAACGCGAATCTTTACTCGACTCGTCGCCTAATCGAAGCGTGTGAAGTTCGAGGCCATGAAGTGAAAGTAGTTGATGCTCTTCGCTGTTACATGAATATCAATTCAGATAAACCAGAAATTCACTTTAAAGGTGAAGAGCTTTCTGGTGTCGATGCTATTATTCCTCGCATCGGTGCATCTGTGACTTTTTACGGTACTGCAGTGCTACGCCAATTTGAAATGATGGGTGTTTACCCAATCAACGAATCGGTAGCGATTACGCGTTCTCGTGACAAATTGCGTTCAATGCAACTGCTGTCTCGTAAAGGTATCGGTATGCCTATCACTGGTTTTGCAAGCAAGCCAGATGATGTAAAAGATTTGCTGGAAATGGTTGGCGGTGCGCCAGTTGTTATCAAGCTTCTTGAGGGCACTCAAGGTATTGGTGTTGTGCTAGCAGAAACGCGTAAAGCGGCAGAAAGCGTTGTTGAAGCTTTCATGGGCTTAAAAGCCAACATCATGGTACAAGAATTCATTAAAGAAGCTGGCGGTGCTGACATCCGCTGTTTCGTTCTGGGTGATAAAGTGATTGCCGCGATGAAACGTCAAGGTGCAGAAGGTGAGTTCCGCTCTAACCTACACCGTGGTGGCAGCGCTTCGCTTATCAAAATCACACCAGAAGAGCGCCGCACTGCGGTTGCTGCTGCGAAAATAATGGGTCTAAATGTGGCTGGGGTTGATCTACTTCGTTCTGACCGCGGTCCATTAGTCATGGAAGTAAACTCATCTCCAGGTCTTGAGGGTATTGAGGCCGCTACCGGTAAGGACATCGCTGGAATGATTGTCGAATTTATTGAGAAAAACGCGGCAAGCAAAAGGACTAAAACTCGTGGCAAAGGCTAAAAAGAATCGTGCTTTTGAATTTCTCGGTGAAACAGTTGCACCGGGAGAACGTAAGGTAATCGAGTTAGAAGCTGCCAAGCTTTACACTCACTCACCTTTATCGATTCCAGTCGAAATTATCAATGGTAAATTGGCAGGTCCAACATTGATGGTTAACGCTGCTATCCATGGCGATGAACTGAATGGCGTAGAAATCGTTCGTCAGTTAATCAACACCATTGATGTGAACAAACTGAAAGGTACCCTCATTGCGGTGCCTATCGTGAACGTATTTGGTTTTATCCATAAGTCTCGCTACTTGCCTGACCGTCGTGATTTAAACCGATGCTTCCCGGGTAGTGAAAAAGGCTCGCTTGCTTCACGCATGGCGCATACCTTTTTCTCACAAGTGGCAAAACGCTGTGACTACATCTTAGATTTGCATACTGGTGCGATTCATCGTACAAACTTGCCTCAAATCCGTGCGGATTTGAGCAACCCAGAAACACTAAGAATTGCTCAAGCGTTTGCAACACCTGTAACGGTGGATGCCCCTCTGCGTGATGGTTCACTTCGCAGTGAAGCAGAGCGTCTGGGTATTCCTGTACTGACTTACGAAGCGGGTGAAGCATTGCGCTTTGAACCTATTTGTATCAGTGCTGGTTTTATTGGCGTACAGCGTGTGATGCAAGCTATTGGTATGCTGCGTGCAAGCCGTAAAAAGCTGCCAAATACCGTGATTGCAAAATCAACCAGTTGGTTGCGCGCAGAAAGCGATGGCATTCTACGTACCCTAGTAACACTAGGCGAAAAAGTAGATAAAGGTCAGGTTTTGGCGTACATCAGCGCACCGCTTGGACACAGTGAAATTGAGCTAACGGCGCGCAAAGGCGGTATCGTTATTGGCCAACAAACACTGCCACTCGTGAATGAAGGCGACGCTATTTTCCACCTAGCTTACTTCGAAGAAGATGACGATGAAGTGGAGCAAGTGGTTGAAGACTTTATTGAAGAGATCATCGATGCGGATCTAGAACCGCTCACGACTGGTCAAATCAATACACATAATTAATGTGATATCGCCAAATAAAAAAGCCCGCAATGCGGGTAATGCCGATCAGTTAAGAAATTTGTGAGATCATTTGACCGATCCTCAAAAGGCTTCAAAATCCGATATTAGGAAACTAATATCGGATTTTTTATGTCTTTAGAAAGCCAACTTGCCAATACTTTTCGGTCGTGTAATACCTTCCACCACTTTGATAAATACTCTGACATTCTTAGTCCAGAGCTTATCCAGCAAGGTTTTGAGCAAGCTGGTGTCGCAACCGTTAGAAGAAGACGGTTACCTTTAGAAGCCGTACTTTGGTCCGTTGTTGGAATGAGTCTCTTTCGTCAACAATCTGTTTGGGATATTGCTAACCAACTCGATATTGTCCTGCCAGACAAACGACGTTTTGTTGCACCAAGTGCTGTTGTTCAAGCGAGACAGAGATTAGGCGAAGAAGGTGTAAAGCAAGTCTTTAAGAAGATGGCTGCGCACAGCTATCAGTCGTCTAACTTCGAAACTTGGTGTGGACTAAACCTTCTATCCGTCGATGGTGTCGTTTGGAGAACGACAGATACACCCGAAAATCATCAAGAGTTTAAAGCGCAGTGCAATCAATCATCTGAGAATATTTACCCTAAGATCCGTATGGTTTGCTTGATGGAGCTTACAAGTCATCAGCTAATCGATAGTGCATTCTCTGACTATCGCACCAGCGAAATGCGTCTCGCAGAAGAGCTTATTGAACAAACGCCAGATCAATCACTGACTATTTTTGACAAAGGATATTACTCTTTAGGACTGCTTAATCGCTGGAACAAAGTCGGTCAAGAAAGGCATTGGATGCTCCCTGTGAGAAAAGACTTTCAGTATGACGTTGTCCATAAATACAGCCAGAGTGATGCTATCGTTGCTATAAAAACATCACCTCAGGCAAGGAAGAAATTCAGTGACCTGCCTGAAATAATAGAAGCAAGGTTGGTATCGAAAGTCATCAAAGGTAAGGAGTATCAGGTTCTTACCTCAATGCGTGATGGGTTGCGCTTTCCTGGAGAAGACATTGTAGAGCTCTATCGCTATCGCTGGGAAATCGAATTAGGCTATAGAGAAATGAAGCAAACCTTGCTTGATAGTGAATATACATTGCGAAGTAAGCGCCCAGATATGGTTAGACAGGAGCTCTGGGGGATTTTGTTAGCCTATAACCTTATAAGGCAGGTTATGACAAAGGCAGCGAGTAATTTAGATAGCGTTTGGCCGAACCAATTAAGCTTTACGAGTAGTGCCATGGCTGTGACTCAATACTTTGCAGCTTTACCTTTAACGAGTCCAGGGAAACTCCCTAAACACTATGAAGTGCTACTACAGCAAATATCCATGTTTATCCTACCACCCCGAAGAGACGATAGAAATTATCCTCGTTGGGTGAAACTGAAACCCAAGAAATATGCGACAAATAGAAAAAATGCCAGTCAGCTTAACTGACTGGCATTACCCGCAATGCGGGCTTTTTTGTATCGTTTATTTATGGCTAATTAGCCGAATGAAGCCCAAATAACCGTAGCCACTAACAGCGGGCAAACAAACTTCACGTACGCAGGCCATAACTTACCAAATAGCCCTTGGCTGAACTCAGGACAACCTTGTTCTAGTTCTTTGATCTTAGCGTTGCGATTCCAAACCCAACCACCAAATACACAGAATAGTAGTGCAGCCGTTGGTTGTAAGTACTGAGTCGCCACCGTAGCGACTAAGCCAAACATCGCACCAAAGTTATAGACGATCACCACGCTAAATAGTGCAATGATGCCACCAAGAACCCAACTGGTTGGCCCACGTTTGGTGTTAAAACGCTCTCCCACCAACGAAACCGGACACTCCAGCATCGAGATTGATGAGGTCAATGCTGCAATCGTCAGTAGTAAAAAGAACGCAATCGAGAAGATTTGTCCTAGTAACCCAAGGCTATCGAACATCAAAGGTAAGACAGTAAAGACCAAGGTATCCGAACTCAGCAGAGAACCATCCTCAGCATAGATTTGAACACCTTTTTGCATCGCAACAAACATCGCCGGCATCACGACTAGGCCAGCAATAAAGGCCACGGCAGTATCGACTAAGGTCACGTTCATTGCCATCTTAGGCAAGTTCTCTTTCTTACTTAAATAAGAACCGTAGATCAACATTGAACAGCCACCGATAGTCAGCGAGAAGAAGCCTTGTCCCATCGCCGCTAGAATCAATTTTCGGTCAAATACTTTCTCAAAATCAGGGACTAAATAGTGCTTCAAACCTTCCATTGCGCCGTTTTGCGTCATGATGTAGACAAACAGAAGACCAAATAGGACAAACAGTGCCGGCATCAGGCGTGTTGACCACTTCTCAATACCTTGTTTTACGCCACCTTGCACAATCAGGATTGTCAGAACATAAAAAACGAGAGTACCAAAAAGGTTACGTTCTACACTGAATCCTTTAAACCAAGCCGTTGCCGCTTGCAGGCCTAAAATGTCGGTAATCGCCCCCAACATGAAACAGATCAACCAACCACCAACAATGCTATAAAAGGCTAAAACAGCACTTGGCACGCTCAAACCTATCCAACCGACTAAACCACCGAAAGTCTTACCTAGCGGCTTATCGGTTAGTGAACGCATGCTATCTACAGGGTTCGCTTGCCCATAGCGACCAATCGCCATTTCAACCACCAGCATAGGGAAAGCAACCACAAGGATCATTACCAGGTAAACCAGCAGAAATGCGCCACCGCCATTACTGGCAGCCTGTGTCGGGAAGCCCCAAATATTACCAAGCCCCACAGCTGCGCCAGCGGCAGCAAGGACAAAGCCAAGACGAGAGCCAAAATGCTCACGATCAGAAGAATGTTGTTGTGTCATACCACCCACACAATATCAATGAACTAGTAAGCTAGTACATTATAGTTAAAACCAACAATGCACAAGCGCTATTAGGTAATTATTTCGATATACCCGACAGTTTTCCGATGATCTCACTACCTCATTTTTACTCGAAGTAATAAAAAAGGAGCCGTATTGGCTCCTTCAATAAAATAGAGGTTATTGTTAAATACTAAAGACTTGGTAGTCTTTAAGCTGTGGAATCTTCTTCAGAACGTCTTGTTCTTGCTCTGCCATTTGGTCAAGAGACTCACAGAACTCTTGTGCTTTCTGTTGTGATTCTTCAGCATGTTCTGCCATACGCTTTTCAACTTTTGCTTTCAGCGCATACATACTTTCCGACAATTCAGTTAAGTTTAAACCGCCATCTTGCTGCATCTTCTCTGATAACACTCCCATCGCATCAGACAAAAATTCACTGGTGAAGATCTCTTTTGCTTTAGCAAAGTCATCCGCCCAAGATTGCGTCATCTCATCAAAGCTTTGCGCAGGGAGAATTAAATCACCATCCTTGTAATAACGCGCTTCGACGTCGGCATAAAATTCTTTGACTGCCGTTTTTACATCATCAAAAGCACCCGGAGCTTCAAGGCTAGTTGCAACATCATCAATTAAATCATTCGCCAAGGCGATACCATCATCAGCCAACTGTTTTGCGCGTGGCAGATAATCATTCATTTGTTGGCGGTACTTATCGATCGCCGCTTGCTGCTCAGCATCAAGTTGGATCTTCTTACCATGAATAAAGAGGTTGTTGTCACCATCGACGACTGCTTTTTCACCATCACTATGGGCAATTTCGAGTTTTTCGCCATCCAATGTCACCTGATTTTGTATATCAATGCGGCACTGCGCAGCTTGGCTGCTCGCACTAAAGCTAGCAACGCTAAGAAATATAAGTGAAAGGCTGATGATGTGTGTTTTCATGATGTCGCTCAATCGTTATCCAAATCTATTATTACTATAACATTAATGCACGGAAGGCATGTTAGCTGACTGTCACGACTTGATAGGTCTTCGCTTTGTCGCCAATCTTAACCACCACCTCATCGCCTTCAAACTTGCCTTTCAGCGCTTTACCAAGTGGTGATAGCACCGTGAGCAAATACACAGACTGTTGCTGGGATTCAACCTCTAATCCACCAGCACAGGGAGCGATAAAGAAGTGCTTACTCACTTCCTGTTCATCTTCAACTTCTACATACGCGCCAACAGCAATGGCGCTATCGACGAAACTGCGCAGCGTAAGATTGCGCATTAAACTCAGCTCACGTTCACACTCTTGAACTCGCATTGCTTGCCCATGGGCAAGATAAGCGGCCTCAAGCGCTAAAGTATCATATTTATGTTCTGATACCGTTTGGTCATCTGTCGCAGCATCAATCGCGGTTTGAGTTGATGAGTGAGCGATAACTAACTTTTCTTGGAGCGCGGCGACGATATCGGCGACTAATTGCTGTTTATGCATGATGGTGTAAGTGGAAACGACAAGGAGATGATAACAAGGCAATAGAGTAGCACACTCGATGCCATTCCAAGAGTGCATAGGTAGACAAACACGGAAAGTACGCCGACTAAAAGAAGCTTAATTGTTTGCTTTGATCTTCCGGTTTAAGCATCACGCTTAACCCCAGTAAACGTATTTCCCGACCATTTTGCCGCTTCAACACGTCGGTTAATAATTGACGAAAATCGTCTAATTCTAATTGTGGATGAATGTGCTCGATGGTAGTTTGCTGAAAATCGGCAAACTTAACCTTAATTCCTTGTTTGATAATCGATTTATCTGGACTGGCTTTAAGCAGACGAACTTCCAGTTCAGGATACAGCTTCTGCTCGATCACTTGCCAGCACTGTTCATAACTCACAATGTTGTGAGTAAATGTACGCTCAACACCGACCGACTTTCGCTCACGCTCAGTCACCACTTCCCGTTCATCAATGCCGTGGCTACGTTTCCACAAAGATTCACCTTGTCGGCCAAAGCGGCGCAATAACTCACGATAATCGCTATTTTTAATATCCTCGCACAGAAAAAAACCTGCTTGATGTAACTTCTCGAGGCTCACTTTCCCCACTCCGGGAATTTTCTCCAATGGCAATTTATCAACCACAGCTTGCACTTGCTCCGGTGGAATAACACATTGTCCATTGGGTTTATTAATATCAGACGCCACTTTAGCGAGAAACTTGATCGGTGCGATACCGGCTGAGGCGGTGAGATGTAATTCGTTTTCTATATCACGACGAATCGCTTGCGCAATCAAGGTCGCAGAGCCTCGACATAACGTCGAATCTGTCACATCGAGATAGGCTTCATCGAGGGAAAGAGGCTCAATTAAGGCGGTGTAGCGTTCGAATATAGCGCGTATTTGGGTCGAGACCTGCTTATAAACGTCCATACGACCACGAACCACTAGCAGATCGGGACAAAGCTGCAACGCTCTTGCCGTTGGCATTGCGCTACGAACACCAAACTTACGAGCTTGGTAATTACAGGTGCTGATCACACCACGTTGCTTTTCACTACCCCCAACAGCTAGGGGACGATCACGATAACTCGGATTATCACGCATTTCGACAGCGGCAAAAAAACAATCCATATCCACATGAATGATTTTTCTTACTCGTTCCGCAGCCATACCCATCACACCACACTGTTTAAAGATACAGTATAAATAATAAATAGACGGAAGAAAAATCTAATTGGCAGCGCATTCTGTGCACTTACTTATAGAGCTATGCTTGCTAACACTTTATGATATCTATTAACAAATTAGATAGTATGGATACTGTGTGAACAACCAAGTCTTAGTCGTTGAAGACAGCCTCACCTTTCGCAATTACCTGGAACAACTCCTCAGCCAGGCTGGTTATCGAGTTTTGACAGCAGAAAACATTAGCCAAGCGCGGGCGATCCTTGATACCAACCCCGATCTTCTTTGTGCAGTGCTCGATTATTGCCTACCGGATGGGGAAGATGGTGAAGTTATCGAGTTAGCACTCACTCACCAACATAAGGTTATTGTGCTAACTGCGCTATTTAACCCTGAGCTTCGCGAGCACATGTTGGCAAAAGGGGTGGTCGATTATCTGCTTAAAGACAGTACCGCTTCAGTCTCATATATTTTGCCCTTGATCCAACGTTTAGAGCGTAATCAACAGCATAAGTGTTTGGTTGTTGACGATTCGGCCACCGTGCGTAATCACGTGGTACAGTTGCTTGAGCATCAATATATTACCACCCGCCAAGCAGAAAATGGCGTTGAAGCAATCAAAGCACTGCAAAATGATGCCGAGATTACGTTTGTCATTAGCGATCATGATATGCCGGAAAAAGATGGCATCACCATGATCCGTGAGATTCGCCAACAGAGTGACCGTACCCGACTACCGATTCTCGGCTTATCAGGCAGCGAAGATCCCACCTTAACGGCCCAATTTCTAAAAGCGGGCGCCAACGACTTCCTCAACAAACCTTTTAACCCCGAAGAGTTTTATTGCCGCGTGCATCAAATACTCAATATGCAAGAGGCCACCCAAGAGCTCTATCGCATGGCGAATCAAGATGCTTTGACTGGGCTTTGGAATCGTCGCTATCTATTTAACCAAGCGTGCAATGGTTGCGAGGCTCGTAATATCGCGATGCTTGATATCGATTTCTTTAAAGCAGTCAATGATACCTACGGACACGATGGTGGCGACGCCGTATTGGTGACCGTAGCTAAAATTTTGCAGCTCTACTTCCCCGACGATGTCATCGCTCGATTTGGTGGTGAAGAGTTTTGTATTCAAGCTTGTGGCTCTTTCGACCACTTTACTTCGCGATTGGAAAAACTGCGCCAGCGAATTGCCAACACCAGCATTCCCTATCAAGACACCTCGATAACTGTCACCATCAGCATTGGCGTTGCGACCATGCAAGAGAGCCTCGATGCGCAAATTAAATTGGCCGACGATCGCCTCTATGCTGCCAAAGATCAGGGCCGTAACCTAGTCATTGCGCAGTAAGGTTGTTGCGCAGTGAAATTTACCCTAGAGAACAAAAAAACCGGCTGAATGCCGGTTTTTTTATTTAAAGCCATATTAGGCAATGCGATCTTTTTCCCATGCAGCGAGCTTTTCAGCACGAGCAGCAGCGCGAGCCTCACGCTTCTTACGCGCATCACAAGGCTCTGGGCAATTACACACTTTCTCAATGCCGACGGCACCAAGGCCACCACAACTGCCTTTTACCACTTTCTTTTGGAAGATATAGCCCACTGCCATCGCAGCGATGACCGCCATAAACACACCAAAAGTAATTAGAAATGTACTCATAATCAGATGCTCACTTAGCTAATTATTGATTAATGAATGGCTTATACGCTTCTGAAGCCAATTCTTTGAAACCATCATCGGTCTTCACAATCATGAACACCGGAATATTATTTTCGTTAGCGATTTGCATACCACGCTCTTCACCGAGCACCATTAGACCGGTTGCAAGGCCATCTGCCGTCATTGATGACGCATCAAGCACGGTCACTGATACCACTTTATGGCGGATTGGGTAGCCCGTTTTTGGATCGATAATATGAGAATATCGAATGCCATTACTCTCGAAATAATTACGGTAGTCACCACTGGTCGCTATCGCCATATCGCCCGGCTCAATAATCTCTTGGATTGAGCGCTCACCCACACTTGGTTTTTCAATTGCGATACGCCAGCCAATGCCTTCACGGTTGACACCTTTTAAACGCATCTCACCGCCAACTTCCACCATGTAGTTAGCGATGCCTTGTGACTGTAAGTAATTCGCTACCACATCGACACCCCATCCTTTAGCGATGGTTGAAAGGTCGACATACAGGTTAGGGATATCCTTCGATAACTTATTGCCGTCCATCGATAGATGTTCAATTCCAGTATAGGCTTTGCGAGCAGCCAATTCTTCATCGCTTGGAACAACATCAGGACGCGCTTCAGGACCAAAACCCCATAGATTCACTAGTGGCCCAACCGTGACATCCAATGCCCCTAACGTTAGACCGTTCAAGCGCATCGCTTCTTTCACAACTGTCGCGGTTTGCGGCGAGACTTCGAAAGGTTGATTAGTTTGATGCTGATTAAAGCGACTTAGTTCAGAGTCTTTACGGTAAGTCGACATCTGGTCATTGACTTCTTCAAGTAAGCGATCAATTTCAGTCTGTAGAACGTCTGGTGTCGGTAAACCTTCTTGTTCAATGTACTTAATATTATAAGTTGTCCCCATAGTAGGACCGCTTAAATGAACTTGTTCTACCGATTTTTCACAGCCAGCTAGAACCAATAGAGAAGCAAAGACAACAAGCCACTTTTTCACTCGTTTACTCCTGGTGTTGTTTAGAAAACATAGGGTAGCTGTTGATATTCATCAGCTATCTTATATTCACTAATTTTGAAAAAAGAATGGCTAGCTCAAGAGCCAGCCATGTATCTATTTGTCGTGAAACTAAAATCAAGCAATTGATTTGATAGCAAAAAAGCTAATCATCCTTCCCTAGTTACCTAGTTCTCTATGTGACTAGGGCGGATTTATCAAGCTGATGGTGCTAGCGCTTCAATTACGTAGAAATTAGCCACCGAAGTCATCTAGAAGGATGTTTTCATCTTCTACACCTAGATCTTTCAGCATGCCGATAACAGCCGCGTTCATCATAGGTGGACCACACATGTAGTATTCACAATCTTCTGGCGCTTCGTGATCACGTAGGTAGTTCTCGTAAAGAACGTTGTGAATGAAGCCTGTGTAACCATCCCAGTTATCTTCTGGCATAGGATCAGACAGTGCACAGTGCCATACGAAGTTTTCATTCTCTGCCGCTAGGCCATCGAAATCTTCCACGTAGAACATTTCACGCTTAGAACGTGCACCATACCAGTAAGACATCTTACGCTTCGATTTAAGGCGAAGAAGTTGGTCAAAGATATGAGAACGCATTGGCGCCATACCTGCACCACCACCGATGAAGACCATTTCATTATCGGTATCTTTAGCGAAGAACTCACCAAATGGACCTGAAATAGTACACTTATCACCCGCCTTTAGAGACCAAATGTAAGACGACATCACACCTGGTGGCACGTCTGGGTTATTTGGCGGCGGAGTTGCGATACGCACGTTAAGCTTAATGATGCCTTTCTCTTCTGGGTATGAAGCCATAGAGTAAGCACGGATTGAATGCTCTTTAACGATTGATTCGTAACGGAACAAGTTAAACTTATCCCAGTCACCACGATACTCTTCTGGAATATCGTAATCTGCGTATTTCACGTGGTGTGGTTCAGCTTCGATCTGAATGTAGCCACCTGCTCGGAATGGAACTTCTTCCCCTTCAGGGATTGCCAGTGCCAATTCTTTGATGAAAGTCGCTTCGTTGTTATTCGAGATAACAGTACATTCCCACTTCTTAACACCAAAAATTTCTTCTGGAAGTTCAATTTCCATATCAGATTTAACCGCTACCTGACAAGCTAGACGCTCACCTTCACGTGCTTCACCTTTAGAAATATGATCCAGTTCAGTTGGTAGAATATCACCACCACCTGCTTTCACTTTTACGCGACACTGACCACAAGAGCCACCGCCACCACACGCTGAAGATACGAAGATGCCTTTAGCAGCCATCGCACCAAGCAACTTGTCACCTGGAGAAGTCACAAAACTCTTCTCTGGGTCACCATTAACTGAAATAGTAACGTCACCTGTAGGCACTAGCTTAGATTTAGCGAATAGGATCACTAAAACCAAAGCAAGTAGAATAATGGTAAACATCGCTACGCCAAGAATAATGCTTTGCATTTTTTATTCCTTACTTATGGGTGCTTACCCTACAGTTGAACACCGGAGAAAGACATAAAGCCTAACGCCATCAAACCAACAGTGATAAAGGTAATACCAAGACCACGTAAACCTGGAGGCACGTCTGAGTATTTCATCTTCTCACGGATACCAGCAAGAGCAACAATCGCTAACATCCAACCCACACCTGAGCCGAAACCGTATACTACTGATTCCGCAAAGTTATAGTCACGTTGCACCATGAACGATACACCACCGAAGATCGCACAGTTAACTGTGATCAACGGAAGGAAGATACCAAGTGCGTTGTACAAAGGTGGGAAGAATCGATCGAGGATCATTTCTAGAATTTGTACTAGTGCCGCAATAACACCGATAAAGGTAATGAAGTTAAGGAAGCTTAAGTCCACACCTGAAACCAGCGCGTTCTCTTTCAATACATAGGTGTATACCAAGTTATTCATTGGTACCGCGATGGTCAAAACGACCACAACAGCAACACCTAGGCCAAAAGAGGTCTTAACCTTCTTCGATACGGCAAGGAAAGTACACATACCCAAGAAGAAAGACAAAGCCATGTTTTCGAGGAAAATCGATTTAACTAACAGGCTAATGTAATGTTCGATCATGCCCTTACTCCTTCGCTTCTACTTGTGCTGGTTTCAGAATACGGATAGCCCAAATCATGAAACCAATTAGGAAGAATGCAGATGGTGCTAGTAGCATTAGACCGTTAGGCTGATACCAACCACCATTACTCACTAGTGGTAGCACTTCCAAACCAAATAGCTTGCCTGAACCTAGTAGCTCACGGAAAAACGCAACCGTGATAAGCACGAAACCGTAACCAAGACCATTACCGATACCATCAATGAAAGATGGTAGTGGCGCTGATTTCATTGCAAACGCTTCAGCACGACCCATAACGATACAGTTAGTGATGATTAAGCTTACAAATACTGATAGCTGTTTAGAAATATCGTAAAGGTACGCTTTCAAAACTTGGTCTACCACGATTACCAAAGATGCGATGATCGCCATCTGTACGATGATACGAACACTGTTTGGCATGTGGTTACGAATAAGCGAAACGAATAAGTTTGAGAAAGCAGTTACAAAAATAACCGCTACTGTCATTACAAATGCCGTTTCTAATTTGGTGGTTACTGCAAGAGCCGAACAAACACCAAGAACTTGTAACGCGATTGGGTTGTTGTCCAATACTGGCGCTAAAAGGCTCTTTTTCATTTCTTTTGCATTAGCCATTAGTTCAGACCTCCATTAGCAACTTTGGTAAGGAACGGACCGAAGCCATCTTGACCCAACCAGAAGTCGAACGTATGTTGAACACCATTTGCTGTTAGCGTCGCACCAGAAAGACCGTCAATCGCATGCTCTGAACCTTCAGGAGCTTGGCCTTTAACAATCTTAATTGCTGGGTTGTGGTCTGCATCAAACAGTTTCTTACCAACAAACAGTGCACGCCATGCTGGGTTTTCAACTTCACCACCAAGTCCCGGAGTTTCCGCTTGGTCGTAGTAAGTAACACCTGCAATCGTGTTGCCATCAGTTTCAACGGCGACAAACGCGTACATCATTGACCATAGACCGGTACCATGAACTGGAATGATAACTTTAGAGATACCATTCTCGCCTTTCACTAGATAAACAATACCTACGTCAGCACGACGAAGGATCTTTGCTTTATCTTGCTCAGCCGTTAGCTTCACAGATTCCGCTGGGTTTTTAGCCGCTTTACGTTGATCGTAATTCGCTGCTGTAGAGCCATCTTTTGCTGTCTCTACGAAATCACCCGTTTTAAAATCTACAAGGCGTGGTTCGATATTATTTTGGAATTCAGTTTTAATATCTGCGTTTGCAGTATTAATACCCGCTACTTCCAAAATTTTTGTCTGCTTATCAAGAACCGCATTTTCTTGCTGTTTTGAACGCAGGCCAACCGCCGCTGTTGATACGATGATTGAGCACACTAAGCTCAATGCGATAACAACAAACAGCGTCTTTTTAATGCTATCGTTATTACTTGCCATAGCGTGCTAGTCTCCGCTTAATGTTCTTCTCAATAACCATGTGGTCGAATAGAGGTGCAAACAAGTTCGCGAATAGAATCGCCAGCATCATACCTTCTGGATACGCTGGGTTTGCTACACGAATCATTACACACATCGCACCGATCAAGATGCCGTACCACCATTTACCACGGTTGGTAAATGAAGCCGATACAGGATCGGTTGCCATGAAGAACATACCAAACGCAAAACCACCTAGAACTAGGTGCCAATGTGCTGGCATTGCAAACATAGGGTTAGTGTCAGAACCGATGATGTTAAATAGCGTCGCTACAACGATCATACCCACCATCGTACCTGCGATAATGCGCCAAGAGGCGATTCGCATGTAAACGATCATGGCCGCACCGATCATAAGCGCTAGCGTTGATACTTCACCAATTGAACCAGGGATATTACCGATGAACGCGTCCATCCAAGTAATCGGGTTACCCGTTACTGTATTGATTAGAGCGCCAGAGCCACCGTGAGCCCATTGGCTCAGAGCCGTTGCACCAGAGAAACCGTCAGCCGCGGTCCAAACTGCATCACCAGAAATTTGTGCTGGGTATGCAAAGAACAAGAATGCACGGCCTGCTAATGCAGGGTTCAAGAAGTTACGACCTGTACCACCAAAGATTTCTTTCGCAACCACAACACCGAAGGTAATACCTAGTGCTGCTTGCCATAGAGGTAGAGTTGGTGGAACGATAAGTGCAAACAAGATAGAAGTAACAAAGAAACCTTCGTTAACTTCGTGCTTACGCACCATACAGAAAAGCACTTCCCAGAAACCACCGACAAGGAACACTGTCGCGTAGATTGGTAGGAAGTAGGTCGCGCCAAGTAGCATCTTACTGCCAACACCCGCTTCTGCACTCATGGTGCCGCCAAGCATTTCGGTTAGCCAGTAGTGCCAGTTACCTGCGATGATGTCAGCAAGTTCTTGGCCAGCATATTGGAAGTTAAGTGCTGCGATAGCTTGGCCACCCGCGTTGTACATACCCCAGAACATTGCTGGGAATACCGCGAACCAAACCATGATCATAATACGTTTTAAATCAACGCTATCACGAACGTGCGAGCTTTTTTGAGTCACTAGACCCGGAGTGTAGAAAAGGGTCGCTGCAGCTTCGTAAAGCGCAAACCACTTCTCATGTTTGCCACCCGGCTCAAAATGATGCTCGATATCCTCAAGGAATTTTTTAAGCATGGATTACCCTTCCTTTACAATGGTATCTAGGCATTCACGAAGCAGTTGACCGTATTCGTATTTACCTGGACATACAAAGGTACACAATGCTAAATCTTCTTCGTCCAGCTCAAGTGCACCCAACGCTTGCGCGCTGTCCGTATCACCTGCACATAGATCGCGAAGTAGCAATGTTGGTTCCATATCAAGCGGCATTACGCGTTCGTAGTTGCCAATTGGAACCATTGCACGGTCACTACCGTTCGTCGTCGTTGTCATGTTAAACAACTGACCTTTGAAGATATGACCAAGGAAAGATTTGGTTACTGAGAATTTGTTTTTGCCTGGGACAGCCCAACCAAACAACTCTTTCTCACGACCTTCACGCAAAACAGACACTTGCTGATGGTAACGACCAAGGTAAGCATGAGGACCAGCCGCTTGAGTACCGTTAAGTACTGAACCAGAAATCACGCGAACTTCGCCAGGCATTAGCTCGTTGTCAGTTAACTCGTCAAGGCTTGCACCTACAACGGTACGAATAAGACGTGGTTTGTTCACGACAGGGCCTGCCAATGAAACAACACGTTCTACATTCAATTCACCGGTTAGGAACAATTGACCGAAAGCAATAACGTCTTGATAGTTGATGCTCCACGCCACGTTCTCTGCATTTACCGGATATAGGAAATGCATGTGAGTGCCGGCAAGACCAGCAGGGTGAGGGCCATCAAAAACGTGCTCTTCGACATTTGACTGTGAACAACGAGGTAAACTTGAGCCAGATTTACAAACGTAAACCTTACCTTCAGTTAGGGCTGAGAGAATTTCAAGACCAGCGATAAATGCTTCTTGTTGTTCATTAATGATCAACTCAGGCTGTGCTGCGAGTGGATTAGTATCCATTGCAGTAACAAAGATAGCCTTAGTAGAAGATTCGATTGCTGGGACCTTGCTAAACGGACGAGTACGTAAAGCTGTCCAAAGACCTGATTCAACTAGTTGAGATTTGATCACTTGACGATCCAAACCTTTTAGTTGAGCAGCTTCAAACTTATCGAAAGTAACTTGCTCTTCACCTGCCACTTCAATCACTACAGATTGAAGGACACGTTTAGCGCCACGGTTAACTTCGATCACTTTACCGCTTGCTGGTGAAGTAAACTTCACGCCTGGGTTCTTCTTGTCTTCAAAAAGAACTTGCGCTTTTTTCACTTCATCGCCTACGCGGACATGCATGGTAGGACGCATGCCAACGTACTCTTCGCCAAGCAAGGCGACTTTTTTGATGGCTTTGCCATCACTAATCACCTGGGCAGGAGTTCCCGCGATAGGAAGATCCAGACCCTTCTTTATTGTAATCATACGCACTTGCACTACTTTTATCGGGAAAAAGATTCTTTAAATTGCGTAACTTTTAGACACGACATCAGTGTCCGGTTTCGGCGTTTATTTTCGCCAAAATCGCAACATCCTAGTAATAATTTCTTCACATATAATACGTGAGATTTATCAGGTGCGATAGTCTATCATCATTTCCGAATCTGATGCCATGACCAATCAGAGGTATAGCAGTAATAAATGCTAGGAATTGAGTTTAAAAGGCCAAAGAATAATCATAATTTTGACCCATCGCACATCGATATATTGTTGTCAGCATAAATATTATTATTGATAGTTAACATAATGAAACGATTATTTTTATTTTGTTTCATTCTGACTTATGTTTCCACAATGTTAATAAGGATAATGATTAATCTAAAAAAGCAGCCCACGGCTGCCTCATAAATTACTTGTCGCCACCTAAGCACATTGGGCTATCTGGTGCACGCTGCAAATCAAGCCATTCGCTCGGCGTATAAGTATGAATCGCTAAGGCATGAATATGATTCGCCAGCTCATCGGCTAAGGTTTGATTAATGATACGGTGCCTTGCGATCAAGCGCAGCCCTTCAAATTGTTCACTGACGACGATCACCTTAAAGTGGCTTTCAGAGCCGGGCGCAACATTATGCATGTAGCTTTCATTAATGACATCAAGGTGTTTCGGTGAGAGTTGTTGGTGGAGTTTGGTTTGGATGACTTCTTCTAACATAGTGCTTCACCACTTCCTATTAACAGTATGACTAATTATTATCACTGCATCATAGTCATATGATACGTAAATCAAAAGGTTTTAGTTTTCACTTTGCTCGTCATCTGCGACAATTTCTTTTAATCAAAAAACACAAAGCGTTCCATTTATGAAAACTGATCTTTCTCTTTATGATCGTACATTAACTCTCTTTCGTTATCCAAAACGTAATAACGAAACATTACAGGCATGGGACGCTGGTGATGAATACCTAATTCAACATATCGAAGAGATGGCGCTCTCTGCCGGGCAAAAAATTGTCGTGCTCAATGACAGTTTTGGCGCGCTCAGTTGTTGGTTAGCAGATAAACATCATGTCACCATGCTAAGTGACTCTTTTATCGCACAGCAAGCCACACGTAATAATCTGGCCGACAATCACTGTAATCCAGTCGTGCTAGCGTCCAGCCTTGAAAGCATCCCTACGGATGTTGATTTGGTGATCATGCAAATCCCACGCAACAATCGCTACTTAACTTGGCAACTCGCACAATTGCGTAAAACCTTATCAAGTCATATCCCCGTGATTGCCGTCAATAAAGCCAAAGAGATCCACTCTTCGACCTTAAAATTGTTTGAGAAATACCTTGGTGAGACAAAAACGTCACTCGCGTGGAAAAAACACCGCTTAGTGTTCAGTTTTGCTAATAGTCCCCAACCTATCGACGTTGAGCCGTTTACGACTTGGGCGGTTGATGAACACAATATTACGCTGAAAAATCTCGCCAATGTGTATTCCGGCGAGAGCTTGGATCAAGGCGCGCGTTTCATGCTGCAAAATTTACCCGCAGATGACACCTATAAGCATGCGATTGATTTAGGCTGTGGCAACGGTATTTTGTCGATTAAATTGGCACAACTGAACCCAAGCCTTGAGATTACCTGTATCGATGAGAGCTTTATGGCGGTCGCATCTGCTGAGCAAAATCTACTCGATAACGTTGGCCAATCTGAGCGTTTCCACTGCATGGCGAACAACTGCTTAGATGGTATCAAAGCCGCTGGTTATGACCTTGTAGTCTGTAACCCACCGTTCCACCAGCAACAAGCCGTGACCGACCATATCGCTTGGCAGATGTTCTGTGATGCACAGCATGTTCTCAGCACTGGTGGGCAATTATTAGTTATCGGTAACCGTCACCTCGGATACGATGTGAAGTTAAAACGACTGTTTGGTAAGTCCAACGTCTCTGTCGTTGCAGTAAATAAGAAATTTGTGATTTTACAAGCGACTAAGTAGTCCACTATTATCGCTCAAGATTTTAGCTTCTGTGCAAAAAAATAGAAAAGGAAATGACAATGAGAAAACTGGTTCTCGCCGCGTCTATGGCATTACTACTCACCGCTTGTTCTGCCCCTCAACAAGAGCAACTTAACTTTGCCCCTCGTGCAGAATTGAGTAATAGCAACATTGTTAATGGCAGTACATTCTCACTAACCAGTAAAGATGTACGCTCAGCACAGTATGTCGCGCTTGTTGACAGTGGCCGTTCAAATATTGAACCACTTCATTCAAAACAGAATGTACGTATCACCTTAGAAAATGCCCTATTAGAACAGTTTCAATCTCAAGGTTTCCGCACTTCAGTCAACAGTGACAACTCTATCGTACTGCAAGTACAAGAGATGCTGGTGTCTGTGAAGCATTCTGTGATGGAAAATGAGATGGACGCGAAACTCGTTATCGAACTGACCGCTGAAACACCAAAAGGAAAACTGGTTAAACTCTACACCGCAACGGCAAACCGTAATGGTGCATTGAGCGCTTCTAACGAAGAAATTGAACTGGTATTAAACGATGTTGCTAACCTAGCACTACGTGAAATTGCCAATGACCGTGAACTGCAAAGCTACATGCAGGAGCGTTTCTAATGTGGAAATACGCCCTGGCGTGTTTTGCGCTGGTTTCAAACCTTGCTTTTGCAGGGCCTAAAGTTGAAATGGAAACCAATCTAGGTTCAATCGTCATCGAGCTGAATAGCCAGCAGGCACCAGTTTCTGTTGCGAATTTCCTTAAGTATGTAAAAGATGGCAGCTATGTTGGTACACAATTTCACCGTGTCATTCCAGGCTTTATGGCTCAGGGCGGTGGCTTTGATACTGATATGAATCGTGCTGACACTTATGCACCAATTAAGAATGAAGCAAACAATGGTTTACCAAACAATGTAGCAACGATTGCCATGGCTCGTACTAACGATCCTAATTCTGCTACTCGTCAATTCTTCATTAACTTAGCGGATAATGATTTCCTTAATGCCAGCTCTCGCCCACCCGGCTACGCTGTTTTTGGTGAAGTCGTCCAAGGCTTTGATGTTGTACAAGAAATGGCAAGAAAACCAACACACTCTGTTGGTCGTTACCGCGATGTTCCTGTAGAAGCGATCGTGATAAAAAAAGTCACGGTTCTCGACTAATACAGTTAGGCTCTCACTCTCAATGAGAGCCTTTTCTTTTCTCTCTTCGTTTCTAATATGAATCACGCTTTTTCAAGGATTCGTTATGGCTAACGCTTCAATGTCATGGTCAGACACCGTTCGTAGTTACCTAGATAAACGCCTACTTTGGGTATTTATGCTCGGCTGTTCGAGCGGTTTTCCATGGGTACTGATCGGCTCTAATATGTCGGGCTGGTTAAAAGATTCGGGCCTAACGCGTACCGCTATCGGCTATTTTGGTAGTGTATTTGCGGTTTATGCAATTAACTTCCTTTGGGCTCCCTTAGTGGATCGCGTCAAACTGCCATTGCTGCGCTCTCTAGGACAACGACGCAGTTGGATATTCTTATGCCAAAGTGTCGTGCTCATCTGTACGCTGATGATTGCTGGTGTTGACCCTGCAAAAAACTTAATGCTGACCTCAATGTTGGCACTCTGCATTGCTATCGCATCCTCAACCCAAGATATCGCCATTGATGCTTATCGCATTGATACCTTTCCTAAATCCCAGTCAGAGAAGTTACCTCAAGCCTCCGCGATGGCGGTTATTGGTTGGTGGACAGGTTATTCACTACCGGGTTACTTAGCTTTTATCAACGCAGATAGCATCGGCTGGAATGGTGTTTTCTACGGTATGGCGGTGATTGTCGGCTTATTGATGCTATTTACCTTGTTGGTTGGAGAGCCTGTGACCAAACGCGATGCGCTGCAAGCCAAGGCCGAAGCTCGTCATAACAAGGTCGTTGGCAATCCAGTAGTAGCTTGGCTTACAGTGACAGTTCTTGAGCCGTTTATCGATTTCTTTAAACGTAATGGCTTTCGTGTTGCTCTGACACTGCTATTATTTGTCTTTCTATTTAAGATTGGCGAGGCGTTTCTTGGTCGCATGTCGATTGCCTTTTACAAGGACATCGGTTTCAGCAATGAGCAAATTGGCTACTATTCCAAACTGATTGGTTGGGGCTTAACCATGCTATTCACCTTGATTGGCAGTATGGTCAACGTGAAGTTTGGTATTGTACGAGGCTTAATGATTGGTGGTATTGCAATGGCAGCCAGTAATCTAATGTTTGCATGGATAGCAAAAGTAGGACCAAGTGAGTCACTCTTTCTTGCCACCTTGGTAGTCGATAACTTTACCTCGGCGTTCTCGACCGTTGCCTTTGTCTCCTTCTTAACCGTGGTGACAGGACAAGCCTTTTCAGCAACTCAATATGCGCTATTAGCCTCGTTAGGCAACTTTGGCCGCACCACTTTAGCCTCTTTTAGTGGTGAACTGGTCGATTATCTCAATGATTGGTCGATGTTCTTTATCATTACCGCGTTAATGGTGATCCCTAGCCTTATCATGCTGTATACCATGCGTGACTACTTTAACGACATGTTAGATAAAGCGCGCTTACGTGACCAAGAAGATATTGATTCAACACAGCAGAAATAGAAAAAGGGTCGCATCAGCGACCCTTTTATTTCACAGACAACATCGAGATTCGCTTATTCTCTATGGATACAAACCTTTGCCAAAGCGATTAAAAATACGCGCAACACCTTGAGTAAACAGCATCGGTTCCGTTAAGAAGGTTAAACACAGACAGTCTTCACCTTCCTTGGTAAAAGGACTGTGTTTGATACTTGAATCTTTAAGTAAGTAGTCACCCGCGTAATACTCGCCTTCTTCATCGCTGAAAGAGCCATGCAGTACCAGCGTTGATTCAAAACCTTTGTGCGTGTGTTGCGGTATATTCACGCCAGCGGTGATGTAGAGTAAATTAACTCTAGCGCCTTCCATTAAATTGATTGGCGCGCTAAACACTTTGCCACCGTAACTCTTCCACTCACCAATATCATCACTAAAACGACTGAGCGTAAGTGGCAGGGAGAATTGGCGTCCATTAACCTCAACAATTCTTGGTTTACGAGCGATGCGTATTGGTTCATCACAAGGCTCAAGGGCGACAATGCGGTCAAATATCACGCTCATATCAAAGGATTCCTCAACCTGCATCGTCTCGAGTTCAAGGCCCGCTTGTTCTTCAATCTTTGCAACATGTTGCTGACACTGTGGGCAAGATTCAATATGGGTGGCTAAAGCGAAGCCATCGACCGATGTTAACTCGCCATGCACATAAGCTTGTAACATCTCATATTTGGGGTGATAACTCATAACTGCTCCGCCTCTATGGTGTTTCTTAATTTCTCAACTGCTAATCTCAAGCGGGATTTCACCGTCCCCAAAGGTATATCAAACATGTCTGCCACTTGCTGGTGAGGTCGATCTTCGAGATACACGGCTTGCACGACTTTTCTTTGTGCTTCGGGCAATAAATCTAAGAATTTGAGAACCTGTTTTTTCAACATCTCATGTTCCGGAGAATAATGTTCTATCAGATCTGGCGGGATAAAATCGGTTGGCCAAATGTCATCAGCGAGAACGTGAGCATCACGGCCTTTTTGCTTGCGTAATAAATCGAAGCATAAATTCCTTGCGATGGTATAGACCCATGTCGACAAAGAGCTTTTACTACCATCGAACAATGCCGCTTTCTGCCATACCGTTGCGAGCGCCTCCTGCACTAACTCGATGGCCACTTGTTCGTTTCCCATGTGTTTAAAGGCGAACTGCTTGAGGCGAGGTGAAAAGTGATAAAACACCAAAGCATAGGCGTGCTTGTCCCGTTGCTTTATCTTGTCCATGCACGCGGTCCAATCAGCCCGCGTGTAGGTGTTGGTGTCAGGTAAACTCATTCCAACTTCCTTGAGGTGTTTAATTTAAACTGTATACGTCGCCATTTAAAAAGCGATCACTCTTTATCAATCGTCACCGATAAATAATCCATCGCCTGCTGACAATCATTTTGATCGGTTAAAAAATCAAAATGGTGCAGTTCAACCGGTATTAACTCGAGCCAACGCTGAGTCACCCAAGATGCGTCGTCAAAGTAACACTGCGGATACAAAGCGCTTATTTGAGGAAAGCGTGTGTAAACTCGCTTCAGTTGTTGAGCAAGATACTGCTTATCATCACTGAGATGTTGAATTTCCCAGCTGGGTAACCACTCCACCTGAGCAAACCGCAAGCCATCAAAATCGACACGAATCCGCCCTAATGCGAATCGCTTCAGACCAACTACTGTAATTCCGAGCAACCCGTCATCAAGCGTTTCAAAATCCACTATCTTTACTAGGCAGCCCGTGTGGGAGAGCGTACCACGAGGGTTTTCTTCACTGCGTTCGAACAGACAAATCCCAAAGGTACCATCATGCTTACTGGCTTCAGCGACCAATCGCTTGTACCTCGGTTCAAATATTCTTAAACGCATTTTACCTTCGGGTAGAACCACAGTTCCGAGAGGAAAAAGCATAACTTCGGTCATCAATAAATCCTAAAAGAACCCTTTGAATGAGTTATACGCAAAGGAAACTCAATTCGATCATTTACCTTTACTGTTGGTTAATCGATGCACAACAAATTTTACGCAAGCGCTTGCGTAAACGATACCTCATACAATTTAGTTGCAACTTAATGAAACTAAGTTTGTTTGTAATTACTTTGTCAATAAACGTGATCAAGATCGCCTGTTTTATAAATTTTTACATCAAATAGCACTTTTTTTTAAGATGTAGATCGCTATTATTCCCACCAACAAGTGAAAGCAGATTAGATTGTGCAACCACTTCCACATAAAGAATTAACAATACATTTTTCCTAAGAGACTTCTTTTATGCATAAAAAACTATTAACTCTTGGCGTTGTGGCTGCAGTTTCTAGCCAAGCCTTTGCTGCTGATTACTCTGATGACATTCATAAAAATGATGGCAAGTTCATTAATTTCAACTTAATGCACACCATAAATGAAAAACCAGGGAATACGGATCACACCTATTTAGAGATGGAATTTGGTGGACGTTCAGGCATGTTCGATCTGTATGGTTATGTAGATGTATTTAATCTAAATGACGATGACAGCAGTGATAAAGCTGGTAACGACCGTTTATTCGCTAAATTTGCCCCACGCCTTTCTTTGGACGCTCTGACAGGTAGTGACCTATCTTTTGGTCCAGTCCAAGAGCTTTACATTGCCAATTACACCGTTATTGATGGCGGAGCAAAGTATTCAATTAAAACCGATAAGCTAGATAACAATGGTCAGCCTATTTACGCTGAAAAAAATCCAGGCTACCAATCAATGATCGGTTTAGGTTCTGACGTAATGGTGCCATGGTTTGGCAAAATGCAATTCAACCTTTACGCAAACTATGACATCAAGCAAAAAGACTGGAACGGCTATCAATTTTCAACCAACTGGTTCAAACCTTTCTTCTTCTTCGAAAATGGTTCATTTATTACTTACCAAGGCTACCTAGATTACCAATTTGGTATGAAAGACGAGTACAGCACTTCAAGTACTGGTGGCTCTATGTTCAATGGTATCTACTGGCACAACAACCAATTCGCAGTTGGCTATGGCCTAAAACTCTACGACAATGTTTATGGCATTAAAGATAGCGATGCATTTGAGTCATCAGGTGTTGGCCACTATTTTGCTGTTACTTACAAATTCTAATTCTGCTCAAACAGACACGAAAGGCACCCTCGGGTGCCTTTTTTATTTGCTTTCCTTGAGGAGGCCATTATCCTTTTGCCATTAATCTAAATCGGTCCTTCTCATGAATTTTGCCATTGTTGGCCCTGGGGCAATTGGCTCTCTTTGGGCGAGCTACCTAACCCAAGCAGGGCATCACGTTTGCCTGTGGAGTCGCAGTGACTCTTCGCATATTTCAATCCAACGTGATGAATATGAAGCCATTCAATTGATCAATAACGATCCCGCGCAGCTTGCGCAGGCCGATGTCGTTCTTATCACGCTAAAAGCGCCACAAGTTAACAATGTACTAGCGTCTATTGCCGCTCACATTCATCCCGATGCAATCCTATTATTAATGCACAATGGCATGGGTACAGCGCAAGTAACTCAGCAGCGTTTTCCACATAACCCTCTATTGCTTGCCACTACAACACATGGTGCGTACCGCCCTTCCAACCATCAAGTGCACCATACTGGCCAAGGTCAAACCTTGCTGGGTGCTGCCAATGCACGTGGGACGCAATGTGAGTTTTTGGTTGAAGTACTTAATCACGCCCTTCCACAAGTGCTGTGGCATCGTAAGATTGAACAAGCACTATGGAATAAGTTAGCGATTAATTGCGCCATAAACCCATTAACCGCTTTACATCAAGTTCGTAATGGCGAATTGGCACAAGCTAAATACCGTCAGCAATTGGATCAAATTTCCACTGAAGTCGCTCAAGTGATGTTGGCTGAAGGTTTAGACGTCGATAGTGACGCATTACGCCAAAGCATCAATCATGTCATCAATGCAACGGCGAATAACTACTCCTCAATGCAGCAAGACATTGCTCATCGGAGACAAAGCGAGATAGACTTTATCACCGGTCACCTGATTCAAACCGCGCAAATACATGCGATTGATGTTTCTCTCAATGAACAGTTGTACCATGCCATCAAACAGATAGAGCAGAATTGGTAATCCTATGAGTAAAAAAGTACTAGTCCCAATCGCCACTGGCAGTGAAGAAATGGAAGCCATCACCATTATCGATATTATGGTGCGCGCAGGTTACGAAGTCGTGGTGGCAAGTGCAGATTTTTGTGGTCAATTGACGATGAAAGCCTCGCGCGGCGTCACGCTAACCGCTGATTGTCGCTTGGTTGATATTGCGGATGACGAATTTGACGCGGTGATCCTGCCTGGTGGCGTGGGCGGTAGCGAAGTGTTTCGTGATAGTACCGTACTGGTTGAAATCATCCGTCAGCAAATGTACGAAGGTAAGTTGGTCGCAGCCATCTGTGCCGCTCCAGCCTTAGTATTGGCTCATCACCAGCTCTATCCGCAAGCCTTAATGACTTGTCATCCAAGTTTTCAAAGCCATATCGCTGCAAAAAATTGGCGCGTAAAACGTGTCACCTATGACGTCACACATAATCTGTTAACCAGCCAAGGCCCTGGTAGTGCTTTGGAATTTGCGATGGAAATCGTCATTCAACTTTCCGGTAAAGCGCACGCCTGGTCAATCGCCGAACCGATGGTGACCATGCCTGTACTGCATTACCATGAACTGGGTGAAAACTAATGTTGGATATCAAGGCAATTAGAGCGCAGTTTCCCGCGCTCGCTCAGAAGGTGAACCAACAACCATTGGTTTATCTAGACAGTGCTGCAACGACACAAAAACCACAAGTGGTGATCGATGCAATCAGTCGCTACTACAGTCATCAAAATGCCAATGTTCATCGTGGTAGCCACAGTTTAACCGCTCAAGCCACCAGCCAATTTGAAGCGGCCCGCCATTGTGTCGCCAACTTCATTCATGCGGCAAGCGAAAAAGAGATCATCTGGACTCGCGGAGCCACGGAAGCACTCAATCTAATCGCTCAAACTTACGCGCGTAATACTCTCCAAGCGGGAGATGAAATTCTAATTGGTGAAATGGAGCATCACGCCAATATCGTGCCATGGCAGATTGTGGCTGAGCAAACCGGCGCAACCGTAGTGAAATTAGCGATGAACGAACGGTGTCAACTGGATATTGATACTTTTGAGCGCGCATTGAGCAGTAAAACAAAGATTGTGGCACTCGCGCATACCACGAATGTTACCGGTACTCGCCAACCTATCGAGTCGATGATTGAGCTTGCTCATCAACATGGTGCCGTTGTGGTTATTGATGCCGCTCAGGGCATTGTCCATGAAGAGATCAATGTACAATCTTTAGATGCTGACTTCGTGGTCTTCTCCGGTCACAAAATTTTTGCTCCTGCTGGCATTGGCGTGTTGTATGGTAAATTAGCACTGCTCGAAGCGATGCCTCCTTGGCATGGCGGCGGTAAGATGGTTGAGAAGGTCTCATTTTCCGGCACGACCTACAGTCAACTTCCAGGTAAATTTGAAGCCGGCACCCCAAACGTTGCAGGAGCCATCGCGCTTGCAACCGCGATAGAATGGTACGGCCAATTTAGTCGAGAAGAGGTGGAGCAGCACATTCATGCATTAGTCGATAAGGTCTACCAGCGACTTTGCCAACATGCCGATGTTCGCGTGATTGGTTACCAAAGCAATGCGTCGGTGTTGTCTTTTGTTGTTGATGGCGTGCATCATCAAGACGTTGCGACACTGCTCGATCAACAAGGCATTGCAGTTCGTGCAGGCCATCACTGTGCGCATCCATTAATGGATGCTCTGGGCATTGCGGGGACGGTGCGAATCTCTTTTGCCATCTACAATGACCAAGATGATGCAGAGCGAGTTATCACCGCGATAGAGAAAGCACTCGATATGCTCTAGCACTCATTTTTAAATGATTCTGACTAATTTTCAGATAAAAAAAGAGCCTCTGTTGAGGCTCTTGTTCTTTTAACTCTTGCTGATTGAGATTAGCGTGGGCAAATCTCTGACTCAGGAAAGAAGAACGCAATTTCACGCGCAGCAGATTCAGGGCTATCTGAACCATGTACTGAGTTATGACGCATGCTCAATGCGTAATCAGCACGAATAGTGCCACATGCCGCTTCTTCAGGGTTGGTTTTACCCATCAACTCGCGGTAACGAGTGATCGCTTCTTCACCTTCCAGCACTTGAACCATTACCGGGCCCGAGGTCATGAATGCTTTCAAATCATTGAAAAATTCTTTGCCTTCATGCTCTGCATAAAAGCCACTCGCTTGTTCGTCATTAAGATGAACCATCTTTGCTGCAACAATGCTTAAACCTGCTTTTTCAAAGCGATTGTAAATTTCACCAATCAAGTTACGCTTTACCGCGTCAGGCTTTACTATGGAAAACGTTCTTTCTAGAGCCATATGATTTCCTTCTACTTCTCTTCTAATTTTCATTACGCAGTCTAAACGCTGCTCATATTGATCGTGTGTTTATTGAACCAAAATGCGAGCCAAAGAGCGCACACCCACACCGGTTGCACCCGCGCCCCATTTGTCTGACGGAGCTTTACGGTAAGTCGCCGCACAATCAAAATGCAACCAACCTTTTTTGTAATCCTCAACAAAGTAAGAGAGGAATGCTGCTGCCGTACTCGCACCTGGAGAGTAATCACCACTACAGATGTTGGATAGGTCGGCAAAGTTTGAAGGCAACATTGAACGGTGGAACTCTGCAAGAGGTAAAGGCCACAATCCTTCTTGCTCTTCGCGTGCACAAGTCAGCGCTTGATGAGAAAGTGCTTCATCAAAACTCATTAGCGCATGATAGTCGTTACCTAGTGCATTTTTCGCTGCGCCAGTTAAGGTTGCACAGTCGATAATCAGCTCAGGGTTTTGCTCACTGGCATAAATCAAACCATCAGCCAGCACCAAACGGCCTTCGGCATCAGTATTCATGATTTCAACGGTCTTACCATTCTTATAAGTGATGATATCGCCGAGTTTAAGTGCGCGACCTGAAATCATATTTTCCGCGCAGCATAGGATCAGTTTTACACGCTTGTTAAGACCACGCATGATCGCAAGACCTAGACCACCCGTAATCGTACCTGCACCACCCATGTCCGATTTCATTGCCGTCATAAAGTTTGACGGCTTTAGGCTGTAACCACCAGAGTCAAAAGTGATGCCTTTACCGACGAGACACGCATAAACGGGCGCGTTTTCATCTCCAGTCGGGTTGTAATCAAGTTGCAGCATTGCAGATGTGCGCTCAGAACCGCGTCCAACCGCATAAATGCCTTCCCATCCTTCAGTAAGTAAATCCTTATCTTTAACGATACGAACCGTTACTGTGCCTTCTGGCGCAACAGATTTAATAAACTCAGCAGCCATGGTAGCGAGTTGACGAGGCGCGACTTCTTCAGCGGATTTATTGATGATATCGCAAGTAAAAGCGGTCGCTTGAATGCGAGCTTCTAACTCTGCTTGGTGCGCCTCTTCCAGAGGCTGCCAAGTGACATTGGTGTTTTTCTTTGGTTCACGAAAACCTTGGAAAAAGGCCCAAATGGTTTCTACATCCCAACCTTGACCATCGAGCGCAGTATCAGTGATACCTTGTGAGACAATTTTACGTGCCGCTCTTTGAATTGCATCAAGATCATAGCCTTCAGCAAGATGAACCGTTGCGCCTTGCTCAGTGAAAGAAACAAGTGCTTTGTTACCCCAATGTGCCGCAGCTTCAGTTTGGCTTAAATATACCGACATCTGTGTAGACATGGTTTCTCCTTGTCTTAATTATGGCGTTGACTACGCCTTTTGCTCTATACCGAAATCCCCTCGCCTTTGCATAATAAGGCAGACTTTGGTATCGAGTTCGATGTTAGCATTATGTCACGCAAAAATGTCATTTGGATAAAAAAACGGGCCATAAGGCCCGTTTTTTTTTATACTTTTTGACGGTGCGTAACATCACGCTTTAATCCGCTTCATCCATCCAGCATAAAATGACCGCTTCAAGAATTTTTTCATTCGAATGATTTGGCTCATCATCAAAATCATCCAACTCTAAAATCCACTGATGCAAGTCGGTAAAACGCACTGTTTTAGGATCAGTCTCTGGAAACTTATCACAAAGCTCAATCGCGATATCACGTGAATCGGTCCATTTCATTCGTCATCTTCCTTAAAGTCAGTATAGTTAACACTCACCTGAGCCTTGTTTATCACAATGTTGTTCAACAACATCGATACATGGGCTCAGCGAATTGATTAATGATCTTCTGATGCGTGGTTCAAAGTATAACGTGGAATTTCTACCACAAGATCTTCTTGTGCAACACGCGCTTGGCAACCAAGACGAGATTCAGGCTCTAAACCCCATGCTTTATCCAGCATGTCATCTTCGAGCTCATCACTTTCTTCTAGTGAATCAAAACCTTCGCGAACAATAACGTGGCAAGTAGTACACGCACATGATTTTTCACACGCGTGCTCGATACCAATACCATTTTTCAGTGCCACATCCAAAACTGTCTCGCCCGCTTGAGCTTCTAATACAGCGCCTTCAGGACACAAGTCTTCATGAGGTAATACGATAATTTTAGGCATAACTTCTACTCTTAAATATCATCGACAGACTGACCAGATAACGCAGCTCGAATCGATTTATCCATACGACGAGATGCAAACTCTTGGCTTGCTTTATCTGTCGCCTTAATTCCTAACTCAATCGCATCGGCATCATCGCCGTTGCGCAGTTCAATAAGGGTTTCAATCACTTTTAGCAGCGCTTGTTCTTCTTCACTTGAAAGTAACTCAGCACCGTCCGCTTGCATCGCTGCAATCAAACCTTCAATAACACGATCCGCTTCAACACGTTGCTCAGCAAGCGCGCGAGCTTGCATGTCTTCTTTGGCATAGGTCATTGAATCACGAAGCATATCAGCAACTTCATTATCACTTAGGCCGTAAGAAGGCTTCACTTGAATCTCAGATTGTACGCCGGTGCTCTTTTCCATCGCGGTAACAGACAATAAACCATCCGCATCGACTTGGTAAGTGACACGAATATGCGCAGCACCCGCCGCCATTGGTGGAATGCCTTTTAACGAGAAACGCGCTAATGAACGACAGTCATCGACCATTTCACGCTCACCCTGCACGGTATGTACCGTCATCGCAGTTTGACCATCTTTGAAGGTGGTGAATTCTTGTGCACGAGCAACTGGAATGGTGGTGTTACGCGGAATGATTTTTTCCACTAGTCCGCCCATGGTTTCGATACCGAGCGAAAGTGGAATAACATCAAGTAACAACATTTCAGAGTCAGGTTTATTACCAACTAGGATATCCGCTTGAATGCCCGCACCGATCGCAACCACTTCGTCTGGGTTGATACTGGTTAACGGGGTACGGCCAAAGAACTCACCGACCATTTCACGAACTAACAAAGTGCGTGTAGAACCGCCAACCATAACCACTTGGTTCACGTCTTCTAGATCCACTTCTGCATCTTTCAATGCACGTCGGCACGACATTAAGGTCTTTTTCACTAAAGGACGAATAAGATCTTCAAACTCTTCACGAGTCACGGTGCCTTGCCAGCCGAGAACATCTACATCAGCGACATCTTGGGTAGAAAACGACTGTTTCACTTTCTGCGCAGCGTTAAGCAATGTGCGGTTTTGTTCAGCAGATAACGAAATTTCTAAACCCATCTTGGCCAATAAACACTCAGCCAAAAGATGGTCAAAGTCATCACCGCCCAGAGCAGAGTCACCGCCCGTCGCTAATACTTCAAATACACCTTTCGATAAACGTAAAATCGAGATATCGAAAGTACCACCACCAAGGTCATAAACTGCAATCACACCTTCTTGGCCAGAATCGAGACCGTATGCAATTGCGGCAGCCGTTGGCTCATTAAGCAGACGCAGTACATGTAAACCGGCCAATTTAGCCGCATCTTTGGTACCTGCGCGCTGTGCATCATCGAAATAGGCTGGAACGGTAATCACGACACCCGCTAACTCTCCACCCAATGTGGTTTCCGCTCGCACTTTCAAAGCGCTTAAAATATCCGCTGAAACCTCAATCGGGTTCTTGTTACCACCCGCGGTTTGTAAAATAGGCAAGCCATTATCACTGGCAGTCAGCTGATAAGGTAAAGAAGGGTAACGCTGATTGATATCTGTCAGTGAACGACCAATCAGGCGTTTGACTGAAATAACAGTGTTGGCAGCATCTTGTTCAGAATGTGCAAGCGCCTCGTGGCCAACCAAAACCGCATCATTAGTGTAATGAACGACAGAAGGCAGAATACGACGACCTTGATCATCTTCTAATGTCGCAGCATCACCGCTACGAACCGTCGAAACCAATGAATTGGTAGTGCCAAGATCAATACCGGCCGCCAATTTATGTTCATGGGGTGCCGAGCTCTGACCCGGTTCTGCAATTTGAAGTAACGCCATTGTTAGTCCTTGCTCTGAGATTAACCGAGTAGTCTTTCTTCCACTAACTCGATTTCATGTTTTAATTTGGCAATAAATTTAAGCTTACGTACGCGATCAGCAGCGAGAGTCCATTGAGCCTCGTTGAGCTCTTTTTCTATCTCGATCAGCTGCTGTTTATACGTTTTAGTCACCTTTTCATCAAACTCAAACAATGCAGCTTCAGGATCCGCTCCACTTGGGATCTCTTCCAACTCTTCACGCAATTCCATTTGTTCCATTAAAAACATTGGATCTTGTAAAGTTTGTTGTTCTCCCTGAAGTTCAATACCGTTTTGGGCAATGAGATATTCAGCACGCGAGAGCGGCTTTTTCAGGATTTGATAAGCATCGTTGATTTGTGCTGCTTTCTGTACCGCCATTAAGCGATCGCGTTCAGAAGCAGTTGCAAAATTGTCAGGATGAAAACGTTTTTGCAGTTCACGGAACTGAGAAGAAAGAAGGCCACCATCCAGACTGAACTGAGTTGGTAGCCCAAATAATTCGAAGTGATTCATTTAAATCTAGCCCTTGGCAATCTCTCCTACTTTCACAAGTAGGAGATCAATCATTAAACGTTGAAGCTTTCACCGCAGCCACATTCACTTTTCGCATTCGGGTTATTGAACTCGAAACCTTCGTTCAATCCCTGCTTTACGTAATCAAGCTCTGTGCCATCAAGATAAGCAAGGCTCTTTTGATCAATGATTACCTTAACGCCTTTGTGCTCAAAGACTTCATCTTCTTCATTTAACTCGTCGACAAACTCAAGTACATAAGCCATACCCGAACAACCTGTCGTTTTTACACCGAGACGCAAACCCACGCCTTTCCCACGATTTTCTAGGAAAGCGCCTACACGGCTAGCGGCTGCATCTGTTAATGTAATGGCCATACTGCACCTTGATTGTTTCTATTACCAATAAAATGGGAGGCTTGCTCCCATCATGACAAAGTCGAGTTTACTGATGTTTTTTCTTATAGTCAGCAACTGCTGCTTTAATTGCGTCTTCCGCTAGGATTGAACAGTGAACTTTCACTGGTGGAAGTTCTAGCTCTTCTGCAATTTCAGAGTTTTTGATTGCTGCCGCTTCGTCGATTGATTTGCCTTTAACCCACTCAGTCACCAGTGAGCTTGACGCAATCGCGCTACCACAACCATAAGTTTTGAACTTCGCGTCTTCAATAATACCTTCCGGCGTTACTTTGATTTGAAGCTTCATAACATCACCACACGCAGGAGCACCAACCATGCCGCTACCTACCGATGGATCTTCTTTATCAAAAGAACCAACGTTACGTGGGTTCTCATAATGATCAATTACTTTTTCGCTGTACGCCATAATATCTACCTCGAATCCTCTACATCTATATCAATTGGGATGCTAACTGATTAGTGGTGCGCCCACTCAACCGTGTTTAAGTCGATCCCTTCCTTGTACATATCCCATAGAGGAGACATGTCGCGTAGCTTATTCACCGCTACACGGATTTGTTCAATTGCATAGTCCACTTCTTCTTCCGTCGTAAAACGACCAAATGAGAATCGAACTGAACTGTGTGCCAACTCATCGTTTAAACCTAGAGCACGCAGAACATATGATGGTTCAAGACTGGCTGATGTACATGCACTGCCTGAAGAAACGGCTAGATCTTTCAGTGACATCAGTAGCGACTCACCTTCAACAAAAGCAAAGCTGATGTTTAAGTTGTGCGGTACACGTTGATCAAAGTCACCATTAACCGTTACGGCTTCAAGATCCTTCACACCATTAAATAAACGATTACGAAGGGCCAATGCATGATCGTAATCTTTTTGTAGCTCTTCTTTCGCAATACGGAAAGCTTCACCCATGCCAACGATTTGGTGTGTTGCTAGCGTGCCTGAACGGAATCCACGTTCATGGCCACCACCGTGCATTTGAGCTTCAAGGCGAATACGTGGCTTACGACGTACATACAGTGCGCCGATGCCTTTCGGGCCATAAACTTTGTGTGCAGATAAGGAGATAAGATCTACTTTCATCTCTTGCACATCAATCGCAACTTTACCTGCAGACTGTGCAGCATCAACATGGAAGATAATTTTACGTTCACGACATAGTTCGCCAATCGCTGCAATATCTTGGATTACGCCGATTTCGTTGTTTACATGCATGATAGAAACCAAGACGGTATCTTCGCGCATCGCCGCTTGAAGTTTGTTTAGGTCGACAAGACCATTAGCTTCCGGCGCCAGGTATGTCACTTCAAAGCCTTCACGCTCAAGTTGGCGACAAGGATCCAGTACCGCTTTGTGTTCGGTTTTGCAGGTAATGACGTGCTTACCTTTCTTCTCGTAAAAATGCGCAGCGCCTTTGATAGCTAAGTTATCAGACTCAGTTGCGCCAGAAGTAAATACGATTTCACGAGGGTCTGCGTTTAGCAGCTCAGCGATTTGTTCGCGAGCGTTATCGACTGCCTCTTCGGCTTGCCAACCGTAACGGTGTGAACGTGACGCAGGATTACCAAACGTACCATCCATCGTCATGCACTGAACCATCTTTTCAGCAACTCGTGGGTCAACTGGACAAGTTGCTGAATAATCGAGATAAATCGGCAGTTTCATTCTTTACTCCAATGTAAACTTACTGACCGCCTATGAGCGGACATTGATTCCCATAGCCGCACTCAAAGAGTCGCGATTGGTTAAGCTATGGTTTACCGCAAGATCTAAGTCTTGTCGGTCAGAAATTTCGAGGACTTCGTTGTCTCTCATCAACTCACCTAGGGTGATGTTGTTAAGAAAGTCACTAATGCGGGAACTCAGGTCGCGCCACAATGTGTGTGTAAGGCAACGAGTACCACCTTGGCAGTCGCCTTTGCCGTTGCACTTAGTTGCGTCTACTGACTCATCTACTGCCGCAATTACCGTACCAATTGCAATATTCTGTGCATCTTCACCAAGGCGGTAACCACCACCAGGGCCGCGTACACTAGCAACCAAACCTGCTTTACGTAGCTTAGAAAACAATTGCTCTAAGTAAGATAGAGAAATGCCTTGTCGTTCGGAAATATCAGCAAGCGGTACAGGGTTTTGCTGAGAGTGTAGTGCCACATCTAGCATAGCCGTAACTGCGTATCTTCCTTTAGATGTAAGTCTCATATAACACCATATCCACATTGTTCATGTGGTAACAATTTTTCCATACCTGACTAAAATGGTCAAGTATTTATTTGACCATTTTAGTCAGGTATTACCGAAAGATAGGTGTTAGGCCGAGATCAACGTTGGGTTGATTTTTCAACCGCCGTTAATATTCCGCGTAAGATATTAATCTCTTGCTGCTCTGGACGAGCTCGACTAAACAAACGACGCAGTTTATTCATCACTTTGTTCGGCTGGTCTTCAGATATAAATTGGGTATCAATCATCACTTTTTCAAGATGCTGATAAAGCATTTCTAGTTCTTTATGACGAGGATAATCTGGAACCTCGGCTTCAGGGTAGCCAAGCTTCTCTTGTTCTAGATGCGCAACACGAATTTCATAGCTAATGGTTTGAACCGCCATCGCCAAGTTTAATGAACTGTATTCAGGGTTGGCAGGGATGCAGACGTGATAATGACAGGTCTGTAGTTCATCGTTAGTTAAACCGGTACGCTCACGGCCAAAAACAATTGCAACATTTGCCTCACGGCCTTCTTGGACGCATTTTTCACCGCACTCACGCGGCTCAAGCATTGGCCAATCAAGCGTACGTGAACGAGCACTCGATCCTACCACCAAGGCACAATCAGAGACAGCCTCTTCCAATGTTGCAAAAACTTGAGCATTAAGAGCAATATCACTTGCGCCAGCAGCCAGTGCTACAGCTTGATCATCGACCTCACATTGTGGATCAACCAAAACCATATTCGTTAAGCCCATCACTTTCATTGCTCGCGCTGCAGAGCCAATGTTTCCGGAGTGAGAAGTGCCAACTAAGACCACTTTGACGTTGTTAAGCATGACCGATTACCTATCGCATTATAAAGCTGCGAGATATTATCACATTGAAGAGGAAAAGGGGTGTCGTGATTCAATTGGGCCGATCAATAGTGCGAAAATTAACCACTTCCCTTTCCGGTTTATTCTGTTATACTTCCGGCCGTTTTTCTGTTCTTTAACATCCGTTGGGAAATTTAGTATGCATCCAATGCTTAATATCGCTATTCGTGCTGCACGAAAAGCTGGCAACCACATTGCCAAATCACTTGAAAATGCTGAGAAGATTGAATCTACTCTAAAAGGCACGAACGACTTTGTTACTAACGTAGACAAAGAAGCAGAAGCACTGATCATCGATACCATTAAAGCGTCTTACCCAGACCACTGTATCGTTGCTGAAGAAAATGGCCTGATTGACGGTCGCGATAAAGAAGTACAATGGATCATCGACCCACTGGATGGCACGTCTAACTTCGTTAAAGGTCTACCACACTTCTCTGTTTCTATCGCTGTACGCATTAAAGGCCGTACAGAAGTAGCTTGTGTGTACGATCCAATGCTTAACGAACTATTTACTGCTCAACGTGGTTCTGGCGCTCAGCTAAACAATGCACGTATCCGCGTTAAACAAGTAAAAGATCTACAAGGTACTATCCTTGCTACTGGTTTCCCATTCAAACAAAAACAGCACTCTGAGTCTTACTTTAAGATCATGTCTGCTCTATTTGTTGATTGTGCAGATTTCCGTCGCACTGGTTCTGCAGCTCTAGACCTATGTTACCTAGCGGCAAACCGCGTTGATGGTTACTTTGAACTAGGCCTAAAACCTTGGGATATGGCAGCGGGTGAGCTTATCGCTCGTGAAGCTGGCGCAATCGTAACTGACTTTGCTGGCGGTACTGACTACATGACATCTGGCAACATCGTTGCTTCAAGTGCTCGTGGCGTTAAAGGCATTCTTAAGCACATCCGTGAAAACGGTAATGCTGCAATGCTAAAATAATCGCTATCATCACAGCTGATTATAAAAAGGCCCCGCTCTCTGAGCGGGGCCTTTTTTGTTTGCTTGTCCCGTCCTGAAATGAGTTTACACATTAAGGACGAATTATGATAGCCAAGCGGTGATGATGGCTAGCTAGAGCATGCGAATAGGTATGTTGATTGTGATTAACTGATTCGAGTAAAACGAAATGTCTGCAGCTTTTGTTCACTGCCTTCAATATAAGCATAGCTATCAATTAACCACACCTGATTACCGACAAAACTCAATTCAAGACGCACATCCGAACTAGGAATATCATTGTAAATTACATCATCTATATTGGTTGGATAAAAAGAAATTCGATTACTATTCGAGATCGCTTCACCAACAAAATTGACCGAGACGTTTTTTACTCTGTTATCAATCTGCAGTTGATGGCCGGTCGTTGGTTGATAGCTAAACGAAGCGTTAAGATTAAGCCCTTCTTCATTGATGATACTTACATTCGCATTTGACAGTGATGCCAATTTCCCTTCAGCACTAATTTTTTGGTGTTCAATCGTCACAATATGATTTTGAATATTGACGTTCCACTCACCGACAAAGTTTTCTAATTGCTGCCAATTTTTCGGACTAGCGGCAGTTTTATCCCCCCCTAACGCAGTGATGGCATCATTACGACTATCATGACGAATATTATCTCGATTACTCTGCAAATCTTGGCTTGAACCTGCCACACCGCCAGCAACCCCTCCAGCAATCGCACCTTTAACCGCAAGATCGGGTTCGCCAGTTAATGCTCCCATAGTTAAGCCTAATAATGCCCCACCAACAGCTCCTTGCTTAGTTGCTGCATTGGCATCATCTTCGCCGGGTGTGACACAGCCAGCTAGTAAAGGGACTGAGATAAGGGATGTTAAAACTAGCTTAGTGTTGAATTTCATAAGACACCTCATTTCTTAAACTAGCTGTATGGTAAACAACCAATGTCAGTAGAGCTTCAGTGAATGTCAGGGCAATTTTAGACTGGAAAGGAGAAATGTTACGGATTGTTGCGGGTGAAGAGCAAGAGTGTGTAGAGTTGAGAGTCGAGAAGCGCTCGTTTGGAATATAGAATTAAAAGTACAGGTTTGAGATCGCTTCTTCAAAGTGAAGCATCGGAGAGGCTGAGCGTCATCGTATATCGAAACGAGATACTCCCAAGCACACTACAAAATACAGACGTAAAAAAAACCAGCATTTCTGCTGAGGCTTAGTATATGGCAGGAGTGGAGAGATTCGAAAGATTCGCCCCAACACGCGCTATTTCGTATTAGGGGAATCCGCTGCTCTACCAAGTAGCGACAAACTCCAAAATCCAGATGTAAAAAAGCCCCAGCATTTCTGCTGAGGCTTAGTATATGGCAGGGGTGGAGAGATTCGAAAGCTTCGCCCCAACACGCGCTATTTCGTATTAGGGGAATCCGCTGCTCAGCCAAGTAGCGACAAACTCCAAAATCCAGATGTAAAAAAGCCCCAGCATTTCTGCTGAGGCTTTGTATATGGCAGGGATGGATAGATTCAAAAGCTTCGCCCCAACACGCGCTATTTCGTATTAGGGGAATCCGCTGCTCTGCCAAGTAGCGACAAACTCCAAAATCCAGATGTAAAAAAGCCCCAGCATTTCTGCTGAGGCTTAGTATATGGCAGGGGTGGAGAGATTCGAACTCCCAACACGCGGATTTGGAATCCGCTGCTCTGCCAATTGGAGCTACACCCCTGTTGTTCGTGTTTAAAGAGACGACTCTCAAATAAGTGGCGGAGTGGACGGGACTCGAACCCGCGACCCCCGGCGTGACAGGCCGGTATTCTAACCAACTGAACTACCACTCCGCAGTGGCAAACTTACCGTAGTAAGCGTCCATTTTGTTTCTAGATGGTCTATCTAAAAACGAAATTTAAAGCCTGGCGATGTCCTACTCTCACATGGGGAGACCCCACACTACCATCGGCGCTATTGCGTTTCACTTCTGAGTTCGGCATGGAGTCAGGTGGGTCCGCAACGCTATGGTCGCCAAGCAAATTCTTTCTCTCTATTTCTAGAGAATAATCTGGAAAGCTGTCTTTGAAGTTCTATTACACATTCAATCGTTCTTGCATTGAGTCCTACAAAACCCCTTGGGTGTTGTATGGTTAAGCCTCACGGGCAATTAGTACAGGTTAGCTCAACGCCTCACAGCGCTTACACACCCTGCCTATCAACGTTCTAGTCTCGAACAACCCTTTAGGGCACTTAAAGTGCCAGGGAAAACTCATCTCAAGGCTCGCTTCCCGCTTAGATGCTTTCAGCGGTTATCGATTCCGAACTTAGCTACCGGGCAATGCCATTGGCATGACAACCCGAACACCAGAGGTTCGTCCACTCCGGTCCTCTCGTACTAGGAGCAGCCCCTTTCAATTTTCCAACGCCCACGGCAGATAGGGACCGAACTGTCTCACGACGTTCTAAACCCAGCTCGCGTACCACTTTAAATGGCGAACAGCCATACCCTTGGGACCGACTTCAGCCCCAGGATGTGATGAGCCGACATCGAGGTGCCAAACACCGCCGTCGATATGAACTCTTGGGCGGTATCAGCCTGTTATCCCCGGAGTACCTTTTATCCGTTGAGCGATGGCCCTTCCATACAGAACCACCGGATCACTATGACCTACTTTCGTACCTGCTCGAACCGTCATTCTCGCAGTTAAGCGGGCTTATGCCATTGCACTAACCACACGATGTCCAACCGTGTTTAGCCCACCTTCGTGCTCCTCCGTTACTCTTTGGGAGGAGACCGCCCCAGTCAAACTACCCACCAGGCACTGTCCGTAATCCCGATAAGGGACCAACGTTAGAACATCAAGCATACAAGGGTGGTATTTCAAGATTGCCTCCACACATACTGGCGTACGTGCTTCAAAGGCTCCCACCTATCCTACACATGTAGGGTCAATGTTCAGTGCCAAGCTGTAGTAAAGGTTCACGGGGTCTTTCCGTCTAGCCGCGGGTACACTGCATCTTCACAGCGATTTCAATTTCACTGAGTCTCGGGTGGAGACAGCGTGGCCATCATTACGCCATTCGTGCAGGTCGGAACTTACCCGACAAGGAATTTCGCTACCTTAGGACCGTTATAGTTACGGCCGCCGTTTACCGGGGCTTCGATCAAGAGCTTCGACCGAAGTCTAACCCCATCAATTAACCTTCCGGCACCGGGCAGGCGTCACACCGTATACGTCATCTTACGATTTTGCACAGTGCTGTGTTTTTAATAAACAGTTGCAGCCACCTGGTATCTGCGACTCCCAATAGCTCCATCCGCAAGGGACTTCACCGTCGAGAGCGTACCTTCTCCCGAAGTTACGGTACCATTTTGCCTAGTTCCTTCACCCGAGTTCTCTCAAGCGCCTTGGTATTCTCTACCCGACCACCTGTGTCGGTTTGGGGTACGATTTCTTATAATCTGAAGCTTAGAGGCTTTTCCTGGAAGCATGGCATCAATGACTTCACTACCGTAGTAGCTCGACATCGTATCTCAGCGTTAATAGCGGTCCGGATTTACCTAAACCACCCGCCTACGTACTTGAACCTGGACAACCGTCGCCAGGCCCACCTAGCCTTCTCCGTCCCCCCATCGCAATTATAAGAAGTACGGGAATATTAACCCGTTTCCCATCGACTACGCCTTTCGGCCTCGCCTTAGGGGTCGACTTACCCTGCCCCGATTAACGTTGGACAGGAACCCTTGGTCTTCCGGCGAGGAGGTTTTTCACCCCCTTTATCGTTACTCATGTCAGCATTCGCACTTCTGATACGTCCAGCATGCCTTACAGCACACCTTCAACCGCTTACAGAACGCTCCCCTACCCAATGAAGTAAACTTCATTGCCGCAGCTTCGGTTTATTACTTAGCCCCGTTACATCTTCCGCGCAGGCCGACTCGACTAGTGAGCTATTACGCTTTCTTTAAATGATGGCTGCTTCTAAGCCAACATCCTAGCTGTCTAAGCCTTCCCACATCGTTTCCCACTTAGTAATAATTTGGGACCTTAGCTGGCGGTCTGGGTTGTTTCCCTCTCCACGACGGACGTTAGCACCCGCCGTGTGTCTCCCGGATAGTACTTACTGGTATTCGGAGTTTGCAAAGGGTTGGTAAGTCGGGATGACCCCCTAGCCTTAACAGTGCTCTACCCCCAGTAGTATTCGTCCGAGGCGCTACCTAAATAGCTTTCGGGGAGAACCAGCTATCTCCAGGTTTGATTGGCCTTTCACCCCTAGCCACAAGTCATCCGCTAATTTTTCAACATTAGTCGGTTCGGTCCTCCAATTGATGTTACTCAATCTTCAACCTGCCCATGGCTAGATCACCTGGTTTCGGGTCTAATTCTAGCAACTATACGCCCAGTTAAGACTCGGTTTCCCTACGGCTCCCCTAGATGGTTAACCTTGCTACTAAAATTAAGTCGCTGACCCATTATACAAAAGGTACGCAGTCACGGGACGCAATGCCCGCTCCTACTGCTTGTACGTACACGGTTTCAGGTTCTATTTCACTCCCCTCACAGGGGTTCTTTTCGCCTTTCCCTCACGGTACTGGTTCACTATCGGTCAGTCAGTAGTATTTAGCCTTGGAGGATGGTCCCCCCATATTCAGACAGGATAACACGTGTCCCGCCCTACTCGTTTTCACTTAATATGCGTTGCCGGTTACGGGGCTATCACCCTGTATCGCACAACTTTCCAGAAGTTTCACCTGACGCATAAAACGCTTAAGGGCTAATCCAATTTCGCTCGCCGCTACTTTCGGAATCTCGGTTGATTTCTTTTCCTCGGGGTACTTAGATGTTTCAGTTCCCCCGGTTCGCCTCATTAACCTATGTATTCAGTTAATGATACGTGCTTATGCACGTGGGTTTCCCCATTCAGAAATCCCAGACTCAAATGGTTGTTACTACCTAATCTGGGCTTATCGCAAGTTACTACGTCTTTCATCGCCTCTGACTGCCAAGGCATCCACCGTGTACGCTTAGTCACTTAACCATACAACCCGAAGGAGTTTCGTTAAACAACCAAGTTGTCTCTCTATTTTATGAGTGAGAGACGTTCGATTTTGCCGAACTCAATTTCGAATAATCATCATAAATGATGATATTGCCAAGAACACTTGAATGTGCTCGTTTACTTTCATTTTTAAAAAATGAAAACAAACAGTTGGTGTTTACCATAAAGGTAAACATTGAGAACTTTTTTTGATAACAACAATGTTGTTATCAGTCAGCTTTCCAAATTGTTAAAGAGCTAGATTTATCTTTCTACTTAAAGGAAGAAAACCATTTTTAAAAACACTCAACTTTCTGTTTGAAAGTAAATGCACTTAAAAATGGTGGAGCTATGCGGGATCGAACCGCAGACCTCTTCGCTGCCAGCGAAGCGCTCTCCCAGCTGAGCTATAGCCCCATATCCTTATGAGGAGATGGTATCCCGTAGGGGAGTCGAACCCCTGTTACCGCCGTGAAAGGGCGGTGTCCTAGGCCTCTAGACGAACGGGACACTAGTTAAACACCTCAAAAGTGTTTCTATCTCTTAAACTTTATAAACCATCAATCTGTGTGGACACTCATCGTGAGTAATCATCGTATAAGGAGGTGATCCAGCGCCAGGTTCCCCTAGCGCTACCTTGTTACGACTTCACCCCAGTCATGAACCACAAAGTGGTGAGCGTCCTCCCCGAAAGGTTAAACTACCCACTTCTTTTGCAGCCCACTCCCATGGTGTGACGGGCGGTGTGTACAAGGCCCGGGAACGTATTCACCGTGGCATTCTGATCCACGATTACTAGCGATTCCGACTTCATGGAGTCGAGTTGCAGACTCCAATCCGGACTACGACGCACTTTTTGGGATTCGCTCACCATCGCTGGTTGGCAGCCCTCTGTATGCGCCATTGTAGCACGTGTGTAGCCCTACTCGTAAGGGCCATGATGACTTGACGTCGTCCCCACCTTCCTCCGGTTTATCACCGGCAGTCTCCCTGGAGTTCCCGACATTACTCGCTGGCAAACAAGGATAAGGGTTGCGCTCGTTGCGGGACTTAACCCAACATTTCACAACACGAGCTGACGACAGCCATGCAGCACCTGTCTCAGAGTTCCCGAAGGCACACCTGCGTCTCCGCTGGCTTCTCTGGATGTCAAGAGTAGGTAAGGTTCTTCGCGTTGCATCGAATTAAACCACATGCTCCACCGCTTGTGCGGGCCCCCGTCAATTCATTTGAGTTTTAATCTTGCGACCGTACTCCCCAGGCGGTCTACTTAACGCGTTAGCTCCGAAAGCCACGGCTCAAGGCCACAACCTCCAAGTAGACATCGTTTACGGCGTGGACTACCAGGGTATCTAATCCTGTTTGCTCCCCACGCTTTCGCATCTGAGTGTCAGTATCTGTCCAGGGGGCCGCCTTCGCCACCGGTATTCCTTCAGATCTCTACGCATTTCACCGCTACACCTGAAATTCTACCCCCCTCTACAGTACTCTAGTCTGCCAGTTTCAAATGCAATTCCGAGGTTGAGCCCCGGGCTTTCACATCTGACTTAACAAACCACCTGCATGCGCTTTACGCCCAGTAATTCCGATTAACGCTCGCACCCTCCGTATTACCGCGGCTGCTGGCACGGAGTTAGCCGGTGCTTCTTCTGTCGCTAACGTCAAATCCATACGCTATTAACGTATGAACCTTCCTCACGACTGAAAGTGCTTTACAACCCGAAGGCCTTCTTCACACACGCGGCATGGCTGCATCAGGCTTGCGCCCATTGTGCAATATTCCCCACTGCTGCCTCCCGTAGGAGTCTGGACCGTGTCTCAGTTCCAGTGTGGCTGATCATCCTCTCAGACCAGCTAGGGATCGTCGCCTTGGTGAGCCATTACCTCACCAACTAGCTAATCCCACCTGGGCTAATCTTGACGCGAGAGGTCCGAAGATCCCCCTCTTTGGCCCGTAGGCATTATGCGGTATTAGCCATCGTTTCCAATGGTTATCCCCCACATCAAGGCATATTCCCAGGCATTACTCACCCGTCCGCCGCTCGTCAGCAAAGAAAGCAAGCTTTCTTTCTGTTACCGCTCGACTTGCATGTGTTAGGCCTGCCGCCAGCGTTCAATCTGAGCCATGATCAAACTCTTCAATTTAAGATTTTGTCGACTCAATGAATACTGACTTCAAAACTACTAAAAGTAATTTTAAAGCTATTATCGTTCCAACAGAACGATAATGAATTGACTGTGCCAAGACTAAGTAAAACTTAATCTCGATTGGTCACTCAGTTCATTGAACCCAATTTGTTTCCGAAGAAACTGTTTTCACCGAAGCGAAAACTTATTGGATTATCATCAACGAGTGCCCACACAGATTGATAGGTTTATATTGTTAAAGAGCTTTACTTCAAGTCTTTCTCTCGAAGTGGACGGTCATTTTAGCGAGATAACCTTTGGTGTCAAACACTTTTTGGTTATTTCTCTGAAAGTTATCTGAGTAACTTTCTCCGCCTTTGTCGCCCGCTATACAGCGTGGTTTCCCGTGGCAACGGAGGCGAATTATAGGTAGTTCTAACTCGAACACAACCCTTTTTTTTACCCAGCCAAACCGTTTGCACACTTTTCACACAAAGCACTCAAATAAGCGGCAAAAAGGGGCATTTCGCCCCTTTCTTTATTCACATTTCGTAGTGTCTTTATTGATGAGCAATAATTTGATCATTATTAACCAGCAATTTGACGGTTTTTTCTGGAATAATTCTTCCCGATAAAATTGCTTTTGCTAATGGGTTTTCAACACTCTGTTGAATTGCTCGTTTCAAAGGGCGAGCCCCATAAACAGGGTCAAAGCCAACTTGAGCTATCAAATCGAGCGCTTTTTCAGAAACTTCCATATGATAGCCACGCTCTTCCATACGCTTTGCCAGACGTAATAGCTGGATTGCGGCAATCGACTTAATATGCTCTTGGCCAAGAGGGTGGAAAACGACACTTTCATCTACACGGTTTAAAAATTCCGGCCTGAAATGTTTATTCACCACTTCCATCACTTCATTCTTAATACCTTGGTAGTCGAGCGTATTGAAGTTTTCTTGAATACGCGCTGATCCCAAGTTAGACGTCATGATGACGACGGTATTTCGGAAATCCACCGTACGACCTTGCCCATCGGTGAGTCGTCCATCATCAAGCACTTGCAGTAAGATGTTAAAAACATCAGGGTGCGCCTTTTCTACTTCATCCAACAAAATAACTGAATAGGGCTTACGACGTACCGCTTCGGTTAAATAGCCACCTTCTTCATATCCAACATAACCCGGAGGGGCTCCCACTAAGCGAGCAACCGAATGTTTCTCCATAAACTCTGACATGTCGATACGTACCATGGCATCTTCACTGTCAAACATGAACGTTGCTAAGGTCTTACATAATTCTGTCTTACCGACCCCTGTTGGGCCCAAGAATAAGAAAGAGCCAATAGGTTTGTTAGGATCAGATAGCCCCGCTCGGCTGCGACGAATCGCGTTAGAAACAACTTCCACCGCTTCTTTTTGTCCTATCACGCGTTTGTGCAGTACTTGCTCCATGCGTAATAGCTTTTCTTTTTCGGCCTCCAGCATTTTAGCCACTGGAATGCCAGTTTGCTTTGATAGTACATCTGCAATTTCAACATCAGTAACCTTATTACGCAATAAGGTCATCTCTTGCATTTCGGCTTGTGTGGCGAGATCCAGTTGTTTCTCTAGCTCAGGGATACGACCATATTGCAGTTCAGACATACGGCTCAAGTCACCTGCTCGTCGAGCAAACTCCATATCCATACGAGCTTGCTCAAGTTCAGATTTGATATGCTGGGTGCCTGATAGCGCAGCCTTTTCTGCATTCCAAACTTCATCAAGTTCAGCAAAGTCGCGTTCTTTTTCCAACAATTCATTATTGAGCATTTCTAAGCGCTTTTCGCTCGCTTCATCATGCTCATTAATAAGTGCTTGTTGCTCAATTTTAAGTTGAATGATTTTTCGCTCTAGCTTGTCGAGGGATTCAGGCTTGGAATCTATCTGCATGCGAATACTCGACGCCGCCTCATCTATCAAATCAATGGCTTTATCTGGCAACTGGCGATCGGAAACATAACGATGAGATAGGCTGGCTGCCGCGACAATCGCAGGATCGGTAATTTCAACGTGATGATGCAGTTCGTAACGTTCTTTCAAACCACGCAAAATCGCGACGGTATCTTCGACACTCGGTTCATCGACAATCACTTTTTGAAAACGACGCTCAAGTGCCGGATCTTTTTCCATATATTTGCGGTATTCATCTAGCGTAGTGGCGCCCACGCAATGCAACTCACCTCGCGCTAAGGCAGGTTTTAGCATATTACCGGCATCCATCGAACCTTCACCTTTACCCGCACCGACCATGGTATGAATTTCATCAATAAAAAGAATGATGTTACCCTCTTCTTTAGACAACTCATTCAATACCGATTTTAAACGTTCTTCAAATTCACCACGATATTTCGCTCCCGCAACCAAAGCCCCCATGTCGAGAGACAGTACTCGGCGACCTCTTAGGCCCTCTGGCACTTCATTATTGATAATGCGTTGAGCCAAACCTTCAACAATCGCCGTTTTGCCTACTCCCGGTTCACCAATGATCACTGGGTTATTTTTGGTGCGACGTTGCAAGACTTGGATGGTGCGGCGGATCTCGTCATCACGACCAATAACAGGATCAAGTTTGCCCTGCTCTGCTCGCTCGGTTAAATCAACGGTGAACTTTTCCAATGCTTGGCGTAGTTCTTCGGCATTTGGGTCATTGACCTTTTGGCCACCTCTGACCTTATCGATCGCTTCACCCAAATTCTGCTCGGTTAAACCGCTTTCTTTTAATAAAGCGCCAAGAGGGCCACGATCTTCTAAAGCGGCCAATAAGAATATTTCTGATGAGATATAGGTGTCTTGGCGCTTTTGCGCCACTTTGTCACACAGGTTAAACAGCGTCCCCATACCACCCGACAGTTGTACGTCACCACCTATGCCGCTCACTTTTGGTAGACGGTCGAGCATTTCACTCAGTTTCGAACGCAGTTGAGTGACATCGATATTTAACATCGTCAACAATGGACGAATTGGACTGCCATTTTGGTCCATCAGTGCCACCATTAGGTGCACTGGCTCTATATACTGGTGGTCGCGGCCTAACGCCAAAGACTGCGCATCAGAAATAGCGATTTGAAACTTGCTAGTAAATCTGTCGAGACGCATATCAACCTTCCTAAACTCTATCGAAATAATCTAATAATCAATATGAAAGATGGCTACGCTCGCGGAGATTTTCAAGGGGATAAAAACGAAAAAGGCTGACACGAGGTCAGCCTTTGAAATAAACATCAGATCTAGTCGCTACTCAATCCAGATGAAACTGGCTAAACGCCCAGTCACACCATCGCGGCGATATGAGTAAAAATGCTCAGGATCAGAGTAAGTACAGAGTCCACAGGCAAACACTTGCGTTACGCCTAAGGCGTTTAAACGTTGAGTGGCAAGGCGTTCCATATTGGCCCACCATTTGCCAACCTGCCCAGTTGGAATGAAAGCATCGATCGCTTGGGGATTCACATCACAAAATGCTTGTAATACGTCTTCGCCAACTTCAAATGCACTCGCCCCAATCGCAGGACCAAGCCAAGCGATCATATTACCGTCTATGGCATCACGCCCAAACGTAGCCACTGCATTTTCAACAATGCCATCAGCGAGACCACGCCAACCAGCATGCACTGCCGCCACTTGAGAACCTTGAGTATTCGTCAACAGTACAGGTAAGCAATCGGCTGTCATAGCAGAAAGAACGATACCTGGTTGTGATGTTACAAGTCCATCAGCCTCGAGTGTATTCTCGGTTGGTTGGTTAACCTGTATCACTGCTGTTGAGTGGGTCTGGTTCAACCAAACTGGCGCAGAAGGCATTTTTGCCATCTGAGCCAATTGTTGGCGGTTGCGGAATACCGTATCGAGATCATCCCCAACGTGGCTACCAAGGTTTAACCCTTGATATACCCCAGTTGAAAAGCCCTCTAATCGTGTTGAAGCTATTGCCTTAACATTTTTAGGTGCGTTCCAGTTAGGAATAATCAGCGACATATTAGTACTCTTCTTCTAAACCGTGCTCTTGTGCATCTTGACGTAGAGCTTCAGTCAGAATCACCATGTCTTCTGGCACTGGCGCATGGAACTCAAGTTCTTCACCCGTTACTGGGTGTTCAAACTTCAGCATCACAGCATGCAATGCTTGACGATCAAACTGGCGGATCATCTCCGTCAATTCTTGGCTCGCTCCCGATGGAATGCGAGCGCGACCGCCGTAAGCGGTATCACCAAGTAGCGGATACTGTAGGTATGACATGTGGACACGAATTTGGTGAGTACGACCCGTTTCTAGACGCAGACGAATACGCGTATGTTCGCGGAAGTGCTCCGCAACACGGTAGTGAGTTGCTGCCGGCTTACCCATTGGGCTTACCGCCATCAACGTACGTTTGGTTGAGTGACGGCCAATTGGCTGTTCAATCTTACCGCCCGCCGTCATACGGCCAATCGCAATGGCTTCATACTCACGCGTAATGTTACGTTTTTGCAGCGCACGCACTAAACGAGTTTGTGCTGGCACTGTTTTCGCCACAACCATAAGGCCAGTGGTGTCTTTGTCCAAACGGTGAACAATCCCCGCACGTGGTACTTCCGCGATATCAGGATAATGATGAAGCAGTGCATTTAACACTGTACCATCAGGGGTTCCTGCACCTGGGTGTACTACAAAACCGCGAGGTTTGTTCATTACGATAATGTCGTCATCTTCGTAGACGATATCCAAAGGAATATCTTGCGCTTCCCAGCGCTCTTCATCTTCAAGTTCCGCTTGCAGGATGATGACTTCACCGCCCATCACTCGAGTACGTGGTTTAGTAATTACTTGACCATCCACTTGTACTTTACCCGCTAAAAGCCATTCTTTTAGACGAGAACGAGAGAAGTCGGCAAAAATTTCGGCGATAGCTTGATCAAGTCGTTGACCTAATTGGCTATCTTTTACTGTATTAGTTAATTCAATCTGCTGAGCCATATCGAACTTTTTCAAAAACTGTGAGACTAATTGTCTACAGTGTGGAAGAATATTGATCCATTGTATCTGCTACCGGCATAAAAGTAACGGAAGCGACAAAATTATTTACTTCAAGGAATAGAATCCTGACATGAAACAGCATACTTTATCTGGATTATTGGCATTAACATTACTCGTAGGCTGTACGAGCAGCGAAGAGATTGTTCCAGATGTTCCGCCATCAGAGCTCTACTCTGAAGCGCAGGTATTATTGCAAGATGGTAGCTGGATGACTGCCATCGAGAAACTCGAAGCTTTGGACTCTCGCTACCCTTTTGGTGCTTATTCAGAGCAGGTACAGCTTGACCTTATCTATGCCTACTATAAAAACGACGATCTAGCTTTAGGCCTAGCAACAATCGAGCGTTTTATTCGTTTGAATCCAACACACGAAAAGCTCGATTGGGTATTGTACATGCGTGGTCTTACACACATGGCGCAAGACCGCAACTTCATGCATGACATGTTCAATATCGATCGTAGTGACCGAGATCCTGAACCAGTAAAAGCGGCATTTGCCGATTTCAAAAAGTTATTAGACCGCTACCCAGCAAGCCCATACGCTGAAGATGCACAAAAACGTATGTTCTCATTGAAAAATCGCCTTGCTGAGTATGATTTAGCCACTGCCGATTTCTATCTACGTCGTGAAGCTTGGATTGCTGCAATTAATCGCTGCAAAGAGCTACAAAAAACGTATCCAAATACTGAAGCTGCGCGAAAATCATTAGACATTCAACTCGCCGCTTATGAAGAGCTAGGTCTTGAAGAAGCCGCCAGCCGCACGCGTGAGTTAATCAGTCTTAATCCTTTATAAAGAATTAGAAGTAAAAAGCCGCTTAGTAACCCTAAGCGGCTTTTTTGTATCTGTGAATCGGTTTGATACCCTCTAAATACTTGTTTAGATGGCATTCGCGTCTACCTTTAAGAGAACGATGTTTAAAGGTGAACGAATGATCCGAGCTCTAATAATGGTACTCTTGTTAGCTGTGCTTCCCTTACAAGTACAGGCCTTATCTCTTGAGCCGCTGACCAAAGATCCACACACCGGAGATCTAGCGGCATTGGAAAAAAAAGGCGTCATTCGCGTATTAGTCTCAGCGGATCTTGGTTTCTATTATATAGAAGCAGGACAACCCAAAGGGATCTTAGCCGAATTGCTTTATCATTTTGAAAAACAGCTCAAACAGCGTTCTTCCTATTTAAATCTACAGGTCATTCCTGTGAACCGTGACGAACTGATTCCTTCACTAGAAAAAGGTTACGGTGATCTCGTGGTGGCCAACCTAACCATCACAGATAAACGTAAACAGGAAATCGAGTTTAGTCGTCCAGTATTGAACGATGTGCAGGAATGGCTAATTACTTCAAAACAAACACCGCAGTATTACCAACTCTCGCAATTAAGCGGCAAGGATATCTGGGTCAGGCCTAGTTCCAGCTACTATGAGAGCTTACAAACGCTGAATCAGCGTTTACATCAACTCGGTAAGCCTCTAGTGGAGATTCATTTCCTCGATGAAACGCTACAAGATATTGAAATTATAGAGTTGGTTAATCAAGGCCATATCAGAGCAACGGTATTAGACAGCCATAAAAGTGAACTTTGGCTCAAAGTGATGGATAACATTCACGCGCACAAAAAAGTGCCTTTGCGTCGCAGTGGTAAAATTGCGTGGGCACTGCGTAAAAATAGCCCACAACTCAAAAAACTGGTCGACAACTATTTAGATGAATATCGCTCTGGTACCTTACTTGGCAATGTAATTTACGGAAAGTACCTCGATAACACTCGTTGGCTAAAAAAGATCCTCGACCCTAAACACATTAGCCACCTCGAGTCACTTTCCAAACTGTTTGATCACTACTCCAACCAATATGATTTTGATCCGCTGATGATTTCAGCCCAAAGCTATCAAGAATCCGGACTCGATCAGAGTAAGGTTTCTCATCAAGGCGCGGTTGGCATAATGCAAGTGTTGCCCAGCACCGCCAGCGATCCCAACGTCAATATCCCCAATATTTATAAACTCGAAAATAACATTCACGCCGGTGTGAAATATATGCGCTTTCTGAAAGATCGTTACTTTAACGATGAGGCCATTACTCCAGATAACCAGGTCTATTTCTCTCTTGCTGCCTACAATGCAGGCCCAGGAAACATTCGTAAAATGCGTCGTCTCGCCAAACAACATGGCTATGATCCGAATGTGTGGTTTAAAAACGTAGAGATAATCGCGCGTAGAAATATCGGACGAGAGCCGGTGCATTATGTTTCTAACATTAATCGCTATTTCATCATCTATAAACAATTAGCATCATTGAAGAAAAATCGCGATGAGGGGAATAGTGAGCAACTTAACCCACTCTTATTTCCTATCGAGATGGGTTCGCCATAATCACATTTGATGACAAGTGAAGGATGAGACTAATTGATAGGCTGAACGTCGTCGACATGGAAAATTTCGTGTTGAAGATCACAAATAATTGCTGAACAAGGAATGAGCAGAAGGTTTGTTTAGGCCGTACTTGTTCACTAAAAAGCGAATGATTTTTAGCAAGGTACTTCTACCAATCTATAGCGTTTTTTGACTTTCTCAAGCACTTTCGTTCAAACGACTAAGGACAATTTGAGTTAGATCACAATTGACTTTAACTGGAAAAAACCCTCCCCGAAAGGTGATGTAGATCACGTTCTTTTAAACCTAAATCGTTAATCTGGAGTTAACCCATGAGGGATGACACAGAGGAAAACATTTATGAAAGTAAACATCACTGGTAAAAATATCGACATCACCTCTGCTATCCGCGATCACATTGAGAGCAAATTTAAAAAGCTAGAGAAATGGCAAGTAGACATCATCGGTTGCCAAGCTAGCTTCAGTGAAGAACCAAATAAACAGAAAAAGTTTGAAGCTGTTATTACCGTACCAAAAGGTAAGTTGGTTGCTTCAGCGATTCATGAAGATTTATACGCTGCCGTGAATGAGGTAGAACAAAAACTAGAACGCCAGCTGAATAAACTGCGCCACAAGCCAGAAGCACGTCGAACTGACAAGCCAGAGCTTGAAGAAGAAGTAGAATAAGTTAACGAATCGAGAGAGATAGCGCCGAAAGGCGCTATTTTTTTGCTTGACGCTGAAAACTCGGTTGCTTATTGTGGAGTGGACTCCATAAAGAGACTCATTTATGCCGCTGACTGATCTGTTCTTTTTTGACTTGTTTTTTCTCCATTAACCTTGGAGGCAGACTCGTTTTCGAAAGATAAGTCAAAAACGAATAGAAAGCCTCCCAAGTGGGAGGCTTTTTTATGTAAGGAAATTAGGATGACTGAACAACAATACTCGCTCGATGAAATTCGAACTCGACTCAATGAGCTAGACGACAACCTACTGAAATTATTGTCTGAACGCCGCCAAATGAGTATTGAAGTGGCGAAAAGTAAAGTTCAGACGTCAAAACCAGTGCGTGACGCTGAACGTGAACAGCAGTTATTGGTTAAGCTGATCAATAATGGCCAAGACAAATACAACCTTGATGCGCAGTATATTACTAAGCTCTTCCACACTATTATCGAAGATTCGGTGTTACTGCAGCAATCTTATCTACAGAACCTAGCCAATCCAGAGATCAGCCGTAAACCGCTTGCCCGCGTCGCTTTCTTGGGTGCAAAAGGCTCTTATTCACACTTGGCAAGTCGTGAATTTTTCAGCCGTAAAAATACCGAACTGATTGAGCTTAATTGTGAAGGTTTCAAAGAAGTGGCGAATACGGTCGAGTCTGGTCATGCCGATTACGGGGTACTACCAATTGAAAATACCAGCTCAGGTTCAATCAACGAAGTCTACGACCTACTACAACATACGACACTTTATATTGTTGGTGAGCTGACCTTACCTATTGAACATTGCTTAGTCGCCACCAGCGATATTCGCTTAGAAAACCTCACCACCTTGTATTCACATCCGCAGCCGCACCAACAATGTAGTGAGTTTCTCAGCCACCTCAAAGGGATTGAGTTAAAAACCTGTGCCAGTACCGCTGATGCAATGCAGAAAGTCCGTCAGCTCAACCGTGACGATGTTGCAGCGATTGGCAATGCATCATCAGGTAAAATTTACGGTTTACAGCCAATCAAAGGCAATATCGCCAACCAAACCGAAAACCATACTCGTTTTATCGTTGTCGCGCGCAAACCGGTTGAAGTGTCACCGCAGATTCCGGCGAAGACCACATTGATCATGTCCACGTCACAAGAGGCAGGTTCACTGGTTGCGACGCTACTGGTATTGCAACGCTATGGCATCAACATGACCAAGTTAGAATCTCGTCCTATCATGGGTAACCCTTGGGAAGAGATGTTTTATGTCGATGTTGAAGCTCATTTAGACTCAGAATGCGTGCAAGATGCCATAGTTGAACTGACCAAAATTACCAAACACTTAAAAGTGCTTGGTTGTTACCCAAGTGAGAATATTAAGCCAACTCAGGTAAAATTAAGTTAAATAAAGTCTTACAGTTCAAAAAAAAACCAATAAGTGGCTGACACACCTTGTAAATATTACTAGCATCCTTGACCTGTTTTGAGCTTGCTGCTGTGTGTCGGTCACTGACTCTTATCAAAGCTCGGCGTTATCCAAACTACAAGGATCAGGTAACCCGCAATGCGTTTGACAAGAATACTACTACTCACTATTTCCTCTATTAGTGCTCATCCCGCGATATCTGCGCAGAATCAGTTAAATCTTTTCATGTGGGAAGATACCCTCTCTCCTGCCGTTATTGAGCAATGGCAAAAAGATACCGAAACCACTCTCCAATTGACCCATTTCGATAGTGATGACGAACGTAACGTCTTAATGAGTCGCAGTGAACAACTTCCTTTTGACATTGTCGTTCTTGATAACGTCTCGGCACAAGTTTATGGCCAATTAGGCCGACTAGAGAACCTCTCTGAACTTGATAATCGAAAGCATCAAAGTACTCAATGGCAACAAGCGTGTGGCGATTATGCGATACCCTACTTTTGGGGCTCAGTAGGCATTGTTTACCGCAAAGATAAAGTCCCGAAACCGCCTAAAACATGGCAAGAGTTTGTTCACCCACCACCGGAATTAGCCGGGCATATTGGGATGATCAACGATACGATTGATACTTTTCTGCCCGTTTTGAATAGTCTTGGCATTGCCCCTGATACTGAAGATGTTCAGCTGTTACAGCAAAGCTTTGCCGACATCATGGTCTTTAGCGCCAAAGTGCTAACCTACGAATATGTTCTCAGCTATGTACGCAGTAATCCCAATGCCGATAAGCTCCATATGGCACTCGCGTACAGTGGGGACGAACATTCGCTTAATCGATATCAAGATGAAATAGAATGGGGCTTTATTGTGCCTCAGGGCCCCCCTTATATTTGGGTGGATTGCTTAGCGATTAATCAAGCATCTAAAAATAAACAACTCGCCATCTCATTTTTAGAGTACCTTTCAGATCCCACTATTGCTGCAAAAAATGCAATCGACGTCAAAGCTGCAACCACCAATCGAAGTGCGCTGAAACTACTGCCGCAATGGTATTTAAATGATGCATCATTGGCAGTCCAAGGAACATTACCTCAGCAAGGACAAATTGATAGCCCACTCTCTGCCGCCAATATTAGTCTTAGAGCGAAGGTTATTAATCGCATATTGAAACATCATGAAACTCAACACTAGAGTCTTATTGTTGGTTGCCCCGGTAGTGTTGCTTAGCGCTGCCATTTCAAGCTATGGCATTTATCACAATCAAAAAGACGCATTGATCAAACGAGAAACCAGCTATTTGCAACTCACTATGGAGAAGCTGGCTGGTCACTTTAGGCAATCTTTCGCTCTCATCAATAGCTATTCACAAACGATAACCAAAAGTGAAATGGTCCGTCGCTACTTGCATCAGCAAGATAACCCTTTCAAAGAGATGGAGTTATTGACCAATATGCAGCGTATCATCTCTACCTTGCATTCCATTTCACAAGATACGATCGGGGTGGCCATTCTTGATAGTCAACGCAACACACAATTTTTTGTCGACAATCAAACCGATCCATTTAAGCAAATAGACGACAAAGCTCTACAATATGTCAAAGACACATATCGCTTGTCCGGCGCTCAGACCCACGTAGGATTTAGCAAGAACGACCAAGGGCAAAGTCTTCTTATCAGCTACAACGTACTTGATCCTCGCACCATGGAAGTCCCTCTTAGCTACAACAAAGAAGAAGTGTACTTTTTGGTGGTCTACTTAACTTTAAGTCAGTTTGATCAACTCAAACACATCATCGAATTCGACAACGATAGCTCACTGTTTTTTTCCGACCTGCCGGTCAATAAAAGTGGTTTAACCCAGTCAGTTGAATTGAAATCGACGTTATTCGCGACCCTCGACCCGGCGCAATATTTACTGGGTGATAAACTCAAAGCGATTGAAAATAAATTGCTGATTTCCTATGTCGCATCCTCAATTGCCACCGTACTGATCCTATTGCTATTACTCTATCGTCATGTCACTCGTCCAATTGCTGAGTTAGAAAAGCAATTGCTGGATGTTGAGTTACGTAAACGACATAACATTGAAAAACGCGATCATCATAATGATGAGCTCGGTCGGTTATCCAAGCGCTTCTACAACATGTATCAAGAGCTGCACAGCAGCTATCAAAAAACCAAAGCATTAGCCGAAAACGACCATCTAACCGGACTGGCCAACCGCTATCAATTTCAAACCTTTATTGAAACAAAGCTGAGCGACAATATTCGCCACCACTACGCGTGGATTTTGTATATTGACCTCGATAACTTCAAATACGTTAACGATAAATACGGCCATAACATCGGCGATAATCTCTTAATAAATTTCGCCCAACACGTTAAAAAAGTCTGCCGAGATTGGCAAAATAAACACGCGATTGATTGCTTAGCCTCACGCTTGTCAGGGGATGAGTTTGCTATTTTTATTGCTTCATCTCAGCAAGATGTCTACGCAGAATCACTTGCTGAAGCCATTCTAGAACCATTGTTAGTCAGTGGACGTTCGCCGCTAGGTAACTTCCCGATCACTGCCAGCATTGGTATTGCCGCCTACCCTAGCGATGGAGACAACTTTGCCAGCCTGCTTTCTAATGCCGATACGGCAATGTATCAAGCCAAACGAGCCGGCAAAAACCAACTGTCGTATTATTCCAAAGCGCTCGATAAGTCCGTTCGCCGCCGAACACAAATAGAAAGAGCACTGCGCAGCGGTGAATTTAACAAAGAATTCTCACTGCAATATCAGCCCTACTACAATCGAACGGGTGATAGGATCATGGGGGTTGAAGCGCTGCTGCGCTGGCACTCGCCAAAACTTGGTAAGGTCAATCCGGCAGAATTTATCCCAATATCGGAGCAAACGGGGATCTTTGGCCTTATCGACCGCTGGGTGATTGAGCAAGCATTCGCGGACTTTGTTGAAATTCAATCAATGTTTGAGCATGACATTCAACTCTCGATAAACCTATCATCGGCAGAACTCGACTCTCATCAATTGGCTCGTTATATCGAAGCGATGGCGCGTCACTATGATGTGCATCCGCCACTGGTTGATTTTGAAATAACCGAAACCTTTGCTACGGACTCACAAAGCTACTCTTTGTTACATGAGCTTTCGACCATGGGCTTTAAATTAGCGATCGATGACTTCGGTTCTGGCTATACATCTATCACCCAACTTGTAGAATACCCAGTACAAAAAATTAAACTGGATCGCGAATTCTTAGCAACCTTGATCAAAACCGATAATAAGAAAGTGGTGAAGCCATTAGTTGAACTGTGTCATTCTCAGTCGATGATCGTGACTGCCGAAGGCATTGAGTCGCAAGATATGCATCAATGGTTGGCAGATAATAACTGTGACTACATGCAAGGCTACTACCTTTCCTCCCCTGTCGACCTAGATCAGTTAAAAGAGCTCGTCGCCACACAAAAGGCTAAGGTACATGACCACCCAGACCGTTATCGTCGCTTCGCTTAATCCGGCAAAAATTAACGCAGTCGAAAGCGCTTTTACAGCCGTATTCCCACAGCAATCTTTCCAATTTATTGGGGTTAGCGTTCCCAGTGATGTCGCCGAACAGCCGATCAGTAACCAAGAAACGTATCAAGGGGCGCGAAATCGTGTCACCAATGCCAAACGGGCACAATGCCATGGTGATTTTTACGTCGGCCTAGAGGCCGGAATTGAAGGCGCGGTCACCTTTGCTTGGATGGTGATTGAATCCGATACACGACGCGGCGAATCTCGCTCAGCCAGCATGATGCTGCCTCCTGCAGTCGCGACACGTCTTTCTCCTGAGGTTGAACTCGGCAGTGTGATGGATGAGGTCTTTGGCACCACCAATATCAAACAAAAAGGTGGCGCGATTGGTGTGCTTACCCAGCATCAACTAACACGCAGTTCAGTTTATCATCAAGCATTGATCATGGCTTTGATCCCTTTTACCAATCCTCAGCACTATCCTACTAACGTATAATCTGGTTATAAGCGAAGTAATAAAAAAGGTGCCCTAGGCACCTTTTCGTTAATCAATCTCAATTTAAAGCGACGAGCCTTTCAGCAAATCGGCGATAGCCTGCTTTTCTTCACTACTTTTCGATTTAAGTTCATTAGAACCACGAGTAATGGTCGCCACACCAACACCAAGTAATTGGCTGATTTGACGTTGGGAAAGATCACCTTTAAGCAGTTCGCGGAAAATGTTCACTCTCGCCACTAGAGCTTCTCTTTCATCTGGGGTCAACAACATGGTCAATAACATTTCATGTTGACCGGTATCGCTACTGTGCTTCACCAAATCTAAGATTTGTTGCCACTCTTTATACTCGGGTTGTAATGACATGATTTGCCGCTCGCTTAATACTTAGTATTCAATTCATTCTCATGGAGGAAGACGCCATCTTGCTTTAGCAGGCCTCGGTAGTATGTTTCAAACATCAAGATGTTTTGTACATAACCTCGAGTCTCATTGAACGGGATCGCTTCTATAAATGCATAAGCATCTAATTTTTCTTGTGTTCGTCCGCGCCACGTTTTCACTCTTCCAGGCCCTGCATTATACGCAGCAAAAGCGAAAATTCGATTGTTATCGTACTTCTCAAGCAGGCTCTGCAGGTAGCGACTGCCAATTTCAATATTTTTGCCAACCTTGTATAAATCATCCACGCCGGCATAGCCTAAATCATATTTCCGCGCGGTGTATTTCGCTGTCGCAGGCATAATTTGCATCACCCCGCGAGCACCCACGGGTGATTTCGCTTCAATGTCCATGGCACTTTCTTGACGAGCAAGTGACATCAACGTCACCGGATCAACGCTGTGTTTTTCACCATAAAAATCAAACCACCAGCGATGTGCCAATGGGAAGCGTAAGGCTAAATTACCCCACATTTTGGCTTGAATCGTCGCGGTAACCGTCAAATGATGCCAACGCTTTTGTGCCGCATAAGCGGCAAGCATCTGCTTTTGCTCTGGCGTCGCGCGGTTGAGTAAATGGCGCCACTCACTTTTCGCAGCTGCTATTTTATCGCGCGCAATCAACTCTCCAATTCGTTCTAAACTGGCATTAAAAGGCTTAACCAGCGAGCGCTGTAAAGCCAGACTCGTCTGTGGGTACACCACTGCGCGGTTAAGTTGCTCTGCCGCCGCAACACTATAGAAGTTACGTTCACCCAATATCGCCTCTAAACGGCGCTCACCTTGCGCCTTGGCGCCTGTCGCCATTTCAGATCGGCCCAACCAGTATTGCCAGCGTAAATTATTCGCTTGCTCCTCAGGCAGTGTGGCAATCCAATCCGCAATGCCAGACCAATCGGCCTCTTGAATCGCTAAGCGAATACGACGCTCTTTAAGTTTGATACTACTTGAGCTCGCAATCTGTTGATCACGCCACGAAATAAGCTCCGCAGAATCGGTGCTATTCACTAAGCGCAGAGCGATATAATCTGCCAATTTCTGCGCTTGCGGCGGCGTCAATTTTTGCCCATCAACCACTGTCGCCCAGGCTTGCTGCGCTTGCTCTACATTTTTACGAGCGAGTTTTTGTAGCGCCATTTCACTTTGCTTGCGATAAAAAGTATTGGCGGGCTGTTTTTTGGCAAATGCGGCAACATTTTCAGGTTGATTAAACAAAGCAATCATTTGCTGCGCTTGTTGTTGTGACTGTTTTGATTGCACTTCTTTCGCCAGGTATTTTAATAACCCACCATTGCGCGCATCAAAGGCCAACAACATGCGATTCAATATTTGCTCATCACTACGCAGGCCTGCTTTTTGCCAAGCTTTAAACAACGGATCACACGCATCAGAAATACTGCGTCCATGTAACCATAGATCTTCCGCACCTTTAAAGGCTAAAGCCTGATTACCCGTTTGATATTGGGCATTATAGTAATGACATTGATATTGCTCACCGCGTGGCAGATCAGCTTGAAACTCAAGTAATGTCTGCCACTGCTGTTTACGTGCAAGCATATCAATATAAGGCGCTCGAATGCGGCTCGAAAATGGAAAGCTCTTATGTTGCTCAATAAACCGTTCAACCTGTTGTGGTGACTGCTCATCCAACGTGGCTAACAAGGTGCGATAATCCACATAAGGAGTTAGTGGGTACTGAGCGATCTTTGACCGCATTGCTTGGTATTGGTCGACCTGCTTATTATCGAGCAACTGCTGTGCTTGATCGTAAAGTGCGCGCTGTTCTTCTAAATAAGAAGGGCTAGCGGCGAGCCCATTTACGCTGTATAGCATCGTTGATACGGCGATCAACGATGAAGGAAGGCGATACAACGTTTTAATAAATTTGGTTGTCATGTCTTCTCGTCCTGATGAGAAACGATATATTGAAATGCTATTAGGACTATTCTACTAAGTTCTGTAAAGCATATAGGTGTAAACAAAAATTATTTCACCTAAGTGTGACACATTTAATGAATCGTACATCAATATTAGGTAAATCCTACTGACACTTCATTTCCTGAAGCCAATGAAGATCATAGGTAACAAACCTAGATTGGTTGGTGTAAAATAGCCGTTTATGTGTAAAGCAATTTAGGAACGATCGGCAATGGCTGAATACGTATATACCATGTCGCGGGTGAGCAAGATTGTGCCACCGAAGCGTCAAATTCTAAAAGACATTTCTCTAAGCTTCTTCCCTGGTGCAAAAATTGGTGTTCTTGGCCTAAACGGTGCAGGTAAATCAACCTTGCTACGCATCATGGCCGGTATCGATACCGATATCGATGGTGAAGCTCGCCCTCAACCAGGTCTCAACGTAGGCTACTTGCCGCAAGAACCCGTTCTTGATGAATCAAAAACGGTACGCGAAATCGTTGAAGAAGCGGTTGGTGATGTTGCTGGTGCACTGACTCGTCTTGATGCGGTATACGCGGCTTACGCTGAACCAGATGCTGACTTCGATGCACTTGCAAAAGAGCAAGGTGAGCTAGAAGCACTGATTCAAGCAAAAGATGGTCACAATCTAGAGAACGCTCTTGAGCGTGCAGCGAACGCACTACGCCTGCCTGAATGGGATGCAAAAATTGCGAACCTCTCTGGTGGTGAGCGTCGCCGTGTTGCAATTTGTCGCCTGCTACTAGAAAAGCCAGACATGTTGCTGCTTGACGAACCAACCAACCACTTGGATGCGGAATCAGTTGCTTGGCTTGAACGCTTCCTTGTTGATTACACCGGTACTGTTGTGGCAATCACGCACGACCGTTACTTCCTAGATAACGCAGCTGGCTGGATTCTAGAACTTGACCGTGGTGAAGGTATTCCATGGCAAGGTAACTACACCTCATGGCTAGAGCAGAAAGATGCACGTCTACAACAAGAGTCATCTCAAGAAAGCGCTCGTCAAAAAACCATCGAGAAAGAACTGGAATGGGTACGTAAGAACCCTAAAGGTCGCCAAGCGAAGTCTAAAGCGCGTATGGCTCGCTTTGAAGAGCTACAAAACAGCGATCACCAGAAACGTAATGAAACCAACGAATTGTTCATCCCGCCAGGTGAACGTTTAGGTGATAAGGTTCTTGAAGTAAACAACCTGACTAAGTCATTTGATGGCCGTGTACTGATTGACGACCTATCATTCAGCATGCCGAAAGGAGCTATCGTTGGTATCGTCGGTGCCAACGGTGCGGGTAAATCCACCCTATTCAAGATGCTAAGTGGCACAGAGCAACCAGATTCAGGTTCAATTGAACTGGGTGAGACGGTAAAACTGGCCTCTGTTGATCAGTTCCGTGACAGCATGGACGACAAGAAGACCGTTTTCCAAGAAATCTCAGAAGGCGCTGATATTCTTAAGATCAACAACTTCGAAATTCCTGCGCGAGCTTACTGTTCTCGCTTTAACTTCAAAGGTTCAGACCAACAGAAGATCATCGGCGAATTGTCTGGTGGTGAGCGTAACCGTGTCCACCTAGCAAAACTGCTTAAAGCGGGTGGTAACGTATTACTACTCGATGAACCAACCAACGATCTAGACGTTGAGACACTGCGTGCACTTGAAGAAGCACTGCTTGAGTTCCCAGGTTGTGCCATGGTTATCTCGCACGACCGTTGGTTCCTTGACCGTATTGCGACCCATATTCTTGACTACCGTGATGAAGGCCAAGTTAACTTCTATGAAGGTAACTACTCTGAGTACATGGATTGGTTGAAGAAAACCTTGGGCCCTGAAGCCGCTGAACCTCATCGCATCAAATACAAGCGTATCTCTAAGTAATCACTTTTTGAGCGCGTTCATGACGTTAGCTGATTAAGTATGACCTATTGGTCCGGCAGAGAAGCCGCTTGAATTTTGTTCAAAGGCCGCTATCATAGCGGCCTTTATTGTATACGGTTAAAATGCCGTTTCATCAAAATCGAGCCTGATCACTAAGTTTGGATATTTCCACCGAGCTAGAATATTTAATCTGTTAAGCTATAAAAAACAGATCAAGAGAGCTCAGCATGATAGAACGTCGTCGATTTTCACGCATCGTATACCAAGCCCTAGCGGTTGTGACTCAAGGCCACACTCGAGTAGAGTCGAATGTAAAAGACCTATCACTCCATGGATTGTTACTGGCTTGTCCAGATCACACATCGTTAGATCCATTAACCCCGATCTCTATACAGTTTCAGTTGACCGATAGTGATATCACTATCCAACTACAAGGAAAGATTGTTGGCGTTGTTCAAGATCTCATTCGTGTCACGATTGAGCATATTGATATTGAAAGCATTGGCCATATTAAACGCATGGTTGAACTGAATGTGGGAGATGATGAATTACTTCATCGTGAAATAGAGCACTTATCCGATTTAGGTGAGTACTCCTAACAAAGTTGTATGTCGAATAAAATAATTATTAGCATCCCTACAAGTAAAGAGGTACAACACTTCTCTATCGGTAGAAAATCTCTAATCGCTTCCTTAGTGGCTATATTTGCCGTAATGGGGGGCGTCACAGGTTACATCTCTCACAAACAAGAACATATCGAGGCATTGTCGCTACAGTTGCAGCAAAGCCAAGCTGAAAACGCAACATTAGATCAGCTCTATGCGGAACAAGTTGATGCCTCTCACTCCCTCTCCCAAGAGTTAGAAGAGAAACGTAGCCAGCTGCATATGCTAGGCAAACGCGTCTACGATGTAGAGTCGGTACTGGGTTTAGCACGAGAAGAAGAACTCGATGAAGCCAATATCGAAGATCGCTTAGATGCTGCTGCGGTTGATTCCGCCGTACGCGCGACCATGTTTCGTATGATCCCTAATGAGTCACCTCTCGATTACCAACGCATTTCGTCATCCTATGGTCGCCGTACCAACCCTATTTCAGGTAAACGCCATACCCATACCGGTATCGATTTAACTTGTAAGATGGGCACGCCAATCATCGCCCCTGCCGATGGCGTCATCGAGACAGTAAGACCAAGCAACAAAGGTTATGGCAACTACCTTACCTTGCGTCACTCATTTGGTTTTATGACCTCTTATGCCCACCTAAAAAACTTCAACGTCAAAAGTGGTCAGTTTGTCTCGAAAGGGGATGTGATTGCCAACTGCGGCAACTCCGGCAACTCAACCGGCCCACACTTGCATTATGAAACCCGCTTTTTAGGCCGCTCAATCAACCCGAAGAACACCATGGATTGGACACCGGATAACTTTAACTCCCTGTTTGAAAAAGAGAAAAGCATTAAATGGGCACCATTGGTTAAATTAATTGATGATAATGTGCGCTTGCAAGTTAACCTGACCAACAATCCACCAAATGATCTTGCCGTTGAAACCGTCAGTAATTTAACTGGCGATGTAGCAAGCAGCAAATAATTAAAAAAAGCAGCCATCGGCTGCTTTTTTTAATTGGGTTTAACCACGATGAATTGAGTCATTGGCTTGCTTAAGCAAGTTCTGACTTTCATGCATAAACTGCTGTGAATAATCACCAAACCAATCGCTGACCTTATCAAAACTTTCAATAAAGGCTTGTTTATCGCCCCCTTCTAAAATCTCGACGGCTTCACCAAAGCTGCGGTGAAAACGTTTGATCATCTCGATATTCTGCTCAGAAGAAAAAATAATGTCACCGTAGAGGTTTGGATCTTGAGCAAAGAGACGCCCAACCATCGCCAACTCTAAACGATAAATCGGTGAGCTAAGTTGTAACAGCTTATCAATATTAGGGTTTTCACGACTTAAATGTCGGCCATAAGCAAACGAAGTGAAATGGCGCAGCGCTTGAATCAGCGTCATACCGTGGTCATGTTCACTCGCCTCTATTTGACACAAGCTTGCCCCCCAAATAGAGAACTGCTTGAGTAGCCATTGGTAGTGCTCTTCTCCTCGACCATCACAATAAACGATGACCTGCTTCGCTAGGCTTGGAACATCAGGGCCAAACATTGGGTGCAAGCCAACCACTGGACCTCGATGAACATTAAGCATTGCTTGCAGTGGCTTGGTTTTAATGGAGGTGAGATCGCACAAAATGCAATCTTCTGGCAATGTCGATAATTTCTCAATCACACCTTCAGTAAGGTGAATAGGGACCGTGACCACCACCAAACCGGCACCATCAAGGATCTCCTCAGCGCGATGCCAATCTTGACTACCAAGGACTTTGACTTGGTAACCAGAAAGCGTAAACATACGGCCAAACAGACCACCTAATTGACCTTTACCACCGACAATCACCACCGAACGTAACTCTGGGTTTAAACATTTAAAACCTGAGTCCTTTTCACTCGCGTAAGATTCACGCATGGTGCGGCGCAAAATATCTTCGATCAGTTGCGGTGGTACACCGATCTTATCCGCTTCTGCACGTCGAGAAGCTAACATCGCCGCTTCGCGATCCGGCGCGTAAATCGGTAAACCATGCTCGCTTTTTACTTCACCGACTTTTTCTACCAGCGCCAAGCGCTCTGCCAGTAAGTTTAATATTTGCTTGTCGACTGCATCTATCTGATCGCGCAGTGCATTTAACTGTTCAGCCATGAATGTCCCTATCTAGCTCAATTAACCTTTTAAGCGGTCTTGTAAAAATGGCACCAACTCACTGTGGGCATGTTTTAATAGTGCCTCAGTTGCTGACCAATTGATACATGCATCGGTAATTGAAACGCCATACTCCATCTCATTCAATGGCAAATCTGAAGACTGACTGCCCTCATTGATGTGGCTTTCAATCATCACACCAATAATCGATTGATTACCTTCGCGAATTTGGTGAATCACATCCTCAGCGACTAACGGCTGACGGCGGTAATCTTTACGTGAATTTGCATGGCTACAATCGACCATCAATGACGCATCCAAACCCATTTTTGCCATATCTTGCTCACACTCTGTGACAGAGACTGAGTCGTAATTGGTTTGTTTACCACCACGTAAAATAACATGGCCGTTTGGGTTACCTTGCGTGGTCAAAAGTGCGACTTGCCCTTCACGGTTAATCCCCATAAAACGGTGACTTGAAGAAGCGGCTTGCATGGCATTAATTGCAGTAGAAAGGCTACCATCTGTACCATTTTTAAAACCAATCGGCATCGAAAGACCACTGGCCATTTCACGGTGCGTTTGCGACTCGGTAGTGCGAGCACCAATCGCCGCCCAACTAAAGGTATCGGATAAGTATTGCGGGCTAATAGGATCAAGCGCTTCGGTCGCTAGCGGGATTTCCATTTCAGCGAGTTCGACCAATAGTTCACGGCCAATATGCAGTCCATGTTCAATATCAAAACTGCCGTCCAAATGAGGATCATTGATTAACCCCTTCCAACCAACGGTTGTACGTGGTTTTTCAAAGTAAACGCGCATAACAATATACAGTTGATCACTCAACTCTTCAGAGAGTGCTTTGAGGCGACGAGCATAATCCTTTGCTGCTTCAATATCGTGAATAGAACACGGGCCGCATACCACCAATAAACGGTGATCTTTTTTATGAATAATGTCGGCAACCGTTTGACGTGATTGTTGAATAAAACGACGGGCATTATCACTTAAAGGTAACTTTGCTTTCAGCGCCTCTGGGGTAATCAGCACTTGCTCGTCACTAATATTAACGTTACTCAATTCACTTTTTTGCATAACCACTACCTGTATATTAAAATTTACACTCTTGCAATCCATTTGCTCAAGATTTAACTCTACATCTAAACTAACAGGATAAGACTAAATTTCAACCGTAAACAATAAAAAACACCATTGTAAAACCAAGTTTACAGTCATTCTTTTCGCTATCCAAGAGGTCTTTTATCGCTTGGCCTGTATTCTCTATTGCCGTTCTTGATTAAAATATTGAACTATTGGAATGGAATACAGGCTTGACGATATGGATCTCATCCTATCATTATTACAACAGATGTGTGTCTACTTAGTGCTGGCTTATATGCTCAGTAAAACCCCCATCTTTTTGCCACTACTGAATATATCTCACCGTTTTAGCCACAAGCTCACTATCTACATTGTTTTTTCGTTGTTCTGTATCCTCGGTACCTATTTCGGTTTACAAATCAATGATGCTATCGCCAATACTCGCGCGATTGGTGCCGTAATGGGCGGATTGTTTGGTGGGCCAGTAGTGGGCTTTTTTGTCGGTCTAACCGGTGGATTACATCGTTACTCTCTCGGTGGTTTTACCGATCTTGCCTGCGCGATTTCCACCACCGCCGAAGGTTTGATTGGCGGCTTACTGCATACTTATTTATTACGGCGCGGCAAAAGTACCTTGCTGTTTAGCCCCAGCATTGTATTTGCGATTACTCTTTTTGCTGAACTGGTACAGATGGCGATTTTGCTTCTGGTCGCAAAACCGTTTGATCAGGCTTACGTCTTGGTTTCTGCCATTGCAGCACCGATGATCATCGCCAATTCAATCGGTGCTGCGCTGTTCATGAGTATTCTACAAGATAGAAAAACCATCTTTGAAGAGTATTCCGCCAGCTTCTCTCGTCGTGCGTTGAATATTGCCGAACGTTCTGTCGGTATTCTTGCCTCTGGCTTTAATAGCGCCAATGCGGAAAAGATTGCACGCGTAGTTTACGAAGAAACCAAGGTTGGTGCTGTCTCTATCACCGACACCAGCAAAATTCTCGCCTTTGTTGGTATTGGTGACGATCATCATCGACCTGAAACCCCTATCTCCTCACAAAGCACTTTGGATGCCATTGAACAAAACGACATTATTTATCTCGATGGCAAAGAAAGGCATTATCAATGCTCGCTCTCAGCGGAGTGTAAATTAGGCTCCGCATTAATCATCCCGCTACGAGCGGGAGATAAAGTGATTGGCACCATCAAACTCTACGAACCAAAGCGTAAGCTGTTTTCCACTATCAACATGGCGATGGCTGAAGGAATCGCGCAATTACTCTCTAGCCAAATTCTCTATGGTGATTATCAGCAAAAGCAATCCCTGCTCGCCCAAGCCGAAATCAAATTATTGCACGCGCAAGTGAATCCACATTTTTTGTTTAATGCTCTTAATACCATCAGTGCCGTGGTGCGTAGAGATCCCTCCAAAGCGCGTGAACTGATTCAGCACCTGTCGCAATTTTTTCGTAGTAACTTAAAGCAGAATATTGAGGTGGTAACACTGAAAGATGAGTTGGCCCATGTGAATGCTTATTTAACGATTGAAAAAGCGCGCTTTACCGACCGTTTAGAAGTGGACATTGATATCGACTCAAGCTTGCTACAACGTAAATTACCGACCTTTACTCTGCAGCCATTAGTAGAAAACGCCATCAAACACGGTATTTCCAATTTGCTTGAAGGTGGAGTAATTCGAATTTACAGCCAACCAGAAGCACAAGGTCAACGCATTATCGTCGAAGACAATGCGGGTAGTTACCTCACGCCACAAAGTGAACATGCAGGTTTAGGTATGCAAATTGTCGCCAAACGACTGACCAATAAATTTGGCCAGATCAGCGACCTAAAAATTGATGTGAAAGCGAACCAATACACGCGAATGAGCTTTCTCATTCCTAATGATGATTGTTAAGGATTAACCATGCTATCTGCACTTGTGATAGATGATGAATTATTTGCTCGCGAAGAGCTTACGGAACTGTTAGAAGAAACGGGACAAATCGAGGTTATCGGCCAAGCTAGCAATGCCATTGAAGGACTAAAAAAAATCAATCAGCTCAAACCCGACGTGGTGTTTCTCGACATTCAAATGCCACAAATTACCGGCATTGAGTTGTTAGGCATGCTTGACCCTGACACCATGCCATATGTGGTCTTCGTGACGGCTTATGATGAATTTGCTGTACAAGCGTTTGAAGACAATGCTTTCGACTACCTGCTCAAACCCGTTGATACGCAAAGATTGGCGAAAACCGTACAACGACTCATCAAGTCCGGACAGTTCATGTCTGGCCCACAAAATCTACAACCAGTCAGTGCCATTGCGCCACAAAGCCTTGATCAAGTCCCTTGTATTGGCCTGAACCGCATCATGATTATCCCCACCCATGAGATTGAGTTTGCCTACAGTGATATCAGTGGCGTGCACGTACAAACTCCACAGCAGTCAGCCACTAGCCAGTTAACGCTTAAAATACTGGAAGAAAAAACGCCTTTAGTGCGCTGCCACCGCCAGTATTTAGTGAACGTTAAAGCAATCAAAGAAATCAAACTGCTGGAAAATGGCTTAGCCGAAATCTTAACTCATAGCCAGCAGCCCATTCCTGTTAGCCGCCGTTACTTAAAGCCACTCAAAGAGCGTTTGGGCTTTCAGTAAACAGCATTTGGATCATGATGAGTAAAAAGATCATCATGATCCAAATGCTCTAATGCTTCTCCATCTATCGCGTCTGTTGCGATCAAAAAGAGCCACATAATGTGGCTCTTTCACTCTGGGTTTATCCCTTATTCACCCTCAAGCATGCGCTTCATCGCTTCTGAGGCTTGACGCCACTTCTCACTACTTTGCAGTTCACTCAAAGAAAAGTTCTTTTTCTTCATTAGACCCAATGCTTGTGGGGTTTCCATGATCGGTAAGTTATCGAGTACTTCAATCTGTTGGTCGCGATTGTTACATAGCAGTAGCATGTCACAACCCGCCACCAGCGCTTGATGGGAGCGTTCCGCCGGGCCACCCATGATAGCAGCGCCTTCCATATTGAGGTCGTCAGAGAAGATAATGCCTTTAAAACCCAGCTGCTCGCGCAGTACTTGTTTAAGCCAAAATGACGAACCGCTGGCAGGCTGATCATCATAATGCGAGTAAATAACATGGGCCGGCATCATCGCATCGAGCGTGCCCGCTTCAATTTGGGCTTTAAAGATCGCCATATCCTTTGCAAGAATGGTATCACGCTCATCATAAGGCGTTTCCAAATGCGAGTCGGCCAACACGCCGCCATGACCAGGGAAATGCTTACCGGTCGTAGCCATACCAACCGCCTTCATACCGCGCATAAACGCACTGCTGTAGCGTAAGATGCTATCAACATCATCGCCAAAAGCGCGGTCGCCAATCGCTCGGCAATCGTGGCCTTTGTCCAGTACTGGCGCAAAACTCAAATCGATATCATGCGCTATCAGTTCCGCCGCCATTAACCAGCCACCTAACTCAGCTAATTGCTCGCCTTGAGCTTGCTCACCAAACAATTTTGCCGCCGGGATGCGGGAAAAACCTTCACGGAATCGTTGAACGCGCCCGCCTTCTTGATCAACACCAATCAGAATTGGGCGTTTTGCCGCTTTACGGATGGCGGTATTGAGTGCCAACAACTGTTGATTATCGTGATAATTACGCGAAAACAGAATCACGCCCCCAACGGTTGGGTGCTGTAAAATCTCTTTATCTTCGGCAGTTAACTCATACCCTGCTACATCCAGCCATAACGGACCCATAATTTCTCCTGATTGCGGTCGATTTTCGCTATGGTTTCGAGGTTATTCTGATTGTTCTCGGTTTACAATGGATATGTCACCCTATTGGTAAAAATTGGATATGAATACAAAACAACGCTTTATTGGTGTGATGTCAGGCACCAGCATGGACGGTATCGACACCGCACTGGTCGAAATCGAAGGCAACCAAATTCAGCTATTGGCGGCGCATGATTTTCCGATGCCCGAGTCGCTCAAGCAGCGTCTGTTGAATATTTGTATCGGCCAACCGACCAGCTTGGCAGAAATTGGCGAACTGGATCATTTACTCGGCCATCTCTTCGCTGACGCCGTCAATGCGCTATTAGCAAGTGCAAACTGCAGTGCCGAAAGTATTACTGCTATCGGTAATCATGGCCAAACGGTCTACCATAGGCCAGAAGGTGATGCGCCTTTTACTATGCAGCTTGGTGATGCCAATATCATTGCCGCTAAAACAGGTATTGATACTGTCGCCGATTTCCGCCGTAAAGATATGGCGCTCGGCGGCCAAGGTGCTCCGCTGGTGCCAGCCTTTCATCAGTGCTTATTTGAATCCACGAATTCGAGTGTGGTTGTGTTAAACATTGGTGGGATTGCCAATATCTCGGTACTGCGCCCTAATCAAAAAGTGATTGGCTACGATACGGGCCCAGGCAACATGCTAATGGACGCGTGGATACAAAAACATCGCGGGGATAAATACGATAATGATGCTTTATTTGCCCTGCAAGGTGTCATCAATCAGCCATTACTAGATGATCTACTCAATGAAGATTATTTTGCGCGCCAAGCGCCAAAAAGTACCGGCCGTGAACTGTTTAATCTACCGTGGTTAGAGAAAAAACTCACTACACACACCTTATCGACACAAGATGTACAGCGCACCTTATGTGAGTACACCGCGGTGACGATTGCTAACGATGTGTCGCGCTATACGCACGGTGAACAGCCTGAGTTATTAGTCTGTGGCGGCGGTGTACGCAATCCTCTACTGATGCAGCGCTTAATTGAATTGTTGCCTAACTGGCGCGTCGCTTCCACCGAAGATAAAGGGGTCGATAGTGACAATATGGAAGCGATGGCTTTTGCATGGTTAGCACAACGACGTATGTATAACTTACCAAGTAATTTGCCTGAAGTGACTGGAGCAAGCCAGTTAGCTTCATTAGGTGTGCTTTACTATGCCGATAAGTAAAGCGGCTAGATTACCTAGGCAAAAAAACTAAACCGCTAAAATAATAAAGGCTTGGATAACCAAGCCTTTTCATTGCTGTCATGGCGTGATAGCAACGCATATGTCATTGGCTTAATAGCTATTTTGCTGATCGTTCCAGCCTCGTTGCCATTCCATACGAAATTTCTGAGCATCTTCAGTGCCTTCACAAACACCTTCATAATATTGGCCAGACAGACCAATTTGGTAAGCAAAATTGGGATTACAATACTCTTCTACACCCGTTAAATAACCTTGGTTATAATCCGCTTGGTTTGCTTCGCCCAATTTGGCTAAATCTGAGAATGAACGCTCGGTGTTACCGCTCACACCATCTTGATAACCCACTTGATACCAATCACCTGCTTTAGCCAACTGCTCCACTGAACTGGCACAGCCAGCCAGAATGGTAAGTAGTGCCACTGCCATTAGCTTTCTCATTGTTTTTCCTTATTGTTCTTTCCTTGCTCTAGTGTAACCACTAATCACTATCGATGACCACTGATGGTGATTAATGAGCAATAATAAAACCACTTAATACCAACCAGAACCACTTAAATCCCCATATGACCACTCAAGGTAAAAGCGGATGTTTCTCGCCTAAGCCTTGTTTATTATCGACCATGAATCCAATACCCAAGGGACAGAATTTATGTTGTGGTTTTTATCCTGTGTCGCTGCATTGATCGGCGGCTACTTTATTTATGGCGCTTTCGTTGAGAAAGTATTTGGTATCAATGAACAGCGCAAAACCCCAGCGCATACCAAAACCGACGGCGTAGACTATGTACCAATGTCGACTCCTAAGGTCTATCTGGTTCAGTTACTTAACATCGCAGGCGTAGGTCCAATCTTTGGTCCAATCATGGGCGCACTCTACGGCCCAGCTGCAATGCTATGGATTGTGATCGGTTGTATTTTCGCAGGTGCCGTACACGACTATTTCTCTGGCATGCTTTCTATTCGCAACGGTGGTGCTTCTGTTCCAACCATCACAGGTCGTTACCTAGGCAATGGCGCCAAACATTTTATGAACATTTTTGCCATTGTTTTGCTGCTTCTTGTCGGTGTGGTTTTTGTATCAGCGCCTGCTGGCATGATCACCAACCTTATCAATGAACAGACCAGCTTGAATGTCAGCATGACCACCATGGTTGTGATCATTTTTGCCTACTACATTCTGGCAACGATTGTTCCGGTTGATAAAATTATTGGTCGTTTTTACCCGCTCTTTGGCGCCCTGCTGATCTTTATGTCGATTGGCTTAATCAGCGCTGTAGCATTCTCAAGTGAACATCATATTTTGGGTGGCTTTGAAGTGACGGACATGTTCACTAACCTCAACCCAAATGACATGCCAATTTGGCCAGCCTTGTTCATCACCATTGCTTGTGGTGCAATTTCTGGCTTCCACGCCACTCAGTCACCACTGATGGCGCGTTGTATGGAAAATGAAAAAAATGGTCGCTTTGTTTTCTACGGAGCGATGATTGGCGAAGGTATCATCGCTCTAATCTGGTGTGCGGTTGCGCTTTCTTTCTTCGGCTCTCTAGAGTCTCTGCAAGAAGCCGTCGCAAATGGTGGCCCGGGCAATGTCGTTTACAGCGCTTCATTTGGCTTACTGGGTGTGTTTGGCGGTATCATTGCCTTCCTAGGCGTGGTCATTTTACCTATCACATCTGGCGACACGGCATTTCGTTCAAGCCGTTTGATCCTAGCTGAATACTTCAACATGGAACAAAAAACACTGCGTAACCGCCTATTGATGGCTGTGCCTCTGTTTGTTGTCGGTGGCGTGTTGACTCAAGTCGACTTCGGCATCATCTGGCGCTACTTCGGTTTTGCTAACCAAACCACAGCCGTCATGATGCTATGGACAGCGTCAGCTTACCTACTGCGTTACAACAAGCTACATTGGATCACCACCATTCCAGCCGTATTTATGACTGCGGTGTGTGCCACCTTTATCTTGAACAACAGCACGCTAGGCTTTGGCCTACCAATGCAAATCTCTACTATCTCTGGTGTGATATTTGCCCTAGCAGCAATGGTTTATGTGATTAAGATTTCGAAAGGAAAAGGCGATAAAGACCTAGCTGACGAAGACTCAACGACCACTGCAGAAACAAAAACGGCGTAAGTTACCGATCTAGAAAATTAACAACGTTTGGCTTATCAATACAAAAGGCTCCCTCGGGAGCCTTTTGTTTATATCTATTTCACTGAGCGACTAATCAACTAATTTGATTTGCAGCTCTTTAGGCACTTCAAAGAACATGTTCTCTTCGCGGCCAGACACTTCTTCAACCGAGCGCGTGCCAACCAATTCTTTGATACGTTCCAGAATTTTGTTCACTAGCTCTTCTGGCGCTGAAGCGCCTGCGGTAACTCCGACTTTGTGTTTACCATCAAACCAAGCACTATCGATATCTTCAGGACAATCGGTTAAGTAACCCGGTGTGCCGAGTTTTTCCGCCAGCTCTTTTAATCGCGTTGAGTTTGATGAGTTTTTCGAACCAACTACAATCACTACATCAACATCACCGGCCATTTCACGCACTGCGTCTTGACGGTTTTGCGTCGCATAGCAAATGTCATCTTTGCGCGGGCCTTGAATCTCAGGAAATACTCGGCGTAGTTCCGTAATGACATCGGCCGTTTCATCCACTGATAAGGTGGTTTGACTGACATAGTGCAGCTCAGTTGGGTCTTTAACTAAGCTTAATAATCTTTCGACATCTTGCGGTTTTTCAACCAAGTACATGCCACCTTCAAAGCTAGAGTACTGTCCCATCGTACCTTCAACTTCAGGGTGACCGGCATGACCAATCAGTACCACTTCCATATGTTTACGGCTAGCACGTGCAACTTCCATATGGACTTTTGTCACCAATGGGCAAGTCGCATCAAAGACGGTTAATGCGCGCTCTTTTGCTTCCTGACGAACGGCTTGTGATACGCCATGAGCTGAAAAAATGACGATGTTGTCATCTGGCACTTCGCTAAGTTCTTCAACAAAGATCGCGCCACGCTGTTTTAAGCCTTCCACCACAAAGCGATTATGTACCACTTCATGACGTACATAAATTGGCGGCTGGTAAAGTTCTAAAGCGCGTTCAACGATACTAATCGCGCGATCAACACCCGCACAAAAACCACGTGGGTTGGCTAATAGGATTTTCATTTCATTGCTCATGGAATTGTTATCTTCTTGGGGCGTTATTCTACTGACAAAATTTCGACTTCAAAAGTCACATCTTGTCCTGCTAAGGGGTGATTAAAGTCAACGGTGACCGAATCGCCAGCGATATCGGTAATAATACCAGGGATTTCCATCCCATCGCGGCCACTAAACGCCATTATTGTTCCCACTTCCACTTCTGCATCACCAACAAATTTGCTGCGATCCATGTAGTGAATATTATCTGGATTTGGCATACCAAAAGCATCAGCAGCGGGTAAATCTATCGCTTTTTTATCGCCAGTTTGTAAGCCAAATAAGCACTGCTCAAAATTCTCACTCAAGCTACCATCACCAATGACTAACTTAGCCGGCTTGCCCATATTGTAAGTGCTGTCGGCTACTGAGCCGTCTTTCATTTTAATCGTAAAGTGCAATGTTACTGCCGATTGTTGAGCGATTATCGTCACGAGACTGCTTCCTTGTCATTGTTATGCTGCGAAGGGGAATACTTCAAAACAAATAGAGACGTCTATTAAATGAAAAAGCGCCGTCCAAATCAACAGACAGCGCTTAGGGTTATTCAATATTTGCTCTATTAAGCGGTTTGTTTATCTTTGTTGCGAAAGCCATCAAGAATAATCATCGCCGCGCCAATACAAATCGTGCTATCAGCAAGATTAAAAGCGGGCCAATGATAATCACCCCAAAAGAAATCAAGATAATCGACCACAAAACCATGCACGATACGATCGAACACATTACCGACTGCGCCACCAATGATCATCGCGTAGGCAATATTGTTCCATTTCTCTTTTGCGGGTAGTTTGCTCATCCAGTACGTCAGCATCGCGGTCACAACAAAGGCGATCGCGGTAAAGAACCAGCGCTGCCATCCAGCTTGATCGCTTAGAAAACTAAAAGCCGCACCGTAGTTATGGACATAGAGAAAATTAAAGAAAGGCAACACCTCAACTCGATTTGCCCAGCCATAACCCATGTTATCCATAACAAACAACTTGATAGCAATGTCTGCCACAAAGATTACGACAGCAAGCCAAAGCCAACGTACGCCTGATTGTTTTAGTGGAATGTTACTCATTAAAGTTCCTATAAAATCATGAACGAGACACTACAGTTAAAAATAACCCCAGCAAATACTGGGGCTATAAATTTCTAATAAAGTTCAATCGCTAAAGCGAGATTACGCAAACTTACGTACTTCGCCTTCACCATCAACGTTGGTCACACAGCGACCACAAATTGTCTCGTGTCCTGCGATAGTGCCCACGTCAGCAGTGTGGTGCCAACAACGGTCACACTTCTCGCCTTCTGAAGCTGCAACTTCAACCAATAGGCCTTCGATGTCAGTTTCTTTCGCCGCTTCTGTCTTCTCAGATAGAGGTTTAACAGCCGCTTTTGACGTTAGTAGAACAAAACGTAGTTCATCTTCTAGCTTATTGATCTTCGCCGCTAGCGCTTCATCAGCAAACAGAGTGATCTCAGCTTGTAGTGCGCCACCAATCACTTTCTCGCTACGTGCTGCTTCTAGAAGCTTGTTCACGCTACCACGAACCGCTTGGATTTCTGCCCAGAATTCGTTGTTCAGCTCTTCGTTTTCAGTGAGACCGAATAGACCATCGAACCATTCGCCAGTGAAGACAAACTTATCGCGTTGACCTGGCATTTCATTCCAGATTTCATCCGCGGTGAATGACATGATTGGAGCCATCCAACGAACAAGTGCTTCTACAATGTAGTAAAGCGCAGTTTGACAGCTACGTTGGGCGTGACCACCACGTTTCGCTGTGTACTGACGGTCTTTAATTACGTCTAGGTAGAATGAACCCATTTCGATTGAACAGAATTGCATTAGACGCTGAGTTACACCATGTGTGTTGTACTCTTCGTATGCTTTCACAATCTCTTCTTGAGCCGCTAGAGCACGACCTACTGCCCAACGATCCAGTGCCACCATTTCTTCAGCGGGTACTAGATCGGTTTCTGGGTTGAAACCGTTTAGGTTTGCTAGGAAGAAACGTGCTGTGTTACGGATACGACGGTACGCATCTGCAGAACGTTTTAGGATTTCATCAGAAACCGCAACTTCGCCAGTGTAGTCTGTTGAAGCAACCCATAGACGTAGAATGTCTGCGCCTAGTTTGTTGGTCACATCTTTTGGTGCCACAACGTTACCGATAGATTTAGACATCTTACGGCCGTGACCATCAACCACGAAGCCGTGCGTTAGTACTTGTTTGTACGGCGCAACGTCTTTCATCGCGATAGATGAAATTAGAGAAGATTGGAACCAACCACGGTGTTGGTCAGAACCTTCTAGGTAAAGATCCGCACTGTGGCCATTGAACTCTTCACGAGCATCAACAACGGCATAGTGTGTTACACCTGAGTCAAACCATACGTCTAGTGTATCAAGCACTTTTTCGTAGTTTGCAGCGTCATCAGCGCCCATCAGTTCAGCAGCATCAACATCCCACCAAGCTTGAATGCCTTTTTCTTCCACTAGCTGTGCTACTTTTTCAATGAGCTCTAGTGAATTAGGGTGTAGCTCTGCGGTCTCTTTATGAACGAATAGAGCAATTGGCACACCCCAAGTACGTTGACGAGAGATACACCACTCAGGACGACCTTCAATCATACCTTCGATACGGCTTTGGCCCCATTCAGGCATCCACTGAACACCTTTGATTGACTCTAGTGCTTTGGCACGTAGGCCAGCTTGATCCATTGAAATGAACCATTGTGGTGTTGCACGGAAGATGATTGGCGTTTTATGGCGCCAGCAGTGTGGGTAGCTGTGCTCGTAAGCGTGGTGATGCAGTAGCGCGCCTTTTTCTTTAAGCACTTCAAGCACTGAATCGTTCGCTTTGAAAACGTGTTGACCAGCAAATAGCGGAGTATCTGGTAGGTAAACGCCGTTTGAACCCACTGGGTTTGCCACTTCTAGACCGTACTTTTGACCAACCACGAAGTCTTCTTGACCGTGGCCAGGTGCAGTATGAACCACGCCCGTACCTGATTCAGTCGTTACGTGATCGCCAAGGATCGCTGGAACGGTAAAATCGTAGAATGGGTGGTTGAATTGTAGCAACTCAAGATCAGCACCTTTCGCAAAACCAAGGTTATGGAAATGCTCGATACCCGCACGATCCATTGCATCTTTCGCCAGCTCAGAAGCGACGATGATACGTTGCGCAGGCTGTTCGCCATTCGCTTCAACTTGAATCAGTGCGTACTCTAGATCATCACGTAGACATACTGCGCGGTTTGCTGGCAGAGTCCATGGCGTGGTTGTCCAGATAACGATTGAAAGCTCACCTTCACCGGCATGACCATCCGCTAGTGCAAACTTAGCCAGTACAGCCGCTTCATCCGTCGCTGCAAATTTCACATCGATAGATGGTGATACTTTATCTTTGTACTCTACTTCTGCTTCAGCCAATGCCGAACCACAGTCTGTACACCAGTGAACAGGTTTGAAACCTTTTAGTAGATGGCCTTTATCAGCAATCTTACCTAATGCGCGAATGATGTTTGCTTCTGTAGCAAAATCCATCGTGCGGTATGGTTTGTCCCACTCGCCCATGATACCAAGACGTTTGAAGCTCTCTTTTTGACCTTCAACTTGACCGGCTGCATATTCGCGACATTTTTCACGGAATTCTGCTGCCGTTACTTTTTGGCCTGGTTTGCCGACTTTCTTTTCTACCATCAATTCGATAGGTAGACCGTGACAGTCCCAACCTGGAACGTACGGCGCATCAAAACCCGAAAGCGTTTTGGATTTAATAATAATGTCTTTAAGAATCTTGTTTAGCGCGTGGCCAATGTGAATATCACCGTTAGCGTATGGAGGGCCATCGTGTAATACGAAAGATTTTTTGCCTTTCTTCGCTTTACGGATTTCACCGTAAAGATCTTCTTTATACCAACGCTCAAGCATTTCTGGCTCACGATTGGCCAGATTACCACGCATTGGGAACCCTGTATCAGGTAGGTTCAGGGTATCTTTATACTCACTCATCGATTCTTAATTCCGTTGTATTGGGCGAAAGTTAGACATTATGGTTAACGGTGGAATAAACCGATTAACGCTTAAACTGACGCAGCCACACCCTTGCTGCCTCAGCATCCAATTCAATTTGCTGTTTTAAAGCATCGAATGACTCAAATTTATGTTCATCACGAAGCTTTTGCAAAAGTACTATTTCTAGTTGTTTGCCATATAAATTGGCCTGGAAGTCAAATAAGTGTACTTCCAGTTGCTGACGAACGCCATTGACTGTTGGTCTTTGGCCAATATTCGCCACCCCTCCTATCGCTTGTTCACCAAGCCCTAACGCCTGTACAACATACACACCTGAAACAGGTGAGACACAACGTTTTAGAGGGATATTTGCCGTAGGAAAACCGATCGTTCTCCCCAGCTTGCGGCCATGTGAAACACGGCCACTAATGCTGTAATCACGCCCCAACATTTGTGCGGCGGCTGGTAAATCATCTTGCGCGAGGGCATTGCGAATTGCAGTACTGCTGACACGCAGTTGCTGCAAACAAAAACTCTGCGTACTGACGACTTCAAAGCCGTAGCGTTTTCCGGCTTGTTGCAGCATCGCAAAGTCACCTTTGCGGCCACGGCCGAAACAAAAATCATCACCAATGACGAGAAACTTAACACCCAATCGCTTGACCAACAAGTCAGTAATAAATTCATCTGCCGTTAAGCTGGCAAAATAAGTATTAAAACTAACGCAGAGCAAACGATCGATATCCAACTTATTCAGTTGAACAAACTTGTCTCTCAATCGAGTTAAACGCGCCGGCGCTTTGTCTTTGGCAAACAATTCCAAAGGCTGAGGTTCAAACGTCATCACCATTGAAGGTAGATCTAACGCCTTGGCTTGCAGGGAGACTTGTTCAAGTACTGCCTGATGACCAAGATGGACGCCATCAAAGTTTCCTATGGTAAGCACACACCCTTGATGGTGCGGCTGAATGTTGTGAATGCCTCGAATCAATTCCATTGGGAGTTGCTTACTGCCTTTTCAATTTGCACGACGTGAAACCGACGGATTATATACCAAGCGCAGCTACTCTGTCGCTGCTTTTAAATCTTTAAGGCGCACACCTAGTACCAGTAGACAAACCAGATAAACCGTCGCACCTAGGCCGATCAGCATGGTTAGCGCCATCACTCGTTCAACAAAGCTCCATGCTAGCCAAACATCGATTTCTTCTAGTTGCCACACAATCGCCGCCACCATTGCACCACCAGCAATCACCAGACGAGCGATGAAAAATAAGGTTTTCTTGCTGATCTGATAAACACCTTGCAGATGTAGTCCTCTATATAGCAACGCCATGTTGACCAAGGCAGACAGAGCCGTTGCCATTGCAAGTCCTACGTAACCATAGAAATAAGCAAAAATCGCGTTAAACACCATATTGGTGCTCATTGCGATAATGCCGTATTTCACTGGCGTCTTGGTATCTTGTCGCGAGTAATAGCCAGGCGCTAACACCTTAATCAACATAAAGTTTAAAAGACCCGAGGCATAGGCAAACAATGAGAGTGATGCTTGCTGAACATCATGGGGAGAAAATTCCCCCCGCATAAACAGCACCATCAGCATCGGTTTTGCCAGCACCATTAAACCTAGCATAGCGGGTAAACCCAGTAAGATAACCATGCGCACCCCCCAATCCATGGTGCTAGCAAAGCCTTCGCTATGCGCATCAACGTGTTTACGGGATAAAGCCGGTAGGATTACTGTCGCAATCGCGATGCCAAATAGGCCTAATGGAAACTCCAGTAGACGATCAGAGTAGTACAACCAACTGATTGAGCCGGTTTGCAAGAAGCTGGCAATAAACGTATCAAGCAGTAAGTTAATTTGGCTAACCGAAACGCCAAATAACGCCGGGATCATCAGGGTACGTATTTTCACTACACCCGGATCGCGCCACCCCCATTGAGGTTTCACCATCACACCCGCTTTGATTAGAAACGGAATTTGAAACAGGAACTGTACTAAACCGCCCAGAAAAACCCCAATCGCCAAACCAATCTCAGGCTGCGACAACTGTGGAGCGATAAACCAAGCCGAAAAAATGATCATTACGTTTAGGAAAACCGGCGTAAATGACGAGACAGCAAATTTACCTAAGGTGTTGAGTATCGCCCCAGAGAGTGCGACAAAGGTGATGAACCATAAATAAGGAAAGGTAATTTTGAGCATGAAGCTCGCCAACTCAAACTTTTCAGCAGAAGGACCACCGTTAAGCCAATCTAAAAACCAGCCAAAGCCAAATAAAGCAGTGACAACGCCAGAACCTAAAACCCCCAGCAACGTCACAATAGAGACAATCACACCAAGTGTCCCCGCCGCCCGAGCAATAAGTTGACGGGTTTTATCCATATCGCCTTGGGCGTAGTTTTCAGTTAATACCGGTACAAAGGCCTGTGAAAAAGCCCCTTCCGCAAACAAACGACGCAGGAAGTTCGGGATTTTATTGGCAAAGAAAAACACATCGGCACTCGCCCCTGCGCCCATTAAATTGGCAACGACCACATCGCGGACTAAACCAAGCACACGAGAAATTAAAGTCATCGCGCTGACGATCATGCCAGACTTGAGTAGACGTTTACTCACAAACACCTCAAAAATATGCAATACTTGGTTAATCTGACCTAATAGATGAAGGAAAGTCGGATTCAAGGCAGATAAGTATTAGCATTGAAAAAAAAATACTGATAGAATCCCCGCCATCTTAACCGTGATGACTCGTTGAATCCAAAATTTGTTTTGGCTGAGACTGGTTTTTGCACAAATCAATTGACATTTCGGCGCAAATAAGGGATATTCCCTGCCCTTAAATTGTCACCGAACTAAGTTTTTGGGAGTTAGACCCTTGGCAAATAGTAAATCTGCTAAGAAGCGCGCTATCCAAGCTGAGAAACGTCGCCAGCACAACGCTAGCCGTCGTTCTATGATGCGCACTTACATGAAGAAAACTGTTGCTGCTATCGAAGCAGGCGACAAAGAAGCTGCAACTGCTGCATTTGCATCAGTTACACCAATCCTAGACCGCATGGCGACTAAAGGCCTTATTCATAAGAATAAAGCTGCTCGTCACAAGTCTCGTTTTGTTGCTGCGATCAAAGCTCTTTAATTAGAACTCTGATTCCCAGTGAAGAAAAACCGGCTCTCGCCGGTTTTTTTATATCTAAAATTTGCTTGTTCTGACCGTTTCCGTGACTATCCACTTAATCGCTACAATAAATATTGTGCAATAGTTCGATCATCGCCTTCACTTCTTTGCTGCTTAACGTGTAATAGACGGTCTGCGCTTCTTTACGTGTATTGACTAACCCATCACGACGTAGCCACGCCAAATGCTGAGATAACGCTGATTGGCTCAATGCCAATTTATTACACAGCTCACCCACCGACATTTCCTGATTATGCAACATGCAGAGGATCTGTAAACGCCGTTCATTCGCCATGGCTTTTAATAACACCACCGCTTGGGTAGAGTTTTTTTCCATCTCTTGCACATTCATCAGGTACTACTCCTCGGAACAGCAAAACTTCTCACAAGAGGTTTTGGGTAAATTAGACTAAATTATCAATTAGATGTCTCAATGATGTTAATCGATCTCGTTTGCTGAGTAAAAGCGATCAATTAAATAGAGTGCTAAAATCCGCATCACATACGTTTTTTACCGCAGGGTGTTGAATCATTCTCTCTGCAAATATGACGTAGTACTCTTCTTTGAGCTCATCGATGTGGCCAATTAACTGTAATGGAATGTCATCGCCCACTTCAGTCATATATAAAGACGGCGCTAAAAAAATCACATCTTTGTGGTAACGAGCAAAAGCCTTCATTAAGGCAACATCATCAAACTCACCTAACACATTAGGCTGAATACCTTGCCTATCAAACCACTCTATGACTTTACGCCCCATCGCGGTGCGACTACCGGGGATCAAAAGCTTACGCTGTTCTAAGATGGCAGGAAACGACAAGTCATCAACATTGCCGGAGCAGAAAAAACTCATGCGGCTTTCACCGAGTTTTTTACTAAACAAACCAGGGCTCTGGCCAGAATCCACCGGGCAATCCGATAAGATCATATCCAACTTATGCTGCGCGAGTTGTTCCAATAGCATTTCGTGAGTCGATTCAAAACAGCGTAAATGGATGCTGTTATCGCTTGGCACTGTCGTCATTAAAATTTTACTGACGAGCCGTTTTGACAATGCATCAGCGACACCGACATCAAATAAAATGTTTGAGTGCTGGCTGTAATTGACAATATCCAGCATTTCATAACTAAGGCCGAACATGCGATCGGCATACTTAAAGACCAATTGCCCCAACTCTGTTGGCTCAACACTACGGCCATTGCGCTTAGTTAACTTACCATCCAAGCGTTCTTCGAGCGCTTTGATTTGCCCTGTGACTGTCTGTGGGGTAAGGAAAAGAGCCTCCGCCGCTTTCGTCACTGAGCCTTGCTTGCAGACCATCCAAAAATAGTACACATGGTTATAGTTTAAATGGGACATAAGACTTCTTTCGCACTCAATTCGGTAATGATATCTCTGCTTTAGATTATCTCAGCTGTAAAAAATGACAACAATAACTCGCTATATACGAACGATCTCCGTAATTTGGAAAGTTTTTCCGAATCCAAAAAAGCATTTATGACAGCGTACTGTCATAAAACAGCAGATAAAAATGGCTTTAAACGCTTTTTTTGATAATTTTTGCGACTTGCACAACATTTAAACACGCCAATAAAATCCGATTATAATCAGCAACTTAAATGCAATTCATTTCCCTGTAAACATAGATCACCACCTATACATCATAAAATTCGATTTGTTACATCGAACTGTAATATTACTGAAATATTTCCACTCTAGTATCGCCCTCAGATTAAACATACAGACCAAAACGAAGATTCTAACGGTCAATGGAGAAAATTATGATGAACCAAGCTACTTCTACAGCAGCGCCAATTTCGAGCACTACTCGCTGGTTACGCTGGGCTAACTTGGCATTCATGTTGTACTTACTACTGCTTGCAGTTTCTATGGTAGGTACAGGTTTTAAATGGTCAGTCGGTGATCAAGCGAAGGTTCTATTTGAATTTGCTTCGCACCCAGTCGCTGGCTTAATGATTGGTCTTGTTGCTACGGCACTGATTCAATCATCAAGTACCGTTACTTCTATTATCGTCGGCCTTGTAGCTGGTGGTTTACCTGTAGAGACAGCAATCCCTATGGTTATGGGTGCCAATATCGGTACAACTGTAACAAATACTCTTGTGTCTCTTGGCCATATGCGTTGTAAAGAAGAGTTCCGCCGTGCGTTTGCTAGTGCAACTATTCACGACTTCTTCAACCTATTGGCAGTATCTATTTTCCTACCACTTGAGATGATGTTCGGTATTCTGGACAAGATTTCTCATTGGTTAGTATCGCCACTGCTAGCAACTGGTGATATGAGCATGGGCGGTTTTGACTTTATCAAGCCAATCACTAAGCCAGTGATCACCGCTATCCAAGGTCCTCTAGGTTCATTTGGTAACACGGTTGGCGGCGTAATGCTAATCGTACTAGGTATCGCGACTATCTTCCTAGCTATCACCGTAATGGGTAAGCTAATGAAAGGCCTAATGGTTGGTCGTGCTCGTGACATTTTGAAGAACGCGATTGGTCGTGGCCCTATCCACGGTATCGTTTCAGGTTCAATCGTAACAGTGTTGGTTCAGTCATCTTCTACAACAACAAGCCTAATGGTTCCACTAGTAGGTACTGGTGTGTTGAAAGTACGTGATGTTTACCCATTCACTCTAGGTGCGAACATCGGTACGTGTATTACCGCTCTACTGGCAGCAACAGCAGTTTCAGGTGAATTCGCAGTATTTGCACTACAGATTGCTTTGGTACACCTAGTGTTCAACCTAATGGCAACCGTATTCATCTTCGGAATCCCGTTCCTACGTGAGATTCCGGTGAAATGTGCTGAATGGCTTGCTGATATGGCAATCAAAAACAAAGCAGTTGTAGCCGCATACTTACTATTCGTATTCATCGTGCTACCAGGTTCAATCCTAGCGCTGACTGTATAATAAAACGTTCCACACCTTTGCTTGCTAAGCCCCCGTCGAAAGTCGGGGGCTTTTTTTCGTTCTTAAGAGTGAAAAGGAATCGAGAATCTAGAGATGAGAATCGAGAAAAGAGCAGGAGCGCTCTGCTGCGAGCAGCGAGAAACTGAAAGGAGCGCCGAGAATCTAGAGAGCAGAATCGAGAAAAGAGCAGGAACGCTTCACTGCGAGAAGCGAGAGACAAAAAAGAGCGTCAGAATCTAGAATCGGGAAAGGCAACTGGATCGGTAATTGATGGTTTTATCGTATCCAACAAACCAAAGGCTGGAGTCCCCATCTCGATTCTCAACCTCTCGATTCTCAACCTCTCGATTCTCAACCTCTCGATTCTCAACCTCTCGATTCCCAACTCTCTACTTCTCGACTCTCAATTCTGCTCCCCCCCACCTTCAGCAAGGCAAAAAAAGGCTGACACTCGGTCAGCCTTTTCTCATAACGCTCTTGGGAGTTAAACCGAGAACGGGAATTTAATGGCTTCGTGTGACTCGTAGCCTTCGACCCAAAAGTCATCCAAGGTTACCCACGTTTCTAAATCTTCCAATGACTTAATTTCTGGGTTGATATGGAAAGTCGCTGGTGCCAGCGGTTCACGCTTTAGCTGCACATCACGCATCAGCTCTAACTGATCTTCGTAAATATGTGCATTCACAATCTTATGGTAAGCCACACCCGCCTTTTTGCCGGTGATTTGCGCCATAATCGCGAGGAAGACGTAAACCTGAACCATATTGAAGTTCAAGCCAAGAGGCACATCACATGAACGCTGCGTGCTGTTGAGATACAGAGTATCACCGAGCAGTGAAAAATGGTGGCTGTACATACAAGGACGCAGACAACCCATATGGAACTCACCCGGGTTATAGAAATTCAAAATTTCACCACGGTCATCCACGCCACGTGTTAGATCATCAACAATCTTACGCAATTGATCGATATGACCACCATCTGGTTTTGCCCACGCACGGCCTTGTACACCGTAGACGCGGCCCATATCATCTTCACCTTTACGGTATGGGTTATTAAGCCAAGCGTCGTTCAAGTTTGCGTTGGCATCCCATGTTTTGGTGCCTAGCTGACGAAAATCTTCTGCATTGTCGTAACCACGAATGTAGCCAAGCAGCTCAGCAACCGCTGATTTCCAAAAGCTCTTACGCGTCGTCACTAACGGGAATTGGTTGTTAGCCACATCGTAGGTCAAATCGGCATTAATCACCGTAAGGCAACGCTTGCCCGTACGTTCATTTGCTACCCACTCACCATGGTCAACGATTCGCTGACAGAGATCTAAATACTGTTTCACACCAATTCCTTACTTCGCGTTCTGTTGAGGGAGTTCATCTTTGTAGTGACCACGTTTGTATGCCCAAACCATCAGGGATACACCAATCACAATCATCGGCGTCGATAGAATTTGTCCCATAGAGATAAATCCACCAAACAAGCCTAGCTGTGCATCGGGCTCACGTACATACTCGACTAAGAAGCGGAATGTACCATAACCGGCTAAGAAGAGTCCTGACACAGATCCAAGTGGGCGTGGCTTTTTGATAAACCAGTTCAAAATAAAGAACAACACGATGCCTTCAAGCGCCATTTCATATAGCTGAGATGGGTGACGAGGAAGCGGTCCGCCATTGGGGAAAACGATCGCCCAAGGCACATCAGTCACGCGGCCCCAAAGCTCACTGTTCATGAAGTTCCCCATGCGTCCCATACCCAAACCAAACGGTACTAATGGCGCAATAAAATCAGCAACACCAAAGAAAGTGCGACCGTTTTTACGTGCATACCAGAACATGGCAGTGATGACACCTAACAAGCCACCGTGGAATGACATACCACCGGTCCACACTTTGAATAGATAAAGTGGGTCTTGCAGAAATAAATCAAAATTATAAAACAGCACGTAGCCAATACGGCCACCAATCACAACCCCTAAAAAACCAGCAAACAGGAGATCAGAAACCTGCTCACGATTCCAGCCACTCCCCGGCTTATCTGCACGACGATTCGCCAGCCACAGAGCAAAAGCAAAACCGATCAAATACATCAAGCCATACCAGCGAATAGACAGTGGGCCGATGGAAACTAAAACAGGATCGATATTAGGAAATTCAAAGTATCCCTGAGACATAAACAGATAACTCTTGTAATGATTGATTTAGATGAGATTACGTTATAGCAGCATAGTTCCTGCTACGAACATCAAAAATAGTGCAAATATTTTTTTCAGTACTGTTGTTGGCAGTGAAGTGGCTAACTTAGCACCAACACGCGTGGTCAACATCGACGTTGAAGCAATCGCAGCCAATGCTGGTAAGTAAACATAGCCTAGGCTAAAAGCTGGCAAATTATCCGCACTGTAGCCATTGAGGATGAAGCCTATCATGCCTGAGATAGCAAGAACACAACCGCACACCGATGACGACCCGACGGCCTTGCGCATTTCAACACCATGACGATTAAGAAATGGCACGGTAAGAGAACCACCGCCAATGCCCGCTAGACTCGAAACAAGTCCAATCAGCGAGCCATAAAACGCCGTTAAACCGCTTGCTGGCATGCTTCTTTGTGTGATGATCTTCATTGACATTAACATCTGTAGCGCCAAGCAAAGCACTATAACGCCAAACACTTTCGGTAGATAATCGGCAGGAATCCATTCAGCGATATTGGCTCCAATGAAGCCACCAATGACGACACCGGGCATCAACCACTTAATGACAAACATATCGACATTGCCCAGTTTTAAATGATTGAGTGCCGATGAGCCGGAAGTCACAATGATGGTCGAGAGGGAGGTTGCAAGCGCAATATTCATTGAAATTGCAGCATCAATGCCTGCTTGTGGTAACAGAATCAATAAGGCAGGTACGACGATAAGCCCGCCACCAATTCCAAGTAGTCCGGCCATAACGCCAACAAAAGATCCCAAGATTAACATTAGGATCAACAATTCTATCGTCACGCTATACCCTTATTTGTTACCAGCTCGAATAAAGCCAGAGAAGCCTTTCTGCTCGAAAAAATCTTGCATCATAGTATAAATATCTTTGCCGTATGGCTGCATCAGTGCTTTGTCAGCTAACTGTTTTAATTCATCCACTTGTGTATTGCGCAGTAAGTATTTTACCTTGGCCACGTTAGAAGTGTTCATACTCAAGCTGCGATAGCCAAGGCCAACCATCAATAGTGCGCCAATCGGGTCACCCGCCAACTCACCACAAATACAAACTGGTAGCCGCAACTGTGCGCAGCTTTGATGGATATGATTCAACGCCATAATCACCGCAGGATGCATCGACTCATACACATCCGAAACCCGTGAGTTATTGCGATCGACGGCCAACAGGTATTGGGTTAAATCGTTAGTTCCGACGGAGACAAAATCGACTTTATCCGCAATCAATGGCAATAAGTAAAGCATCGAGGGCACTTCAATCATAATACCGATGTGTGGTCTAACGATTCGGGGATCAAGCAATGACAGCTCTTGATAGGCTTGTTCAATAAAAACAATCGCATCATCCAGCTCTTGCGCCCCAGAGATCATTGGCAGCAGAATGCTCAGGTTCTGCGTCTCTGCACTCGCCTTCATCATGGCGCGAATTTGCATTAAAAAGATATCGGGATGATCGAGCGTAAAACGGATACCACGCCAGCCTAAGAAGGGATTGTCCTCTTCAATCGGCAAATAAGGTAAAGCCTTATCACCGCCAATGTCCAAAGTCCGCATGACGACACGTTTGTCAGGGTAAGTACTTAATACTGAATGATATTGCTGTGTTTGCTCTTCTTCTGAAGGAAAGCGATGCTGCAGCAAGAAACTAATTTCGGTGCGATATAAACCTACGCCATCAACACCTTGGTTAACCGCAATATTGGCATCGGCACTCAAGCCTGCGTTGAGTAAGATTTCGATTCGTTCGCCATCAGCGGTAAAGGCCGACTCTTCAATACGTTGATTGACCATGTTGGCCAATTCACGCTCTTCGTTGGCTAAAGCGCGGTATTCTTTTAATAATTGGCGACTTGGCGAGACTAAAATCTTGCCACTATAACCATCGACAATGCCTTTTTTACCATTAATGCTATCGAGGTTAAGGTTAACGCCCATCACGGCAGGAATGCCTAATGCGCGCGATAAAATGGCGGCGTGAGAATTAGCAGCGCCTTCGAGTGAAATCACCGCCAGTAACTTGTCTTTGGGAATCGAACCAATCAGCGACGCGGTCAGTTCACGGACGACAAAAATAACCGGTTGCTCAAATTGATGCTGCTCTTGCTCGGCATTGTGAAGGAAAAACAGCAACCGCTGGCCAAGTTCACGCACATCTTGCGCGCGCTCTTTTAAATAGCCATCGGTCATACGAGCAAAACGGTTGGAATACGTTTCAACCACTTGGCGTACCGCCCAGTCAGCGCGATCACCTTCTTGGATCTGTGCCTTAAGATCTTTGCGTAGCATGGGATCATTAAGCAAGTGAGTAAACAGATCAAAAATGGCTAAGGTCTCTTTATTGATTTCGTTATCAAGCTTTTTGCGCATTCTGCGGAAATCACTCAATGCCTCTTCAATCGCGAGCATTAACCACTCTTGTTCACGCTCAATATCAAGCGTAGAGGCCGGACGAACATCAGCGAGTTGCGGCTGTGAGTCATCCCACCAAAATGTGCCGATAGCGACACCAGAAGAAGCTGGTATGCCACGAATGGCTTGCTGTTTCTTCTCTAAACGCCACTGGCCTTGGGTTTGTGCATGCGCGATGATGACCGCCAGCTGTGCAGCCAACGTGACAAGGAAAGACTCTTCCATTTCATCGAACTGACGAGGGGCCTTCTGCTGCACAACCAGCACGCCCAGCACTTGTTTTCGATAAATGATCGGCGTACCGAGAAAGCTCTGGTAAACCTTTTCACCTAGCTGAGAGAAGTATTTGTAGTTAGGGTGTTTTGATGCTTCAGCAAGGTTAAGTGGCTCGGCACTGCGTTTCACCAGCCCAACCAAACCTTCTTTGAAATGAATGTGGATTTTTTTGCCTTTGAAGCGCAAGCCTTGAGTTGCCATCAACTCAAGGCGCTGCATCTCTTCATTGGCGAGGTAGATGGTGCAACACTCCGTATTCATCGCAAGACACGTTTGTTGAACCAATAGCTCTAACGCGCTATGCACGTTTTCTACTTTGGAAACTTGTTCAACTATGTCCCTTAGTTGAGAAAGCATCACTACCCTCTTCGCGGTTTACGCTTACCTTTTGCTCGACGTTCTTTAAACGGCATAGCCATAGAAGCAAACTCCTTCATCGCTCGACGATATACATCGCGCTTAAAAGAGACGACTTGACGCACTGGGTACCAGTAACTCACCCAACGCCAACCATCAAACTCAGGGGAATTGCCACGTTGCATATTAATTTTGGACTCTTCACAATCCAAACGCAGCAAAAACCATTTCTGTTTTTGGCCGATACAAACAGGCTTTGAATCCCACCTAACCAATCGCTTTGGTAACTTATATCTTAACCAATGACGACTGGTCGCAACGATTTTTACGTCCTGCTTAGTGAGACCGACCTCTTCATACAATTCACGATACATGGCCTGTTCTGGGTTTTCCCCATCATCAATTCCCCCTTGAGGAAACTGCCATGAATGTTGTCCGTATCGTTTAGCCCAGAAGACCTGACCATGGTTGTTACAGATTACAATTCCCACATTTAAGCGGTAACCATCGCCATCTATCACTGGCCAACCTCTAATAAAATCTTTAATTACCGCGATTTTTCCACATATCCCCAAACGGAGCAAACTTACTAGTGTGACTAACACAGAAATTATCGCCGAATATCACCAAACTGGATAACTATTCGTCAGTTCTGCGGTTATTCACACACTAATGAGACATAGACCACATTTATTCACCTTTTCTGTGTATAACTATGTGAAAAAGCGATCAACAAACATTTCCGTTGAAATAACACCTTGTTTGCGCAACAACAACACCATCAAAAACAAACCACAAAAATGAACAAAAACAAAATCTTAAACAAACAAGCGCATGAGTTGCCATTCTAAAATCAGTGATTATTAACACCAAGCAACGGAACGGTCAAAGATCAACCAACTGCATGTTTATCCACACACAGAGCAAAACGAATTAGGATCACCACAGAAAATCAAGCGCTATATGATCACAAAAACCTGTAAATTCATACATATGTCACCAAGATTAATAATTTTTACCATTTGCTTGTGGATAAACCCTGAATGACGATCTTTTCAGCAACTCGATGAGATTGACAGCAAGTCGCTATTTTTTTAGATCTCGCTACAATATCGGTAACTCAATCACGATATGACACGATGAAGCCAGAACCTCAATCCGAACAAGAACTGCTCGCACGCGCTCGCGATATTGCCGGGATCACTTTTGCCGAACTTGCCAATGAAGCAAAAATCAAAATACCGGCCGATCTTCGACGAGATAAAGGCTGGGTTGGCCAACTATTAGAGTGGCATTTAGGCGCAACCGCAGGAAGTAAGCCTCAACAAGATTTTGAGCAACTCGGTATTGAGCTAAAAACTATTCCGATTGGTTATCACGGTAAGCCACTTGAAACGACCTTTGTTTGTGTCGCGCCACTGACAGGCGTGCATGGTTTAACGTGGCAGCAAAGCCATGTTCGCAACAAGTTATCACGGGTACTGTGGGTGCCTGTTGAAGGCGAGCGCGAAATCCCGCTAGCCGAACGTCGAGTAGGCTCTCCGTTAATTTGGTCTCCAAACCAACAAGAAGAGCAGCAACTACAAACTGACTGGGAAGAGTTGATGGAGTTGATTGTCCTCGGCCAAGTTGAAAAAATCACAGCCAAACATGGTGAAGTGTTGCAACTCCGTCCCAAAGCGGCCAACAGCCGAGCACTAACCGATGCTTATGGCGCAAGTGGTAAAGTCATCAAAACGTTGCCACGAGGCTTTTATTTACGCACTCAATTTACCGCCAAGATCCTCAGTAATTACTACGCATAAGTCGACATAAATGTTTAGCGCTTAATGCGTCGTTAATGACATTTCAATATCGTGATACATCGGTCCATCAGTGGCACCAAATTCGTCATAAGTATTGTGCAAGCGCAAAAAAGCACGTTCGACACCTAAACGCAGCAACTCATCTTTCACCTGATCAAGCGACTCAAAATGAATGGGTTCGTTATCCACCAGCACAGGCTCAACCTTATGTTTGTACTCCACCGCGAGTAAATAGCACGATAGATCAGAACAACTGATAACAAACACCTTCGGTGGCTGATAACTCGATTGATGAAATCCATGAATCCACTTATCTAGTTGCTTACGATGCATAACTCCCCCTACTGTATTTTTTCACGGCAGTGAGCTCACTGGTTCAAATTGATGTTCATCCGTGAAACAGAGACTCCCTAGGTAAGTATAGGAACAGAATTGTCATTTTGTGCTTTAGCCATTTGGCTCAACTTATAAGCTGACTTATATTGAGCTAAAGCGTGAAATGCACAAAACTCAAACACGCCCATGAGCGTTATACAAGACAAGGAAAGCTTATGATCTATCACAAACTGCCGCATTCAAATTTAGAGATCAGCAAGATTTGCTTAGGGAGCATGACTTTTGGAGAACAAAACAGCCAAGCAGATGCCTTTAATCAGCTAGATTACGCGCTAGAGCGTGGGGTGAATTTTATTGATACTGCGGAAATGTATCCGGTGCCACCCAAACAAAATACTCAAGGTGCGACCGAACAATACATTGGTAATTGGTTAGAAAAATCAGGCAAACGTGAAAAAGTGGTGTTAGCTACCAAAGTCGCAGGGCCACGCAATGTGCCTTACATTCGTGATGATATGAAGTTAGACCGCCGTCATATCCATCAAGCTATTGATAATAGTTTGACGCGATTAAAAACCGATTATGTCGACTTGTACCAACTGCATTGGCCACAGCGACAAACCAATACTTTTGGTCAACTCAATTACCCTTACCCAGATGAACAGCAAGAAGTCACGTTAATCGAAACCTTAGAAGCCTTGGCGGAACTGATCCGCGATGGCAAAGTACGTTATATCGGTGTTTCTAACGAAACGCCATGGGGAGTGATGAGCTTACTCAAGTTAGCCGAGAAGCATAATCTGCCCCATATTGTCTCAATCCAAAATCCCTACAACCTGCTAAATCGAAGCTTTGAAGTCGGCTTGGCTGAGATAAGCCACTTTGAAGGCGTCGAACTACTGGCTTATTCACCTTTAGCATTTGGTTGTTTAAGTGGAAAATATCTCAATGGTCAACGACCTGAAGGTGCTCGTTGTTCTGTGTTTGAACGCTTTGTTCGTTACTTTACACCGCAAGGCATTGCCGCAACTCAAGCGTACGTTGAACTTGCCCGAGATCACGACCTAGATCCCGCACAAATGGCATTAGCGTTTGTTAATCAGCGTCCATTTGTTGCCGCTAACATCATAGGCGCGACAACAATGGAACAACTGAAAATGAATATTGATAGTGTTTCTATCAAACTAAGTGATGCGATACTCGCAGATATTCAAGCAATTGGGACCACTTACTCCAACCCTTGCCCTTAACTGTACCGGGGTGAACCAAATCAAAGGCTCACCCCTTTGCTTACGTCGTTATTCGAGCCGTTAAGACACGACGAAGATGACGGATGCGACGTTCGGCTTTGACCTGAGGCGCCTCACTGCGGCCGATTGGACGACCATCTAGATCAAGGCCAATATCACGCAGTAGATGCTCATTGTGCCATGGGATTTCATAGGCACTACGACGCACTTTACGCTTCCAAGCTCGCTCTTCACGACGTAAATCGGCTTTGACTAACACAGTGGCCAGTTTTAGATAGATAGAATGACTCATGGTTTTTCTCCCGTTGGGTATTTTGCTGGGAAAAAGGCCACAAATTAAAAATAGGATATTTGACTATTTAATCAGCTGCCTTGTTTCCGCAGCCAATTAATATTGGTGTACGGATTATTGTTTTGCTTGTTTCGATTTTCGATCACAACACGTGGTCGCCATTGGCGAAAAACCATTCGGTTTACACATGGGATCAATAGAGGCACAAACGGTTTGAATGACATTGAAATGGTTCATTGTGCGCCTCCTAGCAAAGTAATAATCCAATAAATTTGAGGGTATGAGCCTGCAGCTCATGGTTAAATTTTATGCAGATAAGAATAATATTCAACCACCAATTGTTAAAAAAATGAAAAACAATTTTTTAAACTAAAATAAAGTCTTTCTATGTTAAGTGCATAAGATATTCCTCTTAGAAATAACACTCACCCCGTAGATTTGTTTTGTGCATAAAAAAACCAGCTCTGATGAACTGGCTTTATTTTCAATTAGTTAACTATACGGCGTTTAGTAAAAACCGTCACCGTACAGACTACCTTACTCAATGCTAGTAAACGGTGTCGATTACAACCCCTTTCTCAACCAGCCATTCAACATGCTCATCATTGTTAAGCATTACAGCAACATCAACCGGCTGTTCAGGGTTAAAAGCGAATTGCCATACAAATGACACTTCCCACTGGTTTTCGCTGTGACTGCGTAGCTCAAGTAAATCACCATCAATCAACCACGTTTCATCACCTTGACGCAAAGAAATGCTTTCCACGTCAAGCTCGGCGGGCAAAGTAGTACTCGTTTCCAAAACCAGCGCACCATGCAATGCTTGCTCTTGCATCTCACCAATGGTTGGCATTTTATTCAGCCAAAGACTACTGGTTAAATGAACTTGTGCCTGATTTATCTCGATTTGATTGTCTTGATCCCAGCCAACTTGCGGTGAAGAGCACCCTGCTAACAAAGCCATGCCCAGCGAAATTACAGCTATTTTTTTCATTTTTTCACCTTCAGTTTTATGATCACAGCAGCGATGGTTTCTTACTTACCACTCAACGTTCACTTAACCACTGTTTGAGTATTTGAATATCATTCTGATATTCATTCTTTATTTCTTCAACCCAGTCATCAATATTTTGCCACCAGGTTGGATGCTCAGGTGATTGCGCTTTTTGTGCGACTTTCTGGATATGCTTCAAGCCAATAGAGCCTGCCGCTCCTTTGATTTTGTGCGCTTCAGAAACAATGCCATCTTGATCTTTGGCGGTCATATTCGAGTCAAGCAGCTCAATATAATCCGGCATCATATCTTCAAACATAGCGACGCTTTCGAAAACCGGCTTGGTTCCAACAATGCCGATGTAAGAATCCAACATTTCAAGATCGAGCAAACGCTGATAAACCTCATCGTTAACACGCGGCTTTTCAACCACAGCCGTGACTAATGGTGCTGGGTTTTCAAACTCTGGAGTCATCATCGCAATCACCTCTTGGACCGCCGAGACAGACAATGGCTTGCTTATCGCTTCATCCATGCCCTTCTCGTAATATTCTTCTTTGTTCTTAAGTACGTTAGCGGTCAGCGCCACCAGCGGCGGCACGGTATCGTAGTTATCACGATAGTAAGCAGCAACATCGAAACCGGTCATATCTGGCAACTGAATATCCAAGAACACAAGATCATACAAATCAGGGTCAAAATTATCGATCGCTTCTTGTCCGGTCATTGCTACCGTCACACTGTGGCCCATGCTTTCCAACAATGAGCGCGCGACCGTAATGTTCAGTTCAATGTCTTCGACCATAAAGATATTTAGTTGATGCTGAGCAGGCTCAACATCCACCACTTTGATTTCATCACTACTGGCTAGCGGCACTCGAAGGGTTACCGTGAAAGTACTACCAAAGCCTTCTTCGCTGCTGACCGATATATCACCATCCATCTTCTTGATCAGTTGTTTTGATACTGCCAGACCGATACCCGTTCCCACCGCATGAAGATTATCTTTGCCCGACTTCACTTGGTAATACATAGCGAAGATTTTAGATAGCTCTTGCTCTGGAATACCAACACCAGAATCTTCAACTTCTAAAGTCAGATGTGCAAAATCTTCATCGCAATCAGCACTGACAGACAACACCACGCCGCCTTCTTTGGTAAATTTCATCGCATTGCTGATTAAGTTCCACAGCACTTGGCGCAAACGGGTGGCATCCACATTGATTGCCACAGGCAGGTCACTCAATCTTTCCAAGTCAAAGCGTAAGCCTTTTTGCTCAGCCATCAGCGCTGCAATGCTTTCAATTTCAACGATAAACTCATCAAAGTTAAGTGGCGCTGGGTACAGCTCCAGTTTGCGGCGATCAAACTTATCCATATCGATAATATCGTTAAAGATACTGCCTAGCGTCACTGCACTGACATTGATGGTTTGCATGTGTTTGCGCTGTACATCCGTCATTGGGGTATCAAGTAACATGCGACTCAAACCGACAATACCGTTCAGCGGCGTGCGTAATTCATGGCTAATAGTGGAAATAAACGTCGTCTTATCGCGACTGGCTTTTTCTAACGACTCTTGATGACGCTTGCGCTCGGTAATATCACGGCCAAAACCGACCAAGCCTAAGTGACGACCATCTTTGCTGTAGAAGGGAACTTTACGTAACTCAAAGTAATTTTTATGGCCATCTGGGTATTCCAACCACTGCTCATAAGTGAGTGCTTGATTGTTCTTAAAGACCGCTTCATCCGTTTCAACAATGTGTTGAGCATCTTCTTTGCTGTACACATCCCACGGCGTCAAGCCCACTAACTGTGACTCTTTCATCCCTGTCAGTTCTTCTAGAGCTCGGTTACAACCGGAGAAAACCCCTTCCGCGTTACGGTAATAGATTAAGTCTGGTGATGCATCAATGAAAGAACGCAACAGTGCCGTACGCTCCGCCAATTCAACTTGGGTACGCTCACGTTGATAGACTTCATTCTCGAGATCTTTCATCGCTTCTTCACGTGCCTCTTCGGCTTTTTGACGCTCTTCAATCTCTTGATTTAACTGGGTGATATTGTGTTGCAGTTGGTTATTTAACTCTTGATCTCGAGAACGCATATCTTTTAGTTTTGAGACTACTTTTGATAAACGCTGGCGTGATTCTTCCAATTGATCAACCACCACCGAGAGAAAATAGACAGCCCAAGGCGTGATGAGTAAACCAAAGAAGACCGAACGAACAATATCGATATCATCGACATGACCACTCAACACTAAGGTAATGCCAACCTGCACCACGACGGCCAATGCGACAAGGGCAAGTGCGAGTAAAATAGAGAAACGCAAAATGCCCAGTTTGACTAACAAATCAACATAATACTGGGCAAGGTTTTTGATGGTATTCATTCAGCGCTCCGGCGACAATCTTAGCTAGATCTTACCTGTTTTGCCTGAAATCGGCTAAAGATTCCATTGGCTCGCGGAGCTTAATTTTCGGATGTGTGATGTACACAAGTTTGATTACGACCATTGGCTTTGGCTTGATAGAGTGCACTATCAGCCAGTGCCACCATTGATTCGGCATCATCTTGAGGATGAGGTTTGAGCGAAATAAGACCGATACTGACCGTAATATGCGATGCTACTCGTAAGTTTTGGTGCGGAATCGCCAACCTTTCCACTTCAGCATGGATGCGCTGTGCCAGCAACTCAGCGCCTTCTGCTGTGGTATTTGGCAAGATAAAACCGAACTCCTCGCCCCCATAACGAGCAACACAATCACTAGAGCGCGAAGCCACACGACGAAAAGATTGCGCCACCGCAATCAGGGCTTCATCGCCTTTTTGGTGGCCATAATGATCGTTGTAACCTTTGAAGTCATCGATGTCACACATCATCACTGTTAATGGCTGTTTTTCACGTACGTGCAAATGCCACAGAGTATCCAGTTGCTCATCAAAACGTCGACGGTTAGATATTTGCGTTAAGCCATCAATAAAACTCAAACGCTCTAGCTCTTGATTGACAGCTTCCAATTTTTGTTCCGCTAAGTAACGCTCTGAGACATCACGCGCCATTACCAATACGCCGTTCGTGCCCGAGGCAGGATCGCGAAATGGGGATTTCACCACGTCATACCAAGTAATCTCGCCATTACTGTGGAATACTTGATCGATGTAGCGTAACGAAATGCCTTCGCTTAGCACTTTTTGATCACTTTCCGATAGACGACCATACGCGTCATCAGCAATCACGTCTTGTAAGCGCTTGCCGATCAAATCATTGACATCAGAGATACCCAGACCTTTTACAAACGGCTTATTACACGCTTGGTAAACCATATTCTCATTAAAGATGCCGATAGAGTCCGGGCTAGATTCTAGAATATTTTGTAAAATCGTATCGCGTTGGGCTAATGCCACTTCAGTATCTTTACGCTTTTCCATTTCATCACGTAGATTCTGCTGCATGTTATGCCAATCGGTCACATCATGGCTGATACCAAGCATGCCTAATGGCTTGCCTTGATCCGACATTAAGATACTTTGGTGGCTTTCCAACAAACAGCTGCGCCCTTGTGGGTCAACCGTCCAACGACGGTTCGACGCTCGCCCTTTCATCATACCGCCGATCGCACGATAGCCTTCTTCAGCGCGCTCCCCCCAGAAACGATCAAAAGCGCGGTTACTCACCACCGAGTCATCTTGTTTTTTGATAAAGATAAGTTCAGACAAACTATCAAAAGCACTTTTCACCATCGTCAGCGACTGCATCTCAGCCATCACTTCAACGGCACTGGATTTATAAGGTGTGACATACAATAACCACACCATACGACCACGGTAACGTGTTTGACGCCCAGTAATTTCCACTTTGATGGTTTTGCTGGCAGATACAGCCCAGTCGAGTTGATAGCCAGCAAAGCCACTACCAGAGAATTGCTTGATGAGCTTGAGAATAAAAGCTGAAGATAAAAGTTCGGGTAATAAATAGGAGCGACCAACACGTCGAACTCCCAGCACTTGGGTGGCAAACGCATTGGAAAGCAGTAACGCGCCCGACTTGGCATCCACTAACAGCAGTGGCGTGGGCGCATCTTGAATTAATGTTTTTAATTGCTGATTAAAACGAAAATAGAGGCGAACTATCAACGCGAACACAATCATCACGATCAGCACTTCAAATCCATGGAAATGAAATGTATTGGATAGCTGTTCGATGGTCTGTTCTATCATAACCCTCTATCTTTCTAAACGAATTTAACGCGCTAAAAGATACCAGCTTATGTGCACTTAGTCTCGGATAATCAAGGTTTAACGTAGTGGAAAGGTCGCTCGAGTAATGAACCTTGAGCACCGTCGCGATTTAATGCACGACCGATCTCAGTCATTGCGAGCCAACGATTCTCACACCATAGTGGCGACAGCAACGTTGGACGACGAGCTGCGGAAGAGACGCGATGAAAGACCACTTCCGGAGGTGTCATGCGGATCATTTCACTGGCAATCGCGACATATTCTTCCAGCTCTGGCGCTTCTAATCGCCCTGCTCGCCATGCTTTCGCCATGGTGCTGCCTTCAACAATATGTAGCCCATGCAGCTTGATTCCGTCCGTTCCCACCGCTAATACTTTCTCTAACGTTTGCACGTTATCATCACGGGTTTCTTTCGGTAAGCCAACAATCAGGTGAGTACATACTTTAATGCCAAGGGCTCGTGCTCGCTGAGTGATTTCTGCATAGCATTCAAAATCATGGCCTCGGTTAATATGCTTTAAGGTTTGGTTGTTTGCGGTTTGCAAGCCCAACTCAAGCCAGATTTCATAGCCTTGTTCCACGTAACCAGACAAAAGATCCAACACAGCATCAGGCACGCAGTCAGGACGAGTCCCCACACACAAGCCAACGATATCCGCCGCCTTTAAAGCCTCTTCATACATATTCTTCAGCACTTGCACTTCACCGTAGGTACTGGTGTAGGCTTGGAAATAAGCGAGGTATTTTTTGGCTCGGCTAATTTCACCGGCGCGATCAGTTAATTGCTCGACAATAGTTTTAACTTGCGTCTGCTCATCAGCAAAAGAAGCCACATTGCAAAATGTGCAGCCACCTTTACCTATAGTGCCATCTCGATTTGGACAGCTAAAGCCGCCATGAAGGGTGAGCTTATGGACTTTTTCACCATAACGACGCTGAAGATCTTGGCCGATGGTATTAACTAATTCGTGTAATTGCATTTTATTTAAATACTAATGATTATCATTCTGTTTAGTGTAATTTGATTACACCTTTGAAACCTTTTTTTAGCACCTGCGATCTAACCATATTTATTAATTTGATCCCTATCACAAATCAATAAACATGCAGAAACACGTGCTTCACACTAAGAATTAGTCAAAAAACAAACATAAAATCTATTTATTGCGCGAAAAAACTGCGCAACAGTGCGGAGTTTTGATTGATTTTTAGGCCTAGTAAATTGTAGGATACTTACAGGTTTTACTTGCTCGGCGTAAGCCAATTAAAAAACTAACTGCAAGAAAATCGGTGATAGACAGATCCCACCTATATAAATCACTACTTTAGTGATGCAGTAAATTGGATATCACCAAGGATTGTCTTTCTCGCAACATTTTTCCTGTGAGAAGAAGAAGGGAATCAAACTTGAACAACCTCGTTCAGGTGCGAATCAAATTATAAAAGGAAGTGACGTGCGATTAAGTTCGCTTAATAGAAGTGCGTCCAAATTAGATTGGAAGGATGTATCTATGGTAGATAGAGAGCAGAGCGCACGAGGTCTGTATACTCCTGAACTGGAGCACGACGCTTGTGGTATCGGTTTTGTCGCTCACCTAAAAAACCGTAAATCTCACGAAGTTGTTACTCAAGCTCTTGATATGCTGGCACGTATGGAACACCGTGGCGGCCAAGGCTGCGATCCATGCAGTGGCGATGGCGCAGGTATTCTACTTCAGAAGCCTCATGAATTTCTGTTAGAAGAAGCCGTTAAGCTTGGTATCAAGCTGCCTTCTTTTGAAAAGTACGGCGTTGGTGTGGTTCTTTTCCCGAAAGACCAACACAAACGCGAGCAATGTCGTGACATTTTAGAACGTAATGCTAAACGTTTAGATCTTGAAGTGATTGGCTACCGCGTGTTGCCAACCGACAACTCAATGATTGGTGCAGATCCACTCAGCACTGAACCTCAATTCGAACATGTGTTTGTTACTGGCGGCCCAGGTGTGACACCTGAAGAGCTTGAGCGTAAGCTTTATGTACTGCGTAACTACACCGTACGTGTTTGTTTAGAAAGCGTATCGAACATTGGTGATGACTTTTACATCAACTCAATGTCGTACAAAACGCTTGTCTACAAAGGCCAGTTGACCACAGAGCAAGTCCCTCAATACTTCTTGGATTTACAAAATCCGACCATGGTAACGGCATTAGCGCTGGTTCACTCACGCTTCTCAACCAACACCTTCCCTCGCTGGCGCCTAGCGCAGCCTTTCCGTTACATTGCCCACAACGGTGAAATCAACACTGTACGCGGTAACTTGAACTGGATGAAGGCTCGTGAAGCGATCATCGAATCGGATCTGTTTACCCAAGCAGAAATCGACATGCTACTGCCTATCTGTCAGGAAGGTAGCTCGGATTCATCTAACTTTGATATGGCACTTGAGCTCCTAGTTCTTTCTGGTCGTAGCCTGCCACACGCATTGATGATGATGATCCCGGAAGCATGGCAAGAAAACAAAAACATGGATCCAACACGTCGTGCATTTTATCAATACCATGCCAACGTAATGGAACCATGGGATGGCCCTGCATCAGTCTGTTTCACCGATGGTGTGCAAGTTGGTGCGACGCTTGACCGTAACGGTCTACGCCCTTCTCGCTACACAGTCACTAAAGATGATTTCCTTGTGATGGCATCAGAGTCTGGTGTCGTAGATATTGCTCCTGAGAACGTTGAGTTCCGTGGTCGTCTACAACCAGGCCGTATATTCGTTGCTGACCTTGAGCAAGGCCGTATCATTTCTGATGAAGAAGTGAAAGACGGTATCGCAAACTCACAGCCATATGAAAAATGGGTTGAAGAAAATCTACTGAGCCTGAAGAAGCTGCCTGACGCGAGCAATGAATTTAGCCAGCCATCGCCAGAAAAACTGCTGCACAAACAGCAATCATTCGGTGTGAGCTCAGAAGAAGTGAATGAGATCATTCTGCCTCTTGCGAAAACAGGCTACGAGCCACTTTCGGCAATGGGTGCCGACTGGCCTTTAGCGATTCTTTCACACCAATCTCAGCACCTTTCTAACTACTTTAAGCAGTTATTTGCTCAGGTAACCAACCCACCAATCGACCCGATTCGTGAGCGTATGGTGATGTCTCTGAACACTTACTTAGGTAAAGATCAGAACCTGCTAGCAGAAACCCCGCAGCACTGTCAGAAAGTTGAGCTTGAATCTCCAGTTCTCTCTAACTCTGAGTTAGAAAAACTGCGCGCCATTGATAACGAGCACTTGCAAGCGAAGACATTGGATATCGTTTTCCAAGCCAGTGAAGACGAAGGCAAGCTTGAGCGCGCGCTAAAACGTATCTGTCAGTACGCTGAAGACGCGGTGGTTGATGGTTACTCAATAATCTTACTAACGGACCGTGCGGTTAACTCTAACCACGCAGCGATTCCTGCCATGCTGGCTGTCGGCGCAGTTCACCACCACCTAATCCGTAAGGGATTACGTGCTAAGTGTGACATTGTGGTTGAAACTGGTGACGCACGTGAAACGCATCACTTTGCAACACTGGTCGGTTACGGCGCGAATGCCGTTAACCCATACCTTGTGATTGAAACCATTGTGGAGCTGCAACGCACTAAGAAACTTGATCCGACCATTTCAGCTAAAGAGTACTTCGATAACTACCGTAAAGGGGTTAACGGCGGCCTACTGAAAATCTTCTCGAAGATGGGGATTTCAACCCTACAGTCTTATCACGGCGCACAGATTTTCGAAGCGCTTGGTATTAGCAAATCTGTGGTTGATAAGTACTTCACCGGTACAGTAACGCGTATTGAAGGCTTGACGATCGATGACATCGCCAAAGAAGTTTTGGTTCGTCACCGCGTGGGTTACCCAATGCGTGAAATCCCAGTCCAAGTTTTGGATGTCGGTGGTGTCTACCAGTGGAAACAGCGTGGCGAAAAACACCTGTTTAACCCTGAAACTATTTCACTACTGCAAGAATCGACGCGTAACAAAGACTACGCTCAGTTTAAGCAATACGCCAAAGCGGTTGATGATCAAGGCGACAATGCAGCGACACTGCGTAGCCAACTTGATTTCATCAAAAACCCAGCGGGTTCAATCCCACTGGAAGAAGTAGAACCGATTGAAAACATCCTAAAACGCTTTGCAACGGGTGCAATGTCGTTTGGTTCGATTTCGCATGAAGCCCACTCAACCCTTGCGGTAGCAATGAACCGCATCGGCGCAAAATCAAACTCAGGCGAAGGCGGTGAAGATCCGGTTCGTTTTGAGCGTAAAGAAAACGGTGACTGGGAACGTTCAGCAATCAAACAAGTCGCATCAGGCCGTTTCGGCGTGACCTCTTACTACCTGACGAATGCTGATGAGCTACAAATTAAAATGGCTCAAGGTGCGAAACCAGGTGAAGGTGGTCAGCTACCGGGTGATAAAGTCGATGATTGGATCGGCGCAACACGTCACTCAACTCCAGGGGTGGGGCTGATCTCGCCACCACCACACCATGATATCTACTCAATCGAAGATTTGGCTCAGCTAATCTACGATTTGAAGAATGCTAACCGCGCAGGTCGCGTGAACGTCAAACTAGTATCAGAAGCGGGTGTTGGTACGATTGCTTCAGGTGTTGCGAAAGCTAAAGCTGACGTAGTACTGATTGCTGGTTTCGATGGCGGCACAGGGGCATCTCCAATGTCTTCGATTCGTCATACTGGTCTTCCTTGGGAGCTTGGTTTGGCGGAAACACACCAAACGCTGCTAAAGAACGGTCTACGTAACCGTATCGTTGTTCAATCAGACGGTCAGATGAAAACACCTCGTGACCTTGCTGTTGCAACACTTCTGGGTGCTGAAGAATGGGGCGTAGCAACCGCAGCGCTGGTGGTAGAAGGCTGTATCATGATGCGTAAGTGTCATAAGAATACTTGCCCTGTTGGTATCGCAACCCAAAACAAAACACTGCGTGAGCGCTTTGATGGTCGCGTAGAAGACGTGGTTACCTTCTTCCAATACATGGCTGAAGGTCTACGTGAAGTGATGGCAGAGCTTGGTTTCCGCTCTATTGATGAGATGGTAGGTCAGTCACAGAAACTGAAAGTTCGTGATGACATTGGCCACTGGAAATATAAGAACCTCGATCTATCGCCTGTGCTGCACATTGAGCCAGCACGTGCCGAAGATGGTGTTTATAACCAGACAGTACAAAACCATAACCTAGAAAACGTGTTAGACCGTCAGTTGATTCAAGCTGCCCTTCCAGCGCTTGAGAAAGGTGAAGCGGTTACGGCCGAATTCCCTATCATCAACACTGACCGTTCAGCAGGTACGATGCTATCGAATGAAATTTCGAAAGTGTACAAGGACCAAGGTCTACCTCAACCAATGAATGTGAAGTTCTACGGTTCTGCGGGTCAGTCTTTCGGTGCTTTCCTTGCTAAAGGCGTCAAGTTTGAAGTTGAAGGCGATGCCAACGACTACTGGGGTAAAGGTCTCTCTGGCGGTACGCTAGTTCTGTACCCTGATGTGAAATCGACCATCGTCGCTGAAGATAATATCGTGGTAGGTAACGTTTGTTTCTACGGTGCAACTTCGGGTGAATCATTCATCCGCGGTATGGCTGGTGAGCGTTTCTGTGTACGTAACTCAGGCGCAAAAGTCGTCGTTGAAGGTGTGGGCGACCACGGTTGTGAATACATGACTGGTGGCGTAGCAATCATTCTTGGCTCAACAGGTCGTAACTTTGCGGCAGGTATGAGTGGTGGTGTGGCTTATGTTTGGGATAAAGCAGGTGACTTCGAAACCAAGCTGAACCCTGAACTGGTCGACCTAGATCCTATCGAGCAAGAAGATAAAGATCTTCTACTGGATATGCTAACTAAGCATGTCGAATTCACAGGAAGTGAAGTTGCTCAATCTTTCCTAGACAACTTTGAAGCAAGCCTAGCCTCTTTGGTTAAGGTAATGCCGCGTGATTACAAAGCGGTGCTTCTTAAGCGTAAAGCGGAAGCAGAGCAAGCACAAACGGAAGAAGTGGAGGCAGTATAATGGGTAAGCCTACTGGATTTTTAGAGCATGGTCGTGAGCTTCCAAAGAAGCTCGACCCTTCAGTGCGAATTGAAGACAACAAAGAGTTCGTTCTTAACGAAGAGTTTGGTGACAAAATTAACACTCAGGCTTCTCGTTGTATGGACTGTGGTGTGCCGTTTTGTCATAACGGCTGCCCTATCGGTAACATCATTCCTGAATTTAATGATGCGGTTTACCGTGATAGCTGGGAAGAGGCTTGGAATATTCTAAGTTCAACCAACAACTTCCCTGAATTTACCGGTCGTGTTTGTCCTGCACCTTGTGAAAGTGCGTGTGTTCTTGGTATTAACCAAGATCCAATCACCATCTGTAATATTGAAAAAACCATCGTCGAAACCGCCTACCGTGAAGGTTACGCTAAGCCGAAAAAACCGCGTGTTCGCACGGGTAAGACAGTCGCAATCATTGGCTCAGGCCCAGCAGGCCTAGCGGCGGCAGAACAGCTTAATAGCGCTGGCCATTGCGTAACGGTATTTGAGCGTGATGAAAAAGTCGGTGGCCTACTGCGTTTCGGAATCCCTGATTTCAAACTGGGTATGGACGTCATTGATCGTAAAATCAACCTAATGGCGGATGCGGGCATTGAGTTCAAAGTTAACCAACACATTGGTGTTGATGTTAATGCACAGCAGTTACGCCAAGAGTTTGATGTGGTTCTTTTGACTGGTGGTTCAACCGTTCCTCGTGACCTTCCCGTTCCAGGACGTGAACTAAAAGGGGTGCATTTCGCGATGGACTTCCTTGGTCAAAACAATCGCCGTGCCAACGACATGGATCTAAAGGGTGAAGAAATCCACGCTAAAGATAAGCACGTTGTGGTTATCGGTGGTGGTGATACCGGTTCTGACTGTGTAGGTACCTCTAACCGTCATAAAGCAGCCAGCGTTACTCAGGTTGAGATCATGCCGATCCCACCAGAAAAACGCCCTGCTAACATGCCTTGGCCTCAGTTCCCAATGATCATGAAAACCACCACTTCACATGAAGAAGGTTGTGAGCGTCATTGGAACATCCTGACCAAAGAATTTATTGGCAACGATAAAGGTGAAGTCACGGGTTTACGCATTGCCGATATCGTGTGGCAAGATGCGAAGCCTGGCGAACGCCCTGGTTTTGAAGAAGTGGCAAATTCTGAGCGTGTCATTCCTTGCGATATGGCTTTCTTAGCCATGGGCTTTTTGCACCCAGAACCAACCGGTGTGCTAGCGCAGCTTGACGTTAAGCTTGATGAACGCGGCAATGTGGCAACCGATGGCTTTGCAACGAGTCAGAAAGGCGTTTTTGCGGCAGGTGATATGCGCACAGGCCAATCTTTGGTCGTACGTTGTATCAATGAAGGTCGCGAATGTGCGATTGCCATTGATAACCACCTAATGGGTAACTCAAACCTAGAAGCGAAAGCGAATTCATTAATGCTTTCTGCTTAATGCAACTCGGCGGGAGCTTACGCTCTCGCCAATCAGTTCCTTCAATCTATACCTTTGACCAGCCTCGTGCTGGTCTTTTTTATGCGCTAATTTGATTAGGCAATATTGATCGTTTTCGCCTATTTACCGTACTCTGCTACACTGAAACACTCATGAATTCAAAGACAAATAACATGAAAAAAATCGTATTCCTATTTGTTAGCAGTTTAGTCATGGCTGGTTGTAGCCATGGAGGAACAACCATGAAAAATAAAATAAACCAAGCTTGTGGTGATAAACCCAACTGTGTATCGACCTTAGATCAGCGTGAGAAGTTTCACATTGCCCCCTACCCACTAAAAGCAGGCGTAACCCTTGCTCAAGTTGAACAAGTGGCTTTGAAGCTACCAGGAGCGAAAACAGCGGTGACTGAGGGCGATTACTTACGCATTGAGTGCACCAGCAAAATTATGCGTTTTGTCGATGATTTAGAGTTACAGATTAAAGATGGCCAACTGATGGTCCGTTCTGAGTCACGCGTGGGTTATTCAGACTTTGGCGTCAACCGTAAGCGTGCTGAACAGCTAAGAAACTATCTTAATGACGCCGGTTTGCTTGGGGTAGAATAAAAGCGAGAAGCGAGAAGCGAGAAGCGAGAAGCTGGAATGACCCCTTAAAAGTAGACACTGAGGGTTAATTCATTAGTTCAAAATCTATGGGACTCACTCCACCTAGAGTCCCATGCCTTCTTACTGGATTGTAATACGTATCGATATAAAGTCGACTTTGCATTGTCATTTCCTGACGAGACATCCCACCTAGATTGCTAATCCACTCTTTTTTATACTGAGCAAAGAAGCTTTCTGAACAGGCATTATCCCAGCAATTTCCTTTACGCGACATACTCACGGTAATTGCCTTTTTCCGATGCCATCGTAAAGTTTCTATCGCTCGATATTGAACACCTTGGTCCGAATGAAACATTAACTTCCGGCCATCTGGTCGGCGGCTTTTCCATGCCTTATTCAGCGTTTTTAGCACTAAACAAGCGCTGTTTATACGACTTGTTGACCACCCGACCACCTTTCGCGAATACAAATCTAATATGACACAAAGGTAATTCCAGCCTTCTTTACATCGAACTTGAGTTATATCCGAAGCCCAAACTTGATTTGGCTTACTTACGTCAAATTGGCGGTTGAGAAGATTGTACGCAGGCATAAGCCCTTTCTGTCTAGGTGCTCGACCATGACGCTTTTTACTGGCCTTGGAACGATAACCTAATGACTGCAATAACCTTTGAACTCGCTTCTTATTGCAAATAAAACCATAAGCCACCGCGGCTTCCCATAGCTTCCGGTAGCCGGGGATACAATGTTGCCTATCACTTTCCTCTTTCAGGAAGTCGAGCAAACTGTCATTGCCTTGCTCTCGCACGCTTGGTTTTCGATGAAGCCATTTATAGTAACCAGCAGACGATACGCCTAGCCATTGGCACAGCCTTATCACAGGTCGCTGAATGCTCGTATATTTTAGAATGTATTCAAATCTTATTCTTTTAGGCTGTCGAAGTAGACTTTCGCTTCCTTTAAGAATTCGTTCTCCATCTCCGCCATTTCAAGACGTTTTTTCAGTCTTCGAATTTCTTTTTCTAATTGAACAACGGATTTTTCCGGCCCTATGTTAGGAAGAGGGGGTGAGGTGTTTTTTTGAGAGGTCATTTCGGTCCTCCATTTGGACAGTAAACCTGGGGAAATACCTAATGATTTCGCCACTGATATTACGGTATCTGGAGAATCTAAAGATTGCTGTACGGCCTGTTTCTTGAAATCGTCTGAATGTTTTCGGACTGTTTTTACTTTCATAGCACTCTAATTCCAATATTGAGTGTCTACTTTATTGGGGTCATTCCAAGCGAGAAGCGAGAAGCGAGAAGCGAGAAGCGAGAAGCGAGAAGCGAGAAGCGAGAAGCGAGAAAATGGAATGACCCCTTAAAAGTAGACACTGAGGGTTAATTCATTAGTTCAAAATCTATGGGACTCACTCCACCTAGAGTCCCATGTCTTCTTACTGGATTGTAATACGTATCGATATAAAGTCGACTTTGCATTGTCATTTCCTGACGAGACATCCCACCTAGATTGCTAATCCACTCTTTTTTATACTGAGCAAAGAAGCTTTCTGAACAGGCATTATCCCAGCAATTTCCTTTACGCGACATACTCACGGTAATCGCCTTTTTCCTATGCCATCGTAAAGTTTCTAGCGCTCGATATTGAACACCTTGGTCCGAATGAAACATTAACTTCCGGCCATCTGGTCGGCGGCTTTTCCATGCCTTATTCAGCGTTTTTAGCACTAAACAAGCGCTGTTTATACGACTTGTTGACCACCCGACCACCTTTCGCGAATACAAATCTAATATGACACAAAGGTAATTCCAGCCTTCTTTACATCGAACTTGAGTTATATCCGAAGCCCAAACTTGATTTGGCTTACTTACGTCAAATTGGCGGTTGAGAAGATTGTACGCAGGCATAAGCGTTTTCTGTCTAGGTGCTCGACCATGACGCTTTTTACTGGCCTTGGAACGATAACCTAATGACTGCAATAACCTTTGAACTCGCTTCTTATTGCAAATAAAACCATAAGCCACCGCGGCTTCCCATAGCTTCCGGTAGCCGGGGATACAATGTTGCCTATCACTTTCCTCTTTCAGGAAGTCGAGCAAACTGTCATTGCCTTGCTCTCGCACACTTGGTTTTCGATGAAGCCATTTATAGTAACCAGCAGACGATACGCCTAGCCATTGGCACAGCCTTATCACAGGTCGCTGAATGCTCGTATATTTTAGAATGTATTCAAATCTTATTCTTTTAGGCTGTCGAAGTAGACTTTCGCTTCCTTTAAGAATTCGTTCTCCATCTCCGCCATTTCAAGACGTTTTTTCAGTCTTCGAATTTCTTTTTCTAATTGAACAACGGATTTTTCCGGCCCTGTGTTAGGAAGAGGGGGTGAGGTGTTTTTTTGAGAGGTCATTTCAGTCCTCCATTTGGACAGTAAACTAGGGGAAATACCTAATGATTTCGCCACTGATATTACGGTATCTGGAGAATCTAAAGATTGCTGTACGGCCTGTTTCTTGAAATCGTCTGAATGTTTTCGGACTGTTTTTACTTTCATAGCACTCTAATTCCAATATTGAGTGTCTACTTTATTGGGGTCATTCCAAAATTTTGGCCGCATTTTATTATGCTGCAAGACAAAAAAGCCACGATATCGATCGTGGCTTTTGCATTGTTTTCACTGCGTCTTACTGATTATTCAGCTTCAACCTGCTCACGGAACACAACCAAACGCTTAGGCGCAACACGGCCTCTGTCGTCGATTTGCGCGACACCGATGAAAAGTTTTTCTTCACCACTGGTCATTCGCACCGTACCTTCTGCAGGCGCACCAGAGACTTGAACAGGCATACCGTGTTGAACCAAATCGGTCAACTCAGCATTCATGTTCACTTCTGGTAGATCTTCCACAGCGCTGTCCATTGGCATTAGCAACGGATCAAGCAGTTCGCGTGGCGCAATCTCTTCACGGTGAGCTTGTTCAAGCAGTTCGTTTAACTGCTCAAGAGTCACCATTCTCTCATATGGATACTTAGCAACTGCGGTGCGACGAAGCATCGTCACATGAGCGCCACAGCCAAGTAGTTCACCAAGATCATCCACGATTGTGCGGATGTAGGTGCCTTTTGAGCAATGCACTTCCATCTCTACTTCATCGCCTTCAAAGCGGTGCAGCACGATTTCATACACGGTGATTTTGCGCGATTCACGAGGGACTTCGATACCTGCTCGAGCATATTCGTACAAAGGCTTGCCTTGGTATTTCAGTGCCGAGAACATCGAAGGTACTTGATCCGATTCGCCACGGAATGTCTCAATGCAAGCTTCAAGCTTTGCCATATCAACATCGATTGGACGCGTTTCTACCACTTCACCATCAGAATCTGAGGTGTTTGTACGTTCACCTAGTTTGGCGATCACACGGTAGCGCTTATCTGAATCAAGTAAGAACTGTGAAAACTTGGTCGCTTCACCCAAGCAAATTGGCAGCATGCCAGTTGCAAGTGGATCTAGAGCGCCAGTATGACCGGCTTTTTCAGCAAAATAGATACGCTTAACTTTTTGTAGCGCATCGTTTGAAGAAATACCCGTTGGCTTATCCAATAGGATAACGCCATCAATTGGACGACCTTTGCGACGGCGAGCCATTACTCTTCGTCCTCACGACCAGAATCTTTTTGCTTCTTCTTATCGTTACTGATCACTTCGCTTACAAGGTTAGACATACGCATACCTTCGACCAAAGTGTTGTCGTAGTAGAAACGAATTTCTGGAGTTAGACGTAGACGAATACGCTTGCCAAGCATCATACGAATATGAACTTCGTGCTCGCGTAGTGCTGCAAGGCACGACTCAGGCGTTTGCTCGCCTACACACAGGAAAGTAACGAATACTTTTGTGTACGCTAGGTCACGTGAAACTTCAACATCTGAGATGGTAACCATGCCCAAACGAGAATCACGCACTTCGCGCTGTAGGATCATCGCCAATTCTTTTTGCAGCTGTTGTGATACGCGCTGCGTGCGGCTAAATTCTTTTGCCATAAAATATTTCTCTTAAATAGAAAGAATGGGGGGATGGTTATCCCAGCCCCCCATGGTGTATTCAACAACCAATTACTAATTACCTTTCAAGGTATTAAGTAATTTTAGTCTATTAATCTAGTGTACGTTTGATTTCGATGATTTCGAATACTTCGATTTGGTCGCCTACGCGAACATCGTTGTAGTTCTTAACGCCGATACCACACTCGTAACCATTTTTAACTTCTTGAACGTCATCTTTAAAGCGACGAAGTGACTCTAGTTCACCTTCGTAGATTACAACGTTATCACGCAGTACGCGGATTGGGTTGTTACGCTTAATTAGACCTTCAGTAACCATACAACCAGCGATTGCGCCCAGTTTAGGTGACTTAAATACGTCACGAACTTCAGCAAGACCAATGATCTCTTGCTTGAATTCTGGAGCAAGCATACCGCTCATTGCTTGTTTAACTTCGTCAATCAATTGGTAAATGATTGAGTAGTAACGTAGGTCAACGCTTGCAGATTCGATAGCACGACGTGCAGAAGTATCAGCACGAACGTTAAAGCCAAGGATGATAGCGTTTGAAGCTTCAGCTAGAACAGCATCCGTTTCAGTAATACCACCAACACCAGAACCTACGATGTTTACTTTCACTTCATCAGTAGACAGTTTCAGTAGAGAGTCAGCAATTGCTTCTACAGAACCTTGTACGTCTGCTTTCAGTACTACGTTTAGCTCAGCAACTTCACCAGCAGCCATGTTCGCGAACATGTTTTCTAGTTTAGATTTTTGCTGACGAGCAAGTTTCACTTCACGGAACTTACCAGCACGGTAGTTTGCAACTTCACGAGCTTTACGCTCATCACGAACTACAGTCGCTTCATCACCTGATGATGGCACACCTGAAAGACCTAGGATCTCTACAGGAATAGACGGACCAGCTGAAGTAATTTCTTTACCTAGCTCATCGCGCATTGCACGTACACGGCCGTACTCTTGACCACAAAGAACGATATCGCCTTTGTTTAGAGTACCTGACTGAACAAGAACCGTCGCTACTGGACCACGACCTTTATCTAGGCGAGATTCAACAACCACACCTGATGCCATGCCTTCAGCAACAGCAGTCAGTTCTAGTACTTCAGATTGAAGAAGGATCGCTTCTAGAAGACCATCAACGTTGGTACCTTCTTTCGCAGAGATGTGAACGAACATGTTCTCACCGCCCCATTCCTCAGGAATAACGTCATATTGAGCAAGCTCATTCTTAACGTTATCTGGGTTTGCGCCTTCTTTATCGATCTTGTTCACTGCAACAATCAGTGGAACGCCAGCTGCTTTCGCGTGCTGAATCGCTTCTACTGTTTGTGGCATAACACCATCGTCTGCCGCTACAACAAGTACAACGATATCTGTCGCTTGAGCACCACGAGCACGCATAGCAGTAAACGCCGCGTGTCCAGGAGTATCAAGGAAGGTAATCATACCATTGTCAGTTTCAACGTGGTAAGCACCGATATGCTGTGTGATACCGCCCGCTTCGCCTGATGCAACGTGAGTACGACGAATGTAGTCAAGTGTTGACGTTTTACCGTGGTCAACGTGACCCATGATAGTCACAACCGGTGCACGAGGAACCGCTTCTGCGCTGTTATCACGATCGCTTAGTACTGCTTCTTCAAGTTCGTTCTCTTTACGTAGAACAACCTTGTGACCCATTTCTTCTGCTACAAGCTGTGCAGTTTCTTGGTCGATAACTTGGTTGATAGTCGCCATTGCGCCCATCTTCATCATCGCTTTGATAACTTCAGTCGCTTTAACCGACATTTTGCTAGCAAGTTCAGATAGAACGATAGTTTCGCCAATAACAACGTCAGCTTTAGCAACCGCAGCTGTCTTGTCAAACGCTTGAGTTAGTGCGCTGGATTTAGCCATTTTACCACGACCACCGCGAGCACCACGAGCGCCGCGAGCGTTGTTACGGCCACCGCGTTCTTGTGAATCGCTCTTTGCAGACATTTTCTTCTGCTTGCGACGACGAGTAGAGGCACCTTCTTCTTTAAGATCCGCAGCATCTTCCGCTTCACGAGCGTAAGTTGATGTCGTTAGGTGGTAGTCAGCGTTCTCTAGCTCTTTCTTTTTCTTTTCTTCTTCAGTCCAACGCTCGCCGTTTTCTTCAGCAAGTTTACGCGCTTCTTCAACAAGCTTAGCTGCTTCTTGTTCCGCTTTACGTTGAGCTTCTTCTTCCTGACGACGTTTTAGTTCGTCAGCTTCTTTTTTAGCTTGCGTATTTACATCCGCATTTTTTGCATTCATGTCTTTCTTAGCCTTATCAGCTTGTACGCGTTGGGCCTTTTCTTCAGCGTCACGTTTTGCATCCGCTTCTCGTTTCGCTTTCTCGTCGGCCTCGCGTTGTGCTTTCTCTGCAGCTTCGCGTTGTGCTAGTTCCTCAGCCTCACGCTTCGCTAGCTCTTCCGCTTCTCGCTTTGCAGCTTCTTCAGCTTCACGACTTGCTTGATCTTCAATAGAGCTGCGTTTTACGTAAGTGCGCTTTTTGCGCACTTCAACTTGAACATCTTTACTCTTACCGCCACCAGCGTTAACGCTTAGTGTGCTACGCGTTTTACGTTGCAACGTTAAACGTGTTGGTGCTGATTCGCCTGATGTATCGCCGTGTTCTTTTTTCAGATGAGTAAGCAGCTGTTGCTTCTCGTCTTCTGAAATCGCATCGCTGCCTGATTTGTTAATTCCAGCATCAGCAAGTTGTTCAATCAAGCGGTCAACTGGCGTACCAATCTCTTCACCCAGAGTTTTTACTGTAAGTTGTGTCATTCCGCTACCTCCTTGCTGAAATTATGCTTCGTCTCCGAACCAACAAATATTACGTGCAGCCATGATTAGTTCACCAGCTCGCTCGTCAGTTAGTCCTTCAACACCTTCTAGATCATCGATACCTTGGTCTGCTAGGTCTTCAAGTGTTGCAACACCTTTAGCAGCCAATTTAAACGCCATTTCACGCTCTAGACCTTCCAGGCCTAGTAGATCGTCAGCTGGCTCAAGACCATCAAAGGTCTCTTCTTTTGCTAGAGCAAGCGTGGTTAACGCTTCTTTAGCACGGTTGCGTAGCTCTTCGATAATTTCTTCATTCAGACCATCGATGTCTAGCAGTTCGTTTACTGGTACGTAAGCGATCTCTTCTAGGCTAGAGAAACCTTCTTCAACGAGTAGCTGAGCGAAGTCTTCTTCAAGATCTAGGTACTTCATGAAGTTTTCAATAGACGCTTGAGATTCTTCAGCATGTTTCTTCTGTAGATCTTCAACCGTCATAACATTCAGTTCCCAACCAGTTAGTTGAGATGCTAGACGTACGTTCTGACCATTACGGCCGATCGCTTGAGCTAGATTGTCAGCTTCAACAGCAATGTCCATTGAGTGAGCATCTTCATCAACGATGATTGACGCTACGTCTGCAGGAGCCATTGCGTTGATAACGAATTGCGCTGGGTTATCATCCCAAAGCACGATATCGATACGCTCGCCACCAAGTTCGCCAGAAACAGCTTGTACACGTGCACCACGCATACCAACACACGCACCAACAGGGTCGATACGACGGTCGTTCGTTTTCACTGCGATCTTAGCACGAGAACCTGGATCACGAGCTGCGCCTTTCAATTCGATGATTTCTTCAGCGATTTCTGGCACTTCTACGCGGAACAGTTCCGCTAGCATTTCTGGTTTAGAACGCGTAACGAACAGTTGGAAACCACGAGCTTCTGGCGCAACTTTGTACAGTAGACCACGGATACGGTCGCCTGGACGGAAGTTTTCACGTGGAAGTTGGTCATCACGTAGGATAACAGCTTCCGCGTTGTTGCCTAGATCTAGAACGATGGTTTCACGGTTAACTTTCTTAACCGCACCTGTTACTAGGTCGCCTTCATTATCGATGAACTGCTCAACGATTTGCGCACGCTCAGCTTCACGTACTTTTTGTACGATAACTTGCTTCGCGGTTTGCGTCGTAATACGGTCAAATGTTACTGATTCAATTTCGTCTTCAATGAAGTCGCCTAATTGAACAGTTTCATCATCGTATTGTGCAGCTTCTAGTGAAATCTCTTTTGTTGGGAATTCAACTTCCTCAACAACCAACCAACGGCGGAAAGTTTCAAACTCGCCAGTTTTACGGTCAATAGCAACGCGAACGTCGATCTCGATTTCACGTTTTTTCTTAGTAGAAGTAGCTAGAGCGATTTCTAGTGCTTCGAAAATACGTTCACGAGGTACACCTTTCTCGTTCGATACTGCCTCTGCTACCGCTAAAATTTCTTTACTCATTTTAATTAGCCTCTAAGCTTTAATTTTTAGGGACCTAAAATTTAGGGATCAGGTTAGCTTTGGAAATGTTGCTTAACGCAAACTGCTCTTCATTACCATCCACAGTAACAGAGACTGTCTCGCCATCAATAGAGAGGATTTGACCTTTCCACTTACGACGGTTATTCGCAGCCATCTTCAAAACGATGTTCACTTCATGACCAATAAATTGCTCATAGTGTGCCGCTTTGAATAGCGGTCTTTCTAAACCAGGAGATGAAACTTCAAGACTATAAGCCACTGAAATAGGGTCTTCTACGTCAAGTACAGCGCTTACTTGGCGACTAACTTCTGCGCAATCTTCTACAAAAATACCATTTTCATGGTCAATATAGATGCGTAGTGTTGAGTGCTCTCCTGCACGAATAAATTCTAATCCAACTAACTCGTATCCTGACGCCTGTACTGGCGCTTCTAGCATTTCAGTTAATTGTCTTTCTAAACCAGTCATTTGAACCACTCCAGAAACAAAAAAAGGGCATAGAGCCCAATTTAAATTCCAAGCAAGATCTAAATCCTTTTACAGGAATTTAGATAACAAAAAACCCCGAAAAAGTCGGGGTTTTTTATTGCTGGACCCTGATGAGTTAAACAATAGCTGCTTAACTCGCAAAACAAAATGCATTGTTTTGCACAAACTCGTCCTTATCAAAGGATTGGTTGCGGGGGCCGGATTTGAACCGACGACCTTCGGGTTATGAGCCCGACGAGCTACCAAGCTGCTCCACCCCGCGTCCGACTTGCTGAGCATTATACGCTCAAACAAAGTATTTACAAGTTTGTAAATCAATGGTGCCGAGAGAGGGACTCGAACCCTCACACCATAGGCACTAGCACCTCATGCTAGCGTGTCTACCAATTTCACCATCTCGGCATTAATCGCTTATTGCGGGATTTCTTCGCTCACAGGAGCTGGAACATCACTCGCTACATCATCAGCTACCTGCTCAACAACTTGACCTTGTGTCGGGTCAATCCACTGAGATTCAGTTTTGTGTGTAGATAGATTACCTAACACCAAGCTGATAACAAAAAATACTGTTGCAAAAACTGCAGTCATTCGGGTTAAGAAATTACCTGAGCCGCTTGCGCCAAACACTGTGTTTGATGCGCCTGCACCGAATGAGGCTCCCATATCTGCGCCTTTACCTTGTTGAATCAACACTAGGCCGATTACACCAACCGCTGCCAACAGGTAAATCACAAGTAGAACTGAAAACATGTTGTCCACCTATGTTCCAAATTGTTAGGCCAGCGACGTTCGAAAATTAAATTTCAGAACAAGGCTAGCGACCTCCTTACTGAAGGCCGAGCAATACTAGCGAAACCTACTAGGGCTGACAAGAGAAAATTGACAAAAAAGCCTAACTTTAGAATCAAACGGTTAAAAAACTAACAATCCTCTTGCCTCGCTTCGCTTAGAAGCAACAAAAAGGGGCCAAAGCCCCTTTTTTCTTCTCTTTTTGCTCTATCGAATCAAAAGCTCGCTTTCACTGCGTCAGCAATTTTCAGCGCAGAACTTTGTACTAAATCAGCATCTTCACCTTCTACCATGACACGAATCAGCGGTTCAGTACCTGATTTACGCAATAGTACGCGACCTTTGTCACCCAGCGCAGCTTCAACCTCAATCACCGCTTCTTTTACCGCATCCGCTTCAAGCGGGTTGCTATCGCCAGTAAAACGAACGTTTTCCAGCACTTGCGGGTAGAGAGTCATGCCTTGAGAAAGCTCATTCAGCGTCATTTCACTGCCCACCACTGAAGCAAACACTTGCAATGCTGCGACAATTGCATCACCAGTCGTCACTTTATCTAGCAAGATAACGTGGCCTGAGTTTTCAGCGCCAATCTTCCAGCCTTTCTCAAGCAATCGTTCCATAACATAACGGTCACCAACCGCCGCGCGAACAAATGGGATGCCCAATTGTTTTAGGCCATTTTCCATGCCTAAGTTGGTCATCAATGTCCCAACCACACCACCTTTTAGTTCGCCACGACGCAGTGCATCACGCGCAATGATGTAGGCAATTTGGTCACCATCAACTTTATTACCTAGATGATCCACCATGATGATACGGTCGCCGTCACCATCAAATGCGAGACCTAGAGCGGCGCCTTCGGCAACCACACGTTGTTGTAGTGCTCGCACATCTGTCGCACCCACTTCATCATTGATGTTGATGCCATTTGGCTCAACACCCATGGCGATAACATCAGCGCCAAGTTCAGAAAATACCGCTGGTGCAATGTGGTAAGTCGCGCCATTAGCACAATCAACAACGATTTTTTGCCCAGCTAAACTCAATGTTGATGGGAAAGTGCTCTTACAGAACTCAATGTAACGGCCCGCAGCATCATTCAGGCGAGTCGCTTTACCCAACTCAGAAGATTCAACACACTCAATCTCTTTATCAAGTTCCGCTTCAATCGCGAGCTCAATATCGTCAGGCAACTTGGTCCCCTCAGAAGAGAAGAATTTAATGCCGTTATCGTAGTATGGGTTGTGTGATGCAGAAATCACGATCCCCGCTTCAGCGCGGAAAGTTTGTGTCAAGTAAGCTACCGCAGGTGTTGGCATCGGCCCAGTAAAGGTCGCTTTAAGGCCTGCTGCTGCAAGACCTGCTTCTAGCGCCGATTCCAGCATGTAGCCAGAAATACGCGTATCTTTACCGATAATAACTTTTTTCGTGCCTTGTTTTGCAAGCACTCGACCGGCAGCCCAGCCAAGTTTAAGGACAAAATCAGGAGTAATAGGGTACTGCCCAACTTTGCCACGAACGCCATCGGTACCAAAATAACGTCTTTTGTTCGACATGAGGTTTCCTTTGTTTTTATTTATTGTTCAAGGTAGCACTAACAACTTTGACTGCATCTAACGTTTGTTCAAAGTCATGCACGCGAATAATCTGTGCGCCTTTCATCGCCGCAATAGTAGCGCAACTAACACTGGCAGCCACACACTCTGATGGCGCTTTATCTAACAGTTTAAATAGCATCGACTTGCGAGACATCCCTGCCAGTAGCGGCAAATTGAACTGATGGAATCGTTCTAAGTGCGCCAACATCTGGTAATTATGCGCTAATGTTTTACCAAAGCCAAAACCTGGATCAAGGATCAACTGCTCTCGCGCAATCCCCACCGCTTCACAAGCATCAATTCGCTCTTGCAAAAAGTCACCGACTTCTTGCAGTAAATCATCGTAGTGTGGATTAGTCTGCATGCTACGCGGCTGACCTTGCATGTGCATCAGGCAGATTGGCAAACCAGCATGAGCGGCGACTTCGAGCGCCCCCGGTTCACGTAGAGAACGTACATCATTAATAATATCAGCGCCCGCAGCGATCGCTTGACGCATCACTTCAGCTTTACTGGTATCAATAGAAATCCACACATCATATTTTGCGCGAATCGCCTTGATAACAGGAATAACACGAGCAAGCTCTTCTTCTAGCGTGACATCCGGCGCACCTGGTCGGGTAGACTCACCGCCGATATCAATGATCGACACACCGGCTGTGATCATTTTCTCAGCCTGTATTAGTGCATTATCAAGGGAATGAAACTGTCCGCCATCAGAAAAAGAATCAGGCGTCACATTGAGAATCGCCATCACATGAGGCAGGGAAAGATCGAGGGTTTTATTGTTGGCTGTAATTTTCATCATAAATAGAAAAACCCCGAGTTTCCTCGGGGTTTATTTTTAAATACTCAATTATTCAGAGTCTTTTTTCTCTGTCGCTTCGCTTGAAGTGCTTTCTTGAGAAGTTGGTTGTTCTTCAGTTGGTTCTGATTCTACCGCTTTCTCTTCTGCTTCTGGCTTAGCTTGAGGTTTCTCTTCTGTATTAGAAGGAGAATCTCCCCAACCAGCAGGCTCACGAATGTCTGCTTTACGATTCATTAGGTCTTCAATTTGACCAGCATCAATGGTTTCGTACTTCACCAATGCGTCTTTCATCGTATGCATAATATCCATGTTGTCTTCTAGGATTTGACGTGCACGTGCGTAGTTACGGTCGATAATGATACGAACTTCATCATCAATTAACTTCGCTGTGTCTTCAGACATATGTTTAGTCTGAGTCACGCTACGGCCTAGGAACACTTCACCTTCATCTTCAGCGTATAGCAAAGGACCTAGTTTTTCAGAGAAGCCCCACTGAGTCACCATCTTACGAGCAATATCCGTTGCGCGTTCAATATCATTTGAAGCGCCCGTTGATACTTTATCTTTACCGTAAATCAGCTCTTCAGCTAGACGACCACCATACAAGCTAGAAATCATCGACTCTAGGTGCTGACGGTTCATGCTCACACGGTCTTGCTCTGGTAGGTACATCGTTACACCCAACGCACGACCACGTGGAATGATAGAAACTTTGTACACTGGATCATGTTCAGGCACGAGGCGACCAACAATGGCGTGACCCGCTTCGTGGTACGCTGTTGATTCTTTCGTCTCTTCCGATAGAACCATTGAGCGGCGTTCAGCACCCATCATGATTTTATCTTTTGCCAGTTCAAACTCGACCATTGAAACGTTGCGCTTGTTACCACGCGCTGCAAATAGTGCAGCTTCGTTTACTAGGTTGGCTAGGTCTGCACCAGAGAAACCAGGAGTACCACGAGCAATCAACGATGGCTCTACGTCACCTGCTAGCGGCACTTTACGCATGTGAACTTTAAGAATCTGCTCACGACCACGGACATCAGGAAGACCAACCACCACTTGACGGTCAAAACGACCTGGACGAAGTAGTGCTGGATCAAGTACGTCCGGACGGTTAGTTGCGGCGATAACGATAATACCTTCGTTACCTTCGAAACCATCCATCTCAACCAGCATTTGGTTTAGGGTTTGTTCACGCTCATCGTGACCACCACCTACACCAGCGCCACGCTGACGACCTACCGCATCGATTTCATCGATGAAGATAATACATGGTGCTGCTTTTTTCGCTTGTTCGAACATGTCACGCACACGAGATGCACCCACACCGACAAACATTTCAACAAAGTCAGAACCTGAAATTGTGAAGAATGGTACTTTCGCTTCACCTGCAATTGCTTTAGCAAGTAGCGTTTTACCAGTACCAGGAGGGCCGACCATCAACACACCTGTTGGAATCTTACCGCCCAATTTTTGGAAACGGCTTGGATCACGTAGGTAGTCAACCAGCTCTTTTACGTCTTCTTTCGCTTCATCACAGCCCGCAACGTCAGCAAAGGTCGTTTTGATTTGTTCTTCACTCATCATACGCGCTTTGCTCTTACCGAAGGACATTGCGCCTTTACCGCCGCCGCCTTGCATTTGACGCATGAAGAAAATCCATACACCAATTAGTAAGATCATTGGGAACCAAGAGATGAAAATAGTACCCAGTAAGCTTTGCTCTTCTGGTGGTGTACCTTGAACTTTCACGTTTTGGTTAATTAAATCATCAAGAAGCTTCTGATCGTAAACTGGCATATAGGTCACATTCTTCGTCCCTACGCCACGACGAATGAAAGTGATTTCACCGTCTTTAAACGTTGCTTCCTGAATCTGGCCTTGGCCAACTTCCTGTACAAATGTGGTGTAATCGACCGCTTTACCGCTGCTTTCATTTGGACCGAAGCTTTGGAAAACCGACATCAACACTACAGCGATAACAAGCCACAGAATTAAATTTTTTGCCATGTCACTCAAGGTGTAAGCCTCGCGATAACTAATTGTAATTAAAGGTAGGGTACTACAGTTCGTAGACTGTAGCTATAGTGTTAACGACCGCTCAAACAAGCAAATAGTTAACCTTTGTAACCAGTGGCTACAATAAAGACTTCACGGGAGCGAGCTCGAGAAGAGTCAGGTTTTCTAATCTTTACGGTCTTGAACATATCACGTATATCCTTCACGTATTGATCGAATCCCTCACCTTGGAAGACCTTTACAACAAAGCTACCATTTGTGGCTAGAACTTGTCGACACATATCCAATGCGAGTTCAACTAAATACATCGCTCTTGGTTGGTCAACGGAGTTATTCCCCGCAATGTTTGGTGCCATGTCTGACATCACCACATCCACCATTGATGGTTGGATTTTGTCTAAAAGCGCTTCCAATACTGCATCGTCACGAAAGTCACCTTGTAGGAAGCTCACACCCGCAATTGGATCCATAGGTAACAAGTCACAAGCAATAATTTGCCCTTCGTCACCTACTATCTTAGCAGCATATTGAGACCATCCACCGGGAGCTGCACCTAAATCGACGACAGTCATCCCATTTTTCAACAATTTATCTTTCGTTTGGATCTCTTCCATCTTGAAGTAGGCACGTGAACGATAGCCTTTTTTACGGGCTTCGTTTGCGTACTTATCATCAAAGTGTTCTTTCAACCAACGGCCAGAACTCGCCGAATGTTTCTGTTTACTCATTTTAATCCTAACAAGCTACAAAAAGGAGCTATTGTTGTAATAGGGTCAGCCTATTGCTCAATAAATTATAGTCTTCCGCAATAGATGGCGTTAAAATAGCTTTTTTCAACCCTTATTTTAAAGAAAATTGGCCGCGTAATGAACCTAAGCACCAAACAAAAGCAGCACCTAAAAGGCCTAGCACACAGCTTAAAACCAGTTGTGCTACTCGGCGCAAATGGACTAACGGAAGCTGTTCTAGCGGAAATTGAAATCGCGCTGAATCACCACGAGCTGATCAAAGTGAAGATCGCGACTGAAGATCGTGAGACGAAAATCCTAATCGTTGACGCTATCGTGCGTGAATCTGGCGCAGAAAAAGTACAAGTTATCGGTAAAACACTTGTCCTTTTCCGTCAAACTGAAGAGCGCAAAATCGAACTTCCACGTAAGTAAGTTCTACTATAGCGCAATAAAAAAGGTCGCCAAGGCGACCTTTTTGCTATCTAACATTTTTGTTATCGAAAACAAAACGATTAGATATATTCAACACGGTCGATTTCGAAATCGCGCTCACCACCTGGGGTTGAGATCACAACTTCATCACCTTCCATCTTGCCGATAAGACCACGTGCGATTGGCGAGCTTACCGAAATACGGCCGCTCTTAATGTTCGCTTCGTCTTCACCAACGATTTGGTAGGTTTTTTCTTCTTCAGTATCGCAATCAATCAGAGTGACCGTCGAACCAAAGATAATCTTACCGCTATTCTCCATTTGGGTAACGTCGATAACTTGTGCAACAGACAACTTGTATTCGATATCTCGAATTTGCGCTTCGCAGATGCCTTGCTCTTCACGTGCCGCATGATACTCAGCATTTTCTTTTAGATCACCCAGCTCACGCGCTTCAGCAATCGCAATAGAAATTTGTGGACGAAGCTTTAATAGTCGGTCTAGTTCTTGACGTAGCTGCTGTTCGCCACGTGCTGTCATTGGGACTTTTTCCATCATATACCTCTAGGCCAAAGCGAGCTTTGGACAAAATAAAAATACCCAGCCCACAAGAGCTAGGTAATCAATACGCTTTTCAATTTAGCTTAGTGTAAACAAACTTATTGTTTAAATCATCTTAATTCCATTCGAGAGTCCAGCCTTCTCACTTTAGGTCACATTTCTCACTCTAAAACATGCAAGATCTCGGATTTAGAAAGATAAAAAAGCCTAAAAAAAAGCAAAAGGCGATGTTTTTTCGAGCGAGCTCGAACTATTCATCACGCCTTACATCTCAAGCGGTTAATCGATAAACCAGACAAATAGAACACTGTTCACAATCCAAATTTATATCGTTTTACTAACGATTTAGGGAACTTTGGCGGTACAACTTGGTTCACGAAATGCAGCTAGCTAATACGTTGATTTTGTTCAACTCGCTTAAAAATGCTGCACCGAGTATGAAATTGAAGCTAACGGACAATGCGGCTTCATTTCTAAATAACAATGATTTATGGACAGAAAATTAGGACTGATAAGATGAACAAGACTCTGATTGCCCTAGCAGTATCAGCTGCTGCATTAGCTACTGGCGCACATGCGGCTGAACTATATAACCAAGATGGTAACTCAATCGATATGGGTGGCCGCGCAGAAGCTCGTCTATCTCTAAAAGATGGCAAAGCTGAAGACAAATCACGCGTACGTCTAAACTTCCTAGGTAAAGCACAAATCACCGATAACCTTTACGGCGTTGGTTTCTACGAAGGTGAATTCACAACTTCAGATCATGGCGGTGCTACCGATAGCGACAGCAACGACTTAACAAACCGTTACGTATACGCAGGTCTTGGCGGTACTTTCGGTGAAGTAACTTACGGTAAAAATGATGGCGCGCTAGGTGTAATCACAGACTTCACAGATATCATGGCTTACCACGGTAACTCTGCAGCAATGAAAATCAACGTTGCTGACCGTGCTGACAACATGCTGACTTATCAAGGCGAATTCAACAACCTTGGCCTAAAAGCAAGCTACCGTTTTGCTGACCGTACTGAACTAGACGCATCAGGAAAAGTAATTAGTGAGGCAAATGGCAACGCAAATGCAGACGTGGCATCTTACAGTGACAACGATGCTGACGGTTACTCACTATCATCTATCTATGCAGTAGGCGAAACAGGTCTTGCTCTAGGTGCGGGTTACGCAAGCCAATATTCTGGTGCGGAAAAACAAAACGAGTACATGCTAGCCGCATCTTACGCAATCAATGACTTATACTTCGCGACAACTTTCACTGACGGTCAGGTTCAAGAAAGAGATGGCGACTACACTGGCTACGAATTCGCAGCAGCGTACACGATGGGTCAAACTGTATTTACATCGACTTACAACAATGCAGAAACCAACAAAGAAACCTCTGCAGATAACATTGCAATCGATGCAACTTACTACTTCCAGCCTAACTTCCGCGGTTACGTATCGTACAACTTCAACCTAATCAGCGCAGGCGATAAACTAGGTGAAGCAGGTACTAACGGTATTGCCTCTAAAGCAGATGCTGAAGACGAACTAGCACTAGGTCTACGTTACGACTTCTAATAGCTGACTCTTAGTCACAAACATTAAACGCCTGCTCGCTTGCAGGCGTTTTTTTTATATACTCAACGTTCAACTTGTCCCATTAGCTAAGAACTCATTCTATGAACGTTTCACTGCGCACGACACTCGCCAGCTTCATCACACTATTTTCAACCTTTTCACTGGCGTATGCCCCACTCGACCATTTACCGCAAGGCAGTCGAGTTTCAATCGCAATTGAACCGCTCAATAGTAACCAACCTTATCTCACGACTTCTAATCGCGATCAGTTTTTTCCACCAGCCAGTACGCTTAAAGTGGTTACCGCATTGGCCGCCAAACTGGCGTTGGGGGACGAATTCCAATTTAAGACCCAATTGGAAGCGAATCAGCGTGATATAGTGATTCGCTTTAGTGGCGACCCAACCCTCACCAGCCAAGACTTAAAACAATTATTAACCTTAGCGCGTCAACAAGGTATCACCACCATCAAGGGTGACCTCTGGCTCGATAACAGTGCTTTTAACGGCTATGAACGCGCCGTTGGTTGGCCATGGGATATTACCGGTGTTTGCTACAGTGCGCCTTCATCCGCGATCACACTCGATGAAAACTGCGTTCAAGCTTCTATCTACACGAATAAAGATGGTTCAACTCGTGCTTATACTCCTGAGCACTTCCCGATTTACTTATCATCCACAGCGAAAACCATCTCTAAACAACGCTACGAAGAGACACACTGCGATTTAGAGCTGATAACGACACCAGATAACCACTATCAGCTATCAGGCTGCCTGGTGGAACGTAGCAAGCCGCTACCGCTCAAATTTGCGGTACAAAACCCAAGCTTGTACACCCAAAGAACCGTCCACACACTATTGAACCAACTTAATATTAAGTTAATCGGTAATGTGAAAGTGGGTTCGCCTGAGATAAGCAATCTCAAACCAATCGCGACTCATTACTCAGCTAAACTGCCAGAACTGCTCACAGTGATGCTGAGAAAGTCAGACAACCTTATTGCAGATAATGTAACTAAAGCGATCGGCCAACACTACTTCAGCTTGCCGGGCAGTTATAACACGGGCACCGAAGCCATCAAGCAAGTGATCAGCGAGAAAACCGGTATCAACATTGAGCGTAATAAAATCGTCGATGGCTCAGGACTATCACGCAACAACCGCTTTACCAGTGCCGATATGACGGCGCTGTTGCGTTATATTTGGCAGCACGACGATCAGTTAGGATTAATCGCCTTAATGCCAAGCGCCGGTGAAAACGGCACCTTAAAGTACCGTAGCAGCATGCGTAATGACCCAATCAAAGGCCAATTAGTTGCCAAAAGTGGTTCTGTGTACGGCAGCTATAACATGGCAGGGTTTGGACTAAATAAGCAGGGGCAACCAACCACCTTGTTTGTACAGTATGTGGCGGATTATCTCCCAACAAAAAGGGACAACGATACACCGACCGTTGCCCCTATTACTCAATTTGAACAGCTGTTCTACCAAGACGTGCTCAAATACAGTCAGGCGAGCCCTAAGAAGTAATTGACTACGCTGAAATAGATCCACATACCGGAGATATCGACCACCGACGCAAGCACTGGACTCACCAATACCGCTGGGTCCAGTTTGCAAGCGCGAGCCAATATTGGCAGCAAACCGCCCAAGGTCGTCGACAGTGTGACCTGAATAAACAGCGCCACGGCAATCGCCAGTGCAATGATCTGTAAATCAAAACCACCAGCACTCTCGGTAGGACTAAAGCATAGAATGCGGCCAATCATCACTAAAGAAATCGCCAGCGCTAAGCACAGCGCAACACGGCTCTCTTTCCATAATACTTGTAACCACTGACGTTTTTTTAATTCGCCCGTCGCTAAAGCGCGAATAACCAACGTTGCTGCTTGCGTACCGGTATTACCCCCTGCCGCCGCGATCACTGGCATGTAAATCGCCAGTAACACTAATTGGCTCAGGGTATCTTCATACTGGGCAATGATCAGCCCAGAAACGATACCTAACAAGGCCAAGGCGATAATCCAACCAATGCGTTGACGGACATGCCCCATCACCGACGTGGCGAGATAACTCGCACTTGGCATCACCTCCGAATAAAACAACCCTAATCGATTGGCATAATGGCGCGCTAATTTATCGTGCCCTAGCCCTTCTAATTGACTGATTAACTGCTGCACATAACCAAGCGAACAATGCTGCAAAATAGCCACTGCTTCTTCGATTGGCATCACCGTGAGTAAATTCACTTGCTGCGCTTGTTCGTATTTTAAAAACGCGTTCCTTGCGGCACCGATCTCCTCAACAGAGAAGTGCGCTGCATTTTCCATATAGATGTTATTCATTACCGTCATGGCGAATCTCCCGATTGGCGAGGTAACGACCATCAAATACAACGCGCAACAAAGCACACAATGAGTTGGGTGAATGTGTAAAGCGTTCACTCAAAAAAGACACATGTTTATTGGCTTAGGCAGTTTAGCCAAAGCAATGCGTTGTATAGGTATCTAACAGAGTGACGAAAAAGAAGAGAGAAAAGAAGCCCTACCCGATGGGTAGATGCGATTGAAGCAATACCGATTGGGGGGTTAGTTTTCGCCCTTAATCTTAGTCACGCTAAGACTGGGGGGATGGTCGATATTGTTCATTAAAAACTCCGAATTTACTGCTGATTTAGCAGCGTGGGTATGATAACAAAGTAATGTAATTTCGCACCAATAAATTGACCATAAACTAGGTTTATTGGATACAAAAAAAGCGCCTATAACGGCGCTTTATCGATTACTTTAAAAACATCACTATTTGATAGTGATTCGAGCAAACTTACGCTTACCCACTTGGAAGACATAAGTGCCAGCCGCTAGCGTTAGCTTAGCATCTGCCACTTTCTCGCCATCCATTTTCGCCGCGCCTTGCTTAACCATACGCATCGCATCAGAAGTTGAAGCACATAGGCCCGCTTCTTTTAGCAAGTTCGCCACCGGCGTTTCTGCGTCAAATTCAAACTCAGGCATTTCGTCTGGGATTTGGTTTTTAGCAAAACGGTTGATGAATTCTTGCTCTGCCGCATCAGCATCAGCTTCCGAATGGAAACGTGCAATGATCTCTTTCGCAAGTAGGATCTTAACATCACGAGGGTTCTTACCTTCTGCGATGTCTGCTTTGAACTGTGCAATTTCAGCCAATGGGCGGAATGACAACAACTCGTAGTAGCTCCACATCAGATCGTCAGAGATCGACATGATTTTACCAAACATTTCGCTTGGCGCTTCGCTGATACCGATGTAGTTGTGCGCAGATTTAGACATCTTCTTCTCGCCATCTAGGCCAACAAGAAGCGGCATCATCAATACTGCTTGTGGTTTTTGACCGTGTGCTTTTTGCAGCTCACGTCCCATTAGAAGGTTAAACTTCTGGTCAGTACCACCTAGCTCTACGTCGGTTTTCATTGCAACTGAGTCATAACCTTGAAGCAGCGGATACATAAACTCGTGGATAGCAATTGGCTGACCGCCAGCGTAACGCTTTTTAAAATCATCACGTTCTAGCATACGTGCAACCGTTTGGTTTGATGCTAGACGGATCATACCTTCCGCGCCTAAATCAGATAACCACTCAGAGTTAAATGAAATCGTCGTCTTCGCCGGATCTAGGATTTTAAATACCTGCTCTTTATACGTTTCCGCATTCGCCAGTACTTGTTCACGGCTTAGAGGTGGGCGTGTCGTGTTCTTACCTGAAGGATCACCGACCATTGCCGTGAAATCACCAATCAGGAAAGTTACTTCGTGTCCAAGCTCTTGGAACGCGCGCAGTTTGTTAAAGATAACTGTATGGCCCAGATGGATATCTGGCGCTGTTGGATCGGCACCCAATTTGATGCGAAGAGGGCGACCCTCTTTCAGCTTAGCAATCAGTTCTTCTTCAGGAATCAGTTCCTCGACACCGCGCTTAATCTCGGCCAGTGCTGCTTCAATACTCGCCATTCTTGTTCACTCCCACAGATTTGGCAAAAATTTGGTAATTTTACATCTTACTTGAATAGCGATGCTTTTTGAAACCAGTTAGACTAGTCAGCTAGCTTTTTTTGTCGAAAATATAATACGGACATACAATGTTGTCGCTTTTCGCTCGACTCCCAAAACTTCATCGGGCTTTAATTATCCTTTTCATCGTTTTAATTGGTGTTGCACTGGCCTTGCCAGAGCCCAAGTCTTTGCGTGATGAAAAAGGCATCTATGAAATAGGGAAGAACTACCCACTTGAAATTCAACCGGCGAACCTAGTCGTTGAGCCAATGGCGCAGCCGCTGTCTCAATTACGTTGGGAACAATACAAGGTCGCTCCCGGTGAAAGCGCTGCAATTGTTTTTCAGCGCGCGGGGCTCTCTTCGCGCTTGCTTTACCAACTCACCACTTCAAGCAAAGAGATTGAGCAGCAGTTAACCAAGCTTCGTCCGGGTGATGTCCTCAAATTTGGTTTTGATGCTGATGATGAGCTAATCCAAATCAAACGCCCACTCAACGCTTACGAAACCTACCAAATCACCAAATCCGATGGCAGCTTCAAAGGCTCGATTGATGCTAAAGAAGTCAATTACCAATATAACTATGCCGAAGCCTCTATCAGCTCTAACTTCTGGAATGCCGCGATTAGCGCAGGGCTGACAGCGAACCAAATCATGGAGCTGGCCGGCATTTTTGGCTGGGATATCGACTTTGCGCTCGACATTCGTCAAGGCGATAGCTTTAAGATCCTCTATCAAGAAAAAATCGTTGAAGGTGAAGTGGTTGATCGCGGACAGATCATCGCAGCCGTTTTTACTAACCAAGGTGATACTTTAAAAGCGATTTTGGATGACAAGACCGGCAATTACTACGATGAAGAAGGACGCGCGATGAAGAAAGCCTTCCTGCGTTCACCCCTTGATTTTCGTCGTGTCACCTCCAACTTTAATCCAACTCGCCGCCACCCAGTGACGGGGAAAGTACGCGCGCACCGAGGGACTGATTATGCGGCCCCTGTGGGTACACCGATTTGGGCTGCTGGTGATGGTATTGTCTTAAAGTCGAGCTACAACCAATTTAACGGTAACTATGTCTTCATTAAACATAGCAATATTTATGTCACCAAATACCTGCACTTAACACGTCGCATGGTCAAAAGCGGCCAGCGAGTTAAGCAAGGACAAACCATTGGTACACTGGGTGGCACAGGCCGTGTAACCGGCCCCCATCTACACTATGAATTCTTAGTTAATGGCGTACATAGAAACGCGCGCACAGTGAAACTACCGCAATCAAAATCGTTAACTGGCAAAGCCAAACAAACCTTTATGGCCAATGCGGAAATTAGATTGAACAATCTTGAGCGCTACCGAGAATTACTTGCCAGCAATTAGTGATTGGCTCAATCATCAAAAATAAATAAAAAAGCGCAGGATTATCGTCCTGCGCTTTTTTATTATTCTTACTCTAGCTCTTAACTCACTATCAAGGCTGTACTCGCTAGGCGATCGATTCTACCTTCGGCTGTGAATCTGGCTCTAATGGTGCTTTCTCAGCCACCAATAATGGTGCTTGAGTTTTATCTTCTTGCTGCACCTCTTTACGGCCTAACATCAATAGGCATGGTGTCAATACCAAGGTCAATACCGTCGCAAATGCTAAGCCTCCAGACACCGCAGTCGCAAGCTGTGACCACCATTGAGTACTTGGAGCACCAAACTCGACCTTCTGATTAATCAGGTCGATGTTCATTTCCAATACCATCGGCAACAAACCGAGAATGGTAGTGACAGTGGTCAGCAGTACCGGACGCAAACGCTGCACACCGGTACGCAAGATGGCTTCACGCTTATCCAAACCACGTCGACGCAGTTGGTTGAAGGTGTCAATCAACACGATATTGTTATTAACCACTATGCCTGCCAAGGCAATAACCCCTATTCCCGACATCACGACCCCAAACGGACGTTGGAAAATCAGTAGTCCGGCAAATACCCCCACGGTGGAGAATAAGACCGCACTCAAGATTAGGAACGCTTGATAAAAACTATTGAATTGGGTGATCAGAATCAGAGCCATCACCACTAAAGCCACTAAGAAGGCATTTTGCAAGAATGCCGATGAGTTTTGCTGCTCTTCATTTTGTCCTCGCAACTTAAAATCCACACCGTTGGGCAGAGGGATCTCACCTAACGCTTGCTCGATCTTAGGCAGCTCCAATGCAAGGTTATAACCCTCTTTGATGTCCGCTTTAATACTAATAATTCGATGACCATCAACGCGATGAATCGTATCCTGCTTGTGATCTGGGACGATGCTGGCAAAGTTAGTGATCGGCACCATTCCAAGTGCAGTTTTGACTCTCAGTTGATCAAACTTACCAATATCTCGCTTCTCTTCAGGATAACGGACAATAATATCAACCTCTTCATTGGAATCATCCGGCAAGTAATCACCAATAGTTAAGCCATTGGTAACAAACTGCACGGTATTGCCCACCAAGGTTGCATCTGCGGCAAAGCGCGAAGCATCATCACGGCGAATATCGATCTGCCAATCAATACCCTCTTTGCTCGAGTTATCACTAATGTTGGTTAAGGCGCCATAACCATCAGCCCATTCACGTACTTGTTTGGCTCCAGCATCCAGCTGTTCAAGATCGAGCGACGACATCTCAACCACCAAATCATGTTCCACTGGCGGTCCTGCATCTGGGAACTTGTATTCAATCTCGACCCCAGCATATTGATCGGTCTGCTGTTTCAGATCTTCAATGATCTCTTTGACTTTACGGCGATATTGCCAATCCACTGGGGTAATCTGGATCTGACCGATCTCATCATCTCCCCCTGTACGCGTATAAACACTCTCAAACTCATCATGCCCCAGCATCATCTGTTCGATGTCGCGCATAATATCGTCTTTCTCGTTAATCGACAGATCACCATAAGAGCGAACTTTGACGGTAAAAAACGGCGGATCGACCTCGGGGAAAAACTCGGCGCCCAAACCCGCTTTGTTGTATGCAGCCCCCACACCAAACGCCAAAGCAATCGCCAACAGCAGAATTTTAATCGGGTGGTTAATTGCAACATTGAGTGTGTGGTAATAAAGCTTAGTCAAGCCAGTTGCTTGAGAGAAGTCACCATCATGTAAAGCGACCATTCGCTGACGACTGACTGAGGTGACATTCTGCGGTTTGCCAAATAAACCGCCCAGTACCGGTACAAATAACATCGCCATTACCAGCGAAGCAAACAGCGTGGCAATCAAGGTTAACGGCAAGTACTTCATGAACTCGCCGGTCACATCAGGCCAAAATAATAACGGAGCAAAAGCGGCTAATGTGGTCGCGGTTGAAGCAGTGATAGGCCATGCCATCCGTTTAGCCGCATCGCGGTAAGCTTGCTTTCTCGGCACCCCTTCTTGCATACGCCGATCGGCAAACTCCGTTACGACGATCGCACCATCCACCAGCATGCCCACCGCCATAATAAAGGCGAACAGCACAATAATATTGATGGTAATGCCAAACACCGACAGCGCTAGCAAACCCGCCAAAAATGAGCCCGGAATCGAGATGCCGACCAACATAGCGGTGCGCATACCTAAAATCGCGATGATGACGATCACCACCAAAATAATCGCTGACAAAATATTGTTCTGCAGATCATTGAGCATCATTTTGACGTCATTTGATTGATCCCAAGTGTACTTAACCAGCAAGTTATTCGGCCACTCTGGCATTTTTTGCGCTTCAATCAGCACCGCTTTCACCAGCTCTACCGTTTCAATGATGTTTTCACCGGCACGCTTGCTGACATCCAACACCACCGCCGATTCACCATCAAGGCGAGCGTAGCTTTCTGGATCACGGAAAGCGCGGCGCACAGTGGCAACATCAGCAAAAGTGATGACTTGTTTACCATCGACTTTAATCGGCAGTTCAAGTACATCTTTAAGCGAATCAAATACTGAAGGGACTTTAACCGAGAAGCGGCCATAACCGGTATCCACGAAACCGGCTGCGACCACTCGATTGTTCAATGCAATGAGGTTGTAGATATCCGCTTGATCTAGGCCATAACTTTCCATCAGTAAGGGATCGACAATAATCTCGACGATATCTTCACGATCACCAGCAATGTTGACTTCCAACACTTGGCGATAGCTTTCCAGCTTATCTTGTAAACGTCGGGCTATTTGCACAATGGTACGCTCTGGCACCGTACCATACAGAACTAACGATAGAACTGGCTCTTCTGAGGCCAGCGTTACCTCATTAACGGTCGGCTCATCGCTGTCTTCTGGTAATTTAGGTTTGGCGAGATCAACCGCTTCACGAACATCCGCCATCGCTTTATTGAGATCCATGCCAACCGAAAATTCCAGTATGACTGAAGCATGTCCTTCCGATGCTGTTGATGTCATCTCTTTCACGCCTTCAATCGAACGCAATTGCTGCTCAATCGGGCGTACTAACAGACGTTCAGAATCGACCGGTGAAATGCCTTGGTGGCCAACCGAGACATAGATTATAGGGATGGTAATATCGGGGCTCGATTCTTTGGGAATGGTGATGTAGGTGATCACACCAGCGATCAAAATAAACACTAGAAGCACTAACATGGTTCGCGTACGCGACAAGGCCGCATCAATTAAGCTAAACATAGCGCCTCCTACTGCTTCACTTGCTGAGCACTAGCCTCAACCGCGATCACTTGATCACCATCACGCACAAAACCTTGCCCTGTGGTGATGATCTTCACTTGCTCACCCAACCCTGTCAGCCACACGCCATCTTGCTCAGCTTTGACCAACTGAATTGGCACAAATTTTACTTTGTCCTGCTCAACCAGTGTTTTGATGCCTAAGTTACCAACCTTATCTAAGGCCAACATCGCAGGAGTGACTTTAACCGCCAATTGATCTTTGAGATTCAATTCAACTTCGGTACTGACGCCTGCTGGGATAAGTTGTTGAGGGTTATCGACTTCAATTTCTATCGGAAAGGTATTGGTCGAGGTTGAAGAGATCCGCGCGATATAACGCAATTTTCCTTCGGTCTCTTGGCCATTAATAAAGCGCACATTCGCCGCTTGGTTTAGCTTTAAATCCTGAATATGCCGCTCGCTAACGTCAGCCTCAATCACGATTTTGTCTAAATCAATCAAGGATGCAACCGGATCACCCACCGCGACGAAATCGCCCTGCTCAATATAAAGATGATCCACAACCCCAGAAAAAGGGGCCGTAACCGCCGTATTACGCAGCGCTAACTTGGCATTGCTGACCATTGCTCTGGCTTCAATTTGCGCCGCTTGAGCATTGGCAAAGGCCACTTCACCTTGTAGGCCTTTCTTTTTGAGTGATTGCGCTGCTTTAAACTCTTTCACCCGCACATTGAGCATCGCTTGAGCACGCTGCAATTGAATCTCAAGATCACCTTTGTCAATTTGAGCAATGACTTGATTACGCTTAACCACCTCACCTTTTTTTACCTGCAAAGTCACAATTTTACCGGCAATCTCAGCCCCCAGCTTAGCCTGACGATCTGGCGCGGTACGACCGTACAAATCAATACTTTTGTGTACTTGTTGCGCGATGAAGGTTTGGTAAGCCACTTTAGCCAGCGGCACGCTTGTTTCTTGATCAGCCCCAGGCGGCGTTTCTTGGGCATCGGACGCCCCCATCGCAAGCCAAGTGGCGAGTAAAATCACTAAAACCAAAGAGACAATATAAGGTCTGACTGATAAAAAATGGAAAATAGACGATTTAGCCATAACTATCCTTAGTAATACATAAGCCGCCTTCCACTGTGCTTACGAGGTTTACTGATTGTTCAAATGATACTGAGGAGTAACAACATGACTGTTGCAAGATTGTTAGGATAACAAGGCTGACAGGGATAACAAGCTTAGAAATTAATCAACTTACTATGTATGACTTCGATTGGAATTTCGTCGATAACCAATGTATAGGGTTACATTAAGACTATTTAGAAGCTCACTTTAAAATAAAAAAAGCCGCCCTTAGGCAGCTTTTTCAGTTACTTAGTTGCTTACACGCTAAACGATGCACCACAGCCACAAGTTGTCGTAGCATTTGGGTTGTTTACAAAAAAGCGTGAACCTTCTAGGCCTTCGGTGTAATCCACCATACCACCGATCAGGTATTGCAGACTCATTGGGTCAACTACTAAAGTTACACCGCAGTTTTCAATCGTCGTGTCGCCTTCATTGACGCTTTCGTCAAATGTAAAGCCGTACTGAAAACCGCTACAACCGCCACCTGTGATGTACACACGCAACTTCAAATTTGGATTCTCTTCTTCTGCAATCAGAGCGTGCACACGCTTAGCTGCTGTATCAGAAAAGGTTAGGGGGATGTTGGCTTCGCTCACAACGACCTCTCTCTTATGATCTGCCATTCAAAACAACCTAATTGTTAGGTTCGCTTACAGCAGTTATCTTCTAATAATCTAGTGATTATCTAATACCTGAGTGCAGCGTTCAAGTATTCACCAATAATCGTTGAATATTTCTCTTTCGTGGTTCGTTGTTTTTCTCTTCATTTGCGTGAATTGGCCTCAAATTAGCCACAATATGTGGGAAAACATTTCGTGCACTGAGTTTGGCAGGTACAATGCCCACCTAATTGGTCCGAGCAATCAAAAGAGGATATTTCAATGACCAAATCAGCAGACTTATATCAAAAGGCGCAAAAGACCATCCCTGGTGGTGTGAACTCACCTGTGCGCGCATTTAACGGTGTGGGTGGCGCTCCAATTTTTGTTGAACGCGCTGATGGCCCTCTTATTTTTGATGCGGACGGCAAAGCCTACATCGACTACGTCGGTTCTTGGGGTCCAATGATCCTTGGCCACAACCACGCTCTGATTCGCCAAGCCGTGATTGATGCAGCGCAACGTGGTTTAAGCTTTGGTGCGCCAACTGAGCTTGAAATTAACATGGCTGAGTTAGTGACTGAGTTAGTGCCATCAATGGAACAAATCCGCATGGTGAGCTCTGGTACAGAAGCAACCATGAGTGCTATCCGTCTTGCGCGTGGTTTCACTGGTCGCGATAAAATCATGAAATTTGAAGGCTGTTACCACGGCCACGCGGACAGCCTACTGGTGAAAGCAGGTTCTGGTGCATTGACACTTGGTCAACCAAGCTCACCAGGTGTACCGGCTGATTTTGCCAAATACACACTAACGGCAACCTTTAACGACCTTGATTCAGTTCGTGAATTGTTTGCAGCGAACAAAGGCGAAATTGCTTGTATCATCGTCGAACCCGTTGCGGGCAACATGAACTGTATTCCACCGGTTGAGGGTTTCCATGAAGGCCTACGCGAAATCTGTGATCAAGAAGGCGCACTACTGATCTTTGATGAAGTAATGACGGGTTTCCGTGTTGCTCTAGGTGGCGCACAAGCACACTACAACATCAAGCCTGATCTGACCACTCTGGGTAAAGTCATCGGTGGCGGTATGCCAGTGGGTGCGTTTGGTGGTCGTAAAGATGTAATGCAATACATCGCGCCAACCGGCCCTGTATATCAAGCCGGCACTCTGTCTGGTAACCCAGTGGCAATGGCGGCAGGCTTTGCTTGTTTGAGCGTACTACGTGCGGAAGGTAACGAGGCGCGTCTTGCATCAGCAACAAAACAACTTGCTGATGGTTTCAAACGTCTAGCGGACAGCCACGGTATTCCACTAGTGGTAAACCAAGTTGGCGGCATGTTCGGTTTCTTCTTTACTGAACAAGAAAGTGTGACCTGCTTTGCTGATGTAAATAAGTGTGATGTAGAGCGCTTCAAGCGTTTCTTCCATCTGATGCTAGAGCACGGTGTTTACCTGGCACCTTCTGCTTTTGAAGCAAGCTTTACTTCGCTCGCTCACGGCAGCAAGGAAATTGAAGCGACACTAGAAGCGGCTGATCGCTGTTTCGCAATCATCGCTCAAGAAAAATAAGCCTTAATTAAGCCTTAGCTTCGTGATGATGATGTCATAGTTCTCACACGCTCAATAGCATGAAAAAGCGCGTTCGATAACCGAACGCGCTTTTTTTACTATAGTCACTCGAATAACACCGAAAACATCGCGCCATCCCGATAGCACCTCGTTCATTGCCAATTGATTACAACCAATAACACCAACACCGTACAAATAATTGCAAACCACGGTATCGAACGTTTTTTTGGCTCCGATTGACACCCCTTATCTTTACCACAACACCCCATCACACCCTCATTAGTTGCCTAGCCACTATTTTCACGTCATTATAATTGTATTGCACTTTACTTTGGGTTCGCTTGTGTCAAAAAAAATAAATATCACCTCTGATCATTGGGTGTTGATCGCTGCATTATTAGCGTCAGCCTTTGCCTGTTTTTTACTGCTTGAGCCGTATATCAACTCCATTGTGATGGCATTCATCATTTCGCTATTGATGTTTCCAATCCATGGCTGGATTGAAGGCAAGCTACCTAATCACAAAAACCTCGTTTCTTTGCTCTCTTGTATCGTATTGACCTTTATCATTGTGATTCCGCTGCTATTTGTTTTTGCCGCTATCGTGCAGCAAGGTACGGTTTTTTCACAAAATGTGTATCAATGGGTGTCGACCGGCGGTATTCAAGAGATCTTTGCTCATCCTTTAGTGGTTAAGGGATTAAAACTGGTCAATACATACTTACCATTTGATGCAATTAAGCCACAAGAAATTGCCCAAAAAGTCGCGGAGTTCGCCACCACCTTTGGTACAAACATTGTTGGTATCAGCGCTAAAATTCTTGGTGATGCGACCAACTTCTTGATGTCGTTTTTCTTGATGCTATTCGTACTGTTTTTCTTACTACGTGATCACGACAAAATTATTTCCGCAATTCGTCATATTTTGCCACTATCACGTAGCCAAGAAGATAAATTGCTCGATGAAGTCGAAAAAGTCGCTAAATCAGCGGTAATGGGGTCGTTCTTAACCGCTATTGCACAAGGTTTTGCCGGTGGGTTTGGTATGTGGATAGCAGGCTTCCCAGGCTTATTCTGGGGCACAATCATGGGGTTTGCGTCGTTTATTCCCGTGGTTGGAACCGCACTTATTTGGGTACCTGCCGTCGCCTATCTATTCCTCACTGGAGACACCACATGGGCGATCTTCCTATTAGTGTGGAGTGTCGCGATTGTGGGCTCTATTGATAACTTACTACGTCCATTGTTGATGCAAGGCAGCGCAGGCATGAACACGCTGATGATTTTCTTCTCATTATTGGGGGGCTTACATCTGTTCGGCTTGATTGGTTTGATTTATGGTCCAATCATCTTTGCTGTCACCATGGTGTTGTTTAACATCTACGAAGAAGAATTCTCTGATTTCCTTGATTCGCAAGACAATAAATAAGCCATCAATATCTGCGTTGTTATTTAAAGCGTGCTAGTTTCAAGTGAGGGAGGATTATGAGAGAATCCTCCCTCTTTTTTTTCTGTCGAGCACACCATGTCTGCTTATATTGCCCCAAGCCAAATCGCTGAGCGCCAACTTGCCTACTTCGCAGGCAAACACGTCTTGGTGGCTGGCGAAGCTGAAGATCTTTTTCCCGTTGAATTAGCAAAACATTGTGAGTCTGTCACCGTGTTCACCACTAACTACGGCTACTATCGTCAGCTGAAAGCCAACACCAGCATCACAGCGGTATTTGGTGCCGAGTTTGATCAGCAGACCAATGCCGACATGGTGCTTTTATATTGGCCAAAAGCCAAAGCAGAAGCTGAATACCTACTCGCGATGCTAATGGCGAAGCTGGGTGCAGAGACGGAAATTGCCGTGGTCGGTGAAAATCGTTCTGGCATTAAGAGCGTCGAGAAGATGTTTCAGCCTTATGGCGTGGTTAAAAAATATGACTCTGCTCGTCGCTGCTCGTTCTATTGGGGTCAGTGCACCCAACAAGCTGCGCCTTTTAACATGGAAGCTTGGTTTAAAAGCTACTCTGTCGATTACCAAGGTACAGCCTTGACTATCAAAAGTTTACCGGGAGTCTTTAGCCACGGTGAGTTTGATATCGGCAGTAAACTGCTGCTTGATACCTTACCGTCATTGCACGGTAAGGTACTTGATTTCGGCTGTGGTGCTGGCGTGATTGGCAGCGTGATGGCGATGCTAAATCCAGAGATTAAACTAGAGATGTGCGATATCAGCGCGCTTGCAGTGGAATCCTCTAAAGCGACACTGGCAGCGAATGGCTTACAAGGTCAAGTCTTTGCCTCTGATGTCTATTCCGATTGTCACGATGGTTACCAATTTATCATCAGTAACCCTCCGTTCCACTCAGGGCTTGATACCAGCTACAGTGCAACCGAAACACTACTTGCACAAGCACCACAGCAACTTTCCCTAGCAGGAACACTACTGATAGTGGCCAATAGCTTCTTAAAATACCCGCCGATTATTGAGCAGGCGTTTGGAAATTGCGAGACGCTAAATAAGACCAATAAATTCACCATCTACGCTGCAAAAAAATAACCTTCGGCCCAGAATCACTCAAATTCTGGGCTTTTTTACTGCAATTTAAATAAAACTGCGCCTTTTACCACGCTTTACATGTTACTTACTTGTCAAAGTAAAAAAACTCGTTAATTTTGTCATTTCAGCAAATTCAACGTTTTTAACACCGAGCCGATTACGCTTGGTTCTCATGGAAAGTCATCCCCTTATCATGTTTAAGTTGTATCGAAAACAAAGATTCAAACGCCTGCAAAATACACTCATGCTGGCATTTTTGGCGCTCAGTATCACGCCTCTAACTGTGATCGCCCTCTTCTTCCTCAATTCGCACAGCCAAGATCTCCAAGAGCAAAGCACTTCACATCTTCTCTCTGTGCGAGATAGTAAGCATCAACAGATTGTTGATTATCTTGATGCACGCGAATCGGAAGTGATGGGGTTTGTCCGTTCAGAGCTCGCTTACGCCAGTGGCGGCCGCTTCTATGGCTTAGTCAATGCGTTCCAAAGCCTCGGTTTGGACATCAACCAGGCTCGTGATTATGCGCAGCAACGCTATATTCAAGGCTCTGGGAATCAGATTAAAACGTCAATTTTGCCGCAATCGGACATTTATAACGGTACAGAGCGCTATCGCTTACTACATACTCGTTATCATCGCGCCTATTTAGAACTGTTAAAACGTTCTGATTTTGACGACATTTTGTTGGTCGATATTAACGGCAACGTTACCTATTCCATCTATAAAAACGATAACTTCGGTACCAACCTAATCTCTGGTAAATACAAAGACGATAACTTAGGTTTGGCCTTTCAAAAACTGAAGAAAAATGTCACGTCGGTACGTAAGACCAATGAAGACTACACGCCAGTGTTCTTCTCTGACTTCGAAACTCATCATGGAAAATCTTACGCTTGGATCGGTGCGCCAATCATCCAACAAGGCTACCTACATAGCTACGCGATGTTCCGTCTACCAAATAACAGCCTGACCAAATTGATGGCTGACAATAACAACATTTGGTCGATAAAAACCTTACTGGTTGGTGAAGACCACAAGCCACGCACCCTTGCTTATAGCCAAGAAGAGGTTGATAACAGCCTGACTATTATCGATCGTGCCTTTAATAATCCAGCGTCAGTAGGCACCTTTACCAATGCTCTCGGTGAAGAGATTATTGCCGCCTACAGCCATATCCAAACCAAAGGTATTGACTGGGCACTTGTGGTGGAAGTCGCTGAAAAAGAAGCCTTTGCACGTGTACAACAACTTGAACGACTGTTTGTTTTTGCCATGCTGTTTGCCATTATCGTGGTGGTCATCGCTTCGCACTACCTCTCCAACTTCATCACGCTACCATTATTGAAATTAACATGGTCAGCAGAAAAAGCATCAGCCGGTGATCTCAATGCGGAAATCAACACTCAACGTAAAGATGAGATTGGCCGACTCGCCATTGCATTTGATCGCATGCAGCGTTCGATTCGTGACAAAATCCAGCTTATTCGCGAACAAAATGAAGAGCTGGAAGATAACCTCACGATAATCCAGAAGAAAAATGATGAATTGCAGCTGGCCAACAAACTTAAAGATGAGTTTCTTGCCACCACTTCACACGAATTACGCACCCCACTGCATGGCATGATTGGCATTGCAGAAGCGCTTATTTCGGGTGCAAGTGGGCCGATTACTGCCGATCATAAATATCAACTCGATATTATCATCAGCAGCGGACAACGCTTAACCACCTTGGTTGACGATCTACTCGACTATCACAAAATGCGTTATGGCAATCTTGACATCGAAACCTGTGGTGTCGACTTATCGAGTGCCACTCGCCTTGTGCTAGAGCTCTCGTCACACCTACTGGGTAACAAACAGATCCGCATTATTAACCAAGTGGCGGCTGAGCCAGTTTGGGTTGCGGCGGATCCACAACGTCTTGAACAGGTGCTTTATAATCTCGTTGGTAACGCGATCAAATACACCCGCGAAGGTAAAATTGTTATTTCTGCTACGGTAGTAGACGATAAAATCCGCGTGCAAGTGGTTGATACAGGCCAAGGCATTCCTGCCGACCAAATCGAGCATATTTTCGAACCATTAATCCAAGCCAGCGATGATGCCAGCCGCTACCGTCAGGGTGCAGGCCTTGGTCTGTCTATTAGCCGCCAGTTAGTTGAATTGATGGATGGCTCACTCTATGTCAGCAGCCAACCAATGGTCGGCACAACATTTAGCTTTACCTTACCGATTGCCACCGAAGCGCAAATCGCGCAAGCGAGCCATAATGATAGCATCCACTTTAAAGTGCCTGAGAGCTATGAACTAGAAGAAACAAGCATCAGTAGCCTACCTGAGAACCCTGATGGTCAATTGCTGCTTGTTGTGGATGATGAACCGGTAAACTTAAGAGTATTGGACAGTTTCTTAAGAATCGCGGGCTATCGTGTACGCACGGCGAAAGATGGGTTTGAAGCCTTACAACAAATTGAACAAGAAAGACCGGAACTGGTGCTACTGGATGTGATGATGCCGGGCTTAAGTGGCTATCAAGTCTGTGAAACCATTCGTGAAAATTACAGCCAGTCAGAATTGCCTGTCATTATGCTAACCGCCTTAAACCAGCCTGATGACCGTATTCGTGGCTTCAATTCCGGCGCCAATGACTACTTATCAAAACCATTCAATAAACAAGAGCTGGCGGCCCGTATTTTAGTGCACCTCTCAGCAAGCCAAGCTGAATTGCGTAAAGCGGAAAACCACCGTTTACAGCAGGAATTAAAACAACGCGCCGCCGTGGAAGCGAGCTTGCTCGAAACACAAGGTCGATTGTTAGAACAACTTGAATCTGCTCCAGAAGCGATAATCTGTATCCGGGACGATGGTCGAATTCGCTTTGCTAACGAAGCGGCAGCACGACTGTTTAAACGCAGCACCGAACAGCTAAAACGTTCAAATGCAGACGAAATTTTAGGCCCTAAGTTCCTTGATGTTGAGCAAGAGCACTATTGCGGTAAGGTTGATATCTACGTTGAGGATACCCGCCAACATCTCGATGCCGACATTCTGCGTCTGCCACTGGAATCAGGCCTTAAGTCAATGTACATCTTTGATAATGGCGGCGGCGCCAATGCGGTGCGTATTCACAACCTAGAGACCGCCATAGAGGCACTTTCAAGCTATGCGTTTGACGGTGACAAGGGCAAGTTACAAGAGCTCAAAGAATTAGGCGGTGAATTTACTCGCCTTGCTGACCGTGTCACAGGTGAACATAAGTCGAAACAGGAAGTGATGCGCGAAGTATTGGTGGATGCAATGACAACCGCAATCAATTACTGGGAAAACAGTTCAGGCCAAACCAAGTTTGCCTTTGCCGAGCAAAGTGGTTTATGGCGCGTCTATCTAGACCGCAGCACTCTGCAAACGCGTACCTTGGATAAATACCTACGTATCGAAACGCTACCGAAAACACCACGTTGGCGTACCGTACTGAGCTCACTGGAATATATTCTTGATAACAGCCACGAGATGAATGCCGAACGAGCACTGATTGAAGAGCTGCGAGATAAGCTTCAACACCTACTGACCAGTTAGTGAGTTCAATCACTATCCAGCCCGTCAAATCGATGGGCTTTTTTTTATCTTGAGATAATCGTTCTCATTAGCGTTTTTACACAGCGAAAAACAACTTGGTTTCACGTCGACAATTGTTTGAAACTGAGCCCAAAAATAACGGTCAAAAACGCTAAAATCCGCCTAAAAGTAAATAAAGCAACGTAATTGCGAACCCAATCACAACAATTCGTCAGTTTAAAATTAGCGTAGTGAATTAACACTAAAACCGCCTAGTGATGGAGATCGCACCGAACCAGAACCACCAACGCAACCATTTAAAATAAAGAAACAAGAAGATAGTGAACACTAACTTAACACCATCACCCCAAGGCAAACTGCGACACACTTCAAAGCTTATTTTTTAACCGCATTGAGCAAAAAATACAATTAATTGACGTTATTGACGTTACTGAGTGGTGTTTTGACGTTTTTAACGGGAATGGCAATTGATAAACATGCGAATTCAGTGTTTTCTAGATGTGCCTAGGGCCTACAGGCCACTCATATTTCCCAACAACCTCTGACGTTGAGAAATAGTTTCTGAGGTAGGTCTTGGCGAGTGTTCATCAATTGATAACATTCATCCATTAGTGAAATGAAAGCAAATAGTAAGGAACAGCTATGCTTGCCAACATTAAAAAAACTGCATTAGCAACAGCGATCATCGCAACAGCTACTACTGGTTTCGCATCAGTAGCAACTGCAGCAGAAAAAAGTGAACTAACGATCCACCCTAAAGAGTACACTACCTTCGTACGTAACTTTAACCCGTACCTAGGTGCAACTAACTTGCACACTACTCGTGATTTCCTATACGAGCCGCTAGTTGTATTCAACGAAATGCACGGTAACACGCCTGTATTCCGTCTAGCTGAAGGTTTTACCGTTGCTGACGATCTACTAAGTGTTGTTTTCGATATCCGTAAAGGCGTTAAATGGTCTGACGGCGAAACATTCAACGCAGACGACGTTATCTACTCTTTTGAACTAGTTAAAGCAAAACCTGAACTAGACCAAGCAGGTACTAACGCTTGGGTTACTAGCGTAGAGAAACTGAACGACTACCAAGTTAAGTTCAACATTGCGGAAGCGAACTCAAACGCGCCTTACGAAATCGTTAAACTACCTATCGTTCCTGAGCACATCTGGAGCAAAGTAAAAGATCCATCAACGTTCACAAACGAAAATCCAGTAGGTACTGGTCCGTTTACTGAAATCGATACTTTTACTCCTCAACTTTACACACAATGTCGTAACCCTAACTACTGGGATGCTGACAACCTAGAAGTTGACTGTCTACGTGTTCCGCAAATCGCGAACAACGACCAGTTCCTAGGTAAAGTTGTAAACAGCGAAATGGACTGGACTTCATCGTTCGTTCCAGATATCGACCGTACTTACGCAGCTGCAAGTCCTAACCACCAATACTGGTACCCGCCATCAGGTACTCAGTCATTCGTAGTTAACTTCAAGCACCCAGATGCAGTGAAGAACGAAGCGTTAACTAACGTTGACTTCCGTCGCGCATTCTCTATGGCTATTGACCGTCAAACTATTATCGACATCGCATTCTACGGCGGCGGTACAGTGAATGACTTCGCTTCTGGTCTTGGTTACGCATTTAAGACTTGGTCTGACGAAGAAACTCACGCTAAGTACAAAGGCTACAACACGTACAACGTTGAAGGTGCTAAAGCGCTACTAGCTAAAGCAGGCTTTAAAGATGTGAACAAAGACGGTTTCGTTGACACTCCATCTGGTAAGTCTTTCGAACTTCTAATCCAATCTCCAAACGGTTGGACTGACTTCAACAACACTGTTCAACTTGCTGTTGAGCAACTGGCTGAAGTAGGCATCAAAGCGAAAGCGCGTACACCAGACTTCTCTGTGTACAACCAAGCGATGCTAGAAGCAACGTACGACGTAGCATACACCAACTACTTCCACGGTGCGGATCCACACCTATACTGGAACAGTGCTTACAACTCAGCACTTCAGTCTGGTGACGGCATGCCACGCTTTGCTTTGCACTACTACAAGAACGACAAGCTAGATGGTCTTCTAAACAGCTTCTACAAAACTGCTGATAAGAAAGAACAGCTAGACATCGCTCACGGTATCCAGCAAATCATCGCAGCTGACCAAGTAACGGTTCCTGTAATGTCTGGTGCATACATGTACCAATACAATACAACTCGTTTCACTGGTTGGTGGAATGAAGAAAATCCTAAGGGTCGTCCAAACATTTGGGACGGTATCCCTGAGCGTCTACTACACGTACTGGACCTAAAACCAGTTAAGTAATTAGACATTCAATATAGCGGCGCACATCCCGTGCGCCGCACATCCCCCCTCCTGTTAGCATTTATGGTATGGCGCTTTGCGTCAGGGGATTTTTCGCGCTCAAATAAGTAGTTTCGCTGAGGGCGACCTGACACCAGGAACAGGGAAAATCTGGGTGATTAAGGTGTAAGTTATGGGTTATTTTTTAAGACGTTTGTCATTTTATTTTGTCGCTCTTTTAGTTGCGGCAACGTTGAACTTTATTATTCCGCGAGCAATGCCTGGTGACCCAGTTACCATGATGTTTGCCAACGCTTCGGTTCAGGTTACTCCTGAGCGTATTGAAGCAATGAAACAACTACTAGGCTTCGTAGATGGTCCTATTTGGATGCAATACTTTGCCTACATGAAAAACATTCTGAGCTGGGAGCTGGGTACTTCGATTCAATTCTACCCTCTGTCAGTAAACACTCTACTTGGTGGTGCATTTGGCTGGTCTCTATTCCTAGCAGGTACTGCAGTAGTTTTTTCATTCTCTCTTGGCTCAATCTTAGGTATCTACGCAGCTTGGAAACGCGGTAGTAAATACGATGCGTTCATTACTCCTGGCATGCTAGTTATCCAAGCAGTACCTCAAGTCGTTATTGCCATGATTGCACTGTTTACTTTCGCAATCGGTCTTAAATGGTTCCCTACGGGTTACGCTTACACAGCGGGTACATCTCCTGACTGGACAAGCTGGGCGTTCATTAAAGACGTCGCTTACCACGCAGTACTACCGCTAGTGTGTGCAACCATCGTTCAGATTGGTGGCTTCCTAGTAAACATGCGTAACAACATGATCAACCTACTAGCGGAAGATTACATTACGATGGCGAAAGGCAAAGGCCTAAGCGAAAAACGTATTGTATTTAACTACGCAGCTCGTAACGCGATGCTTCCAAGTGTAACCGCACTTTCAATGGCACTAGGTATGGCAATCGGTGGTCAGTTGATTATCGAAATCATCTTTAACTACCCAGGTCTAGGTTCAGTTCTATTTAACGCGATTAAAGCGCGTGATTACCAAGTACTTCAAGGTCAGCTACTTATCATGACGTTATTCATGCTGTTCTTTAACCTACTTGCAGACATGCTATACGTAGTTCTCGACCCTCGCCTACGTAAGGGAGGTAAATAATAATGAAAGGTATCTTCAAACTGATCGTCGGTAACCCGATGGCACTGGTTGGCAGTATTATTCTTAGCGCGTTTGTTTTGATGGCTCTATGTGCACCGCTACTTGCAAAGCACGCTCCAGACAAACGTACTGGTAACCCACACGAATATCCAGCATCTGTGGTAAAAGCTGCACAAGCAAATCCAGATGGTTGGGTAGCGAAAAACCTAGCTGATGATCGCCGCACTTTGATTATGTCGAAAAAAGCGGACCACGTAATGGGTACCTCTCGTATGGGCCGTGACGTTTGGTCTCAGTTCGTACACGGTTCTCGCGTATCACTATCAGTAGGTTTTGGCGCTGGTATCACAGTATGTTTTCTAGCGACGGTTATCGGTATCTCAGCAGGTTACTTCGGTGGACGTGTTGATGACTTCCTAACTGCAGCAATGAACATCATGCTGGTTATTCCACAGTACCCACTACTGTTTGTTCTCGCGGCCTTTATCGGTGAGGCAGGGCCACTAACCATTGCCTTAATCATCGGCTTTACGGCCTGGGCCTGGGGTGCTCGTGTTATACGCTCCCAAACTCTTGCCCTACGTGAAAAAGAGTTCGTTAAAGCAGCAGAAGTATTGGGTGAATCTTCATGGCGCATCATCTTCGTTGAGATTTTGCCAAACCTTATCCCAATCGTTGGTGCAAGCTTCATCGGTTCAGTTATGTACGCAATCATGATGGAAGCCACTATCTCGTTCCTAGGTCTTGGTGACCCGAACACCGTTAGCTGGGGCATCATGCTGTACAACGTACAGACATCATCTTCAATGCTGATTGGCGCTTGGTGGGAACTACTCGCTCCATGTATGGCTCTGATTCTTCTTATGACTGGTCTTGCTCTACTTAACTTCGCTGTGGATGAAATTGCTAACCCGCAACTTCGCTCACACAAAGGTATGAAGCGTTGGAAGAAGCTTGCTGCGCAAGATAAAAACGAGCGTGAACCTGAGCTACCACCACAAAATGCACTTTGGAGCGGAGATAAATAATCATGACAGCACCACTAATTTCCGTCCGCAACCTTTGCGTTGACTACATCACAGCATCGGGCGATGTCCGTGCCTGTAACAATGTGAGCTTTGACCTAGCACCAGGTGAAGTCTTTGGCCTAGCCGGTGAATCTGGTTGTGGTAAATCGACCGTTGCCTTCTCGCTAATGCGTCTACATAAGCCGCCAGCATTTATCACCGGTGGTGAGGTTATTTTCAACGGCGAAAATATCCTCAACTACAGCGACGAGCGCATGCAAGCTTTCCGCTGGAGCGAGATGTCGATGGTTTTCCAAAGTGCGATGAACGCACTAAACCCTGTACTGACGATGGAAGAACAGTTCTGTGACGTAATCATGCGTCACACGAACATGACTCGTGAGCAAGCGAAAAGACGTGCAGAAGGTTTATTGGAAATCGTTGATATCCACCCTAACCGTTTGACTGACTACCCTCACCAGTTCTCTGGTGGTATGCGTCAACGTTTGGTTATTGCGATTGCATTGGCGCTTAATCCAAAAATGATCATCATGGATGAACCAACAACAGCGCTAGACGTTGTGGTTCAACGTGAAATTCTTCAAAAGATCTATGCACTGAAAGAAGAGTTTGGTTTCTCGATTCTGTTTATTACACACGACCTATCATTGATGGTCGAGTTCTCAGACCGTATCGGCATCATGTACTCAGGTGAATTGATCGAAGTTGCTCCATCGAAGGAAATTTTAACTAGCCCTTACCACCCGTACACCAAAGGGCTGGGAAGTTCATTCCCTCCATTGACTGGGCCTAAAACTAAGCTGACTGGTATCCCTGGCAACCCATTGAACTTGCTAGAAATACCACAAGGCTGTCGTTTCCAGGCACGTTGTGACCGTGTGCATGACAAATGTACTCAAGTTGCGACTCAGTTGAGAGAGATTGAACCTAACCATCTTTCTAACTGCCACCTTTACGGTGAGCCAATTGCCCAGACCAAAATCTAGCAATTAATAAAGAAAAACTAAAAATTTCTGGAGTCAATTATGAGCAAAGCGTATGGCGAATTACTGGTTGAGGGTAAAAACCTTATTAAGGATTTCCCGATCAGTAGTAACGCCCTTAAACAACCAATGATGCGTGCAATTAACGACGTATCATTCAAAATGTACAAAAGTCGCGGCTTAGCAGTAGTAGGTGAATCAGGTTCTGGTAAATCAACTACAGCAAAAATGATCGCAAAAATGTATGCCCCAACATCAGGCACTATCGAATACAAAGGACGCGATATCTTAGATATCAACTCTAAATCCGATTTGATGCACTACCGTGAAGGCGTGCAAATGGTTTGGCAAGACCCGTTTGGCTCGCTAAACCCAACGCACAACATTTTCCACCACATTGCTCGACCACTGTTGATCCATAAAAAGGTTAACCCAGGTAACAAGAAGGAATTGGAAGAGCGTGTTTACGATTTGCTAGAGCAAGTTGGCTTGATCCCACCAAAAGAAACAGCGGAAAAATACCCGCATCAGCTTTCAGGTGGTCAACGTCAACGTGTCAACCTAGCACGTAACATTGCGGTTGGTGCAGAAGTCGTTCTAGCGGATGAACCAACATCAATGCTCGACGTTTCAATTCGTGCCGGCGTACTTAACCTAATGGAAGAGATGAAGTTTGAGAAGGAAATGTCTCTACTTTACATCACGCACGATATCGCAACAGCGCGTTACATTGCGGAAGACATTGCGGTTATGTATGTCGGACACATGGTTGAATGGGGCGATACGGAAGAGATCATCCATGATCCTCAACACCCGTATACCCAGTTGCTGGTTTCTGCCGTGCCAGATCCAAGCAAGTCAATCCATACAGAGCTAAAAGGCAACAAAGGTGAAATTCCACTTTGGACGCCAAACTCTGTCGGCTGTCCTTTTGCAGGCCGTTGTACTCATGTCACTGAGAAATGTCGTGAGCGCTTACCAAGCGTGACGCAACTTTCTGAAAACCACTTTGTGCGTTGTTACCTTTTCGAAGACTAAGCACGAAAGAGCCAAGAGACCTGTTCTCTTGGCTCTCATAATTTAATTGAAGTCATTAAGAATTTTTTGCGGAGATATCAATGCTGCTAATTACTAACCATATTGGTTATGAATCCCTTGGGCCTAAGCAGGCTGTTTTGATGACAAAAAAGACGCGCCAGTCTACTACCACTGCCTTGCTGGTGTGCGCTGATAGTCATCAAACAGTTGCAACTTTGCATGTCCAAAAGGGCAGCAAAGTCGCTAACTGGCACCAAGGGAATTTTTTCCGCATTGATTTTTCTGATTTCCAAACCCCAGGTTGCTACTACTTACGTTTCGATAATATTCGCTCAGAAGTATTCGAAATTGGTCAAGGCGTATTAATGCAGCAAACCTTCTCTGACGTACTGCACTATTTCAAATCTCAACGCTGTGGTGGCATTTTCGATAAACAAGATAAGCAAGCTCGTATTCTTGGCAGCGATGAAACCATCGATGCTCATGGCGGTTGGTATGATGCATCTGGTGATGTAAGTAAGTACCTAAGTCACTTATCTTACGCAAACTACTTTAACCCTCAACAAACCCCAATGGTGGTTTGGAATATGCTTAAAGGGTTAGAGCTTGTGGGTGACAATGAAAAATTTGCCCAATACTCACGCGTTCGCTTAGCAGAAGAAGCGCTATTCGGTGCAGACTTTTTGATGAGAATGCAAAACCCGCAAGGTTTCTTCTACATGACCGTATTTGATAAATGGTCTAAAGATATCAACCAACGCGAGATCTGCGCTTATGCCACTCAGCAAGGCCATAAGTCAGAAGATTACCAAGCAGGCTTTAGACAAGGTGGCGGTATTTCGATTGCTGCACTTGCTGCCGCAGCTCGTCTTAACGTTGAGGGTGATTACACCGCTCAAGAATATTTACAAGCGGCAGAAAAAGGCTATTGGCACCTTAAAGAAATGAACAGCCAGTATCTCAATGATGGTAAAGAGAACATCATTGATGAGTACTGCGCATTATTAGCGACTGTCGAGCTGTATCGCTCCACTCAAAATAATGATTTTCTTGCTGAAAGCCGCATTTGGGCACAACGCCTTGCTGAGCGTCAAATGTCAGATGACAACATCAAGCATTATTGGTCTGCCAACCAAGATGGTTCACGCCCTTATTTCCATGCAGCGGAAGCCGGTTTACCGGTGATCGCGCTATGCGAATACCTTGCGTTTGAAAATGACCCAGCCTTAAAACAAAGCATTGAAAAAATCGTCGCACAAGCGATCAACTTTGAACTAACGATTTCTCACCAAGTGGCGAATCCATTTGGTTACCCACGCCAATATGTTAAACCTGTCAATGATGAAAAGCGTGCAGCTTTCTTCGTCGCTCACGACAATGAAACAGGTTACTGGTGGCAAGGTGAAAACGCGCGCCTAGGTTCTTTGGCGACCATGGCTTTCCTAGCGAAAAACTACGCTCAAGACGCCGCGCAGCAAAAACAATTAATTGAATTTGCACAAAATTCCCTCAACTGGGTCGTGGGTCAAAACCCATACAACATGTGCATGCTCGATGGTTACGGCCACAATAATCCTGACTATTTGCCTCATTTAGGCTTCTTCAACGCCAAGGGTGGCGTTTGCAATGGGATTACAGGCGGTTTTGAGGACGAGGAAGACATCGCCTTTAATCCAGCCAAACAGAAAGATGATATGTTGCAAAACTGGCGATGGGGTGAGCAATGGATTCCTCATGGAGCTTGGTATTTACTCGCCATCATCTGTCAATTCGACCATTTTGACAGCATAAAGGATTAGTAACATGACGCTATACCATGTCGGTATCGATGGCGGCGGCACTTCTTGCCGCGCACGTATTCGTGATGAGCACAACACATTAATTGGTGAAGCCAAAAGTGGCAGCGCTAACATCATGCTTGGCGCAGAAGTCGCGATGGCAGCCATTATCGATGCCATCACTTCAGCCGCTAAGCAAGGTGGACTGGACGACAAAGATTTCGCCAACATGCACATTGGTTTAGCGCTCGCTGGCGCAGAGCACAAAGCATCATGGCAACAATTCATGGCACAAGCGCACCCCTTTGCTTCAATGACACTCAATACGGATGCTTATGGCGCTTGTATTGGTGCGCATAACGGTGACGATGGCGCCATCATGATTGGTGGCACTGGCTCATGTGGTATCTACCTAAAAGGTGGCGAGCAACATGTGGTGGGCGGCCGTGAATTTCCGATTTCAGACCAAGGTGGTGGCGCAGTCATGGGCCTTCGTCTGATTCAGCAAGTGCTGCTGGCTTACGATGGCATCGTCGAAAAAACTTCACTTGCTAGTCACGTTTTGCACCACTTCGACAATGACGTTGATGCCATTGTCGAATGGTCGAAAGGGGCGATACCAAAAGACTACGGTCAATTTTCTCCTGCTATTTTTGAACACGCCTACCAAGGTGACCCTCTGGCCATTTCGATGCTTAAGCAAACCGCAGCGGATATCGAGATGTTCCTCATTGCATTGAACAAGCAAGGCGCAACGCGCATTTGTCTAATGGGCAGTATAGCGGAACGCATTCAAGATTGGCTTTCCCCCCCTGTTCAACAATGGATCGTCGCCCCTCAATTCGATGCGATTGAAGGTGCAATTATGTTTGCTGGCAAGCCAGAGCATAATCTGTATTAAGGATTTGTAGATATGAGCTATCGCGTTGACCTGACCGTACTTGCCGAGCAAAAACAGTTTTGCCGCTTTGGTCTAACGTTACATAACCTATCAGACCAAGATTTGGTTGATTGGAAACTGCAATTTATTATCGACCGCTACATTTTGCCTGACAGCTTTACACACGGCGACGTGAAGCAAATTGGTAGCTTTTGTACAGTCACGCCTGAAGTCAACGTGCTTACCGCCAACACTCACTATTATTGCGAATTCAGCATTAGTACTGCGCCGCTGCGCTTCTACACTGATGGATTCAAAGATGCTTTATTGGTTGAGCAGGATGGCAAGGTATCGCACCCAGTTGTTGTAACACCAATTTCTCTTGCGTCACCTTACCGTGACCGCAGTTCGGTGCCAGATGTTGAGGCGAGCAAATTTGCTCTAATTCCAAAGCCAAATAAGATCGTTCACATGGATGGTCACTATTTACTGTCGCCAAATAGTCAAATCACTTTGCAAGCCAACCTTGCCGAGAAAGCTGCGACATGGCTGCAAGTCGAATTAGAGTCGCTGTATAGCTTTAAAACGCATCCGATTGGTCATAGCGATATTCTGTTTCGCAATAACCCAACATTAGATGAAGGTGAGTACACGCTAACCGTTAGCAGCAGCGGGATTCGCCTTGAAGCGGGTTCAGCGGCGGGCTTTGTACACGCCAGTGCCACTTTACTTCAGTTAATTGAAACCACTGAACAAGCCAATACACTCAAAGTACCGTACATCAAGATTACTGATGCACCACGTTTCCGCTATCGCGGCATGATGCTCGATTGTGCACGTCACTTTCATTCTGTTGAACGAGTAAAACGCTTAATTAATCATTTGGCTCACTACAAATTTAACCATTTTCATTGGCACCTGACCGATGATGAAGGTTGGCGTATTGAAATCAAAGCTTACCCTGAGTTGACTGAAATCGGCTCGATTCGTGGCCCAGGTACCGCTTTAGAGCCCCAGTTCAGTACATTGAACGGTGTCCATGGTGGTTTTTATAGCCAAGAGGAAATTCGTGATGTGATTGCCTATGCATCAGAGCGTGGCATTACCGTCATTCCTGAAATTGATATTCCAGGCCACTGCCGTGCGGCTCTCAAAGCGCTGCCTCATCTATTGAAAGATGACCAAGACCAATCGGTCTACCGCAGCATTCAGCATTATACCGACAACGTTCTGTCACCAGCGTTACCAGGCACCTATGAGTTCCTTGATACCGTGCTCACTGAAGTTGCCGAGTTGTTCCCATCACCTTGGGTTCACATTGGTGCGGATGAAGTGCCGGACGGAGTATGGGTCAATAGCCCAAGCTGCCGCATGTTGATGGAAAACCACGGCTACCAGAGCAGCAAAGAACTGCAAGGCCACCTACTGCGCTACGCGGAAAAACGCCTACAAACGCTCGGTAAACGCATGGTTGGCTGGGAAGAAGCACAACATGGTAACAAGGTCAGCAAAGACACCATTATTTATTCTTGGCTCAGCGAAGAAGCCGCACTCAACTGTGCCAGCCAAGGTTTTGATGTCATTTTGCAACCGGCGCAATACACCTATTTAGATATGACGCAAGACTACTCTCCGGATGAGCCGGGCGTCGATTGGGCCAGCACCATTCCACTGGAAAGTGCTTATCGTTATGAGCCTTTAAAAGAAGTCCCAGACAACGACCCTATTCGTAAACGAATTCTCGGTATTCAGTGTGCTTTGTGGTGTGAAATTGTTACCCACCAACAGCGCATGGATTACATGATTTTCCCGCGCTTAACCGCGATGGCAGAAGCCTGCTGGACGGATAAGCCACAACGCAACTGGCAAGACTATTTATCTCGATTGAAAGGTCATCTCCCCCTACTGGATAAACAGGGTGTCGAATACCGCCAACCGTGGAAATAAAAACAACAAGCTAACACATAACAATGTTAGTTGTTTTCTCTAGCTTAAAATTTTAACCACCTAAGAGTGGCTCTTGGTAAAAAGGAAATTAAGATGAAATACGGCTATTTCGATAACGACAATCGCGAATATGTCATTACTCGCCCTGACGTGCCTGCACCATGGACGAACTACCTAGGTACAGAAAAATTCTGTACTGTTATCTCACACAATGCTGGCGGTTACTCTTTCTACAACTCTCCAGAGTACAATCGTGTGACAAAATTCCGTCCAAACGCGACATTCGATCGCCCAGGACACTACGTTTACTTGCGTGATGACGAGACTGGCGATTACTGGTCAATCTCATGGCAGCCAGTAGCGAAGAGCCTAGACGAAGCGAGCTACGAAGTTCGTCACGGCCTGTCTTACTCGAAATTCAAGTGTGATTACAACGGCATTGAAGCAACTAAAACGCTATTCGTTCCTAAAGGCGAAGACGCTGAAGTTTGGGATGTTGTGATCAAAAACACGTCAGATAAGCCACGTACTATCAGTGCTTTCTCTTTTGTTGAGTTCTCTTTCAGCCATATCCAATCTGACAACCAAAACCACCAGATGTCTTTGTACTCTGCGGGAACGTCTTACAATGATGGCGTGATCGAATACGATCTTTACTACAACACCAATGATTTCGAAGGTTTCTACTACCTAGCTTCAACGTTTGATCCAGATTCATATGACGGTCAACGTGATAGCTTCCTAGGCGCGTACCGCGACGAAGCAAACCCACTAGCCGTAGAACAAGGTAAGTGTTTCAACACAGCGCAAACCTGTTACAACCACTGTGGTTCTCTACACAAGCAATTTGTTATTCAACCAGGCCAAGAAGTTCGCTTTGCTTACATCCTTGGTATCGGTAAAGGCAACGGTGAGCGTCTACGTGCGAAATACCAAAACCTTGCTGAAGTAGATAACGCATTTGCTGGCATCAAAGCGCACTGGGATGAGCGTTGTGCAAAATTCCAAGTGAAATCGCCTAACGAAGGTCTAGATACCATGATTAACGCATGGACTCTATACCAAGCTGAAACGTGTGTGGTTTGGTCTCGCTTTGCTTCATTTATCGAAGTGGGTGGTCGTACTGGCTTGGGTTACCGTGACACTGCGCAAGACGCAATCTCTGTTCCACATGCCAACCCTGCGATGACGCGTAAGCGTTTGGTTGATCTACTGCGCGGCCAAGTAAAAGCGGGTTACGGTCTGCACCTATTCGATCCTGATTGGTTCGATCCAGAGAAAGCAGATGTTGCTCCATCTAAATCACCAACGGTAGTCCCTACCCCATCAGATGATGACAAGATCCACGGCATCGAAGATACCTGTTCTGATGACCACCTATGGTTAGTTCCGACTATCTGTAAGTACGTGATGGAAACTGGTGAGCACAGCTTCTTCAATGAAATGATCCCTTACGCAGATGGCGGCGTTGCGACTGTTTACGATCACATGAAAGCAGCACTGGACTTCTCTGCGGAATACGTTGGTCAAACGGGTATCTGTAAAGGCCTACGCGCAGACTGGAACGACTGTCTAAACCTAGGCGGTGGTGAGTCTTCAATGGTGTCATTCCTACACTTCTGGGCACTACAAGAGTTCATCGACCTAGCGAAGTTCCTAGGTAAGAACGAAGACGTGGAAAAATACACCATCATGGCGGCTAACGTTCGTGAAGCGTGTGAAACACACCTGTGGGATAACGAAGGCGGCTGGTACATCCGTGGTTTGACTAAGAATGGCGACAAGATCGGTACTGCGCAACAAGCGGAAGGCCGTGTACACCTTGAGTCGAATACCCTAGCAGTACTATCTGGTGCGGTTTCTCAAGAGCGCGGTGAAAAAGCGATGGATGCAGTTGATGAGAACCTATTCTCTGAATACGGTCTACATCTAAACTCACCATCATTTGCAACGCCAAATGATGACATCGGTTTTGTGACTCGCGTTTACCAAGGCGTGAAAGAGAATGGCGCTATCTTCTCGCATCCAAACCCATGGGCATGGGTTGCGGAAGCAAAACTAGGTCGTGGTGACCGTGCAATGAAGTTCTACGATGCACTAAACCCATACAACCAAAACGACATGATTGAAAAACGTTATGCAGAACCATACTCATACGTTCAGTTCATCATGGGTCGTGACCACCAAGACCACGGTCGTGCAAACCACCCATGGCTAACGGGTACGTCTGGTTGGGCTTACTTCGCTGTGACTAACTTTATTCTGGGTGTTCGTACCGGTTTTGATGGCCTAACCATCGATCCATGTATCCCAACCAACTGGCCTGGATTTGAAGTGACTCGTCAATGGCTAGGTGCAACCTACAACATCCAAGTTGTTAACCCAGATTCAGTCAGCAAAGGCGTGAAATCTATTACGCTAAATGGCGAGCAAATCACGGGTACAGCAGTACCGGTTCAAGCGGAAGGCTCAGTAAACGAAGTTATCGTAACACTAGGCTAATCTGATGGGCAGCAGTCATGCTGCTGCCCTCTTTCCTAAGGAATATCCCATGATCCAATTTGGTACAGGCGGCTGGCGCGCCTTCATTGGTGAAGAATTTACCAAAGACAACGTTCGTCTTGTTGCCCAAGCACTCTCTAATATTATTAACGATGAAAACGTCGCTGAACGCGGTTTTATCATCGGTTATGACCGTCGTTTCTTGTCTGACAAAGCAGCATGTTGGTTCTCTGAAGTTCTTGCCGCTAATAACATTAAAGTCAGCTTCATCGACAAGTTTGTTCCAACCCCTATCGTGATGTTTGAAGCAAAAGAGCGCAACTGTGCTTACTCTGCTTGCATTACCGCTTCGCACAACCCGGCTGACTACAATGGGATTAAAATTTTCATTGAAGGTGGCCGTGATGCAGATGAAGTCATCACACAAAAAGTTGAACAGCAGATTTCGACTCTAACCGCTGACCAAGTAAAAAGTGTCGATTTTGAACAAGCTCAGGCTGACCAACTGATTGAAATCATCAATCCAATGAACGCGTTTGTTGATTCAATCATTAACTTCATCGACATCGAAGCGATCAAAAAAGCCAATCTGCGCGTACTGATCGATCCGATGTTTGGTGTGGCGAAAAATGCCCTACAAACCGTTTTGATCAATGGCCGTTGTGAAGTAGACGTCATCAATGACGGTAAGAACCCAGACTTTGGTGGTTTAATGCCATCACCAAGTGCAGCCACGCTTTACCGCCTGATGCACATCGTCGCTCATGAAGGCTACGACATCGGTATCGGTACCGATGGCGATGCAGACCGTCTGGGTATCATCGATGAAAAAGGTCACTTTATTCATCCAAATGAAGTACTGATGCTGCTTTACTACTACATGCTTGAATACAAAGGCTGGAAAGGCTCTGTAGTGCGTAACATCGCGACCACGCATATCTTGGACAAGATTGCCGCTGATCATGGCGAGAAGAGCTTTGAGGTTCCAGTAGGCTTTAAGCACATTAGCTCACAAATGGAAGCCGATGATTCGCTTATCGGTGGTGAAAGTTCTGGTGGCTTAACGATTCGTGGTCACATCAAAGGCAAAGATGGCGTATTCGCCTCAAGCCTCTTGGTAGAAATGATCTCTGTGACGGGCAAGAAGATTTCTGAACTGCTCGATGAAATCTACGCGAAATACGGCTATGCCTATACCGCTGAAGGTGACTGCAAATTTAAACCTGCACACAGAGATGCGCTATACAGCAAAATTTACGTCGACAAGCAACTTCCTGAATTCGATTTTGACATCGAAAAGGTCAGCTACGAAGACGGAGCTAAAGTGTACTTTAAGAATGGCGGCTGGGTTATCGCTCGTTTCTCTGGTACCGAACCACTACTGCGTATCTTTGCTGAAATGGCAGACAAAGAAACCGCAGAGCGTGTGGTCCTACAGGTAAAAGAGTTCTTACAGCTCTAACAGTTTACCAAGCATCTCAACACCCTATAGGTGAGAGCATTGCCCAGCATTCGCTGGGCTTTTTTCTGCTCTCCAATCACTCGATGTAGTAATCCCTTATTACCACTAATTGTAAATAAGTTGTTAACTTAGCCATTCCACCACACAAGGAGTAAGTTCACATGGCTAAAGTACTGATCATTGCAGGCGATTTTGTTGAAGATTACGAGTTAATGGTGCCTTTTCAGGCGCTACAAATGTTGGGTCATCGCGTCGATGTCGTTTGCCCAGAAAAACTCAAAGGCGAGCAAATAAAAACGGCCATTCATGACTTTGAAGGTGACCAAACTTACACAGAAAAAGTAGGCCATAATTTCACCCTCAATCACAGCTTTCACACGGTACATTCGACTCAGTATGATGCCTTGCTGATCCCAGGGGGCCGCGCCCCTGAGTACTTAAGACTCAATCCAGAAGTGATCATCTTAGTTCAAGCTTTCTACCAAGATAATAAGCCGATCGCGGCGATTTGCCACGGTGCACAACTGCTCACCGCGGCAAACATTATTGAAGGACAACAGATTTCGGCTTACCCAGCTTGTCAGCCTGAAGTTGAGTTAGCTGGCGCGACCTACGTGGCACTAGAAATGGATCAAGCAGTCACTTCTGGTCAGTTTGTAACTGCACCTGCGTGGCCAGCACATCCAGCATGGCTTGCTCAATTCAACCAGCAGTTAGCCTAATACGATAACCCTTTGATCTTTGTTTAGACCAAAGGGTTACTGTGATTTCCTATCAATTGACTATGCTAATCACTCCTAAGCAAAGGATGTGCTTAATATGTGTGAGATCTACTCAGGTGCAGAAGTCGAGCTGTTCGCCTTAAAATCAAAGTCAGTACGCATTGACGGCGTCGTCACGAGCGTGCGACTGGAAGCGGTGTTTTGGAAGGTCATTGAAGACATCGCCAGCGAATCTGACATTAGCGTGGCTGAGTTTTTAACGCGTATTTATAATGAAGTGATAGAAAAAAGAGGCGAAGTCGGTAACTTCACCTCTTTATTGCGGGTTGCTTGTACCACCTATCTTAACGGTGGCCAGCGAATCTCTCTTAGCTAAAAAGCTAAAATACCTTGAGTTTCAACTTTAACCGAAACAGGCTGACCGATTTCTAATGGCTCAGAAGCGCTCGCTAGCAAGCGATTTCCGTAGGCATTAATCACATAGCGACAGTGATCGCCCATGAATTGCTGCTCCATCACGACCACACTGCTCTCTTCCACTGCGCTGATTTGAATATATTGCGGACGCAGTAGCAACTCACATTGTGCTTGTAACTCAATCTCTCTTTGCGCCGTCGCTTCAATCAAACCAAGCTCAGTTTGATATTCAAATTCCGATACACGTTGCGCCGTTAAGTAACTTCCGCCGCCAAGAAAATCAGCAACAAACTTGCTCGATGGCTGATAGTACAACTCCGTTGCCGTACCATACTGTTCAATCACACCATGGTTCATCACAGCCATTTTATCGGCAAAGGCAAAAGCCTCTTCACGGCTGTGAGTAACAAAAATGGCTGTCACGCCTTGCTGCTTGAAGATTTTCCTAATTTCACCAATCAGTTCATGACGAACTTGAGTATCAATATTGGAAAATGGTTCATCGAGCAGCAATAAGTCTGGGTTATACGCCAATGAACGAGCGATCGCGACACGCTGCTGCTGACCACCAGAAAGCTGGTGCGGATAACGCTCGCCAAAGCCAGTAAGGTGCACTAACTCCAACATATCAGCCACAATGCTACGTTTTTCATCGTTGCTTAAATCGCGGAGGCCAAAGGCCACGTTTTGCTCAACGGTAAGATGAGGAAATAACGCATAATCTTGGAAGATCATCCCAATATTACGTTGCTCTGGCGGCAGCCAATTCTCACCATCGTCAATGGTCATACAGTTTAACGTCATCGACCCAGAGCTCAGGGGAAGCAAGCCAGCAATCGCTTTGAGCAAAGTCGTTTTACCACAGCCACTCGCGCCCAGTAAGCAGATAATCTCCCCCTGCTCCACTTCAAGAGAAAGCTCTTTTAAAATCGTTGTCTGCTCATCGTATTTGCAAGTGAGATTATTAATGGAAAGTGCACAGCTCATCAATGTACCTGCTCTAAAGAACGATTAATCAATACCAATGGCACAAGGCCAACCAGAACAAGAATCACCGCCGGCATAGCTGCCAGCTCTAGATGCTCATCTGACGCGTAGTTGAAAACATAAGTCGCCAGTGTTTCAAAATTAAATGGACGCAGTAATAGCGAGGCATTGAGCTCCTTCATTGACTCAATAAACACCAGCAGTGCTGCAATCAACGCACCACGACGAATCAAGGGCACATGCACTTTCAAGAGCATGGTATTGGGGTTGCAACCCATGGTACGAGAGGCCATATCAAGTGATGGAGATACCTTACTCAAACTACTTTCAATACTGCCAATTGCGACCGCAGAAAAACGCACCACTAACGCAAAAATAATCGCAAACATCGAGCCAGAGAAAATCAATCCCGGGCGGCCCCATTCCATCGCTTTCGCTAAGTCATTGACCGCATGATCCATAAAGATCACTGGCACCATAACACCAATGGCCAATACCGTGCCTGGCACCGCGTAGCCTAAAGAAGAGAGGCGCATAAACAGCACAGAAGTACGACTGGCACTCAAGCGATGATAGAAATTGACCACTAATGCGATCAGTACACCAATCACCGCCGCACTTAATGAAACATACAAACTATTGAGCGCGTATTGTTGAAATTCTGGCGTCCAGCTTTGGGCAAAATATTTATAAGCATAGAGGCACAACTGCCCTAGCGGGAAGATAAAGGCGACAGCCACCAAGCCCCAACACCAAATAAGTGCGAGCCATTTTTTCCAACCACGCAGTTCATAACGGAAATCTTCACGGCTGCTAAATTGGCTTTGAAACAGTTTTTGTTTACGGCGGCTGTAGCGCTCTAGCGACAACAACAGAATCACAAATACCAGCATGATCACCGAGATTTTTGCTGCAGCCGTTAAGCTAGAATAACCGAGCCAAGTATCGTAAACCGCGGTAGTAAGCGTATTCACAGCGAAATAGCTCACCGTACCAAAATCACCAATGGTTTCCATCGCCACCAGCGACAAACCAACGGCGATCGCAGGACGGACTAAAGGTAATGAAATACGGTAAAAGCTCTGCCAAGGGGAGCATTTAAGTAGTCGAGCCGATTGCAGCAAAGAAACATTTTGTTCCATAAAAGCTGCTCGACAAAGCAGATAAACGTATGGGTAAAGGACTAATGCCAACACAATAATCGCGCCGCCCAAGGTACGAATATCGGGGAACCAATAATCCCCAGCTTGCCAGCCCATCACATCTCGCAATGCAATTTGAATCGGGCCTGCAAAATCAAACCAATCAGTAAAAATATAACCGACGATATAAGCAGGCATTGCCAACGGTAGCACCAGAGCCCATTGCAAAATACGCTCGCTTGGCAAACGACACATCGCCATCAACCACGCACACGGGATACCAAAAAGAAGGGAAAGCAGCATCACACCAACAACCAGCACCACCGTATTATAGGTGTAAGTGGCCATCACTGTAGACATCAAGTGAGAGAAGAGTTGGTCTGTTTCACCAACTGCGGTAAAAAATATCGCTAAGATAGGTAAAACCAGCAGCAGAGCAAGCGCCCCACTGCTGGTTTTCCAGAAATAATTATTTTCTTTCATTGCCTAGTCATATCAGGCTGATGAGGTGTAAATACAAATACACCTCATTCCTTAAAACATTGGGTACTGTTATACCCTTAGATATGATTACAGGTCAAATTTCACTTCATCAAGTAACTTGATAGCCGCTTCATGGTGATCAGCAATTTTATCAAGTGAAATTGGGTCAGCTTTAAATTCGCCCCATGATGCCACTAGCTCAGAAGGTTTTACACCTGGTTTCACTGGGTATTCGTAGTTCACTTCTGCGTACATGTTTTGCGCAACATCACCGGCTAGGAACTCCATCAATTTCTGAGCGTTCTCTTTGTTTGGTGCGTATTTCGCCATCGCCATACCAGAGATGTTGACGTGCGTACCAGTGGTTTCTTGGTTAGGGAAGTTGATGTATACCGACTCTGCCCACGCTAGTTGCTCAGGATCGTTAACCATTTTACCTAGGTAGTAGCTGTTACCAAGAGCCACGTCACATAGACCTTCTTTAATCGCTTTCACTTGCGCGCGGTCGTTACCTTGCGGTTTACGAGCGAGGTTCGCTTTAACGCCTTCTAACCACTCTTTTGTTGCGGCTTCGCCGTTTTCAGCGATCATCGCTGAAACCAAAGAAACGTTGTAAGGGTGCTTACCGCTACGAGTACAAATTTTGCCTTTGAATTCAGGCTTAACAAGGTCTGCGTAAGTAAAATCTTGACCTAGTTTGCCAACACGGTCACGTGATGAGTAAACGCTACGAGTACGTGTAGTCAGAGCAAACCACTCGTTATCCGTATCTTGGTATTGCGCTGGAATATTTGTTTCAAGAATGTCGCTGTTCACTGGTTGAACTAAGCCTTTCTCTGTCAATTCAGAGAGACGGCTGATATCAACTGTTAGAACAACGTCTGCTGGACTGTACTCACCTTCTTGAGCTAGCTTTTCTGCTAACCCTTTTTTGGCAAACTTAACGTTTACTTTGATACCCGTTTCTTTAGTGAACTCGTTGAACATTGGTTCAACTAGGAAAGGTTGACGATAAGAGTATACGTTCACTTCATCAGCAGCCATTGCTGTAGGGGCGATAGTTGCACAAGCTAGTGCAGAAAGTGTGAGCAGCTTTTTCATTCTCAGAAATCCTTTATTTTTATTAAATGATAATGTTTATCAGTTGCGTTATTATAATCATGTGCCATTAGAATACAATTCTTAAACACAAAAAAACCTGCCGATATCGACAGGTTTTATATGAGTTAATTTGTAACGCTATATTTCAATACTATTTCAGAGAAACAAACTCAGGGTAAGCGCCAACACCACAATCATGTAAGTCCATCCCTTCTTGCTCTTCATCTTCCGATACGCGGATACCAATCGTCAGTTTCAATACACCCCATACTGCAAGGCTTGCTGCAAAGACCCAAGCAAAGATAACCAAAGCACCTAACAGCTGCGCACTGAATGTCGCGTCTGCATTACTCAGTGGCACCACCATCAAACCAAAGAAACCACACACACCATGAACTGAAATCGCACCAACTGGATCATCTATTTTCATTTTATCCAGAGCAACAATACTAAACACCACAACCACACCTGATACCGCGCCAATCGCCACTGCGTACATCGGTGAAGGTGACAATGGGTCGGCGGTAATCGCAACCAAGCCCGCCAAAGCGCCATTGAGAATCATAGTCAGGTCAGCTTTACCCCAAGTGGTTTTACACACTAATAAAGAAGCAATCGCGCCAGCTGCTGCCGCGGCATTCGTGTTCAAGAAGATTTGACCAACGGCTGTAGCATTTTCAAAATCTGAAATCATCAGTTGTGAACCACCGTTAAAGCCAAACCAACCGAACCACAAAATAAAAGTACCTAATGTTGCTAGTGGCATGTTTGAACCCGGAATTGGGTAAATTTCGCCATTTTTGCCGTATTTCCCTTTACGCGCCCCCAGTAGTAGTACACCAGCTAATGCTGCTGATGCGCCCGCCATGTGCACGATACCAGAGCCAGCGAAGTCACTAAAACCTGCTTCAGATAAGAAACCACCACCCCAGGTCCAATAACCTTCCATTGGGTAAATAAAGGCAGTCAGTACCACAGAGAAAATAAGGAAAGACCATAGCTTCATGCGTTCTGCTACCGCGCCAGACACCACTGACATTGCCGTTGCAACAAACACAACTTGGAAGAAGAAATCCGACTCCAACGAATGATCCGCACCTTCACTTTGTGTACCAATCAAAGCACCAAATGAAGGTAACCAACCACCAGCACTATTATCAACATACATAATGTTGTAACCCACCAAGAGGAAAGTGGTACACGCTATTGCGTAAAGGCAGATATTTTTGGTTAAAATTTCTGTGGTGTTTTTTGAGCGTACCAAACCAGCTTCAAGCATGGCAAAACCGGCTGCCATCCACATCACTAACGCACCAGAAATAAGAAAGAAAAAGGTGTCGAGGGCGTAGCGTAGTTCAGTTACTGTTAATGATAATTCCATATTCATTCTCCAATCCTTTGCTATTACAGTGCTTCAACGTCCATTTCGCCGGTACGAATCCGTACCGCTTGGCTCAAGTCATAGACAAAAATTTTGCCGTCACCGATCTTGCCGGTATGCGCCGCTTTCGTGATCGCTTCAATCACACGATCGACATTCTCCGCTTGAGTAGCCACTTCCAGTTTTACTTTTGGTAAGAAATCGACTTGATATTCCGCACCGCGATACAGTTCCGTGTGGCCTTTTTGGCGACCAAAACCTTTCACTTCAGAAACGGTCATCCCTTCAATACCGACATCGGCCAGCGCTTCTCGCACGTCGTCTAATTTGAATGGTTTAATAATGGCGTTGATTAGTTTCATTGCTTCCTCTCAGTATTCTGTCCTTTACTTTGTTATTCCTATTCCAAGTTACGTGCCAGATTTTAAGTTATTGTTTTTATTAAAAACACAAGCAAAGACAATTCTAAAAACAAAAAAGGCGCACCATCGTGGTGCGCCTTTTCACAAAGATAAAGCATCAAATGAGCATTGTTAGCTCGGCTCATTTTTTATTGGCCAGCATGCAAAAAAACGGTGCAATCAACTCAGTATTAACGGTTGGCGAGAAAACGTTTCCATTGCTCAATGGCGAGTGAAAAATCCTCTAACCCGCAGCTCGCGGTGCTTTCACAATCATAGAAATCGTATTCACTATCAGCATCCAGCTCTTCACCATGCAATAACACATTTTCTTGCACCATTACTTCATCGCCTAAAATAGAGAGGCTAATTTCCTTGCCGAGTAGCATGTGCTCTTGCTGAGGCGCGGATAGAGCTTGATCGATCAATTGTTCGACTTGAGCAATTTTCTGCTCATCTTTGCCAATTTCTTCTTGTAGCCAACGCCCAACGATTTCATGTCCCATACTACATTTCACGTAGTATTCGCCCATTAAGGTGTTTCTTACAAATTCAAATTCCATCACTAAGACCTAGCAAATTTAATCGCGGCGAGTATAACGACAAGCCACCTTCGACGCAAAGTTGCCATCTAACTAACTCTTTATAAGTCGGACGGTGCCGTTCGAAACTGCACTTGGGCACGATAGAACTCACCATCATCTTGGCGAATAAACTCCCAACCCATCCTTTCGCAACCAAGCGAGTAAGATTGTTCCATTGCTAGGCCAGTGGTATCTTTCCTTTTTTGCTCACACCATGCCTTTTCTATGCAGTTAAACGAAACCATCGCCCGACAAATCGTTGAGCGTTCGATGAAAATCATCCCTTATTCAGTCAATGTGATGGACGAGTTTGGCCGAATTATTGGCTCTGGCGATCCTACGCGGCTGCGTCAACGTCATGAAGGCTCGATTCTTGCCATCGCAGAACAGCGCGTGGTGGCGATTGACTCTGCTACCGCTCAGCACCTCAAAGGGGTAAAGCCGGGCATCAACTTCCCGATCATCTATCAAGATAAAGTGATTGGGGTGATTGGTATCTCAGGCGAACCTGACAACGTTCAGCAATATGGTGAACTGGTCAAAATGACCGCTGAATTGATCGTTGAACAAGCAGCGCTGATGTCACAAGTTGAGTGGCATAAGCGCCATCGCGAAGAGTTGGTGATGCAATTGATCCAAGGTGCGCCATTGGATGACGGTCAGATCCGCGTGATTGCCGAGCGTTTGGAACTGGATTTAACCAAACCGCGCATCGCCGCTGTCGTTCAAGTGATGTCGGACGATGATCATGCACCTCTTTCACTGGCAAACTTGCAGCAATTAGTGCACTTATTAGAGTTTCCTGAGCGCGATAACTTGGTCGGAATCCTATCGGTATCGACCAATGAAGTGGTGGTATTAAAGCCTATCGAACTGACCAAATCAGGCTGGTCGGTTGAAAACGAGCGTAAGCGAGTCACCAAGCTACTAAAACGAGTGCGTCAGCTAGGCAAGTTTAAAATTCGCATGGCATTGGGCGATTATTTTTCAGGTCCTGATGGTTTGAGTAAGTCTTATCAAACTGCCAAACTGACATTGGATGCCATTGACGATCAAGACGGTGAGGTGTTTTTCTATCAAAACCACCGCTTACCCGTCCTGCTCAGCAGCCTATTTGAAGAGTCTTGGAAAGTAGAGCAAATCAAAGAACCGTTTGATTTATTACTGCAAAAGGACAGTAAAGGGGCATTGGTAAAGACACTTAAAGCTTTTTTTGCCCAGAACTGTGATGCTTGTCAAACATGCCAAACACTGCATATTCACCGTAATACTCTACGTTATCGACTAGAACGAATAGAAGAAATAACCTCATTAAACATCAACAACTTAGATGATAAGTTACACCTCTATCTTGCCTTGAAATTATTTGGTCATTAACCCCAAACTTGTGCAGTTGCACAAAAATTACAACCTAAACACTGGAATATTTGTTAACCACTCTAAAGACGATGAGCCTGCGCCTCTCTATAGTCAGCAAAAAATAACTCTTATAACTTAGATGGAAACAACCATGGTTGAAGTCTCTACCCTAGGCGCCCTAGCTGCACTGATTGTGGCAATCGCGCTTATCCTACGCAAAGTTCCACCCGCTTACGGCATGATCATTGGCGCACTGGTTGGTGGTGTCATTGGTGGTGTATCACTGACTGATACCGTTTCACTGATGATTGGCGGCGCACAAGGCATTGTTACTGCAGTGCTGCGTATTTTGGCCGCAGGTGTACTGGCTGGCGTGCTGATTGAATCTGGCGCTGCTACCTCGATTGCTGAAACGATTGTAAAAAAAGTAGGCGAAACTCGTGCCCTACTTGCTCTTGCTCTAGCGACTCTTATTCTTACTGCTGTTGGCGTATTCGTTGACGTTGCGGTGATCACCGTTTCTCCTATCGCTCTGGCTATCGCGCAACGTGCCAATATCTCTAAAGCCGCAATTTTGCTGGCAATGGTCGGCGGCGGTAAAGCCGGTAACGTGATGTCACCAAACCCAAATGCGATCGCAGCAGCAGACGCGTTTAACGTACCACTGACCTCAGTAATGGCCGCGGGCGTGATCCCAGGTTTGTTTGGTTTAATCGTGGCTTACATGATTGCAAAGCGCCTGACTAACAAAGGCAGCATGGTGCATGAAAGCGAAGTGGTTTCCGTTGACCTAAGCAAACTACCAAGCTTTGGCGCTGCGATTGTTGCGCCACTTGTGGCAATCGCACTACTTGCGCTACGCCCTATCGCAGGCATCAACATCGATCCTCTGATTGCTCTACCGCTTGGGGGCTTCCTTGGCGCGGTGGTAATGGGTCGCTTCCATGATACCAACCGCTTCGCTGTCTCTGGCCTAAGCCGTATGGCACCAGTGGCTGTAATGCTGCTAGGTACAGGTACTCTGGCCGGTATCATTGCGAACTCTGGCCTAAAAGGCGGATTAATTGAGATCCTAACCGCATCAGGTTTACCTTCTTACCTACTCGCGCCAATTTCAGGTGCGATGATGTCACTAGCAACCGCTTCTACTACAGCCGGTACAGCAGTCGCTGCAAGCGTATTTAGTGGCACAATCCTAGAACTTGGCGTACCTGCACTGGCTGGCGCAGCCATGATTCACTCTGGTGCAACCGTATTTGACCACATGCCTCATGGTAGCTTCTTCCATGCCACTGGCGGTGCAGTACACATGGATATTCGCGAGCGTCTTAAGCTCATCCCTTATGAGTCAGCAGTCGGTCTAATGATCGCATTTGTCTCTACTATGATGTTCGGTGTGTTTGGTTTATTTGTTTAAGGCGTTTAAGGTTATTACTATGAAAATTGTTATTGCTCCAGATTCATACAAAGAAAGTCTTAGTGCGATGGACGTCGCGATTGCGATTGAACACGGCTTTAAACAAGTTCTGCCAAACGCTGAATACATCAAACTACCAATGGCAGATGGTGGTGAAGGCACGGTGCAATCCTTGGTGGATGCTACCGGTGGTGACATCATAGAGCACGCTGTGACTGGCCCACTCGGCGAGCAAGTCAACGGTTTCTACGGTTTAATGGGTGATGGCAAAACGGCAATCATCGAAATGGCAGCAGCATCTGGCCTACATTTGGTTGAGCCAGCAAAGCGTAACCCTATGCTGACCACAACCCTTGGTACCGGCGAGTTGATCCAAGCGGTGCTTGATAAAGGTGTTGAACACATCATCGTTGGCATTGGTGGCAGCGCAACCAACGATGGCGGCCTCGGAATGGCGCAAGCTCTGGGCATTCGTCTACTGGATGAAGCAGGCCAATCGCTGGGTTTTGGCGGTGGCGAGCTGGAAAAACTGCACACCATCGACATGAGCGGCCTTGATCCTCGTCTTGCACAAGTGCGTTTAGAAGTGGCGTGTGATGTGGACAACCCACTGTGTGGCCCTAAAGGTGCATCGCAAGTATTCGGCCCACAAAAAGGCGCAACACCAGAAATGGTGGCACAACTTGATAGCAACCTTGCTCATTATTCAGAAGTAATCAAACAGCAATTGGGTCACGATGTTCTAAACCGTCCAGGCGCTGGCGCGGCAGGTGGTTTAGGTGCAGCACTGATGGGCTTGCTTAACGCAGAACTTCGCCCGGGCATCGAGATTGTGATGGACGCGGTAAACCTAACAGATGTGGTGGCTGATGCCGATTTGGTGATTACTGGAGAAGGTCGTATTGATAGCCAAACCATTCACGGTAAAACACCAATTGGTGTCGCGCGCGCAGCGAAAAAACATTCAGTCCCAGTGATCGGTATTTCAGGCTGTTTAACCCAAGACTGCGGTGTCGTGCATGAGCACGGTATTGATGCAGTATTTGCGGTGGTGAACCGTTCAGTCGATTTACCAACCGCGATGGCTGAAGCGGCTGAGAACATTGAATTAACGGCACGTAATGTCGCAGCAATGTTCGCGCTAAAAATCTAGATTCACCCAATCGAAAACAAAAAAACCGCAGACTATCAATCTGCGGTTTTTTATTTTCTATCAAACACACGAGTTCGATAGGGAAAGCATCAGCGTTTACGCAGGCTCTTGGAAGATCACTTCATCCGCTTTCTTGGTGTACTCTGCCATTTTATGGAAGTTCAAGTAACGGTAAGTATCCGCAGCCGTTGCATCAATTTGCTTAGCGTACTCTAGATACTCTTCCATCGTTGGAATCTTACCTAGAATTGCACCAACTGCAGCCAGTTCTGCTGAAGCAAGATAAACGTTCGCGCCAGTTCCTAAACGGTTCGGGAAGTTACGCGTCGAAGTCGACATCACTGTCGCTTTATCTGCTACGCGAGCTTGGTTACCCATACATAGTGAACAGCCCGGAGTTTCAATACGCACCCCAGCGCGGCCAAAGATGCCGTAGTAACCTTCTTCGGTTAGCTGATCCTTATCCATCTTCGTTGGTGGAGCGACCCACAAACGCGTATCGAGTTGACCATTAAACTTCTCAAGCAGCTTACCTGCTGCGCGGAAGTGACCGATGTTGGTCATACAAGAACCAATAAAGACTTCATCGATCTGTGTACCTTGTACATCCGATAACAGACGAGCATCATCAGGATCGTTTGGCGCACAAAGAATAGGTTGATCAATCTCAGCCAAATCAATTTCAATCACGTGTGCGTATTCTGCATCCGCATCCGCTTCCATCAACTCAGGGTTTGCTAGCCACTCTTGCATCGCCGTAATACGACGCTCGATAGTACGGCGATCGCCATAGCCTTCTGCAATCATCCACTTCAACATGGTGATATTCGAGTTTAGGTATTCTTCAATCGACGCTTGAGAAAGCTTCACGGTACAGCCCGCAGCAGAACGCTCAGCCGAAGCATCAGACAATTCGAATGCTTGCTCAACGCTAAGATGCTCAACCCCTTCAATTTCCAGTACACGGCCTGAAAATTCGTTGATCTTACCGGCTTTTTCTACCGTCAAAAGACCTTGCTGAATACCGTAGTAAGGGATGGCATGTACCAAATCACGTAGCGTGATACCTGGCTTCATTTCACCTTTAAAGCGCACCAAAATTGACTCTGGCATATCCAGTGGCATCACACCCGTTGCCGCAGCAAAGGCCACTAAGCCAGAACCTGCTGGGAATGAAATACCCAATGGGAAGCGCGTATGTGAATCACCGCCAGTACCAACAGTATCAGGCAACAACATACGGTTGAGCCATGAGTGGATAACACCATCACCCGGACGCAGTGATACACCGCCGCGGTTCATAATGAAATCAGGCAGCGTATGGTGCGTATTCACATCAACTGGTTTCGGGTAAGCCGAGGTATGACAGAAAGACTGCATCACCAAGTCAGCCGAGAAGCCAAGACACGCCAAATCTTTCAATTCATCACGCGTCATTGGGCCGGTGGTATCTTGCGAACCAACTGTCGTCATCTTCGGCTCACAGTATTGACCAGCACGAACACCTTCGACACCACACGCTTTACCGACCATTTTCTGTGCCAGCGTATAGCCTTTATCAGAAGCATTAGGATCAATCGGTTTCGCAAACAGTTCGGTCTCTTCTAGACCAAGAGAAGCGCGAGCACGGCTGGTTAAACCACGACCGATGATAAGAGGAATACGACCACCCGCACGGACTTCATCAAGCAATACACTGCTCAGTTTGAAACTTGAAATCTCAGCGCCGTTTTTGCAAACCACACCTTCATATGGGTAGATGTCGATAACATCGCCCATATTCATATCTTGTACATTCAATTCAATTGGCAAAGCGCCTGAATCTTCCATGGTGTTGTAGAAGATAGGGGCAATTTTTCCGCCTAAACAGATACCACCAGTACGTTTGTTTGGTACATAAGGGATATCGTCGCCCATAAACCAAAGTACAGAGTTGGTGGCTGATTTACGTGAAGACCCCGTACCAACAACATCCCCGACATAAGCCAGTGGAATGCCATCTTTTTGCAATTCTTCAATTTGAGTAATTGGACCTACGTTACCCGCATCATCTGGATTGATGCCTTCACGCTCCATCTTAAGCATCGCTTTAGCATGAACAGGAATATCAGGACGCGACCATGCATCTGGTGCTGGAGACAAGTCATCGGTATTGGTTTCACCAGTGACTTTAAATACTTTAACCGTGATTTTTTCTGCGACTTTATTTTTCGAAGTAAACCATTCAGCATCCGCCCAAGATTGCAGCACTTGCTGTGCGTGCGCGTTGCCCGCTTTGGCTTTTTCTTCCACATCGTAGAATGAATCAAACATCAATAGAGTATGCGATAACGCGGTGACCGCAATCGGTGCCAACTCAGCATCATCCAGCAACTCAATCAATGACTCGATGTTGTAACCACCTTGCATGGTACCTAGCAGTTGCGCGGCTTTCTCACGGCTCACCAGTGGTGATGCCACTTCGCCTTTTGCTACAGCGGTTAAGAATCCGGCTTTTACGTAAGCCGCTTCATCAACACCTGGTGGAATGCGGTTCTCAAGCAGATCAAGAATGAAGGCTTCTTCACCTTGTGGGGGATTTTTAACAAGTTCGATGAGTCCAGCAACTTGTTCTGCGTCTAAAGGTTTTGGTACAACTCCTTCAGCAGCACGCTCTTCGACGTGTTTACGGTAGGCTTCAAGCACGACTTTTTCCTCTCATTGCGGTTCCTCCGCCTATTTTCGGTGGGGAGTGAACATCCTTGGAAACTTGGCTCTCCATTGCCATATTTGTCATTCTTTTTATGACTGATAAACAGCGCCAGAGAGGCCAAACTGTGGGCGGCATGATAGCAAATTTAACGTTAAATTAAAATCTTGCCATTTTGACCAACATAGCAACTTAAGACTAAAGTTCTATGAATAATCATCCAACCGTCCCGCATCATCACTCTGAAAACAGAGTGATGTTTATCTTAACTCAGCTATTTAAAAGACGTTCCTATTATTAAATAAACCGAATCGAAATTGTGTTCTGTGCGACCATACGCCAGCATTATTGGTCCAATAGGAGAGTCAATACCGGCAAAAATAGAGCCGGCTGTGTATAGTGGCGCATCTTCAATACCAATGTCAGGATCGGACCAAACTCCGCCATACTCCACTGATGCACCTAAATAAAATGGTGCGGTAAATAAACCGAAATCATTATCAAACCAACGATAGCGATAGACTAAACTACTAAAGACTTTGTTTTGGCCAATAAGGCTATTACGAGGAATACCCGAGAGGTTTAAGAAGCCGCCAATCTCTTTGGGATCAACCGGAACCGCCGAGTTTTTACTCTGTACAAAGCCAGTATCGAGATTTGCGACCAAAGTATGGCGAGAAAAACTGGTCGCCGCGATCAATTGGGCGCCAAATTCATAGGAGGTATCTTTTTCTTCCGCCGCTAAAGAGACATTTCCTTGGCCTTCGTCGTGGGAAATAAGGTAATTGATATCGAAATAGACACCTCGAGTCGGCAAGCTAAAGTTATCTAACGTATCAATACGGTAGTTGGCAAACACACCCGTCCGCTGAAATTGGACATCGCCAATCGAAGGCAATGACGCAAAGGCACCATCTCCATCGGTGTATCGCAAGCCGATTTTAAACTCACGCCACAACGTTTCTTGGTAACCTAATGCCAGTTCACCAACCCACTCGGTGTAAGTGACCGGTAGGAAATCTTGCGTTGATTCTAAACTGGTATCATCAAAACCACTTAATGGCGCATTACGTTTCTGTTTGTTATAACGAACACCGAGCGTAGTAAACACTTTTTGCTGAGAGAAGAAGGGGCTGTAAAGCTCGGCCTCGATGGTCTTATCAGTCCCCATCTCCAAGTTAGTACGCAGTTCAGCACCGTTTTGGTTAATATCGGTAAAGTTGGTCGAAATACCAATCGAATATTGGCTATCGGTTGAGAAATCATCCTCAAGGAAAAAACGGAAGTTCATGTAATTCGGGCCCCATGACTTCTCATTTACATCGACCACCAGCACATCTTGTTGATCGATTTGATCATAGCGATAACTGATCAATTCAAAACGATCAAGCGCATATAAATCCTGCACGCTTTGCTCAAGCTCTTGCGTGGTGACTTGGCGGCCAGTATCGATATCTAAACGATTTTCCAGCAGTTCGTCACTGTAGTGGGTATGGTTGTTGATCACCACATCACTGATTTCAATTTCATCACCGTAGCGCAGTTGTTTACGTACCGCCTGTTTGTGGTCGATATAGGCTTGGTATTCCGCAGCGGTCAGCGCCAAAGCAGACAATTTATCTCGCTGCGCCATGGTGATTTGATAACCTTCTTGGTACGCCTCTGGCATGCGTTCAAATTCGGTAGTTTCCATATCACCGACATTCGGTTGCAACAACAAATCCGAATCATGAAGGGTAGCAGCTTGACGAGAGGTGCTACTGCGCACCAAATAATTGGAGAGTTGATCAGCGACGGTAAATAGATCGGTAAAGTCTTCTTCTTGCTTGTAATCGGTGCTGATATCGACCGCAATCACCACGTCAGCACCGAGATCACGAGCGACATCAACCGGCATGTTATTAGTCACGCCACCATCCACCAGCAGGTGATCGTCAAGACGATATGGGGGTAATGCGCCAGGAACTGACATGCTCGCCATCATCGCATCAACCAAATAGCCCTGATCAATGACCACTGGTTCAAGTTCAATAATGTCGGTTGCGACCGAACGGTAAGGAATAGCTAGCTCATTAAATGATTTAAATTTCGGTAGGTTACCGGTGGTTTCACGCAAGATACGCAGCATCCCTTGCCCTTGCACCACGCCGCGAGTGCCTTTTAACTCCCCCCAGCCAAAACCAATATCGGTGGTCAATTGATAGCGGTCTTCATATTCTTTATCACGAACCCGACGCTGACTACGATCAACTCTATCGCGATAGCCATTATTCCAATCTATCGTGGTAAGAAAGCTTTCGATTTCATCGGCGCTCATGCCCGTTGCATACAAGCCACCGACAAATGCCCCCATACTGGTACCGGTCACCATATCGACAGGTACACGCATTTCTTCGAGCGCCTTTAACACCCCAATGTGCGCGGCACCTTTTGCTCCACCACCAGCGAGTACGACGGCGACTTTCGTGCGAGGAGTACTTTCTTCTTGCTCCGCGGCAATCGCTGAAGATGCGATCATCCAAGGTAGCATGACCAATAATAGGCGAAACGTTTTCACAAATGATGTCCCTTTCTCATCGAACGGCTGATCGTTCAGCTTGCCGCTTAAAGACGGCTCACTGAACAATATAAGCAAATCGTTACCAGCTGAAAATATTTTTCAGCCATTGTGCGGGTTGATTACTACACTCTTTTTTCCACTGACCTTTGTTATCCCAAACTGGTAATTTAAAGGCATTCTCACAATCAAGCTGCAGATCTCCACGGCTGGTTTTCGTAAAACCGACGGTTGAGATATCTTTTGGCCACGGTAAGGTTAACTGCGTCGGAATACGATGTTGCAAATACTCCGCGTAAACGCGTAACGCGCCACTTGAACCAGTGAGTTTGGTCGATTTGTTATCATCACGGCCGAGCCAAATGGTGGTCACCTCGCGGCCATCAACGCCGACAAACCAACTGTCTTTGGTGTCATTACTGGTACCGGTTTTTCCTGCCAGTGCCGCCCAAGCAAACTGAGTATTGAGAAAACGCCCCGTTCCTTCAGCCACACCACGCTTCATAGCATAAGTCGTCAACCAAGCGGCATTTTGATCTACGGTTTGCTTGGCAATTGGCAGTGATTGATACAATACATCTCCGTCCATATCGACCACAGAGCGCAAGGCGGAAAGCTTGGCTTGTTTGCCTGAATTGGTCAGCGTTTGATACATCTGCGCCACTTGAAATGGTGTCAGAGTAAAGGAACCCAAAAACATCGATGGTACCGGGCGAATCTCATCGCGATTAATGCCCAATTTTTCAAACGTATCCACCACGTTCGGAATGCCCAATTGCATACCTAACTGCACCGTAGGAACATTCAGTGATTTTGCTAATGCAATATACAACGGCACATCACCACGGAATTTACGATCGTAGTTACGTGGCGACCACACCTTGCCTTTCGAGCCTTTTAAGCTCAGCGGTTTATCATTTAGCGTGCTAGCTAGGCTGTATTTCTCCGGTTGCTGTAACGCGGTTAGATAAACGGCAGGTTTCGCCAGTGAACCAATTTGACGGCTGGCGTTGAGTGCACGGTTAAAGCCATCATAACCGGTGCGCTTTCCTCCCACCATTGCACGTATCTCGCCACTATGACGGTCAACGGCAATTGCCGCACCTTCCAGATCTTTACCCGCCACTTTAGCAAGTTGTGGGATCTTGGTTTTAATCGCCGTTTCGAGTTCATGCTGGGAAACCGGATCAAGTGAGGTAAACACTTTCAAGCCCTTATCGGCTTCAAACGCTGCACCCACTTTCTCTTTTAGCTCAATTTGCAGTTGCTGAAAATAAGCCGGTTGGCGACTAGCAATGCGCACATTGTCTTGAATATCCAACGGACGACTGGCGGCATGATCAAATTCACTCGCCGTCAGGTAACCTTGTTGCATCATCAAGCGCAGCACCAAGTCACGGCGGGTTTTCGCTCGCTCAGGAAAGCGCACTGGGTTGTAGTAAGACGGTCCTTTAACCATGCCGACCAACAGTGCTAGCTGATCAATGCGTAACTCTTGGATTGGCTGACCAAAGTAAAGACGCGCAGCCAAACCAAAACCGTGAATGGCTTCACCGCCACTTTGACCGAGATACACTTCATTAAGGTACGCTTCAAGGATACGATCTTTGTCATAACGATAATCTAAGATCACCGCGATATACGCTTCGCGGATCTTACGCCACAAGGTGCGATCACTGGTTAAAAATAGGTTTTTAGCCAACTGTTGAGTTAGGGTACTGCCCCCTTGTACCGTGCGACCCGCTTTTATGTTCGCCACCAAAGCACGGGCAATCGCCAACGGTGAAACACCATCATGTTGATAGAAGTCGCGATCTTCGGTCACCAATAGCGCATCGACCATCACTTCTGGAAATTGCTCACGACGTAGGAATAAACGTTGTTCATCTCGATTTTTTTCTAGCATACCCAGCATCTTCGGCTCGATACGCAAATAACCAAGATCACCCGGCTTTTCCAACGATTGAATGCGCGTTAAACCTGAAGCATCGAAATGCAGCATCACATGACGATCAGGCTCTGGCCCATCGGTAAATTCAAATGGGCGGCGCATCAACTCAATCTTAGTCGAAGAAGAGGAGTATTCGCCCGGATACTTAGGCTGGCTGACCTTACGGTAGTTCAATACATCCAGCTCATTGCGCACTTCTTTTAAACTGATTTGATCGCCAGGCGCTAAATTCAAAATACGCGCATAAACCACCGTTGGTAGTTCAAACAGCTGCCCTTCGAATTTCTGCTTAACTAAGCTATCGAGATAAATACCGACAAAAAACAAAATGGCAAAGCCAACCAATGCGAGCTTCCATGTCATACCCCATAAGGTTTTTAGCCACGTTTTATTGGTTGCTGCCTTTTTCTTCTTGGGTGCGGCTTTGGCACGCTTCGCCTTTGGTTTCGCTGCGGATTTTGCTGCCGGTTTGCGCGGCGTTTTATTTTTATCGGTCATGTTTATTGGTCATATTCATCGAATAGGCTACTGATTAAAGTGTCGTTTGGTTTTGGTCGTAGCGACGTGATTAGCAGGATCGTCAGGCCAAACGTGCTTAGGATAACGACCTTTCATCTCTTTTTTAACTTCTTGGTACGCTCCTGACCAAAAACTTGCAAGATTACTGGTCAATTGTAATGGCCGTTGTGCTGGAGAAAGAAGTTCTAACACCACTGTTTTGCGGCCTTGCGCCACCGTTGGCGAACTTTGTTCACCAAATACTTCTTGCATCCTAACAGACAAAATTGGCTCATGGCCGACCTGATAACGGATCTTCTTTTTACTGCCAGTCGGCAAGACATAGTCGATCGGCAACCACTGCTCGATTTCTTGGTTGAGTGGCCAACCTAAATAAGCCAATAAAGCTTCATTAAGATTAACTTGGCTCAGCGCTTTAGCAGAGCGCACACCAACCAAATACGGGGACAACCACTGCTCAAGGTCATTGAGCAATGCGTCATCACTTAATGCTGGCCATGCTTGCTCAGGTAACCATTCACAACCACAACGCAGCCTTGCTAATAGATCACTCGCCGAGTCCGTCCAGTTTAAGCATTGTAACCCTTGGCGGCGGACATAATTGAGCAGCGCCTCACTCATTTTGTCCGCGGATGGTTGTGCCATTTCGCGGCTATCAACAATTAAATCGCCCCATTGAGTGCGCTCTTCAGCTACTAACTTGCCGCGCTTATCATCCCAATCCGCAATTTGTTGCTGGATAAATTTTTCTGGCAAGGCATTTTGCAACGCATGGAGATCAAGATCGATCGCGGAATAAATCATTGCCGCATCGCCGTGGCTGCGCATCAAATCAATCGCAATCAGGTAATCACTCGCCGCAAGCGGTTCATCGTCACGCAATTGTGCACCGTGGCCATTCGCCAAGAGATAACGACCACCTTGTTTACTACGGCTCTGTGCCACGCGATCGGGAAACGCCAACGCTAGCACCAGCGCGACTTGCATTTCCTCAACCTCAGCAAGAGAAAAACTCAGCCCTAACTTGCGCGCAAGACTCTGCGCTCGCGCTTCAACGATACGTTGCTTGGTGTGTTTGCGCGCTTTAAAACGCTGCACTGAATGAGCAAAATCCACAACATTGCGTTCTGGCTCTTCGAGCAATGCCGCAACCGCTAAAGCGGTCGTTGGCCAATGGTTTGGTCTACCATGATCCAATTGCGTCGCCTGCACCAACATCGCCGCGATACGCGGTTCTAAACCCAGCTTTTGCGCACTTTGCCCCATTGGCGTTAATTGGTGTTTGTCATCCACTAAACCAAGCGAAGAGAGTAAACTACGCGCTTGTGCCATTGCGCTATTAGGCGGCAGATCCAACCAATTCAACTCACCCGCATCAAGGCAACCCCATTGCGCCAGTTCCATCGCTAATGAAGAGAGGTCACTATGCAGGATCTCAGCCGCAGGTACAGCAGGTTGCTGCGCTAATTGTCCTTCGCTGTACAGACGTAAACAGATGCCCGCCTCTGTACGGCCTGCACGGCCTGCGCGCTGTTCAGCTGACGATTGGGCAATACGCACTTGCTCAAGCTTAGTAATACCAGTTTTTAAGTCATATTTGGCAATGCGCTCTAAACCAGAATCGACCACCATGCGAATGCCTTCAATCGTCAGTGATGTTTCAGCAATATTGGTCGCTAGCACCACTTTACGCCGTCCCGTAGGTGCTGGATGAATAGCCGCTTGCTGCTGTTCGAAGCTCAATTGACCATATAAAGGGCAAATATCAACATCACTTGGCAGCAAACTGGATGACTGCAACTGCTGCTGTAATTGCTGAATTGCACTAACCCCAGGAAGAAAAGCCAGCAGGGAGCCCGATTCGCTATTCATCAGGCTATGGATGTTTCTTACCATTACATCAACAAAGCGTTCATTCGCTTTAAGTGGCGCGTAACGAAATTCAACAGGATAGCTACGGCCTTGCGATTGCACATAACGAGATTGTGGCATTAAACGCGCTAACGCTTGTTGGTCGAGTGTTGCTGACATCACCACCAACTTTAGGTCATCACGCAGCGCCTCTTGGATTTCTAAACACAGGGCTAAGCCCATATCAGCATGGATACTACGCTCATGAAATTCATCAAAAATAATTAAATCGACACCATTGAGTTCAGGATCACTTTGAATCATCCGCGTCATGATCCCTTCAGTCACAATCTCCAACTGCGTCGCTTGACTCACCTTATTCTCACCACGAACACGGTACCCGACACGCTGCCCTACCGTTTCACCGAGTTGTTGTGCCAGATAGCGAGCGATATTACGCGCGGCTAAACGACGAGGTTCGAGCATGATAATTTTCCCGCTCACCGCTTGCTGTTGCAGTAGCTGTAAAGGGAAAAAAGTCGACTTACCTGCACCAGGGGCGGCTTTAAGGATGAGTTGGTTACAATCGCGAACACCAGAGAGAAGCTCTGGCATCACGCCTTCAATCGGCAGTTGTGACAATGGATAGGCCTTATGATGTAATGGAAGCCACATTGTATAGAAGAAACGTAACCAGACCAAAATGAAGTTCCTCCCTCCACTAGAGTCCGCTACGCTATTAAAGCGTTATAAACGCTTCTTAGCCGACATTCAGTTTGATGACGGCAGTGAACGCACCATTCATTGCGCCAATACCGGAGCCATGACGGGGTGTGCGACACCCGGTGACAAAGTCTGGTTTTCGACCTCAGACAACCCAAAACGAAAATATCCCAATAGCTGGGAGTTGAGCCAAACTGCCACTGGTCACCGTATCTGTATTAATACGGCACGTGCGAATCAGTTAGCCGTAGAAGGAATTCAACAAGGTGTCATCACCGAGTTACTCGATTACGAGCAACTTCAAACTGAAGTGAAATATGGTCAAGAAAATAGCCGGATTGATATCTTGCTCAGTGATCCGCAAAAAGCAACATGCTATATAGAAGTGAAAAGCGTGACACTATTGGCGGAAGAGAGCCAAGGACAAGGATTTTTTCCCGACGCAGTGACAACTCGAGGGCAGAAACACCTGCGTGAGCTGGCGGAAATGGCGAAAAATGGGAAGCGATCTGTACTTTTATTTATTGTTTTACATTCGGGGATTGAAAAAGTATCTCCCGCACACCATATAGACGCCAACTATTCACAATTACTCAAAATTGCGATCGAACAAGGAGTGGAAGTGTTGTGCTATAAGGCGCAGCTTTCAGAAAGTGAGATAAAGCTCATTAACGCTGTGGAATTTAACTATCACTGCTAAAAAATGATGCCGTCTTCACAATGACAATAACTTTACGCAACAGTGTTTGCCTCCTAAAGTTCTTTTTGCTATAGATACCCGCCTTAAATTAACTGCTCAAGCAGTTGACTAGGTGTTAGGAGATACTGCATGTCAGAATTAAAGAAAAAAGCGATAGGCATCCTAGCCATTGCAGGCGTTGAACCTTATCAAGAAAAGCCAGGTGAAGAGTACATGTCACCTGAGCAAATGGCTCACTTTAACCAAATTTTACAAGCTTGGCGCAACCAGCTAAGACAGGAAGTTGATCGTACTGTTCACCACATGCAGGATGAAGCGGCGAACTTCCCAGATCCAGTTGACCGTGCTTCGCAAGAAGAAGAGTTTAGCCTAGAGCTACGCAACCGTGATCGTGAGCGTCGCTTGATCAAGAAAATCGAAAAAACATTAACTAAAATCGAAGAAGACGATTTTGGTTTCTGCGAATCTTGTGGCGTTGAAATTGGCGTGCGTCGTTTAGAAGCTCGTCCAACTGCAGATCTTTGTATCGACTGTAAAACACTTGCAGAGATGAAAGAAAAGCAGATGCAAGGTTAATCTTGCCAGCCATTAAGTGAAAAGGGAGCAGATATGCTCCCTTTTTGGTTTCTTCACTTCTTTGTTCGGTTTCATTATGAGTTACATCGGTCGCTTCGCTCCCTCCCCTTCTGGCCCGCTTCACTTTGGCTCTTTAGTGGCCGCTCTGGGCAGTTATTTTCAAGCCAAAGCCCATCAAGGCCAGTGGTTAGTCAGAATTGAAGATATTGACCCACCCAGAGAAATGGTGGGCGCGTCAGATCTCATTTTGCGCACATTAGAGGCTTATCAACTGCATTGGGATGGTGAAGTGGTTTACCAAAGCCAACGTCATCAGCTCTACCAAGATCAAATCGAGCAATGGCTCGCGAGTGGTCAGGCTTACTATTGCCAATGCAGTCGAAAAGAGATCAAACAAGCAGGTGGGTTTTACTTAGGCACCTGCCGCGATCTGAAACTCTCTGCCACAACACCTTGTGCGATTCGCCTACGCATGACAAAACCTGTGTACGATTTCGTCGACCAAAAGCATGGTCTGCTGACGATTCCGACCACTCTGGCTGATGAAGATTTTATTATAAAGCGTCGTGATGGCTTATTTGCTTACAACCTTGCGGTAGTATTGGATGATATTGACCAAGGGATCACTCAAGTGGTGCGAGGGGCAGACTTGATTGAACCGACTGGACGTCAAATCAGTCTCTATAAAATGTTAGGCAAAACCCCTGTTAGCTATCTTCACCTGCCTTTAGCATTGGGTGAGAATGGTCAAAAATTATCAAAACAAAATCATGCTCCTGCGGTAGACAATCTCAATCCTAAGCCCGCATTATTAGAAGCAATGCACTTTTTAGGCTTTGATTTAGAAAAAGATTTAGCAAACGCTTCCTTAGCAGAAATCATCCATTGGGGCGTACAAAATTGGCATACTAAGCAGCTACCTAATACAACAGAGATCACGCCGAGATTCTCAAATCGGCCTTGTTAAGCTATTATTAGCCGCAAATTCGCCCTTGGGCGCCAGAATTTAATGGAAACAGAAGCGGTTTAATGACCGATTTTGTCAAAAGCACATGAATAAAAACGACTATACACCAAGCGAGCTAACTAGCTTTCCGGAGCTCGCTCTAAATATTATTACTCGAGAAGAGCACAATATTTCGCGCAAGCAAATCAGTGACAATGCACTGAAGGTGCTATACCGACTTCATGGTGCAGGCTTTGATGCATTTCTTGTTGGCGGCGGCGTACGCGACTTATTATTAGGTCACTCGCCAAAAGATTTTGATATCGCGACCAATGCGACGCCAGAGCAGATTCGCCATTTGTTTAAAAACTGCCGCCTAATTGGCCGCCGTTTCCGCTTAGCGCACATTATGTTTGGCCGCGATATTATCGAAGTCGCAACTTTCCGTGGTCACCACCAAGAGCCAAGCAAAAATGTCGCAATGCAATCAAAAGAAGGCATGCTGTTACGCGATAACGTCTATGGCACCATTGATGAAGATGCAGAGCGTCGTGATTTCACTATCAATGCGATGTATTACAACATTGGTAACTTTGCCATTCACGATTACGCTCGCGGCAATGAAGACCTCGAAGACAAACTGGTCCGCCTAATCGGTGATCCAGAAACGCGTTACCGTGAAGATCCGGTACGTATGTTGCGCGCGATCCGCTTTGCCGTAAAACTTGATTTTGATATCGAAGAAGATACCGCAGCGCCAATCGAAGAGTTAGCGCACCTGTTAAAAGAGATCCCTTCAGCGCGTTTGTACGAAGAGTCGCTTAAAATGCTACAAACTGGCTACGGCCTTGAGACGTACCATTTAATGCGTGAATACAACCTCTTCCAACCGCTATTCCCAACGGTATCGGAATTCTTCACTGAAGAGTACGATTCACCAGCGGAACAGATGCTTGATCTCGTTTTAGATTCAACCGACCAACGAGTTGAAGAAGGTAAACGCATTAACCCTGCATTTATGTTTGCGGCCATGCTGTGGTACCCACTGCAAGCGAAAGCAAAAGAGCTAATGGAAACTCGTAAACTGTGTGATTACGATGCCATGATGGAAGCAAGTAACATCATCCTTGATGAGCAAGTGCGCACCATCGCGATTCCTCGCCGTCATACCGCAACCATTCGCGAAATTTGGCAACTGCAATTACGCTTGCCTCGTCGCAACGGTAAACGCGCTTTCCGTTTAATGGAGCTCAACAAGTTCCGTGCAGGTTACGATTTCTTAGAAATGCGCGCTGAAATCGAAGGTGGCGAAACCGAAAAACTGGCAAAATGGTGGAACACTTTCCAAAATGCCGGTCGTAATATTCGCCAAGAAATGGCCGCAGAATTAGACAGCGAGCCAGCGGCGAAAAGCGGCCAACGTCGCCGTAAGAGCAACAACCGCAATCGACGTAATACGCGTAAAAGCAGCAACGCATCATGATCACCGCCTATATTGCTGTCGGCAGTAATATGGCTGATCCTGTTGCACAAGCGAATGTCGCGATTGAGGCGCTAAAACAGCTGCCTAGATCAGAGTTTGTTCAGGCCTCAATGCTCTATAGTAGCACGCCAATGGGGCCACAAAATCAACCTGATTACATCAATGCGGTCGTGGCTATTCAAACCGAATTAACGCCAATTGAACTGCTCGATTGCACCCAAGCAATTGAACAAGAACAAGGGCGTGTCCGTAAAGAAGAGCGCTGGGGACCAAGAACCTTAGATCTCGACATTATTCTTTATGGCAATGAGGAAATCGATTCCGAGCGATTAACCGTTCCACATTATGGAATGCGTGATAGAGAGTTTGTGCTCTATCCGCTTGCTGAAATCGCCCCTAATTTAACGCTCCCTGACGGGACTGAGCTTGCACAACTGCTACAAAAAGTTGACCGCAATGGACTCAGAATTTGGCACTCATAGCCAGCTCCTATTAAGGATAATTAATGAAAAAAATTACCATCAACGATCTTATTAAGTGGAAACAAGAAGGTCGTAAATTTGCCTCTTCTACAGCGTATGACGCAAGCTTTGCTCAACTATTCGAGCAACAAGAAATGCCTGTCCTGCTGGTCGGTGATTCGCTCGGTATGGTGCTACAAGGCCAATCAAGCACATTACCTGTCACGGTAGAAGATATTGCTTACCACACGCGCTGTGTGCGTGCTGGCAGCCCAAATTGCTTACTTATGGCTGATATGCCATTCATGAGTTACGCAACGCCTGAGCAAGCTTGTGAAAGCGCAGGCCAGCTGATGCGTGCTGGTGCCAACATGGTCAAGCTTGAAGGTGGTGATTGGTTAGTTGATACCGTAAAAATGCTGACTGAGCGCGCTGTACCTGTGTGTGCTCACCTAGGTTTAACCCCTCAATCGGTCAACATTTTCGGTGGTTTCAAAGTTCAAGGTCGTGAGCAAGAAAAAGCTGACCGTATGGTACGTGACGCTCTTGCTCTGCAAGAAGCAGGCGCACAAATTGTGTTGCTTGAATGTGTACCGCAAGAACTAGCAGCACGCATTACCGAAGTGCTCGATGTTCCTGTGATTGGTATTGGTGCAGGCAACGTGACAGATGGTCAGATCCTTGTGATGCATGACATGTTCGGCATTGCAGCGAACTACATGCCTAAATTCTCGAAAAACTTCCTAGCTGAAACTGGCGATATGCGCAAAGCCGTTACTAAATACATCGATGATGTAGCCAGTGCCGCATTCCCAGATGAAGCTCATACGATTGCCTAGAGGATATCATCATGCAAACATTTGCTGACATTTCAGCTCTACGCGAGCAGATCAAACAGTATAAGCGTGACGGTCGCAAAGTCGCTTTTGTCCCAACCATGGGCAACCTTCACGAAGGTCACCTCACGCTGGTTCGTAAAGCACGTGAATACGCTGATATCGTGGTAGTGAGTATCTTCGTCAACCCAATGCAATTTGAGCGCGCAGATGACCTTAATAATTATCCTCGCACTCTAGAAGACGACTTAAACAAGCTCAATGGCGAAGGTGTCGAGTTGGTTTTTACCCCAACACCTGAAACCATCTACCCTGAAGGTTTAGAAAGCCAAACATCGGTTGATGTACCAGTACTGTCAACCATGCTTGAAGGTGCGTCTCGTCCTGGTCACTTCCGTGGCGTATCGACCATCGTGACGAAGCTTTTCAACATCGTTCAACCAGACGTAGCTTGTTTTGGTGAGAAAGATTTCCAACAACTGGCGATCATCCGCAAGATGGTGGAAGACTTGGCGATGGATATCGAAATCATCGGTGTTCCAACCGTACGTGAAATGGATGGCTTAGCCATGAGTTCACGCAACGGCCTGCTCACGCTCGACGAACGTCAACGTGCCCCTGTTTTAGCTCGTACTATGCGTTGGATCAGTAGTGCGATGCGCGGTGGCCGTGATGATTACGCCTCAGTGATTGAAGATGCCAGCGACCAACTACGCGCTGCCGGCTTACAACCGGATGAAATCTTCATTCGTGATGCTCGCACACTACAAACCATCACAGCAGAAACCACTCAAGCAGTGATTCTGATGTCAGCTTTCCTAGGTAAAGCTCGCCTAATTGATAACCAAACGGTTGAGATGGCGACTGAAGCGAAAGAAGAGGCTGATACTAGCGAAGAGAACTCTCCAGAGAGTTAGACTCAACCGCTAGCGACAGGCATAAAACAAAAAAGGTTGGCACATGCCAACCTTTTTTATAAATGTTCAATTAGAAACAGCAAAGCTTTGAGAATCTAAAAACATCTCGTAACTAACCACCTTACTTCTCTAGCGAAGCGCTCTACCCTCTCGCTTCTTCACACCCTACGAACGTAAGCCAATGCCTTTAGTCACTAGGTAATGAGCAATCGCGTACAACACGACAACAAACACTCCCAGCACACCAAATGAAGTGACAATGCCAACATCGGAAACACCCAAAAAGCCGTAGCGGAACGCATTGACCATATAGACGATTGGGTTAATCTTCGAAATGCCCTGCCAAAACTCAGGCAACAAACTGATCGAGTAAAACACGCCACCCAAATAGGTTAGAGGTGTCAGTACGAAGGTTGGGATGATTGAGATATCATCAAACGTGCGCGCATAGACCGCATTGATCAAGCCACCCAAAGAAAAAACCACTGAAGTCAAAAAGACGGTAGCAATGATAATGCCCCAATGATCCACTTGTAGGTCAACAAAAAACAGCGACACAAACGTCACGATTGTCCCCACCAGCAAGCCCCGCACCACGCCGCCCATGACAAAGCCAAGAATGATGACGTAGTTTGGTACTGGTGCAACCAATAGCTCTTCAATATTGCGTTGGAACTTAGAGCTGAAGAACGACGATGCAACATTGGAATATGAGTTGGTGATCACCGACATCATGATCAAACCCGGTACGATATATTCCATATAGCTAAAACCGTTCATTTCGCCAATGCGTGAACCGATTAAGTTACCAAAAATAATAAAATAGAGCGTCATCGTGATCGCAGGTGGAACAAGAGTTTGAACCCAAATTCGCGTAAAACGATTGATTTCTTTAGTCAATAAGCTACAAAAAGCCGTCCAGTAAAGTTGATACATATTATTCGCCTCGGCTTTGTTGCTGAACAATGCTGACAAACAGCTCTTCCAATCGATTGGCTTTATTGCGCATCGACATCACCTGAACACCTTGCTCACTCAACTGAGCAAACACATGGTTAAGACCTTTATTCTTGGCAATTTCAATTTCAAGCGAGCCATTGATTTCATGTTGAGAAATGACCCCTTCTAACTCTGGAAGAGTTTGCTCCGTATCAACATCAAGAATAAACGTTTCCACATCCAGTTTAGAGAGCAACGCCTTCATCGAGGTGTTTTCAATCAACTCACCACGATTGATAATACCGATGTTACGGCACAGCATTTCTGCCTCTTCAAGATAGTGTGTGGTCAAAATAATCGTAATACCTTGCTCTGAATTGATCTCTTTGAGGAATTCCCACATTGAGCGGCGCAATTCAATATCCACCCCTGCGGTTGGTTCATCAAGGATCAGAAGTTGTGGCTCATGCATCAAGGCACGCGCGATCATCAAACGACGCTTCATACCACCAGAAAGGTTACGCGCGCGCTCTTTGCGCTTGTCCCACAAGTCTAACTTGGTCAGATATTTTTCAGCGCGTTGCTTAGCAAGCGACTTGGCAACGCCATAGTAACCCGCTTGCTGCATTACGATTTGTTCAACCGTTTCAAACGGATTAAAGTTAAATTCTTGCGGTACCAAACCAAGATTCTGCTTTGCTCGTTCAAGATCGCTATCGATATCAAAGCCAAAAATTTTAACCTTGCCTGAACTCTTATTTACCAACGAGGAAATAACCCCAATCGTGGTTGATTTACCCGCGCCGTTTGGCCCGAGTAAAGCGTAAAAATCCCCTTTTTCCACATTCAGGCTAACACCTTTCAATGCTTCAAATCCGCCAGCATAAGTCTTTCTTAGCTGATCTATTTCTAATGCGTACATAATCGCTCGCTTGTTGTGACCAACCGCTTTTCGATGACAAAGCGGTTAGCGACTATCAATTTCAAATCAGTTTATCGTCGAATAACGATGATTACAAATAAACCTTTCGAATAAGTTCGAAACATTTAGCCTAGCGATAAATAAAAAGACCGTAAGATCTCTCTTACGGCCTCAATTAAATCACTAATCTATTGGTCAAATTAAACGGTAATCATCTGATGTTCATCCGTTTCAACATGTTTAATCGCAGCACGTAGCGCTTCGTAACGGAACGAGTATATGTTTTGCCCCGGCACTAAATCGAGAATGTGGAATTTCTCTAATTGCTGCCAAATCTGTTTATTCGGACAGAGTAAATACACCGCACAATGAGCATCAAGCGCATCGTTAATCGCATTTTCCAATGCCAGACCAACGGTGACATCAATCATCGGCACATCGGTCAGATCAAGAATCATCGCTTCATATTCATCAATACTGCTGTGCTGACGAGAAATCGCTTTCGAGACACTAAAAATCATCGGCCCTGACAGATAGAAAAACAGTACCTTGCCATTTGCTTGGTCAAGTAAGCCACGTTCACTTTCCGTCAGTGGTACATCGTCTTCATCAGCATCACTGATGGCTTTAACTTGGCGCGCCTGCTCACGGCTCAAGCGTTCAATGATGATAATATTGGAAATGAAAACCCCCAATCCCACCGCAGCAATCAAATCAACAAACACCGTCAGTAGCATCACGCCGTACATGATCGCCATACCCTGCACACTCACTTTGTGTGCTCGTTGAATAAAACTCCAATCAAGGATGTTAAAACCAACATAGACCGCAATACCGGCCAGCACCGCCATTGGAATCGGCTCGGTTAAGCCCCCCGCGACAAGGACCACCAATGCCAGCATCAATGCACGAATCACCCCAGAAAGTGGCGAGCGTGCTCCAACTTGAATATTGGTCACCGTGCCCATGGTGGCACCTGCCCCTGGCAATGCGCCAAACAAGCCAGAGAGCATATTCGCAAGGCCTTGACCACGCAGCTCTTTATCAGAGTCATGCTCTTTTCGAGTTAATGAATCACCGATAACCGCCGTCAATAAAGTATCAATACAGCCCAATGTTCCCAGCACCAAGGCATCAATCACCATGGTGGTAAACATTTCTGTATTAATGTGCGGCACGACTAACGAAGGCAACCCGGCAGGGATTTCACCAATGCGGCGAATCGCATCGTTATCAAACAAAATAACCGAGAGTAACGTCACCGCAACTAATGCGACTAATTGGGCAGGCACGTATTTGCGGTATTTCGATGGAAAGAAAAATAAAATTCCGAGCGTTAGCGCGCCCAAAAACAGTTCACCAAATTTCACGTTAGCCAATGTATCGGGCAATGCAGACAAAGTGCCCATCACCCCGCCAGAGGGCGCTGCGTGGCCTAATAACGGCGAGAGTTGCAAAATAATAAGAATAACGCCAATCCCCGACATAAATCCGGAAATCACGCTATATGGCATCAAAGTGACGTATTTTCCCAGCTTTAACGTACCGAGTAATACTTGAAAAGCACCGGCCATCATCACTACGGTAAACGTCATCGCCATACCCGTCTCTGGGTACTTAGCCATCATGCTGGTCAATACCGCAGTCATGATCACTGTCATTGGACCTGTTGGTTCTGAGATCAGCGTTGATGAGCCACCAAACAGTGCCGCAAACAAACCAACCATGATCGCGCCCCACAAGCCAGCTTCAGCCCCGGCTCCGGAGGCAACACCAAATGCCAGCGCCAATGGCAAAGAGATGATAGCGGTCGTCACACCACCAAACAAATCTCCCTTCAAATTGATCTCTTTAAAACGATCTCCAAACAACATATCGCTCCCTGCAATAGTAAACAGCCAAACCGATTTATATTACCAAACGTTACTAGCGATACGACAGTGTTAATTACATCACACACCTATAACAACTGATAAATTTGGCATAAAAATGACTAAGTTTATGATTTTGACTACAGCAACACGTCAGATGAGTGCATTTTCATGCATTTTTTTAGAGAATGGCTTTGTAACATTGTGTATATTGTTGAGCAGAAACTTTAGGGATATAAGTAACGACAATGCCGAAAATGAAACAGTTGTTCGACAATAACTCGAAATGGTCTGAAGAAATCAAATCAGAACGACCTGAATATTTTACCCGACTTGCGGAAGGGCAAAAGCCTGACTTTCTCTGGATTGGTTGTTCTGACAGCCGCGTACCAGCAGAACGTTTAACCGGATTATTTTCTGGCGAGTTGTTTGTACACCGTAATGTAGCAAACCTCGTAGTGCATACTGATCTTAACTGCCTATCTGTGGTGCAGTACGCAGTGGATGTGTTGAAAATCAAACACATCATTATCTGTGGTCACTATGGCTGTGGTGGTGTCAATGCAGCGATTGATAATCCGCAATTGGGTCTGATCAATAACTGGTTGTTGCACATCCGTGATATCTATATCAAACACCGCGCTTACCTTGACCAAATGTCTGAAGCAGATAAAGCCGATAAACTGGGTGAGATCAACGTAGCAGAGCAAGTGTATAACTTAGGCAACTCAACCATCATTCAGAATGCTTGGGAACGCGGTCAAGAAGTTGAAATTCACGGTGTGGTTTATGGCATTGATGATGGGCGTTTGCAGTATCTCGGTAATCGCTCCAACTCGAAAGAATCAGTAGAAGCTTCTTACCTCTCTTCATTGGAAGCGATACTTAACCCTGATTTCAAACTGCTGTGTCGCTAATCGCTCAGCTTATACAGATGAATACATAGCAAAAAGCCCACCACGTTACCGTGATGGGCTTTTTTAATCTTTCCACTCAAGCATTATTAAGCCATTGGCTTATTCTTGAGGAACCACTTTACCGATGTATGGTAGGTGACGGTATTTTTGGGCGTAATCGATACCCACACCAACAACGAATTCATCTGGAATTTCAAAACCAATCCACTGTACTGGTACATCGACTTCGCGACGAGAAGGCTTATCTAGCAAGGTACAGATTTCAATCGACTTTGGCTCACGTAGCGAAAGGATTTCGCGAACTTTGTTCAGCGTGTTACCCGTATCGATAATGTCTTCAACCAGCAGCACGTCTTTGCCTTTGATGTCATCATCAAGGTCTTTAAGGATGCGTACGTCGCGCGAGCTTTCCATGGTGTTGCCATAGCTAGACGCAGTCATGAAATCAACTTGGTGAGTAAGTTCGATAGCACGTGCAAGGTCAGCCATAAAGACAAAAGAACCACGTAGTAGACCAACCAAGACAAGATCTTCACTGCCTTGATAATGAGCCGTGATCTGTTTACCTAATTCACGCACACGTTCCTGAACTTCCTGCTCAGAAATCATTACTTCTATTGTATGTTTCATACCACTCTCGCTTGTCATTTTTAGCGTCTAATAATAGTAGCTCAGACACCGTTGGGCGTTTGCAAGCGCGTAGTTTAACACCAGCACAGAAAGAGAATAAACCTCAAGCGACTACAATTCTCTGAAACGAGCGAAAAACAGTATGACCTTTCGCACGTTACTAACAAAATTGATTATTAAGTGTACTGAAAATGTTGACCCTAACCATATGCACCATTACACTCATAAGCGCGATATACAATTAATAAAATACTAATTAGGGCAAAGCCCATTTACTAAGATGCGCCTTATTTTCCGGGGTCAGCAGTACTCTTATTCCATTGATATCGCTCAAATTGAATAAGAGAACCTAAGAATGATGATGTGCATGGATGTAATCAACTCATTTGGCAAGGATTTAAATTAATATGGACTCTATAGCAAAAAGACCCCGCACCCGACTCTCGCCCAAAAAACGTAAGCAACAGCTGATGGATATTTCTCTGGATGTATTTGCGCGCCGTGGGATTGGTCGTGGTGGTCATGCCGATATTGCGGAAATTGCACAAGTATCGGTCGCAACGGTATTCAACTACTTCCCAACACGTGAAGACTTAGTCGATGATGTATTGAACTATGTGGTACGTCAGTTCTCTAATTTTCTTTCAGACAATATCGACCTAGATTTACACGCCAAACAGAACCTCGCGAATTTGACATCAGAGATGGTTAATCTCATCGCTGAAGATTGTCATTGGCTTAAAGTGTGGTTTGAGTGGAGCGCGTCAACCCGTGATGAAGTCTGGCCACTGTTTGTTAGCACCAACCGAACTAACCAGTTATTAGTGCAAAACATGTTTATCAAAGCGATGGAGCGCGGCGAAGTGTGTAACGATCATGATCCTGCTGATCTTGCAACGCTATTCCACGGCATTTGTTATTCACTGTTTGTGCAAGCTAACCGCCACACCGATGAACAAGCGATGTTGAAACTAGCGGACAGCTATCTAAACATGTTGTGTATTTATAAAGAAGAAGCGTAATTCCTCTCACAGGTGAAACTCATCACCGAAGAGCAATGAAAAGATTCAACGCAAAAAAAACCGCAGCCTAGGCTGCGGTTTCTATTTATCAGTTAAGAATTACTTTTTCTTTTTCACTGCTTTTTTGTTTGGCAGGTCAGTAATTGAACCTTCAAACACTTCCGCCGCTAGACCCACTGACTCGTGTAGAGTTGGGTGAGCGTGGATAGTCAGTGCGATGTCTTCAGCGTCACAACCCATCTCGATTGCAAGGCCAATTTCACCGAGTAGTTCACCACCGTTAGTACCAACGATAGCACCACCAATGACGCGGTGAGTCTCTTTGTCGAAGATTAGCTTAGTCATACCGTCTGCACAGTCAGAGGCGATTGCACGACCTGATGCTGCCCATGGGAATGTCGCCACTTCGTACTTGATACCTTCCGCTTTTGCTTCTTTCTCAGTTTTACCAACCCATGCAACTTCTGGCTCAGTGTAAGCAATTGAAGGAATTACTTTAGGATCGAAGTAGTGCTTCTTACCAGAAATAACTTCTGCCGCTACGTGACCTTCATGCACACCTTTGTGCGCCAGCATTGGTTGGCCAACGATATCACCGATAGCAAAGATGTGCGGTACGTTAGTACGCATTTGCTTATCAACGTTGATAAAGCCGCGCTCATCAATTTCGATACCCGCTTTCGCGCCATCGATAAGAAGACCGTTTGGTACACGACCGATAGCAACAAGAACGGCATCGTAACGCTCAGCTTCTGCTGGCGCTTTTTTGCCTTCCATTGAAACGTAGATACCATCTTCTTTCGCTTCAACAGCTGTTACTTTTGTTTCTAGCATCAAGTTGAATTTCTTCTCAATGCGTTTAGTGAAGACTTTAACGATGTCTTTGTCTGCTGCTGGGATAACTTGGTCAAACATTTCAACCACGTCAACTTTAGAACCCAGTGAGTGGTAAACCGTACCCATCTCGAGACCGATGATACCACCACCCATGATAAGCAGTTTCTCAGGCACTTCTTTCAGCTCAAGTGCATCGGTTGAATCCCAAATACGTGGGTCTTCATGCGGAATGAACGGCAGTTTGATCGGACGAGAACCGGCCGCCACGATAGCGTTGTCAAAGTTAACTACTGTTGACTCGCCTTCGCCTTCGACAAGGATTGAGTTAGGACCGGTGAATTTACCGTAGCCGTTTACAACCGTTACGTCACGCATCTTAGCCATACCGCTAAGACCGCCAGTCAGTTGGGTTACTACTTTTTCTTTCCACAAACGGATCTTGTTGATGTCAGTTTGCGGTTCGCCAAATACGATGCCGTGCTCAGAAAGTGCTTTTGCTTCTTCGATAACTTTCGATACGTGCAGTAGTGCTTTTGATGGGATACAACCTACGTTAAGGCAGACACCACCAAGAGTGCTGTAACGCTCAACTAGCACAGTTTCAAGACCTAGGTCTGCACAACGGAAGGCAGCAGAGTAACCAGCAGGACCAGAACCAAGTACAACAACTTGGGCTTTAATTTCTTTGCTCATTTTGACCTCTTGTAGTCATTATCCCTAACAGGCTGAATGGGTATTGAGATTATTGTTTCAAACGTTTTTTATTGTTTTAAACAGCTTTTTCAGACCGTCAATAGTTTACAGAGATGTTAACGATGTGAAAAGTAATTCAATTTAGCCTGTGAGCTAGACAACAATTCGACTCTCTCTATGCGTGTAGCCATGACAATAGCAACAGCACAGAAGGATCCAATTATTTAAATATCTTTGATAGAAGAGGCGGCAAAAGTGCCGCCTCTGATTCGTCTTATCTCAATTACAGAACGAGACGACGGATGTCTGATAGCGCGCTGTTTAGGTAAGTAATGAAACGCGCACCTTCAGCACCATCAATCACACGGTGATCGTATGATAGTGACAGTGGAAGTTGTAGACGCGGTTCAAACTCTTTACCGTTCCAAACAGGTTTGATTTCAGACTTAGACACACCAAGGATGCCCACTTCTGGTGCATTTACGATTGGCGTAAATGCAGTACCACCGATGCCACCTAGGCTCGAGATAGTGAAACAGCCACCTTGCATATCCGCAGCAGTCAGCTTGCCAGAACGTGCTTTCTTAGACACAACCATTAGCTCTTCAGAAAGCTCGTAGATGCCTTTTTTGTTCACGTCTTTAAATACAGGAACAACCAGACCGTTTGGTGTATCAACTGCAATACCTACGTTCACGTATTTCTTCAGAATGATGCTTTCGCCATCGTCAGAAAGTGAAGAGTTAAATGCAGGGAACGCTTCTAGTGCTTTCGCAACGGCTTTCATGATGAACACAAGTGGTGTGATCTTCATGCCAGTGTCGTTCTTCGCTTCGATTGCGTTCTGCTCTTTACGGAATGCTTCTAGCTCAGTGATGTCAGCGTTATCCCACTGTGTAACGTGCGGGATCATTACCCAGTTACGGTGCAGGTTAGCGCCTGAAATCTTCTTGATCTTAGAAAGAGGCTTAACTTCTGTCTCACCAAACTTGCTGAAATCAACTTTTGGCCATGGTAGTAGACCAAGTGCAGAACCATCACCGCCTTTGCCTGCTGCCGCAGCACCAGACTCTAGACGTTTCAGTGCATCTTTAACGTAAGACTGTACGTCTTCTTTCAGGATTCGGCTCTTACGACCAGACCCTTTAACCTTAGAAAGGTTTACGCCAAATTCACGAGCAAGACGACGAACCACTGGAGATGCGTGCGCGTAGTCACCGTTCTCTTGGAAGTCGCCAGTTGCTGCTGGAGCTTCTGCTTTAGGCGCCGCTGCAACAGGTGCTGCCGCTTGTGCTGGAGCTGCTTGAGCAACTGGAGCCGCTACTGGAGCTGCGCCTGCTACTTCAAAGACCATGATTAAAGAACCTGTGGTTACTTTATCGCCAGCTGCAATCTTGATCTCTTTGATGGTACCCGCGAATGGTGCTGGTACTTCCATCGATGCTTTGTCGCCTTCAACAGTGATTAGAGATTGCTCTTCTTCTACTGTATCGCCAACCGATACCATGATTTCAGTGACTTCAACTTCATCACCACCGATGTCTGGAACGTGTACATCTTTTGCTGCAGCCGCTGCTGGAGCCGCTGCAACTGGCGCAGCTGCCGCTGGAGCTACAGGTGCTGAACCCGCTACTGCGCCAACTTCAAAGATCATCACAAGTGAGCCAGTTGATACTGAATCACCAACAGCGATTTTGATTTCTTTTAGTGTACCGGCAAATGGTGCTGGTACTTCCATAGAAGCCTTGTCGCCTTCAACGGTTAGAAGAGATTGCTCTTCTTCAATTGAGTCGCCAACTGCTACCATGATTTCAGTCACTTCAACTTCATCGCCACCAATGTCTGGTACGTGAACTTCTTTCAATTCGACTGCCGCTGCTGCCGCAGGAGCCGCTACTGGAGCCGCTTCAACCGCTGGAGCAGGTGCAGCTTGCGCTGCACCCTCGGCTTCGAAAATCATAATTAGAGAACCAGTAGAAACCGAATCGCCAACAGCGATTTTGATTTCTTTAACGATACCCGCTTGAGATGCAGGAACTTCCATAGAAGCTTTATCGCCTTCAACTGTGATTAGAGACTGCTCTTCTTCAACCTTGTCGCCAACGCTTACAAGAATCTCAGTAACTTCAACCTCATCCGCACCGATGTCTGGTACATTAATTTCGATTGCCATTGCTTATCTACCTTTTAATTAAGCGTTGCTTATGCGTATTGTGGGTTAGTTTTTTCAGTGTCGATGTTGAATTTCTTGATTGCTTCAACAACCACAGATTTATCCATATCGCCACGTTTCACAAGCTCAGTTAGAGCTGCAACTACCACATAACCTGCGTTCACTTCGAAGTGACGACGTAGGTTTTCACGGCTGTCTGAACGACCGAAGCCATCAGTACCCAACACTTTGTAAGACTCAGCTGGAACAAATGCACGTACTTGCTCAGCGTAGTTCTTCATGTAATCCGTCACTGCGATTGCAGGTTCGTTACCAAGAACCGTCGTGATGTACGGTACTTTCGCTTCTGCTTCAGGGTGTAGCATGTTGTCACGCTCTACCGCTTGGCCATCACGAGTTAGTTCGTTGAATGACGTTACAGAGAATACGTCAGACGCTACGCCGTAATCTTCACTTAGGATCTGTGCTGCTTTACGCGCTTCGTTCATGATAGTACCAGAGCTCATTAACTGAACTTTGCCTTTACTACCTGCGTAAGACTCAAGCTTGTAGATACCCTTACGAATGCCTTCTTCAGCGCCTTCTGGCATTGCTGGCATTGCGTAGTTTTCATTCATTACTGTTAGGTAGTAGTAAACGTTCTCTTGGTTCTCACCGTACATGCGACGGATACCGTCTTGCATGATTACCGCTAGCTCGTAAGCAAACGTTGGATCGTAAGAGATACAGTTAGGTACAGTGTTCGCCATGATGTGCGAATGACCGTCTTCGTGCTGTAGACCTTCACCGTTTAGCGTTGTACGACCTGCTGTAGCACCTAGTAGGAAGCCACGAGCTTGTTGGTCACCTGCTAGCCATGCCATGTCACCAATACGTTGGAAACCGAACATTGAGTAGTAGATGTAGAATGGGATCATTGGTAGATCGTTGGTGCTGTATGACGTTGCGGCTGCAACCCAAGACGCCATTGAACCTAGCTCGTTGATACCTTCTTGTAGAACCTGACCTGAAGTCGCTTCTTTGTAGTAAGAGACTACACCGCGGTCTTCTGGCGTGTATTCTTGACCGTGTGGATTGTAGATACCAACCTGACGGAATAGACCTTCCATACCGAATGTACGCGCTTCATCACAGATGATAGGAACGATGTTCTTACCAATATTCTTATCTTTAAGCAAAATGTTTAGCGTACGTACATAAGCCATTGTGGTCGAGATTTCACGCTTTTGCTCACCAAGAAGCGGCGCGAATTCTTCTAGCTCAGGAACTTTGAATTCTTGAGTAAATTTAGGCAGACGCGCAGGTGTATAGCCGTGTAGAGCTTTACGACGAGCGTGTAAGTATTCGTATTCAGGCGTGCCTTCTTCCAGCTTCAAGTATGGAAGTTCTTTGATCTTCTCATCTGAAAGAATGTCTTCTAGACCTAGGCGATCACGTAGGTGTTGAACATGAGTCATGTCCATTTTCTTCACACCGTGCGCAATGTTCTTACCTTCTGCTGCATCACCCATACCGTAACCTTTTACTGTTTTCGCTAGGATTACAGTTGGTTTACCGTTGGTTTCTTTTGCATTGTTGAACGCAGCAAACAGTTTAGATGAATCATGACCACCACGCTTAAGTGCGAAGATTTCGTCATCAGTCATGTCTGCAACAAGTGCAGCTGTTTCTGGGTACTTACCAAAGAAGTGCTCACGTACGTATGCGCCATCTTTAGATTTGAACGTCTGGTAGTCACCATCGATCGTTTCGTTCATTAGTTGAAGAAGCTTACCAGTGGTGTCTTTCGCAAGTAGTGAATCCCAGTTGCTACCCCAAATAACTTTAACAACGTTCCAACCAGCGCCTTTAAATAGGCCTTCTAGTTCTTGGATGATGCTGCCGTTACCCATAACCGGGCCATCTAGGCGCTGTAGGTTACAGTTGATTAGGAAACATAGGTTGTCTAGTTTTTCACGTGCAGCGAACGAGATCGCACCGCGTGATTCTGGCTCATCCATCTCACCGTCACCTAGGAAGGCATAAACACGTTGAGCTGAAGTTTGCTTAAGACCACGGCCATCAAGGTACTTCAAGAAGCGAGCTTGATAGATAGCTGAAATTGGACCTAGACCCATCGATACTGTTGGGAACTGCCAGAATTCAGGCATCAATTTAGGGTGTGGGTATGAAGGAATACCTTTACCATCGACTTCTTGACGGAAGTTATCTAGCTGTTCTTCAGTTAGACGGCCTTCAACGAATGCGCGCGAGTAGATACCTGGAGAGATATGACCTTGGTAGTACACCAAGTCACCACCGTCCGTCTCATTCGGAGCGCGGAAGAAGTGGTTGAAACATACTTCGTAGAATGCTGCTGCAGACTGGTAAGAAGCCATGTGACCACCTAGGTCTAGGTCTTTCTTAGATGCGCGAAGTACAATCATGATCGCATTCCAGCGAATGATTGAACGAATACGACGCTCTAGCGTTGTATCACCTGGGTAAGCAGGTTCTTGCGCAGCTGGGATCGTATTGATGTAGTTTGTGTTGATACCTGTAGCCATATCAACGCCATCAAGACGAGCTTTATCCAAAACTTGCTCTAGTAAATATTGAGCGCGTTCTACACCTTCTTCACGTACAACTGATTCAAGCGCTTGCAGCCAATCTTGAGTTTCCAGTGCATCTACGTCATGCTTCATATCAGACATGCCGATCTATCCTTCTGTTGGTTGGATCTACTTATTCGTTACCCTGCTGAATTCGACGTAAAGAGCGCTCACGTCGAGACTCTTCACGAGTCAAATCCAACAATATTTCTTCGATATAAGCCAAATGGGAATGAGACATTTCACGCGCCTTTTCCGGCTGACCAGAAACAATCGCATCCACAATATTGGCTCGGTGCTTACTTACTTTCTCCACCACTTCTTGTCGGCGGTGCAGCAATTTCAAATTCTGTAAAATATTTTGCTCAAGTAATGGCGCTAAACTACGCACAATGTGCAGCAAAACCACATTGTGAGCAGCTTCAGTCAACGCAATTAGAAATTGCATTACCGCAGCAGCTTCAGCGGCGACGTCTTGCTTATCTTGTTGTGCACCAATGCCTTCTAATGAGGCTTGAATACGAGCAAAATCTTCATCAGTACCACGCAACGCTGCAAAATAAGCCGAAATACCTTCCATCGCATGGCGCGATTCGAGTAAATCTAATTGAGTTTCTGAATGGCTCGATAATAAATTTAGCAGAGGATCCGAAAAGCCCTTCCAAAGATTCTCACTGACAAATGTACCGCCGCCTTGACGACGAGTGAGAAGACGTTTGGCTTCCAAACGTTGGATAGCTTCACGGATCGAAGGACGAGAAACATCGAACTGTTTAGCCAGTTCGCGCTCTGGTGGCAATTGTTGCCCCGGAGACAGTGTTCCTTCTACTATCAACCTTTCAAGCTCTTGTTCTATTACATCAGAGAGCTTTGGCTGACGAATCCTTTGATAAGCCATAAATTATCGTTCTTTACTCTTTGCAGTTAATTGGTCATACCAATTTAGTGTGGAAAGAAATTAACATATTAAAAACGCAAATTCCAGCCAAAAATTGACCCAAATCATAAAACCAAGCCCCCAGCAACCATCCATTAACATCATTCACATGAAACACTGATGTAATTGGTCATGCCAATTACAAAAGATGAACAACTGGGCGAAAATCGTGCTAGCGATCACACTATAATTGGTCAGTTTTAAAGAAGTATGAATGAATGTGAGAAATCATTCTTAATTGGTATTTTTTCGCCATCTTCGACGTGAATAGAATGTGTTTTTATCCGAAACCAGCATCGAAGATGCTAAACCTATTTGTCACCGCGGCTTCAATATTAATGAGCAAAAAAGGCCTAAATAAGATCATGAACAATGGAAGATGAGAGAAGAGCTAAGGGGCATTGAAAATAAGCGGTTTAGTGGCGCCTTAGATAGAGGCGCCATCCATGGTACAACGACAGAACACTATTTTGCTTCGAGATGATCGATCAGTAATTGCAATGACTGATTTCCACGAAACTCATTGATATCAAGCTTGTATGCCAGACGTACCGTTTTAACTGAAGCATCTGGCCAGCGACGTAAATCGACATTAAACGCGATGCCATCAATCATAATATTAGTGGGATGGCCTTTAAACAGCGGCTCTAACATCAATTTAAGATGCTTCTCGCCCACTAATTTCTGATGCAGAACTTTAAACTCGCCGTCAAAAACGGGTTCTGGGAATGATTGTCCCCAAGGGCCACCTGCGCGTAACATTTGTGCCACGTGCATAGAGAACTCTTCTGGGGCTAATTCTCCGTCAGATAGTACTATACCTTTCAACGCCGCTTCATCGAGCTCTTCTTTCACTGCTTGGTCGTATAAACGAGCAAAGCGTTCGAAGTTTTTCTCTTCAATCGATAACCCTGCCGCCATCGCATGACCACCGAATTTCAGGATCAAACCGGGATTTTGCGTATCAATGCGATCCAGTGTGTCACGCATGTGTAAGCCAGGTATCGAGCGACAAGAGCCTTTTATGATGCCGTCCCCACCATCAGCAAAGGCAATCACTGGGCGATGAAACTTCTCTTTGATACGAGAAGCTAAAATACCAATCACACCTTGATGCCAATCACGTTGGAACAGCACTAGGCCAAAAGGTAATTCCGCATTTTCACCAAATTGTAAGCGCTCACAAAAAGCCATTGCCTCTTGCTTCATGCCCTCTTCAATCTCTTTACGAGTTTGATTGAGGCCATCTAACTCACTCGCCATGCGGCGTGCGGCATGGATATTATTGCTTAGCAGCAACTCAACGCCGAAAGACATGTCATCCAAACGACCGGCAGCGTTAATGCGTGGACCTAAGGCAAAACCAAAATCAGAAGCAACCAAACGACTGGCATCTTTTTTAGCCACTTCAATTAAGGCTTGGATACCAGGGCGAGCATGACCAGCCCGAATACGTTGCAAACCTTGATGGACTAGAATACGGTTATTCTCATCCAAAGAGACCACGTCAGCCACCGTACCTAATGCCACCAAATCAATCAGTTCCATTAACTTAGGTTCTGCCATGCCCTGCTGGCTAAACCAACCAAGGTTACGCATGTGTACACACAGTGCCATCATCAAATAAAAAGCAACGCCAACACCAGCTAATGATTTCGACGGAAAAGCACACTCTTGCAGATTAGGATTGACCATCGCATCGGCAATCGGCAACTCTGAGCCCGGTAAGTGGTGATCGGTCACCAAGACTTGTAAACCTTGCTCTTTGGCGTAGCGAACCCCTTCAATGGATGACACGCCGTTATCGACCGTCATAATTACCTGTGCGCCAATCGCGATTGCCTGATCAACCACTTCAGGGCTTAAGCCGTAACCATCTTCAAATCGATTTGGCACGAGGTAATCGACGTTGCTGCTACCAAGCATACGTAACGCAAGGACAGAAAGCGCAGAGCTGGTCGCGCCATCGGCGTCAAAATCCCCGACGACGATAATGCGCTGATTGGTTTTAATCGCGGTAAACAGCAATTCCACCGCCAGCTGAATGCCATGCAGTTTTTGATATGAATGTAAGCCGCGTACACCATTATCGAGCTGCTGCATCGAGTGGATGCCACGGCTTAGGTACAGGCGACGCAATAACGGTGCAATGGAGTCAGGTAACAGGGAGATATCGACTTCAGGACGACGTTGAATTTCTATCATCATAAAATAAAAGTAGGCTCAATTGAGCCTACTTCCTTGTGGTTATTTTTGTTCTAGACGTTGCAGCAATTTCTCTGCTGGAACATAACCGCCAACCATTTCACCGTTCGGAAGGAAAATGGCAGGCGTACCGCTGATGCCTAATTCACGACCTAACATATAGTGTTTTTGAATCGTATCTTGGCATTGAGCGAAATTGTCGCCTTTGGCTGGGAATTTTCGGTTTACTTTACCATCATGCATTGCTGCCTGTGGATCGTCAGCACACCAAATTGAAGCCATTTGATCTGCGACATCACCAACGGGCCCTTGGCGAGGGAAGGCCATGTAGCGCACGGTAATACCAAGATCATTGTAATCTTGTAATTCACGGTGCAACTTCACGCAGTAGCCACAAGTAATATCGGTAAAGACCGTCACTACATATTTTTCATTGTCGGCTTTAAACTCAATCACTGAGTCTTTCATTGCATCAATCTTAGCTGCGTTGATCGGCGCTTGGCGCTGAGCAATAACGTCTTGGTAGCCACCTTTGTCATCTAACTGGTATAGCGAACCGGCAATAAAATACTCGCCATCTGGTGAGGCAAATAAAACACCACCGTTAGTTTGTACTTCAACCAAGCCTTTAATATCAGCAGGCACAACATCAGTCACCTGCAAACCCAGTTTTGCAAAGCGCTCAGCTAACTCTGCTTTATTAATTTGTGTCTCGCTACTTACGTTAGCAAAAGAAGCCGCTGCAAAAAAAGGCAACGCAAGTAATGTCATTCGGCGTAATACGCTCATTCTATTCACCTTAAATAAAATCTCTAACGCAAGAGCTAAGCCCTTGGATGATGTTCACTATGAAGCTGTTTTAATCGCTCTGTTGCGACGTGAGTATAGATTTGTGTGGTCGACAAGTCACTATGCCCAAGCAACATCTGCACCACACGTAGATCTGCGCCATAGTTTAGCAAGTGGGTTGCAAATGCATGACGCAACACATGTGGCGAAAGTAACTCAGTATCAATCCCAGCCAACACCGCATAATACTTAATACGATGCCAAAAGGTTTGTCGGGTCATTTGTCGTGCTCGTTTACTTGGGAAAACCACATCGGATGTTTTCTCCCCAAGTAACTCAGACCGCCCTTGTTGAAGAAAAGTTTCAATCCAATCGATGGCATTTTCACCCATTGGCACTAAACGCTCTTTGCCACCCTTACCGGTTACTCGCACAACACCTTGTCGTAAGCTGATATTTTCCATCGTCAAACTGACTAATTCGGTGACACGCAGGCCGGTGGCATACAACAATTCCAACATTGCTTTATCACGCAGTTCAATCGCATCGTTTGGATCGGGCGCATTAAGTAACGCATCCACTTGGGCCTCACTGAGGTCTTTCGGTAGTCGCTTGGGTAACTTAGGGCTCACCAACAAGGCGCTCGGGTCATCGGCGCGAATTTTCTCACGGTGCAAATATTGAAACAAACGACGAATCGCCGACAACATCCGCGCGCGCGACGTTTGCTTGTAATCTTGATCGGCCAACCACGATTGGTATTCCTGCAAGCCAGACAAGCTAATAAAATCAAGACGGTAGTTGTGTTGTTTCATCCACGTCAGTAGCTTGAATAAATCGGTGCGGTAAGACGATAAGGTATTTTCCGACAACCCTCGTTCCATCCACATCGCATCAAGAAACTGCTCAACAACCCCTTGATCCGGTGACATTATTTCTGACAAAACCACTCTCTAATTTTTAACGACACATTTATCTTTACTGTAAATGCATACAGCAAACAAAGCCATAAAAATTCAATTGATGACCGATATTCGCTGCAAAGCAGACCATTTTGTGGTTAGAATTCGCTAACACTCCATTTAGAAAGATAAACGATGATGAAAATCGGTCTATTTTACGGCTCAACCACTTGCTACACCGAAATGGCAGCAGAGAAGATGCGCGCCATCATGGGCGATGACTTAGTGGATATTCACAACGTCAAAGAGTCTCCTCTTTCGACAATGGCAGATTACGACTTATTAATCTTAGGGATTTCTACTTGGGATTTTGGTGAGATTCAAGAAGATTGGCTCGCGATCTGGGACAGTATTAACAGCCAACCACTGCAAGGTAAAACCGTGGCTCTGTTTGGTCTTGGTGACCAAGAAGGTTACGGCGAATGGTATTTGGATGCGATGGGCCTATTGCACGATCAAGTCAAACAAGCCGGTGCAACCATTGTCGGCTACTGGCCAAACGACGAGCTGTACCAATTTGAAGCCTCGAAAGCACTAACCGAAGATGGCAGCATGTTTGTCGGCTTAGCCCTGGATGAAGATTCACAATACGAATTGAGCGATGAACGCATTGCCACTTGGGTCGAGCAAGTTCTGACCGAATATCAAGCCACGCTTTAAGAGCCACAGAGAGGCGAGAATCGAGAATCGAGAATCGAGAATCGAGAATCGAGAATCGAGAATCGAGAATTGAGAATTGAGAATTGAGAATTGAGAATTGAGAATTGAGAGGTGAACATGGTCACCTCTCGAATGCAATCTTCTCGCGTCTTAACGTAGCGCCTTTCGGTATCTCACCCAGTCAAACACCAGTCCTGGATCGGTTTTGCGCAGCGGGGCAATATATTGATGGCCAGTAATACGTGGCAGCGTGATGAGTGGATAGTGTTGCATTAACTGCAAGCTCAGCGTGCTGAGTGCTTGATATTGCTCATCGGTGTACGCAACGTAGTCACTGCCTTCCATCTCTATGCCAATCGAATAGTCGTTACAACGCTCACGCCCAGCAAAACTTGATGCCCCGGCATGCCACGCTCTATCGCGAAACGAAACAAACTGCACCACCTCACCGTCCCGACGAATCAAACAGTGCGCCGACACGCCCATTTTGTGTATCACTTTAAAAAAGGGATGCTCATCAGCATCTAGAGTGCCGAGAAAAAACTGTTCAATGTAAGGCCCCCCAAACTTGCCCGGCGGTAGGCTAATGTTATGGATCACCAACAATGAGATATCCTCACTATCGCTGCGATGGTCAAAAAACGGGGATGGCACATGACGTGCGGCTTGATACCAACCTTGCGGATCAATCATTTGGCTATTTCTCATTTTCCATAACTGGGGTCAATTTTAACTGAAATGCGAGATTAATGGCTGAATTTCACTCGCAGTCAGCGTATCATTCCCTCCTCTGTTCAACTGCGTATTAGATTTGCGATGAAAAACACACACAATAGCCAAGAACGTCTTGAATATTTGAAGCAGCAACTTCCATTAGAGATCACTCGTGCGGTCAGCGAAACTTTGAAAGAAGATCTCGGCGGCACACTCGATGCGGCTAACGACATCACCGCAAGTCTGATCCCTGCCGATGCGCAGAATGAAGCAACTATCATCACTCGTGAGCATGGTGTTTTCTGTGGTCAAGCATGGGCTGATGAAGTATTCAAGCAGCTTGGTGGCGAAGTAACGATCCACTGGCATGTACAAGATGGTGATACTGTCGAGCCAAACCAAGTGCTTTGTACTCTATCAGGACCTGCGCGCGCACTATTAACTGGCGAGCGCAACGCAATGAACTTTATCCAAACGCTGTCTGGCTGTGCGACTACCGTTGCGCGCTATGCCGAGAAAATTGCTGGCACAGACTGCCGCTTGCTTGATACGCGTAAAACCATTCCTGGTCTTCGTAGCGCTCTGAAATACGCTGTCGCATGTGGCGGCGGTTACAATCACCGTATTGGTGTATTTGATGCGTATCTGATCAAAGAAAACCACATCATTGCTTGTGGTGGTATCTCTCAAGCAGTTAGCACCGCTAAAGAACTAAATCCTGGTAAACCGGTTGAAGTTGAAACAGAAAGCCTAGCGGAACTAAAAGAAGCGATTGAAGCTGGCGCCGATATTATCATGTTGGATAATTTCACCACCGATATGATGCGTGAAGCGGTAGCGATTAACGCAGGTCGTGCAGCACTCGAAAACTCGGGTAACGTCACCTTAGAGACCATTCGCGAATACGCTGAAACGGGCGTAGATTACATCTCTGTTGGTGCACTGACTAAGCACTTAAAAGCGATGGATCTTTCTATGCGCTTCAAATAGCGTACCGCGATTCTCATGATTTTTTAAAGGCAGCGTTTATCGCTGCTTTTTTATTGCTTGTGACGGTTTATTTAGCTCAGAGGCACGCTTGTGCTGGGCGATAACATGGCTTAAATTTACTCGAAACCATTTAATGCCAGCGTATTCATTTCAAGGATTCTAAAATGAAAAAGTATCTATTGGTCATTTGTACCTTATTCGCCCTTTCTGGCTGTGCCACCTTTGAAGAAGGCGTCACTTCTGTCGCTGACGACATTAATCGCAAAGTACATGGTGATTTCGATTAATTAAGCGCATTGACCGCTTCACGGATATGAAAAAGCCCTCTTGATGAGGGCTTTGTTATTTTGCTTGCTGCTCGGTATGTGCTAGAGCTTACGTCTAAGTAGCATGATCGCTATGATTAAGAAGACGATACTTGGCATAATCGCACCAAAGGCGGGTGGAATGTTGTATACCAAGCTAAGTGGTCCAAAAAACTCACTCGAAATATAGAACGAAAAGCCTGCGACCACGCCCGATAAGATACGCGCCCCCATCGTCACACTGCGCAGTGGACCAAAGATGAACGACAGCGCCATCAACATCATTACCGCAATCGAAAACGGTTGTGTCACCTTGCGCCAAAATGCCAATTCATAACGTGAAGCATCTTGCTCTGATGCTTTTAAGTAATCGACATAATCATATAAACCAAGCAAAGAAAGCTCTTCTGGCTTCACCGTCACCACAGCTAAGCGCTCTGGCTCCAGTGAGGTTGTCCAACTTAGTTCTGGCAACGTCTCTTTCGATAAGCGTACTGGATCTGACATGTTGGTGACTTGCACATCTTTCATCAGCCAATTTTTGTCACCGACATAGTCAGCCTCTTTGGCGTAAAAGACATTCTGTAACTGTTTGTTATCATCAAAACGCCACATCTGTAGACCATAGAGTCTTTCATCTTCAATTTTACCAATAAAGATAAAATCATTGGCATCTCGCGCCCAAACCCCGGTTCGAACCGACATGATCGCACCGTTACTGGTCGAGAAAGCGCGTAAGTCTCGCGCCATTTTCTGCGCCTGAGGAGCGCCCCATTGGCCCAACACAGTAACGATAATCATCAACGGCACCGCCGTTTTTAACACCGATAGACCAATGTCCAGCTTAGAGAAGCCCGCCGCTTGCATCACGACCAATTCAGAGCTTGACGCTAACATACCGAGGCCAATCAGCGCACCGAGTAGTGCCGCCATTGGGAAGAACATTTCGATATCACGCGGAATACTCAAGCCAACAAAGAACAAAGCTTGAATCAAGTCATAACTACCTTGGCCAACTTTACGCAGCTGCTCAACATACTTGATGATGGCAGACAGACCAACAAAGGTCGCCAACACCATAGTCGAGGTAACAATAATAGTTCGACCGATATAAAGGTCTAAAATCTTAAACACGACTTATGCTGCCTTCTTCTTTTGTCTCAATTTGTCTTTAAAGCGACGCACTGGAATACTGTCCATTAAATTAACACCAATTGCCGTCACCAGTAGCGCGAAATTGATTGGCCACATACCAACAAACGCCGGAATCGAGCCATCTTCTAACGCTGACTTCGTCGCACTAATCGCCAAGAAGTACGCTAGATAAGTCAAAATAGCGGGGCCCATTTTCGCAAATCGGCCTTGACGTGGATTTACCGCTGAAAGCGGCACCACCAGCATTGTCAGCAGTGGAATACACACCACCAGCGAAATACGCCATTGCAATTCAGCTTGCGCCTTCGGATTTGGATTACCCACTAAATCTAGCGTTGGGATCGCTTCCCAATCACGACCTTTGCGCTTCACTTCACTTTGACCAATGACGCCTTGGTACTGTTCAAAGTTCGTCACCATGTAATCAATACGCGTCGGCACGCCTTCATAACGAGTACCGTCATACATACGAATGACTTGGCGACCATCACTCAGCTCTTTTACTTCGCCCGACTTAGAAAACGACACACTCGGTAAAATAGAATCGCGTGGGCGCATTTGAGCAATAAAAACATTGCTGAGCTTATCGTCTCGAATATCATCAATAAACACCACCGATGAACCATCCGGCGTGCCTTGGAAATGACCTTTCTTCAACAAGTCGACACTGTTTTCTGCCTGAACTTGTTCTTGTAGTTGAATGAGCTTCTCTTGGCTATATGGCGATAAGACAAACGAATTAATCGCCGCTGCCAAACCAGTGATCACCGCCAAATACAATGCTGCACGGATCAGGAATTTATTTCCGATCCCCGTCGCATTCATTACGGTAATTTCACTTTCCGCGTACAAACGACCAAAGGTGAGCAAGATGCCCAAGAAAAGACTGAGTGGCAGCATTAACAAACCCATAGAAGGCATGCTAAGGCCAACGTAGCTCATCACCAAACCAGCCGGTATTTCACCGTCTGAGGCTTCCGCTAGTACACTAATCAATTTTTGGCTCAAAAAGACCAAGAAAAGGATAAAAAAGATCGCAAATTGGCTTTTGAGTGTCTCGCGGATCAAATATCTAACAATAATCACGCTGAAATTACCTATACAAAACTTGTTTTTTTAATTGAATCACTATAATTTCTCGTTGAACCCGTTATTTTTTGAAATTTTCAGCTAACTGTTAGCTCACTTATTTAAAGGTAGTTCCGATTAAGGAATCAACAAGTAAGCGGGCATTATCTAACATTTAGTTCTATTTGTCTTCAGGATGTAGGAGTACTCATGGAGTTCAGTGTTAAAAGTGGTAGCCCTGAGAAACAGCGCAGCGCTTGTATTGTCGTTGGCGTCTTTGAACCACGTCGCCTCTCTCCAGTGGCCGAACAGCTAGATAAAATTAGCGACGGCTATATTAGTTCACTACTTCGTCGTGGTGACCTTGAAGGAAAACCTGGTCAGATGCTACTTTTGCATCAAGTACCTGGTGTACTTTCAGAGCGCGTACTACTCGTAGGCTGCGGTAAAGAACGCGAGCTAGGCGAGCGTCAATACAAAGAAATTATCCAAAAGACCATCAACACGCTAAATGAAACCGGCTCAATGGAAGCAGTGTGCTTCTTAACTGAGTTGCATGTTAAAGGTCGCGATACTTATTGGAAAGTTCGTCAAGCAGTCGAAGCGACTAAAGACGGCCTTTACACCTTCGATCAGTTTAAAACAATTAAACCAGAAACGCGCCGCCCGCTACGTAAATTAGTTTTCAACGTACCAACACGTCGTGAACTAAACCTTGGTGAACGTGCGATTTCCCATGGCCTTGCTATTGCTTCTGGTGTAAAAGCGTCGAAAGATCTTGGCAACATGCCACCAAACATCGCTAACCCAGCGTACCTTGCTTCTCAAGCACGTCGCCTTGCTGATGACTATGAGTCAATCACCACCAAAATCATTGGTGAGCAAGAGATGGAAAAACTGGGTATGACGTCATACCTTGCGGTTGGCCGCGGCTCGAAAAACGAATCAATGATGTCGATCATCGAGTACAAAGGCAATCCGAACACAGAAGCTAAACCGATTGTGCTTGTAGGTAAAGGTTTAACCTTCGATTCAGGCGGTATTTCTCTAAAACCAGGCGATGGCATGGATGAGATGAAATACGATATGTGTGGTGCGGCATCGGTATTCGGTACCATGAAAGCGCTAGCAAAACTGAATCTGCCTATCAATGTAGTCGGCATTTTAGCAGGCTGTGAAAACATGCCTGGCAGCAATGCTTACCGTCCTGGCGATATTCTTACCACCATGTCAGGCCAAACGGTTGAAGTATTAAATACCGATGCAGAAGGTCGTTTAGTGCTGTGTGATGCACTGACGTATGTTGAACGTTTTGAACCAGATTGCGTAGTTGACGTCGCAACTCTGACTGGCGCATGTGTGATTGCACTAGGTCACCACATTAGTGGTGTACTATCAAACCACAATCCACTGTCTCATGAATTAGTGAATGCTTCAGAACAAGCCAGTGACCGTGCATGGCGTCTACCAATGGCAGACGAGTACCATGAACAGTTGAAGAGCCCATTTGCTGATATGGCAAATATCGGCGGCCGCCCTGCCGGTACGATCACTGCAGGTTGCTTCTTGTCTAAATTTACTAAGAAGTACAACTGGGCCCACATTGATATCGCAGGTACTGCGTGGAAATCAGGTGCAGCGAAAGGTTCTACCGGTCGTCCGGTCTCAATGCTTGTCCAATTCCTACTCAATCGTAGTGGCCAAGACGCTGAGGAACAAACCTCAAAATAGTGAAAAGGGCCGCAAGGCCCTTTTTTATTGTTCGATATCGAGTAGAAACATTACTCAAATGTGCTCTCACGAGTTAAAACGGTAACCTCGCTAGCACCGAGCAGATTGCCTACCACCTAAACTTAGTTGGACAGCAATAGACGGAATTCATCACTATGGCCAATGCAACTTTTTACATCATCAAAGCAGATAGCCCACAAGCAAATGAGTCTGGCTTTCTCGGCTATGTGGTGTTTCTTGCTCAGCATTTTGCCAAGCAAGGCGCTAAGGTATACCTCAACAGCCAAGATAAACAGCAAGCAGAAAAGCTGGCAGAATTATTCTGGCAAGTCGAACCTGAGCACTATATCGGCCACAATTTAGTCGGCGAAGGGCCAAAGTATGGGACCAATATTGAAATTGGCCATCAGGCACTAAAGCCAAGCTGGAACCGCCAACTGGTAATAAATTTGGCGGAAAATGAGACAACCTTTGCGAACAAGTTTGCTGAGGTGGTAGACTTCGTGCCTTGCGAAGAAAAAGCTAAGCAGCTCGCAAGAGAAAGATATAAAATCTACCGACAAGCAGGTTATCAACTGCAAACGATCGAGATCGAACACAACTAGCGGTCAATCCTTATAGTTAAGCTCTCCTACCAGAGAGTTCACTTATAAGAATTGACCATGATTAACCAGAACCAGTCCTCTAAATAGTTGGGCTTAGAGCAAGACAACTCATGCATAAGTTGATAAACATACATCAGTATGTGATTGATATTTGCGCGTACAGTTAAGCCGTTATCAGCCCAAATATGACGAGGTGAAAGAGCGCTATGGAAAAGACATACAACCCAACTTCAATCGAACAAGCTTTATACCAAGCTTGGGAAGAGAAAGGCTACTTTAAGCCACACGGTGACACTTCAAAAGAAGCTTACAGCATCATGATCCCGCCACCGAACGTCACTGGTAGCCTACACATGGGCCACGCGTTCCAAGACACCATCATGGATACCTTAATCCGTGCTGAGCGTATGAAGGGTAAAAACACCCTTTGGCAAGTGGGTACTGACCACGCTGGTATCGCAACTCAGATGGTTGTTGAGCGTAAGATCGCAGCAGAAGAAGGCAAAACTAAACACGATTACGGTCGTGATGCTTTCATCGACAAAATCTGGGAATGGAAAAACGAATCTGGTGGAACCATCACTAAGCAGCTTCGTCGCCTTGGCGCATCGGTAGACTGGGATCGTGAACGTTTCACCATGGATGACGGCCTATCAAATGCCGTGCAAGAAGTGTTCGTTCGTCTTTATGAAGACGATCTAATTTATCGTGGCAAACGTCTCGTAAACTGGGATCCAAAATTGCACACAGCAATTTCTGATCTTGAAGTAGAAAACAAAGACAAAAAAGGCTTCATGTGGCACTTCCGTTACCCACTCGCAAACGGCGTTAAAACCGCTGATGGTAAAGACTACATCGTTGTTGCAACGACACGTCCTGAAACCATGCTGGGTGATACTGGTGTTGCGGTAAACCCAGAAGATCCTCGTTACCAAGATCTGATCGGTAAAGAGATTCTACTGCCTATCGTTAACCGCCTAATCCCTATCGTTGGCGATGAACACGCGGATATGGAAAAAGGCACAGGTTGTGTGAAGATTACCCCTGCACACGACTTTAATGACTACGAAGTAGGTAAACGTCATAGCCTACCGATGATCAACATCCTAACCTTCAATGCTGATATTCGTGATGCTGCAGAAGTGTTCACCACTAACGGTGAAGCAAGCGATGCGTATTCATCTGAACTACCAGCGAAATACCAAGGTATGGAGCGCTTTGCAGCACGTAAAGCGATCGTTGCAGAATTTGAAGAGCTTGGTCTACTAGAAGAAATCAAAGATCACGACCTAACCGTTCCTTACGGTGACCGTGGTGGCGTGGTTATTGAACCAATGCTGACTGACCAATGGTACGTTCGCGCAGCACCGCTGGCAGAGCCGGCTGTGAAAGCAGTTGAAAATGGCGATATCCAGTTCGTTCCTAAGCAGTACGAAAACATGTACTTCTCTTGGATGCGTGACATTCAAGACTGGTGTATCTCGCGTCAACTTTGGTGGGGTCACCGCATTCCAGCATGGTACGATAACGAGGGTAAAGTTTATGTAGGCCGCACTGAAGAAGAAGTACGTGCGAACAACAACCTTGCGCCTGTTATCGTTCTACGCCAAGACGACGATGTACTGGATACATGGTTCTCTTCTGCTCTATGGACGTTCGGCACACAAGGCTGGCCAGAGCAAACTGAAGATCTGAAAACTTTCCACCCTTCAGATGTGCTGGTTACTGGTTTTGACATCATCTTCTTCTGGGTTGCACGTATGATCATGATGACCATGCACTTCAACAAAGATGAAAATGGTAAAGCACAAGTCCCATTCAAAACCGTTTACGTAACCGGTCTAATCCGTGACGAAAACGGCGACAAGATGTCGAAATCGAAAGGTAACGTGCTTGACCCTATCGATATGATCGATGGTATCGGCCTTGAAGAGCTAGTAGAAAAACGTTGTGGCAACATGATGCAGCCTCAGCTAGCGAAGAAGATCGAAAAAGCAACGCGTAAGACATTTGAAAACGGCATCGAACCATACGGTACAGATGCACTACGTTTCACGCTTGCAGCAATGGCATCAACCGGTCGTGATATCAACTGGGATATGAAGCGTCTAGAAGGTTACCGTAACTTCTGTAACAAACTATGGAACGCTAGCCGTTACGTACTGATGAATACTGAAGAGCACGATTGTGGCATGTCTCTAGCACCTGCTGATCGCGCTAACATGGAATTCTCACTGGCAGACAAATGGATTGAATCTCAGTTTGAAATCGCAGCGAAAGAGTTTAACGCTCACCTAGACAACTACCGTCTAGATATGGCGGCAAACACGCTGTACGAATTCATCTGGAACCAATTCTGTGACTGGTATCTAGAGCTAACTAAACCGGTTCTATGGAAAGGCACTGAAGCGCAGCAACAAGCAACGCGTTACACACTAATCACGGTTCTAGAGAAGACACTTCGTCTTGCTCACCCAGTGATTCCTTACATCACTGAATCAATCTGGCAAAGCGTTAAGCCGCTGATTGACGGTGTTGAAGGTGAGACAATTATGACTCAAGTACTGCCTCAGTTTGATGCAGACAACTTCGACGCAGAAATCGTTGCTGATATCGAGTGGGTGAAAACTTTCATCACCGCTATCCGTAACCTACGCGCAGAATACGACATCGCTCCAAGCCAAGGCCTAGAAGTGATGATCAAAGTGGCAGATGAAAAAGATGCCGCGCGCCTAGAAGCGAACAAGATCGTACTAACCTCTCTAGCAAAACTCGATGAGATTAAAGTACTGGCAACGGGCGAAGAGACTCCTGCTTGTGCAACCAAGTTGGTTGGCAAATCAGAGCTAATGATCCCAATGGCGGGTCTAATCGATAAAGATGCAGAGCTTGCTCGTCTTGATAAAGAAGTCGCTAAGACTCACGGCGAAATCAAGCGTATCGAAGGCAAGCTAGGTAACGAAGGTTTCGTTGCTAAAGCACCTGAAGCGGTTATCGCAAAAGAGCGTGAGAAGCTAGACGGTTACAAAGAAATGCTAGTGAAACTGGAAGAGCAAAAAGCGACTATCGCTGCGCTATAATTCGTTTCTCTACTGCGTTGTAAGTTAAAAAAGACCGGTCACTGACCGGTCTTTTTGTTTCTATCATTCAAGACATTCAATCGGTAAAAATCAAACCACGCGATTTTGCGACTCTCCGTCGACATAAGCACGAATATTATCCAGAAAAATTTCTACCAACCGTTGGATTGCAGAATCACTGCCCCATGCCACATGCGGAGTCAACAGCAAGTTGGCTAACCCTGCATTAGCGATCAAAGGGTTCGTTTCATCGGCCGGTTCTTGGCTAAAGACATCAACCCCTGCCGCGCCTATACGCTGAGTTTTCAATGCCTCCACCAGAGCCTGCTCATCCACTAATCCGCCACGGCCAGTATTAATTAAAATGGCGCTAGGCTTCATTTGCTGCAACTCAGCTGCGCCAATCAAATTGCGTGTTTCATCATTCAGTGGGCAATGCAAACTGATCACGTCAGCCATCATTAATAGCTGTTCAAATGGCACATATCCCTCTCGACACTCTGTCGCGCCTTTACGCTCAGCAAACACAACCTGCATGCCTAAGGCTTTAGCCAGTGCGGCGGTAGCCTGACCGAGCTCACCGCTGCCAATGATCCCCAAGGTTGCCCCAGCAATATCGCCAATCGGATGAGTGAAGAAACAGAACTGCTTTTCCCGCTGCCATTCACCCGCAACAATGTCATTGTGATAACCACGTAAATTGCGCCTAAGAGCAAACATCAGCGCGATCACATGTTCAGGGACCGATTGAGTGGCATAACCACGTACATTGGCGACAGCAATGCCCTGCTGCTGACAATAGCGTGTATCAACATTGTTGTAGCCAGTGGCACACACCGCTATCAGTTCCAACTTGGGAAGCTGAGACAAAATCGCCTCGTCCAACACCACTTTGTTACTAATCACAATCTGTGCTTGGCTGAGACGTTCAACGACTTGGTGCGGCTCAGTGGTATCGTATTCGATCCATTGATGGTCAAACGGCAGTTTGGCAAGCGCAATGTGAGCGGGAATGGTCGAACGATCAAGAAAGACAACGGTAGGTAGCGACATAGATTCTCCTTACACTACCTAACCGTAAAGGGAGGTTTAACGTTGAATTGCAACGCTATGGCTTAGGCAGTTTTTTATAATCTGGCAATTTTCGCACAGGATCGAAATAGGTAAAGATCATCTCTTCCGCTTCAGGATAAAAGTCACAAGGAACAAAAATACTACGCAGCCAATCACTCTTAGGATGATAAAAACTTAGTTCAGCCGCATGCAGTGCCAAGCGATCAGAGCAAGTGAAAGCCTCGCCTTCGGAATAAAATTCATCACCAACAATCGGATGACCTAACGCTTGCATGTGCACACGCAGTTGATGCGAGCGTCCCGTTATCGGTAATAAACGAACAATGGTCGTTTTCTCTTCACGCTTAGCCACTTGGAACAGAGTTTTTGACGGTTTACCCGTTTCATGACATACCATTTGTCTTGGGCGATTTGGCCAATCACAAATCAAGGGTAGATCGATTTCACCCTCTTCTTGCTCTACATGTCCCCAAACGCGCGCATAGTAAACCTTATGGGTTAAGCGATATTGAAATTGTTTTTTCAGTGCGCTCTCAGCACGTTTGTTCTTCGCTAACACCATTAGCCCTGACGTATCCATATCTAAACGATGGACGATTTGTGCTTCTGGATGAGTTTCTTGTACTCGGCTCCATGTGCTGTCGTGGTGCTCAGGCAAACGGCCAGGCACGGATAACAATCCCGACGGCTTGTTCACCGCTAAGATATGTTCATCTTCAAACACAATTTCAACCCACGGATCTCGTGGTGGGTTGTACTCCAGCATGGCCATAATTTTTCTCTAAGCTAAAATTTCGCGCTGATTATAACCACAACTCAGCGTGAAATGCAGAACAACCTAATCATTAGTTTTACGCTAATAAAATGGCTCTCCTTCAGTGAAAAAATAACACTTTGTTTTGTTGCGTTTTCGCATCAAACCGTCGATGTATTTAATAGCGAATTAATGACTAATCAGATTCAGTTTGGCACAAAAAAGGCCTTCGCAATGAAGGCCTTTGTATTTATTTAAATCTCGATTACTGGTGAGACACCACAATCATACGCAGCGAATCTAGTTGATACTGAGCCTTGCTAATGTAACCAGTCAGTTCTTTGATTTGCGCATCAATCGCATCAATCTCTTCATCACGAATGTTCGGGTTAACCGCTTTCAATGCTTGTAGGCGTTCAAGTTCAGCGTTCAAGCTCGCCTGCATCTCTTTTTCTGCTTGCTGACGAATAGCGTCAACTTTGCTCACCACTAACGCGTCTCCGGCGCTGATCAGTTGATGTACTTGACCTTGCACTGATGTCACCAATTTCGCCGCGATATGACGACCAATTGGGCTCAATTGACGGTTAAAGCTTTCAAACTCTACCTGCTCAGACAGATCGTTACCTTTACCATCCAACATCACACGAATCGGAGTTTTAGGTAAGAAGCGACTGATACCGCTACGTTTCGGTGCCTGTGCATCAACGCTATAAACCAACTCAAGCAACATAGTACCAACGGGTAGTGCTTTATTCTTCAGTAATGAAACCGCAGCCGTGCCCACGCCTTCGCTCATCAATAGGTCAATACCACCTTGGATCATCGGGTGCTCCCAACTGATAAAGTGCATATCTTCACGAGAAAGCGCCGTATCACGATCAAAAGTAATCGTCGCACCTTCGTAAGGCAAGCCAGGGTAGCTTGGTACCATCATGTGTTCAGATGGTGTCACAACCAGTGCGTTTTCACCTTTATCATCTTGGTTCAATCCAATGGTATCAAATAGGCTTAAAGCGAACGTGACGAGGTTGGTATCACCATCGGTTGCCGAGATTTTCTCAACGATTTCTTGCGCGCGTTCACCACCATTAGAATGCATTTCAAGTAGACGGTCACGACCTTGTTCAAGTTGCGCTTTCAGCTCTTTATTCATCTTAGCTGATGCATCGATCACTTCTTCAAGCCCTTCGCTAGTGCCTGAAGCCAGAATGTTAATCAAATCATCTGAGAAACGGTCATACACAGCGCGTCCTGTTGGGCAGGTTTCAGCAAAGGCATTTAGGCCTTCATCGAACCAGCGAGCAAGGATAGCTTGCGATGTTCCTTCAAGGTATGGCACATGAATATCGATATCACGATTTTGACCAATACGATCCAAGCGACCAATACGTTGTTCCAACAAATCAGGGTTGAACGGTAGATCGAACATCACCAACTGGTTGGCAAATTGGAAGTTACGACCTTCAGAGCCAATTTCACTACAGATCAAGACCTGTGCACCGCCCTCTTCTTGTGCAAAGTAAGCCGCGGCTTTATCACGCTCAAGGATCGACATGCCCTCGTGGAATACGGTCGCACGGATGCCTTCACGCTCGCGCAAAGCTTGCTCTAGTTGCAGAGCCGTGCTGGCACGTGAAGCAATAACCAGAATCTTCTCTGCACGCTTATCTTTAATTTTTTCCAGCAACCAGTTCACACGTGAATCGAATTGCCACCAGCTTGAATCTTCCCCTTCAAACTCTTGGAAAATCTCTTCTGGGTACAAGTTTTTCAACGCACGAGCTTCTGGGCTCATCTTGCCGCCAATCAAACCTGCTACACGCATTGAGGTGGTGTATTGCTGCGGGATCGCCATTGGTAGAAGGTTAACATTACGCTTAGGGAAACCTTTGATTGCCGCACGAGTGTTACGGAATAAAACGCGCCCCGTACCATGGCGATCCATCAAGTTGTCAATCAACTCTTGGCGTGCGCTCGCTTTCTCTGCTTCATCACTGTTGCTTTCAATAATGCGGAACAACGGCTCTACATCTTGCTCTGATAACAGTTCAGTAATTTGATTTTTAGCGTCATCAGGCAATGCTTGGCCTGAGAATAGCGCGCTAACAGAATCCGCCACTGGTGCGTATTGCTCCTCTTCTTCCACAAACGCTTGGTAATCGTAGAAGCGGTCAGAATCCAATAGACGTAGACGAGCAAAGTGACTCTCACGGCCTAGCTGCTCAGGTGTGGCAGTTAGTAATAGGACGCCCGGCGTGCGCTCTGCCAATCCTTCAACCACTTGGTATTCACGGCTTGGTTTATCTTGGCTCCACTCTAGGTGATGCGCTTCATCGACCACTAACAGATCCCATTCACCTTCAACCGCTTGTTCAAAGCGCTTACGGCTCTTACGTAGGAAATCGAGTGAACATAAAACATATTGCTGGGTATCAAATGGGTTTTCTGCATCAGCAAAAGCTTCAATACAGCGCTCTTCATCAAAAATAGAAAAATGCAGATTAAAACGGCGCATCATTTCCACTAACCACTGATGCTGTAGCGTTTCTGGTACCACAATCAGAATACGCTCAGCACGACCTGCCAGCACTTGCTGGTGAATGATCATGCCCGCTTCGATGGTTTTACCTAGGCCAACTTCATCAGCCAGCAAAACGCGTGGCGCATGACGACGACCAACTTCATGAGCAATATATAGCTGATGAGGAATTAGACCTGCACGCATACCACATAAGCCACGCATTGGGCTTTTATGTTGCTCGTATTGATTTTTTAGCGCGCGGTAACGCAAAACAAAGTTGTCCATACGATCGATCTGACCGGCAAACAGTTTATCTTGCGGTTTGTTAAAACGAATTTGATTGCTAAGCATGATTTCACGTAGTGTGATTTCTTGCTCGCCGCTATCTTCACGAGTGCCGATATAGGTATAAATACCTTGATTCTCGATAACTTGCTCAACTTGTAGTGACCAACCTTCTTGGCTTTCAATCACATCACCAACGTTAAATGTCACGCGAGTGACAGGCGCTTCGCTACGGGCGTAGACACGGTTTTCTTCTGAAGCAGCAAACATTACTGTCACTGTACGAGCATCCAATGCCACTACGGTTCCTAAACCAAGATCACTTTCCGTATCGCTGATCCAACGTTGGCCCAAAGCAAATGTCATGTATCGACTACCTCATTTCATAAATTTATTATTTATATTCAAGAGACTTCAAGATGTAGAGTTGAGAGTCTTATCACCGATTTCAGCGTACGAAAAATATCGCGCTGAAGCTGAGCCTATAACCGCTCCTCAAAGGATGAGTCGAAGTGACTTGAGTATATTTTAGCTCTTCTTACGCCAATTCAAAGGCGACTGATGATAGAAAATACCATTCAGCAATAGCGTAGAAAAAGGTCGCTAATATTACTCGAAGCTGTGACATTGGTCACGTGCCTACCCCACATTTCGTCGTGATTTTTTGCTGTACTTTCGCTTGACATCAAAGTGTAAGAAACCCGTGGCACAAAAGAAAAGGATGATTGCCTATACTTTTAATAGCACAAGGCGTGGCAGCCCTGTGTGCTTAGGACGATCAACATGGGTTTGCTTTAGATGCACAGCTCAATCAACCGCCTAAAGCAAACAGTTAATACCAATCGTGGCAAGTCAGTGACCGGGAAAAACAGTTCAACGTACTTATTATGATTGGCATCAGTCAGCCTCACAGCAGTGAGCATTGTGCCGCATGCGGCAGGAGACGCTTATGGGTGATACGGACAGAAAATTTTTTGTACTCGATACCAATATCCTTCTTCATGAACCTTTCGCCATCTATTCCTTTCAAGAGCACGACGTCGTCATTCCGATGACCGTATTAGAAGAACTCGACCGAATTAAAGACAGTAAACGCGATGTCGCACGCGATGCTAGAGTGGCCATTCGCGCTTTAGAGGCGCTATTTAAAGAGGCGACGCCCGATGAAATTTCTGCCGGCATTCCAATTAATCGCGACAAGGAGAATGCTGGACATATTGCGATTTTAGCCGACTTTGAATTGCAAGAAACTATCAAGGCTTTTGCGGACAAAGCCGGAGATAACCGCATTCTTAATGCAGTGTTGTACTTGCAAAATAAACGCGCTCCACGTGAAGTCATTCTAGTGACCAAAGACATCAATATGCGCCTGCGCGCTAAAGGAGCGGGAGTTCGATTTGTTGAAGATTATCGCACCGATCAATTGATTGATGATGTGCAATACCTTACCAAGGGGTTTCAAACCATCGAAGGCGATTTTTGGGCACAAGTTGATCAAGTGGATAGTCAGAATCTCGCCGGAAAAACCTATCACACCTTAGCAAAAGAACCTTTTGACCCGACTTATCTCAACCAATATATCATCGATGAAGAAAGTGATTTTGTTGGTCGGGTGGCACAAATTGAACCCGATAACCTAACCCTTAAAGATCTCAGTCGTGAACGATTAATGCATCGCCGAGCTTGGGACATTACGCCGAAAAATATCTATCAAGCAATGGCACTCGATGCACTGCTCGATCCGGAAATTGATTTAGTCATTTTAACTGGTGCGGCCGGCAGTGGTAAAACGCTCCTCGCGCTTGCTTCGGCACTAGAGCAAACCATCGAACACAAAAAATTCGATAAGATCATCGTCACTCGAAATACCCCTGATATTGGAGAATCGATTGGCTATTTACCCGGTAGTGAAGAGGAGAAAATGTTGCCCTGGTTAGCGGCGGTAACAGACACACTCGAAGCTCTGCACAAAAACGATCACTGCACTGAGGGATCGCTCAAATACATTTGTGATAAAGCCAACATTCAATTCAAATCAATCAACTTCATGCGCGGTCGGTCGATTCAAAATGCTTTTGTGCTGCTCGATGAATGTCAAAACCTTACCGCTTCACAAATTAAAACTATTATCACTCGCTGCGGTGAAGGCACAAAAATTGTGTGTTCAGGCAACCTTGCGCAAATCGACTCTCACTATCTGACCCCGGTCACGTCTGGGCTCACTTATATGGTAGAACGATTTAAAAACTTCGAAGGGAGCGCTAATATCCATCTTAATGGCGTCGTACGCAGCCGTTTAGCGGAGTACGCTGAAGAGAATTTGTAGTCAAATCATAACGCCATAACAGGCGAGTTAATTTGACTAACTCGCCTTTAATTTAAAATAGTTATTCACTTTTTGTGAGTTTTTATGTTTTACTGTCATTCAGTAATCTTCACCCTCAAGGACTAGAGCATGGCGTTCAATCTTCGTAATCGTAATTTTGTTAAATTACTCGACTTCTCTCCTAAAGAGATTCAGTTCCTACTCGACCTCTCGGCAGATCTAAAAAAAGCCAAATACTGTGGCACTGAACAAAAAAGGCTGCAGGGGAAAAACATCGCCCTGATCTTTGAGAAAGCCTCCACACGAACCCGCTGTGCTTTTGAAGTAGCCGCCTTCGATCAAGGAGCGCAAGTTTCTTATATTGGCCCTTCAGGTTCGCAAATTGGCCATAAAGAATCGATGAAAGATACCGCTCGTGTACTTGGCCGTATGTACGATGGCATTGAATACCGTGGTTTTGGTCAGGCGATTGTTGAAGAATTGGCTGAGTTCGCGGGAGTCCCCGTATGGAATGGCCTTACAGATGAATTCCATCCAACCCAAATTCTCGCCGATTTCCTGACCATGCTAGAACATGGCCAAGGGAAGCAACTCAATCAAATGACTTTTGCCTATTTGGGCGATGCGCGCAACAACATGGGCAATTCCTTAATGGTTGGCGCCGCTAAAATGGGTATGGATATCCGCCTAGTGGCACCAAAGCAATTTTGGCCAGAGGCGCACCTTGTCGCCACTTGCCAAGAGATCGCTCAACAAACCGACGCAAAAATCACTTTAACTGAAAATGTCGATGAAGGCGTAAAAGGTTGTGATTTCCTTTACACCGATGTTTGGGTATCAATGGGGGAACCTGCAGAAGCATGGGATGAGCGCGTAGCACTAATGACCCCTTACCAAATTAATATGGAAGTAATGAAAAAAACCGGTAACCCACAAGCCAAATTTATGCACTGCTTGCCGGCCTTCCATAACGATGAAACTACAATCGGTAAGCAAGTGGCTGAGAAATACGGCATGAAAGGCTTAGAAGTAACAGAAGAGGTGTTTGAATCATCTCATTCTATTGTTTTTGATGAAGCGGAAAACCGACTCCACACAATCAAAGCTGTGATGGTGGCAACCCTAGGTCATTAAGTTACTTACTGTTTTGCACAAAAAAACCGCTAGGTAATCGCTTGCGCTTCCATTTCTACCGCGTATAATGCTCGGCAATTTGTCTGGAGGTTGTAATCATGCCACGTAACATTTGCACTGTGATGCGCTGCCAATCGCGCGCAACATCGCGTAAGCAACATTGCTTACTGGCTGTTTATTTTACAGCTTCCTCCTCTTTTTAAAGCCTCCCCTATTGGGAGGCTTTTTTATTGCCTAAAATTTTATTCTTTCATCAGATAGGGATGACGATTATGACCAACACGCTTTACAACAAGCATATCATTTCGATTCCAGAGCTATCCCGTGCAGAGCTCGAATTAATAGTCCAAACCGCAGGGCAACTGAAAGCAGAACCTAACCCAGATCTGATCAAAAATAAGGTCATCGCGAGTTGTTTTTTTGAGCCTTCAACCCGAACTCGCCTCTCTTTTGAAACCGCCATTCAACGTGTTGGTGGTGATGTGATTGGTTTTGATAATGCCGGTAATACTTCTTTAGCCAATAAAGGGGAAACGCTTGCAGACTCGATTCAAGTCATCTCTACCTATGTCGACGCTTTTGTTATGCGTCACCCTCGTGAAGGTGCTGCTCGCCTAGCGGCTGAGTTCTCCAATGGCGTGCCGATTATCAATGCTGGAGATGGGGCCAACCAACACCCAACTCAAACCTTGCTTGATCTCTACACCATTGCAGAAACACAAGGCCGCTTAGACAACCTCAATGTCGCCTTTGTCGGCGACCTTAAATATGGTCGTACGGTTCACTCACTGACTCAAGCACTCGCGAAGTTCAACAACATCCGCTTTTTCTTTGTCGCGCCTGATGCACTGGCAATGCCTGATTATATTTGTGAAGAACTCGATGAAGCAGGCATTCAATATAGCCTGCACACCGATATGGAAAGCGTGATCCCTGAGCTGGATATTCTTTACATGACACGGGTACAAAAAGAGCGCTTTGACGCCTCTGAATATGTGCACATCAAATCAGCATACATCCTAACAGCCGCTTTGTTAGAAGGCGCTCGTGAAAATCTAAAAGTGCTACATCCATTACCACGTGTGGATGAAATCACCACCGATGTAGATAAAACCCCACATGCCTACTATTTTCAGCAAGCAGAAAATGGCGTCTATGCACGTCAAGCATTGCTAGCACTAGTCCTTAACCAAACCCTGTAATCGAGGAGCAAGCATCATGACTAAAGAAACTCAATTGCAGGTTGAAGCAATTAAAAACGGCACGGTGATTGACCATATTCCGGCTCAAATCGGCATTAAAGTACTCAAACTGTTTAGCATGCACAAAAGTAATCAACGCGTTACTGTTGGCCTAAACTTACCCTCTTCAGCACTTGGTCATAAAGATCTGATCAAGATTGAAAATGTCTTTGTCAGCGAAGAACAAGCGAGCAAGCTAGCGCTTTACGCTCCGCATGCAACCGTCAATCAAATCGAAAACTACCAAGTAGTGAAAAAGCTCGCATTAGAGCTTCCTGAGCAAGTGACTGGCGTTTTTGAGTGTCCAAACAGTAACTGTATTACCCATGGTGAGCCCGTTGATAGCAGCTTTAAAGTGTTTGCTAAAAACAATGATGTTCGCTTGAAATGCAAATATTGTGAGAAAGTGTTCTCAAGAGAAATCGTCACAGAACGTTAGGCTAAAACCAAGGCTCTAAACAGCATGGTCTAATGCTGAACGACACCAATACCCCGCCTTGGCGGGGTATTTTGATCTTTACCTAGTTTCTGAATACAGGCACACTGACGTTCTTTGTTTCAGTGAATTGATTGGAAAACCTCATGACTAAAGTACTTCACACAGAATCTGCTCCAGCAGCAATTGGCCCATACGTACAAGGTGTAGACCTAGGCAATATGGTTCTAACTTCAGGCCAGATCCCAGTAAACCCTGTGACTGGTGAAGTATCTGCTGATATCGCAGTACAAGCACGCCAATCTCTAGAGAACGTAAAAGCGGTTGTTGAAGCTTCAGGCCTTAGTGTCACTGACATCGTAAAAATGACGGTATTTGTAAAAGATCTCAACGACTTCGGCACTGTTAACGAAGTGTACGGTAAGTTCTTTGATGAGCATAACGTTGCGAATTACCCTGCTCGTTCATGCGTTGAAGTTGCTCGCCTACCAAAAGATGTGGGTATTGAAATCGAAGCGATTGCGGTACGCAAATAGTCCTAGCAAATCAGAACAATTAAAAAGGCGAGCTCATGCTCGCCTTTGTTTTTGGTGTTTGAATTATCTTGCGCTAATTTAAAGGCTATTTAAATCCTTTGGCCTTTTTGATTAGATCATAAGCATTTTGAATCTCTTGCGATTTCTCTTTCGCAACATTCATCATTTCCGGTGGCAAACCTTTAGCCATCAACTTATCTGGGTGATGCTCATTCATCAATTTACGGTAAGCACGTTTCACCGACTTCGCATCCGCATCTGCATCCACACCCAGCACATCATAGGCATCACTCACCTGACTTGCAGAGGAAGCTTGCTGCCACGAACCCGATTGCTGTCCACCTGCAGAATGTCCATTAAAGCCGCCGCCACGTTGAAAACGGAAGGCCGCTTCTTGCATGCGTAAACGCTGCTCAAGTTGCTGAGCAGAGAAGCCCAGCTTTTCGGCGATGCGGTGTAAAACATCACGCTCACTCGGATGCAAATCACCATCAGCAAAAGCGGCTGAGATTTGCAGCTCTAAAAAGAACTGCAGCAGATCAAACCGTCCACCTGATGAGATCTTAACTCTGTTCAGAACTTCGTTTAGAGGAAAATCTGAAGCTTTACCATCGCGAAACGCTTCCTGTGCGGCGGTGCGTTGTGCACCATGCAAGTTCATTCGCTCCATCATGGTACTGGCAAGTTGGATCTCTTCACGAGTCACTTGCCCTTTCGCTTTCGCTACATGTCCCATCACGGCAAAAGCCGCTTTAAAAAACTCTTCTTGTTTTTGTGCTTGGCTTGGGCCTCCTCCAAAAGGTGAAGAGTTAAAACCCGCCTGACTTAAGCGGCGAGCTTTATCAAACTGATGCCCCAAAAATAGGCCAAATAGCGCACCTAGTGGCCCGCCGAACATAAAGCCAAAAAAAGTGCCAAGAATTTTGCCAAAAATATGCATTATGTGCTCTCAATCTCTGAATTTTTTCATCGTTACGCGGTCTGATAGTGCCGGATGAGTTAAATTCCTTTATGATAAAGACCGTTTTATTTCTTAATTCGGTCGTTAGTCCCCAAGTAACCCTGAGATACTCGGCTCAGCGTGAAGATATCGGGATATATTAGCCGAATTTGTCTAGTTAAACAGGATAGTAAAACTCGATGCCACGTTTTCCCCGATCGTTACTTGCCGCTTCAATTAGCGCTGCAGTGTTTACACCACAGATTCAAGCTAGTGAAGCACTAGTTGACGATAGTGTGCAGGAACTACCTGCTATAGATCAATGTTTGATCGATCAACCTGATGCCGAAAATCCAACTCAACAACCAATCAACGTCGAAGCGGATAGCTTAGAAGGCATTAATGGCGATAAAGCTACTTATAGCGGTAACGTGATTGTCGTTCAAGGCAAAAAGCGTATGCAGGCTGATAACGTTACTCTGCATCAGCAAGAGAACGTCGTCGTGGCTGAGGGCAACGTGATGTTCAGTGATGGCGAAGTAAAAACCGTTTCTGACAAAGCCGTCAATCATCTTAATACAGAGCATGTCGAACTCAATAATACCAAATACCAATTCCTGTGCGAACCAGGCCGTGGTGAAGCGGTATACGTAGCAAAAACGGGCAAAGCACTATACGAAATTGAAGATGGTTCAATCACCTCATGTCCAGAAGGCGATAACTCTTGGCGCATGGTGGCATCCAGCATTGACATCGACCAAAACGATGAAGAAGCAACGTTTTATAACCCACGTTTTGAAATTCAAAGCGTACCGGTTTTCTACCTGCCATTCTTAACCGTGCCGATTGGTGATACGCGTAAAACCGGCTTTTTATACCCAACCGTGTCTTACGGTTCGAGTGATGGCTTCGAGATGGAAGTGCCAATTTATTGGAACTTAGCGCCTAACTACGATCTCGAAACCACCATCAAACACATGCAAAAACGCGGTACTCAACTGAATAGTAATTTCCGCTACCTCACTGATTTTGGTCAAGGTCAAATTGAGTCTGAATATCTGCCTGATGATAAAAAGCACCCTGAAAAAGGCGATCGATGGGGCTTTCAATACACCCACAGTGGTATCTATGATCAGGCTTGGAAGTTCGATATTGATTACTCAAAAGTCAGTGATATCGATTATTTTACCGATGTAAGCTCAGGTATCGGTAATCGTGAAGATGGCCAATTGATCCAAGAAGGTCAAATCACCTACCGAACCCGTACTTGGGACGCCTCTTTACTCGCACGAGATTTCCAAGTGCTAACTGAAGAAGGTAACTTGCCTTACAGGTTATTACCTCAATTGAAATTTAATTACTATGCACCAGAGCTGACGCCATATCTTGATTTTGATATGACCAGTAGCATTTCTCGTTTTGATACCGATGACAATAATAAGCCATCAGCAACACGTATACATATTGAACCTGGCTTAACGATTCCAATTAGTACGACTTGGGGGACTTGGACCAACGAAGCACGTTTATTGGGTACTTATTACCAACAAGATTTAACCGGTATCAAACTAAACGACGATCAATTCGATCTTAAAGAAAATGTTACTCGCGTCATTCCAGAGTTCCGCTCTCACGCAGGTATTGTACTGGAACGTGACACTTATGTTTTAGGTGGTTACACCCAAACCTTAGAACCACAAATACAGTATCTTTATGTGCCAAAAGAAGATCAGAGTGATATCTATCTATATGATACCACACTGCTACAAACCGACTACTATGGTCTATTCCGCAGTCGTAAATACAGTGGTGTCGATAGAATTGCCCCTGCTAACCAATTCAGCTATGGCGCCTCAACGCGTTTCTTTGATGACCAATATAAAGAACGTTTGAATATATCTTTTGGTCAAATTTTCTATTTCGATAAATCAACCAAAACCTCGGCTTCTATTGGTGATCAAGAAGAGTCAACCAACTACTCTGCATGGGCAGTGGAGATGGATTTTAACTTTAATGACGACCTCTTCTATCATGGTGGCATCCAATACGATATTGATTCAGGTGAAATGCAGTTAGGTAATAGCACTCTCGAATACCGCTATAGTGACGGTTACGTTCAAGGTAACTACCGCTATGTAACCAAGGAGTACATAGAACAAACGGTCGACTTGGATCGCATCGCCGGCTCTAATGGTATTGACGGTATTACACGCGACGGTATTTCCCAAGCGGGTCTATTAGCCGGCTACAACTTATCGCGTAATTGGAATGCCAGTGCACAGTATTTCTATGACTTAACCACAGATCAATCCATCGAATGGTTAGCACGTTTAAACTATATTGATGATTGTTGGTATATCGGCTTCACATACAGCAATCAATTACGTGCCTGGAACTCTGAAAATGGTTTTTCAGACTACCCAGCCACCAAACCAGATTATGAGAGTAACTTAAGTATCAACTTTGGCATTATCGGATTTGGTACCAATATCGGCTCTGGTTCTGGGTTATATGACTTAGATAACGCGGACAATTCGCTTGGTTACGGTCGCCCATTCTACTTGAACAACTAATTTTTTAGCCAGCCTAGGTGGCTGGCCAAACGTCTATTTAAAGGGTTATTGATGAAAACTTGGAAATACACGCTGCTTACCCTGGTAGCGGCATGCCATATCGGAACGGCTTCTGCCGAGATGGTTGAAATGGATAAAGTCGCGATTATCGTTAACGAGGGCGTGATTCTTGATAGCGATATTGACACTGCGGTTAAAACACTCAAGTTTAACGCATTAGAGAATGGCCAAGCGCTGCCAAACGAAGATGTATTGGTTGAACAAGTAAAAGAAAAACTGATCCTAGAAAACCTTCAACAGCAAGAAGCTGAGCGTATTGGTGTACGTATTGATGACAATCGTTTAAACGATGCCATTGCTGATATCGCCAAAAGAAACAACCAGACAGTTGAACAACTCAGCGCTGCAATTACCGCTCAAGGCATTAGCTACCCTGAGTTTCGTGAACAAGTTCGCAATGAGATCGCAGCCAGCGAAGCACGTAATGCATTAGTTCGTCGCCGCATCAATATTTTACCGGCAGAAGTTGAAAACCTCGCGGAAGTGTTAGCGCAAGAGACCAGTGCGACCGTACAGTACAAAATTGGCCACATTCAGTTGCGTGTCAACGATGGTGATGACAAAGCACAAGTCGAAGCACAAGCAAAAGAGCTGGTTGAAAAACTTAATAATGGTGAAGACTTTGCCAAGCTTGCTTACGCCTACTCAAAAGGGCCGAAAGCGCTACAAGGTGGCGATTGGGGTTGGATGCGTAAAGAAGAGATGCCAACCATCTTCGCTGATCAAATCAAACTGCAAAATAAAGGGACCGTTATCGGCCCATTCCGCAGTGGTGCTGGCTTCCATATTCTAAAGTTAGAAGATGTTAAAGGTCTTGAAACTGTCGCGGTAACAGAAATCAATGCGCGTCATATTTTGATTAAGCCGACAGTAATCTTAAGTGATGAAGGTGTTCAAAAGCAGTTAAATGAATTTATTCGCCAAATTAATGCTGGCGAAGCAACGTTTGCAGAACTTGCTCAACAATACAGTCAAGATCCTGGCTCAGCAGCTCAAAATGGTGAGCTTGGCTACCAAACCTCTGATCTCTACGTGCCAGAATTTAAGCACCAAGTGGACACTTTAGCGGTTGGCCAAATTAGCGCACCATTTAAAACGGTACACGGCTGGCATATTGTTGAAGTACTGGATCGTCGCGAAGTAGACCGCACCGATTCGGCAATGAAGAACAAGGCTTACCGTATTTTGTTCAATCGTAAATTCAACGAAGAAGCCAGTGCATGGGTACAAGAATTGCGTGCCGGTGCTTACGTTGAAATGGTCAAGGATCAACGTAATGTCAATTAAGCGCATTGTTGTCACCGCAGGTGAACCTGCAGGCATTGGCCCAGATTTAGTCTTAGCACTTTCAAAAGAGAGCTGGGATCATCAAATTGTGGTTTGTGCAGACAAAACAATGCTCGCCGAGCGCGCTCAGCTGCTCGGCATTGATGTGACACTACAAGATTACGATGCGACCCTTCCTGCATCACCACAGCAAGCAGGTTGTTTGATTGTTGATCATATTGCCACCGAGCAAGCTGTTGTTGCCGGTAAACTTGATGAAGCGAATGGCCACTATGTGCTCAACACATTAGAACGTGCAGCCGTGGGCTGTATGAACCATGAGTTTGATGCGGTAGTGACTGGCCCAGTGCATAAAGGCGTGATCAATAGAGCAGGCGTCGCGTTTAGTGGTCACACTGAATTTTTTGCCGAAAAATCGAACACCCCTTTAGTGGTAATGATGCTGGCAACAGAAGGGCTGCGCGTTGCTTTAGTGACGACACATATCCCACTCGCCTACGTTTCGAAAGCCGTTACTGAGGAGCGATTGGAAAAAATCATTGATATTTTACATCGTGATTTAGTAGAAAAATTTGCTATTCGTCAGCCAAACATCTATGTTTGCGGGCTTAATCCTCACGCAGGAGAAGATGGCTGCTTAGGTCGAGAAGAAATTGAAACTATCACTCCTACCCTAGAGCGGATTAAAGCTCAGAAAGGAATAAACCTGATAGGTCCACTTCCCGCCGATACCATCTTCAATGAGAAATACTTACAAGATGCCGATGCGGTATTGGGTATGTACCATGACCAAGTATTGCCAGTCCTGAAATACAAAGGATTTGGACGTTCAGTTAATATTACACTTGGTCTACCCTTTATAAGAACATCGGTTGATCACGGAACAGCTCTTGACCTAGCAGGAACCGGTCTTGCGGACACAGGGAGCTTCCGAACAGCGCTGACGCATGCAATAGATTTAGTAGAGAAGAAACAATGAGAAATGATGTCCATTTAGGGCACAAAGCGCGTAAACGTTTTGGTCAAAACTTCCTAAACGATCCTTATATCATTGATGGTATCGTTTCTGCCATCAATCCACTACCAGGTCAAAACCTAGTAGAGATCGGTCCTGGCCTTGGTGCTATCACAGAACCTGTAGGTCGCGAAGTCGATAAATTTACTGTTATCGAACTTGACCGCGATCTTGCTGAGCGTCTGCGTAACCACCCAGAACTGGCAGACAAGCTAACGATTCACGAAGGCGATGCAATGCGCTTCGACTTCGCACAGCTAGTAAAGCCAAACAATAAGCTACGTATTTTTGGTAACCTGCCGTACAACATCTCAACACCTTTGATGTTCCACCTGTTTGAATTCCACGCGGACATTCAAGACATGCACTTCATGTTGCAAAAAGAGGTGGTTAACCGTTTAGCAGCAGGCCCAGGCAGCAAAGCATACGGCCGTCTAACCGTAATGGCACAATACTTCTGTAAAGTCGTGCCTGTGCTTGAAGTACCACCAACCGCATTTGTTCCGCCACCAAAAGTGGACTCTGCCGTGGTGCGCTTAATGCCATATGAAGTACTGCCTCACCCAACAACAAGCCTAAAATGGCTTGAGCGCGTATGTCGCGAAGGCTTTAACCAACGCCGTAAGACCATTCGCAACTGCTATAAAGGCCTGATAGAGGTTGAAACTCTAGAAGAGCTGGGCATCAATCCAGCATTGCGCCCAGAAAACCTAACGCTAGAGCAGTTTGTTGCGATGGCCAACTGGCTTGACGCAAACCATGTATAATTTTTAAGGGCGCTCAGGCGCCCTTTTCTTTTAACACCACACAATGCTACGAGGAGTTATCACATGGATATCACTCAACCTTGTATCAAAATCAAAGTTCACAGCAAATATATTGCCGAACAATCTAACCCTGCCGAAAATCACTATATTTTTGCCTACTTGGTGACAATTAAAAACCTCAGCCGACAAACCGTACAGCTGATCAGCCGACGCTGGTTAATTACTGATGCCAATGGTAAACAAGTCAACGTAGCGGGCGATGGCGTCGTTGGCCAACAGCCTTTTATTGATGGCCTTGATGAGTATAGTTATAGCAGCGGCACGGCGATTGAAACTCCGGTTGGCGTGATGCAAGGTCAGTACATAATGCTAGATGAAAAAGGCCAGCAGTTCATTGCTGAGATTGACCCTTTTCGCCTCGCAATCCCCAACGTATTAAATTAGGAACACTTAGTGGCAACTTATATCGTCGGCGATATTCAAGGCTGTTTCGATGAGCTACAGCAACTGCTCGCAAAGGTAGAATTCAACCCAAACAATGATCAACTTTGGATCGCTGGCGATCTTGTTGCTCGCGGACCAAAATCACTCGAAACATTGCGCTTTATTAAACAGCTTGGTAGCAGTGCTGTGGTTGTTCTTGGTAACCATGACCTACATTTACTTGCGGTGTCATTGGGAATTCATCGCGTAAAAGAGAAAGATAAAACGGCAGCAATCTTTGCGGCAGAAGATAAAGAAGAGTTGCTCACTTGGCTCCGTTATCAACCGCTTTTGGCTGAACATGATGAGTTTGTCATGAGTCACGCAGGTATTTCACCACAGTGGGATTTAACCACTGCCCGCAATGCTAGCCGTGAAGTTGAACAAATTCTTCAGAGCGAGCAATGGCCTTGGCTAATCGAAAACATGTATGCCAACCTTCCCGACTTTTGGCATGACAACTTACAAGGTATCGAGCGTTATCGTTATATTATTAACGCCTTTACTCGTATGCGTTTCTGCTTTACCGATGGCCGTTTAGATATGCAATGCAAACTACCGCCTAACGAAGTGGATTCAAACGAGCTAATGCCATGGTTTGATCTACCGAATCGTAAAGACATTGGTAAAACCGTACTATTTGGCCACTGGGCAGCGCTTGAAGGTCACTTTGGTCAGAGGGAAGTCGGCTTGGACACAGGCTGTGTATGGGGCGGAGAATTAACCATGTTACGTTGGGAAGACAAGCAATACTTTGTCCAGCCTGCGCTAACATAAGTTAAGGCAGCACATTCTACTTTGCTGTGAGAGATCAGAATCGAGAGCACTAAGCTTTAAGAAACGAGAACGTGAAGCGGATCGACAACAGAGAAACCGCAATAATATTTCAGCTCTCGCTTCTCACAACGAAGTGTTCTTACTTATCCAAGATAACAAAGCGCATATCGTAAAGGTTCTTCTCATCCGCTTTGTAGCTCTCAGAGTGGCTCTCTACAAAGCTATCATCCCAAATTGGGAATTGAGTATCCCCATCGACGTTCGCATCGATATAAGTCACGTAGAGGCGATTAGCAATGGGCAAACAAGCCGCATAAATTGCGCCGCCACCAATAATCATGACCTCTTCAACCTCACCAGCCGCAGCAAGTGCTTGTTCGATGCTTGTCACCGTAGTGACTCCGTCAATCTGAAGTTGATTATCTCGACTGATCACAATGTTTTGACGTCCTGGTAATGGACGACCAATAGATTGATAGGTTTTGCGCCCCATCACCACAGGCTTTCCCATGGTGCAGCGCTTAAACCACGCAAAATCAGCAGGGAGATGCCACGGCATTTGATTATCTTTGCCAATCACACGATCGTTTGCCATTGCAGCAATCATACTAATGATCATTCTTCATCCTTAGGTCCATAACAAGGTCAATGATAAGGCCGATCATACAATCGGACGACGGCGATAGAATAACAAGCCTGGCATGGCTAAGCCAACCGCTAAACCAGCGATAATGAACATCGCTTTGAGAAAGTTGGTCGTGAGCATTTCCAGCAACTGTGGTTCAAAACCACGATGGTTCAATTCCACGAGGGCAATCATCGCTTTAAAAGCAAAAACACCAGGAACCATCGGAATTAATGACGCAACCGTAAAGACTTTCGGATGAGCAAATAACTTACGCGACCAATACACACCAATCATGCCAACCAAAGTGGCAGCAAAAAAGGAAGCCCACTCAATGGGAGCCCCAAAATGCATCATCAAGTAACGAGAGCCATGGCCAATTGCGCCCCCTAAAGCGCAATAAATCAGCGCTTTTTGCGGTACGTTAAAGACTAGTGCGAAACCTACGGCAGGAATGGCGGCAAAAAACATGTCATTCAATAGACCGATCAACAGTTCTAAGTTAATCATACTAACCACCCCCACACTTCAAATAAGCTCATCGCCGCAACAATGCCAAGACAGGTTGCCAATGTCAGTAAACTTGCCATCACAAAGCGGGCGATGCCCATATTGACATAACCTTTGAGCATATCGGCCACTGAGTTGATTAACGGCACACCGGGAACCAACATTAGGACCGAAGAAGCCATCACAATCGTCGGGGCATTACCCAATTCGTGCACCACCGCTTGAACTGAAATAGCGGTCGTTACAAACGCGGTCACCGTGAAATTAACCAGAGGATTGAAATGTCGATGGCCTATTTCTTGTCTTACGATCATGCCAACGGAAGAGGCAAGAAATGTCATAGCAAAAACCATCCAGTCTCCTCCTGCTAAACGGCTAAATGCCGCACAGGATAAACCGATCATCACGACGACTAACCAACGGTTATAACGCTTGGGACTGATTTGATTGAGCTTATGCTGGGCAAGATAGTCATCAATAATGCCACGTTCAAGCATGATACAAATACGCTGAACTTGAGTAATAGCACGCATATTGATGCCACGATCTGGGCAGCGTCGCGCAGTGGTAATACAGTGGCCATGGTATACCGTAGTGACCACCAATGAACTTGCCGATAACGACACTTCCACTTCATCCATGTCACAGGCCAAACCAATCCTTTCCATGATATTGCCGACCAATGCGCTTTCGGCGCCATGAGCTAACAACATTTGTCCAGCTTGAGCAATTAAGCGCGAGACCGCTCTTTGCTTAGTTTCCATACAATTTGGTTTCCATACAACTCAGCTTCCATACTAATTGAATAACGCCTTGCGTCCTGTCCCTCTGTCCAATCCCTATATAGAAAAGGGCGACAATATTGTGAACAAATTTAATGCAAATAACTTTGATTTAAGACGTAAAAATATTTGAGGCGAAAAAAAACCGCAAATAAATGCGGTTTTTTTTATTCGATCGGATTAATCGCGAACGTAGACAACGTGGCCGTCATCTTCTTCGTCATCCCAGTCATCGTCATCATCATCGCCATCTTCAGTGATAACGTTTTTGCCTGACATTGCGTCTTTATGGTAATCATCCCACATGAAGTCGACTTTGTCTTCTTCACTAAGTTGCTCCAATTCGCGTGGTAGCGTTTCCATAAAGTCAGCAAGCTTGTAACAAAGCTCTTTAGTACCTTGACGATTTACCGCTGAAATTTTGAAGTATTCTTCTTCCCAGCCAAGTGCATCCAAAATACCTTCGATGATCTCATCTGCCTCTTCTTCAGGCATCAGATCCACTTTGTTAAACACTAACCAACGAGGTTTGTCTGCCAGTTTCTCACTGTACTGTTCTAGCTCATCAATGATCGTCAATGCATTTTGGATCGGATCCGATTGATCAACCGGCATAATATCGATCATGTGCAGCAGAACACGACAACGCTCAAGGTGTTTAAGGAAACGAATACCTAGACCAGCACCATCAGCCGCACCCTCGATAAGACCAGGGATGTCAGCGACAACGAAGCTCTTCTCAGCAACAACACTTACCACGCCTAGGCTAGGGATCAGAGTCGTAAATGGGTAATCCGCTACTTTTGGTTTGGCAGCAGACACTGCACGAATGAAGGTAGATTTACCCGCATTTGGTAAACCAAGCATACCAACATCAGCTAGCAATAGTAGCTCTAGGCGCAATTCACGAATTTCACCTTTGGTACCTAACGTCTTTTGACGAGGTGCACGGTTTACTGAAGACTTAAAGCGCGTGTTACCAAGACCGTGCCAGCCGCCTTTAGCAACCATCACTTTCTTACCGTGTTCCGCAACTTCAGCCACAATTTCATTGGTATGAATGTCGACAGCACGTGTACCAACAGGAACTCGCAGTATTTTGTCTTTACCGCGTTTACCAGTACAGTTACCACCACGACCATTCTCACCACGTTCCGCTTCATAGAAGCGCTGGAAACGGTAATCAATTAGAGTGTTAAGGTTCTCATCAGCAACGATATAAATATCACCGCCATCGCCACCGTCACCACCATCAGGACCACCTTTGGTGATGAATTTTTCACGCCAAAAACTAACAACACCGCTACCGCCGTCGCCAGCTTGAACTTTAACTACCGCTTCATCAACGAATTTCATCTGTTACTCCGCATTTTGTGCGTTGCAATATCACGTTGGAGACTAAATCAGCCCCATAATCATGATATAAATTCTAGCAGATCCCATTTACAGATCGATCACCTGAGATCTTGGACCGCCCTACTTTGGACCAAATAACGAGAGGTTTTCCTTTAAACGTTAGTCACTTAGAATAACGTTGCCCAAAAGCTTCTGGTTATTTGGTTCTCGTATAAATAAAAAACCCCGCCGATTTGGCAGGGCTTTTAAATTCAGCTAGAAACCTAATTCTAAGCTAGAAGCGTGAATTACTCAGCTGCTTCGATGCTTACGAATTTACGGTTCTTAGGACCTTTAACTTCAAATTTCACTTTACCTTCAGTAAGAGCGAAAAGAGTGTGGTCTTTACCAAGGCCTACGTTGTTACCAGCGTGGAATTTAGTACCACGTTGACGAACGATGATGTTACCTGCAAGAACAGACTCGCCACCGAAACGTTTAACACCTAGGCGTTTGCTTTCTGAATCGCGGCCGTTACGAGTAGAACCACCAGCTTTTTTGTGTGCCATTGTTAAGCTCTCCTAATACGATTAAGCGTTGATTGCAGTGATTTTCACTTCAGTGAACCACTGACGGTGACCTTGCTGCTTACGTGAGTGCTTACGACGACGGAACTTAACGATTTTGATTTTATCGCCACGACCGTGTTGTACAACTTCAGCTACAACTTTGCCACCCTCAAGAAGAGGTGCACCAACTTGAATGTTTTCACCGTTAGCAACAAGTAGAACTTTATCAAATTCAATTGTCGCACCAGTTTCAACGTCTAATTTCTCTAAACGAAGAGTTTGACCTTCGCTTACACGGTGTTGTTTACCACCAGATTGGAAAACAGCGTACATATTTTACTCCGCTTTTTCCGCACAGCCTTTACATGCATTTTAGCAATTTGGGTGTGCGCTAAACTAATCATCAATAGGGCGCAGATTCTACAGAAGAGCCTTGCCTATGACAAGCCATATTTTTAAAAAAATGGCGAAAAGGTAATCGCCAAATAAAAGTGCCGAGATCATGCCCTTAAAGCATGTATTTTTCAACGTTTTTTAGTGTATTATTCATCTATTAAAGAATGTGTAAACACCAGACAGGTCCTAACCTCAGCCGGAATAACAATGGATTTTAAAGCTATCCAAACGCTTACTGCCCGTGACATGGCAAAAGTGAATGAAACAATTCAAGCACAACTAAACTCTGATGTATCCCTGATTAACCAACTAGGTTTCTACATTGTCAGTGGTGGCGGTAAACGTATCCGCCCACTTCTTGCGGTTTTAACTGCTCGAGCTCTAGGCTATCAAGGAGAGGCGCATACCACTTCCGCCGCCTTTATCGAGTTCATCCATACTGCAACCTTGTTGCACGATGATGTCGTTGACGAATCAGATATGCGTCGTGGTAAAGCCACTGCAAATGCCGCTTTTGGTAACGCAGCAAGTGTCCTAGTTGGCGACTTTATCTACACTCGCTCTTTCCAAATGATGACGGAGTTAGGCTCGTTAAAAATCCTCAAATTGATGAGTGATGCGGTCAACGTTATTGCAGAAGGCGAAGTTTTACAGTTAATGAACTGCAACAACCCCGATACGACCGAAGAAAACTACATGCAGGTCATCTACTCCAAGACAGCTCGTTTATTTGAAGCGGCAACTCAAATTGGTGCGATCTTAACCGACTCACCTGCGGAAGTAGAATTAGCGCTGCAAAACTACGGTAAGTATCTTGGTACCGCATTCCAATTAATTGACGACGTGATGGACTACACCTCTGATGGTGAAGATATGGGTAAAAATGTCGGAGATGACCTTGCAGAAGGCAAGCCAACTCTACCATTACTCCATGCCATGCATCACGGTGATAAAGAACAAGCGGCAATGATCCGTGAAGCGATCGAAAAATCGAACGGCATGGATCGTTTGAATGATATTCTTGCCGTCATGGATCAAGCAGGATCTTTGGATTACACCCGCCAAAAAGCGAATGAAGAAGCAGACAAAGCGATTGCTGAATTGGCTGTGCTGCCAGAATCAGAATACAAACAAGCTTTGATTACACTTGCTCACTTGTCTGTAAATCGCACCAAATAAGCTCAGCGCTAGCAATGCGCCCTAGCAAAACGAAAAAGGTAAGCCTCGGCTTACCTTTTTTTATCAATCCGTCATTAATAGTATTTGTCACAGCCCGGATGTAATTGCGGTTCATCAAACACTTCATCCAAGCCGAGCGCCTCTTGATGGTGCGTTTTTGTGTTCTTAACGAGAACTGAACGTGTCACGCTGTCAACGATCAAAACTTCACTGATACCATGATGGCAATCTATCAACATGCCTTTATATAGATGATTAATTTCCATTTCCGACTCCTTGTCTGTTTGCTTACGAACAAGCAGCGGCAAGGATCAAAAAAGCCGATCATAAGATCGGCTTTTACGTTGAGCTTTGATTACATTATTTTACGAAATCAACACCAACTTCAATATCACCATTCAATGTTTCTAGCATGCCGTCCAGCGCTGCTTTCTCGTAATCACTTAGCGCACCGTAACTTAGAACTTCTTCTACGCCATCTTTACCAAGCTTAATTGGTTGAGCAAAGAACGTTGCATGCTCACAGCCACCTTCTACATAAGCACACTCAACCACGCCTTGCTCACCTTGTAGTGCTTTCACTAGCGATAGACCAAAACGACACGCCGCTTGACCCATTGAAAGTGTTGCAGAACCGCCACCCGCTTTTGCTTCAACAACTTCGGTGCCGGCATTTTGAATACGTTTCGTCAACGCTTCAACTTCTTCAGCGGTAAACTCAACACCTTCTACTTGAGAAAGTAACGGTAGGATTGTCACGCCAGAGTGACCACCGATAACAGGAACACGAACGTCGCCTGGATCTTTATCTTTTAGTTCAGCAACAAAGGTTTCTGAACGAATAACATCCAGTGTCGTCACACCAAACAGCTTACGCTTATCGTATACGCCTGCATTTTTCAGCACTTCAGCCGCGATAGGTACCGTCGTGTTAACAGGGTTAGTGATGATACCGATACACGCTTTCGGACAAGTTACCGCAATTTTTTCTGCCAACGCTTTAACAATACCTGCGTTCACATTAAATAGATCCGCACGATCCATACCAGGCTTACGCGCAACACCCGCCGAGATCAATACCACATCTGCACCTTCAAGTGCAGGCGTAGGATCTTCACCAGAATAACCTTTGATCGATACTGGTGTTGGGATGTGACTCAGATCAGCGGCCACACCTGGGGTAACAGGTGCAATATCATAAAGGGCCAGATCAGAACCTGCTGGTAGGCGATTCTTCAGTAGTAGGGCTAAAGCTTGTCCGATGCCGCCAGCGGCACCAATAACGGCTACTTTCATCGTAGTTCTCCTTGAGAAATCATCTCTTTATATATTGGTAGGGTAATTTTTAGTCTGTTCTATAGCCAAAGCTATAGTAATTAACCTCTGATTACAATTCTTTAACGTCAGCTTTGCGAGGTTGCGCACCTCGCACTTTACGTGCTACATATCGCCCGCATAATAACACGACAAACCCCTTACATGACAATGGTTTAACAATCATTTCTATCAGCAATTAATGATTGCTTTTGTGTGACTTAATTGACTTTTTTTCAATGGTTAACTGGCAGAAAATGCATATATATGCGAGAATATTCACTTGATTACGTGACGAAAAGAAAGAGAACCATGCGTCATTCAGAAAAACAAGACAACCTAGTTCGTGCATTTAAGGCACTATTAAAAGAAGAACGCTTTGGCTCGCAAGGGGACATCGTTGAAGCATTGAAAACGGAAGGGTTCGAAAACATCAACCAATCCAAAGTGTCTCGTATGTTGACTAAATTTGGGGCAGTTCGAACACGCAATGCAAAAATGGAAATGGTCTACTGCTTACCAGCTGAATTTGGAGTTCCAACGGTTTCAAGCTCTTTAAGAGAACTCGTACTTGATATCGACCACAATGCAGCCCTGGTAGTGATACATACTGGACCAGGTGCAGCACAACTTATCGCACGTTTGCTTGATTCCTTAGGTAAAGCCGAAGGTATTCTTGGCGTTGTCGCAGGTGATGACACTATTTTCATTACACCAACGGCAAACATTACTACTGAGCAGTTGTTTAACTCTGTATGTCAGTTATTTGAGTACGCAGGTTAACCCCTATCAACGAATCAATTATCATAAATCGCGCTGTCTTTTGCAGTGTGATTTATGTCACATCTTAAATAAAACTCCTCCTCTCACCCAAAGTACACATAACACACTGATATAAAACAATTTTAATTACAAATTACAATAGATAAAACCACTAGTGCAGCAGCAAATGTTGCTAAAATGTTTAACAATCATATAATTATCTGTTGTTTTTTTGGTACTATTCAGACACTTTTCTATTAAATCACATGGAAAAGATGCCGTTTCTAATATAGGAAATTCCCACAGCAACTACACTTGCAGTGGGGTTAATAATGAATAAAGGAAGGAAAATTCATGGCATTGAACAAACTTATTCAAGCTGGCGCAATTGCGGCAGCTGTTATGGGTGCTGGTGCTGTTAACGCACAAGAATTTATCACTATTGGTACCGGTTCTGTAACTGGTGTTTACTACCCAACCGGTGGTGCCATTTGTAAACTGGTCAATAAAGGTCGTAAAGATCACAACATTCGTTGTTCAGTTGAATCAACGGGTGGTTCTATTTACAACGTTAATACCATTCGTGCCGGAGAACTTGATTTTGGTATCGTTCAGTCAGACTGGCAATACCACGGTTACAACGGCACAAGTAAATTTTCTGAGCAAGGCCCGTACAAAAACTTACGTGCTATGTTCTCGCTTCATACCGAACCTTTCAACATCATCGCTCGCTCTGATGCGGGCATCGAAAATGTTTCTGACCTAGCAGGCAAGCGCGTCAACATTGGTAACCCTGGTTCTGGTGACCGTGCGACCATGGGCGTTGTAATGGACGCGATGGGTTGGACGAATGACAGCTTTAAATTAGCTTCTGAACTGAAAGGTTCTGAGCGTTCTCAAGCATTGTGTGACAATAAAATCGATGCATTTGTCTACGTTGTTGGTCACCCAAACGGTTCAATCAAAGAAGCGACAACATCATGTGATGCTAAGCTAATCCCTGCAACGGGTGAACAAATTGAAGCGATTGTAAATGCTAACCCTTACTACGCATTTAGCTCAGTGCCTGCAGGCATGTACCGTGGTACAGACCAAGATGTCAATAGCTTCGGTGTTGCGGCTACAATGGTAACGACGGCTGATGTTTCAGATGAAGTAGCTTACAACGTAGCGAAAGCCGTATTTGAAAACTTTGATACCTTTAAACGCCTACACCCAGCCTTTGCAAACCTGAAAAAAGAAGACATGGTGAAAGCGGGTCTTTCTATCCCTCTTCACCCGGGTGCAGTGAAATACTACAAAGAAGTCGGCCTTCTTAAATAAGCCGCTCTTTTAGTAACTAACAACAAGGAGGCTTCGCCTCCTTGTTGACCTCCAACGTCTCGCAACAGACGTCTTTAGGCTTAATCTAAGCCTTACCTCTTTTTTACCTAGTAAATCAATCGATACGCATTTTCTAGTCAGCTAACTACACTGATAGGTGCGGATTCAGGTTCAACATTAGTTATGAATTGGACCAGTTATAATAAGGATAAGGTACATGACGCAGACTACAACACCGTCGCAAGATGTGCAGGAAATGGTCGCACAATCCGATACCGGAGCACGCTCACCATCAGGCATTCCTGGACGTATCTTATGGTTTGTACCGCTATGTTGGTCTCTATTTCAACTTTGGTACGCATCCCCACTACCGTTTATTTTTAATTTTGCAGTATTAAACGATACTGAAGCACGAGCAATACATCTCACTTTTGCTATCTTTTTGGCCTTTACTGCCTACCCTGCGCTAAAAGGATCGCCCCGCGATCGTATTCCTGTCTTCGACTGGATTCTCGCGCTAGCTGGCAGCTTCTCTGCAGCCTATATCTATATATTTTATGCTCAACTGGCCGATCGTTCAGGCGCACCAACCTCACCCGATATCATAATTTCGGTGGTCGGGATGTTATTACTGCTTGAAGCAACACGTCGTGCATTGGGGCCACCGCTGATGGTTGTGGCTGCCGTCTTCTTACTCTATACCTTTGCTGGCCCTCACATGCCAGATGTTATCGCCCATAAAGGCGCGAGTTTAAATAAAACAATGTCACATTTGTGGCTCACCACCGAAGGGGTCTTTGGTGTTGCGCTTGGCGTTTCCACCTCATTCGTATTTCTATTTGTATTATTCGGAGCCATGCTTGAACGCGCGGGGGCCGGGGCATACTTTATCAAGGTAGCCTTTTCGCTACTTGGCCACATGAAAGGTGGCCCAGCAAAAGCAGCAGTCGTCGCATCAGGCTTGTCAGGCCTAGTCTCTGGCTCTTCCATTGCCAACGTGGTGACAACCGGTACCTTTACCATCCCGCTGATGAAGCGAGTCGGCTTTCCCGGAACCAAAGCCGGTGCTGTCGAAGTTGCCGCTTCAACTAATGGTCAGCTCACACCACCAATCATGGGGGCTGCTGCATTTTTAATGGTTGAATATGTGGGTATTTCTTACGTAGAAGTGATCAAAGCCGCCCTACTACCGGCACTCATTTCTTATATTGCATTGATTTACATTGTCCACCTCGAAGCGTGTAAAGCGGGCATGGAGGGCTTGCCGCGTCGACATAATCCAACCATGATCCAAAGTCTATTGTCGTTCACCGGCACTATTTTAGGTTTATGTGTGGTCAGTGCTGCGGTTTACTATGGGGTCGGTTGGACGAAAGATGTTTTTGGCGATGCAGCAACGCCAATCATGGCAGGAGCCTTACTGATCGCTTATATCGCCCTATTGCGCGTATCCGCTAAGTACGCCAAAGAAGGGGATATCGAGATCGATGCGGAGTTGACAGAAGTACCCGATCCCGGCCCAACGATAAAGTCAGGTCTACATTACCTACTGCCTATTGTGGTTTTGGTTTGGTGCTTAACAGTAGAACGTTTTTCTCCCGGTCTATCAGCCTTTTGGGCCACGGTGTTTATGATCTTTATCTTGATCACGCAACGCCCACTCAAGGCAATAATGGCAAAAACCGGCGATATCCACGAGCAGACAAAGCAAGGCTTTATCGACCTAGCCGAAAGCTTAGTATCGGGTGCACGTAACATGATTGGTATCGGTGTTGCGACCGCCGCCGCTGGTATTGTGGTTGGCGTAGTGACTTTGACTGGTATTGGCCTAGTGATGACCGAGTTCGTTGAGTTTATCTCTGGCGGTAATATTCTACTGATGTTGCTCTTTACCGCCGTGATCAGTTTGATCCTCGGCATGGGCTTGCCCACCACCGCCAACTACATTGTGGTTTCAACCTTGATGGCGCCGGTTATCGTGACCTTAGGTGCGCAGCATGGCTTGATCATTCCATTGATCGCCGTTCACTTGTTTGTGTTCTATTTTGGCATACTCGCAGATGATACTCCTCCCGTTGGTTTAGCGGCTTTTGCCGCTGCCGCCATCGCTAAATCCGATCCGATCCGCACTGGTATTCAAGGTTTTACTTACGATATTCGTACTGCCATTCTGCCCTTTATGTTTATTTTCAACACCCAGTTATTGTTGATGGGCATTGACTCTTGGTGGCATCTAGCACTCACCGTGATCTCATCGATCATAGCAATGTTGCTGTTTTCTGCCGCGACACAAGGTTGGTGGCTAACCCGCAATAAATGGTGGGAAAATCTACTGCTATTGGTTCTAACCTTCTCGTTTTTCCGTCCTGGTTTTTGGTGGGATATGGTTTACCCAGCCAAAGATATCTCACCCGGTGTCGAAATCGCTGAAATCACCCAATCCCTTAATGTTGGCCAACCGATAGAATTGCGAGTTTCAGGAGAGAACCTGATCGGTGACTATATTGAGAAAACCGTGCGCCTTCCCTTCGATGATGACGCAGTTACTGCCGAAGAGCGCCTAAGTTCAATGGGCTTAATGCTCAATGAAAGTGACGGAAAGATGATGGTTGATATGGTTGAATTTGGTAGCCCGGCAGAAGCCTCAGGTATTGATTTCGACTGGCAAATTGACTGGGTTATTCAAGATGCAGAACGACCGATGAAAGAGTGGGTCTTCATTCCTTGCTTGATGATTGTTTTCTTAATGGGCGCCAATCAACGACGCCGTATTCGCCAACAATCATTAACAGCCTAATCCACTAAAGGCCCTAGTATTAGGGCCTCACTGAGAAAAATGTATGTATAAACAGATCCTTGTTCCAGTTGACTTAAATGAAAAAGGCTTCTCAGATCGTGCGATTGAAATTGCGGTTTGGCATGCCAAGCAATCTAATGCGCAACTGCATTTATTAAATGTGCTGCCGGGCATTCATATGTCGATGGTCGCCAGCTATTTTCCTAAAGATGCTGCGCAAAAAATGAAGCAGGATGTCAGTGTTCAGCTCAACGCTTTTGCTCAACAACATATTAATGAGCAAGTACCTTATCAAGTGCATATCGCTGAAGGCAAAGCGTACAAAACGATTTTGCAATACGCAGACACGTTAAGGGCAGACCTGATTGTTATGCCAAGCCATAAGCGTTCTAAACTCGATAAAGCCGTACTCGGCTCTGTCGCCAGTAAAGTTGTACAAGCCTCACCAATACAAGTTTTAGTGGTTAAACCACAAAGCTAATTCTGGCATTACGGATTTAAATTCAACAAAAAGGCGCTCAACATGAGCGCCTTAATAGTTTTTAGCTATCAATATTATATATACAAGCCATTTTTCTTTATCAAGCAACTGACTAATAATGAACCTATCATTTCGTACATAAGCTGATCATCATGAAAAAGACTCTGACCTTTGCTTCAATTCACTTTACTATCGCCTTTACTGTCGCCTACTTACTAACCGGTGATATTCTTATCGGTAGCATGATTGCGATGATTGAGCCAAGCGTGAATACGGTCGCGTTCTATTTTCATGAACTAGTGTGGGCGAAATCTCGATCTCTACAACGTTTAGCCCAATCAGCCAAAGTAAAAACCACCAGCTTTGCGGTGATCCACTTTAGTGTCGCATTTAGTGTGGTTTACTTATTAACAGGCGATGCTTTTGTTGGCGGTATCATGGCGGCAATCGAACCGACGATTAACACTTGTGCTTACTACTTCCATGAAAAAGTCTGGTTACGTAAACAAGCACAACATCAATCTGCCCAACCTTGGGCTTGTGCTCACTAACTGACCACTACAATGGGTAGTGCTGCACACAAAGGTCTTCGCATAACCCAACATTAAAACGTTGGGTTTGACCATCAAGGCTGACTTCTAACAGATATAAGTAATCACCACCCGCCTGAGTCGGGTTATGGTAGATCGGCGCCTCGATTTGAAATAGAGCGGATGTATGATTATTTCGCACATCAATCGGCAACTGGTAGGTCATGCCATTAAATTTCACTGCAGCTGAAACCAAGCCTGATGCGTAAGTCTTATAGTAAAGGTTAACCAAAAACTCACAGCCACCGCCGTGGTGCCAAATCTGTTCAGTACTGACATGCTCTAAGCGGACATGGCGTATAAACTGCAAATAAGGCGCTTGCCAAATACCCATGCGGGTATCGTGTGGTTGATACTGCTCTTGATTCAAAGTACACACAGCTTGCAGCTCTTCGTCTAGCAACCAATCTTCATCTTGCTCAAGAAAAAGAATTTCAAAGCGGTTACGACCAAGCTGTAAATAAGGACGAATATTTTTTTTATAGCGCGCTTGCGTGCCATCACAATCAAAGACCGCAACCCCATTGAGTCGCACCTCGGCATAATAATCCACTCCACCCATGATCAGATCGATTGCAGGAAAAGCGAGCATTGCTTCATCGACGTCAATGTCATGCATCAAATGCCACTCTTGCTCGGCGATCGTCAGCTCGGTGAGTGTATTGGGGAGAACATGACTAAGGGGATTTGGAAAAGTGATGTCGTCTTGAGGTATCGATAAGTCCGTTAATGGCGAGAGTTGCCATAGACCCGCGAGAGATAATTCCATGTAATATAAACTTGCGCTAGATCAATTTAGCACGAGTATAGTGAATAGCATCAGAGATAGAAACAAAAATACCAGCACAGTGGCTGGTATTTTTTAATGCTTAGAAGCACTCGCAGTAGATAATGCGATTACTCTTCATCATCTTCGTCTTCATCAGGGTATAGAGCGTCTTCGCCGGCATCCACCCTTACGATTTAATTCTTCAAATTAGTATGAGAGAGCCAACTTAACACTGAGGAATCCCCTAATGATTTTGATAAAAATCATAAATTTAAGGTAGATGCACATCTTGTCATGTGATCAAATGGTTCTGAGAAAAATCAATAACCAGACAACAAGATGTGCGAACTCGATATTTTACACGACTCTCTTTACCAATTCTGCCCTGAATTGCACTTAAAACGACTCAACAGTTTAACGCTGGCTTGCCACGCATTACTTGAATGTAAAACGCTCACTCTTACCGAACTTGGTCGTAACCTGCCAACGAAAGCCAGAACAAAACATAACATCAAACGAATCGACAGATTGTTAGGTAATCGTCACTTGCACAAAGAGCGACTCGCTGTATACCGTTGGCATGCCAGCTTTATCTGTTCAGGTAATTCGATGCCCATTGTTCTTGTTGACTGGTCTGATATTCGTGAGCAAAAACGGCTTATGGTATTGCGGGCTTCGGTGGCACTACATGGTCGTTCTATTACTCTTTATGAGAAAGCCTTTCCGCTTTCAGAGCAATGTTCAAAGAAGGCTCATGACCAATTTCTAGCCGACCTTGCAAGCATTCTACCGAGTAACACTACACCGCTCATTGTCAGTGATGCTGGCTTTAAAGTGCCATGGTATAAATCCGTTGAAAAGCTAGGTTGGTACTGGTTAAGTCGAGTCAGAGGGAAAGTGCAATATGCAGATTTAGGTGCGGAAAACTGGCAACCTATCAGCAACTTACATAGCATATCCTCAAGTCGCTCAAAGACTTTAGGCTATAAGAGGTTGACTAAGAGCAACCCAATTTCATGTCAAATTGCACTGTATAAATCACGTCCTAAAGGCCGAAAAAATCAGCGTTCGACACGGACTAATTGTCATCATCCGTCACCTAAAATCTACTCCGCTTCGACAAAAGAACCATGGGTTTTAGCGACTAACTTGCCCGTTGAAATCCGAACACCAAAGCAACTTGTTAGGCTCTACTCGAAGCGTATGCAAATTGAAGAAACCTTCCGAGACTTGAAAAGCCCAGCCTACGGTTTAGGCCTCCGTCATAGCCGAACTAGCAGCTCAGAGCGCTTTGATATCATGCTGCTAATCGCCCTAATGCTTCAACTGACATTTTGGCTTGCTGGAGTTCATGGTCAGAAACAAGGTTGGGATAAGCACTTCCAAGCTAACACTGTCAAAAATCGAAATGTACTCTCAACAGTGCGCTTAGGGATGGAAGTTTTGCGGCATTCTGGCTACACAATAACGAGGGAAGACTTGCTCGCGGCTGCAACCCTGCTTGCTCAAAATCTATTCAAACATGGTTGTGCTTTGGGGAAATTATGAGGGGATCCCTCAGTGCAATACACCTATGTAACAAGTGTTCAACACTAATTGATAAAAATAACGGTTCAGGTTATCCCGCAGAGGTATTGTTTGGTTGGAAGTCTTATTCTGAGGAAGTAGCAAAATCTAGAGTTTATGCTGAAAGACCAATTGTTTTGTATAAGAAAATTGACTTTCAATTCTTAGAGAAGGACTATTCGACAGCGTTATCTTGCTCTGGTCTTAACGAAAAAAACGTTGAATCTTGCCCAATAAATAATGTCGTTATATCTGATGTTACAAACAAACTAAACCTCGCAAACAAATGTGTTCTTAAAGGTTGTAGCGGTAGTGGTAAGTCACTTTTAACTTATCAGGTTGCATACAGTTTTTATAAACAAGGTTACGCAATCTTTAAAATTTCCAAAGAGTTGCTTTCGAATAACTTTACACCAGTGTCCCCACAAGCAAAATCAGTGTTGGTTATTGATGATGCACAAATATTGGATTCTAAGCACTTGGAGTCGATTTTAAGTGGTGCCCATAAAGACTGTTTGGTACTTGCCAACTGGAACTCAAGTACATCAATTGACGATGGATTCCTAAGAAACCATCCAGTTATTGAAATATCACCAGCGTCTCAGGTAAAAATTCTTAAGGAATATTGTCTAAAGCATAAAGATCAAATTTCAGAGACATTAAAACTTATAGGTTTAAAAACTAACAAAAAAGATTATCATGATAGAATTGAGGCTAGGATATTTAGAGCTTCAAGAGAAAGCACACCTTGGTTATTTAATTACTCTTTAACAGAGGGGTGGCATGGTGCAAAACACTGAGGGATCCCCTCATAATTTCCCCAAAGCACAACCATGTTTGAATAGATTTTGAGCAAGCAGGGTTGCAGCCGCGAGCAAGTCTTCCCTCGTTATTGTGTAGCCAGAATGCCGCAAAACTTCCATCCCTAAGCGCACTGTTGAGAGTACATTTCGATTTTTGACAGTGTTAGCTTGGAAGTGCTTATCCCAACCTTGTTTCTGACCATGAACTCCAGCAAGCCAAAATGTCAGTTGAAGCATTAGGGCGATTAGCAGCATGATATCAAAGCGCTCTGAGCTGCTAGTTCGGCTATGACGGAGGCCTAAACCGTAGGCTGGGCTTTTCAAGTCTCGGAAGGTTTCTTCAATTTGCATACGCTTCGAGTAGAGCCTAACAAGTTGCTTTGGTGTTCGGATTTCAACGGGCAAGTTAGTCGCTAAAACCCATGGTTCTTTTGTCGAAGCGGAGTAGATTTTAGGTGACGGATGATGACAATTAGTCCGTGTCGAACGCTGATTTTTTCGGCCTTTAGGACGTGATTTATACAGTGCAATTTGACATGAAATTGGGTTGCTCTTAGTCAACCTCTTATAGCCTAAAGTCTTTGAGCGACTTGAGGATATGCTATGTAAGTTGCTGATAGGTTGCCAGTTTTCCGCACCTAAATCTGCATATTGCACTTTCCCTCTGACTCGACTTAACCAGTACCAACCTAGCTTTTCAACGGATTTATACCATGGCACTTTAAAGCCAGCATCACTGACAATGAGCGGTGTAGTGTTACTCGGTAGAATGCTTGCAAGGTCGGCTAGAAATTGGTCATGAGCCTTCTTTGAACATTGCTCTGAAAGCGGAAAGGCTTTCTCATAAAGAGTAATAGAACGACCATGTAGTGCCACCGAAGCCCGCAATACCATAAGCCGTTTTTGCTCACGAATATCAGACCAGTCAACAAGAACAATGGGCATCGAATTACCTGAACAGATAAAGCTGGCATGCCAACGGTATACAGCGAGTCGCTCTTTGTGCAAGTGACGATTACCTAACAATCTGTCGATTCGTTTGATGTTATGTTTTGTTCTGGCTTTCGTTGGCAGGTTACGACCAAGTTCGGTAAGAGTGAGCGTTTTACATTCAAGTAATGCGTGGCAAGCCAGCGTTAAACTGTTGAGTCGTTTTAAGTGCAATTCAGGGCAGAATTGGTAAAGAGAGTCGTGTAAAATATCGAGTTCGCACATCTTGTTGTCTGGTTATTGATTTTTCTCAGAACCATTTGATCACATGACAAGATGTGCATCTACCTTAAATTTATGATTTTTATCAAAATCATTAGGGGATTCCTCAGTGCAAAACAAGATTTGGATGTTTTAGAACATGATCAAAAACTTAGTATGGTAATAGTGACTGTTGCTATTTTTCAACTTGCAACTTTAGATAATGGTGTAAGTAAGCAAACCATATTAACAGCTTTAAAAAAATTCAATACCGATAGTAAATGGTTGAATAAGGCAGATAGTGTATTAAGTAAATATTGTGTGTCAATTGAAAGCAATGTGAAAAATAAGCACTACGAATATTCACGAAGATTTCTTAAAATATTCCTATCTAAAAATAATTCAGTTGATGAGTTGGAGTACCTTATTGTTCTAATAGCAACAATACTCAAAACCGATACATACTTAAAGGGGCACTCCAATTTACTTGAGTTTGTAATGTTTGATTTTAGGAGAGGGCAGTATGAACTTAACAAGCGAGGTATAACCGAAGAAGTCACCTCCAATCTTCTATCGAGCACAGTTTCAATACAGAATGAACCAGTTAATGTAACTAAATTAAATTCATTAGTTCGATTTAATAAAGATGTTTTAAGACTGTTGGAGAAAGACAGTTCAATTCTCGAAAAGTGGATCCTAGATGTTTGTCGTAACACTGCATATCAATTAGGAAATTTGATTAACACGCTATGTAATGAAGATGTTAAGTTTCTTACTGTATCGCAAAGACATATTAAAGTCGTTTTCTACGCTATGGTTGACTCCCATATTGATGATAGGCCTAGATTTGCACACCTGCTAAACAGGATGCAATTCTTTGTTGATGACAAATGTAGAAATTACGAAAAACAACTGTTTGATAAATCGAGATTTAATATAAATGTATCCTCATTTTCTAATGATACTGCCTGTTATCAATTTTCAAAATTAATTGACGAATTGGCCTACATAAATAGTGATTGGGCTGATGAGCAGATAAAGAACAATATAGATGGAATCAGCGAACTACTGAACCAAGACTTGATGAATGCTTATAGCTCTTTAAGTGATTTAATCAACCATTATTTTGGTGTGACGTCTGCCATTCTAGGTATTAAATTAGCCGACTCTAGGCTTAAGAAAAGAGCGAGGTACCTTGCAAGTAAATTATCCACAAGTTCAATTCTACAAGCCTTCGAAAAAATAGAGGCTGTAGATGTACAAAACTATGGAAATATAATGATATTCCTAGCGTTGTACGATAAAAAGAAGTTGAAAGAAATATCGGACAAGTTTAATTACCCAAGGCTTTTTGAACTTTATAAAGATGACGAGAAGTTAGATCACTATCACAGGGCTCTTATCGCTATCTTGCAAAACTCAGATAGTAAAAATTACCAAGATTATGTAGCTAAAAACATTAACAAATATAATTACATCGATGAATTGTTCGTATTATTATCTCCTGAATATTCTCTTCAGAAAATTAAAAGTGGAATGAGATATAAAATTGATTTTGGAGGACGTTCAGAGTGTGAAAATGAGCTTCTAATTTTAACGGAGGTTATGAAAGAGGAAGGTGGAACCTCATTGGTAAAAAGAATTATTCGAGAAAATATAAACGAAATTTCAGATGCTATCCTTAACAAAGCAATGAACGTAGACAAAACAAGATCTAAATTTTCTCTTTTAATTTTTATACATAAAAACGTGCCAAGTATATTTGACGAAATTTTCAGAGAAAAAGATAAAGCCTCTGTATTGATAGAGAAGATTTATCGGTTAATCAAGGGGACAAAGCAAGAAAAAATTTTTGCACAGTTTTACGCATTTTTGCTTAAAAACCACTCTAGTCATCATATGTCGCAAATTGCAAAAATAGAAAAGAAATACTCAAGCATTGGCAGATTTGACATTACTCGTTTTGACTAAAAAAAACAGATAATTAAACTAGTTCTGCTGCGTTGAGAAACGCCCTTGATGATACTTCCATGTATCTAACCGCTGTTAGGGTGGACTTGTGTCCTGCTAATTTATTGTTCCACATGACCTAATTTTAGGTCATTTTTTACAGGTTTAGCTTTGACAGTTAGCTAAACTCGTAATGGGGCAAAAATGTTTTAGAGCAATTATTTTTTATAGCCTTCATACTCAGCAACACTATCAGTAAGCTCCTGCTGAAGTTCATACACTCGAAACATTAGCGACTTATTCAATACCTCAAGTTCATCATTGGTGGCTAAAGCCTCATCCCTCTCCGTGCGATAAGCTTCTTTAAGTTCGATTTGCTTCCTTAACTCATCTTTGAGCCTATCGATTTCGCTCATATCTTCTGTGGAAGCCTTATCTATTTCAGATGGTTTAGGGGTATCCAGAGTTTCGTTATATGCCTCGATAGCAGGGTTGGCGACATTATCAACGAACTCTTTGAATTTATGAATGTAACTGCGCCCTAAGCCCGCCTCGTTGTTGATTTTATTGAGAGTAAGACGGCCTTTGGCTTTGGTTCGTAAAGGCTTACCATTTTGGAGTCGAGCGAGTGCCTTATGAAGCTTTTCTTCAGCCGCCAATGTTTTCTCTTCCTGTACCAACGCCCTTAAAGTTTCTTGATTCATTTAGGTTACTTACTCCTTGGGAAGACTAATCACTTCATCAGTGAATGGTGTATAAGGGATTTCATGGGCTTTTAGTGTCAGTTCTTCCACCAAGATTTTCTGCTTTAAGCCAGTCAAGATTGAGCTCTTTAATACATCACCCGTGTTAAGATTCGTAAACTTGGCAATCAATCGCTCTCGTTGCTTAGCAATCTTTTTCGCTCCCTTATCGGTCACCACTTTATGATCGCACTCTTTGATTTCCGCTCGAAAGAGTGATGTACCACATACTCGATCACACGAAGCATTAGTACAATAGGCACCACTCGGCAGTTGCATGATGTGAAAATTGCCACGACGAAGATTCTCTTCAATTTCTGAACGAGTCATGAAGATGCGTTTTCCCGCTTTCAATTGCTCCAATCGCTCCTGCATAATGGCCTCGCCTTTGACCCCACTCAAATGCTCACTTTCGTTGTAGATCTCATCGAAGATATCCACCCCCAAATCAATCCCCGCCTCTTTCAAGTCGTTTAAAATATCCTCATCCATCAGCAGGTCATTCATCTGTGCCAATACCGCATTATTTGCGTAGTAACCTGACATATTGATGTTTTGGTGTTTGAATTGAAATTTAATCCCTGAAGCCGTACCGAAGCCATACCGCACAAAGAACACGGCAAATGACCGTCTAAAGTCATGAGAGCTTAACCCCGTGCATGTCCCGCCAACCGTTAATTGCCCCTCTCTTGAAGGGTTTAGCGTATTAAACTCCTCTACATCCTCTGGAGTGGCCTTATAGCCCAGATGGTTTATAACCCTTTTCAGTGCTTTGTAAGGATCGAATATATAGTTGTCGCTGATTTGTCGTGCAGCTTGAGGCAGCAAAAATGCGGAACATAATTGCTTTCTCATGTGCGCAATATTTTCTGCTGTTTCACCTTCCGCTTCTTTCCGATCAACGCCATTGTGATAAAACTTACGAGTTGATGCCATCATGTCATAAGCCAGCTCTAACGCTGTTTCGGCAACAGAATGTGACTGCCAAGTGGCGATAGTCGGCATTCCATCATGCCCCTTGGTTGTTTCGCCTGTGAGTATGGTCACTGGTTGACCGTTAACCATTACCGTATCTGCGCTGTCTTTGTTGAAAGATACCGCCTCGCCAATTCGTACGCCTGAGAACCCCTGAACCACTACCAAACAACTGGCCAAGATGCCAGCCAAGTCCGTAGCGCGCAAGTTTACCTTGAAATCAGGAATGCAATGGTCAATCCTCTTTATCGCCTTTGTCACCCTTTGGTCAAGTGCATTGGCGGTCATTGATAGCTCTGTTCTGCCATTGCCACTTCCTCTTTCTGCAAGCCTTTCACCATTATGGATTCGCTTTCTAATGTCATAGGCTTCCCCCATCACTTGTGAAATCTCATGACGATACGGATGGTATTTTTCAACGGTTTCTAAGGCATGGTTCATGATGCATTGATACAACTTATGTGGAATAGCTACATGCTGTTTACGTTCTTTTTTCTTTGCGCACTTTTTTAGCGCCTTTGCGTCAACATATGAACTGAGCAAGCCAACATCCGTCAGTTTATTTAATGCTGAAAGAATATGACCAATCCTTGCATCGCCAAACTGTCTCTGTTTCAGGCTACGGGTAAATGATTTCCACTGCCTGGCGTTACCTAATTGGCTCCAATCTGTCCCCTCCAAGCGGTCTGCAATGTGCTGTAGTGAGGTCTTCATGACATCCATTTGGGCGACCGATAAGGGCAAGGTACTCACTTTTTTTGAGTGGTGATAGAACTGGTATAAAGCGTCCTGTATTCCATTCACATACTCAGGACTGGCGCTCTTAAAGCTTACGCTTAATGAATACCTCACACCAACGACATGCGACGTTGAAAAGTCCCACCTCTCAACGTGGTACGGTTTATCGGCTACGTCGAGCCTGTCTAACCCCTCGATTAAGAACCCCGTTTCGGACTTCTGAACGGGGACGGACGGAACAGCGTTATCGTGCTTATTGAGTTTGTCATTCATTGTTAAAACGTCTCCAGTAAGTCCATTAGGCTATACCCATCGCTATAAAGTGGGTGAGGGGCTTCACTGTGCATTTCTTGCGCTCGGGTGTAATTATCAGGCGCAACCTCTTTAAAATCCTTTAAAATCGATTCGATGGTGTTACACAACTTATAAAACTTGTCCGTTGGCAGACTGTTAATAGCTGGATAAGCCTTCATTTCTTGTAGCGTGTCGTTGAAGGACAGCATTAGCCAAATATCCTCGACCTCAGACACTAATCGATGATAATGACATTCGAAGCAGCCTAGGAAATCGGTACAACGCTGCTCCTTTTCTGGCTGTTTGACCCCCATGTTTTCAAGGTTTTTCTTAATTCTTACGGCAACACCTTGTGAGGAGTCCTTACAGCGAACGCCAAGGGGGGTTTGAGTGTCGTTTTCGGTTTCTTCCTTACGTAGCCGTTTGTAATCGTAGCCGTTCAATACATTGGCATGGTTAAACTTCGATTTATTCGCCGCCTCGTGAGGATCGGTGCCATTTTTCGAAAAGTCGTACAGCGCCTCATTGTTTGCCGCCAAACTCGTTCTATGATCGCTTTCGTTACCGTCAGAATAATTAATAGCAACAACTTCAATTGAGTTGTTCGCAGACATCGACACTAACCAAATGTCTTCCGTGACTTTCATTAAAGTATCAATCTTTGTTTGGCGCAGTTTTGAGGGTGTGACGTGGGCAAGCCCCAATATCTTTGTGCACTTATTGATGCTCTTTTGAGGGGTGGTTTGGCCTGCGTCAACACACCCTTGAATCTCGCCTGATTTTCGAAAATAGGGAAACACCCATTCTGTACCAGCGTTTTTCTGGAGCACCATCGAGACTTCCAACCATTGATGGAAGAACGCTTGGGTCTTTTTATGAAACCCAAGCGACGTATCAAAACCTAAGTAATTTGCACGCGCTTTGGTCATGTCAAAGTAGACCTTGCCATCTGATTTAGCGGTAAATCGAATGTCGCTAAAACGCAGGTTTAACAGAGGCGTTGTATTTTGCCCTGTAAAGCAAAAGGCGATCATCGCAGCCAGTCTAGAAAAATGATTACGTGCTGCATTCTCACCTACTACAGTCCGCTTAAACGTCCCTTTCACCTGATTTCTTTTTTTTACACTCCACCCGTTTTTCTCGGCTTGTTGATTGAACAACTCCTCACTCCAAAGTGGATGAAGGCTTGGTTTGGTGCCCTCTAAAAAATGCCGCCTAAACCCCGCGAACGCAGCAATGAACCGCCGAACAAGCGGCTTGAGTTCCCCAACCACATCGATGCCTTTATGTGAATTGGCCTGTTTCTTGGTGCCTTTTATTAATATTAATTGCTTTGCCTCGATGGGACGGTTATACGCTTTAAGGAAAAAACTCACTATCCTTTTAGCGTTACTCCAGGTTGATAGACTTTGCTCACCTCGATTACATTTATCTTGATGATAATCCATGAAAGCGTTGTATAAGTCTGGTGCAAAGTAATCGCCATTAATAGGCTTTCGATGCTCACGGTCCATCCAACGAATATATAGTCTCAGTTGTTCAAAATGGTTTTGCTTTGTGCGGTTGAAGTCCGTTCTTAGAAGACGATAGGCATCTCGGACAAACGCCTCTCTACCCGCAACAGGTATATAATCCACCCCCTTTATTTTTTTGCCTTGCTGAGAATAGTTAGGAGCGCCTTGATATAACAACTGAATAAAATGAGATGTCGCTCCGCCACATTTCAGTTTCAACTCATCCAAGTGAAGCGGCTCAACTGTTGCGGCAGGTGCCTCATAAAATGCGTCATCAAGGACAACGGGCTTTGAGTTATCTTTGCGGCTCATTTTTTCTTTGCCTCCTCAAGCTTTCTAGACGCTTCTTCGAACTCAGGTAAATCATCCAAGTCGCTCTCTTCATCAAACACACCAACGTAGTCCAACACATCTTCCCAGATTTCATCCCCCGTAGGCTTATCTTGGGCAATTTGCAGATAAAGTAGCGTGGTGGATAAATCTTCATGGCCAAGAAATGCTGATACTATTTTTAGAGCCTCGTCTGCGTCCATTTTCTTTAACAATGTCCGAAAAGCCGACACCGCAAAGGTCGAGCGTAAGTTGTGAACCACCGAATCAATGTCATTCAGCAAATTGACTGCGGCGGTTTTTCTGACCTCATTCCATCGAGTATTGATTTCTTCCAGTTTCTTAAACAACGGTATGCCAGAGTTGCTAATGAAAAGGTATTGTTTGCTTTCATCAACCCCATCAGTCCCGTCAAAGTAGGCATCGTTACCCGCCTCTCTCTCAGCCCTGCACCGTTCTTTAAATTTCGCCAAGCGTTTTTTGTATCTTGGTGAGTGGCTGTAGTTATAAAGTTCGAGCATCAGTGAACTAGGAATGATAGTGCGTCGAGACTTATTGTTGTAACCACCACTAGGGTCTTTAGTGAGTGAGCCATATTGGTCGCCCACACCCAGCCTCAAAACGGCAGTTTTCATATCAGGGCGAACCACTTGCCCTAGGTGCAAACTTACGCCTTCCTCCTTACGCAGCCCCGTGTAGCGGTAGACACGCAACAATAAGCAATACTCTTCAGGTAGGCTAACCAACTTTTCTTCGCGATTAACACTCTTAATGACTCGCTGGGTGTTAACCAGGACATTCTTAACCTCTTCCCATTCACTGTTTGACAGTGGCTTTAGGTCGCGCCTTGCATTAGGTAACTTACCCCCATCGTTTCGCTTTGACTTTGGGAAACTCAGTTTTAAATCGGTGGTTTGTATCACCTTACGACCGTAAGCGCTCATGTGAGTGCCACTGTTTTCGATGCCAATTAGCAAAGTTTCAAATTCAAACGGTGGGTTATTAAACCTCATACCCTGTCTGAGATGATGCTTGTAAAACTCTACAACTGAACGCACATACGATACGGCGGTCGTTCGAGCTAACCCTGTCCCGTTTAGCGTTGTCTTTTTGACCGCTGCTCTGTACATGAAAGTGACGCGGAGGTTTTTCCTAACCGCAAACTTATCCCAAGCAGGGCGAGGGGGGGCGATAAAGGGATCGTAATCTTCATTGTCATATTTACTATCCCACTTCGCTTGAGCATCCAGGATAAATCTGAAGTAATGAGTGAGAGCTTTTGAGGCTTGCTGGGACTCTTCTACATCCTTCTCAACGTGTTTTGCAAGAATAAACTCATTAACGCAATCCAGAGGTTCAAATGAAAGCAACCTTCCCTTGATGAAGATCGGGTTACCATACTCATCCTTCATCGGCTTACCCTTCTCATCTAGCCGTTTCAGTTTCTCGTAGCCAACTAAGTTCAAGAAGATCACCTTCTTAATATGAACGTGGCTTTCTTTGTTGCGAGAGTATTCATATTGAAGCTCACCATTATCATCAACGAACACCAACGGCTTTCTATAAGTGAAGGGTTTTAATGTTTTTGTTTTGATGTCGTAAATGATTTCAGTCACTTGAATACCTCAAATCTACTTTCTGTTCATTAATCAACCTATCACACATTCTCACCTATAAATAATGTATGGTTATCAGTATTAAAATTAGAGTCAAAAAAAACCTCACCATGTGGCGAGGTTCTCAATAATTCTCACTTTTACTCTTCATCAGAGTCGTAGGGTTCGTCACCCTCTTCAGAATCGTAGGGGTGCTCATAGTACGTACCCCAACCATCATAGATGATGTCATATTTTTCAGCTAGATGAACCAGTTTAGACACTTGCTCATCAATCGCTTCTGGATTCAATGCTGATTGCATTGTCGCATCGCAACAAAGTAGCTTTTTGCCATCTTCGTCTTCTGTTTCTTCAGCTTCTAAAACTTCAAAGCCCATCTTAAATGCTTCAACAACCGCTTTTTCTAGCGTGTCGAAATCTTCAGCAAATAGATGATGCTCGATTTCATATAGCGCATCTGGATCACTGCCATCTTCAAGCAATGCTTGGATAATATCGCGAGTCTCTTCCTTTTGAATCTCGATTAATTCTTCTACCGATAGATATTCATCTTCATGAGACATAATAGCGCTCCAGAGTGTGATAACAGGGATGATGATTTCTTGCGACGAAATATCGCATGGATCAAAAAAAAATTCCACCTAGAAACAGGACTAGCAACGATCTTTATCCGAATTTAAACCGCTTTATCGCGAAGATCCTCACCAAAAGGATCTAAATCCCCCCTCTTCGGCTGCTATTGGTCAATAATGATGAAATCAGCAGATCATATCGATCACTCAATCCGGCCTGAAGCATACTTTTCGCCTGATTATGAGTATTGATTGCATAGTTCACAGTCAGCCTTTACGTCATATTCCCCTTCTTCCCCCGTGTAAGTAACAACTCCCCCCTACAAGCTAAATGAACTCGATGAATATTAACGCATCACTAATTACATGGAGTTAAACCAATTTTTAAGACCAATTCACTAGCCAAACATAAAACCCCAGTCATATAACCAAGATAAAGGGCAATATAAAGTATTAGATATTAACCACAGACTTGCATCTTTCTCGTAACATTGTCATAAATAGAATAGGAATTAGATGTAAGGATACATAATGAGTAAGTTGTATGTAGGCTCAGAAGTTGGTCAATTAAAACGAGTGTTGCTCAATCGCCCCGAGCGTGCACTCTCTCACCTCACGCCATCGAACTGCCATGAATTGTTGTTTGATGATGTATTAGCAGTAGAAGAAGCGGGAAAGGAACATGACGAGTTTGCCAATACATTGCGCAGACAAAATGTCGAAGTGTTGCTGCTGCATGATCTGTTAGTCGAGACTCTTACCGTACCAGAAGCCCGAGATTGGCTGTTAACCACGCAGATCTCCGATTTTCGTTATGGGCCAATGTTTGCCCGCGACTTTCGTTGCTATCTAAGTGAAATGGATAACGAGCATCTCGCTTCAGTCTTATTAGGTGGTCTCGCCTATTCAGAGCTGCCGTTTAAATCAGCCTCCATTTTACCCAAGTTGCACCGCTCGCTCGATTTTGCGATTGAACCGTTACCTAACCATCTCTTCACTCGCGACACCTCATGTTGGATTTATGGTGGCGTATCACTCAATCCAATGATGATGCCAGCTCGCCAACGTGAAACTAATCACTTGCGGGCCATTTATCACTGGCATCCTGTCTTCGCCGGACAGGATTTTATTAAATATTTTGGTGATGAAGATCTTCATTACGATAATGCCAACATTGAAGGCGGTGACGTGCTAGTGATTGGTAAAGGCGCGGTATTAATTGGTATGTCAGAACGGACGACAGCACAAGGGGTTGAAAACCTAGCTGCGCAATTATTTAAACATAACCAAGCAAAACAAGTCATTGTGGTTGAACTGCCAAAAAGTCGCTCGTGCATGCACTTGGATACAGTAATGACTCATATGGATATCGACACGTTTTCCATGTACCCCGAAGTGATGCGTAAAGATCTCAATACTTGGGTGTTGACCCCTGAAGGTGACGGACAAGTGCATGTCGAGTCGGCCCCGAACCTCATGAGTGCGATTGAAGATGCGCTGGGGCTAAATGCACTGAACATTATTACCACGGGTGGGGATAGCTATGAAGCTGAACGAGAACAGTGGAATGATGCCAATAATGTACTGACCGTGAAACCCGGTGTGGTAATTGGATATGAACGTAACGTTTATACCAATGAAAAATATGATAAAGCGGGTATTACTGTATTACCGATACCGGGTAATGAGCTTGGCCGTGGTCGCGGTGGTGCACGTTGTATGAGCTGCCCAATCGAACGTGAAGGGATTTGAGAATAAAGAGCGAGAAGCGAGAAGCGAGAAGCGAGAAGCGAGAAGCGAGAAGCGAGAAGCGAGAAGCGAGAAAAGAATAGAGTGAAAAAAGGGCTAACGCAATGACGTTAGCCCTTTCAATTAATCAGTGTCAGAACCCAAGCGATCGCTTTTCAATTCTCGAAACGAAGCGTTATTCTGTACCGCCAACGGTGATTGAATCTAGCTTCAAGGTTGGCTGACCCACACCAACAGGGACACTTTGACCAGCTTTGCCACAGATACCAACACCGCGATCGATACTAAGATCATTACCCACCATCGAGACTTGCTGCATCGCTTCAAGACCAGAGCCAATTAAGGTTGCACCTTTCACTGGTCGAGTGATCTTACCATTTTCAATCAGGTAAGCTTCCGAGGTCGAGAAAACAAACTTACCAGATGTGATATCAACCTGACCACCACCAAAGTTTGGCGCGTATAGACCTTTCTTCACGGTTGAGATGATCTCTTCAGGCGTATGTTGACCCGGTAGCATGTAAGTATTGGTCATACGTGGCATTGGTAAATGAGCGTAAGATTCGCGACGACCATTACCCGTAGGGGCAACACCCATCAAACGAGCATTCAACTTATCTTGCATGTAACCTTTCAGCACACCATTTTCAATTAAGGTATTGTACTGACCCGCGACACCTTCATCATCGACATTCAATGAACCACGCAGATCTTTTAAGGTACCATCATCGACAATAGTGCACAGGTTTGACGTCACTTTCTCACCAATACGACCACTAAAAACGGACGATTCTTTACGGTTAAAGTCACCTTCTAAACCATGACCAACCGCTTCATGAAGTAGAACACCTGGCCAACCAGAACCCAATACTACCGGCATTGTGCCAGCCGGTGCAGCATCCGCTTCGAGGTTCACCAATGCCATACGAATCGCTTCATCAGCGTATTGGTAGGCAACGTTTTGACCTTCGATACTCGTTAGGAAGTAGTCATAGTTGAATCGGCCACCACCACCTGAACTACCACGTTCACGGCGATCACCTTTTTGCGCTAATACCGTGATCGACAAGCGCACCAATGGACGCACATCGCCAGCGTAAGTACCATCGGTTGCCGCCACCAGCATTTGCTCATGCAAACCACTTAAGCTAATTGACACTTCTTCAATCAAGGGCTCTTTAGTGCGGATATAAGCGTCGAGCTCTTTCAGCAATGCCGTTTTCTTCTCTTTTTCCCAGCAGTTCAATGGGTTTACAGCCGCGTAATACGCCTGATTGTCAAAACGCTTAAAAGCTTGAACCTTACCGTTTTGACCTTGTTGAGCAATACCGCGAGCAGCGATTGCACTCTGCTTTAAACCATCCAGTTGGATTTGGTCAGAGTAAGCGAAACCGGTTTTCTCACCCGTTACGGCGCGTACGCCCAAACCACAATCAATATTGAACGAACCATCTTTAATGATGCTATCTTCCAGCACCAAAGACTCATGCCAACTGGACTGAAAATAGATATCAGCGTAGTCAATTTGACGAGTGGCAATGCTCTCTAATGTATTAGCGATGTCTTGTTCGGTCAGACCGCCTGGTTTGAGTAGCGCATCTTCTACGTGATTAATTGTCATATTTCACTCTTAGTTTTTAATTTGATTAGTAAAGCGACTATGCGCCAACACCGGCATCGCCGCTCTAATCTCATGTACTGCTTGCAAATCCAGCTCAACCAATAAGTTACCTGGCATTTCGTCTAAGCTGGCAAAAATTTCGCCCCATGGTGAGATCACCATTGAATGTCCCCATGTTTGTCGTCCACCTTGATGAACTCCAGTCTGGTTAACCGCTACGACCCATGACTGGGTTTCAATTGCGCGTGCGGTGAGTAATGGTTGCCAATGGGTTCGTCCGGTTACAGCAGTAAAGGCCGCTGGTACCACAATGACGTTAGCACCACGCTTAGCCAATTCGCTAAATAACGGCGGGAAGCGCACATCATAGCAAATCGTCAGACCAAGGTGGGCAAAAGGTGTTTCGATAGTGACGATTTCACTGCCCGCTGCGAAAGTTTCTGATTCCCGATAGCGCTGATGACTGTCTGCGACATCAACATCAAACATATGCAGCTTATCGTAATGGCTCACCAACTCACCATCACTATTAAACACCAGTAAAGTGGTCGACACGCCATGTTCGCGTTGAATCGGCAAACTCCCCATCACAATCCAAAGCCGATAACGACGAGCCATTTGAGCAATCTGAGCCTGAATTGGCCCCTGATTTAACGGCTCCGCAAAATAGTGATAGTCGCTACGTGAACCAAACACCACTGCGTTTTCAGGCGTAATAACCCAAGTAGCACCTTGCTCAGCTAAGGCAGCCACTTGTTGTTCAATGTAGGCCAGATTCGCTTGCGGATCTGGCCCTGAAGTCATTTGTATAAGTCCAACTCGATCCATGAGTTCTCCTTGCTATATCAGCGTCACTTTTACTTCACCGCATCACGCAGTTTTTTCGGCAACTCAAACTCGCCTTTGCTACGTGAAAGCTCTTTTACGACCGGAGCATCCAATGATCCTTTAACTTCATAGTCCACCTGAGTAAATACTTCAACTACAGGGGAAATGACCGTCGTGATCGCTAACACATAGAGCGCCGTTTGTGGTGTGACAGCAAAAGCGGTCAATACCGGAATACCCGAGGTAATGTCAGGGACAAAATTCACTTCCGCATCAACAGTGCGATTATTTAGATTGGCGAGGCCTTTGATGGTCATCTCACCCGCAATCGCATCCATTTTGATGTTATTCGTGAGGAAAATACCGTTCTTAATCTCGCCACTGCCAGTAATCGAGTTAAACGCCATCCCATCATCAAATACATCACTAAAATCGAGCTGCATTTTACGAATAATCGAATCTAAGCTAAACAAGCCCAATAATTTCGCCGCGCCACTGACATCGGAAATAATACCCTTACCTAGCTTTGAGTTTACCTCGCCAGATAGGGAGCTAACCTTCATTGACCATGGTGCACCATTCCACTCTAACTTGGCCGTAATATCATAAGGGGCTTTTTGAATCCCAGACGAGATACCAAAACGCTCCATCACTTCACTGTTATTGTCGCCAGCCACTGATAGATCAAATTGAGTATGACTTTGTTCGCCGTCCAATAACCACGAACCATGCATATCAACTTTACTACTGCCACTTTCTAGCGACAGTTTTTTCCACTCCAAGCGATTACCTTGACGTTGCAGATCCAGATGAGCGGTACCCAACTTGTACCCTTGTGCCCATAAATCATCGATCGCGAGCGTTATGTTAGGTACTTTTTGATGGAAGCTACGATCAAACGCCGAAATCAATGGGGAGCTTTGGTCTTCCGCTTCAAATAAGCGCTTACCTTTAAAACTCTCTTCTTCAAGCATAGGAATAAACACGTGCAAACGCTCAAGTTTTACTGAGAGATCATATGGTTCAATATAGTTTGCTTCTCCTTTCGCCTCTTGACTAGAAAGGTTCATGTGCCAACCAAGATTTTTACGCTTAGCGTTAAACGCCACATCATTCCAATCAATTTCCGCCAACTTGAGTTCATCAACATTCAGATCAATTCGCTCAGGGCTTGGAATGGTGGGAGTGTTTAATTGTGCCAATACAGACTGATTTCTCGGTGCTGGTTGACTCAATGCCGCCAGCCACGCATCAAGATCAAATTGCGTCGCTCGTATTTGCAGATCGTGGCCTACTATCGGGCTGATTTTAAAACTGCCTTTGCCCAACACCATATTGCTCGCCGTCAATACAGGAGTCTGTGGACGAATATCAATTTCGGTTTGATATTTAAAATCAGGTAACTGCAAGCGCGCAGTAATCGATTCCTGGTTACCTGACGCTTGCAAGTGAGCCTTTCCTTGCTGACCGACTTGTCGATTAAGTGGATAAGGGTAAGTACTCGCTAACATCTGTAAATCAGCGCTGGCATCGACTTGATAAGTAAAGCCGACATCGTTGAGCTGTATATCGACATTGGTTTGCCAAGGCAAATGCCCAGTGACAGGCGCTAGCCATTGCGCACCAACGTATGGCGCTAATGGTTTCACATCCCAGTCGCCCAATACATCAATACCGACACGGTAGCCGCTGCCTTCATTTTCACCATTAAAGTCAATCGAAACTGGTTGAGCTAATAACTGAGCCGATAAGCCCGCCGCTTTCACCACATCATTATCGAATTCAATTCGTCCCGATACCGTTTCTAATTGCATTGGCGGCGTATCAATCGTGACGTGATTATTTTTCAGCTCAGCATAACCCCAAGCGCGAGTATCATAATCAGAAAAAGGGACGATCAATTTGAATTCAGAGCTCACTAACCCATCAACCTGAATCGTGGTCAGTGCAGCGCCAACAGAGTCCACCAGCGGAGAGGCCATCATGTAATCGCGTACCGCATTACCTTGACCATTAGCCGATGCTTCAATTTCAATATGACCATTTTCAGCAAGATCAGGAATACGCCCCGTAATACGAGTCGCGTTAACGCCCATCAACTTGGCACTATGGGCATCAAGATGCATCGCTTCATTTTGAAACAACAAGTCGAGTTGCAAATCGGTCACCGCAGGCCAACCAGTATCAAAACTGAATTTACCTTGCTCAACTTCCACCCAGACCTGGAACATACCGTTGTTTTTTTGGTAAGGAAACTCTGCTAGTTCGCCATACCAAAGCACCTTGGCGGTCTTGGCTTTGCCACCTTGAATCGCAGTTGAGAGGTAATCGGTTAGCTCAGCACCTAACGCAGGTGCTGACAGATATCGCCATGTTTCGCCGGCATTAAATACATCTGCCTCAGCATACAATGATAGAAATGGACTTTTCCCAGTAGGGAAATCGAGTCTAAATGCGCCGAGTACTTGTAAATCAGGCGTGGCAGCCGTAATTTTATCCGCCCATAAACGCCAACCTTGTTGGCCAAGGTTTTGCCAAACCATATCAATTTCGGCTTGCTTGATTCTTAATGGTGCTTGGAATACATCGCCATAAGGGAGTTGGTCATCAATAACACTTAGCTTTGCGCGTGCCTGATGATAGTTACCACTCACATCTGCTTCGAGATGATTAATGCCAGGAACCAATTGCCATTGCTGCACCTTACCTTGCGCGAGTTTGGCTGAATACGTTAGTGACTCTAACTCTTTCCCCATCGCAACACGGATATCTTCAAGCTCTCCACCCAGTTTTAATTGCTCTAGAGTTTGCGTGAGAGAATCTGAATCCGGCGCCAACTTCACTAAAGGGGCGATCGCAGCAATATCCAGTTGGGAAATATTTAAACGCCACTTATCCTCTTGCCAATTAAAGGCAACATCCAATTCAGGCCAAGAGTTATCATCGGTTCGCAGTTTTAGTGAGTGAGCATTTACTTGCCAACCCTCATCACTTGGTTCCAGAACAAAAACACCAGATTCGAACATCAATTCATGACGTCCACCTTCTTGCCAGACTAATTCTGATGGCAACACTTCCACATAAGCGCTCGTCGGCTTACTGCGATTAAGCGTTAGCCAACTATTTAAACTAACCTGACCTTTTTCAATCCCTGTTTCATGTTGTAGATACCCCGTTAACCATGGCGTGATCAGAACATTTTCGGCTGAAAGATAAAATTCACCCGTGACATCAACTAATGAGCCGTGATCAACGAAGTTACCTATCACATCCAGCGAGTTGAGCTGCGTCTCTGCAATCGTCACCTCACCTTCAACTGCGTGGTAACGACCTTCATTTTTCCATTTAAGGTTTTCAATATCCAGTTGGCGCTCTTCACCATTCACCGACATAAACTGTACGGTCGAGTCTTTCAGTGCAAATTTATCTAACTGTCTCAGCAATAACTTATCGAGTTGTTCAATGACACTTTTCTGTTCGCCTTTGGGGGAAAATTGTCGGCTTTGCTCAGTATTTTCCCACTGAATAGCGCGAACATCTAACTTGAGACCATGGATATTAAGATCAGCAATCACTGGCTCTAACTGGAACAGAGATTGGAATAGGTCGAACTCAAATTCAACCGTTTGCGCTGAAAAATCGATACCACTGCCTGCGGGCGTTTTAGCTCGAACATTCGACAGTGCAATAGAAGGGTGGGTATTGCGCCAAAAACCGCTGATTTCACCAATTTCGAAGTCCAGCCCGCTGCCTTGGTTTACCCAAGTCTGGATCTGTGTTTGGAAATGGTTTAACTGCGGTAGAGTAATTCGCAATGCAGTGACCGCAATGGCTAACGTTGCCAATACGGTCACACACATCCAAAGTAACGCTCGTGCTATACGGTTTACGGTTTTGCTCACAATCGTCCCGCTACATCATCACAACGTCAAATTGCTCTTGGATATAGAGCGGTTCTGCTTGAATTTTCACTTGTTTACCAATAAAGACTTCTAGCTCAGCCAACGCGTGTGACTCTTCGCCCTGCAGCGTTTCGGCTACCTTTGGCGAAGCGTAAACAACAAACTTATCAGCATCGTAGGCACGGTTTACGCGCGTAATTTCACGCAGAATTTCGTAACAGACTGACTCGACTGTTTTAACGCTACCGCGACCTTCACAGGTTGGACAGGTTGAACACAATACATGTTCAATGCTTTCACGCGTTCTTTTACGCGTCATCTCAACCAAGCCTAAGTTGGTAAAGCCATTGATGTTGGTTTTAACGCGATCTTTATTTAATGCGTTCTCTAAAGAAACCACCACACGTTTGCGATGATCTTCCGACAACATATCAATAAAATCGATAATGATGATGCCACCCAGATTACGTAAACGCAGCTGACGAGCAATCGCCTGAGTCGCCTCTACGTTGGTATTAAAAATGGTCTCTTCAAGATTACGACGACCAACAAAAGCACCGGTATTAATATCAACCGTTGTCATCGCTTCCGTTTGATCAATGATCAAGTAACCACCTGATTTCAGCTCCACCTTGCGATCAAGTGAGCGCTGAATTTCATTCTCGGTATCGTACATATCAAAGATCGGCTTATCGCCTTCATACAGCTCTAACTTTTCCGTTAGCTCTGGCACATACTCTGAGGTGAATTCTTTTAGGTTTTCAAATTCCAGACGTGAATCGACAAGAATTTTCGTCAGTTCCGTACCAACGAAATCACGTAAAATGCGCTGTGACAGGCCAAGTTCACCATACAAAGTGGCTCGAGTTTTGTATTTACTACGACGCTCTTTGACCTTCGACCACAAACGCTTTAGAAAAGCGGCGTCTTGTCCGAGTTCTTGTTCATCTGCACCTTCTGCTGCGGTACGGATAATAAAACCACCGTCTTCATCACAGTAGTGCGCGACAACTTTCTTCAGGCGGTCACGCTCTTTCTCACTTTCAATGCGCTGGGATACGCCCACATGGCTTGCACCTGGCATAAAGACTAAGTAGCGTGAAGGCAGGGTAATGTCGGTGGTCAGGCGAGCGCCTTTGGTTCCTAGCGGATCTTTAACCACTTGCACCACGATATCTTGGCCTTGACGAACCAACTCTGAAATATCGCGAACTTGGAATTGTTTCTTTTCGTTTTCCGCCACACATTCGGTGTGAGGGACGATATCGGAGGCGTGCAAAAATGCCGCTTTGTCTAAACCGATATCGACGAAAGCAGCTTGCATACCCGGCAAAACTCGACTGACTTTGCCTTTATAAATATTGCCGACAATGCCGCGTTTAGCTTCTCGTTCGACATGAACTTCTTGTAGTACTCCACCTTCGATCATCGCTACGCGAGTCTCGCTTGGAGTTACGTTGATCAACAACTCTGCACTCATGAGCGCACCTCAATGTAAATTATAAAAATTTGTGCAAGAGCTGGTCCGTTTCAAACAATGGCAGGCCAACTACGGCGTGATAACTGCCTTCGATTCGAGTAACAAATCGTCCTCCCAATCCTTGGATCGCATAACTGCCCGCTTTATCGCATGGTTCGCCACTTTGCCAATATTGTTCAATTTCTAGTTCGGACAAAGGCTTAAACCATACATCAGTGGTCACGACGACCGTCTCTTGCTGCTGTTTGGTTGCCACCGTGACGGCCGTCATCACTTGATGTGCTCGTCCCGATAGCTGTAATAACATTTGTTTGGCATGCGCAAGATCAGAAGGCTTCTCCAGCACATTCTGATCGCATACCACGATAGTATCTGACCCTATCACAACAGATTCAGCAGGAGCGCTTGCCACTCCTGCCATGGCTTTATCTAATGATAAGCGAGATACATACTGCTGCGCAGTTTCATTTGCTTGGCGCACCTCTTCTACATCGGTGCAAATCACTGAGAATGGATATCCCAACTGGGTGAGTAGCTCTTTACGACGCGGAGAACCTGACGCTAAAACCAAATGACTCATGCTTACCTCACATGCCAGCGGCGTCTAACACGGCGCATTAATAGGAACATCCACGGCCACAAAATGCAGTTAATCAAACCCGCCCACAATGACATTGGATTGAAAGCGATATCTTGGATCAGGTATTCACCAAAAAAGATCATCACTTCTAACGCGATTGATAATAAACCAATCACCATCGCTTGCTGCCACAGTGCCATATTGCGTATCACGAGGAAATTCAATGCGACAATGTAGATCAGGATCGCCATCATCATGCCACGAATACCAAGGGTAGAACCCAGCAATAGATCCCAAAGCAAACCTAGAATTAGTGCCGTACCCACGTTAACACGATGCGGTAGCGCCAGCACCCAATAACAAGTCACCAGCAATAACCAAGAAGGACGCAATACATCCAACACACCCGGCCAAGGAATGGTCTGTAAGGTCAGTGCGATAATGAAGGAGGCAATGATCACCATCTTGCCTCTAAATAAACTACTCGCCATTCGCGCTTACCTCAGCCATATTATTTGGATCCGCTTGTTGTACTTTTTCTTGGCGAGAATCACTTGGCCAAATCAGAAGCAAATAGCGCAGACGATCAAAATCAACCACCGGATCGGCTTCAATCAGGGCAAACTCTCGATGGCTATCACGTTCAACATTGGCGATATACGCCACTGGGTATCCTTCTGGGTAAACACCGCCAAGTCCTGACGTCACTAACAGATCACCTTGCTGAATATCAGTACTGATTGGAATGTGATCGAGATGGATGGTATCGACCTTGCTGTTACCAGAGGCAATCACGCGAATATCGTTGCGGATCACTTGTACCGGAATAGCACTATTAGAATCGGTGAGCAGCAACACACGGCTGTTGTGCGCGGAAACGAAGGTCACTTGACCAACGATGCCTTTTTCATTAGCCACCGGCTGACCAACATAAACACCATCAATTAGGCCTTTATCAATCACCACTTGATGGCGATAAGGTGAGGTATCGACCGCCATTACTTCCGCAACCATCTTACGTTCATCACGGACGAATGATGAACCAAGCAGCTTGCGCAGACGTTGGTTTTCTTCTCGGTATTGATCTAGCAGCAATACATCGTTTTTAAGACGCAGCACTTCACGTTTTAAAGTACGGTTACTTTCCATCACGTCTTGACGAGCATTAAAGCGCTCATAAGCGCCATCAAACATAGTACGTGGAACATCCGCCATATACTGGATCGGAGCCACTATACTATTCAATAGATAGCGTACTTGAGCGAAAGCGCCTAAACGACTATCAGCCAGCATAAGGCTGGCTGATAAAATCACGGCGAAAAATAAGCGTAATTGAAGTGAAGGTCCTCGGCCAAAAATAGGCTTCATTGATTCTGAGTTCCTTTAATCTTTCTTATTTTGCCCAAGCCACGCTTGGGCATCAGCGATTATTCTTCGCTAAAGAGATCGCCACCATGCATGTCGATCATTTCTAATGCTTTACCGCCACCACGAGCCACACACGTTAGTGGATCTTCTGCGATAACCACTGGAATACCCGTCTCTTCAGTCAAAAGGCGATCGATATCTTTCAGTAGCGCACCGCCACCGGTCAATACCATACCATTTTCTGAGATATCTGAAGCAAGCTCTGGTGGACATTGCTCTAGAGCAACCATCACCGCAGAAACGATACCGGTTAGCGGCTCTTGCAGCGCTTCTAGGATCTCGTTTGAGTTTAGGCTAAAGCTACGTGGTACACCTTCTGCAAGGTTACGACCACGAACTTCGATCTCTTCAACTTCATCACCAGGGTAAGCAGAGCCGATTTCGTGTTTGATTTTTTCAGCAGTCGCCTCACCAATCAAGCTACCGTAGTTACGACGCACGTAGTTGATGATCGCTTCATCAAAGCGGTCACCACCGATGCGTACAGAAGATGAGTAAACCACACCGTTTAGTGAGATAACCGCAACTTCAGTCGTACCACCACCGATATCGACCACCATTGAACCTGTTGGTTCAGAAACACGTAGGCCAGCACCAATCGCTGCCGCCATTGGCTCATCAATGAGGTAAACTTCGCGAGCACCTGCACCTAGCGCAGATTCACGAATCGCACGACGCTCTACTTGCGTCGAGCCACATGGCACACAAACCAGCACGCGAGGGCTTGGTTTTAAGACGCTGTTATCATGCACTTGTTTGATAAAGTGCTGCAGCATTTTTTCAGTCACGTAGAAATCGGCAATCACACCGTCTTTCATTGGACGAATCGCTGAAATATTACCAGGCGTACGGCCTAGCATCTGTTTTGCAGCATGACCGACGGCAGCAACACTTTTGCCTACGCGGTTACGGTCTTGTCGAATAGCAACGACTGAAGGTTCGTCAAGAACAATACCTTGTCCTTTAACATAAATAAGGGTGTTAGCTGTGCCTAAATCGATTGAAAGGTCATTCGAAAAAATGCCACGAAGTTTTTTGAACATATTCTTCGCTCGTCCTGAAAGAATTAGAAGATAAAAAATTGGTTTAAATGTACCAATGCCTTGCCATCACAGCAAGGCATTGTCTAATAAAGATGGAGTGAAACCCGCAATTTCTAACAGTTTCCTTACTTAACGCAGATTTTTGACAATCACTACAGTCCGATTAAGCCTGATTCACCGCGGAAAATGATCTTATCGTTGCCGCGGAAGATCCCGAAAGTCACTACTGTTGATGGGTTGCTCTCATCGGAAGAAGTGGTGTCCCAATGATACTGGAACCATGGCAGTTGATTTATCGAATCATCCATTTCCAACCAAACTTGAGTTTGTTGTCGAACAAGGTGTACTTGTTTCGCGATGATAGAACGAGAAGCCCCCTCATTCACAACACCACCAAGTGAAAGATTTACTTCCGTATTTTTATTTACGTCGTTCTCATCCGTCCACAATATTTGGTTGTTAGAAACAAGATTAGAACCTTTAATGTCAGCCTGACTATCATCAGTATTGGTAATAAATCGGCTGCCATTCCAGAACTCAACACGCAATGGAATCGCAATGCCCTCATTATTTACCACTCCACCAACACTATTTAACACGACTCGACCAAAACGAATATCTGGTTGCACGGAAAGGCGTCTTGGATCAGGAACCAATGTCGACACGCTCTGATATTCCACTGGATCGGGATTGGATATTGATGATTCAGTTATCGAAATATCTGTCGTTATACCACCACTTTTATTGAAAGGACCATCTTCATAACCCGTCGTCGTTGGCGCTTTTTCCCAGCACAACTCATCTTCACACACTGAGCTTGGGCTGGCATTGTTTACAGAAAAGGTGCCAATGCTACGTGAGGCATCAAGATGCCAAGACTTAGTTAAAGGTAATGAATTAAAACGATCTAAAAAAGCGGGTTCAAACAAGTCAAAACCAGCCGTAACACTTGCTTCAAATGAGGCATAATTCTGTACGGCGTTACCCATTGCATTCAATGCTTCAACCTGAAAGCTAACCCCTTCAAAAGGCTGATTCATATAAATAAAGCTCTGCTCATCAAGAGAAGGAGCTCCTGGATAATTCCATTCAGGAGTACCGACTGTTCGGAAGTATTTAGGGTAAAAACGTCCAAGATCTTTCTCGCCGGATTGAATCGCCATACCTAAATATTGGTCACTCACTACGTTAAGTTTGATCTGCCCAACTTCACTCCACTTAAGATCATTAAATGGATAATAGCCATTCAAGGCTGAGGTATAGCTTGTGGTCGTCGTGCCAGCTAAGGCTCCAGTTTCACCACCACTCGGTAAATTCAAACTATGCGTTAACGAGATTTGAATATTACCCGCCCCCCCTTCAGCAAAGTTTTTTGTAATCAATGATGAATTGCAGTAAGCGTCATTTGTCGCGATAGAACCAGATAAGGCTCCGCCACTTTGCCAACGAATTGGTAAAGCATTGATCGCAAAATTATCACCAGCCGCCACAAAGCCAGCACTACTTGGGTTGCTAATATCACCGTTAGGTAATGGGGCCATATCGGCACGGCAGAGTGCAAAGGTCCATGGGCGAGCCTTAAATTTCAGCTCACCTGTTATCGCTTGGGTTTGACCTGTTGGGCAATCTTTAACATCTTTTCCGAAATCATCACAACGTATCGTATCTGTCAATTGACCGACATACTGACCCGCTTCATCGAACTTTAAGTTAGCAAGCGTGATGCCATTGGTGAAATCAGCCTCGAGCGATAGATGTTTACTGTTATCCACCCATTGGTTAGGGATAAATGAAGAATTATTTAGATTAAATTCGGTCAGTTTTTTGTTGTAGTTGCCCGTAATCGTCTGATCATCTTCGCTACACGCTAATACTGACATCGTGATATTGGTCGGTTTACCTGCAATTAATTCTTTCTCTTTACCATCGTTTATATTGAATTTTACCGGGGCAAAAACAATATCGCTGTCGTCATTAATGCTGCTATCACTAACAGCATGAGCCTTCACGGCAATAGGGCCATAATCGTTGCCTGCTTTACTACTAATTTGATATTCAAAGCGACCGTTTACGGTATCAAAACCCGTCAGTATAAAGCCCAAAGCATTGGTCGTTTCACTGTAAAGAGCAACGCGTGCACTACCGATATCAGTGATTGGATTATCGTCTTTATCAAACACCTCAACATAAACAGACTTATCCCCTTGGCATTGAAGGTATACCTGTGATCATTGAAGATGCTTGATTTTCTTTAGAATCAGGATCATGCTACGAACCATGAAAATTACACTGACTCCTCAACAGAAACTGCAACTCGAACAAATGCACGATATTGAACGTGATAGTCGAGTTTGCGACCGTATTAAGGCTGTTTTGCTGGCTTCTGAAGGCTGGAATCAGACTATGATTTCACAAGCTCTTCGGATTCATGAATCCACCGTTGCACGTCACCTTAGCGACTACGTTCTTTCTGAAAAACTTAAGCCTGAAAATGGCGGAAGTCAAAGCAAGCTTTCTGCAACTCAAACCATGCACCTAATCGAGCATTTGACTGAGAAAACCTATCCTCATACTCATCAAATTGTCGCCTACGTTAAAGAGACTTTTGGACTTGATTACACTGTCTCTGGTATGAACAAATGGCTTCACCATAACGGTTTTAGCTACAAGCAACCGAAAGGCGTTCCACATAAGTTTGATGAAGCAAAACAACAAGCTTTCATTGATGCTTACGAAGCGCTAAAGGCAAGTTGTGGCGAGGATGAATCGATAGTCTTTATCGATGCTGTTCACCCAACCCTATCAACAAAAATATCTCATGGCTGGATACGAACTGGTCAAGATAAAGTGATTGAAACAACGGGAAATCGCTGTCGATTGAACATTCTTGGCGCACTGAACCTGTCAGATATCGGAGCTACTATTGTTGATGATTATGAGAGCATTAACAGTGAAACGATAGTTCGTTTTTTCTGTAAGTTAAGAGAGAGTTATCCGTTAGCTCATAAGCTTCATATCATCTTAGATGGTGCGGGATATCACCGTAGTGACTTGGTCAGAGATGCGGCATTTGTCCTTAATATTGAGCTGCATTATCTTCCACCTTACAGCCCAAACCTCAACCCAATAGAGCGGCTTTGGAAAGTAATGAATGAGAAGTCGAGGAACAACGTTTACTTCAAAAGTAAACGGGACTTCAAGGCGGCAATAGACCAATTTTTTACTGTGACACTTCCAGAGATCGCAGGCTCTTTGGCATCTCGAATTAATGATAATTTTCAGGTTCTCAAGCCTGCATCTTCAAGTTGATTCGGTATACATGTTATTAGGTACGATATTAATGCGGGCAATCTTAGGTGTTTGCGGCTCAAAACAATTGAGATCATTCGTTGCGTGAATCGTATTGTTTTTACCACTAATGGCGATCGAGTTAGCCGTCACCCCACCAAAAAGCGTGTTATTTTCTGCCGAAAAAGTGAAACCATTACTGGCACTTTCTGCTAAGTGTTCAACGTAGATATAACCATTAATCATGATGTCATCTGCATCATCCTTTGGACTAAAATCAGCGTCTTTACCATGACCTATAATCAGTAGTTGTTCACTTGGTCGCGCATTTGCGCCCGCGTTCACTTGCACGCCGGACTTCTCGAACATAATCTTTTTATAATGAATCTCTGTCGGCCCGAGTATTTTTAATGCCACATTTTCTTCTGCAAACTTTAACTCATTAAAGTAATAAGCTCCGCCCTGCAAAACCAAAGTTTTTCCATCTTTAATCGTGACATCTTTATAGGTACCAGGCTTTAAATTACAATTTTTGTCTTTACCGCGCTCACACGATATATCCTTGCCTTGATTACCTGATGGCCAAACCAATGCAGGTGGAAAATTACTTACCGGTAATTCGTTGGTTATTTTACAATTGCCAAAGGTGCCATCGGGGAATTTACAATCATTGATACCTGCAGCTGAAAGGAAAAACTCTTCTTTAAAGTTGGAAACCTCCACAAAATTGCCACCAGATGCATTAATGCTCATCGCTCCGTGTGGAATAATACTCTCCGGATCGCCTGGGCTCATTTGGTGAATACTGTTGGTTTGAACTGTATTCGGCACATACGGACATATATCAAGCACGAATTCGGGTGGGTTGACAACTGGAGGCTCTCCAGAACTGCAATGTAGACCATTCAAGTCATCACCATTGTCTTCGTCTATCTCATGTGAATACAACGCACGAGCTCGATGAGCTGTATAGGATAACGCTAATGACTCGGTCCCTTTTCTTACCCATGCTCCCGCTTGCTCTACGTAATAGATCATATCACCGATATACTTATTACCCGAGTGGCCAGTCACAACAAAATCAAAGCGCAACGCAACGCCGTCATGCTCATCAATTGATGAATCATAAAATATTGCATCGCGATCTTCCTCATCATTTGCCCAAAGTTTAATCACCGAACCATTAAACTTATCCGTCAAATAAAGCACATCATCATCAAAGCGCTTGTCAGTACTAGGTTTTTTCCTTTGCATAACTCGCAGCGAATCCGAAACGTTGCCGTAATTAACGTTGATTGAGAACGACTCTTTAACATTCACCTCGCAGTATTCGATCACTTCATCATCCGCAAAAACAGCGGTACTGAACAAGGACAAAACTAATAGAAAAACCATTTTCATTATTCTGACTCCCTTACCCAAATTTCTTCAGCTCGTTCCACTAAACTTTTACCTGAGCCACAAGTGACTCGCGCTGTCAGTTTGAAATAATTCATCCCTGCCAATGAGCCAATACTTTCACAACGGTTAGCCATCATCTGGCAGTTGTTTTTGTCACGAAATATCCGATTACCACTACCATCAACTTCGATAAAACTCGGCGTCGGCATCGTCACAACACAGACCATTTCAATGTCCGCAACCGTATTGAGTGGATAAAGTACAGTCAAAGATGCTTCATTTACGGACTGCGCCAACAACCACGCTTGCGTGCCTAATACACTTTGACATAACCATCCGCATTCGACCATTGAATTCGACTTAAGGTACTGGCAAGAAACCCCATCACGACCAGCACAAAAATAACCACGATATACAGACTGCCTCGTTGATAGCGCAGTCTTTGCCAACCACGCGGTTTAAAGCCTGTTTTTTTACCTGCCAATTTCCAAGTAGTATGATTATGGGACATTGAGCACCTGCACATCTTGTTGGAAATGCGTCGATTCGCCATTTTGCGTGAAAGCGAGATCAATATGCACCACGCCATTATGTTGAACCGTCGCCGGTGTATAACTGAAAGTGCCCGTTACCGCGACTGAGCTGCGATCGGTCAACGGCATTAACGTTGGTGAGACAGTTTCATCCCCTTCACCGCGCACCACTCGTCCATCAAGAATGCAATAAGAAATACGGCGCTTAGCATCGGTAATATATTGGCGATTCACCACAGAGCCCCCCACAAGTTCAGTACTGGTATCCGGCAATACAAAAACCGCTTCGGTCGGGGATGGTTGTTTAACGTCGATTAAAGAAAAACTATTATCGAGATCGGCAAGTGTTTCATCAGAAGCCAATGTTCGAGTCGGATTGATCAATAAACGTTTAGTGTCTAGCGCACTGGTATTGGCCGAACTATCGCCAACAATAAAAGCAATATCGGCGCCAGAAACGGCATAGAAGCCAGATGAAACAATCGGATAAAAAGAAACACAATTACTTTGATCAACAAAAATATTCGGCACAGCATGACGCACTTCACGCGTCATTTTTTCTAAAATAAATTTGGCTTGAGTTTGTACCCGCTGTCTATCAATACTATCAGCGTAACCCTTCATACCAAGCTCAATAAAGCCGGCGATACCAATAACTAAAATACTACTGACCACCATGGTCAATACCATTTCAACTAAAGTAAAACCTCGTGGTTTCATCAGTAATTCCCCCGATACGCAATAAACTCAATCGGATCTTGAGTCCCAGCGGCAATCACTAGCGTGATTTTTTTTAAGGTAACATTAGAGTTGTTGGGAGAATATACCACCGCTATTTTGACTTGAAAGTTATGGTAGGAACTATTAGTTCCCGACGAAACCAACTGATACAAATCATTATCACAACTAGAACCCGCTACTGGGTCTGATGCCCAACAGCCAATAAAGTCATCGACATCATTAAATTGGCTTGGTGTTTCAAGAACACCAGAGGAAACCTCATCCGGGCCAAAATCCGCTTCACTGGTACAAGCGAGTGAGCCCGGATCTATCGAAGAACTACAACGAATTGCACCACCGAGCTCTAAACTATTTTGATCAAAGTTGCGCGCCAAAACCTGCGTCATCAAACTTTGCCCCAGCGCTTTAGCCCGAGATTGATAATGAGGATCAGCCGATTGGCTTACTTGAGGCAACAAAAAGCTGGTAATAGTGACCATGGCGAGCGCCATCACGACCATCACAATAATGCTTTCGATTAGGGTAAAACCACGAGATGTCTTCATTAGAAACACCCCGAGGTAGAAATCAGGCCGTTAGGGCAAACAGAAACCACGGCACGACTATTGCTGCCTTGAATTGTAATCGCGACCCCAGCGCTAGCACTGCCTAGTGGGTTGCCGAGTAAATCGAACTCAATGGCATTAATGTTCGGTGTTGCAGAGAAGCTCACACTGTCATCACTGATCCAATCACTGCGACTGTCACTAGGACTCGTGCAGGACTGTTTTGAGCCAATGCAGTTTGCTGAGATGGATAGCACAAAACTGTCATTGAGTGAACTGGTATTGGATTGCATGCGATTAAGCTGCACTTGACGAGCAACCGAGATAACAGAATCTTGAATGGCGAATGCAGAAAAACTGCCCACGCCGATATAACGGCTAGCAGCATACGCAGAAATGATGGCCAGTAGGATGATCACGACGATCAATTCGACCAAGGTAAACCCCAATCCTTTGCGAGTTTTCATTCAACCTTCGTCAGTGAGAAATAAACTTTAGCAGTATACCGTAAGGGATTAAAAATGCGGTGATTTTACGGAAATTTTGAGACAGGTATAAAAAAGGCCAGCTAGGCTGGCCTTTCATAAATTAATTACAAGGCGTTACTGTGATCGATGGCTCTGATGCAACCGAAGCGCTAACTGCATAAGTTACAAAACAAGTTGTCGTATCTTCATTCCCTGAGAACGTGTAGCTAATAGATGCCGCTGTTGTATTTATTGAACCGGATACAACGGCCCAATCGCCATTTGCATCATTTAGTCCAACAACTGCATTACCAATACCATTAGCAGAAGCTTCTGGATAACCAAAATCCACTGTGATGTCAGGCTGGCCCACTGAACCAGAAATAACTTGATCCTGAGCGCCTTCAACACCATTAATAGCAGCACGACCATATACGATACCAGTTGCGCCAGCCATTGCGCCTTTTAGACCTTCTAATGACGCATTACGTGCATCATCTTGTAGGTTAAGGAAACGTGGTGCTGCAGTGACTGCTAGAATACCTAGAATAACAATCACCACCACTAGTTCGATAAGGGTGAAACCACCTTGTCTTTTCATAGTATCAATCTCTCTATTTTAAAATTATTAGCAGTACTACTGCAGGGTTACGGTCACACGACCGGTTTTGATTTCATACTCAAACTGATGCGCAGTGCCACCTTCTTGTTGGATATAAATACAAGAGCTAGCAGAGGTATCCGATTGAGCGGAATATTTCACATTTTTGTCCGCTTTCGCGTTCTCTACAGTATCAACTTTCGGAGGATTCTGAAGCAAGTTCTCCATCAACAATATGCAGGTTGATTCTGATACATTGGTCGGAAAAACCGTATTTCCGTCCTTAACCGTGATTGGATAGCCATCACGAAAGCCGGTTTCTGTACCATCGGCAGATTTCGAGCGGGTTAACCAAAAATCGACGCCATCATAATTAACGACGTTTTGCTTTTGACTGTTTTCAGTAATCGAAGGACGTGCTTCCGCTTCCCACTGCGCACGAGCCGAAAGAACACCTGTAGCAAAACCGCCCGCGACGCCCTCAATGCTGGCTTTTTTCGCCTCATCGGTTACATCTAAAAAACGAGGTAATGCGGCAACCGCCAATAATCCGACTACAACAATCACCACGACAAGCTCAACTAATGAGAAACCAGTTTGTTTATTGTTCATAATCATCTCAACTCGCTTTTTGGTATGGCGTATTATACGCCTTTTTTGTAACAAAGTAACTCGACAAGTGTCAAAAAAACTTATTCTGACGAAAAGCTGACGCTTACGCTAAACTTATTATTCTTTAGTTCGACATATATCGCATGTTCATCACTATATGAATAGTGACATGAAAAATCTAATGCGCTTGAATTATCGGTAATTTTTGTAGGTAAAGATTCTAAAACCTTCCTTTCAGGGTAAAGTACCTCCAACCAATAGCGACAGTCGGTTTTATACAGCGTTTTCTGCGGAATAACCCAACCATTATGAGTAAAAGACAATGAGTCACCTTCAATACTCAACCGTTTTGGCTGACCCGACAATAGCCACTGCTGCTTGTAATAATTGGCTCTTTCCAATATGCGCTTACTCGCAACCACTAACGCCGTATCACTGGCCTCTCGCTCCACTTTGTTCCACGCCATCGTAAAAGCCAGCAAGATAACCAACAAAACCACCAACCAAATCACCCATCTGGAACGTTCAAGATTGGCGAGTAAATTACCCTTTGATGGCATCCAGCATTCCCCACATAGGTAAAAAGATACCCAGCGCCAAAATCAACACCATGCCGGCGACAACAACCAACAATAGCGGCTCAATACGCGCGGTGAGTGTTTTTAAGTCGTAGTCGACTTCTCGATCGTAAAAGTCGGCCACTTCAATCAATAGCTCATCAATGCGACCGGTCTCTTCACCGACAGAGAGCATCTGAATCACCAGTGGGGTAAAGATCCCCGTCGCAATTGCAGTATTAGAAATGGATCCACCCGCTTCGATGGATGATTTCATTTCCATAAGACGCGCTTCTAAGTATTTATTCCCTAAAGCCTCAGCAGATAATGACAACGACTGGTTTAACGGCACACCCGCTTGTAACATCAAAGCAAAGGTACGCGAAAAACGCGCTAACTGTGCTCGGTTAACCACCCCACCTACGATCGGCATTCTCAAACGAATCTTATCCCACTTCTCACGCCCTTCCGCAGTCTGTAGCCAAGTGCGAAAAGCGAATAAACCACCAAAGATCATCGCGACCATCAGTGCCCAGTAGTTAACGAAAAAATCCGAGGTTGCAATCAAAATACGTGTCGGCAATGGTAGGTCTACGCCAAAACGACTAAACATGCTGGAAAACTGTGGGATCACTTTGACGTTCAAAATGAACATCGCCAATAAAATAAAGCTAATCACAAAAGTCGGATAACGCATCGCGGTTTTGATTCGCTTACGGGTTTCTAACTCTTGCTCATAATAATTGGCCAACTGCAGTAATGCGTCATCCAAGCGACCGGTATTTTCACCCACGCTGAGCATGGAGACAAACAGAGGGCTAAAAACGGCTGGGTGCATTTGCATTGATGCCGAAAGGCTACGCCCATTGGTGAGCTCATTGGTGACCTCTTCCAACGCCTCTTTGAGCTGCTTATTGGAACAGTTTTGCGTTAACCCTTTCATCGCGCGCATCAGTGGCACGCCAGCTTTGGTCAAGCTGTACATCTGGCGACAGAAGATCACCAAAATATCCAGTGGTACTGCTGGGGTAAACAGGGCTTTTAAATCGAGATTAAGCCCTGATGCTTTTTTGCCTTCACGCAGCTGTGTCGGAATAACCCCTTTTGCCATCAACGCTTCGGCAGCCAATTCCGCCGTACCCGCATCAATATTACCCGACACTTTATTGCCGTCGAGAGTACGCCCTTGATAATGAAACTGTGCCATAGCATTCCCTACAAGTAGATAGCTTGAACGCTACCTGTTGAGTCACCTTCACCAAGGTTCATGACTTCGTCAAAGCTCACCACACCTTGCAGCGCCAATTCCATTGCCGAAGCAAGTAACGGTTTATAGTTTTCGGAACTACGGGCAATTTGCGCAAAACCTACTGCGTCGTTAGCGCGCAGGGCATCCATCATATCTTGCTCTAATTCTAAAATTTCAAACACACCAATTCGGCCACGATAGCCAGTTAGGTTACAGTTCTGACAACCTCGGCCACGAACAAACTTAGCCTCTACTTGATTGGGGAAACGTTGCATCAACCACTGACGCGCCCCATCATCAACATGATGGTCGGTTTTACAATCAGGGCAGACCTTACGCACTAGACGTTGTGCGACGACGGCGCGAACCGCACTCGCGACTAGGTATCCTGGTGCGCCCATATCCATCATACGCAACGCGCTATCAACGGCATCGTTGGTGTGCAGTGTACTTAACACTAGGTGACCAGTCAGTGCCGCACGCAAACCAATCTCTACCGTTTCTTGGTCACGCATCTCACCAATCAGGATGATATCGGGATCTTGACGCAAGAACGTACGCAGTATGGTGGAGAAGTTTAAATTAATCTTACTGTTGACCTGCACTTGGTTAATGCGAGGCAGGCGATATTCAACCGGATCTTCCGCGGTAATGATCTTCTTACCCGGCTCATTCAATTCACTCAAAGCACCATATAAGGTCGTGGTTTTACCTGAGCCGGTAGGGCCAGTAACCAAAATCATACCGTGTGGTCGACGCAGTTGGCGACGTAAACGCTCAAGCAGCGCCGGCGGCAAGCCTGATTCATCGAGGTTACGCACCCCAGACGATTGATTAAGGAGACGCATTACTACCGACTCTCCGTATTGCACCGGCATGGTCGACATACGAATATCAACCGACTGGCCTTTGGCTTTAATATTAAAGCGACCATCCTGTGGCAGACGTTTCTCGGAGATATCTAAGTTCGCCATCAATTTAAGGCGCAATACCAATGCCGGCGCGACATTAACCTCATTCAGCAGGGTTTCATGCAACACACCATCAATACGTTGACGCAGACGAAGTACATTGGAATCGGGTTCAATATGGATATCCGACGCTCCGACTTGAATCGCATCTTCAAACAATGAGTTGATCAGTTTAACCACTGTCACTTCATCGCTATCTTCATCTTCAATGCTGAAATCAAACGCATCGGTCACTTGGTGCTCAGCTTGCAACTGCTCAGCAAATGACGCAATTTCTTTGGTACGGCGATAGTAGCGATCAAAACCATCAACCAGTTGATTCTCTGGTGCGATAACAAATTCAATCGCATATTGAGGTAATTGAGAAAGTAGCGACTCTTGAGCAAACAAGTCCGCCGGATCACTCATCGCAACTCGCAAGGTATCCAAGTTACGACCAATCACCAACGCCCTTAGTCGACGAGCATGCACCTCTGGCAGCAGTTGTACCGCATCAACATCGACGTTCATACGGCTAAGATCAATCAAAGGCAAATCAAGCTGTTGCGAGAGGAATGTTAGCATCTGCTTCTCGCTCAAAAAGCCGAGATCAATCAGAGTAGCCCCCAATTTACGCCCAGTCGCCTTCTGTGCTGCCAGTGCTTGCTCTACTTGATGCTCGCTAATAATGCCTTCTTCAACCAGCAAGTCACCGAGGCGTTTACGTAACTTAATCTGCACTTGGCTGCTCCTCTAATCGGTTTAACACACTCAAACGATCGCGAATGAACTGCTGAGATTGGCTAGAGACACCCACTTTAGTCAGTGCCTGTTGGTAAGCTTGCTTAGCACCTTGCAACTCGAACGCTCTTTCCTGCTGAATCGCATAGCCCAGCCACCAGCGGCCGTTTTCCGGCTCAATAGTGACTAATTGTTGATAGCTTTCTAATGCCAATTGGTCTTGATTATTCTTTTGTGCTAATGCAGCACGCAGTGATAAGTAATCACGGCTTGGATTGGCAGGCAAATAAACCAAGGGGGTTAATGCCGCCGCGTTTTGTTGCTCTTTGAGCAATAATTTCGACAGCGCCAAACGAACGTTCATATCATCGTTATCGATCGCAATGCCTTTTTGCAGCAGATCAACTGCCTTACGCGCATCCCCTTTGCCATAATACAAAGCCGTTAATGTTTGACGGACTTTACTGTCTCGTGGGGTATAACGCAGTGCATCATTATATTGTGCAATCGCCTCAGCCAAGTTGTTGGCATCAAGTGCTTTTTTAGCACGCTCTTGAGCCTTAAATGAAAGTTGCGTTGGCGTTAATTCCACTTGCTCAACAACAATGGCGCCTTCCTCAACAAAATGTTCAGCCGCCGAACGTTTCAATTGTTCTGGACTGTTTTTTGCCAACGATAACGGCTGTTCATTCAGCGATGTTTCACTCATAACGTGATTATCAAGTGACTGCTCAGTGACATCCGCAAGTGGCGCGGTAATGGTATTGGACTGGACGATGGGTGATTCAACCTCGGGAACAACCGCTACTTTTTCAGCGACCACTGACGTTTGGCCCGCTTTTGACTTCACTGGCGACGCATCCTTGATAGTTGGAGCAATAGGCTTAGCCACTGCTGCGACTTCTAGTTTCACCGGAGCGCTATAAATCGCCTCACTCGCTTGTGTTACTCTAGCGGTTGGCGAAGGCACATTGGTGATCACATCAAGCTCTTCAGTAGAAAGCGGAATTTGCTGAGTAATCGGTTCGGATGAGCTAGTCAGTGCGGTTTGCTCACCTGGATCTTGTATGGAAATCGCCCAGCCACCAACCGCTAAACTCAAACTGAAACCACCTATCAACCACGGTAATCTTGGTTTTTGCTTAATCGTTTGAACCTGAACTCTCTCGATATCGTTAATCGACGTCGTTTGCGACTTTGATAACTCAGATAGCGCGTTATTAATCGCACTCATGCTCTAACTCCAACCCCAACACATTGGTTTTTTATACTTTGGCTTACAAGCATCGAACGTATCATGCGCTGCTGCATGTAAGTGTGAATGTTTAATCGTGCTCGCGCCTTGGCTACTCGCCAACAGCAAGCTTTTATGACAAAGCTGGTTTATCAAGCGAGGAATCCCTCGACTAGCACGCCAGAGCGCTTTTTTTTGACTCAGAGAGAAAACCTCATAACAGCCACCCGCCTTTTCAATACGGGTCGTAATGTAGGTAACCGTCTCTTCAATCGAAAGTGGCCTGAGTTTAGCGCTAAACGTAATGCGTTGACGAAACTGTCTTAAATGATGCTGCTCAAGCCTTTCATCCAACTCAGGCTGACCAAACAAAACGATTTGTAATAGCTTTTGTCGTTCCGTTTCTAAATTGCCAAATAAGCGCAAGACTTCTAATGCATCATCACTGAGCGCTTGCGCCTCATCAACCAAAACGACCACTTGCTTGCCCGCTTTGGTTAACTCAATCAAGCGATGTTGGATATCATCCACGATCGAAGCCGCATTCTGGCTATGAACCAGTAACTCTGCCGCCACAGACTGGCGCAATTCATGACCTGACAATGCTGGGTTCGGCAAATAGACCAATTGGATATGGGGCTCAAAATGATTGACCAACATGCGGCAAACCATGGTTTTGCCGGTCCCCACTTCACCTGTCACTTTAATCACCCCTTCACCCATATTAAGCGCGGCATTGACCGTTTGAATCGCTTCATAATGAGGCGCTAACCCCAAAAACAACTCAGTATTTGGGGTCAAATGAAAAGGCAACTGGTTAAAACCAAAATGCTCTAAATACATAGCAAATTACTGCTGTTGGTCTGGGAACCACTCTTGTAACAAATCACGCGAGCGTTCCAGCTCTTTTTGCCACGTATTGACACCAACAACCGTCGGTTTAAGCAAAATAACCAGCTCTGTTTTTTGTTGCAGTTGTGATGTATTGCGGAACAAATACCCCAAGCCTGGGATGTCCCCTAGGAATGGGACTTTCGACGTTTGATCAATGCTGTTCGACTTCATCAAACCACCAATCACCACCACATCGCCATCTTGCGCGCGGATCACTGATTCTGATTCGCGAATTGAACTTTGAGCCAATGGCAGTGTTAAGCTATTGGCACCAAAGCCAATCTCTTTGACTTGCTCTTTGACATCAATCACCGCAGGGTGAACATGCAGTAGTACATTACCTTGATCGTCAATTTGCGGTGTCACATCCAATGAGATACCAGAGAAGAATGGCGTAAGTTCCACTTCTGGTGACGGTTCTGAGTTATCCGCCGTCCCCACCACACTAGAAAAATCAGTCACATAGTACTCATCTGTACCGACCTTAATCACCGCTTTTTGGTTATTTGATGCTGTAACACGCGGGCTAGAAAGCACATTAAGATCGCCTTGAGTCGCCATAAAATTCAGCACAGCATCAAAGCTACCACTAGAAATGACCAAATTAGTCTGCCCGCCCAGCAAAGCGCCAATCGCATCCAAGCCCGGTAGCACTTGCGGTAAAATATTACCATTTTGATCTTTAACAATCGTACCGTGACCAATCGAGACATCGTGACCATTGGAAGTAAAGGCTTTATTCCAGTTGATCCCCTGCTGATAACCATCACTCAGGGTCACTTCTAAAATTTTTGCTTCTAAAATCACTTGGCGATGCATACGCTGCTGCGAAATGCCTAAAAACTCACGGACTTGGCGGATTTCATCAGGAAAAGCACGTACAGTAATCACACTGGCTTGTGGCGTGACTACTACCGATTGCCCTTTTCCGCTGCCAATCAATTGATCAACCGCTTGCTCTAATTGCGGCCAGAAATCACTTTCACTAGTAGTTTCAATTTCAGTACCACCTTTTGAGGTACTGGTACTAGAAGACGATGACGAAGATGAATCGGAATCACTCGAAGAACCACTGTCGGTATTGGTAATCGTACCGGTTGTGATCGAGGTTAATGAGCGGCCTGAGCGTTTAAATTGCAAATAGTCGACCGGAATCGTCACCGTACGTAGACCCGCAGGGTAAACCTGAATGACTTTACCGGTTTTTTGAATATCGTAACCATACATGTCGCTGACGACAGACAAAACCTCATCCAAAGTAACATCAGACAAGTTCACTGTGATCTTGCCCGTCACATCGGGGTGAATCGCGACGCTAAACTCAGTACCTTTCACCAAGCTAGTGAAAAATGCCCGAGCATCAACACCGCTGGCTTTAATTCGGAAACGCTTAACCGTCTCACTACTACTGAGGCTATCGTTATCTAGCTCCGGCATTAGGTCTGCTTCAACGGACGCAGGCAACTCTTGCAGCGCGCGACCATTGGACTCATTGATAGCTTCATTTAAAGCGTTCTTAGCCTCGATAGGGTCGCGATGCCCCATAGAACAGCCAACTAACGAAGCAATGGTGATTGCTAAAACGAGTTTACGCATACGATCTCATTAACCTTATTGTTTTACTTCTAGAGGAAACAGCTCCAGCTTCCACTGTTTACTGCCTCGGGCGACGGTGACGTAATCCGCTCTCACTTGTTTCACTTGGAAACCATTGATTCGTTCACCTTGCGCCAGTGCTTGGCCATTTAAAATCGCGATACACTCTTTTTCACCTTGGCAAACAATGCTCTGTAAGTTAGGTACGCGATATTGTGTGACTTTTTTTGCTTGTGTACTTTTTTCCGTTGGCTGCCAATTCAGCGGTGCCGTTGGATCTTGCGATGCAACGGCCCATGACGCCATGGCCAACGAAGATAAACTCAGCATAGCAATCAATAACTTACTAACCACCGATAAACTCCTGTCTTGTACCTAGCGTGTAGACTTCCAATATCAATTTCGCTTTAGGATAGGTGTCTACTTGGTAACTAAAATTACGCCAATAGTAATTCACCGGTAGCGACTCTAATGTTTCTAAATAGCTTAAAATCGCAAAGTAGCTTCCCGTCAACTCAAGGCGTACAGGATGAATGAAGTAACCATCATAGCTATCCGTTGCTTGGCTCTTAACAATCGGCTCAGCCTTTAATGACTCCAGCGACACTAAATGCAATCCCTTTGTGCCAGCTAATACATCTTCGAGCAATTTGGCCATTTGACTCGGCGAAATCAGATCTTCAAAAACTTTCGCCAGTTGCTCTGAAAGCATTTGGCTTTCAGTGAATAATCTTTTGTACTCAATATTGATTGCTTGGTCAGGATCTTTTTTGAGTTTTGCGGTAATCGCGAGGATCTCCCCCTCCAATCGCAAGTTACTCTGCTCTGAAGTCATGATTTGCTGACGCAATGATTGATTTGATTTAAACGTTGGCTCAACCAACAACACATACCCACCCAAAACAATACCGACCCAACTGCACAAAGCGATCAGCCACTTTTCTCGCGCACTTAAGTTAGCAAACTTTTCAGTCATGTTTAGCCAATGCGCTTTCATTGCTCGGCTTCCTCTTTGGTATGCAGTTCAAACGTCAGGACATTCTGCTCATTACGACCGATTTTCAGTTTTTCAAACGAACGCCCCACCAGATTAAGCTCGCCTTTAAATTGATTAACCCAATTAGGAATAGCTTGAGGATCACGAGCCAACCCTTTGATATCCAAAGTGTCGTCATCCATATGGATGTAGTTAATCGAAATGTCGTTACGTCCTAATTGCGCTAATGACGCCATAATGCCGGAATAACCCGCTTGTTGCGCGCCATCATACTTAGATACCGCATTCAGCGAATCACGTTTGGAAAGAATATCTTCCTTTAGGCGCTCGACAGCATGAACCTTCTCTGGCGATGGACGGTGCTTAGCCAATCGCTGGTTTAAACTCGTCAATTGCTGATTAAATTCTTTCTCTTGGGATTTCACCACGCTTAAATCTTGCGTTAGTTGTGCGTGCTGCCATACGTTGTAGCCGAAAGCAGCACACATCATCACCATCAACAAGGCACTCGCCAACACGACGTTATTAAGCGTAAAGTGGTCAACTTTAGGTTGCAGATGCGCTGGATATAGATTGATCCCTGCATCGTAGTTTTTTGAGATAAACTGAGCCAGTAGCGCACCAGATTCTAAATCGGTGTCTGTCAACGGTGCCACACTGACGCTGAGTCGTTCATCCAGCGCTTTCGCTAGATCGCCATTGTCCTCATCATCACAGCAAACCTTCATACGGTGCAATGTTGCGCCACGCATCTGGGATGAGAGGTAATCAATCGAACGCTGTAGTTCTAGTGCGACACTATCAAGCTGGAAACTGGCACTCGCCACACCAGTTAATGGCGCGCTAACACCACGAATGGTGCGCTGAAAAACACAGCGGTTATCAACAAAAGCACTGACTTTGTATGCGCCATTTTGGCTGCGTTGAAGTAAGACAAAGCGTTCCGTATCAGTTGCGACACGGCCCCAAACATCATCCTCAACCAGAATATGCCCTAGCTTTAAGTTTGCTTGAGCGAGAGATTCGGCCAATCCCAACACCATCGATTTCGGCACTACGTACACTTGTAGCTTATTGCTACTTGGTAACGGCATCGCATCGGCAATGATATCGGTAATTTTTTCGCTGATGAGATCTTTGAGTAAAAACGGTAACGTTAAGCTCAGTTCTTCTTGAGGAACATTGGGTTTTTCTATTTGGTAGTTTTGATAAAGGCTTGAGTTAAGTACTACGTCGATAGTGGTATCAGCGACCTGTCCTTTAACTAAAGTATTAACCAATACTTTTTGCCAATCGGCACCTTCTGTAGAGACTCGCTTCGGTAATATCGCGGCATCAAATTCAGAAAAATAGATCGCGCTCGGTTGGACAACTACCCTCAGACAGTTTCCTGAACGCGTACCAGAGCTAAACTTATCAATTAAAGATTGAATATTCATCTACAACTTAACTTCTTCGCCAACGGTTACGTCGTCCAACTTGTACATTGGATTTGGACTGTATGATGTGCTCAGTTTGCTGTTCAGGAAGCATCTGCTGTTCCGCGGCAAAATAACGGCCTTGGACACCTTGAACACCAAGCTCTAAAATTGTTTTGTATTCTTGCTTTTGGTCGACACCGACTGCAATGACTTGAGTTTTTAATCCTTTACAGGCCCCCAAGAGACTACGTACAAATAACTGATTTTCATGTCGTTGATCGATTTGTTTAATCAAGCTGCGATGCAACTTCAAATAATCAATCGATAAATCTTTTAAATAATGAGTACTTACGATGGATCGACCTGCTTGCCCGACAACCACTTTACAACCTAAACCGGTTAACATCTTGATCACAGGTCGCATATAGTCAATATGTTTCACTAAACGCGCTTCGGCGAACTCAAAATAGAGCTGATGTCTCGATTCTGTTGGTAATTGCAGCAGCTCATCCCTAAACCAACGAAAGTATTTGCGATCAGAAAAGGGACTCACATGAAGGTTTACAGAATAACATAAACTATTTTTTGACGCCTTCAAAAATCTGGCGATCGATAAAAAAACTGAGCGATCTAAAAGACTTTCGTAACCAACCGACTCAATTGCAGAGTTAAAACGTGACGCCTTAATCAATCCTTTTTCAGGGTCATTAATACGCACAAATAGTTCATAATGGTTCAACTCCGGCTCTTGTTGCGCATTCAACAAATAACAAGGTTGAGAAAACAGATATACTTTTTCTGGGGTTAACACTTTATCAAATAAAGTACGCCAACGAACGCTACCACGTTCCTCTTGTTGGTCAGAAAGTTTATTAAAACGACTCCAGGTATTAATTTGCTGAATGTGTGCGCTTTTTAGCGCAGTTTCCGCTTCATCCATGATCTTCCCCTGACGTTCCCCTTCTTGAAACATACTGACGCCAATATGGCACCAATTGTCTTCATCAAGAGGCATGGGCAAATCCAGTTTATTCAATTGCTTTAAACAATTGATGGCAATACTAGAGACTTCTTTACTACTTAAGTTAGGAGCAAAAATGGCAAAATCAGCATTATAGTAACGCGATAAAATCACATCCGGGTAACGCAGAATAATATTATTGATTGCTTCACCGACCGCAACAATAAAGTCGTTAGCCTGCTGTTTACCACTCTCTTCTTCAATTTGTTCCCATTCATCAATACGCAAAAGCAATACACCACCACGGGCGCCACTTTCAGACAGTGCTGATTCCAACTTACTATCAAATAGCACCCGATTAGCCGTACCGGTTAATTGATCAAGAAAGGTTTGCGTACGTATGAAGGTGTCAAAACGACTGCGTTCTTGCCGAGCGTCTTGTAACTCTTCAATTAATCGATCTAACGCTTCACTGGCAGTATAAGGCCATTCATTACTATCACCTTTGGCAAACTCTTCGACTCGTCCGGCCAAGATCATCCGCCCCCGCTCTTCAAGTAATTCTGAACCGAGCAACTGTAACTTGAGCCATTTAACCCCTTGCATTAGACCGAAAATAATCAGTAATACCGCGACAGTAATCGACCATAACGCCTGCATTGAATAGCCGTAACCAAGATAGGGAGGGATTGCCACAAAGCGAATGGTATAACCATTATTGCGTTCGAGTTGATAAGCCACTCGATAAAGCAATGAAGGATCAAACGTATTGGATGTGTCTTTATAGCGGTAGATTACGCCCGATTGCGATGAAAGTTCCATTTCAACGATATTGGACGCTTGCAGCATTTTCGGCATCCAGCGCTGCATAGAATAAGCCGCATCAGGGTCTTCCATTTCTTTATCCACCACTTCAACGATCCCATTGAGGGAGTGGTCTAGATATTCATGGCCTAAACTGCGAAAAGATAAGGTTCCCCCAAGAAAGAGGATAAACATCGCGCAAATTACGATCATGGTGACAAAAGCCACCAAGCGAGTGCTCAATTTTAAGGTAGGCGTATACCTCATAAATAATGGATTCCCTTCACCTTGAGAGTGTCATCTATACAGAATGAGAGCCCACATAATACGTTAAAAGCTATCACCTAGCACGAGAACTCCCGATCCTTAGGAGCTAAAGTAAAACTCACTATATAAAAAAGCCGCGATAATCGCGGCTTTTTTTCAGTTTGGATAGATTAGAACGGTTAACTAAGACAAATTAAACCAAAAACAGGGTCAGTACATTAAATAAAAACATACAAAATCAAAAACATAACAAAACTGACCCAGTTTTAAAAATCAACCATCTGCACTATAAATGTGTAAAAGCATCCGCATTTTTACTCAATTCGGTTCTATTAAAGCATTTTTCAACATTTCTGACAAAGCGGTTTTACGTGTATCCAAAGCACTGCGCTTGTTAATGCCGTACAGAAAGTCATACTCCTTACCAATGATATGTACCTTACTTTCGGCTCGTGTTATTGCTGTATAAAGCCAACTTCGATCAAGCAACAAGCTTCGCTCCAGCAATACGATTACATTCTCAGCTTGTGAGCCTTGCAATTTATGTAGCGTTAATGCGTAAGCCAAATCTATGTATTCGAATAGCTGCCAGTCGACTTTTAAAGACCTTTTGAGTCCATCCTCGCCAATATCCTCTAGCTCAATAACACAAGCATACTCATCGGTTGCTTCTGCGTTTGTTATCACGCCCAAAGTGCCATTTTGAACATCGTATTTATAGCTTGTAAGGGTTATAACTACTGGATCGCCTTCTCTGAACTCATAGCTTCCTTTAGTGATAGGCATATTTGTTAAATCAAGCACCCGACCATTCGGATTTACTTCTGATTGTAGCTTAAGGTTCGCATTTCTTACCGTTGCATTCGTTGATGCTACAATCATCGCACTTTCGTATTTCGAATATACCGCCACAACATCCTGAAGAAGATCATCACTCGATTCATGGAATGTAATATCAGACGTTGTTAGAGAAGATGGCTTATTTCCATTGCGTATGCCATTCGAATAAACAGGAATCGTACTAATAGCGCCTTGTCGCTTAACAACATCTAATTCGACATGATTGACTACTCCACTCTTAATCACATCATGCAAAATTAACCCTGCATTAATTGGCGGTAGCTGATACGGATCGCCAACGAGCATGACCCTTGATTTGTCAGAGAATAAAGTAACTAAACGCCACATCGTGTAAGCGTCTAGCATCGACGCTTCATCAATCAGTAAAACACTGTTATCAGGTATACTATCTTGACGCAATAATCGAGCTATCGTCATACAGTCAATGCCAATAGACTGCTGAAGTCGCCTAGCTGCTTTTCCTGAGAGCGCGACTGGATAGATACTAAAACCTAATTTTTGATAGGCATCAACGATAAGCTTCGTTGTTGTTGTTTTACCAGTGCCAGCACCACCAGTGAGAGCAAAAATATGGCTGACTAATGCAGTCCTTACCGCTCGTGCCTGAGCCTCCTCAAGCTTCCAACCTTCAGGGATAGAATTAGTGAATGCAACGTCCAATTCACGCCGCCAAAGGCTTCCCATCTTACTTAATTTGTAAAATCGTTTGGCTATTGTTCTTTCAAAAATGTAGTTACCTGATACATAGTATTTATCATCGCGCTTTACAAATCCGATGATATCGCCAGTTAACTGTTTTGCCCTTTCAACAAGCACTTGGTCATTATTCAAGTAGGCGCAAATCGAATGCTCTATGTCCCCCCAGAGTGCAACTGTATGCCCTTTGTCGCTCCAAAGTCGTAGGGATTGTTCGATTATCGCTACAAGCCTGATATTGTCTCCTAATTGAATACCGAAATGTTTTTGTGCAATCTCATCAACTTTTTTGAATCGCATACCTAGCGAGAACAAACGGTAGGGATTCGTCTTCAAAAATTCAATTGCATCTTTATCTGCAAACCTAAACAATTGACGTTGAATAGGCTCTTCCACTCCCCACTCCACTAGCTGGCTTGCATGCTTCAGATTGGCATATTTTTTAAATCCGTTGTATAAGGCGTTTACTGTTTCATCACGTCTCAAAACATCCTTGATAGCTTGAAAATTACTTTTAGAGTTGTCGTTTTCATACTGTGCGTCTTGTTCGCATTCAAGCATTGTGAAAATGTCACCACGGAATGCGTTCCAAAGTAACTGTGCTTTCACCCTACCAATGCCAACGAAGTCTTTCTCTGAGCTTAAAAAATTAACAAACCCTATGCCACTATCAGGCATCACACATTTAAGTTTAGGTTGCATGAAACGCCACACGTCCACGTAACCGCCTACACTGACAGGCTGTTGCCGCACGCTGTAATTATGCTCTTTAAATATCTCCCATTGTTGTCCTACTTGCGGCTTCATATTTAGCTGACTTTGGGTAGTTAACAATATGATTCTATGCGCTCCAATTGTTTGATTAACAAAAACAGCACCTAATTGAACGTTATCTGGATGATATTGATATATCTGGGTAATCCGTACCAAAAAGACGTTATTGCTCATTTCCAAAGCCCCATTTCAATGAGAACATCTTTAAACTCTGATAACTTAGCGACTTCTGCGGAAAGCTTTGCATTCTCAGCTTGTAAACGAGCATTAATTCGCTTTAAATCACGAACTTTTGCGCTATCTTTTATATCCTCGTCAAATGCAGCCTTCACCTCAATTACCTTACTTTCCAGAGGAAGACTCTTTTTGCGCGTTTGGTAAACACCTGTGGTCGCAAGCTCTTTCTTAAGATTGCTAAGTAAGTCGAATAGTTTTTTATTTCTAGACTCTTTAAATGCCGATGAATCAAAACCAAGTTCATCTGCAATCTTTTTTGGGCTTAAAGTATCACCATGCCAGTAATCCAACCAGTTCGGAGGGTTCTTAGCCTTCATTTCATCAACCCACGCAATGAAGAGGTTTCTATTTCTTTGTCCTTTATCTTTGCTCAACTAGTCTTCTCCTTGATTCTGTTTAAACCAATTCCTAAATCCCGACATTTCAAATTAAAGACGCTATTTAAACAGACTCTCTTGTTCCAAATCTGGTGCCGAGTCCAGATATCTATTGAGCGTAGGTCTAGATATATTAAAGTGCTTTGCCACATCGGATTTTTGTACTGACGGATCTTGTAACATCGATTTTGCTAGCTTTATTTGCTTATCTGTGAGTTTTTTCTTCCTGCCGCCTTTTCTACCTCGCGCTCTTGCAGCTTTTAATCCAGCCTTCGTTCTTTCCACGATAATATCTCGCTCAAACTCGGCTATAGCTCCAATCACATTAAACACTAACTTCCCTGTAGATGTAGTTGTATCAATGCTTTCAGACAGTGATTTAAACTGAACTCCATTGCTCTTAAACATCTCAAGCAAATTAATAAGATCTTTAAGGCTACGTCCAAGCCTATCAAGTTTATAAACCACAACAATGTCATCCTGACGCAGAGAATCTAGTAATCTAGTAAGCTCAGGGCGATCTTTAGTCTTAGCAGATGCCTTCTCTATGAAGATTTTTTCACAGCCAGATTTGGTTAGTTCATCAATCTGATAATCACAGTTTTGATCTGTAGTGCTTACTCTCGCATATCCAATTATCATAGAACACATCCATACGTTTATTTTACATAGTTTAGTTTACGAGTTTTGTTACAGAAGATGAAAGAATATTCGTTTAGAAAGGATGAAAAAAGAGACGTAACGCAAACCTTCGTTTGATTTACGCGAAGGAAATGATGGAGGAGCTAATACTATGAATAAAAGTGACATCAAACAGCAAAATGTTCTCTTTAGTTTCACTAAAAACTATGCCCAGCGATTCGACTTTACAGCTTGAGTACCAAACTAAGGCTAATGTAAAACACATATCATCACTAATGTCACAAAGCGATTAAACAAACAACATGAAGATAGCTTATCTCTAATGTTAGTAGTATCTTTGTTTCATAAATATCATGTAGTTATGAGTACATAAATGGCATTAGATGAAGTAAACACAAAAATTGCTCAAGTAGCACTTGACAATTGCGAGGGATTCCCATTTGAACAATTTGCAAATGAGTTAATTGCCGCGCTTGATGGGCCTGGATTTATACCTGTGGGTGGCACTTCGGATGGTGGAGCAGATGGCGCTCGAGTTGAAGGTCTATATACTAAAGATAAACCAAATGTTTTCTATCAAATGTCTGTAACAGCAAACCACAGACCTAAAATTAAACAGACGTTAGATCGTTTAGAAGAGTTTGGACGTACAGTTAAAACAATAATTTATGTTACTTCTCAAACCATAGGTACATTTGACAAAGAAGAAGAAGAATTAACCGAAAAACATGATGTATTTGTTCGAATTCGAGACGCTAAATGGCTCATATCAAAAATCAATTATAATGAAGCTACAAAGAGGGCGTACTACACTCATTTACATCGATTTACGGATTTCCTGAACGACCTGTCTAAGGGAAATCAATTAAAGTTGAGTGACAATATAACCCACCCATCTGTATATGTTTTTCTTCAACTTCAGGTAGAAAACAGAGAAAAAGACAAACATTTGGTTAAAACTGTCGCAGACAGCTTAATTTTATGGGCATTAAATGATACAGACCCAGATAATGGTAAGTTCATGACCCAGAAGGAAATAAATCAAAAAATCATTGATAACATTCCATGGGCTAAAAGTATTGTTGGTGGAATGCTGTCAGACCGTCTGCGAGAGTTAGTAAAAAAGAATGGTGTTGGTGGTAAACAAGTCAATTATCATAAAAAAGGCGATAAATATTGTTTACCCTATGAAACTAGAACAATTATCGCACAAGAAAAAGCCATTGATGAAGGAGTGAAGATTGATGTCATATCAGAAATTAGCTCTCAAGAAATACTCTCTCATTTGGATATTGATGAACGTAACACAATAGCCAACTTAGCAATAAGAACGTCTCAACTCTTCTTTGAAAAAGAAGGCTTAAAATGTTCATCATACCTTAATGGTTCTGATGGGAATGAAATAACCTTCATTGAGAATACCGTTTTCGATCGGGTTTCTGATGCTCTAGATGAATATGAGAAGGAAGAAGGTCGTAATTATCATAGCCAAAAAGATCTTGTTGTAAATGTAGTTCGCTCCATGTTCTATCAAAGCACTCAAAATCAGCGAGCTTTATTAAACAAATTTTCAAGGACTTATGTGCTTTTATTTACGCTACAAGCAGAACCTAGAGTTGTAGAGTATTTCCAGAAAGCAACTGCCAACTTCAGGCTGATCGTGGGAACTGACATGATAGTAAGGGCACTTGTCAACGCCGACTTAAAACTGACCCACTTTACGGCGTTATCGCCGATCTAAAACTGACCCACCCACATAGTTAAGATCTCTTATTTCCAGTGTCTAATATTGCTGGTAGGACACCCGCTGCTTTTTTGCCTTTTAGTCGATAACTCTCGCCACTGATCTGAACGATATGAGAGTGATGTAATAAGCGGTCAAGCAAGGCTGCCGTTAGAGTCGTATCATCAGCGAATGCATTAGACCATTGTGAGAATGGTAAATTACTCGTCACGATAATACTGCCTTGTTCGTAGCGCTTAGCTATGACGTTAAAGAACAAGTTTGCTTCCTCCCTACCGAATGGGAGATAGCCGATTTCATCGACGATTAACAGTCTCGGTGCCAGTACACTTCTTTTAAGGTAGCTCTCCAGTCTGCCCTGTTTCTTTGCTGTGGCTAGCTGTAACATTAAGTCTGCCGCCGTGACGAAGCGAGTTTTAATGCTTTTTTGCACAGCCATTTGACCAAGGCTCACGGCTAAGTGGCTCTTACCAACACCACTTGGCCCAAGCAAGACAATGTTTTCTTTTCGTTCTATAAAGGCAAGCCCCGTAAGCTCTCGAAGTTGGTTCTTCGGTGCGCCAGTTGCGAATGTAAAATCGTATTCTTCGAAGGTTTTCTGCATTGGGAAGCCAGCGAACTTCATCAGTGCTGTTCGTGTTTTTTCTGCCCTAGCTTCCAGCTCTACATTCAGTAGCGATTCTAAAAAGTCTCCAAGGCTCTGCTCGTTGTTTAGCGTTGTTTTGGCTATTCCAGCCCATTCATTACTTATCGTGTTGAGCTTTAAGGATTCACAAGCCGCTTCGATGCGAGTCATCTGTATGTTCATGCTCTCACCTCCAACAGCGCATCATAAGTAGATAAAGGATGTTGAAAGCTTTCTATCGGCACAACTGACTGGCGAACGGGTAATGGGCTAAATGAACACTCAGTTATCGGCAGTGACAGTAGTGTGAACCGTTCTTCCTCAAGCAAGGTCTGAGGCTTGGCATTCGTTGTTCCATGTATTCTTTGGTGCGCTACGGTTTCTAGCCATGCGCCAATACGACCGTTAGCCACATCAACGGTTAAATCGAGGCCGTGCTGTTTGAGTGTCGCCGCCAGTGGTGTGATAAAACTGCTTTTGAGGTAGGAGTTAAAGCGTTCTACTTTCCCTTTTGTTTTCGCTCGATAGGGGCGACAAGCTTTTGGCTTAAAGCCGTATTTTTTTGCGGTAGCAAGTAACTGCGGGTTCCAGCGATGTTCTCCATCACCATAAGCATCGCGTTCGATCATGATGGCTTTTGCGTTATCGAATAGTACCTCTTTGGGTACGCCTGCGAAGAATTCAAATGCTTGTTCAAGCCCCTGAATCCAGTCTTCTTGACGCTCTCGCTCAGAGAACTTAACAAAGGTGGCGCGGCTATAACCTAATGTCGCTACGAACGCTTTTATGCGTTTCCCGTGGCGTGAGATGGTGGTGAAGTCGACCTGCATCTGCTGTCCAGGTTCCGTTTCGAAACGAACCACAGGATCATAATTAGGTGCTGGTTTGTATTGTTTTATATGCTCTTTTAGCATCGTAACACCGCCCTCATAACCCAATGATTTTATCTCCCGCAACAACACGGTTGCAGGTATCCAGTGTGGCTTTGCCGCTTCGATTCGTCCGAATAGGTACGCTTCATAGGGCGAAAGTTTGGTCGAGACTGGCTCTCGCTTTGAGTAGTTAGGAACAGACGCTTTAGTCCGTAGGTAATGCCTTACCGTGTTTCGTGAGATATTTAGCTCTCTGGCAATACGGCGAATACTATATCCCTGACGATATAAAACTTGAATTTCCACTAGTTGCTCCTGATTTATCATAGCTCGCCGTTTTATCCGTTAAACGAACGAACATTGTGCCTCAGGTGGGTCAATTTTAAGTCGGCGCTAGTGGGTCATTTTTACATCGGCGGTAACACACTGACGGAAAGGTTCTTGAGTGAAGAGAATCAAATGACTCGAAACCTATTTAAGATGTCAAACGAAGCTGGCATTGAGCTAATACTAACTGAGTCTGCACTTGATGGCGTAATTAAACATTTGATTGTAACTGACAATGAATATAAGAATCACATTCGTAAAAGAGAATCGCACCTAACCGAAGACTTAATTAGAGAATCAGAACAAATACTAATCCGCACCTACTATCATGCGATGAGAGAAGGGTATTCTAGTTCTTGGAATTCATTTTTATCTGGCTTCTTAAGCTACAATGAACTTCATACTTCAATTGGTAAAGAAGAATTGAAGGCATACATAATCCATCAATTTGGGATGCAATTTTACTCAAATGATGACCTAAAAGGTATTACAAATGATGACGATGTAGCTGAACTAGCACAACAAATATTGCCAATTAAAAGAAATCTCCAACTTGCAGAGGGTGTAGCTCTAATTATCAAAGCTATATACGGCTACAGAAACAAAAACAAAGAGATTTCAACTTATCCTGAATATGGATATCAAACATGGTGGTTGACTCAGGAATCTAGAGTACAGCGCTTTACAGTTGAGCTTGTCAAAAAAAATGCAGCTAAATACATCATGCGCCCAGAGTTTCTACTCAATTTTTTTTCATTAGCCCCAAGTGTACGAGATATCAGAGAGTCTTATAAGTCGATTTTTCCTTCCGTTATGGGCATACAAATGGGTAACAGATTACCCGACAAACTATTCCATAAAGTTCTAGAGCAAGTTGACCTTTGGAAAGAACAAGAAGATGGACGAGTCGCAGCTAAGACTAGAATGCTCTGTGACAAACTAAAAGCAGAGCATTTCGATGAAGACGTAAATGAAGCAAGTATTGACAAATTTATACGAGAAGTTGAAGCTTCATCATAATTTTTGGGAAATGTAATAACTGCAACTAGGGTACTCGCACGAACCTCTCGAGTACCCTAGATATTAGTTCGAACAATCTGAGATGCACCAAGCATAATAGTGAATAACTACCTGAATTATTGCAGATTATGTGTGCTATAGCCTCTTCCTATTTCACTATATAAGCTAGATAAATTTATTTAGCTGTTGCACATGTAACGTGATCAACCATATTTCATAGGAAAACCATCATCAATGGTAGAGGCTAACTTATTGAGATCCACCCCATCCATCTTCTGGAGGTTATGCTGCCATCTAGCAAATCTTTCAAGCAAGATATCGTTCTGAGAATTTAGCCTTTTATTTTCAGAACTCAGCCTTTCATTCTCTTTTTCAAGCATTTCTACTTGCTTGATTAACTCAGTAATCGTTGCATCATCACTCCCTAGGTTCGAGATCAGATCACTTAATTTATCCGTACTTTCGAACAACAATTTTGCATCTTCGATGGCTTCTGACTTCTTTTGCCTTAGCTGCTTTTTCTTCAAATCAAAAGCATGCTTAATTTCATCATACTTGGCTAATGTAAACCGTGACGGTAGTTTTTTTAGACCAAGTTCTGACTGTAGTTTCTCAGCCAAAAGCTCATAGCTAAGTTTACCAGTCCAGCCATCGATTATAGCTAGTATTGTTTCTTTGTTGTCTGGAACAAAAGCCATTATGCCTCCCTCATATCAGATAACGCTAAAGCCATAAGATCAAAGCCTTGGATAGCAGTTTGTTCATTTACGTTCAATGAACGCTTCACTGGGGATGGTGATAACTCATCAGGTATTCGAACGCGTGTACCATCCAATATCTTGGGGTCTTCAAGTAGGCGTATTAACGTTTTTACTTTTGACAGTCGAAATCCCAGAGATGTTAACCATCTATCAGCTCCGAAGACATTGTCTTCCACACTAGCTCTAGCATGCTCTAATTGCTCCTCATACAGCCTACAAAGGGTTTTAAGCTCCTCAAGTGTGTTGGGTATGCCTTTAAGGCAAACATGCTCGTTACACACTTCACAGTCACCATTTTTAATACATGGGCTTTCGGCATAGTTGTGTACACAAAAGCCTACCCCTGTAAACTGAGCAACACCATCTCTATCAACTCCAAGAGCTTTCAGTGAGATGGGAAGTCCAAGATCATGCAGAACCATTGGCGGTGGTGGCGCTTCGGCAGTGTAAGGTTCTAACAACTGGCTAGCTTGAGCAACAGTCATGACACCAGTTCCAATCGTAACATGCCCAATCCGCTGAGTTAGACGTGACTTTTGCTTTTCCGTTCGTCCGTCGTAAGCTTTGTTTTGCTTGATATCAGCTCGCCCTGACCATTTAGCGATAAGCCAATCAGCTTCACCTGCTAACTTTAATTTCGTGTTTAACCAGTGACGAAATTGGTGACTATTTAGCTTGAGAGGTGTCCCATATTCATCTGTGATTCCAAGCTCATCAAAAATTGATTCTATGCCTCTGTCAGAGCCGATAGCATCACTTAGAGAGCCATGCCCTAGATGAACCCATGAGAAGGGCTTAACAGCGAATTCCTTGTGAAACTCATGATCTCTGACTAATGTGATACAATCCCATATTTTCGTGTCACCATAATTTGGGAAATTCGGCGTATTATACTGTTCATCAATAACAGAACGGAGATCCCTATAATTAGGAAATCGAATGACGATTCCTGTTGGCTTACCAGTGTATCTATTCACGATCTCATTGTTCGGGAGAATGATGTGTCCTTGACACAAATCCTTTTTCCAATCATTCACATTGTTCAATTCGCTAATTAAACGATTTAACCACTTGACGTTGCTACCATATGTTGTCCAAGTGATATCCGTTCCTCTTTCTAATTTACCTATTTTAAATCCCATCACTTTCGCGAACTGATTATATGTTAACGGTCTGTCTTGAGGGCTTTCTGAATCACTAGGCAACATAAATACGTCTGGATTGTCGTATGCAAATTTTGCAGCAGACCTAGCTGGAGCAGAAATCTCAACAAGTCTTTCAACAGCCTGTTTAACAACGTCTTCTAGTAAAGCTGGCACCCACTTTCGAACAGGATCGCCCCCTTTGGCGGGATGCCACATCAAGTACCAACGACCTTTATCACTTTGCTGTAATGAATTGACAGTCAAACCATTCAGTTCACAATTCCTACTAGGCTGGCACATCAACATAACGCAAAGACTGCTAAAATACTTCTGACGTGGCGTTTTCGCTTTATAAAAAGCATCTGCAACTTGCAGCATCTGGTAATCAGATGGGCACTTACCTTCCTCTTCTTTACGGCTTTTTTCATCTAGCTTTATTTTTGTGTCAGAGAGGCGAGGAAAAGGATTTGTCCACTCTTGTAGATCTAGTTTAAATCGTTTTTCTTTGATGAATTTCAAAACTTTGTCGAGCGAAAGACCGATATTACGTTTGCTGCCAGCCCCTAAACGACTGTTCTTAATCTGCTGTTCAATGCGATTAATCACGTCATTATTGAGATTCATAATATTGATTGATGATTTCCCATTGTGCGCTGCGTGCTCTTCTAATGCTTGATAGAGCCATACTAATGACGAAGCCCACATGGTTGAATCTTTATGATTGAGCGACTGTTGATAGCGAACATATGCTTTCGCAAAGTCAGCAAAAGGGGAGCGGAAAGGCGTATATCTGGAATGGCTTTCACTCGTCCCAAACACAATTGTGAGCTTTTTTCCTTTTTTCGTCGTCCATGACCATTTGTCACATTCCCAACCTTTCTGAACAATACCTTCTGTTGTTTTGAACTGAATATCGTCAAACAGACTTAATTCATTTTTTGCAAATGCGATAAAATCATCATAATTCTTTTGAAAATCTATTTGATGCCTAGGAGTAAACAGCAAAACATTAGACATTAAACGCTCCTTCATTTTCTAACTCTTGCTTTCTTGCATTGCACTTTTGAATAACCGCCTTGATAGCATTGATGCTGCGGTTATGTCCTTGCAAAACAAACTCACTGGCTCCCATATCACGCTTTCGATCTCGCTTAAAGATAACACTTTTAAGCATGTCTTCATGAGGGGCATTTAACCACGGTTGAAACTTATTACATGTGTAGCAATGTACAGAGCCATTGGCGCAAAAGCCGAATGTTCCGCAGTTTCCTAACGGATTGCCTTCGTCATTATTAATTCTGCTTCGAGGATCGTTAGCTCGAATTGCGTCTTTTTCACTGTCTATTAACGTGCCAGAAAAAGCTTGAACTAATGGGGTAAGATCGGTAGCTAGCGCATCGTCTATTCTGTCCGCCATCTCTTCATTAAACTCGGTATACACGGTGACATTCTGAGTGTCCTCATGTCCTAACTCCTCGGCAATAGTATGATTACTTGCTCCAAGCATCGCCATATTCGTTGCATGGGTGTAACGAAATCGACGTGGATTGATATGCAAATCGCCATAATCCCCATCTACCTTAATTCGAGTTGTTTTTAAGGGGCAAAGTCGAGCTAATCTTCTTACTATTTCTGCAACTGATGGATTTGCCCCATTAGTCCGTAAGCACAATAAATCAGGCGTTTTCTGTTGTATTTGCTCAAACTGACTAAAGCTCGTGAGGTTCAATACCTCTCGCTCATTAATAAAAATAGGGATTTGGTTTTTCTGCTGACTGGTCAGACTGATATCAAAATGATCTTCAACCATTTTGATGGATTGTTCTGCCTGGGCTGTCAGCACCAATATTAAGTCTTCGCTAACATCTTTCTTGATTTGAAAAGATTCTCTAAAGAACTCATCATGTTTTTTAGCATTGGGGATTTTTAAGTCAAAATGTTCAATACCAGCCTCTTTTCTTGTAAGTAAATCGCCATAATACAGATAAGTTAACTGAATCGGTCTTGCTCCTGTATGCTGCAATGCCATGATGAACGCATAGTCAGTTAGTGAGATAACCTTTTCGGTAAAAGCATCGATATACCAAGTAATAAATGCGGCTTGCTCTTCAAGTGTGTAGGCACCGCTATAAGGACAGCCAAGCGCAACCGCCTTACCTTTTTCGTTTCCAGAAAGTTTGAACGATAAGAACAAGTCAGCAACTTTATCATCGATACCTTTGATTTTTTTATCGTGCCAATCAAGTAAAAATGCCCGAATATAACCTAACTTGTATTCCGTAGTTTTGTTAAGAGTTGCTTTATAGTTTATTACGTGCAGCTCAGTTACTTGGCTAGTCACTCCAACAGCGAATAACCAGCGACAATATCGAAAAAGATTATCAGTGTATCGTGATGAAAGCTCAGCAGCATAGTCGGCTAAAGCAAGTCTAAAGCTTTCTGTAAACTTTGGAGTCAGATTCAATGAATCTAGAAGTTTGAAATTCAAATGTACATTAGCATCCAACTGCCAATTATCAGAGTAAACGTCAAACTCATAGTTAGCCTTGCTTAATCGCTTATCTAATTTCGGCTTGACTCGTCCCGAACCTCTGTTTTTTTTTACACTAACAGCCATAATTGCCTCCCTCTGCCTTATGCTTTAACTTCGCATGTATTCTCTTCCGTATCTTATCAGCTTGTTTTCTCATTGTTCGTTTCAGATAACGTTGGCCTGAATCTAATGAAGAATGTCCATTCAGCTCTGCACGAATTTCAAGCTCTCTTTGCTCCGTAATTGTATTTTCGTTAGCGTATTGCTTAGCTTCCTGATATCTACCTTCTGATTCTAATCGTCTAACTTCCAACTTAATGTTCTCCTTTTCCTCGTCAATACGACTAGAAAGTTGGTCGTTAAAAAAGTGCCTAAACGCGTGCGGAGTTATCCCCCAGAACCTCTCATAGTTAACTTTCCTTATTTGGTTAAACACATCGTTAATCGTTTGTTTTACAATCGGATCTCCTTTTTCATGAGAGCCTCTTTTGCTTTTATGAGCAACGAATATTAATGGATGTGTTTTCGCAGATTTAGTCCGTACACGATCTGTTCTGATATACATGTTCAGTAGATCTCTTAACTCTTGAGATATTGGGACAGTCCTGCCCAAAGTTTTTGCTGTTGGCTCATCTAAGCGAGGATCGTCTTTACTGTTGTGTCTGCGTATTACGGACAATGTTGGATTGTCAGACTCGGTTCCTATGTCACTAATTCTTAGAGCGACTAGCTCAGCACGCCGAAAGCCTGTCTCATAAAGAGTTTGCACAATCAAATAATTTCGAAACTTAACATCTTTACCAAACGGATTATGCTCCGAGTTAGGCTTTGCAACCGCAACAAAATCTTCAAATACATCATCTGGAATACCTGACTTATCCAAATCTTTCTGTTTGTTTTTTGTTCGCCCCTTCGCCATACCGCTTTTAATCTGTCCTTTCATCACATCAAGCTCGTCAAATAAATTACTCGCTGACGGTTTTTTTTTAACTCGTTCCATTCCACAAAAATGAAGATACTCAGCGATATGAGCTATACGGGAGATATACTGTGACTTTGTGACTGTTGGCTTATCTTTTGATTTAGAAAGATGAAAATCAGCCATATTGGTAACATTGCTTTTCACCTGATTTTTGAAAACTTTCGCTTGAAGCGCACAATGCTCTTTCAGAGCATTGATATCATCGATACTTGGGATATCACCTTTAGATATTTCGTTAAGCAAATCTCGATTATTAAGGCTTTCCCAAACTTTCAAATGCTTGATGGATTTCAAGTATTGCTGAATGGTGGTTGCGGTTTTGCTCATTCTTAGCTTCTGAGTAACGAAATGTGTTACCCAAAAATCGGGCACGCCATCATCATCTAGAAGAAAAACATAACGCTCGCCGCTCATGAACTTCTTTATCACAATCTTCATACCACCCCATAAATCAACATTTTAACTTGTCACAAAGTAATATATAGAAATTACTAGAAAAATACACATTTATCTTTCTTCGAAATAAAAAAAGACCGCTGTTAGCGGTCTTTAATGTATTTTTCAACATTTCTCATTTTGTCTTTGTCTAAAACGGGATGTCGTCGTCAAAATCCATTGGTGGCTCATTATATTGAGGCTGTTGTTGCTGAGGTTGCTGGTGTTGTGGCTGATGCGATTGCTGCTGCATTGCAGGTTGTTGTGGCTGACCCCAACCTTGCTGCGGTTGCTGTTGCTGTTGAGGTTGACCACCCATTGGTGCACCTTGACCGCCTTGACGACCGCCTAGCATTTGCATCACACCATTAAAGCCTTGTACCACAACTTCCGTTGTGTACTGATCTTGGCCTTGTTGGTTTTGCCATTTACGTGTTTGCAGTTGACCTTCAATGTAAACTTGAGAGCCTTTGCGTAGGTACTCACCAGCCACTTCTGCTAATTTTCCAAACAGAGCAACACGGTGCCACTCTGTTTTTTCACGCTGTTCACCGGTAGCTTTATCACGCCATGACTCAGAAGTAGCCACAGTAATATTTGCTACTGCACCGCCACTAGGCATGTAACGGACTTCAGGATCTGCGCCCAAGTTACCGACCAAGATTACTTTGTTTACTCCACGGCTAGCCATGTTTCGCTCCGTCTAGATAGAATTTCTTAAATTTGATAGCGCATAAGAATAACACCCTAGTTACGCCACAAACAACTCTTGATGTCCTACCACTAAACAACTTTTCGGTTACTCGTCCCAGAATTCAATACTTACTCATCTTCTCCTCGCCCATTTTCAATGAGATAAAGATAAATCACTTATCAAATATGAAACATGATGCAATTGTTATTGACCACCAATCGCTCTTTCAGATCAAATGAGACAGGATAGATTAAAAATAACTAATAAATACAAACCTTAACGACGAGAAAATCCTATGGCTAAGAACATCTACACTAGAACCATCTATTTCCTATGTGAAAATAAACACGCTCACTATCCAATTGTAGATCGTATTGAAGCAACCCTCGGCTTACCGATACCGCGTATGGAACCGCAAGACTGTATGCTCGCCATGCAGCAACACAAACATAAAATTCTGCTGATCGACCATAACAACTACCAGACGTTAAATAGCACCATTCGCAACTTGCCGTTATCGAATAAAATATTTGAAACGATTATTTTTAATGTCGAGAGACGCCTCACGACTGACGAACTACTCAGCTTTGGTAATTTAAAAGCGCTTTTTTATCGCAACGATGATCTCAATGACGTTGCATTTGGCTGTGGTGAAGTGATCAATAGCCATAATTGGCTGCCAAGAAAAGTCGCCGCACAACTATTACATTACTATCGCCATATCTTTGATAGCCAAACCTCACCAGCCACCGTTGACCTAACCACCCGTGAGATCCAGATTTTACGCAGCTTAAAAACTGGCGCGTCAAATAATCAAATTGCAGAAGACCTCTTTATTAGTGAATTTACCGTCAAGTCCCACCTATACCAAATATTCAAAAAACTCTCGGTAAAGAACCGCGTGCAGGCAACTTCTTGGGCAAAACAGCACTTAATGTCTTAAAAATAAAGCAAGTGCTAAAAAATCAACTTTTGCACCACAGGAGTGATTATCTGATGGTAAAAGCGTGCTATCTTGTCGCCAACTTACTAAATACATCAGTTAGATAAAGGGTTTTATCATGATTAAAAAATGCCTATTTCCAGCGGCTGGTTATGGCACGCGTTTTCTTCCAGCTACCAAATCAATGCCAAAAGAGATGATGCCAGTGGTGAATAAACCATTGATTGAATACGGTGTAGAAGAAGCGATCCAAGCAGGTATGGATGGCATGTGTATTGTTACTGGCCGTGGCAAACACTCAATCATGGATCACTTTGATAAAAACTATGAGCTAGAGCACCAGATTAGCGGCACCAATAAAGAAGAACTTTTGGTGGATATCCGTGACATCATTGATTCAGCAACCTTCACTTACACCCGTCAACGTGAAATGAAAGGCTTGGGTCATGCGATTTTGACTGGTCGCGAATTAATTGGCGATGAACCTTTTGCTGTTGTACTAGCCGATGACCTTTGCGTTAATGAACAAGAAGGCGTGCTGGCACAAATGGTGACACTGTTTAAACAGTTCCGTTGCTCAATCGTAGCAGTACAAGAAGTCCCTGAAGATGAAACGCACAAATACGGCGTAATCTCGGGTGAGATGATCAAAGATGATATCTACCGTGTGGATGACATGGTGGAAAAACCGGAAGCAGGTACGGCGCCAAGCAATCTTGCGATTATCGGCCGCTACATCTTAACGCCTGATATTTTTGAGCTGATTGAAAACACGGAACCAGGCAAAGGTGGCGAGATTCAAATTACTGATGCGCTACTAAAACAAGCGAAGTCAGGTTGCGTTTTAGCGTACAAATTTAAAGGTCAACGTTTTGACTGTGGTAGCGTTGAAGGCTACATCGAAGCGACCAACTACTGCTTTGAGAACATGTACCTCAAAGACAGTCAGAAAACTGAGCTTGGTAAGCAAACGACCGCAAAACAAGCTTAAGTTAATCGCATTTAACCTACATTTATTCAAGGCAGCCTTCATGGCTGCCTTTTTGTTACTGTTTTTTTATCCAGTATCTTCTTTGAACATTTCTTCCGCTGTGCAATACTAAGGCAAACTGCGTATAACAATACGCCATCAGTTTAGCCATTCTTAGTATTCTTCCCATATAGAGCGATAACAATGGATAAGATAGAAGTTCGCGGAGCCCGCACTCACAATCTCAAAAATATCAATCTCACTATCCCGCGCGATAAACTTACGGTGATTACGGGTTTATCCGGCTCTGGGAAGTCCTCGCTAGCCTTTGATACTCTCTATGCAGAGGGCCAACGTCGCTATGTTGAATCCCTCTCGGCCTATGCGCGTCAATTTCTCTCATTGATGGAAAAGCCAGATGTCGACCATATTGAAGGACTCTCGCCGGCGATTTCTATCGAACAAAAGTCCACTTCGCACAACCCACGTTCGACGGTCGGCACCATTACCGAAGTGTACGATTACCTGCGCTTGCTTTACGCTCGCGTTGGTGAGCCTCGCTGCCCGACGCACAAAGAACCTTTAACAGCACAAACCATTTCTCAGATGGTTGATAAGGTACTTGAGCTACCGCAAGGCTCTAAAATGATGTTGCTTGCACCGATCGTAAAAGAGCGCAAAGGTGAGCATGTTAAGACATTAGAGAATTTAGCCGCGCAAGGTTTTATTCGTGCACGCATTGACGGTGATACCTGCGATTTAAGCGATCCTCCACCGCTAGAACTACATAAAAAACACACCATTGAAGTGGTGGTTGACCGCTTTAAAGTACGTGACGACTTACAACAGCGCCTCGCAGAATCTTTTGAAACCACACTAGAACTTTCGGGTGGTATTGCGATTGTCGCACCAATGGAAGGCGATGGTGAAGAAACCGTATTCTCTGCCAACTTTGCCTGCCCACATTGTGGCTATAGCATGCAAGAGCTTGAACCACGCTTGTTCTCGTTTAACAACCCCGCAGGTGCTTGTGGAACGTGTGATGGCCTAGGCGTACAACAATACTTTGATCCAGCACGAGTGATTCAAGATGAATCGTTAAGCCTTGCACAAGGTGCGATTCGTGGTTGGGATCAAAAGAACTATTACTACTTTCAAATGCTCAGCTCACTGGCTAAGCATTATGATTTTGATCTTCACCAGCCATTTAATCAGCTGCCAAAGAAAATCCAATCGGTGATTTTAACCGGTTCTGGCCGCACTGAAGTGGAATTTAACTACATCAATGATCGCGGTGATATTCGCGTTAAACGCCACCCATTTGAAGGTATTCTCAATACCTTAGAGCGTCGCTATCGTGATACCGAATCAAACTCGGTTCGTGAAGATCTGGCTAAATATATTGCCACCAAATGCTGCGCTAGCTGTGATGGCAGTCGCTTGCGTCTTGAAGCACGCAATGTGTTTATTGGTGATACCGCCTTACCTGAGATTGTCGAACTGAGCATTGCTGATGCGTTAACGTTCTTTGCCCAACTAAAATTGGAAGGGCAACGCGCTAAAATTGCGGAAAAGGTAATGAAAGAGATCAACGACCGACTGGAATTTCTCGTCAACGTTGGTCTTAACTATCTTAACCTATCACGCAGCGCAGAAACCCTCTCTGGCGGAGAAGCGCAACGTATTCGTCTGGCCAGTCAAATTGGTGCAGGCTTGGTTGGTGTGATGTATGTACTTGATGAACCCTCTATCGGTTTGCATCAACGTGACAATGAAAGACTACTCAAAACATTGGTGCATCTGCGTGATCTGGGCAATACCGTTTTGGTGGTTGAGCACGACGAAGATGCAATCCGCAGCGCTGATCACGTGATCGATATCGGTCCTGGCGCTGGGGTTCATGGTGGCCAAGTGGTTGCTCAAGGCACCATGGCTGACATTATTGCCGAACCAGAATCGCTAACCGGCCAATACTTATCGGGGGCGAAACAAATCGCTGTCCCTCCAGTTCGAACACCGTTTGATAAGAAAAAGGTCGTCGAACTGATTGGCGCATCAGGCAACAACTTAAAAGACGTTAATCTAACGATTCCGGTTGGCTTATTCAGCTGTATCACTGGCGTTTCTGGCTCAGGGAAGTCGACCTTAATCAATGATACCTTCTTTAAGATCGCTCACACCCAGTTAAACGGCGCAACCACCGCAGTCCCTGCGCCATTTAAGAAAATTAAAGGCTTAGAGCATTTCGATAAAGTAATCGATATCGACCAAAGCCCAATTGGTCGTACGCCACGCTCAAACCCAGCAACTTACACGGGTATTTTTACGCCAATCCGCGAACTATTTTCCGGTACTCAAGAAGCACGTACCCGCGGTTATAAACCGGGTCGATTTAGCTTTAACGTACGTGGTGGTCGATGTGAAGCGTGTCAGGGCGACGGGGTTATCAAAGTAGAAATGCATTTCTTACCCGATGTCTATGTGCCTTGTGATGCCTGTAAAGGTAAACGCTACAATCGCGAAACGCTTGATGTACGTTACAAAGGGAAAAGTATTGATGAAGTGTTGGAACTTACCGTTGAAGACGCACGTCAGTTTTTCGATCCCGTGCCAGTGATTGCGCGCAAACTACAAACCTTGATTGATGTGGGGCTTTCTTATATCCGCCTTGGCCAAGCAGCCACCACGCTATCTGGTGGTGAAGCGCAACGCGTCAAACTGGCTCGTGAATTATCGAAGCGAGATACCGGTAAAACCTTGTATATTTTGGATGAACCAACCACTGGTTTGCACTTCCACGATATTCAGCAACTGTTGACTGTACTTCACCGCTTACGTGACCATGGCAATACCGTCGTGGTCATCGAGCATAATTTAGATGTGGTTAAAACCGCGGACTGGATTATAGATTTAGGCCCAGAAGGTGGCCAAGGTGGTGGTGAAATTATTGCTCAAGGCACGCCGGAAGAGGTGGTTAAGGTCAAAGGCTCGCATACCGCGCACTTCCTCAAAGAGATGTTAAAGTAATCACGGTTGATGCTATTTGTGGCGGCATAAGTGATTTACCAGGCAGAGCGCTTATATTTCAAAGCCTTTGACTTGAATAAATAACCAACAACCGCTGCAAAAATTAGCTCAAAAGGTCAACAGTCCTTCGAAACCAGCGTATCATACGCTGGTTTTATTTTTGTAAAAGTGACTCCTACTATATGGCAACCCTACATGTAACCGGAACGCAACTTGAGCCTCAAGTACCAAGATTGCCACTCATCCGCCCATTTTTAGCCTCGATTGGGCTTATTTTCATTGTTGCCATGCACTTTTTTATGCCGAACCCTGGCGGATCAGGATTGGCTTTATCATTTAATGCCACCACTTGGATTGCTTTAGCATTAACCATTGCCATTGGCCTGTATCAAATTGGCACTGCGGGTGTAATACGTTACAACAAGCTGACCATAGTGTTGTTTATTAGCTGCCTAATGCTAACAGCACCCGCACTCTACCCTAATGCCGAATTTCTACTCGCGATTAATCGCTTAACTGGCCTTTGGTTTGGCTTTTTGCTATTTGTAACCTTGCAGCAATTTCGTTTTAGCAATCGCCAGAAACAACGTTTGTTATGGTTCATCGTGATTGCCGTTGCCATTCAAGCATTACTAGGTTGGGTGCAATATTGGCTATTAGAACCGGGCAACTGGCTTGGTTACAACACAGTGCAAAATCGCCCTTATGGCATTTTTCAACAACCCAATGTGATGGCCAGCTTTCTTGCGACCGGCTTAGCTATTTCTGGCTACTTACTGGCTCGCCAGCCGACCAAATATCAACGTAAACTGAGTGATGTTAGCCTACTCTACATCATGCCAGCCCTAACGATTCCGCTATTGATTGTGTTAGCTTCGCGAACAGGCTGGTTAGGCGCTATTATCGCGGTCGCTCTGGTTCTGCCATATCTGTATCGCTTTGCGACTCATAAACGCGTAATTGGTTGGTGCCTCTCGGCGGTGATCGGTGTCATGGCAGGTCTGATTGGCCCTATGATGCAAACATCAGGCAGCGCAGATCTCATGGCGGCAAAAGCCAATTTAGAAAGCCCGCGCAGCTATATGTTCCCTCAAGCGCTAGACATGTTCATTGAAAAGCCATTTACCGGTTATGGTTATGGTAATTTTGAAGCGGACTACATGCTCTACACCGCTCGCCAGCATCAGCTCAACCCTGACTACCATATTGGTTTACCAGCGCTAGATCATCCACATAACGAACTGTTGTATTGGGCGGTCGAAGGTGGGCTATTACCGATTTTGGCCATTTTCTTAGCAGCGCTCTTTGTCTTGATTCGTATCTACCAATGTAAAAAAGGCACTCGACTGGCGATGTTTGGCTTACTGGTGCCGATCATCCTGCACAGCCAACTGGAGTATCCGTTTTACCACTCGATGGTACACTGGCTAACGTTCATTATTTTATTATATTGGATCGATCAACGAGCAAACTCATATCGAGCCGCTGGTTTTAGTCGCATCACTCAAACCTTGTTGAGAGTGATGAGCCTAGTGGTTCCGATTACAGTAAGTCTGTATATGCTCAGCTCATTACACACTAACTCTGTGTTAACCCAATTTGAGAAATCGAGCCCTAAAAATCCAGATATCCTTAATAGTGTCAGCAACCCCATTGTCTGGAAAGATCGCTATGATTGGGATGTGTATAACACCTATCTCAATATTGGTTTGATGAGTCAAAATCCAGATTACATTCAACCTTATATTGATTGGTCTTTGCAGATCATTAAACACAAGCCGCGTCCGGCTTTCTATAACAACCTAATCTTGGCCTATCAAGGCATTGAAGAGACACAGAAAGCCGAGCAAATTCGCAGCGAAGCAAAGTTCCTGTTCCCAAATCGAGACTTTGACAAAGTGCAATATATCGCTCCAGATATCAACGCACTAAAGCCCTCCTCGGCTCAATAAAAAAGAGCGGCCTCAGGGCCGCTCTTACTCGTTCCTACCAGGTTGGTATCTAGCGCTTTGTCTAACGCACTGAACAAGATTATTGCGTGATGGATTCTTCTAAGGCTCGCAGACACAACGCAATATTCTCTTCTCTTGCGCCATATCCCATCAAACCTATGCGCCACGCTTTACCCGCCAAAGCGCCAAGCCCAGCACCGACTTCGAGATTGTAAGTCTGTAGCAAATGGCTACGCACCTTCGCTTCATCAATACCTTGTGGAACAAAAACCGCATTCAATTGTGGTAAGCGATACGCTTGTTCGACCACAAATTCAAAACCTAACTTTTCCAAACCCAATTTGAGCTTTTCATGCATCAATTGGTGACGATGCCAAGCATTCTTTAACCCTTCTTGTCGCAGAATCAGTAATGCTTCATGCAGCGCATATAAACTGTTTACGGGCGCCGTGTGGTGATAACTCCGCTTACCTTCACCACTCCAATAGCCCAATACTAGGCTCTGATCGAGAAACCAACTCTGCACCGGCGTGGTACGACCCTGTATTTTTTCAATCGCTTTGGCGGAAAAAGTCAATGGTGATAAGCCTGGCGTACAAGAAAGACATTTCTGGCTGCCTGAATAAACAGCATCTAACTGCCATTCATCCACTTTTAATGGCACACCACCGAGTGAGGTTACGGCATCCACAATCGTCAGAGCACCATATTGCTTAGCTAGCGCTCCTAGCGCTTGCGCATCGGAGAGCGCTCCTGTGGACGTTTCGGCATGTACAAAGGCTACGATCTTAGTATCCGGATGCTCCACCAGCGCTTGACGCACCTTGTCGATAGAGACTGGGTATCCCCACTCATCATCCACCACTACAACCTCGCCTCCAGCGCGGATCACATTTTCTCGCATCCGTTCGCCAAATACCCCATTGCGGCACACAATCACTTTATCGCCCGACTCAATTAAATTAACAAAACAGGCTTCCATACCCGCACTTCCCGGGGCTGAAAGCGCAATGGTAAACTCATTTTCAGTTTGAAAAGCGTATTTTAAGAGTTGCTTTAACTCATCCATCATAGCGATAAAAAGCGGATCTAAATGACCAACGGTTGGGCGACTCAACGCTTGCAATACTTGTGGCGAAATATCAGATGGCCCCGGCCCCATTAAGGTTCGGTGTGGTGGAATAAAGCTGGTAATCGTCATTGTCACTCCTTGCTGTATATCAGGATTAATCTCAAGCTAATTCACCATAGAACAATACCTTGCTAACAACAATTGGCCGTAAGTCTAGTTAGCAGCGATTTTGTTATATTTGTAAATTTTTAATTGACTTTGGTCACATAAAAACGTTCAATATTTAATCACAGAAGAGGAGCGCTGCCTAGGTAGATGCATCGTGGAGCCACAACTCCGATACGGTGTGTTGAAGGGAGAGCAGTGCCGAGATTGCGCTAAATTGTCGGATTAGAGCAGTCGGTTGACTTGAGTTGATTCTCATCAATTGTCATCAGCACCGCCTGATGAAGCGCTTCTGAGGTGAACTATTCACAATAAATACGAACCTCTTTATACCGCTCAGGAAATTCTCTTCTCGTTTGAATCATCAAACACAAAACATCGGACGTTGGGATTCCAACAACAATTTAGGAAGTCGTGGGAGAAATACTGTGAGCTCTTTTAATGTCGCCAAATTTGGCGGTACAAGTGTCGCAAACTTTGAAGCAATGAGCCGTTGTGCGGCCATCATTGAAAATAACCCTAGCACCAGATTAGTCGTTAGTAGCGCCTGCTCTGGCGTAACCAATCTATTAGTTGAACTGGCTAATGGCGTACAAGAACAACAGCAACGTAGCCAAATCTTAAGCCAAATTGCAGAAATTCATGAAGCAGTACTTGGCCAACTTGAAGATGCCACCAATACCGCCGCTGAGATTTACAAAATTCTCGATACCGTCACCAGCCTTGCTGAAGCCGCTTCGATTCAAGCAACAGATAAACTCACTGATCACTTAGTCGCCTGTGGTGAACTAATGTCAACGCATCTACTTGCTCAACTGATGCGAGAGCGTGGCATCAAAGCACAACGTTTTGATATCCGCCAAGTACTACGCACAGATAATACCTTTGGCAAAGCCGAACCGAATGTAGAACAAACCGCTCAGTTAGCGACACAACATTTAGTCCCTCTCTGCCAAGAATTCGTTGTCATCACGCAGGGCTTTATCGGTTCTGATGAGCTCGGTAACACCACGACTCTCGGTCGCGGAGGCAGTGATTACAGTGCCGCTTTGATTGCGGAAGCCGTTAAAGCAGAAGGTTTAGAGATCTGGACTGATGTTCCGGGTATTTACACCACCGATCCTCGTATTGCAGAAAAAGCGTCTCCAATTCCAGAGATTAGCTTTAGTGAAGCATCTGAAATGGCCAACTTTGGCGCCAAGATCCTGCACCCTTCAACGTTAGTACCAGCGCTACGCCATGATATTCCGGTATTTGTCGGATCATCAAAAGAGCCAGAAAAAGGCGGCACATGGATCCGTCATCAGGTGCAAAGCTCACCTCTTTTCCGTGCACTAGCCCTGCGCTGTAATCAAACTATGGTAACGCTACACAGTGCTAATATGTTCCATGCTTATGGCTTCCTCGCGAAAGTATTTGAGATTCTGGCCAAGCATAAAGTTTCAGTGGACTTGATCACCACCTCGGAGATCAGTGTGTCACTTACTCTCGATCAAACGGGCACATCTGGCGGCGCACCACAATTACCAAGCGCGGCACGTGAAGAGCTAGAAGCACTATGCACTGTCGAGGTAGAACACAATCTATGTTTAGTGGCGCTGATCGGTAACAACATGAGCGAAAGCCGCGGCTACGCAAAACAAGTGTTTGGCACCCTAGAAGATTTCAACTTACGTATGATTTGCTACGGCGCAAGCCCGCACAACTTATGCTTCTTACTGCATGAATCGGTGTCACGCCAAGCGATCCAAAAGCTCCATCAAGAGCTATTTGAAAAATAGTCTTGAAACCAAAAATAAAAAACCGAGCTGCGAGCTCGGTTTTTGTTTTGGTCCACAACAGCCCTATCAGTCCATATCAATGGTGATATCAGCCAGAGATCCACTCGTTAAAGACTCTCCGCGCTCCGTTTTAAGCATAATGCGTAAATCATTGGCAGAGTCAGCACTGTGCAGCGCATCCTCTTCACTAATTTTGCCATCAACCAGCAACTGAAATAACGACTGGTCAAAAGTCTGCATACCCGTCTGCTGCGACTTCGCCATGGTCGCTTTCACTTCGTGCAACTCACCACGACGGATCAAATCAGCGATGCGAGGGCTATTGAGCAGCACTTCAAAAACACCATGACGACCTTGACCATTTTTATCTCGCAGCAACTGCTGAGCAACCACGCCTTTCAGGTTCATCGACAAATCAAATAAGAACTGCTCTTTTTTCTCTTTTGGCACCAAATGTAAAATACGCTCTAACGCTTGATTGGCATTATTAGCGTGCAAGGTTGCCATACACAGATGACCGGTTTCCGCAAACGCCATTGCATATTCCATGGTTTCTCGACTACGAATCTCACCAATTAAGATCATATCCGGCGCTTGGCGCAGCGAGTTTTTCAGGGCGACTTCATAGCTTTCAGTATCGAGGCCGACTTCACGCTGAGTCACAATGCAGCCCTGATGTTCGTGAACAAATTCAATCGGATCTTCCACGGTGAGAATGTGACCGCTGCGGTGTTGATTTCGATAGCCAGTCATTGCCGCCATGGTGGTCGATTTACCAGAACCGGTTGCTCCAACCACCAGCACCAAACCTCGCTTGGTGGTCGCCAGCTTTTGCAACACCGTAGGGAGATTAAGTTCTTCACAAGTTGGAATCTTCGTTTCGATACGTCGAATTACCGCCCCGGGTTGCTCACGTTGAAAAAAGGCAGAAACACGAAATCGTCCGCAATCTCGCACCACGGCAAAATTCGCTTCACGACTGCGTTTAAACTCGCTCAAGCGCTCGTTATCCATTAACGAGTTCAATAACGCGAACACCTCTTGCTCAGCAAGCTTATCGCCTTGTGGCTGTAATTCACCATCAACACGATAAAGCACTGGAGCGCCAACGGTGATATACAAATCTGACGCTTTTTGCTCACTCATTCCTTGCAGGAAGGCATCCATATTGTTTTGCTCCTTTAGAAATCTAGCGAGCCAATTTTTTGCTCAACCTCAGCTTGATCGACCAAGCCCTTGGCGATCAAAAGTTTGGCATTTTGTTCCATAGTTTGCATGCCTTGAGCCGATCCAGTTTGGATCACTGAATACATCTGCGCGACTTTATCTTCACGGATCAAGTTACGGATTGCGGGCGTTGCCATCATAATTTCATGACACGCAACACGACCACCGCCAATACGCTTCAGCAGTTTTTGTGCAATCACTGAACGTAGTGATTCCGAAAGCATAGAACGCACCATGCCTTTCTCACTGCCCGGAAAAACATCAATAATACGGTCAATGGTTTTGGCTGCAGAGCTGGTGTGCAGCGTAGCAAAAACTAAGTGGCCCGTTTCCGCTGCCGTTAGCGCCAAACTAATCGTTTCTTGATCACGCAACTCACCAACAAGAATGACATCAGGATCTTCACGTAAAGCACTACGCAAAGCCGCTTTAAAGCTGCGAGTATCTCGATGGACTTCACGTTGATTGACCAAACATTTTTGGTTGCTGTGAACAAATTCAATCGGATCTTCAATAGTCAGAATGTGCTTGTTATGGTTTTGATTAATATAGTCAACCATCGCCGCCAATGTGGTCGACTTACCAGAACCCGTCGGGCCCGTCACCAGCACTAAGCCTTTTTCCAAGTTGACGATACTTTCAAATATCGCCGGCGCTTCAAGCTGCTCCAACGTTGGAATGGAAGTAGGAATAGTACGAAAAACCGCTGCACTACCACGCGCTTGGTTAAACGCATTGACGCGAAAACGACCGATATCGGGAAGTTCAAATGAAAAATCAACTTCTAAGTGTTCTTCAAATTCGCTACGCTGAGCATCGTTCATCACTTCAAAAATTAAGCGATGGACTTCGGCGTGGCTAAAAGCAGGGATTCCCAGCTTGCGAACTTCGCCATCAATGCGCACCATCGGAGAAACACCCGCAGAAAGATGTAGATCTGACGCATTATGTTTTACACTAAAATCCAGTAACTCAGCGATATCCATTTAAATTCCTTAGTAAAGTAGGCTATGAGTAGTATTCAACAAAACATTGAACAGATCACCTCACAGATCTCTAGCGCACAGCAAAAATGTGGCCGTGTTCAAGAGTCAGTGCAACTTCTCGCGGTAAGTAAAACCAAACCCAATCAAGCAATCCTTGATGCCGCCCTTGCCGGGCAACAGATGTTTGGTGAAAACTACGTTCAAGAAGGGGTTGATAAAGTAACATATTTTTCTGAGCATCAACCTAACCTTGCTATCGAGTGGCACTTTATTGGCCCTATTCAATCCAATAAAACTCGTCCTGTAGCGGAACACTTTGCTTGGGTACACACGGTTGATCGCGCTAAGATCGCTCAACGTTTAAATGATCAACGTCCAAGCGACATGCCGCCGTTGCAAGTACTGATTCAAGTAAACACCAGTGGCGAAGACAGTAAGTCTGGCATTGAAGAGCATCAAGTGTTTGAACTGGCAGCGTTGATTTCGACACTGCCTAACCTCACATTAAGAGGATTGATGTCAATTCCGGCCAACGTGCCAGATTACACATCACAATTGCGCGCGTTTAAACAACTTACAGCGCTAAAACAGGCACTGGCTGAACGCCATCCAAACCTCAAGCTCGATACCCTTTCAATGGGAATGAGTGGGGATATGGAAGCGGCGATTGAAGCCGGTAGCACCATGGTGCGTATCGGTACCGCTATTTTCGGCGAGCGCGATTACAGCACTAAAGCGTAGCAATGCAAAATTAGTAAAAAATAACAATATTACCCATTTAGGAAGTCATCATGGAACATAAGAAAATCACCTTTATCGGCGCAGGGAACATGGCGCGCTCTATCATCGCGGGCCTAGTGGCAAGTGGCTATCCGGCAAACTTGATTACTGCGACGGATCCTAATCAAGAGCAACGTGATTTTCTTTCTAACCAATATGGTATCAATACCGAAGCCGACAATGCGATTGCCGCGACACAAGCGGATGTGGTGGTACTGGCGGTTAAACCACAACTCATGGAAGTGGTTGGCCAAGGAATGCAAGGTGTCGACTTTTCGCATAAATTGGTGATTTCGATTGCAGCGGGCATCAGTGCCGAGCGCCTCAACTCAATGTTTGCAGCCGAGCTAAGCCTAGTTCGCGTTATGCCAAATACGCCAGCGCTAGTCAGCCAAGGCATGAGCGGCCTTTATGCTCCTGAAAATGTTTCAACGCAAGATCGTCAATTTGCCGCAGATCTTATGAGCGCGGTAGGCAAAGTATGTTGGGTTGAACAAGAATCAGGGATCAACAATGTTATCGCCGCCGCTGGTAGCGCGCCGGCTTACTTCTTCTTGTTTATGGAAGCGATGCAAGCTGAAGCGATTGCACAAGGTTTTGATAATGATACTGCGCGCCTGCTGGTACAACAGTCAGCACTGGGCGCAGCCGAAATGGTGATTGCTAACCCACAAATCGAGCTTTCTACCCTACGCGAACAAGTGACATCTAAAGGTGGTACCACCGCTGAAGCAATTCGTACTTTCAATGAGCACCAATTATCGGATATCGTAGCGAAAGCAATGCAAGCTGCGGTTATTCGCGCTCAAGAAATGGAAAAGTTATTTTAATAAGCAGAGCCAATAAGGCTCGATTGATTTAAGGGCAACCTATGAGTTCACTCAGTTTCTTAATTTCTACCGTGTTTGATTTGTACATCATGGTGGTTCTTTTGCGTCTTTGGTTACAAGCAACACGTGCCGATTTTTATAACCCATTCTCACAGTTTATTGTGAAAGCAACTCAACCTGTGATCGGCCCACTACGCCGTGTTATTCCTTCGGTCGGTAGTATTGATTTATCCACGGTACTGTTTGCTTACGTACTTTGTGTGGTGAAGTTTGTCGCGGTTATTTTAGTTGCCTCTAACGGCTCTGTTGCCTTCAGTGCTGATTTCTTATTCCTCGGCGCACTATCACTAGTGAAAGCAGCGGGCGGATTATTATTCTGGGTGCTGTTACTACGCGCAATCTTGAGCTGGGTAAGCCAAGGCCGCAGCCCGGTGGAATACGTGTTCCATCAATTAACAGAACCAATGCTAGCACCGATTCGCCGTATTCTGCCTGAAATGGGCGGTTTCGACTTGAGTGTGTTAGTGCTGTTCATCGTGCTGCAATTTGCCAACTTCCTTATGGGCGACATCATCGGTCCGATTTGGTACCAACTATAGTGTCTGTAGCGGTTTGGAAAGAAGGTGAAGACATCGTGCTTCGCCTTTATATTCAGCCTAAAGCCAGCCGTGACAAAATCGTCGGCTTGCATGGTGAAGAAGTCAAAATCGCCATTACCGCTCCGCCAGTGGATGGCAAAGCCAATGCGCACTTGTCTAAGTATCTGGCAAAACAATTTAAAGTGGCTAAGGGATTGGTCAAGATTGAAAAAGGTGAACTCGGGCGGCACAAACAAGTGCGTATCGTGACTCCCAGCCAGATCCCTGCTGAAATTGAAGCCATCCTATGATGGCTTTTTATTTATCTCAGGAATATCACAATGACAAAATACCTCATCGCTTTACTCGCATGCGCTCTATCACTGCCAAGCATCGCCGGTCAGTTCACTACTATCAAAGATGTTGAAGTGCACTACTCAGCATTTAATTCAACTTTTCTTACCCCTCAAGTCGCCCGTAGCTACCAACTAAAACGCAGTGGCTACTCCGCCATTTTAAACATCAGCCTACTCGACCGTTCACAGCTAGGTAAGCCCGCTATCAGTGGCAAACTGACTGGCACGGCAAAAAATTTAATTGGCCAAACTCGCGAGCTAAACTTTAGGAAAGTAGAAGAAGGAGATGCGATATACTATTTGGCTGAATTTGCCATCACGGAAGAAGAAACTATTCGCTTTAATATCGAACTCGATGCTGGCAATAAAGGCAAAGGCACTTTAAAGTTCACCCAAAAATTTTATGTTGAAGAGTAACTAGGATAGAGCATGAGCAAGATTGTATTAGCGACAGGTAACCAAGGTAAGGTACGTGAAATGGCCGACCTATTGGCCGATTTTGGTTTCGACGTATTTGCTCAAAGCGAATTTAACGTCATTGACGCCGAAGAAACCGGTACCACCTTTATCGAAAATGCGATCATTAAAGCACGTCACGCAGCAGCAGAAACGGGCCTAGCGGCGATTGCTGATGACTCAGGTCTTGAAGTCGATTATCTACAAGGTGCTCCTGGCATTTATTCTGCTCGTTACGCAGGCGAAGATGCGAGTGACCAAGACAATATCGATAAGCTACTTAAAGCGATGGTTGACGTGCCAGCAGAGCAACGTACTGCACGTTTTCACTGTGTTTTAGTCTTTATGCGCCATGCGGCCGATCCAACTCCTATCGTGTGCCATGGTAAATGGGAAGGTCGTATTCTTACTGAAGCGCAAGGTGAAAACGGCTTTGGCTACGATCCGATTTTCTATGTTCCTGAAGACGATTGCTCATCTGCAGAGCTTGAACCGACGCGTAAAAAGCAACTTTCACATCGTTCAAAAGCGTTGCAAAAACTCTTTGCTGCGTTATCTGAGCAGCACTAATTTATGCATCTAATTCCACCAGCACTCAGCTTGTACATCCATATTCCGTGGTGCGTACAAAAATGCCCTTATTGCGATTTTAATTCTCACGCGTTGAAAGAGCAGATCCCAGAAGATCGCTACATTGATGCCCTACTGGAAGATCTTGATCGGGATATCAGTAAGTATCAACTTAACGATGCTCCAAGGCCTTTGCATTCGATATTTATTGGTGGTGGCACGCCAAGCCTGATCTCAGCCGAAGGCATTGAGCGTTTGCTCAAAGGGGTTGAACAGCGCATTCCATTTAAGCCCGGAATCGAAATTACCATGGAGGCGAATCCAGGAACGGTAGAAGCAGAACGATTTGCGGGTTACAAAGCAGCTGGCGTAACTAGAATTTCGATTGGTGTACAAAGCTTTGCTGAAGAAAAACTGGTGAGCCTTGGTCGAATTCACGGAAAACAAGAAGCGCTCAATGCCGCCAATTTGGCTCATCAAATTGACTTAAACAGCTTTAATCTTGATTTGATGCATGGTCTGCCGGATCAAACCATCGATCAAGCATTGGCTGATTTAGATCAGGCGATTGCATTGAATCCACCGCATTTGTCTTGGTATCAACTGACCATAGAACCGAATACCATGTTCTATTATAAGCAGCCGACCCTGCCTGATGATGATGAATTGTGGGATATCTTTGAGCTTGGCCATCAAAAATTGACTGAGGCCGGTTATGTTCAATACGAAATTTCTGGCTACAGCAAAGTGGGTTATCAATGCCAACACAACCTTAATTACTGGCGCTTTGGTGATTACCTTGGCATTGGTTGTGGTTCGCACGGTAAATTGAGTTTTAGTGATGGACGTATTATCCGCACCACCAAGGTTAAACATCCACGCGGCTATCTCACCGCATACCAAAACATGGTGAAACCCTATTTAAGCGATGAAGTGGAAGTGGCAGCAGAAGATCGCCCGTTCGAATTTTTTATGAACCGCTTCCGCTTAATCGAATCATGTCCAAAGCAAGATTTTATCGATACCACCGGCTTACCATTGAGTGCGATTCAATCCACCATTGATTGGGCGCTAGAGCAGCAATACCTTTCACAAACCGAGACGCATTGGCAGATCACCGAGAAAGGTAAACTGTTCTTAAATGATCTATTGGAAGCGTTTATGGCGGAAGAAGAGTAAACACCAAAAAACTGAGAAGAGAGATTTAGAGCCGTTGTATTAACGTCAATCGAAAATTTCAGAAACGAAAAGGGTCAGCAAATGCTGACCCTTTCACTATTCATGCGACTCAATAAAACCCACAGCGAGCGCTTCTCGATTCTCCGATCTAAACTCTCGTATATTCTTGGCTAAAAGATCGAACGACCAATTCGCTCTGAAAGCAATTCGAGTGCATAGGTGCCAGCTAATGAGTTGCCCGAAGCATCAAGCTCTGGTGACCATACTGCAATCGTCATCTCGCCCGGTACGATCGCGATAATCCCACCACCGACACCGGACTTACCCGGCATACCAACACGATACGCAAACTCACCCGCGCCATCATACAAACCACAGGTTGCCAGCAGAGCATTTAACTGTTTGGTTTGCATTGGTGTAATGATCTGCTTACCCGTTTGTACCGACACGCCTTTATTGGCGAGATAGCTAAATGTTTTTGCCAAATCGACACAGTTCATCTTCAACGCACAAGCATGAAAATAGTTATTCAGCACCGGAATCACTTCATTTTCAAAATTACCAAATGCACGCATCAAGTAGGCGATAGCTGCATTTCTATCGCTATGCATCATTTCTGACGCCGCTACGACCTTGTCGTAAACGATATGACTTTCACCTGATAACTGACGCACAAAATCCAAAAGACGCTGTCTCGGCGCAGATAGACGGCTGTGGAGCATATCCGCGACGATGATTGCACCAGCATTGATAAATGGATTGCGCGGAATGCCCTGCTCCATCTCAAGCTGGATCATTGAGTTAAATGCTTGGCCAGACGGCTCTTTACCAACACGAGTCCAAATTTCTTCAGGCTTATAGAGAGACATAGCAAGCGTTAAACTGAGCGCCTTAGAGATCGATTGAATCGAAAATCCCTCGTCGGCATCACCCGCTTTAATCACTTCACCTTGGTTGGTATAGACCGCGATCCCGAGCTTTGTATGTGGCACTTTTGCCAAGGCTGGAATGTAATCTGCGACTTTCCCTTGTCCTATTAAAGGACGAACTTCTTCCAAGATGTCCGCCAGAATCTCATATGTTGGTTTCATCATGACCTGCTTATGCTTGTAGTCTGAACCCGTAATTTTGGGGATGGTAAGGTCAAAAAAGCCAACATGATAATGTTGGCTTATTGTCTATATTCTATACCTAGTTAGGCTAAGTATAGGGAGGTATTAAATCGCTATTACGCTGTGCGTTTGTATTTAATATCCCAAACGCCGTGACCTAAACGATGGCCGCGCGCTTCAAATTTAGTCAGTGGACGCTCATCCGGACGAGGGATGTAGTCACCATCAGTGGCAATGTTAGCAAAACCAGGCGCTTGGTTCATCACTTCAACCATATGCTCTGCGTAGTTCTCCCAGTCTGTTGCCATGTGGAAGATACCCTCTTCTGGCTTCAGCTTTTGACGCACCATTTCAGCGAAATCAAGTTGAACGATGCGACGCTTGTGGTGACGCTTTTTGTGCCATGGGTCAGGGAAGAACAGTTGCAATGTGCTTAGGCTGCCATCTGGAATCATGTTCTCAAACACTTCAACCGCATCATGGCACATTACACGTAGGTTGGTAATGCCAGCTTCGCGAGCGTCAGAGAGACATGCACCGACGCCAGGACTGTGCACTTCAATACCAAAGAAGTTTTTCTCAGGAGCATTTTTAGCCATTTCAACTAATGATGCACCCATACCGAAACCAATTTCCAACACTACAGGATTGTCATTACCGAACACTTCTTGCCAATTAAGCAGCGTATCTTGGTAGTCGATACCCATCGTTGGCCAGCAATCTTTCATTGCACTTTCTTGACCTTTGGTTAGACGACCCTCACGGCGCACAAAGCTACGTATTCTGCGGATCAACTTACCTTCGTCATTGTATTCGTTAGTAGTCACTTCACTCATGATTTTGCCTGTTTAAAAATTGGTCTCGATACAAAGGGATTGTGATTATCCAAAGAATCGTCATTGGTGCAAGCATTTCCGAATAAAACCACATACTTTATCGGTTGTACTTTACCCACAATCTGTGATGCAATTTTAGCCCAATATCGAATAAATAATAAATGAGCACGTCGTGACCCCTTTTGCCCAAGCCATTTTGCAATGGTATGACGCTTATGGAAGGAAAACCCTTCCATGGCAACAAAACAAAACTGCCTACAGTGTTTGGCTGTCGGAGATCATGTTGCAACAAACCCAAGTAGCTACCGTTATTCCTTACTTTGAGCGCTTTTTAACGCGCTTCCCAACGGTAATCGATTTGGCCAATGCCGAACAAGATGAAGTACTTCACCTATGGACCGGCCTTGGTTACTACGCACGTGCTCGTAATCTACATAAAGCAGCGCAAATCGTTGCCAACGAGTATCACGGCGAGTTTCCAACCGATATTGAAGCGCTCAATGCGCTGCCAGGAATTGGCCGTTCAACGGCGGCGGCGATCCTCTCCTCTGTCTACAAGCAGCCACATGCCATCTTAGATGGCAATGTGAAGCGCACTCTAGCTAGAAGCTTTGCGGTAGAAGGTTGGCCAGGACAAAAAACGGTTGAAAATCAACTCTGGCAATTCGCCGAGCAGCACACCCCGAAACAAGATACCGATAAATACAATCAAGCGATGATGGATATGGGCGCGATGGTTTGCACCCGCAGTAAGCCGAAGTGTACCTTGTGCCCGATTGAAAAATTGTGTCTTGCTAACAAGCAAGGTAACCCACTCGATTATCCGGGTAAAAAACCGAAAAAAGAGAAGCCAGTGAAAGAGACTTGGTTTGTGATGTTGCATTACCAGGGCCAAGTCTGGCTAGAGCAACGTCCACAATCAGGGATTTGGGGCGGCTTATTTTGCTTCCCTCAGCATGATAATTCCGAAATCACACCGCAATTAGATCGTCGCCACATTGATCCTTCACAGATCATTAGCCAGCAAACTTTGATCGCATTTCGCCATACCTTTAGCCATTACCATCTCGATATTACGCCGATTTTGCTGGATCTATCAAAACAGCCTGACGTGATAATGGAAGCCAACAAAGGTCTTTGGTATAACTTATCTCAACCAGAAGAAGTTGGCCTTGCTGCCCCAGTAAAACAATTACTGCAAAGCTTGCCTCATGAACTTCGCTAGTCAAAAGGAATCTAATATGAGCCGCACTGTATTTTGTGCTCGACTACAACAAGACGCTGAAGGTCTTGATTTCCAACTTTACCCAGGAGAGTTGGGCAAAAGAATTTTCGACAATATCTCAAAACAAGCATGGGCTGAGTGGCAACAGAAACAAACCATGTTAATCAATGAGAAGAAACTGAACATGATGGATCCAGAGCACCGTAAGCTCCTGGAGACGGAGATGGTTAACTTCCTATTTGAAGGCAAAGACGTTCATATTGAAGGTTACACACCGCCAAGCGCATAACGTTAAGCCCATCGAAGTGAAATGGCACCGCAGTTTTCTACGGTGTCATTTTTGTATTTGTAGTTAGGATACTCATGAGAAAACTCATTTACTTTTTTACCACCTTAATGCTGGTCGGCTGCAGCCGTGAATTCGTCGAGAGCTTTTACGACGTAAACTATGAGCCAACCAACCGTTTTGCCAAAAACTTGGCACAACTGCCCGGTCAATTTCAAAAAGATACTGCTGCGCTCGATGCGCTAATTAGTAGCTTTTCAGGCAATATCGAAAAACGCTGGGGAAGCCGTGAAATCAAAGTTGCGGGTAAAAATAACTACGTTAAATACATTGATAATTATCTCAGTCGCTCTGAAGTTGATTTTCAGAAAGGCACTATCATCATTGAAACCGTTTCTCCTACGGATCCTAAGCTGCATCTAAAAAATGCCATCATGACGACACTGTTAACACCTGATGATCCCGCTAACGTCGACCTGTTCTCTTCAAAAAGTATCACTTTAGAAGGTCGACCATTTTTGTATCAACAGGTGGTCGATCAAGATAACAAAGCGATTCAATGGTCTTGGCGTGCTAACCGCTTTGCCGACTATTTGATTGCCAACAAGCTAAAAGTCAAAGACGTCGATTTTAAGAAAGCCTACTACGTCGAAATCCCTCTGGTCGAAAACCAAGTGGAGATCCGTAGCTATCAATACGCCGACATCGTGCGTCGTGCGTCACAAAAATATGATATTCCGGAAGACCTGATTTACGCCATCATCAAAACCGAAAGTAGCTTTAATCCTTATGCGGTGAGCTGGGCGAATGCCTATGGTTTAATGCAAGTGGTACCCAAAACCGCCGGCCGCGACGTATTCAAGTTAGTCAAAAAACGCTCTGGTGAGCCAAGCCCAGAATACTTGTTCAATCCGGAAAACAATATTGATGCGGGAACCGCTTACTTTTACATCTTAAAAAATCGCTATTTGAAAGATGTACAGCATCCACTAACGCTTGAGTACACCATGATCTCCGCCTACAACGGTGGTACTGGTGGTGTTTTAAACACTTTTAATCGCAACAATCGAAAACAAGCAATGAACGACATCAATTCTTTGCAACCTAATCAGGTTTTTTGGGCGCTCACCAATAAACATCCCAAAGCAGAAGCGCGTCGTTACCTAGAAAAAGTTACAAAATTCAAAAAGGATTTTAACTCTGGCAAAACCTAACGGTGACTTTCGCACAAAAACCGAGCAAACAATCGTTATTTTGAAATTATTTTCAAAAACACGTTGACGGATGACCTGAAAATCCGTTTAATACGCTCCGTTGCCCGGATAGCTCAGTCGGTAGAGCAGAGGATTGAAAATCCTCGTGTCGGTGGTTCGATTCCGCCTCCGGGCACCACAATTTGATTGTTGGTGTCTTAGACGTCAACAAGTTAGCAAAGAATTTAGTGTGCCGACTTAGCTCAGTAGGTAGAGCAACTGACTTGTAATCAGTAGGTCACCAGTTCGACTCCGGTAGTCGGCACCATTCTTTTGCCTCGATAGCTCAGTCGGTAGAGCAGAGGATTGAAAATCCTCGTGTCGGTGGTTCGATTCCGCCTCGAGGCACCATTATTTGGTGCTTATCTCGCAAGAGATGACACAGATAATTCCCCCTTAGTTCAGTCGGTAGAACGGCGGACTGTTAATCCGTATGTCGCAAGTTCAAGTCTTGCAGGGGGAGCCACTTTAAGAAAACCGTATCGCAAGATACGGTTTTTTTTCGTCTCAAGCTTGGTAAATAAAATCGACACATTTCCGCATCATAACCTCCTCCCTACTCTTTCAGTTTTTCCTGCAAGCGGTCATTTCATTAAGTGTAAAAATCAACAGACTCCTTCATCTCAGTTTCATATTGCGTTATATTTATACGAAACGACATGCCATAACTATTTTTTTGCTGCGTAATAAATGGCTAGATAATTAGAAAACGTCTCGTAATCTGACTACATAATTCCAAAATTCCGGACTTAATACAGTCAAACCTGATCTTTCTATGCATTTATCTCGAATCACCACCTTTTTTATTTTGTAGCGAAAATTTAATCAGCGTCATATTTTTGAGCTTTGCCGCTATACCGCGCCAAGGTGGGACGTAATAATTTTGTCATATTCGACGATACCAAAAGCTAGTCGCTGTTAAAGGCAGTCTAAATTGACGTATCACTAACAACGTAAACTCGCGAGGGCGTATGAAACTCAAAACTCAGGCCTATATTCTGTCAGCCATCATTTTAACCGCACTTTTAGCACTGACAGTGACAGGACTATGGACACTGCGCGTGGCCAGTAATTTGGACAACAAAGCTCGAGTCACCGAACTATTCAAAAGTGCTTACAGCATTTTGACTGAAGTTGAACAAATGGCCGTAGAAGGCTCATTAGGCGAAGACGAAGCAAAAGCACTTGCCACTCGCCTGCTACGCAACAACATCTACAAAGACAATGAGTATGTTTATGTGGCAGACGAAAATATGATTTTCGTTGCCACCCCATTGGATCCTCAATTGCACGGCACCAGTTTTAACGACTTTAAAGACGGCGATGGAAAAAGTGTTGGTCAGTTGATCCAACGTGTACTTGGAAACACGACAGGTCAGATCGTCGAATACACTTGGACACAAAAACTGGAAGACGGCACGATTGAGGAAAAACTCTCGATCGCTGAAAAAACACCACATTGGGGTTGGGTTGTTGGCACTGGTATTGGCTTCAATGAAGTCAATGCGCGCTTCTGGTCTACCGCACAATGGCAGCTACTACTTTGCTTCGCCATCGCTATCGGCATCTTTAGCGTGCTACTCGTCTCTATCCGTAAAATGCTGGCGCTACTCGGTGGCGAGCCACAAGACGTGCACAGTGCGGTACAGGCCGTTGCACAAGGTAATATTCAAGCATCATTTGATAAGTCTGCTCCGAAAGGCAGTATTTACGAAGCCGTCCAGCAGATGAGCCTATCACTGGCACAGCTAGTGAAAAACCTCGATACCTCGATGATCGCATTACGACAAGAACTGGCCAATGTTGAAGACCGTTCTGCTTCAATCGCAAGTTTGACAGATTCACAGCAACAATCGACTGAAATGATTGCCACTGCGATGACAGAAATGGCCTCTTCTGCGAATAACGTCGCTGATTCAGCGCGTGATACCGCAAGCAATACCGAAGAAGCCGACAAGCAGAGTCAACACACTCAGCACTGAGGGATCCCCTCATAATTTCCCCAAAGCACAACCATGTTTGAATAGATTTTGAGCAAGCAGGGTTGCAGCCGCGAGCAAGTCTTCCCTCGTTATTGTGTAGCCAGAATGCCGCAAAACTTCCATCCCTAAGCGCACTGTTGAGAGTACATTTCGATTTTTGACAGTGTTAGCTTGGAAGTGCTTATCCCAACCTTGTTTCTGACCATGAACTCCAGCAAGCCAAAATGTCAGTTGAAGCATTAGGGCGATTAGCAGCATGATATCAAAGCGCTCTGAGCTGCTAGTTCGGCTATGACGGAGGCCTAAACCGTAGGCTGGGCTTTTCAAGTCTCGGAAGGTTTCTTCAATTTGCATACGCTTCGAGTAGAGCCTAACAAGTTGCTTTGGTGTTCGGATTTCAACGGGCAAGTTAGTCGCTAAAACCCATGGTTCTTTTGTCGAAGCGGAGTAGATTTTAGGTGACGGATGATGACAATTAGTCCGTGTCGAACGCTGATTTTTTCGGCCTTTAGGACGTGATTTATACAGTGCAATTTGACATGAAATTGGGTTGCTCTTAGTCAACCTCTTATAGCCTAAAGTCTTTGAGCGACTTGAGGATATGCTATGTAAGTTGCTGATAGGTTGCCAGTTTTCCGCACCTAAATCTGCATATTGCACTTTCCCTCTGACTCGACTTAACCAGTACCAACCTAGCTTTTCAACGGATTTATACCATGGCACTTTAAAGCCAGCATCACTGACAATGAGCGGTGTAGTGTTACTCGGTAGAATGCTTGCAAGGTCGGCTAGAAATTGGTCATGAGCCTTCTTTGAACATTGCTCTGAAAGCGGAAAGGCTTTCTCATAAAGAGTAATAGAACGACCATGTAGTGCCACCGAAGCCCGCAATACCATAAGCCGTTTTTGCTCACGAATATCAGACCAGTCAACAAGAACAATGGGCATCGAATTACCTGAACAGATAAAGCTGGCATGCCAACGGTATACAGCGAGTCGCTCTTTGTGCAAGTGACGATTACCTAACAATCTGTCGATTCGTTTGATGTTATGTTTTGTTCTGGCTTTCGTTGGCAGGTTACGACCAAGTTCGGTAAGAGTGAGCGTTTTACATTCAAGTAATGCGTGGCAAGCCAGCGTTAAACTGTTGAGTCGTTTTAAGTGCAATTCAGGGCAGAATTGGTAAAGAGAGTCGTGTAAAATATCGAGTTCGCACATCTTGTTGTCTGGTTATTGATTTTTCTCAGAACCATTTGATCACATGACAAGATGTGCATCTACCTTAAATTTATGATTTTTATCAAAATCATTAGGGGATTCCTCAGCACTCAGCATCTAATTCACAATACCGTGGATAATATCCAAGGTTTGGCATCTCAACTCGGCACGGCAAGCCAAGCAGTGGCTGATCTTGATAGCGACGTAAATAACATCGTAAAAGTACTTGATGTGATTGGTGACATTGCTGAGCAAACTAACCTACTCGCGCTGAATGCGGCAATTGAAGCTGCTCGTGCTGGCGAACAAGGCCGTGGGTTTGCTGTTGTAGCCGATGAAGTTCGCAACTTGGCGGGCAGAACACAATCAAGCACCAAAGAGATCCAGCAGATGATCACTAATCTGCAAGCGGGCTCTCGCAATGCCATTAACACGATGGAAGTGTGTGCAGAAACCAGCCAAAGCACAGTGGTGGAATCACAAAATGCCTCTGAAGCACTGCAGCAGATCGTTATCGCACTCGAATCGATTACTCAAATGAGCCATCAAATTGCCACGGCAGCAGCTGAACAGACTCAAGTAGGTGATGATATTGCTAAGCGAATTAACCTAATTGAAGAGAGTGGTAATCAGCTAAGTAATGTGGTTGCAGAGAGTCACAGCAGTACACAAAGTCTAAATACTTTGGCGAATGACTTAGAAAACTGGGTAAGTAAGTTCACTGTTAAGCAATAATTCCTAACAGAAACCATAAAAAGCACGCTTTAACGCGTGCTTTTTTCTGCCTGATAGCAACTAATGCTGCGCTTTTTTAGAGAAAATGCATGGCTCAACTAGCCTTACAAGCCTATAAATGGCTAAAAACAGCCCATTAAGTATAGAAAAGCAACAAACGATATTTTTTTTGCATTTTAATGTTGACCTAAAAAGCAAAAAGCCGTTTAATACACCTCGTCGCCCGGATAGCTCAGTCGGTAGAGCAGAGGATTGAAAATCCTCGTGTCGGTGGTTCGATTCCGCCTCCGGGCACCACAATTTGATTGTTGGTGTCTTAGACATCAATAAAAAATAAAGAAATAGTGCGCCGACTTAGCTCAGTAGGTAGAGCAACTGACTTGTAATCAGTAGGTCACCAGTTCGACTCCGGTAGTCGGCACCATTCTTTATTTGAAAAGATAATTCCCCCTTAGTTCAGTCGGTAGAACGGCGGACTGTTAATCCGTATGTCGCAAGTTCAAGTCTTGCAGGGGGAGCCACTTTCAATTGACAAGCAAAGCTTGTTGATGAAAAACGTGCCGACTTAGCTCAGTAGGTAGAGCAACTGACTTGTAATCAGTAGGTCACCAGTTCGACTCCGGTAGTCGGCACCATCTTTTCCCCCTTAGTTCAGTCGGTAGAACGGCGGACTGTTAATCCGTATGTCGCAAGTTCAAGTCTTGCAGGGGGAGCCACATTCGAGAAAGCCTCATCATCTGATGAGGCTTTTTTTTACCTGTCATTTACCCTTCCCTGCTTATCGCTCGTCACGCATAGATGACTCATTACAGTAAACTCGCCAATTGTTTAATGGTCGTGAGTGTTGGCATGCTCGGCATATCGTAGTTTGCCCCCGTCGCGACAATCACCGCTTGTTTTCCTGGTAGCATCATAATGTACTGCTCACCGATACCTACCGCCGATACTGCCCCATTTACAGTTGGAACCTGCCAAAAATGCAAACCATAACCCATGTTATAACCATGAAACTGACTATGCTTTAGTTGCTCAAACCAATGCTTAGCGACAATTTGTTGCCCTGCAAAATGCCCTTGATTAAGCCACATCAAGCCAAACTTTCCCATATCCTCCGGCGTAAGCATTAAACCCCAGTCTGCGCCAGGCTCATTGCTGCCATGCTGATTCGACCAACGATAATTTTCTATCGCTAACGGGGAAAATAGCTTCTCTTTCATGACCACAGCAAAGGGTTGACCATATACCCGCTCAATCACCTTGGACAAACCGACCGTTGAAAGACCACTATAAGCAAAACGAGTCCCTGGCTTAAAAGCGAGATCGGTGGAGAGGAACTGAGCTAACAAATCTTTAGCCATATAATGACGCGTAAATGCATTGCCTGAACTATACGAAGCGGCAAGTTCATCCAAGGCATAACCTGTCGACATATTTAACATATCCCGCACGCTAATTTGCATCTTCTCCGCTCTATCGTTCGCTTGATACTCGGGAAATAAACTGAACACCGGCACATCCAAACTGGCGAGCTTGCCTTCATCAACCGCGATGAAGATTAATGTGGCAACAAAGGACTTCGTCACCGAATGGAGATTATGCAGTTCAGAGGGCCCTACAGGCACACTAGGCCGACTTTGTGAGCCAATGCGGCCACTGCCCTGCCTATGCAGCTCAAACACCTTATCTCCGTGCTGCCACGCAATCAAAGAGTGGATATTATTTCCTTTATCGCTTTCCACTCGCTTTTCGATAGGCGCAAAACGCTCTGCACTGATCACAACCTTAACGCTGGGCTTGGAACAACCAAATAGGAATAAGCCCATCGCTAAGATAAATAACTTTTGCTTCATCTTGTTACTCTCCATTGACTTCAGGCCAATAAAACAAAAAAAGAGAACGATTTCAGCGTGCTGCTATAGATATAAAAAAAGCGTGCGACTAAGCGCACGCTTTCTCAACTCATTTTGTCACTATCATCAAGCAAAGGTTATTTGCTTTGATTTAGAACCTTTACTTCTTCATTCAGCTCGGCCAGCTTTTGTTCCATTTGCTCACGGCATACATTCGCCACTTCACGCACTTGCTCTTTCTTACAGCCTTGTGTGCTCACTGGAGGTAGCATTTCAACGATAACATGACCATTGTTCCAACGGTTTAGCTTTACTCCTTCTGTTGAGCTACATACGATAGGCACCACATCAACCCCAGCACCAATAGCCGTATGGAAAGCACCGGTTTTAAATGGCAATAAACCACGGCCACGTGAGCGTGTGCCTTCTGGGAACATCCAAATAGACACATCACTGTTTTTCATTTTATCAATCACCTGATCAATGGTACCCATCGCTTTACTACGATTCCCACGATCAATCAAAATATTGCCTGTCAGCCAGTACAACTGACCAAACAACGGTAAGAACGCTAAACTCTTTTTACCAACAGTAACAACTTTAGGCGTTACCGCTGCGGCCACAGTAAAGAGATCCCAGTTATTCTGATGGTTAGCAATATAAACATGCTGACCACGTGTGTACGCATCTTCAGGCATTCTTAGCTCTAACTTAATGCCAAATACGCGAGCCATCTTGCCGAACAGGCGACCAAAGGTGAACACGTGTTTTGGGTTACGTGGGCTCAGCAAACAGTAGCCGCAACCAAAGACAAACATGACAATCGCAAATATCGCGACAGCAAAAACACGGAACAGTGCAATCATTAATGTTCTCCAAGAACAAGAGGGAAAAATTATGGCCATAATCTAACGTATCTTTTGGCCATAAAAAAGCCGAAACATGGGTTTCGGCTTACATTTGTTCGCTAAACTGTATTGTTACACAGTAAGCTTAATTAATTAGCGTCACGAAAACGTTCGATGTTTGCGCCCAACGCAGACAATTTATCTTCAATCTTATCGTAGCCACGATCGATGTGATAAATACGGTCAACAATGGTTTCGCCTTGTGCGATACAACCCGCGATAACAAGACTTGCAGAAGCGCGTAGGTCAGTTGCCATCACTTGAGCACCGCTCAGAGACTCAACATCACCACAGATCACTGTGTTGCCTTCGATTTCAGCTTTAGCACCCATACGCATCAGTTCTGGCACGTGCATGAAACGGTTTTCAAAAATCGTTTCAGTGATCACGCCGCCACCCTTAGCCATAAGGTTAAGTAGCGTAAACTGAGCTTGCATATCGGTTGGGAAACCAGGGTGTGGTGCTGTACGGATAGTCACCGCTTTAAGCTCACGACCCGTCATATCTAGCGAGATCCAGTCTTCGCCAGTTTCAACTTGTGCGCCCGCTTCTTCAAGCTTAGCTAGCACCGCTTCTAGTAGATGTGCACGAGTATTACGACATACCACTTTACCGCCAGAAACCGCCGCAGCAACTAAGAAGGTGCCTGTTTCAATACGGTCGGCAACAACAGCGTGTTTACCACCACCAAGGCGTTCAACACCTTCGATAGTAATGGTATCAGTACCTGCACCGGTAATTTTAGCGCCCAAAGCGTTTAAGAACTCAGCCGTATCAACGATCTCAGGTTCACGCGCAGCGTTATCTAATACTGTTTTGCCTTCAGCAAGCGTTGCAGCACACATGATAGTGATCGTGGCACCAACACTGACTTTATCCATTACGATATGGGCACCTTTAAGGCGGCCATCAACAGACGCTTTTACGTAACCATCTTCCAACACAATCGTCGCGCCTAATTGCTCTAGACCATGAATGTGTAGATCGACTGGACGCGCACCGATAGCGCAACCACCAGGTAATGACACTTGGCCTTGGCCAAAACGCGCCACTAGTGGACCCAGCGCCCAGATAGAGGCACGCATAGTCTTTACTAGATCATAAGGCGCACAATATTCATCGATGCTGCTTGGATCAACGTGCACAGAACCATTGCGTTCTACCTTAGCACCAAGGCGCTTTAGCAGTTCCATCGTGGTATCAATGTCACGTAAGTGAGGGACGTTAGTCACTTCAACCGGCTCTTCCGCCAAAATTGAAGCAAAAAGAATTGGTAGGGCGGCGTTCTTCGCACCAGAGATAGTGACTTCACCAACGAGGGGCTTGTTAGAACCTGTTACTCTAAATTTTTCCATTACTAAACCTTACAGTGACATCAACTTTTTATCACGAGCCCATTCAGCCGGCGTGTATGCCTTGATGGAAAGCGCGTGGATGTCATTTCTTTGGATATATTCCATGAGGGGCGCATAAATGGTTTGTTGTTTCTTAACGCGGTTCATTCCCTCGAAACAAGCATCAACAGCGATCACTTCGTAGTGGCTACCCTCGCCCTTCACGTGTAGTTCTTCTAGGTTTAGTGCTTCGTTTAAAATCTGTTGTACTTTTGCGCTATCCACAATTTACCTCTAATTAATCTTTATGTGCTCAGCAATGTATTTTTCAACATTACTCAGTGCCAGCAAAGTGCTGAGTTGCTTTGGCACGAAGCTGAGCATTATATGACAGTTTCGTTTTTTTGCATGCTCTAATAGGTGGATGAGCATCACCATTCCGGCGGAATCCACTCGTTCAAGCTGAGAAAGATTCAGCTCTAGCGTCGTTTGTTGTGGTTGCCATGCTTTCAACAGCTTCCACAGCGCGGGAACGGTGTCACGATTCAATAAACCTGTAAGCTTAGCCGTATTATCATCAATACGCTGATATTGCTCGTGGGCTATCATTTTTGTGCCTCAAAACGGATCGGTTGTGCCGCAAGCGTATCGAGCTCTTGCGCCACGGCTAAAATCCCTTCTTGACGCAGTTTTCCACTCCACTCTGATTGCTTACTGGACAACAAACTAATGCCTTCAGCAATCATATCAAACACTTTCCATTCACCCGTTTTTTTGTCTTTACGCAGCTTGAATTCCAATTGAATATTCGGCCGTGGCGCATCAACAATATCGACCTTTACGCTAGTAATGGTCTTACTTGGATCAATCTTCAACTCAGGGCCAAACTCGATCTCCTGATCGGTGTATTGGGTTAGAACCTGAGCGTAAGACGCAATTAAGTAAGAACGGAAAGCAATGATGAACTCATTAACGTCTGCACGTTTAGCCCCTTTTAAGTTTGAACCAAGTAGTTTCAATGCCGCATACTTATAGTTCACGTACGGCATCAACTCTTCTTCAACAATCACTTTTAAGTGATTAGGGTCTTGTTTGATGAGGCCTTGCTCTGCTTTTAAACGCTCAAATGCCATGCTGCCGACTTGTTCCATCATTGAGTATGGCTGGGTTGTATCAATTTCTGCACTGACTGCGTAAAATGGCAATATCAAGGCACAAACCGTTAATAAGAATTTTTTCAACATTATTTCTCTCCAGAATCAGAGCCGCCACCAACGCTATACAGCACTTGGCCAATAAGATCTTCTAGCACCAAAGCTGATTTGGTGTCTTCAACAAAGTCACCATCCACCAGCATCTGTTCATCATCGAACACAAAGCCTGGCGTCAGGCCGATATACTGCTCACCAATCAAGCCTGAAGTGAGAATTTGCACACTCGAAGTTTCAGGGAACTGATCGTACTGGCTATTCACCGCCATACCAACCACAGGCAAAAGTGATTCAGGGTTCAATGTGATAGACGTAACACGCCCCACGACCACACCGCCCACTTTCACCGGTGAGCGAACTTTTAGGCTACCAATGTTATCGAACTCAGCATTTAAGCTATAAGTATCGTTCGAACCAATACCTTTTACGTCAGCGACTTGAAAAATCATAATCAAGACTGCGCAAATTCCCGCTAAGATGAAGCTACCCACCCATAATTCTGTTTTACGTGTCTGTTGCATGTTTAGTTCCCGAACATCAATGCGGTCAGTACGAAGTCTAGTCCAAGTACTGCCAAAGAAGAGTGTACTACCGTGCGAGTGGTTGCGCGGCTGATGCCTTCCGAAGTCGGAATCGCATCGTATCCATTAAATAAAGCTATCCAAGTCACGGTAATGGCAAAAACAAAGCTTTTGATAAAGCTATTGCCAATATCTTGACCTAATTCAACTGACGATTGCATCGCCGACCAGAAGCTACCGTGATCGATGCCTTTCCAATCCACACCCACCAGCTGACCACCCCAAATACCCACCGCCATAAAAATCATCGTGAGTAAGGGCATAGAAATAACACCAGCCCAGAAACGTGGTGCAATCACGCGCTTCAAAGGGTCAACGGCCATCATTTCCATCGAAGAGAGCTGCTCGGTGGCTTTCATTAAGCCAATCTCTGCTGTCAATGCCGAGCCTGCCCGACCAGCAAATAGCAGTGCAGTTACGACAGGGCCTAGCTCACGCAATAGCGATAGCGCAACCATCTGACCTAATGCACCTTCAGCTCCGAAATCAATCAGAATGACATAACCTTGAAGGCTCAATACCATGCCAATAAACAGACCAGATAAAATGATGATCAGCAAAGATTGAACACCAACGCTATACAATTGCTTAATTAACAACGGTGCGTTTTTGATAGGACGAGGTCTGGCTGCTAGTGCGCCAAATAGCATCAAGCTAGCACGACCAACAGACGCACTAAATTTCATACCTCGTCGACCTAGAGAGGCAATAAAATTAAGAACACGAGTTATCATTGAAATAGATCCTCACCTATTGGTTTAGCCGGATATCGAAACGGCACAGGGCCGTCGGCATCACCCACTAGGAATTGTTGAACTTGCGGATCCGGATTGGTTCGCAGCTCCTCAGGAGTACCACTGGCAATCACTTGACCATTAGCAAGAATGTAGACCCAATCGGCAATACTCATCACTTCAGGCACATCATGAGAAACCACAATCGCAGTAATCGCCAAGGCTTGATTAAGGTTACGAATCAGCTCCACCAACACACCCATGGTAATCGGATCTTGGCCAACAAAGGGTTCGTCGAACATGATAAGTTCAGGGTCTAAAGCAATAGAGCGCGCAAGAGCCGCACGACGTGCCATACCACCAGAAAGCTCACTTGGCATGAGCTCAGCGGCGCCACGCAACCCCACGGCTTCTAGTTTTAGTAAAACTAAGGTGCGCAGCAACTCTTCATCAAGCTGAGTGTGCTCACGCAATGGGAAGGCAACGTTATCGAAAACGTTTAGATCGGTGAAGAGTGCGCCCGATTGAAAAAGCATACTCATGCGTTTTCTTTCTTGATAGAGCTTACGGCGACTCAATGTAGGGATATTCAGACCATCAAATAAAACCTCTCCACTATCAGGAGAAATCTGTCCGCCGATCAGGCGTAACAAGGTCGTTTTTCCGATCCCTGAGGGTCCCATAATGGCAGTCACTTTGCCCTTGGGAACATGTAGGTTTACGTTGTCAAAAATCTTCCTATTTCCACGTGAAAAAGTGAGATTATTGACTGTAACCAAATCAGTTGATGACATTCGGTACTCGTCGTCAGAATCCTTTATATGATGCGCAATCATAAGCAGATTAATCTCGAATTTAAAGCACTGTTCAATTAAATGTGAAGTACTTAAATTCCCGTCTTATATTCTAGCCACATATGGAATTACAAAATGGGCGGTAAATAATTGCATGTTCAGCTTCCATTTTACCCCCCAACGCGTCAAAATTGACGGTTAAATTGTTCAGTTTGTAGATAAGTTAGGATATATCATGATCGAAGCGGTAGCGTTTCTTATTATTGGTCTCATTTTTCTGGTATGGAGTGCCGACAAACTGGTTTATGGCTCTGCAGCCCTAGCGCGTAACTTCGGTATTTCACCGCTGGTGATTGGTATGACGATCCTAGCAATGGGCTCTTCAGCCCCTGAAATGATGGTGTCCGCAACGGCAGCGCTGGATGGCAAAACCGACACTGCGGTCGGTAATGTGATTGGTTCCAACATCGCAAACATCGCACTAATTCTTGGCATCACCGCCATGATTAAGCCACTCTCGATTAGTTCACCGGTATTACGTCGTGAACTGCCACTGATGATCGGTGTCACCCTGATTGCGGGTGCAATCTTGTGGGATAACCATCTTGGCTTCTACGAAGGTGTGCTGCTGCTAGGTCTATTCGTTATCTTTATTCTTGCTATGTTGCGCATTAGTCGTAAAGAGCAACCAAACGGTGATGTGCTACTTGAAGAACAAGAGCAAGACGTCCCTGAAGGCGTAGACAACAAAATTGCCTTAATGTGGGTTGTTATCGGTTTAATTATTTTGCCTATCGCAGCTGACACTCTGGTCGATAGCTCTGTTGTCATTGCAAAATATTTTGGCATGAGCGATCTGGTGATCGGTCTAACGATTATCGCAGTAGGCACAAGCTTACCTGAATTAGCCGCTTCGGTAGCTGGCGTGATGAAAGGCGAAGATGACATGGCCGTTGGTAATATCATCGGCTCAAATGTATTTAACATCCTTGCGGTAATGGGTATTCCCGGCATTCTTAATCCTTCAATTCTAAGCGAGCTCGTCATGGGGCGCGATTTTTGGGTCATGTTGGCGGTATCGCTACTGCTGGTTGTGATGGCGCTAGGAAAATCGCGCAGCATCAACCGTTTTGAAGGCGCATTCCTTGTGGTCGTATTTATTGCGTACCAGAGCTACCTTGTTATCAATATGAACGCGTAATTGTTCGCTGGAGATTGTGATGTTTGATTATCGCGCTGCCGCATTAGAAGTGCTTAATATTGAAATTGAAGCATTAAAGCAGCTAGACCAATATTTCAACGACAGTTTTGCTCAAGCTTGTGAGACGATCTTAGCCAATAAAAATGGCAAAGTAGTGATCATGGGAATGGGTAAATCTGGACATATTGGCAATAAGATTGCCGCCTCTCTGGCGAGTACGGGTACTTCAGCGTTTTTTGTTCACCCAGGAGAAGCTGCACACGGCGATCTTGGTATGATTGAACCCGGAGATATCGTTCTGGCGATTTCAAATTCGGGCGAATCAGGCGAAATATTGTCACTATTCCCTGTGCTAAAACGCCTTAAAATCACCATTATCAGCATGACGGGTAAACCGACCTCTAACATGGCAAAGCTGGCAGATATCCATCTCCAAATTACCGTGCCGAAAGAAGCGTGCCCACTCGGCTTAGCTCCGACCTCCAGCACCACTGCAACGTTAGTGATGGGGGATGCCCTTGCGGTTTCTTTATTACAAGCTCGTGGCTTTACTGCTGAAGATTTCGCATTGTCGCACCCTGGTGGGGCACTTGGCCGCAAGCTGTTACTAAAATTATCAGACATCATGCACACTGGTGATGAACTACCCTTAGTTTCACCACAAACCTTAGTGCGTGATGCATTGCTTGAAATAACACAAAAAGGCCTCGGTATGACGGCGGTTGTTGACCAAGATAAACAGCTGCTCGGTATTTTTACCGATGGTGACCTACGCCGAATTTTAGATAAACGCATTGATATTCATAGCGCTCTTATCAGCGAAGTGATGACCAAAAACCCGACCGTTGCCAATCCAAACATGTTGGCGGCAGAAGGTGTAAACTTGATGCAAGAGAAAAGCATTAATGGATTACTGCTTTGTGAAAACAACACCGTGGTTGGTGCATTGAATATGCACGACCTACTCAAAGCAGGGGTCATGTAATGACTGAAAAAGTCAGCACCTTATATGGTGAAGTTGACGCTGATATTTTAGCGATTGCCAAACACATTAAGCTATTGATCTGTGATGTCGACGGAGTCTTCTCTGACGGCCTTATCTACATGGGTAACCAAGGGGAAGAACTAAAAACTTTCCACACCCGTGATGGATACGGCGTAAAATCATTAATGAACGCAGGCATTGAAATTGCCATCATTACTGGACGTCAGTCTCAGATCGTCGAAAATCGCATGAAAGCGCTGGGCATTAAACTGATCTATCAAGGCCAAGACGATAAGGTGAAGGCTTACCACGATATTTGCCAACAGTTAGGGATTGCTCCCGAGCAAACCGGCTATATTGGTGATGATCTGATTGATTGGCCAGTCATGGAAAAAGTCGCACTAAAAGTGTGTGTGGCTGATGGTCATCCTTTGCTTGCTCAGCGTGCGAACTACGTCACAACCATTAAAGGTGGCCACGGCGCAGTGCGTGAAGTTTGCGATCTGATCCTTCAGGCTCGTGACGAACTAGACGTACACAAAGGTTTAAGTATATGAGTTTGTCTCGTATCGGTTATTTACTGCTGGTCGTCATCATTGCCATTTCTGGCTATTACTTGATGACCAACAAAGCCAGTTACGATATTCAAGTCGAACCGAATGTAGAGCTACCACTCTTCACTGGTAATGATCTAACCAACACCTCATACAATAAACAAGGTGTTCGCAGCTACGTAATCGTATCAGATAAGTTAAATCACTATGCCAGCAGCGGTGATACCGTGTTTGAGAAACCAATTCTAAGAATATATCTCAATGGTGATATTCAAGAATGGGAAATAACCGCAGGCAGTGGTGTGTTAACCAAAGATCATGTGCTTACCCTACAAAGCAATATATTAGGTAAAAATTTACTACCTGACTCCGGATTTGACACATTATCAACTGACATAATGCATATTCAGTTGGATAATCGTGATTTTTGGGCGGATAACCAAGTTACCCTAATTGGCCCTCAATTTGAGACGGTAGGTCAAGCGATGAAAGGCAATTTCGCTGACAACACCGCGATACTTTACAATCATGTACAAGGCAGATATGAAACTCTCACACCTTAGTTTAATCGCCTGTTTGTTCGCAGCAACACAGGCCATGGCATTGTCGACTGACAGCGATCAGCCTGTATACATTGATTCAGACAGTCAACACCTTGATATGCAAAGCAACCAAGTCACCTTCCTTGGTGATGTAAAGCTTAAGCAAGGCAGCATCAACATCAATGCCGACAAGATTATCGTCACACGTAATAAAACAGATGGCTCAATCAACAAGATTGATGGCTATGGCAATCTAGCGACCTTTTCTCAGCTCACTGACGATGGCAAAACCTTATACGGTGAAGCAAAAGAGCTGCATTACGAAGTGAGTAGCGACCAACTCACGATGATTGATGACGCAATGTTGGCACAAGATGACAGCGAAATTCGCGGTAATCATATTCGTTACCATATTTCATCACAAAAATTAGTTGCTGACGGTAAGCAAAAGGGCGATCGAGTGTCGACCGTACTTCAGCCTCAAGCAGTACAAGAATAATTATGGCGATTTTAAAAGCAGAACACCTAGCGAAAAGCTATAAAAATCGAAAAGTGGTTTCTGACGTCAGCTTACAAGTTGAATCAGGCCAGATAGTGGGATTACTAGGCCCTAACGGTGCAGGTAAAACAACTTCGTTCTATATGATCGTCGGCTTAGTGGCTCGTGATGAAGGTATTATCAGTATTGATGGACAAGACATCAGTATCTTACCGATGCACAGCCGCTCACGCATGGGGATTGGCTACCTACCACAGGAAGCCTCTATCTTCCGTAAATTGTCGGTACAAGACAACATTATGGCAGTTTTAGAAACCCGCGAAGAGCTAACCCGCGAAGAGCGCCAAGATAAGCTGGAAGATTTATTAGAAGAATTCCACATTCAGCACATTCGTGAGAGTGCGGGTATGGCACTATCAGGGGGCGAGCGTCGACGTGTAGAAATTGCACGCGCACTGGCCGCTAACCCACAGTTTATTCTGTTGGATGAACCTTTCGCTGGTGTCGATCCTATCTCGGTAATCGATATCAAGAAAATCATTGTTCATCTTCGTGATCGAGGCCTTGGGGTTTTGATTACAGACCACAACGTTCGTGAAACGCTTGATGTATGTGAAAAAGCCTACATTGTAAGCCAAGGACATCTCATTGCAGAAGGGACACCAGAAGACGTGCTTAACAACGAGCAAGTGAAACAAGTTTATCTTGGTGAACAATTCCGACTATGATTATTAAAAAGTCTGTAGAACTTTAAAAGGCATGTATTACTGAATGAAACCCTCATTACAACTCAAGCTAGGACAACAGTTGGCGATGACGCCACAGTTACAACAAGCCATTCGCTTGTTGCAGCTGTCTACATTAGATCTTCAACAAGAGATTCAAGAAGCCTTGGACTCCAACCCACTGCTCGAAGTGGAGGAAGGCAATGAAGAACTGACCACCAGCGAAGAGAAAAACCGTAATGAGGAAAAAGAATCCAGTGCGGAAGTCGCAGAAAGTGAACAGCAAGATAGCTCAGAGCTGATTGAAAAATCAGAGATCAGTTCTGAACTTGAAATAGACACTACATGGGATGATGTCTATAGCGCAAATACCGGCAGTACTGGCATCGCCGTCGATGACGATGCACCGATTTATCAAGGTGAAACCACCGAATCTCTTTACGACTACCTCATCTGGCAACTCGATTTAACCCCATTTAGTGAACTTGATAGAACCATTGCACTTGCACTGATTGATGCCATTGATGATTACGGTTATCTAACCGTACCGCTTTCCGAAATTCTGGAAAACTTTGATCATGAAGAAGTTGAACCAGAGGAAATTGAAGCCGTTCGTAAACGAATTCAGCAATTTGACCCACTCGGTGTCGCCTCTATCAACTTACAAGACTGCCTACTACTCCAGCTTGCGACTTACCCAGAAGACACGCCTTGGTTAAATGAAGCTAAACTGGTGTTGACCGATCATATTGATCAACTTGGTAATCGGGATTACAAGTTGATCATCAAAGAGACTAAGCTTAAAGAAACGGATCTACGTGATGTACTCAAGCTGATCCAACAATTGGATCCGCGTCCGGGTAGTCGCATATCCAGTGAGCAAGCCGAATACGTGATCCCTGATGTATCCGTATTTAAAGAGCATGGAAAATGGATGGTAACCAGCAATCCTGATGCCATTCCACGTTTAAAAGTCAATCAACAGTACGCCGCACTCGGCAAAGGAAGCAGCCCAGATAGCCAGTACATTCGTTCTAATTTGCAAGAAGCAAAATGGCTAATCAAAAGCTTAGAAAGCCGAAACGAGACACTGCTCAAAGTTGCCAAGTGTATTGTTGAACATCAAAGAAATTTCTTCGAGTATGGCGAAGAGGCGATGAAACCAATGGTACTCAATGACGTCGCTCTCTCCGTGGATATGCATGAGTCAACTATCTCTCGTGTTACGACACAGAAGTATATGCACACGCCACGCGGTATATTTGAATTGAAGTATTTCTTCTCCAGTCACGTCAGTACAGACAATGGTGGAGAATGCTCTTCAACTGCAATTCGTGCTTTAATTAAAAAGCTCGTCGCTGCAGAAAACAGCGCTAAGCCTCTTAGCGATAGCAAAATTGCAGCTCTACTCGCTGACCAAGGGATTCAGGTCGCTAGACGAACAATAGCTAAATACCGAGAGTCCTTGGGCATTGCCCCTTCAAGTCAGCGTAAACGCCTACTTTAAGGCAACAACCGAGAAGGAAAGCCTATGCAAATCAATATTACTGGCCACCACGTTGATCTTACCGACTCAATGCAAGACTACGTAAACGAAAAATTTCAAAAGCTGGAGCGTTTTTTCGACCACATCAACAGTGTTCAAGTGGTTTTAAAAGTTGAAAAACTTCAGCAAATCGCAGAAGCTACCCTTCATATTAATCAAGGCGAAATACATGCGTCAGCTGATGACGAAAGCATGTATGCCGCAATCGACTCGCTAACCGATAAACTGGTTAGACAGCTCAATAAGCACAAAGAAAAACTACATAATCATTAACTATGCAACTTAGCGAAATTCTAACCTTGGACTGCACCAAAAGTGCAGTCCAATGCACCAGCAAAAAACGCGCTCTTGAGATGATCAGTGAAATCGTCGCAGAGCATACCGGACAAAACTCAACCGAACTTTTTGAATGCATGCTCAGCCGTGAAAAGATGGGCAGTACTGGCATTGGAAATGGAATAGCCATTCCCCATGCTCGTATGCAGTCAAGCGACCAAGCTGTTGCCGTCCTTTTACAATGCGAAAGCCCAATAGAATTCGACGCGATTGATAACCGTCCCGTTGACCTCCTATTTGCTTTACTTGTGCCTGATGCACAATGCAAAGAACACCTCAAAACCCTCTCATGTATGGCTGAACGTCTTAACGACAAGCTGATCCTCAAGCAGCTTCGCAAAGCGCAGTCGGATCAAGAGCTGTATGACATTATGATCAACAGGTAGTCGTTGTTATGCGTTTAATTGTAGTCAGTGGCCAATCAGGGGCAGGTAAAAGCGTAGCGCTGCGTGTGCTTGAAGATTTAGGTTACTATTGTGTTGATAACCTTCCTGTTAACCTATTGAATGTATTCGTACAATCCATTCAAGGCAGCAAGCAAAATGTCGCGGTCAGTATCGATATTCGTAACCTGCCCGAAGAACCAACCTTGGTTAACGATGTACTACAAAAGCTAAAACAAGAAACCGACGTGAGCGTGCTGTTTCTTGATGCCAATAAAGACACTTTACTTAAGCGATACAGCGAAACTCGCCGTATCCACCCCCTCTCATTGGCACATGAAAGCACCTCGCTTGAGCAAGCGATTGAGAAAGAAAAAAGCATTCTTTCACCACTCAAAGAACACGCTGATCTCATCATTGATAGCAGCAATCAATCGCTGCATGAATTGAGTGAGAATGTTCGCCGTCGAGTAGAAGGACGTGAACGCAAAGATTTGGTGATGGTATTCCAATCATTTGGTTTCAAATATGGCCTACCCAGTGATGCTGATTATGTCTTCGATGTGCGTTTTCTTCCCAATCCACATTGGGAACCCGATTTACGCCCACTCACTGGGCTAGATGCACCAATTAAATCCTATTTGGAAAGCCATCAAGAAGTGATTGAATTAAAACTCCAAGTACAGAAATTCATAGAACACTGGCTGCCAATGTTAGAAAAAAATAATCGTAGCTATCTGACGGTGGCGATTGGCTGTACTGGCGGTAAGCACCGCTCAGTCTACCTCACCCAACAAATTGGCGAGTACTTCGCTGAACTGGGACATCAGGTGCAAATTCGCCACACCTCACTTGAGAAAAACCGACAGGATTAACGTATGCCGCAAGAGAGTAAAACCGTCCTAATTGAGAATCGACTTGGGCTACATGCTCGTGCGGCAGTTAAACTGGTTGAACTCGCACAATCATTTAATGCCATTTTGACCATTCAAAACCATGATGGAAAAGTTGCCACTGCCGACAGTGTTATGGGCTTATTGATGCTCGAATCAGCACAAGGCGAGCATGTCACCATTCACGCTGAAGGGAATGATGCAAGCGAGGCATTAATCGCGGTTTGCCAGTTAATTGAGCATAAATTTGACGAAGATGAGTAACCCTTCACCTACACTGATTACATCTACGGCTCACTTATCAACAGATAATTAGATTTTCTTAACACTAACTTATTAAACAAGCCGTTAAATTAAGTTACTATTCAACGCATTGTAACCATATAGAGTCAGGGGGAATCGATGGCCGAGCAAATAGAGTTTGATCAAGCTCACCAAGCCCTCCAAGAAGTCACAGATGCTCTAGAAAATGGCCGTTTCGTCCACGTCCGCCGTCAGCTGCAGGACATGGAACCGGAAGATATCGCTCATCTCTTAGAAGCCTCTCCGCGTAAAAGCCGTGAAGTTCTTTGGCAACTAACCGATCCAGAAGATTATGGCGAAATCCTCGATGAATTAAGCGAGGATGTAAAAGACGATCTCGTGTCTAGAATGGCACCAGAGATGTTGGCTGAAGCAACCGAAGGCATGGACACCGATGATGTCGCTTACGTCCTCCGAAGCCTGCCTGACGATGTTTCGCGTGAAGTACTTTCGCAGATGGATGTGGAAGATCGTCAACGTGTTGAAACTGCCCTATCGTATTCAGAGGATACCGCAGGTAGTTTAATGAATACCGACGTCATTACCATTCGTGGTGATGTCGATATTGACGTTGTGCTCCGCTACTTACGTATGCGTGGTGAACTACCTGAAGCGACCGATGCGTTGTACGTCATTGATGAAGAGAATCGCCTAATTGGTGAGCTCTCATTAACGGCCATTCTTACCACCCAACCCGATGTCAAAGTTGCGGATGTGATGGAAGATGCGGACGATGCAATCGAAGTGACGATGAAGGACTCCGATGTCGCGAGCCTATTCGAACGTCGTAACTGGGTTTCTGCTCCTGTCATTGATGAGAACCAACTACTCGTAGGTCGTATCACCATCGATGACGTGGTTGACGTTATTCGTGAAGATGCCGAGCACTCAATGATGAGTATGGCAGGTCTAGACGATGATGAAGATACCTTTGCCCCGGTGGTAAAATCGGCGCGCAAGCGTAGTGTGTGGCTCGGTGCGAATGTACTTGCAGCCCTTGCTGCAGCCTCAGTTTCCAACATGTTTGAAGCCACTTTAGATCAAATGGCGGCCATTGCAGTCTTGATGACTATCGTACCTTCGATGGGTGGGGTTGCGGGTAACCAAACCGTTGCTCTGGTCATTCGCGGCTTAGCATTAGGCCATATCGGTGATTCAAACAAACGTGAATTGTTAATCAAAGAAGCCGCGATCGGTTTTCTCAATGGCATCATGTGGGCGTTAATCATTGGTGGTATTGTGGTTGCTTGGAAAGGCAATTGGATACTTGGTGGTATTATTTCCGCAGCGATGATGACCAACTTATTGGTCGCAGGTATCGCGGGGGTAACCATCCCTATTATGCTGAAGAAAATGAATATCGACCCAGCGTTAGCGGGTGGTATGGCGCTAACAACCGTTACGGATGTAATTGGCCTATCGGTTTTCTTGGGCTTGGCGACGATTTTTATTTAACTCGTTCACAGCAAAATCCCAATAAAAAAGCACAGCTTCAAGCTGTGCTTTTTTGTCTCTATAGCGGCTGAGCAAAGGCGCATTAATTCATGTTTGGCCCGAGCCATTTTTCCGCTTCCAACATATCCCAACCTTTTCGGTCAGCATAACTTTCCGCCTGATCTTGCTGAATTTGTGCAATGGCAAAGTAACGAGAATCAGGATGCGAGAAGTACCAGCCCGAAACCGCCGCGCCCGGCCACATCGCATAGCTACTGGTCAGAGACATCTCTATACTCTCTTCAACATTTAGCAACTCCCACAACGCTCCTTTTTCGGTATGCTCTGGGCAAGCAGGGTAGCCAGGTGCAGGGCGAATACCTTGATACTTTTCTCGAATCAAATCATCATTAGAGAGCGCTTCATCACTTGCATAACCCCAGATTTCCTTACGTACTTTCTCATGCAAATACTCAGCAAATGCTTCAGCTAAACGGTCCGCAACCGCCTGAATCATAATGGCGTTGTAGTCATCACCAGCAGCTTTATATTGATCGGCCAACTCTCTTTCACCGATACCTCCGGTAACCGCGAACGCACCAATCCAATCAAGTTTACCGCTCTCTTTCGGCGCGATGTAATCTGACAGACAGTAGTTAAACCCTTTCGGTTTCTCGGTTTGCTGGCGCAGGTTATACAGCACTTTGGCCACTTCTGTACGTGATTCATCGGTATACACTTCAATGTCGTCACCAACACTTGCTGCTGGTAACAATGCACACATACCACGCGCTTCCAGTAACTTTTCACGCTCAACACGATCAAGCAACTCATTGGCATCTTTGAATAGTCGCTTAGCTTCCTCGCCTACTTCTTCATGTTCTAAGATTGCTGGATACTTACCCACCAACGACCAGGTCATAAAGAATGGCGTCCAATCGATATATTGGCGCAAAGTAGCAATATCAAAATCTTTAAAGATATGCACACCCGGTTTAGCTGGAGCTGGCGGCGTGTAGCTAGCCCAGTCAATCGCGACCTTATTCGCTCGCGCCCTTTCAAGCGTCACTGGGCGAGTACGTGGCTTCTTACGACGGTGCTGGTCCCTCACCACTTCATAATCCGCATCCAACTTCTCAACAAAAGCAGGATAAAGTTCTTTGGACAACAGCGAGGTACACACCCCTACCGCTCGTGACGCATTATTCACGTACACAACTGGCTTGTGGTAATTCTGCTCAATCTTAACCGCCGTATGCGCTTTAGAAGTCGTTGCACCACCAATTAACAATGGTAGTTCAAAGCCTTGTCGTTCCATCTCTTTAGCTACATGCACCATCTCATCAAGTGAAGGGGTGATCAGGCCAGATAAACCGATGATATCGACATTCTCTTCTTGAGCGACTTTGAGGATCTTTTCACATGGCACCATGACGCCAAGATCGATAATTTCATAGTTATTACATTGCAAAACAACACCAACAATATTTTTGCCAATGTCATGAACATCCCCCTTCACTGTAGCTAGAAGAATCTTACCGTTGGTCGAGCCCACCTCTTTAGAGGCATTGATGAACGGCTCTAAGTGAGCAACCGCCTGCTTCATGACGCGCGCAGATTTGACGACTTGGGGTAGGAACATTTTTCCCTCACCAAACAAGTCACCCACCACGTTCATGCCATCCATCAATGGTCCTTCAATGACCTCGATCGGACGAGAGGCATTAACACGCGCTTCTTCCGTATCTTCAACAATAAATTCGGTGATACCTTTAACCAGTGAGTGCTCTAGTCTCTTTTCAACCGGCCACGTTCGCCACTCTAACGACGACGCGTCTTCCACCTTGCCCACGGCTTTATCAAGATACTCTTGGGCGATGTCCAGCAGGCGTTCCGTCGAATCATCACGGCGGTTAAGCACCACATCTTCCACCGCTTCACGCAGGGTTTCTGGTACATTGTCGTAGATCTCAAGCTGACCCGCGTTAACAATCCCCATATCCATACCATTCTTAAAACAGTGATAGAGGAAGACCGCGTGAATCGCTTCACGCACATAGTTGTTGCCACGGAAAGAGAACGAAACGTTCGACACACCACCAGAAATCATCGCATGCGGTAAGTCACGTTTAATATCTGCCACCGCTTCGATAAAATCGACTGCGTAGTTATTGTGCTCTTCAATACCCGTCGCAACAGCAAAAATGTTCGGGTCGAAGATGATGTCTTCTGGCGGGAAACCTACTTCATCAACCAAGATGCGGTAGGCGTTGGTACAAATCTCAAGTTTGCGCTCGCGAGTCTCAGCTTGGCCAACTTCATCAAATGCCATGACAATAATCGCCGCGCCATAGCGACGAACAAGCTTAGCTTGAGCGACAAACTTTTCTTTGCCTTCTTTCAGCGAAATCGAGTTAACGATGCCTTTGCCTTGAATGCACTTTAAGCCCGCTTCAATGACTTCCCACTTAGAGGAGTCAACCATGATGGGCACTTTGGAAATTTCCGGCTCCGATGCACACAGGTTCAAAAAGCGTACCATACAGGCTTCGGCATCAATCATGCCCTCATCCATATTGATATCGATGATCTGTGCACCGTTTTCAACTTGCTGACGCGCAACATCGAGCGCTTCTTCGTACAGCTCTTCCTTGATTAAGCGTTTAAAGCGAGCAGAACCGGTCACGTTAGTTCGCTCACCCACATTTAAGAACAAGGTATCTTTCTCGATCGTTAAAGGCTCTAAACCTGATAAACGACACGCAACTGGCAAATCCGGTAATGCTCTTGGCGTCACACCTTCTACGGCTAGCGCCATTTGACGAATATGTTCAGGTGTTGTGCCACAACAACCACCAATCAAGTTTAAGAATCCGCTCTGCGCCCACTCAGTCACATGTTCAGCCATATCCACTGGTGATAAATCATACTCACCAAACGCATTAGGCAGACCAGCATTTGGGTGGACTGAAACAAAGGTTTCCGAGATACGCGATAGCTCAACCACATAAGGACGCAACTCATCAGGGCCTAACGCACAGTTCAGGCCAAACGAAATAGGTTTAACATGACGAAGAGAGTTATAAAACGCTTCTGTCGTTTGCCCAGAGAGGGTACGCCCAGAAGCATCGGTGATCGTACCGGAGATCATCACTGGCAGTGAATACCCTAGCTCTTCAAACACCGTTTCTACCGCAAACGCACACGCTTTGGCATTCAGAGTATCGAAGATCGTTTCAAGTAAAATGAGATCCGCACCACCTCGAATCAGCGCATGAGTCGACTCTGAATAAGCTTCGACCAGCTCATCAAAACTCACATTGCGATAACCAGGATCGTTAACATCTGGAGAGATCGAACAGGTTCGGTTAGTTGGGCCTAACACACCTGCGACATACCTTGGTTTATCTGGTGTCTTAGCCGTCCATTCATCCGCGGCCTCACGAGCAAGTTTAGCCGCAGCGAAGTTAATCTCTGCACTCAGGCTTTCCATGTCGTAATCGGCCATGGCAATAGTGGTCGCATTAAAAGTATTGGTTTCGAGAATATCCGCACCAGCTTCCAGATAGTCGAGGTGAATATCTTTAATCAATTTCGGCTGTGATAACACCAACAGATCATTGTTCCCTTTGAGGTCACAATGCCAATCCGCGAATCGCTCTCCACGGTATTCTTGTTCTTCTAATTTGTAATCTTGAATCATGGTGCCCATGCCACCATCAATCAATAAGATACGTCGCTTTAGTTGCGCCTCGATCTGTTGTCTTATTTTGCTTCCCACAGTACAGCCTCATTCCTTTGTGTATGACACCATCCTATCACACAATTCAAAGGAGTCTAGACGTCTAAAATAGTTAATCCCTAACAGCACCATGACGAAATAATATTTGCCATTTGCTCATCTTAGGCACAGAATTCTTATTCACAATTTGTTACACAAGAGTCCAAATATGTCCGTCTACTACACTCTTTGTTTTTTATCTGCCGCCGCGATGCTTATTGCTTTTATCAACAGCAAAATCGGCAAGATGCAAACAACCATCGCGATCACCGCGGGATCAATGATGCTTTCATTACTCATCTTGATTGCAGGCCAAAATGACTGGTTTCAATTGACGGAAATTGCGACTCACACCATGTCGAGTATTAACTTTGAAGATTTCTTGCTTAAAGGCATTTTAGGTTTTCTACTGTTTGCCGGTGGTCTTGGGATAAAATTACCAAACCTTAAAGATCAGAAATGGGAAATAACCGTATTAGCCTTAGGTGCTACGCTGTTCTCTACCTTCTTTATTGGTTACGCTCTATTTGGTTTTTGCCAACTTATCGGCATCAAATTTGACCTCGTTTACTGCCTGCTGTTCGGTGCACTTATTTCTCCAACCGATCCCATCGCCGTTCTTGCCATTGTAAAAAAACTCAATGCACCAAAACGCATCTCAACTCAAATTGAGGGAGAATCGTTATTTAATGACGGCTTTGGTTTAGTCATTTTTGTGACCATCTATACCATTGCATTTGGCAATGAAGCACCAACGCTAAGCAGCGTCTCTATGCTATTTGTTCAAGAAGCGATTGGCGGCATTGCTTATGGCCTACTACTAGGCTTAGTGTTCCACTATCTGATCTGTGCAACGGACGACCACTCAATGGAGTTGCTATTAACCATCGGTATACCAACCGCAGGTTATGCATTGGCTGACATTCTTCACGTATCCGGCCCTCTGGCGATGGTGGTCTCAGGTATTATGATTGGCAACTGGACGCGCTATATTGGCTTTTCAAAAGAGAGTGAAGATCATCTCGACCATTTCTGGGAATTGGTCGATGAGTTCTTTAATGGCGTACTGTTCTTACTTATCGGTATGTCGATGCTGCTATTCAAATTCCACCAAGAAGACTTCATTCTAATGGCGTTTGCCATTCCATTGGTCTTAACAGGTCGCTTCCTCAGCGTATTTTGCTCTTATATAGGCTTTAAACGTTATCGAACCTATAATCCTTGGTCTATCCCTATCTTAACCTGGGGCGGCTTACGTGGCGGCTTAGCGCTCGCCATGGCACTATCGATTCCTGCAGGCATTTGGGTTATCCCAGAAAAACAAATCGATGTAAGAGAAATTATTCTGGTCATGACATACGCCGTCGTTGTTTTCTCGATTTTGATTCAAGGGTCGACCATTACCCCAATGATTGAAAGAGCGAAAAAAGCAGAAGTAAAAATAGAATCATAAATCATATCAAAAATAAAAAAGGCAGCCTCGGCTGCCTTTTTTATTGTAATCGTATTGCTCACACTAATCTTTAGGTAGCTTTTAGATCATCGTAACCCAAAAGCCCTAATATGGCTTAACGCTCAACTTTTTCAACAATCGGTTTCACCTTGCTGGCTTGTTGCTCATTCAAAGCACGACGGACACGCATTGTGATAAAGCCCAATAACGCGGTAACAAAAGTGATCACTGGGGCCGCCATTAAAGCCATCGTCACTAACTTGCTAATGTTTTCAGGCAACAATGGTAACAGCATACCGAAAGAGCAAAGTAACAAGGTCCATAAAATAGCGCTTAACCATGAAAAGTAGTGGAATTTGTTCACTTTATTAGCTCGCATACCCATCATCAACGGCAGCAGAGAGCGCACCACTGGCACAAAGCGCGCACAGAACAAAGCGACTAATCCATGCTTACCCAAAAGCATATCAACTTGCTGTAAACGCTTTTGCGGAACTGCATTTACCCAACCTTGAACTTTAGGCAGACGATTGAGTAGACGTCCTTGTACATAGGCAGCCCAACTTCCCGTTGCCGCGCAAGTCCCGATAATAATCAACACCAGAAATGGATCTAATACGCCAACAGCCGCTAACGTACCAGATAACACCACTACGCTATCGCAAGGAAATGGTGCCGCGGGAATAAAACCACTTTCTAAGAAGATCAGTGCTCCCACCACAAAATACACCATGGCAGCACTGCCTGGTGTCATTAACGTCGCAAAGTCTTGATGCCATAGCGCCATCAAGACCGAAATAATTGAATCCAACATTTTTTTACCTCATAAACAGAACAGATTTTATTAACCAATCTGCAAATGATTTCGGCTATGTATAAAGCGATAAATTAAATTAGATTCATAGTGTTGTTTAACTCGATAACCCATTGCACCAATGGGTTCTTCAACAAGCAGTGACAATGCACGAAACGCCAATGCACTGAGTGTGTCGTTGGTCAACAAGCAGTAACTTAGCTGATTTTGCCGTTCGGCAGGTTTGTTTAGATAACGGCTCAGTAAATAGTAATGGAAGTCTTTATAGTTAAGGATCGCTAATTGACGAGAGATTTGATGCTCAGAAGGCAGGCGAAGTTGATAAGCTTCGGCGATAAATTCAGGATCACGAGGCAATACCTGTTCATCCGTCGCATTGGCAAGCAACAGAACTAAACAAGCCGCAGAGAAAAACCCTCTTACTCGCAAACACTCCACTCCAGATCAATTTTCACAGCGACATTGCTGAAAAACTATAAACTCTATGTGGGTTTTAGCCCCACTTGCCAATAAGTTCAATAGTGATTATCTATCGTAACCATCACTGCAAAATAAAAGGGAAATAAAGGTGATGAACCGACCTAAAAAGCACAGATATTCTAAGAAGTTGCACCTATCCCTATCGGTACGATTAGCAGGCTTAGCAGGCTTAGCAGGCTTAGCAGGCTTAGCAGGCTTAGCAGTATAAAGTATTTGAAAGTTAGGGCGAGAAGCGAGAAGCGAGAAGCGAGAAGCGAGAAGCGAGAAGCGAGAAGCGAGAAGCGAGAAGCGAGAAGCGAGAATATTGTAACCGCCAAGCTCTCCAATAAAAGGCCTAACTTGCTGAATAGTCGTTATTTTTTAATACAGACGTAAAGGGGTTCTTCAAATAAGTGGCGGAGTGGACGGGACTTCTAATAACCTAGAAAACAACACGCCCCCGGCGTGACAGGCCGCTAAGCGCTCCAATAAAAAGCCTAACCAACTGAACTACCACTAAGTTCATTTCCTACAGACGTAAAAAAGCCCTGCTATTGCTAGCAGGGCTTTTTCAAAATAGTGGCGGAGTGGACGGGACTCGAACCCGCGACCCCCGGCGTGACAGGCCGGTATTCTAACCAACTGAACTACCACTCCGCAGTGGCAAACTTACCGTAGTAAGCGTCCATTTTGTTTCTAGATGGTCTATCTAAAAACGAAATTTAAAGCCTGGCGATGTCCTACTCTCACATGGGGAGACCCCACACTACCATCGGCGCTATTGCGTTTCACTTCTGAGTTCGGCATGGAATCAGGTGGGTCCGCAACGCTATGGTCGCCAAGCAAATTCTTTAATTCGGAAAGCTGTTTGAAGTTCTATTTACACATTCAATCGTTCTTGCATTGAGTCCTACAAAACCCCTTGGGTGTTGTATGGTTAAGCCTCACGGGCAATTAGTACAGGTTAGCTCAACGCCTCACAGCGCTTACACACCCTGCCTATCAACGTTCTAGTCTCGAACAACCCTTTAGGGCACTTAAAGTGCCAGGGAAAACTCATCTCAAGGCTCGCTTCCCGCTTAGATGCTTTCAGCGGTTATCGATTCCGAACTTAGCTACCGGGCAATGCCATTGGCATGACAACCCGAACACCAGAGGTTCGTCCACTCCGGTCCTCTCGTACTAGGAGCAGCCCCTTTCAATTTTCCAACGCCCACGGCAGATAGGGACCGAACTGTCTCACGACGTTCTAAACCCAGCTCGCGTACCACTTTAAATGGCGAACAGCCATACCCTTGGGACCGACTTCAGCCCCAGGATGTGATGAGCCGACATCGAGGTGCCAAACACCGCCGTCGATATGAACTCTTGGGCGGTATCAGCCTGTTATCCCCGGAGTACCTTTTATCCGTTGAGCGATGGCCCTTCCATACAGAACCACCGGATCACTATGACCTACTTTCGTACCTGCTCGAACCGTCATTCTCGCAGTTAAGCGGGCTTATGCCATTGCACTAACCACACGATGTCCAACCGTGTTTAGCCCACCTTCGTGCTCCTCCGTTACTCTTTGGGAGGAGACCGCCCCAGTCAAACTACCCACCAGGCACTGTCCGTAATCCCGATAAGGGACCAACGTTAGAACATCAAGCATACAAGGGTGGTATTTCAAGATTGCCTCCACACATACTGGCGTACGTGCTTCAAAGGCTCCCACCTATCCTACACATGTAGGGTCAATGTTCAGTGCCAAGCTGTAGTAAAGGTTCACGGGGTCTTTCCGTCTAGCCGCGGGTACACTGCATCTTCACAGCGATTTCAATTTCACTGAGTCTCGGGTGGAGACAGCGTGGCCATCATTACGCCATTCGTGCAGGTCGGAACTTACCCGACAAGGAATTTCGCTACCTTAGGACCGTTATAGTTACGGCCGCCGTTTACCGGGGCTTCGATCAAGAGCTTCGACCGAAGTCTAACCCCATCAATTAACCTTCCGGCACCGGGCAGGCGTCACACCGTATACGTCATCTTACGATTTTGCACAGTGCTGTGTTTTTAATAAACAGTTGCAGCCACCTGGTATCTGCGACTCCCAATAGCTCCATCCGCAAGGGACTTCACCGTCGAGAGCGTACCTTCTCCCGAAGTTACGGTACCATTTTGCCTAGTTCCTTCACCCGAGTTCTCTCAAGCGCCTTGGTATTCTCTACCCGACCACCTGTGTCGGTTTGGGGTACGATTTCTTATAATCTGAAGCTTAGAGGCTTTTCCTGGAAGCATGGCATCAATGACTTCACTACCGTAGTAGCTCGACATCGTATCTCAGCGTTAACAAGAGTCCGGATTTACCTAAACTCTCCGCCTACGTACTTGAACCTGGACAACCGTCGCCAGGCCCACCTAGCCTTCTCCGTCCCCCCATCGCAATTATAAGAAGTACGGGAATATTAACCCGTTTCCCATCGACTACGCCTTTCGGCCTCGCCTTAGGGGTCGACTTACCCTGCCCCGATTAACGTTGGACAGGAACCCTTGGTCTTCCGGCGAGGAGGTTTTTCACCCCCTTTATCGTTACTCATGTCAGCATTCGCACTTCTGATACGTCCAGCATGCCTTACAGCACACCTTCAACCGCTTACAGAACGCTCCCCTACCCAATGAAGTAAACTTCATTGCCGCAGCTTCGGTTTATTACTTAGCCCCGTTACATCTTCCGCGCAGGCCGACTCGACTAGTGAGCTATTACGCTTTCTTTAAATGATGGCTGCTTCTAAGCCAACATCCTAGCTGTCTAAGCCTTCCCACATCGTTTCCCACTTAGTAATAATTTGGGACCTTAGCTGGCGGTCTGGGTTGTTTCCCTCTCCACGACGGACGTTAGCACCCGCCGTGTGTCTCCCGGATAGTACTTACTGGTATTCGGAGTTTGCAAAGGGTTGGTAAGTCGGGATGACCCCCTAGCCTTAACAGTGCTCTACCCCCAGTAGTATTCGTCCGAGGCGCTACCTAAATAGCTTTCGGGGAGAACCAGCTATCTCCAGGTTTGATTGGCCTTTCACCCCTAGCCACAAGTCATCCGCTAATTTTTCAACATTAGTCGGTTCGGTCCTCCAATTGATGTTACTCAATCTTCAACCTGCCCATGGCTAGATCACCTGGTTTCGGGTCTAATTCTAGCAACTATACGCCCAGTTAAGACTCGGTTTCCCTACGGCTCCCCTAGATGGTTAACCTTGCTACTAAAATTAAGTCGCTGACCCATTATACAAAAGGTACGCAGTCACGGGACGCAATGCCCGCTCCTACTGCTTGTACGTACACGGTTTCAGGTTCTATTTCACTCCCCTCACAGGGGTTCTTTTCGCCTTTCCCTCACGGTACTGGTTCACTATCGGTCAGTCAGTAGTATTTAGCCTTGGAGGATGGTCCCCCCATATTCAGACAGGATAACACGTGTCCCGCCCTACTCGTTTTCACCTAATATGCGTTGCCGGTTACGGGGCTATCACCCTGTATCGCACAACTTTCCAGAAGTTTCACCTGACGCATAAAACGCTTAAGGGCTAATCCAATTTCGCTCGCCGCTACTTTCGGAATCTCGGTTGATTTCTTTTCCTCGGGGTACTTAGATGTTTCAGTTCCCCCGGTTCGCCTCATTAACCTATGTATTCAGTTAATGATACGTGCTTATGCACGTGGGTTTCCCCATTCAGAAATCCCAGACTCAAATGGTTGTTACTACCTAATCTGGGCTTATCGCAAGTTACTACGTCTTTCATCGCCTCTGACTGCCAAGGCATCCACCGTGTACGCTTAGTCACTTAACCATACAACCCGAAGGAGTTTCGTTAAACAACCAAGTTGTCTCTCTATTTTATGAGTGAGAGACGTTCGATTTTGCCGGACTCAATTTCGAATAATCATCATAAATGATGATATTGCCAAGAACACTTGAATGTGTTTTTTGGTGTTTATCTTAAAGATAAACATTGAGAACTTTTTTTGATAACAACAATGTTGTTATCAGTCAGCTTTCCAAATTGTTAAAGAGCAATAATAGCTCGAGGTTAAAAACCTCAAAACCATCAATCTGTGTGGACACTCATCGTGAGTAATCATCGTATAAGGAGGTGATCCAGCGCCAGGTTCCCCTAGCGCTACCTTGTTACGACTTCACCCCAGTCATGAACCACAAAGTGGTGAGCGTCCTCCCCGAAAGGTTAAACTACCCACTTCTTTTGCAGCCCACTCCCATGGTGTGACGGGCGGTGTGTACAAGGCCCGGGAACGTATTCACCGTGGCATTCTGATCCACGATTACTAGCGATTCCGACTTCATGGAGTCGAGTTGCAGACTCCAATCCGGACTACGACGCACTTTTTGGGATTCGCTCACCATCGCTGGTTGGCAGCCCTCTGTATGCGCCATTGTAGCACGTGTGTAGCCCTACTCGTAAGGGCCATGATGACTTGACGTCGTCCCCACCTTCCTCCGGTTTATCACCGGCAGTCTCCCTGGAGTTCCCGACATTACTCGCTGGCAAACAAGGATAAGGGTTGCGCTCGTTGCGGGACTTAACCCAACATTTCACAACACGAGCTGACGACAGCCATGCAGCACCTGTCTCAGAGTTCCCGAAGGCACACCTGCGTCTCCGCTGGCTTCTCTGGATGTCAAGAGTAGGTAAGGTTCTTCGCGTTGCATCGAATTAAACCACATGCTCCACCGCTTGTGCGGGCCCCCGTCAATTCATTTGAGTTTTAATCTTGCGACCGTACTCCCCAGGCGGTCTACTTAACGCGTTAGCTCCGAAAGCCACGGCTCAAGGCCACAACCTCCAAGTAGACATCGTTTACGGCGTGGACTACCAGGGTATCTAATCCTGTTTGCTCCCCACGCTTTCGCATCTGAGTGTCAGTATCTGTCCAGGGGGCCGCCTTCGCCACCGGTATTCCTTCAGATCTCTACGCATTTCACCGCTACACCTGAAATTCTACCCCCCTCTACAGTACTCTAGTCTGCCAGTTTCAAATGCAATTCCGAGGTTGAGCCCCGGGCTTTCACATCTGACTTAACAAACCACCTGCATGCGCTTTACGCCCAGTAATTCCGATTAACGCTCGCACCCTCCGTATTACCGCGGCTGCTGGCACGGAGTTAGCCGGTGCTTCTTCTGTCGCTAACGTCAAATCCATACGCTATTAACGTATGAACCTTCCTCACGACTGAAAGTGCTTTACAACCCGAAGGCCTTCTTCACACACGCGGCATGGCTGCATCAGGCTTGCGCCCATTGTGCAATATTCCCCACTGCTGCCTCCCGTAGGAGTCTGGACCGTGTCTCAGTTCCAGTGTGGCTGATCATCCTCTCAGACCAGCTAGGGATCGTCGCCTTGGTGAGCCATTACCTCACCAACTAGCTAATCCCACCTGGGCTAATCTTGACGCGAGAGGTCCGAAGATCCCCCTCTTTGGCCCGTAGGCATTATGCGGTATTAGCCATCGTTTCCAATGGTTATCCCCCACATCAAGGCATATTCCCAGGCATTACTCACCCGTCCGCCGCTCGTCAGCAAAGAAAGCAAGCTTTCTCTCTGTTACCGCTCGACTTGCATGTGTTAGGCCTGCCGCCAGCGTTCAATCTGAGCCATGATCAAACTCTTCAATTTAAGATTTTGTCGGCTCAATGAATACTGACTTCAAAACTACTAAAAGTAATTTTAAAGCTATTATCGTTCCAACAGAACGATAATGAATTGACTGTGCCAAATAACCGAAGTTATTTGTATTGGTCACTCAGTTCATTGAACCCAATTTGTTTCCGAAGAAACAGTCGTTACCTAAGTAACAACTTATTGGATTATCATCAACGAGTGCCCACACAGATTGATAGGTTTATATTGTTAAAGAGCTTTGCTTTCAGTGCCTTAGCACGTCAGCGAGGTGCGTATAATACGCTTCCCACTTTGAAAGTCAACATAAAACTCTAAGTTTTCTTAAAATTTTATGGTGACTTGCTTGAAATTCAAGCAAGTGCGAAATAAAGCCTGGCGATGTCCTACTCTCACATGGGGAGACCCCACACTACCATCGGCGCTATTGCGTTTCACTTCTGAGTTCGGCATGGAATCAGGTGGGTCCGCAACGCTATGGTCGCCAAGCAAATTCTTTAATTCGGAAAGCTGTTTGAAGTTCTATTTACACATTCAATCGTTCTTGCATTGAGTCCTACAAAACCCCTTGGGTGTTGTATGGTTAAGCCTCACGGGCAATTAGTACAGGTTAGCTCAACGCCTCACAGCGCTTACACACCCTGCCTATCAACGTTCTAGTCTCGAACAACCCTTTAGGGCACTTAAAGTGCCAGGGAAAACTCATCTCAAGGCTCGCTTCCCGCTTAGATGCTTTCAGCGGTTATCGATTCCGAACTTAGCTACCGGGCAATGCCATTGGCATGACAACCCGAACACCAGAGGTTCGTCCACTCCGGTCCTCTCGTACTAGGAGCAGCCCCTTTCAATTTTCCAACGCCCACGGCAGATAGGGACCGAACTGTCTCACGACGTTCTAAACCCAGCTCGCGTACCACTTTAAATGGCGAACAGCCATACCCTTGGGACCGACTTCAGCCCCAGGATGTGATGAGCCGACATCGAGGTGCCAAACACCGCCGTCGATATGAACTCTTGGGCGGTATCAGCCTGTTATCCCCGGAGTACCTTTTATCCGTTGAGCGATGGCCCTTCCATACAGAACCACCGGATCACTATGACCTACTTTCGTACCTGCTCGAACCGTCATTCTCGCAGTTAAGCGGGCTTATGCCATTGCACTAACCACACGATGTCCAACCGTGTTTAGCCCACCTTCGTGCTCCTCCGTTACTCTTTGGGAGGAGACCGCCCCAGTCAAACTACCCACCAGGCACTGTCCGTAATCCCGATAAGGGACCAACGTTAGAACATCAAGCATACAAGGGTGGTATTTCAAGATTGCCTCCACACATACTGGCGTACGTGCTTCAAAGGCTCCCACCTATCCTACACATGTAGGGTCAATGTTCAGTGCCAAGCTGTAGTAAAGGTTCACGGGGTCTTTCCGTCTAGCCGCGGGTACACTGCATCTTCACAGCGATTTCAATTTCACTGAGTCTCGGGTGGAGACAGCGTGGCCATCATTACGCCATTCGTGCAGGTCGGAACTTACCCGACAAGGAATTTCGCTACCTTAGGACCGTTATAGTTACGGCCGCCGTTTACCGGGGCTTCGATCAAGAGCTTCGACCGAAGTCTAACCCCATCAATTAACCTTCCGGCACCGGGCAGGCGTCACACCGTATACGTCATCTTACGATTTTGCACAGTGCTGTGTTTTTAATAAACAGTTGCAGCCACCTGGTATCTGCGACTCCCAATAGCTCCATCCGCAAGGGACTTCACCGTCGAGAGCGTACCTTCTCCCGAAGTTACGGTACCATTTTGCCTAGTTCCTTCACCCGAGTTCTCTCAAGCGCCTTGGTATTCTCTACCCGACCACCTGTGTCGGTTTGGGGTACGATTTCTTATAATCTGAAGCTTAGAGGCTTTTCCTGGAAGCATGGCATCAATGACTTCACTACCGTAGTAGCTCGACATCGTATCTCAGCGTTAACAAGAGTCCGGATTTACCTAAACTCTCCGCCTACGTACTTGAACCTGGACAACCGTCGCCAGGCCCACCTAGCCTTCTCCGTCCCCCCATCGCAATTATAAGAAGTACGGGAATATTAACCCGTTTCCCATCGACTACGCCTTTCGGCCTCGCCTTAGGGGTCGACTTACCCTGCCCCGATTAACGTTGGACAGGAACCCTTGGTCTTCCGGCGAGGAGGTTTTTCACCCCCTTTATCGTTACTCATGTCAGCATTCGCACTTCTGATACGTCCAGCATGCCTTACAGCACACCTTCAACCGCTTACAGAACGCTCCCCTACCCAATGAAGTAAACTTCATTGCCGCAGCTTCGGTTTATTACTTAGCCCCGTTACATCTTCCGCGCAGGCCGACTCGACTAGTGAGCTATTACGCTTTCTTTAAATGATGGCTGCTTCTAAGCCAACATCCTAGCTGTCTAAGCCTTCCCACATCGTTTCCCACTTAGTAATAATTTGGGACCTTAGCTGGCGGTCTGGGTTGTTTCCCTCTCCACGACGGACGTTAGCACCCGCCGTGTGTCTCCCGGATAGTACTTACTGGTATTCGGAGTTTGCAAAGGGTTGGTAAGTCGGGATGACCCCCTAGCCTTAACAGTGCTCTACCCCCAGTAGTATTCGTCCGAGGCGCTACCTAAATAGCTTTCGGGGAGAACCAGCTATCTCCAGGTTTGATTGGCCTTTCACCCCTAGCCACAAGTCATCCGCTAATTTTTCAACATTAGTCGGTTCGGTCCTCCAATTGATGTTACTCAATCTTCAACCTGCCCATGGCTAGATCACCTGGTTTCGGGTCTAATTCTAGCAACTATACGCCCAGTTAAGACTCGGTTTCCCTACGGCTCCCCTAGATGGTTAACCTTGCTACTAAAATTAAGTCGCTGACCCATTATACAAAAGGTACGCAGTCACGGGACGCAATGCCCGCTCCTACTGCTTGTACGTACACGGTTTCAGGTTCTATTTCACTCCCCTCACAGGGGTTCTTTTCGCCTTTCCCTCACGGTACTGGTTCACTATCGGTCAGTCAGTAGTATTTAGCCTTGGAGGATGGTCCCCCCATATTCAGACAGGATAACACGTGTCCCGCCCTACTCGTTTTCACCTAATATGCGTTGCCGGTTACGGGGCTATCACCCTGTATCGCACAACTTTCCAGAAGTTTCACCTGACGCATAAAACGCTTAAGGGCTAATCCAATTTCGCTCGCCGCTACTTTCGGAATCTCGGTTGATTTCTTTTCCTCGGGGTACTTAGATGTTTCAGTTCCCCCGGTTCGCCTCATTAACCTATGTATTCAGTTAATGATACGTGCTTATGCACGTGGGTTTCCCCATTCAGAAATCCCAGACTCAAATGGTTGTTACTACCTAATCTGGGCTTATCGCAAGTTACTACGTCTTTCATCGCCTCTGACTGCCAAGGCATCCACCGTGTACGCTTAGTCACTTAACCATACAACCCGAAGGAGTTTCGTTAAACAACCAAGTTGTCTCTCTATTTTATGAGTGAGAGACGTTCGATTTTGCCGGACTCAATTTCGAATAATCATCATAAATGATGATATTGCCAAGAACACTTGAATGTGTTTTTTGGTGTTTATCTTAAAGATAAACATTGAGAACTTTTTTTGATAACAACAATGTTGTTATCAGTCAGCTTTCCAAATTGTTAAAGAGCTAGATTCAAACTAATGAACCATTTTTAAAAACTCTCAGTAGGTAGAACCTAAAAAGTGCTTAAAGATGGTATCCCGTAGGGGAGTCGAACCCCTGTTACCGCCGTGAAAGGGCGGTGTCCTAGGCCTCTAGACGAACGGGACACTAGTTTAACTCTTAAACTTTATAAACGTATCAATCTGTGTGGACACTCATCGTGAGTAATCATCGTATAAGGAGGTGATCCAGCGCCAGGTTCCCCTAGCGCTACCTTGTTACGACTTCACCCCAGTCATGAACCACAAAGTGGTGAGCGTCCTCCCCGAAAGGTTAAACTACCCACTTCTTTTGCAGCCCACTCCCATGGTGTGACGGGCGGTGTGTACAAGGCCCGGGAACGTATTCACCGTGGCATTCTGATCCACGATTACTAGCGATTCCGACTTCATGGAGTCGAGTTGCAGACTCCAATCCGGACTACGACGCACTTTTTGGGATTCGCTCACCATCGCTGGTTGGCAGCCCTCTGTATGCGCCATTGTAGCACGTGTGTAGCCCTACTCGTAAGGGCCATGATGACTTGACGTCGTCCCCACCTTCCTCCGGTTTATCACCGGCAGTCTCCCTGGAGTTCCCGACATTACTCGCTGGCAAACAAGGATAAGGGTTGCGCTCGTTGCGGGACTTAACCCAACATTTCACAACACGAGCTGACGACAGCCATGCAGCACCTGTCTCAGAGTTCCCGAAGGCACACCTGCGTCTCCGCTGGCTTCTCTGGATGTCAAGAGTAGGTAAGGTTCTTCGCGTTGCATCGAATTAAACCACATGCTCCACCGCTTGTGCGGGCCCCCGTCAATTCATTTGAGTTTTAATCTTGCGACCGTACTCCCCAGGCGGTCTACTTAACGCGTTAGCTCCGAAAGCCACGGCTCAAGGCCACAACCTCCAAGTAGACATCGTTTACGGCGTGGACTACCAGGGTATCTAATCCTGTTTGCTCCCCACGCTTTCGCATCTGAGTGTCAGTATCTGTCCAGGGGGCCGCCTTCGCCACCGGTATTCCTTCAGATCTCTACGCATTTCACCGCTACACCTGAAATTCTACCCCCCTCTACAGTACTCTAGTCTGCCAGTTTCAAATGCAATTCCGAGGTTGAGCCCCGGGCTTTCACATCTGACTTAACAAACCACCTGCATGCGCTTTACGCCCAGTAATTCCGATTAACGCTCGCACCCTCCGTATTACCGCGGCTGCTGGCACGGAGTTAGCCGGTGCTTCTTCTGTCGCTAACGTCAAATCCATACGCTATTAACGTATGAACCTTCCTCACGACTGAAAGTGCTTTACAACCCGAAGGCCTTCTTCACACACGCGGCATGGCTGCATCAGGCTTGCGCCCATTGTGCAATATTCCCCACTGCTGCCTCCCGTAGGAGTCTGGACCGTGTCTCAGTTCCAGTGTGGCTGATCATCCTCTCAGACCAGCTAGGGATCGTCGCCTTGGTGAGCCATTACCTCACCAACTAGCTAATCCCACCTGGGCTAATCTTGACGCGAGAGGTCCGAAGATCCCCCTCTTTGGCCCGTAGGCATTATGCGGTATTAGCCATCGTTTCCAATGGTTATCCCCCACATCAAGGCATATTCCCAGGCATTACTCACCCGTCCGCCGCTCGTCAGCAAAGAAAGCAAGCTTTCTTTCTGTTACCGCTCGACTTGCATGTGTTAGGCCTGCCGCCAGCGTTCAATCTGAGCCATGATCAAACTCTTCAATTTAAGATTTTGTCGGCTCAATGAATACTGACTTCAAAACTACTAAAAGTAATTTTAAAGCTATTATCGTTCCAACAGAACGATAATGAATTGACTGTGCCAAGACTAAGTAAAACTTAATCTCGATTGGTCACTCAGTTCATTGAACCCAATTTGTTTCCGAAGAAACAGTCATTGCCTAAGCAATAACTTATTGGATTATCATCAACGAGTGCCCACACAGATTGATAGGTTTATATTTTTAAAGAGCGTTCTTCTTTGTGACTTACATCACTCTGGAAGAGGCGGCCATTCTAGCGAGATAATTCTCAGTGTCAAACACTTTTGTGTTTTATTTTACTTTTAAAAAGTAAACCACTCTAACTACTTCGCCTTTCTTTCTGACCTTGTCGTTTTGGCCTTAAACCCTTATAGAGCCTTGCCTCGTCGACAGGTGGGCATTATAGAGATCATCGTCACATTGGCAAGCGTTAATTTGCAAAAGTTGCAAAAATAACGACTAGACGCAGATTTTATCGGCAACGGCTTATTTATTCAACTTTACCCATAAGACACCAACAAATTACTCACAGAGTTATCCACATTTGGTATTTTCCGTGTTCAAAAAAGGCTGCACAATGCAGCCTTTTTTACTTCTATATAGAGCTAAATACCGGATCCGTACTGCTCTCCATCATCTTCATGTAGCCCACACTCACGTTTTAGGCCAAAGAACCGTGTTTCTTCTTCTTTCATTCCAGGTTCCCACTTCTTTGTGGTATGAGTATCCCCTACCGAGAGATAACCTTCTTCTCTCAGCGGGTGGTAAGCCAAACCATGCTCTTCTAAATAGTAATGCACATCTTTATTACTCCAGTCGATCACCGGTAGGAATTTAAACACACCATTTTGGATTGAGAGTATTGGCAAATTTGCTCTGGATTGGGATTGCTCTCTACGCAACCCCGAAAACCAAGTACCAACTTGCAGTTCATCCAACGCTCGGCGCATCGGTTCAACCTTATTTAGCTTGTTATACTTCTCTATACCTTCAATCCCCTGCTCCCACAACTTACCGTACACAGCTTCTTGCCACACTGGACTTTGCTTTGCGCGGTACACTTTGAGGTTTAGAGTCAACTGCTTGGTTAATTGCTCTATAAATTGGTAGGTCTCTCCAAAGAGATAACCGGTATCAGTCAGAATAACTGGGATATCTGGTTTTGCTTGCGTCACAAGATGAAGCATGAGTGCCGCTTGAATACCAAAGCTCGACGAAACCACATGCTCTCCGCCCAAGTTTTCGATTGCCCAAGCAACACGCTGCTGCGCTGTCATTTGCTCTAGTTGGTGGTTAATAGAAGAGAGTTGCAATATTTGCTCTGTTTTTGTCAGTGCCAGTAATTGCTGAAGCTCTACCTTTTGTGTTGTCGACTCAAGCATGCAAATCCCTCTTAGATACGAAGACTTCTTCTATAATGCCAGCGCGAATGGTGAAATCACCGAAACCCTCACCGTCATTACGCTCTTTAGCCCAACGCTCCACCAGCTGATCAATCTCTTCTAAGATCTGTTTATCAGTAATGTTCTCTTTGTACATTTTCGGTATACGGGTACCGCCACGGTTACCACCTAAATGTAAGTTGTAACGTCCTGGGGCTTTTCCGACCAATCCAATCTCCGCCAACATCGCGCGACCACAGCCATTAGGACAACCAGTTACACGTAAAATGATGTTGTCTTCTTTGGGTAGGCCATGCTTCACCAAGATATCTTCTACATCCGTTACAAATTGCGGTAGAAAACGTTCTGCTTCTGCCATCGCCAAAGGACAGGTAGGGAATGCGACACACGCCATTGAGTTTTTACGCTGCTCACTCACGGTGTCATCCATCAAACCATGTGCAATCGCTATCTTCTCAATCTTGGCTTTATTTGCTTTAGATACCCCAGCCACAATTAAGTTTTGATTGGCGGTCATACGGAAATCACCTTTGTGAATCTTGGCTATCTCAGCCATTCCCGTTTTGAGTGGTTTGCCTGGAAAATCGAGCAAACGACCGTTCTCTATAAAGAGAGCAAGATGATGCTTGCCATCAATACCTTCTACCCAGCCGATTCGGTCACCACGTTCAGTGAACTCGTAAGGACGACTATCGGAGAACTTAACTTCTGCACGCTTTTCGACTTCCGCTTTAAACACATCAATCCCAACACGGTCTAAGGTGTATTTGGTTTTTGCATTTTTACGGTTAGAACGGTTACCCCAATCACGTTGAGTCGTCACGACTGCCGCGGCAACATCCAATGTTTTATCTAAAGGAACGAAACCAAAATCATCCGCTCGACGAGCATAAGTTGAAGTATCACCATGAGTCATAGCAAGACCACCGCCCACCAGCACGTTGAAACCGATCAGTTTGCCGTTTTCCGCAATCGCCACAAAGTTCAAATCGTTAGCATGCACATCAACATCATTTTGCGGAGGGATCACAACCGTCGTTTTGAATTTACGTGGTAGGTAATGTTTTCCGAGAATCGGTTCATCATTCTCAGTGGTTTCTACTTTTTCACCATCAAGCCAAATTTCGGCATAGGCTTGGGTTTTCGGCAATAAGTGCTCACTGATTTTTTTCGCCCACTCATAAGCTTCTTGATGAAGCTCTGATTCAACTGGGTTAGTGGTACATAGAACATTACGGTTTACATCACCCGCTGTCGCAATTGAATCAATACCAATACTGTTGAGCGTTTGGTGCATCAGTTTCACGTTTGGCTTTAATACCCCATGAAACTGAAACGTTTGACGCGTAGTCAGACGGATGCTGCCATAAAGTGAATGGTCAGTGGCAAACTTATCAATCGCTAGCCATTGAGTTGGCGTAATAATGCCACCTGGCATACGTGCACGCAGCATGACATTGTGTAACGGCTCAAGTTTTTGTTTTGCACGCTCATTACGAATATCACGGTCATCTTGTTGATACATGCCATGAAAGCGAATCAACTGGAAATTGTCTGCCGTAAAACCACCCGTGATTTTATCTTGTAAATCTTGCTCAATCGTTCCACGTAGATAGTTACTTTCACGCTTTAATCGTTCGTTGTCAGCCAAAGGGCCCAATACTTCACCGAGTACTTCTTGTTGTTCTTTGCTCATTAGTACACATCCCTTTGGTAACGTTTTTCCTTACGCAGAGTGGTAATAAATTCCTCTGCTTTTTCTTTGCTTAACTTGCCATGTTCTTGCACTACTTCAATCAATGCTTCATGAACATCTTTCGCCATGCGAGTCGCATCACCACACACGTAGAGATAAGCACCCTCTTCTATCCATTGCCATAACTGCTGACCATTCTCTAAAAGACGATGTTGTACATAAACTTTGTCTTGCTGATCACGGCTAAAGGCCACATCAAGCTGGGATAAAACACCTGATTTTAAATACTTTTGCCATTCAACTTGGTACAGGAAATCTTGAGTAAAGGTGCGATCGCCAAAGAACAACCAGTTTTTTCCTTCCGCATCACGATTATCACGCTCTTGAATAAAGCTGCGGAATGGCGCAATACCCGTTCCAGGACCAATCATGATCACTGGTGTATTGTCATCTTGAGGTAACTTGAAGTTATTGTTGTTCTCGATGAAGACTTTCACTTCACCACCTTCTTCAAGGCGATGAGAAAGATAACTGGATGCGCCACCAAAGCGAGTTTCTTCACCTTGCTGATACTCGACCACGCCGACTGTTAAATGCACTTCTTCATCAACTTCCGATTGAGCCGAAGCAATTGAATAAAGACGTGGCGTTAAGCGACGCAGTAAACCAACCAATTGTTCTGCGTTAAGTTTGGTTTTCTTCTCTGCTAATACATCAACAATCTGAGTATTACCCGCGTATTCACGCAGCTTATCTTTATCTTCCACCAGCTTTTGCAATTTTTTGCTCGCTGATAGCTCAGCAAAGTTAGTCACAAATTGCGGATTAGCAGTCGTGATTTCATATTTGGCGACCAGTGCACTGTGGATAGATAGGCTTTCACCATCGACATCGATACTCTCCACGCCTGACAATCCAACTTTAGCCAAAATAGCATTGGCAAGTTCTGCACTGTTTTCATACCAAACACCTAATGCATCGCCTGGCTGGTAAGTAATACCTGAGCCATCGAGATCAATCGCAATATGACGAACATCTTTACCTGAATCACGGCCTGTGATTTTTTGGCTGGTTAACAGCGTTGCGGTGTAAGGATTTTGTTTGGTGTATTGAGAATGCCCTGCCGCTTGGCCGACAGGTAGCTGTACAACTTCCGCTTCTGCGCCAGAAGAAAGCGCTTCTTTAACCACTTCCAGTGCTTTAGCTCGCCATTCTCCAGCTGGTGCTTCGTAATCAACATCACAGTCAATACGATCGATGAAAGCTGTCGCTCCCTGTTTTGCTAGATACTGATCAAAATCTTTACCGGTTTGACAGAAAAATTCGTAGCTAGAGTCACCTAGGCCAATGACACCATATTGTAGGTTAGGTAATTTAGGCGCCTTCTTTGATTGCAGAAACTCGTGCAATTCAATGGCATTATCTGGCGCCTCGCCTTCGCCGTTAGTTGAGGCCACGATGATAACGTGCGTCTCTTTAGCTAAGTTCTTACCTTTATAATCACTAGCATCAAAAAGTTGCACAGCAATACCTTGTGCCTTGGCTTCTTGTTCCAGAGCTTCTGCAACCCCCTTTGCATTACCAGTTTGCGACGCATAGATAATCGCTAACTTGCCCGCAGGTTTGGCAGCAACGGCGGCAGCGGCTTGATTAATCGGCGCAGCAGCGGCAGCAGGTTGTTGGTGCTGGGCTAAACCCCAAAAATACCCGCTCACCCAAGCTAATTGCTGTGACGATAAATCGGTCACTGTTTGTTGTAGTTGATTTAATTGTTGATCATTCAGTGGGCTAGCGACTGATGGTAATTCTTGTGTGTTTCCTTGAGAGGACACATTCTTGTTTAAAGACATGGTCTCGACATCCCTGTTCATTGCGTGATTATAGATTAACCACTCTTTTTAATAACAAGAAAGAATAGAAGTGAATGTTTTATAACTTTTGGAATTAAAGCATTGGGAAAGAGGGCTAAATCAGTTCTCAACACGTACCTGATTGAAACCCACCGCCATGGCCGATTTCGAGGCTAAGTTTAAATCACCGTAATGACACTCTTCACCATGAACATCGGTTAAAAGTAAGAATTCACCATGCGCATGGCGAAACTCCACCACCCAAAAGCCCTCTTCCGCGGAAGGTTCAATGATGGCCTCAACCAACTTGTTCTCACGATAAAGATTTCTAAGCTCATTAATTGTCATGTTCACTAGCCCTAGTTAAAACTCCCTTTCATCGTATAAGCATGGCGCATAGCGCTAGAACTGCTAACAAATCCCCCTTTATTATAAAAAAAAGATATAAAAAAACGCCGCGTTAAAAAGCGACGTTTTAAAAAAATCTTCTCAGAAAGGCTAGAAATTGTATTCCGCTCCAAGGAAGAAACCATTTACAAAAACATAAGACTCCGCTGTCGCCGGAGATTGCTTGGCAAGATCTTCAAACTCCAAGTCGATAACGCGATAACCACCGCGTAAAACAACATTGCCTGAATTGGTTTTGATTTTATATTGTAGCCCAGCTAATACATCAGCACTCTTAATGCCTTTACTGTTACCAAAATCAAACTGACCGATGATGTCAAAATTGGTATTAGGAATATAAAGCTCCGCATAGGCATACCAATTAAAAGTTAACTCATCAAAGTCATACTTAGGTGTTGCAGACTCTTTGGTTCGGTAATGACTATTGCTGTACTGCGTTAATGTTGCACCCGCATCGAACGTCATCAACTCACGTTCAAGAATTTTGTAGTAAAACGTAAAGTCGTATTTATCAAACCCTGCGTAGTCCGTATCAACACTCGTGTAGCGAAAACCAACGTTCGGCACGTAGGCCATATCATGCTCTAGCGAAAAATAAAGGGTTGGCACAGAAGCATCATCTCGACGAGTCTCATCGATTTTACTATCACCAAACCACACATCAGCGCCAATATCACCAGTGAAAGATTGGGCCATTACCGATGTTGAGGCCATCGATAGTGTTGCTATAAGTGTGAATGCGGATCTGTTCATCGAATATTTGCTCCTAAGCAAGACAACGCTGTAAGTTCTTACCCAGAATATTATCACATCCTCTGTACTTCGCTATCTTGAGCAATAAACGTAATGCTTAAAGAACCAAAAGCCTAGCGCGATCACAATCAACCACGGCAAGATTTTAAACACGGCGCCAAGCATACCAAGCAACACCATCACCAATAGAGCAAAACCCGCGGCGGCAAAAACCGTCACCATGGTTAACCCCGTGACCAATAAAGTTGCGATAAACACTAATATAAAGATTAATTCAAACATACCGTTTCCCCTCTTCTTTACACAACCTATCGCAGGAAGCATGCCAATTTCAGAAAAACTCTAACCATCTAATATATATAAACAAATAAAAAAGCGCTCTATTATTCAGAGCGCTTTCATTAAGAGTGAGGTATTTTTCGCCACTCAATTGTGGCAATTTTTACACATTCAATTCTTTGGGAATTTTAGCCAGTGCCGCTTCAACCACTTCAATACCTGAACCCGGTTTATGCGCATTTTCACTAATGTGACGACGCCATTGACGCGCACCAGGCATGTTTTGGAACAAACCCAACATATGACGAGTCATATGACCAAGATAAGCACCATTAGATAGCTGTTGCTCAATGTACGGGTACATTTCTTCAACCACTTGGGTACGCTTCTTCACCGGCTTATCAAGGCCAAAGATAAGTTGGTCAACTTCCGCCAAGATATATGGGTTTTGATACGCTTCGCGACCCACCATGACACCGTCTAAATGCTTAAGATGCTCTTGTGCCTCTTGCAGAGTTTTGACACCACCGTTCACCGCAATCACCAAATGAGCGAAATCTTTTTTCAGTTGGTAAGCTCGTGGATAATCCAATGGTGGAATTTCACGGTTTTCTTTCGGGCTTAAACCTGATAACCATGCTTTACGTGCATGGATAGTAAATTGCTCACAACCACCTTTTTCCGATACGATTGATACAAAATCCGTTAGGAACTCATACGAATCGTGATCATCAATACCAATGCGGGTTTTGACTGTTACTGGAATATCGACAACATCTTTCATTGCTGCCACGCAATCTGCCACCAATTGAGGCTCAGCCATTAAGCAAGCACCAAAACGACCGTTCTGTACACGATCTGATGGGCAACCGACGTTGAGATTGATCTCATCGTAACCACGCTCAGCGGCAAGTTTTGCACACGTAGCAAGGTCGGCGGTATTTGAACCACCTAATTGCAGTACAAGTGGATGCTCTTGCTCATTGTATGCGAGGAAGTCTCCCTTGCCGTGGATGATGGCACCCGTTGTCACCATTTCTGTGTACAGTTGCGTCTCGCTAGACAACAAGCGATGAAAGTAACGACAGTGGCGATCGGTCCAATCAAGCATAGGGGCAACGCTGAAACGAGAAGAGGGGAAAATCATAATTAAAACCTTAAAAATCAACAATATAGAAATATGTCATACGAATTTTGCAATGACCTATTTCTGCATATTTTGTCCGGTTTTAACTTAAAAAGTCCCTTAAGGGATCAATTTAGGGACTTTTAGGGACACGAAAAGCAGAAATCTTCATGCGAATTTGGGTCGTGGATTATACAGCCAAGATCACATTTCGCAAAATCTGCACCGCCACCATTGCAAGCGTCTTTGCCACAACCCAATCAGAGGAAATTATTGTGGCAACGATTAGTATTGAAAAAGTAGCGAGTAAGCAAGGGACTCGATACAAGGCACGAGTGAGAGAAGCTAGAAACGGCAAACGTTTGTTCGAAAAGTCTAAGACGTTTGGCAAAAAGAGCGATGCGAATAAGTGGGCAAAACAGTTAGCTAAAGAACTGCTAGAAGATGGCATCCCCTCACTTGAATCTGGTTCGAAAGAAATTTTGATTGGTGACTTAATCACGCTCTACCTTGAAGATCCCATCACATCTCGCGATCTGGGACGCTCTAAATCCGCGGTGTTAAGGCGGTTACGCTCGTATGATATTGCGCTTGTTCCTGCACATCTATTGACGGCAACACATTTAGTACAGCATTGCCGCGTAAGGCTTGCCGAGCCAACCGCTCCAACACCACAAACGGTCTATCAGGACATAACCTACTTGCGTAGCGTGATCAACGTTGCAGGGCCAATGTTTGGCTACAACGCCAACGTACATGCACACAATGAAGCGATACCGACGTTGATTAAATATCGTCTTATTGGGCGCAGTGAGAAACGAGATCGACGTCCAACTGAGGTTGAATTGAATCTAGCAGAGCAAGGGTTAAGAAAACGTGAGAGCCACCGAGCCTCATCCATTCCTCTCGTAGATATTTTCCACATGTCACTTTCTACTTGTATGCGACTTGGCGAAATAACACGGATCAGATGGGAAGACTTTGATGAAAACGCAGGTACAGTGGTCATTCGAGATCGCAAAGACCCACGGCAGAAAAAGGGTAATCACTGCACTATTCCGTTATTTAGTGATGCCATTGAGATCATCAAGCGTCAGCCAAAAATTGATCCGTGCATTTTTCCTTATAAATCAACATCAATTGGTGCTGCATGGCAGAGAATGTGCCATGAACAGGGGATTCATGACCTGCACTACCATGACCTACGAGCTGAAGGGGCATGCAGGCTGTTTGAACGAGGACTCAACATCGTTGAAATATCACGTATTACAGGGCACCGTGACATCAACGTACTTAACAATATTTATCTTCGCTTGAGTGTTGAAGACATTCACAAACGCATCAACTGATAAACTCGTGGCTCCTCATTCATCACTGGTTGAGTGAGAGAGCCATCTAAATCTCTTGGTTATATTTTGTTACAAATATGGGGTAATGATCAGTTTTTGATGAAAACAAACGCTACCAAAAACTCAAAAACACCTTAAGTCACTGATACGTATACCACTCTAAAAAACCAATAATCACAGCACACTAATATAAAAGCAAGTATATAAAAATCAACAACTTAATCACCAATCCGCATTATATTTACAATCAAATTCAAACTATTACTATCGGCTCAAACCAGTTAGTTAATAAGAGTAAAGTAATGGCAAAACCATATATCGAACCGCAATACCTAAAATCCGGAATGTCCTACAAAGTACGTGTGCGAGCTGGAAAAAAAGATCCTATTAAATTTTCTATGTCTCGTACATTTAACACAAAACTAAAAGCGGAGCGGTTTGCTAAATCAATCCGCGCACAAATTGAAGCCCGTGATTATGGATTCCTTCTGCCAGATCTCGCGGTTGGCGATGCCCTTGATCAATTTCAATCTTATGTATTCGCGGATGAAGAGCTGGCATCTCGATACAACAAGAATCTACCGACCATCATTAAGCGATTTATTGATTCATCATTTGCAGATCTACCGATTGATTTGATTGGCTCTCATGACATCGCTAAATCAATGATGGAGATCCAAAAGCAGTATCAGCTCTCACCTTCAACAATGAGTGGCTACCTGAGTGGGCTATCCACCGCTTTTGCTGATGCCAATACGTTATTAGGGTTCAATTTCAACACTGATACGATTCGCGATGCGAGACCAACGTTAAAAAGGTTTGGACTGATCAGTAAAAGTAAGGCACGTAAAAGCGTGTTGTCACTCGACGAATTAAAACTCATTACTGAATACTACGAAAACATGGATATGAGAGGGCGCTCATCAATCCCGATGATAGACATCATGTGGTTTGCTTTGTATACATGTATGCGCCTCAGCGAAATTTGCCTGAAAATAAAATGGAAAGACTACGATGAATCGTCACATATTCTGACTGTCGATAAACGTAAAACTCCAACCGATGATGATGACAACAAAACCACTAAAATCGTGCTCAATGCCGCCACTATTGCCATCATCAACAAAATGCCAAAGGGAGAGCCTACTGATCCGATTTTTCCATTCAATCCAAAATCAGTGAGCACATCATGGACGAAAGCAATGAAAGCGCTCGGTATTGATGACCTACATTTTCACGACCTACGAGCAACTGGCTCATCTGAACTCTACAAGCGCGGCATGGATCTTTATGGTGTGTCAAAACTGGCAGGGCATAGCTCGGCTGAGATGCAACTCAAACACTACCTGCGCTGTATCCCTGTTGTTCTGCCTGAAAACGCTTTCGGCGCTTCTACATCCAAAAACAACTCTGTTCTGAGCTGTTAAACAATAGCTTTATTTCATTCTATAAACGTGGACGAAGCTCTTTATACACTTTTATTTCTTTTAAAGAGCTTTAAAAGACTTAGCAAAAAGACAAAGCCAGTAATAGCAATGCCTGCCAAGATTATATGGCGAGTTTTGTGTTTACACTTGCGAGATTCATGCATTCAACTGCGAGGTTTATGATCTTTATTGCGAACATCATGATTTCTATTGCGAGATTTATGATCTCACCCGTTTTCACTGTTTATTAAGATACGAATTCCTACTTGATAACTAGCAACATAATATTTATTTTTGGAGAAAACATGTCTATTCCATTATCTCGTATCGACGAAGAACACGTTGCAAATTTAAGCCGTTCTTTGGTTACAAGCAACACCACTGTATTACAACAAAGACTAATGATTACAACCGTCGCTGCATTTGTTCCTTCTGATTCTAGGTTAGTTGATCAGCTCAACACATTTATGAGAGAGACTGGGCAAAAAATAATTACACATAAGTCTGCAAACTCTTCCGCCAACAGTGAAGATAGTGGTGAAACACGAACCAATGTTGTCATCGATAGTGTTTTATCGAATCAAAGAATAATGAACAATGTTACCATTATAAAAAATGTGGATGCTGATACTTTATGTTGGACACCTATTTCTGCAATTGAATGTGCAAAACTTTATTTCTCAAAAAATACAGATTACTTAAAGTTCCGTTTTAAGCTCAATGACTTTTTAAAGTTCTGGTCACCAGAGGTAATTAATAGTCGCAATGAGAACAAACCAAGCTATTTATCTAGAGGAATTATTAATTCTATAAAGAACATAGCATCAATAACATATGAAGTTAAACTCTGTGATAACGGCTCTTATATTAAAGAATACATCCCTATCTTTAGCAAGGTATCACTCGTTGACTCCACTTATATAGATATTGAGATTAACGTGAACTTTATGCCTTACTTAGTTTTTTATTGTGAAGAAATTAAACGTATTGGTTATATTGCATTGCCGTTATATCTTTTAAAAAACGCCACAACAGAATACACAATGAAAATGTGGCTCTTACTACTTCGACGATACCACCCAATGAAAGGCTATGAGCCTTATGAAGTTACTATTGATATAGAGACTCTTAGAGAAGAGTTGGGTGTTGTTAATAGTTATAAGAATGGCAACGACTTACAGAAGAACGTTATCAACAGAGCAATTTCTGACATAGTTAGAATATCAAACTCAAAAGAAACTAAAGATCGCTCTGTGCTAAAACTCATCAAGATAAATAATGAAAAAGCAGATACTGATGAAAAGGCATATTATAGCATTAATATGAAAGGAAGAAAAACAGCAAGTATTTCATTGCTGGTCGATCCATCGCACATGAGAAAATCTCAAAATAAAAAATTAAAAGATAAGAGAGCAAAAGCAGCAGAAAAATTTGAGGCAAGATTAAACGCAGGCATCACCCCTACTGATGAAAATTGTCTACCTCCATTCTTAGCTAATTTCATCAACAATTCAGATAATAAAGAAGACGAGAAAAACAAAGAAGAAAAGAAAACGCCAATAAATGTTCAAGTATTAAACAGCCTAAACTCTGATAATAGGAGCGCATCCGAAAAATTGAAAGAACCATTAGAAGAAAAAATAAATAATGATTTTGATGCTAATCATGACTTGTGGTAATTAAGCAAAAAACCATAATTAAAAACTCTTACCTTTAGTGTTAATTTATTTCTCTTGTCTATTTTCCTATAATTAAAATAAACAATCCATTATGAGTAAAAGTTTATGGCAGAAAGAGATAAACAATGAAAGACAAAAATCCAATAATAAAGAAACTTTAGATAACTACCATAGCGTTACAGTTGAGTCATTGGTAGTTAAACATTGCTTAGCTAAAGGGTTTATTTCTGAAGAAGATGTTAATCAATCATCTCGTCGATATTTATGGCTGCGCCAAGTAATTACAATGAAGTTGCTAGCAATTGAATTGGAAATATTTGATGATGTCGAAGTGACATTAGCCAACCTTGATGAGTGCTATAAAGCAAAACAAGATAAAGCTAATGAAATTATCGAAACCATATCTCAGTGTATATTAATGTCTTTACCTACCTATAGACACTAGATTTAGAGAAGTGGCATCGCTCTTAGGCAATGCCACTTTCAGTTAGTTTCACCACCAAAAGTAGTCATAAGCAGATACTTTTGAGGCATGCATCAATTAAAAATGTGAGCTAAACGTATCAAAATTATCCGCTTTTACAAACTTAGCGGAATTTTGAATTTCGTTGCCATCATCGTCTTTACTTAGAGCATCAAAGTGAGCGATGCCACATTTTATCTTCGCTTTTTCTGCATCACGTAGATCGTCAGAGAAAATGCTCGACTTGGTTTCAACCACAAAGTAAAGCTGTTCTGTACCATCATCATTATCAATCAGAACCGCCCAGTCTGGGTTGTAGCTACCTAACGGAGTATCGATCTTAAACCAAGGCGGCAGCTTCGCATAAAGCTTCACTTCATCCTGACTTTCTAAACGCTCTGCAAACTTAATTTCAGTGTCAGAATCACAAATAAGATAGTCATAAACCGACTTATTGGCTTTAACCATGTCTTTCAGGTAGCCCGTCAGCTCTTCCTCTTGGAATAATTCTTGTGCGTAGTAAGCTTCATCACCAATGCGGCGATATTTGATGCCACTAACAATTGCAACGCGCATTTGCTTACGAATAACATCACCAGTCAACTCAATAAAGCGTTGTGGGTTATTCTTAAAAGCCTCTAGCTTATCACCTAAACCAAGGAGGATATCAATGATCGTTTGACGAGTTAGGTTAGTCTGATCCGTCAAGTAAGTTACGATGTCAGGAAGTTGAATTTTGCCATCTTCATACGTATAAACTTTGCGCTTCTCATTTATAGTATTTAGACCAGATTCTTCTACTTCTACAGTCACTTTTTTATATTCAAACTTAGCTTTTGCAACTGCTACGTTGGCGCGAATTTCCGTTATGCATTTTTCAACTAACTCATTAACGCTAAAGTTCACGCGGTAAGTTGTTTTAAACTTAATGCGATCCCATAACGCTTTGAAGTCTTCACCGAGTACCACTTGCTTACCATCCGAGCCATCACGCAGTTTAACAGTTCGTTTTTCTTCATGCTTTTTGACATGCAAGCCTTTCGACAATTTCTTCAATACCGCAACAATCGCTTCTGAATGTTCTGCAACCTCTTCAGGCAAATCGACTTGATTATTGTCTAAAGCTTCCTTTAAAGCATCTTGGATCTTACCCTTGCTGTTGATGTATTCACGCGCGAGCAAATGCTTAAATATCGCTTCTGATGCCTTGGCACCCAAAAACGTTTTCTTGTCGAGATTACTAGAAACCAGAATGTTAGCAAACTGATGAGATGCAACTGTACCAAACTTGATACCTTCCTCTTCCTCAATCTCTTTCTGAAGTTGTTCAACAAACGATTCATACGATTCATTTGCCATCACCGTCAGGGTGTTCACTTCAAAACCATAAGGTACGCGCTCACCAGACTGATCAACGGCGAGACGTAAACCTCGTCCAATTTCCTGACGTTTTTTGGTTACTGAGGTCGTTTCATTCAGCGTACAAATTTGGAATACATTCGGGTTATCCCAGCCCTCTTTTAATGCTGAATGCGAGAAGATAAAGCGTAGCTTTTCATCCATTGAAAGCAGTTTCTCTTTATCTTTCATAATTAGGTTATATGCAGACTCATCAGCAGCCGTTTTGCCACCCTCACCTTTTGCTGATAGCTTTGACTCAGCATACAACGGATTACCCGATGCATCCTTTTTCTTATCCTGTGCAAAGTACCCATCATGAACAGATTGGGTTAACTCTTGTAGCGCAATAGGGTTAACTACCTTCTGCCCCCCTTCTTCGACCCAAATCTTAGGGTAAAGCACTTGATACTTTGGCTTAACTACTTGCTTAGCAAATTCTTCTTCAAACCACTGAGCAAACTTACCTTGTACTGGCTGACCATCTTTCGTATAGCCTCGATAGTTAGCAACCTTGTCAATGAAGAATAGACTAAGAACTTTAATTCCTTTTTGGCTCAGAACCTTAGAATGATCCATCCTGTCATGACCCGTCGTCACTTTATGATAAAAAGCCCATTCCTTTTCAAGATGTTCTTCAATCGTTTTAGCAACTTGAATACGCTTGAACGCATCTTCATCAACGGCACCAATAGCTTGACCTAAGCGAACGATCTCACTACGGCTAGTAAAATCAATGTACTCATTGCCTTCTTGACAGTAAATGTCGTTGACGATGTATCCCTCATAGACACTGCGCCCACCTGAAAGCTCAAAGAGGTCATTGACTTGACCATCTTTTATCGTCACCTGTTTGCGTGGTTGTAATTTTCCCGCTTTAGTTTGAGCGTCAATCTCAATCTTTGCTGAAATAGGTGACTTCTTATTATCAACACTGATCAACTTAACATAGGCTTGGTTGTGCCCATCTTTAACATCCAGTGAAGCAACCTCGATCTGCTTCACTAACTTACGGTCATAAGCGTCAATAGAGTCGAGCTTATACAATAAGTTTGGCGCCTCTTTTAGTGTTGCCGAATAACGGAACGTACAAAGTGGCTCTAGACTGTTAATCGCATCTTTTCGGTTTTGCGTTGATACTACCGATTGTGGTTCATCAATAATAACGACAGGACGTGTCGCCTGAATGAACTCAATTGGCTTCATACCATTTAAACGGTCATCGGTACGGTGGATCAGGTTCGCTGTCGTCTCTTTGCTAGGATCAGTAAATGACTTGCTAAATGCGTCAATGTTGATCACCATGATTTGAATGTAATCATTGGTCGCAAAGTTTCTTACTTGATCACGCTTCGAAGAGTCATAAACAAAATAGTCATATTGCACATTTTTAAACTGCTCACGAAAATGTGATTCTGTAATTTGCAGTGACTTATAGACACCTTCTTTGATAGCGATAGATGGCACAACAATGATGAACTTGCTCAAACCATAACGTTGGTTTAATTCAAAAATCGAGCGTAAATACACGTAGGTTTTACCCGTACCTGTTTCCATCTCAACACTGAAGTCCAAACTTGGCAGAGCCTGCTTCTTGTTCTCTGTTTGTTCTAAGCCATTCTGGATCTGAACATTACGCGTATTATGGTAGATCTCATCATCAAGCAAGGTTAATTTATTACCAACACCATGATCGCTATTAAGCATATCCATCTGAACGGTTTGCGCGACAGAAAAGTTGGATTGAAACGTTTCTTGACCTTCAAACACGCCTAATACTGCGTTAACGGCATCAATTTGGTGTCCTAAATCGGATTTGAACTGAATCTTCATCTCTGCCACCTTAAATGCTCTTCACATCATCAATGTCATACTGCTTTAAGATTTGAATCGCGTTAGTTTTCACAACACTATCCGCGAACCCCTGATCTTTGAAAACAACTTGAGTAACTTCAGTATCCAGCTCTTGCTTAAGCTTCGCGATGCCTTCTACAACAGCTTCCGTGATGTCATCATCCAGACAAACCATCAGGGCACCATCACCGACCACAAACACCTTTTTGCCTTCAACCATTGTCTCTTTGACGCTTTCAGTCAACTCTAAACCGTACTTCAAAAGAACCTCATACAACACATCTTTAGAAGTGCGGTCATTTTTAATTGATTTTGCAGCTAGCTGAAGAGCAGGTTCTAGATTCTCAAAATCAGCACTCCATGAGCGAATATTAGTTTCATCTAAAATAAAAGATTTAAAGCCGAAATCTTTTTTGGCATATTTCTTTTCAAAAGTCTCCAATCTAATTTGAGTTATTTTTGAAAGATATAGCTTCCTATTTTTTGATTTAAGATATTCTATAGCTTTTGCTTCATTTACTGGTTCTGGCAATTGAATTAAAATAAATCTCCTATTGTGATTGTCCTCGGTATTTTTTTGAACCACTGCCTCTGCCGTGGTACCAGAACCACCAAAAAAGTCTAGTATTATATCATCTTCACTCGTCATAAAACCGATTAGGTAACTTATTAAACTAACTGGCTTAGGATAATCAAAATAATCCCCACCTAAAAGTTCCTTAAGATAGGTTGACGCTTTTTCATTTGTATCAACCCCTTGTAGAGATTTATTTATTAAAGGAGTGTGGATGCTATCTTTTATAAAGTTAGTAGGTCTTTTGAAACCCTCTTCTTGTCTCAAAAACCTTACAGATAGCTTATCTGATTTAACTACAAATGTTGTTCCTTTCAAAAGCTCTTTGTCTAGGAAGTCTTGAGTCCATTTAAACTCTCCAAGCATTTCAACATCTGATTGTGGAATTCCATTTATCAATTGAATTTCATTAAGCAATTCAACACGATCTGGTTTAGATGGACTATAAAAACCATCTCTAAACTTATTAGGGTTAAATGTAATTTTATCTTTAGGGAATTTTAACTTTCTAAGACTATTTCCAGAGTTCAACAATGGCTGATCACCACCATCAAGTGCTTCCCCGTTATACTTGGTAGGGTTTTTATTCTTTTCATAACAAACAATATACTCGTTTGTCTTTCTAGACTTTGTGGATAATGCAGGTGGAGTAGATGTTTTCACCCAAGAAAATATTTCCACAAAATTGTCCTCACCAAATATCTCATTCATAATGTGCTTTAAGTTTGTCAACTCTTCAACACCAATAGAAACAAATATTGCACCATCATCTCGAAGCAAATTCCTGGCTAATTTCAACCTAGGGTAAAGCATATTAAGCCAATCAGAGTGAAATCTTCCTGACGTTTCAGTGTTAGTATTTACCTTATTACCATCACTATTTACTTGCCCTGTAATTTCAAGGTAATTTTTAATATTATCTTTAAAATTATCTTTATAAACAAAATCCTTACCTGTGTTATAAGGTGGGTCGATATAAATCATCTTTACTTTTTTGTGGTATGACTTTTGTAGAAGCTTAAGCACTTCAAGGTTGTCACCCTCAATAAACAGATTCTCGGTACTATCCCAATTAACACTCTCTTCTTTACAAGGGCGAAGTGTGCCTGTTGATGGTGTTTGCGCAATCTGACGCGCTTGATTCTTACCATTCCATGTAAAGTTATAACGCTCATCGCTGTCATCAACAGCTTCGCCTAACACTGCCTTTAAAGCTTCAAAATCAATTTTTCCTTCTGTAAATACATCAGGGAAAAGCTGCTTAAGCTGTTGAATGTTGCCTTCAGTGATGTCGGCACTCTTAGACTCGGGATGGTCAAGGCTAATTTTTTCTATCATAGTTTTTTCAATCGTCATTTTTATTCCATTCTTTACTGGAAAATAATCTGGCAATGCGTTCCCGTGGCGGTGCGCCTTGGTACTCATCGCGTATTCTTCGGCTTAGCATAAACGAAAAAGCTAAATGCTGGCTTTAATGGTCGCTATCTGTTGCTTTAGTAACTTCGCTCTGAGGAATCCCCTAATGATTTTGATAAAAATCATAAATTTAAGGTAGATGCACATCTTGTCATGTGATCAAATGGTTCTGAGAAAAATCAATAACCAGACAACAAGATGTGCGAACTCGATATTTTACACGACTCTCTTTACCAATTCTGCCCTGAATTGCACTTAAAACGACTCAACAGTTTAACGCTGGCTTGCCACGCATTACTTGAATGTAAAACGCTCACTCTTACCGAACTTGGTCGTAACCTGCCAACGAAAGCCAGAACAAAACATAACATCAAACGAATCGACAGATTGTTAGGTAATCGTCACTTGCACAAAGAGCGACTCGCTGTATACCGTTGGCATGCCAGCTTTATCTGTTCAGGTAATTCGATGCCCATTGTTCTTGTTGACTGGTCTGATATTCGTGAGCAAAAACGGCTTATGGTATTGCGGGCTTCGGTGGCACTACATGGTCGTTCTATTACTCTTTATGAGAAAGCCTTTCCGCTTTCAGAGCAATGTTCAAAGAAGGCTCATGACCAATTTCTAGCCGACCTTGCAAGCATTCTACCGAGTAACACTACACCGCTCATTGTCAGTGATGCTGGCTTTAAAGTGCCATGGTATAAATCCGTTGAAAAGCTAGGTTGGTACTGGTTAAGTCGAGTCAGAGGGAAAGTGCAATATGCAGATTTAGGTGCGGAAAACTGGCAACCTATCAGCAACTTACATAGCATATCCTCAAGTCGCTCAAAGACTTTAGGCTATAAGAGGTTGACTAAGAGCAACCCAATTTCATGTCAAATTGCACTGTATAAATCACGTCCTAAAGGCCGAAAAAATCAGCGTTCGACACGGACTAATTGTCATCATCCGTCACCTAAAATCTACTCCGCTTCGACAAAAGAACCATGGGTTTTAGCGACTAACTTGCCCGTTGAAATCCGAACACCAAAGCAACTTGTTAGGCTCTACTCGAAGCGTATGCAAATTGAAGAAACCTTCCGAGACTTGAAAAGCCCAGCCTACGGTTTAGGCCTCCGTCATAGCCGAACTAGCAGCTCAGAGCGCTTTGATATCATGCTGCTAATCGCCCTAATGCTTCAACTGACATTTTGGCTTGCTGGAGTTCATGGTCAGAAACAAGGTTGGGATAAGCACTTCCAAGCTAACACTGTCAAAAATCGAAATGTACTCTCAACAGTGCGCTTAGGGATGGAAGTTTTGCGGCATTCTGGCTACACAATAACGAGGGAAGACTTGCTCGCGGCTGCAACCCTGCTTGCTCAAAATCTATTCAAACATGGTTGTGCTTTGGGGAAATTATGAGGGGATCCCTCAGAACTTCGCTTCCACATTTAGTTTTACCTTCTGATTCATCTGTGTGGCTTTTTTTATCTTGCTGCGAACTACGCTTAGCGCAGATTCTAACGCTTTCAACTCATGAAGTCTGAGGGTTAAACCGAGATCCTTGTTGGTATCACTGCTACTTGCGTCAATATCGTTCAATTCGGTCTTGTATGTACCAGTAAACTTCGCCGCCTCAAAACGATTGAACTTCGCTATCAAGTCAAGATAGAAGTCATACAAGCTCACCTTAGAAAGGCTACTGAATGCCATATCGCTAAAAAGAGCCTGTTGGAGTTCATTTGTAGCACTGGTGCTTTTGCTTGATGCAGTAGAGCGATTGAGCCACCCTGTATCGTATTGGTGTTCAATGGTTAACTTGTTGCTATCGGCTTGATTTATGCGCTTATCTGCAAGGCTTAATGCTAATTGCCCTTCTTGCTCTCCCTCATGAGGCTCCGCCTCAATGACTAACAATAAGGGATAAGGTATGTGCTGATGCAGCAGACGGCACAATTGTTTAGTTTTAGCATTACTTTTCACCACCACCTTCAGCACTGCTATTTCTAAATACTCATGAATGCCATCTTCAAAGCTCGGAATGTTCACGTTTTCTGACTTTAGCGAATAGCGCCACTCAATTGACTTCAGTACCTCTTTGACTAAAGCCTTGTCGGTGCTCGTTAACGCAGCATTATCCGTTAAAGTTTTTTTGGGGATTTTCACCCCTAGCAACGCATTGTCTGGCAACGCTATCGCCTGCCAAAATTGTTCAGCCAATGTTTTTGGCATGGCTAGAGATACTTTATTTATCATTACTTATCTGCCAATCGTCATAGAACTGGAACAAAGCTAACCACTTCAAAGTCGTTAACCTGTTGAGTTGCGCCAGCCGTTAAGGTTGTACCACCTCGGGTAAACAAACTCGCCGCTCCTTTCTCTTCACTCTTACCCGCGATGTCTTCCACTGCAACCTTTAGGAGATCTTGGTAGTGAGCCATGTCTCTCAACCCTTTGGTTTGCTGCTCCAGCTTTTGATCAGCCAGCCTTTGAGCTTCAGGGTTCGCCTTAATGGCAGCCGAGAACTTTTTAAGTAAATCAAGAATATGCTTTGCCTGAGTAAAGGAGTACAGCACTTCCTCATCTTCTGATACATAGACCAAATAGTAAGGCGAAAGAGCATAGCTCATATCAACTTGCACACTGCCTTTCTTATCTTTTAGACAGAAAATTACGCCAGCCTCAAGTTCAGTGGTTAACTCCCCTAGATCGAGCAAATCTCGGTCTAACACAATAGGAGCAAATAAGCCTAACGGAGCACCCTCCAGCTCATCCAAATGATGTTTCATGAAATCAGTCAGATCCATGCGGAAATCATTCAGTGTTAAGTCCGTGATCGAGACGCCACCAGATATATCTTCTAAATCGACAACCTGATTCTGTAGTTGCTCAAGTTGACGACGACGATAATCTAAGTCGTTCATATCACCATTTTGTTCAATCACGTTCTCTTCACCCGTAGCAGAGATATCAAGCAGCACCATACGACCACTGACTCTAGCCTCTAGGTTGATGTACTCATCCAACTCCATATTAGGCCAAAAGTTTACAAGCTGGATCCTTTCATTAATCGAGCCTAAACGGTCAATTCGACCAAAACGCTGAATGATTCGAACCGGGTTCCAGTGAATGTCGTAGTTAATCAAGAAATCGCAATCCTGAAGGTTTTGACCTTCAGAGATACAGTCGGTGGCAATCAATACATCAATCTCATCGCTAAACTCAGGGAAGATTTTTGCACGCTCTTTTGAGCGCGGTGAAAAGTGAGTCAGCATGCTATTTAGATCCGCTTTAATTCGCTTACCTTGTGGATCTAGTAATGTGGTATCCGTCCGTTGCCCTGTGATTAACGCAATCTTGATACCGAACTCTCGACTCGCCCATAAAGAGAGATCTCGATATAGGTATTCGGCTGTATCAGCGAAAGCCGTAAAGATAATGACTTTTTTATTGCTGCCATTAATCGGGGTATGGATTTTTGCTGAGATAGTCTCTTTCAGTGCCTGTAGCTTAGCATCTCGTACTTCATTAACGCCCTTTGCTTCTCGCACAATAGCCCGTAAGAACGCACAGTCAGCATCAAGATCTTGAGCGTAACGAATTAAATCCATGTCTTGCAGACGCACTTTGGTTTTTTTACCGACCATGTAAGGAGCAAGCTCTGGATTTTCTAACTCAAAATCTTGAATATCCTCAATCGGTGGTGCAACAAACTCTTCTGTTAGGTCATCCGTTAGTGTCGGGGCAATATGCTGGTGAAAATGCTCTATCTGCCCAAGAATTGCTTCCACTTGAGCCAATAACTTATGAGAGGTTAGCTGAAATGAATAAATGGAGCTTTCCATACGCTTAAGCAAATTAACACGCATAAGGTGTACGAGGCTTTCTTCACGGTCAACCTGTCTGAAGATTGAACCACCTTTAACCTTTTGGTCGTATCGACGTGCATATTCTGCTTTTTTATCCGCTCGAATGTATTTCATAGGCGAATAACAAGCCAATGATAGGCGACGAATGGTGTCATTGACCTCTTTCATCGATGGAAATTGATGACTTAAATCAATGTCAGATTTGACATTCTTTGGAAGCAAACGCGTAGGGAATTTACCAATGTCAGCCGTACCATAATACTTTTCGATATGTTTACGTGAACGTGCGATAGTATAAATATCAAGTAGTTTGAAGTAATCAAAGTTAATGGTATCCAGTAACTCTTGAGACGTTCGCTCTTCTGGTGGTCTCTTTGACCACACATTAAAGTGCTGTTGCGCCTGCATCAAAGTACGTTCAATGCTCTTAATGCCTTCTTCAGCTAATGCACTGTCATTTGCCTCAGTAATAAACGCTACCTGATTTTTCATATCATTAAGCCTGTTATTTACTGGAGTAGCAGAAAGCATTAGAACCTTGGTTTTCACACCAGCTTTTATGATGTCATCTAACAAACGCTGGTAGCGGTTTTTCCCCTCTTTTTTAGGGTTGTTGTTCCTAAAGTTATGACTTTCATCGATCACAACTAGGTGGTAGTTCCCCCAATTAATGGTTTCAAGATTGATAGCGCCTGAATACCCCTTATAACGACTCATGTCTGTATGATTTAGTACGTCATAATTGAAGCGGTCACTTGCAAGAAGGTTTCGCTTATCATTCTGAGTATATACCTGCCAGTTATCACGCAGTTTCTTTGGGCAGAGCACGAGAACTTTGTCATTACGAAGTTCAAAGTATTTGATCACTGCCAATGCTTCAAACGTTTTACCTAAACCCACACTGTCAGCGATGATACAGCCGTTGTGCTTCATCAACTTATCTATAGCACCTAGCACACCATCACGCTGAAATTTATAAAGTTTGTTCCAAATAAGGGTATCTTTGAAACCAGTTCGTGCATCAATGATGCTTTCTTCCTGAAGCTCACCAATGAAGTCTTTGAATAGATTATAAAGCGTCACAAAGTAGATGAAGTCGACAGAATGCTCACGAGCTAATACATCAAGTTGTCTCATCAATTCAGCTTTAGCATCAGTGACCTGACCTTTTGCATTCCATACATGATTAAAGTAAGCCAAAAGATCTTGTGATTGCGGCGCAACCACTTTAGTTATCATGTCAAAACCTGATGATTCAGTTAAGCCTAAGCCGCTACCGTTAAACTGCGCCCCATCAATAGCACTAAGCTCCGCGCCTTCAACGGTAATAATATGTTTCCCTACCGCACCCGCTTGATTAACAAGACGCACCTGCGCTTTTTGTTCTAACCATTGTGCAAACTCTTTGGCTATCAATTTTTGATTTAACTGATTGCGAAACTTAGTTTCATGCTCACCGCCAAGTAATGTGCCAAAGGGGGATACGGTTTGCTCTGCACCAAAACCTTTAAATTGAGAAAAGAGTAAACGTACCGAAGATAGTTTATTTAGCTCTTCTTTCAGGTTATCAAATGCATAGATAGAGAAAAGCCCTGTCATCACAGAAAGCTTATCATTGGCAGCTATGCTATCAGCTAAAATAGCTGTAACAGTTGTTGATGAGTTATCTATAAGCATAACGAGTTAAATCCTATCAGGGTTCAAACCAGCCGCCCTCAAGCGTGCAGTTAAGTTGCGCATTTTGCTAAATTCAGTGCCATAACTTGGCTTTAAAGCCAGTTCTTCACAAAACTCACGAGCAGTAATACCCTGTAATTGATCTGCATATTTAATGCACTGAAGGTGAAGTTCTGCCATGTATTGGTTGCGAGGAGCCGCCGATAATGCGGCTTGTATACTCTCTTTGATAACTACATCCATAGTCATTCCAACAAAAACTTATTGAGTGAATTAGCTAATTTAGCAAAATTAGCTAATGACTTCACGGTTGCATATCAAGTTTTGCGTTGTTCTTGCATTGATCTGGTAACGTGTTCGAAGATATCAAAGAGTCAGCCTTTTCAATTTCTTTAATAGCCGCTCGACAACATTCTGCAAGTTGTTGGCAGTGACAGCTAAGCTGTTCATCTCCTGCTGTAAGCTCTGCCGAGCAATCTTTTCGCTCTCCAATGCGTTCGATAGCTGGTTGATGACCTCTGTTTGCTCTTTCGATTGCTTGGACAGCATATTGATGCTTTGTGTTAATTGATTCTGTATTTGTTGCCACTGATCTTGCTTGGTCGCTAAATCGTTGAAGAGCTGCATCATTAACTGAGCGTATTTCTGGTTCTGTTGTGCTAAAAGAACTTGGTTGTGATTGCTCGTTTTTAGCTGGCTCTCGTACTCCGCTAGCCGTTGAAGATACTGGCTTGGGCGTGTTGTTGTTTGTTCTCCCATTGTTATTTTTTTTGATTATTGTGTTTGGTGGCGTTATGCCTTTATTTTTGTAGTATTGCAGTACAGCCGCCTCAAAAGCCGCTTTATTGCTAGCTGATACTTCACCTACATTCGTCGTTAACTTTAATGATGACACATCCCATCCTTTTGCTGCCGCCGCTTCAATGGTCAGTAAATAAGCCAGTTTTTTTCCTTCTGGCGCCCCCTCAGTTGATATTGTAAAGAGGTCATCATATTCGTGAATGACCGTATTGAGACGCTGAGAAACGATGGTTCTCGTTGCTCCATATCCTCCTTTATCAAGAATGATGGCGTCGTGTACCACATCTTGATTAATGCCCTTTTTATATACGGCATACCACTGCCTCTGAGCGCGGGTGAGTTCTTTGCCAAAAACGTTTCTAGTTGCAAGACTGGCGGAAAAATCTAAGCCAAGAAAAGGAAGGTTACGGCGATTCCGAATAGAAAACCCACTATGGTTGATACTGCTATTGCCACAAATGTTTTGTCCAACCTCAAATTCTCGCTGAGCGCCAATTGGTGAGCTTTGTTTAACTGCTCGGTGATTTGCTGCTCGGCTTTCTGGTTGGTAGCGATCATTCTGACGCTGGAAGCCAATGACGCTTCTCTCTGAAGATTCAACATTTCGTGATCGTTTTGTATTTGCATCAACAACTCTCGATGATGGCTTTCGACCACGTTTTTGTTTTGCTTGTATAAGCTGAGCACGTTGTTGTGCGACTTGATAATTGAGTGCTCGCAGCTCTTTGATGTTTTGCTCACAGCGTCTATCGCGCTGCTGGTGATACTCTCTAGAGCCTTCTGTTTGTCGCTCAATAAGTTGCTCAATGGACGTGAATTGATGTTTGTCATAAATCGTGCCTTTAAGGCGTAAGTTTCGTTTTGCTCCTTTTAGTTTAACTACCAAGTAATTGTCTGGTTGATTATCTCTTACCAACTCAACATCTGGATGATTTTTTAATGCTGCAATAATATCTTGGCGATTATTGATTTTTTCTATTGCGATGCCATCAAGAATAAATTCTGTGAGTTTCTTAGCGACCCCTTTATTTTCATTACCATAGCACGAAAGGTTGATTTGCCTCTGGTGACTAGGATCATCGGGGGATGTTAGATTGAACTTATCATTCACGATTTGCTTGGCAAGATTAATGCGGTGCATGTCCCGCTTGTGAAGATAAGGCGTAATGATTTTACCAGTTACGAGATCGCGATTAACGATATGGTAATTAAGCTCCAATCGCCCACAGCCACGAGCCTCATCAAACTCTTTATCTGTATGGCGAATCCATACCAAATCATAATGAGTAGGTGGAAAGCCTGCCATCAATGTTTCTTCAAATAAGCTCATAGCAAATTCTTGAGCTTCAGTTGAAACATCTAGTGCATTTTCCTCAAAACTGAGTACACCATGTGTATATGCATTAGCGCTCTTTTCTAGAGCTAAAAGCTGGTGAGTAATATCAAGATTCCCTCGCAGTAATTCCGGCTTCACTTTGCGCCACTTATAACCACTTAAGTAATTGATACCACCGTCGACTCCCTTTGCTTTGATTTTGTCATTTTTAGCTATCGCTTTATGCAGCATTATCAGAAATATTGTCTTTGATGATTTTTGAGAGCTTTCTGTTGAACACATCAACTTTATAAATAATCAATTCAGCAGATAATGGCTGTCCGTAGAGAGAGCAGGTATGGGCGAGCTTTAGGAACTGATTAATAAGATTACCCAGCGCAGAAAGCTGACGAATAAAATCAGGGTCTTGCTTTATCGTTTTTACGATCTGAAAGGGTGTACCATCAATGAGCAAACGGATCATAGCAACCCTAGTATTCGCACAAGGATGAGCTGCAACTAATGCATCGAGTTTAGCTTGATGCTCTTTTGATAATAGAAACTCGTGGCGAGTTAATTTGTTCTCTTTTTGAGGTGGGGGTGAATTGGTAGCGAAGGAATCCTCTTTCATGTTAATTGATTATTTTTTAGGGTCTTAGGGTGAAACCCTAACCAGCGAGAAATTTAGGATAGGCGAAGCCTAAATCCGTATTTCTCTATGCTGGCTAGAGAACGCTCATATTAAAACAATACAAATTTTTTTATGTGATGACAAAAAAGGATGTAATCACTCCCTTCCCACTTGATGGGGATGTCCATTGTTACGATAAGATTCTTGAGCCTTTTGAAAGGCGATTTGATACTCATTAGTAAGGTGAAGATGAGTCTGAAAGCTAAGATAATTACGTTCATGACTTGTGCGAGAGAAATGATCACAATTGCTGCACAATGTTGTGAAAAATTCCTCTTCAAAAAAACCGCCATCCTTGAATTCAACGGCTGTCACATCATGAGTGATTTTAATATTCGCTGTTGAGTCATTGCAGGCTTGGCAACCGATTGGAAACATATCATTGATGATATGGTAATGTGTTAGTAGTTTCATTTTGCTCTCGTTTACTTTAGTTTTGAAAAGCCCATAAAAATCTAGAACCAAGATCGGCTAACTGATGTACCCGCTCAGTGATGCTTGCCACTGGTTTGGTGTAGTAGTACCCAAGCATAGGTTTATGTCTTACCTGCGCAGTCACCATTTCAGATCGCCTTACCAGCAACTTATTGATATCTAGTTGAATCTCATCGTGACCAGAGATCCCCATTTCAGCATTAGTTAAATGAATAAGTTGCGGAAGCTCCGGCAAAGCAAAGTCAATAACGGCATCCATACCTTCAATCTCAAGCCAAGCGTGACCATTGAATGATTCAATTCCTTCATGTGCGTACGGCATCCACAGATTTTGGGGGTAGCCGAAATCAATCGCACCATACGATCCCATGTTGAATCCAAACGCGGCCTTGCCGCCCACTAACTTGGGGTCGATTCCACGCTCTTTTAAGACGGCTTGACCAAATAAAGCAAGAGGAATGCAAATACCCCCTCTAGTGACAGGATTTTTGCCTGCATAAGTGGCATTCATTGCGGCATCATACCGAGTCTTAACCTCCGGATAAGCTTCAACAACAATCGCTGTAATGCGTTCTAGTTCTGTCTTAGCTGCTTGAACCTTTTGCGACCTTGCTGCCAGTTGTGCTGCTTGTTTCGCTTTGTGTTTAGCTGCCGCAGCTTGCTTTTGCTTTTTGGTGCGCGCCATTTTTAGCCTCTCGCTCAGACTTAGTTGTAACGTAAATAGAAGTAGCTCAGTTAGCATCTAAGCGATGATGCTCTTCTCGATCCTTTGTTTTTTCTCCACTCCCTCTCATTTTCTAATCGTTTACGTTCAACAAATTTCACTAAGTCATCAAAGCTCACGAACCAAGGAGATTTCTGTGAATCGCTGAGACGAACAACAGGAAACGGCAGCTCTTGCTGAGCGGCTTTTCGTTTGATGGTGGTTGCTGCCATACCGAACAATGATCCGGCAACGTCAATGACAGGAATGAAGGGCTGATGATTAAATTTTTCTGCCAACAGGGTTCTAGTAGTGGGTTCAGAAGTTGATGCCATTGTTTTGCTTATCAATTGGTAACGGGAACTGAGGCTATGATTGCAGGCATTAGTGAGCGTGGGAAGTGCCAGAAAACTAGCATAGCGTCAAAAAATAACGATAAGTAACTGAATTATAATAACTAAAAATATAAAAATTTTTGTCAATATAAGGTTTGATAGTCGCCACAACTTGATTGAGCGTAACGGACAATAAGCCAATATAGCTTGCTTGAGGAGGGAGATCATTAAGGAGCTAAAGCGAAAAAATGAAGTATGGCAATTGCAAATTTATCGATGGGGAATACAATTAAAATCCGAAGGCAAAGACGAATGCAAGGCGATAATTTTTACCCCTTTTTTCCCCTCTTTTTCCACAGCTAAACTTAAGCTATTGATTTTAAATGGCTAAACTCTATTATCGGTCCAATCAAGCATTGGAGCGATGGAGAACTTGCACGAATGAGTCATAAATCTGAATTCCAGTCTATTGGCGTTAGTTTTGCGATTAAAATAGGCCGAATATTGTAATCACTTCCCAAGATGTGCGCCAATTTATCTTCCAATGTATCGTTTTTCGAGCAATTTTGATAAGTTAGAACGTTCGACGGTACAGCAAGCTGATTCACCACGATGAATTATCAAAGTCTCGATGGTTAACTCATTTATACGTTAACAATGCATACTATTAAGCGTTAAGTGGTATATTATTAATAAAATCCGATGGTTATGGTGATGGATTTGGATCAAGAGCTAGCAAAGCAAATCGAAGAGATTTGTGCCGCGAGAGGTGTTCGGCTTACACCTCAAAGAAAAAGAGTGTTTGAACTGATTTGTGCGAGCCCAAAAGCCTCCAGTGCTTATGAGCTATTAGAGCAACTAAAAGTCAGTGAACCACAAGCAAAGCCACCCACGGTTTATCGAGCGCTGGACTTTTTATTAGAGCAAGGCTTTATCCATCGAGTCGAGTCAACCAACAGTTTTATTCAATGTTGCTCGTGTAACGCACATAAACATTATTCGCATCTGCTAATTTGCGACAAATGTAGTAACGTGATTGAACTGCAAGATGATAGTTTGGTAGCCTTGTTGGCGAGTAACGCAGAGAAGTATGGCTTTGAGATTACGAATCATGTGATTGAATCACATGGAATTTGTCAGTCATGTTCCTCTGATAACAAAGAATAAAGATATAGAAGAGTATTATGCGCGCTGAATTTGTAAACCCGTTTTTGGCTTCACTGATGAACGTCCTAAAAACGATGGCTTCGCTAGAGCTGAAGCCGCAAAAGCCTCGTGTAAAAAAAGACGAGATTGCACGTGGTGATGTATCAGGCCTAATCGGGATGGTTGGTCCGCAAACTCGCGGTTCTATGTCGATTACTTTTGATGAAAGTTTAGCGCTAGAAATCATGGAGAACATGTTGGGTGAACGCCCTAATGGTCTTAATGATGAAGTAACCGATATGGTGGGTGAAATCACCAATATGGTTACCGGCGGTGCAAAACGCATCCTTGCCGAAAGTGGTTTTGATTTTGATATGGCAACCCCGATCGTTGTATCAGGTAAAGGCCACACCATTCGCCACAAATGCGAAGGGGCGATCATTATCATGCCTTTTACCTCTCAATGGGGTAATGCTTTTATTGAAATCTGTTTTGAATAAGCATTAGGCCACCAATGATAAAAAAGCTTCCTCATGGAAGCTTTTTTGTTTTCGGGCTTGTCGTACAACCTCGATAGCTTTTGGATCATGGCAACCCAAGAGCAGGTTAAACAGCAATTAGCACATAGCTAACCAAAAGCTAACCAAAAGCTATTTAACCTAATCCCATTACTGAATGACACCTTGTTGTTTTAGCACCTTGATACATTGCTCAACCAATGCTTCAATCGGCAACTCTCCTGCCGGTAAATTAATCTCAGCTTTTAATGGCGCTTCGTAGTCAGAATCAATCCCGGTGAAATTAGCGATCTCACCTGCACGGGCTTTTTTATACAAGCCTTTAGGATCGCGCTGTTCACAGACATCTAAAGAAGCATTGACGAAGACTTCTAAAAACTCACCATTAGGGAACAAGTCACGCACTAACTGACGCTCAGCTCGGTGTGGTGAGATAAACGCTGACAAGACAATTAGTCCAGCATCCACCATCAACTTGGCTAACTCACCAATACGGCGAATATTTTCGCGGCGATCTTGATCAGAAAAACCCAAATCACTGCACAAGCCATGGCGAACGTTATCGCCATCCAGTAGATAGGTATGAAAACCTTGTTCTGCCAGTTTATTTTCTAACGCACCAGCAATGGTCGACTTACCCGCGCCCGATAAGCCGGTAAACCACAGTAGCACCGGTTTTTGTTGTTTGAGTTTGGCGCGCTGGGCTTTATCAACACTGTGCTGATGCCAAACGATGTTTTCATCTTTCACTGCTGTATCCGTTGTCATTATTTACATCCTTAATAAGGGAAGAAGAGTGGGATCAATGTCAGCACCAGTACCGAATAGACAATCGATAATGGGATCCCAACTCGCACATAATCCGTTAATTTGTAATTCCCAACACTGTAAACCAGTAAGTTGGTTTGATAGCCATAGGGAGAGATAAAACTCGCACTGGCGCCAAATAGCACAGCCATAATAAAGGGCATTGGGTCAACGCCATAACCGAGCGCCATGCTATAGCCAATAGGAAAAGCCAGAGCAGCCGCCGCATTATTGGTGACAAGCTCAGTTAAGATGAGCGTGAGTAAGTATGTCGCCACCAGCGCCCCAAAGACTCCCCAACCATTAAAAGTTTCAATAAATACTTGGCCAAGTTTCACCGACAACCCAGATGAGAGCATCAGTTGGGCAATAGAAAGTGCCGAGCCGACAATCACCACAATATCAATTGGAAAGCGACGGCGCAGTTCGCCAAGCTGAACAATACCAAATACCAGACAGGCTAATAGATAAACCAGCAGCCCTTTGATCAATGGCACCCACTCTAATAGAGCTAATGCGATCACCGAGCTAAACCCCAGTAGCACTAAGCTCGATTTTTGGAAATCAAGGCGTGCGCTCGAATCAAGGTCATTGACCAAGACGAACTCTTTACGGTGGGCTCGACGCTCCGCTTCAAAACGTTTACCGGGCACCAAAACTAAAGTATCACCCGCGTTGAGCGTGACATTACCTAAGCCACCTTCTAGACGTTCATGACCACGACGAATCGCGACGACTACCGCATCAAAACGATCACGAAAGTGACTGGTTTTTAGCGTCTTATTGCAAAAACTGGCCGAAGAACTGACCACCACTTCAATAAAGCTTTGTCCATTTAAGTGGTGCTGACCAAATAGGGTTAAGCCCTGTATCTCTTGGAGAGTGGCCACACTCTCTATATCACCACAAAACAGTAATCGGTCTTTGGCTTCCAGCACAAATTCCGGGTCAACCGATGGCATGGTTTTACCCTCTCGGATCACTTCAGCAAGAAACAGCTTACGTAATGCACGTAAGTTATTTTCCGCGATACTGCGCCCTACGAGTGGCGATCCAGGTTCAACTCGCGCTTCAAGAAAATAAGGTAAATCATCTTGTGATTGATCATCGTAATTGGGTAGCAAGTAGCTCAACGGGATCAAGATCAACATGCCGCCAAACAGAACAGACAAACCGATCAAGGTTGGAGTGAAAAAGCCTAAACTGGGTAGCCCGGCGTCTTCGACAAAGCTATTAATGATCAAGTTGGTTGAAGTGCCGATCAAGGTCAGCGTACCACCTAAAATGGCGGCATAAGAGAGAGGAATAAGTAGCTTTGATGGCGCATGTTGCTGATTGCGCTTAATCGCCCCAATAAGAGACACTACCACTGCAGTATTATTGGTAAATGATGACAGTAGCGCAGTCGAAATACCCATTTTGGCGACAACCGAGGCGAGTCTTCCCGTCGATAGACTGCGGCTAACCCAGCTGATGAGTAGTGTTTTCTCTAGTGCACTGGAGGCTAAAATCAGTAGCACTAAAGTTAATAAAGAAGAATTGGTGAAATTAGTCGCGACTTCATTAAGTTCAATTAAGCCCGCCATAAAAGCGATAAATGCCGCGCCAGCAAAAATATAGCTTGGTTTAGCGCGTGTCACGACAAGGCATATCACGATACCGAGCAAGATAGCTAACACAAATCCTTGTTGCCACATACCGCTTCCCTACTTCACCCATTCATTGTCTTTATCGGCGATGTGCGATTCAAAACATCACTCAACCAAATAAAGAACTGATACGAACATTCATCGAAACTCGCGCTTCACATCCTGATCCAGCGCGAGATTTCGATGCCTTAAATAGCCACTAAATAGGTGCTTATTTAAGTAATTGACTCATGTCTTTTGCTTCCCAGTGAGGGAAATGTTTGCGAACCAAAGCGTTAAATTCCACTTCAAAGGCAGAGATATCACCTGTTTGCAATTCCACCTGGTTCAAGCTTTCACGTACTAAGCCAGCCCCTACCGTCACGTTAGTTAAACGGTCAATCACGACAAAGCCACCGGTATCTTGGCAATCGGTATAGCGATCGAGTGCTACCGATTCTGTCAGTGTCCACTCACACAAACCAATACCATTAAGTGGCAATTCTACTGCACTGTGGGTTGAGAGATTGTTGATATCATATTGATGACGAATCGACTCAACTCGACCGACGGTTTTCTTGCCGGCAATTTTGATATCGTATTCGCGGCCTGGCTGTAGAGCTTGCTCTGTCATCCACACTACATCCGCTAACAGGTGATTACTTGATTCAACTTGGGCATTGTCCAATACCAATAAATCACCACGGCTGATATCAATTTCATCTTCTAGGGTAAGAGTGACCGCCTGCCCTGCATACGCGGTAGGTAAATCCCCGTCAAAGGTAACAATACGCGCGACTTTCGAGCTTTTGCCCGATGGTAATGCTTGCACGCTATCACCCACATTGATGGTGCCAGATGCTATCGTGCCAGCGAAACCGCGGAAATCGAGGTTAGGTCGGTTCACATATTGAATTGGGAAACGGAAATCACCCGCACCTTTGTCTTGGTCAATATCGACATTTTCCAAGATTTCCAGTAGAGGTTGTCCATCAAACCAGCTCATTTTTGAACTCGGTTCAACGACGTTATCACCTTCAAGCGCTGAGAGTGGCAAAATTTGAATGTTGGTTTCACCACGCAGGTTCTTCGAGAACTCTAGGTATTCATCGCGAATTTGTTCAAATCGATCTTGTGAGTAATCCACCAGATCCATCTTGTTCACGGCGACGACAAAATGCTTCAAACCCAGCAAGTTGGCAATGAACGAATGACGACGGGTTTGATCTAATACGCCTTTACGCGCATCAATCAAGATCACCGCGAGATCACACGTTGATGCACCCGTGGCCATATTGCGCGTGTACTGCTCGTGCCCCGGTGTATCAGAGATAATGAACTTACGCTTTTGGGTAGAGAAATAACGGTAAGCAACATCAATGGTGATGCCTTGTTCACGCTCGGCTTGTAAGCCATCAACCAATAGCGCAAGGTCTGGGCGTTCGCCCGTGGTTCCTACGCGTTGGCTATCATTGTGAACGGCGGCCAATTGATCTTCATAAATTTGCTTTGAGTCATGCAGCAAGCGACCGATCAAAGTACTCTTGCCATCATCGACTGAGCCACACGTTAGAAATCTAAGTAGTGACTTGTATTGGTGTTGGGTTAGGTATCCTTCAATACCCAGCTCCGCTAATTGCGCTTCTACTGCACTGTTCATGTTCTTTCCTTAGATCCTAATTAGAAGTAGCCTTGGCGTTTTTTCAGCTCCATCGATCCTGACTGATCGTGGTCGATCGCGCGCCCTTGGCGCTCACTCGATGTCGCCACCAACATCTCTTCAATAATACCGGTCAGCGTGTTCGCGTCTGATTCAACAGCTCCTGTCAGTGGATAACAGCCAAGCGTACGGAAACGCACGTTCTTTTCTTCTACCACTTCACCCGGTTCAAGCTTCATTCGGTCATCATCAACCATGATCAACATGCCATCACGCTCAACCACAGGGCGCTTATCGGCAAGATAGAGCGGCACAATGTCGATATTTTCTAGGTAGATGTATTGCCAGATATCCAACTCCGTCCAGTTTGACAACGGGAAGACTCGGATACTCTCGCCTTTGTTGATTTGACCGTTGTAGGTCTTCCACAATTCAGGACGCTGATTTTTTGGATCCCAGGTATGGTTTTTATCGCGGAACGAATAAACACGCTCTTTGGCTCGAGATTTTTCTTCATCACGACGCGCACCACCAAAAGCGGCATCAAAGCCATATTTATTCAGTGCTTGTTTTAACCCTTGGGTTTTCATGATGTCCGTGTGCTTTGATGAACCGTGCTCAAATGGGCTACACCCCATCGCGATGCCTTCTGGGTTCTTATGAACCAAAAGCTCAAAGCCATACTTTTCTGCAGCTTTATCGCGAAAATCGATCATCTCTTTGAATTTCCAATCGGTATCTACGTGCAGTAGTGGAAAAGGAATCTTGCCTGGATAAAAGGCTTTCCTTGCCAAATGCAACATTACCGATGAGTCTTTACCGATTGAGTACATCATTACCGGATTATCAAACTCTGCCGCGACTTCACGGATGATGTGAATACTCTCGGCTTCTAACTGTTTAAGGTGAGTTAAACGTTCTTGGTCCATGTTGGTGCTTCCTTTGCAGCTCTATGAGCGTTTCGGCTAGTCTTTCGTTATGCGTATTGACGTTGCTGGAGTGATTGATCTTCTTGATTAAACCACTGTAATTTTTCTGATAGTGCGACCACTTCTCCCACCACGATTAAGGATGGGGATTGAGCGTCTTGCGCTAATTCGGCAAGCTGTGACAGCTGACCTTTAAAGATTTTTTGGCACGATTGAGTACCGCGTTCGATGATCGCAATTGGCGTACTAGATTGGCGCCCATGACGAATTAATTGCTCTTGGATGTAATCGGATTTCATCAATCCCATATAAATCACAAGCGTCTGATTACCACGCGCTAATGTTGACCAATCCATTTCATCGCTTTCTGCTTTCAAATGACCGGTAATGAACATGGCAGATTGCGCGTGATCACGGTGAGTAAGAGGGATACCCGCATAGGCGGTTGCGCCAGCGGCAGCGGTAATTCCAAGTATAACTTGAAAACGGATACCCGCATCGGCAAGCACTTCGAGCTCTTCAGCGCCACGACCAAAGACAAACGGATCGCCGCCTTTAATACGTACAACGCGATGACCTTGCTTGGCAAAATCCACTAACAATTGATTGGTTTTTTCTTGCGGGACACTGTGATGGCCAGCTCGCTTACCAACACAGACTAAAATAGTGTCGTCTGGGATCAGTGCTAAAATGTCATCAGAGACAAGGTAGTCGTAGAGCACCACATCCGCTTGTTGAATAAAATTCAATGCCTTGACCGTCAATAGCTCAGCATCACCAGGGCCTGCGCCAACCAGTGCGACTTCTCCGTGGCGTAACTGACTTACCGCGCTCAAGACTGGGCGAAGAGGTGTTTCTTGTTTTGCTCTTAAGTGGTTCAGGGGGAACTGAGACACTGTTTCCTTGCTCGCCATATTGCCATCCTTCCATGTGAATAACTGCATTATGGACTTCTAGGCATATTACCTGAAATTCTAAAATTTCATTTTTTATATCAATAACTGATAAGAGAAAAAATGGAACGGTGAAATAAACACCAAAAAATCTGAGAATGTAACGACAGAACCGCATTAAACAGGCGCTCGATGTCACATTTTGAAATGCATCTGGAATCTAGTTACATGACATTTTGTTACATTAGCCGCAGTGAAAATAACGCTATCGGAGCGAAAAAAATGAAAGTAGCAGTGAAACCTTTAACCCTAGCAGTGCTTGGTGGCATGTTGACCATGGCAGGCCCTGCAATGGCAGATACGATCAAACTTCGTATCATTGAAACAACTGATATTCACACTAACGTGATGGATTACGATTACTACAAAGACTCAGCATCTGAGAAAATCGGTCTTACACGTACTGCTACTTTAGTTAAACAAGCTCGCGCTGAAGTTGAAAACAGCGTACTGGTTGATAATGGTGACTTGATCCAAGGTAGCCCAATGGGCGACTACATGGCTGATAAAGGCATTGATGCGGGTGAAGTTCACCCTGTGTACAAGGCAATGAACCAACTAAACTACGATGTGGGCAACATTGGTAACCACGAGTTTAACTACGGTCTAGAGTTTCTAGCAGAAACCATCAATGACGCAAACTTCCCATACGTGAGTGCTAACGTATTTGATAAGAAAACCGGCAAACACTACTTCAAACCTTACATCATCAAAACACACACATTTAAAGATGTTGATGGCGCAGAGCATCAAATCAAAGTGGGGTACATTGGTTTCGTGCCACCTCAAATCATGATTTGGGATAAGAAAAACTTAGAAGGCCAAGTCTTCGCTAAAGACATCAAAGAATCAGCAGAAGAGCTGATCCCACAAATGAAAGCAGAAGGTGCTGACGTTATCGTGGCGATCCCGCACTCAGGTGTCGCTTCTGACCCACACAAATCAGGCGCAGAAAACTCAACCTATTACCTAGCTGACGTAGAAGGCATTGATGCGATTGCGTTTGGTCACTCACACGCGGTATTCCCAGGTAAAGGTTTTGATAACATCCCTGGCGTTGATAACGAAAATGGCACGATCAATGGCGTAGCATCTGTGATGCCGGGCCGTTGGGGTAGCCATGTTGGTGTGATTGATCTGCAATTGGCACAAAAAGATGGCAAGTGGCAAGTCGTTGAAGGCAAAGCGGAAGCTCGCCCTATTTACGATGGCATCAACAAGAAGTCGTTAGCTAAAGCCGACGAAGGCATGGTTAAAGCACTACAAGCTGACCACAAAGGTACACGTGAATTTGTTAACCAGCCAATCGGTAAAGCAAATGACGTAATGTACAGCTTCCTGTCTCTTGTTCAAGACGACCCAACGGTACAAATCGTTAACCTTGCACAACAAGATTACGTTGAACGCTTTATTCAAGGTGACCCAGATCTAGCCGATATTCCAGTGCTTTCTGCAGCTGCACCCTTTAAAGCGGGCGGCCGTAAAGATGACCCATCAGGCTTTACCGAAGTTGAATCTGGTCAGCTAACGTTCCGTAACGCAGCGGATCTTTACCTATACCCAAATACACTGGTTGCATTGAAGATGACCGGTAAAGATGTACAAGAGTGGTTAGAGTGTTCTGCGGGTCAATTTAACCAAATCGACATCAATACAACAGCACCACAATCTCTGATTAACTGGGATGGCTTCCGTACATACAACTTTGATGTGATGGACGGCGTTAACTACCAAGTGGATATTACTCAACCAGCAAAATACGACGGTGACTGTAAACTGGTTAACGCAGACGCTAAACGTATCGTCGGTTTGACGTTCCAAGGTAAACCAATCAACCCAGACCAAGAGTTCATCGTGGCAACCAACAACTACCGTGCATACAGCAACAAATTTGCCGGTACGGGGAGCGACCACATTGCGTTTGATTCACCAGATGAAAACCGCTCAGTGGTTGCCGCTTATATCTCTCGCGTAAGCAAAGAGAAAGGTGAAGTAACGCCAAGTGCTGATAACAACTGGACATTTGCACCAATCACGGCGGATAAGAAACTTGATATTCGTTTTGAAACCTCGCCAAGCGAAAAAGCAACTCAGTTTATTAAAGACAAAGGTCAATACCCAATGAAGCAAGTCGCAACCGATGATGTTGGCTTCGCGATTTACCAAATTGATCTACAAAAATAATCACTTGTTACCTACCTTGTTGTAGGACAAGCAGTTAAACTCAAGCCGCTATCATTATATAGCGGCTTTTTTATGGCTATTTTGCCCGTATGAGGGAAGGAAGCACTTTATGGATTCACGCTTTACAGACCACCTTCGCCAGCATGGCTTCTCAGATGATGAAATTGTACAACTGGTCGAACTCGCAAGCCCATTAGAGTTGCCAACACGCCATATATTGGTAGAACAAGGGGCACAAGCCAATGCTTTTTATTTTGTTGTAGAAGGACTTTGCCACGCCAGTTATCTCACTGAACAAGGAAAAGAGTTCAGTAAAGAGTTTTATTGGGAGCAAGACTGGGTCATTGGTTTTGAAAGCCTAATCAAACAACAAGGCTCACCTTTTTTGATTGAAACTCTTACACCGTGTTTGATCCTTTGTTTACCTATCAAGACATTACAACAGTGGCGTTTGGCTCATCATCCTATCTATTTGAAATTGGTCGAAGCGCAATTGATGCATAAAGAGAATAAAGAGCGTTTTATGTTGCTGTATAGCCCTGAAGAACGCTATCAACTGTTCTGTCACCATTTCCCACAGCTTGAGCAGCGTCTGACTGACTATCAGATTGCCGCCTACCTTGGTATTTCTTCGGTTAGCCTGAGTCGAATAAAACACCGCATTCAGGATTAGCCATACACCCACGCTATTTTACTCACCGCCATATCGAGATATATGCAAAATTGGCGCAGAACTTAACAAATGTTAATGTTGAAAAGCGCCTCGCTTGCTATGGTAAGCAAAGATTAATTATTCGAAGATTTCTATGATCACTTGGAAAGCAATACCCTTTGCAAAACTTACTAACCATGAGTTGTATCAATTACTTAAGTTACGCGTAGATGTGTTTGTTGTTGAACAAACCTGCCCATATCCTGAACTGGACGACAAAGATACCCTCGATGGCGTGATGCATTTACTTGGTTACCAGCAAAATCAGTTAGTGGCATGTGCGCGCTTGCTCCCCCAGGGCACAACCTATCCGAGTATCAGTATCGGTCGTGTCGCCACTAAACAAAGTGCCCGAGGCGCAGGCTTAGGTCATCAGTTATTACAACAAGCGATTACACAATGCCTGCAACTTTGGCCAAATCAAGCAATCGAAATAGGAGCTCAACAACACCTTACTGCCTTTTATCAGCAACATGGCTTTGTGCAAACATCAACAATGTACCTAGAAGATGGTATTCCGCATGTTGATATGAAGAGAAGTGTCACAAGCGAAATGGCGCAATAATGAATTGGTCGATCACGACGATCGCCATAACGTTATTAGTCGTTGGTAATTTGGCCGCCTCTTTATCGGATGTGGCGGTCAAAATGCTCGAAGGTGGGATTTCAACTTTTCAGTATGTCTTTCTGCGTCAGTTATTTTCAGTGCTCATCGTATTGCCGCTGTGGCTAAAACAAAGCAAGCGACAACGGGCATTGACAGCGCCAACTATCATTACTATTCGCGCATTGCTGATCATCATCGGCAGTGGTTGTATGATGATAGCGATTACTCACTTATCCTTAGCCACCGCTAACGCAATCTTTTACGCAGCGCCGCTATTAATGCTACCTCTCTCCGTATTGTTATTGAAAGAAATACCACCATGGGGAAAAGCGCTATCAACCATGATTGGCTTTATCGGTGTACTGATTGTCTTACGGCCTTCACAATTTCACTGGGCGGGCTATTTTGCTCTCGGCACTGCAATTACCTTAGCGCTGTTTAATCTACTCGCAAGAAAACTTCCGGCACAACAAACCGTGATTACGGCTCTATTTTGGACTTCACTCATTTCCTTGCCAATAACCGCTTTGTTGGCGTATTTAACTTGGCAGCCAATAGGATGGCAGCAACTGCTGCTGGTCGCTTGCAGTGCTAGCTTAATTTTGCTCTACAATGGCTTGGCGGTAAAAGCCTATAAGGCCGCCCCCGCCGGACAAATCGCCTTGGCGGAGTATTCTGGCTTGGTATTTGTTGTGTTGCTTGGCGTGTGGGGCTTTAATGAAATTCCAGATAGCATGACAGCGCTAGGGATATTGCTGATCATTATTCCGCTCTTGCCGTTGAAGGAGTTGATTCAACGACGAAAGAGAGATTTATAACGAGGCCATCATTGGCGAGTAAGTAATTACTTACTGCGGCCAAAACCACCATCGGATACACGGAAAAACATCACCGATTGGGCGGACTTTTCCAATTGCAGAATATCCAGAGAGCCATCTTGTGCGAGTTTAAAACGAACTAATTGACCGGCTTTGATTCGGCTCAGTGGCTTATCGCTACCTTCGACTTTGACCAAGGCATTGAGATCCGACATCGGCAAACCATTGGAACGGAAAACTTGTGCCAAAGTGTCGCCATTTTTCACCGTATACTCTTTCCACTCATTACTGAGCGTTTCCGGCGATTGCACTTCACCTTGCTCACTGAGACTTTGAGTATTGATATCAATCGCGACTCGTTGACTGGCCTCTGGTTGTGGTTCATCTGCCGACTGCGGGAAAGGTACCACCAATAGAATCAACACCAAAGGGGTTAACACCATTAAGCCGCGCTGATGCAGCTTAGGCAGACGTGCCCACTGGCTAAGAGTGTCATCTTTGATCTTTGCCCAATCAAATTCAGCAAATTTGTCTTTCATCAACTGAACATAATCGACTTGCTGTGGTTTTTTCTTACGGCGATTCATTGAACCTGTCTCCAAACAACTGAGTACCAAGTATAAAAACCTACTCTTCTTGAGTATAGGGAATTTCGCCTCTGAAAGTAATGCTGCTGTCAAAACTGACCGTTTGTGGCAAAAATTAAGACCTAGCTCTCACTATAATCGCTCTGCAACAAAGTGTCAGGGCTGGCGTTTCCTCAAGGCACTAATGCTGGTATCCTTTGGTACTTTATATAGCGATGAAAGAGAGACATCATGTCTGAAGTTAAATTTGAAACTGTAGAGCAAAAAGCAAGCTACGGTATTGGTCTACAAATGGGCCAGCAACTAGCGGGTTCTGGTATTGAAGGTCTTAATGTTGATGCAATCGCTGCCGGCATTGCAACTGCACTAACTGGTGACATGCCAGCGATCGAAATCGACGAAATCAACAACGCACTGCAAGAGCTTCACACTCGTGCTGAATCAGCTCGTCAAGAAGCAGCAAAAGCGGCAGCGGCTGACGGTGAAGTATTCCTAACTGACAACGCTCTTCGTCCAGAAGTGACTGTGCTTGAATCTGGTCTTCAGTACGAAATCATCACTGAAGGTACTGGCGAGATCCCAACGTCTGACAAGCAAGTTCGCGTACACTACCACGGTGAGCTAACTGACGGCACTGTATTCGACAGCTCTGTATCTCGCGGTCAACCTGCTGAGTTCCCAGTAACTGGCGTAATCAAAGGCTGGGTTGAAGCACTTCAACTAATGCCTGTAGGCTCTAAGTGGAAACTATACATCCCACAAGACCTTGCATACGGTGAGCGTGGCGCTGGCGCTGCAATTCCTCCGTTCGCAGCACTTGTGTTCGAAGTAGAACTACTAGACATCCTATAATTGAGTTAAAACTTAGTTATCGAAAAAGCGACGCACAGCGTCGCTTTTTTTTAACTAAAATATAGGGACGAACAACGTAAAAGGAATATAACAATGAAAAAATATGCCGCCGGTTTCGCAGTGCTACTCTTCGCCACTACCGTAAATGCCAGCTCTTTCTTGGACTCAGTGACCAGCAAAGATACAACCGACTTAATCAGCAGTGTCTCGGAAAAATATGATGTAGCCGGTCATTCACTACCAATGACTGAGTTACTAACGCAAAAGCTTGATGTGTCTCCTCAAGAAGCGCTAAAAGGGACCAACGCGTTGTTTTCACTCGCTGAAAATCAATTATCTTCAGGCGACCTTTCTGAGCTGGAATCGCTGATCCCTTGGTCATCGAACATTCCTGACGCACAGAACCTGCTAGGCAAAGTTGAAAACATGGATGCAGTGAAAAGCGTATTCGAAAAAGCAGGTCTTGATCCATCGATGATCAATCAGTTTGTACCTGTCATTTTAGGATATCTAGGGGATAGTGGTGCAAGTGAAGGCCTATTAGGCTCACTGGGTGATCTTTGGAAAAGCGCTGACTAAACAGCCAAGAAGTGAAATAGACAAGAATGTCTAAATCCTAAATTCCAGACAATAAAAAAGCCGAGCTAATGCTCGGCTTTTTTGGTCTTTCGAACCTGATTACTCAGCAGCTTCTTCAGCAGCTGGGCGATCTACAAGCTCAATGTAAGCCATTGGAGCTTTATCACCAGCACGGAAGCCAGCTTTTAGGATACGAGTGTAACCGCCCTGACGAGCAGCAAAACGTGGACCTAGTTCGTTAAACAGTTTTGCAACAACTTCGTTATCACGAGTGCGTGCAAATGCAAGACGACGGTTAGCAACACTGTCAGTCTTAGCTAGTGTAATCAAAGGCTCAACTACGCGACGTAGCTCTTTTGCTTTAGGCAATGTAGTCTTGATAACTTCATGACGTACTAAAGAGCTAGCCATATTGCTGAACATCGCTTTACGATGTGAGCTGTTGCGGTTGAGTTGACGACCACTCTTACGATGGCGCATGACCTAATCCTTCTAACTAGTATCGATTAATCTTCAGCGATAGACGCTGGTGGCCAGTTTTCTAGGCGCATGCCCAGAGACAGACCACGTGATGCAAGTACGTCTTTAATCTCAGTAAGAGATTTTTTACCAAGGTTTGGCGTTTTAAGTAGCTCAACCTCAGTACGCTGTACAAGATCACCGATGTAGTGAATCGCTTCTGCTTTCAAACAGTTAGCAGAGCGAACTGTTAGTTCAAGATCGTCTACAGGACGCAGTAGGATAGGATCAAATTCAGGCTTCTCTTCCTTCTCCTCAGGTACACGTACATCACGAAGATCTACGAACGCATCCAGTTGTTCAGCTAGGATAGTAGCTGCACGACGGATTGCTTCCTCAGGGTCTAGAGTACCGTTCGTTTCCATATCGATAACAAGCTTGTCTAAGTCTGTACGTTGCTCTACACGAGCCGCGTCAACAGAGTAAGCAATCTTGTCTACTGGACTGTATGTTGCGTCAACCAGTAGGCGACCAATAGGACGCTCATCTTCTTCGGTATGGATACGAGCAGAAGCAGGAACATAACCACGACCACGTTCAACTTTGATACGCATAGCGATCTCAGCGTTGTCATCCGTTAGGTGACAAATAACGTGTTCAGGGTTAGTGATCTCTACATCACCATCATGGGTGATGTCACCTGCAACCACAGGGCCCGAGCCTGATTTATTCAGCGTAATAAACACTTCATCTTTGCCTTCGGCAACGCGTACAGCCAAACCTTTAAGGTTCAGTAGGATTTCAAGAATATCTTCTTGAACGCCTTCTTTAGTGCTGTATTCGTGTAGAACGCCTTCAATCTCAACTTCAGTAACCGCACAACCCGGCATAGAAGATAGAAGAATTCGGCGAAGTGCATTACCAAGAGTATGGCCGAAACCACGCTCTAACGGCTCAAGAGTTACTTTTGCGTGTGTCGTGCTGATTTGTTCGATGTCAACAAGACGTGGCTTAAGAAATTCTGTTACAGAACCCTGCATTGTGTCCTCTCTTTAGTTTAAACCTTACTTAGAGTAAAGCTCGACGATCAATTGTTCGTTGATGTCAGCTGACAGATCAGAACGTTCAGGCATACGCTTGAATGTACCTTCCATCTTGCCGCCATCTACTTCAATCCAAGTTGGTTTTTCGCGTTGTTCAGCAACTTCTAGAGATGCTTTAATACGAGATTGCTGTTTAGCTTTCTCGCGAATTGCAACAACGTCGTTAGCCGCTACTTTGAAAGAAGGAACGTTTACAACTTTACCGTTAACTACGATAGCTTTGTGGCTAACTAGCTGACGTGCTTCAGCGCGAGTAGCACCAAAACCCATACGGTAAACTACGTTATCAAGACGACCTTCAAGAAGTTGAAGCAGGTTTTCACCTGTGTTGCCTTTAAGGCGCGCAGCTTCTTTGTAGTAGTTACGGAATTGTTTTTCTAGAACGCCGTACATACGACGAACTTTTTGCTTCTCACGAAGCTGAACGCCATACTCAGATAGACGACCGCGACGAGCGCCGTGTACACCTGGTGCGTTATCAATTTTACACTTGGTATCGATCGCACGAACACCAGACTTAAGGAATAAGTCTGTGCCTTCACGACGGCTAAGCTTAAGCTTAGGACCCAAATATCTTGCCATGATTCTTCTCCAATTGTCCTAGAAACGTTATACGCGACGTTTCTTAGGTGGACGACAACCGTTATGAGGGATTGGTGTAGCATCAACGATGTTCGTGATGCGGTAACCAGCAGCGTTCAGTGCACGAACAGTAGATTCGCGACCTGGACCTGGACCCTTAACCATAACTTCCAAGTTCTTTAGACCGTATTCTTTAGCCATTTCAGCACAACGCTCAGCAGCAACCTGTGCAGCGAACGGAGTAGACTTACGAGAACCACGGAAACCTGAACCACCTGCAGTAGCCCAAGCTAGTGCGTTACCTTGACGGTCAGTAATGGTTACGATTGTGTTGTTGAAAGAAGCATGGATGTGCGCAACACCGTCTGCAACTTGTTTGCGAACGCGTTTACGCGCGCGAGTTGGTTGTTTAGCCATTGTACTCTACCTTCCCGACTATTTCTTGATCGGCTTACGCGGACCCTTGCGGGTGCGAGCGTTGGTTTTAGTACGCTGTCCACGTAGTGGTAGACTGCGACGATGACGAAGACCACGGTAACAGCCAAGGTCCATAAGACGCTTGATGTTCATAGATACTTCACGACGTAGATCACCTTCTACAGTGTATTTAGCTACACCATCACGCAGTTGATCGATCTGTTCATCAGATAGTTCACTGATCTTAACATCTTCAGCAATACCCACTTCAGCTAGGATAGCTTTTGAGCGAGTCTTACCGATGCCGTAGATTGACGTTAGTGCAATCACAGCATGTTTTTGATCAGGAATGTTAATGCCTGCTATACGGGCCATTATTCACTCCATAGTGTTTCATAAAAGAATTAGCCGCAGCAAAGCCCGTCTCGGATACGCTGCGGAGTACTACTTCTTTTGCACGCAAAAGGTAGGCCGAGGAATATACTCGACACTACCTTACATTTCAAGTAAAAATTTCTGCTGATTAGCCTTGGCGCTGTTTATGCTTTGGCTCACTGCAAATCACGCGAACGACACCGTTACGCTTGATTACTTTACAGTTACGGCAGATTTTTTTAACGGAAGCACGAACTTTCATTGCTAAACTCCGTAAATGAAATCTGAGGTTACCGCCGTATTAACGGCCATAGCCTTTCAGATTCGCTTTTTTCAACACAGAATCATACTGTTGGGACATCATATGAGTCTGTACCTGTGCCATGAAATCCATGATTACAACCACTACGATTAGTAGTGATGTACCGCCGAAGTAGAAACGTACGTTCCACGCGACCATCATGAACTCTGGGATCAGACAGATAAAGGTAATATACAGTGCACCCGCTAGGGTTAAACGTGTCATCACTTTATCAATGTATTTCGCTGTCTGCTCGCCTGGGCGGATACCGGGTACGAATGCACCAGACTTCTTCAAGTTATCTGCTGTTTCACGCGGGTTGAAAACCAACGCCGTGTAGAAGAAGCAGAAGAAGATAATCGCTGCTGCATAAAGCATTACATACAGAGGTTGACCTGGGCTAAGAGCCAAAGACACGTCAGTTAACCAACCGAACGCGCTGCTCTCACCATTTTGACCAAACCACTGCGCCAATGTTCCTGGGAACAGGATAATGCTTGATGCGAAGATTGCTGGAATAACACCTGCCATATTAATTTTAAGTGGCAAGTGAGTGCTTTGCGCAGCAAATACTTTACGACCTTGTTGACGCTTCGCGTAGTTTACAACGATACGACGTTGACCACGCTCCATGAAAACAACAAAGTAAATTACCGCAAAAGCAAGTACCGCAATCAACAGCAGAAGAAGTACATGCAGTTCACCTTGACGCGCTTGCTCGATTGTTTGACCGATTGCCGAAGGCAATCCAGCAACAATACCTGCAAAGATCAGTACCGAAATACCGTTACCAATTCCGCGCTCTGTAATTTGTTCACCTAACCACATTAAGAACATGGTACCGGTTACTAAACTTACGGTAGCAATTAGCGTAAACATGGTTTGGTTGATAACAACCAGATTATCGACCATGTTTGGTAGGCCAGTTGCAATACCAATAGCTTGGAATGTTGCAAGTACAAGCGTGCCGTAGCGTGTATATTGGCTTATCTTACGACGGCCTGCTTCACCCTCTTTCTTGAGTTCAGCTAACGCTGGATGAACTACGGTTAGCAGTTGGACAACAATTGAAGCCGAAATATACGGCATGATGCCCAACGCTAATATAGACGCACGCTCAAGAGCACCACCGGAGAACATGTTAAACATTTCTACGATGGTACCTTTTTGCTGTTCGAACAAATCGGCAAGTACAGCAGCGTCAATACCAGGGATTGGTACGAATGAACCGGCGCGGAATACTAAAAGAGCACCTAATACAAACAAAAGGCGCGATTTAAGCTCCGCCAATCCATTTTTCGCACTACTAAAATCTTGTCCTGGTTTTTTAGCCATCTGTACCTTTCCTTCGAAGATTATTCTTCGATTTTACCGCCTGCAGCTTCGATTGCAGCTTTAGCGCCTTTAGTCACGCGTAGACCTTTAACAGTCATCGCTTTGTTAACTTCACCAGAAAGAACGATCTTAACGAACTCGATGTTCTTAGTGATTAGGTTAGCAGCTTTAAGGCTGTTTAGATCTACCACGTCACCTTCAACCTTCGCTAGCTCAGCTAGACGAATTTCAGCAGACACTAGGCTCTTACGAGAAGTGAAACCGAATTTAGGTAGACGTTGTTTCAGAGGCATTTGACCGCCTTCAAAACCTGGACGAACTTTACCGCCAGAACGCGACTTTTGGCCTTTATGACCACGGCCAGCAGTTTTGCCTAGGCCTGAACCGATACCGCGACCTACACGCTTAGGAGCATGTTTAGAGCCAGCAGCCGGTGATAGAGTATTCAAACGCATTTGTGATTACTCCTCAACTTTAACCATGTAGTAAACCTTGTTGATCATGCCGCGCACGCACGGAGTATCTTCAAGTTCTACTGTGTGGTTGATTTTACGAAGGCCTAGACCGCGCAAAGTAGCTTTGTGCTTTGGCAGACGACCAATTGAGCTTTTAGTTTGAGTTACTTTAATAGTTGCCATCGTGTTCTTACTCCGAAATAGATTCAACAGTTAGACCACGTTTAGCAGCAACCATTTCTGGTGACTTAACGCTACCTAGTGCATCGATCGTAGCACGAACGATGTTGATAGGGTTCGTAGAACCGTATGCTTTAGATAGTACGTTGTGTACACCAGCAACTTCAAGTACTGCACGCATTGCGCCGCCGGCGATAACACCAGTACCTTCAGCAGCAGGCTGCATGTAAACTTTAGAGCCCGAATGGCGACCTTTCACTGGGTGGTGAAGAGTACCTTCGTTAAGCGCGATCGTAGTCATGTTACGACGTGCTTTTTCCATTGCTTTTTGAATCGCTGCAGGTACTTCACGTGCTTTGCCGTAACCGAAACCTACGCGACCGTTACCGTCACCAACTACTGTTAGTGCAGTAAAGCTCATGATTCGACCGCCTTTAACCGTTTTAGAAACGCGGTTAACTGCGATTAGCTTTTCTTGCAAATCATTCGCTTGAACTTGTTGTTCTTTAGCCATCTTCCAACCCTACCTTAGAATTTCAGACCAGCTTCGCGAGCAGAATCTGCTAGCGCCGCTACTCGACCGTGGTATTGGAAACCAGAACGATCGAATGCAACTGAAGTCACGCCTTTTTCAAGAGCGCGCTCAGCAACAGCTTTACCAACTGCTTTAGCTGCATCGATGTTACCAGTGTATTTCACTTGCTCACGGATCGCTTTTTCTACAGTAGAAGCAGCTGCGATAACCTCAGAGCCGTTTGCCGCGATAACTTGAGCGTAAACATGGCGAGGAGTACGGTGTACTACCAGGCGAGTTGCACCAAGTTCTGCAATCTTACGACGTGCACGTGTAGCACGACGGATGCGAGATGCTTTCTTATCCATAGTGTTACCTTACTTCTTCTTAGCTTCTTTGGTACGCACATTTTCATCTGCGTAACGAACACCTTTACCTTTGTAAGGTTCAGGAGCACGGTAAGAACGAATATCAGCCGCAACTTGACCTACTACTTGCTTATCGCAACCAGTAATAACGATTTCAGTTTGGCTTGGACATTCAGCTGTAATACCCGCTGGCAGTTCATGCTCAACAGGGTGAGAGAAGCCTAGTGTTAGACCTACAGCGTTGCCTTTGATAGCAGCACGGTAACCTACACCTTTAAGCGTTAGCTTCTTCACAAAGCCTTCAGTCACACCGATTACCATGTTGTTAACTAGTGCACGAGCAGTACCTGCTTGTGCCCATGCGTTTACAACACCTTCACGTGGACCGAAAGTAAGGTTGTTTTCTTCCTGAGCGATAACAACTGCGTTGTTAAGAACGCGAGTTAGTTCGCCTTTAGCACCTTTTACAGTAACTTCTTGGCCGTTTAGTTTCACCTCTACGCCAGCTGGAATAGCGACAGGTGCTTTAGCAACACGAGACATAGTCTACTCCTTAGGCAACGTAACAGATGATTTCACCACCAAGACCTGCTTTACGCGCAGCACGGTCTGACATAAGACCCTTGGAAGTTGAAACGATAGCAACACCTAGACCACCCATTACAGAAGGAAGAGAATCTTTCTTCTTGTAAACGCGTAGGCCTGGACGAGAAACACGCTTAAGTTGCTCGATAACTGGTTTAGCTTGGAAGTACTTAAGAGTAACTTCTAGCTCAGGTTTAGCTTCGCTGTTAACAGCGAAGTCTACGATGTAACCTTCAGCTTTAAGTAATGCAGCAATAGCAACTTTAAGCTTTGAAGAAGGCATTTTTACAGCAACTTTGTTTGCTGCCTGACCGTTGCGAACGCGGGTCAGCATATCCGAAATCGGATCTTGCATGCTCATAAGATTTACTCCAAATGATTAAGTGGCAATTACCAGCTAGCCTTACGAAGTCCAGGAATCTCGCCTTTCATGCAAGCTTCGCGAACTTTAATACGGCTTAGACCGAACTTACGCAGGTAACCGTGTGGGCGACCAGTTTGGTTGCAACGGTTGCGCTGACGTGATGCACTTGAATCACGTGGAAGTGATTGCAGTTTAAGAACTGCTTCCCAACGAGCTTCTTCAGATGCGTTTACATCGCTAATGATAACTTTTAGCGCAGCACGCTTTTCAGCGAACTTAGCTACTAGTTTTGCACGTTTAGCTTCACGTGCTTTCATCGAATTTTTAGCCATAACAGTAACCCTTCACCTTACTTACGGAATGGGAAGTTAAAGGCAGCCAGCAGAGCTCGGCCTTCCGCATCTGTGCCAGCTGACGTCGTGATAGTAATATCAAGACCGCGTACACGATCAACTTTATCAAAGTCGATTTCCGGGAAGATGATTTGCTCGCGAACGCCCATGCTGTAGTTACCGCGTCCGTCAAAAGACTTAGCGCTAACACCACGGAAGTCACGTACACGTGGTAGAGCGATGTTAATCAAACGCTCAAGAAAATCCCACATACGTTCGCCACGCAAGGTTACTTTACAACCGATTGGGTAGCCTTCACGGATTTTGAAACCTGCAACAGATTTACGCGCTTTAGTGATAAGTGGCTTTTGACCAGAGATCGTTGCCATATCAGCTGCTGCGTTTTCTAGCAGTTTCTTATCGTTGATTGCTTCACCCACACCCATGTTTAGGGTGATCTTTTCGATTCTAGGGACTTGCATGACGCTTGTGTAGCTGAACTCTTTGGTCAGTTCAGCGACTACAGACGACTTGTAGTAATCATGCAGTTTCGCCATAGTAGAACTCCAAATTACTTAATTGTTTCACCGTTAGACTTGAAGAAACGCACTTTTTTGCCTTCTTCAAAACGGAAACCTACTCGGTCCGCGTTACCAGTTGCTGCGTTAAAGATTGCAACGTTAGAAGCATCAATAGCTGCTTCTTGCTCAACAATACCACCTTGGATATTTAGAGCAGGAACAGGTTTTTGGTGTTTCTTAACTAGGTTGATACCTTCAACAACAACTTTACCAGTTGCTAGAACCTTAGTTACTTTACCTTTCTTGCCTTTGTCTTTACCAGCAAGAACGATTACTTCGTCATTACGACGGATTTTAGCTGCCATTATAGCGCTCCTTACAGAACTTCTGGAGCAAGTGAAACGATCTTCATGAATTTATCGCCACGAAGTTCGCGTGTCACAGGGCCAAAGATACGTGTACCGATTGGTTGCTCTGTATTGTCGTTAAGCAATACGCAAGCATTACGGTCGAAGCGAATGACAGAACCGTCTGGGCGACGAACGCCTTTACGGGTGCGCACTACTACCGCCTTCAGAACATCACCTTTTTTAACTTTACCGCGAGGAATTGCTTCTTTCACTGTAACCTTGATGACGTCACCGATATGTGCATAACGGCGGTGAGAACCACCCAGGACCTTAATACACATTACCTTGCGCGCACCAGAGTTATCTGCAGCGTCAAGTGTACTTTGCATTTGGATCATTGTTAGTGCTCCGCTAAATATTAATAACTAGACCCATCACGGGTCGGGCTGCCTCTTTAAAAGGGACGCGAATTGTACCACCCTTTTTTGTGATTGGGTAGTCAAAAAATAAACGGCCCCAAAATATTTTTTGGAGCCGTTTCGTTTCATAGAATTAGCTAGGGATTAACCTTTCGCTTTTTCTAGAACGCTTACCAAAGTCCAAGACTTAGTCTTAGACAGTGGACGACACTCAGCGATTTCAACTTTGTCGCCTAGGCCACATTCGTTGTTCTCGTCGTGTGCGTGTACTTTAGTCGTGCGGCGAACGAATTTACCGTAAATCGGGTGTTTTACGAAACGTTCGATTGCAACAACGATAGACTTGTCCATCTTGTCGCTAACAACACGGCCTTGTTGAGTACGTTTTACTTCGCTCATTATGCGCCTGCCTTTTCAGTCAAAACAGTTTTCACACGTGCGATATCACGGCGTACAGCTTTTAGAGTATGAGTTTGCTGTAGTTGACCAGTTGCAGCTTGCATGCGCAAGTTGAACTGTTCACGTAGCAAAGTCAAAAGCTCAGCATTAAGCTCTTCAACGTTTTTTTCGCGTAGATCTTGTGCTTTCATCACATCACCTGCTTAGTTACAAATGTCGTCTTGAATGGCAGTTTACGTGCCGCTAGGCGGAACGCTTCACGTGCCAATTCTTCAGGAACGCCACCCATTTCGTACATTACCTTTCCAGGTTGGATTTGGGCTACCCAGTACTCAACGTTACCTTTACCTTTACCCTGACGAACTTCAAGTGGTTTTTCTGTGATTGGTTTGTCTGGGAACACACGGATCCAGATTTTACCTTGACGCTTAACGTGACGTGTCATAGCACGACGTGCCGCTTCAATTTGACGAGCAGTTAGACGACCACGGCCAACAGCTTTAAGACCGAATTCGCCGAAGCTTACATCAGTACCTTTAGCTAGACCACGGTTACGACCAGTCATAACCTTACGGAACTTAGTACGTTTTGGTTGTAGCATCTGTCGACTCCTTACTTACGGCCTTTACGCTGCTTCTTAGGCTTATCGCCTTTAGGCTCTACTGCGTTAGCAGCTGGCATACCGCCTAGAATCTCACCTTTGAAGATCCAAACTTTAATGCCGATCACACCGTATTGGGTGTGAGCCGAAGAAGTTGCGTAATCAATATCAGCACGTAGAGTGTGTAGAGGCACACGGCCTTCACGGTACCACTCTGCGCGTGCAATTTCAGCGCCGCCAAGACGACCGCTTACTTGCACTTTGATGCCTTTAGCGCCAAGGCGCATTGCGTTTTGTACCGCGCGCTTCATAGCACGACGGAACATAACACGACGCTCTAGCTGAGACGCGATGCTATCACCAACAAGTTGAGCATCAAGCTCAGGCTTACGTACTTCAGCGATGTTAATTTGCGCTGGTACACCTGCGATTTTTGCTACAGCTGCACGTAGTTTCTCTACGTCTTCGCCTTTCTTACCGATAACTACGCCTGGACGAGCAGTGTGAATAGTCACACGGATGCTCTTCGCAGGACGTTCGATAACGATGCGTGATAGTGATGCTTTTGTTAGTTCCTTAGTTAGGAACTGACGTACCTTGAAGTCGCCGTCTAGGTTGTCAGCGAAATCTTTGGTGTTAGCAAACCATGTAGCATTCCAAGGCTTAACGATGCCTAGACGAATACCATTTGGATGTACTTTTTGACCCATTGCTTACTCTCCTAGTCTCTTAGCGATCTGCTACAACAATAGTGATGTGGCTTGAACGCTTCAAGATACGATCCGCACGACCTTTAGCACGAGGCATAATACGCTTCATGGTTGGGCCTTCATCTACGAAGATTTTAGCGACATTTAGATCGTCGATATCTGCACCTTCGTTGTGCTCCGCGTTCGCGATAGCTGATTCAAGAACTTTCTTGATTAGTTCAGCAGCTTTTTTGTTGCTGAACGTCAAGATTTCTAGAGCTTGATCAACTGATTTACCACGAATCTGGTCTGCCACTAAGCGAGCTTTCTGAGGAGAAATGCGAGCAAAGTTATGTTTAGCTAATGCTTCCATCATTTACTCCTTAACGCTTCTTAGCTTTCTTATCCGCAGCGTGGCCACGGTAAGTACGAGTTGGTGCGAATTCACCCAGTTTGTGACCGATCATTTCTTCAGTTACAAATACTGGTACGTGCTGACGACCATTATGGACAGCGATGGTCAAACCGATCATCGTAGGGATGATCATTGAGCGACGGGACCAAGTCTTAACAGGCTTTTTGTCTCCGCTTTCCACCGCTTTCTCTACCTTCTTCAGCAAGTGTAGGTCAATAAAAGGACCTTTCTTGAGAGAACGTGGCATGGCGATTCCTCTTTATAGATTATTTGTTACGACGACGTACGATGTACTTGTCAGTGCGTTTGTTCTTACGAGTCTTGAAGCCTTTAGTAGGCATACCCCATGGTGATACAGGGTGACGACCGCCAGATGTGCGACCTTCACCACCACCGTGTGGGTGATCAACCGGGTTCATTACTACACCACGTACGGTTGGACGTACGCCGCGCCAGCGTGAAGCACCAGCTTTACCAAGTTCACGTAGCATGTGCTCAGAGTTGCCTACTTCACCGATTGTTGCACGGCCTTCAGACAATACTTTGCGCATTTCGCCAGAACGTAGACGGATAGTTACATATGAACCGTCGCGAGCAACGATTTGAGCATATGCACCAGCCGAACGAGCTAGCTGACCACCTTTACCAGGTTTAAGTTCAACGTTATGTACAGTTGAACCTACTGGGATGTTACGCATTGGAAGAGCGTTACCAGCTTTGATTGCCGCATCTGGGCCAGACTGGATTGCATCACCTGCGTTAACACCTTTAGGTGCTAGGATGTAACGACGCTCACCGTCTGCGTACAGAACTAGAGCGATGTTAGCGCTACGGTTTGGATCGTATTCTAGACGTTCAACTTTCGCTGGGATACCGTCTTTAGTACGTTTGAAGTCAATCAAACGGTAGTGTTGCTTATGACCACCACCGATGTGACGTACTGTAATACGACCGTTGTTGTTACGACCGCCGTTCTTAGAGTTTTTCTCTAGAAGAGGTGCGTAAGGCTTACCCTTGTGTAGGTCAGCGTTAACAACTTTAACTACGTGACGACGACCAGGGGAAGTCGGCTTACATTTAACAATAGCCATTTCTCAACTACTCCTGTTATTCCGCGCCGCCAACAAAGTCAAGATCTTGACCTTCGTTCAAAGTAACGTACGCTTTCTTAACGTCGCTGCGGCGACCTTGGCGTAGACCTTGACGTTTGGTCTTACCCTTAGTGATAAGAGTATTTACAGACTTAACTTCAACTTCAAATAGCTTTTCTACAGCTGCTTTGATCTCTTTCTTAGTTGCATCTTTAGCTACTTTGAAAACGATAGTGTTCGCTTTCTCTGCAGCCATAGTTGCTTTTTCAGAGATGTGCGGAGCACGTAGAACTTTTAGGATACGTTCTTCAGTGATCATGCTAGCATCTCCTCAACTTGCTTAACTGCATCAGCAGTCATTAGAACCTTGTTGAATGCAATTAGAGATACTGGATCAATACCAGCAACATCACGTGCATCAACTTTGTATAGGTTACGAGCTGCTAAGAATAGATTCTCATCTACTTCGCCAGTTACGATTAGTACATCGTTAAGCTCAAGCTCTTTAAGCTTAGCTACTAGCTCTTTAGTTTTTGGAGCTTCTACAGAGAAGTTATCAACAACGATTAGACGCTCTTGACGAACTAGCTCAGAAAGAATGCTCTTCATAGCACCGCGGTACATTTTCTTGTTTACTTTTTGGCTGTGATCTTGAGGTTTCGCAGCAAAAGTAACACCACCCGAACGCCAGATTGGGCTACGGATTGTACCAGCACGTGCACGGCCAGTACCTTTTTGACGCCATGGCTTAGCGCCACCGCCAGAAACTTCTGAACGTGTTTTTTGAGCGCGAGTACCTTGACGAGCACCTGCTGCGTACGCAACAACTACTTGGTGTACCAGAGCTTCGTTAAACTCACGTCCGAAAGTAGTTTCAGAAACAGTCAGTGCATCAGCACCTTTAACCATAAGTTCCATTACTTACTCCTGAGACGTTATGCTTTAATAGCTGGTTTAACGATCACGTTGCCGCCAGTTGCGCCTGGGACTGCACCTTTAATAAGAAGCAGATTGCGCTCAGCGTCAACACGTACGATCTCTAGGTTTTGAGTCGTTACACGCTCAGCACCCATGTGACCTGCCATTTTCTTGCCTTTAAACACGCGACCTGGAGTTTGACATTGGCCAATTGAACCCGGTGCACGGTGAGACAATGAGTTACCGTGAGTCATATCTTGAGTACGGAAGTTCCAACGCTTAACAGCGCCTTGGAAGCCCTTACCTTTAGATGTACCAGTAACGTCTACTTTTTTAGTTTCGTTGAATAGTTCAACTGTTAGCTCAGCGCCAACTGCAAACTCTTCACCGTTTTCCAAACGGAATTCCCAAAGACCACGACCAGCTTCAACACCTGCTTTAGCAAAGTGACCAGCTTCTGGTTTAGTAACGCGGTTAGCTTTCTTAGTTCCAGCTGTAACTTGAATTGCTGCGTAACCGTCAGTCTCAAGAGATTTAACTTGAGTTACACGGTTTGCTTCAACTTCAACAACAGTTACTGGGATAGAAACGCCGTCTTCAGTAAATACGCGGGTCATGCCCACTTTACGACCGATTAGACCAATCATTATTCTAATCTCCCTTAACCTAGGCTAATTTGAACGTCAACGCCTGCAGCTAGGTCTAGACGCATCAGAGCATCAACAGTTTTGTCTGTTGGCTCAACGATGTCGATTAGACGTTTGTGAGTACGAATTTCGTACTGATCACGTGCATCTTTGTTAACGTGTGGAGAGATAAGAACTGTGAAACGCTCTTTACGAGTAGGTAGTGGGATTGGACCACGAACCTGTGCGCCTGTGCGCTTAGCTGTTTCAACGATTTCCGCTGTTGAAGCATCGATTAGCTTGTAATCGAACGCTTTAAGGCGGATACGGATACGTTGGTTCTGCATGAGACAGAGCTCCAATTAGTAAATATTACACAAACAATATCGCCACTCAAACTCGCATAAGGCGAGAGAATGCCGATTGATTTATGTGAAACCGTAGCATCCAAGATTAGGACGCATTGTCAGTTAATTTTCGATTAACCACCCCCGCTTAAAGAGTCACCTCTAAAAGCAGTTATTCCGAAGAATAGATACCTAATTGTATTAACCGCGAACATAAGCTGAGTCTACATTACCTAATAAATCGAAGATTTATCAGCTCCTCACTGCTCATTGGTTCACAACTGGCTTAACCAGTGCGAGGCATTATACAGATCACAGTTTTAACTTCAAGAGGCGAGTGAAAAATAATCTTGGGTGATTTGAGAGGCGAGAAAAGAATTGAAAAGGGAGAAACGAGATGTGAGTAAACAACAACAGATTGAGAATGGCGAGATGAGCGCGCGACCTTCATTTCTCGTCCTACTACATAAAGCAGAGTTAATAAAAAGGGATGCGCGCTTAAATTGCTACACATCCCTTCTATTTTGCTCAAACTCATGATGAGTTTACGCGGCTTAATGTTGTCTTTCGAAGTGAAACACTTGTGCAATCACTCCGACAGCTTTGTTTTATAAGCTACGCTGACGAACCGCTTCAAACAAGCAGATACCCGATGCCACTGAAACGTTAAGGCTCGATACCGTTCCCGCCATTGGGATCTTAATCAGGTCATCACACGTTTCGCGAGTTAAGCGACGCATACCATCGCCTTCTGCACCCATCACAATCGCCAGTGGACCAGTCAGTTTCGCTTGGTAGATATCATGCGTTGCTTCCCCAGCGGTACCAACAAACCACACGCCCTTCTCTTGCAGCGCACGCATGGTGCGAGCAAGGTTAGTCACGCGGATCAGCGGCACAATTTCCGCAGCGCCGCAAGCCACTTTGCTTACTGTCGCGGTCATTGGTGCTGAACGGTCTTTAGGTACAATGATCGCAGCGACACCAGCAGCATCAGCATTACGTAGACACGCGCCCAAATTGTGCGGATCCGTCACGCCATCAAGTACCAACAGAAGTGGCGCTTCATGCTGATCGATGATGTCATCAAGATCATTTTCATTCAGCTGTTTAGCTGGTTTAACACGGGCAATAACACCTTGGTGATTCGCACCTTGTGCTTTGTCATCCAGTGTTTTACGTCCCATCTGTTGAATTGAAACGCCACAGCGTTGCAGTTCATTCAAAATTGGCATTAGGCGGTCATCTTGACGCCCTTTCAGCACGTACGCTTCAATAAAACGCTCCGGCTCACGTTCCAATACTGCTTTCACAGCATGGATGCCATAAAGAAATTCGTTACTCATTTTCTAAACCTGTTGTTGAAACGACTATTCGCTCTTGGTACTGCTACTGCGCTTTCCCTTTTTGGAATTGCTGTGCGGTTTTTTCTTACGCGCTTTTTTCACCTTAGGCTTTTTCGCTTCACCTTTGGCTTCAGCTTTCACTGGTGCCTTGGTTGGCTCAATCGCAGGTTTTGCTTTGCGATCCTCTCGGCCACCGGTGGCTGCGCGTTTTTTCGCTTTGGCTTTAAGCTGAGCTTCGACCGCACGCTTTTTAGCCGTCTTACCTTCGCCGCGTAGCTTACGACTTGTTTCAACTAATGCAAAGTCAATTTGACGGTCATCAAGGTTGACTGCTTGTACTTTTACTTTAACCGCATCACCGAGACGGTAAATCGCGCCAAAGCTTTCACCGATAAGTCTTTGCCCTACTGGGTCAAAGTGGTAGTAATCATTCGCCAGAGACGAAATATGCACTAAACCATCGATATGCAATTCTGTTAGACGGACAAAGAAACCAAAACTGGTCACATTGGCAATCACACCTTCAAGCTCATCGCCGACGTGATCTTGCATGTATTCACATTTCAGCCAATCCGATACTTCACGTGTCGCATCATCCGCGCGACGCTCGGTCATCGAACATTGCTCACCGTAGAAATCCATATCATCAAATGAATAGTGGTAACCACCGGTTGGTGTCCAGCGATCTTGGTTACGCCCTTCTTCTTTGGCAATCAGGTATTTGATTGCACGGTGCAGTAGCAAGTCTGGGTAACGACGGATCGGTGAAGTAAAGTGCGCGTAGCGTTTGAGTGCTAAGCCAAAGTGACCACAGTTATCCGCACTATAGACCGCTTGCTTCATTGAGCGTAGCAGCATAGTTTGGATCAGCTCTTTATCTTGACGCTCAGCAATCTGTTTTACCAATTCCGCGTAATCGGTTGGTGATGGCTCTAAGCCGCCGCCAAGATTCAAACCAAGCTCGCCCAGGAAGTCACGGAAACCTTGCAGGCGCAGTTCACCCGGAGTTTCGTGAATACGGTACAACGCGGCTTCTTTAGCCTTCTCAACCAATGATGCTGAAGCGATGTTAGCCAGAATCATACATTCTTCGATGAGCTTATGCGCATCGTTACGAATCACCGGCTCAATACGATCGATCTTACGCTCTGCGTTGAAGATGAACTTAGTTTCAACCGTTTCAAATTCAATCGCACCACGATTATCACGAGCACTTTTCAGCACTTTGTACATCTTATGTAGCTCTTCAAGATGCGGTACTAAAGGTGCGTAACGTTGACGCAACTCCTCATCGCCATCTAATACTGCGCCCACTTTGTTGTAGGTCAGGCGAGCATGCGAGTTCATCACACCTTCATAGTGCTTATAGCTCGATAGCTTACCCGTCGCAGAAATCGTCATCTCACACACCATACACAAGCGATCAACTTGCGGGTTGAGAGAACACAGACCATTTGAAAGCACTTCTGGCAGCATAGGAACAACTTGTGAAGGGAAGTAAACCGAGTTACCACGGTTTATCGCTTCTTTATCTAATGCGGTTTCCGGACGAACGTAGTAGCTCACATCAGCAATCGCGACCCATAAGCGCCAGCCGCCGCCTTTTTTCGCTTCACAGAATACGGCGTCATCGAAGTCTCGTGCGTCTTCACCATCAATAGTCATCAATGGCAATTGGCGCAAATCAACACGGCCAGCTTTCGCCTCTTCTGGTACTTCTTCGCCCAGATGTTCAATTTGTTTATCGACCGCTTCTGGCCACTCGTGTGGGATCTGGTGGGTGCGAATCGCAATTTGCGTTTCCATGCCCGGCGCCATTTTCTCACCTAACACTTCGACCACTTGACCCATCATACCGCGTGAACGTGTACCACGATCGGTAATCTCAATCACAACCACATTCCCCATGCGCGCCGTAGACTTGTGCTCGTTAGGGATCAAGATATCTTGGCAAATACGAGAATCATCTGGCACTACGTATGAGTAGCCATACTCTAAGAAGAAGCGACCGACGATTTGCGTTTTACGTTCTTCAAGTACGCGAACCAAACGGCCTTCCTTGCGGCCACGTTTTGAGTTGTCCGTCGGTTGCACCAAAACAAAATCACCGTGAATGATGTTTTTCATTTGGTGGTGCGGCAGCACGATGTCGTTATCCTTGCCGGTACTGCCTTCTGGTCGAACCCAGCCATGACCATCTTTATGACCAATCACATAGCCTTTTACCATCTCTAGTTTTTCAGGCAATGCGTAACACTGACGGCGAGTAAAGACCAATTGACCATCACGCTCCATCGCTCGTAAGCGACGACGTAAGCCTTCATATTGCTCTTCACCTTGAAGTTTAAGTGCTTCAAACAGGTCATTGCGGTTCATCGGAACGCCGGCCTGTTTCAAGAACTCGAGAATGAACTCACGGCTTGGAATAGGATTGTCGTAATTTTGTGATTCACGATCAGCAAAGGGATCGTTTTGGATTTGGTCTGACATAAGCAAGCCCAACTTAGCAAGGAAGGTATACGGCTAGTATATCCGAGTCATGGCATAAGCTACAGCGAAGTGGTTACAAAAAGACTAAATAGATTCGAAGTTTTCATAACTTACCAGCGGCCAGAGAGCTCGCACATGGTAAATAACTCGCGACTCGGCAGCCCTTTACAGACCAATAATCACCCAGATAAAAGAGGTGCATATTTATAAAAATTCACTCCATATACAAATAATGATCTAGATCACACTTGAATGTAAACAACAAAGCAAACGATTGCAATACGCATGACTTGTTGCGATATTCTGCGCCAACTTCCTATTCCCCCTTTTTAGGTTTGATTATCTCTATGAAACGCACTCTATTAGCTACTGCGATTGCAAGCTTAGGTCTATTCTCTGCTTTTTCTCAAGCAGCAGAACAAGCCGATCTGATCATCACTGATGCCATGGTTCTGACCATGAACCAAGACAAAACCGTTTACGAAAACGGTACAGTGGTTATTAAAGACAACAAAATCATCGCAGTCGGCGATGAGTCGTTAGAGAAAAAATACCAAGCGGATAACGTGTTGGATGTGGATGGCGATATCGTTATGCCAGGCCTTATCAATACACACACCCACGTGTCAATGACCGTCTTCCGTTCACTTGCGGATGACGTGCCAGATCGCCTACATCGCTACATCTTCCCACTAGAAGCGAAACTGGTTTCTCGTGACATGGTGCGTATTGGTGCCAACCTTGGTAACGTTGAAATGCTAAAAGGTGGCGTAACCACTTACGCTGACATGTACTACTTTGAAGATGAAGTAGCAAAAACCGTTGATAAAATTGGTATGCGAGCGATCTTAGGTGAAACCATCATCAAGTTCCCTGTTGCTTCTGCGAAGAACGCCGATGCAGGTATCGATTACACGCTGAACTTCATTGAACAGTACAAAGATCACCCTCGCATTACACCCGCTTTTGCCCCACACGGCCCATACACCAACACCACTGAAACACTGCAGAAGGTAGCAAAGCTTTCTCTAGAGAAAGATGTCCCTGTGATGATGCACTTGGCAGAATCAGACCGTGAACAACAGGTGATTGCAGAGCGTTCAAACGGTCTGTCACCAGTGGCTTACATGGATAGCATTGGTGCCCTAAACAAAAACTTAGTCGGCGCACACATGATTCTGGTTGATGAGCATGACATCGAGTTGGTGAAAAAATCAGATATGGGTGTTGCACACAATATGAGTGCGAACATCAAATCAGCTAAAGGTGTTTCTCCTGCGCTGAAAATGTATGACGAAGATGTGCGTATCGGCCTAGGTACTGATGGCCCAATGTCTGGTAACACGCTAAGCACCATCGACGAATTCAACCAAGTCGCCAAAGTTCATAAGCTAGTGAACAAAGACCGTGCTGCTATGCCACCACTAAAAGTCATTGATATGGCAACCATGGGCGCAGCAAAAGCACTGCACATGGAAGACAAAATTGGTTCTCTCGAAGTTGGCAAGCTGGCGGATATCATCGTTATCGATACCAAAGCACCTAACATGGTTCCAGTTTACAACCCATACTCAGCGCTGGTTTACTCTGCAAACTCAGCCAACGTGCGCCACTCAATTGTGGATGGCAAACTGCTGATGAAAGACCGTCAAATCCTAACGGTAGACGAAGACCAAATCCGTAAAGAAGCACTTGAGTTTACCGATGTGGTGCGTAAAACGGTTATCGAATCAGGTGAAGTCGTTCAATAATCCCCTGCTTTCAGATAACAAAATGCCCAGCAATCGCTGGGCATTTTTGTAAATGCAGGTTTAACGTCTATGTGGTGTTCGATTTTGCGCTACGTTACCAGAAAGTCTCACGGCGCTTAGCGCGGGCAATGATGTTCTCAGGCATGCGCTGCTCTAAGCCGGTACGTAAACGGGAAATACGTTTGTATTGACGCTGATCGGCGGTCACTGAGTTATACAACCAACGATAAGCATCTTCATAATCTAACGGGCTGCCATAATCACGCAGTAGTAATTCAGCCAAATGGATACGCGCATTTAGGTTACCCATTGCCGCTGCTTCACGTAGGTATGGGATCGCTCGCTCTTTATCTTGCTGTACTAGTGTACCGCGTGAGTAGTAACGACCAAGCTGCTCCAATGCGGTTGGTAAGCCCTGATGGGCCGCATTTTCCATATAGTAAAGACCGAGCTCGACATCTTGATCGACACACACACCCCACGCCAACATATCTCCGTAAAGAAATTCATACGAAGGTAAGCTAATACGGGTTGCACGCGCGACAATATCTTCCACCAATTGGCAGTTGTCTGCTTTCACTCGTTCTAAATGTTTATTCTGTTCGATCAGTTTAATAAGTTCAGCTTCGGAGTAGATTGGCACTGGCTCACCAATGTCAGTTGCGTTTGCAAAACTGAATGATGAACTCAATACCAGCATCAACGAAGCTGCTACTGTTCGTAGCTTCATACCTGCACTCTTTGTTGAATCCGACACCCTACCTTCGCCAATCATAGACGTAATTAGCATTATAGGCAGGTTCGATATTTGTATCGGCAAAAACAAAAAACTCTTTAGACAAAAATTGCCGTAAGTTGGCAATAGTTTGCCATAGGGTGATGAAAAATCCATCACAACGGCAAGCGTCATGGAAAGAAAGGAATCAAGTTCACGTTGTTATTTCCACCATTAACTCGTGAAGATAAGAGCAAGTGATGTGGCAGGATAGAGAAAGCAGAAAATAGCAGATATAAAAAAAGCCGACACTGAGTGTCGACTTCTTTTCAATCAATAACGCTTATCGATTAAGCTTCAAATGGGTGAAGCTTGATGATGGTTTCGTTACGATCTGGGCCAGTAGAGATGATGTCTACTGGAACGCCAGTTAGCTCTTCAATACGCTTGATGTAATCTAGAGCCGCTTTTGGAAGCGCATCGATAGATTTAGCACCGAAAGTATTTTCAGACCAACCAGGCATTGTTTCGTAAATTGGCGTCGCTTTTTCGAATGATTCAGCAGCCATTGGCGAAACTTCTAGTACAGAGCCATCGTCCATCTTGTAACCAGTACAGATTTTTAGCTCTTCTAGGCCATCTAGCACGTCTAGTTTAGTTAGACAGAAACCAGAGATAGAGTTGATTTGGATTGCACGACGCATAGCAACAGCATCGAACCAACCAGTACGACGTAGACGACCAGTCGTTGCACCAAACTCATGACCAACAGTACCCAAGTGTTTACCCACTGGATCTTGCTTGTCTAGACCATCGTAAAGTTCAGTCGGGAATGGACCTGAACCAACACGAGTACAGTATGCTTTCGCGATACCTAGGATGTAACCTAGGTGACGAGGACCAAAACCAGAACCTGCAGCAACACCACCAGCAGTCGTGTTAGAAGAAGTTACGTATGGGTAAGTACCGTGGTCGATATCAAGTAGCGTACCTTGTGCACCTTCGAACATGATCTTGTCGCCGCGCTTGCGTGCTGCATCTAGTTCGTCAGTTACGTCAATAACCATTGAAGTCAGTAGTTCAGCGTAGCCTTTCGCTTGCTCAAGTACTTCTTCGTAGCTTACTGCGTCAGCTTTGTAGTAGTTCACTAGTGCGAAGTTATGGTATTCCATTACTTCTTTTAGTTTTTCTGCAAAAGCTTCCATATCGAATAGGTCGCCAACGCGTAGACCGCGACGAGCAACTTTATCTTCGTAAGCAGGACCGATACCACGACCAGTCGTACCGATTGCTTTTTTACCGCGTGCGATTTCGCGCGCTTGGTCTAAAGCAACATGGTAAGGAAGAATTAGAGGACATGCTTCAGAAATGAAAAGACTGTCACGTACTGCAATGCCGCGCTCTTCAAGAGGCTTCATTTCTTTAATTAATGCGTCAGGTGATAGAACTACACCGTTGCCGATAATGCATTTAACATTATCGCGAAGGATACCTGATGGAATTAAGTGAAGTACGGTTTTTTCACCGTCGATTACAAGTGTGTGACCTGCATTGTGACCGCCTTGATAGCGAACCACGTATTTTGCATCTTCAGTTAAAAGGTCTACGATTTTACCTTTACCTTCGTCACCCCATTGGGTGCCTAGAACGACTACGTTATTTCCCATCTTTCCAAGTCTGATTGCTAGTTAAAAAAGGATTCTAGCACTGAATCCGCTCTCTTGCAGTCATTTTTTGGTCATACCGGTGTCACACAGAATTAAACGATTGAGCAGCCAACGAATCCGGTGACATAACAACTCTATCACTCGTTGGCAAAGATTTTAATACTAAGCTTGCCTTCAATATCGATACTTGCGCGATACATACCAGCGCAATTGAGCGCAAAGTGTATCTCTCCTTGCTTATCGATCGCGATCACTCCGCCTTCACCACCAAGCGTTTTTAACTCACCATGAATGACTGTTTCACTGGCGGTTTTGACATCTTCCCCTAGGTAGCGCATGCGTGCGGCAATATCACTGGCGACCATTTTACGGATAAACAGCTCACCAACACCGGTGGAAGAGATCGCCACATTGCCATTTTCAGCTAAGGTTCCCGCACCAATTATTGCGGAGTCCCCCACTCGTCCAAAACGCTTGTTGGCGATGCCTCCGGTACTTGTCGCCGCCGCTAAGTTGCCTTGTTGATCAAGCGCGACCGCCCCAACCGTGCCATGTTTATTGTCATCAGGATAACTTGCTTCCGATAAGGCACTGTCACCTGACTCTTTAAGCGCCATCAGTTGGTCGTAACGGCGATCGGTAAAGAAATAATCTTGTTCCGTAAAAAGATGGCCTTGCTTGAAAGCAAACTCTTCTGCCCCCTCACTAATCAAGAATGCGTGGGCGGAGTGATGCATCACATCGCGCGCCAACTCCACCGGATTCTTAATATGACGAACCCCCGCGATCGCTCCGACCTGCATTTGTAAACCATGCATAACCGAGGCGTCCATTTCAACCATCTCTTTGGCGGTGAGCACCGAACCTTTACCCGCATTGAAATGCTCTGAATCTTCCAACACCTTAACCGCAGCCACAGCGGCATCAAGCGCATCACCGCCCTCGGCTAACATTTTATGGCCCGCATTCACAGCTTGCGCTAACGCGGCGCGGATATCCGCTTCCAGTTGTGCACTCATCTGCTCGGGTAAAATGGTGCCCGCTCCACCATGTACGGCAAGGGCAAATGGAAAACTCATTTCACTATCCTTCTCAGTAACTTAACCAAGTTGTTTGACTGAATAACTGACTTAATCCGATAAAAAAGGCGTCGCTTGTTTCCAAGCAACGCCTCTTCGTCGATTTATGATGATCTATAAAGATCTCATCACGCGATTAGTGTGAACCACAACCGCCGCCACCGCAGCATTCGTGATCATCACCTTTATCTTCGCCGCCACAACAGCCACCTTCATGGTCGTGATCGTGGTCGTGACCACCACAACAACCGCCACCTTGGTGGATATGGCCGTGAGCAATCTCTTCTTCAGTTGCTTCACGAACTGCGACAACTTCAACAACGAAAGTTAGTGTTTGGCCAGCAAGCATGTGGTTACCATCAACCACAACTTCGTCGCCATCTACTTCAGTAATTTCTACTGGGATTGGACCTTGGTCAGTATCCGCTAGGAAGCGCATGCCAACTTCGATTTCATCCACACCTTGGAATACGTCTGCAGGAACACGCTGAACAAGCTCATCGTTGTGCTCGCCGTATGCATCTTCAGGGGCAATAGTTACTTCGAATTTGTCGCCAGCAACTTTACCTTCTAGCTCATTCTCAAGGCCAGTGATTAGGTTGTTGTTACCGTGTAGGTAATCTAGTGGCGCATCAACAGTTGATTGATCAACGACTGCATCTTCTACTTTCAGTTGGTACGCTAGGCTTACGACTACGTTCTTTTCAATTTTCATAATTGCTCCAAGGCGATTAGCTCCCCATATCAAAGGGAGAATAAAACAATAACCCTGCTATTATGGGGATGAATTCGAGAAACTCAATCAGTCCGGTTTAAAAATGCCGATCATTTGTTCACTCTGGTGTTCACTTTTGTCTACAGACTCTGGCTTGCGTTGATCTTGATGACCGCAGTCGACGCACTCTACCAGCTCAATATTATTCTCTATCCACCAACGTAACGTGTCTTGTTGCTGACACTTAGGGCAATTAGCGCCTGCGATAAATCGTTTCTTCATGTCACTCTCATCAAATCATTAATACATCGAGATTCATGGCTTAAAGGCGAACGGCACTTTAATCCCAGAAATGCTTACCTTGCTTATCGTTTTCCATCTCACGGCCAAAGATCTCTTCCAGCTCTTTACGTGCTTCTTTGGCTCTCAGTGCGAGTTGCTTATCTTCATGGTGCTGCGGAAGGAGTTCCTTCAACATCGCGTTATCAAGTTTACGAAAGTGCGCTTCAGAGCGTTGCGCTTGGTATGGGTGCATGCCTAGCTCAATCAAGGTGAGTTTGCCAAGATCGAGCGCACCAAGAAACGTTTCACGCGAGTACTTATCAATGCCATGGCTGAGCAGTTGGTACGCCTCAACGCGACTGCGAGCACGAGCTAATATTTTCAAATGAGGGAAATGCTGCTCGCACAACTCGACGGTTTTCATAATGTCGTCAGGCGAATCAGTACAAAGGACAATTGCCTTCGCTTTATCTGCTCCTGCGGCACGCAATAAATCAAGCTGCGTCGCATCACCATAAAACACCTTGTAGCCATATTTACGTAACAGTCGAATTTGGCTGGCATCACTTTCTAAAATGGTTAGCTTGATCTTGTTGGCATACAACAAGCGCCCGACGATCTGACCAAAGCGGCCAAAACCCGCAATAATAACGCGCGACTGCTTATCAACCACATCGCTATCAATGCGTTCCTCATCATCAAAATTGAGCCTTTTTGCGTACCATTTTTTCTGCCCCATCAGCAGCAGTGGTGTCGTCACCATCGATAAACTCACGACCACCAGCAAAAAGGCGGTTTGTTCTGTGGTTAAGATGCCTTGCGATAGTGCGGCGGTAAAAATAACAAAAGCAAATTCACCACCTTGACTGAGAATCGCCGCAATACGACTACGCGACTTGGCACGACTGCCGTAGAGTCGTGCAAGAAAATAAAGGGTATAGGCTTTCAGCATCACCAACGCGATCACACAAGCCAAGATTTTGAAAGGGTGCAACGCTAGCAAACCAAGGTTGACCGCCATACCGACAGCGATAAAAAACAACCCGAGTAATAGGCCTTTAAACGGCTCAATGGCAATTTCAAGCTCATGGCGATATTCACTCTCCGCCAACAGCACGCCCGCTAAAAATGCGCCCAGCGCCATCGATAGCCCCAGCTGTTTCATTACCAATGCAATACCGATCACCAGCAGCAAGGCCGCGACAGTAAATAACTCTCGCACCCCACTCATCACCACATAACGAAAAAGTGGTCTCAGCAAAAAGTGACCACCAATCAAGAGCGCTGTGACACCGACCAACATCCATAAGCCATCTAACCAGTTGCCACTGGTGTTACCAGCCAATACGGGCAATAACGCTAACATTGGAATTACAGCAATATCTTGAAAGAGCAAAACGGCAAAACCAGACTGTCCGGTTTCCGTCCCAGCTAATCCCTGCTCATCAATCACTCTTAATGCAATCGCGGTCGAAGAGAGCGCCAGCCCCATGCCGATAACGAGACTCATCTGCCAAGTAAAACCAAATAGATACACAAGGCCGGCAATTAAGGCCGTAGTAATCAGTACTTGCGCACCACCGAGGCCAAGGATAGGCCCTCGCATTTGCCACAGTTTTTTCGGGTTCAGCTCAAGGCCAATTAGAAACAGCAATAACACTACGCCAAATTCAGCAAAATGAAGGATGGCATCGACATCGCGAATTAAACCCAACCCCCACGGTCCAATGGCGACACCCGCCAGTAGATAGCCGAGTACAGACCCTAACCCTAATCGTTGCGCGAGAGGCACCGCAATAACTGCAGCGGTTAAGAAGATTGCACTGCTTTGTAGAAAATCACTTTCCAGAGCCATGGTCACCTCCCTGCGATAAGGATGAATCATGCAGCAATGGATCATTCAACCACTGGCGATAGTGCTCCGCATGCTGATAGCGTTCCATGTCGGAGACATTGCGGGCCCAATAGAGCACCAAGGGTTCAATCCAATGCATGCGACACAATGCCGCGGTTAATTCAAAAGGTTGCAGGATTTGTTCAAGCGGGTATTTGTTGTAGCCGTGCTCACCAAAAGCATCTTCTTTACCGCCAGTAGTAATGACACTGCGCCAATACTTACCTTGCAAGGCACTTTCATTGCCGTAGGCAAAACCTTTGCCCAATACTCTATCGAGCCACTCTTTCATCAGTGCCGGACAAGAATAAAGATACATAGGGTGATGGAAGACAATGACATCGTGTGCCAAGAGCAATTCGTGCTCGGCATTCACATCAATAAAAAAGTCTGGGTAGCGAGCATAAAGATCGTGCACGGTAACGTGCTCAAGTGAGGCAATTTTTTTTAGCATCACATGATTAGCGATAGAAGTGGAGGACTCCGGATGAGCGTAAACGACTAATACTTTTGCTTTCGCTGCTTGTGGCTTCGGAGTGGCTGATCGATTCATTCCGTGAACAACTGCCTTTATCATTTTCGTTATCAATTTGTTATACGCGGTTGACGCTGAAAACGCAACGATCGACTTTTCCGGTTAATCCTCCTACTATGCGTGGCGAAACGATTAAAGATAAAGCAAAGTACTATGATCACCTTTTCTGACATTCAACTCTTACGTGGTGGCAAGCCATTACTTGAGAACGCTTCGGCTACCATTCACCCCGGCGATAAGATCGGTTTGGTGGGTAAAAACGGTTGTGGTAAATCAACCTTATTCGCTCTGATCAAAGATGAGCTATCCACTGATGCGGGTAACTTTAGCAAACCGGCGCATTGGGAATTGGCATGGGTGGCGCAAGAAACCCCTGCACTTGACCGAACCGCGCTAGAATACGTCATTGATGGCGATCGCGAGTACCGCTCTCTAGAGCAACAATTGGTGGACGCCGATCTCGCTGATAACGGCACTTTGGTGGCGGAACTGCACGGTAAAATTGAAACCATTGGTGGTTACAGCATTCGCGCTCGTGCCTCGGAACTGCTCGATGGTCTAGGCTTCCGTCAAGAGCAAATGAGCTGGAACTTAACCCAGTTCTCCGGTGGTTGGCGTATGCGCTTGAACCTCGCTCAAGCCCTACTTTGCCGTTCAGACCTATTACTGCTCGATGAACCAACCAACCACTTGGATCTTGATGCGGTAATGTGGTTAGAACGCTGGTTGCAAAACTACCCGGGTACTCTCGCGTTGATCTCGCATGACCGTGATTTCCTTGATCCGATTGTTAACCGCATCATTCACGTTGAAAACCAACAATTGAATGAGTACACCGGTAACTACTCTTCATTTGAGTCACAACGTGCGCAGAAATTAATCTTGCAGCAAGCAATGTTCCAGAAGCAGCAAAAGCAGATGGCGCATATGCAAAGCTATATCGATCGCTTCCGCTACAAAGCATCAAAAGCGCGCCAAGCGCAAAGCCGTATTAAAGCTTTAGAAAAAATGGAACAAGTGCTGCCAGCACAATTTGATAACCCATTTAGTTTTGAGTTCCGTGAACCTGATGCACTACCAAACCCAATTATGATGATGGATGAAGTTTCTGCAGGTTATGGTGATAATCTGATCTTAGAAAAAATTCGTCTTAACCTCGTGCCGGGGAGTCGCATTGGTTTGCTTGGTCGAAACGGCGCCGGTAAATCAACCTTAATCAAATTGCTCTCAGGTGAATTGAATCCACAAGGTGGCGAGCTAACCTACTCACAAGGCGTGAAAATGGGTTACTTCGCACAGCATCAATTGGAAACATTGCATCCAGAGGAAACACCTCTGCAGCACATGATGCAAATTGCACCTAAGCACACTGAGCAGCAGCTGCGTGATTACTTAGGTAGCTTCGGCTTTCAAGGCGATAAAGCGCTAGAAAAAGTCGCCCCATTCTCCGGTGGTGAAAAAGCGCGTCTGGTTCTGGCCCTGCTGGTATGGCAAAAACCTAACCTATTGTTACTCGATGAACCAACCAACCACTTGGATCTCGATATGCGCCAAGCTCTGACCTTTGCCCTGCAAACATTTGAAGGCGCCATGGTGATAGTTTCGCACGACCGTTACCTGCTGCGCGCCACGACTGACGATCTTTACTTAGTGCATGATCGCCAAGTCGCTCCGTTTGATGGTGACCTAAGCGACTATTACAAGTGGCTGACTGAGCAGCAAAAAGTCGAGCGCCGCGAAGCACAAGCAGAGCAACCGGTAAAAGATAACCAAAACAGCGCAGCGGCGAAGAAAGAACAAAAACGCCGTGAAGCAGAGTTTCGTACTCTCACCGCGCCACTGCGTAAAAAGCTCACCAAGTTAGAAGAAACAATGGATAGACTTGGCCAAGTGATTGCACAGGCGGAAGAGCAATTGAGTGATAACTCTCTGTATGATGCCGAAAATAAAGCTAAACTTACTCAAGTACTCGCCCAGCAAGCCAGTGGGAAGTCAGAGCTAGAAGAGACAGAAATGGATTGGATGGCTCTACAAGAGGAGCTTGAAGTGATGGAACAGGAGTTCAATAGCTGATGAATAGAGAGCACGTACCCGTTTCGCTAACACTAGAACGTTTATGGCAATTCAGTTTGCAGTACTACAGTGTCCGTGAAGTGAAGCAGGCGTGCTTAAATTTACAGAATCAGTTCAAAGGCAACGTGAACCTGCTATTGTTACTCAAGTGGCTTGATGAACAACAAGTCACGATTGCAGAGCAGGACTGGCACAAGGTCGAAGAATGCCTTGGTCGTTCAGAAGCATTACTCAATAGCTTTCGGGAGCTAAGACGCAAACTCAAGCAGCCACTGGCCGATACACTCTATCGCGAAGCACTGCAATTTGAGCTGCAGTTGGAAAAACAGCAACAGGCCGACTTGGTCGATTGCGTAAACCAACTCTCATTGCACAATGCGGATGAACAATCGCTTACGCTACGTTACTGTCGTCAGTTGGGTGGAGAACATTTGTACTCCACCTTTGCACACCCTTTTGAACCTGATTTGGATGCAAGAGAAAGCGACTGACGCCTATGACTCATTTTACTGCTGCCAGCGGGATTTCAAACCCGCACCTTCAAACTCTCGCACCACGCTTCATTCGTAAAAAAGCGTTGTTTGAGCCGATTTGGCAAACCCTTGATACCCAAGATGGTGACTTCCTCGATCTAGCATGGAGTGAAGATAGCCAAACAACAGCCGCGCAAGAGAAACCCCTGTTTGTGTTGTTTCATGGACTTGAAGGCTGCTTCTATAGCCCTTATGCCAATGGTCTGATGCATGCCTTTGCCAAAGAAGGCTGGCTATCGGTGATGATGCATTTTCGCGGTTGCAGCGGTAAGCCCAATCGTCTACCACGCGCCTACCATTCAGGTGAAATCGAAGACGCGCGTTTTTTCTTAGAGTACCTCAATCAGCAATACCCTAATCGAGTCAAAGTCGCGGTTGGTATTTCTCTTGGCGGTAATATGCTGGCCAACTATTTAGCCCAGTACGCCGATAATCCGCTCTTGGATGCCGCTTCCATTGTGTCTGCCCCGCTCGATCTATCCGCCTGTTCTGAGCGCATCGAACAAGGCTTTTCTAAGATCTATAAAACCTACCTACTGCGTTCTCTCAAACGTAATGCACTGCGTAAACACCACCTGTTAAAAGGTGAGTTAGGGCTGACTTATCAATCAATCAAACGAGTCACCAAATTGTATGATTTTGATGATTTGATCACCGCACCGCTGCACGGATTTCAAGATGCCGATGATTATTATCAGCGTTGCTCTGGGATTCATCGCCTACAGCAAATCAAATTGCCAACCCAAATCATTCATGCCAAAGATGATCCGTTTATGACCGATGCGGTCATTCCGCATTTTGTCCTACCGGAGAATATTCACTACCGCCTATTTGAAAAAGGCGGACACGTGGGTTTTGTCACTGGCAGTGTCATGAACCCCCGCTTTTGGCTGGAAGAGATGCTCCCCGCTTACTATCAAGCACTAAAAACGGCATAATCGAGCCTCACCGATACAAGGTCATAGAATAAAGAGGTATTTATGATTGTTCCTTGGCAGCAGATCGCACCAGAAACACTGGAGAGCTTGCTTAGAGAGTTTGTTTTACGAGAAGGAACAGACTACGGCGAAATTGAAATCTCAGTACAAGATAAAATTGATCAAGTTAAGCAGCAACTTGAGACAGGAGAAGCGGTCATCGTTTTCTCTGAATTGCATGAAACTGTCGATGTGCAATTACGCCACAAGTTCTAATGGTTCGCTAATAACGAAACCGAACTGAGTCCGCAGTTCTAACCGAGTCTTTCCCACGAAGAAGATGCGAAAAGGTTAAATTATGTTATATTGATGCGTCCAAACTGTAATGCTTTTCGAACTTAACATGCTTGTCATCGACAAAGGTTAAGTTCGAGTAATCACAGGAACGTTATCACTAGACAAGGTTTGTCATGTCAGCAAAGCATCCGATCATTGCCGTCACCGGTTCCTCTGGCGCCGGAACGACCACCACTTCTGAAGCCTTTCGTAAAATGTTCAATATGATGGACATCAAGCCTGCATGGGTGGAAGGCGATAGCTTCCATCGATTTACTCGCCCAGAAATGGATGTAGAAATTCGTAAAGCACGCGAACAAGGTCGTCATATTAGTTACTTCGGCCCGCAAGCTAATGACTTCCCCGGCTTAGCCGACTTCTTCCACCAATATGGCCAAGATGGCAGCGGTAAGATCCGTCGCTATCTACACACCTTCGACGAAGCGGTTCCCTACAATCAAATGCCAGGCACATTTACGCCTTGGCAAGACCTGCCAGAAAACAGTGATGTGCTGTTCTACGAAGGACTGCATGGTGGCGTGGTGAATGGGGATATTAATGTCGCCCAGCATGTCGACTTTTTGATTGGTATGGTACCTATCGTTAACCTTGAGTGGATTCAAAAATTTGTTCGCGATACTCGTGATAGAGGTCACTCCAAAGAAGCGGTGATGGATTCAATCGTGCGTTCGATGGACGATTACCTCAATTACATCACCCCACAGTTTTCACGTACCCATATCAACTTCCAACGTGTGCCAACCGTTGATACTTCAAACCCGCTAGATGCGAAGGGGATTCCAAGCTTAGATGAAAGCTTTGTTGTAATCCGCCTACGTGGTTTTAAAAACGTTGACTATCCCTACCTATTAGCAATGATAGATGGCTCGTTTATGTCGCGTCATAACACCTTAGTTGTGCCTGGCGGTAAAATGAGTTTTGCAATGGAGTTAATCGTCAGACCGATTCTTCAGCAATTAATCGAAACTGGAAAAATTGGCTAAAAATCAGCATTAGAACACGATTACTTTTCATACCGTGATCATGTGCACGTTTTTGCTTAGGAAATAGTCTCTCGGACCCGATTAAAATCAAGAAATCGTTCCGGAAAAAGGATACTATTTGAAACCGAAACACAAGATAGCTTGCAGCACTCATTTAAGTGCTCCTAGCCTAGTTATCCCGATTTCGGGCCCAGCTAAATTATGGAAAGCAGCAAGCGTACCCTGCAGAGGAAGTGAGATATTATGGTTCTAGGTAAACCTCAAACCGATCCAACATTAGAGTGGTTCCTTTCACACTGTCATATTCATAAGTACCCATCAAAAAGCACGCTAATCCACGCGGGCGAAAAAGCAGAAACTTTGTACTACATTGTTAAAGGTTCTGTTGCCGTACTTATTAAAGATGAAGAAGGTAAGGAGATGATCCTTTCTTACCTAAACCAAGGTGATTTCATCGGTGAGCTTGGTCTATTTGAAGAAGATCAAGAGCGTACCGCTTGGGTTCGTGCTAAATCTCCTTGTGAAGTAGCGGAAATCTCGTTCAAAAAATTTCGTCAGTTGATTCAGGTAAACCCTGATATCCTAATGCGTCTGTCTTCACAGATGGCTCGTCGTCTACAAGTGACTAGCCAAAAAGTAGGCGACCTAGCCTTCCTAGACGTAACTGGCCGTATTGCACAAACGCTACTAAACCTAGCGAAACAACCAGATGCAATGACTCACCCAGACGGCATGCAAATCAAGATCACTCGTCAAGAGATCGGTCAGATTGTTGGCTGTTCTCGTGAAACCGTTGGTCGTATCTTGAAGATGCTGGAAGAGCAGAACCTAATCTCTGCTCACGGTAAGACTATCGTTGTTTACGGTACGCGTTAATTCACATTGAATTAAGCAAGATTTATAAAGCCACCTTCGGGTGGCTTTTTCTTTTCGGGAACTTGTCATCCTCAAGAGTGAGGAACGAGCGAGTTGGGGATCTCTCTTTCCACAACGAAAAACAAGATTCCCTACTCGCGCTAACACGCTCTATGGAATGACAAATGTAAGGCTAGTGCTTACAAAGCCTGTTTTAACATCCATCGCAATAACATACTGTTACCCGTTAGTACTCTCAAAGATCTTATCTGCAGAGGCGGCGACGAATCCACGGTATAACTCACCATTGGGCATCGGATAACGCTTGGCAAACTCATAAAAACCACCAGGCAGCAACACCACGCCATCATCAAATTCGACCTGTACTTTATCGGCCATGGTTGATGATTGCTCTAGCAGTACTTCAGGTGAACCTTTGACTTCCCCACCCGCTTGGTTAATGACAAACCCCACTGACGACAGATGATCATTCACCTGTTGAACCTCATCAAACTGCTCAAGTTGATTGACACTGACTGTGAAATGATTCGCGCCATAACCATGAGCCGCCAACCAAGCCGCATATTCACTCTCTTCGGCCAACAATAAATAATCGTTATGGCTCAGTTGCCAAGGTCGACCTGCATATAGAAAGGCTTCACCTTGCATCTCAGTTGGATTCACCTGTTCAACTAGCTTTTGCACAATCTGTTGCAACTGCTCTGAACATTCCTCCACTTTAAGTTGGCTAATGAATACCTTGGGTTGCGTGGTATCAGGGTGCTCATAATGCTTTGCCAGCAATTTTTTACTTTCAAACTGGTAATCCCCCGCCTCTTGATAACCCAGTTCAATAAAAGGTTTCGCCAATACTTCTAACGCGACAGGGGAAAGGTTAAAGGTACGTAGAGCAATATGGTCGTTGATCAATGGCTCGTTGCGTTGCAATAATTTGTGGACGTTTCCAGCTGACGGGCATAAGCGTGCAATATAATCATTCCATAATGATTCAAACAGTCGTTCTGGCGTCATAACGCCTCCTTGGAATTATTTTTGTCTCGATATTCTTGGTAAGGATTATTAGTGTAGTAAAAGAAAAGGCCAGTGGAGCATTTTCTCTGGCCTTTTCGATGGTCGGTTAATTACAGTGATAAGCCCGGGCTCAATGTCTCGGGAAGTTCGGTTTGTTCCCCTTCCACCGAGGCCATCGGATAAGCACAATAATCAGCTGCGTAGTAAGCGCTTGGCCGTAAATTTCCCGACGCTCCTGGCCCGCCAAATGGTGCATCACCGCTCGCGCCGGTTAGCGGTCGATTGCGATTAACGATGCCAGCGCGAATATGTTCCACAAAATAGGCCCACTCACTCTCTTGGGTTGTCACCAATCCTGCTGATAGACCAAAGCGGCTATCATTTGCAAGCTCCACCGCTTGCTCTAAGGTTTGATAACGGATCACTTGCAGGAGTGGTCCAAAGTATTCTTCATCAGGTAGCGATGTAATCTCGCTGACATCAATAATACCCGGTGAGACGAACGCAGCATCACCTGCGGTGGCTTCGACTAAACTCACCCCACCCAATGACTGCAAGTTAGCTTGAGCCGCCAAAATAGCCTGCGCGGCGGCTAAAGATATCTGTGAGCCCATAAAAGGGGCGGGGTCGGCAAATGGCTCATCCATGACGATCTTTTTCGTCGCGCTGAGTAACTTATTCAGCAACACATCACCATTTTCACCACTAGGAAGGTAAAGTCGACGCGCACAAGTACAGCGCTGACCAGCACTAATAAAGGCCGATTGAATAATGGTATACACGGCCGCATCCACATCACCATAGTGAGGTGAGATGACCATCGGGTTATTACCGCCCATTTCCAATGCCAACATCTTGTCCGGTTGTCCGGCAAATTGACGATGGAGCAGATGACCCGTATTCGCACTCCCGGTAAACAACAAGCCATCAATACCTTTAGATTGGGCTAACGCCACTCCGGTCTCTTTCGCGCCTTGAATAAGATTAATCACTCCATCTGGCAGTCCTGCTTTTTGCCATAGTTTGATCATAAACTCCCCCGTCGCCGGAGTTTGCTCAGAAGGCTTAAACACCACCGTATTACCAGCGAGTAACGCTGGGACGATATGACCATTTGGTAAGTGGGCCGGAAAGTTATATGGGCCAAAAACGGCCATCACGCCAAGTGGTTGGTGGCGCAGTACGATTTGATTCCCTGCGGCTTCACGTTTCTTCTCGCCAGTTCGCTCATGGTAAGCACGAATCGAAATAGCGATTTTGCCCGCAACGGCCGCCGCTTCTGTTCGGGTTTCCCATAATGGCTTACCAGTTTCCAGCGAAATCATTTCTGCAATCGACTCGGAATGATGTTTCACTAACTCGGCAAAGCGTAATACCAGCCTCTCGCGCTCACTAAAAGGCGTCTTCCTCCATGATAAAAACGCCTCTCTTGCGGCGCTTACCGCCGCATCAACCTGAGCGACAGTGGCGCTATCACTTTGCCAAATCAGCTCGCCGTTATAAGGGCTAATTGAACTCATCGGTTCACCCTGTCCGGCGATCCATTGTCCTGCAATCCAATGTGACATAACCAATTCCTTAGAGTCTGTAGCTTTATAGGGGAAGCAAACGCACGTTATCGCCCTGCTGTACTTGCAAGGCATTGGCGACATCACTGGAGATAATCACCGTATCTGTTGCTTGATCAAACGCGGCTTTCACTGCGACCGCGCGAAATTGTTCAAATGAGGTATTACTGATCAAAAAATCTTGTGCACTGGCGTGCTGATCAATATGCACTTTGCCGCGAAATGAGTGACGTACCGATTCAATATTTTCACGATCACATTCCACGCTAGGGCCACCATCAAAGATGTCGACATAGTTACGGCAGGTAAACCCTTCCTTTTCTAGTAAGCGTAAAGCGGGCTTGGTGTTGTCATGCACTTGGCCGATCACCGCTTGCGCTTCTTTACTCAATAAGTTGACGTAGATGGGGAGTTTTGGCATTAGGTCGGCAATAAAGCCTTTCTTACCAATACCTGTTAAGTAATCGGCTAAGGTAAAATCAATCGAAAAGAAGTGTTCTTGCAGCCATTGCCAAAAAGGGGAATTGCCCTCTTCATCGGAAACACCACGCATTTCGGCAAAGACTGTTTTAGAGAAGCGATGGGGATGTTCAGCCATCATCAGAAAACGGCATTTCGACATCAATCGACCATTATTGCCACCGCGAAATTTAGGTCGCAAAAATAAGGTGCAGATTTCACTACAGCCAGTGTAGTTATTACCAAAGGTCAGCAACTTCACCACATTGTTGACCCCGAGCTTCGGCGAGGAGTGAACGATGGTGCTGATGTGGTAAGAATAGAATGGCACATCCCAACCGATCGCCGCTTCAATCCCTGTACAACCAGCAACTTCACCGCTAGCACTATCAAAGCCAACCATCAGGTAGCCTTCATCGCCCGGTTCACTCACATTCGGTTTAGCAAAGCTGTATTCAGAGTGGGTAATTCGGTTGGTCAACAATTCTTCATTGACCGGAAGTGATGTAAAACCGTGACCGGATTCCACTGCACAGGTATGCAGCGCATCATAATCTGACATAGCGATAGGACGAACAACCAGCATCGATACTCCCTCCTGATGCTTGGGAGGTTAACCTGATGGCTAACCTCACCTCTTGCGATATTATTGAACTAGTGAAGCGATCGCTTTCTCCAGTTTTTCTAATCCTTGAGCAATATCTTGGTGGCTAATCACCAATGATGGGGTAAAACGCACCACATTTGGCCCTGCAACCAACACCATCAAACCTTGTTCTCCCGCAGCCACGAGCACATCACGCGCACGCCCTTGCCACTGTTCATTGAGCGCAGCACCGAGTAGTAACCCTTTTCCACGGATTTCGCTAAATATTGGATACTTATCATTAATCTTAGCCAATCCTTGACGAAATAGCGCTTCACGGTCCGCCACGCCCGCTAGGGTTTCCGGCTGGCTAACCACATCCACAACCGCTTCTGCTACTGCACAAGCAAGAGGGTTCCCCCCATAAGTTGAGCCATGGGTGCCCACTTTTAGGTGCTCAGCCAGTTTAGTAGTGGTCAACATCGCACCGATAGGAAAACCACCGCCAAGTGATTTAGCGGTACTTAAAATATCTGGCGTAATGCCTAAGCCTTGATATGCATAAAAGTGGCCGGTACGTCCGTTGCCCGTTTGTACTTCATCGAAAATCAATAGTGCGTTGTGCTGCTGACAGACCTCACGAACCGCTTGAACAAACTCCTCACTCGGTTCAATGATGCCGCCCTCACCTTGCAAAGGTTCCATCATAATCGCACAGGTACGCGACGAAACATGCTGACGTAGCGCTTCAACATCATTGTATGGAAGGTGAGTAATGTCGCCAGGTTTTGGGCCAAAGCCATCGGAATAAGCTTCCTGCCCACCGACAGTTACGGTAAAGAAGGTGCGGCCATGAAAACCCTGTTTAAAGGCAATGATCTCTGATTTTTCGGCACCATACACATCAGCAGAATAACGGCGAGCCAATTTTAAAGCCGCTTCATTCGCTTCCGCGCCCGAGTTGGCAAAAAAGACTTTATCGGCGAAGCACAGATCGGTCAGTTTTTTTGCTAAGCGCAAAGCAGGCTCATTGGTCATCACATTGCTAAGGTGCCATATTTTCTGCCCTTGCTCGGTTAATGCTTTCACCATTGCCGGATGGCAGTGCCCCAAACAACTCACCGCGATCCCGCCAGCAAAGTCGATATACTCATTACCTTGCTGATCCCAAACGCGCGCGCCCTCGCCTTTTACTGGAACCATCTCCATCGGGCTATAACAAGGCACCATCACCTCATCAAATAAATCGCGTTGTACTTGCATTTCTTCCGTCATCGCACATTCCCTCTTAATACCGCAGCCAATGTCAGTTAGGCATATCACATCTACTAATAAGTATAGAAACCAGAATTTATATTGCACATTGACCAATACGGCATTGTATTTACATTTAATTAACCTTTTCAATAGTGGTTTATGCTTTTTAAATTCAATACAGATCAAGTCGCATCACTATAGATGACTATTTATGCACCACAACGGCGAAAGAGAGAAGCGATTTATTATTATGCTTGCTATAAGCAGAAGTTTAATCGCAGTTGATAGGATTAGTAGAATAGAAGTGATGCAAGGTGGAACCGCTTCACGAGGCGACTAAGTGATGGCGCAAAATACCGCAACACAGTGGCGAAATAACCGCGACATAACGAATAGTTTTGCAGATTAATTAGATAACGGCGATGACGGCAACAATGTTAAGAAAGGTGATCCACCTCTGCCTTTAACCGCATCTCGGACAGCAACAAAGTAGCCATAATTTACTGAGTGATTAGCGAGCGAGGAAGTTTGCCAACAACTGGTGGCCTTGCTCCGTTTTGATGGATTCTGGGTGAAATTGCACCGCATCAATCGGCAAGGTTTTATGTTGATAGCCCATGATTTCATCCATGCTGCCATCTTCATTCTCAGTCCAAGCCGTCAATTCAAAGCAATCCGCTAGTGAGTCAGCTTTGACGACTAATGAATGGTATCGTGTGACCGTTAGCGGATTATTCAGTCCTTGAAAGACACTACGGCCAGTATGGCGAATCGGTGAGGTTTTACCGTGCATCACTTGTCGTGCTCGAACTACTTCAGCACCAAATACCTGAGCAATCGCTTGATGTCCAAGGCAAACCCCTAAAATCGGCAGCTTACCGGCAAAGTGTTCTATCGCAGCTAATGAGATGCCCGCTTCATTGGGTGTACATGGGCCAGGAGATATCACCAGATGGGTGGGTTGCAAAGCTTCAATGCCAGCCAAATCAATTTTATCGTTTCGCACTACCTGCACTTCTGCGCCAAGTTCGCAAAAATATTGGTATAGGTTGTAGGTAAACGAATCGTAATTATCGATGATCAGCAACATGACAGAAATACAGCTCTCCACTTATTGGAGGCGTATTGTGCAATAGTGCGCCACAAAGGCAAAGTAAAACTTATCGTCTGCCGATAGACGACTGATGTGGATCATATAAAAAGGCCAGCATTGCGCTGGCCTTAAATATTCATGAATAGACTGACTTAATTGACCCGCTTATGGGCGAGTAACAAAACCTACCGCTTCATAAACTTTCTTCAATGTCACGGCTGCGCGAGCTGAGGCTTTTTCCGCACCTTGCTTCATCACTTGATCCATATAAGCACGGTCAGCACGAATACGGTGGTATTCTGCTTGAATAGGCTCAAGCATTGTCACCAAAGCTTCACCTACATCTTTCTTAAATGGGCCGTACATTTCTACGCCTTGGTACTTCGCTTCAATCTCAGCAAAGCTCATACCCGTTGCTGCCGAGTACAGACTCATTAGATTTGAGATACCCGCTTTGTTTTCCCAATCGCTGGCAATACGCGGTGGCGTTTCAGCATCCGTTTGCGCTTTGTTGATCTTCTTAATGATCGACTTAGGCTCTTCAAGCAAAGTAATAACGTTTTTACGGTTATCATCTGATTTAGACATCTTCTTCGTCGCATCTTGCAAGCTCATTACACGCGCATTCACTTGTGGAATGTACGGTTCTGGCACTTGGAAGATTGGCGCTTCTGGGCTGTAGATATTGTTGAAACGCGTCGCGATATCGCGAGCCAATTCTAAGTGCTGCTTCTGGTCATTGCCCACAGGGACTTGATGCGCGCCGTACAACAAAATATCGGCAGCCATTAGCACTGGGTAACCAAATAGGCCCGCATTCACATCGTTCGCGTAACGCGCTGACTTATCTTTAAACTGAGTCATACGGCTCAGTTCACCCATTTGGGTGTAGCAGTTAAGAAGCCAACCAAGTTGAGCATGCTCTGGTACATGTGACTGAACAAATAGCGTGCTCTTCTGTGGATCAACACCAACGGCAAGACAGATTGCTAATGCGTCTAGGGTTGCTTCGTGCAGTGCTTTCGGGTCTTGACGAACCGTAATCGCATGCAGGTCAACCACGCAGTATTGGCAATCGTAATCATCTTGCATCTGTTGCCATTGACGTAGAGCACCCAAGTAATTACCGATACTTAGTTCACCTGATGGTTGAACGCCACTCAATACGATGGGCTTGCTCATGGATGGATTCCTTTGAATTCTTAATTTAATAAAATAGAAAAAACCGTCCAGCCTTTAGCTGGACGGTTTTCTCAGTGTACTCATTGATAAGTATTTTGAAAGATCTTTTGTTGCGCTTAGGCAGAAACAGCGATCACTTCGAGTAATTCTGCGATGTTATCCGCGACAAAATCTGGCTCTGAGACTGAAATAGCTTCACCGTGATTGTAGCCATAAGTTAGACCGAACGAATGACAACCGGCGTTTTTCGCAGCTAAGATGTCATTTTTCGAATCGCCAACCATCAACATCTCACTTGGTGTACAGCCATGCTTCTCTAGCAACCAGTTTAATGCGACTGGATTTGGCTTACGCTCAGGAAATGCATCACCACCTAATACATCCGTGAAGTATTTGGCGATGTCGTGCTTAGCCAACACATCAGGGACAAACTTCGATGGCTTATTGGTGACTAGCGCCAAAATAAAGCCCGCTTGTTGTAACGCGGCTAAAGTCTCTTTTACTGCTGGGTAAAGGTGACTGAGCTTATGACCACTCTTATCATAGAAGTCATCAAATAACACACGCCCTTGTGCTAAGAGTTCAGGACTCAGCTCAGGGTTAATCGTCAAACTTTGGCTTAATGCACGACCAATTAAGATGTCTGCGCCATTGCCAACGTAGTCACGAACTTGCTCTTCGCTCACAGTAGAAAAACCCAGTGCTTGTACCGCTTGATCAGCAGCAACGGCAAGATCTGGTACGCTGTCTAACAAGGTGCCATCAAGATCAAAGGCAATCAGTTTTAACTCTTTCAATGCTCTATCCTACTACTCAGCTTACTTATTTCGCTTTAGCGAGTTCTGCGCGCATTTCATCGATCACTTGCTTGTAGTCTGGCTGGCTGAAAATAGCCGAACCTGCCACAAACATATCTGCACCGGCTTCTGCGATTTCGCGGATATTATCCACCTTCACGCCACCGTCGATTTCTAGACGAATATCGCGACCTGATTCATCAATCATTTTGCGCACAGCGCGTAATTTATCCAAGGTATTTGGAATGAATGATTGACCACCGAAGCCCGGATTTACTGACATCAATAAGATCATATCCACCTTATCCATGATGTATTCGAGGTGTACCAGTGGCGTTGCTGGATTGAGAACCACGCCTGCTTTACAGCCGTGTTCTTTGATCAGTTGTAGGGTGCGATCAACGTGATCTGAAGCTTCAATATGAAAGGTGATCATGCTCGCGCCGGCTTTAGCAAAGTCAGGTACGATGCTATCAACCGGTTTCACCATCAGGTGTACATCGATTGGGGCTGTAATACCGTAGTCACGCAGGGCTTTACACACAGGCGCGCCAAAAGTCAGGTTTGGCACATAGTGGTTGTCCATAACATCGAAGTGCACAACATCAGCACCGGCGGCGAGAACTTTCTCTACGTCTTCACCAAGACGAGCAAAATCTGCAGACAGAATCGACGGAGCGATAAGGAAATCTTTCATACCTGACCTCTATAATAATTAGCATCATTGCGTAAATTTGGCGCAATTCTACCGAAGCGATCAGGCAGATGATAGAGGTATTAACAGAAATGTGTGCTTGGGCTTATTCGCCGTTGTGACCGGTTTCGGTTTCACACGGGTTCTCAGCACGGAATAAAGCGAGCAGCTCATCGACTTTATTGCGACCGGCACCATTGCGGCTGATGGTGCGTTTAACCTTCACCACATTCAATTCAGCGCCATGATAGAGACGACGAGTTAAGGTCGTATCATGGTTAGAAATGAGAACCGGAATACCGCGTTGTTTTGCCGCCGTTTCAGCAACATTGGCCAGCGCAGCTTGATCGTCTAACGAAAAACCATTGCCTGCATACGAGGTAAAGTTTGCCGTGGTTGAAAGTGGCGCATAAGGAGGATCACAATAAACCACGCTGCCTTTACGCGCGCGTTTAAAAGTCTCTTGGTAGCCTTCACAAACAAAAGTCGCTTTTTTCGCTTTCTCTGCGAAAAATTCCAACTCTTTTTCTGGGAAGTACGGTTTTTTGTACGAACCAAATGGCACGTTGAAGCCGCCTTTTTTGTTGTAACGGCATAAGCCATTAAAACCAAAACGGTTCATATAGAGAAAAGCGAGTGAGCGATACATCACGTCATCAGTTTGGTTAAACTGTGCGCGTACATCTAAGTAAAATTCTTTGCGGTTGTTTTCGGCAATAAACCAACGTTTCGCTTCGCTGATATAATCTTCTGGGCTTTCTTTGAGAAGATTGTAGAGATTGATCAAATCAGGATTGATGTCCGCGAGCAGATATTGATCATAGTCGGTATTGAGAAAAACCGAACCTGCACCAACAAACGGTTCTACCAACTTGCGTGCTTCAGGCAGATGACGCTGAATGTCTTCAACTAATCCGTATTTTCCACCAGCCCATTTAAGGAAGGCACGCTGCTTTTTCATTGACTGCTCTATTTATCAACCACAAATTAAGGGTGCGGAATGTAACATATTTCACGCCATACCCAAAGCGATTGGCGTACTCAATTCGGCTGAGTGAGCAGAAAGCGACTCAGCCTATCTCGAACTAGTTAGTACGAGCGATTTCACGCTGAACTTGATTGAGCGATTTCGCCCAAGGACTCAGTTTTTGTAGTGCCTCAGGCAATTGTACTACCGCATCACGCGCTAGTTGGATGGTTGGGAAATTATCATAAGTAATGATATACCACTCAACGCCGCTGCGTAGTGCTGGGTAAACATACACCTTGTCATCCAGATCGTAACGATTCAGAAAATTTTGCGCTTCCGCTAAGTTATTCACCGCGGCCAATTGCAAAGTATAGCTACGCGGAGAAAAGCTGTTTAATTCATCTTTAGCGAAAGAGAAACTGATCTGTGCAGGTGCTTCGCTCACCACGGGCACTTCCGCACGCGAGTCATCAACCACTTGTTCAATATTGCTGGTGTCCACTTGCTCAGATTCACTCTCTATCAGCGCATCGACGACTTCAGAGGTGATCACAACACGCTGAGAGTTATCTTCAATCACACCAACGCTTTCTGGCATGTCGACCACTTCCGGAGGTAAAGCCGCTGAGTCATCTTCGGCGCCAGAAAAGGCAGGATCAACGCTCAGCTCAGACTCCGTTTCATCGCGGTTATCCGCGGCGACACTTTCGTCGGCATCACTCACTGTTGCATCCGGTTGATTAATGGTTGGAATCACCGTTTGTTCAAGTTGGCTGGTGATTTTCTCTGCTGTCTCACCCGGGGTTGGCTGACTCATCATCCACCAATAGCCGCCAGAAATCAGCGCTAATAACACCAACACCACTAAAGCGATATTAAATGGAGAGCCCACAATTGAGCGAACTATAATCCGTTTTTCCACTTTCTGTTCCCCTAATGCCATAATCACGCCCGGACGACGAGCAGCAGTGCGATATGCATTACGCACGCGTCTTTCCATGTCATCTTCGACAAATCGAACCACCAACTGTTCAAAAAACCGCCCCGCTTCTTGTGAAATGAGCGGCTCGATGTCTAAATCAACCGGCTGAAATTCTTGGCCACGACTCAGACGAGTTAACACGCTATCTAATCGCTTTGGCTCTGCAAAGAGGATGATATTAAGAGTCCAACGACTCTGGTGCTGGGCTTGCAATGCCAGTAGCCATAACTCCGAGACCAATGTCTCACTGAGTAGATGGGCGTTATCAACCACAATCACGACATCACACGGCTCGTGCGCCATGCAACGACTAAAACTTTCCGCTAAGTTATCAGCGGGATTAAATAACGGTTCAGACAAAACCTGCGTCAGTATCGTCGTTCGATGCTGTTCATCATTTTGATTGGGGTGACACATCAATAACGCTTGGTTTTTATCATCAGCCCACGCTTCGAGATAGCGCTGAGCTAACCATGTTTTACCAGCGCCACTTACGCCAGAAACACAGACAAAATTAGAGTTAAAATGCGTCAGCAATTGCAAACGCTCCAATAACTCAATTTGGCTATCGAGTTCCAGAACTCTGGATTGATGTGTAAAACTCATACCCTACCTAAACCGTTAGATCGATATTACTCAGTCACACGAGAGGCGATCTAACTCGTTCGTCATTTCGCCTATCGCCTCACTTTATATCGTCATTAAATACCACGACCAAAATCGATGGCTTGCTCAATGATGGTTTCCGGAACGCCTTTGACGACCTCGGCACTGCCAACACTGGTTGGCAATACCAGACGAAGCTCACCAGCGAGCACTTTTTTATCGCGCATCATATGCTTAATAAAATCGTCAAACGACATACTTTCTGGAGTGTGCACGGGTAATTTGGCTTGTTGCAATAGAGCGACAATGCGCTCTAACTGCTCTTGGCTGATCAGCCCTTGCAATTGCGCCGTTTTCGCCGCCATCACAGTGCCAGACGATACCGCTTCACCATGTAACCAATTACCATACCCCAGTTCAGCTTCAATCGCATGACCAAAAGTATGACCTAGGTTCAGCAACGCACGAATTCCAGATTCTTTCTCATCTTGCGCGACAACTTCGGCTTTAATTTGGCAACAACGAGCGATCGCATAGCTTAAAGCTTGCTCATCTAAGGCGTACAATTTGTCGAGGTTGCTCTCTAGCCAAGCAAAAAATTCGCCATCATAAATGATGCCGTACTTGATGACTTCTGCCATACCGGCGGCAAATTCACGTTCTGGTAATGTGCGTAAACAATCAGTATCAATCACCACCGCTTTTGGTTGGTAAAAGGCACCAATCATGTTCTTACCCAACGGGTGATTTACTGCTGTTTTGCCACCGACTGACGAATCAACCTGAGAAAGTAAGGTGGTTGGAATTTGAATAAAATCCACGCCTCGTTGGTAGCATGAAGCCGCAAAGCCGACTAAGTCACCAATCACACCACCACCTAAAGCAACGATAACCACATCTCGGCTGTAATTCCCTTCCAGCAGATAGCTCATTACGGTGTTGAATGTATCGAGAGTTTTGTATTGCTCACCGTCAGGCAGTTCAAGTAGAGACACTTGGCAACCTTGCAGTTCAAGCAAAGAGAGGATTTTATTGGCGTATAGAGGGGCTACCGTGACATTACTGATCACCACGACTTTTTGTTTTGCCGAACTATTTACGCAAGAAAGAAAAGAAAGGTGGGCCGGATCATTGAATAATCCGGCACCAATTGAGATTGGATAGCTACGTTCATCTAAGCTGACCGTAATCCGTTCCATGGGTATGCTCCAATTTGAGTTAAGTGGTTCTTAACTCTCTTCTAGCATTTTTACGATCTGATTGGCTACCACTTTTGCACTTTGATCATCCGTACGTACAGTGTAATCCGCAATTTCATCGTATAGTGGGTTACGTTCACCGGCTAATGCTTCTAGCACCTCACGAGGGCTGTCAGTCTGTAGCAGAGGACGTTTCTTGTCACGGTTTGTACGTGCAAGTTGTTTTTCAATAGTTGTTTCTAGGTAAACAACGATACCGCGAGCAGAAAGACGGTTACGGTTTTCTTTACTCATGATCGAACCACCACCTGTTGCAAGTACGATGCCTTGCTCTTCGGTTAGGTCGTTAATCACTTTCTCTTCACGATCGCGGAAGCCAGCTTCGCCTTCTACGTCGAATACCCATGCGATATCGGCACCAGTGCGTTCTTCAATAACAGTATCTGAATCAACAAACTCCATATGAAGTTGTTGAGCAAGGTGTCTACCAATTGTACTTTTGCCGGCGCCCATCGGGCCAACAAGGAAAATATTGCGTTTCTCAGCCATGTTTAGCAGTAATTTACAACGTTAATTCAATGACATCGCCACAAGAAGGGCCAGGAAGTTCCTGACATTGAAGATGCTTGTGGCACCGATTCCTCACCGATAATTCGTGATAAGACCCGAAATTATCAGGGTAAGGAGGATCTAATGCAAATTTATTTTTCCAATTACTGCATAACAACTTTGGGAGTGACGAAAATCAGCAGCTCACTTTTGCCCATTCGTTGGTAGCTACGACGAAACAGCGCGCCTAAATATGGGATGTCACCAAGCAGAGGAACTTTATCGACAGTATCGGTCACACTGTGTTGATATATCCCGCCCAGCACGATGGTCTCCCCGTTATCAACTAATACTTGTGTACCAATACGTTGAGTATTAATCGACACCGCCTCTCCCGTACCTACTTTGACCACTTCGCCCGGTCGATCTTGGGTCACACTCAAATCGAGAATCAAGCGGTTATCTGGCGTAATTTGTGGTGTGACTTTTAAACTCAACACCGCTTTTTTAAATGAAACACTGCTGGCACCACTTGAGGTGGATTCAAGGAAAGGAATATCCGTGCCCTGCTCAATATAGGCTGGTTTTTTATTGGTGGTGATCAAGCGTGGGCTCGAAATGACCTCTGCTTTCGATTCACTTTGCAGTGCCGACAGTTCTAAATCCAACAAGGTTGAGGAGCCTAACTTAGCCACTTGGAACGCAAGACTGGATGAATGACCCGCGGTGGCGGCTAAATTAACATTGAGAAAGTCATCAATGTTATCCCCTGGCGATAACAGACCATCCGAGTCTCGCTGATTGAGATTGCCCTCTAGCGTAGCGCCAAGGTTGCCGGTGGTTGAATTTAAGCTCCAACGCACCCCAAGCTCATCCAAACTGCCTTGGTTTACCGTGACAATGCGCGCTTCTATCTGTACTTGCTTAACTGGGACATCAAGCGAACTCACCACGCTGCGAACCATCTCAATATGGCTTGGCAAATCGCGAATGAGTAACGCATTGGTGCGCTCATCAACGGTAATCGAACCGCGATCAGACAGCATACTGATGGCGCCACCGCCGCCAATCATCTCTGCAATGTCACTGGCATTAGCAAAATTGACGGCAATGATGTCAGAATGCAACTCGCTTAATTGCTCTGCTATACGGGCATTCTCTAATCGTTGCTGCTCGCGCAGATCGAATTCTGCTTTTGGTGCCACCAGAACGACATTACCTTCGATTCGTTTATCTAACCCTTTAACTTGCAAGATAATGTCTAGCACTTGTGGCCACGGCACATCATCCAGTCGCAAGGTGAGATTGCCAGTCACCGCATCTGATACGACTAAATTAAAATCATTATATTCAGCAATCAACTGCAAGACATTGCGCACCGAAATGTCTTGAAAATTAATCGCGATCTTATTGGCAGAGGCTTTGCTCAACATACTCACATCGTGTTTTTCCTCGCTTTCAGCCTCGGTGAACACTAACTCTAACAAACCTCCATCAAGAGTATGCTGATAAGCAAAGCGGCCCTCAATTTGAATGTGCACCCGCACGCGGTCGTCCAAGCGAAACACCTCCATGGTTTGAACATTGTTGCCGAAGTCAGCCACATCAAAGCGTGATAAAAGCGCATCATCAACCGAGGTATCAAACAGCTCTATCACCAAACCTTGTGACTCCTCCTGAATATCCAACGCGAGTTGATCGCTGCTAAGCTGCAACATCACTTTGCCGCGGTTCGTGTCATCCAAACGAAAATCAACCGAAAGCAGTTGATTGCTCATCGACCAAGCTTGGGGCTGCGCCGTGAGCAGGGCAACGATAACAACGCAGATAACCTGTAAGCATCTCATCATCTTTTGATTAGTCACCTTCCATCCTTGAATCATTTATTCTTCTCAATATCTAAGCTGGGTTGCTGTAACACCAGTTTGACCTCACGCCGCTTCCAGCAGCCCAATCCATCAGGCAAGCTTTCGTTGATTTCAATCTGTGTGGCGGAGACTCTCATCACGCGACCATAGTTGACGCCCACAGGCTGCCCTTCGGCGACGGCGATAACCTTACCATTCGGGGTTTGCAGCAGAGCGGTGTATTGAGCATCACGACTGATCATGCCTTTGAGATGCAATTGTTCCAGAGGATAACGCTGCAACTCATGCTGAATCGTTATTGCTTTCGGCTGCCAACACGCTTTTAACGACAAGGGTGATTCGGCCAACAAAGCGATGGGAGGCAAACTAAAGGGATCGCGTGAGGAATAGGCGTGATAGACGACAAACGACTCTTCAATATGGCTCTTTGGCAGATTGAGTGGTTTCACTTTCCAAGCTTCGCCATCAACATCAGGTGGTGGTGATTGAATCGGCTCGCGTAAATGTTCTAAAGAGGCTTGATGCGCTCGGCAACCCACTAATAACAGAGTGCTGATCACCGCTATTCGCCAGAGGTTAGTTTTCATCATTCACCGGCAACGTTAATTGGTAGCTAAAAGCACGCGCTCGCAAATGCAACTTTTGGCTAGTCGGACTGACCCGCTGCCAACTCACATCGACGACATTGATCATCGGAGATAACGCCGCAATTGCCTGTGAAAAACGGCCGATATCGTGATAGCCCCCGGTAAGTTCAAACTCAAGAGGCAGGCGAACATAGAAGGCCTGAGACTCTTGTTTGCCCCAATCAATGCGACTGAATGTGAGATTGTTTTGCAAACCTTGCTCATTGACTGCCGCCAACATCGTGGCTAATTCGTTCTCTTGCACAAACTGGTGAGTCAGATCGGCATAGCGCTGTGACACCTCATCGTACTGAGACAATAAATGAGGCTTGCTCGCTAATTGGCTCACTTTGCTCTGGATACTTTTCAATCCGCTCTGCTCTTGCTGTTTAAGCTGTGTCAGTTGCAACATCTCGCCTTTAATAGACCACCAATAACCGCCTACTTGAAGTACGGCGATCAGCGTCAGCAGCAATAACAGTTGCACCGAGAGCGGCCATTGAAGCAACTCTTCAATGTCCAATTCGCGATAATCAATCATACTTGCCCCCGTTAAGCATATGGCTGCTGCGTTGCGATGGCGTATCAAGTTGCGGAGTAAAAGAAAAAGAGACATGAAAGGTCTGAAATTTTTGGCCGAAACGTCGCTTGTCATGCACGATCGAATGCATTTCCACCTCACTCAGTTCAATGGCCTGCTCTAAGCGGTTAAGCATGGTGGCCAAATGCGAGGTGGTTTCACTGATGCCACTCATCACCACTTTTTGCCCAGAAATAGAAACGTGATCAGCATAGACCCCTTCGGGAATCAACGGCGGTAACACATTCATCAACCGAGTCATTTTACTGCGCTGCATTTGCAGTGATTCAATAACGCTCAACCGGCCAAGAATCATTTCATGTCGCTGCTCAAGCGTCTGCCATTGGCTTAAGCGGGCATCCAATTGCTGGCTGTAGCGCTGTAATAAATCCAAACGCCGTTGCTGCTCGGTTTGTTGTTCGGTGAGAGACCAACTCAACGAATATTGAATTAAGCCACTGACCAGCACACTCAGCCCCAACAGAATGAGAAAGCGTTGAGCGTGATCGCGGCGGCGCTGCTCTCGCCACGGCAACAAATTAATACTAGCAAGCATGGTTTTTCTCCTGCCAATCTCGGCCAAGGAGTGCTAAACCAACCGCAGCAGCAAAACAGTAGCCTGGCGCGGTTAGCGTCGATGACATTGGTAGCGTTTTTACTGGTTCGTGGTCTGCTGAAAATAAGGCCAAAGGGTCGAGCAATTCACACGCTAGATTCAATCGATGTGACAACGATTCTGCTAGCCCTTGTTTGTTTGCGCCCCCACCCGTGAGCCAAATCCCTGCCAAATTGGCGGCGCTCATCGCGCCAATCAAGGGGAAATGACGCTCAATACGCTCGATAAATTGCTCAAAAAATTCAGCGCCCGTTGCAGTACCGATCGGCAATATTTTGGTCAATGGTAATGGCGCGACAAGATCCATCACCATAATGCAATGAGTGTGGCCGACATCGATCATCAACCAATGATCTCGTTGAGTTCGTTGTGATGCAGCTTGCCATAACCTTACTAAGCTGTGCGCATGTACCTCAAATAACACTGGCCGTAAGCCCGCCTTACTGCAGATACGCTGACGGTTCTCAACCAGTTCTTTTTTTGTCGCATACACTTGTATCAAGTGCGAAGGATGGGATTCTTTTTCAGCGTTTAATTGGCAATAGTCGAGAGAGAGCTCATCGAGCTCCAAAGGTGACTGGTGAGAAAAAGCCTCGATGATGGCATAATCCCTTTCTTGAGGAGATAAGCCTTTATCGATATGCACCTGTTTGGCAATGACCGCATTGTCAGGTAGCGACAATGCAACTTTATGACTAAAAAGCGGTAAAGACTTCCTTAGTTCTTTTAGTTTATTTACAATTTCCTGATAACTTAATAGGTGGTTATCGGAGAAAATACTCTGCTCCACTGTCAACTCTCGATAAGCCGAGAGCGTGAGAGTACCTTTTACTGGCTTGAGAACGACGGCTTTAATGCTGTAGTGACCGATATCAATGCCAGTGATAAATGAAAAACTCATTTCGCTGTGCTCCAAGTGTCGGTTCAATGTGCGTAAACAGCATATGCACCGACACTTGGAGCACAAAATAAACGCAGGCTAAATTGTTAGCTAAGGTTACTAGGCAAGGGTCTAGTTAGCCCAATCAATCAGGGAATATCCGGTGAAGTTCATAAAGCGATTGCTCATTTTCACATTGGTTTGCATGATTCTTGGAGTGGGAACAATTTTCGGTTTCTACCTTTACGTGAAGCCAGAGCTACCAGATGTAGCGACTTTACGAGACGTGAAACTGCAAACGCCAATGCAAGTGTACAGTCAAGACGGCAAACTGATTTCTCAGTTTGGTGAAAAGCGTCGTATCCCAGTCAAATATGATGAGATCCCACCTCACTTGGTGGAAGCTCTTATCGCGACCGAAGATAGCCGTTTCTACGACCATCCTGGTATTGACCCAATTGGTATCACGCGTGCCGCTATCGTGGTTATGATGTCAGGCTCTGCCAAGCAAGGTGCGAGCACCATTACTCAGCAGCTCGCACGTAACTTCTTCTTGTCTAACGAGAAGAAAATCATGCGTAAGATTAAAGAGATCTTTATTGCGATTCACATTGAGCAATTGCTGACTAAGCAAGAGATCATGGAGCTGTATGTCAATAAGATCTTCTTAGGTCACCGTTCATACGGCTTTGGCGCTGCTGCTCGTGTCTATTTCGGTAAAGATCTTAAAGATCTGACTCTAAGTGAGATTGCGACATTAGCGGGCATGCCAAAAGCACCATCAACCATGAACCCTATTTATTCCGTTGAGCGTGCAACCAACCGTCGTAACGTGGTTCTGATGCGCATGTTGGAAGAGAAATACATCACTCAAGAAGAGTATGACCAGGCACGCTCAGAAACGATTCTATCGCGCTACCATGGTGCAGAAATTGAGTTAAGCGCGCCATATGTGGCCGAGCTTGCACGTGCATGGATGGTTGAACGCTACGGTGAAGAGGCTTACACCTCGGGTATGAACGTTTATACCACCGTCAATTCAAAGCTACAAAATGCCGCTAATACCGCTGCAATCAACAACCTGTTCTCCTACGATGAGCGTCATGGCTATCGCGGTGCAGAAAAAGTGTTGTGGAAACCAGATGCAACGCCAATGTCACTGGCAGAGATCGAGAAAACGCTGAAAAACGTCCCTACCTACGGTGAACTGATCCCGGCAGTTGTCACTAAGGTGGAAGGCAAAACAGCGACTGTCGTGATCAAACGTGAAAGCGAAACCACTCTAGCTTGGGATGGTTTAAAGTGGGCGCGTCAATTCCGAACTGACGAACGCCAAGGTGCTGCGCCAAATAAAGCCAGCGATATTCTGGCCGCAGGCGAGCAAATCTGGGTACGTGAAATCGAAACTCAGCAAGAAAAAGGCGATGTGGTTTACCATTGGCAACTAAGCCAAGTGCCAAATGCAAACACCGCGTTTATTGCCATGAACCCTGAAGATGGTGCGGTACTTTCGTTAGTAGGTGGCTTTAACTTCGTCCACAACAAATTTAACCGTGCGACCATGTCTGTCCGTCAGGTTGGTTCAAGTATCAAACCATTCATCTACTCTGCAGCAATTGATAAGGGTCTAACTCTAGCAACCCTGATCAACGACGCACCGATCAACCAGTGGGATAAGAGCCAAGGCACCGCGTGGCGTCCAAAGAACTCACCACCAACTTACGTGGGCCCTACTCGTTTACGTGTTGGTCTCGCACAGTCGAAAAACGTTATGGCCGTTCGTGTCTTACGTGAAGTGGGCTTAGACGAAACGCGCCAATACCTCACTCGTTTTGGTTTTGATATTAATGAAGTTCCGCGTTCTGAAACGATTGCATTGGGTGCGGGTAGCTTAACACCAATGAAGATGGCACAAGGCTACTCGGTATTTGCCAATGGTGGTTACTACGTAGAACCTTTCTACATTGATCATATTGCTGGCCCATACGGTGATATCGAATACCAAGCAACACCAAAACAGATTTGTCAGCAAGATTGTCCTGAAATCAACCCAACGGCGAATGATTTCAATGAGCAAGATATTGCGCTGGAAACTGAGCTAGATGCTAACGGTGAGGCGGTGGCGCAAGAGCCACAATATGCACCACAAGTGATCTCTGAACAGTCGGCATTCTTAGTACGTGAAATGATGTACAGCAATATTTGGGGTGGCGGCAACTGGCGCGAAGGCACTGGCTGGAACGGGACTGGTTGGCGCGGTCAAAAATTGGAACGTCGCGATATTGGTGGTAAAACCGGTACCACAAACGATTCCAAAGATGCATGGTACAACGGTTATGGCCCTGGTGTGGTTGCTGTCGCTTGGGTTGGTTTTGATGATCATAGCCGCAAGCTAGGCCGCACCACTCGCAACGCGAATCTAGGCAAAGACCAGATCACCGGTGCTGAAGCGGGTGCGAAAACGGCACAACCTGCGTGGATTGATTTTATGCGCACAGCGCTCTCTCTCTCTCCTGAGAAAGAAAAAGCCATTCCAGAAGGGATTGTACGTATTCGTATCGACCGCGACTCAGGCCTACTCACCAACAAATTTGATGGCAGTTCAATGTTTGAATACTTCCGCGAAGGCCACCAGCCTACGGAGTATGTCTCTGAAGAACTCACCGACACCATCTACACCAGTGATGAAAGTGAAGGGTTATTCTAAGCTGCACTTCACTGGCTAAGTAGCGATAAACAAAAAGGCTGACGATATTTCGTCAGCCTTTTTTTATCTACTCATAAGGTGCTATAGGCACAGTTTTTCTTTAATTGTCGCCGCCAATTGCTCAAAGCGCGCTTTAAATGGCGAACCTGCACGGTAAGCCACTACAATGCTGCGCGTCGGCTCGGGATTGACTGCACGCACGTAGCAGACGCCATCTTTCTGTTTTTCTTTCGGTGTCGCTAATTGTGGCAGCAACGTAATACCGCCACCTGCGGCCACCATATTACGCAGGGTTTCTAGACTGGTCGCTTTGAAGCGTTCGTCATCTTTCGCCCCTGCGGCAAAGCAAAAACCCAATGCTTGATCGCGTAAGCAGTGGCCATCACCCAAAGCCAAAACCGTGCGACCATTGAGCTCTAGCATATCGATTTCATCAAGTTGTGCCCATTCGTGATCACAAGGCACCGCCACACTCAGTGGTTCACTGTACACTTCAATCTCTTTGAATTGCGCCGTCTCTGCAACCGAAGCCAAGACCAAACAATCCAACTTACCTTCTTCTAACTGACGCACCAATTGCTGTGTTTGCGCTTCATGCAGGTAAAGTTCCAGTTCTGGAAACTGCTCTTTTAAGGTTGGCACGATACGCGGCAGAATATACGGCCCAACGGTAGGAATAAAACCAATGTGCATTGGGCCAGTCATTGCACCACTTTGATCGCTGGCCATATCTCGAAATAATTTTATCTCGCTGAGAATTTTTTTGGCTTGCTCGACCAATTGCAATCCGGCATCGGTGAACAATACTCTACGACTGCTACGCTCTAGTAGGGTCGTACCTAACTCGTCTTCTAGCTTACGAATTTGCCCGCTCAAGGTAGGCTGGCTCACATAGCAAGCCTCGGCGGCTTTGCGGAAATGCTTATGTTGAGCCAATGCAACAAGGTACTCAAAATCACGAATATTCATTATCTAAATCCCGTACAAATAGATTTAATAGGAATTAACTATCAAAACCATAGCATTAAACGATTAGATCTATCAAAAGTTTTTTATAATAATGGGCTCAACAAAACGAAACAGAGCGGCAAAAAAGATTAAGCTCTGAACCGAATTATCCAATTATTAAGGAAACAATTATGTTTGCATCTAAAGAAGGTCAAGCGGTACCACAAGTTACTTTCCCAACTCGCCAAGGTGATGCATGGGTTAACGTAACCACTGACGAACTATTCAAAAACAAAACGGTAATCGTATTTAGCTTACCAGGTGCATTTACACCAACGTGTTCTTCAAGCCACTTACCTCGTTACAACGAGCTTTACTCTGTATTCAAAGAGAACGGCGTAGATGACATTCTATGTGTATCAGTAAACGACACGTTTGTAATGAACGCATGGAAAGCTGACCAAGAAGCGGAAAACATCACTTTCATCCCAGATGGTAATGGCGATTTCACAGACGGCATGGGTATGCTAGTTGATAAAAACGACCTAGGTTTTGGTAAACGTTCATGGCGCTACAGCATGCTGGTTAAAAACGGCGTGGTAGAAAAAATGTTTATCGAAGAAGACGTACCAGGCGACCCGTTCAAAGTTTCTGATGCTGACACAATGTTGAACTACATTGCACCTGAGCACAAAGAGCAAGAGTCAATCACGGTATTTACTAAACCTGGCTGTCCTTTCTGTATGAAAGCGAAACAGAACCTGATTGATAAAGGTCTGAACTATGAAGAAGTGGTACTAGGTAAAGACGCTACAACAGTAAGTCTACGTGCTATCTCTGGTCGCACGACGGTTCCTCAAGTCTTCATCGGTGGTAAACACATCGGTGGTAGCGAAGAGCTAGAAACATACCTAGGCTAATCTCTTAGTCTGATAGGCAAGTCATCACCAACGATGATTGGCCTATCATTATCCCAGACCTCAATGGTCTGGGATTTACTCCCAACAAACCTGAATTCCAATCTAGATAAGTAGCAATCCTTATCGAAGGGTCTCTATTTATCTAGATTTAATGAAATAGATTAACGAAATAAATTTCTCTCTAATCGGTTCAACTATCGGTAGAGAACTAAATGCGAGAATCCATTATGAAACAATTAACTGTTGATGTTGCCGTTATCGGCGGTGGTACGGCCGGTCTTGGTGCTTATCGTGCAGCGAAAGCACATACTGATAGCGTAGTCATGATTGAAGGTGGCCCTTACGGCACAACTTGCGCACGTGTGGGTTGCATGCCATCAAAGCTGCTGATTGCGGCTGCTGAAAGTGTTCACCAGATCGAAAAAGCGCCGGGCTTTGGTATTCATCCTCAAGGCGAAATCATCATCAATGGTCGTGAAGTAATGGACCGAGTTAAACGCGAACGTGACCGCTTTGTTGGTTTTGTGCTTGAAGGGGTGGATGAGATCCCAGCACAAGATAAAGTGGCAGGCTTTGCTAAATTTATCGACAACAACACGCTCATGGTTGATGACCACACCATCATTAAAGCAGACCGCATTGTGATTGCGACAGGCTCTCGCCCTGCTTACCCTGCGGTTTGGAATGAGCTTGGTGATCGCCTTGTGATTAACGATGACGTATTTGATTGGGATGATCTGCCAGAATCAGTGGCGGTATTTGGCCCTGGCGTGATCGGTCTTGAACTAGGCCAAGCGCTGCACCGCTTAGGCGTAAAAGTGAAAGTCTTTGGCCTTGGTGGTCAAGTCGGTCCGCTGACGGATCCAGAAGTGATGGCTTACGCAACCAAAGCGTTCCAAGAAGAATTCTATCTTGATCCAAACGTGCAAGTAGAAAGCATGAAACGCATTGCGGCAACCAATGAAAGCGAAGCAGACAAGGTTGAAATTCAATTTATCAATCATGCTGGAGAGCTCGAAACCTTCGTGGTTGATTATGTGTTGGCGGCAACGGGTCGTCGTCCAAATGTCGATAAGCTGGATATTGAAAAGACCTCGCTTGAGTTAGATGAGCGTGGCGTGCCAACGGCGGATTACTACACACTGCAAACATCAGTGAAGAGCATCTTTATTGCGGGTGACGCGAGCAACCAGATTCCACTATTGCATGAAGCGGCTGACCAAGCGCGAATTGCTGGTGACAATGCTGGTCGCTTCCCTGATATGCGAGCAGGTCTGCGCCGCTCAGTGATTTCAGCGGTTTTCTCTGACCCGCAAATTGCGATGGTCGGTGAAACGCGTAAGCAAATCGAAGCTCGCCTAGGCACTTGTGGTTGTTTCGCTATTGGTGAAGTCTCATTTGAGAACCAAGGTCGTTCACGCGTTATGCTACGTAACAAAGGCTTACTGCATGTTTATGGTGAGCAAGGTACAGGTCGCTTCCTTGGTGCCGAGATGATGGGACCAAATGCTGAGCACTTAGCGCACCTATTAGCATGGGCGCACCAGAACAAAATGACGGTATCAGAAATGCTCGATATGCCTTTCTACCATCCAGTGATTGAAGAAGGGGTTCGTACTGCACTACGTGACCTAAACGCAAAACTAAATCTAGGTCCAGAGATGATCAAGCACTGCCTAGATTGTGGCCCTGGCTGTTAATCATAACGCCTTCTCGCTACAAAACATCGGGAATAAAACATCGAGAATAAAAAAAGCCTCGTAATTGCGAGGCTTTGTTTTATCTAGTATCAATGCGTGAGCATTAATGCATGGCATGCAAGCTAACAGTCACGATGGCCGTTGCACCAATCACAAACCAGATTGACCCCATCACTAAGGCGGCTTTTAATTCTGTCGTCACTTTACTTCTCCTCACCTTGTCTCGCTAATTTGCGAGCAAAGCTTGTTTTGATTATTTTTACAGCAGTAAAGGTACACCAATGACGTGCTACGAATTTATCACCAAGATTACTTTTCATTTTTGATCATCACTGCATTGCATAAGCTGTGATTAGTCAAAAATGACCAGTTAGGACTACAATAGCGCCCTCCCCTTTTGATTTCGTAGGCGCTCAACCTCTATGGCTTGCTCATACTGCCAACAAAACTGGTTTTGGAAAAAAATTGGCCGCTGCATGCGCTGTGTTTACCAATTAACAGAGCTGTCGATCATCGCTAGCGCAATCTGGTGGCTAGCATTTAGAGATACGCCGAAAAGCATCGAATCTATCGCCTTGCTAGCCGCGATTGCGAGCTTTAGTGGCTTACTGATACTGCATTTTTGGATGCGCTGGGTGGTGATTCCTTTGCGATCGAACAAAAGAAAATAGTCTGTGATGACAAGGCATTAAATTATCAATTGAGCTAAGGGTTAGCAGGTTAACGACGCTGTGGCTTCAATTAGGCAGCAGCTTCTATTTAATACTCAAAAATTCCCCCCAAACTAATTGGAATCACAGCTAGGCAATCAAGTGAGAAAAGCCTCTGAGCATAGATCTACTATGTGATGAGGTTTTCGAATGCAGGTTAACGACGTTGTGGCTTCAATTAGGCAGGGGGGGAAAGAAAAAAGCCCCGAAATCAATACTAGACTTCGGGGCTCTCTTAGATTCATCTAAGAAAAAGCAGTGGTATTCATATAGACCGGGCTTTTTCCTGATGGTTCAATTTTTTCTCGATCTTTTTTGATCTTTCTTTCAATCGAAATAAAATCATAAGCTTACGCAAGCCATTAGTACCTTGTCAGTAGCCATTCAGGCGAATGGTATTACTTTAAACGCGCCTGCGCTTGCTCTACGGCAAAAGCGACCTGCTCAGGAGCGACGCCGCCGAGCGCATTACGCTTCGCTAAACAAGACTCAATGGTCAGAATGGCATAGACATCTTCTTCGATCACTGGAGAGAATGCTTTTAGCTCAGCCAAAGATAACTCCTCCAATGCACTGCCTTTTTCAATCGCCCCTACCACTGCAACGCCAACAATATGGTGCGCTTCACGGAATGGAATGCCTTTGGCAACCAGGTAATCGGCCAGTTCTGTCGCGTTAGCATAGCCTTGTTGCGCCGCTTCCAATGTACGCTCTGCGTTGACTTTAATACCGTCAAAACACAGTGCCGCCATCACGGTACAATCAAACCAAGTATCAAGCGCATCAAATAGCCCTTCCTTGTCTTCTTGCATGTCTTTGTTATAGGCCAATGGCAAGGCTTTAACTGTCATCATCATGCCTGCCAGCGAACCATACACACGACCCGTTTTACCGCGAATCAACTCCAGCGCGTCTGGGTTTTTCTTTTGCGGCATCAACGATGAACCCGATGTCACCGTGTCAGCTAATTCAATGAAATTCGCTTCACCTGAGTTATAGAAGATCATGTCTTCAGCCAGACGAGAGAGGTGCAGCATTGAAATCGACGCCACCGACATCAGTTCTAATACATGGTCACGATCAGAAACGGAATCTAACGAGTTACGTGTCGCGCGACTAAAACCAAGGTTGTGTGCAATCTGCTCACGATCCATTGGGTAAGCCGTACCGGCAAGTGCGCCTGAACCCAGTGGGCAAGTATTTAAACGTTCAGCGGCATCTTTAAGGCGCGAATGATCTCGCTCAAACATCTCTACATACGCTAAACACCAATGCGCAAACGTCACTGGCTGGGCGCGTTGTAGATGGGTATAGCCCGGTAATACGGTGCTTTGGTGTGCCTGCGCAACCTTAACCATTTGCTGTTGCAGCTGCTCTAGTGCACTGAGCAGTACTTCTGCTTGTTCACGACACCACAATTTCAAATCGGTCGCGACTTGATCGTTACGTGAACGGCCGGTATGCAGTTTTTTACCCAAATCACCCACTTTGGCAATCAGTTGCTGCTCAACCCATGAGTGAATATCTTCTGCATCCGAGGCTAAAATTTGTTTTGGATTCTCTTCAACACTGGCTTTTAGTTCGGTAAGAGCAAGCTCTAGCTGCTGTTGCTCTTGTTGGGAAAGGACATTAACCGTCACCAATGCTTTTGACCATGCAATAGAGCCTACAATATCTTGCACCGCTAAGCGGTAATCGAAACGAAGGGAATCATTGAAATCTTTAAAACGGGTATCTGCTGCTTGGGTAAATCTACCGCCCCATAGTGCCATTGCATCTCTCCTGAATAATCAAAGGATCTAACCAAAAAGATGGCTAGATCCAAATTTGGCTGCTCGGACTCCGCCGAGCTTATGACAATCTGACGGATAACCAATTTACTCGTCAGATTGGTAACCTCTCACTATTTTTTCGCGGCGTTTAGCGCTCTGATTCTGCTTGATAGTGAGTACAGACGGATAAAGCCGCCAGCATGGCTTTGGTCGTAAACCTCATCAGCACCAAAGGTTGCAAACTCTTCGTTGTACAGACTGTTGTCTGAACGTTTTTGCGTAACAACTGCTTGGCCTTTATAAAGTTTCACCACAACTTCACCGTTAACATCCTGCGCTAGCTCTTCTGCTGCGACAAGAATCGACTTACAAAGTGGCGTGAACCAACGACCATCGTATACAAGATGTGATGCTTTTACACCCAATTCTTCACGGAACTCAAACGAGGTTTTATCCAGTACGAGCTGCTCAACCGCGCGCAGAGCTTCCATGATGATAGTGCCACCCGGAGTTTCATAACAGCCACGAGACTTCATGCCCACTAGACGGTTTTCAACGATATCAATACGACCAACACCGTGTTTTGCACCTTTGTCGTTTAGGTACACTAGCGCGTTGTATGGCGTCATCGCTTCACCATCAACCGCAACCACTTCACCTTTTTCAATCTTCAGTGACACATATTCCGCTTCGTTTGGCGCTTGCTCAGGATCAGTTGTCCAAGCCCAACAATCAGCATTGGTTGCATTCCATGTATCTTCTAGTACGCCACCTTCCGTTGAAAGGTGCCATGCGTTCGCATCACGTGAATAAATTTTAGTGATTGAAGCAGAACAAGGGATGTTACGCGCTTCAAGGTAATCAAGACACTCTTCACGGCTCACCAGATCCCACTCACGCCAAGGAGCAATGACCGCGAGATCCGGAGCAAGAGCGGCAAAGGCGCCTTCAAAACGGATTTGGTCGTTACCTTTACCGGTACAACCGTGACACAAAGCGTCTGCGCCAACTTTACGTGCAATTTCAACCTGTGCTTTAGCAATGATTGGACGCGCCATTGACGTACCCAATAGGTATTTACCTTCATAGCAAGCACCAGTTTTCAGGGTTGGGAAGATGTAGTCAGCAACCATCTCTTCTTTTAGGTCAACCACGTAACATTCTGAAGCACCTGACGCGATCGCCTTCTCTTCAATCCCTTCAAGCTCATAGAAACCTTGACCGACATCGGCCACAAAAGCGACTACTTCACAGTCATAGTTCTCTTTTAGCCATGGGATGATCACTGAGGTATCCAGACCACCAGAATAGGCAACCACTACTTTATTTACGTTTACTTTACTCATGTTAACTCTCCAAGCCTAAGCAGCATCCTGTGCTTAAGCATTAATCCTTGTTATTTATGACTGCGGCAAAAATTGTGTGCCGATACTTTTGCCAGCAAAAAGCTCGGCTAATTTTTCTGGGTAACGCCAAGTGGCGACTTCGATAGGTCGTCCAAGATCATTAGCCGCTTCAAGCGCCGCTTTCACTTTGACGATCATGCCATCGGTAATCACTTGGCCTTCAATCAGTTTGTTGGCCGTTTGCTCATCCAAACTTGATAGCAAATGCCCTTTTCCATCTAACACGCCACTCACATCGGAGAGCAACACCAACTCAGCATCTAATGCCCCCGCGACGGCCACTGCCGCTTGGTCTGCATTGACATTCATCAGCTGGCCACCTTGGGTTAAACCAATAGAGCTAATAATCGGCAATGCGCCAGCAGCAAGAATCGCTTGCAGTACCGCAGAGTCACCCGGTGAAGCTTTACCCACCGCACCCAACTCAGGGTCGAGTTCAACGACTTGGCACAAACCGCCATCCGCCAAACACAGACCGACGGCTTGCAAACCATCTTTGATCGCTTGCCCTTGTAGCTGTTTATTCGCCGTGCCTGCCAATGCTCCCGCAATCAGTGGGATTTGATCGTAAGGCGTGACGCGTAAACCCTGCTTCTTGACTGTTTTCAGTTGCAGCTTCGCCATCAACTCATCAACTAAGTAACCACCACCGTGAACAATCACGATTGGGCGCTGAGCTTGAGCTTGATAGTGAGCAATTGCACCAAACAGTTGGCTAAGCGTTTTGCTGCACGACAAGGCTGCGCCGCCGAGTTTAATCACTAATGGAGTTTGCTTGTTATCTGTCATAACCATTCCTTGCACTGATTAAATCAGCGCGGTTAACTCAGGGTATCCGTAATGGATGTTCAAACACTGCATCGCTTGACTCGATGCACCTTTGAGTAAGTTATCAATCGCTGCGCAAGTGATAATGTGTTCACCTTGCACTTTCCAGCCGATATCACAAAAAGGAGTAAACTGAACGTTTTGCAACTTAGGCACGCCCTCAACCAAACGAACGGCTAACTTGTCTTGATAAGCCGCTTGGTAAACTTGTGCCACTTGTTCATCACTGACACCCGCTTTTAGCTTCATGGTAATGGTGGCAAAAATACCACGCTTGAAATTGCCCAGATGCGGCGTGAAAATCACATCACAACCAAGGTGTGATGAAATTTCCGGTTGATGACGGTGAGAGAATACGCCGTAAGCTTGCAAGCTCACTTCGCAAAAACTGTTGTTAAGCGTCGCTTTACGACCAGCACCCGTTGCACCACTGGTGGCATTAATTACTGGCCATTGATTGGTATCGATAAGACCGGCATCGACAAGTGGCTTGATCGCCAATTGTGAAGCCGTTGGGTAACAACCCGGAACCGCAATTAGTTGGCTTTGTTTGATCTCATCGACTGCCCATTCTGCAAGGCCATACGCTGCACCATCGAGCAAGGATTCATGTTGATGTTCAAAGCCGTAGAATTGTGGGTAAAAGCCTTGTTTCTTAACACGAAATGCACCGGATAAATCAAATACCTGACAACCATGCTTAAGCAATTCAGGGGCAAGATCATGGCTCACTTCATGTGCGGTGGCCAAAAAAATCACATCCGCGTTTTTAGCCACTTCAGCAACATCGGTTAATGGCTGAACTTTATCGTCAACCAAACCCGCCAGTTTGCCATGGAGTGATGAGATAGGTTTTCCTGCATCGGCACTATTGGCGGAGACATATAAACCTGCTAGCGTAAGCTCTGGGTGTTTATACACCATCAGTGCCAGTTCAGCTCCGGTATAACCTGTTGCACCTATGATGGTCGTTTTCAGCATTTCAAGACATCCATTTCTTTAATATTGGCCACCCACAAGGTGACTAAAAAACTATTTCAAACGTTCATTAATGATTTTTTATTCATTAAAAATGATTTAATATGTTTTTACCTTCTTAGTGTGATTCTGTCAACAGGGAAACGAAGATAAAATGCAATTACCGAGTTTTAAAGAGGTCTACAGCGGCCTAATTTCGACCTCCTCTATCAGTTCTTCAGATCCGAGTTGGGATGAAGGCAACCAGCTCGTTATCGAAAAATTGGCGACATGGCTTAAAGATGTTGGCTTTGAGGTTGAAATGGTCGAAGCGGCAGCAGGGAAATTCAACCTAATCGCTAAGAAAGGTCAAGGCGAAGGCGGTCTACTGCTGGCAGGCCATAGCGATACCGTACCTTTTGATGAGGGCCGCTGGAATTTTGAACCTCATGCGCTGACCGAAGCTAATAATCGTTTTTATGGTCTAGGCACCGCGGATATGAAAGGGTTCTTCGCCTTTATTATCGAAGCGGTCAAGAAAATCGATTGGAGCAAGCAAACCAAGCCCGTCTATATCTTGGCAACTTGCGATGAAGAAACCTCCATGCTCGGCGCGAAGCACTTTACCGATAACGCCCCTTTCAAACCGGATTACTGCATTATTGGCGAGCCGACCAGCTTAGTGCCGATTCGCGGCCACAAAGGGCATGTTGCCAATGCGGTGCGCGTGACAGGTAAATCAGGCCACTCGTCTGATCCTGCGCTGGGGGTCAACGCGATTGAAATTATGCATGAAGTGCTATTTGCCCTAATGCAACTGCGCGACAGGCTCATCAAGGAATATCACCACCCAGGCTTTGCTATCCCAAGCCCAACGCTCAACCTTGGTCATATCCATGGTGGCGACAGTGCCAACCGTATTTGTGGCTGCTGTGAGCTGCATTATGATGTGCGCCCACTACCGGGGATCAGTTTAGATGGCCTCGACAACATGTTGCGCGGCGCGCTAAAAGAAGTACAAGCCAAATGGCCAAATCGGATTGAGGTGACACCTTTGCATGATGCTGTACCGGGATTTGAATGCGAGCACAGCCATCCTTTCGTTGCCGGTATGGAACAGCTATGCCAAACCCCATCGCAAACTGTTAACTACTGCACCGAAGCCCCATTTTTAAGCCAACTTTGCCCAACACTGGTGCTCGGGCCTGGCTCAATCGAACAGGCGCACCAGCCGGATGAGTTTCTTGCTTTCGAGTTTATTGACCCGACCATCAATATTTTGAGTAAGGCGATCCATCAATATTGCTTTGACTAAAATAACCTAACTCAATATCAAAGGCGGGGATCTCCCCGCTTTTCTCGAGCGACGAAAGAGGTATATTGCCACTGGTTAATAATTCGTAAACTGGTGTAGTCAGCCAATTAGCACTCGTACAAATAGTTGTCGGATAATGACTATTTGTAATAAATTTTCAGTAATTTAGACCAAATTGTGTTCAATCCTTTCTTCTCATTCTATTGCACAATTTTCGCAAACTTATGCTGTGGCAATTGACTCGACACGATATTTTTAGCTAGATTGTCTATCTAACAGGGAACAATGGATGTAATTTTTTTACAAGGCAGGACGATAATGAACGAGAAATACTCTGCACTTCGAAGCAATGTGAGCATGTTAGGCCACTTGCTCGGCAATACGATCAAGGACGCTCATGGAGAGGCAATTCTTGAGAAAGTAGAGACGATTCGTAAACTTTCCAAATCCGCTCGTGCAGGCAACCAAGCAGACCGTGATGGCTTGATTGAAGAAATTAAAAGCCTGCCTAATGAGCAGCTAACACCTGTTGCTCGCGCATTTAACCAGTTCTTAAATCTAACCAACATGGCGGAACAGTACCATACGATTTCACGCCATTGTGATGAACACGTTTGTGAGCCGGATGCACTCAATACTCTGTTCTCAAAACTCAGCCAAAATGACATCAGCAAATTAGATACGGCCCAAGCGGTACGCGATCTCAATATCGAACTCGTGCTGACTGCGCACCCAACTGAAATTACCCGCCGCACCATGATCAACAAGTTGGTCAAGATCAACGAATGTCTGTCTAAACTCGAATTGAGTGATCTGTCGGCTAAAGAGCGCCATAAAACAGAGCGTCGCCTTGAGCAGTTGATCGCACAAAGCTGGCATTCAGATGTGATTCGCCAACAACGCCCAACCCCACTTGATGAAGCGAAATGGGGTTATGCGGTAGTAGAAAATTCACTGTGGGAAGCGGTACCTGATTTCCTACGTGAAATGGACGAACGCCTAAAATCACATCTTGGTGAAGGCTTACCGATTGATGCGCGTCCTGTGCACTTCTCATCTTGGATGGGCGGTGACCGCGACGGCAACCCATTTGTGACGCACACCATCACCCGTGAAGTAATGCTGCTGTCACGCTGGAAAGCGGCTGATCTTTATCTTAACGATATTAATGAGTTAGTTAGCGAACTATCCATGACTCGCTGCAACGACGATGTACGTGAGTTAGCGGGTGATGACGAGCACGAACCATACCGCGCGGTACTAAAAGATTTACGTCAGTTGCTCAACGATACCAAAGATATCTTAGATGCAAAAATTAACGGCCAAAAGCTTGCCGTTAAAGCGCCACTGCAAAGTGCTGAACAACTCTGGCAGCCACTGCTGGCTTGTTATAAATCACTACACGAATGTGGCATGGGCGTGATTGCTGATGGTTCACTACTTGATACCCTACGCCGTGTTAAAGCGTTTGGTGTTCATTTAGTTCGCCTCGATATTCGCCAAGAAAGTACGCGCCATTCCGATGTGTTATCTGAACTGACCCGCTACCTTGGCATTGGTGATTACGACCATTGGAGTGAGCAAGATAAAGTTGCTTTCTTAACCCAAGAATTGAGCTCAAAACGCCCATTGCTACCACGTGATTGGCAGCCATCTGAAGCGGTGAAAGAAGTCCTCGATACTTGTAAAATCATCGCCGCTCAACCGCGCGATGCCTTTGGCGCTTATGTCATCTCAATGGCACGCACAGCGTCAGATGTACTGGCAGTGCACTTATTGCTACAAGAATCTGGTTGTCCTTATCGCATGGACGTCTGTCCTTTGTTTGAAACTCTTGAAGATTTGAACAACGCAGAAGCGGTGATTAAGCAACTAATGGGTATCGACCTTTACCGTGGCTTTATCCAGAATCATCAAATGGTGATGATCGGTTACTCTGACTCAGCCAAAGATGCTGGCGTTATGGCCGCAGGTTGGGCGCAATACCATGCGATGGAGTCTTTAGTTAAAGTCACCGAAGAAGAAGGCGTTGAACTGACCTTGTTCCATGGCCGTGGCGGTACAATTGGCCGTGGCGGTGCGCCAGCACATGCAGCGCTACTGTCTCAGCCACCAAAAAGCTTGAAAGGTGGCCTACGCGTAACAGAGCAAGGTGAAATGATCCGCTTTAAGCTTGGCCTTCCTGAAGTCGCAGTCAACAGCTTCAACATGTACGCGAGTGCTATTTTGGAAGCGAATCTTCTGCCACCACCAGAGCCAAAACAAGAGTGGCGCGATCTGATGAACGTACTATCTGAAGTAAGCTGTGAAGCTTACCGTAACGTCGTTCGTGGTGAAGCAGACTTCGTTCCTTACTTCCGTCAAGCAACGCCTGAATTGGAACTGGGTAAATTGCCATTGGGTTCGCGCCCTGCGAAACGTAATCCGAATGGCGGAGTTGAGAGTTTACGTGCCATTCCATGGATCTTCTCATGGAGCCAAAACCGCCTGGTATTGCCTGCATGGTTAGGCGCAGGTGAAGCGATTCAATACTCAATTGATAAAGGCCACCAAGCGCTATTAGAAGAGATGTGTCGCGAATGGCCATTCTTCTCTACCCGCTTAGGTATGCTAGAGATGGTTTACTCGAAATGTAATATTGGCATTTCACGTTACTACGATGAACGCTTGGCTGACGAGGCATTACTGCCACTTGGTGATCGTCTGCGCTCTCAATTACAGCAAGACATCAAAACGGTGCTGAATGTAGAGAACAACGAAAACTTGATGCAGAGTGATCCATGGGGTCAAGAATCGATCCGCTTACGTAATATCTATGTTGAGCCACTCAATATGCTGCAAGCCGAGTTACTGTACCGAACTCGTCAGAGCGATCAGCCATCACCAGAGCTTGAAGAAGCCTTGATGGTGACCATTGCCGGCATTGCCGCGGGTATGCGTAATACTGGTTAAAACGACCAAACCAATAGAGCCACCAAATAGGTGGCTCTATTTCATTCAATAAGCCAATCAAACAACCACTCGACACACATCACACTCAAACCAAAGTCAGTGAAACAAAATATCAAAATAGAGACAAAAGAAACCACAACCTCAGAACAATGCTCTAATTCGGTATTTTATTGAGCGTTTTGTCAGTTTTTTAGATGTTCCCACTCATCTATTCCACTTTATGCTTATTATTTAGATATAATATCGCTCCTCTGCGATGCACAAAAAAATTACATATCGCAGTCTCGATAAGCAATTATCGAACTAGGTGAAAAACGGCTTTTAAGGTGACATGGCCAACGAAATGTTGGCGCTGCTCTCATCAACATAATACACGTGCCTCAAGAAGCACACCAAGATGTTGGCAGTTGATTTAAAGTTTATTGACCATTTGGATTAAAGACATGTCATTACCACACGTAATCCTCACCGTTCTTAGCACTCGCGATGCTACTGGATACGACATCACTAAAGAATTTTCTGCGACGATCGGCTACTTCTGGAAAGCAAGCCACCAGCAGGTTTACCGCGAACTGAACAAAATGGCCCAACACCAGCTTGTGACGTGCGTATTGGAACCACAAGAGGGAAAACCAGACCGTAAGGTTTATTCGATTACCGACGCTGGCCGTGTTGCGCTAGGCGAATGGTTTGACCAACCAACCGCACACCCAACCGTGCGTGATGAGTTCTCAGCAAAATTAATGGCTTGTTCAGTGCAACCTTCTGCGCCGTTCAAAGCACAGTTAGCTGAGTTAGTTGATGAATCTCGTAAGCTGGTCACGCACTATCAAGAAATTGAAAACGCGTACTACTCAAACATTGCTGCACTGGATAAATCACAACGTCTTGAACGATTAACCTTGCGTCGCAACCTATTGCTCCGCCAAGCATGGATCGTTTGGGCCGATGAAGTACTCGCTGAATTAGAGACTATCGCGTAATTTGCTTACCAATTAATGGTATTCAATAAAAAAGGGTTGGCATTGGCCAACCCTTTTTCGTTTAGAGGTTTGTCTGAATGAAAACAGATATTAGATACCGTCTCCATCGACAAAATTTTGCGACTTACCGTTAAACTGCTGATCCATATCCAAAGATGGCATATCTGACTTTGGTCGACCAACAATCTTAGCCGGAACACCTGCTGCCGTGGTATGAGGTGGCACGGGCTGCAATACCACCGAACAAGAAGCGATCTTCGCCCCTACGCCCACTTCGATATTACCCAATACTTTCGCACCTGCGCCAATCATCACGCCTTGACGGATCTTAGGATGACGATCGCCACACTCTTTACCAGTACCACCAAGAGTCACATCTTGAAGAATGGAAACATCATTCTCAACCACCGCCGTTTCACCAATCACAATCCCTGTCGCGTGATCGAGCATGATGCCACGACCAATCGTGGCTGCTGGGTGGATATCCACTTGGCAAGCGACTGAGATTTGGTTTTGTAGGTACGTCGCTAAAGCTATGCGCCCTTGTTTCCACAACCAGTTTGCCACTCGGTAGCCTTGTAGCGCATGGTAGCCTTTAAGGTAGAGTAATGGGATGGAATACATTGCGACTGCCGGGTCACGGTTCACCGTGGCGCAAATATCACACGCGGCGGCTTCAATAATACTCGGATCAGAAGCAAACGCCTCTTCCACCACTTCACGCACTGCCATTGCTGGCATCGACGCGGTATTGAGCTTATTAGCTAAAATATAGCTCAGTGCGGCGCACAGGCTATCATGCTTAATAATCGTAGCATGATAGAAACTGGCCAGCATTGGCTCTTGTTCAGATTGCTGCCTTGCTTCTTGAACAATGGTTTGCCATACCTGTTTTTTTTCGCAATGCTTCATGTTGTAACCTTCTGGGCAGCATCTCGCTGCCGCTGAATTATGCTTCTGCTTTTTTGTCACGCGCTAACAAATCCTTTGCTGCTTCTCGTGCATCTTTATCTTGATACAATACTTGATAGATTTGGTCAACGATTGGCATTTCTACGCCCATACGTTGCGCCAACATCCATACTTCTTTGGTATTGCGATAACCTTCCACCACTTGGCCAATTTCAGCCTGAGCAGTATCGACATCTTTACCTTCACCAAGCGCAAGGCCAAAGCGACGGTTACGTGATTGGTTATCAGTACAAGTTAAGACAAGATCGCCCAAACCTGCCATACCCATAAAGGTTTCTTTTTGCGCGCCTAGCGCTGCGCCAAGACGGCACATTTCCGCTAGACCACGAGTGATCAATGCGGTACGAGCATTAGCACCAAAACCGATACCATCCGACATGCCCGCGCCAATCGCAATCACGTTTTTCACCGCACCGCCTAATTGCATGCCGGTAAAGTCACTATTGGCATAAACACGGAATGTCTTGCTGCAGTGGATCTTCTCTTGCAAATCGGCAACAAATTGCGCGTCAGGAGACGCCACTGAAATTGCCGTCGGTAGACCCATTGCTAGTTCTTTAGCAAACGTAGGCCCTGATAGTACCGCCAGAGAGTATCCCTCACCCAACGCATCATGAGCGACATCTTTCAGCAGACGACCGGTTTCAGGCTCAAGCCCTTTGGTTGCCCAGCAAATACGTGAATCACTGCGTAAGAAAGGTTTCACACTATTAAGTACGATACCAAATACATGGCTTGGTACTACCACCAGCAAATCACGCGTGGCAGAAACTGCTTTCTCTAAATCTGACTCAACGATCAGTGACTCAGGGAAATCAACCCCTGGTAAAAATTCATGGTTTGCACGCTCAGCTTGCAACTTAGCCATATGCTCAGGCTCATGCCCCCAAATCACCACGTTGGCACCATTACGAGCCAGAGAAATCGCCAGAGAAGTGCCGTAAGAGCCTGCGCCCAAAACGGTCATTGCGATCTCTTTGCCATAGGCATTGTTGATGTTTGAATTTGTCATTGTTCCGCCTGTTGACTGATAAACAAGTTGCTATACCCAAATAGTTTAACGCGTGTTAAACCACTTTGGTATCAACCACTCGGCTATAAACGAAAAATGCACAACGCATATACGATGCCTTGTGCATTTTAGATAATCTTAACGCGATAGAAGGCGCTAATTAAGCATCAGCTTGAGCTTCGCCTTGCTGCGCTTGCTGCTGTAGGTAATTCATAAACAATGCATCAAAGTTCACTGGTGCAAGGTTTAGTTGAGGGAATGTACCTTTAACTACTAGGCTTGAAATCGTTTCACGTGCGTATGGGAAAAGCACGTTTGGACAGAATGCGCCTAGGCAGTGTGCCAATTGACCTGCTTCCATGTTTTCAGCCGAGAAAATACCGCCTTGCTGAACTTCACATAGGAACGCTGTCTCTTCTGCGTTTTTCACCGTTACGGTAAGACGTAGAATCACTTCGTAAACACCAGCACCTAGCTCACGGCTTTGCGTGTCTAGATCTAACTTCACTTCTGGGTTCCATTCTTTTTGGAACATATCTGGTGAGTTAGGCGCTTCAAAAGAAACGTCTTTTAGGAAAATACGTTGAATTGCGAAGTTCTGTGCTTCTTGTGTTGGTGCTGCTTCAGCCATTATTGAATCCTTTATGCCTTAAATATCAAAGTTTGCTTGAGACTAACCGAGAGATGCGACTAACACTAACCTTGCCATCAAATTCGTGGCAATCTTCACATCTCTCTTCGCCAAACGCTGATTAATTCACCAGCGCCGCTCGCCGTGATTACTTCTTGCCGCGTACTAGCGGTAGGTTAGCTTCACTCCAAGCAATCAAACCACTCTTCAGCACGTATACTTTTTCAAAGCCCGCTTTTGCTAGAAGATTTGCACTCTCTTGTGCAGTTTGACCGGTTTTACATACCACGATAATTGGGTCTGATTTGCTGTTTTCAAGGCTACCGAAGTTACCTGCTTTGATATCCGAAGGTAAAATGTGAAGTGCTTCGGTAATATGACCTTTTTTGAATTCGTCTTTCGCGCGAATATCAATCACCACACCATTCTCACGGTTGATCAGCTGAGTGGTCTCAGCAACGCTGATCTCTTTGTAAGCTGCCGTTGAGGTTTTAACGATATTCATGATTAGGGCAACAAGTAGGCCAACCCAAACCACAGACATGATCATATTTTCTTGGAAAAACGCGATGTACTCTTGCATATCCTGTGCTCTTGTATAGATAGTAGGGCCGACTATCAGCCCTAGTTTTAAATCAGATTGGGAGTATAACGGGCTTGGTTGTTCTAGGCGAGTCCAGAACAGAAAGAATCAGCGATCGTGACCACGCTTTGCGGGATTACTTGTAACGTCCTTGAACACAGACAGACTTAAACTCGCGCTGAAACGCATTTCTCAATTCAATTGGATGTTATCACGGCGCCCTTTCTTTATTCTCACACCTAAAGTCAAAGACACAATACGTTAATCATTCTTTGATGTAAGACGAGAAAAAAACACAACCTTGAACTATATAAACTGGCTTGTTTTTTGCTTAAAATTTAACAACTCGGATTATTACGGAATCAACTCACATGCAATCAGTAAAATTAGCAACATTACTTGCCGTCCCGGCAATTTTAGTCGGCTGTGGCGGTAGCGAATCTTCGCCATATGTAGCCCCTAAATACACAATCGATTTTGTCGCATTAGCGATCAAGAATGCTAACCAAATTGGTAATTGTGAGATTTATGGACAAGATTCCGATCAATCTCCGTCTAAATATATCGTAGCCTCTAGAGCTATCGGTCAAAATATAACTCTTTATATTCACAGTAAAACCGGTGAAAACATAGCCTCATACAGCGGCACAGATTGGACAAATGGCTCATTCACATTTGAGCAGAGCGAAGTGCCTACTGATGGATATATCAGTTTAGTCGCAACAAACACTGCAGGCGTACACACTGGTTATGATGTTCTAACAATTGAAAAGTCGTTAATCCCAAACAGATTTACAATAAATGCTAAAGGCGAAACCTCAAGCGGAGCATGCATAACTAAAAGCTCAAGAGCTCTTCCTACTACATATACTGGATTCATTAATGACGATGGAGATCCAGATAACGGTCTATTTGCTTTCAACACCACAGTTGAAAATATCACTTCGAACTCTCAAAACAATATTGATTATCGTAGTTATACAGGCCAAGAAGTCCTCGCTGCTCGCTTCTGCCGAACAGGAAGTTCAGCTTGCGAAGTTGGGCAATTACTAAAATATAGTTTCGTTCAAGCAGGAAGCGGTAGTCACATCGACAACGCAATAGAACTAACAGATGTGCAAGATAAAGATACGACATGGCAGCCAAATAATGATGCCGTACTAACGAGTGCAGAACTAAACGTTTATCGTTCAGGGACAGGGGCTCTTAAATGGCAAGCACTATCAACTAACACTCAAGGGACCTATAGTTATTCAAGTACTATCGGTAATAATTACTATTTAGCCATCGAAGGAACGCATAAGCAATGGGACTTCAGTTATAGCACTAACGTTTCAGATGCAGCATCTGGAATTAATGAGAGCAATGTATTAACGGATCTAGCAATGCCCAATCCTAACTTGACTGCAAAAACTCTTAGTTCATGCAGTACATCTGATCACGGCTCGTGCGTAAATGGTTATACAGGCTCAGTTGCTGATTCCATGAACTTCCAACGTACGCTTATTTCTGCAGCAAATTTAACACACTCCGTTTCACAAGCTATCTACGCACCATCAAAAGAGCTTCAGCCTTTGATGACGTTCAATAATGGCATAGATTCTATTTGGGGAAATACCCTTAATAAAGTTGAGATTTCACTATTCACAAATGGCAGCAATTCATCATTAGATAGTGCTTTCCTATCTGGTTTCTTTAATGCGTATAAAGTTGTCGATAACGACTACAGTAATGAGTCTTACACGGACACCATAAGTGTTATAGAAACACAAAATGTACGACAAGATAACGAAAACGCATTGGCTTACAACGAATATAAAATTTTTAATCACAATCAGTAATATTTACGCGCCTCTTCTCTTCAAGAAGAGGCGTTTTTTAAGCTATCGGAAATGGAAACGCAGTGACTTGATCGATATGATCTTGGCCGAGCGCTAACATAATCAAACGATCAATGCCCAGCGCTACGCCAGCGCACTCTGGTAAGCCGGCTTTTAGCGCCTCAATCAAATGATAATCAATCGGTTGTGCGGTTAATCCCATCTCCAGACGCTTAGCATTGTCTTGCTCAAAGCGAGCTAACTGCTCAGCAGGATTATCAAGTTCATGGAAGCCATTCGCCAACTCAATCCCTTTGAAATAGACCTCAAAACGATCGGCAACACGCTCATCGTTTTGGTTGATCTTAGCAAGGGCCGCTTGGGAGGCTGGAAAATCATAGACAAAGGCAGGCACGTCTTGGCCAATCTTCGCCTCCACACCGATACTGAACAGCAACTGCAACAGCGTGTCGCGATCTTGTTCTGGCTCGGCAATATCACTCAGACCTAGCTTATCAGCAGCGACTTTCAGCTCGGTCATCGAACCTTCCAAAGGACACACACCCAATACGTTAATGAAGGCTTGTTGATAAGTCATACGTTGTGCGGCGCCGCATCGAATAACTAACTGCAGCAAGTCATCCATCTCATCCATCAATTGGTGGTGATCAAACCCAACGCGATACCATTCCAACATGGTGAACTCGGGATTGTGATAACGACCATTCTCTTCGTTACGAAACGCTTTATTAATTTGATAAATGCAACCACTGCCCGCCGCTAAAAGGCGCTTCATGTGAAATTCAGGACTGGTCATCAAATAAAGCTTGCTGCCATCGGCATAGCCCGGACCAACAAATTGGGTTTGAAAGGTTTGTAGATGTACGTCGGTCACCGTGGCGTGACTCATTGCCGGAGTATCTACTTCCAGTACATTACGCTTAGCAAAAAAATGACGGATCTGGCTGAGTAACTCAGCGCGCTGTTTGAGTAACTCGATGGATGCGGTTGGTTGCCAATTCATTTTTCTGCCTTCTCTTTTCTGCTCATCTCGCGAAGAGGCGAACATAGCACTTTTCATCACGGGTGCAAGCCTTCTTGCGCCTTGCCGCACGATTCATTCGGCCACTCTATACCTTGGCAATAAAAACACCCCTAATCAATTGGTGTAGATTTGGCCGTTAAATAACACCTCAACTAACGTGCCACAAATAAATTTCAACACCGCTGTAACACCATTTACATCAAGGCTTGTCGGTAAAAATGCCATGTCGTGACTACTCTCACATATCCGGCATTTTCTATGCTCTCTTTTGCATTACCGGAACAAAATCCGGAATACATCAATTTTTACAACTATGCCCTCTCTTACACTGGCAATAACACTTTTGAGTTATGTGTAGCACGTCCATTTCGGTATGGATAACACTATCTGAAACAAGCATCTGCACACACTCTCTTACTATAACAAGCGGGATTGACCGCACTTACACACTGGAGGATAACTGTGCAAACTATCATCACAGATATCGCAGTCATCGGCGCTGGCGGCGCTGGTCTTCGTACTGCTATTGCAGCGGCTGAAGCTAACCCTGACTTAGAAGTTGCTCTAATTTCTAAAGTTTACCCAATGCGCTCCCACACGGTTGCCGCTGAAGGTGGCTCAGCAGCAGTTATCAAGGAAGAAGATAGCCTAGATAATCACTTCAACGATACCGTTGGTGGTGGTGACTGGCTATGTGAACAGGATGTCGTTGAATACTTCGTGGCGAATTCAACTCGCGAAATGATTCAAATGGAACAGTGGGGCTGCCCATGGAGCCGTAAAGAAAATGGCGAAGTAAACGTTCGTCGTTTCGGTGGTATGAAGGTTGAGCGTACTTGGTTCGCTGCCGACAAAACTGGCTTCCACATGCTTCACACCCTTTTCCAGACTTCAATGAAGTACCAAAACATCAAACGTTTTGATGAGTACTTTGTGGTTGACCTATTGGTTGACGAAGGTGAAGTGCAAGGTCTGATCGCTATCCACATGGCGGAAGGCGAGCTTGTTACGATTAAAGCGAAATCGGTGGTACTTGCTACCGGTGGTGCGGGTCGTGTTTACCACTGTAACACCAACGGCGGTATCGTAACTGGCGACGGCATGGCAATGGCTTACCGTCACGGCGTGCCTCTACGTGATATGGAATTCGTTCAATACCACCCAACTGGTCTGCCTGGTACAGGTATCCTGATGACCGAAGGTTGTCGTGGTGAAGGCGGTATCATCGTCAATAAAAACGGCTACCGTTACCTACAAGATTACGGCATGGGCCCAGAAACTCCGGTTGGCCAGCCAAAAAATAAATACATGGAACTGGGTCCACGTGACAAAGTTTCTCAAGCCTTCTGGCACGAGCATCAAAAAGGCAACACCATCAAACACCCACTGGGTGATGTGGTACACCTTGATCTTCGTCACCTAGGTGAAGAATACCTACAAGAGCGTCTACCGTTTATCTGTGAGCTAGCAAAAGCTTACGTTAACGTTGATCCAGCCAAAGAGCCAATCCCAATTCGTCCTACCGTGCACTACACCATGGGTGGTATTGAGACTAACGGTCAATGTGAAACGCGCATCAAAGGTCTGTTCGCTGTGGGCGAATGTGCTTCTGTTGGCCTACACGGTGCAAACCGCCTAGGTTCTAACTCATTGGCTGAGTTTGTGGTCTTTGGCCGCGTAGCGGGTGAACAAGCGGTTGCTCGCGCGGCAGAATTTAAAGGCTGGAATGACGAGTCTATTGCCGAGCAAGTAAAAGCGGTTGAAGCGCGTATTGCAGCACTGCTTGAGCAAGACGGCGACGAAAACTGGGCCGATATCCGCACTGAAATGGGTCACTCCATGGAAGCGGGTTGTGGTATCTACCGCCAAGAAGATTTGATGCAAGCGACGATTGAGAAGATCACTGAGCTTAAAGCACGCTACAAAAACATCAGTATCAAAGACAAAGGCAAGGTATTCAACACTGACCTGCTATACGCCATCGAGATCGGTTACGGCCTTGAAGTGGCAGAAGCGATGGTTCACTCAGCGATCCTACGTAAAGAGTCTCGCGGTGCGCACCAACGTCTTGATGACAACTGCACAGAGCGTGACGATGTTAACTTCCTTAAGCATACCTTAGCTTTCTACCAACCAGACGCAGCGCCGAGCATTGAGTACAGCAATGTAACCATTACTAAGTCTCAGCCAAAAGCACGTCTATACGGTGAAGCAGCAGAAAAAGCGGCAGCGGAAGAAGCAGCCCAAGCTGAAGAGAAGAAAGCAGAGGAGCAAGCATAATGTCAGCACATCGTATTCAAAAAGTAGACGTTCTACGTTATGACCCAGCGCATGATGAAGAGCCTCGCTTACAAACGTTTGAAGTACCCTTTGATGACACCATGTCTGTGCTTGATGCACTAGGCTACATCAAAGACCACCTAGACAAAGACCTCTCTTACCGCTGGTCTTGTCGTATGGCGATCTGTGGCTCTTGCGGCATCATGGTTAATGGCGTACCAAAACTGGCGTGTAAATGCTTCCTACGTGATTACCCAGATGGCGTGAAGATCGAACCACTAGCGAACTTCCCTATCGAAAAAGATTTGATTGTTGATATGACGCCGTTCATCGAGCGCCTTGAAGCCATCAAACCTTACATTATCGGTAACGACCGTAAACCTGAAGACGGCACTAACCTGCAAACTCCAGAGCAAATGGCAAAATACAAGCAATTTGCTGGCTGTATCAACTGTGGTTTGTGTTACGCAGCGTGTCCTCAGTTTGGTCTAAACCCTGAGTTTATTGGTCCTGCAGCACTGACTATGGCACACCGTTACAACTTGGATAGCCGTGATAACGGTAAATCTGAGCGTATGGCGCTGATCAATGGTAAGAATGGCGCTTGGGGTTGTACTTTTGTCGGTTACTGCTCTGAAGTATGTCCGAAGAACGTGGATCCAGCAGCAGCAGTAAACCAAGGTAAAATTGAATCATCAATGGACTTTGTGATTGCGATGCTAAAGCCTGATGGTAAACCAGTGAAAGAGGAGGCTTAGGATGAGTAATCGTAAACCTTACGTTCGTGAAATGAAACGTACGTGGTGGCAAAGCAGTCCGTTCTACCGCTTCTACATGATGCGTGAAGCAACGGTACTACCTTTGATTCTATTTACTGTGTTCCTAACCATTGGTTTAGGCTCACTAGTAAAAGGGCCAGAAGCTTGGCAAACTTGGTTAGACTTCATGGCGAACCCATTGGTAGTGGCAATCAATATCGTGGCACTAGCGGGTAGCCTATTGCACGCGCAAACCTTCTTCAGCATGATGCCGCAAGTGATGCCAATTCGCATCAAAGGCAAACCAGTCGACAAGAAATTGATCGTCCTTGCTCAATGGGCAGCGGTTGCGTTTATTTCTCTTGTTGTTCTGATCGTTGTTTAAGGAGCGATGTTATGACCCCAAATTTCAAAGTTGATCATTCACCACGCCGCTCTGATGAGCCTATCTGGTGGAGCCTATTTGGCGCTGGCGGTACATGGTTTGCCATGATTACGCCTATCACTGTGTTAGTACTCGGTATTCTTGCACCGCTTGGTATTATTGATGCGGAAGCGTTGAGCTACGAGCGTGTCTCTGAGTTCGCAACTAGCATCATCGGCGCGCTATTTATTATCGGCAGCCTTGCACTACCAATGTGGCATGCAATGCACCGTGTACACCACGGTATGCACGATCTTAAATTCCACACCGGTGTAGCAGGTAAGATCGCCTGTTACGCATTCGCAGCTTTAATCTCTGCGTTGGCAGTAATTTTTGTATTTATGATCTAATCTCTTCTCCATAACACTGTCATGCGACAGTGCCGATTAGAAACATAAGCCAAGAGGTAGATGCCGAGCATCTGCCTCTTTTTTTATCCGTTGAAAATCCCCCACCTCAAACGACAGACAATAAAAAAGCCGACCGAAGCCGACTTTTTCTAATACGCAATTTTCGATTAAAGAATAAAACGGCTTAGATCTTCATCTTCGACAAATTCACCAAGACGTTTTTGCACGTACTCGGCATCAATCGTCATGCTGCTGCCTGGTTTCTCTGTCGCTTCAAATGAAATCTCATCCATTAGGCGCTCCATCACCGTATGCAGGCGACGCGCACCAATGTTCTCGGTGGTTTCATTCACCGTCCACGCCGCTTCTGCGATTTGCGTGATGCCATCTTCAGTGAAGTTAATATTCACATCTTCGGTTTTAAGCAAAGCGATGTATTGCTCTGTCAGCGACGCTTTTGGCTCAGTCAGAATGCGTTTGAAGTCATTGCTTGAAAGCGCTTCAAGCTCAACACGGATTGGTAGACGACCTTGCAATTCAGGGATCAAATCCGATGGTTTCGCCACTTGGAATGCGCCCGATGCAATAAATAGGATATGATCGGTTTTGACCATGCCGTGCTTAGTAGAAACTGTGCTGCCTTCAATCAATGGCAATAGATCACGCTGAACACCTTCACGAGACACATCAGGGCCTGAGCTTTCACCACGCTTACAGATTTTGTCGATCTCATCAATGAAGACGATACCGTTGTTTTCAACGTTGAAGATCGCCTGCTCTTTCAGATCTTCTGCGTTAACCAGTTTCGCCGCTTCTTCTTCAACCAAAGCTTTCATTGCTTCTTTGATTTTCATCTTGCGCTTTTTCTTGGTGTCGCCAGCAAGATTCGAGAACATGCTTTGCAGCTGATTGGTCATCTCTTCCATGCCCGGAGGCGCCATGATCTCAACGCCCATTTGCGGCGCAGCAACATCAATCTCAATCTCTTTATCGTCTAATTGACCTTCACGTAGTTTCTTGCGGAAGATTTGACGAGTATTCGACTGACGCTCTTCATCTTGTTGTGGCTGCTCGTTTTGACCCCAAGCGTCACGCGCTGGCGGTAATAGAGCATCAAGAATGCGTTCTTCCGCTTGCTCTTCAGCACGGAATTTTACTTTTTCCATCTCTTGCTGATGCGTCATTTTGATCGCCGCATCGGTCAGATCACGAATAATGGTTTCGACTTCTTTACCGACATAACCCACTTCGGTGAATTTCGTCGCTTCCACTTTGATAAAGGGTGCATTGGCGAGCTTTGCCAAACGACGGGCAATTTCGGTTTTACCAACACCAGTTGGGCCAATCATCAAAATATTCTTTGGTGATACTTCTACGCGCAAGCTCTCTTCAAGCTGCATACGACGCCAGCGGTTACGCAGTGCAATCGCCACTGAGCGTTTAGCGTTATCTTGGCCAATGATATGGCGGTTCAGTTCATGAACAATCTCACGAGGGGTCATCTCAGACATAATCAGATTCCTTAAATTCTTTATTCACTATCTTTTTATTATTCAGCGCTTGGGGCTGGGATTTCTAGTTCGTCAATAGTGTGATGATGGTTAGTGAAGACACAGATGTCGCCCGCAATCGTTAATGCTTTTTCAGCGATTTCACGCGCACTTAAATCGGTGTTTTCTAATAAAGCAATCGCCGCCGCTTGTGCGTAGTTACCGCCAGAGCCAATCGCAATCAAATCGTGCTCAGGCTGAACCACATCACCATTACCGGTGATGATCAAGGATGCGGTTTCATCGGCAACCACCAGCAGCGCTTCAAGCTTACGTAGCGCGCGATCGCTGCGCCAATCTTTCGCCAGCTCTACCGCCGCTTTGGTTAGGTGGCCTTGGTGCATTTGCAGCTTGCTTTCAAAGCGCTCAAACAGCGTAAACGCATCTGCCGTGCCGCCAGCAAAACCCGCCAATACTTTACCATTATATAAGCGGCGCACTTTGCGCGCGTTGCCTTTCATTACGGTATTGCCTAGCGATACTTGTCCGTCACCCGCGATGACAACTTTGTTATTTCGACGTACTGAAACGATGGTAGTCACGTGTAGGGCCTCTTGTATTTAAAATTGGTTATTTTCAATATATGCGGACAAAAACATGGGAATTCAAGAGTGCTTTAAACCTGATAGTCAGCATTCACGATGCTTTCAAGCTAAAATATTACCATTACTGATACGGTTGTAATTAAAAAGTAATAACGAATATAAATAGTTTAATATTCAAATATTCTATAGTTTTAATCAAAACAGGATGTTAACTATTTTACACTTAACAGAATGTCTTTTAGAATAAGCAACGGAGAGCTTAATATCTCCAACATCGATGTTTAATTTGTAAATTTACAAGGATATATAAAATGAAAAATATTGCTCTAGCAATGTTAGTGGCTCTAGGTGCTTCAACAAGCGCTTTCGCTGCGACTGAAGCAGCAGCTGGCGGTAGCGCAGCTGGTGGCACAACAGCAACAGCAGCAGCAGCTGGTACAGCAACAGCAACAGCAGTCGCTGTAGGTGCAGTAGCAGTAGTTGCAGTAGCAGTAGTTGCATCTGATGACAACGACGGTTCTGACGGTTCTGACGGTTCTGACGGTTCTAACTAATCGTTAAAACGAGTAACCAACACCCTTAGCTTGCTAAGGGTGTTTTTTGATCCTTCTAGTTACCCTTCTTTTACTTCATTGTCAGGATGAATTAATGGCTCACCTTCGCAGCGCTCTACTTATCATTTTTATAAGCTTACTGGCCGGATGCTCTCAACGAACCCAAGATCTCAATGCCACTATTCATGAAGCATTATTTGGTTTTAATGATGTAGACATGACCGCAGAGCAAGTCGCAGAACTTCCTTATGCTAGCATTTATGCTCGGATCAACAACGGACATCAAATTTTTATGGTGTTGGCCTTTGCCGACACCAACCCGCTGACTGGTAACACCCAATTAAAATGGGTGTCCGCCGATAGTGCCATGATCACTACTGAAAATGGACGCATTGTTAAAACGGCGATGTTTCCAAAAGCGAATTTAGTCAACATGTCTTCCAACAACCGACTTGCCGCGCCAAATCAATACGCAAATTCATGGAGCAGTCGTGAATACGATTGGCAACCCGGTTATCTGTATAGCAACAAGGCGAGAATAGAAAGCACGCCCAAAGGCACTGAAAAAATCACCTCCCTGTTGTGGCAGAAACAAACCACTCAAGTTCATGAAGTGATCACGTTCGACCAAATCGGCCAGCAAATGCAAAATGACTACTGGGTAGACACTCAAGGTAACGTCGTAAAAAGTGCACAATGGTTAATACCCGATGAACTCTTTATTGAAATCGAAGTTCTCAAGCCATATGCGGAGTAGATGAATATGACTTTTAATAGCATAAGTAAAACAAAGGTGATTCCTATCGCACTCTGGCTTACGGGGATCGCATCAATATCCCCTTCTTTTGCCAACGCATTAACCATCAATATTCCACAAGAAGAGATTAAGCTCGAATATTCTCAGCCCGTTCGCCTAGAACAGGTATTTGCTGACGTAATAAGCCAAAGTAATCGTAATACAACGGCTCTCACGCAATACGCGGTGGGCAACAAACTGTTTAATATTGATAAGCAACCACAAAGCTACCAACTAAGACAGCAAGTCATCAATGAACTGCAAGCTTTAGCTGCAAAAAATAGTGTCAATCAAGCGTCCGTTGATATTCTGGTTGAGCAAATTAAATCGTGGAATGTGGGTTATAGAGAAGAGTTAACACTCGATTTTGATCATATTCGCATTCAACCTCAAGCGAATCCTATGCTCAATGGCCATTTTGAACTGGTAACGACAACAAGGACACCGCAGATCAGCATTGAAGGGTTGTTAACCGTCCCTCAATCTATCGATCTCGGAGCAAACAAAACTCTCAGTCATTACATTGAGCCACTTGCACAGCTCTCAAGTGCTCACCCTAGCTACGCTTGGGTGGTTTATCCGGATGGACACTACAAAAGGGTTGGCTATGCCTATTGGAACAATGAAAACACAGCATTAATTCCAGGCACGGTGGTCTTTTTAGGTTACAACTCCGATTCAGCCAGCACTCTAGAACTGGAAGAGCGCATCGTTAAACTAATTAGCATGAGAACAAGCACAAAATGAAGATCCGTAAACTGCCATTGCTCTTATCATCATTTGGCCTGCTCTCGGTACCCAGCTTTGCTAGCAACGCAACCTGGCAAGTATCACAAACCGATTTTGGTGGCACCGGTTTAATTCAAACACCATCAGGGCGAATGGCACAAGAAGGCGAATTTAATGTCGGAGTCAGTGTTAATGATGACTATCATCAATATTCGACCTCGTTGCAGTTAATGAGCTGGCTAGAAACCACCATTCGCTACACTCGCGTACCAGACACCTATTACAGCGATGATCCTGCATACAGCGGTGATAATATATATACCGACAAAGGTATCGATTTCAAAATTCGCTTATTAGAAGAAAGCTACTGGCTACCTGAAACCTCCGTTGGTGTGAGAGATTTTGGTGGTACTGGTCTATTTGATGCTGAATATCTCGCGGCGACAAAGCGCTTTGGCAACCTTGATTTTACTCTCGGTCTAGGCTGGGGCTACTTAGGCCAAAGCGGTACGGTAACAAACCCATTCTGTAAAGCGAGTGATAAATATTGCACGCGCCCAAGTGACTTTAAAGGCACTGGCGGTAGTGTAGATTTTGAACGTTGGTTTAAAGGCCCAGCAGCTCTATTTGGTGGTATTGAATACCAAACGCCTTATGACCCACTACGAATAAAAATAGAATACGAAGGTAATGACTATAGTGAAGACTTTCCTGTCGGTCGTGGCAAACCGATGCCGCAACATACGCCAATCAATGTGGGAGTTAACTATCGCCTAGGTGATTGGGGAGATGCAAAATTAAGCTATCAACGTGGTGATACGCTCACGTTAGGTTTTAATCTCTACACTAACTTCAATGACATGAAAGCGATCTGGCGTGATGAACCAAAACAAACGGTTCAATTAAGTACCGCTCAACAAAAGTCAGATACCGATTGGCAAGATGTCGCTAATCAACTTGAGACGAACGCGGGGTATAAACAAAGCACACTGTCAAAACAAGGGACAACGCTTGTTTTAACCGGGGAGCAAAGAAAATATCGCGATCGCAATGAAGCCCTCGACCGAGCGGCAGCCATTTTAACCAATCACAGTGATGAGAGCGTTGAGCAATTTATCGTGGTCGAAAATCAAGATGGCCTACCTCTAACAGAAACCATCATTGATCGTAGCGAATATGTCGCCGCCTCACACCATATGGCAATCAATGCTAACGTCGCAGAGAGTATGACTCAGGGAGAACCAACCGAGCACTCATCAACAATGCTTGCTTCCACAAAAGAGCGTTGGGGCTATGGCATTGATCCTGTTCTGAAGCAGAGCTTTGGCGCGCCAGAAGCGTTCTATTTATACAGCGTTGGGTTGAATGCAAAATCCAACTACTGGTTAACAGATAACGTTGAATTGGCAGGCTCTGTTTATTTCAATCTGTTTGATAACTACGACAAATTTAACTACGTTGAAAACTCACCGCATGTTCGCAACTACGCCACTCCACGAGTTCGTACGATGTTCCGAGCTTACGTAGAACAACCTGTTCGCTTAAACAGGCTACAGTTAACGTGGTTTGAACAACCAGCAGAGTCTATTTACACGCAAGTCTATGCAGGCTATTTAGAATCGATGTTCGCAGGTGTAGGTAGTGAAGTTCTTTACCGCCCATACGGTAAAAACTGGGCTGTCGGCTTAGATGCTAACCTGATTAGCCAGCGCGATCCTAACTCTTGGTTTGGTGTTTATAGTGAGGATTACTTCTTCTACAATGAATCGACATGTAACACCCCAACCCCGAAATGCCAAGCTTATGTATTAAGCAAGGGCAGCACCGGTCACTTAACCGGTTATTACATGCCGCAATGGCAATTTTTAGATAGTACGCTGTTTAAAGTCAGTGCCGGTAAATTCCTTGGTGGTGATGTGGGTGCTCGTGTCGACTTCTCAAAGCAATTTAAATCCGGCGTGATTGTGGGTGCTTATGCGACCCTGACGGATTTGACTGCAGAAGAATACGGTGAAGGTAGCTACAACAAAGGCTTCTATGTTTCTGTACCATTGGATCTCATGACGGTGAAACCAAGTACGAGCCGAGCAAGAATATCTTGGCAGCCTATCACTCGTGATGGCGGCCAAATGTTGAATAAACAACATTACTTATTTTATACAACTGATGCTCGCTCCCAATGGAGCCAGAGACCCAGCAGCGTGAGTAAGTAGTCACAATTTAAATTACAGGCTCAAAAAGGGGCGCCCCTTTGAGCTTACATTGTGTCTGTCATTATAAATGGCGACTTAACAATAAAACCATTGATTGCATTCGGTTAGATAACTTCAGAATGAGAATAAAAAAAGCGCCATAACACGAAGTGTAAACTTCATGCTATGGCGCTTTTTATGTGTATATAACTAAGGAATTCGCTCTTAAACACCCACCAATAGTGGTTTTCAAGGCCATCGAATTAACTCAATTCCTTAATCGGCATTACTTATTCTAAATATTGATTGCTCTAAATAAGCACAGTCTAAATAAGTATGATCTAATACTTAACAGTTCTCATCTGAGCTTTCTAGCTCTTCTTTTCTAAACGCGAATCGAACCAAAACGATCGCTACACCCAGCATGCCGCCCAGTAGCGTACCTAACACACAAATCAGTGCACGTTTAGGTCCACTTTTAATCTCAGGCACTACCGCAGGATCCACAGTTTTAAACACAAACTCTTCTTGTACTTCTGCCAACATCAGGCTTTTGGTCTGCTCTTCGATAAGCTTATAAAAAGTGCTTTGCATATCGGCAACGGCAGTTTTTTGCAATTGAGTATTCAAATAAGAGAGATTCTGTGATGTCTCAGCAATCGTGCGCTCACGCATGACTTTGTTGATGTCTTCAACTAACCAGTTAACCCATTGCTGCGCAATATATGGCGAATAATGTTGAACAGAAATGGTGTATAAGCCACTTTCTTTGCTCTGATTAACACTTAGCGTTTCTTTAGTAAAAACCTCAAAAGCCTCTTGAGCGCTAGGAGTGGCGCCACGCAGCCCTTGCGGCTCACGCAGCCATTGCGTTGAGCTTTGATCATACAATTCATCATCAAAAACTAGCTTATTACTCGCAAGATCCCACTCTTTGGCCGCCATTAACGGCACCAACAGGTTGTGCTTATTAATAAAAGCATCGATAAATTGGCGAGATTTCATCACTTGCACCGCTAAATCTGTTTGTGATGACTCTCCACCACCAAGATTAACACCAGCCAGCGCCGCTAAACCGCCAAGTTGCCCCGCCATTTGCGACAAACCACCACCGCCAGAACTTTCGGCTGGAGCGAGCAATGCATCCGCTTTATAGACATTGGGTAGACTAAGGGCGTATAAAACCGAACCTAATGCAAAGACAAAAGTAATAGCGATAATGATCCACTTGCCTTTCCAAAGCGCAAAAAAAAGCTCGCGCAAGTCGATTTCATCATCGGCAACCGTCTGACTCTGTGGCGGATAAGGTAACGGATTTAAATGTGTTTCGTTTTGAGATTTCATGTTATTCATCAAGATCCTAACATCCTCATCCACAACGCTGAGCAAAGAGCTAACAATACGCGAAAGAGGATCAGGTTAATGTGGTCGTAATTTAGGTGCTAGTCACTTTAATGGCTAGCACCCAATCAGTCTTATTTAAGCGCGTTCACCGCAACACCCGTTTGATATAGGATCTGAGTGGCTGCCGTCCAAGTGCTAAGTGCATCACGGTAATCGGTATCAATCGGCACCACGATGGTGTCGCCCGCTTTTAGGTTCTCACTGTTATTACCAAACCAATAACCTGAATTGGGTTTATAAACAGAACCATCGGCACGAACAACAAAGATACGGCCTTCGTCCGCTTGTTTCTTCACCCCACCCGCTTTATTAAGGTAATCATCCACATCAAGCTTATTATCGAGCAAGTAAGTAATTGCAACTTGGACTTCACCCATAATCGAGACGGTATTGCGGAAGGTTGGGACAAATAAGAAGTCGCCATCTTCTAGCATAAAGTCGGCAGATTTATCGTCTTGCAAAATTCGATCGAGCTGCACCACCATTCGACCCAGCGCTTTACTCTTACTGGCTTCTTCAACAAAAGCCAGTGTTTTAGCCGGATCTGAAATTACCGAGCTCATATTGCTATCGGCACGGAAGGTCTTCTTCGCCGTTTCTGCTCGCATATCTGCTGCGTATTGGTTAAGTAATTTCTGCTCTTGTAGGCGCAGTGCTTCACGCGTAAAAATTGCCCCTTGAGGATGAGCAAACTCCGTTAACCCACCCGCACGTTCAAGTAAATCGATGAGCGTTTCACCTTGGCGTACCGTATAGGTACCCGGGAAACGAACCTCACCTTGAAGAACTACTGTGCTTTGCAGTTTTACATTGGGCTTTTCAAGCACATTCAAACGATCGCGACCCACAATAACTACATCACTTACTGCATTGCCTTGAATGGCTTGACGCAAGTCAATGCGCTCAACTTCTATCGAGCCGCGCTCATTAAGCGCATCGACAACACTATGGGCCAATTCAGCATTGATGGTATAGGCGTTATACGTTAAACCACCAGCAGCTTCGATCAAAGTGGACACGGTCATTTGATTTGTGATCGGGTAGCGACCAGGGTGTTTCACTTCACCAAACACATCTGCAATTTGAGGAGCCAGTCCTAGACGAGACTGCTGCTGTAACTGCAGTAACACAGGAGCCAGCAACGTTTGACGTGTATTATTTTTTAATGAAATTAGGTCCTTGCTAGTAATTTCTTGGCCTTGGAAAATCAGTTTTGCCTTTGGTGTTAGTGATTGATTCGCTGCGCTACCAGCAACAGCACCTTGTTGTTGTGCTTGCTCAATAAATGCTTGTTGCTGCGCTTGCTCTAATGATTTGACTTTATTTGTCATCTCATCGTTTGTCAGTGAATCTAAATCACTATTACTAAAACGGTTAAACACCAACACGCGATCTCGTGAATGCAGTTGAAGGTTATCTTCACTACTCGGCGACAAGATAGCATTTGCAAGGTTGACTTGTAGAACTTCAACCTCTCGCTGAGCATTGATCTCGCGGACAACAATGGCGTAGCTCACATCGGCAGTTGCGTTAAACGCCGTATCAACCGATTTAAACAAATCAGCGATGCGCAGGCCGGCCTTCCATTCAACATAACCAGGATGACGAACATCACCATCAATGTCTACATAACGTGTTAGCTGTTCGCTTTTCGCCGTCACGTTAACCACATCGCCATTTTTCACACGACTCTGCTGATCACTCGATTGAGAAAAATTCAGTGTCAGTGCATCACGATTGTTGCTGGTCGCGTAGCGCTTAACTTCCACTTGGTCACTGTATGCATTCGCGGTAAAACCGCCCGCCATGTTAATCGCTTGCTTATACGTTTCATTCGATTTGATTTCATAAATCGCAGGTCGATTCACTTCGCCATCAATTGAGATGGTATTGCCTACCGCACCAATGAAAACAACATCGCCAGGTAGTAAGCGAACGTCATTACGCGCATCGCCTTTGAGCAATAAGTCATACATATCAAGCTTGCGGATCACCTGACCATTGCGCTTTAACTGGATATCACGCAATGCACCACTCTCAGAAAAACCACCGCTGTAGTATATCGCTTGAGAAATGGTGGTGAGTGCACTCACAGTGTACGAGCCAGGCTTATAAGCGCCGCCCATCACAAAGACTTGCATGGTGCGCATTTCACCCAGTGAAATATCACTGCGCACACCAATCATCTGCTCTTTAACACGTTGGTTCAGCGAATCACGCACATCAGAGAAGGTCATTCCTGCGACTTGAACCGGCCCCAGAGAAGGAAAATTAATCAGCCCTGCTCGGTTCACGCGCAAGCGGTGCGTGATGTTCTCTTTACCAAAAAGCTGGATCACAATTTCATCACCGGCGCCCACGGTGTAATCGGCCGGAACCGGTACATCGCTGATCGGCGCAAAGGTGGTTGGCGATCCGGCAAACAACTCTAAACCAAAACGCTTTAACTCACCCTCTGTTAGAGAAGCTTGGTGATCACCCTGCTGAGCATTGCCGATTTTATTCGTTTCAGGTCGAGGCTCGATGACATCCGGTGTTTGATAAGCCACTGATTGAGAAGATGCCGAAGGCAAAGAAATGCCATACTTACTCGCCAATGCTTGTTGTTGAGCGGGAGGTAAACTCTGAAACATTTGAATCTGTTCTGGAGTAGGGTTTTGCGCCAACGCAGCCGGCACAAACAAGCTTGCCACCACATAGGCAGCAATGGAGAAATATCCTTTAAGCATGGTCATTCACTATAAAATAAAGGTGACATTTAAAAGCAATTATCTTTTAAATTAAAAACGATGTTGGAATCCGATCGTCATCGTGTTGAGGCGGATGTTATCTTCCGAACCACTATCCACAAACTCAAACACCACGGCGTTTTTGGTATCAAGGGCATAATGCATACCAAGACCAAAACTAAAACCTTGCTCCTTTTCAGACGCAAAGTTGGTTTGATTCATTTCCACCGAGGTATACCCCGCCAAACCATAGATCGCAACGCGAGAGCTGACTGGCATGTTGACTTTCACATACGCACTCGCCAGGCTATCGACCGCAAGGCCGCTATCACGCTGCACTGATGTGCCGTAACGCGCCTCAAGACCTAGGTAATCATTAAAAAAATACCCGGCTTGTGCTTGCAATAGAATCGGAGAGCCTTCGGATACATTAGCATTCGCAACCGAGGAGGACTTAAATTCGGCATTAGAATAGCTTGCCAAGGCCCCCGCGTAGAAGTTAGCGGATGCTGGAAGCGCACATAAGCCTATACTTAATACGCCAAGTACGCTTAAGCAGTGTTGTTTATTTTTCACGTAAAGATTCCCGCAATATAAACTCGCCATGGTAAGGGCATGGTTACGTGCACCAAATACATCGCCAGTTTATGTTTAATATATTTATTTTCCACACGATTGCTGCGCGGCATTGTGCGTGAAACCGCCTTCGCAAATTGTTCAAGTGAGACCGATATCACAATAATCATTATCCATCGTTCACACATCGTCTAAACAATCATAAAACTTGACAAATTATGCATGGATTAGCGTAAGACAGCAAGGCGAGGTGTGTTACAAAGTAAGCAGAAGTCTCAATTATATATGACCGCTTTATTATTCGTTCACTTTGAACACTTGAGTAGGCAGTGGAATAATTGTTTGGACGATTATTGCGAATGAAAATAATCGGCGCGGAGCGACCAATATATAATGCCGTAGCGCCGTAGCGCCTTAGGGCCATTTTCACTCAGCCCGAAAACCCAATTAAAATCAAAATTTTGCAGAGATGAACGTTTCACCCTGAGACACAATCGTGGCGATTGAGGACCCTTTGAGACAGTGTGCATCGCAGTGACCATGGCAACCGACTTGTACCGACGCCATGAAAAAGGGGCTCAATGAGAGCGCCAAGTACACCCCTTGCATCGTTCCTTTTTCGTTTGATATTCGATATGAAGTGACACCCAATATGGGCTAAAACAGGGGCTATTTTGATATCTCGCCCAGTACGATGCACGTGCGCATACTGCCAAAGCGTCGAATACCTCACCAGCGCTCTTAATCGTGACAAGATGATGGGGAGATCACTATCATAAAGTGAACTGATCACCGTTTTTCTGCTGGCTCTGTACCAGACAGAGGGAGATGTTATAGGTGTTAAGGGTAATAGCGATGATCACAAGATTATGGCTTGTACTCGCTTGACACGGGTAGCATGTTCAGTTTAGAAGACGTTTTGTTGACAGCGCAGTCATAGCGTTGCCTCGCCACCTCACACGACGTTATGTTTTTTGGGTGGGTTAATAGTATAATAGATTTTAAATGGTTATTTTAGAGGTGAAGGTCGATGAATAAGAAAATGGAATCTTATGGTGTGGGCGCGGTTGAAAGGCCCAGGATTAAAGCCACAAAAAAACTCGATTTATCAGGAATTTACGGACAACAAATTGTTAAATCCGAGTCCAAATTAGCATTGAGAACCCACCGGAAAACGTTTGAAAAACTGGCTCATATGTAATGGACATTATTTGTTTTCCATTCGAGCGAGTCATAGAAATCAATACATTCATACTCGATACTGAGCCTGGTATGAATGGGGCCGTCGATATTCCTAAATTGCAAGGCGCTTTAGGTAGGATTGATAATGCTATTGTCTATGATGGTTTAGACGATATTTTTGAGATTGCTGCAAAATATACGGCTAGTATTGCGGTAGCCCATGCGCTTCCGGATGCAAATAAACGAACTGGATTAATGGTGGCTCTTGAGTACTTATCTCTAAACGACTATGAGTTGACCAGCGATAACGAGTTGTTGGCTGATGCCGTTCGAGACCTAGTGCTCGCAGGTATCTCGGAAACCGATTTTGCAGATATTTTGTATGCTCAATATGCGCAAGAAAACAACCTCGTTGATTGAACAGAATTAAGGTGTTGCGCAACCTGATCTGCATCATCAAGACTGAATGACAAGTAAAGTAATTTTCTGTACTTGGATAGTTATCAGAATCGGTTAGCAGTCAACAATATAATAAGAACCATCTACAACGATGATTAAAACTTGGAATCAGCATGGTTTGTTGAAGCTCGGTTGATGACCACTGGTACAATACCCAAACAAGTATATCCCCTTTAATGACCTAGCACTCACCGCTCTGACATCGCTACAAAACCAGGAGTGAAAATCAAAATGCTTTTTCCGCCCGCAATGAGTCATGACCAACACAGCAATCCCTACTGTTGACTGCTTAAACCTTCCACTTTTTCAATGGTCGTATTCATGTTTTTTCCTCCTCTGTAAACCAAAACTTAAGCTCGTTGATGTCTCTTTACCCCATCAACAGGTGCATTTAAGAATACTCTCAGCAATATCGATAGCTTACGCACTACAAGCTTCATGAATCATTTAGCCATAAATGGATAAATTGGTATCGACATGAAAGAAGCTCACTTTCAGTAAGTGCATCAATTCAGATCTTATGCTTAAAAACTCGAATATTTAATGACCTACTCACTCTTGAAACTCACCCAAAGTATTCTCATCAAGTTCTGTTAATGCTTGAGCATTCAGGTGAGCAATGACTGCTAAGCGAGCACTCATTGGTCTAAACAATGAAGCAGAGTCAACATTCTTGCCTTCTAAAGCTTTCATAAGTCCTTCAAAAAAAGTTGCGCTCATCATATAACCAGCAGGCTCATTGTTCGATAAAACGACGACAGGCTCCCCTGATAAGCAATCTTTAAAGTGCTTTCTAGCTTCGCTTGATGACACTGCTTTTTCTGCATAAATGGTACTTGTTTTCATAGCACCCTCGCGTACTTAATATTGTTTATTTGTACATGATTGAGTTGCTTTGAACATCGAGTGTTTACAACGAAACACATGGCTCTTGTAGTATAGCCGTGATAAATCTTAAATAAAGCTTCGCTTAAACTTCTCATGGTTTTCGACATTCGACCTCAAATCTTCTTTATCCCAAATTTGAAGTTCCCACGGAAAGTAAAAGTTACTTCTATTTTTAAAATAGATGTGAAGTCCTTTATAGCCTTCCTTATCGCGCAAATACCAGTTTTTCAAACCAAGTTCATCTTGCCAGTTATCCAGCTCTTCCATCACTTCTGCGATCTCGGACTTGGTTAATATAATCCTTGCCCCAAAAATATCATTGAGCCAATTGTTCACCGGATACTGATTGTCGCGCTCACTATAACGCGCAATTTTATCGTCGATACTTTCTCTTGTTTTTACTCGATAAAAGTATTTCAACTCAATATGGGAGGTCATGAGATAGTCATTGATGCTTTCATGAAGCACTAAGCGGTATTTATAGATATGAGAGGCAGGAACGTTCGAGATTGTCCTAGATAGCTTCACTTGCTCAAACACCCCCTGATCAAAGCAAGACTCTGAAAACTCTTTGTGAATTCTATTGATCTCTTCAATGAGTTTTTTAACTTGCTCTTTCATCCCACCTCCACGACTTTAACTGACTGATGAATAATCTGACATGATTAAATATAGATGGAAATATAGCAAGTGTGGTAATGGAAGCAAAAGCCACAAAAGAAGCTAGATAACGCCCCCACTCTCTCTGTATTGGATATAGTTATCTTCGATATATACTTTAGCCAAGTCACGGTGCTGGTTTGAGACGCTTCACCTTAGTTCAGGCGTGTCTTTGACTGATTATGCCATATTGTCAGTGTCATTCAGCAGGCCGATGCTACGCGATTCACTTTTTCTGGATGTCAGTTCACATTTACCGCACAAACAATGGCGACCGCCTTTCTTTCTCTTGACCTCACAAATCACTCTTGATTTTATTATAAATATCAGTTCATTAATTAAACAACACTTCACTCTAAGATCAATCTGAGGGGACGCTTTGGGTTATATTGCGAACGAAAAAAGAAAAAATCGAAACAAACAAAGTGGCGCCCCTTACCCTGATGCCAAGCTCTCAGTCACTTCCCTTGCCCGAATTTTCAAAAATTTAAATCGCAGCCGACTCCCGATCCGAAAACGAGAAAAATTCTTTTTTGTGTTCATTTATCTATGGCTCACGGGCGAATTGGCCTCGTTAAGAAAACAAGACAATAGTGCTAAAATTTCAGACTACACACTGCCCGATCTTTTCCGCCAACAGGCTTACAAAACGTGTCAAAAAAATGCGTTTCGAACCGTCATGTACGAATCCACTTCTTGGGTTGAATACGCTGTCGCTTACCCAGTCAAAAACCGCATCGTCTATTTATGGCAACCTATCCCCTCTCGTCTCAATCCCTTTTTTCAGCGGTTTATTTCCTTACGCGGCTACGAACGTCCTTTTTTAAGCTCAAACGAAAAAGGCGAACTCAAAACGATGATTGAGAAACGTTGGAAACAACATGGATTGGATGAGTTAGAGCAGTCCGTGGGCCGAAAAGATAACCTCATTAACTATTTCAATATCTGTATTCAAAATGACAATCGCCTCTCCGCACTGTCTCGATATGTGCTGACTCATCAGCATCATCGAGTTCATCACGACCATGCTCGGTCTTACCAACAAGAATCCAGTGACCGAATACGAGCAAAAATATTTCGAGCGCATGAACGCTATCTAGAACGCTTAATTTTTGAGATCCGAGCATTAAATCTTAAAGAGAAATTCACCGTAGAGAGGCGCACAAAAAATCGCTCTGAGATAGAAAGCGTCTACTTGGTGGATACCACCTTAATACAAAAAATCCCTACGGTATTTAAAGCTCATAGCATTGAACAACTTCACTATCACGACGGCGAATCCAAGCCAAGTTCGGCGCAAACACCCCTATTGATCGGCAGCCGGCGTAACGTAGATGTGGTGACTTTAGCGAGCTTTTTTCGCCAACTGGAGAGTGATATCCATTCACACGCCATACTGATTGAGGAAGACAACTCTCTCGAGGCGCTCATCTCCTATTACAACTTATGCACCTATCACCTCACATTATGCTTTTTGATCTGTACTGGCGTACGCCCCACCCACCATATCAGTATTGAGCCTCGGCGTTACTTTCCCGGGAAAAAAGCGAGTGTGTACGATAAGGGGCATTATCGTGAAATCTTCATCAATGAGTACCTTTCTGAGCAAATTCATCAATATCAGCGATTACAACAGAGGGTCATATCGCGTTTACCCGCGCAGGCTTTCCAGTTAGAGAAAGACGTATTGTGGTACCTGATCGATGACAATCAAAAGGCGCAAACGGTCTCTGCCAGTCTCTTACGCCAGTTTTTAAAACAACGAGAGGCGACCTTTGTGGCCTACTCGATACGACATACTTTTGCTCAATTTGCACTCGAACATGTTACCCCCTCTTCTTTGAGTAACGCTCAAATCGATAGACTGATGGGGCACGCGAATATTGGTGAAAATATCGGCAATGACCATATCTTCCCCCTGCATCGTCAACAGCTCGTTCAACACGTCAATCGCATTGCCTCGAACTTTAACTTACAAAAGGTGAGCTATGTCAGATAACTCAGCGAGCAGCGCGCCTTCAACCAGCCATAAAGACGATAAAGCCGACATCCAAGCTTCTGCTTCGTTCTTGCATGCGCTCTCTATCCAGCACATTGTGCATTACACGCAGCAAAACTATGCACTAACGCCATCAGAAGACGCCATAGAGTGGGTGTTACACCGTTGGCCAAACACTCAAGAAGCTCGCCGTCAAGTCACGGAAACCACGTTAAGTGACATCAGACAACAATGGACACACCAACCGGCAAGACTCAAATCGAATTACCAAAACGCATTGACCGCCATCTTACTGTACCTGCACCATGCGCTTGGGTGGGAAATACCGAAAACAGAAGAAAAAAGACTAGTCGACTACGACGCCAAACTCTTTGAAAACATCACGTCTCATGCGCATGCGGCCTATCGCCTTCTTCAAGGGTACAACACGTTTTTAGAGACCTTTTATCAAAAGAGAACTCCGCTTAGCCAAGAACAGGTCGCGTTAATCGTCGCGCTAGAAGTGGCCCCTTTGCCCATCGACTATCTCCATCACATACTTACGTCGCCAGAATGTATTGAAATCGTCGATAACCGTCTTTATCTGCGCCTAATACACATCCAAGGCCGCCAAAGTAAAGGCCGGCCAGATAAAGAAGCCGATGACGCGTCGTTTACTCGCTACCACTTACCGCTCTCAGTTTATCGCGCCTTAACTACCTTTTATGAACAAAAGGCGGTCACGCTTTCTCATGCCTCAATGGGGCTTAATCCGTTCAGAGACCGGCTTCATGCCTTCACTGTGCAACTGATCATATTTGCTGAGACATCTTCTATAATGGGATCATCCCCCCATCTTTGTTCCAAGAGACAATTGCACTTTCTCTTTCAAGCCGTCTGGTATTACCGCGATGACGTGGTACCAACGCTCTTAAAAGACATCGCTTACCCGACCAGACATGTGGCCTATGAGCTACAAAGCCCTTACATTCCCAATCAAAAAAAACAGATCGATGATATTTATACACAAAATTGGGATGACAAGTGGTATGAAAAAATCGAGACAGGCAAAAAAGAACCGTGGCCTCACCAGACGCTGTTCAATGACTTTAAGAGAAACGGAACGAAGCCAACAAACTACGAAGTGACGAAATGGCAAGTACACAATGTCTTGCCTCAACTTGCTGCCCTTTTTGTGAAAAATCTTATTTTGTTCGGAGGTAAGCGGGTTAAAAATCTCGGCGACAGTACGCTGGGTCAATATTCAGGATTAAAGAAGATACTCGAGCCGTTCCCATTAAGCTTTGAGTCCAGTCAAAACTATGATGAACTCATGGCTTGGGCACACTGCACGTATGCCAAGCTCACCACGCCCAGTTCACAACAAAAACTCCGTCGTTTTTTTGAATTTTTAACGACGCAAGATTTAACTGACCACATCAATTTAAACGAACTGCACAACCCCACAGTACCCATCAATGTGGACGCCAATTTCATCTCTATTGACGCGTTACACCAGATTGTTCATGCCTTAGTCAGCAATACAAAAGGGCATTTCTTGCAACGCTTATTCAGCGCATCGGCGGTCATTCTTGCGTATTTTGGCAAACTCAGACGCGGTGAGATAATACGACTGAGAATTAAAGATATTTGGCTCGACAGAAAAGCCTTCACGAATAATGATCAAGATAAAAATCAATACTTTAAGCTGCATATAACCCAGACAAAGGAAGGCAAAACGAAAAGCAGACAATCACGATGGGTGCACGTATACCTTCCCCCTGAGTTTGCCACGCTCATTCGTATGTGCATCAAGCTCAAACCAAAATTGCCCGCTCGCGCGCGCATTACCAGCCGTTCCCCACAGATGCCACTCATTGGTTTTGAAAATGAAAGCACGACATCCAGACAGCTGCATTACTTATTACCCGCCACCAAAGCGATTAAAGCAGTTTGTGGTGAAGATGCCCGCTTTCATCATTTAAGGCATTCAGGCGCCTTTGTTTCTCTTCTACAAAGCCTGCATTTCATCAGCTATGTCGTTGATGTCGATATGGGATTACCGCCCAAACTGCATGCTTTGATGACCCAAGAGGTATTGAAAGCACAATTTCAACATTGGTTAGAACAGCAAGACACGCTTAGTCTTAATGATAATGTGTTGTTTGAAGAGCTCATTCGAGAAATCGGGCACAAACACTACGCCACAACACGTAAGTACTATGTCCACGGCATGGATTGGCTCTACCCGTTTTATCGCAAAGCCGGCAATCAAAAAGAAGACAGACACTACACTCGAGCACAGCTCTGCTGGCTCTTGGGATTGAAGAAAGGATCGAACGATCTCTCTCGACGCATCGCAAAGTTAGACGCGCAATACGCGCAGCTTTCAACAGAAGAAAAGAAGCATTACCCACTGTTATTCTCCGAAGAGGCGCTTCGCAACCACTTGTTCCCTCCAAAGCCCAAGGGCCAACCTAACACCGTAACAACATCGCACTTAACGACGCTGCTTACGGAGCTATCCGATAAGGCGTTACGTGCAAATCAACCGGATTGTCGCCCTTTTCCGAGTATTCAACACAGTTTACTTAAGACGCTTTTTTGCCAGCAGTTCAATCACAATAAAGACCGCTTCCTCATTTCAGACATCAGCACCATTTGGGCTTACTCCAACAAGCATAAGCCTGAGGTTTCGCGCAAAAAATGGGAGAAAGCCATAGGTAAAGTGAAAAATATGGAGCTGATTGACGCTGATGGAGAGCCGCATATTTTAATCAAAATGTCGACAAACCAAAAGGATGGCACCCTTTTTCGAGAGGCCTTTAAAGTATCCGAGCTTCAGTTTTTTCACTCGACCTTTAACCTTATGGTGAATGAAAAGACAGACCCGACGCGACAAAAGAAAAACATCCATGAACGCTTTGCCGATGAAAAAGACACGATCCTTATCACGAAGAAAGACCAAGGAAGTACAGAGCTTCATATCACACTCTCCCCTCGAGAGAGCATCACACTGGCACCGCAAACGGTGCATTATATCTATGAGTATCTGGCCTATTTTCAGACTCACACACAGCAAGAGTCATGAATGACATAGAGAAACCAAACGCCGTTCAGTGTCAATGACGACACCCTCTGTTAATAAAGGAAATTGAATGAAAAAAAAGACCGTCCCACTTCATATTAACGCGAAAGTCGCCCAAAAAAGCTTACAGCGCATGCAATGTCAACTCATCAAAAATAGCGACGACTTTTGTGTCAGCTTCTGTTTTGACTTTGAGAAAAACCAATGCAACATCGTTGGTGGGCATACGCCTGAATATTCACTCATTGCCTTAGATCTCAATGACGGCATCAAAGCGAACAAGGCGCTACGCTCATTTTCATTGTCGGGTGATATCTTTCAAAACTGGCTTGAATCTGCCATCGAGCTTAAAAACCTAATGAAAGAGGACTTCGTTACTCTCCACATTGACGGTCATTTAAAAGACACCACTCCTTCTATCATTATCTACGACACCAAAGCGGTCTCTCTTCTTAACAAAAAAAATGACGTCGATGCCATCCTAGCTCGTGCTTGTCGTCGCCAAATTAAGACGCGAGATCCGCTTGATCTGCACCTTCAGTTTATTAATTCAGATGTTCAACGTGACTATCAAACGATCAGCAAATCCACCTGTCAAAGTCTTCTCCATGAGATAAAGCCGCATTCCCCTTTCCAAATGATTGAATTTGAGCCGGAGACGAAAAAACTCAAAATCATGCGCCAAGGTAAGATTGCAACGAGCAAAACCAACCTTAGCATCGATCTCGGTCATTCGTTTATTTCCTCTGAACAGGGTGTTGAAATGCTTGGGCACATGATCGAAAACACCGCAGATAAGGACATCCTGATCCGCCAAGAAAACGATCGACTGATCATCAAAACATCCGAACAATGCTCGGCACTGTCGCTTGAAGGGCTTGATGAATTTAAGCAAAAAATGGCCGATACACTTGACGTATTGTCCACCTTTACCGTTGACATCTCTCCGTTCAAGGCTGAAGTTAGAGCTTTGCGCAGCTACCTTGATGTTCGCTCTCAAGACGTTGCGTATTTTGTGATTCAAAAAGAGGACTCGTTCTTAGTCGCGCAAGTTGAAAAAGAAACGCACACCAAACCCATTTTGGTGTCCAACTTATCCATGTCAGGCTACGATCAAATCATTGTACAGATTCATTTAAAACCGTTTCTCGACCTGAAAATTTCGAACTTCACCGAAATGAAAGAGATGAAAGTCACCCTCTATAAAAACGACCGTCTCGAAACGTATATGGGTTTCTTTGACGAGGCCAGAAAAGATCTCCCGACACAATCCCTTGCTGTCGAACTCATTAACAATGCGCAGAAAATTCGAGAGATCAATATCGCGCTGGAAGATTATAAAAAAGACAAAGGCTTGGTTAAGCGGGAAAAAGCAGGAGAAAACCACACCTTAGATTTAGAGTCGATGTTTTAAAAAGCGAAGCGGTGCAGAGATAACCGCACAGAAAATTCGCACAAAAACTGGACATTAAAACAGTATGAGTCTAAGTTAAGTGGTGGAACTTTATACAAGCAGGGTGAAAGGTTCATTGGGCAATAAAGCCGTGATACACACCCAAGTTTGAAAAGAGTAAATATGCAGTTGGGATAGGAAGGCGGCAACCTCCCTACCCCGTACCGGCTGCGCGACGTTTAAACCACCCCAGCCGATGGCTCGATTCTAGCGAATTCCATTGGTGAGGAACAGATCTATTTAAGATCTGAGATCCATGGAGGCCACGATGGCACATATTCGCGTACGTCCTAATGGGCGCATTCAGTTCGATCTTCATTTATATGGCCAACGCTTTCGCGAAGGCAGTAAACAAATGGCCACCCCGAAAAATTTAAAGCAGGCTCAAGCCACGCTCAAACAAATGAACGCCGAGATTGATCTTGGCACTTTTCAATACCGAGACTACTTCCCACACAGTAAAAAAGTCGACCTGTTTGAGTCCTTGCAGCGAGATAAATGCCCCGACCGTCTTTATCCTTTTTTCAACGACTTTGCGAGCCAGTGGTATGAGCGCCAAAAAGGCAATTGGAAAAGGAGCTACCAAAGCGTGGTCCGAAACACGCTCGATCACTACCTCACTCCCCACTTTGGCAATACCTTAGTCTCTGAAGTGTCCCTATCCCAAGTGGAGTTTTTTCGTCAAATGCTGCAAGAAACTCGTAAGGCCAATGGTGAGCGCAAACTCACCAACAAACGTATCAATAATATTTTATGGCCACTGATCGCCATTATCAGTCTTGCCGCCGAAGAGCATGACTTTAAGTATCCCTTTCGACGTTACAAATCCCTTAAAGAAGAAAAGGCAGACTCTAATCCTCTGACCAAGGAAGAGGTAATGCAATTTTTGGCGCATGTCGATGAGAAATGGCGCGATTATTTTTTGATCCGCTTTTGGACGGGGATGCGCAGCTGTGAAGTACACGGACTTCACTGGAAACATATCGACTTCAAGCATCGCCTGATCCGTATTCGCCAAAACTTTGTCAATGGAGAGATCTGCGATGTGAAAACACCGAAATCACGACGTAATCTAAAAATGACCGACAATTTATTTGATACTTTTATACGAATAAAAGCATCGGCAACAACAAATTCAGAGTTTGTTTTCCCATCACCCACCGGCATTGGCTTATCTACTCAATGGATCAGTCGACATGTCTGGTATCCCACACTCAAAAAAGCGAATTTAACATTAAGACGCCCTTATGAAACTCGCCATACGGCAGCAGTACTACACATCGCAGCGCATGAAAACCCACTGTATATCTCACACATGCTCGGTCACAGTGACACTCGACTGCTCTTTGATACTTATGCTCCTTATGTTGCGAATGCTTCTAGAACCGATGGTTCAAACTTTGATGAACTGATGTCGGGAGTATGGTCATGACTCTCTTTACCTTTGCAAAACCCGAACATTTTTATCAATGCCTCAATGATACGCGGCAACTCGCCGCTTTTGCGTTAGGCGCTCAAAATCCTCGCGTTTATCAGCTACTCAAAAATGAGTCTGCAGAGATTCCTACTTCACTTGAAGTGCAGCAAGCAATAGAGAAAGTCGCAAAAGGATTCTATGAGTCCTATATTTTAGATGATGAGCTTCGGCATTCTCTTGAAAATTATGCAAACACCTTGATCGAGGATGCTTCGACAAGCTTGGAGGATATCTATCTTCATGACCGTTTCCCTGAAATGCCTTTGATCAAATATTACGCCGTCAAGGTGAGATTAAAAGGTAGCATAAGCTGGATTGAAATATGGGAGAGACATATCGCCATGTGTCGGAAAATCTGCTTTTCGCTTTATGAATATCGTAAATACCAAGCCGTAAAAGTCAGTTACAGCAATACTATGATCGTTGTTTATAAACCAGCATTAAAACAGTGTGACTGTTATGTAGAAGCAAATCAGCCTCGCTGCTTTCATATCGAAAAGGAACGATACTTTCAATTACCTTTACCTTGGTTCAAGCAACCAACAAAGCACAATGCGAACTGAGAAAACCTGATTGCACGACTCGCTAAGTCAATAGAATTGACATGATGACAAACAAAAATACCGTGAAAAATTTACGGTATTTTTGAGTGTCATATTTGTTTGATAGTACTAACCCTAATGCGTCTAACCCAAACTCACGCAGATCTCGTTAATTAATACCCTTGCGGATTATTCGATTGCCAACGCCATGAGTCTTCTGTCATATCATCAAGTGATAACTTTGCTTCCCATTTCAACTCGTCACGTGCCTTTTGAGGATCAGCCCAACACTCGGCAATATCTCCAGGGCGACGCGGCACAATTTGGTATGGCACAGAAACACCAGATGCCTTCTCAAATGCTGACACCATTTGAAGCACGCTATTACCATTACCTGTTCCCAAGTTATAAATGTGCAAACCCGCTTGTTGGCCTTTGTATTTTAGTGCAGCTAAGTGCCCATCAGCCAAATCGACGACGTGAATATAGTCACGAACACCCGTACCATCAACAGTTGGATAATCATCACCAAAAACCGATAAGAACTCACGACGCCCCACCGCCACTTGAGAAATAAACGGCATCAAATTATTAGGAATGCCTTGTGGGTCCTCGCCCATCGTACCGGATTTATGAGCGCCAACCGGATTAAAATAGCGCAATAACGTTACGCTCATATCGGGATGTGCTTTTTGAATATCTGTGAGGCATTCTTCTACCATCAACTTACTACGCCCATAAGGATTGGTTGCGGATGTAGGGAAATCTTCACGGATGGGTGTCGATGCTGGATCACCATACACCGTGGCTGACGAGCTAAACACAATGCTGCTCACACCCGCTTTACACATCGCTTCAACTAAAACCAAGGTACCCGACACATTATTGTCATAATACATGATTGGTTTTTCAACTGACTCTCCCACCGCTTTTAAACCCGCGAAGTGGATCACACTGTCAATTTTTTGATCTGTAAAAATGGTGTGTAATATTTCCGGATCACGAATATCACCATGGTAAAACTTCGGTTTTACCCCAACCAAAGCTTCAATGCGATCCAGTACCACGTCTTTACTATTGTACAAATTATCTAAAATGATTGGGGTTAAGCCCGCTTCAATCATTTGTATACAGGTATGGCTACCGATATAGCCCATCCCGCCCGTCACCAATATATTCATTGTGTTAGTCTTTTTCCGAAATAAGAAGAAGTGCGTGAAGCTTGAGAACGCACAAAGTTAAATAGTGAACTTACTGCAAGCCATTGTTTAACTCTATTTTTCAACCAATGTGATTTCCGCTGATTTCGCCACATTCCACACCAAGTCTCCGATCCCATCGGTGGGTTGGAATCCCGTTGGCGCTTCTAATAAAAGTTGGCGAATATTCTCATGATCAAGGTTATGACACGCAAAATCTAAGGTTTCGAGTAATGTGTTGTATTCCTCAAGAGATAAGAACACTTCCTGAGCTGTCATGATCCGCTCGTGGGCCGTTTGGCCGACGTTATCGCCAATCAATAACTCTTCATACAACTTCTCTCCGGGACGAAGCCCCGAGAATTGAATTTCGATTTCGCCATGAGGGTTTTCTTCATTTTTAACTGACAAACCAGATAACCGAATGAGGTTTTCAGCCAGATCGGTAATTTTCACTGACTCACCCATATCAAGAACAAAGACATCCCCTCCTTTCCCCATGGCGCCAGCTTGGATAACAAGTTGCGCCGCTTCAGGGATTGTCATGAAAAAGCGGGTAATATCTGGATGGGTAACGGTTAATGGCCCACCGGCTTTAATTTGCTTTTTGAATAGAGGGATCACAGAGCCAGATGAACCAAGCACGTTACCAAAGCGAACCATACAAAAACGAGTTCCATTTTCTTTTTGATTCTCTTGCTCAGCGAGCGCTTGCAAACCGAGTTCAGCCATACGCTTCGTTGTTCCCATAACATTGGTTGGGCGCACTGCTTTATCGGTAGAAATTAATACAAACGACTCAACGCCCGCTTCGACAGCCGCTTTCGCCGTGTAGTAAGTGCCATAAATATTGTTACGCACACCTTCAACTACGTTGTATTCGACTAACGGGACATGTTTGTATGCTGCAGCGTGATATACTGTTTGAACTTGAAATGACTGCATCGCCGTTAACAAACGATGTGAGCGCTGAACAGAACCCAAAAGTGGGATGATCTCAACCTCGGCGCCTTCCGCCTCCTTTAGTAAAGAGAGCTCACGTTCAATGCTGTACAAACCAAATTCAGACAACTCAAATAAAACGAGCGTTTTAGGTTTCTGCTTTAAGATCTGACGACAAAGTTCTGAACCAATTGATCCCCCGGCGCCTGTCACCATTACCACTTTGTCTTTAATGTTGGCTTCCATCAAGGCTTGCTGAGGTGCAACTGCATCGCGCCCCAATAGATCTTCAATAGGCACATCGGTCAGCTCATCGATTTTAGCCTTGCCAGACACAATATCGGCCATATCGGGGACCGTCTGAATTTCAACCGGGAGCGGCGCCAATAAATCCAAAATTTGCTTACGGCGAGCACGCGATGCACTTGGGATCGCGAGCAAGATTTTAACGATCTCGTATTTGGCAATTAGCGCTTGGGTCTTATTTAAATCAACGACAGGTAGGCCAAGAATCATCGTGTTGGTGAGCGTGTTATCTTCATCAATAAAGGCGCGAACGCGGTAATTTTCAGAGGCGCGTAGTGCAACCGCTAATTGACGACCACCTGAACCCGCACCGTAAATCAACACTTCTTGGCGTGAGTCTTTTGATGGCGACATCGTGGCCACGAGGTTACGAACCACAAGCCGAGCGCCACCACACAATAGCGCTAAATACGCACCATAGATAATAGGAACTGTACGAGGAATTGATTCTTGTAGATAATAAGAAAAAACCGACAAAGAGACAGCCGATAATATCGCGCCCGCCATCACAACAAACAATGCTTGAAATGTAAGATAGCGGAGAATAGCGCGATACAGGCCAACTTTGGTAAAAATAAGGATCGTGGATATTACCGTTAAGGCAATTAATAGTAAGTTATCGCCATCACTCAAAAACTTCACATCACCCAACCGTGTCCACAGCGCAATATGCAAAGCAAATAAAATGAGAAAAGTATCAATAATGACACTTACCACTCGCTTATGTAAGCGAGACAGTTGCCAAATAAAATTAAGACGTTGCATAAAAAGATTCCTATTGAGTGGAATTTATAGGGGTAGAAAAATAATTAAGAGAGCGCTGCAGTAACACTCACAGACAAAGCCAGCCCATGTTTAAAGTATCATACAACGCTCACATTTGACTTATAATAAAAATGCCCCAATAGTCTTAAGTTTAGACCTATTGGGACATTTCGGTGACACTCCCAAAAAGGATTTTAGGCGATCACTTGTCTCTAGAGTGAGACGGTAAGAGCAACAAGGCAATTATTACCTAAATAAAATAACGCTAGAAAAAGATCAGCCCCAATAGTTAGCACTATTCTACTGAACTCAGCAAATGCCGCCATTTCCCTTTACATTTAAGGGGTTTCTGCGCCGAGCCCTTCCCGCGTGAGACTGAAAACAGTCAATATCATTGTATTTGAGACAGTGTTGACTGAGATGAAAAAGCGATAACACTCACGCTAACTGCCGCTTGTAGGGCTGACAATGTCCGTGAACAACAGCAGAACAGCACTATTTAGGCAGGGATGGCTCATCGAGTTAGGTTTTAATTTTGATGCGCCTTTTTAGTCGTCAGCATGGCTATTGTTTGCGAACGCATGCTTAGCCATTATTGCCGACCCGTCCCCTCCCGGCGGTGTCAACATCATGACCGAATGTCGAGCAGACTTCCTGAAGTTACAGCAGTGTCTTTGCCATACTAAAAATTATCTGAACTCCGATCCCGACCATTTTACGAGTCTCAGTATCAAATCGAAATCATTACCTTTTAAGTCCATAACCTTTCCGTACAAGTTGAATGTAATCATTATTTGAATGATAGTTTCTGATGTTACGAAATACGTCCGTACATAGGAGGAATGATGGCAACAGCACGTTTAGATCTCCGTCTTGATGAAGAAATAAAAGCAAAAGCTGAAAACGCATCTGCATTGCTTGGTATGAAATGTTTAACTGAATATATCGTTAGGCTTATGAACGAGGATGCAACACGCGTAATTGAAGAGCACGAAAGTATCGTTCCTAAACAAACCTAATAATAAACCTACAATGTCGAATGTAATAAACTGCTGGGTTCGCTTTGTCCAAAAAGCAATGACACGCTATAATGACCGAATAAACAACCTAATTAGAGACCGCTATGACGACAAGAATTTTAGCTGATGTTGCAGCAAGTATTACCGAGTTTAAAGCTAATCCAATGAAAGTTGCCTCAAGTGCATATGGCGAAGCAGTTGCTATTCTGAACAGAAATGAGCCCGCATTTTATTGTGTACCAGCAGAAGCTTATGAGTTACTTATGGATCGTCTTGAAGATTTAGAATTGTTATCTCTTGCTGCGGAGCGAGAAAATGAAGAAACGATTTCGGTAAATATCCATGACTTATAAGCTAGATTTCAAAAAGAGTGCATATAAAGAGTGGAGTAAGCTAGGTGCAACGCTTCGTGAACAATTTAAGAAAAAATTAATTGAATGCTTAGAAAACCCTCACATTCCCGCATCTAAACTATCAGGAGCTGATAATTTATACAAAATCAAACTAAGACAGTCAGGCTACCGCTTAGTATACAAAGTCGAAGATAATGTAATCACAGTCACCGTCTTAGCTGTTGGTAAAAGAGAGCGCAGTGACGTTTACAAGAAAGCGATGCACAGGAATTGACTATAGCTTGTTAACGCCCCAATCTGCGTAATAGAAACCCACATCAAAATCATCAAGTACAATATCGTAGGCTTCAGCCTTTAGGTCTCTGTCGTGATAAACGACCTGAAAAGAAGTCACGGGGAATTCGGCCCGGCTTGAAATTTGTCCCAGCGCCTCTCGTTGCTTGCTCTCTAGATAGTTATCTACACACTCAAAACGGTAGGATTGATATTCGCTCATGCTAACCTGCTAGTGCTATGTATTAAATTGAAAGGTCTGAGCTACTGCACGCTTTACCTTCTTAGTCTTTTCTGTCAGTGCGGCGTTCCGTAAGCCATAGGCCGTTCCGCTTTTCCGTCTTCGCTTGCTCGGCTTTAACTTCTTAGCTTCAACCCACTGTGATACACTTAATTGAGCAAAACCATAAAGTCACATGGGCAATTTTTATAATTATGTTTAATTTAAATAAAACATTTTTGATTAATTCTATTATCACTAAAGTCCCAGATGTAAAACTTATCTATTTATTTGGTTCCTTCGCTAGTGGTGAACAACATTCTGAAAGTGATTTAGATATTGCTATATTGCCAGCTAAGGCACTAGATAACCTTGACCGTTGGCAAATTGCGCAAACATTAGCATGTGAACTCAATATCGATGTCGATTTAATTGATTTAAATACCGCATCAACCGTATTGTGCCAACAGGTTATTACTCAGGGAAAATTGCTATGGGGAAGCCAGAATGATGATAATTATTTTACGGTTAAAACCATGTCCATGTACCAACACCTGCAAGCGGAAAGAAGTATGATATTAGCCGATTTCACTTCTAATAAAGTGGCGCATAGCAGTAAGGGAACAACTAATGAATGATATTCTCATCAATAAAATAGCCACGATCAAACGCTGTCTAAAACGTATAAATGATGTGTATGGTGATGGAACGTTATTTAAGCAAGATTTTACACTACAAGACAGTGTGATACTCAACCTACAACGTAGTTGTGAAGCTTGCATTGATATAGCCAATCATTTAAACCGCCAACATCAATACGGTATCCCGCAAAGCAGCCGAGATAGCTTAACCTTGTTAGCACAAAACAATGTACTGAACGAAGAGTTAGCTAATAACCTAAAAAAAATGGTGGGTCTAAGAAATATAGCGGTACACGACTATCAAGAGCTTAACCTTGACATTGTGATTCATGTTATCAAGCATCATTTAAGTGACTTCGAAGACTTTATTGAAGCAATTAAAAGAAGGTCTTAGATTCTAGGAGGAGTAGATCTAGCCACTGCGCAGCGGTTCTGTAAGTTTTCATCACCTGCTCCAATTTTATCATTGAGCAGGTATTTTCAGATAGTCAGATTAACGATGCGAGGTCTGGTTCGCTAGACGGTTACGCTCTTAGCAAAGTGAAGTAGCATAGTTAATTTGCCTGATACTCCTCAATAACCTCAATCAGATTATCCAGAGAAAACCCTCTATACTCAACGCTATAATTTTTAAGTTTAACTTTTGCAATAGGTTTACAGATTTCTCGATAAGCTTGGCTTCACTATATCGCTTCTGTTTACGCTTAACTTCAGCGATCAGGATCTTTTTATCTAGATCATTGATAGCAACAATATCGATTTCGTTATGCCCTTTAGCATCCCTGTAGCCACCGATACGACCGTACTGTTTTGATTCAACTAAAATAGCGGTGAAGTAGCATAGTTATTTTGGCCATCTATTATGAAACAAATATTATGCTTAGGGCACATTTTGGTTATAACATCATAAACTTCATCCATTTTGCCGGTTTTATTTAGAATCTACCAAGTACTTCATGCCATCCGATCCAGCTGCGTGCACAAATGTCAGACTCGATATTGGCGGTGAGACCTGAACCCTTACCCAGTGAACATGTGCACAAATGTCAGACTCGATGTTGGCGGTGAGACCTGAACCCTTACCCTGTGCACATGTGCACAAGTGTCAGTATCGATATTAGCTGTGAGACCTGAACCCTTACCCTGTGCACATGTGCACAAATGTCAGTATCAATATTAGCGGTGAGACCTGAACCCTTACCCTGTGCACATGTGCACAAATGTCAGACTCGATGCTGGCGGTGAGACCGGCCCCTTATCCTGTGCACATGTGCACAAATGTCAGACTCGATGTTGGCGGTGAGACTTGAATCCTAATTCTGCACACGCGTGCACATTCAGGCACAGCATCAAAAAAGAAAGGCCTAGTTTCCTTTTTAGGGAAAACGCTAGCGCTAAATCTAGGGGACAGTTGTTAAGCAATTAATAACAATAAACAAACCAATATTTAAATTCAGCAATTTATATATCATTAAAATACTTCGCATTAACGCTATTTTTTGATTCTAGGTTGAAAATATTAGTTATTGGATCTGTTTGAAAAATAATAACTTTGACTTCTCACGCAACATATGCTCATGTATATATATACAGTAATACAAAAGGACGAGTCGATCCTCAGAACTAAATTGTTCTCAAGTGTGCAAACAGAACAGTAACACGGATTGTTAAGGAGGGCAGGATGCCTAAATCAAAAAAAGTCATACTCAATAGTGTGCAATTGCAGCACCATCCGAAACTGATCACATTACTCTCCGGTGATGTTATAAGCCTTTCGGCACTTCCAGCTATCAATATACTCACTATTGAACAAATTCAGAGTCTATTAGATAACACACCAATCCCTGTCGTACACAACTCTAGTTCCGATACCTATGAGCAACTAGTTGATATGCCATTGCTGGATTTACTACTCGTTCATAGTGACTCCCACAAATTAACCGCGACCTTGCTCATATACAAGAATGCAGAGCCGACTTTAACCACATTAGCCCTAATTAAACCAGCGTTAATGTACCAAGAGCAAAAGCGACTGCCTCAAATGCTACATCATCGATTGCTTACAGCTAAGGCACACGGTGTGGCAGTACTAACAAAAAAGCAATTTAGTGAATTAGCTCAGATCTCTCCCTCTGCAATCAGAGCAAAAAAGTGAGGAGAAATTAGTCATGAGTAAACAACATACGATCGCCAAGCAGAATCGGCAACGTAATGCAGGAGGGGTTAAACCTGATGCATTCAAAATCACTGTAACGTTGGTGAAATTATTCAATCAATTTAGACGTTCAGCATTTAAAGATCTTGACCAACCGAAATTTCTGGTGGTGATTTTATATCTTTGGCTGACCAACCAGCTAGATAAAAAACGGGATACTAGAAACAATCTCCAATATAAGATCCCCGATTGTTGTAGAGTCAGCGCCAGTGATGATTGCCAAGCGCACAGCTTTAGAACAGTAAAATACGGCAGTATAACCTATGCAGAATATGCGCTCCCTTACTGTTGCAATGGTGAGATTATCTTTCTGTGGCAACCGTTACCTGAGAATTTGAATCATCTATTCCAGCCTTTTATCGCCGCGCAGCCATACAAAACACCTTGGTTAACCCAAATTGAAAAACAGCGACTCATTGAGCTATTAAGTCAAAAATGGCTAATTTCAAGTGAGCTAAAGGGCAGAGCTAGTGCGAGAAAAGATATATTTTTTCGCTACTTTGCAAATTGTACTCGTGTGGATAATAAATTATCCAGTGTTGCAAAATCTGTATTGCTGCCTGAACATCGACGCCATCATAAAAGTGCGATCGCCTACCAACAAGAAGACAGCGACAGATTAAGGTATAAAATCCTAATCGCCCAGGGTGAATATCTCGAAAGACTTTTAAGTCAGGCACGGCTTTTTAATTGGGGGCATTTGCTTTCGATTAATACCCCAAACTCAAATAGCAAAGTGGCAGCTGACAAACAAGCCAGCCCTCACCTCATCAGCAAACGGTCCGCCAGAAGTATGCCTAAAGAGTGGAAAGCACAAGGACGCATAAGCCAATTACGCCGAAAACGTAATCAACGTAATTGGACAACACAAGCAGATCAGAAGGTTTACATCGGCAGTGAACGTGGTATTGCCGAACATGAGGTAAGTCATTTTTTTAAAATACTGCATGAAGAAATATTGAGCTCAAAACCCACAGGCCATGTAAAGCTAGGTGTTTACATTGATTACTACAACCTGTGTACCTATCACCTCGCATTGTTATTCATTTTACTCACTGGCACACGTCCAACTCATGCCATATCAATAGAACGAAAACGCTGTTTTAGTCACTCCCACACCTGTGTTAGTGATAAAGGTCGATTACGCCCTATCATACTATCCGGTTACATGAGCCAACAGCTCAGCCAGTACCTAGAACTGCAAAAATCACTCATCACACACCTCCCCACATCAATCCAAAGCAACTCACTTTGGTTTCTTTATGATCACAGTGGGCAACCTAAATTACTCAATGCAAAATTATTAAGAGAGTTTATGCATGTTAGATTTCCGGGGAAAGTCCCCTACATGCTACGCCATGTCTTTGCTCAATGTGCCCTCACGAGTATTGAGCCAGTTAAACTCTCAGTCAGTCAGATTGATCGTTTAATGGGTCACTCGGAGTATGGTGAACACTTCGGTAGTGATCACCAACTCCCGGCAGGTTTAGCCCCATTAATACTCCACCTAAACAGTTTACCCACCCGCTTTAAATTAATGGAGGTTTGTTATGTCTAATAAACTACAGAATTTAAAGGCTGCAGATATCATAGAGTTTTATCTACGAAGAGGAGAATCATGCTCAGAAAAATCTGCATTACAATGGATTATTGAACATTGGACTGAACAACCTGCCGTTCAAAAGACGGTCTATGCTACAGACGCTCAGCGTCAAATCACCGAGTTTGATCTCCGTAAAATCAATAAAGAAATTGGGATTGTTCCAACAGGTAAACAAAAACTCTATCGATGTGCTCTATCCGAATTACTGTGCTATCTACACGATGAGTGTCAGTGGACTATTCCCAATAAAAAAAAATCCGTATTAGTCGACAAAGATCTACAATGGTTTGATCGCTTAAATGGGTTCGCCAGTGAAGCCTCGGCGCTCAAGCATGCCTACGAGGCGTATAAAAGTTATTTTTTAAAACATCGGCCGTTCATATCCGCTGAATTCGTTGCACTGGTTATCGCAATGGAAGTTGCACCGTTTTCTATGCAATACCTGAGCAGTATCATCAATGATCTGGATGGCATAAAAAGAATAGGAACTAACATTCATCTCGACGTGATACACCTTGGTCGTCTAAGTCGTCGACACGAAGAAACACTATTTACCCGCTATCATTTACCGCTCTTTGTCTACCATGTTCTAAAAGAGTATCAACAGCAACAATTCAAACCGACTACAGCCTACAAACTATCGCGGCAAATCAACCGATTTACCGCTGAACCGCCATTTTCACTTCCAGCACTATCATCAAGAGAGTGGTTTCGATGTTTTCAAAGCCTCTGGTATTATCGAGATAACGTAGTCCCGCAGTTTTTGAAAGACATCAGTGATCCTGAAAGGCATGTAGCGTTTAATAAACAATTGATTGACGCTAAGCAAAAACACAAAGCCCTGGCCAGCATTTATCAACGCGATTGGGATGACAAGTGGTTTGAGTCATTAAATCAACAATCAAAAAAGACGCACTGGCCAAATCGCGAATTACTGATGAACAAAATGCGTAATCGCCTTGCAGATCCCACTCCACCCGCTTGGAAGTCGCATAACATCCTGCCAACAATGCTGTATTTCTATACGTTAGAACGGATCCGTTTTGGCGGCGTCAAAAAGTCAAAATTAAGTGACGCGACACTCACAAAATATACTCGGATAGAAATATTGTTGGAATCTTACCCACTGCCTTATGATCATGCAATTGATAGTGTATTGCTGCAGCAGTGGGCTCACAGACTTTATAACTCGCTCGAAAGTGATACTCATCGACAAGTCATTCATTATTTTTATCGCTACATGTGCCAACACTCATTAACAGATCATTTTGATATATCTGAATTTGACGCACCAACAACTCGTCCGAGTGTTGACCCCTACCAAATTTCATTAACAGATTTGACAGAGATCGTTGAGTCATTACTAGCGCAACCTAAAGGCCATCTTCTACAACGTCTATTTTGTGCGGTTAGCTGCATACTCAGTTACTTTGCCATGCTACGGCGTGGAGAGATTTTACGTTTACGGATGAGTGATATTCACTTTCACCCAGAGCACAAAGAACTTTTTTATCTAACAATCACCAAAACCCAAGATGGGCAGACAAAAAATAGAAAATCAAGGACGATACATACCGTTATACCTGAAAAATTTGCAAAACTGGTACGGATCCTTATCAAGATTAAACAATCATCGGCACATAATGTGCCATTGATCAGCTTTAACAATGAAAATATCAATTCGAGGCAATTACATTATCTCCTCCCAATCACTAAAGCCCTTAAAGCTGTAGCTGGAAAAAAAGCCCGATTTCATCACCTTAGGCACGGTGGTATTCATTTGTTTCTGCTGCAAGGGCTTCACTTAGCCTATGGACTATCTGGTAATGAAACGACTCAAGAGCACACACTACAAATCCTATTAGCCCCAGAAACGATTCAATTGCGATTTAGCTACTGGTTAGAAGGTAATTCTTTTGAACAATGCAATGACAATCTTTTACTTGATGAGATAGGGCGGCAAATTGGTCATGAATATTTCGCCACAACCCGTTGGTCATACCTTCATGGTATGGACTGGTTCTACCCTTTCTATCGCCTAGGCCATGGTGAACATCAGCAACGAGACTTTTGCCACTCAGAGTTACGCTATCTATTACAGCTCTCAGCAACCTCCAATGATCTATCGCGTCAATTAGCCTCACTCAATAAGCTCTATCGAGATAGAACTGCAAGTCAGCGCCAAAAAATGCCAATTAGTCTCAGTGAGTCGATGATAAAGTCTTGGTTATTTAATCGCAAACGAGCTGATAGCAATAACCAACAAGCGTGCCCCCCTCAATTGAGCAACAATGTGAACCCATCATACGTTCAACTTTGGTTGGGCAACCTACAAGGGGTTCAATCCCCTGACTTCATCCGCTATCTATTCCTACAAATGCAAAAAGCAAGTGCTACAGACTGGGCAGCCCTAAGTCATGTTTGGCAGCATTCGGGTAAACATGCTCATCAAAAGTTTGCGAAACAACAGATCACTGCGCTCCGCAACCTGCCACTCATTGAAATCAGTACCAGTAAGCAAAGGGCAGATTATCTTCGAGTGAAGCTAGCGTGCAATGTCAAAAATGCAAAACTGATAAAAGCCACTTTTCGACAACCTCAGTGGCAGTGGCTATCACTGTCATTTGAATTGACTATCAATCGAAAAACCAACAAAGCGCGTCAATTAACTCTCCTACATCAACATTATGCCAAGCCAGGAGAGACTGTTAAATCTTCAAAACAATCAGATGGCAACAGTTTCCTTAGCATCATATTGACTGCGACATCAAACGCGAACCAGAAACTCCTGCAGCATTTCCCCACATTTTTAAATCACCTTCAAAATAGCAGAGGTACTTATGAGTAATCTTATTATCCCAACCGAAAAACTTGATTCATTTGCTGCTATGACAAAGCAATTGAATAGTACAAAATCCGACTATTGCGTTAGTGTGATCATATCGCCAAAAGACAAGGCGATAACCTGGATAGGTGGCTCATCACCGGACTATACCCTGATTACTCAGCCATTAACCACAGGGCATCGATTCAAACAGGCCGAATTCGCTTTACCAGGTGACTTTTTTAGTCAATCAATTAAATCAGTCATAGCTACGAATCAAGCACTTTCAAAACACAACAGTCACGCATTGCAATTTAAGCTAAGGTCCTCAAAAGGGTGCTACATTCAAGCTACACACATCGAAAGTCCCTTAAGCCAACGTGACCCCATGCAACCTTTATACCGGGCGCTGCGCCAGTTTGACACTCTTCCCATACACAAAAATCACATCGAATATATGGAAGCGGTGAAGCAACGTGCCTTACACCAGGTATTGACAACCGATTTAAAACAATTGAGCAAGGAGGCAGAGGAATCAACACCGTTTGAATACATACAGTTCGACGATAATGAGCAAGAGATCAGAATTCAACGTGCCGGTAAAATAACAACCAAACCTATGCCAGAAAATACTTCGTTCCCCCTTCCGATGGCATTAAATCTACCTGTGTTAACTCAACTACAACGGCTGATTAAACAGACTGATTCACCAACAATCTCTATTGCTCAAGAAGGGGAAATAGTGACCATCAGTACACCAGAAGAAACGGTCACATCTTCTATTGCAGGGCTGATTGACTTTTACAAGCGCGTGCCGGAGAAGCCAATGGTTGAAGTCGCTTTAGTAATTGATTACCTATCTCTTATCGCCGAGGTTAGATCTCATCAAAAATACAGAGAAATAAAGAAAAACCCAGAAGCTTTCATGTTGGTCCACAACAGTGAACTATTTGTCACTGCTGGATTATCCGGCAATAATCTTTGTCGACAAATATTCGGTCAGGCAGTAAAAAATAATGAAGACCACTTATATCGTTTTGATACGAAAGATCTCATTGATACTGAAAAACGTCGCAAAACTAACGGATCCCAAGTGAAATTGGTGATAACTCAGAATAAGAAAGGAGAACGATTTTTTGAATTTTACATCAATTCCAAAGAAGACCTTCCCTTTGCAAAAATCTCAATCGAAGCAGAAAGCAATAACATAGAAACTGCTATACAACTAAAACGGGACTATCTAACAGAAACACAAGCAGAAAATACTGACATACCCCAAACAGAAAAGCAGCTTGACTTGTATGGTTTTGAGGGCATGTAGCATAACTACTCTGCTGAAGAGCCCATTGCCATCAAAAGTAATGAATAGATATGTGATAACTGGACAAATATACAGTTACAGCTATAGTAATAGATGTGTTTTTAACCAATAGTCCGATTTTAACCAATATTGGTCATTAGCAATGAAGAAAATGAAAGTAACGAAATCAGTAAGCTAGGTTAGCTTTTGCTTTGAGAAAGCGTGTTTAACAAGCAAGACAGGCAGGCAAACGCGACTAACAAGCGAGAAGTAGAAACTAAGTTAACCTATAAAAAGCAGTTGGGGCAGAGTGGCGGCAACCACCCTACCCCGTACCGGCTGCGTTGACTATTAACCCACCCCAGCCGATGGGTAAATTCTAACGAATTCCATTGGTAAGGGACAGATCTATTTAACGATCTGTAATCAATGGAGGCCACTATGGCTCATATTCGCATCCGCCCCAATGGGCGTATTCAGTTCGACTTACACCTCTATGGCTGCCGTTTTCGTGAAGGCACTAAACTCATGGCCACACCTAAAAAACTCGCGACTGCCAAAGCCACCCTCAAACAAATGAATGCTGAAATTGATTTAGGCAGTTTTCAGTACCGCGATTATTTTCCAAAAAGTAAAAAAGTCGCCAAGTTTGAAAAGCTACAACGAGACAAATATCCGGACCGCCAATATCCATTTTTTGATACGTTTGCTAATCAGTGGTTCGAACGACAAAAAGCTAAATGGAAAAACAGTTACCGCGATACCGTGCGCAATACACTGGATAAATATCTTATCCCACAGTTTGGCAATACTTTGCTTAACGAAGTGACTCTATCGCAGGTTGATTATTTCCGTCAGGAATTAATGGAAGGCGAGAAAAAGGATGGTTCTCGGCTGTTATCCAATCGACGCATTAACAATATTCTGTGGCCGCTAGTGGCGATAGTGAGTCTTGCAGCAGAAGAATATAAGTTTGATTATTCATTGAGACGTTATCGCTCTCTCAAAGAAGAAAAAGCTGAATCACACCCGATGACAATTGATGAGGTACGTCAATTTTTAGCTAACGTGCCGAAACAGTGGAAGGATTACTTTATCGTTCGCTTTTGGACGGGTATGAGAAGCTGTGAAGTGCATGGATTAGAGTGGCAGCATATAGATTTTGATCACCGCTTAATCCGGATTCGACAAAACTGGGTCAATGGTGAAACATGTGATGTTAAAACGCCTAAATCGCGTAGAGAATTGAAGATGTGTGAGTCGGTGTATGAAGCATTTAAGCGGGTAAAAGATGCAAGCCAATCGGATTCAAACTTTGTGTTTATCGGACCGTCTGGCACACCATTAGAAACCCACTATGTGAGTAGAAAGCTCTGGTATCCAACGCTTAAAAAGGCAGGGTTGAAACTACGACGACCGTACGAAACACGCCATACGGCAGCCGTTTTGCATATAGCTGCACATGAGAACCCACTATATGTATCGCAAATGCTAGGACACAGTGATACAAGGCTTCTATTTGATGTGTATGCGCCTTATGTAGCTAATGCTTCAAGAACAGATGGAAAGGCTTTTGATATGTTGATGAGAGATGAAGGGCTATCTTAGGTGGAAGCGGTAGGTTATCGAGCGGATTAATCCGACACATTTTAGAATATTGAAACAAAAAAGATGCTACTCAATTAAGCTGGTAAGTAACATCTTTTCTTAAGCTATTTATATCTGGGTTGCAAGTATATGACAATCAACAAAAATACTACTTATTTTACTGCATCACCAGAACCGCTGCCTGTAACTGTCATCATAATGTACTTGAAGTAATCTTTAACAGTTAGACTATCAATCATCTGCTTGTCAGTTTCAGCTAATAAAGCTGGTGTAGACATATCAATGTTTTGAACTTGAGCTAAACCAGTAACACCTGGTAAAACATCATAAACGCCTAATGCATCACGCTCTTTAATCAATTCTTCTTGGTTAAATAAATTTGGACGTGGACCAACCAAGCTCATCTCACCTTTAACCACATTAATTAGTTGTGGTAATTCATCAATCTTAGTTTTGCGTAGAAAGTTACCTAATTTAGTAATTGAAGCATTACTCGCTAAGTGACTAGCAACTGACTTAGTTTCCACAGTCATAGTGCGAAACTTAATCAATTTAAATGGCTTTTTATTTCGGCCTACACGAGTCTGTACAAAAATCGGTGAACCAGTATCAAACATGCCGATAATAGTAACAATAAGTAAAACAGGCCAAAGCAATAACAGCCCAAAGAAGGAAGCTAAAAAATCGATAAGACGGATCATTTATATACTCTATTTATTTTTATTGAGAAGAAAATACTCTGCGGTTTCTTTAAAACCTTGCTCAAGCGTCTGTGGAGGAACCCAACCTAGCGTATCTTTAGTATGTGATATATCGACCTGTAAAGACCCTATAAGCCTATCAACGACGTCTGTCTTACCAGCCAACTTACCAACAACGCGATAGCACCATAAAGGTACAGGTAATAATCTGCTAGATTTTCCAAGTGCATGTGACATATGCTTTACCATCGAGGCTGTAGATACATCATGATCATCAGAAACTAAGAATACTTGATTTACAGCCTTTGGATGATCAACGCAGGTCATTATCAGATCAACGAGATTCCTCACTGAAACTAGACTACGCTTATTATGGTTTATGCTGCCGAATGGCAACGGTAAACCTTTCGAAACTAATTTCATTAGTGAAGCAAAATTAGCCTTAACTCCAGGCCCGTAAACTAATGTTGGTCGTATAATAACGACCTCCAACCCCGTTTCTTTAGCAAGTTGCAACAACAGTTCTTCAGCTTCCGATTTAGACTTTCCGTAAAAGTCTTCAGGCATTCTTGCATCAGCTGCAGTAAAAGGCATATTACTTAGGGTCGACTCGCCATTAACTTTGATGCTACTAACGAATATGAAGCGCTTGACACCAGCATCTATAGCTTGTTTTGCGAGGTTTAACGTAGCAAATGAATTTACTTCTCTAAATTCCGCTAGAGGATCAATTGAGGAGTCATTCATCACATGGACACGTGCAGCACAATGAATAATAACATCTACTCCATCGAGCGCATCTTTATATTCAGATGACGGACTTAACTCACCTTGGTAGAAAGTTCCAAATAGAGGTTTCCTTCTACCCAAGCATTTTATTGAGCCTGGTTGGTCCTTAAATAAGTCTAAAACATTTGAGCCCACGAACCCCGTGTAACCTGTAAGTAGAATTTTATTCATGCTTTTTACCTACAGATATTATAGATTTGGCCATTTCAGACATAATATTCGAACGCTGATATTTATTAATAAATTCACTTCTATCATGACTTTTCATATCAAGTCGATTTAACGCCTCAACTGCAGCAATAGCATTGTTTGGGTAAAACACTTCAGCATTAGGAACTTCATCACGAATAAATGACGCTGAATAACCACTAACACCAGCTAAAATCGGTTTCTCTATCGCTGCATATTCGAATATCTTCGAAGGTAGCACTTTTTCAAACGCAGGATAGTCATTAAGGTGTAAAAATAAAATATCTGCTGCTAAATACTTTTCAACCAATTCATGACGCTTAACAGGAGGAAGCAATATCACATTAGACATTCCTGCAACACTATCTCTTAGCTGTGAGTGTCTGCCCCCATCACCTATTATGGTTATTTGGTATTTCGAAGAAAGACTCTCAGCAAATGCAGGAATAATATGGTGTAGCCCTTGGCCCTCACCGCAATTTCCAGCATAAAGAATATTGACCTTGTCAGTTATTACTTTTACGCTCGATTTATCAAGCTCTAAAAACTCTTTATCGATACCATTAGTGAACCATGAATAACTAGGCTTACAAAATCTAGACCTAAAGTACTCTTCAAAGCCTTTAGACACTAAGTTAATATGCGATGCATTTTTAAAGGCGTAATCTTCAACAAGTGTTAAAAAAGGTTTAGCTACTTTTGCCAGTCTTGAAGGTAACACATCTTTAATTGTATCAACGAAGATATCTCTAATATCTAAATATAAAGGTATTTTTTTAGATTTAGCGATTCTTGCACCTAAAAAAGCGGTAAATAAACGAGAACTAGTTGCAAAAACCATATCATAATTTTCGTTGCTAACTAGCTTTTTAACTGCCTTATAATAGGCGTAGAATGATTGGATTTGATCAAGCATTCCACTTTTATGATGTGGCAGCTGAATACGCCGAATATTCACTTGCCCATCGAATTCTTTAGCTAGAGCACCTGCTTCAAATGAAGCATAACGATTAGGCATTGTAGTTATAACATCCAACTCCACACCTTTTATCTCTTTAAGCTGATTTACCAATGATGTAGTGCGAAATGATCCAGCACATAAATCTGGAGAGAAGTAGAATGAAAGTACCAGTATTTTCAAGTATTTACCTTTAAAATTCTTATCTTAGTTAGGAGCTTTTCAGAATTAAAATCTATGACAATTTTTAACGAGTTAAGACTAACACCAAAGTAAGGGTGCCAGCTACACTGTTGAGTAGTAAGGGGAGCACTACTGTTAAATTCGACAACATCACCAGAAGGTAATTTTAAACCCAATGTATAAACATCTATTTTAGTCAACTGAATATCTGGGTGTAAATGAAGGTGATACTTCCCTTTGCTGTTACCAAATAACTCATCATAAATTATTATTAAATCTTGATTCGCGGTAATTGAACGTTGGTGGAGCGTTGAAGTATTAAGCCTTTTATAACCGTCATGCTTCGCTATAATTTTTACTATATCAGGTGTTGAGCTCGCACTAACTAACGTTGCGTATGCTCTTCGTGCAACTCGAAACCCGGACCAAACTTCAGAAGAGTCGTGATCGTTAACAGTAACAGTGTTATGCGCTGCAGTTTTACGCTGTCTTAATCGCTCTTCACTTACTCCATAAAGAGATGTTCCGGAGTTAACAAACACTCGCTGCTCCCCAACAGATAGCTCAAAACTTAGAGTGTCAGCATGAGCATGCCCTGGCAAATAATCTGGCCCGACATTCGCATGGTCAAAAAACAGCCTGTACAATGGGTAATCAATACGACTATAGCCGCTAACAATGTTTGTAATTAAGTTCTTTCTCGGTAAATCCCAAGTTAACTCTAGCTTTTTTGCATAATCAAAAATTTGTAGGGGTTTAGGAGCTATACCTATAGCTGCATCATTAAAGAAACTAATTTCACCGTCATTATGCAACATTGACTCTAACCACAGCAAAGCCCGTTTAGCGTAAGCCTCCCATAATTTTTTTCTTGACAAAACGGCTTGGTTTTTACTAATACCAGCTAGTTCTATTAACTCCAATAAATCCCACAATAAAATTCCATGATACATTGGGGATAATTCGAAGTGAGAACCATCAGATAAAAACTGCTCTGGTATTTCAGCATCTAATATCTTAAGTCCTATATTTAAGTACTTATTCCCTACATCTCCCTTCAAATAACATCCAACAAATGTTAATGCTTTCGCATTAGCAAAAAGGTGGTTGCCCAAGATATGGTACTCAAGTTGTTGGGTTAGTGCCTGAGATTGTTCAACAATACTTCGTAAATATTTGCTCTCAACAGAATCAAACCTGCTAAACCATTTTACCCAATTAACTAACCTTAATGACAAAGGGTATGGCTCCCAACCATTACCACTGCATGGAGGATTTTCTTCAATCCAACGTTTTATTAAGCTCAGGTGTAAATTCTGCCTTTCTTCGAAATCAATGGCATTTAAATCATCAAAATAATGTAAGTTATACAACCATAATTTATCTTGTTGAGTATCATTCCAACAATTGGGTTCTTCAATATTAACTGTTTTATTTAAGAGTGAAACGTTACACTCATCGATTATCGACTTCGGTAATATATTTTCCCCGTTCCAGTTCCAGTCTAAACAATTAGGCGTGCTAAAAAGCTTTATTCTCGGCTTAAATAACTTATAGTAAAGACGATAATAAAACTGTTTAAATTTAAGGTGTTTAATAGTATTAAACACCTTAATTAATCTAGTTATCTGTCGCATATCATCTAGAACGTAGCGTTTCAGCTACTTTTATTGAAACTTCTGCAACTTCAACAATTTCAGAAAATTCAATAGGTGACGAAGTGCCATTTTTTATGCTTGCAATAAATTCTGCAGCACACTTGTCTTGACCTTTATCTTGTGAGCGCGATTTTAATTTCGAAAACCCCTTCCAATCAAAGCCTATTAGCTCCCTAAAATTATCAAGATGAAGCACTGCATCATTTGCAAAGACCTCAATACGTTCTTTAGGGAATGCCTTACCGCCATTAGCAAAATAATGAATAGTGCCAATAGAACCATCTTCAAACGACAGTGTAATAGACGCTTTATCCTCTTTGACAGCAACACCAGGAGCATCCCCCATGCTCATCGCGCTAAATCCAGTAATTTTGCAACCTGCTAAGTGTCGCATCAGGTCTATATAATGACATGCCTCTCCAATAATGCGTCCACCTCCGACTTCAGGATCCTGTGTCCAATGATCCGAAGGAATGTCACCGGCATTCATCGTCATGATAAACGTTTTTGGTACTTTAACTGAATCAAGTAAAGACTTCATTTTAATAATATGAGGAGAAAAACGACGATTGTAACCAACCATAATATTAGGTTTTAAAGCCGCGCTATTATATGCTTCAACTATGTCGTCTAACTCAAGTTGATTTAACGCTAACGGTTTTTCAACAAAAACGTGTTTGCCTGACTTAATAGAATCAATGGTTTGTTCAGCATGAAGATTATGCTGAGTAACTATAACCACAGTGTTAACTGTTTCGTCTTTTAGAACTTCATTAAAATCCGTTGATGCCTTTATAAACCCCTGTTTATTACCATGATGTACAGCACTAACCCCTGAACTTGTCACTACTGTGTCTAATCTCGCTCCCGCTGATTTAAAAGCAGGCATCAAAATTCGGGAAGCATAGTTGCCCGCACCTAAAAATGCACATATAGCATCACCTGGCTTGTGACCTTCTTTAGATGAAAGTGAAACACTTCTGTTTACTAATTTTTCAGAACCACCATTAGGATAATCTAACACAATACCTAATGATGTCTTATCGTCTAAAGCTTTGTAAGCCTCAATAGCATCCTCAATAGAGAATCTATGAGTTATTAGCGATTTACAATCTAATGCTCCACTAGACATCATATCCAATACAGCTTCGAAGTTACGTTGCTCCGTCCAGCGGACAAAGCCTACAGGATAATCATTCCCTTTATCTTCATAATCAGAATCATATCGTCCCGGTCCATAAGAGCAAGACACTTGGAAAGTCAATTCCTTTGCAAAAAAGTCTGCTCTTGAAATCTCCTGCCCGATAACTCCGACTAATACAATACGGCCACGTTGACGACACATTGCTGCAGCCTGACTCAATGGCTCACTACTTTTTGTAGACGCAGTAATAATTACGCCATCAACTCCACGCCCTCTAGAGAAAGCTTCGGCAGCTTTAACTGGATCTTGTCCTTTAGACAAATCAACGGTATCTGCCCCAAACTTTTCCGCCAGCTCACATTTAGCGGAATCGAAATCGATACCTAATACACGGCAACCGTTTGCTCGTAATAGCTGCACGGTAATTAAACCGATTAAACCTAACCCCGTTACAACAATACATTCACCAAGGGTTGGTTGGATGAGACGAACCCCCTGTAAGCCAATTGAACCTAGAACCGTAAACGACGCTGATTCATCATCAACATTATCAGGTATTTTGGCGCAAAGATTTTTAGGAACTCGAACCACTTCAGCATGGTTACCGTTAGAAATAACACGAGTACCGATTTCAAATGAAGTGCTACCGGAGTCTATTACCTTACCAACATTACAATAGCCAAGGGGTAAAGGTTGGTCTAACTTAGACTTAACTGCATCAATTGTTGTCATTAAACCATCGGTTCTGACCTTATTGAGTACCATTTTCACTTTATCTGGCTGCTGGCGAGCCTTGTCAATAAAGTTGGCTTTACCAAAGTCAATCAACATCCGCTCAGTACCTGCTGAGACTAAAGTTTTAGAAGTGGATATTAACAAATTATTCTTTTTTACTTGAGGACATGGAACATCTACAACCGAAGTCTCGCCGTTCGCCATATTTTGCAATATTTGTTTCATAAATATTTAACTTATAAGTAAAGGGACTTTCCCAGATGGTGTTTTGAATGGGGAATCAGTAATTTCAATATCGAAAATTATGTCAACATTAGATGTATCGAACATATCTATACTTACTTTAGATTTCGAAGATACATAAAGCGTTGCAACCCCCCTACTTGATTGTTTAACTTGCAGGAAATCAATCTGATCAAATGCTTCATGATGCCGACCAAAAATAAGAGCTGTTAGACTTATTGGATTCCCTTGTTTATCTAAAATAATATCTCCAACGCGACCCGATGCTATTTTAAAGGACTCTAGAATTCCAGACTGATGCTTCAAATCATTAATTCTGTCACCAGTATCATATCTTATAAAAGGGGAGTTAAAATTATAATAACTCGTACCAACAAGTCTCGATTCTCCGCCTCTGCAATCAACGGCTTCAGTAAAACCGTATGTTTGGAATGGATAATATCTAAAAGCCTCGTTATTTTCAAAAGCCAGTATAGCCATCTCACTATGACCATACCAAGACAAAGTCGGTACTTTGAGAACTCGCTCAATTAAATTTCTATATTTTGTAGCTGGGTATTCTGAACCAAAGAAGACACCTTGCAATTTGTTATTAAATAACTCTCCCGAATCTATTGAATGCTCGTCTAAAAATTTACAAAAAGCATAAATTGAGCTAGGGTATCCATGCAGATATTTTATATCCTTTTTAGCTGTTAACAACTCAATAGAATCAACTAACAAATCAATACTTACATAAGCGTCAACTACATACTCGTTATGAATAACATTATACTGTAACGGAGTACCATTGTTATTTTTCCCTCTAAAAGTTAACTTTGCATCTAAATAAGAGTACCCGAGCTTAGACCATATTTTATGCATATAGGCCCATTCACGCGAGAATGAATTCTTATCCAAAAAGAAAGCTAGCGGTTCACCTGACGTACCTCCAGTATTTACCTTAAATGGTGAGCCGGAAGAACTACTTCTAGCATCTAAGTCAAACGCCTTTAAATCAGCTTTGGTTACAATAGGAACATCATAAAAATCCGACAACCTTGTGAAACTTGCAGGGTTATAACCTTTAGAGTCGTAAAACTGTTTATAAAATGTATTATTTGAATAGGCAAAGTTTAGAATAGTTTTAAGCCTTTCGAAATGAAAAGTTTCCTTTTCTTTGTCAGAAAAAAATTCATACTTGGAGGCTAGTTCAGCGTGTTCTTGATAGGTTTTCCCCAACCTTAACCTATACGGGATGAACCTTAAGAACGTGAAAAGCCAAGAGTGTTTTTGGATGAAGCTTTTGAAAGAACTTATCATTTTCTATGTTTTTTTAAATTTGAACGAACTAAAAAATCAATCATCACCTGCCTAAACTGTACAAACTTATCATTTATATAACTTTGCATCCCCCAACTTTTATAAATTGGTAAAAGTTTACGCTTCAAACGATTCTCTTTGAAAAAAGACAAATATTCAGCATCATTAAGACCTGAAAAACCACTAACTTTCTTTACATCCTCATTTTCAAATAGGGGAATTGGTCCTTTGACCACCAACTCGTTATTATGAGAAAATACCGAATACGAATCTAAATTAGTTATATCTATAGCTAACCCAGTATAAGCAACCTCTGGAAAATCCAAGTAATATCCAGAATAATTAAACTTTGGTAGATAAAAATTCCCTAGACCATAAATAATTGCTTTTCCTTTGTATAACTCAGCGCCTTGAATAATATGAGAATGATGACCTATTATCGATTCTACGCCCATATCTATCAATTCTTTAGCTAACATTCTATGGGCTGGCTGTGGATACCCTTCAAACTCATAATTCCAATGAAAAATAACGACAATTTTTAGCGTTGGGTTATCATGCAAGGCTTCTAAAACAACTGATTTAACATGCGTATATTCCAAAGGGTTACAACCGAGAGTATCTCGCCGTGCAGGCTTACAACCAATTGTCTCCCAACCAAAGTTTAGGATTAGATATTCACCAAATAGAATTGGAGTTTTCGCTTCACCTATATCAGCGCCCAAACCAGTATACTTTAAGTTTCTATCATCAAACTTTGAAAACAACTCAGATGGTTTATAAGAAAAATCAAGAATATGATTATTAGAAAGAGTAAGCCCAACTACATTTAAACTTGATAAAACATCAAAACACTTATCACTAGATGATACTGCTATGCCACTAGCAACTTTAGCACTATTAATGCTTGAAAGAGTACTTTCAAAATTAACAATTTTAGCCTTAGCAATAAAGTCTGCAGATATATTATCTAACTGTAAAACATCCGATTCATTAAATGGATACGCAAAATCACCACAAATAATCATTCGTAACTCTCCTAACTTAAATTCAATATTTCCATATACTTTTCAGCTCTATCTTTCGATGATGGCAAATTAGAAACAATTAGCTTTGCTAATGCCGTATCTACATCAACCTTTGTTCCAGAGGTAGTAATATTAAAAATAGCTTCAGCAATTGAATCGGGGCTTAATTCATCAAAGTAGACTAAAGTATCACCAAAAATATCTCTTACAAAATCCTTGTCTGAACAAATAACTGGAGTATCCATATAAATAGATTCTATTGGTGTTGCAGAAAAACATTCCAATCTACTGGGGAAAATTGTCGCATCAATTTGCGCATAAAAACTAGGGCATTGTTCAACTTTAATTTTACCGACAGTATAAAAATTAGAGATCGAATTAAAACCTAAAGAATCCATTTCCCCATCTGTTAATGTAAATATAAAATTAATCCCTAGGGAGTACTTTGACAAAAGAACATCATTAACAGATTTAAGAATAGCTAAATTTTTATGTGTATAATTCCTACCTAAATAGCCAACGGTAATACTATTTACCATGTCAGGAAATACGCATACCTTCCATTCTTCTCTTTTTAAATACAATGAGGAAATAGCATTGCTTACAACATGAATTGGCTTATCTCTTAAACGCTTTAAGCATAACAACTTATCCCTTACACTATTCTGCTCTACTATTAACACATCAGCTAGTGAAAAATAATACCACTGTAAAAGAAGCTTAAAATATAGTTTAATCCAACTTATAGTTGTTCTTTCAAAAATAATTGAGTTTTTATAATCTGCTAACCAAGGGTTAGCAAAGCCTGTGATGTGTTTTTTAATCTTAACATGAGAGTAAAATGGGCCAAAAATAGTAAAACATACCTCACAGTCTTCAAATATTTCTTTTATCCTGTTATCTAGACTTCTAAATCCAATGAAATCATAAATTAAAATTTCAAGTAAAGACTTAGTTCGCTCCGTAAGGTTATCAAACACCTCTGTTGAACATAAAAAAATGTATTTATGATTTTCAATATATGAAAGAGAGGCGAACTCATTTATAAAAGAGGCAGCTACTTGAACCCCGCCACCAGAATGAAGGTTGCTAGCATTAACTAGGTACATATACATCTCTATTTTACGTTAAAATAATGGGATATTAGGCATTAAACTGCCTTGTTAAGACGCCAAAGGCACTACCTAAGATTGAATGTGTTTATTAAAAACTAGCTTTTAGCCGGCGACTTCAAATTTCTTAACCCTGACATCAACAGGAATAAATATGGAAGAGTAATAACATCTGGCCGTTGATAAATAGAAGCACAAAAAGCCATAAAAAATGCAAATGTATTTCTATTTACTTTAAATTTCGTAACATAAATAAAAGTTGAAAAAATAAAAATAAAAAACAAGACACCACCGAAAACACCAAGGTTATATATAATGACCTTCCAAGAAGAAACATCAACCCCTAAATTTGAATGCGCCTGAAAACCATTACCGAGCCAAAAATCGTTACTTTTAAGCGTTTGGATGTAATGCTCCTCAAAACCCGAAGAAGATCTATTATCTCCAGATATAGTTCCATCGGTAAAACTCAACCGAGAAAAAACAAACTTATCAACAAATTCATTTTGGCTAAAAGACGATAAAACTATTAAACTAAAAATTATAGCTGACAAAGCAACTTTAAATCTTGCAATCAGCAAATAAATAAAGGAGATAGCAAAGAATGCTAAGGAGAACGTTAACACTCCAGAAGCTAGAATAACTTTGTAATACCACTTGTCTAACTTAAAATTATTTGCACTAAGAATAATTGCAGCTAACGTACCATACAAACCGGGTTCATTAAATGGTCCTGATATACGATTAATACAGTTATCACCTAAGCATATCGTTAGCGTATCGATCCAGACAACAAAAAAAGAAACAATATACTCAATTCCTGCATCGACTTTTATCTGTTCAATTGGTTGTATAGTTGGGTAAACTTGATAATTAACTACCCCAGACAAAGCTAGCAACCAGACGATTAGTGCAGTCATACCGAAACATGCGAAAACGATAGAGAAATACCTAAACGCTTTTTTAATATCTATACGTTCGAGCACTAATATCCAGACAAGTATTAAACATCCACTATAAAAAAACCTTGCCAGCCCCGTGATAGTATCGTCACTAAGAATGTATCGATACAAAATATAAGGCAGACATAAAAAGATTAAAAAAAACTCAGGTTTTTTGAATTCAATAAAAAGAATAGAACGAGCAAGACCAACAAATGCAACAAAAAACAAAACTGACTTTATAATTATTGCAAAAGGAAATGTACTCCATATAAAATATGGTTTTAACATTAACAAACAAAGTAGCATTACACTAAAAGAATTAAATGATGAGTTTAAGCTTAAGCGTGTTAACTTTTTCGTAAGCTGCATAGTAACTTCTTCACGCTAAATTTAGTAAATGCAACCATCACATCAATAATATCAATATTTTTAAATTCAGAAAATACAAACAACCAAGCTTTCAATATTTCCCCACCTTTAAGGAAATTGATAAATTTAATTTTATTTTTTGCATAAAGATAAAGCTCATGGTCTGCATAGCTATGAACTAAGCGCTCCCTTTCACAGCTTATTAAAGCTATATTCTTGCTGGTATTAGAATCATGTAAGCGATACTTACCAAGAACTTCGTTAAAAGTAACAATCTGATACCCCAAACTCGTCACATTTAAAAAAGAATAGTAATCTTCAAGTTTAGTATTCGAATCAAAACCACCCGAAACCTTTAAAATATCAGTTTTCCACATAACATTAAGAGCTGGGATGTAATAGCTGTTTAGTAGTATTTTTTTGAAATCAAAAGTTTTCTTCTTCCTAAAAAGGTTACGTTGTCGTTTATTTAAAATATGACTTTCACCATCTAAAGTCATATACCCAGCGGAAATAGCTGCTACAGATTTTTTAAGTAATGGAAAATTGTAAACTTGACTATCCAACTTATTAGCTAACCACACATCATCAGAGCCGAGAGCACAGAAATACTCACCATTTGCCATTGAAAGGCCTAAATTAAGTGTTTTAACCACCCCTTCATTAGGTTTCCTAATAAATTTAAAATCGAATAACCGCGCCAATTTACTAATGACTTTATAACCCTCATCAGGAGAACCATCATCAATAACTATCAATTCAAAATTCTTATAACTTTGATTAATTACAGACATGATACATTCTTCAATGTACTTTTCATGCCCATAGTAAGGTATCACAATAGTAACAAGTTTAGATTGCAAAATACCACCTAATATAAACTATGAATTCATACTATTACAGTGTCGTTACAATAACAACGACACTACAATAAAACCGATTTATAAATATATGACTTGTAAAAATTAAGATAATGAAAAGTGATTCAACTTATTAATTATATATCGAACATCCGAATTAGTTAAGGTTGGACTTATTGGGATACTTAATACTTGATCATGAAGTTTCTCAGAGATTGGAAATGAACTACTTTCCCACTCGCAATAGGCATTTTGCTTATGTGGTGGTATTGGATAGTGAATCAATGACGAAATATTATTCTTGTCCAAGTATGCTTTAAGCTTTTCTCTATAATCAGTTTTTATAACAAATAGGTGCCATACATGGCATTCCTCACTATAAACACTTGGCAGTTCGATAAAAGTATTGCAAATTCCATTCAAATAATCAGAAGCAATATCTTGACGAACTTTGGTTTCTCTATCTAAATGGTTTAACTTAACGCGTAACATTGCTGCTTGAATTTCATCTAAGCGACTGTTCACACCTTTATATTTATTTTTATATTTTTCGTGTGAACCATAATTACGTAGAGCACTTAGAACCTCTAACAATTCTTCATCATCAGTCGTAACAGCTCCAGCATCACCTAATGCACCTAGATTTTTCCCTGGATAAAAACTAAAAGCTCCAGCATCACCCCAAGTTCCAGCTTTTTTTCCATCAATCATTGCGCCATGTGATTGAGCACAATCTTCTAATACCAATAAATTATACTTCTGGGCTAATTGCGTAATTTCTTTCATTGGTGATATTTGACCATACAAATGCACAGGTAAAATCACTTTTGTTTTTTCTGTTATAGCAGATTCAATTCCGTCAGCCGTTAAGTTAAAGGTATTTATATCTGGCTCAACAAGCACAGGCGTTAAGTTATTTTCTGAAATAGCTAAAATCGAGGCTATGTAAGTATTTGAAGGGACGATAACTTCATCACCATCGTTAAGCTTCCCTAACTCTTTCCATGCTCTTAGCGTTAATATTAGCGCATCTAATCCATTAGCAACGCCAACACAATATTTACTACCGCAATAATCAGCAAACTCTTGCTCAAATGCGTTCAGTTCATTACCCATAATGTACCAACCGGAATCAATAACTCGTGAACAAGCCTCTTTTAATTCTTGGTTATATTGGTGGTTTATTTCTTTTAAATCTAAAAATGGGATCATTTCATTTACTCTATATATCGAATAACTTTAGCAGGATTACCAACGACAACAGCATTATTAGGTACATCTTTTGTAACCACAGCGCCTGCTCCTACAATTGCATTTTCACCTATCACAACTGAAGGTAAAATAGTCGCATTAGCACCGATTGAAGCGCCTTTTTTTATAATTGTCTTTGGAAACACGTCAGGATACTGTTTGGAGCGAGGATATTTATCGTTTGCAAAAGTAACACATGGCCCTACGAATACATTATCTTCGATGGAAATCCCATCCCAAAGATAAACTCCAGATTTTATAGTTACATTATTGCCAAGAAAAACGTCATTCTCAATTAAAGTATGCGCACAAATATTGCAGTTAGTTCCTATAACGGCACCTTCCAAAATTACTGAAAATTGCCATACCTTAGTCTCTATACCTATATTATTGCTTTGTACATCAGCAAGTTTATGAATCATTGTGTAGCCTTTTTGAACTTCTCATACTCGCGAATATAATCCGCTTCGTCATAGTAATCACTAGCTAAAACAACCAAAACACAATCTTCAGAAAAATCATGCATTTCGCGCCATTTGTTATTATCAATGTACAAACCAACACTTGGTGAATCTAACACAACTGACTCTCTGCACTTTCCATTATCTAAAATAAAACGACAACTTCCCTTTACACAAATAGCAACTTGTTGAAGATTTTTATGTGAATGAAACCCACGAGCCACTCCTTGCTCTGTACCAAAAATATAATAAACGCGTTTTATATCAAAAGGAATATTTTTATTTTCTTCAAGTGAGATCAAACCACCACGATTATCACCTAATAAATCAAACTCAATTGTCTTTATTAAACTCATTACTCACCTTCACATAAGTCAATTAAATATTGACCATAACTATTCTTCTTGAGTGACTGAGCTAAAATCATCACTTCCTTTTTGGTTAACCAACCATTATTCAATGCAATTTCTTCTAAACATGCAATCTTGTAGCCCTGTCGGTGTTCAACCGTAGCAACAAATTGACCAGCTTCTAATAGACTTTCGTAGGTACCGGTATCTAACCACGCAAAACCTCGACCTAACAACTCAACATTTAATTGATTTCTTTCAAGGTACGCCTGATTAATGCTGGTTATTTCTAACTCACCACGCTCTGACGGAACAATCGATTTTGCGATATCTACTACTTCGTTATCATAAAAATATAAACCAGTAACTGCATAATTTGATTTTGGTTTTAATGGTTTCTCTTCTATTGATATTGCTTTCATTTCTTCATCAAAATCAACTACCCCAAAACGCTCTGGGTCCTTAACTTTATAACCAAATACTGTAGCACCAGCTTCTCTTTTAGATGCATCAATCAACATAGGAGAGAACCCTTGGCCATAAAAAATATTATCACCAAGCACCAAACAAACAGAGTCACCACCAATAAACTCTTCACCGATAATAAAAGCTTGTGCTAATCCATCAGGCGTAGGCCTGAGGAATCCCCTAATGATTTTGATAAAAATCATAAATTTAAGGTAGATGCACATCTTGTCATGTGATCAAATGGTTCTGAGAAAAATCAATAACCAGACAACAAGATGTGCGAACTCGATATTTTACACGACTCTCTTTACCAATTCTGCCCTGAATTGCACTTAAAACGACTCAACAGTTTAACGCTGGCTTGCCACGCATTACTTGAATGTAAAACGCTCACTCTTACCGAACTTGGTCGTAACCTGCCAACGAAAGCCAGAACAAAACATAACATCAAACGAATCGACAGATTGTTAGGTAATCGTCACTTGCACAAAGAGCGACTCGCTGTATACCGTTGGCATGCCAGCTTTATCTGTTCAGGTAATTCGATGCCCATTGTTCTTGTTGACTGGTCTGATATTCGTGAGCAAAAACGGCTTATGGTATTGCGGGCTTCGGTGGCACTACATGGTCGTTCTATTACTCTTTATGAGAAAGCCTTTCCGCTTTCAGAGCAATGTTCAAAGAAGGCTCATGACCAATTTCTAGCCGACCTTGCAAGCATTCTACCGAGTAACACTACACCGCTCATTGTCAGTGATGCTGGCTTTAAAGTGCCATGGTATAAATCCGTTGAAAAGCTAGGTTGGTACTGGTTAAGTCGAGTCAGAGGGAAAGTGCAATATGCAGATTTAGGTGCGGAAAACTGGCAACCTATCAGCAACTTACATAGCATATCCTCAAGTCGCTCAAAGACTTTAGGCTATAAGAGGTTGACTAAGAGCAACCCAATTTCATGTCAAATTGCACTGTATAAATCACGTCCTAAAGGCCGAAAAAATCAGCGTTCGACACGGACTAATTGTCATCATCCGTCACCTAAAATCTACTCCGCTTCGACAAAAGAACCATGGGTTTTAGCGACTAACTTGCCCGTTGAAATCCGAACACCAAAGCAACTTGTTAGGCTCTACTCGAAGCGTATGCAAATTGAAGAAACCTTCCGAGACTTGAAAAGCCCAGCCTACGGTTTAGGCCTCCGTCATAGCCGAACTAGCAGCTCAGAGCGCTTTGATATCATGCTGCTAATCGCCCTAATGCTTCAACTGACATTTTGGCTTGCTGGAGTTCATGGTCAGAAACAAGGTTGGGATAAGCACTTCCAAGCTAACACTGTCAAAAATCGAAATGTACTCTCAACAGTGCGCTTAGGGATGGAAGTTTTGCGGCATTCTGGCTACACAATAACGAGGGAAGACTTGCTCGCGGCTGCAACCCTGCTTGCTCAAAATCTATTCAAACATGGTTGTGCTTTGGGGAAATTATGAGGGGATCCCTCAGGGCGTAGGCTGAATAGCGTAGTCAATTTCTATACCAAATTGACTTCCATCACCTAATAAACGTTTAAAACTCTCACAATCCTCAGGGCTTGTAATAATTAATATTTCACGAATACCCGATAGCATTAAAACAGACAGTGGATAATAAATCATTGGCTTATCATAGACTGGTAATAGTTGCTTAGATACACCCATGGTTATAGGGTAAAGGCGAGTACCCGACCCACCAGCAAGAATAATCCCTTTCATTATTTTTCTTCCTTGTTAACTACAGATTGACTTGATACGCCTAAACGCTCACCTGCATAAGAACCATCAAGTACGCGTGACCACCACGTCTTATTATCTAAATACCATTGAACGGTTTTACGGATCCCTGACTCAAAACTCTCTGTTGGTTTCCAACCCAATTCACGTTCAATTTTTGATGCATCAATGGCATACCGAACATCGTGACCTGGACGGTCGGTTACGTAAGTAATTAAATCTTCGTACTGAGCAACGCCTGCTGGTTTGGCTGGAACTAGTTCCTCAAGCAGTGAGCAAATAGTCATTACCACGTCAATATTAGCTTTTTCATTATGACCACCAATGTTGTAGGTTTCTCCAACTTTTCCTTCAGTAACCACTTTATATAAAGCACAAGCATGGTCTTCAACAAACAACCAATCACGAATTTGCATACCATTGCCATACACAGGTAAAGGCTTTCCCTCCAAAGCATTTAGGATCATTAATGGGATCAACTTTTCAGGAAAATGATAAGGGCCGTAATTATTTGAACAGTTCGTTACAACGGTTGGCAGCCCATAGGTACGTAACCAAGCACGAACTAAGTGATCTGAAGATGCTTTTGACGCCGAATATGGGCTCGATGGCTCGTACGATGTCGTCTCAGTAAACAAATCATCCGTTCCTTCCAAATCCCCATAAACTTCATCGGTTGAAATGTGGTGAAAACGAAACGCTTGCTTTTTACTGTCCGATAATATATCCCAATAAGCACGAGTCGCTTCAAGTAAAGTATATGTACCTACAATGTTGGTTTCAATAAACGCCGCGGGGCCATCAATAGAACGGTCAACATGCGATTCAGCAGCTAAATGCATCACTGCATCAGGTTTATGTTTAGCAAAAACTCGATCAAGTTCAGCGCGGTGACAGATATCAACTTGCTCAAATAGGTAACGTTTTGATGCTTGAATGCTAAATAATGACTCCAAATTACCTGCGTAAGTAAGAGAATCAACATTAATGACAGAGTTTGATGTATTGTTGATAATGTGACGGATGACAGCTGAACCAATGAAACCTGCACCGCCAGTTATTAAAATTTTCATAAAACCCTTATTCAATCAAAAATATGTTTTTTCATTAAAATTATCATCGCAATCAAATACAACAAATAATTAAACGCATAAACGTAAGTAATACCAATAAGACCTAATTTATCTATAGCAAATAAAGATAAAAAGACGAAACTTGATGAAAATAAAACCTCAGTAATTATAAACATCTTTGTCATGGCTTTTGCCAACATCAAATATGCAATCAACCATGCTGTAATTTTGAATAAATCACCAATTAATTGCCATTTGAATAATTCTTTCATTGCCTGAAAATCTTCAGTAAACAAAGACCATATAATAAAATCTTTTAACAGATACATGATCAAAGCTAATACAACGACTATTGGAACAAGTATCATATACCCTTGTTTTAATTCTCTTCTAAGTTCACACTTCTCTTTGATTTCAGATAAACGAGGTAAATAATAGGTTGATAGCGCAGTTGTCACGACCATTAAGTACATAGATGATATATAGGTCATAGCTTGCCAATAACCAGCGGCATCCCATGATAATGTTTCACCAATATGGTTACGAACAATCATTAAAGAAACGGGAACGGTAAACGCAGAGACCAAAGCCATGAGCGAATAATTTAATAATTTTCTTGATTCATTTGTATCAAATTTCCCCCTGAAATTTTCAACAATGATTATTTGATGCTTTCTCAATTTCCACAATACGATTAAAAAAATGACTGACTGATTTGTAACCATCGCAATCAAAGCGCCATCTAGTTGAAAAAATAAAATCAAGATTGTGGTAAAGACTAAACTATAAACACTTTGAATTATATTAATCGAAATGAACGTTCTTATTTCTTTTAAACCATTTAGGATTGAAAGAAGTAACTGATTTAGTGAAAATAATATTAATGTAAAGCCAAAAACAACAAAAACATAATTATACTCACTTGTTTTGAATACAAAATCAGAAAAATAGGATGCGCCAAAAACAAGAATACAACTTAAAGGCATCGTGCACATGAATGTTAACTTTAATGATGTACTCCACAATGAGCTCCGAACATTATGATCATCATGATATTCTGCCGTGTATTTAGTTACGCCTGTATTAATTCCTCCCTTTGCTACGGTTTGTATAATTCCTAAAGCATTTTGAAACTGAGCTATCGCGGCTAAACCTGATGGCCCAATAAATATCGATACGGCTTTATTTATAACTAAACCGGATAAAATTTTAATCGCTGTCGATATGAATGTAAGGATTGAGGTTTTAGCTAGATTCACCTACCAGATACCTTTTGTATCAACAATTAATCCATTACTAATAGGGGCTAATTTAAACTCTTTATGATCTACCAATAATACATGTATTTCTGATTTTTTACTTGCTTGTTCAAAATCACAAAACTCAGCATTAATTGTAGATGAAGGCAGTCTAGACACGTTTGGTTCTACAACAATAACTTTACCAGCATGCATTTCAACAATTTGTTGAGCAATCAACATTGCAGGACTCTCTCGTAAATCATCGATATCAGGTTTAAATGCTAAGCCATAACAAGCAATAGTTAACTCTTTTGCTGTTTTATCTGGATTAGATTGTAAAAATTCGGCAATAGCTAATTTAACTTTATTAATAACCCATTCAGGCTTAGCATCATTCACTAATCTAGCAGTGTGGATTAACTTTGCTTCTTCAGGGGTCTTAGAAACAATAAACCAAGGATCTACAGCAATACAATGACCACCAACTCCTGGGCCTGGTTGCAAAATATTAATTCGAGGGTGGCGGTTAGCTAACGATATCAGCTCCCAGACATTAATATCGAGTTTGTCACAAATAACTGAAAGTTCATTTGCAAATGCGATTTGAACATCCCTACAACTATTTTCTGTCAGCTTAGCCATTTCAGCCGTACGCGCATTAGTAATAACACAATCACCTTGCACAAACGTTTTATACAGCTCAACAGAACGCTCAGAACAACGTGAAGACATTCCACCAATAACGCGGTCATTTTCTACTAACTCACGAACAACATGTCCTGGTAGAACTCGTTCTGGACAATGCGCAACGTTTACGTCTGCATTTTCACCAGCAAGTTGAGGGAAGCTTAGATCAGTTCTTGCTTCAGCTAACCAAGCAGCAACCTGCTCTGTCGCGCCTACTGGTGAAGTTGACTCTAAAATTACCAAATCGCCTTTTTTCAATACAGGAGCAATACCTTCACAAGCCGATTTAATATAGCTTAAGTCTGGCTCAGGCACGTCGCCTTCATTACAAGGTAAAAATGGTGTTGGTACTGCTATCAAAAATGCATCGGCTGGTTCAGGCTTTAAAACCGCTTTTAAATATCCCTCACTAACAGCTGCATGCACAATCATATCTAAATCAGGTTCTACAATATGAATCTTGCCCTGATTGATCGTATCTACTGCATGTTGATTCACATCAACACCAATAACCTTCTTCTTACGTGATGCAAACATCGCTGCGGTAGGCAAACCGATATAACCTAAGCCAATAACTGAAATAGTTTCGAAAGACATTTAATTACTACCTTTAAATTGTTTCTAATACATTAAGAATTTTTTGGCACGCGAAGCCGTCACCATAAGGGTTATGAGCAAAGCTCATCTTTTTATATGCTTCGTCGCTTGTTAATAAAAGATTCAAATTCTCCACGATGGCATCGATATCTGTACCAACCAACTTTACCGTCTCAGCTTCAACAGCCTCTGGTCGCTCAGTGGTGTCGCGCATAACTAAAACAGGCTTCCCTAAAGATGGGGCTTCTTCTTGAATACCACCGGAATCTGTTAGAATGATGTTAGAACGCATCATTAAATAGATAAATGGCAGGTACTGTTGAGGCTCTATGAGATAAATATTCTCGATGTCCGCCAAGATGCGATTTACCGGTTCACGAACATTTGGGTTTAAGTGCATTGGGTATAAAATCTGCGAATCTGGATGCGCTTTTGCTGTAATAGCTAAAGCTTCGCAAATACGCTCGAACCCGCCGCCAAAGCTCTCACGTCGGTGACCGGTAACTAAAATCAACTTTTTATCTTCATCTAAGAATGGAAACTGAGATGCAAGCGTTCGCTTTAAGTCTTCATCACTTTCAATTTTATCTTTAACCATTAAAAGTGCATCGATGACGGTATTACCTGTAACAGTGATATCGTCAGGGTTAAAGTTTTCTTTTAACAAATTATGCTTAGATGTTTCAGTAGGAGCAAAGTGGAACTTTGTTAAGGCACCAGTTAAGCGGCGATTGCCTTCTTCAGGCCAAGGCGAATAAATATTACCAGTACGCAAACCTGCTTCTACATGCCCAACTGGGATCTGCTCGTAATAAGCAGCAAGACTCGCAGCAAATGTGGTAGCTGTATCACCGTGCACAAGTACAACATCTGGTCTAAAATCTTCCAGTACAGGTTTCAGTTCCTGAATGATTTTAGCCGTTACGTCATTTAATGTCTGACCCGCTTTCATCAAGTTCAGATCATAATCAGGCGTGATCTCAAACAGTTCAAGGACTTGATCAAGCATTTCACGGTGCTGAGCAGTGACACAGCATCTTGCTTCAAAGCGATCATCCGATGCCAAAGCGTGAACTAAAGGAGCCATTTTGATAGCTTCCGGTCTGGTACCAAATACCGTAAGTACTTTCTTTTTTGTCATTAGATCCGACCTGATTTGAGTATTCCCTCTGACTGAGGAATTGAATAATCACACTTTCTAATCTCAGCCTGTAGAACCAAGCTGAGACACTTTTAATCCATTTTGAGACAGTCGCTCTTGTTTATAAGTAAGCGCTATCCCTTATAAGCCTTGGGTTTCGTTGTTTTTCTGCTCTTTCTCTTAAAACAGTCCCAATAGGCTCATTTTTCCTTCCAACCGAATGCGCACTGAAACCTCTTTTTAGTGGTCAATTGCATCTTTATTTACGGCTAATCAGGCACGCTACCGCCCTTAGGTTGCAACCCCTAAAAGCTGATGGTTTTACCGTATTGTTTTTGTTGACCGAATCTCGCTTTAGTTTGCAACCAGTTCAATCGAACGATTGTCTATGCTCAGTCTCACTTGCTTGTTTAGTAACTCGATCAGCAATATGCTGCGTTGTTCGCTTTCCGCTTCTAAAAAAATAGCGGCGACATTTTCATAGCTGCCATCGTTTATAGTGACTTGGTCACCACTTTTTAACGTTAAATCGATGGCGTTATCTTTTAGTGCTTTTAGGTCTTCGATTAAGCGATCTGGCACCATCTGCGGCTTACCTGCAAAATTAACAAAGCCGTATACACCAAAGGTATTGTTTACTTTTGATGCGTAACTTGACGAAATGTCTAAATGAATAAAGAGGTAACCAGGAAACAATGCTTCTTGCTTAAGGATTGTTTTACCGCGAATCGTTTTTAAAACGTCGATGGTAGGGAAATAAGAGGTGATCGTTTGATTGCTAAAGTTCAAACCTGCACGTTGTTCCTGCTTCGATTTGCAACGAACAAGAAACCAACGCTTGTTATTAGTGGGGATATCTAAATCGTCTTTCATCACTTTAGCTACTTTGAACATCCATTATTGTTCGCATTCCCTTGGTCTTTTGGTCGAGTCTATAAATTGAAATCATGACCGAAACCAAAAACTAGCGCCTTCCTCGACTTATTCTGAGTCACTCTTTTGAATCACAAAATCGCTGCACTCGCTTAGCGTTGCCAACGGTTTGCAACCCCGCTGCATTTCTATTCAACAAATTGTACATATTCTACTAGAAAGGGCTCAAATATAAAGAGTAACCATCAGTTAAAACCAATTATATTTTTGTAATTACACGCACTATTCCGATTGCTTCGCATCTAGCATCTAGCATCTAGGAAAATTTAACCCTCTAAGCGCTCGGGTTATAAACTGCCGTTATGAAAAAGTCCGCCACATTACGTGACGGACTCTATATTCCATTCAGGTTTAAAATGACACAACGTCAAAATTCTGCACTGCGTTATATTGCCTTACTGCGTCTCTTTCCAAATTGCGCATGGTTCAATTTTGGCGCGTTGCAATTTGTGCTTATCTCGCTCGGCATCACGCTTAAGCTTGTATGGACCTAGTACTACACGGTACCAAGAGCTGCCTTCTTTCTTGCGAATCTTACTTTTAATGCCTTGGAAAGCGATATCCAATTTACGAGCATCCGCTTGCGCTGCGGTTTTGTACGCCCCACACTGCATGATGTAAGGGATATCAGAAATCACCTGCTCTTTGGCTTTAACTTCCACTTCACGGCTTGGCAAGCTATCAACGTAATCCCACTGCTCTTCAGGTGGTGGCGGCAAGGCTTTTTCTGGCTTAGGTTTCGGTTTCACCGGCGCTTGTACTACCGGTGCTGGCGGCTCTGGATCTTGGCTTAAAGAATACAAACCAAAGCCAAAAATACCTACAACGAGCAATGCCAAAAGCCCACTGCGCCATGGTTTGCGCTTGGGTGCTGCTTTCTTTTTCGCAGGCTTTTTACTCGCCCCGCGCTTCACATAATCTCTATTTGCCACAGTAGTACATCAAATCAATTATCTCTGTTGATATGTTATCTAGATTGCTATGGGATAACAATGTATTGCCTTGGTTAGTGTGGAGTAAACAATAAAATTCTGACACAAGATAACATTGGCCTGACTCAAGCCCGAAAGAAGCAACATAAGCAACAAAAAAACGACGCTCACATTGGCGTCGTTTCTAGCTCAAGCAAATAATGAATCAAGCAAGTGCTTATCAGTATTAGAGAGCTCTTGGTGGCGCAGCACTCTTACGTACCACTAATTGCGTTTCTAATAGACGCGACCCCGCACGGACATCATGACCACGCAGCAACTCTAGCATCATCAGCATGGCTTGACGGCCAATCTCATAACGAGGCTGTGAGATGGTGGTCAGCGGTGGATCGCAATATTGAGCGAACTGAATGTCATCAAAACCCACTACCGATAAATCTTGTGGTACCCGTAAACCAAGACGTTTTGCTTCTTGAATAGCACCAATCGCCATCGCATCGTTATGACAGAAAATCGCCGTCGGTGGCTCAGGCAGTGCTAGTAATTGTCTGACCGCTTTGGCACCCGCCTCAAAAGTGAACTCACCAAATGTGCTGTAAGTCGGGTTCATGGTAATGCCCGCGCGGCGCAATGCTTGTTGATAGCCTTGCTGACGGAATTGACACAGAGTCGCCGTTTCTGGCCCGGAAATTTGTGCGATGCGCTTATGACCAAGCTGAGTAAGATAGTTGACCACTTCAAACGCAGAGGTCAGGTTATCAATGTGAACCGTTGGCAGTTCAAGCTCAGGGGCAAACTCACACGCCATAACCATTGGCGGTAGGTTTTTCTGCTCAGGTTTGCTGACATCAAACGGCAGATCAGTACCAAGCAGCAACATGCCGTCAGCTTGCTTAGTAAAGACCAAATTCACAAAGGAATTTTCACGTCTTTTCTGCTGACCGCTATCGCCTAACAGAACAATATAACCATGCTCCATGGCTGCATCTTCAATACCACGAATGATCTCCGTGTAATAAGGATCGCAGATATCAGGAATGATCGCGATGATCGTTTTCGATTCGTTGCGGCGTAAATTACGCGCTAAAGAATTTGGGGAATAGCCAGCTTCTAACACAGCGTCTTCAACGCGCTTACGCGTGGCAGAAGAGACTTTTTCAGGATTCATCAGCGCCCTCGATACCGTCGCTGTTGAAACTCCCGCGAGCTGGGCAACATCCTTCATTGTCGCCATAAATGTAACCCTCTTAGTTAGTTCCTTTGGCGGTAGCGCCTTGGCCACCTAAACCGTATGAAAATCTCGATGAGTTTAAACTCATTCTTTGACTTATTTATCATTTCTCACTGACGATGCGCAATCGATTACCTTGTTATTCACTAAGGTGCGTAAAGCGTCAGCTACTAGTTTATTTATTTCACGCTATAAAGTTACGGGAGATTTAACAAAACCCAACCCGAGATAGAGATTTACGTCACAAAATTACGTTCTCATTCAACGTACGTGACATTGTAAACTGAACGCTAGCTTAAATCTTGCGGTTCTATATCTAGCGACCAACGTACTTTTTTGCTATCAGGTAACAACTCAATAGCCGGTTTGGCACTCATCAATAGTCGCTGCATTAATGGCCGCGTTTGTGTCTGCAATAACAGCTGCCAACGATATTTACCCGCTTTCTTGGCCAAAGGCGCAGGGGTTGGGCCAAGCACTTGGCAAGTGTCATCGAATAATGGATGCGCTTCCAAGGTATAGCGGACCTGGCGTAAAAATGACTCCACCACCTGACTATTATTGGCCTCAGCACGCAGCAAGGTTAAATAGGTATAAGGCGGTAACATTGCCATCTTTCGCTCTTGCAATGCAGTTTGAGCAAAATGCCCATAGCTTTGATTCAACAGCGCTTGGAGCAAAGTATGCTCAGGATGATGGGTTTGTAAAATCACCTCACCGGGCTTGCTGGCTCGCCCAGCTCGACCCGCCACCTGAATAAACAATTGTGCCAAACGCTCTGATGCACGAAAGTCACTACTGTACAGTGAACCATCCACATCAAGCAATGCGACCAAAGTGACATCAGGAAAATGGTGACCTTTGGCAAGCATCTGCGTACCAATCAAAATTTGATATTCACCTTTACGAATCGCGCTCAAGGCACTTTCTAAGCTGCCTTTTCGCCGAGTGCTATCGCGATCAATACGAATCGCTTTGTATTCTGGAAACAGTTGACTGAGCTGCCCTTCCAGCTGCTCAGTCCCTACCCCAACCGTCACCAAATTGGTCGAGCCACAACCCTGACACTGATGAATAATCGGTTGTTGCGAGCCACAGTGATGGCAGCGAATTTCGTTGCTGTATTGGTGATAGGTATAGTAGGCATCACAACGTTTACACTCTGCAATCCAGCCACATTCATGACACATCAAGGCAGGAGAAAAACCACGACGGTTAAGAAACAACATCACCTGATTACCAGCTGAAAGGTGCTTACGCATCTCTGCAATCAACGGGGCCGATAAGCCACTTTCCAAATAAAGTCCTTTCACATCCAGCACTTTATTGGTGGTCGGTTTCGCACTGCCAGCACGTTGGGTTAATTGCAAATAGTGGTACTTACCCGTCAAGGCATTATGTAAGGTCTCTAATGCCGGCGTTGCTGAACCCAATACAATCGGAATCTGCGCTTTGTTGGCACGCATTACCGCCACATCGCGCGCATGGTAGCGCAAGCTGTCTTGCTGTTTATAAGAAGAGTCATGCTCTTCATCGACAATAATAATGCCGAGATCAGCAAACGGTGTTAGCAGCGCCGAGCGCGTACCAATCACAATCCCCGCCGCTTTATCACGTGCCGACAACCACGCATTCAGGCGCTCAGTTTCATTCAAGCCAGAATGGATAACTTCAACAGGCACATTAAAACGCTTACGAAAACGGTTGATGGTTTGTGGTGTTAAGCCTATTTCAGGCACTAAAACCAAGGCTTGTTTACCCGCTTCGAGTACTGGCTTGATCAGGTTGAGATAAACCTCGGTTTTCCCCGATCCCGTCACCCCTTCCAATAGGTAACAAGCAAAACCATCCGAGCTATTTACGGTGGCGATCGCGACCGCCTGCTCTTGGTTTAATTTTGGTTTATCAACTTGTGCTTCAATCTCGCGCGGCCAAGCGTGAATGGTCGGTTTTTTCTCAATCGACTCAACCCAACCTTTTTCCAGCAAGTTTTTCAGTACCGTACTGTTGATGTCTTGATCAAGCAGTTGCTGATGAGAGACCGCGCCATATTGTAAAGCGCGCATGGCTTGCTCTTGCTTTACCGCTCGGCCAAGACCTTGCATCAACTGATTCTTGCCCTGCTCCGTTAACTGCCACTCCACCAGCGTCGAGAAATCTGCCGCTTTGCCTTTGCGCAGTGCAGACGGCATCGCATTAGCCAAGGTTTCACCCAGTGGATGCTGATAAAACTGACTGCACCATTTAAGTAGCTGATAAAGCGATTCAGGCCAAACGGGCTGCTGATCAAGCACTTGTTTAATTGGTTTAAGTTGGCTTTGAGTAAACTGAGATTGATTGGTTAACTCAGTGACAATACCAATTAAGGATTGGCGGCCAAATGGCACAGCAACACGCCCACCAATAATCGGAAATAGGTGGCTAGGGATTAGGTAATCGAATTGCTTATCCAGTGGAACGGGCAAGGCCACTCGAGCAATAGTTGGGCGCATATAGATTTAGCAGCATGAGTTAGAAGTACACGCTCAACAGTCTAAAGCAAAACCCGCAGCGATTCTATTTTAAGCCCAAGGCACACCCGTTCAGGACAAATAAGAGTATGGATGTTAAACTGCTCGTCATTGGTGAAAAAAGTAGCGTTTATTTGGGTAAATCAGTTGATCCTCAATCGAGGATTCATTACTATACTGCGCCTTAGCACTATGGCTCGGTGATTTATTCATTAAGCGGTAGAGCGAAATTTTTTTATTAACCACGTGTGGTGTCCGGCTTAGATTCGGATAGCGACACGGCCTATTTGAGGTTCTCCCATGAAAGCTGGTATCCACCCAGAATACAAAGCAGTAAGCGCTACTTGTTCTTGCGGTAACTCTTTTGAGTTCAACTCAACTCTAGCTAAAGAGTCTATCCACCTAGACGTATGTGACAAATGTCACCCATTCTACACTGGTAAGCAACGTATCGTAGATACAGGCGGCCGTGTTGATCGCTTCAACAAGCGCTTCGGTGCACTATCAAGCAAGAAGTAATTTCTGCTTTGATACTAAATTGAAAAAAGGACGCTTAGGCGTCCTTTTTTATTGCCTCTCATTTGCCTCTTTTCACACCCTCTCTTTAGCATTTTGTGATCGATCTGGTCTTATCAGCTAACAATCGGCCTACAATAGCAATATCAATCGCAATCCTCGCTATGCAGCTTGACTTGCTTCCTCTAGAATAACTTTTGCTTAACAATTGCCACAAAAGAATCAATACAAAATAGAGAGCCTAGCCTTATGTCAGATGACCATTCCCAAGAGTTAACCGCTGAAGAACAGTTCCGCCAACAAGCTTTGGATTATCACGCCCTACCAACGGCGGGTAAAATTGCGGTTGAGCTAACCAAACCGGCGGAAACGGCTTTAGATCTTGCCCTAGCCTATAGCCCTGGTGTGGCTGAACCTGTGCGTGAAATCGCGCAAAATCCAGATAACGTTTATAAGTACACCGCAAAAGGCAACATGGTCGCGGTGATCTCAAACGGCACGGCAATTCTTGGTTTAGGTAATCTTGGTCCTTTGGCATCAAAGCCTGTTATGGAAGGTAAAGCGCTGCTCTTCAAACGCTTTGCTGGCTTAGATTCGATTGATATTGAAGTCAAACACCGCACGATTGAGGAGTTTGTTGATACGGTGGCAAACATCGCTGATACCTTTGGTGGCATCAACTTAGAAGACATTAAAGCGCCAGACTGTTTTGAAATTGAAAAGCAGTTGATTGAACGTTGTGATGTACCCGTCTTCCATGATGACCAACACGGTACGGCAATTGTTACCGCGGCGGGCATGTTGAACGCCGTTGAACTGCAGGGCAAAAAACTCGAAGATGCGACCATCGTTTGTTTGGGCGCTGGCGCGGCTGCGGTTGCGTGTATGGAGCTACTGATCAAATGTGGCGCCATGCGCGAAAAAATCTACATGTTAGATCGTAAAGGCGTGATCCACACTCGTCGTGATGATTTGAACGAATATAAAAAGCTGTTTGCCAATAACACTGATAAACGCACGTTAGAAGATGTGATTGAAGGTGCTGATCTGTTCCTTGGCGTATCAGGCCCTAATCTACTCCCGCCTGAAGCGCTAAAACTGATGGCGGATAAGCCAATCGTCTTTGCCTGCTCTAACCCTGACCCGGAAATCAAACCGGAACTGGCTCATCAAGTGCGTGATGATTTAATCATGGGTACGGGCCGTAGTGACTACCCGAACCAAGTAAACAACGTACTGTGTTTCCCGTTTATTTTCCGCGGCGCATTAGATGTCCGTGCCAGTGAAATCAACGACGAGATGAAATTGGCCGCAGTCGATGCAATTCGTCAACTCGCGAAAGAACCTGTACCAGTTGAAGTACTTAAAGCGGCGGGTGTCGAATCTTTGGAATTTAGTTCAAGCTACATCATTCCAAAACCAATGGATCCTCGCCTGCTGCCTCACGTGGCTAAAGCGGTTGCTCAAGCGGCGGTTGATTCGGGTGTCGCGCGTATTGAAATGCCTGAAGGGTATATGGGTTAGAGAAGCGAGAAGCGAGAAGCGAGAAGCGAGAAGCGAGAAAGGCTAAAGGTGATGCTCTCGATTCTCAAATCTTTTTCACTAAAAACAAAAAACCGCAGTTAAACTGCGGTTTTTTTATTTCTGGTTGGAATGGTGCTCGCTCCAACAAGAACAAGATTAGTCATCAAAAGCTTCAAATTCGATGCCCATCGCGGTCATCAATTGCTTGGCTTCCGTTGGAATATCATCTGGACGATCTTTTCTTAAATCTTCATCCGTTGGTAGCGGCTGACCTGTGTAAGCATGCAAAAATGCCTCGCAAAGTAGCTCACTGTTTGTAGCATGGCGTAGGTTATTGATCTGACGGCGAGTACGCTCATCAGTTAAGACCTTCAATACTTTTAATGGAATTGAAACGGTAATTTTTTTTACTTGTTCGCTTTTCTTTCCATGTTCAGCGTATGGACTTATGTATTCGCCATTCCAGTCTGCCATTGCGCACCTTCACATTGTAGTTAGATTTAAATTTTGCTATCCGTAATTTTAGCGGCTTTTAAGGCTACAAGCAAAGACATATAGACGTCTAGATGTATTGACGGCTCAAAAAATGAGAAGTAAAGTAGAGTAAATGGATTGTGAATGCGTTGTATCAAGCAATAACTCGAGGAAAAAGAGCATTGCTAACTGATCAACCTATTCGTACTGACAAGTTAATATTGTTCGGAAGGAAACACATATGAGCACCCGCAAACCAGCCACTATCGCCGTTCGCACTGGCATTGAGTCCGACACCCAACACCACGCGGTAGTTCCACCGATCTACCTGTCGACCAATTATGGTTTCCCAGCTTTTGGTGATGTCCCTAAGTACGATTATACCCGTTCTGGTAATCCAAATCGCGGTTTATTAGAACAAACTTTGTTCGAGCTGGAATCCGGCAAAGGCGCGGTAGTGACCAACTGTGGTACATCCGCTTTGAATTTGTGGGTGACAACCTTTCTTGGCCCGGATGATCTGATTGTTGCCCCGCACGATTGTTATGGCGGCACCTACCGACTGTTTAATACTCGTGCGCAAAAGGGCGACTTTAAAGTCCTGTTTGTCGACCAGTCCGATCCGCAAGCACTCGCAGAAGCTTTAGCTCATAAGCCAAAATTATTGCTGATTGAAACACCATCGAACCCATTGGTGCGCGTGGTCGATATTGCTCAAGTGTGCCAGCAAGCTCATCAAGTAGATACCTTGGTTGCCGTCGACAATACCTTTTTGACACCAGTGTACCAAAAGCCTCTCGAACTGGGCGCAGACTTTGTTATCCACTCCACTACCAAATTTATTAATGGCCACTCCGATGTGATCGGCGGCGTGGTGATCACCAAAACTGAGCAACATGCAGAAGATCTTGCATGGTGGGGGAACTGTATTGGCGCAACCGGCACACCTTTTGATAGCTACATGACTCTACGTGGCATACGTACACTCGGTGCACGTATGCGCAGCCATGAAGAAGGCGCAACACAGATTCTCGACTATCTGAAAAAGCACTCGCTGATTGAGCGTATTTATCACCCTAGCTTGCCGGAACATCCTGGTCACGAAATTGCTCTCAAGCAACAATCAGGCTTTGGTTCGATGCTGAGTTTTGAATTTGCAGGCAATTTTGAGCAGCTCAAAACCTTCGTTGGCGCTTTACAACTCTTCTCACTCGCCGAATCTCTTGGCGGTGTAGAGAGTTTGATTTGTCACCCAGCCTCAATGACTCACCGCGCGATGGGTGAAGCCGCGCTGGCTGAAGCAGGCGTATCACAACAATTATTGCGTTTATCGGTAGGCTTAGAAGACCCACAAGATCTGATTGACGATTTAGAGCAAGCCTTTAACGTGATTCTGGAGGATCATTAAATGAGCGTAGAGCGCCAACTGCATAAATTTGGTGGCAGTAGCTTAGCGGATCCAGAATGCTATCGACGTGTGGTCGATATTCTAAAAGAGTACTCGTCCACAGAAGACTTGGTGGTAGTGTCTGCGGCGGGCAAAACCACCAACCGTCTAATTGAGTTTTTAGAAGGGCTCAATAAAGATGGTCGTTTAGCTCATGAAGCACTGCAAAACCTCAAACAGTTTCAAACCAATCTCATCGATGAGCTGATCACTGATGAAGTAAAAGAGACATTATTAGCTGAGCTTAATGATGAGATCCGCACGTTAGGCGAGTTAACCGCGCCACTAAGTGATGCAGCGCAAGCGGCAGTATTAGGCCATGGTGAAGTGTGGTCATCTCGCCTGCTAGCCGCGCTACTTAACCAACAAAAACTGCCAGCACGCGCCCAAGATGCACGCGCTTTTTTACGCGCGGAAGCGGGCACACAACCGGAAGTGGACCGCGGTGCGTCTTACCCTTTACTTAAAGCAGTATTAGCACAACACGCCCATCATCGTATCGTGATCACTGGCTTTATGGCGCAAGATCATCACGGTGATACCGTATTGCTTGGTCGTAATGGTTCAGACTATTCCGCCACCGTGATTGGGGCATTGGCGCAAGTTTCACGCGTCACCATCTGGAGTGATGTGGCGGGCGTTTATAGCGCTGACCCGCGTCTTATCTCCGATGCTTGTTTATTACCATTGCTGCGCCTTGATGAAGCTAGTGAATTAGCTCGCTTAGCGGCGCCAGTTTTGCATAGCCGTACCCTACAACCTGTCGCACAAAGTGCGATGGATTGTCATCTGCGTTGCAGCTATCAGCCAGAATCAGGTTCAACCCGTATTGAGCGTGTGCTCGCATCAGGTCGCGGAGCAAAGATTGTCTCTTCCCTTGATGATGTGATGCTGATTCAGCTCAATTTTGCTTCCGGTCATGATTTTAGTCGCCTGCATAAAGAAACCTTAGCCAGTTTAAAGCGTGCTCAGCTCGAACCACTGGCGTTTGAGGCACAAGACGATCAACACAGCCTGTTTTTAGCTTATACCGCTGAAATTGCTGGCGGCGCATTGCGTCATCTGCAAGATGTGGCGACGGAAGCGGAAATCAAACTCAAAGAAGGCTTTTCGATGGTTGCCGCCGTCGGTGCGGGCGTCACCAAAAATGCCAATCACTGCTACGGCTTTTATCAACAACTTAAAAATGCACCGGTTGAATTTATTTGCGAATCCGCTTCAGGGCTTAGCTTGGTAGCGATACTGCGTAAAACCTCTACCGAAGATTTAGTTCAGGGTATCCATAAACAACTGTTCCAAGCACAAAAACGGGTTGCGATAGCCCTATGTGGTAAAGGCAATATTGGCAGCCGTTGGCTGGATCTGTTTGCTGAACAAAAAACCGAATTAGAAAAACGCCGTGGAATGAGCTTTGAGCTGGTCGCAGTCATTGATAGCCAAACCTACTGGTTCAATCCACAAGGTATCGACGCGGCAAGCGCGAACCAACGCTTTGATGACGAGTCTATCCCTTATCAAGGTGGTGAGTGGATAGCTCAACTTGGTGCGATTCAAGGTTATGATGACGCGGTAGTACTGGATGTCACTGCAAGCCAAGAACTGGCCGAGCGCTATGTTGAGATTGCCGAGCAAGGAATGCACCTGATCTCTGCTAACAAGGTAGCGGGATCGGCTTCTAGCGAGTACTACCATCAAGTGCAAGATGCCTTTGCTAAGATCAATCGCCACTGGCTCTACAATGCAACGGTTGGTGCTGGCTTACCAATCAACCACACTGTGCGTGATTTACGTGAAAGTGGCGATGAAATTGTCGCGCTGTCTGGGATTTTCTCCGGCACTCTCTCTTGGCTATTCCAACAATACGATGGCCAAGTGCCATTTGCTGAATTGGTTGACCTCGCGTGGCAACAAGGCCTGACTGAGCCTGACCCGCGCCATGATCTCGATGGTTCGGATGTGATGCGTAAATTGGTGATTCTCGCGCGTGAGTCTGGTCTGTCTCTAGAGCCTGAAGCGGTCAAAGTGGAAAGCCTAGTGCCAGAAGAGCTCGCCGAACTGCCACTGGATGACTTTCTCGATAAAGGCCAATTACTTAGCGAGCGCTTAGCCGAAAGGTTAGAGAAGGCGCAACGTGAAGATAAGGTATTACGCTACGTCGCGCGTTTGGAAAAAAATGGCAAAGCCACCGTTGGCGTTGAAGCGCTAGCCAAAGAGCATGCTTTAGCTAACTTGCTGCCGTGTGACAACATCTTTGCCATAGAGAGTAAATGGTACAAAGACAATCCGTTGGTGATTCGAGGCCCTGGTGCTGGGCGAGAAGTAACGGCTGGTGCCATTCAATCGGATTTGAATTTATTGTCTAGCCAACTGTAATCAATATGGCGTCGTAGGCTCTCTCCGGCGCCATTATTTTCTATTCTCGGCCTACACCTCTCTTAACCTTCTGCTTTTACTGCTTCTTTTTGTCGTCAGCTTTTTATTTCTTAGCGCTCGTCAATTTACGTTATCTTTGTTAAGTTGAAGATGTCTAATTGTGAAGTTGAAAAAAATTCATACTCAGTTTGTTGACATTAACTTACATTCAATTCATTCTGTGGACATATAGACGTCTAAACGTTAAAAATGGATTTTATTTAGAGGGTGGCAATGGTAGCCACAGGGAGAGCAAGATGGGATACACGCACGCCAGTCATATCGACGCTTTGAATCAGAATGTCGCTGAACTATCTGACAACATCAATGTGTCCTTTGAGTTTTTTCCACCAAGCAGTGAAAAGATGGAAGAAACCTTGTGGAACTCTGTACACCGTCTTAAAAATCTCAAGCCTAAATTTGTCTCGGTAACCTATGGTGCTAACTCAGGTGAGCGCGACCGTACTCACTCAATCATCAAAGAGATCAAAGCAGAAACAGGCTTAGTCGCAGCCCCTCACCTCACTTGTATTGATGCTTCACGCCAAGAGCTTGTCCAAATCGCGGATGATTACTGGGCAAATGGCATTGAAAGTATCGTCGCGCTACGTGGTGATATTCCCCCTGGCGGCGGCGCTCCTGATATGTATGCCTCAGACTTGGTCGAACTGCTGAAATCTCGTCACGACTTTGATATTTCCGTAGCTGCGTTTCCAGAAGTTCACCCAGAAGCCAAAAGTGCCCAAGCTGATCTACTTAACCTCAAGCGTAAAGTCGATGCGGGCGCTAGCCGTGCTATTACTCAGTTCTTCTTCGATGTAGAGAGCTACCTGCGTTTCCGTGATCGCTGTGTTGCGGCGGGAATTGATGTAGAGATTGTACCGGGCATCTTACCTGTTTCTAACTTCAATCAAGCATCGCGCTTTGCGGCGCAAAACCATGTCAAAGTGCCGGGGTGGATGGCAAAGCAATTTGAAGGTTTGGATGATGACCCTACCACGCGCCAACTGGTTGGTGCCAGCCAAGCGCTTGATATGGTGCGCATCCTAAGCCGTGAAGGCGTAAAAGATTTCCACTTCTACACCTTAAACCGCGCTGAAATGACTTACGCGTTATGCCATACGCTGGGTGTGCGTCCACAAGCTTAATTTGCCTAAGTGAATAAATCGGCCAGATGTAAAAAAGGCAGCCTAGTTAGGCTGCCTTTTTCATTTAAATTCGCTTTGTAACCATTCACGCAGAATGATTTACACAGTCAGTAATCGCGAAATTACTCTACGTCGTCCATTTTACCTAGTAGGTTACGGATACGATCTTGCCATGCTGAATGCTCTTGTTGCATTGCGGCTGCTTTTTGCTCTAGCTCTTCACGGTTAGCGCGTAGTTCACTTGCTTCTGAAGCCAATTGCTCTTTTTCTTCTTTAAGCTCTTCTACTTCCATTTGAAGAAGTGAAATTGTATCTACTGCAGTTTGAATTTTTGCTTCTAGTTGTTCTAGTACTTCAAAAGACATCTTAGCCTACCTTTGTTTGTTCGATTGAGGTGAAGCTCGCTTCACGTATTGCCTTCATTCTACTCAGCACTGGATGGATAAACACGCGCTATATTTGATATTTTGCGTCATTCGCTCAAAGTTTCACCACATATTGACATTTACCTAACGTTAACCGCTCGGCAACGCAATTTCTCCAGCTCTGATACCACTTTACTGTGCTTTATTGATCGAGTTCAATCCCGACACGGCAAAAAAGCAAACGTTTACTATTGGTTGTGATAAAATCGCGCCGAAATTGAATCATCCTTCCTTCTTACTAATTGGAGTCATCATGAAACGCGATTTAGCAATGGCATTTTCTCGAGTCACTGAAGGGGCAGCTTTAGCTGGCTACAAATGGCTAGGCCGTGGCGATAAAAACGCAGCCGACGGCGCAGCTGTTGAGGTAATGCGTACCCTACTCAATAAAACTGAGATCAGCGGTGAAATTGTGATTGGTGAAGGCGAAATTGATGATGCACCAATGCTGTACATTGGTGAGCAAGTTGGCGTGGGCGGCGATGCGGTTGATATCGCGGTTGACCCAATTGAAGGCACTCGCATGACGGCAATGGGCCAGTCAAATGCACTGGCGGTACTGGCTGCAGGCGAAAAAGGCAGCTTCCTGAAAGCGCCTGACATGTACATGGAAAAATTGGTGGTTGGCCCTGGTGCGAAAGGTTGTATTGACCTAAACAAACCACTTAAAGAAAACCTTGAGAACATTGCCAAAGCACTGAATAAACCACTTGATACCCTTGTGGTGACAACACTAGCAAAACCTCGCCACGACGCTGTTATTGCTGAGATGCAAGCGATGGGTGTACGCGTATTCGCGGTGCCAGATGGCGATGTAGCGGCATCAATCCTCACCTGTATGCCAGATAGCGAAGTGGATGCGATGTACTGTATTGGTGGCGCACCAGAGGGTGTAGTTTCTGCGGCGGTTATTCGCGCGCTTGATGGTGATATGAACGGTCGCTTACTGGCTCGTCATGATGTAAAAGGTGATAGCGAAGAAAACCGTATCTACGGTGCCGCCGAGCTTGCTCGCTGTAAAGAGATGGGCGTTGAAGCAGGCATCGTGCTGAAGATGGAAGATATGGCCCGTAGCGACAATGTTATTTTCTCGGCAACCGGCATCACCAAAGGCGATTTGCTTGAAGGCATCTCACGCCAAGGCAACATCGCAACCACGGAAACACTGCTGATTCGTGGCCGTTGCCGTACCATTCGCCGAATTAAATCAACGCACTATCTAGAGCGTAAAGATCCTGAAGTACGCGATATTATTCTGTAATCGCTACGCGGATTAGAAACTAAAAAGGATGGCTTTTGCCATCCTTTTCTATTTGTAACGGCAGTAAGCGTGTTAACAGCCTACGCCCACTAGCACTCGGTTTTTCCCCGCGACTTTCGCTTGGTATAAGAGCGCATCCGCTTGGCGAATCCCTTTCTCTTGCCACAACCACTCAAGGCTTTCGATACTGTCACGAGCATAAATCACAGCCCCACCTGTCGCCGTGACGGAAACATATTTGCTATCAGACAAACAAATTGCCGTACTGATTTCACGCTGGACCCGCTCAACCACCGATTGTATCTGCTCGTGGGATTCACCCGTAATCGCAATCACGAACTCTTCACCACCAAAGCGCGCAATAAGATCGGACTGCCTTAAACTAGTACTGAGCAAGGCAGCAATAGCACAGATGACTTCATCCCCAGCATCGTGTCCTAAGCTGTCATTGATTGCTTTGAAATCATCAATATCAAATACCGCGAGTGCGATAAAGTCTTGTAGCTCGACATCTTTCAGGTAGAACTCAAAACCACGGCGATTGAGCATGTTGGTCATCGGATCGCACATTGCTAGCGATCGTAAACGTGTTTGCGTTGAGCGAGTATCACGGAACCAAATTAAGCAAAGACACAGCATATATCCCCAAAATAGGCCGACAAACTGTTTTTGCTCCGCTTGGAAGAGCAACTTCAAGTGTGTTCGCTTCGATTCTTTGACGGTGAGATAAAGACCCGTTTCTTGATTATTCACCATGACGGGATTGGAACAAGTAAAATCGAACGCTTTGGGATTATTTTCCATTTGCTTGGGCGTTAGCCGATAGCTGGAATATCGGTCTGCGACTAAATCATCTAGATAGCTATCGATGGCTAATACCCCTCTAAATTCGCCATCAACATATATCGCGCGTGTAAGCGTGATCACTCGTCGTCCGGTCATATAATCTTGATAATCACCGGTATACACCACTTTATCATCCTGCAAGCGCTGCATAGTGTTAACCCAATACGGACGCGTGCTAATAACAGCATCAAAGGCATCCCCTTCGATTGATTCAGCAAATGCTTTCGGGGTCGAGATGATAAATTTATCTTTTGATATGAAGTAGATGGCGGAAATATGGCTGATCGTTTTGGTAAAATAAGCCATTGAGGGAGCAACAAACATGCGCTTATAAGCCAACGCATACAGCTCTGAGTTGGTATCGCACATTTCCGCAGGGCCAGAAAACATAAAGTCATAATCTTGCCCTTGGTGAGATTGACCACCAAAGTTGCAAGTTATGCCATTTAACTGAATGGTGTGCGGTAGAACATATCGTTCGTTCTGCAACGGATATAACGCCGTAATACTGTACTCTAATGCGTTGATTACTTGGGTTGTATCTTCCAATAATCGCTCAACGCGTTGTTGTTCATTACCATATCTTTCTCTGACTTCATCTTCTGAATCTAATACCAGAAACATAAATATCAGCAAAAATAGTGTTGTGATCCCTACAAGCTGTCGTTTAATCCCTAATTCACCGGACGCATTCACTTATTTATCACTCAGTATCACTGAACTGGAATATCACTTTATAACTCGTTGTTTAAATTGAGTTACTGCTATTTAAGGCCAAATACAGCCTCAATTACGTGCTACAAGCACTAAAAAAAGCCGAAGCAATTGCTTCGGCTTTTTTATCAATCTGCACTGAAATAGTCACTTTCAGTTGAAGGCGTGGAGTGTATGCGTATCTCCGACCACCTTCAACCGTTTTATCAAAGTCACTATCAAGTAGTGAGAAGCGATGATTACATCATGCCGCCCATACCACCCATGCCGCCCATACCACCCATATCAGGCATACCAGCGCTTTCTTTTTGTGGTAGGTCAGTCACCATTGCTTCAGTCGTGATCATTAGACCCGCAACCGATGCTGCGAACTGAAGCGCAGAACGAGTTACTTTAGTTGGATCTAGGATACCCATTTCGATCATGTCGCCGTACTCACCCGTTGCTGCGTTGTAACCGTAGTTACCTTCTCCAGCACGAACGTTGTTAGCAACCACTGACTCTTCATCACCAGCGTTCTTAGTGATTTGACGAATTGGCGCTTCCATTGCACGTAGAGCAACACGAATACCGACATTTTGCTCTTCGTTGTCACCTTCAAGGCCAGCTACTTTTGATGCTGCGCGGATAAGAGCCACACCACCACCAGCAACCACACCTTCTTCAACCGCTGCGCGAGTTGCGTGTAGTGCATCTTCTACGCGGTCTTTCTTCTCTTTCATTTCAACTTCAGTTGCTGCGCCAACTTTGATTACCGCAACACCACCAGCCAATTTTGCTACGCGCTCTTGCAGTTTTTCTTTGTCGTAGTCTGAAGTTGCATCTTCAATCTGTTGACGAATTTGCGTCACGCGACCTTGGATCATCGCTTCTTCACCTGCACCATCGATGATGGTAGTGTTTTCTTTAGTGATCGCAATGCGCTTCGCTTGACCTAGGTCTTCTAGCGTTACTTTCTCAAGATCTAGACCGATCTCTTCTGAAATCACCGTACCACCAGTTAGGATAGCGATATCTTGTAGCATAGCTTTACGACGGTCACCAAAACCAGGCGCTTTAACAGCCGCAACTTTCACGATGCCACGCATGTTGTTCACAACTAGCGTCGCTAGTGCTTCGCCTTCTACGTCTTCTGCAATGATAAGCAGTGGACGAGAAGCTTTAGCTACTGCTTCTAGTGTTGGTAGCAGTTCGCGAATGTTTGAAATTTTCTTATCAACCAATAGGATGAATGGACTTTCTAGATCCACTGAACCCGCTTCTTGGTTGTTGATGAAGTAAGGTGACAGGTAACCGCGGTCAAACTGCATACCTTCTACTACATCAAGCTCATCTTGCAGTGCTTGGCCTTCTTCAACCGTGATAACGCCATCACGACCTACTTTTTCCATTGCTTCTGCAATGATGTTGCCGACGGTTGAGTCTGAGTTTGCTGAGATTGTACCCACTTGAGCAATCGCTTTAGTGTCGTTACATTCAACAGAAAGCTCTTTAAGCTGCTCGACTGCTGCGACAACCGCTTTATCGATACCGCGCTTAAGATCCATTGGGTTCATGCCCGCAGCAACGGCTTTTAGGCCTTCAGCGATGATTGCTTGTGCAAGTACGGTTGCGGTAGTCGTACCGTCGCCCGCCGCGTCATTCGCTTTAGAAGCCACTTCTTTCACCATTTGTGCGCCCATGTTTTGGAATTTGTCTTCCAATTCAATTTCACGCGCTACAGATACACCATCTTTAGTGATTACTGGTGAGCCAAATGATTTGTCTAGTACTACGTTACGGCCTTTAGGGCCCAATGTTACTTTTACCGCGTCAGCTAGAATGTTGACACCTTCTAGCATTTTAATACGTGCGTCATTACCAAATTTAACGTCTTTAGCAGCCATCTTTAGTTTCCTTTTCTAAATTCTTTCCCCGTCCTATTTGAACTTTCAGCGGTGTTGACTGGTATTCGACAATTTCATCACATAGCTATTTATGTATAGTTACCTATGCTCAGAAACTTGTCGCTCTGGTCGCCTACCTGAAACTCCAAATCGTTTGGGGTAACTCTCTATTATTTTCAAATCTGAGCAAAAAATTACTCAATGATTGCTATTATTCAACAATTGCCATGATGTCGTTTTCAGACATGATCAACACTTCTTTACCGTCGATCTTTTCAGTTTTAGTGCCGTAGCCTTCAGCGAAGATAACCGTATCACCCACTTTTACGTCCAACGGTAACACTGTGCCGTTTTCTAGGATGCGGCCTTTGCCAACAGCTAGAATAACGCCGCGAGTTGATTTTTCCGCAGCAGAACCCGTTAATACAATGCCACCAGCAGATTTTGATTCAACTTCTTGGCGTTCTACGATAACTCGGTCATGTAATGGACGAATGTTCATCGGTCGTCTCTCCTGAAATTTTCATGTTATTTGATAATTACTTTGAAGAGGATTCAAAGCCTTGTGATAACGATATGTGGGCAAGTGCAGCAATACCAAGGGCAGAGATGGGATTTTTTTGTGAGACAGACAACAAAAAGGGCTCGAAGGAGCCCTTAGAACAAATTGCTAACGATTATCGCCAATCAGGAAAGCGTTCAGCGATAGAAACCACGTTCATTTTATCACTGCTCACCTTATCACCGTTTATTTTGTCGCCATTCGCCGCTTCGCCGCCTTGCAAAGAATGTTGAAACTTTTGCACTTGCTTCATTAATTCTTGCATCAATACCACATTGACATGATTAGGGTTTTTACAATGACCAACCACACGATCAATATGGCTTTGCTGAGCCCAAAGCCTTGGCTGCATATCCTGTGAGGCTGACTGGATCATCTCTTCGCATTTGTCTCGCTTGAGTTGTTCAAAAGCGGCTTCATCTTCTTGAGCCAATTTAACCAATTCATCAAACGACGGTAGTTTCTGCGCTGGTAGATTCATTGCAACCTCACCTATCTCAATCACTCCATGTAATATTGAGCCTAGTTCATATGTGAAGTTGATGCGTAATGCTGAGGAATCCCCTAATGATTTTGATAAAAATCATAAATTTAAGGTAGATGCACATCTTGTCATGTGATCAAATGGTTCTGAGAAAAATCAATAACCAGACAACAAGATGTGCGAACTCGATATTTTACACGACTCTCTTTACCAATTCTGCCCTGAATTGCACTTAAAACGACTCAACAGTTTAACGCTGGCTTGCCACGCATTACTTGAATGTAAAACGCTCACTCTTACCGAACTTGGTCGTAACCTGCCAACGAAAGCCAGAACAAAACATAACATCAAACGAATCGACAGATTGTTAGGTAATCGTCACTTGCACAAAGAGCGACTCGCTGTATACCGTTGGCATGCCAGCTTTATCTGTTCAGGTAATTCGATGCCCATTGTTCTTGTTGACTGGTCTGATATTCGTGAGCAAAAACGGCTTATGGTATTGCGGGCTTCGGTGGCACTACATGGTCGTTCTATTACTCTTTATGAGAAAGCCTTTCCGCTTTCAGAGCAATGTTCAAAGAAGGCTCATGACCAATTTCTAGCCGACCTTGCAAGCATTCTACCGAGTAACACTACACCGCTCATTGTCAGTGATGCTGGCTTTAAAGTGCCATGGTATAAATCCGTTGAAAAGCTAGGTTGGTACTGGTTAAGTCGAGTCAGAGGGAAAGTGCAATATGCAGATTTAGGTGCGGAAAACTGGCAACCTATCAGCAACTTACATAGCATATCCTCAAGTCGCTCAAAGACTTTAGGCTATAAGAGGTTGACTAAGAGCAACCCAATTTCATGTCAAATTGCACTGTATAAATCACGTCCTAAAGGCCGAAAAAATCAGCGTTCGACACGGACTAATTGTCATCATCCGTCACCTAAAATCTACTCCGCTTCGACAAAAGAACCATGGGTTTTAGCGACTAACTTGCCCGTTGAAATCCGAACACCAAAGCAACTTGTTAGGCTCTACTCGAAGCGTATGCAAATTGAAGAAACCTTCCGAGACTTGAAAAGCCCAGCCTACGGTTTAGGCCTCCGTCATAGCCGAACTAGCAGCTCAGAGCGCTTTGATATCATGCTGCTAATCGCCCTAATGCTTCAACTGACATTTTGGCTTGCTGGAGTTCATGGTCAGAAACAAGGTTGGGATAAGCACTTCCAAGCTAACACTGTCAAAAATCGAAATGTACTCTCAACAGTGCGCTTAGGGATGGAAGTTTTGCGGCATTCTGGCTACACAATAACGAGGGAAGACTTGCTCGCGGCTGCAACCCTGCTTGCTCAAAATCTATTCAAACATGGTTGTGCTTTGGGGAAATTATGAGGGGATCCCTCAGTGCGTAATGTAGCTGTCTTATTTTTAAGACAGCACTCTAAAGGTAATAAAGCAGCTTAACTCGCTAAGATAAGCCTCGCAGTGAAATTTCACCGCCGATATAGGTTTCTAATCCTTGTGCAGTCTCAATTAACACCGCGCCCTGCTCATTGATCCCACGAGAGAGTCCGGTCACTTCTCTATTACCCATGATAAGCTTGATTTCACGATCTAAGAAGTTATCAAGTCTATTCCAACGCTCAACAAAGCCATGCATGCCGGTAATTTCGTATTCATTTAATGCGTTTTGCAACGTATTGATTAAGGTCGCCGCCAATTGGTTTCGGTCGATTGCGCTTTGCGTGACATCAGAGAGGGATGTCCACGGTTGGCTAATATTTTGCGTGACGCTTTGTTCGTGATTAGCCATCATCAGATTCATGCCCATACCAATCACAAGATGTGCAGCTGCGCCGGCTTGACCTGACATTTCGACCAAAATACCGGCCAATTTTTTATCTTGGTAATAGAGGTCATTCGGCCATTTGAGCTTGATGCCTTCGATACCTAGCTTCTCTAAAGCCTCAACAATCGCCACACCAACGACTAAACTGAGCCCCATAGCACCGGCCATGCCGGCTTCTAAACGCCAATACATGGAAAGGTAAAGGTTGCTACCAAATGGTGAGATCCACTCACGGCCACGACGCCCGCGTCCCTTGGCTTGGTATTCTGCAAGACACACCGCACCTGATTCCAGGTTATTAATACGCTCTAACAGATACTGATTGGTTGAATCAATCACCGGTATTAATTCGACTGGCGATTCAACCTGCGATTGAAGCCATGCTTGATCAAGCAATTGCATTGGCTCAGAAAGTTTGTAGCCCTTACCTTGCACACTAAAAATATCCACGCCCCATGCTTGGATACCTTTGACATGCTTGCTTACCGCCGCTCGTGAGATCCCCAGCATTTCACCCAGAGCTTCGCCTGAGTGAAAACTGCCGTCAGCCAGTTGATTTAAAATGGTCAGCTTGATTGCATGCTCTTTCATGACGCAGCACCTTGTACAAGTGAGCCTCTTAGCTCAACCAAATTAGTTTCATGCTGCGCGCCCATAAAACGCACTTCATGTTCCAGCTCAACGGCATATTTTCGCCAAACGGTTTGACGAATATGGTCAGCTAATAAGATCACATCTTGCGCCGTTGCTTGATGCTTATTCACTAGTACTAGCGCTTGATTTGGATGTACTTGGGCGCCGCCTTGCTCAAAGCCTTTTAAACCGCACTGATCAATAAGCCAGCCTGCCGCCAATTTAACCCCTTCATCAACCTGAAAAGCGACGACATCAGGGAAAGCGGCCAATAACGCTTGGTATTGCTCTTGATTAATCACTGGATTTTTAAAAAAGCTACCGGCATTCCCCGTCACAGCTGGGTTTGGCAATTTTTCATTACGCACCGCGCAGACTTGGTCAAAAATTTGTTGTGCCGTGACGGTTTCAGCGGAAAAAGCTCTTAATGGTCCATATTCAATCTGTGCTTGCCATGCTTTATCAAGCTTGATGCCAACCGCAATGATGATCACTTTTTCAAACAACTGACGCTTGAAGATGGAATCTCGGTAACCAAATTCACACTCATTCGCAGCGATACGACGAACCGAAAAACCATCAAGATCCAGCACATCTACATATTCACAGACATCTTTCAGCTCTTTGCCATAAGCGCCGATATTTTGAATCGGGGCAGAACCGACACAGCCGGGAATTAATGCCAGATTTTCTAATCCTGCATAACCTTGCTCAACCGACCATTTTACAAAGTTTGGCCAATCCTCACCGCCAGCAACATGCAAATGCCAAGCAGAATCAGACTCCACCACTTCAATACCTTGTAAGCGATTGATCATTACCACGCCAGAAAAATGCTCCGTAAAAAGCATATTACTGCCCTTACCCAACATCAATTTTGGCAATGTCGACCATGATGGATTTTGGTATATCTGCTGAACATCTTCCACTGAAGAAACTTCAACAAGTACCTCACACGATTGCTCAATGGCAAAAGTATGATGTGGACGTAGACTGGCATTCATTTGTATTTGCATGGGATTCGTTTGCATCAGGCAAGTTAAGTCATTTACACTGCCGCCATTCTACATAGATATCGGTGGATAGAGAATGAATGAGCTAAGAATAGAAACGCTTGACCCCATAAAACTGCCGCTGGTGTCGCGTTTATACAAAGCCTACTACCCTTCTGGTAAAGCAAAAAAAAACGAACAGACCATCGTCGCTTACCATGAACAACAATTAATTGGTGTGGTGCGTTTTAGACCGATTGAACAATATCAACTACTCACTGGTATGTTGGTCATTCCCGAACAGCGTGGTAAAAACATTGGCCATGCGTTATTACTGCACTGCCAACAATCAATTTGTAATGACAACACCTATTGCTTTGCCTATCCGCATCTTGAAGATTTCTATCAACAGCACGGCTTTGCCACTGTAGAAAAATCTATCCTTCCTGCATGTTTAAAGCAGCTATTTGAACGTTACACTGGCAGTGGCAAAGCACTCATTCCGATGCATTATCAAACGGTTTTGTTATGAAGTCTGCGTCATGACTAGTACTTGTTTGGTGAGATTTGCTAATATTCACCATCAGCTTGTTTGGCCGACGCTTTTGTCGCCACTTTTGAGGTTACTCGTTCACTATGATTGCTAATAGGTATTCTTTGCAGCATCTCCCAACTATCGCCCTAGATCCTGCTCAGTTTGAGGTTCTCTACGCGGCGCAGGATTTTCGTACCCGCTTAATTCAAGCGATTCGTGAAGCCAGTAAGCGTATTTACTTGGTGGCACTGTATTTAGAAGATGATGAGGCAGGACGAGAGATCTTAAGTGAGCTCTATCAAGCGAAGCAAAGAAATCCAGGTTTAGACATTAACGTCTGTGTGGATTGGCATCGCGCTCAGCGCGGCTTGATTGGCGCAGAGGCGAGCAAAACCAACGCCTGTATGTATAAAGCGTTCTCTGAGCAATATGAACATAAAGTTCCAGTTTACGGCGTGCCTGTTCGAGGCCGTGAAGTGTTTGGCGTACTGCACCTAAAAGGCTTTATCATCGATGATACGGTGATCTACAGCGGCGCTAGCTTAAACAATATTTATCTCAATTATAACGATAAGTATCGTTTCGACCGCTACCACATGCTGACCAACCCAACCTTAGCGGATACCATGGTCTCTTTTGTACAGAGCGAAATAATTGCTCACCCAGCAGTCAATGTTCTTTCTTGCCCTAAAAAGCCAGACACCAAAGAGATTAAAACCAGTATTCGTCAACTTCGCGCATCGCTAGCTAAAGCGGCTTATCAATTCGACAGTCAAGAAGTCTCGACAGAACAGGTCGCCGTTACGCCATTAGTTGGGGTGGGTAAAAAGCGTAATCGCCTCAATCAAAGCATCAATCAATTGGTAGCTTTAGCGAAAGATGAGATTTTCATCTGTACCCCTTACTTCAATTTCCCACGCAGCGTGGCGAAAGAGATCAAACGCGCAATTAAACGCGGCGTGAAAGTAACGATTGTGGTAGGCGATAAAACCGCCAATGACTTTTACATCGCGCCCGAGCAAGAATTCAAAACCATTGGTGGCTTGCCGTATCTTTACGAGCGCAACCTGCGCCAGTTTGCTAAAGCCAACGAAGCACATATTGCCAGCCGACAGTTATCAATCCACTTGTGGAAACACGATGCCAACAGCTTCCATCTAAAAGGCATCTGGGTCGATAAGCGTTATATGCTACTAACCGGCAATAACCTCAACCCACGCGCTTGGAAGCTCGATTTAGAAAATGCCTTATTAGTGCAAGATCACTACGATCATTTGACCGCAAAATTTGAGCGTGAAGTCGAGAACATTCTGCAAAACACCCAGCTGATTTGTACCTACAAACAGCTAGAGAAACTCGAAGACTACCCTGAGGTCGTGCAGAAATTAATGCGCAAGGTCACGCGAGTCAAAGCGGACCGAGTGTTGAAGCAAATATTGTAATCCGCTCCCACTTAAATACTCTCAAGGTTCACAAAGAAAGCGCTAAAGCGCTTTCTTTGCTTATACCAACCACTCTAACAGCGTCGCAAACCTCTTCCATATCAATCTAAAATAGACGTTAAAAAAACATCTTACCCACCAATTTGATAAAGCACTCACGCACTCCACATATACGACTTACCTTTATTGCGTGGTATACTTTAAGCAATTTCATTATTTACTGGATTTATCTATGATTATCGTAACTGGCGGCGCTGGCATGATTGGCAGCAATATCATTAAAGCACTAAACGAGAAAGGAATTAACGATATCCTCGTCGTAGATAACCTTAAAAATGGCAAGAAATTCCAAAACTTAGTCGATTTAGATATCGCTGACTACATGGATAGAGACGACTTCCTTGTGCAAATTATGTCGGGTGAGAACTTCGGCCCAATTGAAGCTATTTTCCATGAAGGCGCATGCTCAGCGACAACTGAGTGGGATGGAAAGTACATGATGCTCAATAACTATGAGTATTCAAAAGAACTACTTCATTACTGCCTTGAGCGCGAAATTCCATTCCTTTATGCATCGTCCGCTGCAACATACGGGGATACCGACACCTTCATTGAAGAAAAACAGTATGAAGGTGCGCTGAATGTCTATGGTTACTCTAAGCAGCAATTCGACAATTATGTCCGCCGTATCTGGCAAGATGCCGAAGAACACGGTGAGCAACTTTCTCAAATTACCGGCTTCCGTTATTTTAACGTTTATGGTCCAAGAGAACAGCACAAGGGATCTATGGCCTCTGTCGCTTTCCACTTAAATAATCAAATGATTGCTGGTGAAAACCCTAAACTCTTTGCAGGTAGTGGCCACTTCAAACGCGATTTCGTTTATGTTGGTGATGTCTCTGCTGTTAATCTATGGTTTTTAGAAAATGGTGTTTCTGGCATCTTTAACCTCGGAACAGGCCAAGCTGAGTCTTTTGAAGAAGTCGCGAAAGCAGTAATTCAATTCCATGGCAAAGGTGTAATTGAAGAAATCCCGTTCCCAGAGCATCTAAAAGGCGCTTATCAAGAATACACTCAAGCGGATTTAAGCAAACTTCGTGCTGCTGGTTGCGATCATCAGTTCAAGAGCGTATCAGAAGGTGTTTCTGAATATATGTCAATTCAGAACAAGTAATTCCCCTCTGAGGCTACAATGACTAAAAAACGTAACGACTTTGATATAAACGCCTACAACCCTTGTTTTGAATGGTCTTTTTTAGCACCTAAACACTGGGGTACATGGCTAACTGTCATCTTGAGTATTCCACTCAGTTTTATCCCTCATAAAGCCAAGTTATGGCTCAGTAAAAAACTAATAGCACTGGCTTTGAAAAAGCCAAGTCGAACTATTAATAATATCTGGGTAAACCTCGGCTTATGTTTTCCAGATAAAACAGACCAAGAAAGACAAGCGCTACTTGAAGAAACATTGTTAACTGCCGCAATGTTTATCTTTAATTTCGCCTCACTGTCTTTACGTAATAAGAAGTGGCTAACCAAGCACGTGCAAATTAACGGGCTCGAGCATATCAAGGAAACACAAAAGAGTGGTGACAACATCATTCTTCTTGTACCCCATTCTTGGGGAATAGATATACCTGCTATATTTCTTGCCTCTCAAGGGTTACCAGTCTCTGCCATGGCAAAAAGGCAAAAGAACCCTATCTTAGACTGGCTAATGCATCGACAACGAGTGCAATACGGCGGCCGAGTATACGAACGCTCTGGCGGAATTAAACCGTTTATTAAATCAGTCAAAGATAACTATCTGGGTTATTACCTTCCTGACCAAGATCATGGCCGAGAGCATAGTATTTTTGTTGATTTTTTTAATCGAGAAAAAGCTACGTTACCAGGGTTAGGTAAGCTTGCTAAAGTAAGCAAAGCGAAGATAATTCCTATTTTCTCAATTTACGATGCGGTAAAAAATAGGTACATCATTGATATCTATCCTGCTTGGGAGGATTACCCTTCAAAAGATGATGTAATGGATACACTCAAAATGAATACTTTCATCGAACAGGCATTGGTTAAAACACCTGAGCAATATATGTGGATATTGCAGTTTTTCAACACACAAAAAAACGAAGGCGATTCTAAACCATACTATAATAAAGAACTCTGGCATAAGAACTATAAAAGATGAAAAAAATTCTAATTATAGGGCCATCTTGGGTTGGCGATATGGTGATGTCACAAGCATTATATACCACGCTCAAGAATCAAGAACCGGATTGTCAGATTGATGTAGTGGCGCCAGCTTGGTGTAAACCGATACTTGAGAGAATGCCAGAAGTCTGTGACGCACTGACTATGCCATTTTCTCATGGTGAATTTAATTTCTCGGGTCGTAGAGCTTTAGGTAACACATTGCGAACTAAGCAATATGATCACGCTTATGTTCTGCCGAACTCTGCAAAATCTGCATTAATACCTTGGTTTGCCAACATACCAAAACGTACTGGCTGGAAAGGCGAAATGCGTTATGGTCTACTCAACGACTTGCGTACCAATAAAAAATCATTTCAATACATGGTAGAGCGCTATGTCGCTTTAGCACATCCCAAAGAAAAGATGATTAACTCCAGTTCTTTGGGTGGCCTCGAGACGTTACCAAAACCAAGTTTGATGATTGATAAGTCAGCTCAAAAATTAGCGATTGAGAAGTATCACCTCAACACCCAATCAAAAGTAATTGGCTTATGCCCCGGAGCGGAATTTGGCCCTGCAAAAAAATGGCCTGAAGCTCACTATGCCGAAGTGGCTCACGCGATATGTCAGCAAGGACATCATGTGTGGTTATTTGGCTCAGCCAAAGATCTCGACACTTGTAATCATATCAAAGAGCAAGTCCCTAGCGAATTTAGTAATCAAATCCACGTTCTGGCAGGGCTAACAAGTCTGATTGAAGCGGTTGATCTGCTTGGTGCTTGTGAAACAGTCGTCAGCAACGATTCCGGTTTAATGCACGTGGCCGCAGCCGTTGGCTGTAATGTTGTTGCAATCTATGGTTCAACCTCTCCAAAATATACGCCTCCCTTAGCGGAAAATGTCGAGATTGTACATACCAACATTGAATGCCGCCCATGCTTTAAGCGTGAATGCCAGTTTAAGCATTTAAAATGCCTATCAGAGCTTTCTCCACTGCAAGTTCTGAATAGTATTAAGAAGCTAGAAGCAATTCAGGTTAGCTCATGCTAGTTCGTACGCTTTATACGTTAGTACTCGCCCTTGCTGCACCATTACTATTATTTGGGTTATATCGAAGTAAGCCGAATAAGCCTAAATTTGGTCAGCGCTGGAAAGAGCATTTTGGTATCACGCCCCCCCTAACAAAGACTGCAGGAAAAGCTATAACTGCCGGGAAACCAATTTGGATCCATGCGGTTTCTGTTGGTGAATGCATCGCTGCTACTCCTCTAATTAAAGCAATAAAAGCAGAATGCCCTGAACAGACGATCGTTGTCACCACGACCACAAGCACTGGCGCGGAACAAATAGAGAAGCTAGGTGATTTAGTTGAACACCGTTACATGCCGATTGATTTCTCATTTGCCGTTCGTGGTTTTCTACGCACCATTCAGCCTGAAAAAATGTTAATCATTGAAACGGAGTTGTGGCCAAACACCCTACATACAGTTCATTCCTCAGGTATTCCTATAATTGTCGTGAATGCTCGATTATCTGAAAAGTCTTGCCTGAACTACGCAAGGCTTCAACCACTATTTAATCTTATCCAACCGTGTTTAAGCAAAGTATTGTGCCAATCTCAAGCAGATGCAGAGCGATTTGCTCGCTTAGGCATCCAACAAGAAAAACTTGAAATTACGGGTTCCATTAAGTTTGATATTCAAATATCCGATACTATCAAACAAAAAGGCAAAGAGCTCCGAGGGAAGCTAGGCAATAACCGCCCGATATGGATTGCTGCCAGCACTCATAAAGGTGAAGATGAACTACTCCTTGCTGCACATCAAGAGGTGTTAAAACAACACCCTAACGCATTGATGATCCTTGTTCCTCGCCACCCGGAACGTTTTAATGCAGTTTTTGAGCTTAGTAAAAAAGCTCTATTTAAGACTGTAAGGCGCACCTCTAATGAAACCGTCACAGAAGATACACAAGTCTATCTAGGTGATACTATGGGTGAAATGCTTGTGCTGATGGGAGCTGCAGATGTCTGCTTTATGGGCGGTAGCTTACTCGGAGATAAAGTTGGAGGCCATAATATGTTAGAACCAGCAGCTCTAGGTGTTCCTGTTATTACTGGGCCGAGTTATTTTAACTTTAAAGAAATTACTGATGAGTTACTATCTGAGAACGGTATCACTATTAGCCAGTCAGCGAAGCTAAACACCATATTATCGCAAATTTTAAGCGATGCTATACAGCAAAAAAACGCATCTACCGCTGCACTTAATGTTGTTTATCGTAATCAAGGCTCATTACAACGCACGATTGAACTTTCCTCGTTGAGCTAACTATTCACAAGGTTTTATTTTATGAACGTCTTTCTTGTCACATCCCCTTTTCAGTATATTTGTGCAAATGAAGCTAGATGTTATTATGCAACTGATGACAATATACTTCTGCTTGTGAAACAAGATATGGAGCCCGCTATTAGCCAAATGGCAAAAATTGTTAATGAAAATGATTGGACGCGCGTGATCCATATTGAGCGAAGCCAACGAACATTCTCAATGCCGAAAGCTATCAAAGCGGTTAAGAAGATAAAGAAAAATGACTCTATTAAGCACTTTTTTCATGGCGAATATAACGGATGGCGAACCAAATTTCTGTTACGTAACTTGAAGCCTGATACTGAAGTTTATTTCGATGATGGTTCGTTGACTTTAGGGGAGTATGAACGGTTTATCAAAACAAAGCATACTTTCTATCGCCCACGATTTGTAAGTGACCTGATAATAAAAATGCAGGGTCTAGAGCCTATTGGTCGACTTCCCATATCTAAAAAATTAGAGATTTTCACAATTTTTGATATAAAGAACCCCACAGTTCCAGTTATAAAAAACGATTTTTCTAACATGAGAGAAACATATAATTTGAATTATGATAGTCAACGAGATCATTCAAATGAGTACGCCCTCTTCTTAGGTCAAGGTAGTATTGATTGTCATGGGACAATTAAGTCTTTCTACTTAGATGCAATTAAGCGTTTTGCTAAAACCACAGGAAAGAAAATCTTATATGCTCCTCATCGCACAGAAACTTCAAATATCCGCGAAGAAGTTTCGAAGATTGAAAACTTAACGTATTACGATTCAACATTACCTATTGAATTAGAAATTTCAGAAAAACAACTCAATATCACCGATATCGGTGGAATTGCTTCTACAGCACTGTACACGTTAAAAATAATTTACCCTCACATAAAAATATACTCCGCAAAGCAGTCTGAAGAAGAATATCATACGCAGGTAACTTATACTGACAATGAATTGATGCTTGAACTCTTAAAGCCAATTGGCATTGAATTATTCTAAATAAAAAGGGAGGCTCATATAGGCCTCCCTTTTTATACTGCGGTAAACAACTACTTCTCTAATTGGTATTTAAGCTTCCACTCCCCACCCACTTTTTCCCAAAGATCATGGTTGCGAAACTTCTCTACAGTTTCCCAGAATTGCTCTTCTGTTATATCGTGAAAGCGTAGGAAATGATTTAGATCGTTACCAGGGAACTCACCCTGTAAACGATTGACGATATCAACAGCTTCATCTCTTGTCATTCTATCGTTCCAGATATCATAACAAGTTTGGTCTGTCGCACGCCAAAAACCAAACTTTAGGTACTTGAACCAAATATTAATTTCACACAACTTTTCATCAATATTATCGTAATCGAGGAAGTTACCTGGGAGTGGGCCTGCCCTACGCCCAACAAAACCACGCTTTTTTACAAACTCATAGTTTTGTCTACCGTACCAACGTAAGAAATGGCCAAGGTAAATACTCTTCACGCCAGCATCTTGTAACTTCTGGTAATCAGGATATTTGTAGAAGAAGATATCTCTTTCAGAAATGTCATCATCAAGCCAATCATGGATAGTCTTCTCTTTGATGAGGTCACTTTTGTTGATCGCTATAGCTGAAGGCTTACTCTCTGCACGCTGCAAACCACCAAACTCAAAGGCTATATCTTCACCCCAAACCACCAAAGGTACGTCATAAATTAGAGCGGTATTCACAACACTTGAAAACATAGCACAGTGCTCAGCCCAGTTAGGCTCACCTTGACGAAGGAAACATTTCTGTCTGATCTTACGAAAAACACTTGGCTTAATGGTAATTTTCATATGATCGACATTCAAGTCTTTAATCATTTCGTTAAGGTTATCAATACCTTCTGTAGTTGGCACGTGAGCCGCTAATGTCACACAAAGCACTTTCAAGCCATACTCTTCAGCCAATACCGCTGCTTGATACCAACTATCTTTCCCTCCACTCACTGCAACAATACAGTCATAAAATGGATTGTTTTGAGCCTTGATATCATCCACGATGGCATCAAGCTCTTTTCGACGCGCAGTCCAATCGATAGTTTCTTTGATCTCTTTCGTACGACAAGCATTACAAAAACCACGATCATCGAGAACAATACCAGGCTTCGTATCAGGCATTACACAATTTGAACAAAATTTCATAATTTACCCTTCTTTCGCCTTAAAGTTTTCTTCATCAATGTAAGTACGCCCTAGTAAAATATACTCATCATCGAAAAATTGAGATTCCAGTAGATCTGTCTGCTTGTACTCGCGAGGGTCTTCAACGGCAAGCTCTTGCTCGTTTTCTGAAAGTTGAAGATCTAAGACAGACTCTTTTAATACCCATTCACCTGCGTCGTCTTTCTCCCACGCTTTAGAATCGCGGAATTTGTCAACGTACTGATAAAATTCATCTTCTGTTAGCTCCGCCCACTCTAAGAATCGGCCCAGTGCTTTTGGTTTTATTGGTAAGTATTGGCGAATTAATGCTAGACCTTGTTCAAGAGAAATACGCTTCAAGCGAATATCTCTAGCTACATGGTCGTTCACTTTGGCATAACCAAATTTCAAATATTTAATGTAGTCATGAACACTGGCATTATTAGCACAAGCGATAGATTCATAACGGTTGTACGTACGTTCTTGTTCATGCGTTTCATAACCATAACGCTCGATCATATTTTCAATTTGTTGCTGCGAATCCCATTGAACATAGTTACCTACATATAATCCACGCACTCTCGATTTTTCTAACTGCTCATCCGAAGGGTATGTAAATGCTTGTAGATCTTTTACCGAAACCTTTTTACTGCCGCCAATAAGGTGCTCGGCATCCACGCCACGTAAAGCATGTTCTTTACGAACTTTTTTGGTCATTTCCACTCTGTCGTGATGGCTGAACATGCCCACTTGATCTAGCCAACCATTAACCCCCCAAATAATCAGTGGGATATCCAGTTTTGTAGCTACTTGAACTGGAAATGTCTGACTGCCTGCCAGTACATGCCAATACATGTCACCCATCTTTTCTAACGTTAAGCGGGTAATCTCTTTAACTGTATCCGGGCCCACTGTTGATGTCATATGGTCACAATCAAGTTCAGTAATAAGACGAGCGAGATTTCTAATACCGACTTTGGTTGAGAAGTGAGTGTTGTAGGTAACAAGCAACGGGTTTAGGCCGTATTTATTCTTAATCAAATCGACAATGAAGAAATCATCTCCCACTCCAGTCACAGGGATCACACAATCGTAGTGAGAACCAGTTCTGATCTTATAGTGAGCCAACAATTGTTTTAGCTCTTGCTCTTTCTTCTGCCAATCAATTTGATATTTTTCTTCGTGCACACGGCAACCACTACATACTCCATCATTATCGAGTATTAAATTAAGCGCGTGGTTTTCTGGATACAAACAACGTTTACAACATTTCATAATTTATACACTTAGTAGGGGCGACCAAGGAAATCCAACTCAAAGTTTTCGTATTTCACTTCAGAGCTTAATCTCACGTTCAAATTTGCACTTCTCATCTGGGCTTTAGCCGCAATAGTACTGTGTTCCATATGTTGGAAGATGTTTGCTGCAGCCAACGCTTGACATCCACCTTCAATAGCACCGTCGGCAAGCTGATCAAAGCGACCAATACCACCAAGAGCTATCACCGGAATAGAAACATTATCGCTAACACTGCGAAGTAACTGGATGTCATATCCTTCTCGGCTACCATCTCTGTCGACAGAGTTCAGTAGAATTTCACCTGCGCCAAGAGATTCCACTTTTTTAGCCCACTCAACAACATCTAAATCTAATGCCATACCTTGTTGATAATCATAAACTTTATAACCATCACCTTGTTCAATTGCATCAATCGATACAGTAATGCACTGGCTACCAAAAAGAGACGATGATTCAGTAATAAAGCTCGGCGTTTCAATCGCTAATGAGTTGATAGCAATTTTGTCCGCACCGGCTTTTAAAAGCTGACGGATATGATCGATGCTCTTAATACCACCACCGACAGTTAAGGGAACAAAACACTCTCTTGCCGCCCAACTCACCATATCTAGGTTTGGCTCTCGTCCATCTTTTGTTGCATCAATATCATTAACGACAATTTCATCAACATCCCAGTTTACAAAAAAATCAATTGCCGTTTTTATATTACCAATCGGCAAGTATTTTTTAAAACCGAAGCTCTGAACAACAAGCTCGCCTTTTGTAATTATGCATGGAATTAATCGAGTTTTAAGCATCACTGCCACCTGTTGATTGAATTTGAGCCCAATCTAAAAAGCTCTTAATTGCTGCCAAGCCATTCTTCTGACTTTTCTCTGGATGGAACTGCATCCCAACCACATTGTCTTTCTGCACTGACGCTGTCATTTCGATACCATAGTCAAAAGTCGCTAGCTTATATTCTGCCGAGCAATTAACCCACAGACTATGTACAAAATAAAAGTCTTTATCATCATGAAGGTAGTCAAATACACTCTTATCTTTTTGTAAAATCAAAGAGTTCCAACCCACATGAGGTACACGCAGCCCTTGGCCCGGTTTCATATATTCCACTTTACCAGGGATCCAACCAAGCCCTGTTGTTAATGCCATCTCTTCCGATGATTCAAATAACAACTGCATACCAAGACATATACCGAGAACTGGTTTTTTCTTAGTCATCACTTCATGGGTTAGTACATCCACCAATTTTTTTTCATGCAGCTTTTTCATAGCATCAGGAAAAGCGCCAACACCGGGTAAGATAATACAATTTGACGCTTCAATGATAGTGGGATCATTGGTGACTTGAATCTCGTAGTTTCCGACATGGTTGATCGCATTTTCAATAGAACGAACATTGCCCATATCATAGTCAATTATTGATATTTTCATTTTATTCACTTTGAATGTTTTCGTTATAGACTAAAGTCATCAAACACCTAATGATATCTTTACTTCCGCATAATTCCATTTAGTCATGAGAAGCTATAAATTATGGTGTTAATATTTACAACAACTCGTAATGTAGTACCATATAGGGATGTAATAAAGAAGATTAATGGTAGCGACTGATTAACTCTCTCCACCTAGCCCAAATATACTTACAATGGTAACTAGATATTGAAATATAAGCTTTTTTTCCTAATTCACACCTGTACTTTTCATCTTCCATCAAGGATGATAATAACTGCGTAAACTCAGTATCATTGTTGGCAAGCAAACCGTTATTTTTATGTGATAATACTTCATTAACTCCACTGCAAGCCGAGAATCCCATACACGCTAACCCAGAGCTCATAGCTTCCGACAAAGCTAGTGGAAAGCCTTCAAAAGCAGATGGAAAAGCACAAATACTCGATTGTTTAAGTTTCAGCTCTACTTGATCTGTTACGCCATGAAAAAAAACGTGCCCCGATAGCCCACGATTTTCAATCAAGCTATCAAGATGCTTTCTATATTCAGGATCAGCATTACTTCCGTAGAGTTCAATTCTCCACTCGCTCCTAACTGATATATCTATGTCAGCAAAACAGCTAATCAATTTATGCTGCTGCTTATTTTTCTCAATCCTGGCCATGTAAATGATGCTTTTTCTACTGCTATCGCAATCTCCATGAAAGTCTGGTATTGCATTTCCCAAAGCAACAACATCTAATTTAGTTGAAACATGTTTTTTCACTGCGTCAATATAACTAGGTAACAGAACTTGGCACAACGCTGCTTTTTCCATTGCCTTAACTTCTCTAGAGGACATGAAAGGAGCCTCTCTACTGGTATCTGTATGACTCATTGATATTATGGGAACTTCATCTCTGTAATAATCAGTGATTGAAACTAAATCCCAATGACCATATGAAACAATGATATCTGGTTGAAATGATTTTAAATAAGGAAGTAAACGCTCTCCTATGACCGATTGCTGACGGGATGTAATCGGATTGTAATGCCATTTTTTCAGAGGAAGCTTATTCCACCCTCTAACAAGCTCACGTATAAGTTTCAAGCTAGTAGAATTTATCTTTCTTTTATCTACCTTGAGATTTACTAATTTTACGCCCTCGTTGACCGTATATAATGGCGAACCTTCACTGTCATCACTATAGATCGACATGATTGTATTATCAGTTGACAGTTCATTTGACATATCAAAAAAAACTTTCGGAGCTCCGCCTACATGTTCATGGACTCGCCCGTGAGCCATCACTAAAGCAATTTTCATGGCTTTTCCTTACAGACTAAAACCATCATCGACAATGATATTTTGCCCAGTAACAAATCGAGACTCCTCTGAAAGTAAAAATAAAATTGAACCTATCACCTCTTCCACATCTAGCATGCCCGCACCATGAGTATTACCCTTGTATGCGTCTAAAAATGCGTCTGGTTGGTGATCAAAAATCCCCCCAGGACTTACACTGTTGATTCTAAATCGGCTGTCATTCACATAGGTTGCTGCATATTTATTTAGATGTAAAATCGCAGACTTAATCGCTGCGTATTCCACCGGCATTGTCATTGGTGTATTGTCATAAATATCAAATTTAGGCGCTACCACACCATAAATTGAAGAAATATTAACCAATGAGAATGGCATTTTACTGCTCTTAAAGTAAGCCGCACACTGCTGAGTAAATAAAAACGCACTACCTAAATGCAGAGATAAATTTTCATTAAAACTGTCTAATGACACATCAAAAAAATGTGCCCCATAAGTATTATTACGTGGATAAGTACTATTAACCGCCCCCGTAATATCATTCTGACCAGCAAAAAACGCTTTTACATCAGATTCGCTAGTCACATCCAACTTAACAAGTTCTAATTTAGAGCTGTCAACATTCACGCTTTGAGCAATAAATTTTTCGTACATCACTTCAAGATTAATATCTGTTGCAATGACTTTTGCGCCCTGATCTAAAGCGCACTTAACTATTTTTGCTCCAAGTAAACCGCCAGCACCAGCAATCAGTATTTTGTGATTATTCAATAAATCTCTCATTCTTGGCATTCCTGTACAATCGCTTCAGCGAGCTTAAAATCATAAATATCATCAATATCAACCGCACGCTCTTTCGGCACTTCAATACTGGTAACCTTGCCGGAAAACAGTCCGTAATTATTTAATACAAACGCTGGGGTCGTCGCATAAACGACGGTTGTAATATCAAATATTTCAGGCGCATCTTGACGTCGAGTAACATCTGAGTCTAGTTCATTCACTAACTCCACAAAGCCATCTTGCGTCTCTTTTACCATATTAAAGAAAGGACTACGGCTTGCTGGCGTGACGGAAATGCAGATATCAGCGTTCGTCTCAATGCGCTTTTTCATTGCCGCTTCAACATCGTCAATGCTGCGTAGTGGACTGGTGGCAGGCAAGCTAACAAAACAATCAAACGCTCCATAATGCTCTTTAGCCCATTCAATCGCATGACGCCATGATAACCACTCAGGGCTTCTGTCTGTTGCAAGGTCAGTTGGTCTTTCGATCACGATTGCTCCAGACTCAATCGCAACTTGTGCTATGTCCAAGTCATCAGTCGAAACAAACACTTGCTGGATAGAGGGCGATGCGAGAGCAGTGTCAATGGAATATTGAAGTAATGGCTTTCCAGCTAAAGGCTTTATATTTTTTCCTGGAAGCCCTTTAGAGCCTCCACGAGCAAAAATAAACGCAAAATTTTTCATTCTGATTCTCTATATTTTACTACTGACAAGTTAAGTAAGGTATTCTTGCAGGTTCTCATCTAGTACCGATAACTTTATTGACCCCAACGGCTAAGCTGTTAGCTTGCAAATTTTTTGTTATTACTGCATTAGCACCAACTCGGCAATTTGAACCAATTTCAATACCACCGATAATCTTAGCTCCTGTACCGAGATGAGTATCCTTCTTCACATGAGCCATTGAATTATCACTTTCAAAGTTACCACCAATAGTCACTTGCTGATAGATAAAACAACCTTCCTCAACAACGGCATTTGACCCAATAACCACACCCGTCGGGTGCGGAAAAATAACAGATGGATGAATATCGGCACTATGACTAATATCACAATTGTATTTATAGAATATTCGTCTCTGGAAATATTTACGTATAGGGCGAGAGTTAACTTTTCCCCATCTCATTAATTGAATTTCTAATGAGAATTTTTTAATTGGGTTGCTTGTTGCCATCCATTTAATCAGTAATATAAATAACCTTTTTAGCTCCATTATAAAACCTCAGTTGATTTGATTTGATTAATTAAATCAACTGTTGACGCAGCAGCATTCATTTCGATACAACTATGAGGAGCCTGATTAATCATTTGAATAAAATCAGTAATCATTGCGAGGTACATCAGATTTTTATCCCACTCAGGCTCATTATAGATCACTCTAGATTCTGCTGCCGTTATTAGAGTAAGTTGATTTTGAATCAAGTCCCAATCAATTCGCCCTTTACTGCCAATAAAACTGCATTTCCTATGCGCTTTACGCTGTAAAAAGTCCAAATGGATGGTTGTGACAGCACCGGTATCGGTTAGTGTGATGATATCCGCCATGTCCTCCACCTCTAAATTAAGCTCTTTAGAGGAGCGTAATAATGCATACTGTAAATGAAGAGGTCCAAGCAACCATTGAGCGTAATCTAACTCATGACTTAGCTCAAAGAGAACCCCACCTCCTAAATTTTTATTGGCTGATACACAATCGCGATAATCTTTACTTGGGCGCCAGTCTGGGAGGTATTGACCAATTTCGATATGAGCATTGTATAAAGTGCCTATCTCATTTCCTACCAATAGTGCTTTCAGTTTCAGAGCGGATGGTAAGTAACGAAGACAATAGCCTACCGCAACGGGTGTTTTATGCTGAGAAATTGCCTGCTGTATCGCTTGAGCATCATCAATCGTTGTCGTTACTGGTTTTTCAATTAAGGTCGGAATGCCAGCTTCAATCAACGGGATAGCATGCTGTGCATGAAAAGGGGCTGGAGACGCAACAATAACTAGCTCAACCTTAGCTTCAATTAAGGCATCAACACTAGTGACGATGCCATCACTATCACTAATGGTCTCTGTCGGTACTCTTCCGCTTGCAGACATCACAAGCAATTCTGTCTCTGGAAATAAAATCTTCAAATTACGACGATGACGCGTAGCTATATTTCCCAACCCAATTACAGCAACTTTACTCATGATGCTATTCATAATCATTAGTCCAACCCTAGTGTATGAATATCCGCTTGTGCACGATTAAAATCATCCATTCGACCGATATCTAACCAATATTCATGAATAGGGAACATGAGAATATTATCACGCTCAACCATATGCTCTTCAAGTAACGTTGGCATATCGATATGGTGATTCTCGGGAACGGATTGGATCACTCTCGGTGACACCACATAAATACCAGCATTAACAAAGAATCGTTGGATTGGTTTTTCAACCATACCGGTAATTTTATTGCCTTCACCATTGATGACACCATAAGGAATTTGATAATCGTACTCACGAACACACATGGTCGCGTCTGCTTGATTTTCTAAGTGAAAATCTAACAACCGCTGAAAGTCAACCTTAGTTAGCACATCACCATTCATCATGATAAGCGGAAGATCTTGCGGTAAATTTTTTGGTAAAAGGCCTAGAGCACCGCCTGTACCTAATGGCGACTCTTCATAAACATAAGTAATATTAACGCCTAGTTCAGAACCATCACCAAAATGTTGCTCGATCTGCTCTGGCATATAATGAGTCGAGATATAAAAATTAACGAAACCAGCCTTGATGAAGCTGCGGATCACGGTTTCTAAAATCGGTTTGTTACCGATTTTAAGCATCGGCTTAGGGCAGCTGTCAGTTAATGGTCGTAAGCGGGTACCAAACCCACCTGCCATTAAAAATACAGGATTTTGGTATACAGGCTTACTTAACATTCCATGCAAAGTTTCAAGCCCGACGACTTTACCACTTTCAAGCAATGGAATTGAAAGAATGTCATTACTTTCCATTACGGCAATTAAATCATCACGCGATGTGCTAGCATCTGCCGTTAATGGGCTGGTATTCATGACTTGGGTAATTTCAGATGCTAGTGATAGGTTATTTAATAAACCTCGACGAATATCTCCATCAGTAACGACACCTTGCAACTGCACATTCTCATCAATAACTAACGCAACTCGTAGTGCTTCATTGTTAATAATTTCTAATGCATCACGCAGTGTGCTGGTTGGTTTTATTAATACATTCTTCCAACTATGACTCATGACTTACCTTCATTTCTTAAAACATTGAACTTCTGAATGACAAATTTATTGGTTGCAGAACATTCACGATGACATTTTCATGGTTGAACGACTTGGATAGCAAATATTCTGAGAAGATATATTTTCTGTCACTATCGCACCAGCACCAATAATAGAACCTTGTTCTAGCTTAAGGTTCTGAATAACCGTGGAACCGGCTCCTACATAGACTTCATCTTGGGTTGTAACTTGCCCACACAGCGTAGCCCTTGGTGCAATATGATTATAACAACCGATTTGGCAATCGTGCTCAATAATCGCGCCACTATTAATCACACTGTGAGTACCGACAGATGCTCCAGCTTGAACAATGGCACCAGCAAAAATTTGTACACCGGACTCAATAACCGCATATAACGACACTTGTGCACTCTTTGCAATCACCGTCTCGAACTGGTATCCATGGGAGAGGTAATACTCATTAAGTTTACGCTTTAAGTGTGACTTTGGCATCATACCAATGCCATTCACCAACACGACGTCATCAGACGGAAAACGCAATACATCATCATCTTGTTTTAAGTGCTGAATACCATTAAATGCACTGCGTTGACTGATATCATCGGGGCAGACAATTGCTAATATTTTCCGATTTTGGGTTCGTAAAATATCTACCAGAACGCTAGCATGACCGCCACCGCCAATCAAAACAATCGGTCTATCGAATTTATTCAAGGATCAGATCTCCCGCTTGGTAGTCTTGCCCCGCACAACGCTTTAGTAAATCCCAGTAATGGTAGGGTGACTGACCTGATCCAGGACGTTTGATGGTGACATTATCGGCATTAAACGCGTCGCCCGCTTTGATCGCACGCGCCGCCACCAAACTTTTGCGTGCCACCGCTTTATTTTTCACTTCCGAGACAGTTGGCGATTTCACGCCACTGCCTAGCGCGACTTCCACTTGACGGATCGCGGTGACCATGGCGGTCAATTCCTGCGGTTCAAGTGACGCTTTATGGTCTGGCCCTTCCATGTTTTTATCGAGGGTGAAATGTTTTTCAATCAACACCGCGCCACGCGCTACCGCAGCGATGGGAATCGTGATCCCTTCGCTGTGATCAGAATACCCCGCAGGCAATTCAAACGCTCGACCTAAGGTGTCCATGGCGCGCAAGTTGATTTCCGCCATCGGTGCTGGGTATTCGGTCGTGCAGTGCAAGATAGTCACTTTTTCTTTCAGTGCCCTCAGGCCTGCCTCAGAGGCGTAAGCCTCTTGAAACGCTTGCTGAGATGGCTCGGTACCAAGATCTGCGGTGTAACCAAAGGCAATCACGCCCAGTGCGGTTTCAATTTCCGCCATGGTCGCCATGCCGGTAGACACAATCAGATCGCATCCCGTGCGGGCATGCTCAAGCACCAAAGGCGCATTGGTCAATTCACCCGAAGGGAGTTTCAAACGCGTTAAGCCTAGATCGTTCACCAAAAACGTCAGACTCTCAGAATCAAATGCCGTCGATAAAAACTCAATTCCGAGTGAGGCACAATGCGCCAACAACTGGTGATGAACGTCGTAGGAGAGCTCTAAACGACTTAACATGGCCAATTGTGATTCTTCTTTTTGCGTGTTGGTAACCTGATAATCCGCCTGTTTTGCCTGCTCAGTGACCAGGTTTTTGGCTTTAAAAGTTTGGAATTTTACGATGTCAGCCCCCGCACGGTGAGCGGCATCAACGAGTTGGAAGGCTAGGGCTTCGTCACCATTATGGTTCACACCTGCTTCGGCAATGATCAAGGTCATCAAGATTACTCCACGCGCTCAAAAGCGACATCAAAAAAGGTTTTACATGGGTCAAACTGCAGCGATTTGATCATTTCAATCACTTGCCCGCTGCTGTCACCTTGCCCATAAGGGTTATGAATGACGTCCTCTGGCGCAGCATACTGACGGCTGAGCCCTTGCTCAATCGCGTGCTCAATTGCAGCTTGATCCGCGGCGCAATGCAGAACACTCTTAGCGGCCAAACGCCCCTTTTGTCTTGCGCCAATATTCACCGTTGGGACATCAAATGACGGCACTTCAATAATGCCACTCGATGAATTACCAATAACCGCCGCGGCATGCTTCACGGCGCTTAAATAACGTACCTGCCCCAATGATGGAATGGCAAGTACGCGCTCGGGTTGCGCTTTGGCATACGCTTCTAGCATTGGGATGATGCGGCGACCGCCATCATCGGCGTTCGGATAAGTCAAAATCACTTGATGATCGGGGTAGCTATCAAGAGCATCTAACATGGCTTGAAATGACGCTTCTGGCGCTTCGTTACCCAATGTCACGGGATGATATGTGACTAAGAAAAAAGGCTTGTTCAGTGAGAAACCCAGCGATGTACTCAATTCATCCAGCGACATAAACGAAGCGCGTTTTAAGTGATCAAGCCCAATGGCACCAATGTTGTGCACACGCTCAGGTGCTTCACCTAATTGGATCACGCGTTGACGATACTCTTCGGTTGAGGTGCCGTGCAGATAACTCAGTTTACTGATCGCATGACGAATAGCGTCATCATAGGCGCCTTCGGTGATCTCGCCACCATGCAGGTGAATGATCGGAATGCGCAAGATCATCGCCGTTTGCGCCGCAGCCAAAGCTTCAAACCGGTCCCCTAAAATAACGAGGACGTCTGGCGCTAACCTTGCGAAAGCATCAGCAAAGCCCAGCACGCCCAATCCCATGCTTTTTGCCGTGCCGACCGCAGAATCGGAAGAAAGCAGGATCTCAATCTTTTCATCAATGGTGAAACCATCGCGCTCAATTTGTTGGTACGTTTGACCGAACTCCGGTGACAAATGCATGCCTGATACCAGCAACTGTAATTGCAATTCCGGATCATTTTGGATGTCTTTTAAAAGCCAAAAGAGCAGACCGTATTCTGCTCTTGTGCCAGTAAAGACCGCGACTTTTTTATTTTGCGCTGACGTCATGTCATTCGCTCCTTAGGTCTGTCTAACGGCGATGCTCAATGGATTATGATGGCGTTACCGGTGTGCTCGGCAAGTTAATCAAATGCGCTTCAATATGCTCAGATTGACTCAAATCCCCACGCAGTGCATCTGAAAACATCGGTAGACGATGCATCAATTTCCAAATCGGACGCGTCATCACACCGGCATCATTAGTCCCCGCTAATAAAGCATCGCGGCTTTCGTTATCAGGGCAAATCACCGCATTAAGCCAGTAGTTTGACTGCGCGTAACTTGGCTCAACCACAAATTGAAATTCACTACTGGCAAAGAATTGCTCGTAATGTGCGGCGAGCTGCCGCTTTTGAACAAGGTAAGCATCAAGCACTTCCATCTGTGCGCAGCCTAATGCGGCATTTAAGTTTGGCATGCGGTAGTTAAAGCCCGCTTCGTCATGATAAAACTCAAACGGATGTGGCACTTTGGCGGTCGTCGTCACGTGCTTGGTGCGCATGCCCTCTTCTAGATCACGACACAGAACCATACCGCCACCACCCGTGGTGATGATTTTGTTGCCGTTAAAACTAACCGCACCAAACTCACCTAATGTACCGGTATGCTTGCCTTTGTAGAATGAACCAAGGCTTTCTGCTGCGTCTTCCACCAGCATCAATTGCCATTTGTGGCAGACGGCGATCAGCTCATCCAATTCCACCGGATGGCCAAAGGTGTGCATGGGTACGACGGCTTTAATTCGTTGTTTGCGCCCTTTATGGAAGCAACCTCGCTCGGTAAGCTCAGCGTGCTCTTCAAGGTAACGCTCTAGCGCTTTCGGGCACAAGCCAAGGCTCACTGGCGACACATCGACAAAAATCGGCTCAGCGCCCATGTGGTAAAGCGCATTACAAGTGGCGACGAACGTCAGCGCCTGTGTCACGACAAGATCGCCACGCTCAACGCCTGCCATATAAAGCGCCGCATGCAATGCTGCGGTGCCATTAACAGTCGCGACCGCTTTGGCTGTACCAGTGAAGGCTTCAATCTTGTGTTCAAACTGATCGACAAATTTACCAACACTGGAGACGAAGGTGCTGTCGATGGTTTCCATCACGTACGCTTTTTCGTTGCCATCAAACGTGGGCGCATGCAGTGGAATGAAGTCGTTGGTTTGATAGGTGTCGCGGACAAATTCGACGATCGTGTTCGGTTTCATGCGCTTTCCTTACATTTTGCTGTCGAGATATTTGCCAGTTTCTCTATGACCAAAATCTGGGATCATGGCAAAAAACAACTCAACAATTTGCTCTTTCGTCCACTCTCGTCCATCTTTCATCTGCGCGATAGTCGACTCAAATAACACCAGTTTTTCTGGCTCGTAGAGCGGCTCATTTTTGATCACACCTAAATTGTCGAAACGCGCCATATCCAATGTTTCATTGTCGGTGAAGAACTCTTCAAAGTCTTTCTCACCCGTGGTGTCACTTTCTGTGAATAGACATGGCCATTGACCTTGTGCTGGCAGCGTTTTAGCTAATTCACGCGCTTCATCTTCACTTGTACACAAATACGGTGTCAAATCACGTTGCTCGAGGTATTTCACGGCAATGTCCGCGAACGTGATCAAGTGCAGTGCTTCACTGAGTTTCGGGAAGAAAATGTCACGATTCTCACCAAAGATACACGACATTAGACACAACTCACCGGATTCTTGGGGAGTCACAAAGTAACGTTTAATGTCATTTGGCGCCACAATCGGCTGGTTTTTTTGAATGCGCTGGTTAAAACCGTGCAGCAGTGAGCCATCGGAAAAGGCCACATTAGCAAAACGCGCGGTTGAAATCGCAATTTGCTCACTCTTGCGCATTAAGAACATTTCCATAATGCGCTTTGAGGCACCCATCATATTGACGGGGTTTGCAGCTTTATCCGTTGAAACACAAAAATATTTTTTAACCCCAGCATCAATCGATTGTTGAATGGTTTTATCGGTATTAAAGACGTTTACGTCGATCATGCGCATTAAAGTAAACGGGTCTTTTTCACTGCGCACGTGCTTGAGTGCCGACAGGTTTAAGACGTAGTCATATTGACCATCGGCCTTAATGAACGCGTCGTATTCGATTGAACCGATGTCGAGAGCGAAAGTCTGGAAATCACCGTCGATATAGCCAAATGAGCTGCGAACATCGCGCACCAATTCCACCATGTTGTTTTCACTGATATCAACAACATGCAACTTTTTGGGATGACGTTTGAAGATCTCTTTGGTAACCGCTTGGCCGATCGAGCCGGCACCACCAAGCACCAAAAAGCGCGATTGTGAAACGATACGAGAAAGCTCAGCTCCGTGCTGGGCGATATCTTGAGTAAAAAGAGCATCGGTGCGACCGATGAGAGGTAGAATTGGGTTCATGATACAGAGTGCTTTGTTTGAACTAGTGCATGGATTTTAAACGAAGTGGAGAAAGGGGGAAAGTCATCCAGGACATTGTTTTGGCAAAAATCAAGCTTACAGACCCTGTAAATAATTCTGTGTAACTGCTCTTAGTTACAAGTATTCAGTTAATCGTTCTTCGAACATAATCATAAAACGGTTTAGAGCTTGCTTCCAGTGATGGATTGGCATTGCCCACCTATTGGAAGCATCCATTATCACTAGGTACACCACCTTTTTAGCCGATTCATCTATCGGGAACAGTTTACGTTTCTTGGTCGCTTTTCTGATCACGCTGTTCAGGGATTCAATCGCATTCATTTATAGATAGCTCTACGGATATCTTGAGGGTAGCTGAACAGAGTATTGAGATTATCCCAATGAGCCGTCCATGAACGACTGATTTGAGGGTACTTTTCATCCCATCTATCACCAAAGCGCTCTAACGCCAACAGAGCTTCATCTTCAGTCGTAGCTTGATAGATTTCCTTTAAGTCTGCGGTAATGGTCTTGTAGTCTTTCCACGGAACGTATTTCATTGAGTTTCGTACCATGTGTACGATACAGAGCTGGATTTGAGTTTTTGGATAAACGGCATTAATGGCATTGATGGCATCAACACAAGCGATAAGGATATCATCCACACCACGATTTTGAAGCTCTGTAAGTACACTGAGCCAGAGCTTCGCGCCTTCAGTTTCGGACATCCACATCCCAAGAAGTTCTTTCTGACCTTCCATACTGACGCCGAGAGCAAGGTAAATGGCTTTGTTGATGACTTGCTTATTTTGGCGCACCTTCACAACAATGCAGTCTAGGTAAACGATGGGATAAACCGAATCAAGAGGGCGAGCTTGCCACTCAACAACCTGTTCTAAAACAGCATCCGTGACTTTAGATATCAGACTGGCGGAGATATCAGCATCGTACATTTCTTTGAAGGTTGCGACGATTTCTCGGGTAGTCAGTCCTTTGGCATACAAGCTTAAGATCTTGTCGTCCATCGATTGGAATCGAGTTTGATGCTTACGAACGAGCTTGGGTTCAAAGGACGCGTCACGGTCACGAGGGATTTCTAGCTGGATCTCACCATCGTCAGTAATTAGGCGTTTAGAATAATAGCCATTTCGACTGTTACTATCGTTGGTTGGTGAGTATTTTTCATAGCCAAGATGCTCATCAAGTTCAACATTTAAAGCTGTCTCAACCGTCACCTTGGTTAACATTTTCCTGAAATCATCAAGATCAGAAGGAGTCTTAATCGACTTAGCGGCTTCGCGAGCGAAGGCTTCTAAAGCTTTCTTATCCATATTGCTTATCCTTAGCCATCACTGGCTTAATTATAAGCAGATACACAATTTAAATTACAGGCTCAGCTTACAGTACACTACGTCTGTGAATATTTAAGCTCATTCAGTTGATATCGATAGACTGATGAACGAGCCTTTTTCTTCAATACAATCCAAATATCAGATTAATTTTTCTCTCAGTCTCGCAATTTTTTTTTGACGCCTCAACAATGCAGGAAGATATTTACTATGCACAGATAAAATTACCGACCATAAGAAAACCCACTTACTGCTCCAGGATTGATCAAACACATATTTTAGAACAACTTGAATGTAACACTTCCTTTTTTCAAGCAACGAAATCACCCTGTTGTTCTTGATATATCTTGCATCAATTAAGTTTTGTTCAAGATCACGAAGCTCTTTAATCAGGCCGTCCCTTTCACTTTCGAAAATTTCTTGCTCATTATTTCTAGAAACATATGATATTCCAACATTAACTCTATAGTGCAATAAAGGTTCATCTTCCACTAATAATTTTCCAAGTAAAAAACCTCTCAAAATAAATACACGATCTTCAGCAAAGACATGCTTGCTTATCTCTGGGAAACAGTTCAAGACACTACTAGAAATCACTTGTGTACAACCTCCCAGCTCAATTTTTCTATCGACGATGTTTTCGATAGTTCGAGGCTTTGAGCATCCCACACTATGTAAACCTAATAATTCTCCCCCATCAATCATATCAATATAGCTAGAATTAATAACATGTGGCCGACCGTCTTCAATCCATCGCTTATAAAGCTTTTCCGTCCTAGTTTGTAAGGCAACATCATCACCAGCTAAAAAAACAAGTAGTGTATTTTCTTCAAACTCGCCTTTCAATGAATTAAGTTGTCCGATCAGACCAACATTCTTCGGTGCAAACCTCAACTCAACGTTAAGGTCTTTTGGCTTATCCACAAGCACTTTGCAAATAACTCGCTGAGTTTCATCAGAAGAACAATCATCGATGATAATCAGTTTGCGAGGAAAAACAGATTGTTCAAACATCGACCGGACTGAATCTTCGATATAATTTTGCTGGTTGTAAGTAAAAATAACCGCAACTGCATCATTGATAATTGTTATGCTCACTCTACACTCCACTGATTGCAAAGCTCGCAGATTAAGATGACATCTTCCATCGAAAGGTTTGGCCCCATAGGAAGACTCAACACTGTTTCATGAACTTTCTCTGTTACAGGTAAAGATAGATCTGCCAACTCAAGATAGGCCTGCTGTTTGTATATTGGAATGGGATAATGGATCAAAGTTTGAACACCGTTTTTCATGAGATATTCTTGGAGATTTTCACGATAATTTGTTCTTATCACAAAAAGGTGATAAACGTGTTCTTCCAATTCAGCTTCTTTCGGCAAAATAATCAACGGATTCTTAATCAACGCATAGTACTGCTGTGCAAGGACTCGTCGTGCACTCGTTTCTTGGTCAAGGTATTTCAATTTAACACTGAGCATCGCTGCTTGCATTTCATCAAGGCGACTATTCATCCCCTTAAATTCATTCGCATATTTGACATGGGAACCATAATTACCTAAAACTCTGACTGTTTTTGCAAGATTTTCGTCATTTGTAGTAATCGCTCCCGCATCCCCCAACGCTCCGAGGTTTTTTCCAGGGTAGAAGCTAAACGCTCCTGCATGCCCCCATGACCCAACTTTTTTTCCATTGATTGCTGCGCCATGTGCTTGAGCACAATCTTCTAGAACCAACAAGTTATACGTTCCAGCTAAATCCATAATTTCATCCATTGGTGAAACACGACCATAAAGATGGACTGGCAAAATGACTTTAGTTTTTTCGGTGATTGCACGTTCAATATTAGCAACTGTTAGATTAAAAGTTTCAGCGCATGGTTCGACCAAAACTGGGACTAAGTTATTCTCTGTGATCGCTAGAATGGAGGCAATATAAGTGTTTGCTTGCACTATAATCTCATCACCATCTTGTAGTTGGCCAAGCTCTTTCCAAGCTCTTAGAGTTAAGCTAAGCGCATCAAGTCCATTCGCAACACCGATACAATGCGTCACAGCACAGTACTGGGCGAATCGGCTCTCAAATTCTTCTACTTCTGTGCCTAAAATATACCACCCAGAATCTATGACTTTAGCACAGGCTTCTTTCAACTCTCGTTCATAGCTCGCATTAATGGCCTTCAAATCTAAAAACTTGATCACGCTTTATCACCCACCTTTGCAACTATAGATAGAACCGAAGTGAGTTTTTCAAACTCATCTTGGTTAATTTTTAAATCAAATTCCGACTTTAATTCAATCATAATCATTACATGATTAAATGAATCCCATGTTTCTACATTTTCCATTGATGAGCTCGCATCCACAGGCGTACCTAACACTTGAGAAATAATTTCGATCACTTTATTCATACTGTACCCTGAGGAATCCCCTAATGATTTTGATAAAAATCATAAATTTAAGGTAGATGCACATCTTGTCATGTGATCAAATGGTTCTGAGAAAAATCAATAACCAGACAACAAGATGTGCGAACTCGATATTTTACACGACTCTCTTTACCAATTCTGCCCTGAATTGCACTTAAAACGACTCAACAGTTTAACGCTGGCTTGCCACGCATTACTTGAATGTAAAACGCTCACTCTTACCGAACTTGGTCGTAACCTGCCAACGAAAGCCAGAACAAAACATAACATCAAACGAATCGACAGATTGTTAGGTAATCGTCACTTGCACAAAGAGCGACTCGCTGTATACCGTTGGCATGCCAGCTTTATCTGTTCAGGTAATTCGATGCCCATTGTTCTTGTTGACTGGTCTGATATTCGTGAGCAAAAACGGCTTATGGTATTGCGGGCTTCGGTGGCACTACATGGTCGTTCTATTACTCTTTATGAGAAAGCCTTTCCGCTTTCAGAGCAATGTTCAAAGAAGGCTCATGACCAATTTCTAGCCGACCTTGCAAGCATTCTACCGAGTAACACTACACCGCTCATTGTCAGTGATGCTGGCTTTAAAGTGCCATGGTATAAATCCGTTGAAAAGCTAGGTTGGTACTGGTTAAGTCGAGTCAGAGGGAAAGTGCAATATGCAGATTTAGGTGCGGAAAACTGGCAACCTATCAGCAACTTACATAGCATATCCTCAAGTCGCTCAAAGACTTTAGGCTATAAGAGGTTGACTAAGAGCAACCCAATTTCATGTCAAATTGCACTGTATAAATCACGTCCTAAAGGCCGAAAAAATCAGCGTTCGACACGGACTAATTGTCATCATCCGTCACCTAAAATCTACTCCGCTTCGACAAAAGAACCATGGGTTTTAGCGACTAACTTGCCCGTTGAAATCCGAACACCAAAGCAACTTGTTAGGCTCTACTCGAAGCGTATGCAAATTGAAGAAACCTTCCGAGACTTGAAAAGCCCAGCCTACGGTTTAGGCCTCCGTCATAGCCGAACTAGCAGCTCAGAGCGCTTTGATATCATGCTGCTAATCGCCCTAATGCTTCAACTGACATTTTGGCTTGCTGGAGTTCATGGTCAGAAACAAGGTTGGGATAAGCACTTCCAAGCTAACACTGTCAAAAATCGAAATGTACTCTCAACAGTGCGCTTAGGGATGGAAGTTTTGCGGCATTCTGGCTACACAATAACGAGGGAAGACTTGCTCGCGGCTGCAACCCTGCTTGCTCAAAATCTATTCAAACATGGTTGTGCTTTGGGGAAATTATGAGGGGATCCCTCAGTACTGTACCTCAATAGATAATGCATGCTGCGCAATTGCAGACAATTGGTAGTAGCTTCCATCACTTGTTTGCTCAACAAGCGAAAATCCCAATTCGGGATACTTATGTTCAAGTTGTTTATTTTTTGCAGTAGGCTGATAATAGGCAGAGCAAGTCGTACCTCGATATTTGTGAGTCAGATACCAGTGCATTAGCACATTTTCTATTTTTTTACCCAGTACGCGACAACTCATAATAAAGTTATCAATACTATATCGTTCGTTATCTTTGCAAACAATCAATAGCGCTGTTACGCCGTAATCACCGAAACGATCTTCAATCCGGCAAGTCAGCACATCGACATTGTCGTCTTGAAACAAATCAGTAAGTTCATTTCGGCTGTATCGCTTATTAGTAAAATTAAACTGATTAGTTTTTTGCACAAGCTGATAAGCACGATCTAAATCATCAAAGTGGTTAAATTTAACATTCAGCTTCACATTTAAACTATTAATAAATGAATCAATATTGGTAAATTTCTGACTGAGCTCTCTGCGTTGAATGTTTTGAATGTATTGCTGATGCTTACAGGTGTCTTCATCGGTAATTCGATGGGTCGAGAAATAAGCGCGATCAATAGCTGAAATAAATTTCAAAAGATCCAAGTCTTTTGGATATTCAGGTACCACAGCATGGGTTCCTTCGGCCACCAACAAACGTTCAGAGTCTGAGTCATCAATAAAAACTAAACTATCATCACTAATATTCAATTCATTGGCAATTTCTAAAATATTGACATCTTTTCTCTGCCAGTTAACTTTATGAATAATAAAATCATCCCAAGATAAAACCATATTGGGATGACGGTCGAAAATCAGCTTAGCATCATCAAGGTTGTTTTTTGAGCAAGAGGCTAAGAGCACCCCCTTATCTTTTAGTTGTTTAATCTGCTGCTGGAATTCACGATACACTTCACCTTGACGATCATCGCCAACTTTAACGTTTAAACCATCTTCACCAGCGATACCTGCCCATAACGTATTATCAAAATCCAGCACTAAACACTTTTTCCTTGGCGAAAAAAGTCCATGAAGATAGTCAGATAACTCATTGGCAATCACATTTAAGCCCAATTTAGAAAATAGATTATCACTCAATAAGTAAATTTGGTGATCGGTTAAATTGAAATAACCATAATCTTGATAAATGGCTAACAAATCAAAAATGCAAACACAACTGTGTGATTCAGCCAATTGTTGCAAGTGTGCATTTATAGCAATTTGCTCCTGTAGATGCCGATCACAAATTCCACTGGAACCCACAGTGGTTACACCGCGTTTCATATATGCATTGGCGATTAATAAAATTCCTCCTTGGCTGTATTGTGCATAACTTTCAGCAAGATCAGAAAGCAACTGTAAAGCTTCTTCGAGTGGTATGCCTTGTAGTAATTTTTGATAATCAAGAAATAACAAAGCTACATCATGCGATTGCTGATACAGCTGGCTGTCTGGTAAACAAATCTCTTGTAAGTATTGGTTATACTCACTATCGATAACTACAGCTTGTGTATTTTTAGCAATAAATCGACTTAAAAACTCAATCGAAAAATTACTTAGGGTAATGACTTTCATATAACTCAACCATTCCAGAAAACTTCGAATACAAGAATGCAACGTTTTTATTATTCAATGCTACTGCTGACTGAGGCGGCGCAATTAAAATAAATCCTTTCTCAGTTAATTCCAAAATTTTCAGATCAATATTATCAGTGTAGTAACAGATGTGATAAATGTTATTTTTACTTTTGTTAATTAATCCTTTTACCACCGATTGCTCACCAGCGGATTCAATTAATTCAATTAATTCACCTGATAAAGATCGAATAAACTGGATGTTAATCTGGCGATTCTTGTCATGAAATAATGCTCCATCACAACAATAACCGAGAACTGAAAAATCTTTAATGGACTTCTCAATTGATTCTGTTAAATATCCAAAATGATGAATATTCATAGCAAAGCTCCAATCATCTTTTGGCAACGTTCAGAAATTTTGTTGAACATTTTGTCAGTCACCAACCCTGAATAAATTTTCTTTCCATATTCTGAATCAAATACTGGTTCCTGGGCTAAAATAGCACCGAAATGACGATGAAAGTTAACCACTTTTTTATTTTCAGCGAGTGTTCTTGTATAAACTTCTATCAGTTTTAACTCCTCAAAAGCATAGTGATGAATCAATAAGGCAGATTCTAAACTTTGCAATACATTACCACTACAGATCCAGCGACCAAACTCACCACGCGAACCATCAACATTATAGATTGATATGGTACCAATGGGTTGAGATTTACTATCTTCAATTATAAAATAATGGCTTGTCAAATTCTCAGCATCTCGCATCATCCATTCAACTTGTGCTTGAATCTCATTTGATGTTTCATTAATATATTTTGAATTTTTCTCTGTATTTCTTAATTTAACAATAAATTCTGCATCAGAAAATTTAACCAATCTTAAAGATACACATTTACCAACAATTTCACTTTTCATTATTTTTCTTCGCTAAAACATATATATCTCCGCAAAAATCCGGAAGATCGTCACCAAGAGCAATAAATCCATTAATAATATCTAAGCTCCAATCATTTACAATTTGGCTATTAGTTAAAGGTTTAATCATCACCCCTCCAAAATGGTATATTTTCAATCCAGATTTCTCTACAGTTGCTTTGAAACTTTGAGGCGAAAACACTATCTTATGACCAAGGTCAAGATCTCTCTGATTTAGCGAATCAGTTCTTTTTAGAAGCCCCATTTTTACAGCAACCAACCGATGAAGAGAGTTTGCATTTGGAACTGATATATATATAATTGTTTCCTCATGCATTAAATGACTAACTTTTTCGAGTGCTAATATAGGGTCAGTTAAATGCTCTAAAATATGACTCATAACTATGACATCGTATTTAATTTCTGAACAATAATCCTCAATATAACTTTGTTCAAACGTGATATTGTCAAATTTAAGTTCTTTACTCAATATATCAATTGTCGTTTGAGCAGCATCAACAGCTGTAACACTGTCAAACTTCTCACATAACATACTAGTGAAAACACCATCACCCAAGCCAAACTCTATCACGCGCTGATGAGATTCAGAGCAAAATTCAATTAGATTATTAAATTCCTTTCGGCGTACAATTTTTTCAAGATCCTTCCAATCATCATGCATCGCCTCATAATTTTCAGCAATAACTTCTAAGTTATTCATAATTAACTATTTCCTTTTTAAATTCATTATAGTCACGAATATAATCGCTTTCATCATATAACTCACTTGCCACAACCATTAATAAGCAATCATTTGAAAAATCGTACATTTCACGCCACTTAAGACCTTGAATATACAAACCAATATTTGGTCGATCGAGAGTAACGGACTCTCGATAAAATCCATCATCAATAACAAAGCGGACACTTCCTTTTAAACAAATTGCGACTTGTTCCAAATTATAGTGAGCATGAAACCCTCTAGGAAAATCAGTATCATTACCATAAATATAATAAATTCTTTTAATATTAAATGGGATATTCTTCTGTTCTTCAAGAGAAATAAGCTGCCCACGCTCATCCCCGATTTCCATGAAATGAATAATACTCACGTTCTCCATTTATTCACTTCCTAATTCTAATAAATAACGACCATAATCATTTTTTGCCAATACTAAACCAGCCATTATCAACTGTTCATTTGTTAACCATCCATTACGCCATGCTATTTCTTCTAAACATGCAACTTTAAGCCCCTGGACATTTTCTATTGTTTGAACAAACGAAGAAGCTTCATGCAAGCTTTCATGTGTCCCTGTATCCAACCAAGCAAAACCACGCCCCAAAAGTTGAACATTCAGATTACCTTCCTCAAGGTACATCTGGTTGATGCTTGTAATTTCCAGCTCACCACGCTCAGAAGGTTGTACCCGCTTAGCAAATTCTACCACTTGATGATCGTAAAAATAGAGCCCAGTCACAGCATAATCCGACTTGGGCTGTAGTGGTTTCTCTTCAATCGAAATTGCTCGCATACTCGCATCAAATTCTATAACCCCAAACCGCTCTGGATCTTTTACTTGATAGCCAAATACCGTAGCCCCAAAATTTATCATTGCAGCTTGCTGTAGGATTGGCGAAAAACCCTGCCCGTAGAATATATTGTCACCTAATACCAGACAGACTGAGTCATCACCTATAAACTCTTCACCAATAATGAATGCTTGGGCTAGACCATCTGGCGTGGGTTGGATTGCGTATTGCAGTTCAATACCAAAGTCAGAACCATCACCAAGCAAGCGATGAAAGCCCTCTTGATCTTCAGGAGTGGTAATCACCAAAACCTCACGAATACCAGCAAGCATAAGTACTGAAAGTGGGTAGTAGATCATTGGCTTATCGTATACAGGCAGTAACTGTTTAGAAACGCCTCGCGTGATTGGGTATAAACGCGTACCAGAACCACCCGCGAGAATAATCCCTTTCATTATTGATTCACTCCTAAGCGCTCTAAACTATAAGAACCATCCAACACACGCTGCCACCAAATAGGATTATCTAAGTACCATTGTACGGTTTTGCGAATACCGCTTTCAAAAGTTTCTTGCGGTTTCCAGCCTAGTTCTTGGGCGATTTTGCTTGCATCAATGGCATAGCGTATATCATGTCCTGGTCGATCTTTCACATATGTGATCAACGATTCATAAGATTCGACACCTGCAGGTTTGTTTGGTCGAAGCTCTTCAAGTAACGAGCAAATGGTTTTCACAACTTCAATATTCGCTTTTTCGTTATGGCCACCAATATTGTAAGTTTCCCCCACAACACCTTGACTAACAACGGTGTATAGCGCACGCGCATGATCTTCAACGAACAACCAATCACGGATTTGCAAACCATCGCCGTAAACTGGTAGCGGCTTTCCATCTAGAGCATTCAAAATCATCAGTGGAATCAACTTCTCAGGGAAGTGATACGGACCGTAGTTGTTCGAACAATTTGTCACCAAGGTAGGTAAACCATAAGTACGCTGCCAAGCTCGTACAAGGTGATCACTCGAAGCTTTTGAAGCTGAGTAAGGGCTGCTTGGTGCGTAAGCGGTGGTTTCAGTGAATAAGTCCTCTGTACCTTCCAAATCGCCATACACTTCATCCGTTGAAATATGATGGAAACGAAACGCAGTTTTACGCTCCGCATCCAACTGATTCCAATAAGCACGTGCAGCTTCCAGTAATTGGTAAGTTCCGATAACATTGGTTTCAATAAACGCCGCAGGGCCATCAATTGAACGATCAACATGCGACTCAGCCGCCAAGTGCATCACACAGTCAGGTTGATGAGTGGCAAATACGCGATCAAGTTCAGCTAGGTCACAAATATCAACTTGCTCAAAGTGGTAACGAGGATGGCTCGATTCATTTGCCAATGACTCCAAATTACCAGCATAGGTCAGCTTATCAAGGTTGATAACCTCATCTTTGGTTTCATTGATAATATGCCGAACCACCGCAGAACCAATAAATCCCGCACCACCTGTAACTAAAATTTTCATATTCGACCTATTTATTGAATCGGCTTATCTGCTCAAGAGCTTGCTGTAAATAATTAAAGTTAGGCTGCTGATCTTTAAGATCTCGGTTAGTTTTATCCATTAACTGATATTGGCCACCCGTTCCCACTTCCAAAATACTATCTTTAGTAATGATCGCATACCCGCTGTAATTGGAGGAAATAATCCAATCTCGTGCCACAGGTGTCCCGAGTAAGTCTTCACCCACCGAGTAATCTTTAATATCATTTTCTACTCCAAGATAATGCTTCATTAAACTCGGCACGACATCTTGGTGACTGGTAAAGGCATTGGAGTCCCACTGCATAGTTTCTGGTGTGATACCTGGACCAAAGATGGCGAACGGTACGTTGATTTGCGCATCCGTGAAGTTACTGTTATGCCCCCAGAAATTCAAACGATTGTCATTCATTTCTTGGCCATGATCTCCGGTTATCACTACCACTGTATTGTCTAGATCACCTGTTTCTTTCAACTCCTCTAGCACCTTATTGACCATGCTATCCACGTAATGCACGCTTGTTTTATAACGGTTGAAAAATGGCGTCGGGTCAGTGTCGTTGTTTAACTTCAGGTAATTAACTTCCGACAACAAAGGCTCATAACGATGCGGGTAATCTTTCGGAAAGTCATAACCATGCGGCGCATCATAGAATAAGAAAGAAAATACTGGCTTGTTGCGATCACGCTGCTGATACCAATTGAGCCAATCTTTGGTCAAGTTGGCATCCAACTCCGATGGCGTTTTTCCTTCTGATTTAATTCGCAAGTTGTCGACGCCAACAAACACAGTTTGGTTAAACTCCGGCTTACGCAATTGCGCGGCGGTAAAAATGCCCAATTGGTAGTCCATTGCTTGGAGGCGATCAATGAATACTGGACTTTGCTGGTTGGCTAAGAATCCATGCCAATAAGTCCCCGGAATGCCGTAAAACAATCCAAAGATACCCGTACGCGTTGCGTTACCTGTAGCCATATGATTATTGAACACTTTACCTGCTTGTGCGTATTGCCACATGTGCGGGGTATTATCAGCATTAAATGTATCTCCTCGCCATGAGTCGACAACAATAAACATCACATTGACCGGTTTCTCAACAGGCACAGTTTGCAGCGGAGATAAAGGGTAATTAAGATCGTTCTTACGCGATAAGGTCAGAGCTTTTTGTCGCTCAATCGCTTCTTCATTAATCCAGCCTTGCTTACGCATCATGCTGTTTGAGGTCGCAGGGTAAAATAGTGGCAGGTATCGTTTTACTGCGGTCACAGGCTGATACGCGTGTGCCGCAGCCCAAATGTGAATGCCGTGTGTTGCCAACAACGCTAAGAAGGTCAAAAGAGCAAATTTGCGTCCCAATTTGCGCTGGCAGAAAACTGGATTACCATCCAAAATGCGAATCAACCACCATTCTGCTGCAACCAAGGTTGAAATACCGCCAATCACCATCACCCAAGTCACGAGAGGAAAGCTGACCACCTGTCCAGATAAAATAAGATCAAGTACTACTGCGTTAATATGGAAGCGATATTGCGCAAACACGATAGTATCAATGAATAAGGTCGCAACCCCAAGTGCCGCAATCAACGCTTGCAAGCCTTGGCGTGAACGTGTAGGCAACCATAAGACAGGAATAGAAACTAAACCAATTAATCCCGCCAACAACACCATTTGGCCAAATGTGCCCACAAGAATAAAAGTGATGCCTAACGGATCGCTGGGGAATTCAGGTAAAAACGCAAAATAACGGCTGGCGATCACCATCAACACTAAAGCGTTGATCAGAATAAACCAGCCGTGAGCATGAAGCTTTTGCTTAAAGGTCATGACGACTTCCTAAAACAAATTATTGTGTATTTTGATAATAGCCTTGCAATAAGGCTGAAAAATCGTGTTCTTGCCAATCTATCTGGCGTTTTTTTTGCTCTTTGTAAAAAGAGCGCTTTAACCGTGCAAGGTTGTTCTTTTGCCACCCTTGCCCTGCTTGATATCTACATTTGTCAAAGTCGATAATCCACACTCGCTCATCAACATCGATCATAATATTATGAATATTCAGGTCTGTATGGTCGACCCCTGCACGATGCATTTTGGCAATTTCCTCTCCAATTTTTACATACACCGCAGATGAGAGTGGTTGCTTAGTTAATATTGCGACTAAATCCTGAGCATCTGTAATTTTTTCACTAATCAGATCGGCGCGATAAAAGCAGCCAATTTTGATCGCTTGCGCCGCTATCGGCCGAGGAACATTGACATTCTCTGCGATCAAATGATTCAGTAATCTAAACTCTTGATAGCTACGTGTTTTTTTCCAGCCAGAAAACAAATAACAATCATTAACCAACTTGCCAAACAAGCCTCCTCGACGATAATGTCGTAAAGCGCCGGGTAATATATCCGTTTGAATAAACCAAGTCGTTCCTCGTCCGGTGGCGGAGCCTAAAACCTTACCTTGCCCCTGCCAAAACTCAATCTCAAAGATGCCTTTATCGGGGGATTGAATAAGGTTTTCGTCAAACCAAATCTGATGATTACTTGTTATTTCTATTTTCTGCATATACTCACTATCAACGTCAAGAAACTAGAATATAAAACCAGGTAAAAGCAGCAAAGACTAAGGCAACAAAAACAGCCGCAGAACCAATATCTTTTGCTCTTCCACTAAGCTCATGATGCTCAGAGCCAATTCTGTCTACAATAGCCTCAATCGCGGAGTTTAACAGCTCTACGATCACAACTAAAACAACGACACCAATTAGAGCAATATGCTCCAACGTAGAGACATTGATCAAACAAGAAACAACCGTGGCAATCAATAGTAAGACGATTTCTTGTCGAAATGCCGCTTCATGCTGGAAAGCCGCTTTCAGGCCCTGAAAAGAATACCTCGTCGCTTTCACGACGCGTTTTATTCCAGTATATCCGGGTTTGCCATGACTATGATTTGTCAAAATAGTGAGACCTTAAATATCATGATAGAAAACAGGCCATTTTACATTCAACTCTTCTATCTGCATAATCTTAGGCAATTAAATTTTGGATAATTGATATGCCTCTCTTCAAGCATGCTCCTGACTCACTCTGTTTTTTGCGTTTATCTGCAATTGGCGATGTTTGCCATGCAGTTGCAGCCATTCAAGCACTGCAAAAACAGTGGCCATCAACCAAGATTACTTGGGTCATAGGTAAAGTAGAAGCGCAATTGCTCGATGGCCTAGACGGTGTTGAGTTGATTATTTTCGATAAGAAAGCAGGACTTTTAGGAATGAAGGCGGTTTGGGAACAGCTAAAAGGTCGTCAGTTTGATGCTTTGGTGCACATGCAGTTAGCACTCAGAGCCAGTGTTCTCACTCTCGGAATTAGAGCAACATATAAGGTCGGGTTTAATTTTCGGCGCGCTAAAGAAGGCCAATGGCTATTCACTAATCGTAAGATCAGTGATACTCAATCCCAGCATGTATTAGATAGCTTTTTCTCTTTTATTAATTACCTTGGTGTTTCCACGCAAAAACCAACGTGGAATCTCCCCATATCCGCTGAAGATAAACAGTTTGCATCCCAATACATAAATAATCGACCAACGGTAGTGATCAGTCCGGCTGCAAGTAAAGATGAGCGTAATTGGCTTGTCGAGCGCTATGCTCAATTTGCTGACTATGTGATAGAGCAAGGCTATCAAGTGATTATCTGTGGTTCTCCTGCACAAAGAGAAGTCTCATTAGCCCTTTCAATCCAAGACTCAATGCAACATCAAGCGATTAATTTAGTCGCTAAAACAACGTTAAAACAACTTACTGCGATTATTCAACAAGCACAGCTTGTACTAGCGCCAGACTCAGGTCCTGCTCACATTGCAACAACACAATCAACACCCGTGATCGGCTTGTATGGCCATAGCAATCCAAGCCGGACAGGCCCCTACAACGATCTAAACCATGTGGTCAGCGTTTATGAAACACATGCAAAACAACAACATGGGAAAAACGTAGAAAAACTCTCATGGGGAACAAGAGTAAAAGGTTGCAACATTATGGCGGATATCAGCCTCGAGTCCGTGATCAAACAATTTAATTCAATTACTCAGGGTAAACATATCCATGCAAAATAGTAATAGACCGACTCTTGCCGTAGCATTGATTGTCAAAAATGAATCTCAGCACCTTGATGCTTGTTTAAAAACAGTAAAAGACTGGGTGGATGAAATTGTTATTCTAGACTCAGGAAGCACTGACAATACGGAAGAAATCGCACGTAAATACACAAAAAAATTCTATGTAAACACACAGTGGCCTGGGTTTGGCCCTCAACGCCAAATAGCTCAATCCTATGTAGAATCTGATTATGTGCTTTGGCTAGATGCTGATGAGCGTGTTACTCCAGAATTACAATCTAGTCTCTTAGCCGTCGTAAATAATATGCCCTCCAATACCGTCTATCAAACCACTCGATTAAGTTGGGTTTTCGGACGCTATATAAAGCATTGTGGCTGGTATCCTGATCGTGTACTGCGTTTGTACCCTACCAAGCTAACTCAATACAATGACGCATTAGTACATGAAAAGGTCGAAGTCACAAAAGAAATGAAAATTGCCAATTTACACGGTGACCTAATTCATTTTACCTATAGTGATATGAACCACTACTTAGTTAAGTCTGCCGGTTATGCCAAGGCATGGGCCGAACAACGGGAGAAAAAAGGTAAAAAGAGTAGTCTTACGCAAGGTATTTTACATGCTCTAAGTTGCTTTATTAAAATGTATATCGTTAAAGCTGGTTTTTTAGATGGCAAACAAGGGCTTTTACTCTCTATTCTTTCCGCTCACTCCACTTTTGTTAAATATGCCGATCTATGGATTCGTACCGAAACAACAAAAATGCCAGAAAAGTTCTAATAAAAGGCAGCCGAATGTCGGCTGCTTTTTCATCATTTAGAGCTAACATTACAGATACTGCGCTATCCAAGGCTTAAGTATCTCTAGTACTTTAGCTATTTCGATTCTCGTCATATCCTCTTGTCTTGTCTTATCGTCTGATGACGGAGGACAAAACGCAATATGCTTACCTTCTGAATTAATGGGGAGCCAACGCAATGGGGTTGATGATCGTTTACTTGGAAAAAAACCAATCGTAGGGACATCTATCGTGGCGGCAATATGCAAGGGCCCCGTAGAACCGGCAACAAAACAACTAGCACAAGCGATTGAACGAGAAAAATCAACTAATCCATCATTCTTATCATATAACACCGCCGTTATACCTTTCTCTGCAAGCATTTCTTGTAGCTCTGCGGCTTTTTTTTCTTCACCAGGCCCTGCAGTTAGGATAACGGCAAAATTTCCTTCAATCCCCTCAACTAAGTCGGAATATTGAACAAGAGATAGATTATTGGCAGAACCACCACTACCAGCATGCACAAATAACCAAGGTAGTGAACAATCAATCTCTAGCGATTTAGCCAATTTAGCTTTTTGTTGAATAAGATCTTCATCACTAAATGTTAAATAAGGAGCGTTCGGTTCAATAATTCTGATATTGAGATCAGTTAAAAATACTCGAATTAAATCTAAATTATATTGATATTCAGGTTTAGCTGATTGAGAACGCTTTTGTTTAATTCGCTTATTATAAAAAATTTGCGCAAATTTAGTCGCAGGAGCAAGGCGGTAAGGAATTTTTGCCTGCCAGACTAATTTGCCGTTGTAACTAGTCGAAAAAAGATTGATCGATGCATCGAACTTATGCTGTTTTAACGTAGCAATCAAATCACGCTGTGCCTTTTTATCACCATTTTTGGTCGGGTCTAATATGACCTCATCAATCCAAGGGCACAACTCCGCCAAAGCTAACGTATAACTAGGCACTAATGCTGTAACATGGCTATCTGGTAATGACTGCTTCAACATAGCAAAGCTTGGCCAAGCAAGCATGAAGTCACCAATTTTATCGTTGCGAACTACCAGTATTTTTTTCATTACCTTTCCTAAATGTTCTTTAGCTGAGGTTAAATAACAACTCTTTTTCATGATAACGGGTTAATTGGGTATACGTCAGCCTTTTTGTTATCATACAAAACATTAAAATTTAGAGGATAGAACCGTGAGCCAAAAAAAGTTATCCCGTGTCGTATACCCTGGCACTTTTGATCCCATTACTAACGGGCATTTAGATTTAATCGAACGTACTGCAGATATGTTTGATGAAGTCATCGTTGCTATTGCGGCAAGTCCTAGTAAAAACACCATGTTCACCTTAGAAGAGCGAGTTCAGTTCGCCCAGCAAGTGACTAGCCACCTCGATAATGTTAGCTCAAAAGGTTTTACCGGTTTAATGGTCGATTTTGCCAAACAAGAACAAGCCAATATACTAATTCGTGGCCTACGAACAACGGTGGATTTTGAATATGAGTTTGGTTTAACTAATATGTACCGCAGGCTAATGCCAGGACTTGAAAGTGTATTTCTAACTCCAGCGGAAGAGCATGCTTTTATCTCATCAACCATCGTTCGTGAAGTCGCTATTCACGGTGGCGATGTCACGAATTTCGTGCCTAAACTGGTTGCTGATGCGCTACATAAAAAGTTCCAGAATTAGCACCATTGTTAATGCATCAATTGAGACCGAAAATAGTAATTCTGTAGTTTTCGGTATTCATTTGCCCATCTCGCATCAGGGTTTACGTCTATCTCTGGTGAAGTAAAAAGTAAATCTACCCAAGGAAAAATATCCTCTGGCCGACTGGTATCAAATGCACCATGCTGTGTGATTATTCGACTTAGATTAACACCTATATTATCTGGTTCAGATCCAGACAATAAATTGTCTCCGCCCAAACTAATATAATTTTGATTTGATAAACTATAGTGATACAGGGTTGGAAAAATATCTCGGTGGGATCCAATTCGGGATGAGTCGTAATGATTTTGAGTGTTAGCCAAAATCATACCCGGAACATATAAGTAAAATGGCACTCCATGTGTTAAAGCAAACTCTTCTTTACTGTCTACCGCTAAGTAGCGAACTCGGTGATCTCCCGTCGCTGCGATGACGGTCTTTTCTGCCAACAATGAATTTTTTATTCCACTAACAAATTGGCCAAATTCATCATTAGCATACTGATACGTTTCCAATAATGCTTGAGCTTGATCAGCCATTGGACCCAATAAATGAGTCATCCGCTCTGAAACTACAACGGGTTTTGGCTGATAGTTATCAGGCACGCGAAAAGGAGAATGATTGGTCACCGACATTATAAATACCATCGTCGGCTGCCGTGCATCATTCAACAGTTGACGCACAAATTGATACGTATAGTGATCCGGCACTCCCCATGTATCAGCATACTTTTTCGCATCAGGGAAAGCCTCTATGATACTATTTTCATCATAAACTTGATCAAACCCCTGATAAGGCAAGTAGTTACTCAAATTTCGCCACATACCATTTCCCCCATAAACAAACACCACTCGGTAACCCGCACGCTTATATGGCAGAACAGCCGAGCCTGATATCGGAATATTCTGCGCAGTAGAATGGCTGATCGTTGGTACATCACTATGGACTAGCATCGCAACAATACTATCAATTGTTGCTGAACTTGCAGCCAGAAAACGGGTAAAAAGATAGTCTTGATCGAAGTGAGGGCGTAATTCACCTAATAAATCATTACTTGTAGCGTCATCCTCAATCAGAACATTAAGACCAAAACCTTCCATCATAGCCATGACAACATGAGGGGAGTTATTCGCTAAATATGAGTTATACGGCGTACTATATTCAGGAGTTGGCTGGCCGAGTACCTTTTCCATTTGGGCAGTCACTAATACACGATCTATTGGCTCAACTCTAGCTTGTTTTTTATAGTCGCTTCTCGCCCAATCCAAAGCCATGTATGCATTCGGGACGATTTTATTGATAGTGATAACCTCTGACACGTTCACGTGATATCGTTTTAGTGGTAAAGACCCTAACGTTCCTCGAGCAAAAATGAAAAAGATAATGATATTAACCAACACTAAGCTGAACGATAAACCTGGGCGAATTTTCTTCAACTCTCCACTTTGTTGTTGAAAGCTCGTGTGAGCGAGTTTACTCATTAGCCATCCACATACAGTAGCAAAAATAACGCTACGAATGATCGGGTAGTCACTCCAAGTACTCGCTAAAACAGCTGAAGTATCGTCATCAAGCAAACCGAAGATAAACACATCAAAATGGTTACCAAAGGTCATGAAATAGTAATAGTTACCTATTGCTCCACCAACCAATAAAAAGGTCACAAGAGCTGTATACCCAGACAAGATATAACGCCACACCACTTCCTGACGTAGCAAAGTACAAAATATTATTATAAATAGTAATAACGGTGCATAGGCAATAACGATAATTTTTAGATCAAAGCGCCCCCCCATCCAAAAAGCACGTAGCACATCTTGCCATTGAGAAGTCAATAACGACGCATCAACAGCTTGCAGCAAAAAGAGGCTCCGCCCTAATGCCAGCATTAACACGGATATGAAGATCACTACCCATAGACAAGCGACTAGGTTACGAAAAGATGAAAAATACGACATAGAGAATAGAAATCACCTAAAAGATAAGCATCGATTCTAACACCTGCAGCCAAGTATCACCGCTTAAGAACATAGAAAGACTGTGAATTACAGCACGATCACTGAATTATCTCCAGGATCACTCACAACTGACAGTACGAACAAAAAAACGTATTTCTTTGCCCGATCTTGAGCGCTTCAATCTCTTCACCGCAATTTGGACAAGGCTCGCCAGCTTTGCCATAAACTTGCAGCTCTTGTGCAAAGTATCCCGGTTTACCATCAGCTTGAGCAAAGTCTTTTAAGGTTGTACCGCCTTGTTTGATTGAAGTGGTCAAAACCTGTTTGATCTCAGCAACTAAACTATCCCATTCAGCGAGTGTTAAGCTGCCAGCCGTGCGAGTGGGATGTACTTTCGCGCTAAACAAAGATTCACTGGCGTAAATGTTGCCAACACCAACAACAACTTTGTTATCCATAATAAATTGCTTTACTGCAACACGTTTATTCAATGCTTTTTGCAGCATATATTCCGCATTAAACTCATCCGTCAGAGGCTCTGGCCCCATATGGCCAAGCATGACATGTTCGCCATCTTGGCTAAATAACCAAGCACCAAAACGACGTGGATCGTTGTAGCGCAGTAACTTACCATTGGTCAGCAGTAAATCCACATGATCATGTTTGCTCGGCGGGAACTCTGCATCTAGTACCCGTAGCGAGCCAGACATCCCTAAATGCACAATCGCACAACCTGCATCAGTTTCAATGATTAAGTATTTTGCCCGACGGCGAATATCACGAATCACCTGACCTTCCAGTTGTTTCAGTTCAACAGGAATATCCCAACGCAGCTTAGGCGTACGAAAAGTCAGACTTCGAATCGTTTCTCCGACCAAATGAGGCGAAATGCCCATCCGACTCACTTCAACTTCTGGTAATTCAGGCACAATAATCTCCGCTATTTCTCTGATGATGGACTATAGATCGGCAATAGGTAGCTTGATTCAACCGTCACAGCAATCCATTTGTCTTGCCAGTTCTTTAATAACCAAAACTGAGGTAACTGGTAATAAGTGATCCTTTGCGGCTCTTCTTGATCAACGTACCACGCTTCTATTGATTGGGGTGAGGTTAAGCTCGCTTGGAGAGATTGATAATTTTCCTCACTAATCTCTGTGCCAACTAACGTTTTCCAGCGTTGTGCGAGATCTTGAGGGGAAATGGACGCTGGAAGATTCAATTGCCAACCATCCTGATCGTTAGTTAACGACCATTGCATAGCATAGAGAGCTTGCAGATCTTGGTTGGGGTTGAGCAGATAAGGATGATCACTTTCAGCAGAGTCATCTAATAGGTAGGTTTTGATCAATGTCGGTAGGTTAAGCACCAACATAAAAATCAGCACACCTAAAATCAAGCGGTTATTCCAACGACGTCGATTCCGAATAGTCGAACGCATACTTCTCTTCCTAGATTAAGTATCTAACGAGAGTATATGGGGTTTTTAGATAATAAAAAACCCAGCTCGAGAGCTGGGTTTTATCGTTCAAACTTCTAGTAGAAGCTTCAAAGAAGAATCAATTACTTGATTTTGCCTTCTTTGTACATAACGTGTTGGCGAACTACTGGATCAAATTTCTTGATCTCAAATTTGCCAGGCATGTTACGTTTGTTCTTGTCAGTTGTGTAGAAGTGACCAGTACCAGCAGATGATACTAGACGAATTTTCTCACGAACGCCTTTCTTTGCCATTGCCTATTTTCCTCTTAAACGTTTTCGCCACGTGCACGAATGTCAACAAGAACAGCATCGATGCCTTTCTTATCAATAATGCGCATACCTTTTGCAGTAAGGCGTAGTTTAACAAAACGTTTTTCGCTCTCTACCCAGAAACGATGAGTTTGTAGGTTCGGCAGAAAACGACGCTTAGTAGCATTTCGTGCGTGTGAACGGTTGTTACCCGTTACTGGACGCTTACCAGTTACTTGGCATACTCGTGACATATAATGTCTTCTCCAAAATCGTTTCAGCTCGATATCAACCTTGGTGGCCGAACCTCTTCTATTTCTTAAACAGAAGGATAGAGGTTTAGATCCGCTATAGAAAGTCTATACAAGGCTATCAAAGGTCGCGCATTATACTAACTTGGTTAGCATTGCTCAATACCCGAACAGATCCTTTTTGTAGATTTCTGTGATCTTTTTTTAAGCAGAGCTGAATTTAGTCTAAAAAATGTCGATGGATTGTACTTAGATTTAGCCAAACTCACAACTAAAATTGTGATTCATATCCACCCGCGCTCCGCAAAAGAAACCACTTCACCGTCCCCCACCACAAAATGGTCCAACACTCGCACCTCGACTAAGGCCAATGCATCGCTTAATCGGCGGGTAATGCGACGATCCGATTGGCTGGGCTCAGCCACGCCTGAGGGATGGTTGTGCGCCAGAATCAATGCCGCTGCATTATGCTCTAAGGTGCGCTTAACCACCTCTCTGGGGTAAACCGAGGCGGAATCTATCGTGCCTTCAAACATCAATTCACCGCGAATCACTCTATTCTGACTATCGAGAAACAAGATATAGAAGCCTTCACGCTGGCGATCGCGCAATAAACTCGACAAAAATAACTTAGTTTGTTGCGGGCTGGTCAGGGCATCGCCTCGCTTGAGCGTCTCATTAAGATAGCGCTGACTCATCTCCAAGCTGGCTTGCAGTTGTACATACTTTGCTTTACCCAACCCTTTCTGAGTACAAAACTGCTCTTCTGAGGCGGCAAACAAGCTTCTCAACGAACCAAACTCACGTAGTAGCCGATCCGCCAACTCCAGCACATTAATCCCTTGGGTGCCGGTACGAAGAAAAATCGCCAGCAACTCAGTATCCGTTAAAGAAGCAGGGCCATGCGAAAGCAGTTTTTCACGCGGCATTACGTTATTGGGTAAACATTTTGTCGGCATGATGCTCAGCCACTCTCGATTGTGCGTCAGAGTGGTCATTGAACAAAATAAAAAGCGAAAGCGGTAATTGGCTTTCGCTTTTCCTATCAGAGATAACGAAACAATGTAATTGCGTGCGTCATCAAAGTTTGAAGTGCCCAACCAAGCGATGCATCTCATCGCCCGAACGGGTCAATTGAGAACTGATCGACTCCGACTGCTGTAGAGTTTGATTAATTTCATTGACGATGTGCTGAATCTCAACCAAGTTGCGATTAATCTCTTCCGCCACTGCGCTTTGCTCTTCCGCCGCAGAAGCCGTTTGTAGCCCCATATCACGAATAGTGGATACCGAAAATTGCACCGCTGCCAACGTATCTTGGATCTGATTAGACTCCTGCGCCGTCTGTTCTCCACGTTGTTGACTGGTTGCCATAGTCGTCACCGCACGCGAAACGCCACTTTGTAGCAGTTTCAACATATCACCAATCTCATGAGTGCTGTTTTGTGTGCGACTCGCCAGCGAACGCACCTCATCGGCCACGACGGCAAACCCACGGCCTTGCTCGCCAGCTCGCGCCGCTTCAATCGCCGCATTCAGTGCCAACAAGTTCGTTTGCTCTGCAATTTCACCAATCACTTGTAACACCTTGGTGATCTGCTCTGTTTGCGCGCTTAAATCCGATACAGCTTCGGAAGTCAGGTTAACGTCATTAACCAATTGATTAATGCCTTCAATCGCATGGTTCACTTCTTGTTGGGCATCTGATATCTGATCATTGGCATCATCAATAGCTTGTGCAGTGGCATTGGTATTACTGGCCACTTCTTTGGCCGTCATGCTCATCTCGGTTACCGCAGTGACGACCTTATCGGTTTCTAGGCAGTGGCGCTGCATTTGTCCACTTGCTTGGCTCGTTTGCCCATCCAATTGCCCTGCAGCCGCTTTTACCGAACCGGCACTACCACGAATATCAGAAATAAGCGGGTGGAGCTTATCCATGAAGTCATTAAAGGCCTGCGCCACTTCTCCCACCTCATCCTGACTTTCAACTTTTAAACGCGCCGCTAAGTTACCTTCACCCGCTGCAACATCTTTCAGTGATTCCGCTATGTGTTGTAGCGGTCTCACACCACGAGAAATGACCACGCTTATCACGGCGCAAGTAATCAACAAACTAATAAAGGATAATACGATGGCAGAAAAAGTCTGCGTGTTGAGTGCTTGCATGCGTGATTCACGATACGCGGCGACTTGAAGATCGATATCATCAATATAGATACCGGTTCCCAACACCCAATCCCATTTTTTGAGATATTCGGCATAACCGAGCTTCGGTGCTTGAGCGTCAATCGTTGGTTTATGCCATGAGAAATAGAGGAAACCATCGCCATTTTTAGACGCATCAATCAAACCTGAAATCACGCCGACGCCGTTTTCATCTTTCATCCCCATAAGGTTCTTGCCTTCAAGCTCTGGCTTAATGGCATGTAAGGTATTAACCCCTTGTGAATCATAAGCAAAAAAGTAACCATCACTTTCAAAGCGCATCGCTTTGAGAATCTCTTTGGCTTGCTGCTTATTTTGGCCATCAACATCGGTGTCATAGAGCGGTTTAATTGCCGTCACACCCATCATCAGAAACGCTTTCAGTTCACTTTTCTTTACTTCGATAAGCTCTTGGCGATAAGTGGTCAGCTGACTATCGAGGCTTTTTAAACCGTTGAAGTAATAAACCATCGTAATCAAGGTGGTGATCAATACCAATGGAATGATGGTAACCAGTGTCAACTTACTGCGGCTCTTAAGCGAAAATCCCATATTCTTTACCTGTCTTTTGTGTGCCCCCGCCCCAATCATGAAAGTTATCTGATTGGTTCACATACTTTTTATATTGCGTTAACTCTATTTTTTATCTGTGAAGTAAGTAACGAATTAGTACTAGTTAGGTGAACTATTGTTCACTAGTTTGACTTAGGTTTGTTTCGGCGGAGGTCATCACACTTAATCCCATCGGCGGTTGTGATATTATCGGCAGCAGAAATTTGGAGATTCAAACATGCAAACACTCGCAGGAAAAAAAATCCTACTTGGTATTAGTGGCGGTATTGCGGCTTATAAATGTGCCGAGTTAACCCGTCGCCTGATTGAGCGTGGCGCTCAAGTGCAAGTCGTGATGACGCACGCAGCCAAAGAGTTCATTACCCCGCTCACCATGCAAGCCGTTTCGGGCAGACCGGTCTCTGATAGCTTATTAGATCCCGCCGCAGAAGCGTCAATGGGCCATATCGAGCTGGCTAAATGGGCGGATTTGGTGCTACTTGCTCCTGCAACGGCAGATTTAATTGCCCGTATGGCCGCTGGCATGGGTAATGACCTGCTAACAACGTTAGTACTTGCTAGCGATGCACCGACTGCTGTCTCTCCTGCGATGAATCAGCAGATGTATCTGAATTTAGCCACTCAAGAGAACATTGCGACGCTTGCGCGTCGTGGCATGCACATCTGGGGACCCGCTGCTGGCGAGCAAGCCTGTGGCGATGTCGGCCCAGGCCGCATGTTAGAGCCAATGCAATTAGTCGGTTTGTGTGAGCAATTTTTTGCCGATAAGCCACTCAAAGGCAAATCGATTCTGATCACCGCAGGCCCTACTCGTGAAGCGATCGATCCTGTGCGCTATATCAGTAACCACAGCTCAGGCAAGATGGGGTTCGCTTTGGCAGACATGGCGCAAAAACTGGGTGCGGAAGTAACGCTTGTCAGCGGCCCGGTGGCATTAGCTACCCCACAAGGCTGCCAACGCGTGAACGTTGAAAGCGCTTTGGATATGCACCAAGCGGTGATGAATCACGCCCAGCAAAGTGATGTCTTCATTAGCTGTGCAGCAGTCGCCGATTATCGCCCAGAAACCGTAGCCGACAACAAGTTGAAGAAAACGGCAGATAACGATGCGATGACGGTGAAGATGATCAAGAACCCTGACATCGTGGCTAGCGTCGCCGCCATGACAGAAAATCGCCCATTTACCGTCGGCTTTGCTGCGGAAACGCAAAACGTAAAACAGTACGCACTAAGCAAACTTGAGCGTAAGAATCTCGATATGATCTGTGCGAATGATGTCTCGCTTGCTGGGCAAGGGTTCAATAGTAACGATAATGCCATTACCGTATACTGGAAAGAGGGTGAGCAATCACTTACTCTTGCATCAAAACAACAGATTGCGCAGCAAATTTTGCAGATGATTGCCGATAAACTGTAATCTGAAATTCTTAATTTTTTTGAGCTAATCACCCTGCTTTGATCCTGCTTTGCTTAAGTAGGAAGTAGGGTGAACATTTCTTTGCTAAATAAGTGGTAATAAAAGGAAGCGTTGATGGCTGTAACAAGAAAAACCAATCGCCGAGAAGAGATCTTACAAGCGTTGGCACAAATGTTGGAATCTAACGAGGGTGCCTCTCGTATTACAACTGCAAAACTGGCGAAACAAGTTGGCGTTTCTGAAGCAGCGCTTTACCGACACTTCCCAAGTAAAGCACGCATGTTTGAAGGCTTGATCGAATTTATCGAAGAGTCTTTAATGTCGCGCATCAACCGCATTTTAGATGAAGAAAAAGACACCCTTACACGCATTCGCTTGGTGCTACAATTAATACTCGCCTTTGCTGAGCGCAACCCGGGCCTTACCCGTATTCTCTCTGGTCACGCGCTAATGTTTGAAAATGAGCGTCTACGTGAGCGTATTAACCAGTTATTCGAGCGAATTGAAACCTCTTTGCGTCAGATTCTGCGTGAGCGTAAACTACGTGAAGGCAAATCGTTCCCGGTGGATGAAAGCATCCTCGCTGCGCAATTGCTTGGTCAGGTAGAAGGCAGCCTAAATCGCTTCGTGCGTTCTGACTTTAAATATCAACCGACCGCTAACTTTGACGAATACTGGGCCCTGCTAAAAAATCAAATTGAGTAACGGGTAGCCATCAATTATTCAAATCTAAACATGCAACTCTGTTTGGGATAGTGACTTATGAGTAACGATAAATACGCCAAGCCAACCTTTTCTTTATCACTATTACACCCGCGCAATTGGGGTGTTTGGTTGGGGTTTGGATGTTTAGCCATCATCGTCAATATACTTCCTTACTCACTGCTCTATCGCTTTGGTCGATTTATCGGCCACATCGGTATGAAATATGGCAAAAGCAGAGTTCATATCACGCAACGCAATCTTGAGCTCGCTTTTCCACAAAAGAGCGAGCAAGAGCGCCAAGCCATCGTCGAAGATAACTTCAAAAATACCGGCCTCGCCTTAATTGAAACCGGCATTACTTGGTTTTGGCCAACATGGCGATTCAAGCGCATCATTGTCGATAAAGACACTCAACTGCTACGCCAATACACCGCTGAAAAACAAGGCGTTCTGCTGTGCTGCGTACACGCGCTCAACTTAGAGATCACGGCTCGCGCATTAGGCGTAATGGGCTTAGGTGGCTACGGCGTTTTTCGCCCACACAACAACCCAGCCTATAATTTTATTCAGTATTGGGGCCGCACCCACAACGGCAACAAACTGATTGATCGCAAAGACATCAAACAGATGATCAGAGTATTACGCGACGGTGAGCACCTCTTCTATTTGCCCGATCATGACTATGGCCGTAACAAATCGGTATTCGTGCCATTTTTTGCCGTCGAAGATGCCTGCACTACCACCGGCACTAGCATTCTTGCCTACACCAGCAAATGCAAAATCATCCCGGGTTCTGGGTTTAGAAACGAGCAAGGTAAATATGAAATCATTGCCGATATCTCTATCGAGCAAGATTACCCACAAAAAGACGAAACAGCCGCGGCGGCATACATGAATAAATACGTCGAGATGATTATCCTACGCGCACCATCGCAATGGATGTGGCTGCACAAGCGTTTTAAAACCATGGCTGACCAAAGCAAGAAAAAAGCCTGTCGCTATCAGTAAGCACTATCAAAACAGTAAGCAGCATCGAAACAATATACGACAGCAAAAAAAACAAAAAGGGGCTGATGGATATCCATCAACCCCTTTTCTTTTTAATCAAACCAGATCCCCGACTCGTCGTTCCTGCTCTCTAGGATGACCAATGGACAATGAGCCATGAACAATGCTCTCATTGGCCGTCACTTGCGACAGTGAGCAACGAACGTGATAGCAAATCTCGCTTAAAAAATTTGCTATTAGATTCCGTATTGCGCGCGGTACGCTTTGACAGCTTCTAGATGCTCTGCACTGGTGCCTTTTTCTTCAAGGTAAGTGATCAGATCGGTCAAGCTCACAATTGAGATGATTTCACAGTTAAAATCACGCTCCACTTCTTGAATCGCAGACAACTCACCTTTGCCTTTCTCTTGACGGTCAATCGCAACCAATACGCCCGCAAGGTCTGCACCGTTCGCTTGAATGATTTCCATAGATTCACGAATCGCCGTACCTGCTGTAATCACATCGTCCACCAGCATAATGCGGCCTTCAAGTGCGCTACCGACTAAGTTGCCACCTTCACCGTGATCTTTGGCTTCTTTACGGTTAAAGCAGTAAGGCTTATCCATATCATGGTGATCAGCCAGTGCAACCGCTGTCGTCGTCGCAATTGGAATGCCTTTGTAAGCAGGGCCAAACAACACATCAAACTCGATACCAGAGTCTGCTAGCGCCGCCGCATAAAAACGACCTAAACGCGCCAAATCACGGCCAGTATTAAACAGGCCAGCGTTAAAGAAATACGGGCTCTTACGGCCTGATTTCAAAGTAAACTCACCAAACTTTAAAACTTCCTTCTCTAATGCAAATTCAATAAATTCACGCTGGTATGCTTTCATCTCTTACTCTCTAAATAAAGGTCTAGTGCTCTAAACTATTCATAAACAATAACGAAACATTTTCTAAATAGATGGTTTCAAGGCTAGGCAGCAAGATTCCTCATCCCTATGAGCATACTCCAGTATGTGATTAGGGTGAGGAAGCGACGCTAACAACGCATTGATGCCATCTATGACGAAAATAAAAAAATAGCCTCCGAAAGGAAGCTATAAAATGATTATTCTGCCAACGCCGCCTTCTGCGCCGCGACAATATCTGCCACACCTTTGGTTGCCGATTCTAATAGCGCCAGCAATTGTAGATGAGTGAACGGTTCGCCTTCTGCTGTGCCTTGCACTTCGATCATGCGACCATCTTCGGTCATCACTACGTTCATATCAGTGTCTGCCGCTGAATCTTCAACGTACTCAAGATCACACAACACGTCATCACCCAGCAGACCCACTGAAACTGCCGCAACATGGCCTTTCATTGGGTTTTTCTTCAACTTGCCTTTTTCAATCAGGTGTTGGAATGCATCTGCTAGCGCAACACTTGCACCAGAGATAGACGCAGTACGCGTACCGCCATCTGCTTGGATAACATCACAGTCAACTGTGATCATAAACTCGCCCATCGCTTTTAGGTCAACCACAGCACGTAAGCTGCGTGCGATCAGGCGTTGAATTTCCATGGTACGGCCGCCCTGCTTACCGCTTGCCGCTTCACGACGGTTACGCGTATGCGTTGCACGTGGCAGCATGCCGTATTCAGCCGTTACCCAGCCTTTACCCTTGCCTTTCATCCAATGCGGTACGTTTTCTTCAATAGAAGCGTTACAAAGAACCTTGGTGTTACCGAACTCTACGAGTACAGAGCCTTCTGCATACGCAGTATAGTTACGAGTAATTTTGATTGGGCGAATTTGATCCGCCTTGCGGTCATTTGGACGCATGGGCATGTACCTTAATAAGCAGGGGAAACGTTTGGTTGGGGCAAGATTATAGCGGAAAAGAGTGGGACTGGCGAGTAAAGCTACATGCTCAAATCCATCTCATCCTCATAAAGCAATAATAGACCGCAAGATTGCTACGCCAACTGTGCTACTATCTCAGGGTTAATTTTCAGCATATATAAGACAGGAAAATTCGATGATCTACAGCATGACAGCTTATGCCCGTAAAGAAGTGAAAGGCGACTGGGGCACAGCAGTATGGGAAATTCGCAGCGTAAACCAACGCTACCTTGAAACCTACTTCCGCCTACCAGAACAGTTCCGTGGCCTAGAGCCAATTCTACGCGACCGTTTCCGCAAACGTCTAGCGCGCGGTAAAGTAGAGTGTCACCTACGTTTTGAAGCAAACCCTGCAGCGCAAGGCGATCTGACCATCAACGAAACGCTAGCCAAACAAGTAATCAATGCAGCAAAGCAAGTGATGGCACTAACCGGTGATGACAGCCGTATTAACCCATTCCAAGTCATGCAGTGGTCTGGTGTGATGGAAACCCCTGAGCAAGACATGGACAGCGTAAACAAAGACCTTCTTGCTGGCTTTGATGACGCCATCAACGAGTTTATCGAAGCGCGTGGCCGTGAAGGCGACAACATGAAAGCGCTGATCGAGCAGCGTTTAACCGCCATCACTGATGAAGTGGTGAAAGTACGTGCGCGTATGCCTGAAATTCTTGTGTGGCAACGTGAGCGCCTACTGGGTAAATTTGAAGATGCGAAAGTTGATCTTGATGGCTCACGCGTTGAACAAGAGCTAATCTTACTGGCGCAAAAATCAGATGTAGCGGAAGAGTTGGATCGCCTAGATTCTCACGTAAAAGAGACTTTGGCTGTTATGAAGAAAGGCGGCGCTTGTGGTCGTAAACTGGACTTCATGATGCAAGAGTTCAACCGTGAATCAAACACGCTAGCGTCAAAATCAATCAGCACCGACATCACCGCATCCGGTGTTGAACTAAAAGTTCTAATCGAACAGATGCGCGAGCAGATCCAGAATATCGAGTAATCGTATTACGATATTCCAGAGAACAAAAAAGGCCCTGAACTGTTTTAAGCAACGGTGCAGGGCTTTTTAATTTTAAGCACGCTAGAATCTAACGCTCAATCTTTTGTGCTTTAAACGCTGGCTCATCAGTGCTGGCAACCGCGTCTTGCACCGGAACAATTTGCAGTTCCCACTCATTACGTTCAGCGGTCTCTTTTAGCACGCTATACACAGCTGTATTGCACAACTCAAACGACAAGACTGGATCATTGTTGTTCAGGTAGTGACCGGTAAAGATAGAAGTAATCAAATCACCCACGCCCACAGGCTGGCGCACAAAATCCAATAGTGGACGTGTAATCAAGAATAGTCCTTCATCACACGCCATCAGCATGGTGAAATCTTGCTTAGAAGCACAGTGTAGGTGCTTAACCAAGACAATCTTTGGCCCCATGGTTAACGCAAGCTGACACGCTTCAATCGCACTGTCCAAATCATGAATTTCAATGCCGGTAAAACGCGCTAATTCAAATTGGTTTGGCACAATGATGTCAGCTTTTTTCATGACACGCTCACACAAAGCTTCGGTCACTTCAGGGCTGACGATACATCCTTTTTCCGGATCGCCCATCACAGGATCGCACACGTAGAGCGCTTGCGGGTTGTGTTGCTTAACGCGCTCAACGGTTGCCAAAATTTCATCGGCTTGCACACCGCTGCCCATGTAACCAGAGATCACTGCTTTTACTTTACGCGCGGCATCGATATTGATTAAACCATCGGCCAATGCCGTGATATCACCTTGCTGCATCACCTTACCCGTCCAACCTTGGGTGTATTGGGTATGGTTAGAGAATTGCACGGTGTGAATCGGCCACACGATATGCCCCAAACGTTGCAGTGGAAATACCGCTGAACTGTTGCCGGCACAGCCATAAACAACGTGAGACTGGATGGAAAGAATACCTTGCATAACTACCTCAAAAGCGAGCTTTAACGCTCCTAACACTGACTATCTAGAGTACAGACGACTCACGTTGTGTTTCAAATACGTATCAACGATATACCCGTCTTATCTGCAAATGCGTGCGGGTAACGAAATTAACTGTGAGTGATTAGTTTGAACCAAAAATCCGATGACGTCATTGCTTAGTGTCTGCGTTACCGCAACTATTCTGATTAATTCATCAATAACTCTAACTCACTCACTAAAAAGCCCCGCAATTGCGAGGCTCTGAGCGACCATATTCGACTATTCGTCTTTTTCGGTGGTACGTCCGTCGATGTATGGCCAATAGTGGTGACCAACACGGATCAATAAGGTCGCGGCGGCAAGAATAAAGGCAGCCAATGATAGCCATACAATCAAGGTGGCATCGAGCTCTTTCATTCCCAGAGTGATATAACGAGCAATCGCCATCATGGCGATATAGATCGGGTAGCGCACCGGGATCTTACCGTTCATCACAAACTGCTGCACCATCGCCAAGACTTCAAGATAGATAAACATCAGCAAGATATCGGTTAACTGCACGCGCCTTTCGACAAAAACATGCACAAACTCTTCCACCATCGCGAATAAGGTGGCTAGCGTAATCGCGACCAAGAGTATCGCTTCCAAAATATGGAATACTTTTAAAAACGGTCGACTAAACGACTTGGGAAGATTAGAAGGCATGGTTCAAGCTCATCAATAATTAACATCTAATGGTTAATTTTATCACGGCTTTATGAAAGAGGGATGGCCTTGCAAAGCGCAAGGCCATTTATTTTGCAGTTTTAATACCAATAGCGGCTGTTCGGGTTACAACAACACTAAGTACGCAAGGAACACCAATGACAACACATAAATCGCTGGGTGCACTTCTTTCGCTCGGCCAGCCACAACCATGGCGAAACAGTAGCTAATAAAGCCCATCGCCATGCCGTTCGCTGGCGAGAAGCTCAACACGGTAAACATGATGGTAAAGAAAGCTGAAATGCGTGACTCTTTCTGATCCCAGTTGATTTGGCCTAAACGACCAATCATGTAGATCCCAACCACGACCATCGCAGGAGCCACCATCGCTGCGGAGAAGATAGAGAACAGCGGGTAAAGGAACAACGACAGCAAGAACATGCCCGCCACCAATACTGCAGCTAAACCGGTCTTCGCACCTTGCGAAGAAGCAATACCCGACTCAGAGAATGCGGTAATCGACGTGGTACCCAAAATAGAACCAATTACGGTACCGCCCGCATCGGCAACCAGCGCAGAACGTGCATTGGGCACTTTGCCATCTTCATCAATAATACCGGCATCACGGCCTACGCCAATGATGGTGCTAAGGCCATCAAAGAAATCGACAATTAGGAAGATCACCACGATAAACAGTAAATCAAACCACTTATCCATGGTAATGCCCGATAAATCGAAAATCGCACCGAAAGTGCTGTCCATGCTCGGCGGCATTGACACGATTTGATCCGGAATTGGCGCGTAGTTGGTTCCCAGCATGACATCCGCGATGACCGTTAATACGATGGCTGATACAAAAGAGATAAAGGTCGCTAATTTAATATCACGCACCATACAACCGAGGGCGATAAAGATACTGATGTAAGCAATCAATACCTGCGGATTAGCGATATCACCCATGCTGACCAGAATGATTGGGTTAGAAACGATGATGCCTGCATTTTTCAAACCCAAAAAAGCAATAAACAGCCCCAAGGATACCGTGATCGACAGTTTCAAATCCTCTGGCAGTGATTCAATCATCGCCTTACGAATATTGGTCATCGATAGAATCAGGTACAGCACACCAGAGAGGAAAATACCGAAAAGTGCTTCGTGCCATACCACAGCCACTGAACCGCTGAGCAACATGCCTTTGAAAAAGCCATTCATACTCATGCCCGGTGCCAGCATCACTGGGTAGTTACCCCAAATACCCATAATCAAGGTCGCAATCGCCGCTGAGATTGCTGTCGCCGTAAACACCGCGCCTTTATCCATCCCCGGAATACCACCCAAAATCGCTGGGTTGACCGCGAGAATGTAGCTCATCGCCAAGAAGGTAATAAAGCCAGCGTACAGCTCGGTGCTAACCGTGGTTTTTCGTTCTGAGATCTTAAAGATCGACTCTAGAATGCCAGAAGATTTCTGGGCTTTGAGGGTAGATTCGACACTCACAATGTAACCTTACAACTTAATAAAATAGAAGATGGGTACACATGCTGATATAGAGAAAGTTCGCCTAAAATAAGCCAACTTACTGTAGTCATCGAGATAGGCTCGATGGTAGAGACGTCCAGTCCAATTCACTAGACATATACAGCACGTAATCGTTTGCGCGGATTGTAAGGGTTTAGAGTAAAAGTTCAACGCTTTTTAACTTGTGATTGCGAAATAATGCAAACGATTGCTTTGATTGTTTCATTACATACACTATTTTTAATCAACCACACACATATCAATTAGCCACGCACTCCCTTTACCTAGCCGCCAATGATGGCCATCAAGCGAAGATCCTTCTTCTGGCCGTTTTTGCATGGCTTTAACCGGTGAAGCCATTTCTTTTCCTTGTTATGATCCTTGTGATCGTGCTACTCTTCGCCTCCATTTTTCTGACCTCATTTTCACTATTTACGTGATTCTTCTTGGTCAGTGCTATCTTTAAACAGTCGACTCTTCTTTCGGCACCATCCAACCAAATGTGGAACGTTACATATGGGCAAAGGTACTCTATATATCGTCTCGGCACCGAGCGGCGCTGGTAAATCTAGCTTGATCTCAGCGATGCTGGAAACCAATCCAACATACGCGATGAAAGTATCTGTATCTCACACGACGCGCGGTATGCGCCCTGGTGAGCAAGATGGCGTGCACTATCACTTTGTGCAAAAAGAACATTTTGAAGAGTTGATTGAAAAATCAGAATTTCTTGAGTATGCCGAAGTATTCGGTAACTACTACGGCACTTCTCGTGTATGGATCGAAGAAAACCTTGAAAAAGGCATCGACGTATTCCTTGATATTGACTGGCAAGGCGCTCGTCAAATCCGTGAGCAAATGCCACTAGCGCAAAGCATCTTCATTCTACCGCCATCAAATGGTGAGTTAGAGCGCCGCCTAAACGCACGCGGCCAAGATAGCGAAGCCGTGATTGCAAAACGCATGGCAGAAGCAAAAGCAGAAATTTCTCACTATAACGAGTACGACTACGTTATCGTGAATGATGACTTTGATACTGCATTGATGGACTTTAAAGCTATCATCCGTGCAGAAAGATTGAAGCAAGATAAGCAAGCTGCTAAATATAAAGGCATGCTTGACGCTTTACTGGCTGAGTAAGGGTCTCCCAAAAGCCATTCACAGATGAGACAGCGCTGTGGCTAGAATATAGTCGCGTAAGCCTGTATAATTTCTCGTCATTCAAAATTTTAGTTAACTATTTGGAGTCCTCATGGCACGCGTAACTGTTCAAGACGCTGTTGAAAAAGTTGGCAACCGTTTCGACCTAGTACTGATTGCGGCTCGCCGCGCTCGTCAAATGCAAACTGGCATGAAAGATTCACTAGTGCCAGAAGAGAACGATAAACCGACGGTTATCGCTCTACGCGAAATCGAAGAAGGTCTTATCACTAAAGACATCCTTGATGCACGCGAGCGTCAAGAGCAACAAGAGCAAGAAGCAGCAGAACTAGCAGCAGTAAGCAGCATCGCTCACACTCGCTAATCTGACTTTCTCTACAACTCTTTCCTAGGCCTAAAGTTTGTATCTATTCGATAGCCTCAAAGACGTTGCCCAAGAATATCTAACAGAGCCTCAAATTGAGGCTCTGCGTCAATCTTATGTGGTAGCGAAAGATGCCCATGAAGGGCAAACTCGCTCTAGCGGCGAGCCTTATATCATCCACCCTGTTGCGGTTTCTCGCATCTTGGCCGAAATGCGCCTTGATATTGAAACGCTCCAAGCGGCTCTACTTCACGATGTCATCGAAGATTGTGATGTCACCAAAGAAGATCTAGAAGAAAAATTTGGCACGACCGTTGCCGAACTTGTGGATGGTGTTTCTAAGCTGGATAAGCTTAAATTTCGTGATCGCAAAGAAGCGCAAGCAGAAAACTTTCGCAAAATGGTCCTTGCCATGGTGCAAGACATTCGCGTTATTCTGATCAAACTCGCTGACCGAACCCACAACATGCGTACGCTCGGCGCTCTCCGCCCGGATAAAAAACGTCGCATCGCTCGTGAAACCCTTGAGATCTACTCTCCTCTCGCCCACCGCCTTGGTATCCACAACATTAAAACCGAATTGGAAGAGCTTGGCTTTGAAGCACTCTACCCAAATCGTTATCGTGTTTTAAAAGAAGTGGTCAAATCGGCGCGCGGTAATCGTAAAGAGATGATCCAACGTATTCACAGTGAGATTGAAGGCCGCCTTGAAGAAGTAGGCCTGACTGCACGTGTTGTTGGCCGCGAAAAAAACTTGTTTTCCATCTACAACAAGATGAAAACCAAGGACCAGCGATTCCATACCATCATGGATATCTACGCTTTCCGTGTGATTGTTGATGCTGCCGATACTTGTTATCGCGTACTTGGCCAAGTCCATAGCCTCTACAAGCCACGTCCGGGGCGTGTTAAAGATTACATCGCGGTACCAAAAGCCAACGGCTACCAATCTATTCATACTTCAATGGTCGGCCCTCACGGCGTACCGGTTGAAGTGCAGATCCGTACTGAAGATATGGATCAAATGGCGGATAAAGGTGTTGCGGCGCACTGGTCTTATAAAGGCAATGGCGATCGCACGGGCACCACAGCGCAAGTCAAAGCTCAGCGCTGGATGCAAAGCCTACTTGAGCTGCAGCAAAGTGCTGGCAACTCATTTGAATTTATTGAAAACGTAAAATCCGATCTGTTCCCAGATGAGATTTACGTCTTCACACCAAAAGGTCGTATTGTTGAATTGCCTGTCGGCGCAACGGCGGTCGATTTTGCTTATGCGGTGCATACCGATGTCGGTAATACCTGTGTGGGTGCGCGTGTTGATCGCAATCCATACCCACTAAGCAAATCGCTGAAAAACGGCCAAACGATTGAGATTATTTCCGCACCTGGCGCACGCCCGAATGCCGCTTGGTTGAACTATGTCGTCACCTCACGTGCACGTACTAAGATCCGTCAAGTGCTGAAAACCATGCGTCGTGAAGAGTCGATCACTCTCGGTCGTCGCTTGCTCAATCATGCTTTGGGTGAACTATCGCTCTCAGACATCAGCGATGAAAATATCAACCATGTACTGAAAGAGCTGAAGATCAATACGGTGCAAGATCTGCTGGCCGATATTGGTTTGGGTGAATTGATGAGTATCGTCGTTGCTCGCCGCCTATTGGGCGATGCAGACGAACTGACTGAAGTCGAATCCACCAGCGATACACCGAAGAAGAAAATGCCAATTCGTGGTTCAGAAGGCATTTTGCTCACCTTCGCTAACTGTTGTCACCCAATTCCAGATGACCACATCATCGCTCACGTATCGCCAGGCCGTGGCCTAGTGGTGCACCGCGAGACTTGTCCAAATGTACGTGGTTACCAACGTGAACCAGATAAGTACATGGCGGTTGAATGGTCTGACGATTATGATCAAGAGTTCAGCACCGAACTTCGTGTTGACGTACAAAACCGTCAAGGCGCTTTGGCTGAGCTAACCAACGTGATCTCAAAAACCGGTTCTAATATTCACGGCCTTTCTACAGAAGAGCGTGATGGGCGTTTGTATACCGTTACGGTACTACTCACCACCAAAGACCGTGTTCATTTGGCTGGCATTATGCGCCGGATTAAATCGATGCCGTACACTCTCAAAGTTCGCCGTCGTAAGAACTGATTTAATATCTTTACTGGCCCTTGAAATTACCCCATTTCAAGGGCTTTTATTTTTAGTGCGTAGATTATGAATTTAGAACGATATAACCGTATCCAACAAGTGCTCAAAGCACGCCAAACCGACCTAACTTTCTGCTTAGAAGAAGTGCATAAGCCAAATAACGTTTCTGCGGTAATTCGTACCGCCGACGCAACAGGCATCCATAAAATCCATGCGGTATGGCCAGCTAAAATGCGCACCCTCACGCACACCTCCGCTGGCGCGCGCAATTGGGTCGAAGTGGATACGCACAGCTCCATCGATGATGCTATTGGCGAGCTAAAAGCCCAAGGCATGCAGATTTTGGTGACCAACTTATCGGACACGGCTGTCGATTTTCGCCAGATTGATTACACCAAGCCAACCGCCATTATTCTTGGTAGCGAGAAAGTCGGCGCATCTGCTCGTGCGAAAGCGTTGGCAGATCAAGACATCATCATCCCGATGATGGGCATGGTGCAATCGCTCAACGTTTCCGTTGCCAGTGCAGTGATCATGTACGAAGCGCAGCGCCAACGTGAAGCGGCCGGTATGTACGATCGCGAAACCAGCCCGCTGTCTGAAGAAGTGATCAATCGCATTCTGTTTGAACGCGGCCACCCCGTTCTGGCCAAAGTCGCTAAGCGCAAAAAGATGCCTTACCCACCATTAGATGACGAAGGCCAAATCGTCGCCGATGACGATTGGTGGGCAGAGATGCAGAAGAAATAGAAGCTAGAATCGAGAGGCGAGAAAAAGCCTGAATCGAGAAAGATCGAGAATTGAGAGCGCTTCGCTTCGAGAAATAGATTTAGAAGCGATAGCATTCCGTTACGAGAATTGGGAACTTCTAACCCCTTCTCGACTCTCGATTCTTTACTTTTCTCCCGCTTCTCAATTCTTAGCCCTTCTCTCGCATCTCAGCTCTTGCTTTTGCGCACTCACTTTCCCCTGTACAAAAACACAGCCAAATGGTTAACTAGCTTTATCTTCGTTAACGAGCCTGTGTTATGTCGCAACTTCTTTCTGCTGTTCCTCTTACTTCCCTGACGGGTGTTGGCGTCAAGGTGGCCGAGAAGCTCGAAAAAGTTGGCCTCAACAGCGTGCAAGATCTGCTGTTTCACCTACCACTGCGTTACGAAGATCGCACTCGCGTTTACCCAATGATCAAACTGCATGCCGGCCTATGGGCAGCGGTGCAAGGTAAAGTGATGAGCGCTGATACCCTGTTTGGTAAACGCAAAATGCTGACGGTGAAAATCAGTGATGGCAATGGCACGGTTGCACTGAAGTTTTTTAACTTTACCGCCGGCATGAAAAACAATTTTACGGAAGGCAAAATCGTCCACGCCTATGGCGAAATCAAACGCGGTAACTACGGTTTGGAAATTATCCATCCCGATTACAAGTTCTACGCGCCCAACCAGCCAGCAGAAACCGAACAAAGCTTAACGCCCGTCTATCCAACCACTGATGGTCTACGCCAACTGACCTTGCGGAACTTAACCGATCAAGCGCTCGCTTTATTAGACAAAGCTGCGGTGCAAGAACTGCTGCCCAATGGGCTCTACCCACAGCAAATCACTCTTGCTCACGCATTGCATACCATTCATCGTCCAACACCAGATATCGATTTGGTGCAGTTTGATGAAGGCAAACATCCCGCGCAGATTCGCTTGATCATGGAAGAATTGCTGGCTCAAAATCTCTCGATGCTCGCCGTGCGTAGCAAAGGCCAACAAGATGTGGCGCTCGCGCTGCCTGCGGTCAATCAACTTAAACAGCAATTGTTAGCGCAACTGCCCTTCTCGCCCACCAATGCGCAAGCGCGAGTGGTGGGTGAAATTGAACAAGATCTGGCAAAGCCACATCCTATGATGCGCTTAGTGCAAGGCGATGTTGGTTCAGGTAAAACCTTAGTCGCGGCATTAGCGGCGGTACGTGCGATAGAACACGGATACCAAGTGGCGTTGATGGCACCAACTGAACTACTGGCCGAACAACACGCGATCAACTTTGCTCAATGGTTCGACTCAATGGGCATCAAGGTGGGTTGGCTAGCCGGTAAACTCAAAGGTAAAGCCAAAGAGACGCAACTGGCTACGATTGCCAGTGGAGAGGCGCAAATGGTGGTCGGTACTCATGCTCTGTTCCAAGAACATGTCGCTTTCCACAATCTGGCTTTAGTTATTATTGATGAACAGCACCGTTTTGGTGTCCACCAGCGTTTAGAACTGCGCGCCAAAGGCGAAAAGCAAGGCAGTTTCCCGCATCAGTTGATCATGACCGCGACACCAATTCCGCGTACTTTAGCGATGACTGCCTATGCCGATCTAGAAACCTCGGTGATTGATGAACTACCACCGGGCAGAACCCCAATTCAAACTGTCGCGATCCCTGATACCAAACGTGATGACATCATCGAACGCGTACGTAATGCCTGCTTAAACGAAGGTAAACAAGCTTATTGGGTATGTACCTTGATTGATGAATCAGAAGTACTCGAAGCACAAGCGGCAGCGGATACCGCCGAAGAACTGCAACGTATCCTACCTGATGTCAAAATTGGTTTGGTGCATGGCCGCATGAAGCCAGCTGAGAAACAGGCTGTGATGAAGGCGTTCAAAGATAACGAGTTGCACCTTCTGGTTGCCACCACCGTGATTGAAGTCGGTGTGGACGTGCCAAACGCCAGTTTAATGATCATTGAAAACCCAGAGCGCTTAGGTCTGGCACAATTACACCAATTACGCGGCCGTGTAGGCCGAGGAACCGTCGCAAGCCATTGTGTATTGCTGTATCACTCCCCACTATCAAAAACCGCTCAGAAGCGCTTAGGCGTGCTGCGAGAAAGTAACGATGGCTTTGTGATTGCACAGCGCGATTTGGAAATTCGTGGCCCGGGCGAGCTGCTTGGCACCAAACAGACTGGTATGGCCGACTTTAAGATCGCTGATTTAGTGCGTGATCAACGCTTAATCCCCGAAGTTCAGCGCATTGCACGTCATATTCACGACCAATACCCACACAATGCCAGCGCGATCATCGAACGTTGGCTAGGTGAGCGCGACATTTACGCCAAAGCTTAGAGTATAGCTAAAACGCTAAAGCAAACATTTTGTCATTCCCTGCCGCGTGATAGGGAATCTCAGGCTTAATTCAGCCCCCGATACAGCTAAACAGATTCCCTATCACGTTCGTTCCTCACTGTAGGGAATGACATTGATAACCAAGATACGCCTACGTGTATGCAAGATGCAGAGAGTAGAGGCACTTTTTAATTTCCAATCGCCATTTAGCCGAACTTGACCACCTGTACAGCCTAAACAGATTCCCTATCACATTCGTTCCTCACTGTAGGGAATGACATTAATGGAACCTCAAACCGAACCGTGCACCATCATTCTGCACAACTGGCTCAGTCCGCATTGTTTCACACATAAAAAAAGGCCCTGCATTAAGCAGGGCCTTGGCTTACCAACAACATAAATTTGCTTGTTCAGTGATTACTTCACTGATGTCACGCGGCTTGCTTTCTCACCGGTGGCTGAAACAGAACGAATGAAGACTTCACCTGTTACTGCAGGACGTTGACTGTCTGCGTAAGTTAGCCAGTTGTCACCATCGATTGAGTATTGCAGCTCAATACCAGGGAACGCACTGTTCATCGCCAACTTGCCGTTTTCAATTTTCGCACCCGGTACTGGTAGACGGTAATCAATGCCCGCTTTTTCCAGTTTCGCCAGTTCACGTTGGCCTAATACGTTCGCAAAGCGGTTGTAATCTTGATTACGAGCTTCTTTGTCGACTAGGTTGGTGTTTTGCGAGTATTCAACGCCCACTTGGTAGTCGTTTTCCCACTCAGCTTCATGCCAAGCACGCTCAGCGGCTGCAAGTACGCGAGGGAAGACCATGTATTCGTATTGCTCATCAGTACGCACAGTTTCAGACCAAAGTTGCGCTGATAGACCGTAGAACGGTTTCGCTTCAATGGTGCCTTTACCAGTGAAACCATTGCCATCACGGTCTAAAGAGGTTTCCGCGTTTTGTGGCATGTTTTCCGGTGCAAAGCCAAACATCTTACGAGTATCGGTTGCACGTGTGGCCCAGTAGTAACCGCGCTCTTGAGGATCCGCTTCGTATGGCATATCCATGTAAACGTAGTCTGGGTTAGAAACAATTACGTCGTAGCCTTTTTCAGACCATTCATACACTGAAGACGTACCGCCCCAGTAAAGAACATCCCAGAAGTTTACACGGGTATTTTCGGTTGCGAAGGCTTTCTCGCCACCTTCACTGTATTTCAAACCATCTTGCCAAGCTTGGAAGTTCGGAATGCCTTTCTCGGCAACAATCTTCGACACTTCTTCCGCAAAGTAACTTGGTAGATGGCCGTAATCGCTCACTGTACCGTTTTCAATTAGGGTCTTACATTGTGGCGATTTGGCGAATGGCTTGTCTTGTTGAGACAGGTCAATCGTGCCTTTCCAGTTTACTTTATCTTGTGCATTTACATCTTGGAAGCCTGCGCCTAACTTGATGTTCTTCGCTTCATCACCACCAAAGTGCCATGTGGTTAGAGGCGCACCAGCTTCGGTGTGCATCGCCGCAACTTCAGAGATCACTTTGTCGACAAAACGCGTTGAAGAATCAAGACACGGGTTGATAAAGCTGTGCTTATCGTAGAACTGAACCGTGGTGACGTTCGAGCTATCTTGCGGGTCCATCAGACGGTATTCGTTCGCTTGTTCTGTTTGGCCAGCAGCCATCAGGCGATCGTAACGCGCTTCCATTGATACAACCGCAGAACGCGCGTGCGCTGGCATATCAATTTCAGGAATCACTTCAATATTACGAGCTTTCGCGTACTTCAGGATTTCAACGTAATCGGCTTTGCTAAAGTAGCCTGAGCCAAAGTTATCCGAAGTAGGACCAGAGCCTAACTGTGGTAACAGACATTGTTGCTCATCAAGGTCAAAGCAACGCTGGCCGCCGATATCAGTTAACTCAGGAAGGCCTGGAATTTCTAAACGCCAACCTTCATCATCCGTTAAGTGAAGGTGCAGCTTGTTCATCTTGTAAGCCGCCATTTGGTCTAGCGTGGCTAGAATGGCATCTTTACTGTGGAAGTTACGCGCCACATCCACCATCACACCACGGTAATCAAAGCGTGGCGCATCAATGATGCGGATTTCTGGTAGTGTCGCCTCTTCGCCAACAAGGCCAAAGATTGATTGTACGCCGTAGAACAGACCTGCTTGGTCAAAAGCAACGATCTTAATGCCCTGCTCGCCAATCACTAACTCGTAAGCACCCGCTTTCGCTAGGTTCTCTGGGAATTCACTCGGAACAATCTGGGTCTCAACCGCAAGCTCACCTGCAAGGTTGATATCTAATAGGGCACCGCGTGCTTGTAATGCTTTAAATTGCTCAGCGCTGAACAACGCACTTGGTAGTGCAATGCCTTTCGCAACACTGACTGAACCTGTGCCCGCTTCAACATGTAGCGGCGTTGGCAGCAATGTGGTTGATACGTCTTGCTGAGCAAGATCAGCGTTCTTCTCAAAGCGCGTCACAGCATTAGCAAAAACGTTGTTGTCATCTGGTGTACGTTTTAGGTTGTCACCTTCAAGGCCAGAAACAAAGCTAGAGACATCTTCTGTATTCAGCGATGCAATCATCTTAGGCTCAGCATCAGGTGCGGTGACAAACGCGCCCGGCATAAAGTCGGTCGCAAATAATTGCCAGTACTCACCAATCAAACCCAATTCAACTTTTTCACCAGCGGCGAAACCGTCGAACTTATCGGTTGGCTCAAGCTTGTGCAGATCACCCGTAACTCGAGTAACTTTGAACTGATCGCTATCCACGTCCAAAATCAAACGAATACTGTGGAAATAAATCGTCCAATCTTTTGCGTTAACCGCTTCACCTTGGTTTTCTAAGGTCATCATCACTTTATTACATGATGCCCATTCTGCGCCAAGAGCATCACAAGCTAAACCATCGTTAGCACCGTGATTGGTCAACACTTGATAATTGATATCTAAGTTATCTGCTAGTGAATCTACCACTTGTTGTGGGTTTTGCAGTGAAGAACAACCGGCCAAAGTTGCTAACACTGAAACTGCGATCAAAGTTGGTTTCAACATCTTACTCACCCTGTAAACACTTACCTAAACAAACAGCTAAAACAGCTGCACTTACCAAAAAAAGTAAATCCAATGACGTCAAAATATAGGGAGTTATTTTTCGCCGTAAAATTAATCGACGAAATTTGGTGATCCAGTTCAAATTGGCCAGTTAGACAAAAATATAAAAACTTTATTTTCAATAACTTAAAAGCAACGTCAAAATCATTAAAAATCTTTTGACGATATTTCTGCGATCCATATCACTCAAACTGATACATCAATCAATAACTTAACGCGTGAATTACGCCATTTTTACTTAATCAAAACGGCTTCTCGTTAAATTCTCTCAACAAAAACGTGAATAAGATCGCCATTTTGGCGTCGTCAACGCTCGTCAATATTATGATTTTGACGGTTTTTCTGGCTAAAAATATCAAGTTAAGCATGGTGAGATAGGACTTTTGTAGCAGTGTTGATGGGGAGATTCGTGCATAAAAAAGCTCGCCGCAGCGAGCTAGTGAACAGAGTTATTGAATGAAAGCATTCGACGACGACTCAGTCTTTGACCAATAAAATATCGTGCCATGGCAGCTGTTCATCGCCCAGTACAATAAAGTTGGGGTTTTCTAATGTATCGCGCTCGTTGTAAGAGAGCGGTTCAAGCAAGGTACTTAAAATACGACCGCCCGCTTCTTCAACGATACATTGCGTCGCAGCAGTATCCCACTCACCGGTAGGACCTAGACGTAAGTAACAATCAACCGCGCCTTCAGCAACCAAGCAGGCTTTCAATGCGGCCGAGCCTAACGGCACCAAATCGTAGTTCCATGCGCTACTCATGCGATCGGTAATACGATTGATGTCTTGGCGGCGACTGATCGCTATCGCGATAGGTTGCTGTGGCCCTTGATGTTTATGAGTGGTAATGCGGACGCTCTCACTCATATCAGGAATTTTCCACGCACCTTTGCCTTGGTAAGCATAGTAAGTCACGCCCGAAACTGGCCCATACACCACGCCCATGATTGGTTTATTATTTTCAATCAACGCAATGATGGTGGCGAAATCGCCACTACGCGCAATAAACTCTTGTGTACCATCGAGCGGATCCACCAGCCAGTAACGATTCCATTGCGAGCGTTGTTCTAAGCTAATATCCGCCGCCTCTTCCGACAGCACGGGAATGTCTGGTGTCAACTCAGACAACTTCTCAACAATAAACTTGTGCGCGGCAAGATCAGCACTGGTAACAGGTGTCGAGTCACTCTTGGTGTACGCTTCATACTGCTTAGTCTGATAGATATCTAAGATCAACTGACCTGCAGTACGCGCAATATCAATGACGGCAGGGAGGTGATGAGAAAGATCTGGGCTTATCGGCATAATAGTTCCTTGGGCTATGCACGTATTATGATTTTAAATATCGTAGAGCGAGCATCAATGCAGTAATACTGCGCGCTTCGCTAAAGTCGAGATGTGTTAGCAACTCTTCAGCTTGAGCCAATGGCCAGCGTACAACTTCAAGTGGCTCTGGCTCATCACCCACCAATTGTTCGGCGTAGAGATTTTGGCCAATAAATAGCGTCATCTTGCTCGAAAAATACGATGGCGCAAGCACCACTTCTTTTAATGGCACCAGTTGCTCAGCACCAAAGCCAATCTCTTCTTTTAATTCGCGATTCGCCGCTTCAATGGCGCTTTCGCCCGGATCGATCAATCCTTTCGGAAAACCTAATTCATAGCGCTCAGTGCCGGCAGCGTATTCGCGCACCAACAAGAGATCACCCTGCTCTGTCACAGGCACAATCATCACCGCATGGCGGCCACTTGGGCGCATGCGCTCATAAGTGCGCTCTTCACCGTTACTAAAACGTAGCTCAAGCGCTTCAATCGAAAACAGTCGTGATTGTGCGACGGTCTGCTTAGCCAGAATTTCTGGTGGTGTCCGTTTGGCCACAATGTTTCTCCTTCTCTAAGCAATAGATTCTTAATATATGAGAAGACAATACGTTAGACCAGTTTCTCGGCCATCTAATTTGTATAAATCCGTACCAGTCGCCACATATCTCCCCCAGCCATGGTGATATTCCATCACTTGGAGAGCCAAAACACGCAACAAATACTAGATACAAAAATGGAGCCCTAAGAGCTCCATTTGCACATTCATTCATCCTCGTTTAACGAGGATTGGTAGTGACTCATTAGTAATATGAGTGCTCACCACGGTCATGCTCAGTCGCATCGCGTACTGCAGTCAGTTCACCTTCGAACTGTTGTAGTAGCTCTTTTTCAATGCCATCTTTTAAGGTTACATCAACCATTGAACAACCGTTACAACCACCACCGAAAGCAACAATCGCAATGCCTTCTTCTGTGATTTCAACTAAGTTTACGTGACCACCGTGACCCGCTAGTTGAGGGTTCACTTGGGTTTGAATCGCGTATTCAACACGCTCAACCAGTGGTGCATCGTCAGCCACTTTACGCATTTTCGCGTTCGGTGCTTTTAGAGTTAGCTGTGAACCCATCTTGTCAGTGACATAATCAATTTCTGCATCGTCTAAGAATGGCAGGCTTAGCTCATCTACATAAGCAGATAGCATTGGGAATGTCAGTTCAGTATCAGTAGCTTCTACGGCTTCTGGCGGACAGTAAGAGACACCACACTCAGCATTTTGAGTTCCTGGATTTACCACGAACACACGAATGTTAGTGCCTTCAGGCTGCTGTGCAAGCAACTTGGCAAAGTGTTCTTGAGCGCTTTCAGTAATAGTAATTGTATTTGACACGACGAATACCTGAGTAATTTTGTAGGCTATTTGTTCACCATTCTACTCCTGAAAATTCTGAGATCTAGCCTTTTACGCATAATTGATCGTGCTGAGCTATAACCGAATCATTCAGGAGTACGGCAGATACAGTAAATATCAACACTTTTAACTCCAGCATCAAGTAGTAATTTGCATAATTGCTGCACAGTACTCCCTGTCGTCACTACATCATCAACAATCGCGACGGATTGAAGTTCAGTAACACTTTTCGTCAGCGTAAATGCGCCACGTAAATTACGTTGTCGTTGCAGGCGATCCATACCCCGTTGCGAACGAGTAGCACGAGTACGCTTAAACAATGCTCGGCAAGGAAGACCGAGTCGCTGCGCCAACGCTCGCGCTAGAAATTCACTTTGATTAAATCCACGCCACAATTGCCGATGCCAGTGTAAGGGTACATAAGTGATCATCTGAATATTTGGTTGGATTTTTAGAGCAAGCAGATCGGCCAATACCTCAACATAATGCAGCTGACGAGCAAACTTTAATTGCTGAACATAATCGGACAATGGCGGCGTGTAGTCACCAACACAATAGAGTTGCCGCCAAGCTGGCGGTTGCGACAAACAATGACCACATTGAGCAACCGGATGAAGCGTTGTCATACCACAACACTGGCAACGAGACGGTATGCTTAGTCCTTCCAAGCACGCTTGGCACAATAACCATGACCCAGGGCCTGGCTGGTCACGCCCCTCTATCGGCAGCAAACAGTGTTGGCAATAATGAGCCAGCACATGCTGTCTGTTTTTCTGCCACCATTGGATTAACATGGACAGGGAGTTAACATAAGCAGGCTCCACTAATAAGTTACGTACGTCGATGAATCACGTGGAATCACTTAGATAGAAACTTGATAGTGCCGCTTACTGCGCAGTCAAAAGGATGAATAAAGTGCGAGATACCGAGACAACCACACCAGCATTGCATTGGCAAACTCACGGCTCAGGGCCGGATCTGGTTTTGCTGCATGGCTGGGGAATGAATGGTGCCGTTTGGCAGCAAACCGTCGCGACACTAAGCCAACACTACTGTGTTCATGTGGTCGACTTGCCCGGGTTTGGCCTGAGTCATCAAAGCCACTTTTCCACCATGGCAGATTTAACGGCACAAGTGCTACGTGATGCGCCGAAACAAGCGATATGGCTCGGTTGGTCTTTAGGCGGCTTGGTGGCCTCTCACATTGCTTTGCACCATCCAGAACGCGCCTTAGGTTTAATCAGTGTTGCCAGCTCCCCCTGTTTCTCAGCCAAGCAAGCTAGTCGCGTTAATGAACAGGGCGATAACTCTGAACCGTGGCGAGGCATTCAAGCGAAAGTGCTCAGCGCTTTTACCGCGCAACTGATGGATGATTTTCAACTGACGATCGAGCGCTTTATGGCACTACAAGCCATGGGAAGTCCTTCAGCAAGACAAGATGTCAAAGCGCTGAAAAAAGCGGTGCTGTCGCGCCCATCTCCAAACCAACAATCGTTACTGTCCGGCTTAAATTTATTGGCTGAAATCGACTATCGTAGTCAACTCGCCAGCATTCGCGTTCCGACACTGCGCTTGTATGGTCGCTTAGATGGTTTGGTGCCTATCAAGGTGGCGGAAGACGTGACAAAATTGATGCCCAATAGCCAAAGCTTTGTCTTTAATCAGTCATCTCACGCGCCTTTCATGACTGAGCCTGAGGCCTTTTGCGCTCAAGTAATCGCCTTCCAAACGAACAAATTATTTGCATAAAACGCTAAATTTTTGACTCTCTCAGCCGATAGCTTATTCAACTGACAGAACGATAGCCATGTCAGTGGGCGAAGCTGAGGAGGTCTCGGTTATGATCGTGTCACCCACCAACGTGAGTGTGCCACTTATCGCCCCATCGGTTAACGTGCAAACAGAGCAAGCGGCGCGTGATAATAAAATTCGCGAGCCGATTATAGCCACGGTTGCACCAGCCAGAACTAATGCTGAACGCAAAATCAATTCAGATGATAAACGACGTCGCAATGCGGCTTGGGACCCATCTGAACATCCGAACTATGGCGCCGATGATGAGCACGCGATACTCGCCCCTCAACATGACCCGCCAGACAGTCCGTTAGATCGGTTGTTTGAACTGCTGTCTTTGGCCAGCTATAGCGAACAGCAAGGAAAAGGCTACGCAATGCGGTTTCGCTTACCAAAGCGCGTAATCGATGCAGCGATAACCGAAGGAAGAATGGCTAAACGGCGCGTAGTGATTAAGTTTCACTATGGACATGCTGTGGCACCAAACACACCTTCAGAGGTCATTGCGGTGTTGTAGTCGCTATATGTATCGGCCTAAATCCAAGAGATTGAATCCATACTCAGTGAATACCAAAAGACAAAAGCCCCACTCATTTGAGCGGGGCTTTTTTTTATTTTTAACCTGAACGAAAGCGAGAGCTAAGCCAATTAGCGTTTCGCTTTGGCAAAGGCAGCAGCAAACGCGCCACCCATAGCATTGTTGCCTGCCGGTTCTTCACGACGACGCTGTTGACCACCTTGTGAACGCATTTGGTTTTGATTGTTACGCGGCTCAGAACTACGCTGAGTGCGATTGTCTTGTCCCGGCTCATCGTTCAGGCGCATGGAAAGGGCGATACGCTTACGCTGCACATCCACTTCCATCACTTTCACTTTCACAATGTCACCCGCTTTAACCACTTCACGCGGATCGGCAACATAACGATCGGTCAATGCAGAAATATGCACGAGACCATCTTGGTGAACACCGATATCGACGAAGGCACCAAAGTTGGCTACGTTAGAAACCACACCTTCCAACACCATGCCGACTTCAAGATCTGATACCTTTTCAACGCCTTCGGCAAAGGTTGCTGTTTTAAACTCAGGACGCGGATCGCGACCCGGCTTATCCAACTCTTTGATGATGTCGGTCACCGTTGGCAAACCAAAGCTGTCATTGGTGTAATCAACCGCATGCAGACCACGTAAGAATTCTGTATCACCAATCAAGCTTTTAACCGCTTTACTGTTCTTTTCAGCAATCGCTTTAACCACTGGGTAGGCTTCCGGGTGTACTGAAGACGCATCGAGTGGGTTTTTACCATCCATAATACGTAGGAAACCAGCACACTGTTCAAATGCTTTTGGCCCCAAACGTGCCACTTTTTTCAGCGTAGTGCGCGCTTCAAAGCGACCATTCTCGTCACGGTAATCAACAATGTTTTGCGCCATGGTGGTAGACAGACCTGCCACGCGTGTCAACAAAGCGGCCGACGCAGTATTCACATCCACACCCACGGCGTTTACACAGTCTTCAACCACAGCATCAAGACGTTTTGCCAACATTGACTGGCTGACATCATGTTGGTACTGGCCCACACCGATCGATTTAGGATCTATTTTCACCAGTTCCGCCAATGGGTCTTGCAAGCGACGAGCGATCGATACTGCACCACGCAGCGACACGTCCATATTCGGGAACTCTTTCGCTGCCAATTCAGACGCCGAATACACCGATGCACCCGCTTCACTGACCATGATTTTTTGCACTTTCAGATTGCCACGTGCAATCAGATCGCCAACAAAGCTATCGGTTTCACGTGAAGCAGTCCCGTTACCAATCGCAATCAAGTCAACGTTGAACTTACGCACCAACTTATCGACGACTGCCATCGCTTGGTCGTACTGTTTTTGTGGTGGATGTGGGTAAATGGTTTCCGTCGTCAGCACTTTACCAGTCGCATCAACCACGGCAATTTTAGAACCAGTACGTAAACCCGGATCTAAGCCTAGTGTGGCGCGAGGACCAGCAGGCGCCGCCATCAATAAATCTTTTAGGTTGGTGGCGAATACTTCAATTGCTTCGATTTCAGAACGCTCTTTTAGCGCACCCATCAGCTCAGTTTCCATGTGCATCGAAACTTTGATGCGCCATGCCCAACTGATCACCTGCTTACGCCATACATCAGCCGGCGCTTGGCTCAATGAAATGCCGTAGTGATCTGCAATTAACGTTTCGCAGTAAGATTGGCGTGCGCCTTCTTCTTGCGCCGGATCAGCATTCATTGCCAGAGTCAGAAAGCCTTCATTACGACCACGTAGCATTGCTAATGCACGGTGTGATGGCACCTTGTTCAACGCTTCATTGTGCGCAAAGTAATCTTTGAACTTCTCACCCGCTTGCTCTTGGCCTGTCACCACGCGCGAGACCAATTCCGCATGGCGCGTTAAGTAACTGCGTACTTTTTCCAGTAAGTTGGCGTCTTCCGCAATGCGCTCCATGATGATCGCACGAGCGCCGTCGAGTGCCGCTTTATTATCCGCGATACCTTTATCGGCAGAGACGTATTTTGCCGCTTCGATCTCAGGTTCAGTTTGTGGGTGATTCCAAAGCGCATCCGCTAATGGCTCAAGACCCGCTTCAATTGCAATTTGACCTTTAGTACGGCGCTTAGGCTTGTATGGCAGGTATAAATCTTCCAAACGGGTTTTGCTGTCCGCTTGTTGAATCTCTTGCTCTAACGCGGCCGTTAGTTTGCCTTGATCTTGAATCGATTTCAGAATCGTCTGGCGACGATCGTCCAACTCACGCAGATAGGACAAGCGGCTATCTAAATTACGTAATTGGGTATCATCCAATCCACCCGTTACTTCTTTGCGGTAACGAGCAATAAAGGGAACCGTATTGCCGTCGTCAATTAAGTTAACCGCGGCAGTCACTTGCTCAGGGCGAACATTCAGTTCTTGAGCAATCAATTTACAGATAGCTTGGCTCATCCGTTGAATCTCTATTTTAAAAGGTGTTTGAGTATATATTAGGGCGAATCGTAAAAAATCCACCGCTTTGATTACCGAGTAATAACGCAATCGTAATCTATGTGACACCTGACGGGTCACGACAAAGTAAAATTATCGCTTTATTACCGGGTAAAATGGTTATTCCTGAACCCGTGTATCGTATTCAATCAAATTGATAAACCACTCTTTTTCACCTTCTGGTGTGCGCACGACAAATTCATCATCGATTTCTTTTTTCAATAACGCCCGCGCCATCGGTGAATCAATCGAGATATAACCTTTCGCATCGCCATAGATTTCATCTGGCCCAACGATGCGGAATTTTTTACAGTCTCCCGCTTCGTTCTCAATCTCCACCCAAGCGCCGAAGAACACTTTACCTTCCTGTTGAGGAGAGTAGTCGACCACCGTGACCTGCTCTAAACGCTTACGTAAAAATCGCACCCGACGGTCTATCTCACGCAAACGCTTTTTGTTGTACTGATAGTCTGCGTTTTCGCTGCGATCGCCTAAGCTCGCCGCCCAAGTCACTTTTTTAGTCACTTCAGGACGATCTTCACGCCAGAGGTAGTCGAGCTCTTTTTTAAGGCGATTGTAGCCTTCACGGGTGATCAGGTTAGTTCTCACGATTGTTATCCATCACGATTAGTATCTGTTGATTGTCGCTTTTTTTTTACCACAGGCAATAGCTAGCATGTTGTTGAGCTTCAAATTCAGCGATAAATCGCGGTGAACAATGCAACCAAGCGAAGTAAAACCGCCATTATTTCACTACGTTAACGAGAAAATATGAACAATAAACCAACAAAAACTCGCCGCTGACTTTTCGGCACCGTGAGCTGACTCAGTAAAACGTAAGCCGACGCTAAAATTGTAACAATTTGGGCAAGCACGCTTGGCCAAACAGTGATACATTTTTGTTTATATGCTTTGCTTTTGATTAAGGTGTTTCAATGCAAGAAATTCATAAAATTCTGGTCGTAGATGACGATGCCCGTTTACGTGCGCTATTGGAGCGATACCTATCTGAGCAAGGTTTTCAGGTACGTAGCGTTGCCAACGGCGAACAGATGGATCGCCTGCTAACACGTGAAAACTTCCACCTTATGGTGCTGGATTTGATGCTGCCGGGTGAAGATGGCCTATCGATTTGTCGTCGCCTACGCAATGCCAATAATGAACTTCCTATTCTTATGCTAACGGCAAAAGGCGATGAAATTGATCGCATCGTCGGCTTAGAAGTGGGCGCAGATGATTACCTGCCAAAACCATTTAACCCACGCGAACTGCTCGCACGCATCAAAGCGGTATTGCGTCGCCAAACCATTGAACTGCCTGGCGCACCAAGCTCTGAAGAGTCGATTGTTGAGTTTGGTGAGTTCCGCCTAAACTTAGGTACGCGTGAAATGTATCGTGGTGATGAAGCGATGCCACTGACGTCTGGTGAGTTTGCGGTATTAAAAGCCCTCGTCACTAACGCTCGCGAACCGCTTTCTCGCGATAAGTTAATGAACATGGCTCGTGGTCGTGAATACTCGGCGATGGAACGTTCTATCGATGTTCAGATCTCGCGTCTACGTCGCATGCTGGAAGTTGACCCAAGCAAACCACGCTATATTCAAACCGTGTGGGGCTTAGGTTATGTGTTTGTCCCTGATGGCAAAGAAGCATAAACCACATTGATTCAATCTAGTGCGAGCTTTAGGCTCGCACTTTTTATCTTGCTGGACGAAAACCCAATAATAACTCCTATCACCAATAGGCGACGACTATGCGCATTCGCAGCTCCTTTACTCAATCCATTGTCCTGTTCATCACATTACTGATTGCTAGCCAAGTCTATTCTTACTACGCGGTCTTCAACTATGCATTACTGCCTAGTTTGCAGCAGTTTAATAAAATCCTCAGCTATGAAATCAACTTGATGTTGGATAACTCTGACGATCTTGAAAATGGCTTGGTGATGGATGCGCCGCTGCGCCGACAAATTCTCGAACAGCTCGGGGTGACCATTCACGCCAAAGACAGCGATCTGGCCGATGAGTTTCGTCATGCGATCAGTATTGATTTGATGAGTGAAGAGATGACGCAAACACTCGGCACGCAAGCTGATGTGCGCATGGTCTTGGGTGAAGAAAGCTATGTGTTATGGATGAGCCTTGAGTCACTGCCTGATTCTCTGATCCGCATTCCACTCTCCGAGCTACAAGAAGAAGATTTTGCGCCACTGTTTCGTAATAGTTTAGTGATGGCGCTGCTGATCATCGCCGGTGGTTGGTTATTTATTCGCTTACAAAACCGGCCTCTGCTCGCACTTGAGCGCGCGGCAAAAGGGGTTGGCCGTGGCGAAATCCCACCGCCGTTGGCAGAAAAAGGCACCTCAGAGATCCGCTCCGTGACGCGTGCTTTCAATCAAATGTCGAAAGGCATTCAAGCGTTAGAAGAAGATCGCGCCTTATTAATGGCCGGTATCAGCCACGACTTACGCACGCCGTTGACTCGTATTCGCTTAGCGACGGAAATGATGTCACCACAAGATAGCTACCTTGCAGAAGGGATTATTAGCGATACCGAAGAGTGTAATGAAATCATTAGCCAATTTATGGATTACCTCAAACCGGTTAATCGTGAATCTTTTGGCGAAGTAGACCTCAACGATATCTCTCAAGACTTAGCGAACTCGGAAGGCAACCGCCATCATATTGAGATTGAAACGCTGTTAAGCAACTTAAAACCGGCTTTTGGTAGCCCAATCGCAATCAAGCGCGCAGTGAGTAACTTAGTGGTCAACGCCGTACGCTACGGCAATGGTTGGGTGAAAATCTCGACCGGAATGACCGCAGACAACAAACTGTGCTGGGTGTGTATTGAAGATAATGGCCCGGGGATTGCCAAAGACCAAGTGGCGAAACTATTTGAACCCTTTACTCGTGGTGACACTGCGCGTGGCAGCGAAGGTACAGGGCTTGGCCTCGCCATCGTCAAACGCATTGTTAGCCAACACAATGGTTCCGTGGTGGTTAACAATCGCAGCGAAGGCGGCTTAAAAGTACAAGTGAGCTTCCCTACCCGCTAGTTTGATTCATTACCTGAAGCGCATAAAACAAACCCCAGTCTCACTGGGGTTTGCTGTTTTTAGTACTCAGATAGCCGCTATAAGCGACCTTGCTGATTAAACTGGTAACGCCCTTGCGCATCCGGCTTCGGCAACCATTGCAACTGTTCTGACAGCGCCGTTGGCATCGCGGCTTGCGGGATAAACCACGCCTTGGCACTAAAACGTTGATCCGGCATTAACTCAGCGGAAAATTCGCTACGCACTTGTGCGCTTTGCTGAGTGCCTTTCACGCTGATTTGGCTATCTTGGCAGTCTAGATCCGCAATCACCGGCCCTAGTTGCAGATCCGCTAATGGCGTGCCGACCACATCAGTGTTCCACACCAAACTACCCGTACCTTGCGCACAATATGGCGCAGCATAGCTCAGTTGCTTCACATTCAGCTCTAATTGGCCCTCTAACGTCAAGGGGATCGGTAATGCAGGGGCCAACTTTAACGCTTCGGTGATAGGCATCGAGGCAAGTAAATTCTCAGCATAAGCGCCTTTTAAACCGTAGCCGACAGTACCGCGACCTTGCAGTTGCCATTGGCTGCCACGGCCAAAGCGAACCTTGGCTTCGGCATTGCCACTCAATAGCGCACTTGGCGCAAACTGCCAAGAGACCTGCCCAAGTTGGTAGCGCTGCCATCGAACTTGCTGCGCTTGGCCTTGCCATAACGTTCCGCTGGCTTGGCTAATTTTCAGTTGTGTCGGCAGTGGTGCGTATGCCAGCACCACTTGAATCGGAAGATGGACGATGGCACTGACGATAAACGTCAGCAGTAACACCACCATCAAGGTTATCTTTTTTTTCACTGGCGACTATCCTTTGCTCAGTTGCAGGCGCTTAACATCAACCACACCAATGCGCTCGTTCTTATCAATATCAAGAAATTGTGCTTCGACACCATGATTCTGTTGTAAGTACTCCAACCAACTAACCAATTGATTAAATGGCAATGGCTGCACCCAAACTTGCATCTCTTCACCACGTGGTTGCACACGCACAAGTTCGATATTAAAACGACGCGCTGACGAAGAAACCGCTTGGTTAAACGGCAGTGGTGATAGCGCTCTAGCACCATTACCACGCAAGGCGACAATATCATCCGCTTTATTCTGTACCCAGCTCAATAACTGCTTTTCGGTGCGCAGTTGATTTTGCGCCAATTCGGCACGCTGCACCATCGGTTGGTAAATCCCCCAAAATAGGATACCGATGATCAATGCCACACCACCCACCGTCACTAAACGCTGTTCACGCGGTGTAATACGCAGCCACCAAACTTGCAACGAGGCTAATAATTTATTCATGCTTGCTTCCTCATCGCGGCTTTAAAATCAGGTCGCCAACTACAAGTTGACCGGATTTACTCAACTGACCTTGCTGCACGGAAAATTGTTCTTCTAGCTTCGCACGTGCTTGTTCAAAGGCTTGAAAATCTTGACTGCTGGCTTGCAGTTGAATTTCACCACGTTGGCGATCAAACTTAATCCCAGTCAGAGTAAAATCAGGCACTGATTTAATTGCCGATGGCAGTTTTGCCATCCACACTAATAACGACTCATCGCTATTACCACCCGATAGACGCTTGGCTTCATTATCCAATTCACGCTTTAAATAGCTGACGGTCGGGATCTTCGTTTTTCCGACCAGAACGGAGCGGAAAATACGCTCACTTTCAGCACGATACTTAGCGGCTTGTTGTTCTGCTTGATAGGTTTGAATTAGGTTTTGCGCCACCAATACCACCGCGACAACGCCAGCGGCAATGGCCGCCTTTCGCCATACTTTGAGGTAACGACCGACACCCGACTTCGGTTTAAAGCAGCCCGTCAACAAGTTCACTGGCGTAAACATCGCTTGGCGCCCCAGCAATTGCATCACCAATTGTGGCTCCGCTTGTTGCCAATCTTGCTCAGGTGCTAAATTCAGCTCTGGCAGTGGTGAATAGGCATGCAGCGCTAGCCAATCATCACCTTGCTTGACCCATTCAGATTGAGCCACTATCGCCAACCAATCGGATTCAATAGTCAGCGCTTGGTATGCTTGTTTCTTCAATAACCATTGGCCCGCCAATTCAACCGCTGCAATGCCGTCAACATCTGGCAATGCCAGCGCATCTGGCAGAACTTTAGTCACGTTAAAGCCTGCTTGTTTGAGTGTCTCTAATTCACGCGCTAACCATTCACGGTCGACACCAGCAACATGGGCAATCTGACCTTGCTTAGCCAGCACCGTAAAGTGCATGCCATCGACATCTTGTGCGACATCATCTTCGACCAAGTACGGTAGCATCGCATCAAATTGACGCGCGCCACCGGCGGGAATGTTGACCTCTTTCAACAGCACATCAGCACTGTTTAATAACACGATGGTGTGACGTGCTTGCGCGTAGCTCGCGATCTCATCAAGCGCTTGCTCAGCGCTTAATTCACCACTGGCGATCACTTCTTGCTGGCTTTCAGACCAAACCAACCACGGCTTTTTTGCCTGGCGATTATTGCTCAGTCGAACGATTAAGTACTCGCTCACCGATTCCTCCAAAGCGACGGCTTATCACCGTTGCGGTTTCTCTATTTGCACTGAACAGTAGGCTGCGAATACGCACTTGCGATTCCCCCACCACGATTCGTGCATCCAATTCAAAATAAGCACTGTCTACCGTGAGATAGGCTTTAACTCGTTTTTTAACTTCATCGCTTAATGAGGCGAGTTGTGACTCGGCCAAAAACTGATCAACATCGCCCCAGCCATCAAAAGGACGATTTTCTAGTAAACTTTGTGCATCGCTGTCGCTTAACTGATCACCAAACATCGCCACTAACAGGCGAGATTGTTCCGCAGGCAAAGTGTTCACATTAAGACGGAACTCCGCGGTAGGCAGCGCACAGATATAAGGTTCTAACTTCGTCATCACCTCACCTGACACCAGGTTGACCGCGCGTAATTCACTCGCCTCAGCCAATACGCCATCCGCCGTCATATAAGCGGGAGCCATCGATTCATAATGGCTATCTTCCACGCCCGTTACTGAGTTGATGTGATTATTGGTATCAATAAACTCCCAACTTGAATGCGCAACCACTTCAGCGACATGGCTATCGATATCCAATTCAGACATGAGCTGTTGCAAGACGGTCACTAAATAAGGCGCACTGTCCGAGCCCGCTTCCGCCTCAAGATCCACCAACGCATTGATATTGAAACAAGCTTGGCGATCACGCAGCTGCCCAGTAAGGCTGCCGTAATCCAGCGGAAAGTTTTGCTCTTCCAACGCCCAAGGCTGCGACATATTGATGGTGTCGCTGTCTTGGTAACTCTGCTCGATGCCTTCCACTGCCAAGGCTTCCGCACCAATGCTATACCAGTAAGCTTGTTGATAATTTAACTGATTGGATGAGCGCTTAAACTGCCCAAACAAACGTTCCGACATGGTCGCTGCCACTGCCGTCATCAAGGCTAAAATCAGCAGGACTACTAGTAAAGCCACGCCACGCTGACTACTCTTCATCGCGACTCTCCACTGCAATCGATCCACCACCCGTCAGATAAATGCGTTCAATTTCGCCATAATCACTAAAGGTCAGTGAGACTTGCACCGCCTTGGGCAGTGTCATGGTTTTGTCCCACTGCTTGAGCCATTGTTTGCCATCAAAAAAACGCATATCAAAACTGTCAACTTGATCAATCAACGGCATGATCATGCCTTCTTGACCTGCTGGCGTATCTACGTAGCGCCACCACACTCGCTGCAATTGATTATCCTTGATGCGATAACCTACTTTGGTGACTTCACCACGCGGGAATTGCTGTTGGGGGTTATGCCAACCGGCACGCGCAAACATCACGCCTTTACTATCCGAATCGAGTAAGTAGTCTTTCCATTCAACTAACTTAGTGCTTGGCTCTTCCCCATTGGTGCGCATTTGACGCAAAGCCATTTGGCGAAAGTCGTTATCCATAAAGACCAGCGTACGCTGCAAGGTTTTGAGGCGCTCGCTACGCTCTTGCGAAATCGCATTGCTGCGATACATCTGATTCAATACCTGCTGAGCCCCTGCGGCAAGGAAAGCAAAAATCGACATCGCCACCAGCACTTCAATCAAGGTAAAGCCCGCACGTTTGCCGCCACGCGATCTAAATAAGCGTTTATTTAGCGACATAGCTTCTCACCGTTAAAATCGGCGTCCCTTGTCGCGAACTCGCCACTGAAACATCAAAAGCACGAATCAAGCCGCCAGAAGTCGATACCGGATCAACCGTCCAGTACCAAGTGCGTTCTGCCAATTGGTCTTTACCACTCTGTTTTTTCAATGCTTGCGGGTTGAGCATCACTTTGGCCATTTGGTTATCCACCACCATGGCCGCAAAGGCTTTTTCTTCCATCAACGTAAGAGTATTTATGTGCTGGCTCACCGAGCGCACCAAGGCCATCGCTGACATGGCGAAAATCGCTAACGCAACGAGCACCTCAAGTAAGGTAAAGCCACGTCGCTGGCGTTTGCTTGAGCCAGGTTTGCTTAAGCAAGGTTGGCTTGAGTTATCTCTCATCGGCTAATTCCTCTTGCTCTCCCGGTTGCAACAAGACAATTTGGCCATTTTCTTTTGCCACTACCTGCCATGCACTCTGCTCTAAATCAGCGTCGCTTGGATAAATAGCAATAGAGAATGGGGTGACTTCACCACTCGACATCACGAATACCTGCGGGGCGGGTAACTTTTTATCTTCTTCTAGATCGGCAAACATCTCCTCATCAAACAGTGAGGTAGGATTAAACAAGCGTTCTTGATCCTGCCATGCCGAACCACCCAGATTAAATTCCATCTTCAATGAGTCGACCAACTGTGTTTCGTAAGGTAAGCGATCTAACTTAAGTGGTTGCCAGCCCTCATTTTCGAGCTGCTGCAAGAAGTAACGCCCTTTGGCTTGCTCAATGCGCAGCCCAAAATCACGGCCACTGAGCATCGCTTCCTCATTGAGTAGCTGTAAGCGTAACCAAAGCGATTTAGCTTGGTGCTCCGCTTCATCACGGCTGTTATCAGGTAAAGAAAACACCACTGTTGAAGCCATGATGGCAATCAACGCCACCACCAATAACACTTCGATTAGGGTAAAGCCTTTACTTTTCGACATGCCGCGCACTATTTAAATTCAACCAACATCAGAGTGAAAAACTCATCCAGTGAAGAGATAAATGGCGGCCTATGCCGCCAAACTCATCAATAAGAAGATTATTGGAAATCTTGTAGATTCCAGTTGCCGACATCGGCATTAACACCATCACCACCTTCTTGGCCATCAGCGCCTAGCGTGAAGACATCAATGTTGCCGTTATCGCCTGGGCTTAGGTATTGGTAATCGTTGCCCCATGGGTCTTGCGGTAGACGCTTGATGTAACCATCTTGTGGGTAGTTGCGTGGCGTTGGGTTGCTTGGCTCAGTCACCAAAGCTTCCAAACCTTGATCGGTGGTTGGATAAACGTTGTGGTTAAGCTTGTACGTATCAAGAGCCGTTTCCAGCGCTTTAATATCAACCGTGGCTTTCTTCTGTGCCGCGGTGTCTTTACTGCCGAGCAAGTTTGGCGCAACCACACTGGCTAAGATACTTAAAATAACCACCACCACCATCAACTCTAACAAGGTGAAGCCAGACTGTTTTTTATTATGTTGTTTTTTCATTATTGTCTCCAAGAAGTCTCTTTCTGGTCAGCGTTATTTGCCGCTCATTAAGTTATTCATTTCTAAAATAGGCATCATAGTGGCCATTACAATAAACAGCACCAATCCCGCCAATACAGCAATCATTAATGGGGTAAAGATCCCCAACGAAATATTCACCATCGACTCAAAGTTGGCATCTTGGTTATCTGCCGCGCGAGTCAACATACTCTCTAATTCACCACTTTGCTCACCCGAGGCAATCATATGCAGCATCATCGGAGGAAACAGTTTGGTTTGATCCAACGATTTTCGCAGGCTAGCGCCTTCACGTACCCGATCCGATGCAAGCAACACTTGTTGTTTGACGTATTGATTCGACATCACGTCAACCGCGACTTTCATGCCATCCAGAATAGGAATGGCACTCGAGGTACAGATCGACAACGTACGCGCGAAACGGGCGGTATTGAGGCCGCGAGCAATCTTACCGATCACTGGCATCGCGATCACTTTGCGATCCCAACTCAAACGAATGGAAGGCTTCGATAAGGCGTAACGCACCAAATAAGCCAACGCAATAAGGGCTATCGCAATGGTGATCCACCAATGCTGCACAAACTCACTGGCGCTAATCAAAATGCGGGTAGAAAGAGGCAGTTCTTGGCCCATCTGGACAAATTGGCCAACAATTTTAGGCACCACCGAAGCCAACAAGAACGCGACAATCGCAATCGCAAACACCACCAGCACAACTGGATAGATCAACGCTTGTTGTAGTTTGCTGCGCATCTTCTGGCGATTCTCTGCGTAGTCGGCAAGGCGCTCAAGCACACCATCAAGGTGGCCCGATTTTTCACCCGCGGCGACCATCGAACGAAACAGTTCATCAAAGACATGAGGGTAATCCCCCAAGCCGTCTGCCAAGGTGTGTCCTTCAACCACTTTAGCTCGTACCGCCATTAACATGGTACGAATACGCGGTTTTTCCGCTTGCTCAGACACCGCACGCAAACACTCTTCGAGCGGCATACCCGATTGCACTAACGTAGACAGCTGACGAGTAATCAACGCCAAATCTGGCGTGCTGATCCCGCGCTTAAAGGTGAGAGCTTCGGTTTCTGGCGTGTTGGCTTGCTGCGTCGCGCGCGTCGCCACCACATCAATCGGCACTAAGCCTTGCTCTTTAAGGCGTGAACGGACTTGGCGGGCATTGTCGCCTTCCATCACCCCTTTTTGTGATTTGCCTTTCGCATTGAGTGCTTTGTATTCGAACGCCGCCATTAGCCTTCCTTGGTTACTCGCATCACTTCTTCAAGTGATGTTACGCCTTGGCGAACTCTTGCTAGGCCGTCACTACGAATCGAAGGCGTGTGCTGACGAACCACTTTTTCCATCGCCTGCTCACCCGCTTCGTTATGGATCAGCTCTTGAACTTGTTCGTTAACCATCAATAACTCATAAATACCGGTTCGGCCGCGGTAACCCTTGTGGTTACACTTTTCACAACCGGCTGGTTTGTACAGCGTTAAAGAGGCATCTTCATTCAGATCGAACAGCGCTTTTTGCGCGGTATCCGCTTGGTAGCTTTGTTTGCAACTTGGGCACAATGTGCGTACCAAACGTTGCGCGAGGACGCCCAATAGTGAAGAGGAAATCAAAAACGGTTCGATGCCCATATCACGCAGGCGCGTAATCGCACCTACCGCGGTATTGGTGTGCAGCGTCGACATCACTAAGTGGCCAGTCAACGAGGCTTGCACGGCAATTTGCGCTGTTTCTAAGTCACGAATTTCACCCACCATCACCACATCTGGGTCTTGACGCAAAATCGCACGTAGGCCACGGGCAAACGTCATGTCCACCTTAGGGTTCACTTGCGTTTGGCCAATGCCATCGATATCAAATTCAATCGGGTCTTCAACGGTAAGAATGTTACGCTCGTTACTATTGATCTCTTGCAAGCCTGCGTACAAGGTGGTCGACTTACCCGAACCGGTTGGGCCCGTCACCAAAATAATGCCGTGTGGTCGAGCAATCATCGCTTGGAACTGTTGATGCGTTTTCGCTTCCATCCCAAGGCTGTGCAAATCAAGACGTGTGGCATTTTTATCCAGCAAACGCATTACCACACGCTCACCATGTGAAGACGGCATCGTCGAAACACGCACATCAACCGCTCGGCCACCAATACGCAGTGAAATACGGCCATCTTGCGGGACACGTTTCTCTGCAATATCGAGCTTCGCCATAACCTTCACGCGAGACACCAATAACGGTGCCAACTTGCGGCTTGGTGACAACACATCACGTAACACGCCATCAACGCGGAAACGAATCGATAAGCTCTTCTCGAACGTTTCGATATGGATATCCGAGGCGCCTTCTTTGATCGCTTCACCCAACATGGCATTGATCAGTTTGATGATCGGCGCATCGTCTTCTGACTCTAACAAATCTTCATCGTGCGGCAGATCTTCTGCCAACGAGAAAAAGTCATCGCTATCGGCGCCAATATCTTCCATCAACTGACGCGCTTCCGAAGAATCGCGTTGATAGGCCGTGGTTAGCTTTTTCTCAAAAATTTCTTTGCTCACCGCCTGCAAAATAAAGTTCACCGAGGTGGTGCGCTTTACTTCTAACAGCGCTTCAATCGACAACGGCTCAACGTAAAATAACGTCAAACCCGCTGGCTCTTGTTCTAGCACCAAGTTAAAACGTTTGGCAAAACCAAACGGTAAGCGGCGATGCAGATGCACCGCATCTAACTCCATCATTGCACGCTTTCCATTTGATCAATAAAGGCTTGAATCTCAGCCGGGTGCTGACGTTCGTGACCAAATTCAGGCAATACCGGAATGTGGCTGTCATCCATCAACTTCAAACCCTGTTCTGATTTGAACAACTGCTCAGCACGAATGAAATTGTACTTACGTTGAGTAATACCATCGGCGGTCACACCATCACGAATGATGGTTGGTTTGATAAATACCATTAGGTTCTTTTTCTCAACCTGAGTGCTGGTTGATTTGAACAAGTGGCCAAGCACAGGGATATCACCCAATAGCGGCACTTTCGATTCGCTTTCCATCGCACGCTCATCAATCAAACCGCCTAAGACAATCATCTGACCATCTTCAACAATCACTGAGGTGTTTAACTGACGCTTAGCAAAACGCACGTCCACCGCGCCATTAGCACCAAGTACGTTGGAGACTTCTTGCTCAATATTCAGTTGCACTGAATTACCTTCGTTGATTTGTGGCACCACTTTCAGTTTGATGCCGACTTCTTTACGATCAACGGTTTGGAAAGGGTTATCGTTATTAGAACCTGCGGTAGAGCCGGTTAATACCGGTACTTCTTCACCAACGATGAATGAGGCTTCGCCATTATCCATCACAGTAATACTTGGCGATGAAAGAATATTAGAGTTCGAGTCAGTCGATACTGCGGTTAGTAGCGCAGTCCAGTCACCCATCATGATGCTCACCGCCGCGCCGTTTACGCCCGCAAGAGCGGAAGCTAAGGTGCTGTAGTCGCCAGATTCAGTCACACTGTACGGAACTCGATCGCCGTTTTTATCGGTGTAGTATTCCGTGCTAGTCTGATCTTTGGCTTCTTCAACACCAACCATCACTTGGCCAAGTTGCGCACCCGTATTGCCGTATTGGATCACTGCACCACTTTCTAACGAGCCCCACTGCACGCCAAGATTGATGCCGTCACCTTCGGCCATCTCGACAATCAAGGCTTCAATCAATACTTGCGCACGACGAATATCAAGCTGAGCAATCACGTTTTGCAGCGCGGTCATGATGGATGGTGGCGCAGTGATCACCAATGCGTTGGTGGATACGTGCGCGGCGATCATCACTTGGTCAGAATTGGATTTCGCCCCTTTACCGCCAGACGACTGTTCCGCTTGCAGATTGTCCGAGACGCCTTTCAGCACATCGACCAAGTCTTCCGCTTTGGCGTATTTAAGGTAAACCACTTGGTTGTTGCCACGGCTGGCCATTTCAACATCAAGTTGTTGGATCAATTTACGCAGACGCTTACGCACCTGTGGGTCACCAGAAATCAGTACTGAGTTAGTGCGGTCATCGGCCACCAGCTTAGGTTGTAAAAATCCTGGGGTGTTTTTACTGTCACTGCTCTTATTCAATGCATCAACAATGCGCACCATTTCAGCGGCAGAAGCATTTTTCAGATCCACCACTTCAATTTCTTTGTCACCCGCTTGGTCAACGCGCTTGATGATATCGGCTAAACGGTTCACTACCGCGGCACGGCCAGTGATCAAGATAATATTGGCCGGATCATAGTGAACAACGTTACCCGCACCGGCATTATCATTCAGTTGGCGTAGCAGCGGAGAAAGCTCACGCACCGAAACGTTACGCACCGTGACCACGCGAGTGACCACTTCATCGCCTTTCACGTCGCCATCACCCACCACTGGGATCGCCGATGTTTTAGCATCTTTCGACTTAATCACTTTAAGGATGCCGTTATCCATCTCGATCACAGCGTAGCCATACACTTCTAATACATTGAGGAAGAAGCTGTAGTACTGCTCTTCGCTCAAGGTGTCATAGCTACGGACATCAATTTTTCCACGCACAGACGGATCAACAATGATGGTTTTTTCTAAGTTTCGACCAACAATATTAATAAACTCTTGAATGTCGGTGCCCTTAAAGCTGGCGCTGTATTCGCTGGCCATCGCTACTGGAGAAACCACTAAGGTTGCGGCTAATAGCCATGCGCTTTTCTTAAGCCAATGCTTCACTTGATACTCCTCAAAGGATAATTTTTTCTGCGCGTTTTATAATTCAATGTAGATATCGTATGGCTGACCATTACGCTCTACCGTTAAATTCAATTCGGTTAACTCCGACAGACGGCTGAATATTTCACCCATCGCTGCGGCATTACGTAAATCTTGTCCATTTAAGTGGGTGGCAACATCGCCATTTTTTAATCCCACCGAGTCAAACAACTCGCGGCTTTTACCGGCACTTAAACGATAGCCCACAACCTCGCCATCCTGCTTCATTTGCGACATGCGAACGTACTGGAAAATTTGTTTTGGATCTTTGGTGATTTCGGCGCGAATTTGTTCCAGCTTATCTTTGGTATTGGCGCTTAAGGCAGGGGATGATTGCGCCGCGCGTTGCACCGGCTTGGAGTACTTAATTCCTTCGAGCATCACGGTTTCATTACGGCCAGAGTTATCAACAATAATGCGATCGGCTTGTACTTGCACAACCTTCGCTTGTGTCCCCACAATCACTTCGTTAATACCATAAGTGGCTTGCTTGCCACCCTTGGCGACGACCGCCAAGCTTTTTCCCGCATCACTACTGGTCACGACACCCACCAAGACCACATTCAAACGGCTCTTCGGCGCATCTTCTAGTTTAGGCTTGGCAACAGGAGCGACGACATCGGCTTGATAGCGACCAAACAAATGGCTGTTTTGTAATGTTGATAAATCAAGGCGAGCTTGCTGACTACCAGCAGGCATATTGCGACTGGATGGCTGCCACGTGACGACATCCACTTGTTGATACGGAAACCAGATCAATTTCCCGGCAACCCAAGCCGCCGAGAGCAAAAGAATGACGGTAACCCAAGCGCTAATCACCGCTTGATTGGCTACGAGCTTTTGCAAAGAGGGAGAACGAAAGCTGAACGGCTTCACTGAATTTCCTTGATGATGATTGATCCATATCGACACTCTGTAGCGATATAAACATGAATAAAAAGATGTATATAACCCACGACTGTTAATTCTAACAAACTATATTATGGCTCTATATAAAAATGTTCCGTCGCCACCCCTTTAAAGTCTATTTTCTAACCTTACCTTGAAAAGTGCGCACAACATCACCATTGTTAGGGCGATAGTTAACCTAGTTAGAGGGTAAAGAGTGCAATGGGTTCCCCAATAGACACGGTAAGATTGGATAAATGGCTTTGGGCTGCGCGCTTTTACAAAACGCGTTCCATCGCACGAGATATGGTCGATGGTGGCAAAGTTCACTATAATGGACAACGCAGCAAACCAAGTAAGAATGTAGAACTTGGTGCGGTGCTCACTTTACGTCAAGCCAACGAAGAAAAAACGATCATTATCGAAAAGATCTCTGGCCAACGTCGTGGTGCGCCAGAAGCTCAAACTCTTTACTCTGAGACGACGGAAAGCATAGCAAAACGTGAAGAATATGCACGCCAGCGTAAACTGAACGCTCATAATCCTAGCCCTGAACGCCGCCCTGATAAAAAGCAGCGCCGCGATATCATTAAGTTTAAACATCAATAAGCCGGACTGTCCTAATGACTGATACTGTAATCACAAACAACGTTTTAAATCGCTACCTATTTGAAGATCTATCAGTACGTGGCGAAATGGTGCAACTGGATGAAGCATACCAACAAATTATCGCAAGCAAGGAATACCCGGTTGCACTGCAAAAACTGCTGGGTGAGCTACTGGTATCAACCACACTTTTAACCGCAACGTTGAAATTTGAAGGTTCGATTACCATTCAACTACAAGGTGACGGCCCGGTATCTCTTGCGGTTATCAACGGCGATCACGATCAAAAGATCCGTGGTGTTGCGCGCTGGGAAGGTGACATTGCTGATAATGCCACACTGCATGAGATGATGGGTAAAGGTTACCTAGTGATCACCATTGAGCCGAGAAAAGGCGAACGCTACCAAGGCGTGGTTGGTCTAGAAGGTGAAAACCTAACGCAAGTGATTGAAAACTACTTTGCGAACTCAGAACAACTTAAAACTCGCTTGTGGATTCGTACTGGCGAATTAAACGGTAAAGCACATGCTGCTGGTATGTTGATTCAAATCATGCCAGATGGCACCGGTTCAGCAGAAGACTTTGAACACCTAGAGCAGCTAACCAACACAGTAAAAGATGAAGAGCTATTTGGCCTAGAAGCGCAAGAGCTACTTTACCGCCTTTACAACCAAGATAAAGTTCGCCTATTTGAACCTCAACCAGTGGTATTCCACTGTGGCTGTTCACGTGAGCGTAGTGGTGCGGCGATTATTACCGTCAATCGTACTGAAATTAATGACATTTTGGCAGAGGAAGGATCGGTTTCTTTACATTGTGATTACTGCGGTACAACATATTCATTTAATGAATCTGAAGTAGAAGAACTGTTTATCAACGCACAGAGCGGTGATAAAACTGTGCATTAATTTGCACAACTTAACAAGCACGTAAAATCCCGCACAAGCCAGCATCTCGCTGGCTTTTTTTGTGACCTAAACCCAATAATAACGGGTGGTTATACAACAGTACGCTGTACTTAATTTCTGTATATTATTAATCCATTTGATCTAGCGCAAACCTTTGCCTCCGCGATAAAATATCACTAGCAATATGTGACGGGTTACCTAAAACCACGTAAAAATCATGGTTAATATTTGAGCTACATCCCTGTTTTATCCCAGCCTCGTTGCTAGCATGGTTAACAGACAAAAATAAAACATTATTACAAAATCCCTACAAAAAACTTCCCACAAGGAGCACCTATGACCGTTATGGAACATACAAAGGCTGCAACAATTGATCTAACCAAGCATGGGCTTCATGACGTAAAAGAGGTTGTACGCAACCCAAGTTACGAAATGTTGTTCGAAGAAGAAACGCGTGCTGATCTAGAAGGCTACGAACGTGGAGTAGTCACTGAACTTGGCGCCGTCGCTGTCGACACTGGTATTTTCACCGGTCGCTCCCCAAAAGATAAATATATCGTTAAAGATGCCACTACAGAGGAACATATGTGGTGGACGTCAGACGCGGTTAAAAACGATAACAAACCAATCAACCAAGCGGTTTGGAATGACCTGAAGCAATTGGTAACTAACCAGCTGTCAGGTAAGCGTTTATTTGTGATTGATGGCTACTGTGGTGCGAACCCAGATACCCGTCTGAGCATTCGTGTTATCACTGAAGTAGCGTGGCAAGCGCACTTTGTGAAAAACATGTTCTTGCGCCCAACAGAAGAAGAGTTGGCATCATTTGAACCGGATTTTGTGGTAATGAACGGCGCGAAGTGCACCAACCAGAAATGGGAAGAGCACGGTCTTAACTCTGAAAACTTCACCGTATTTAACCTAACTGAGCGCACTCAGTTGATTGGTGGTACTTGGTACGGCGGCGAAATGAAGAAAGGCATGTTCGCCATGATGAACTACTTCCTGCCATTGAAAGATATCGCTTCAATGCACTGTAGTGCCAACATGGGTGAAGACGGTGATGTTGCAGTATTCTTTGGTCTATCAGGTACTGGTAAAACGACTCTATCAACAGATCCTAAGCGTGCACTGATTGGTGATGATGAGCATGGTTGGGATGATGACGGCGTGTTCAACTTTGAAGGCGGCTGTTACGCGAAAACCATCAAACTATCGAAAGAAGCAGAGCCTGATATCTACAATGCAATTCGTCGCGATGCGCTACTGGAAAACGTTACAGTACGTGGCGATGGCTCAATCAATTTTGATGATGGTTCAAAAACCGAAAACACGCGTGTTTCTTACCCGATTCATCATATCGACAACATCGTTAAACCAGTATCAAAAGGTGGCCATGCCAATAAGGTGATCTTCCTATCTGCTGATGCATTTGGGGTGCTACCGCCAGTGTCTAAATTGACACCAGAGCAAACTAAGTACCACTTCCTATCTGGCTTTACTGCCAAGCTAGCAGGTACTGAGCGTGGCATTACAGAGCCAACACCAACGTTCTCAGCTTGTTTTGGCGCTGCGTTCCTTACGCTTCACCCAACCAAGTATGCAGAAGTGCTAGTAAAACGTATGGAAGCGGCGGGCGCAGAAGCCTACCTAGTGAACACCGGTTGGAATGGTTCTGGTAAACGTATTTCTATTCAAGATACGCGTGGCATCATTGATGCGATTTTGGATGGTTCGATTGAAAATGCGAAAACCACTCATATTCCAATCTTCAACCTTGAAGTTCCGACATCTCTGCCAGGTGTTGATCCAGCGATCCTTGATCCGCGTGATACCTATGTTGACCCGCTACAATGGGAAAGCAAAGCACACGATCTTGCCCAGCGCTTTATCAACAACTTTGATAAATACACCGATAATGCAGAAGGTAAAGCACTCGTCGCCGCTGGCCCACAGCTAGATTAGTGACGTTTGCTTAAATATCCGCTATTAGCCCCTCAATGAGGGGCTTTTTTGTTGCAGAGCGCCTAGTTTGCCGACAGAATCATAACTCACCCTCATTATGGATTGGGCCTTGTGAAAAAACGACTTAGCTACCTATTGCTTGCTGTGCTGCTGCTTATTTCTCTTTCCATCGCCATTTTCTATGCCGTGATGCGCAGCCACTATGCAACGCAGGTCGTCAATCAAGCCTTAGCGCAGTTTTCAACCCAACCCATGCAGGTTGAACAAGCCGAATTTACCCCACCATTGCAGCTCACTTTACACGGTCTTACCATTGGGGAAGAAGCACCGCTCTATTTACCTAAAGTGGCATTGTGGTTGCACCCGTCGTTACCAACCGAGCAAACATGGCGCTTTGATGCGATCGTGATTGAGCAGGCCAACCTCAACCTCTCTCAACCCGCTTGGGCGACGCTACGCCAATTTGAAATCGCTCAGCTCGCCTTTAAACAGAGTGAGTTAGTCGCGGAAGATTGGTCAGCACGCGGTGTCAATCTGCAGATCGATCAGCCAACTTGGCAAGATGAGCAGCAAGTGCTGCCTTATGGTGATATGCAGTTTTCTGCCGATCAGCTTTATGTCGCAGGTCATGCTCTCGATAATCTCCTGATCGATGCCCGTTACCAAGCCGAAAATAGCACGGTGTATGGCGCTTCCTTCAACTGGAATGGTGCGCAGATTTCCGGCCAAGCAGAACAATACCCGCAAGGCTGGTCGCTGATCAATGTCACTATCGACAAGCTTAATCTTGATGATAAGCAGCCCATTGATAGCTGGTTACAGCAATTGGATAAAACCGGTTGGATACGCGATATCAATAGCCTTGATGTCTTGAAGAGCAACCTCACCTATCAAGGCGTGCGCGTAGTAAACCTCGATCTGTCGGCCGAAAACATCACGCCAAATCAGTCGCTTTGGCAACAAGACAACGGCTATCTTTCTTTTGATGCTGACTCGGTTAACTATCAGAATCAGCAATGGGTCGAGCCAAGTGCAACGTTCTATTTCACCCCAAACCAAATCAAAGTGGCGGAATTAGATAGTGACTGGCACCAAGGCCGCTTGCAGTTACAGGGCGTGTTTACTCCTGAGTCAGTGCACCTTAAGCAACTGTCGTTATCTGGGGTTAAATGGTTAGAAGAGGCCCAGTACGATCTCGCTAACGCATGGCATTGGAGCCAATCAGTGCAAAACCTGGCGATTGATAAGCTCGATATCAATAACCTCCAAATTATCCAGCTCAATCAAAAACCATTTTGGCAGATTTCAGGTCTCAACATCGATGGTAGCGATTTAGTGGTTAAGCAGCATGGGGAACTGGGCTTATGGCAAGGTGAGCTTAGTGCCAGCGCCAACAGTGCCAGTATCGACAAGCACCTCACTACCCAAGCAACGATTGAAATGAATGCTGAGCAGAACAAATGGCATCTAACGCGTCTATTTGTGCCTCTGGACCAAGGCTATATTGAAGCGGAAGGGGTATGGAATAGAGCCGAACTCAGTGCACCATGGCAGCTTAATGCCACCATGGATGGCTTACCGTTAGATAGCCAAATAGAAACCCATCAATTACCGATTAACATCCGCGCGCTTGCCGAGGTGCACATGGAACTTTCGGGCCTTGCGGGCGATTATTCGATGCTAGCACACTCGTTGAGCGGCACGGTATCGGCGGCATTACGCCAAGGCTATCTCAATGTTGGTGAACATGGTGAGCAAAGCTTACTAGAACAGAACTTTGAGCTAGATAACCTCTCAATCGATGCTGATCGCGGCAGAATCACCCTACAATCGCCACCACTAATGCAAGGAATACAAGTGGCTGGCAATATCGACCTCACTCAACCGTCGCTGGCAACACTGCTATTACACAGTCAAAGCCAGTGTCAAACATTGCAATGGGATATCGCCGCAAAGGTTTATCAGTTACGAGAGACTTGCCAGGCAGAGCCAACTCAAACATCTAATCTTGAATCGAGCACCGACTTGTAATTCGGCAATAACATGTACGTACCGATAAACTCGACGGCGGCCGTTTTTCCGCTGTAAATCGTCACATGAATGACAATGCGCGCTTTGCGGCCACTGGCTAAACGGTCTAAATCGCCACTGATGCCATCTAATGAAGTTTGTGCAACCGGATTTTGCTCGACTGGGTGACGATAGCGAATTCGACTGTCTGCCAGAACAATATCACCATGCAGACTGCGCTCTTTGAGGAGTAACCATGCCATACCCCAACCCGTTAAGGTTGCGAGCGTAAAAGCCGAACCAGCAAAGAGAGTGTTGTGAGGATTAAGGTTGGGATTGAGTTGCGCGCTACATTCAAACTGATAACCCGTGTACTGGTTTATCTTAATGCCCATTTTGTCACTGATCGGGATATGGTGTGCCCAGCGTTCTTGCAGATCAGTGCACCACTCTGGCTTGCGCAGTACATTAGCCATCGGATCAAGTGGCTTTACCATTTGTAAATGGCGTGTCGGCCCGCGTTCATCAGAGAGATCGCCGCGACGTTCAAAGCCATTGCGCTCATAAAAATCGATCGCCTCTTCCCGAGCATTACACACCAAGCGCTTCACGCCATCTTGGCGAGCAAGAGATTCAAGCGCCACCAGCAATAGTGAGCCCATGCCTTTGCTACGGCGATTACTTTTCACCGCCATGTAGCGGATCTGCCCTTCGTGGTCGGGCGTCACATACAAGCGACCAATCGCCATTGGGCGGCCTCGCCCATCAACGATCATGCGATGATGACTCATCGCATCAAACTCATCGCGCTCTGAGCCTGCCGGCATACGCCAAGGCTCACGCAGCATTTGCCAGCGAAAGTGGTAATACTTTTTAAGTTGATTGTCGGTATTTGGCGTAATCAGCTTAAACATAAAATTCCTTTTTCATTGCCGCTCACTCTCCGGTGAGCCTGCCAATTAAGTGCTTATGTCGCGCTTATGGCGGTAAATTAATACGGTGTGTACCGCAGCAGCAAACGTGCTAGACCTGCAGCCAAAACGTCACTGGACCATCATTGACCAAAGAGACTTTCATATCCGCAGCGAAGCGGCCACGCTCCGTTGGCAGAACCGTTGCACACTGATCGGCGAAGTAATCATATAAGCGTTCAGCATCAACCGGATGGGCACCACGAGAGAAACCCGCACGTGTCCCTTTGTTGGTGTCAGCTGGCAGAGTAAACTGAGAAACCACCAACACTTTACCTTCCACTTGTTTAACGTTGAGGTTCATCTTGCCTTCTTCATCGCCAAATACGCGGTAAGTGGTGACACGCTCCATCAAACGCTTTGCTTTGGCTTCATCATCGTCTTTCTCGACGCCAAGCAAGACTAATAACCCATGTTCAATTTCACCCACAACGTCGCCATCAACACGCACCGTTGCTTCACTCACTCGTTGAATTAGAGCTATCACTCTGACTTCCTTCTGGTTTACTACTTAGGTATTTTCCGCTTGAGTGTACCACGCTTGTCTCGTCACTCCACTGTTCCTGCTCGCCTAATGCGGCAGTCACTTCCGCCCCCACTAATACAATCAACCAACACAAATAGACCCAGATAAACAGGATCGGAATCGCTGCCAATGCGCCATAAATCACTTGATAGGATGGAAACTGAGTGATGTAGGCAGCAAAGCCTTTTTTACTCAGTTCAAACAACAGTGCCGCAACAAGTGCCCCTATCATGGCATGGGAAAGTTTCACTTTTTTGTTCGGCACCACCATGTAGAGACTGACAAACGCAAGGAAGGACAAAATTAGTGGTAGCCAGCGTAAAAACTCATCATACGCGCTGGATAAAACATGACTTTCCAAGACACGTAATGAGGTGACATACGAGCTCACCGCAATGCTCGCACCAACGAGAATCGGCCCCAAGGTAAGGAACATCCAGTACATTGAAAAAGAGAACACCACGCGGCGCTTTTTGGTCACTCGCCAAATGTAGTTGAGGTTATTATCGATATTCGAAATCAGCATCACAGCGGCAACAAACAAGAAAGCACCACCGACCGCGGTCATCTTGCCGGTATTGCTAATGAATTCCAGTAACGCGTTTTTCACCACATCGCCCGCCGTTGGAACGAAATGGGTAATAACAAAATCCTGAATGGTGTTGCCAACATCGGCGAAAATTGAGAAAGAAGACAATACAGAAAGTAATACTGTCAGCATTGGCACAATGGAAAGCAAGGTAATGTAGGCCAAATAGCCCGCATTGACATTAATTCGATCGTGCAACATACGCGCTAGGAGGTAACGCGCAAATTGAATACACTGTTGAATGAAGGGGGTCATTTTCAACTTGTATCTCCCTATCATCTGATTCATCCTAATTCTGTTATTGCTCAATTTTATTATTAATCGCTTAAAGGGACGCTACGATGCCTTATCTGATTGCTTTGCTGGTTGCACTGACGACCTTGACTGGATGCCAATCCACCTATTATGCGGCGATGGAACAAGTCGGCGTACATAAACGCGATATCATGGTCGATCGCGTCGAAGACGCTAAGCTCTCACAACAAGAAGCACAACAAGAGTTTACCAGCGCACTGGATGCACTGTCAGCCCTAACCCAGTTTGATGGTGGTGAGCTAGAGGCCGTTTACAATCAAATCAATGATAAATATGAAGCCAGTGAAGACGCCGCGCAAGAAGTAAGTGATCGAATTGCGGCGATTGAAGATGTCTCATCTGCACTCTTTAGCGAGTGGGAACAAGAACTCGATCTCTACACCAATGCTTCTCTACGTCGCTCTAGTGAACAAAAGCTACGTGAGACACGTACATCTTACAATACTATGATTAAGGCGATGCAGCGTGCTGAGCAGCGTATGACACCGGTTCTCAATGCCCTACGCGACAATACCTTATTCTTAAAACATAACCTTAATGCCAGCGCGATTGGTTCCTTGCAAGGTGAGTTTGTCAGTCTCGAAAAAGAAATTGAACAAGCGATTAAACAAATGAACCAAGCGATCACCGAATCCGATAAATTCCTCAATAAGCTACAAGCGAAATAAGCGCTATTCAGTGACAATCGAGAGTGCCAGTGCGCTCTCGATGAACCTCACTCGCTCATCCAACGTCCCCCAAGGCACTTCCACTACCTGATAACCTAGTTGCTGATATATCGCCACTAGTGAGTCATGAATCGCTAATGCCCCATCAAATGGATACGGGCGTACCTCATCTTGCACATAGATCGCTTGGTGTGGACGACAGAAAAATACCTGCGCATGATAGCCTGCACTCGCCTGACGATAACGCGCATCAATCTCTAACTCTGCTTGCGCTAAATAACCACAAATATCGGGAATAGCTCGATCCAAAAACGCCACTTCCTGCAAACTTGCTTGTTGCTTTTGCTCGCCCATGCTGTCTAAACACAACGCGGCAAAACCGGGCAAGTCATGCCAAGGTAAGATGCCATTCTCTAATTGCGCTTGCTGCTCGATTAACGTGCGAGAAACTTCTGCAAAAGTCGCATAGCCTTTACTTGCCAAGGCATTAATTAAGCTGGTTTTCCCTGCACCCGGGCCACCGGTAATAATGATCGGTAACATCTCAATTCCTGAATTTTAAGACCAAACTAATCTGGCTGCTGTCGCGAGCCAAAGCGTGCTTTCACTTGCGATATGACAGCTATAAAAAAGGCCCTGATATTATCAGAGCCTTTGATTTAATCGACTAGCGACTAATTATTTTGGTGCACGACCTGCGCGTTTACGATCGTTTTCAGTCAGGTGACGTTTACGAATACGAATGCTTTCAGGTGTTACTTCTACTAGTTCATCTTCATCGATAAACTCAAGAGCTTGCTCTAGCGTGTATTTGATTGCTGGAGAAAGAACTTGCGCTTCATCTGTACCAGATGCACGAACGTTGGTTAGCTGCTTACCTTTTAGACAGTTTACAGTCAGGTCGTTTGAGCGGTTGTGGATACCGATAACTTGACCTTCGTATACTTCGTCAGCGTGCTCTGTAAATAGACGACCACGATCTTGTAGGTTGAACAGTGCGTAAGTCAGTGCTTTACCTGTTGCGTTTGAAATTAGTACGCCGTTGTTACGCATACCGATTACGCCACCTTTGTGTGGACCGTAGTGATCAAACGTATGGTAAAGAAGACCAGAACCTGAAGTTAGCGTCATGAATTCAGTTTGGAAACCGATTAGACCACGTGAAGGCATCATAAAGTCCATGCGAACACGGCCTTTACCATCTGGAGCCATATCTGTTAGCTCACCTTTACGTAGACCGATTTTCTCCATGATGCCGCCTTGATGCTCTTCCATAACATCAATCGTTACCACTTCAAATGGTTCAGACAGATCGCCGTTCTCATCTTTCTTGATGATTACTTCTGGACGAGATACTGCTAGCTCGAAACCTTCACGACGCATGTTTTCGATCAGGATAGATAGGTGAAGCTCACCACGGCCTGATACGCGGAAACGGTCTGGGTTGTCAGTTTCTTCAACACGTAGTGCAACGTTGTGTACTAGTTCTTTTTGCAGACGCTCAAGAATGTTACGTGACGTTACGAACTTACCTTCTTTACCCGCGAACGGAGAAGTGTTTACTTGGAATGTCATCGTTACTGTTGGTTCATCAACAGATAGCGGAGTCATTGCTTCAACTGCGTTTTGGTCACAGATAGTGTCTGAAATTTTCAGCTCACCAAGGCCTGTGATTGCGATGATGTCGCCCGCGTTCGCTTGCTCGATCTCGTGACGGTTAAGACCTAGGTAGCCCATTACTGTGCCAACTTTGCCGTTACGTTTGCTGCCATCAGCACCAACGATAGTGACTTGTTGGTTTGCACGAACGCTACCACGAGTAACACGAGCAACACCGATAACACCTACGTATGAGCTGTAATCTAGCTGAGAGATTTGCATCTGTAGTGGACCATCAAGGTCAACGTTTGGCGCGTCAACAGTATCAACTACTGCTTGGAACAATGGTTCCATGTTCTCGCCAGTTTCGCCTTCTTCAAGCGTTGCCCAGCCGTTTAGTGCTGATGCGTAAACGACTTGGAAGTCTAGCTGTTCGTCAGTTGCGCCTAGGTTGTCGAATAGGTCGAACACTTGGTCCATAACCCACTCAGGACGTGCGCCTGGACGGTCAATCTTGTTGATTACAACGATTGGCTTAAGACCGTGAGCAAATGCTTTTTGCGTTACGAAACGAGTTTGAGGCATTGGGCCATCAACTGCGTCTACGATAAGCAATACAGAGTCAACCATTGACATGATACGCTCAACTTCACCACCGAAGTCCGCGTGTCCCGGAGTATCTACGATGTTGATGCGGTAGTCGTTCCAGTTAATTGCTGTGTTCTTAGCAAGAATGGTAATACCACGTTCTTTTTCGATGTCGTTCGAGTCCATGACACGCTCTTCAGCTTCGCCACGAGACTCCAAGGTACCTGATTGCTGTAGCAGTTTATCAACCAGTGTTGTTTTACCGTGGTCAACGTGCGCGATGATCGCGATATTTCTCAATTTATCAATCTGTGTAGTAGCCATGGATTATGATTCACTTATAAAAGAAATGACCCTCAGCGGATATAATTCAGCCAAGCATCACTTATTTGATTAAAAAAACGTCCGTAATGTACCAGATTTTAGCGAAAAACCTAGAAATATGTGATCCATCCCCGAGGTTTTCGACAATATTAGGCGTTTTAAGCAGCTAACTTTTTACTCAACTCGCCGCAACACCCTAAGCATAGTCAACAATCTCGGCGTCTTGGGCGAAATTATTGACGAAATAATGGAAATCGCTCTCCAGTTTAATCGTAAAATCGTTGACATCTTGTGCAAACGGCGGCTGAATGGAATCGCCTTTTTTGCTGCATTATTGTGCACCATACTTTTATTGCACCAATACTGTGCAACCGCAAACCAAAGTGGTGCAACAAAATAGCGCAAACACAAGGTGAATCACATAATACATTGAAATTAATGGATTAATTTTTTTGGCACGAATTTGGCTTAGTATAAATCAGCATCGATTAATTAACTCTATTCAAGATTAATCAATGCTAGATTACCCAAATCGAGCTAATACCGCTTTAATAACACTGGAGGTTATCCAAGATGTCAGTTGAAAACGTTCTATCGCTGATCCAAGAAAACGAAGTTAAGTTTGTTGACCTACGCTTTACTGATACAAAAGGTAAAGAGCAACACATCTCTATCCCTTCTCACCAAGTCGATGCAGACTTCTTTGAAGACGGTAAGATGTTTGATGGTTCTTCAGTTGCTGGCTGGAAAGGCATTAACGAATCAGACATGGTGATGATGCCTGACGCAACATCAGCTGTTCTTGACCCGTTCACAGAAGATGCAACGCTAAACATCCGTTGTGACATCCTTGAACCTGCAACAATGCAAGGTTACGACCGTGACCCTCGCTCTATCGCAAAACGCGCTGAAGATTACATGCGTGCAACGGGTCTAGCTGACACAGTTCTTGTTGGTCCAGAGCCAGAATTCTTCCTATTTGACGATGTTAAATACTCAAATGACATGTCTGGTTCTTTCTTTAAGATCGATGACGTGGAAGCAGCATGGAACACGGGTTCAGATTTCGAAGGCGGTAACAAAGGTCACCGTCCAGGCGTTAAAGGCGGTTACTTCCCAGTAGCACCAGTTGACTCTTCACAAGACATCCGTTCTGCAATGTGTCTAATCATGGAAGAGATGGGCCTTGTTGTTGAAGCTCACCACCACGAAGTAGCGACTGCGGGTCAAAACGAAATCGCAACTCGCTTCAACACGCTAACAACTAAAGCCGATGAGATCCAAATCTACAAGTACGTGGTACACAACGTAGCACACGCATTTGGCAAGACAGCGACATTCATGCCTAAGCCACTGGTTGGTGACAACGGTAGCGGCATGCACGTTCACATGTCTCTAAACAAAGATGGTCAAAACCTGTTTGCTGGTGACAAGTACGGCGGCCTATCTGAGATGGCTCTGAACTTCATCGGTGGTATCATCAAACACGCTCGTGCAATCAACGCATTTGCTAACCCATCAACGAACTCATACAAGCGTCTAGTCCCAGGCTATGAAGCACCAGTTATGCTTGCATACTCTGCACGTAACCGTTCTGCTTCTATCCGTATCCCAGTGGTACCAAGCCCGAAAGCGCGTCGTATCGAAGCTCGCTTCCCAGATCCAGCAGCAAACCCATACCTAGCGTTTGCTTGTCTACTAATGGCTGGTCTTGACGGTATCAAGAACAAGATCCACCCAGGCGAAGCGATGGATAAAGACTTGTACGACCTACCAGCAGAAGAAGCAGCTGAGATTCCAAAAGTAGCAGAATCACTAGAAGTGGCTCTAAAAGCACTAGACGAAGATCGTGAATTCCTGACTTCTGGCGGCGTATTCTCTGATGACTTCATCGATTCTTACATCAAGCTAAAAATGCAAGATGTTGAGAAAGTGAACATGGCAACACACCCACTTGAGTTTGAACTTTACTACTCAGTGTAATTTGTTTGCATCAATACCAAGGCTCGCCTAATGGCGGGCCTTTGTTTTTTCCCGCTTAATGTAAACTCATCCTCCATCGCAGCAATCCACTAACTTCAAGTCACTGTACTGCATTTCCATCACAGCTCGAGATACGCCAAAGCGGCAAGCAAATTGCATTATCTCTTACTATTACAGTGCCCCTTTAACGCGCGAAACTTCAACAGCAAAAAGCGTGATTTAAAGCGCTCTAAACGGCACTTTCGCTTTCTCTTCAATAGGGAATACGCCATACTTGATTTACCATGCACCACATTGGTGCATTGATGGACCAGTATGATGTGAATGGAGAATATAGGTGAGTCACGATCTCGATACGGTAATACTTAATCATCAAGTCACTGCGATTTTGATCATGGATGAGTCACTGTGTATTCAGTATGCCAATCCGGCTGCCGAACAACTGTTCTCACAAAGTGCCAAACGTCTGATCAATACCGAACTTCAGCAACACATCCAACACGCATCGCTCGAATTGAGCTTGCTCTCTCAACCGCTGCAAAGTGGCCAAAGTATTACCGACAGCGATGTAACGTTTATTGTCGATGGCAAACCTTTAATGCTCGAAGTCACGGTGAGTCCGGTGAGCTGGCAAAAACAGTTATTACTCTTGGTCGAAATGCGCAAAATCGATCAGCAACGCCGTTTATCCCAAGAGATCAACCAACATGCCCAGCAACAAGCGGCAAAATTATTGGTGCGCGGATTGGCCCATGAAATAAAAAACCCGCTCGGCGGACTTCGCGGTGCGGCGCAATTACTCGAAAGGTGCTTACCCGAGCAAAGTTTAAAAGAGTACACCCAGATCATCATCGAGCAAGCCGATCGCCTACGTTCTCTGGTTGATCGCCTGCTTGGCCCACAGCGGCCTGGGGTTAAAAAAGCCGAAAACCTGCATCTGATTTTAGAAAAGGTACGTCAATTGGTGGCATTGGATGTCGGCAGCCAAATTGTGATTGAGCGCGACTACGATCCCAGCCTGCCTGACATTATGATGGATGTGGAACAAATCGAGCAGGCATTACTCAACATTGTCAGCAATGCCGGACAGATCCTCAGTAAACAAGAGCTCGGCCAGATCACCATTCGCACCAGAACAGTGCATCAAGCCAATATCCATGGTCAACGCTACAAATTAGCCGCCAGTATTGAGGTGATTGATAACGGTCCCGGCATTCCTGCCGATCTACAAGACACCCTATTTTATCCAATGGTTAGTGGCCGAGAAGGGGGGACAGGTTTAGGCCTCTCGATTTCACAAAATTTGATCGACCAACATAAAGGCAAAATTGACGTGGAAAGCTGGCCAGGTCGTACATGCTTTACCATTTATCTGCCAATTACATAATACATAACGTGACACGCACTGCCGTGAGGAACAAAAAATATGAGCAAAGGATACGTTTGGGTTGTAGATGACGATAGTTCCATTCGCTGGGTGATGGAAAAAACGCTCTCATCGGCCAATATAAAATGTGAAACCTTCGCCGATGCGGAAAGCGTGTTGCTAGCACTGGAGCGGGAAACCCCTGATGTGCTCATTTCCGATATTCGTATGCCCGGAATCAGTGGCATTGAACTGTTGAATCAAGTCAATGAACGTTCACCGGATTTACCTGTGATCATCATGACGGCGCACTCCGATCTCGATGCTGCGGTCAATGCTTACCAACAAGGTGCGTTTGAATACCTACCAAAACCGTTCGATGTGGATGAAACTCTCACCTTGGTTGAGCGTGCTATTGCCCATAATCAAGAACAACGCCAACAACAAGCGAAAGCGGATAATCAGCTTCAACCTACTCCAGAAATTATTGGTGAAGCACCCGCAATGCAAGAGGTGTTTCGCGCGATTGGTCGTCTCTCTCGCTCTTCTATTTCGGTGTTAATTAATGGCGAATCTGGCACTGGTAAAGAGTTGGTTGCCCACGCTCTGCATCGCCATAGTCCACGTGCTAAAAGCCCGTTCATTGCCCTTAACATGGCGGCAATTCCCAAGGACTTGATTGAATCGGAACTGTTTGGCCATGAAAAAGGCGCGTTTACCGGCGCAAATAGCGTGCGCCAAGGACGCTTTGAACAAGCCAATGGTGGCACACTGTTCTTAGATGAAATTGGTGATATGCCTCTGGATATCCAAACCCGTTTGTTACGCGTATTAGCCGATGGTCAGTTCTACCGTGTTGGTGGAATTTCGCCAATCAAGGTCGATGTTCGTATCGTCGCTGCAACTCACCAAAACCTCGAAAAATTGGTGCAACAAGGCGATTTTCGTGAAGATCTTTTTCACCGCCTCAATGTTATTCGCATTCAAATCCCATCGCTAAGAGAGCGACGCCAAGACATCGAAAAACTCACCCTACACTTTCTGCAACTAGCGTCAGAAGAGCTCAGTGTCGACGTTAAAACCTTACACCCAACGACCGTTGAAACGTTATCCAAACTCGATTGGCCGGGTAACGTGCGTCAACTGGAGAATATCTGTCGTTGGCTTACGGTGATGGCCAGTGGCAGTGAAGTTCTGCCCAACGATCTACCGGCCGAATTAATGGAAGTGAAACCAGCCTTAGCCAACAGCGCGAGTGATAACTGGCAGCAGCAGTTGTCTGATTGGGCGAAAGAAGCACTGGCGAACGGCGATTCAGAATTGCTCAGTTACGCCCTGCCAGAATTTGAACGTATTCTGCTAGAAGCGGCATTGGACCATACCAATGGCCACAAACAAGATGCCGCAAAGGTGTTAGGTTGGGGCCGAAATACTCTGACCCGAAAACTCAAAGAGCTGTATTAGCCATGCTTTGAGCCATCAACAAGCAAAAACAATAACTCTCTAACTGAAAAAGATGTTTTTGTTTTTGCTTGTACCGCCATACATCACTGTTCTCAATTAAACACCTCGCTCATATACAGTAAAGAATATATCATTACAGAATGGTATACCTGAATATTTAATCCCATGCCGGCGACCACCCAAATCTCACTTAAAACCGCTGTTATACTGCCTTTTGTATTGATATTTCTCTTTACTATTGGCGTCATCACTGCAGTACAAAATAACAGCTATGAAGAGATGGTGTCTGATATCAGCCGCTCACAGCTCAATACACTCAGCGATAACGTAAGACTAGAGCTAGATTCATTCTTAAACCGCCCATTCCAAGCCAGTGTTGCGTTACGCCACACCATTGAATCGAATCAACTTTACAGCAGTGATGATCTGTCAGCGATGCAAAACGTCATGTTTGCAAACTTCCAAGCACTCTACTCTGATATTCCGCAACTGGATAATATTGGCTTTGGCGGCGAAGGGGGTGAGTATGTCGGCCTGCGCAAAGAAGATGCCGAGCACTATTCATTGATGCTGCAAGATCACCGTACCGACAACACACTGATCATTTTTAAAGACCATCAACCAAGCAACAACATTCGCTCAGTGATCGCCGATTATGATCCACGAGAGCGCCCTTGGTACACTGCGGTTGCTAACAACCGTCGTACGCACTGGTCATCCATCTATACAAATGCCGATGAACGCCAAGAGATCACCCTCTCCGCGATCAGTCCTGTGTGGTATCAGCAAGCCTTTCAAGGTGTGGTCGTTAGTGACATCAAACTAGAAACGTTTAATGTCTTTCTGCGCAACCAACAACAAAAAACCGCGGCGATCATCTACCTCTTTGATGAACAGCAGCGCCTTGTGGCGCATTCTGAAGAAGGTAGTATTGTCTCTTGGGGAACCGAACTGAGCCAGCAAGGCCAACGTCTTTTGGCACAAGAAAGTAATAACCCGGTTATCAAAGCCACCGCGCATTATGTAAGTCACCGCACTTTACCTACTGAGGCCAACTACCTGACCAACAATGTATTAGGTGAACGCTACTTTAAATACATTACCCCTTACCATGACCAATATGGCTTGAAGTGGTACATCGGCGTCGCGATCTCAGAACATGCCTTGCTCGGAACAATGCCTGAAGCACAACAACATAGCTGGATCATCGCCCTTATCATTAGCACATTAGGGATTATTCTGGGTCTTATCACCTTTAACCGTGTCGTGACCCCGATTACTTCTACCGCCACAGCAGCCAAACAGCTTTCCACTGGCGATTGGGATAGCGAATTGCCTAAGGCTGGTCATGTGTATGAAACCACGATGCTGGTGCAAGCCTTTAATGAAATGACAGATAACCTCAAAATTTCGTTTCATAAAATCCAATCACAACTGCTGTATGACTCACTGACCAAACTCTACAGCCGCGAAGGCTTAGTCGACACTTGCGATAAGATTGGCCCAATGAATGGCTGTTTGTTGCTTATTGGCATTAATAAATTCCGCGAAATTAATGACAGCATGGGGCATATTCGCGGAGATCAGTTGCTGGTGATTATTGCCGAACGCCTAAAATCGGCTTTTGATGACCATGTACTGATTGCTCGCATTGGCGGTGATGAATTTGCTCTTTATCTTACTGAGCCCCAATCACAAGAAGCGATCTCTCAGGCAATCAGTCGTATTCAACAAATTTTTTCAGCGCCCTATACCATCGAAAAAGAGAGTGTCTTAATTCAAGTTTCACTTGGCATCGTAACGGCGGTTAAATCCGATAATATGACACTCTGGTTGCGTAATGGCAGTATCGCTCTGAGTAATGCTAAACAAGACCAAACCATGTTCAGCCACTACAAGCCTGAAATGGCAGATATTTCACGCAAGCGAACGCAGATGCACGCAAAAATGAAAGAGGCTTTGGAACAAGATGAATTTGTTCCTTTCTACCAACCGATTGTTGACCTGAATACTGGAAAAATAATTGGTGCAGAAGCACTTGCTCGTTGGATATCGCCTACTGAAGGGCTCATTTCACCACTCGACTTTATTCCCATAGCAGAAGAAAGCGGCTTTATTAGTGCGATTGGTAAACAGATTTTAACTCAAGCATGTAACGACACCGTAAGAGGCATTAAGGAGAGTAAATGGGATGAGAACTTCCATCTACATGTAAACCTTTCGGTAAATCAACTCTCTCAACATGATTTGATCGCGATGCTCAAACAGATTCTCACTTCATCTGGTCTTGCGGCGAATAACTTAACGCTGGAAATCACCGAGTCGCGCTTGGTCGATAATGATCCCATGACCATTGAAAATATGCAGGCGATTCGCGATCTCGGCATCCATATTGCCATTGATGATTTTGGCACTGGCTATAGCTCTTTAGCTTACTTACACAAACTGCCTTTTGACTGTCTGAAAATCGATAGAGTCTTCGTCAACAAACTGAATCAAGAGCAGTTAGACAACTCGATTGTTGCCGCCATCATCAACATGATGCGTGGCATGAAAGTGGAATTAGTTGCCGAAGGCATAGAAACCATCGAACAAGCGGAGCTACTTAAACAACTGCACTGCCCTCAAGGACAAGGATTCCTCTACAGCAGACCCCTTCCGTATGATGAGTGGCCAACAGATTTAGTTAACATGAAGTAAAACTCATCAAAATCAGATGAGTTTTAGCGCTTTCTGGGCTGACACTGATCAATTTGATTCTTATACTTAGCTCAATTTACACCATTGAGATAAGTATAATGATAACTAAGAATTTGCCGCTCACTGATTTGCATCGCCACTTAGATGGCAACATCCGCACTCAAACCATTCTCGAACTGGGTCAGAAGTTTGGTGTAGCGTTGCCTGCGTATGATATTGCAGGCTTAACACCCCATGTACAAATCGTTGAGGCGGAACCTTCGCTTGTCGCTTTCTTATCTAAATTGGATTGGGGCGTAGCGGTTCTCGGTGATCTAGAAGCCTGTCGACGTGTCGCCTACGAAAACGTAGAAGATGCTCTCAATGCACAAATCGATTATGCCGAGCTACGCTTTTCTCCTTACTACATGGCAATGAAACATAACTTGCCAGTGGCTGGCGTTGTTGAAGCGGTTGTCGATGGCGTACAAGCGGGTGTGCGTGATTTTGGTGTTAAGGCTAACCTGATTGGCATCATGAGCCGTACGTTCGGTACAGACGCTTGCCAACAAGAGCTTGATGCCATTCTTTCGCAGAAAGATCATATCGTTGCTGTCGATCTTGCCGGTGATGAACTTGGCCAACCTGGCGATCGTTTTATTAGCCACTTTACTCAAGTTAAAAATGCCGGTCTTAATGTCACCGTTCATGCTGGTGAAGCCGCTGGCGCAGAAAGTATGTGGCAAGCCATTCGTGAGCTTGGCGCAACGCGTATTGGTCATGGCGTAAAAGCGATTCACGATCCAAAATTAATGGATTACCTAGCGGCTAACCGCATTGGTATTGAATCTTGCTTAACTTCGAACTTCCAAACCAGCACGGTTGAATCACTGGCTCATCACCCAATCAAACAGTTCCTTGAACATGGCGTTTTAGCGTGTCTAAACACCGACGACCCAGCTGTAGAAGGCATCGAGCTGCCGTACGAATATGAAGTGGCTGCACCGCAAGCAGGCCTATCTCAAGCGCAAATTCGTCAAGCACAGATCAACGGTTTAGAGTTGGCATTCTTGTCTGATGCAGAGAAACAAGCACTGCGCGATATGGCAGCCAAACGCGTTTAAGCGATGACATAAATTGAACTTCAAAGCCGGCCTTAGGGTCGGTTTTTTTATATCTGCACAAATTGAGAATTGAGAATTGGGAATTGGGAATTGGGAATTGGGAATTGGGAATTGGGAATTGGGAATTGGGAATTGGGAATTGGGAATTGGGAATTGGGAAATTGTATCTCTTTAGGATATAAAGCGGTCAAGCTATCGCATCGAATCTATCGATGACGATGACGATGGAGGCTCTACATTTGTAGACGTTATAAACGAAAAAACCCCAGTCTTTCGACTGGGGTTATTCGAATGTGGCGGAGAGATAGGGATTTGAACCCTAGGTGGGCTATAAACCCACGCCGGTTTTCAAGACCGGTGCTTTAAACCACTCAGCCATCTCTCCACGTTCTTTCATCATCAGATTAGTACACTGACGATGTTGTTATTTGCGTGCAAATAACGGTATCTCTTGTCTTCACTTGGTTAAAGATGAAAACGAAATTAAAGCCTGGCGATGTCCTACTCTCACATGGGGAGACCCCACACTACCATCGGCGCTATTGCGTTTCACTTCTGAGTTCGGCATGGAATCAGGTGGGTCCGCAACGCTATGGTCGCCAAGCAAATTCTTTCTCTCTATTTCTAGAGAATAATCTGGAAAGCTGTCTTTGAAGTTCTATTACACATTCAATCGTTCTTGCATTGAGTCCTACAAAACCCCTTGGGTGTTGTATGGTTAAGCCTCACGGGCAATTAGTACAGGTTAGCTCAACGCCTCACAGCGCTTACACACCCTGCCTATCAACGTTCTAGTCTCGAACAACCCTTTAGGGCACTTAAAGTGCCAGGGAAAACTCATCTCAAGGCTCGCTTCCCGCTTAGATGCTTTCAGCGGTTATCGATTCCGAACTTAGCTACCGGGCAATGCCATTGGCATGACAACCCGAACACCAGAGGTTCGTCCACTCCGGTCCTCTCGTACTAGGAGCAGCCCCTTTCAATTTTCCAACGCCCACGGCAGATAGGGACCGAACTGTCTCACGACGTTCTAAACCCAGCTCGCGTACCACTTTAAATGGCGAACAGCCATACCCTTGGGACCGACTTCAGCCCCAGGATGTGATGAGCCGACATCGAGGTGCCAAACACCGCCGTCGATATGAACTCTTGGGCGGTATCAGCCTGTTATCCCCGGAGTACCTTTTATCCGTTGAGCGATGGCCCTTCCATACAGAACCACCGGATCACTATGACCTACTTTCGTACCTGCTCGAACCGTCATTCTCGCAGTTAAGCGGGCTTATGCCATTGCACTAACCACACGATGTCCAACCGTGTTTAGCCCACCTTCGTGCTCCTCCGTTACTCTTTGGGAGGAGACCGCCCCAGTCAAACTACCCACCAGGCACTGTCCGTAATCCCGATAAGGGACCAACGTTAGAACATCAAGCATACAAGGGTGGTATTTCAAGATTGCCTCCACACATACTGGCGTACGTGCTTCAAAGGCTCCCACCTATCCTACACATGTAGGGTCAATGTTCAGTGCCAAGCTGTAGTAAAGGTTCACGGGGTCTTTCCGTCTAGCCGCGGGTACACTGCATCTTCACAGCGATTTCAATTTCACTGAGTCTCGGGTGGAGACAGCGTGGCCATCATTACGCCATTCGTGCAGGTCGGAACTTACCCGACAAGGAATTTCGCTACCTTAGGACCGTTATAGTTACGGCCGCCGTTTACCGGGGCTTCGATCAAGAGCTTCGACCGAAGTCTAACCCCATCAATTAACCTTCCGGCACCGGGCAGGCGTCACACCGTATACGTCATCTTACGATTTTGCACAGTGCTGTGTTTTTAATAAACAGTTGCAGCCACCTGGTATCTGCGACTCCCAATAGCTCCATCCGCAAGGGACTTCACCGTCGAGAGCGTACCTTCTCCCGAAGTTACGGTACCATTTTGCCTAGTTCCTTCACCCGAGTTCTCTCAAGCGCCTTGGTATTCTCTACCCGACCACCTGTGTCGGTTTGGGGTACGATTTCTTATAATCTGAAGCTTAGAGGCTTTTCCTGGAAGCATGGCATCAATGACTTCACTACCGTAGTAGCTCGACATCGTATCTCAGCGTTAATAGCGGTCCGGATTTACCTAAACCACCCGCCTACGTACTTGAACCTGGACAACCGTCGCCAGGCCCACCTAGCCTTCTCCGTCCCCCCATCGCAATTATAAGAAGTACGGGAATATTAACCCGTTTCCCATCGACTACGCCTTTCGGCCTCGCCTTAGGGGTCGACTTACCCTGCCCCGATTAACGTTGGACAGGAACCCTTGGTCTTCCGGCGAGGAGGTTTTTCACCCCCTTTATCGTTACTCATGTCAGCATTCGCACTTCTGATACGTCCAGCATGCCTTACAGCACACCTTCAACCGCTTACAGAACGCTCCCCTACCCAATGAAGTAAACTTCATTGCCGCAGCTTCGGTTTATTACTTAGCCCCGTTACATCTTCCGCGCAGGCCGACTCGACTAGTGAGCTATTACGCTTTCTTTAAATGATGGCTGCTTCTAAGCCAACATCCTAGCTGTCTAAGCCTTCCCACATCGTTTCCCACTTAGTAATAATTTGGGACCTTAGCTGGCGGTCTGGGTTGTTTCCCTCTCCACGACGGACGTTAGCACCCGCCGTGTGTCTCCCGGATAGTACTTACTGGTATTCGGAGTTTGCAAAGGGTTGGTAAGTCGGGATGACCCCCTAGCCTTAACAGTGCTCTACCCCCAGTAGTATTCGTCCGAGGCGCTACCTAAATAGCTTTCGGGGAGAACCAGCTATCTCCAGGTTTGATTGGCCTTTCACCCCTAGCCACAAGTCATCCGCTAATTTTTCAACATTAGTCGGTTCGGTCCTCCAATTGATGTTACTCAATCTTCAACCTGCCCATGGCTAGATCACCTGGTTTCGGGTCTAATTCTAGCAACTATACGCCCAGTTAAGACTCGGTTTCCCTACGGCTCCCCTAGATGGTTAACCTTGCTACTAAAATTAAGTCGCTGACCCATTATACAAAAGGTACGCAGTCACGGGACGCAATGCCCGCTCCTACTGCTTGTACGTACACGGTTTCAGGTTCTATTTCACTCCCCTCACAGGGGTTCTTTTCGCCTTTCCCTCACGGTACTGGTTCACTATCGGTCAGTCAGTAGTATTTAGCCTTGGAGGATGGTCCCCCCATATTCAGACAGGATAACACGTGTCCCGCCCTACTCGTTTTCACCTAATATGCGTTGCCGGTTACGGGGCTATCACCCTGTATCGCACAACTTTCCAGAAGTTTCACCTGACGCATAAAACGCTTAAGGGCTAATCCAATTTCGCTCGCCGCTACTTTCGGAATCTCGGTTGATTTCTTTTCCTCGGGGTACTTAGATGTTTCAGTTCCCCCGGTTCGCCTCATTAACCTATGTATTCAGTTAATGATACGTGCTTATGCACGTGGGTTTCCCCATTCAGAAATCCCAGACTCAAATGGTTGTTACTACCTAATCTGGGCTTATCGCAAGTTACTACGTCTTTCATCGCCTCTGACTGCCAAGGCATCCACCGTGTACGCTTAGTCACTTAACCATACAACCCGAAGGAGTTTCGTTAAACAACCAAGTTGTCTCTCTATTTTATGAGTGAGAGACGTTCGATTTTGCCGGACTCAATTTCGAATAATCATCATTAAATGATGATATTGCCAAGAACACTTGAATGTGTTTTTTGGTGTTTATCTTAAAGATAAACATTGAGAACTTTTTTTGATAACAACAATGTTGTTATCAGTCAGCTTTCCAAATTGTTAAAGAGCATATAAATCTGAAGCAAAGCTTCAAAATACATTTTCTAAAGACTTTCGGCGTCGAAAATTCCAACCACATACATTACTGAGTGGTTTGGATATCCTATTCCAAAAATTCTTAGAGAATGGTGGGCGATACCGGGCTCGAACCAGTGACCCCCTGCTTGTAAGGCAGGTGCTCTCCCAACTGAGCTAATCGCCCACTAAAAGTTTTAATTCCTTCGTGGAGAAAGAATGGTGGGTCGTGCAGGATTCGAACCTGCGACCAATTGATTAAAAGTCAACTGCTCTACCAACTGAGCTAACGACCCTTAGTGGTATCCCGTAGGGGAGTCGAACCCCTGTTACCGCCGTGAAAGGGCGGTGTCCTAGGCCTCTAGACGAACGGGACACTAAGTGTTGAAACACCTTGGGGGGTGTCTCTATCTCTTAAACTTTATAAACTTATCAATCTGTGTGGACACTCATCGTGAGTAATCATCGTATAAGGAGGTGATCCAGCGCCAGGTTCCCCTAGCGCTACCTTGTTACGACTTCACCCCAGTCATGAACCACAAAGTGGTGAGCGTCCTCCTCGAAAGGTTAAACTACCCACTTCTTTTGCAGCCCACTCCCATGGTGTGACGGGCGGTGTGTACAAGGCCCGGGAACGTATTCACCGTGGCATTCTGATCCACGATTACTAGCGATTCCGACTTCATGGAGTCGAGTTGCAGACTCCAATCCGGACTACGACGCACTTTTTGGGATTCGCTCACCATCGCTGGTTGGCAGCCCTCTGTATGCGCCATTGTAGCACGTGTGTAGCCCTACTCGTAAGGGCCATGATGACTTGACGTCGTCCCCACCTTCCTCCGGTTTATCACCGGCAGTCTCCCTGGAGTTCCCGACATTACTCGCTGGCAAACAAGGATAAGGGTTGCGCTCGTTGCGGGACTTAACCCAACATTTCACAACACGAGCTGACGACAGCCATGCAGCACCTGTCTCAGAGTTCCCGAAGGCACACCTGCGTCTCCGCTGGCTTCTCTGGATGTCAAGAGTAGGTAAGGTTCTTCGCGTTGCATCGAATTAAACCACATGCTCCACCGCTTGTGCGGGCCCCCGTCAATTCATTTGAGTTTTAATCTTGCGACCGTACTCCCCAGGCGGTCTACTTAACGCGTTAGCTCCGAAAGCCACGGCTCAAGGCCACAACCTCCAAGTAGACATCGTTTACGGCGTGGACTACCAGGGTATCTAATCCTGTTTGCTCCCCACGCTTTCGCATCTGAGTGTCAGTATCTGTCCAGGGGGCCGCCTTCGCCACCGGTATTCCTTCAGATCTCTACGCATTTCACCGCTACACCTGAAATTCTACCCCCCTCTACAGTACTCTAGTCTGCCAGTTTCAAATGCAATTCCGAGGTTGAGCCCCGGGCTTTCACATCTGACTTAACAAACCACCTGCATGCGCTTTACGCCCAGTAATTCCGATTAACGCTCGCACCCTCCGTATTACCGCGGCTGCTGGCACGGAGTTAGCCGGTGCTTCTTCTGTCGCTAACGTCAAATCCATACGCTATTAACGTATGAACCTTCCTCACGACTGAAAGTGCTTTACAACCCGAAGGCCTTCTTCACACACGCGGCATGGCTGCATCAGGCTTGCGCCCATTGTGCAATATTCCCCACTGCTGCCTCCCGTAGGAGTCTGGACCGTGTCTCAGTTCCAGTGTGGCTGATCATCCTCTCAGACCAGCTAGGGATCGTCGCCTTGGTGAGCCATTACCTCACCAACTAGCTAATCCCACCTGGGCTAATCTTGACGCGAGAGGTCCGAAGATCCCCCTCTTTGGCCCGTAGGCATTATGCGGTATTAGCCATCGTTTCCAATGGTTATCCCCCACATCAAGGCATATTCCCAGGCATTACTCACCCGTCCGCCGCTCGTCAGCAAAGAAAGCAAGCTTTCTTTCTGTTACCGCTCGACTTGCATGTGTTAGGCCTGCCGCCAGCGTTCAATCTGAGCCATGATCAAACTCTTCAATTTAAGATTTTGTCGGCTCAATGAATACTGACTTCAAAACTGCTCTTACTCGAAAGTAAGAAGTAATTTTAAAGCTATTATCGTTCCAACAGAACGATAATGAATTGACTGTGCCAAATAACCGAAGTTATTTGTATTGGTCACTCAGTTCATTGAACCCAATTTGTTTCCGAAGAAACAGTCATTGCCTAAGCAATAACTTATTGGATTATCATCAACGAGTGCCCACACAGATTGATAGGTTTATATTGTTAAAGAGCGTTCTTCTTTGTGACTCACATCACTTCGGAAGAGGCGGTCATTTTAGCGAGTTAAAGTTTAGTGTCAACCACTTTTTTCAAACTTTTTTTCAAGCAATCTGCTTGGCTAAGTAACCGTACCGACTCGACTCTCGTTTCTTTCGAACCGTCGCCGTGTCAGTGAGGTCGCATTATAGAGATCGGCGTCACGTTGGCAAGTCCTTTTTAGTGTTTTTTTTGATTTTTTTGTTGTTTGGGTGTTTTCTAATCAAAGATGGCTATTTCTTCAACTCTTCTATGGCTAAAAGTGCCATATTTCTCTTTTAAGGAGTAACAATGACAGCATTACGTAGCTATAAAGGTATTGCTCCGGCTATCGGTGAGCGTGTTTATATAGATAGTAGCTCCGTTTTAGTCGGGGATATCTCGATTGGTGATGATTCCAGTATCTGGCCACTCGTGGCTGCCCGCGGCGATGTGAACCATATTTATATCGGTCAACGTACCAATGTACAAGATGGCAGCGTATTGCATGTTACCCATAAAAATAGTGAGAACCCGAATGGCTACCCTCTTATTATTGGTAACGATGTGACAATTGGTCATAAAGTAATGCTACATGGTTGTACGATTGAAGATCGCGTTCTCGTTGGGATGGGCGCAATTGTTCTTGATGGCGCAGTGATTCAAAAAGAAGTGATGATTGGTGCAGGAAGTTTGGTCCCTCCCGGCAAGATACTCGAGAGTGGTTACTTGTATGTTGGCAGCCCAGTAAAACAAGCGCGCCTTTTGCATGAGAAAGAACGCGCCTTTTTACAGAAGTCAGCGGACAACTATGTACAGAATAAAGAGGACTACCTTCATAACGTGGTAGAAATCAGTTAACCACTTCAATTTTCCCTTGAGGGTTAAATTCTTCCTCTTCTATTAATGCTTCAGCCAGCTCTTCAAGATCAAAACGGTATTGAGCAAAAACCTCTAATGCTTGCTGGCTGTTAGCAATACTCTGACCTGATAGTCGCTCTAACTCAACTTGGCTAATCAGACACTCAATCAATGCACCGGATTGCTGAGCAGGAAATACGATCGCTTGCTGCTCATCATCCCAAGCTTGCGTATCAGGGAAGAGAATGGATTGATTCATTATATACCTTCTAGGTTTTTTCTCAGTTCACGTAGGATTTGCTTTGTACCGGGTCTTAGCCCGCGCCACAACATAAAGCTTTCTGCCGCTTGGCCGACCAACATACCCAAACCATCATAGACACAAGTCGCACCTTGCTCGAGCGCCCACTGATTGAACGTCGTTTTGCCTTGGCCGTACATCATGTCATAGACACTGCTATGAGAAGCAAAGATTTGTGATGATATTTCTGGTAGCTCACCACTCAAGCTGGCTGATGTTGAATTGATGATCACATCAAAGGCTTGATCAATCTCTTCCATTGCGGTTGCGACTACATTGCCATAAGGCTGGAACATTTGCGCTAATTGCTCTGCTTTACTAAAAGTACGATTACTAATAACCAGCTGGCTTGGTTGTTGATCAAGTAATGGCTTAATCACACCGCGCGCCGCACCACCAGCACCAATAATAAGGATACGAGCGTCTTTTAGTGGCACTTGATATTGCAATAAGTCTTGGACTAGCCCTTCACCATCAGTATTGTCACCTAGGATAATGCCGTCATCTAACTTCTTAAGTGTATTAACCGCACCAGCTAGTTGAGCACGTTCCGTCAACCGGTCAGCAAACAAATAAGCCGCTTCCTTAAAAGGTACCGTCACGTTACAACCTCGCCCTCTGTCGGCAAAGAAGGCTTGTGCGCTCTCATTGAATCCATCGACGGGGGCAAGCTCGGCGGTATAGGTTAACGGTTGATTGGTTTGGCGAGCAAACAAGGTATGAATAAACGGTGATTTACTGTGGCCGATTGGGTTGCCGAAAACGGCATAGCGATCAATTTGCTGAGTCATGTCCTTACTACCAGAAATTAAAAAGGGTCTATCAAGACCCTATCACTATCTATATATAGAGGGAAGAACTACCACTGTCGTGGTTTGAGGTAGTGATCGTAGAGTTGTGCTTCTGGCGATCCCGCTTCCGGTTGGTAGCCATATTCCCAACGCGCCAGTGGCGGCATCGACATTAATATCGATTCAGTTCTTCCACCACTTTGTAAACCAAACAAAGTGCCACGATCGCACACTAGATTAAACTCCACATAACGGCCACGACGATAAAGTTGGAACTGACGCTCACGCTCGCCATACCCGGTAGCCTTCCTACGTTCAACAATCGGCAGATAAGCTTGCGTATATCCCGCCCCAATGGTTTTCATGTAGTTAAAGCTGCGCTCGAACCCCCACTGATTCAAATCATCAAAAAACAGTCCGCCCACGCCACGTGTTTCATCGCGGTGCGGGAGATAGAAATATTTATCGCACCATTCCTTATGCTCAGCATAAACACCATCGCCAAATGGGGTGCAAAGATTTTTGGCACAAGCATGCCAATCAACGCAATCTTGCTCAAAAGGATAAAACGGCGTTAAGTCAAAGCCACCACCAAACCACCAAATCGGCTCTTCGCCCTCTTTTTCAGCAATAAAGAAACGGACATTAGCATGCGATGTCGGCACATAAGGGTTATGCGGATGCATCACCAAAGAAACCCCCATCGCTTCAAAGCGACGACCAGCCAACTCCGGACGATGAGCCGTGGCGGACGCTGGCATCTGTTTTCCCATCACATGTGAGAAGTTAACCCCACCTTGTTCAAACACATTTCCGCTTGTCATGACTCGAGTTCGACCACCGCCACTAAGATGTTCACCCGGTTCGCGCTGCCAAGCATCTTCTTTAAAAATACCGGCACCATCCGCTCGTTCGAGCTGAAGGCAAATACTGTCTTGCAACGCCATTAGAAATTGTTTTACGGCTTGCTTATCAATTGAGCTTGGCATGTGACTTCCTTGATTCATTTTGAGCTTATTATTATGGCGCTTAGAGCATGACAGTTGCTATTTAGCCCTGTCGCAACACTTGTAGGGTTTTGGCGTCACGAATTTCACTTGGTTTATCACGACCACCCGTTGTACCACGTAAAATGGCCACCAGCTGATCGCCAAGTTGTTGTTCTACTTCTTCTGTGGTCATGCACGGTGCCAAACCCGATAAATTAGCACTGGTTGACGTGATTGGTTTGCCAAAGGCTAAACACATTTGCTGTACCAATGGGTGATCAGTAACGCGTACGGCGATCGAATCAAATTGTCCCGAAACCCAATCTGACACTTTATCGCTGGTTGGCATAATCCAAGTATATGGCCCAGGCCAAGTGGCTTGAACAGTCTGCAGCTGCTGTTCCGTTAACTGTGACTCATCAATATACGGTACAAGCTGCTGATAATTAGCAGCAATCAGAATCAACCCTTTCTCTACTGGTCTTTGCTTTAGCGTGAGCAGTTTCTGAATAGCTTGCGGATTATCTGGATCACAACCGACGCCAAATACACCTTCTGTTGGGTAGGCAATCACTTCGCCCTGTTGCAAGGCGGTCAATGCCTGCTCAAAGTTGTCCACTTCGCGTTCCTTTCATATTTCTATTAACATTTTTGCTCAGTGTACTAACAATCCATCTTGGTGACTAAAGCAATTTATTTATAAATTGTGTCTATTGTATTTCAACCCTGACGCAAACGTTTGCTTGAGAGGAAAATACTCGTATAATGCGCACAAAACACGTATTCACCTAATGGCAGCTTGAAGGAGTTTGAGATGAAAGTCGGTATTATCATGGGTTCAAAATCGGATTGGCCAACCATGAAGCTCGCAGCAGAAATGCTCGACACATTTGGTGTCAGTTATGAAACCAAAGTCGTTTCAGCGCACCGCACTCCTCAACTGCTTGCGGATTACGCTTCTAGCGCGAAAGAACGCGGTATTAAAGTTATTATTGCCGGCGCTGGCGGCGCTGCTCATCTTCCAGGTATGGCAGCGGCGTTTACCTCTGTCCCTGTCCTTGGTGTGCCAGTGCAATCACGCGCTTTAAAAGGAATGGATTCACTGCTCTCAATTGTACAGATGCCAAAAGGCATTGCCGTTGGCACGCTTGCCATTGGCGAAGCAGGCGCTGCCAACGCCGGTATTCTTGCAGCGCAAATTCTTGGTACGCATGATGAATCCATTATGGCCAAGGTTGAAGCCTTCCGCGCCGAGCAAACGGAAACTGTATTAGCCAATCCAAACCCAGCTGAGGACTAAGTGATGCGCGTATTGGTGTTAGGTGCCGGTCAATTGGCACGAATGATGTCTCTGGCGGGAGCACCATTAAATATTGAGCTCACCGCTTATGATGTTAGCCAAAGCAAAGTGGTTCACCCACTCACTCAAGTAGAGATTAAACAAGATCTGGCCAGTGCGATCGCGCAAGCGGATGTCATTACCGCCGAATTTGAACATATCCCTCACGATATTCTCGACCTATGCCAACGCAGTGGTAAATTCCTTCCGTCCAGCCAAGCGATCAAAGCTGGGGGGGATCGTCGCATTGAGAAGGCGCTGCTCGACAGTGCGGGTGTACGCAATGCCAACTATGCCGTGATCAACACATACGAAGATTTCCTTGCCGCCATTGAGCATGTCGGTTTGCCGATGGTACTGAAAAGCGCCCTCGGGGGTTACGATGGCAAGGGTCAATGGCGCTTAAAAGACGCCAACAACATCGATGCTGTTTGGCAAGAGATGGCACAGTGCATCGCGAGCAGTGATAACCAAGCCATCGTCGCGGAAGAATTTGTGCCTTTTAGCCGTGAAGTATCTTTGGTTGGTGCTCGTGGTAAAGACGGATCTATCGCCGTTTATCCATTGGCGGAAAACGTCCATACCGATGGTGTACTGAGCCTTTCAACGGCAATCGCCGATCCCGCACTACAAGAACAAGCACAGCAGATGTTCACCGCCGTGGCGCAAAGCTTAGATTATGTTGGGGTGTTAGCCTTGGAGTTCTTTGACGTGGATGGCAACTTGCTGGTCAATGAAATTGCACCTCGAGTGCATAACTCAGGTCACTGGACTCAACAAGGCGCTGAAACCTGTCAGTTTGAAAACCACCTACGGGCAGTGTGTGGCTTACCACTTGGCAGCACTAAACTGGTGCGTGAAACCACTATGATCAACATATTGGGCGAAGACACTCTACCGCCAACCCTACTGGCAATGGATGGCTGCCATATTCATTGGTATGGCAAAGAGAAACGAGCGGGTCGTAAAATGGGCCACATCAATGTATGTGGTGATTATAGCGGTGAACTGCAACGTCGTTTATGCGCCTTAGCCGAACAGCTCGATCAACAAGCCTTCCCAGCAATTCATAACTTTGCCGCTGGCTTTAATAAGTTCTCACTTTGAGTTCGGATTAGAAAATAAAGTCATAAAAAAACGGCGCCTTAATCAGCGCCGTTTTTATTGTGACTGCGTATGCTGACATTTTCGTTCCGCACACTGATATTTGATGCCACTCGCCAACTTCTTTTCGATCAGCAATGGAAAACCACACAACTCACAGCGCCCTTTTATTGGTGGCTGATTAACGGCAAACTTACACTTAGGATAGTTATCACACGCGTAAAAGAGTTTACCGAAACGGGTTTTGCGTTCAACCAAGTGACCTTTGCTGCATTCCGGACAGGCAATCATGTCAGTAGAGGCTTGCTCTTCCTGTTCTAAAGATTCGATGTGGTGACATTGCGGGTAAGCGCTGCAACCAATAAACATCCCATAACGACCTTGGCGTAACACCAACTCATTACCGCACTGCGGACATGGGACGCCCAACTCTTTGATGATATGACCATCGTTTTGGTGCAGAGACTTGATAAAATCGCATTCTGGGTAGAGATTACATCCCAAGAATGGGCCATGTTTACCATGGCGAAGTTGTAACACGCCCTCACGTTGCTCATCTTGACACTTAGGACAAGCTTGATGCTCAAGAGCGTGTTCATGGGCAGAAAATAATTGCTGATCTATTTTACTACTCATAATTCCACTTACTGCCTTTCACTGACTGTGAAAACCAACTCAAACGCCATTAGGCTTCTTTTATGACAAGATAGATGAGTAAATCAATCTCGATCAAGCCGACTAATGGATTGGGTTGGGATTAATGAAGGATGCCTTGCTCTTTACTGTACAAAAGCTCTTCCATTAGCGTGTAGGCATTTTCGTTGCCTGGTACATTAAACAACACCATGAGTACGATCCATTTTAGATCGTCGAGCTCAAAATCATCGGTTTCCAAACCCATGATACGGTCAATGACCATCTCTCGTGTTTCCGTGGTCAACACGTTAACTTGCTCAAGAAACATCAGAAAACCACGACACTCGACATCTAGGCGATCCATTTCTTGCGCAGTGTAAATGCGCGTCGACACCGCACCGCTCACCGAAATCGCTGCATGCTCTTCGCTTTGCTGTAGTGCTGCCAAATCTTCTAGCCAGATAAGGGCTTTATAAATGTCACTTTGTTCAAAACCAGCGCGAAGCAATTCATCTTCGAGCTCATCTTGATTAACTTGTAACTCAGCATCACTATGGATATAAGTTTCAAATAGATACATCAAGATATCCATCATCATAGCTTGCCCCTCCCCTTACGAATATAGCCACCGGAAACCGCAACAACATGCCCTGAAAGCTCAAGCTCTAAGAGCTGCATCATGACCTCTTGCACAGGGATATTGGTCCTTTGTGCCAGAATATCAACAGGTGTTACTTCGGCTCCTACGTTAGCTAACAGCTTGGCAAATGGCAATTGTTCTTTCTGCTCTTTTTCCAAGCTATGCTCAATTTGCATTAAAGGCTTATTAATATTAGACCAGCGCAACAGTGTATCTATTTCATTTAACACATCTTGTTCACTTTGTACTAAGCACGCCCCTTGCTGGATCAGGCTGTTACAACCTCTCGCTTGTGGCACTTGAATAGAGCCAGGAATAGCAAAAACTTCTCGACCTTGCTCTGCAGCATAGCGCGCGGTGATCAGAGAACCGCTTTTTTCCGCCGCTTCCACAACCAAGACACCCAGCGACAAGCCACTAATAATGCGATTACGGCGCGGAAAGTTGCTCGCTTTCGGCAACGTTCGAGGGTGAAACTCCGATACCAAAGCGCCATTTTGCACCACTCGTGCTGCGAGTTTTCGATGGCGAGCGGGATAAACATGCTCAAGACCACAACCCAGTACTGCGATGGTTTTGCCTTTCGCCGTTAGAGCCCCATCATGTGCATAACCATCAATACCTAGCGCCAAGCCACTGGTGACCACCAAACCATGCTGAACCAATGCGGCAGCGAAGTGTTTGGCGTTGTTTAAACCATCAATCGAGGCATGACGACTGCCGACCAAGGCAATTTGTGGCTGATGTAATGCTTTCAAATCACCTTTAACAAACAATACTGCCGGCGGTGCAGAAATCTGTTTCAATAGCGGCGGATAAGACTCCGACTGCAACGTGATAATATGGTGCTCTGTCGATGCATGCAGCCACTCTAAACATTGCATTAAATAAAGCTGATTCGGCTGTTGAATTGACCTCACTTGCGCTTCAGTTAAGCCGAGCGCCAAAAGTTGCGGCGGATCATAAGTGACTAACTGCGTTGCAGATGCCTTGCTAAGTAGCTTACTCATCCCTTTGGGCCCAAGCCTTGGGGTGAAGTAAAGCGTCAGCCACGCGATAAGGTCGAGATCAGACTCATTACTCTCTACAATCATGATTTATCGCATCTCTCCGCCGCTGGCGATCGCTATTGGCGCGGTTAAAGAGTGAGTCGAATCGGCGGAGGATGACGATTGCACTACCGTATCAAACCCGATCGGTTGGCGGCTTTCTGTAACCAGCGCCAAACTAAAATACTGCTCCGCATCAATGACCCTTAGACGACCAATGGACAAACTTGGCAGTTTTTCTATCACACGCTTTTCGTCAGTCGCGAGGTGATCACTCAATACTGGTGCTTGGTACAAATCAAACCAACTCCCTTGTACAACCCCTTCTTGCTGACCACGATTGAGCACCACTATTTGGTTTTTAACGACGTAATCACGACCATCAATCGCACCTAATATCGTGGTGAGCCGGTTCTCCATTATGGGTGAGGGTGAATAAGCAAAAGAATGAGCGTCACGGGTTTGGCTATCGAGCGGTAGCACCACATCATCTCGTAATATCTCTTGCTGTTGCTGGCGTACTTGCAAGGTTGATAAATGTTTCTCACGGAATTGTAATTCAGCAATCGCCACGTGCTTTAAAACCACCACGGTTTGCTCATCGCGAACATAAGTATCAAGCGGGCGGTAAATCCCCCATAACCTTTGTGAATATGAGCCTTGGATAATGAGCGCTTCGTTATCTGATAATAAGCGCCGCCCACTGCGTGCGCCGAGTACACGACTAGCACGATCCAACTCTAGCTTGGTCAATAACAGAGCTGGGAGAAAGGAAAAATCATGCCGATACGACGATGTAATTGAATGAGACTGATCTTGTGGTTGAGCTTGAGAAATTCGAATCTTTGGACTCAGTTTAACCAACGGCTTCGCCTGTATTCCGGTTTCCGTCTGATCGGCACTCGATGTCAAATTCGCACTGGCTTGGGTAAGGGTAAGCAGAGACAAAATCAGCAAAACAATCGCAGGTAGTATTCGATACATACCTCAATCCTTGTGTTTTTGGTGCCAAACCACACAACAAAAATGGTTACTTTATCGGCACATTTGAAATTCAAAAAGCGTAATGATGCTGTCATTTGCCCTATAAAATGTCTAGAATTGAGCCAACGAGGTTTATCTCGATTCGGCACAAATCAATCTATCGAGTGTATATGTCTGTATTACAAGTATTAACATTCCCGGATGATCGCCTTCGCACAGTGGCAAAACCTGTCGAAGCCGTCACCCCTGAAATCCAAAAAATCGTCGATGACATGATCGAAACCATGTACGACGAAGAAGGCATTGGCCTAGCAGCAACACAAGTTGATATCCACCAACGTATCGTCGTGATCGACATTTCTGAAACCCGTGATGAACCAATGGTTCTGATCAACCCAGAAATCATCGAAAAACGTGGGGAGGATGGTATTGAAGAAGGCTGTCTATCTGTCCCTGGTGCTCGCGCCCTTGTGCCACGCGCGGCAGAAGTGACGGTTAAAGCACTGAATCGTGACGGTGAAGCGTTTTCGTTTGAAGCAGATGACCTATTAGCGATCTGCGTACAACACGAACTTGATCACTTACAAGGCAAACTGTTTGTTGACTACTTATCGCCGCTAAAGCGTAAGCGCATTCAAGACAAACTGGCTAAGATCAAACGTTTTAACGAAAAACAATAAATTCAAAAGGAAGGTACCTTGAGCAAACCTTTACGTATTGTATTTGCTGGTACTCCGGATTTCGCCGCCCTTCATTTGGCGGCGTTGTTGTCTTCGGAGCACGAAGTTATTGCAGCATACACCAACCCTGACCGCCCAGCGGGTCGTGGTAAAAAACTGACCGCCAGCGCGGTGAAGAATGTTGCACTTGAACACAACATTCCTGTTTATCAGCCAGAAAACTTCAAATCAGATGAAGCAAAGCAACAGCTAGCCGATCTGAATGCAGACATCATGGTTGTGGTCGCTTACGGCTTATTGCTGCCGCAAGTGGTACTTGATACACCAAAACTCGGTTGTATTAACGTGCACGGTTCAATCTTGCCACGTTGGCGTGGTGCCGCGCCGATTCAACGTTCAATTTGGGCAGGCGATGCCGAAACTGGCGTAACGATCATGCAGATGGATATCGGTCTTGATACCGGTGACATGCTAAAAGTGGCAACACTACCGATTGAAGCAAGTGACACCAGCTCTTCGATGTACGCGAAGCTAGCAGAACTTGGCCCTGTTGCTCTGGTTGAATGCTTGAATGATATCGCGGCTGGAACGGCCGTTGCCGTTAAGCAAGACGATGAATTGGCGAATTACGCCAAAAAACTCAGCAAAGAAGAAGCGCGCATTGATTGGAATGACGATGCTGCGCACATCGAACGTTGTGTGCGAGCTTTCAATCCATGGCCAATGAGCCACTTTGAAGTGGCTGAAAACAGCATCAAAGTATGGCAAAGCCGTGTTGCAGATCAAAGTTGTGATCAGCCTGCTGGGACTATTATCCAAGCAGATAAAACGGGCATCTATGTTGCCACTGGCAACGGCGTGCTGGTATTGGAGCAGCTGCAAGTTCCAGGCAAGAAAGCCATGTCAGTTCAAGATATCTTGAACTCACGTGCCGCTTGGTTTGAAGTGGGTAGCCAACTGAATTAATCAGTGGCGCACGAATAACATTGTGCACTAATAATATCGTGCACTCGCTTCACCATGACAAACACGTAACCACAGTCGTATGACTGTCAGTACATTTTAGGGGACAGAGATGTCCCCATCTAATTTAAGGTATTCACCATGAATGTTCGCGCTGCTGCTGCCAACGTCCTATTTCAAGTGGTAGACAAAGGTCACTCACTATCACACGCACTTCCTGCGGCTCAAAAAACCATTCGCCCACGCGACCACGCACTGCTTCAAGAGATCTGTTACGGCGCATTACGCTACCTACCGCGTCTTGAATCCATTGCCAACGAGCTAATGGAGAACCCATTAAAAGGTAAAAAGCGTGTATTCCACCACTTGATCTTGGTGGGCATTTATCAGCTGAGCTTCATGCGCATTCCTTCACACGCAGCCGTTGCTGAAACGGTAGAAGGTACAGAGACACTCCGTGGCCCAAGCCTACGCGGTCTAATTAACGCGGTATTACGTAACTACCTACGTAATCAAGAAGAGCTTGATGCGATTGCCGTTAGCCACAATGCGGGTAAATACGGTCACCCAAGCTGGTTACTAAAACTGCTGCAAGAGCACTACCCACAACAGTGGGAAAATATCGTTGAAGCAAACAACAGCAAAGCGCCGATGTGGCTGCGCGTTAACCGCCAACACCACACGCGTGATGAATACTTAGCTCTGATGCAAGAAGCTGAGATCGGTTGTAGCGTACACGCTTATGCGGCAGACGCGATCAAACTAGATTCCCCTTGCGATGTCACTCTGCTTCCGGGCTTTGACAAAGGCTGGGTATCGGTACAAGACGCGGCAGCGCAGCTTTCCGTTGATTACCTAACACCAAAAGATGGCGAGCTGATCCTAGATTGTTGTGCCGCGCCTGGTGGTAAAACTGCACATATTCTTGAGCACACTGTTGATACGGAAGTGGTAGCAATTGATAGCGATGCGACTCGTCTAAACCGCGTCTATGACAACCTTGAGCGTCTACAGCTGCGTGCCGATGTTATTTGTGGTGATGCACGCTACCCTCAAGAGTGGTGGCAAGGTGAGCAATTCGATCGCATCCTACTGGATGCGCCATGTTCAGCAACTGGCGTAATTCGTCGTCACCCTGACATCAAGTGGCTACGTCGCGCCAACGATATTGAAGCGCTGGCAGCACTACAAAGTGAAATCTTAGACGCAATGTGGCAACAGCTTAAAGTTGGCGGCACACTGGTCTACGCAACCTGTTCTATCACACCGCAAGAGAACAAAGATCAGGTTAAAGCCTTCCTTGCTCGTACTGCCAATGCAGAGCTGCAAGGTTCTGATATCGAGAACCCTGGCCGTCAAATTCTGCCAGGTGAAGAAGATATGGATGGCTTCTACTACGCGGTGATGACTAAGCGCGCATAACGCAACATCACGCAGAGTAATCAAAGTGAAGCTTGCGCTTTGCCGGCTTCACTATTATTTTCAATGCATTGAAAAAAGCTCTATACCGAATATGCTCGGCAAATAACGTTTGAAAGCCACATATTATGACGGTATATCAGCAGTTAAATGAGATAAGAATATGAAAATCATCATTCTTGGTGCAGGTCAGGTTGGCGGCACACTAGCTGAAAACCTTGTTGGCGAAAACAACGACATCACCATTGTCGATAAAGACAGCGATCGCCTGCGCGAGCTACAAGATAAATATGATTTACGGGTAATCAATGGCCATGCAAGCCATCCGGATGTACTCAGAGAAGCAGGGGCACAAGATGCCGACATGCTGGTCGCGGTAACCAATACCGACGAAACCAACATGGCTGCCTGCCAAGTCGCATTCTCTTTGTTTAATACTCCTAACCGCATCGCCCGCATACGCTCCCCTCAATACCTCGCTGAAAAAGAAGCTTTATTCCAATCAGGTGCCGTTCCGGTCGATCACCTTATCGCCCCTGAAGAATTGGTTACCAGCTACATCGAACGCTTAATTCAATATCCTGGCGCACTGCAAGTGGTGAGTTTTGCCGAGCAGAAAGTCAGCCTAGTTGCGGTCAAAGCCTATTACGGTGGCCCACTGGTGGGTAATGCCCTATCTGCTTTGCGTGAACACATGCCGCACATTGATACTCGTGTGGCGGCGATTTTCCGCCAAGGCCGTCCAATTCGCCCACAAGGCACCACCATAATTGAAGCTGATGACGAAGTGTTTTTCGTTGCCGCCAGTAACCATATTCGCTCGGTGATGAGTGAACTACAACGCCTAGAAAAACCTTACCGCCGCATCATGATTGTGGGTGGGGGTAACATTGGTGCTAGCCTTGCAAGACGTTTAGAACAAAACTACAGCGTGAAGTTGATTGAACGTAGCTATCAACGTGCTGAGCGCCTATCTGAAGAGTTAGAAAATACCATCGTCTTCTGTGGCGATGCCGCTGACCAAGAATTGCTAGCGGAAGAAAACATCGACCAAGTTGATGTGTTCATCGCTCTCACTAACGAAGACGAAACCAATATCATGTCAGCCATGCTAGCCAAACGCATGGGCGCGAAGAAAGTCATGGTACTGATCCAACGTGGTGCTTACGTAGATTTGGTCCAAGGCGGCGCGATTGATGTTGCTATTTCACCGCAACAAGCGACGATTTCTGCTTTGCTAACTCACGTACGTCGTGCCGATATTGTTAACGTATCCTCACTACGTCGCGGCGCAGCAGAAGCGATTGAAGCCATTGCCCACGGCGATGAAACCACCTCAAAAGTGGTTGGCCGCGCGATCGGAGAAATTCGCTTACCATCAGGCACCACCATTGGCGCAATTGTACGTGGCGATGAAGTGTTAATTGCCCATGACCGCACCGTGATTGAACAGGATGACCACGTGGTGATGTTCTTAGTAGATAAGAAGTATGTTCCGGATGTAGAAGCACTCTTCCAGCCGAGCCCGTTCTTCCTCTAAGGCATGATATACCATGGTTAACTTTCGTCCCGTACTATTCGTGATAGGGTTAGTGCTGTCTAAGCTCGCCCTATTCATGTACGTCCCCACTCTTGTGGCATTCTTTTCTGGCACCTCTGGTTTCATCGAGTTTGGCCAGTCACTAATCATCACCCATGTGGCCGCGTTCTTATGCCTATCGATTGGTCGAACGGCCAATTTTAAACTCAGCGTGCGCGACATGTTCCTCATCACCAGTTTGGTGTGGACCATTGCCAGCGCCTTTGCAGCACTGCCATTTGTCTTTATCAACCACATCAGCTTTACCGATGCTTACTTTGAGACCATGTCTGGTATCACCACAACTGGCTCAACCGTACTGAGTGGACTCGACAACATGGCGCCAAGTATCTTGCTGTGGCGCTCGATATTGCAATGGCTCGGCGGGATTGGCTTTATCGTAATGGCGGTAGCGGTACTACCAATGCTTAACGTTGGTGGTATGAAGCTGTTCCAAACTGAATCATCCGATTGGTCAGACAAAAGTAGCCCACGGGCGAAAACCGTCGCGAAGAACATCGTACTGGTGTATCTGATCCTCACCGGTCTATGCATGATTGGTTTCTTACTCTCTGGCATGACGGTATTTGAAGCCATCAACCACTCTTTTACCACGCTATCAACCGGCGGTTACTCCACCTCTGATGGCTCAATGAACCACTTCTCACATAGCGCTCATTGGAATGCGACGCTGTTTATGTTCTTGGGTGGACTACCCTTCTTGCTCTTTGTTTCCGCTCTCACCAAGCGTCATCCGAGCATTTTACTTAAAGATGCCCAGGTGCGTGGCTTTACCTATCTGTTCTTAGGCAGTAGCTTGATCGTTAGTGCATGGTTGGTGATTCATAACGACTATGCGGTACTCGATGCATTGCGCGTTTCGATGTTCAATATCGTTTCTGTTGTGACGACGACGGGTTTTGGTTTGGAAGATTTCACCGCTTGGGGCGCATTGCCAACCACGGTATTTGCTTTTCTACTGATGGTTGGGGCTTGTTCTGGCTCGACATCTGGCGGGATTAAAATATTCCGTATCCAAATCGCCATGACCTTGTTGCACAAGCAGATGATGAAACTAGTCCATCCATCGGGCGTGTTTGTTCAACGCTATAATCAGCGCCCAGTGAACGACGACATCGTACGTTCGGTGGTGGCCTTCTGTCTGGTTTATTTTCTCACTATCATCTTTGTTGCGGGTTGCTTAAGCTCACTTGGCCTTGACCCAACCACCAGTATTTCAGGTGCGGTAACGGCCGTCGCCAACGTCGGCCCTGGCATGGGGGCACATATCGGTCCAACAGGGAACTTTGCTTCACTGCCTGATACAGCGAAATGGATATTGAGTTTCGGTATGTTGATGGGAAGGCTAGAAATCTTAACCATCTTGGTGCTGTTCTTCCCAGCCTTCTGGCGTCGTTAAACCGGCGTCACATAGTAATAAATCGCACAAAAGTGACAAGCGCATCCTGCTAACACAAAACCATGCCATATAGCATGATTGTAGGGGATGCGCTTCGCGACATAAAAAATCACCCCGAGCGAATAAATCACCCCACCCAAGCCAAGCAGAATCAAGCCACCCAATTGAACATGCAGCGCTAATTGATAAATCACCACCAGTGATAACCAGCCCATCAACAGATAAGTCACCAAAGATAAGCGCTTAAAGCGATAGACAAAAGCGACCTTCATAATGATGCCGACAAGCGCAATGCTCCAAATAACCACCATCAAGCCAATCGCCAAAGGGGTGCGTAAGCTCACCAGTAAAAATGGGGTATAGCTGCCAGCAATCAGCAAATAAATCGCGCAATGGTCAAAGGTTTTGAGTGCGCGTTTGGCTCGTGGTGAGGGGATAGCATGATAGAGCGTTGAGGCGAGAAACAGCACAATAATACTGGCGCCGTAAATGGTGTAGCTAGCAATAGTCAACGCATCGGCATGGTAAGCATGTGCTTTAAGCAACAGCATTACCAAACCGATAATACCCAGCACCATACCGATCGCATGAGTAATCGTATTCGCGAGCTCTTCTTTAGCGCTGTACGCTGCGTTGCTGGTTTCAGACATAACGTTTACTCAGGTGTTTGAACATTTCCACCTGAGTATGCCACATCTAGCTTACACGTGTAAGCTCAAGTTATTGCAAATACCGTTAACAGGTCGATTCGAGGTACTCGAGCACCTGTTGGCCGGCTTCAGTCGGCGTTGCATTCAATGGAATGGTGAGCTCACGCTTTAATTGCCCCACGCCCAACAAACTGGCCAGCATACCTTTGGCCCCTTCACGATGGCGATCAACTTCAAACCACAACGTCAATTGTTCAGTATCACGATGAGCGACGAGTTCTAACTCGCGCCAGCGACCATGATAGGGTCCGGTAGTCGGCACAAATTCAAACTCTTGTACAAACGGCAATTCAAAGCCATCCACCGCTTCGCATTCCACTTGGCGAATCCGCATACCTTGCGCTTCTAGCGCAGACAACACCCCATCCAACAAGGGATCAGGACGCACTGTGACAATATCAGTATCACTTGGATCTTTGGCCATTGAGATATCAAGCCCCGTTTCGAGCCACACTTTGGCATCGCCAATGGTCACCGGAGTATTCCACGGCACATCCAACTCCACTTCGAATTCACGGGACTCTCCCGGATGAATCGTGAAGGCATAAGGCAGACTCCACGTCGCGAGTGGGTAGTTTTGTGGCATGCGGCGCATGCGGTTTGTGTTTTGCTGGTTCTTATTGTGATCAGCCGGCACTTCTTTGATGTAGCGGCAGTAAAGTTTGAGATCGATATTATCAATCTCCTGCTCTGTCGCACCACCATAAACATGAATGGTAATATTGACCTTCTGTCCGGGATAGAGCACTTCTTGCTGAAGTACCGAATCCACCTGCGCTGAGCCAATACCAAAACTGGCTAGGGTCTTCTTAAAAAATGACATATTAATCCTCCATGAAACGCTCCCGACAGACATACAATCGTACGCTGATGGTGCGAAAAGAGTTCTCTCTTTTTTATCTCTATAGACGATCGCACAGAAATTGCCTGATAACCAGTCACGCTTTGTCATAGCAAGATCTCGCTTACATCACACATTGTTTAATTTAGCACTTTAAATCATGTATTAAGCGCAAAAATTAGGTGACAGCGCTATCTTTTAAAGTGATTAGATATCGACCAATATATCGCTTGGTGCTAACCTATCTTTGATATGTTTTGCATATCATTAACCCTACTCGGGCATTTGGATTGGCGAGAGCCAGAAAGAGCCAAACTTCAGTAATGAAGCTCAACTCATGCCCCCGTAGGCCATTACATCGGCAATGGATATGCCTGACAGTTCGGTAAATAGATGCGCCCAACTACCGTCAGGTTTTCGCACACTAACCGTAGTGCAATGCGTCGTCGTAGTGGTTTTGCCGCTGCGCCTGTCGCGAAAAAACTTTCGCCTAGCATGACTCTTGTGGAGAAGAACACCATTTTGGCTCCGACTCCTGCAGAGCATATCAAGGCGGCATAATAAAAAAGCGCAGATCTCTGCGCTTTTTTCTTTGTCGATCCAACACCATCACTCATCCTGCTTTTACTGACCTTTTTAGCGACAAAATCTTCGCGACAATGTGTTAATCAGATTGCTATTTCCCTCGAGCATTTGTTACCTTTATCGACAAATCATTATAATTATTGTGGAGAAAGTTGATGAATTGCCATCGAATTGAAGAGCTGCTCGAGCTTCTAGGCCCTGAGTGGCAAAAAGACCAAGAAATGAACATGCTGCAGTTCTTGGTTAAGCTAGCCAAAGAGGCCGGTTACCAAGGCCCGCTAGAGGAGCTCACTGATGATGTGCTTATCTACCATCTTAAAATGCGCAACAGCAGCAAAGATGAGATGATACCGGGCCTGAAAAAAGACCAAGAAGATGACTTTAAAACCGCCATTCTTCGCGCTCGTGGCATCATTAAGTAATCGAAACAAATTGTTCAAGGCAGCTTAGGCTGCCTTTTTTAATGCCTAGAGATCGACTTACGCCCTATTCCTGAAAAATAACCCAAGGATTATTGTTAATAGTTAATGATGTCAAAGAAATAGAATTGTTATTAATTGTATACTTTGCCACCTAAACTAAAAGCAGCAATACCAGAAGTCATCAGAGCTTAATCCACCATCTTAACTGCCTTTTATTAAGCCTGACTTCACCAAGAACCAGAGTGTGATCAAAAGAAATCGCACCGACACCGTCCAAAAGGAAGCACAATGAGTCAGGACAAAATTGATATTAAAGATGTAACGCCCAAAACGTTTAATCCCAAAACACATAAAACCCAAGGCGATCGCTTTAATCCCAGCAATCGAATCTACGTCCGTGAAAGCAAAGGCACTTATCAACTGCTGCGTCGTTATGGCGGGTGGTTTTTACTGCTGCTATTTGCGCTAATCCCATGGATTCCTTTTGGTGAACGCCAAGCAATTTTGCTTGATATCGGTAATCAACAATTCAACTTCTTTGGCACCACTCTGTACCCTCAGGACTTAACTCTACTGGCAACCTTGCTGGTGATCGCCGCCTTTGGCCTGTTTTTTATTACCACCTTCTTGGGCCGTGTCTGGTGTGGCTACTTATGTCCGCAAACGGTGTGGACTTTCATCTATATCTGGTTTGAAGAGAAGCTGGAAGGCAACGCCAATAAGCGTCGTAAACAAGATTCAGGCAAGCTGACTCGTTCACTGGTATTGCGTAAAAGCCTCAAGCATCTTGCGTGGTTTGCTATCGCCCTCGCGACCGGTTTCACCTTTACCGGTTACTTCGTACCGATCCGTGAATTAGTGGTGGAGTTCTTTACCTTTGAGTCCAGCTTTTGGCCGGTATTCTGGGTGATGTTTTTTGCCATTTGTACTTACGGTAATGCTGGGTGGATGCGCTCCATTATGTGTATTCACATGTGTCCGTATGCGCGTTTCCAATCAGCCATGTTTGATAAAGATACCTTTATTGTCGGCTACGACAGCAAGCGTGGGGAAGCGCGTGGCCCTCGCTCACGCAAAGCCGATCACAAAGCGCTGGGATTAGGCGATTGCATCGACTGTAACTTGTGTGTGCAAGTTTGCCCGACCGGTATCGATATTCGTGACGGCTTGCAATATGAATGCATTAACTGCGGCGCCTGTATTGATGCTTGTGACCAAACCATGGATAAAATGGGCTATGAGAAAGGACTGATCAGCTATACCACCGAGCACCGCCTATCAGGCAAGTCCACCAAGGTGATGCGGCCAAAACTGCTCGGTTACGGCGCGGTATTGCTGTTGATTACCGGATTGTTTTTCATCCAGATAGCCAGCGTCGACCCTGCTGGGATGAATGTGCTGCGAGATCGCAGCCAGCTTTATCGTGAAAACAGCTCAGGTGAGATTGAAAATACCTATACACTAAAAATCATCAATAAAACCCAACAGACTCAACAGTATCAACTGAGTGTCACAGGGCTAGAAGATGTCTCTTGGTACGGAAAAAATACCGTTACTGTAGCACCTGGTGAAGTGTTAACGCTGCCAATGAGTTTGGGCATGCAAGCCGATAATCTCAGCTCTCCTGTTTCAACAATACAGTTTATACTGTCTGACAGTGAACAATTTACCCTCTCGGTAGAAAGCAGATTTATCAAAAAGTTATAAGCCTGCCCTCGCCCCCAATTACGGTAAGGGCTCAGTAATGAGCCCTTTATTTTATGTCAGAAACAGCATTTAACTTTGATGCGCTCACCCCAGATTTTATGTGGTACGCACTCGAAAGCATCGGCATTCGTGCTGAATCCGGTTTTTTACCGCTCAATAGCTATGAGAATCGCGTTTATCAGTTTACCGATGAAGAGCGCCAACGTTATGTAGTTAAGTTCTACCGCCCTGAACGTTGGAGCAGTGAGCAAATTCAAGAAGAGCACGACTTTACCCTAGAACTGATTGAAGCCGACATCCCAGTCGCGCCGCCGTGCCGCATCGAAGGTAAAACCCTGCATTTCTATCAAGGCTACCTTTTTGCTCTGTTTGCCAGTGTTGGCGGACGCCAGTTTGAAGTCGACAATTTAGAGCAGTTAGAAGGTGTGGGCCGCTTTCTTGGTCGTATCCACAAGGTTGGATCACGCACGCCATTCGTGCACCGGCCAACGCTGAGCTTAGAGGAATACCTCTACCAACCTCGCCAGTTGCTCCAGCAGTCAACCTTTATCCCTATGCATCTTGAAAATGCTTTCTTTAGTGATCTTGATTTGCTGATCAAACGCTTGGAAGAGCATTGGCAAACCCCTTCGCAAATCATTCGTCTCCACGGTGACTGTCATCCGGGCAATATCTTGTGGCGTGACGGCCCGATGTTTGTCGATTTGGATGATTCTCGCAATGGCCCAGCCGTCCAAGACTTGTGGATGTTGCTTAACGGTGATCGCGCCGACAAAACCATGCAACTCGATATTTTGCTAGAGGCTTACCAAGAATTTAGTGATTTCAATATGAATGAGTTGAAACTAATTGAGCCATTGCGCGGTCTACGTATGGTGCATTATATGGCATGGCTGGCAAAAAGATGGCAGGATCCCGCCTTCCCAATTGCTTTCCCTTGGTTTGATGATCCAAAATATTGGGAAAGTCAGGTATTGGCATTTAAAGAACAAATTGTGGCGTTAAACGAAGCACCTTTGACCCTAATGCCGCAATGGTAACGTCTAAAAAAACAATAAAATGGAGATAATAATGAAAAAGCTGTTTGCACTTGTGACCACCCTTCTGCTGAGCCTATCTGCTCACGCAGCGCAATTTTCTGAAGGGGAGCACTACAAGGTTCTTGATCTTGAAGCATCAAAAAAACCAACGGTCACTGAGTTTTTCTCATTTTACTGCCCACACTGTAAAACTTTCGACCCAATCATTCGCCAACTAAAAGCGCAACTACCAGAAGGCGTGAAGCTAAACAAAGCACACGTATCCCTAATGGGTGGCGCAATGGGCAAAGAGTTAAATAAAGCTTTCGCTACCATGGTGGTACTGAAAGTAGAAGACAAGATGGCTCCAGTGATGTTTAACCGCATCCAGACAATGCGTAAAGCACCAAACAGCGCAGAAGAAGTGCGTCAAATCTTCCTTGATGAAGGTATTGATGCGAAGAAATTTGATGCGGCTTACAACGGCTTTACGGTTGACTCAATGGCACGTCGTTACGACAAGCAATTCCAAGATGCCGGTTTAACCGGTGTTCCTGCTGTTGTGGTAAATAACAAATACCTTGTTCAAGCACAATCAATTGAAAGCCTTGACCAATACTTTGCACTGGTGAATTACCTAACCACGTTGAAATAGTGGCCTTGAAGTAATCACATTTTTCGCCATTCATTTGGCCACATTCAATAAGGGAGCTTCGGCTCCCTTTTTACTTTCCCACCTATTCGACTCGACATTATTGCCTGCCCATTCCCCCATGAATACTCGACAATAAAAACATTGCAGCAATCAATAAGCTCCCTTAACGAAAGCACACCGAGGTAGCTTCTATTCGGCTACGATTACGACAACCACCTATGCTTTTGTTGCACTTCCGTGCAAAAAGACAACAAAAACGGTCGACAGAATAAACAATGTTAAAAAACAGAGTCATACAGGTGATCAATCAATAGCCGGCGAAATAAATAGCTACTCATAATACATTTTTAGAAAATAATAGATTCGCCCTGCGAATAAAAAAGAGTAAAATCCGCGCCGAATAAAATAATCATATGCAATTGTACAAACCCACTCGCAGTTTGGAATATCGAGCAGATTGATCAGATTTGTTGCACTACACTCTTTTTTTGATCACTTTTTTATCCAAGCGAAGCCATGCTGGTTAGGTAAGTTGCGCGGAGATATAGATAAATGAAATTACAATACAGCTTACTAGCACTTGCCATCGTAAGTGGCTCAAGCTTTGCTCAACTGTCTGATACAGCAGGTTTTAGTGGTGAAGTGTCAATCAGCACTGGTTTCTACTCAACTGAGTCAAACCTGAACACTCATGACGACAACAAAAATATCGACGACCTAGGCGCGCCAAATGATGCGGTTTCTGGTGCGCTAATTCTGCCACTAGGTAACGTTGCTTACACATTTGGTAACGGCTTAAATCAACAGTTCTACGCGGGTACGTCTCGTGAAGATATCGCCACTGGTACACTGGCGTTTGAACTGGGCTACAAATACCAACTAGCGTCAGGCATGATCATTAATGCGTCTATGCTACCAACCATCATGTCTGGCGAAGTTTGGGCAAACCCATACCAAACAACAGATCGTCAAACCACCGATGAAGATGGTAATGCCTACCGCCTAAAAGTGGAAAATATTGCAGGCTCTAAATTCTCAGTTGATATGGCGTACGCGACCAAAGACATCGAAAATGATGTAGCGGGTGAACTAGATCCTAGCCTTCGTCGTGATTCAAAAGGCTTTATCTTTAAAACTGATTACAAATTGGCATTGGATCAACACACCATCCTAACGCCACGCCTGTCTTACACCAATATCGATGCTGACGGCGATGCAAACTCATTCACGGGTTACGGTGTTGAGCTAAGCTACTTCAAATTGATGGAGCGTCACCAACTAGCCCTAACAGGTGGTTTTAAAACGCGCGATTACGATGCGGTTCACCCAGGTCCAGCTGGAGTTGGCTTCAATAAAACTCGTCAAGATGATGAATTTAGCCTATTCGCTGCTTATGAATACGCAAACATCATGGATTGGCAAGATTGGTCTCTGATTTCACTTGTTGGTTTCACTAACAGCGATTCAAACATCAACTTCTACGACCGCACCGATTACATCATGTCAGTGGGTATGAACTACCACTTCTAATCTGACTGATTATCAATTTAAGCCCACCGAACTTGGTGGGCTTTTTTATATCGTTATTTCCCCCTCAGATGCCAGCTATACCGCTTGCGCGTGTAAATGGCGCATTAATCGATCCATTGCGCGATAACCTAACGCTTCGGATAAGTGCGCTCGTGAAATCTGCGCTTCACCAGCCAAGTCAGCAATGGTGCGCGCCACTTTAATGATGCGATGATAGGCGCGAACCGATAAGCCTAAACGATGCAACGCTTGCTCTAAAAATTGCGCGTCACTTCGATCAAGGTGGCAGTATTGCTCGATCTCTCGACTACCCAACAGAGCATTGGCTTTACCACTCCGAGCAAGCATCTCCCCGCGAGCTTTTTCCACGCGGGCTTTCACCACCTCAGTCGCTTCTCCTCGCTCACCACCTTCGGCCAATGTCCCTTGTGGCAAGGCTGGGATTTCTAACGACATATCAAAACGATCCAACAACGGCCCTGACAAACGACTCAAATAACGCAGTGCCGCCTGAGAATTACCATGACTTTGCTTGGCATCATAATGACCACTCGGGCTTGGATTAAGCGCTCCGACTAACTGAAAGCGCGCAGGAAAACGAGTTTTGCCTTGCGCACGGGAAATAATAATCTCACCAGATTCCAGCGGCTCACGTAATGCATCTAAAACTTTACGTTCAAACTCAGGCATCTCATCAAGAAATAACAGCCCATTATGCGCCAAAGAAATCTCCCCCGGCCTAGGAACCGAGCCACCACCGACCAGTGCAGCCATCGAACTGGAGTGGTGCGGCGAGCGAAATGGCCGACATTTCCAGTTAAATTGATTGATTTCTTGCTGGGTCAGCGAAGCCACCGAGGCTGACTCTAACGCTTCATCATCCGACATTTCTGGCAGCAAATCGCGCAGGCGTGAAGCGAGCATGGTTTTACCAGTGCCCGGAGGGCCAAGAAACAACAAGTTATGATGACCCGCGGCAGCGATTTCCAGCGCACGCTTACCCTGCTGCTGACCAATGATGTCACGCAGATCTCGCGCATGAGTGGCGATATGTGGCTGCATATCGGTTTGATGCAAAGCCAATGCTTGTTGACCGCACAGGTCGGCGCACACCTCAAGCAAGCTTTGTGCAGATTTATGTTTTTCTTTACCCACCAATGCGGCTTGGTCACCATTGCAATGCGGCACCACCAAACGGCGTCCTTGTTGCTGCGCGATCAGTGCCGCGGGCAACACGCCTTTCACCGCTCGCAATTCCCCAGATAATGCCAGTTCACCAATAAACTCACTTTGAGTGAGTGGATTGAGTGGAATTTGCTGTGAAGCCGCTAAGATGCCTAACGCAATTGGCAAATCAAAACGGCCACCTTCTTTAGGTAAATCAGCGGGCGCTAAATTGACCGTAATCCGCTTGGCCGGAAACTCAAAACGCGAGTTAATGATCGCGCTGCGCACGCGATCACGAGACTCCTTCACCGTTGTCTCTGGCAAACCCACCAGCGCAAAACCCGGCATGCCATTACTAATGTGCACCTCAACCGTCACCAACGGTGCCTCCACGCCTACCGATGCGCGGCTGTATACCACAGCTAAACCCATACATTCCCTTATTATGTTCACTTTTAAGGCGGCTATTTCTATAGCACCTTTGTTATATAGCGTGGCGACTTGCTGAGATAATGTGAAAAAAGAATGAGTTTTTGCTTGTCATTTAACGGATATGTGTGATACCACTAGAGACGCAAACAATTACGTACCATATTACGCACACGCAACCATTAGATATTAATAATGACATTAAACGCCCGCTTACATGCACTGATTGCCCTGATTATCGTGGTCATTATTAGATTGCGCGGGGTCTAGTGGGCTAAAGAAAGCCAAGAATTAGATAAACCCCCGCACTGAAAAGTTCGGGGGTTTTTTTCAATCAATTAAGATAGAAATCAGGCAGGCAAGACCAGCAAATTATAATCAACTCTCCGCACATCGCTCATGAACGAGCAGGATTACTTGGCGAGAGAGTACAGGAAGAATGGGAGCGCACATGAAGTGCAAACAACACAAGGACAGCTACCAAGGTAGCGCAGGAGGTGGTCAATGACCGGTGCAGAATTAGTTGTAGCCGCACTGGCACAACAAGGAATTAAAACCGTATTTGGTTACCCTGGCGGTGCCATCATGCCAATCTACGATGCGCTCTATGATGGTGGCGTGGAGCACATCCTCTGCCGCCATGAACAAGGCGCGGCTATGGCAGCAATTGGTATGGCGCGTGCAACACAAGATGTCGCCGTGTGCATGGCAACCTCAGGCCCTGGCGCGACCAATCTGGTCACTGGCCTTGCTGATGCTTTCATGGACTCCATTCCTCTGGTTGCAATCACTGGTCAGGTCGCTAGCTCCCATATCGGTACCGATGCCTTCCAAGAAATGGATGTGATCGGCATGTCGCTTTCTTGTACCAAACACAGCTACCTCGTCACCGACATCCAAGAGTTAGCGCCAACGTTAGCCGAAGCATTTGAAGTGGCGAAAACCGGTCGACCTGGCCCGGTGATTGTGGATATCGCCAAAGATGTTCAGCTAGCCCAAGCTCCTACATCAATCTTACCCCCTTGCACGCCGCCGGATCACCCCGTGGTCAGCAGTGAAGCGCTAAGTCATGCTCAACAACTGCTAAGTAGCAGTTCTCGCCCTGTTTTATACGTGGGTGGTGGGGTACAACTGAGTAATGCCACCGACACTGTTCGCGAGTTTTTGCGCCTCAACCCTATGCCATCAGTAAGTACCCTCAAAGGCTTGGGCACCATCGAGCGCCATGATTCACATTACCTTGGCATGCTCGGTATGCACGGCACCAAAGCCGCTAACCTTATCGTCCAAGAATGCGATCTCTTATTAGCGGTTGGAGCGCGTTTTGATGACCGTGTGACAGGCAAGCTCGATACCTTTGCTCCTAATGCCAAAGTGATTCATATCGATGTGGATGCCGCTGAAATCAATAAACTCAGAACCGCCAACGCACCTCTGCGTGGGGATGTAAAAGCAGTATTGCCTCTACTGGAACTGACCCACGACATTACGCCATGGCTAAGCCACAGCGAGAGCCTACGTACAGGCTTTACTTGGCGCTATGATCACCCAGGTGAACTTATTTTTGCTCCGGGCTTATTAAAACAACTCTCCGACATGATGCCAGATAGTTCGATTGTCTCGACCGATGTCGGCCAACATCAGATGTGGGCAGCACAACACATTCAGCCACGTGAACCGCAAAACTTCATCACCTCAGCTGGGCTTGGCACCATGGGTTTTGGCCTACCTGCCGCAATGGGCGCTTCGGTTGGTCGCCCTGACGATCAATCCATCCTTATCACTGGTGATGGCTCATTCATGATGAATGTCCAGGAACTTGGCACGCTGAAACGTCGCCAGATTCCAGTCAAGATAGTACTGCTCAACAACCAACGTTTAGGCATGGTGCGCCAATGGCAATCGCTGTTCTTTGATGGTCGCCATAGTGAAACCATTTTGGATGACAACCCTGACTTTGTGATGCTAGCAAAAGCGTTTGATATTCCGGGTAAGACCATCACTAAAAAAGAAGAAGTTGAACCGGCTCTAAAAGAGATGCTTGCAAGTAAAACTGCCTACTTACTTCATGTATTAATTGATGAGGAAGAAAACGTATGGCCACTCGTTCCACCGGGTGCGTCAAACAGTGAAATGCTGGAGAACACTTAACATGGAAAGATACTTACTTGATATCAAAGCGGACGATAAACCGGTTCTTCTTGAGCGTGTTCTTCGCGTGATTCGCCATCGTGGTTTCATCATCAAACAAGTGGCGGCAACACAAAACCATGAAAGCCATGTCGCCAGTGTTGAAATCATTGTCGACAGCGATCGTCCGATCACCTTTATTACCAATCAAATTGAAAAACTGTGGGATGTTCGCACTGTCGATGTAACCAAAATCGCTCGTGACCAACTACCAAATAACAACTTACAACAAAAAGTTTGTGCATAAGGAAGGCAATACAATGGCGACAAATACAGCAGATTATATTTGGTTTAACGGCGAAATGGTGCCTTGGGCTGAAGCGAACGTTCACGTACTCACGCATGCAATGCATTACGGCACATCCGTATTTGAAGGGGTACGTTGTTACAACACGCCTAAAGGCCCGATTGTTTTCCGTCACCGCGAGCACGCACAACGCCTGAAAGATTCAGCAAAAATCTACCGCTTCCCAATCCCTTATACGGTCGATGAAATCATGGAAGCAACTCGTGAAACCTTGCGTCAAAACAAACTCGAAAGCGCCTACATTCGCCCACTCGGCTTTGTTGGCAACGTCGGTTTAGGTGTTTGCCCACCGGCAGACACCGCAATGGAGTTAATCATCGCCGCCTTCCCATGGGGTTCATACCTTGGTGAGGAAGCGTTGGAAAAAGGGGTCGATGCGATGATTTCCAGTTGGAACCGCGCCGCACCCAATACCATCCCAACCGCCGCAAAAGCGGGTGGTAACTATCTTTCATCACTGCTAGTTGGCGGTGAAGCGCGTCGTCATGGCTATGACGAAGGGATTGCACTGAGCGTTGATGGCTACCTGTCAGAAGGTGCCGGTGAGAACATCTTTGTCATTAAAGATGGCATCATTTTGACCCCACCAACCACCAGCGCGATCCTACCGGGTATCACCCGTGATTCGATCATGACACTGGCGCGCGATATGGGTTACGAAGTTCGCGAAGCCAATATTGCTCGTGAAGCACTGTACCTTGCTGATGAAGTATTCATGACCGGAACCGCTGCAGAAGTGGTTCCCGTTAGCACTGTCGATAAAATTGAAGTTGGCTGTGGTAAACGAGGCCCAATAACCAAAGCGCTGCAAGCGGCGTATTTTGGTCTATTCAATGGCACCACTGAAGATAAGTGGGGTTGGTTAGATTACGTTTACTCACAAGAAGCCGCAAAGTAGTAGAGGAATAAGGATATGCCTAAATATAGATCTGCCACCACCACCCACGGTCGTAACATGGCAGGCGCACGCGCATTATGGCGTGCCACCGGTGTCAAAGAAGAAGATTTTGGTAAGCCGATTATCGCGGTAGTGAACTCTTTCACCCAGTTTGTTCCAGGCCACGTCCATCTTAAAGATATGGGCCAACTGGTTGCGGGCGAAATTGAAAAAGCTGGCGGCATCGCTAAAGAGTTCAATACCATCGCCGTTGATGATGGAATCGCGATGGGTCATGGCGGCATGCTGTACTCGCTGCCTTCACGTGAGCTGATCGCTGATTCGGTTGAATACATGGTCAATGCCCACTGCGCCGATGCGATGGTGTGTATCTCTAACTGTGACAAAATCACTCCGGGGATGATGATGGCCGCGATGCGCCTAAATATCCCCGTAATCTTTGTATCTGGTGGCCCAATGGAAGCGGGCAAAACCAAACTGTCCGATCAAATCATCAAGCTAGATCTGGTTGATGCGATGATCCAAGGTGCCGATCCAACCATTTCCGATGAACAAAGTGAGCAAGTGGAACGCTCTGCCTGCCCAACTTGTGGTTCATGTTCAGGCATGTTTACCGCCAACTCGATGAACTGTTTGACCGAAGCGCTGGGTTTATCTCAGCCAGGCAACGGCTCAATGCTGGCAACGCACGCCGATCGTGAGCAACTGTTTATCAATGCCGGTAAACGTATTGTCGAATTGACTCGTCGTTACTACGAGCAAGATGACGCCTCTGCACTGCCACGCAATATCGCTGATCGCGCTGCATTTGAGAATGCGATGGCGCTGGATATCGCGATGGGCGGCTCAAGCAACACCGTTCTGCACCTGCTCGCCTCAGCGCAAGAAGGTGAGATCGACTTTGATATGAATGACATAGACCAGATGTCTCGCCGCGTGCCGCATCTATGTAAAGTGGCACCTTCGACACCAAAATACCATATGGAAGATGTTCACCGCGCAGGTGGCGTGATGGCCATTCTCGGCGAACTTGATCGTGCTGGATTACTCAATAACCAAACTCGCACAGTGCTTGGTCTCACCATGCAAGAGCAGCTCGCTCAATACGACATCATGCAAACCGAAGATGAAGCGGTGTTGAAGTTCTTCCGCGCAGGCCCTGCAGGTATTCGTACCACCAAGGCGTTCTCGCAAGATTGTCGTTGGGATCGTCTTGATGATGACCGCGTAGAGGGTTGTATTCGCACCAAAGAAAACGCTTTTAGCCAAGAAGGCGGCCTAGCGGTGCTTTCGGGCAATATCGCGTTAGACGGTTGTATCGTTAAAACCGCTGGGGTTGATGAAGGCAGCCTTGTATTCCAAGGCCCTGCGGTGGTATTTGAAAGCCAAGATACCGCGGTTGACGGCATTTTAGGTGGCAAAGTCAAAGCAGGCGATGTGGTCGTGATCCGCTATGAAGGCCCGAAAGGTGGCCCGGGTATGCAAGAAATGCTTTACCCAACCACCTACCTAAAATCAATGGGGCTAGGTAAGTCTTGTGCCCTACTGACCGATGGCCGCTTCTCTGGCGGTACTTCAGGTTTATCGATCGGTCACGTTTCACCAGAAGCGGCGAGTGGCGGCACCATTGGTTTGGTGAACGATGGCGATATTATTGCCATTGATATCCCGAGCCGTTCAATCTCACTGCAAGTGAGCGAGTCAGAATTGGCAGAGCGCCGTGCTAAGCAAGATACTTTCGGTTGGAAACCAGTCGATCGCCAACGTACCGTGTCATTAGCGCTAAAAGCTTATGCCAGCTTAGCCACCAGTGCCGACAAAGGTGCGGTACGCGATAAAAGCAAATTAGAGGGCTAGTCAATGGTCAATCATGGATTGGTAGAAGATCTATCGCCCGACCAAGCCTTGCCATCTGGCGCAGATTATCTGCGTCAGGTGCTGCGCGCGCCGGTATATGAAGTCGCAACAGTGACACCTCTGCAAGCGATGCCTCGCTTATCTGCCCGGCTCAACAATCAGGTACAGCTTAAACGCGAAGATCGCCAACCGGTACACTCGTTTAAACTGCGCGGCGCCTACAACATGGTCGCGAGCTTAACTGAAGAACAAAAAATCGCGGGTGTCATAGCCGCATCAGCTGGCAACCACGCTCAAGGAATGGCGTTATCTGGTACGAAACTTGGCATTAAAACCACCATCGTTATGCCAAAAACCACGCCAGATATCAAAGTAGACGCCGTACGCAGTTTTGGCGGCAAAGTGGTTCTACACGGCAACAACTTCGATGAAGCCAAAGCCGAAGCGGAGCGCTTATCAGCCAAGCATGGCTACACCTTCGTGCCCCCATTTGATCACCCACTGGTGATTGCAGGCCAAGGCACAATTGGTATGGAGATGCTACAGCAAAATGGGCACTTGGATTACATCTTCGTACCGGTCGGTGGTGGCGGTTTAGCCGCAGGCGTTGCCGTATTAGTCAAACAACTGATGCCTGAAATTAAAGTCATCGCCGTTGAACCGGAAGATTCAGCCTGCTTAAAAGCCGCACTGGATGCCGGTGAGCCAGTGGTTCTTGATCAAGTCAGCATGTTTGCCGATGGCGTAGCGGTAAAACGCATTGGTGACGAAACTTTCCGTTTATGCCAAAAATACATCGATGGTCACGTTACGGTATCAAGCGACGAAATTTGCTCGGCAGTGAAAGATATCTTTGAAGATACTCGCGCCATTGCGGAGCCCTCTGGTGCTCTAGCACTCGCTGGCTTGAAGAAATATGTCGATAAACAGCAACTGACGGGGAAGCGTTTAGGCACGATTTTGTCGGGCGCCAACACTAACTTCCACGGTTTACGCTACGTATCAGAACGTTGTGAGTTGGGTGAGAAGCGTGAAGGTTTATTAGCCGTCACGATTCCTGAACGCCAAGGCGCTTTCTTTGAATTTTGTAATTTGATTGGTGGCCGTGCCGTGACGGAATTTAACTACCGTTATAACGACGATTCCTTAGCCAACATTTTTGTTGGTGTTCGCCTCAATGACGGTCAAAGTGAGTTAGACAATATCATCCAAGATCTGCGTGCGGGTGGCTATCCGGTTGTCGATCTCTCCGATGATGAAATGGCCAAACTGCACGTACGTTACATGATTGGTGGCAAACCATCGAAACAACTGAAAGAGCGGTTATACAGCTTTGAGTTTCCGGAATATCCTGGCGCACTGCTAAAATTTCTTAGCACTCTGGGTACCCACTGGAATATCAGTCTGTTCAACTACCGCAACCACGGCGCGGATTATGGTCGAGTATTGTGTGGTTTTGAATTAGATGAGCAAGATTTAGCACGCTTCTCACTGCATTTAAGGGAATTAGGCTATCAATGCAAAGATGAGACTAACAACCCGTCTTATCAATTCTTCTTGTCGTAATATGTCAATCGTCAGTCGCTTTCTGCGGTCTGATAGAAACCACTCAACAAAGTCAGCCCTCTCGGCTGACTTTGTTCTATTCTAATGGAGTAAACGCACCCTATTTATGCGCAAAGCGCATAGACTCAATGCTAAAGTTTCATTTTCGTCATACCACATTCCAGACTACACTATCGTTAGTTAATTTATTGCTGTCCCTAAGTGGAGAAACCTATGTTTAACGCTCTGATTTTAAACCAAGAAGAAAAACGTACCATTGCTTCTATCGAGCAGATCGATGAATCACAACTGCCTGAAGGCGATGTATTGATCGAGGTGGATTACTCCTCTTTAAACTTTAAAGACGGCCTAGCAATCACCGGTAAAGGTAAGATCATTCGTAACTTCCCAATGGTACCGGGTATTGACCTCGCGGGCACGGTGATTAGCTCAGAAGACAACCGTTACCAAGCGGGTGACCATGTTGTACTGACCGGTTGGGGCGTAGGTGAAAATCATTGGGGCGGAATGGCGCAACGTGCTCGCCTAAAAGCAGATTGGTTAGTACCACTACCACAAGGCTTAGACAGCAAAAAAGCGATGATGGTGGGTACAGCTGGCTTTACCGCAATGCTTTGTGTACAAGCACTGCTGGATGCCGGTGTAAAACCTGAAGCGGGTGAAGTTCTCGTTACAGGCGCAAGTGGTGGCGTGGGCTCTGTCGCAGTAACACTTCTTGCTCAGCTAGGCTATAAAGTGGCAGCCGTGACGGGTCGTGTTGAACAAAATGGTCCACTACTAGAAAAACTAGGTGCTAGCCGTATTATCGATCGCAGCGAATTTGCTGAGCCAGCTCGCCCACTAGAAAAACAAATCTGGGCTGGTGCGGTAGACACCGTTGGTAGCAGCGTACTGGCAAAAGTACTGGCACAAATGGATTACAACAGCGCAGTAGCCGCTTGTGGCCTTGCGGGCGGCTTTGACCTTCCGACTACGGTTATGCCGTTTATCTTACGTAACGTACGTCTACAAGGGGTAGATTCAGTTTCATGCCCATTTGAAAAACGTATCGCAGCATGGGAAAAACTGGTTGAGCTACTACCAGACAGCTACTTTGAACAAGCATGTACTGAAGTAGAATTGGCTGAAGCGCCAAAATACGCTGAAGACATCACCAATGGTCAAGTGACTGGTCGTGTTGTGATTAAACTATAAGCACTTCTGAGTCATCCCTTAGAGTGAGGAACGAGCGAGTAAGGAGTCTCTATACGCTAGAGATTCCGGACATGTCGTTCCTCTATGCCGGAATGACATGTCTCATTCTTTTCGGTCAATCTAAACCCATATCTTCAATACGTTTGGCAATCAAACGACTGCACTCTTCTTTAACAATCGCTCGTAACCACTCTTGGGCTGGTGAATGCTCACAGCGCGGATGCCAAATCAATGAATAGTCAAATGGCGTGAAGTGAAACGGCAACGGTTTCACCACCAAGTCATAACGCTCAGCAACCAAATAAGCCAAATCAGCGGGAACCGTAATGATCAACGGCATGGTATCCACAATCGCCAATGCTGCTTCCAAATGATAAGCCCGCAACACCATACGACGCTGTGGGTGACCAACCAAGGCTTGTTCTATTAGTGCTTTCACCCCATCACTCACTGCAATCATCGCGTGAGGATAGCTAAGATAATCGTCTAGACTCATCTCTTGCTCCGCCAGCGGATGCTGTTTAGAGAGCAAGCAAAATACGCCAACGCGGCCAATGACTTCACTACATAACGGGTCAACGGTCCCAATCGGACGACAAATCGCTAAATCTGCCCCTTCGTAGGTCAACTGATCGGCCAATCGGTCATGCTGTAATGGCAAGAAATTAAGCGACACCAGCGGCGCTTCTTGATAGATGCGGGGGAGCGCAAACGGCAAAATCGTTTGTAATGCATAATCGGTCGTCGCGATGGTAAAGGTTTGCTCGCAACGCTGTGGATCAAACTCACGAGGTGACAGCAGTTGACGTAACGACTCCAGCGGGTCCCCTAAACGCGCATTAATCTCTAACGCTTTTTCGGTTGGGATCAGTTGCTGTCCTTGACGAGTAAACAGTGGATCATTGAGTAAGGTGCGTAAGCGACCTAGCACCCGGCTCATCGCCGACTGACTGAGGTTGAGTCGCGTCGCCGCTTTGCTGACACTGCTTTCTTCAATTAACACTCGCAGTGCGACCAATAAATTCAAATCACGACGATAGATATCTTCTAGTTCCACTTCACTCATCCAAGCTCGATTGATGCTCTAAGTGTACTATTAACAAGTGGAATTTATCGAGTCATCATCGCGATAACTGTCGGTCGCTCTCGATAAATGACTGGCAAAAAAATCCCGCCTTTCGGCGGGGAAGCCCAAGAAAACTGGGGATAGTGTCGGAATGTAGTCGTGTGGAAACAATACCGTGTGCTGATATACGATGTGATAAAGCAACGCTTGCCTCTGGACTCTTTAAGCCAAATCCCTACAATTATGACTTAAATGGCAAGCTACATCAGACGTCGCCTTATACAGATAGAACCTTAAAGCGATGGGTTTATCGCGGCAGACGACAACTCAAACACGTTTAAAACTCCTTGGTCACAATTAATTGTTACCAACTTGTTAATTAAATTAAAACAAAATGATCACTTTGCCAAGTGATTATTGAATATTTTTTCTCCACGCGTATTATCTGCGCCTCGTAAAGCAAACAAGTGACGACCATGACATTCAATCCAGAACAGGCTACGCATACTCTAGAAGCAGAAGGACTACGCTGCCCAGAGCCAGTGATGATGGTCAGGAAGACAATCCGTAACATGCAAGAAGGGGATGTACTGCTCGTCAAAGCAGATGACCCATCAACCACTCGTGACATTCCGAGTTTTTGCCGCTTTATGGATCATCAATTAGTTGCTGCGCAAACCGAACAACTGCCTTACCTGTATCTCATTAAGAAGGGGTTGAGCTAAACTTCGCTCAGTTCAGTAGAGAGATAAAATGAAAAACGGCTGCCTAGGCAGCCGTTTGATTATTCGTCGTATTCTATGGTTCGAATTTCCGCTTGCAGCTTGTGAATCTGCTTTTGCATCGCTCGCATCTCTTCATGCATCGGAATTATATGGGCGACACGAATCCATGATTCAACCGTTAATCCCGCCAAAATGATCGCACCTGCAACCATCGGCAACCACATGTCGGTCAGCATCATGCCAAGCAATGTCAGCACCAAACCAAAAGTAAATAGATAGCTTTGACTCTTTGGGGACATCCCCATATAACGTGTCAGCATACTGTCGCCCTCCACCACTATTGTTATGGTTAAAGTAGCATGACAATGATGACACTTATATGTCATCGGTCACGCATTTCACCGATTTTACCTTCAAACGAACACCGATCTCTAACAACATATTGAACGTACAGCTCAATGTAACAAGATAAAAAAAGGCCCTAACCAAAGGTTAGAGCCTGAATCGTGTGAGGTCACTTTAATCCGCAGATTATTAGCTACGTGGTTTTAGATCCAACACGTGCAATAGACGCTCTGGTGTTCCTTCCCAAATCATAGGACGACCTTTCGGGTTGTCTTTTGTCCACCAGCCAGTAAAGCGCTTAGTGTTGTATTGGTAGAAGTTAGGACCAGACAATACCGGAACCGTCACTTGATTTTCTGCAATCAACGCTTGGATATTATTCGCAATTTGGCGCTGCTCTTGGCTATCCGCTGTTTTGTAGAAGCTGTCTAGCAACTTATCCAAATCAGCGTTTTTCCAGTGGTGCATCGCAAAGCGCGGCATACCTTCAGAGCCTTGTAGGCGAGAGTGGTAACCACTATCCCAGTAAGTATGCGGCGTTGGACCATGGAAATAGTTGGTGTAAGCGATATCGTAATCCGCATTAATCATCGCATTGTTGTAGATAGAGAAGTCAGGAGTACGCGCTTTCACCTTAATACCCACTTCTGCCAACTGCTCCGTCGCCAACATAACGGTGTTGTTAAAGTCCGTCCAACCTTGCGGTGACTGAATGTTTAACTCAAACGTCTCACCTGATGGCGACTCAACAAAGCCATCGCCATTGATGTCTTTATAGCCTGCTTTCGCAAGAGCCGCTTTGGCTTTTTCGGTTGAGTAGGTCATAAACGGCTTGTACTTATTATGCGTTTTTTCATCTGACCACGTTTCAAACGCGTAGCCTAGACCCGATGCAAAGTCATTCAATACTGCGTTGCCATAGTTGGCAATATCAATCAGTGTTTGACGATCCAGAGCCATTGAGAAAGCACGGCGGAACTCAACATCGCTCAACACTTCATGCTTCACTTTGTCTTTTGACTCATAGTTAAACACAAAGGCTTGTGTCCCTGCTGGTGGATACCAGTAACCATGATCCGAGGATGCCGCTAAATACGTTTGATCAATGTCTGGAACGAACGAGCCCGCCCAGTCAATGTTGGAGTTCATTAACTCACCCAACACTTGGTCATTGTGGTTCATTTGCGGTACACGCAGACAGTCGACATCTAAGCTCGCGTTATCCCAGTAATTAGGGTTACGACACTGCAGGAACAAGGTTGAAGTAAATTGAGGCAGTTCAGTAAACGGACCAGTACCAATTGGGTTCGGGTTCATAAACGCAGCTGGATCTTCAACACTCTTCCACTGATGCTCAGGCACAACGGGTACTAAAGCAATCTCGTAGCTGATGTTGGTGTTCACTTCATTAAGGTGGAAACGCACTTGGTAAGGGCCTAGTTTTTCCACTGACTTAATTTTAGTGTTGATACCGCGATCATCGATATTTGGGTTCGCTTGAACCAAGTTGAAGGTAAACACCACGTCATCGGCGTTGAATGTTTCACCATCAGACCATTTTACCCCTTCACGCAAATCAAAAGTGATGCTGAGAAGATCGTCACTCATTTGATAACCCGTCGCAAGACGGAACTCAGGGATATTACCCTTCAATTCATTGAAAACCACTAACGGTTCAAAAATGAAGTCACGCGCTGTATGCAAACGAGAAACAGCGTAAGGGTTAAAGTTACGAATCAATGACGCATTATGGTTTGGGATAATCGTCACTTTGGACAGACTATCTAGATCAGCAGCAACCACAGATTGCGCAGATAAAGTCAATGCAGAAGCAATCACTGCAGAGAGTAAAGTGGTTTTCATAGCAATACCTTATGAATGGATACGACCACAAAATAACCACTTTCCTCACTTGCAGCAATCCAACCAAAATCACTAAATAAAACATAAGGTTGCACACATGTTACATCCAGCCTTCCATTTGACCGATGAGCGACGTCTTTTTTTCTTACTTTGCGATATATTAGCGATTCAATTCAAATTTTATGTTTCAAAATGGTAGAAAATTACAACACTTCGAAGTAAAAAAGAGGGCCTTAATCATCGGTAATAAATGCGAGCCGATTAAAATTTCAACGCTAACTCACTGCCATCAATGCTCACTATTTAAGACGTTTTAATCATAAAATCCTGCGTCAATCGACCCTGCGAGCACCAACAAACACCAATATGGCGGAGCACCCGCCCATACGATAGCAACCCTAGCGTCGTAACGAAAAATGCCCCTTTAAATTCGATTTAAGCCGTTTAAAGATAAATATGCGGAGAAATAGGCAAACTTAACCTTTCTGGCTATGAAATAAGCAACATTGCCTCTACTCCCATCTACAATATCTGGGTATACTTGATTGTTATTTTTTTTAAATCATTCAGAAGAATCGCGCGAACCTGACTATGCAAAAATACGATATCAAAACCTTCCAGGGAATGATCCTCGCGCTGCAGGATTATTGGGCTCAAAATGGTTGTACGATTGTTCAACCGCTAGATATGGAAGTAGGTGCTGGCACCTCTCACCCAATGACATGTCTACGTGCACTTGGCCCAGAGCCAATGGCAACAGCGTATGTTCAACCTTCACGTCGTCCGACCGATGGTCGCTACGGTGAAAACCCGAACCGTCTGCAGCACTACTATCAATTCCAAGTAGCACTAAAACCATCTCCAGATAACATTCAGGAGTTGTACCTAGGCTCACTTGAAGTTCTTGGTGTCGATCCGCTTGTTCACGATATTCGCTTTGTTGAAGACAACTGGGAAAACCCAACATTGGGTGCTTGGGGTCTTGGCTGGGAAGTTTGGCTAAACGGTATGGAAGTAACGCAGTTTACTTACTTCCAACAAGTTGGCGGCCTTGAGTGTAAACCTGTGACTGGCGAGATCACTTACGGTATTGAACGTCTAGCAATGTACATCCAAGAAGTTGACTCAGTGTACGACTTGGTATGGAACGTCGCACCAGACGGTTCAAACGTCACTTACGGTGATATCTTCCACCAAAATGAAGTTGAGCAATCAACTTACAACTTTGAACACGCAGACGTTGAATTCCTATTCGGCTTCTTCGAGCAGTGTGAGAAAGAGTGTAAAAAGCTACTTGAACTTGAGAAGCCATTACCTCTGCCAGCTTACGAGCGCATCCTAAAAGCAGGCCATGCTTTTAACTTGTTAGACGCCCGTAAAGCTATCTCAGTTACTGAGCGTCAACGTTACATCCTTCGTATCCGCGATCTGACTAAGTCTGTCGCAGAAGCGTACTACGCATCGCGTGAAGCACTGGGTTTCCCAATGTGCCGCTCTGCAGAACAAAAAGCGAATAACGAGGAGAAGTAACCCATGGCGCACAATTTTCTAATTGAACTAGGTACCGAAGAGCTGCCACCGAAAGCACTTCGCTCACTAGCAGAAGCGTTTGCCGCAAACTTTGCTGCAGAACTAAACAACGCTGAAATCGCATTTGACGATCTTAAGTGGTACGCGACCCCTCGTCGCCTTGCGCTTAAAGTGGCAAACCTAGCAGCAAGCCAAGCAGACAAAGTCGTTGAAAAACGTGGTCCTGCCGTTGCTGCTGCGTTTGATGCAGAAGGCAACGCAACCAAAGCAGCTCAAGGTTGGGCGCGTGGTTGTGGCATCACTGTTGACCAAGCAGAGCGCATGGTGACAGACAAAGGTGAATGGCTACTGTTCAAACAAGAAGTGAAAGGTCAGCCAGTTAAAGAGCTTGTGGTCGATTTTGCTGCGAAAGCACTCGCAAACCTACCAATCCCTAAAGCAATGCGTTGGGGTAACTCTGACATTCAATTTATTCGCCCAGTAAAAACACTAACGATTCTACTTGGTGATGAGCTAATCGAAGGTGAAATCCTTGGCGTGGCTTCTGCACGTACTCTACGTGGTCACCGCTTCATGGGTGAGCGCGAGTTCACGATTGATTCTGCCGATCAATACCCTGCGATTCTTGAAGAGCGCGGCAAGGTAATGGCCGATTATGATGCGCGTAAAGCCATCATCCTGGCTGATGCTCAAAAAGCAGCAGCAGCGGTAGGTGGTGTTGCGGATCTAGAAGATGACTTGGTTGAAGAAGTGACTTCATTGGTTGAATGGCCAGTTGTGCTAACCGCCAAATTTGAAGAAGAGTTCCTAAAAGTCCCTTCTGAAGCCTTGGTTTACACCATGAAAGGTGACCAAAAGTACTTCCCTGTCTACGATGACAACAAGAAGCTACTACCAAACTTCATCTTTGTATCAAACATTGAGTCGAAAGAACCTCGCTACGTTATCGAAGGTAACGAGAAAGTGGTTCGTCCACGTCTAGCGGACGCGGAATTCTTCTTCAATACTGACCGCAAGAGCCCGCTGATTGATCGCCTGCCGCAACTTGAAACGGCTATCTTCCAGAAGCAACTTGGTACGATCAAAGACAAGACAGACCGCATCACTGAACTTGCTGGCTACATTGCTGAGCAAATCGGTGCTGACGTCGAAAAATCTCAGCGTGCTGGCCTGCTAGCGAAATGTGACCTAATGACCTCGATGGTATTCGAATTTACCGATACCCAAGGCGTTATGGGCATGCACTACGCCACGCATGATGGCGAAGATGAGCAAGTTGCACTGGCACTTTACGAGCAATACATGCCTCGTTTCGCTGGTGATGACCTACCAAGCACGGGGATCTCTTCAGCCGTTGCGATGGCTGATAAGCTAGATACGATTGTGGGTATCTTCGGCATTGGCCAAGCACCAAAAGGTTCAGATCCATTCGCACTACGTCGTGCATCTCTTGGTGTACTACGTATCATCGTTGAAAACGGCTACAACCTAGATCTGGTTGATTTGATCGCGAAAGCGAAATCGCTACTTGGCGACAAGCTAACTAACGCGAACGTTGAAGCTGACGTACTTGAATTCATGCTAGGTCGTTTCCGCGCATGGTACCAAGACGCAGGCTTTAGCATCGATATCATTCAAGCGGTATTGGCACGTCGTCCAACGAAACCAGCTGATTTCGACCAACGTGTTAAAGCGGTATCTCACTTCCGTGAGCTAGACGCAGCAGAAGCACTGGCAGCCGCGAACAAGCGTGTGGGTAACATCCTAGCGAAATTCGATGGCGAACTTGCCTCTGAAATCAATCTAGCACTTCTGCAAGAAGATGCAGAGAAAGCGCTAGCTGAAAGCGTTGAAGTGATGACAGAAGCGCTAGAGCCTGCGTTCGCAACGGGTAACTACCAAGAAGCACTAAGCAAACTGGCAGACCTACGTGAGCCAGTAGATGCATTCTTCGACAACGTAATGGTTATGGCTGATGATGAAGCACTGAAGACGAACCGTCTGACGCTACTGAACAACCTACGTAACCTATTCCTACAGATTGCCGATATTTCTCTACTGCAAAAGTAGTCGGCTAGATAAAACATTCAATCTGTGCGGATAAACGCTAGTGTAAAAAAGCCCAGCTCATCGAGTTGGGCTTTTTTTATTGAATTGCGATTTTGTGCTTTGCGTCTCTTATCCATTACGGTATGTTCAAGGATTACTCGATTCGTCAGCAATGTACTGGCGCCACGCACATGAAAGCAAACACAATGTATTAGGTTTAACAGCACATGCAGTTCTCTAAATTTGGTGAAAAATTCAATCAGTACTCTGGGATAACCCAGTTAATGGACGATTTAAATGATGGCCTACGCACGCCAGGTGCCATCATGCTTGGAGGAGGCAATCCTGCCGCCATTCCTACCATGCTCGATTACTTTCACCAAGCCAGTGACGAGATGCTCGCCAATGGAGAGCTCATAGCTGCGCTTGCCAACTATGATGGACCACAAGGTAAAGATGCTTTTGTAAAAGCATTGGCACGACTGTTCCGCGAAACCTACGGTTGGGATATCAGTGAGAAGAACATCAGCCTAACCAATGGCAGCCAAAGTGGCTTCTTCTACTTATTTAACTTATTGGCAGGTAAACAAGCTGATGGGTCACATAAGAAAGTCTTACTACCACTGGCACCTGAATACATCGGCTATGGTGATGCTGGCATCGATGAAGATATCTTTATCTCCTACCAACCGGAAATTGAGCTACTGGATAACGGTTTATTCAAATACCACGTCGATTTTGAACAACTGACGGTGGATGATTCCATTGCTGCGATCTGCGCATCACGTCCAACCAATCCGACTGGTAATGTGCTGACTGACGAAGAAATCCATAAACTGGATAAACTGGCTCGCCAACACAACATCCCACTGATCATTGATAATGCTTACGGCTTGCCGTTCCCAAATATCATCTTTGCTGACGTTCAGCCTTTTTGGAATGACAACACCATCTTGTGTATGAGCCTATCGAAACTCGGCTTACCTGGTGTGCGTTGTGGCATTGTGATTGCCAATGAAGCAATCACTACGGCGATGACGAATATGAATGGCATCATTAGTTTAGCGCCAAGCAGTGTCGGCCCAGCCTATGCTAACCATATGATCGAAAAAGGCGATTTGCTCAAACTCAGCACCGAAGTGATCAAGCCTTTTTATCAACAGAAAGCCCTGCGCGCAGTCGAGTTATTACAACAAGCGATCACCGATGAGCGCTTCCGTATTCACAAACCTGAAGGGGCGATTTTTCTTTGGTTGTGGTTTGATGAGCTGCCTATCACCACTATGGAATTATATGCGCGCTTGAAAGCACGTGGTGTTTTGATTGTACCGGGTGAATACTTCTTTATTGGTCAGGAAGAAGGTTGGGATCATGCCCATCAATGCTTACGTATGAACTATGTTCAAGATGATGAGATGATGCAAAAAGGCATTACTATTATTGCAGAGGAAGTGGCAAAAGCTTACGCCGGTTAAGCAAGTCTATCCAACTCTGGCTAAAAATAAAAAGAGCGCCCTTTCCTTGATGGAACGGCGCTCTTTCTCATTCTATAACGTTCGCGGTGAGTTGCGATCGATAGTCACAATAATTAGTTGTTATCAATCAACTGGCTGCCACCAATGGCAATCTTACGTGGTTTCATTGCTTCTGGAATTTCACGAACCAAATCAATATGCAATAAACCATTTTCCATTGAAGCGCCGGCCACCTTAACATAATCCGCTAATTGGAATTTACGTTCAAAATCACGCTCTGCGATACCTTGATAAACGTAGTTTTTGCCTTCTTCAGCTTTACGTTCACCCTTCACGATCAGCATATTTTCATTCTGAGTCAGATCAAGCTGCTCTTCAGCAAAACCAGCAACCGCCATAGTGATACGGAAGTTATGCTCATCTTTTTGCTCAATGTTATACGGAGGGTAACCGCCAGATGTGTTTTTCGCTGTTTGGTTTTCCATCAAGTTGAACAGACGGTCAAAACCAATCGCATTACGGTATAGTGGTGAGAAATCTACATTACGCATAATCCTATCCTCTTTTTAAGCAATAGTCTCAGCCCGGATGAGGGTCATCCATATGGCGCATTTATGCAAGACAGCGCCGAGCTAAGGGATTCAATCATTCATTCCTCTGACCTACTCTTTAGGTGTGTGGACATGATGTCGAATCGAGAGTTAAGTTGTGGGCTAATACTGAGTATCCTCTCCTGAGCGATCTCGTTTAGCGATTTCAGAGGTGCCAATCTTCTCTTGTAGAGCAAGCTAGCTTTCCCTCTTCATTAATAGATATATGACCCAAACCAGCCACTTTCAAGCGATCTGCTGCAAATTTTTTATTTCTATTCCAAGATCCCCGACTCACTCGTTCCTCGCTCTCGAGGATGACGTACTAATATACGGAGAATGAAAAACGCCACTCAGCCACTTTTTGCGTAAACGTCGTACTCTCAAAACCAAACGTTACAGCAGCCATATCTCGACTCTCGGCTCGTTTATTTCACGCAATAAAAAATGCAGACATTACTGTCTGCGTTTTTAAATTTAGACGACAAATCAGCGTCTACACATCCAAGTTAGCAACCTTCAACGCGTTCTCTTCGATGAAGTTACGACGCGGCTCTACTTGGTCACCCATCAGAGTCGTAAACAATTGGTCTGCGCCTACCGCATCTTCAATCGTTACTTGCATCATGCGACGCGTTTCTGGGTCCATGGTGGTTTCCCAAAGTTGATCTGGGTTCATCTCACCTAGACCTTTATAGCGCTGTAGGCTTAGACCACGACGCGACTCTTTGATTAGCCACTCAAGTGCTGCAGCAAAGCTTGCCACTGGCTGAGTACGTTCACCACGTTTAATGTACGCGCCATCTTCAATTAAGCCATCTAACGCTTCAGAAAGAGAGGCTAGTTTGCCGTATTCTTTTGAATTCAGTAGATCTGCGCTCAACGGATAGTAATGCGTCACACCGTGAGTACGAACAACGATCTTAGGTAAGAAGATACCCAGTTCTTCGTTTGCTTCCACTTCAAAGCTGTATTGGCTTGCGCCCACTTCTTTGGCATTTAGCTGATCAACAAGGTTTTGAGTCCACGCTTGAACTGCCGCAGTCTCTTTACATTGTTCAACCGTAATACGCGGGATGTAAAGCAGCTCATGAATCATTGCACGAGGGTAACGACGGCTCATACGATCAACTAATTTAATCGTTGCGTTGTACTGTTGTACTAGTTTCTCTAACGCTTCACCACCTAATGCTGGCGCTTCTGCGTTAACGTGTAGAGAAGCATTATCCAATGCCAAAGCAACTTGGTATTGGTTCATTGCATCTTCATCTTTGATGTACTGCTCTTGCTTACCCTTCTTCACTTTGTAAAGTGGTGGCTGAGCGATGTAGATGTAACCACGCTCAATCAGCTCTGGCATTTGACGGTAGAAGAAGGTCAACAATAGCGTACGGATGTGCGAACCATCGACGTCAGCATCCGTCATGATGATGATGTTGTGGTAACGCAGTTTATCTGGGTTGTACTCGTCACGACCGATACCACAGCCTAGTGCTGTGATAAGCGTTGCCACTTCTTGAGAAGAGAGCATTTTATCGAAACGTGCTTTCTCTACATTTAGGATTTTACCTTTTAGTGGCAGAATCGCTTGGTTCTTACGGTTACGCCCCTGCTTGGCTGAGCCGCCAGCAGAGTCCCCTTCCACAATGTAGAGTTCAGAAAGCGCAGGGTCTTTCTCTTGGCAGTCTGCCAGTTTACCTGGGAGACCGGCTAAATCTAATGCGCCTTTACGACGAGTCATTTCACGCGCACGACGCGCAGCTTCACGAGCACGCGCTGCATCGATGATTTTTGAACAAACCATCTTCGCTTCGGTTGGGTTCTCAATTAGGAACTCAGCTAATTTCTCACCCATTGCCGATTCAACGGCTGATTTCACTTCAGATGAAACCAGTTTGTCTTTAGTTTGGCTTGAGAATTTTGGATCAGGCACTTTCACCGAAACAACAGCCGTTAGACCTTCACGTGCATCATCACCTGAAGTGGCCGTTTTCGCTTTCTTAGAGAAGCCTTCTTTATCCATGAATGAGTTTAACGTACGTGTTAGTGCCGCACGGAAACCAGCAAGGTGAGTACCACCATCGCGTTGAGGGATGTTGTTAGTGAAACAGTAGATGTTCTCTTGGAAACCATCGTTCCACTGCATCGCCACTTCAACTGTGATGCCATCTTCACGTTCGAAATCGAAATGGAAAATTTTCTCAATGATAGGCGTTTTGTTGGTGTTTAAATGCTCAACGAAAGCTTGGATACCACCTTCAAACTCAAAGTGGTCGCTCTTATCTTCTTCACGCTCATCGATCAATTTAATTGATACGCCAGAGTTCAAGAAAGAGAGTTCGCGTAGACGCTTGGCAAGAATATCGTAATGGAATTCAAGAACGTTCGTAAACGTTTGATCACTTGGCCAAAAACGAATTTTTGTACCCGTCTTTTCAGTATCGGCAATCACCGCAAGAGGCGCTTGAGGCTCACCGTGGCAGTAAGTCTGTGTATGTACATGACCACCACGCCAGATCGTTAGCTCTACTTTTTCTGATAGTGCGTTTACTACTGAAACACCTACGCCGTGTAGACCACCCGATACTTTGTACGAGTTATCATCAAACTTACCACCAGCATGAAGAACCGTCATGATAACTTCAGCTGCTGAAACGTTCTCTTCTGGGTGTAATTCGGTTGGAATGCCACGACCATCATCACTGACTGAAACTGAGTTGTCCTCATGGATTGTCACAACGATGTCTTTACAGTGACCAGCCAACGCTTCATCAATTGAGTTATCTACCACCTCAAAAACCATGTGGTGAAGACCGGTGCCATCATCCGTGTCGCCGATGTACATACCTGGACGCTTACGTACCGCATCCAGACCCTTCAGTACTTTAATACTCGATGAATCGTAATTTTCAGACATGAATTATCTTCCGCTATTTATCGTTGCTCTATTGTGCCATGTTCCACATGGAACATCTTGCCATTCTCACCGCGCATGTCGGCAATATGGCTTTCGGTTATAGAACTTACAAAAACTTGAGCCCCCGTCTCTTTTAAGCAGTCTGCGAGACGCTTACGACGTTGACTATCTAATTCCGATGCAAAGTCATCAATAAGGTAAATGCATTGCTTTCCGGTCATTTCCGTTAAGTGTTGTCCTTGCGCGACGCGCAATGCACACACCATCAACTTAAGTTGACCACGTGATAGCACATCTTCAACTGGTGTTGCGTTTACCTTGATGCGTAAATCCGCTTTGTTTGGCCCACTAAAGGTGTAGCCTAACGATTGGTCACGCTCGAAGTTTTTCTCGAGGATTTCCTGATAAGGAGTGTCCTTATCCCAGCCTCTATAATACTTCAATTGAATATCAAATTCTGGCAAAAATAGCTTACATAGTTGCTCAGCTTTGGCGCTCATCTGCTCGATATACAGAGCGCGCCATTGGCTTATATTCTCAGCCAAACGCGCCATTTCTTGATCCCAATAACTGAGCTCTCGATAACTGCGCGCCGTTTTCAATAACGCATTACGTTGCTTGTTTAATCGCTTAAAGCGACCCCAAGCATCAAAAAATGCATTTTCGGTGTGAAACACACCCCAATCAATAAATGCACGACGATGTTTTGGCCCATCCGTCAACAAATCAAACCCTTCAGGGTGAATAAGTTGCAGTGGTAACACCTGCGCCAATTGAGCCAATTTTTGCCCAGATTGACCGCCTATTTTAACCTCTGTCGTGCCATCACGCTGCTTATTAATGCCAATTGGTAGCTCAAATTGATCCGAGTTCAAAAAACGGCCATGTACAAACAGCTCGTCACACTCATTTTGGATCACGCGTCCAGTTAGCGAACTCTTAAAAGAGCGACCATGTCCGAGCAAATAGATCGCTTCTAAGACACTGGTTTTGCCGCTGCCGTTTGGGCCAATAAGAAAGTTAAAGCCTGCTGATAGGTCAATATCACAGGCTTTAATGTTTCGAAATTGCTGAATAATTAGACGAGAAAGCGGCATGCTAGAGTCGAATTGGCATCACCACGTAGAGTGCGCTGTCATCATCAGCGTTTTCAATCAACGCACTGGCGTTGGCATCTGACATTGATAAGCGTACTTTTTCGCAACGAAGCGTATTGAGCACATCCAGAACATAACTCACGTTAAAACCGATTTCGATCGCGTCACCTTCAAAGGTCACGTCTAACATTTCCTCGGCTTCTTCTTGCTCTGGGTTATTAGCGGTAATGCGCATTTCGTTATCAGCAAGATTAACGCGCACACCACGGAATTTTTCATTCGATAGAATCGCTGCACGTGAAAAGGCTTGGCGCAACTCATCACAACCCGCTTCTAGGGTTTTGGTCGTAGTTTGCGGCATTACGCGGCGATAATCAGGGAAACGCCCATCCACCAGCTTAGAAGTGAAGACAAAGTTGTTCACTTCAGCACGAACGTTTGAACTACCAATTTGTAAAACAACCGGCTGCTCAGGTGCATCCAGTAGTTTCACCAATTCTTGTACACCTTTACGCGGAACGATGATCTGCTTAGTTGCAAAATCAGCGCCTAGAGAAACTAAAGAAACCGCCATACGGTGGCCATCGGTCGCCACGCTACGCAGTGTGGTGCCGTCGATTTCAAATAGCATACCGTTAAGGTAGTAACGCACATCTTGGTTCGCCATAGAGAATTGTGTTTTCTCAATCAAACCGCGCAGTTCTGCTTGGGTCAGTGACACTTCAACTTCACTTTGCCAATCTTCAATATTAGGGAAATCATTAGCTGGCAATGTCGCCAATGAGAAACGGCTACGGCCAGAACGCACTTGAACGCGATCGCCTTCGAGAATAAAGGTGATCACAGAGTCATCAGGCAGGCCACGACAAATATCGAGGAACTTACGTGATGGCACCGTAATGCTACCAGCTTCAAAATCCCCTTCGAGCGTGACACGGCTGATCAACTCTACTTCTAAATCGGTGGCCGTCATGGATAAGGTATTTTCTTCAACCTTAAGCAAGAGGTTACCTAAGATAGGCAGTGTTGGACGCCCACCTAAAGCACCCGACACTTGTTGCAGGGGTTTAAGTAGATGACTACGTTCGATGGAAAATTTCATAATGCGCTCTTGTTTGAATTCGTTATGGCTTTACGTTTGGCTACGATTCTTTAGCCAATATTAGCAACTGTCTAGAATACCGCGAATTACGATGAAAGGGTACGAATCAAGTTAGAGTAATCTTCTTTGATATCGTGGCTTTCTTCACGCAGTTGAGCAATCTTACGACAGGCATGCAATACCGTCGTATGGTCACGACCACCAAATGCATCACCGATTTCCGGCAAGCTGTGGTTGGTCAATTCTTTCGATAGTGCCATCGCTAACTGGCGAGGACGCGCAACGGAACGAGAGCGGCGTTTTGACAGTAAGTCAGCCACTTTAATCTTGTAGTATTCCGCCACGGTTTTTTGAATATTGTCGATGGTCACCAGCTTCTCTTGTAGAGCCAGCAAGTCACGCAATGCTTCACGCACAAAATCAATCGTAATTGGACGACCGGTAAAGTTGGCATTGGCAATCACGCGGTTCAATGCGCCTTCCAGCTCACGAACGTTCGAACGTAGACGCTTCGCAATAAAGAACGCCACTTCATCCGCAAGATGAATTTGGTGATCTTCCGCTTTCTTCATCAAGATCGCCACGCGCGTTTCAAGCTCAGGTGGCTCGATCGCAACGGTCAGACCCCAACCAAAGCGAGATTTTAAACGATCTTCTACGCCGTTGATCTCTTTTGGATAACGGTCAGAAGTAAGAATGATCTGTTGATTGCCTTCCAATAACGCATTGAAGGTATGGAAGAATTCTTCTTGAGAACGCTCTTTATTAGCAAAGAATTGAATATCATCGATAAGTAACGCGTCAACACTGCGGTAGTAACGTTTGAATTCTTCAATCGCGTTATTTTGCAGTGCTTTCACCATATCTTGCACGAAGCGCTCTGAGTGCATGTAGATAACTTTCGCGTTCGGCTTGTTATCAATAATGGCATTACCAACCGCATGCAATAGGTGGGTTTTACCCAAACCCGTACCACCGTACAAAAACAGTGGGTTATACGCTGTGCCCGGGTTATCAGAAACCTGGCGAGCCGCAGCTAAACCAAGCTGGTTAGATTTACCTTCAACAAAGTTATTAAACTTATGCTTTGGATTAACGTTTGAACGGTGGTTAATATCCGCCAACGCTTTATCGTCATCCCAGGTTTTATGTACTGGCTTGCGTGCTTGCAACTGGGCTGGCGCTGATGATTCAGCGGCCACATCTGCTGGTGTGCGTTTAGTCGGCGCCGGTTTTGGCGCAGCAACTGGGCGACTACCTACTTCAAAACGTAAGTTCGGGATATCGTTACCGCAGTACTCTTGCAGTAGACGATTAATACTATTGAGATACTTATCGCGTACCCAATCCAACACAAAACGGTTAGGTGCAAATAAGGTAAGTGTATTATCACTGAGCTCCGCTTGTAGCGGACGTACCCACATACTGAATTCTGTAGCTGGTAGCTCTTCTTGAAGCTGTTGCAAACATTGCAACCAAAGCGAAGATGACACAGTGCCCCCACTCGAAGTAAATAGATCGGAAAAGATTAGCGATTTTACCTGTTGATAACCAAGATCACCAGCGATTGATCGGTGATCCAGTGAATAAGATCCAAGTTATTCACAATTATTTTGTGATTATTCGCTGGATCATCACACCTCACCCCAGCCTTACCCACAATTTGATCCACATTTGCCTACTTTTACTCAGATCATCACTTTGGTGATAACTCTGTGAATGAATGTTTTTTTGATCACGTTATCCACAACGTCATCTTTCGTTATTGGGCAACGTATTACCCGTCATCAACGCGATGTGAATAAACTACTATCAACAAACTTATTACTAACCTGTCTAGGTTATCGCTCTTGGTTATTTATCGAATCAAGTCACCAGACAGTAGTATTTACTCCCATAATTAGATGGAGTCTCAATATGAAAAACTGGATTAAAGCAGCCGTTGCTGCAATCGCACTATCCGCTGCCACCGTACAAGCCGCAGATGCCGCTATCACTGAGGTAAAAGTGGGGATGTCAGGTCGCTACTTCCCATTTACTTTTGTGGAAAAAGATAAATTACAGGGGTTTGAAGTCGATTTATGGGATGAGATAGGTCAACGTAACGGCTACAAAGTGGAATACGTGACCGCGAGCTTTTCTGGTTTATTCGGCTTACTGGAAACAGGTCGTATCGACACCATCTCCAATCAAATCACCATCACCGAAGCGCGCCAAGCCAAATTCCTGTTTGCGGATCCTTATGTGGTTGATGGCGCACAAATTACCGTTCGTAAGGGGAATGACAGCATCCAATCCGTGACCGATCTGGCCGGAAAAACCGTGGCGGTCAATTTAGGATCGAACTTTGAGCAACTATTGCGCAGCTACGATAAAGACAACCAAGTTACGATCAAAACTTACGATACCGGTATTGAGCATGATGTCGCGTTAGGTCGCGCCGATGCATTTGTGATGGATCGCCTTTCTGCACTAGAGTTAATTAAAAAGACTGGGCTTCCGTTACAGCTGGCGGGTGAACCGTTTGAAACCATCGAAAACGCCTGGCCATTTTTAAACAACGCTCGTGGCCAGCAACTGCAAAGCGAAGTCAACCAAGCACTCGCCGCTATGCGCGCCGATGGCACATTAGCCACGATTTCTGAGAAATGGTTTGGAGCGGACATTACGCACTAAAGCGTTGTATTACTCGCCACACCAATGGCTCGTCAAACAAAGGTGGATTTATTCCACCTTTTCTTTCTCTTTTAGGTAAACATTTATGGGATTCGATTTTCACTACATGCTGGAACTGATGCCGATCTTGCTTAAATATCTCGGCACCACAATGGAAATGGCCACGTTAGGGTTGGTTTTCGCGCTCACTTTAGCGGTCATTTTGGCCAATATTCGCGTGTTTCGCATCCCGGTGCTTGATCAACTCAGCCAGCTCTACATTAGCTTTTTCCGCGGTACACCGCTGTTAGTACAACTATTTTTACTCTATTACGGTTTACCACAAATCTTTCCGATCATGGTCGGTGTCGATGCGTTTAGTGCTGCCGTAATCGGCCTTACTTTGCATTTCGCCGCCTACATGGCTGAAACGATTCGCGCCGCCATTATCGGAATCGATCGCAGCCAAATGGAAGCCAGTTTGTCTGTGGGAATGACCACTACTCAAGCGATGCGCCGCATTATTTTGCCGCAAGCAACCAGAGTCGCTCTCCCTTCATTGATGAACTATTTCATCGATATGATCAAATCAACTTCGTTAGCTTTTACCTTAGGCGTAGCCGAAATTATGGCGAAAGCGCAGATGGAAGCCTCTTCGAGTTTCCGCTTTTTTGAAGCATTTTTAGCCGTTGCATTAATTTATTGGGGCGTTGTACTGATTTTGACCCGAGTGCAAACATGGGCAGAAGTAAAATTAAATAGGGCCTATTTACGATGATCCGACTAAATAACATTCACAAACACTTTGGCGATACCGAGATATTAAAAGGTATTGACCTTGAAATTAATCAGGGAGAGATCATCGTTATTATCGGTTCAAGTGGCACCGGTAAATCGACACTATTACGCTGCGTAAACTTTTTAGAGCAAGCCGATCAAGGCTCGATTCAAATTGATGATGTCGTCGTCGATACCGCGAAACACAGCAAGGCAGAAGTGCTCGCGCTACGAAGGAAAACCGCTTTTGTGTTTCAAAATTACGCTCTGTTTGCTCATATGACAGCACGACAAAACATTGCTGAAGGCCTGATTACTGTGCGCGGTTGGACAAAAAAGGCTGCATTAGAAAAAGCACAGCAAATACTTGATAATATTGGACTTAGTGACAAAGGTAACAGCTATCCCGCCGCCCTTTCTGGTGGTCAACAGCAACGTGTAGGCATTGGCCGAGCGATGGCTCTTCAGCCCGAACTGCTGTTATTTGATGAACCGACTTCGGCACTCGATCCAGAATGGGTAGGTGAAGTATTACAGTTGATGAAACAGCTCGCGACCCAGCATCAAACCATGCTGGTGGTCACTCATGAAATGCAATTTGCCAAAGAAGTTGCCGATCGTGTGATCTTCATGGCGGATGGGCATATTGTTGAACAAGGATCGCCACAAGAGTTGTTCGATAATCCCCAAGATCCAAGATTGCAAAAATTTCTCAATCAGGTGTCGGCAAAATAAAGATCAAGATAAGGATCGTTTGATCCTTGAGATTTTGCTCACACTACGTATAATCGCCCGACGCGGAATTTCACACACATGAGTCGTTGACACAATTTGTGAGTGTGATTACAATTCCGCCTCTTTGTTGAGAGGCGTCGGTTGTCCTCTATATATATAAAGAAGACTACATGCCCACGCCGGGTTAACTAAAGAACCTAAAACTACTGATCAGTAAGGTAATTATCATGAAACGCACTTTTCAACCTACAGTTCTAAAGCGCAAGCGTACTCACGGCTTCCGTGCACGCATGGCTACTAAGAACGGCCGTAAGGTTATCAATGCACGTCGTGCAAAAGGCCGTGCGCGCCTGTCAAAATAATAATTAATTTATTTTGAATACGTACGCGTTCAATCGGGAGTTACGCTTGTTAACTCCCGAGCATTATCAAAACGTCTTCCAGCAAGCTCATCGAGCAGGCTCACCTCATTTCACCATCATTGCACGCAATAATAACCTATCTCATCCTCGACTAGGTTTGGCTGTTCCTAAGAAGCAAATCAAAACTGCTGTTGGTCGCAACCGCTTTAAACGTCTATCTCGTGAAAGTTTCCGTAATCATCAACATCAACTTCCAAACAAAGATTTTGTTGTAATTGCCAAGAAATCTGCGCAAGATTTAAGCAATGACGAAATGTTTAACCTATTTGAAAAGCTATGGCAGCGTCTGTCTCGCCCATCACGTGGCTAGCCATCGGCGTCGTCCGACTCTATCAAGGCCTCATTAGTCCTCTAATCGGACCACGCTGTCGTTTCCATCCAACTTGTTCAAGTTACGCTGTAGAAGCGCTGAAAGCTCACGGTTTTGTAAAAGGATGTTGGTTATCCAGCAAACGTCTATTAAAATGCCACCCTCTAAGTGAAGGGGGCTTTGACCCCGTTCCACCAATTCAAAAACAAGACAGAGATAAATAACGATGGATTCTCAACGTAATATCCTGTTAATCGCTCTAGCTTTGGTGTCCTTTCTACTTTACCAGCAATGGAATGTAGCTAAGAATCCAGCGCCGCAAGCGATTGAACAGGCTCAATCAAGCAGCTCCCTACCTGCACCATCTTTTGCCGATGAGCTTGACCCAGCGCCATCTCAACAGGCAGCTGCAAAAATCATTACTGTAACAACGGATGTATTAACTCTGTCTATTGATGCGGTTGGTGGTGATGTTGTTCAAGCTGATTTAAACCAATACTCAGCAGAATTGGATTCTCCAGAACGTTTTGAACTACTGAAAAACGAACCTGGCCATCAATTTATTGCTCAAAGTGGTCTTGTTGGCCCACAAGGCATCGATTTAAGCAGCACTAACCGTCCTGCTTACACAGTCAGCGCAGATAGCTTTAAGCTAACTGATGGTGTTGATGAACTTCGCATCCCTATGACTTTCTCTGCTAATGGCCTTGATTACGTCAAAACCTATGTATTAGAACGTGGCAGCTATGCGGTTAACGTTGAGTACGATGTGGTCAACAACTCAGGCAACAATGCGACTTTCGGTATGTACGCCCACCTACGTCAAAACGTAATGGATGACGGCGGCAGCATCACTATGCCAACTTACCGTGGCGGTGCTTACTCGACTCAAGACGTTAACTACAAGAAATACAGCTTCGATGATATGCAAGATCGCAACCTGTCTCTTAACCTGACTGACGGTCAAGGTTGGGCAGCAATGATCCAGCACTACTTCGCAACAGCATGGATTCCTCGTGACGAACCAGGCACAAACTTGTACACCCGTGTAATTGGCAACCTTGCTGATATCGGTGTACGCATGCCAAACAAAACCATCGCAACGGGTGATACTGCAAACTTCACCGCAACGCTATGGGTAGGTCCTAAACTGCAAAATCAAATGGCAGAAGTCGCACCGCACCTAGACCTAGTAGTCGATTACGGTTGGTTATGGTTCATCGCGAAGCCACTACACTCACTATTGTCGTTTATTCACGGTTTCGTGGGTAACTGGGGTGTGGCAATCATCTGTTTGACCTTTATCGTTCGTGGTGCCATGTACCCACTAACGAAAGCACAATACACTTCTATGGCGAAAATGCGCATGCTACAACCTAAGTTGGCAGCAATGCGTGAGCGTATCGGCGATGACCGTCAACGCATGAGCCAAGAAATGATGGAATTGTATAAGAAAGAGAAAGTGAACCCGTTAGGCGGCTGTTTACCTCTAATTCTACAAATGCCTATCTTCATTGCGCTTTACTGGGCACTAATGGAATCGGTTGAGCTTCGTCACTCACCATTCTTCGGTTGGATTCACGATCTATCAGCGCAAGACCCATACTACATCTTGCCATTATTGATGGGTGCGTCGATGTTCATGATTCAAAAAATGAGCCCAACAACCGTTACCGATCCAATGCAGCAGAAGATCATGACCTTTATGCCGGTTATGTTTACCTTCTTCTTCCTGTTCTTCCCATCAGGCCTAGTACTGTACTGGTTGGTATCGAACATCGTAACGCTTATCCAGCAATCGCTAATCTACAAAGCGCTGGAAAAGAAAGGCTTACATACTAAGTAAGCAATAAATCAAAGACAAAGGCGGCCAAAAGGTCGCCTTTTTTATTTGAGCTGATTACAATTCAGCTAATTATGTTTTTATCGCGCCGATACGGCACATTCAATCACAGGCACTCTTTATGACTACAGATACCATTGTCGCTCAAGCTACCGCACCGGGTCGTGGCGGTGTCGGTATTATTCGCGTCTCAGGCCCTTTAGCTGAGAAAGTGGCACTTGAAGTGGCAGGCAAGGCGCTACGCCCTCGTTACGCGGAATACCTGCCATTTTGCGACGAAGCGGGCAAACAACTCGATCAAGGCATCGCACTCTTCTTCCCTAACCCTCACTCCTTTACTGGTGAAGATGTTTTAGAGCTGCAAGGCCATGGTGGTCCCGTAGTCATGGATATGCTGATTAAACGCATTCTTAAAATTGACGGCATCCGTACCGCACGTCCTGGCGAATTCTCAGAGCGCGCTTTCCTGAACGATAAGTTGGATTTGGCGCAAGCAGAAGCGATTGCAGACCTGATTGATGCCAGCTCAGAAGAAGCGGCGAAATCCGCGCTGCAATCACTGCAAGGCGCTTTCTCACAACGTATTAATACCTTGGTCGATTCTCTTATCTATCTACGTATCTATGTTGAAGCGGCGATTGATTTTCCAGAAGAAGAAATTGATTTCTTGGCCGATGGAAAAGTCTCTGCGGATTTACAAGCCATCATTGATAATCTGGCTGCGGTGCGCAAAGAAGCCAACCAAGGTTCGATTATGCGCGAAGGGATGAAAGTGGTGATCGCTGGACGCCCGAATGCGGGTAAATCCAGTCTATTGAATGCATTGTCAGGTAAAGAGTCAGCCATTGTGACCGATATTGCCGGCACAACACGTGATGTTTTACGTGAACATATCCATATTGATGGCATGCCACTGCACATTATTGATACCGCTGGCCTTCGTGAAGCATCCGACGAAGTTGAAAAAATTGGTATCGAACGCGCTTGGGATGAAATAAAACAAGCCGATCGCGTATTATTTATGGTTGATGGCACCACCACTGATGCCACCGATCCAAAAGAAATTTGGCCTGATTTTGTTGATCGTTTACCAGATAACATCGGTATGACGGTTATTCGCAACAAAGCGGATCAAACAGGTGAAGATCTTGGTATTTGCCATGTTAATTCTCCAACATTAATCCGTTTATCGGCTAAGACTGGCCAAGGGGTCGATGCACTGCGTAATCACCTAAAAGAGTGTATGGGCTTTGCTGGCGGCCACGAAGGCGGCTTTATGGCACGTCGTCGCCATTTAGAGGCACTAGAGAAAGCAGCAGATCATCTCGACATTGGTCAACAGCAGCTTGAAGGCTATATGGCTGGAGAGATTTTGGCTGAGGAGCTACGTATTGCTCAGCAACACCTAAATGAAATCACCGGTGAGTTTAGCTCAGACGACTTACTTGGACGCATCTTCTCTTCATTCTGTATCGGTAAATAATGCAAAAACGCGCCCTTGAGGCGCGTTTTTTAATTCAATCTCGCTAACGTTTTTCCTAACGAAGCATTGGTAATAAGGAAATCAAATGATTCATATCATTACTGGCAGCACCTTAGGGGGTGCAGAGTATGTCGGTGATCATCTTAGTGATCTGCTGATAGAAAAGGGCTTTGAAACAACGATCCATAATCAACCTAATTTGGATGAGATCAAGAACGATGGCGCTTGGTTGATCATCACTTCAACCCATGGTGCTGGGGATTACCCAGACAACATTCGCCCTTTTATTCAAGCGCTACAGACAACACCACCTAAAATGTCAGAGGTGAAATTTGCAGTATTAGCGATTGGAGATTCAAGCTATGACACCTTCTGTGCGGCAGGTAAACACGCTCATGATTTGCTGCTAGATATCGGCGCAAATGCCATTTCTGATTGTTTTACCATCGATATATTGGCTCATTCTGTCCCAGAAGACGCCGCTGAAGCTTGGTTAAGTGACAATATTAACCAGTTATAGGCCCAATTTTGCTTAACAAGGTCAGCTCTCGCTGGCCTTTTTTTACGTCTGTGGATAGAAACAGACAGCTTGGTTCGATTCAAGCGAACAAAAAACAACCGAACGGACTGTGTATAACTAGTACGTTATCCGGTGATTAACCTATAGTTATCCCAATAACAACTTTGATCATCACGCCCCCCTGTGTATAACTACCCTTTTTGATCCCAGCTAATCCTCATCATGATCAAAGTAAGATCACATGATATGATCCATAAAAGATCCATGATCTTGTTGATCATTTTTCACTTATCCACAGAGATCGTCGATCCTAATAATAGATCTAATAAAAGATCATATATATAGATCTTATATATATTAACTTCGCCCACTAAACTTAAAAAACACAAAAGCCTTTTTCTCTCTACACGAAAGCAGGTAGAATATCGCTCTTTTATCTGTCCGAATTATCTGAATACCAGAGGTCAGTTCATGCTTTATCACGAAAACTTTGACGTCATTGTTGTTGGTGGCGGTCACGCAGGAACGGAAGCCGCACTCGCATCAGCGCGTACAGGGCAAAAAACCCTCTTACTCACCCATAACATTGACACTTTAGGGCAAATGTCTTGTAACCCTGCCATTGGTGGTATTGGTAAAGGTCATCTTGTCAAAGAAGTCGATGCTATGGGCGGATTAATGGCACAAGCCATTGATCATGCTGGTATTCAATTTCGCACTCTCAATGCATCAAAAGGTCCTGCGGTACGTGCTACTCGCGCTCAAGCGGATCGAGCGTTGTACAAAGCGTACGTTCGCGATGCTTTAGAAAATGCGCCAAACCTCACCTTGTTCCAACAATCAGTCGATGATCTTATTGTTGAAAACGATCAAGTGATGGGTGTTGTCACCCAAATGGGCCTTAAATTCCGCGCTAAAGCCGTTGTATTGACCGTTGGTACCTTCCTTGGAGGTAAGATCCATATCGGTATGGAAAACAGCGCAGGTGGCCGCGCAGGCGATCCTCCTTCGATCGCTCTTGCCGATCGTCTACGTGAAATGCCATTCCGTGTTGATCGTCTAAAAACCGGTACTCCACCACGTATTGACGCTCGTAGCGTCGATTTCTCAGTGTTGGAAGCGCAGCACGGTGATAACCCAACGCCTGTATTCTCGTTTATGGGTTCACGTACTCATCATCCACGACAGATTCCATGTTTTATCACTCATACCAATGAGCGTACGCATGATGTGATTCGTAACAACCTTGACCGCAGCCCAATGTATGCCGGTGTGATTGAGGGGATTGGTCCACGTTACTGTCCGTCGATTGAAGATAAAGTGATGCGTTTTGCGGATAAGAACAGTCACCAAATTTTCATTGAACCTGAAGGTTTAACCACACACGAACTCTATCCAAATGGTATTTCCACCAGCTTACCGTTTGATGTTCAAGTACAAATTGTTCGTTCGATGAAAGGCTTTGAAAACGCCCATATCGTGCGTCCAGGTTACGCAATTGAGTATGATTTCTTTGATCCTCGCGATCTGAAACATACCTACGAAACCAAATTTATTAGTGGTTTATTCTTTGCTGGTCAAATCAACGGTACCACCGGCTACGAAGAAGCGGCGGCACAAGGTTTGATGGCCGGTTTGAATGCGAGTCTCTTCAGTCAAGACAAAGAAGGTTGGAGTCCACGCCGTGATGAAGCTTACGTTGGCGTATTGATTGACGATTTGTCGACCATGGGTACCAAAGAACCATACCGCATGTTTACCTCACGTGCTGAATACCGTTTGTTGCTGCGTGAAGATAATGCCGACCTACGTTTGACGGAAAAAGCCCGTGAACTTGGCTTGATTGATGATGCTCGTTGGGCACGCTTCAACGAGAAAGTGGAGAACATGACGACAGAGCGCCAACGTTTGAAAGAAACGTGGATGAATCCAAATTCTGTCGGTATTGATGCGCTAAACAGTGTGCTGAAAACGCCAATGGCTCGTGAAGCCAGCGGTGAAGATCTTTTGCGTCGTCCTGAAATGACCTATGCACAATTGACTCAGCTTGATGCATTTTCTCCAGCACTGGAAGATCAGCAAGCGGCTGAGCAAGTTGAAATTCAAGTCAAATACGACGGTTACATTAAGCGTCAACAAGAAGAAGTGGAGAAATCACTTCGTCATGAGAACACGAAACTGCCCGTTGATCTTGAATACAGCGATGTGAAAGGTTTATCGAATGAAGTGGTGCTTAAGCTAAACGACGCCAAACCAGAAAGTATTGGTATTGCATCGCGTATCTCCGGTATCACGCCAGCTGCGATCTCTATTTTGCTCGTGCATCTTAAAAAACACGGCTTATTGAAAAAAGGCGAGGAAGCTTAATGTCGCTATTACGCCAAAAGCTTGATCAATTAATTGATCAAACAGATTTATCCGTGACGGATCATCAACGTGACCAGTTAATTGGTTACGTTGAAATGCTCAATAAGTGGAATAAAGCCTACAACCTGACTTCAGTACGCAATCCAGAAGAAATGTTGGTGAAACATATTCTAGATAGCATCATTGTTAGCACTCATTTAGAAGGTGATCGCTTTATCGATGTCGGTACCGGCCCTGGTTTACCTGGTATTCCATTGTCGATCATGTGCCCAGAGAAAGAGTTCCATTTATTGGATAGCTTGGGTAAGCGTATTCGCTTTATCAAGCAGGTTGTGCATGAGTTAAAAATCGAAAACGTGACGCCGATTCAAAGTCGAGTGGAAGAGTATCTACCTGAAGAGAAGTTTGATGGTGTACTAAGCCGAGCCTTTGCTTCAATGTTAGATATGGTTGAGTGGTGTCATCATTTACCGAAAGAAAACACCGGTCGCTTTTTAGCATTGAAAGGCCAATTATCACAGGATGAGATTTCAGAGCTCCCAGAGTGGTGTTATGTGACCGATGTCAAAGCTTTGCAAGTTCCTCAATTGGAAGGTGAGCGTCATCTAGTAATCTTATCGCGCAAGGAATAATAGCGAGGTAGATCGTGGGAAAAATTGTAGCCATTGCCAACCAAAAAGGCGGTGTTGGAAAAACAACGACTTGTATAAACTTAGCCGCATCTATGGCCGCGACTAAGCGCAAGGTATTGGTTATCGATCTTGACCCTCAAGGCAACGCGACTATGGCCAGTGGTGTCGATAAGTATCAAGTTGACGCCACTGCTTATGAGTTGCTTGTTGAAGATGTGCCGTTTGAAGAAGTCGTGGTGACGAAAACGTCTGGCCACTACGATCTTATCGCTGCAAATGGCGATGTGACGGCCGCTGAAATTCGATTGATGGAAGTGTTTGCACGCGAAGTTCGCCTAAAGCAAGCGCTTGCGTCGGTTCGCGATAACTATGATTTCATCTTTATCGATTGTCCTCCTTCTCTAAACCTTCTTACAATCAATGCGATGGCGGCTGCAGATTCTGTGCTAGTGCCAATGCAGTGTGAGTACTTCGCACTAGAGGGTTTAACCGCGTTAATGGATACCATTAGTAAACTCGCAGCTGTTGTAAATGAGAATCTCAAAATCGAAGGGCTACTACGAACGATGTATGACCCTCGTAACAGACTGTCTAATGAAGTATCTGATCAATTGAAAAAACACTTTGGTGACAAAGTGTACCGCACCGTTATTCCTCGCAATGTTCGTCTCGCAGAAGCGCCAAGCCATGGTAAGCCTGCGATGTATTACGACAAATATTCTGCTGGAGCCAAAGCCTATTTAGCGCTGGCTGGCGAAATGTTACGTCGCGAAGAAGTACCTGCATAAATCATCATAATTTAAGGAACGTAAACTCATGTCTAAACGTGGTTTAGGTAAAGGGCTTGATGCTCTTCTTTCGACCAGTTCATTGGCGCGCGAAAGACAGCAAACAGCCATCAATAGCCAAGCTTTGTCTAGCAATGGTGAGTTAACGGAACTTAGCGTAACCAGCTTACGCCCAGGCGTATATCAGCCACGCAAAGATATACAGCCAGAAGCGTTAGAAGAGTTGGCTGCCTCTATTGAGTCACAAGGCATTATCCAGCCAATAGTGGTTCGTATGGTGGAAGGTGGCCGTTATGAGATCATTGCCGGTGAAAGACGTTGGCGTGCGGCGAAAAAAGCCGGCCTTAGCCAAGTACCGTGTTTGATCAAACGCGTCGAGGATCGTGCTGCGATCGCGATGGCATTGATCGAAAATATTCAGCGTGAAGATCTGAATGTCATCGAAGAAGCGCAAGCATTAGAGCGCTTACAAAATGAATTTTCACTGACACATCAACAAGTCGCTGATGTGATTGGTAAATCTCGAGCTGCTGTGAGTAACATATTACGTCTAAATCAGCTCGAAAATGATGTAAAGAGTTTAGTCTCTGGTAATCAGCTTGATATGGGGCATGCTAGAGCTCTATTGGCCTTAGAAGGTGCTCAGCAGATTGAAATTGCTCAGCATGTCGCGCACAAAAATCTGACCGTTCGCCAGACCGAGCAGTTAGTGAAAAAGTGTCTACAGCCTCAGGTTGAAGTAAAAAGCGTGTCACACGACGAAGAAACCCAACATATGTCACAAAAATTGAGTGAAATGCTGGGTGCAAAAGTGTCGATTGTCCGTTCTAATAACGGCAAAGCAAAAGTCACCATTAGTGTGGAAGAGCCCGAAAAGCTGGCACAATTGATTGCCAAGTTAGAGAGCTAGATGAGATAATTGATCTCAATCAATTTATGCAAAAAACGAATTTTTGTGTAAAAGTTGTCGGTTTGTAAACAAAATTGTAACTTTTTGCTGTGTTTTCATTGCATTCAGTTCGACTCACCGTATAATTTTTGCAAATTTCCTCAGCGTCTAAGGATGTCTCGCTGTGGATTTTACTAGAGGTACGAATACATGGTAGCTGCGTTGGCTAGACCAGGACGAGAGCTTGCTAAGCAATTGTTAATGATCCAGCTTGGCGCGGTTACATTAGTGGCGGCGGGAATGGCTGCGACTGTGAATGTTGAATGGGGTCTTTCTGCACTTATTGGCGGCGGCATTTTTGTCATTGCTAATGCGGTGTTTGCTTTATGTGCTTTTGCATTTAGCGGCGCGCGGGCAGCAAAGAAAGTTGCGGCATCTTTTTTTACAGGTGAAGCGCTAAAAATCCTTATCACAGTAGCTCTCTTCTCTCTTGTCTACATGTATATACAGGTGGAACTTGTTCCCCTAAAACTAACCTATTTACTGGCACTAGGTATTAATATCTGTGCGCCAGTGCTATTCATTAACAACAATAAATAGGATGAGTTATGGCTGCGCCAGGTGAAGCGCTAACACAATCCGGATATATTGCCCATCACCTCTCTAACCTCTCTTTAGCTAAGTTAGGTTTAGTAGCGGAAGAAGCAAGCTTCTGGAATGTACATATCGATAGCCTGTTATTTTCTTGGTTTACTGGTTTAATTTTCTTAGGAATTTTTTACAAGGTCGCGAAGAAAGCAACAGTCGGTGTACCAGGTAAGCTTCAGTGTGCTGTAGAAATGATCGTTGAATTTGTCGCGGAAAACGTCAAAGACACGTTCCATGGACGCAACCCTCTGATAGCGCCTTTAGCACTAACTATCTTTTGTTGGGTATTTTTAATGAACGTGATGGACTTAGTTCCTATCGATTTCTTACCTTACCCAGCAGAGCATTGGCTCGGAATCCCTTACTTGAAAGTGGTACCGTCAGCTGATGTGAACATCACCATGGCTATGGCACTAGGCGTATTCGCTCTGATGATTTACTACAGCATCAAAGTGAAAGGTCTGGGCGGCTTTGCAAAGGAATTGGCTTTACATCCATTCAATCACCCAATCATGATCCCGTTTAACCTGCTGATTGAAGTGGTATCGCTACTGGCGAAACCTCTATCACTTGGTATGCGTCTATTCGGTAACATGTTTGCTGGTGAGGTTGTATTCATCCTTTGTGCGGCAATGCTACCATGGTACTTACAATGGATGGGCTCACTACCATGGGCAATTTTCCATATTTTGGTAATTACGATTCAAGCATTCGTGTTCATGATGTTAACTATTGTTTATCTATCAATGGCACACGAAGATAGTGATCATTAATTTTTTTAAGCTTTTTATTTGGGCACATAAGCCAACAACTATAAATTGGAGATAGTAATGGAAACTTTACTGAGCTTTTCTGCAATCGCCGTAGGTATTATCGTCGGTCTTGCTTCTCTTGGTACAGCGATTGGTTTCGCACTTCTTGGTGGTAAATTCCTTGAAGGTGCAGCACGTCAACCAGAAATGGCTCCTATGCTACAAGTTAAGATGTTCATCATCGCTGGTCTACTTGATGCGGTTCCAATGATCGGTATCGTAATCGCGCTACTGTTCACTTTCGCAAACCCATTTGTGGGTCAACTAGCAGGCTAATTAACAACTCTGTTAATTGTATTTTTGTAGTTGATTCTTAAAAGGGAGTAGCTGTTGTGAATATAAACGCAACTCTGCTAGGTCAAGCAATCTCGTTCGCACTGTTTGTGTGGTTCTGCATGAAATATGTATGGCCGCCACTAATGAGTGCGATTGAAGAACGTCAGAAAAAAATCGCTGACGGTCTACAAGCGGCAGAACGAGCTTCTAAAGACTTGGACCTAGCACAAGCCAACGCTTCTGATCAATTGAAAGAAGCGAAGCGCACAGCAACTGAGATCATTGAGCAAGCGAACAAGCGTAAAGCTCAAATTCTAGATGAAGCTCGTGAAGAAGCTCAGGCAGAACGCCAGAACATTCTTAATCAAGCTGAAGCGGAACTTGAAGCTGAACGCAACCGTGCGCGCGATGACCTGCGTAAACAAGTTGCGACTCTGGCTGTCGCTGGTGCTGAGAAAATCCTTGAGCGTTCTATCGATATCGATGCGCAAAAAGATATTCTCGACAACATTACTGCAAAACTTTAAGTCTGGGGGCGCATATGTCTGATTTGACTACTATCGCACGCCCCTATGCTAAAGCAGCTTTCGACTTTGCAGTGGAAAAAGATCAACTAGACCAATGGGGTCAAATGTTGTCTTTTGCTGCTGAAGTTGCCAAGAACCAACAAGTAAAAGAGCTGTTAACCAGCTCTATGTCTGCCGATAAATTGGCAGAAATATTTGTTGCTGTTTGCGGTGAACAAGTTGATGCACACGGTCAAAACCTATTGCAGGTAATGGCTGAGAATGGTCGTCTAACGGCCCTTCCTGATGTAAGTGAGCAATTCTTCGCATTGAAGAAAGAACATGAGAAAGAAATCGATGTTGATGTTATTTCAGCATTTGAACTTTCAAGTGAACAGCTAGCAAACATCAGCAGCAAACTTGAAGTGCGTTTAGCACGCAAAGTGAAGCTGACTTGCAGTGTAGATCAGGCCCTACTTGGTGGGGTAATAATTCGAGCCGGAGACCTAGTCATCGATGACTCAGCGCGTGGTCGTTTGAACCGCCTGAGCGATGCATTGCAGTCTTAATGGGGATTGGAGCATGCAACTTAATTCCACTGAAATTAGCGATCTAATCAAACAACGCATCGAATCTTTCGAAGTTGTTAGTGAAGCTCGCAACGAAGGTACTATCGTATCGGTAAGCGATGGTATCATCCGCATTCACGGCCTAGCGGACGTGATGCAAGGTGAAATGATTGAATTACCGGGTGGCCGTTATGCACTAGCACTTAACCTTGAGCGTGACTCGGTTGGTGCGGTTGTAATGGGCCCATTTGCTGACCTTAAGGAAGGCATGAAAGTTACAGGTACTGGCCGCATTCTTGAAGTGCCAGTTGGTCCAGAATTGCTAGGTCGCGTAGTGAACACACTAGGTGAACCTATCGATGGTAAAGGTCCAATCGAAGCGAAACTAACTTCACCTGTAGAAGTGATTGCACCAGGCGTAATCGACCGTAAATCGGTAGATCAACCTGTGCAAACTGGTTACAAGTCAGTTGACTCAATGATCCCAATCGGTCGTGGTCAGCGTGAACTTGTTATCGGTGACCGTCAAACTGGTAAAACAGCGATGGCGATCGATGCAATCATCAACCAGAAAAACTCTGGTATTTTCTCAATCTACGTAGCTATCGGTCAAAAAGCATCGACTATCGCTAACGTGGTTCGCAAACTAGAAGAGCACGGCGCACTAGCAAACACTATCGTGGTTGTGGCATCGGCTTCTGAATCTGCTGCGCTACAATATCTAGCGCCATACGCAGGTTGTGCGATGGGTGAATACTTCCGTGATCGCGGCGAAGACGCACTGATTGTTTACGATGATCTATCTAAACAGGCTGTTGCTTACCGTCAGATCTCTCTACTACTAAAACGACCACCTGGCCGTGAGGCATTCCCTGGTGACGTTTTCTACCTTCACTCGCGTCTACTAGAGCGTGCAGCTCGTGTAAACGAAGAGTATGTAGAGCGTTTCACTAATGGTGAAGTGAAAGGTAAGACCGGTTCTTTGACTGCGCTTCCTATCATCGAAACTCAAGCTGGTGATGTTTCAGCATTCGTACCGACTAACGTAATCTCGATTACCGATGGTCAGATCTTCCTACAAACTGAGCTATTCAACGCGGGCGTACGTCCAGCAGTTGACCCAGGTATCTCAGTATCTCGTGTAGGTGGTTCAGCGCAAACGAAAATCATCAAGAAGCTATCTGGCGGTATCCGTACAGCACTAGCTCAGTACCGTGAACTAGCGGCATTCGCACAGTTCTCGTCTGATCTTGATGACGCAACGAAGAAGCAGCTAGACCATGGTCAAAAAGTTACAGAGCTAATGAAGCAGAAACAATATGCTCCTATGTCTGTATTTGACCAAGCGCTAGTTATCTTTGCGGCAGAGCGTGGCTACTTGGCAGATGTTGAAATCAACAAACTGCTCGATTTTGAAGCTGCTCTACTATCGTATGCTCGCAGTCAATACGCTGAATTTGCAGCTGAGATCGACAAGACGGGTGCTTACAACGATGAAGTTGAAGCTCAGTTGAAAACACTGACTGACGACTTCAAAGCAACCCAAACTTGGTAATAGGTCGGTGGCAGTAATGCCACCAACTAATGGAGAGTAACGATGGCCGGCGCAAAAGAGATACGTAATAAAATCGGTAGTGTTAAAAGCACGCAGAAAATTACGAAAGCTATGGAAATGGTAGCCGCTTCAAAAATGCGTCGTTCTCAAGACGCAATGGAAGCATCTCGTCCATATGCTGAAACAATGCGTAAAGTGATCGGTCATGTGGCTAATGCAAATCTAGAGTACCGTCATCCGTACCTAGAAGAGCGTGAAGCCAAGCGTGTTGGTTACATCATCGTTTCGACAGACCGTGGTCTGTGTGGTGGTTTGAACATTAACGTGTTCAAAAAAGCCCTAACAGACATGCAAACTTGGAAAGAGCAAGGTGCTGAAGTAGAACTGGCTGTTGTCGGTTCGAAAGCAACGGCTTTCTTCAAGAGTAGCGGCGCGAAAGTGGCTGCTCAGGTTTCTGGTTTGGGCGATAGCCCAAGTCTTGAAGACCTTATCGGTTCTGTTAGCGTTATGCTTAAGAAATACGATGAAGGTGAACTGGATCGCCTGTATGTGGTTTACAACAAGTTTGTGAACACCATGATTCAGCAACCAACGATCGATCAATTGCTACCTTTGCCTAAATCGGACAGCGAAGAGATGCAGCGTGAGCACTCATGGGACTACATCTATGAGCCTGAACCAAAGCCTCTATTAGACACACTTCTAGTGCGTTACGTAGAGTCTCAGGTTTATCAGGGTGTCGTCGAGAACCTTGCTTGTGAGCAAGCGGCTCGAATGATTGCGATGAAAGCTGCAACGGATAACGCGAGTGACCTGATTGAAGATTTAGAACTTGTGTACAACAAAGCCCGTCAGGCTGCGATTACACAAGAACTGTCTGAAATCGTATCAGGCGCAGCAGCGGTTTAAGCTTAGGTTAAACGAAATAGTTTAGAGGATTAACGATGGCTACAGGTAAGATCGTACAGATCATCGGTGCGGTAGTCGACGTAGAGTTCCCACAGAGCGATGTACCTAGTGTATATGACGCTCTAAACGTTACGGACTCAAAAGAGCGTTTAGTTCTTGAAGTTCAGCAACAGCTAGGCGGTGGCATAGTTCGTTGTATCGTTATGGGTAGCTCAGATGGTTTACGTCGCGGAGTTGAAGTTGTAAACACTGGCGCTCCAATTTCAGTACCAGTAGGTACTAAAACCCTAGGTCGTATCATGAACGTTCTAGGTGACGCGATTGATGAGCGTGGTGAGATCGGTGCGGAAGAGCTTTACTCTATCCACCGTGAAGCACCAAGCTACGAAGAGCAATCAAACGAAACAGCACTTCTAGAAACCGGTGTTAAAGTAATCGACTTGATTTGTCCATTCGCTAAGGGTGGTAAAATCGGTCTATTCGGTGGTGCAGGTGTAGGTAAGACCGTTAACATGATGGAACTTATCAACAACATCGCATTACAACACTCAGGTCTATCTGTGTTTGCGGGTGTTGGTGAACGTACTCGTGAAGGTAACGATTTCTACTACGAGATGCAGGAAGCAGGTGTTGTAAACATCGAAAAACCTGAAGAATCAAAAGTAGCGATGGTTTACGGTCAGATGAACGAGCCACCAGGCAACCGTCTACGTGTTGCACTGACGGGTCTAACGATGGCAGAACGTTTCCGTGACGAAGGTCGTGACGTACTACTGTTTATCGATAACATCTACCGTTACACACTTGCAGGTACAGAAGTATCAGCACTGCTAGGTCGTATGCCATCAGCAGTAGGTTACCAGCCTACACTTGCTGAAGAAATGGGTGTACTACAGGAGCGTATCACGTCAACTCGTCAAGGTTCTATCACGTCTGTACAGGCGGTATACGTACCTGCGGATGACTTGACTGACCCGTCTCCAGCAACAACGTTCGCGCACTTGGATGCAACGGTTGTACTTAACCGTAACATCGCAGCGATGGGTCTATACCCTGCGATCGACCCACTAGATTCTACATCTCGTATGCTAGATCCATTGGTTGTTGGTCAAGATCACTACGACACTGCTCGTGGCGTTCAGCAGACACTTCAGCGCTATAAAGAGCTGAAAGACATCATTGCTATCCTAGGTATGGACGAGCTATCTGAAGCAGATAAGCAAGTTGTATCTCGTGCACGTAAGATTGAGCGTTTCCTAACTCAGCCTTACCACGTAGCAGAAGTATTTACAGGTGACCCAGGCGTATACGTATCTCTTAAAGAGACTCTACGTGGCTTTAAAGGTCTACTAGCTGGTGAATACGATGACATTCCAGAGCAAGCGTTCATGTACTGCGGTACGATTGACGATGCAATTGAGAATGCTAAGAAGCTATAAGGCTAACTAGGAGGCGATATGGCAGCAATCCCTTTTCATCTAGACGTTGTTAGTGCAGAGAAAAAACTTTTCTCTGGCCTAATTGAAACGTTTCAGGTGACCGGTAGCGAAGGTGAACTTGGTATTTTCCATGGTCACACTCCGCTGTTGACCGCTATCAAGCCTGGTATGGTGCGTATAGTTTTACAAAACGGCCATGAAGAAATTATTTATGTTTCTGGTGGTATGATAGAAGTACAACCAAGTACAGCGACTGTACTGGCTGATACGGCTATCCGTGGTGAAGAGCTAGACGCAGCGAAGGCAGAAGAAGCCAAACGTCGCGCTGAAGAGAATATTCAGAATCAGCATGGCGATATGGACTTCGCACAAGCGGCCAGTGAACTGGCTAAAGCCATTGCTCAGCTACGAGTTATCGAGTTGACGAAAAAACGCCGTTAATTTGCATTAAAGGTGTTTTATAAATGATAAAGGCGGTCATTAGACCGCCTTTTTGTTTATCTGTTGGCAAATTTTTAAATGTGGCATTAACTATTACCAGTGACATGTTTACAATAAGCCCCTAATTATAAATCGACGTCTACGGGTTAAATAATGAAATTCAGTGCTGTAATTCTTGCCGCGGGTAAAGGTACCCGTATGTACTCCAATATGCCAAAGGTTCTGCATACATTGGCAGGCAAACCGATGGCAAAGCATGTGATTGATACCTGTTTAGGACTGGGTGCGCAAAACATTCATCTAGTTTATGGTCACGGCGGCGATCAAATGCAAGCGACCTTGACGGATGAGTCGGTTAATTGGGTATTGCAAGCTGAGCAACTGGGTACTGGCCATGCTGTGGATCAGGCCTCTTCTGAATTTGCCGACGACGAAAAAATTCTGGTGCTTTACGGTGATGTACCACTGATCTCTTCAGAAACGGTTGAGAACTTATTGGATGCGCAACCAACGGGCGGTATTGCACTGCTTACGGTGGTATTAGACAACCCAATGGGCTATGGCCGTATTGTGCGTAAAAATGGCCCTGTAGTGGCGATCGTGGAGCAAAAAGATGCGACCGATGAGCAGAAATTAATTAAAGAGATTAACACGGGTGTGATGGTTGCAACCGGTGGTGATCTAAAACGTTGGTTGGCGGGCTTAAACAACAATAACGCTCAAGGCGAATACTACCTAACCGACGTGATTGCGGCAGCGCATGATGAAGGTCGTGCAGTTGAAGCGGTTCATCCGGTCAACCCGATTGAAGTAGAAGGTGTTAACGATCGTGCTCAGCTTGCTCGTTTAGAGCGTGCCTTCCAATCGATGCAGGCGCAGAAACTACTTGAGCAAGGTGTGATGTTACGTGACCCAGCTCGCTTTGATTTACGTGGCCAACTGCAATGCGGTATGGACGTTGAAATTGATGTTAACGTGATCATTGAAGGTTCCGTCTCCATTGGTGATAACGTGGTGATTGGTGCCGGTTGTGTACTGAAAGATTGTGAAATCGATGACAATACTATTATTCGCCCATACAGCGTGATTGAAGGTGCGACGATTGGTGAAGAGTGTACCGTCGGTCCATTTACTCGTCTTCGCCCTGGTGCCGAGCTGCGTAAAGATGCGCATGTGGGTAACTTTGTTGAAGTTAAGAATACTCGCTTAGGTGAAGGTTCAAAAGCTAACCATCTTACTTACCTTGGTGATGCTGAAATCGGTCAACGAGTGAATGTTGGTGCCGGTGTGATTACCTGTAATTATGATGGTGTGAACAAATTTAAAACCATTATTGGCGACGATGTATTCGTTGGTTCTGATAGTCAGCTTATTGCTCCTGTGACGGTTGCAAATGGCGCAACTATTGGTGCTGGTACCACATTAAGCAAAGATGTCGCTGACGGTGAGTTAGTGATCACTCGCGCGAAAGAGCGTAAGATCACTGGCTGGCAACGTCCGGTAAAGAAAAAGTAATCGTGCTGGCTGCGCCACTCATTTACTAGATACGAAAAAGCCGCTCACTGAGCGGCTTTTTTATTTGTATGGATTATACCGTGCAGATTATTTTTCGTCACTGACAACACGAGAGTTGTCTGGTGCGGTGAAATGGTTGGCAAGTTCACGGTTAGAAACGACATATCCAATCCACATGCCACCCATACAAATCACGATTGCAATACCCGTCACCACGAGCGCTTGGCTTGCCATTGATGCAACAAGCGCACTCGCTAGACTGCTTACACAGATCTGTAAGCTATTCTGCAAACCCGCTGCGGTTGCTGGGCTCTGTTTTGCACTGCCTAGAGCGCGGCTTACTACGATTGGGTACATAGCACCGTTTGCCACCGCGATTAAACAGAACGGCGCTAGGATTGGCCAGATAGAGCTTAGCTGCCACTGTGAAGCAACAAAAATCATAATGGCTGAAGCACTGAACAGCGCAATCAATTGACGAAGAATCTTTTCATCACCGTATTTCGCAACGGCACGCTTACCGAAGTAACCACCGACCATAAACGCGATGGTTTGTGGAATGAAGCTAAGACCAATATCTTTTGCTTCGTAGCCCAGCTTTGCCATGATTTCTGGCATACCGGTTAGGTAAGCAAAGAAAGCAGCAGAAGCAGTAGCAAACATCATTACGTTACCAAGATAGGTCTTTGAGCTCAGTAGCGCTTTAATGTCACCTTTAATCGAGGTTTGTTTCACTTCAACGTGTTCTTTTGGCTGCATCAGTGTTGCCGCTGCCAGTAATACACCGATCAAGGTTAGGCAGACAAAAATCGAGTGCCAACCAAAGTTGTCAGCCAGCAGTACCCCTAGCTGAGGTGCTAAAGCTGGCGAAAGTGCGACCAAAGGCATAATGGTGGCAAAGACTTGTTGGCTAGTACTCGCTTCATAGCGTTTGATGACCATTGCTTGCCAAATAACCGCAGGGGCACACACACCAATCGCTTGAACAAAGCGCAGGCTCAGTAACTGCCATACTTGCTCACTAAACGCTAAACCGAGTGATGCGAGAGTAAAGACAATCATACCGGCGAATAGTGTATTACGGTGGCCATATTTATCGGACGCTAAGCCCCACAGTAACTGACCACTTGCCATGCCAACCAAGAAAATGGTTAACGATAGTGCAATTTGCTCTGGACCGGTCGCAAAGTCGACTTCCATCGCTTTGAATGCTGGAAGATACATATCGGTCGCAACAAAGCCCAACATGGATAGTGCAGCAAGGTAAAAAAGTTGTAGTTTGGATACTGTCATAATTATATTCAAAAAAATTGATTGATTAACGACCTTGCTAGTGTCGTTTTAATAAGGGTTATTATTCTATTTTTGATTCTATTGAATTAGAAACGTTAAAAATTGCGGTTATCAATCAAAAAATTTGAAAGCTAACTAGGCTCGGGCTAGGCTAGGTGATGGATTATTTCGGTTTGTTGGTATAGAAGTATGTTTTCAAAGTCGTCATTAGAAATGCTCGACACCGTCGCGCGTTTAGGCAGTTTTACCGCCGCAGCTGAAGCGCTTCATAAAGTGCCTTCGGCGATCAGCTATGGTGTGCGTCAGATTGAGCGAGATCTCGGTGTAGTGCTGTTTCGCCGCTTACCACGTAAAGTGGAATTAACCACTGCTGGGGAATTGTTTATTGTCGAAGCACGCAGCATGTTGAGACAGATGGAGGAACTGACAGCGCAAACTCGTCGCGCAGCTCATGGCTGGCAAAAAACACTGCGTCTTACACTCGATAATGTCGTTAAGCTGGATAAGATGAAGCCTTTGATTGAAGACTTTTATCAGACCTTTCAACATGCAGAACTGCAGATCAATATGGAAGTGTATAACGGCTCTTGGGAAGCAATCTCCCAAGGTCGTGCCGATATTGTCATTGGTGCTACTTCAGCCGTCCCTGTTGGTGGTGATTTTGAAGTTCGAGATATGGGCCGACTTGAGTGGGCCTTTGTGATGTCGCCTTTGCATCCTTGTGCTACCGCAGAGAATTTAGAGGAAAGCTTCGTCAGTCAATTTCCCTCAATTTGTTTAGATGATACGTCTAATGTTTTACCGAAACGGCACAATGTCCATTACGCTCAGCAACGTCGCTTACTATTACCGAATTGGCATAGTGCAATAGAGTGTTTAAGAAATGGGGTCGGTGTTGGCTTTATGCCACGCCATATCGCTCAGGCTTTGATTAAAGAAGGGATGCTGGTGGAACGAGAATTGGCTGAACAGAACCCATTGAGCCAATGTTGTATGGTGTGGCGCAAGGATGATAATCACCGCATGATTGCGTGGATGGTGGATTATTTAGGTTCAAGTGAGCAACTTTATCGTGATTGGTTGCAGTCAACATAGAACAATAGCCGAGTGAGCTATTGTTCTATTGCTGGTGTTGTTGCTGTTACGGGCGCTCAAAAATAGTAGCAATACCTTGGCCTAAGCCAATGCACATAGTAGCAAGCCCATATTTCGCTTCCTTCGCTTCCATCAAATTGATCAAAGTGGTTGAGATCCTTGTGCCGGAACAGCCAAGTGGGTGACCCAATGCGATCGCGCCGCCATTCAAGTTGATCTTCTGATCCATGACATCGAGCAAACCAAGATCTTTGGCAACAGGTAGTGCTTGTGCAGCAAAGGCTTCGTTAAGTTCAACCACATCGATATCTGCAATGGTTAACCCCGCTCGCTTAAGGGCTTTTTGGGTTGCGGGTACTGGCCCATAGCCCATGATGGAAGGATCACAGCCAGCGATAGCCATCGATTTCACTCGAGCGCGAATGGGTAAATCGAGCTCTTTGGCTTTTTCTTCACTCATGATCAGCATAGCCGAAGCTCCATCTGATAGTGCTGAGGAGGTGCCAGCGGTGACGGTACCATTGACAGGATCAAACACCGGGCGAAGCTTTGCTAATCCTTCTACTGAGGTTTCTGGCCGGATCACTTCATCAAATTCTAAGCTAAACAAGCTACCATCTTCAGCATGACCTTCAGTGGCTAGAATTTCATTATTAAAACGGCCTTCAATCGTTGCTGCATAAGCTCGAGCGTGTGAGCGGGCGGCAAATTCATCTTGCTGATCGCGGCTTATACCATGCAGCTTGCCCAGCATCTCTGCTGTTAAGCCCATCATTCCTGCCGCTTTTGCCACGGTTTTTGACATGCCAGGATGAAAATCGACCCCATGATTCATTGGGACATGGCCCATGTGTTCAACACCTCCGACTAAACATATGTCGGCATCACCTGTCATAATGGCGCGGCTAGCGTCGTGTAATGCTTGCATCGATGAACCACATAAACGATTGACGGTGACCGCGCCAATTTCTATCGGTAAACCGGCCAATAGAGCGGCGTTACGTGCAATATTGAAACCTTGCTCTAGTGTTTGCTGTACACACCCCCAGTAAATATCTTCGATTTGATGTGGATTTACGGTCGGATTACGTTTCAGCAATCCTTTCATTAAGTGCGCGGACAGATCTTCTGCACGAACATGGCGATAAGCGCCGCCTTTTGAACGACCCATTGGTGTGCGTAAGCAGTCAACAACGACGACGTTTCTTGTCTGTATAGTCATTTCGAATCCTCCCTAAATCGAACCTTGTTGTTGGCTGTCATAAAAACGCTCACCTTTAGCTGCCATGTTGACTAGCAGCTGTGGCACCTGATACATAGCACCAAGGTGTTGATGTTGTTTCGCTTGCTCTATGAACGTGTCGATACCCAGTGTGTCTAAGTAACGGAATACACCGCCCCTAAATGGTGGGAAACCTAAGCCATACACTAATGCCATATCGGCTTCTTGAGGTGAGGCGATGATGCCTTGTTCAAGGCACAACACGACCTCGTTGATCATCGGAATCATCATGCGTTGAATAATGATGTCTTGTTCAAAATTTTGTTGGCTTGCACACATGTCGGCCAATATTGGAATAATCTCCTCAGAGAAGGCTTTGTTAGGTCTTCCTCTTCTATCAACACTGTATTGATAGAATCCATGGCCATTTTTTTGCCCGTAACGATTGGCTGAAAATAATGCATCAATCGCGTCATTATCTTGTTTCGCCATACGTTCAGGGAAACCCTGCGCCATTACCGCTTGGGCATGGTGGGCGGTATCGATCCCAACGACATCCAGTAGATAAGCAGGGCCCATCGGCCAACCGAATTGACGCTCCATGATTTTATCAATGTGGGTAAAGTCCGCTCCGTCACGTAGCAATAAGCTAAAGCCAGCGAAGTAAGGGAAGAGGACTCGATTGACGAAGAAGCCTGGGCAATCATTAACGACAATCGGAGATTTACCCATTTTTGCCGCGTAAGCTACGACACGGTTGATGGTTTCTTCTGAGGTGTGTTCACCGCGGATGATTTCCACCAAAGGCATTCGATGAACAGGGTTGAAAAAGTGCATGCCACAGAATTTATCTGGGCGTTGTAGTGATTTTGCTAATAGATTGATGGGAATGGTCGACGTATTTGAGGTGATGACACTATCGTCACTGACATACTGTTCAACTTCACTCAATACCGCGGCTTTGATTTTAGGGTTCTCGACTACCGCCTCCACAACGATATCTGCGTCATCAATACTTGCGTAATGGAGAGAGGGAGTAATTGACGCAAGAATACCTGCCATCTTGAAACCATCAATACGACCGCGGGATAATCGTTTATTCAGCAGCTTAGAAGCTTCGCTCATGCCGAGATCAAGTGAAGATTGGGCGATGTCTTTCATTAAGACGGGAACCCCTTTTAAGGCAGATTGATAAGCAATACCTCCACCCATAATACCAGCACCCAGCACGGCAGCGCGTTGTGTTTCTTTGTTAGCAACTTTGGCAGACTGTTTTGCCAAGCTCTTAATATATTGATCATTGAGAAATAGGCCAACTAGGGCTTTGGCTTCTTCTGACTTTGCGAGTTTAACGAAGTGCTTACGCTCTATATCGAGCGCGTCATTGCGTTCCGCGCGAGCTCCTCCTTCTATCGCGGTCACGGCAGTCATGGGAGCGGGGTAGTGAGGCCCCGCTTTTTGTGCGACAAGACCTTTTGCAGTGGTAAAGCTCATCATGGCTTCTAGCTTACTCAACGTCAGCGCAGATGTTTTTTGTCGACGTCGTGCTTGCCAATCAATTTTTTCATTGATCGCTTGTTTGAGCGTAGTGAGTGCTGACTCGTGCAGTTGTTCGCTATCAACAATCGCATCCAAAAGGCCTACTTTAAGAGCTTCATCAGCGCGGCAAGCTTTACCTTGGGTGATTATTTCCATAGCGCTATCAGCACCGATTACTCTAGGTAAGCGAACACAACCGCCAAATCCCGGCATGATGCCTAGCTTTGTTTCAGGCAACCCAATGCTGGTGGTGTTGTCTCCAATGCGGATATCGGTAGCGAGTACGCACTCACATCCCCCACCAAGCACATGACCTTTCAAAGCCGCCAGTGTGGGAAAAGGGAGATCTTCTAACTTGCTGAATATTTGATTTGCAAATTGTAACCACTGATCGAGTTCATCTTCTGGTTTCGCGAACAAACTTAAAAATTCAGTGATATCGGCACCGACGATAAAGGATGCTTTGTTAGACGTGAGCAGCAGTCCATCGATTCCCGCGGTTTGTTTGATGACATCCAGTGCGGCATCGAGTGATTCTAAAGTGGCAAGATCGAGTTTGTTCACCGAGTTGCTTGAGTTGAAGCAGATCTCGACGATACCAGATTGCACTTCCTTTACATGTAGAGTATTGGCTTGGTAAATCATGTCTATCTCCGTGACATACAATCTACGATTGGATTTATAGTTATTCTGGTAAGACCAGTGGTTTTAGTGTGGACTGGAGGCAACGTTAATTCAACACAAAGATTAAACAAAATATTAACATTGTGATTTGTGTATTCCTTCTCTTCTATTGTTAAAGGCACGTGATAGACTTGCCGCTATTGATTTACACTCCGGCAAATTATGAACACTCAGCCTTACTTAATACCAGCGCAGGCCGTTGTCTTTGAAGAAGAGATCAAAAAGAGCCATTTCATTACCTATTTAGCCCACACTCCAAGTATAGAAACAGCCAAAGCCTTCGTTGAACAAATCAAAACGAAACATGCGGATGCACGTCATAATTGCTGGGGGTTTGTCGCTGGTCGTCCTGACGATTCGATGAGGTGGGGATTTAGTGATGATGGCGAACCTTCTGGGACAGCGGGTAAACCTATTTTGGCGCAATTATCAGGATCGGGCGTAGGAGAAATCTCTGCGGTAGTGACTCGATATTATGGTGGGATTCGCCTTGGTACTGGTGGGCTTGTTAAGGCATATGGTGGTGGCGTTCAACAAGCATTAAAGCTGCTTCAAACTATCGAGAAAAAAATCACCACATTAATCACGCTCCAGTTAGACTATGGTTTTATGCCTGTCGCACAATCATTGTTTAGTCAGTTCGGTGTGCAAGAAGTTGAGGCACAATATAGTGATGAAGTTACGCTTACCCTTGAAGTTGAAGTGCGCCAGTTAGAGGCGTTTAGCCAGGCGATAATCAATAAAAGTGGCGCTAAAGCCGTAATAACCCCAATTAACGGGAAATAACAGGAACTCAGAAGCCTAGCTTCACACGTCAATAATCAATGCAATTTCGATCTATTATCCGAATCGTAGGGCTATTGCTTGCCCTTTTTAGTGTCTCAATGTTGGCTCCCGCCTTGGTTGCTCTTATTTACCGAGATGGCGCAGGGGTTCCCTTTGTCACTACTTTCTTTGTGCTGCTATTTTTTGGCTTTGTTTCTTGGTTTCCTAACCGAAGGCATAAGCATGAATTAAAGGCGCGAGATGGCTTTTTGATCGTGGTGCTATTTTGGACCGTAATCGGCAGTGCCGGCTCATTACCTTTTTTATTATCCGATAACCCTAACGTATCAGTGACAGACGCCTTTTTTGAATCATTTTCGGCACTGACAACAACTGGGGCGACCGTTATCGTCGGTCTTGACCATTTACCTAAAGCGATTTTGTTCTACCGCCAGTTCTTACAGTGGTTTGGTGGTATGGGGATCATCGTACTCGCTGTGGCTATTCTGCCTGTGCTGGGCATTGGGGGAATGCAGCTTTATCGCGCTGAAATTCCAGGCCCAGTTAAAGACAGTAAAATGACGCCACGCATTGCCGAAACAGCAAAAGCATTGTGGTACATCTATTTAAGCCTGACTATCGCCTGTGCTTTGGCGTTTTGGCTTGCCGGGATGACGCCATTCGATGCGATTGGGCATAGTTTCTCAACCATTGCGATTGGTGGTTTCTCTACCCACGATGCAAGCATGGGCTATTTCGATAGTTACGCCATTAATATGATTACCGTCGTGTTCTTATTAATATCGGCTTGTAACTACTCTCTACACTTTGCTGCGTTTGCTTCTGGTGGTGTGCACCCTAAATACTATTGGAAAGACCCTGAATTTCGCGCTTTTGTCTTTATTCAGATACTACTGTTCTTAGTTTGTTTTCTGATGTTGCTTAATCATTTGGCGGCAGATTCAATTTACGAAGTGTTTGACCAAGCGTTATTCCAGACGGTTTCTATTTCGACAACTGCAGGTTTTACCACGACCGGATTTGCTGACTGGCCATTGTTTTTGCCAGTACTACTGCTTTTTTCCTCCTTTATAGGGGGTTGTGCGGGGTCGACGGGCGGCGGCATGAAAGTGATCCGCATTCTATTGCTGACCTTACAAGGTGCGCGTGAACTAAAACGTTTGGTTCACCCTAGAGCGGTTTACACCATTAAAGTGGGCGGTAGTGCATTGCCACAACGTGTCGTTGATGCGGTATGGGGATTTTTCTCGGCTTATGCACTCGTATTTGTCGTTTGTATGCTGGCGTTGATCGCTACCGGTATGGATGAGCTTAGCGCTTTTTCTGCTGTTGCAGCGACGCTGAATAACCTCGGCCCAGGTTTAGGAGAAGTCTCCCTACACTTTGGTGATGTAAATGATAAGGCGAAATGGGTTTTAGTGGTGTCTATGTTGTTTGGTCGACTAGAGATCTTTACTCTATTAATACTACTAACACCGACATTTTGGCGTAGTTAAGGATATCTCTTGAAAAAAGCACTCTTTCTTTATTCTTCCCGTGAAGGACAGACGATTAAAATTCTCCACTATATAGAGGAGCAATTGGCGGGGTATCAGTGTGAACTCGTCGATCTACATCAAGTTGATACCGTGGACTTATCGCTTTATGACCGAGTGTTGATTGGTGCCTCGATTCGCTATGGACACCTCAATAAAAAGCTCTATCAATTTATCGAGCGTCATCAGAAACAACTGGATAGTCATAAGGTCGCCTTTTTTTGTGTCAACTTGACTGCGCGTAAAGAAGACCAAGGTAAAGATACGCCAGAAGGTAGTGTCTATATTAAGAAGTTCCTGCGACTCTCTGTTTGGCAACCGAGCCTTATTGGTGTGTTTGCTGGCGCCCTCTATTATCCTCGTTACAATCTGTTTGACCGCACAATGATTAAATTGATCATGAAAATGACCGGTGGAGAGACGGATACCAGTAAGGAAGTTGAATACACCAACTGGAATAAAGTGGCCGTTTTTGCCGAAAAATTTAAAAATATCTAAAGAAACTCTCTATTTTAGCCTTTTTAGTTCGATTTTTAGTCGAACAGTTTAAAAAGGCTAAAAAACTTAACTTTGGGGGTTGCCAAGCTGATCACAATCCCTATAATGCGCACTCACTGACACGGCAAGGCTTCGAAAGAAACGAAAGCCGAGTTAGCAAGGTTATTTAGCCAAGCAAGTTGCTTGAAAGAAGTTTGAAAAAAGTGGTTGACACTAAACTTCAAATCGCTAAAATGGCCGTCCGCTTGAGAGAACACATTCAAGCGATGCTCTTTAAAAATATAAACCTATCAATCTGTGTGGGCACTCGTTGATGATAATCCAATAAGTTATTGCTTAGGCAATGACTGTTTCTTCGGAAACAAATTGGGTTCAATGAACTGAGTGACCAATACAAATAACTTCGGTTATTTGGCACAGTCAATTCATTATCGTTCTGTTGGAACGATAATAGCTTTAAAATTACTTTTAGTAGTTTTGAAGTCAGTATTCATTGAGCCGACAAAATCTTAAATTGAAGAGTTTGATCATGGCTCAGATTGAACGCTGGCGGCAGGCCTAACACATGCAAGTCGAGCGGTAACAGAAAGAAAGCTTGCTTTCTTTGCTGACGAGCGGCGGACGGGTGAGTAATGCCTGGGAATATGCCTTGATGTGGGGGATAACCATTGGAAACGATGGCTAATACCGCATAATGCCTACGGGCCAAAGAGGGGGATCTTCGGACCTCTCGCGTCAAGATTAGCCCAGGTGGGATTAGCTAGTTGGTGAGGTAATGGCTCACCAAGGCGACGATCCCTAGCTGGTCTGAGAGGATGATCAGCCACACTGGAACTGAGACACGGTCCAGACTCCTACGGGAGGCAGCAGTGGGGAATATTGCACAATGGGCGCAAGCCTGATGCAGCCATGCCGCGTGTGTGAAGAAGGCCTTCGGGTTGTAAAGCACTTTCAGTCGTGAGGAAGGTTCATACGTTAATAGCGTATGGATTTGACGTTAGCGACAGAAGAAGCACCGGCTAACTCCGTGCCAGCAGCCGCGGTAATACGGAGGGTGCGAGCGTTAATCGGAATTACTGGGCGTAAAGCGCATGCAGGTGGTTTGTTAAGTCAGATGTGAAAGCCCGGGGCTCAACCTCGGAATTGCATTTGAAACTGGCAGACTAGAGTACTGTAGAGGGGGGTAGAATTTCAGGTGTAGCGGTGAAATGCGTAGAGATCTGAAGGAATACCGGTGGCGAAGGCGGCCCCCTGGACAGATACTGACACTCAGATGCGAAAGCGTGGGGAGCAAACAGGATTAGATACCCTGGTAGTCCACGCCGTAAACGATGTCTACTTGGAGGTTGTGGCCTTGAGCCGTGGCTTTCGGAGCTAACGCGTTAAGTAGACCGCCTGGGGAGTACGGTCGCAAGATTAAAACTCAAATGAATTGACGGGGGCCCGCACAAGCGGTGGAGCATGTGGTTTAATTCGATGCAACGCGAAGAACCTTACCTACTCTTGACATCCAGAGAAGCCAGCGGAGACGCAGGTGTGCCTTCGGGAACTCTGAGACAGGTGCTGCATGGCTGTCGTCAGCTCGTGTTGTGAAATGTTGGGTTAAGTCCCGCAACGAGCGCAACCCTTATCCTTGTTTGCCAGCGAGTAATGTCGGGAACTCCAGGGAGACTGCCGGTGATAAACCGGAGGAAGGTGGGGACGACGTCAAGTCATCATGGCCCTTACGAGTAGGGCTACACACGTGCTACAATGGCGCATACAGAGGGCTGCCAACCAGCGATGGTGAGCGAATCCCAAAAAGTGCGTCGTAGTCCGGATTGGAGTCTGCAACTCGACTCCATGAAGTCGGAATCGCTAGTAATCGTGGATCAGAATGCCACGGTGAATACGTTCCCGGGCCTTGTACACACCGCCCGTCACACCATGGGAGTGGGCTGCAAAAGAAGTGGGTAGTTTAACCTTTCGAGGAGGACGCTCACCACTTTGTGGTTCATGACTGGGGTGAAGTCGTAACAAGGTAGCGCTAGGGGAACCTGGCGCTGGATCACCTCCTTATACGATGATTACTCACGATGAGTGTCCACACAGATTGATGGTTTTGAGGTTTTTAACCTCGAGCTATTATTGCTCTTTAACAATTTGGAAAGCTGACTGATAACAACATTGTTGTTATCAAAAAAAGTTCTCAATGTTTACCTTTAAGGTAAACACCAAAAAACACATTCAAGTGTTCTTGGCAATATCATCATTTATGATGATTATTCGAAATTGAGTCCGGCAAAATCGAACGTCTCTCACTCATAAAATAGAGAGACAACTTGGTTGTTTAACGAAACTCCTTCGGGTTGTATGGTTAAGTGACTAAGCGTACACGGTGGATGCCTTGGCAGTCAGAGGCGATGAAAGACGTAGTAACTTGCGATAAGCCCAGATTAGGTAGTAACAACCATTTGAGTCTGGGATTTCTGAATGGGGAAACCCACGTGCATAAGCACGTATCATTAACTGAATACATAGGTTAATGAGGCGAACCGGGGGAACTGAAACATCTAAGTACCCCGAGGAAAAGAAATCAACCGAGATTCCGAAAGTAGCGGCGAGCGAAATTGGATTAGCCCTTAAGCGTTTTATGCGTCAGGTGAAACTTCTGGAAAGTTGTGCGATACAGGGTGATAGCCCCGTAACCGGCAACGCATATTAGGTGAAAACGAGTAGGGCGGGACACGTGTTATCCTGTCTGAATATGGGGGGACCATCCTCCAAGGCTAAATACTACTGACTGACCGATAGTGAACCAGTACCGTGAGGGAAAGGCGAAAAGAACCCCTGTGAGGGGAGTGAAATAGAACCTGAAACCGTGTACGTACAAGCAGTAGGAGCGGGCATTGCGTCCCGTGACTGCGTACCTTTTGTATAATGGGTCAGCGACTTAATTTTAGTAGCAAGGTTAACCATCTAGGGGAGCCGTAGGGAAACCGAGTCTTAACTGGGCGTATAGTTGCTAGAATTAGACCCGAAACCAGGTGATCTAGCCATGGGCAGGTTGAAGATTGAGTAACATCAATTGGAGGACCGAACCGACTAATGTTGAAAAATTAGCGGATGACTTGTGGCTAGGGGTGAAAGGCCAATCAAACCTGGAGATAGCTGGTTCTCCCCGAAAGCTATTTAGGTAGCGCCTCGGACGAATACTACTGGGGGTAGAGCACTGTTAAGGCTAGGGGGTCATCCCGACTTACCAACCCTTTGCAAACTCCGAATACCAGTAAGTACTATCCGGGAGACACACGGCGGGTGCTAACGTCCGTCGTGGAGAGGGAAACAACCCAGACCGCCAGCTAAGGTCCCAAATTATTACTAAGTGGGAAACGATGTGGGAAGGCTTAGACAGCTAGGATGTTGGCTTAGAAGCAGCCATCATTTAAAGAAAGCGTAATAGCTCACTAGTCGAGTCGGCCTGCGCGGAAGATGTAACGGGGCTAAGTAATAAACCGAAGCTGCGGCAATGAAGTTTACTTCATTGGGTAGGGGAGCGTTCTGTAAGCGGTTGAAGGTGTGCTGTAAGGCATGCTGGACGTATCAGAAGTGCGAATGCTGACATGAGTAACGATAAAGGGGGTGAAAAACCTCCTCGCCGGAAGACCAAGGGTTCCTGTCCAACGTTAATCGGGGCAGGGTAAGTCGACCCCTAAGGCGAGGCCGAAAGGCGTAGTCGATGGGAAACGGGTTAATATTCCCGTACTTCTTATAATTGCGATGGGGGGACGGAGAAGGCTAGGTGGGCCTGGCGACGGTTGTCCAGGTTCAAGTACGTAGGCGGGTGGTTTAGGTAAATCCGGACCGCTATTAACGCTGAGATACGATGTCGAGCTACTACGGTAGTGAAGTCATTGATGCCATGCTTCCAGGAAAAGCCTCTAAGCTTCAGATTATAAGAAATCGTACCCCAAACCGACACAGGTGGTCGGGTAGAGAATACCAAGGCGCTTGAGAGAACTCGGGTGAAGGAACTAGGCAAAATGGTACCGTAACTTCGGGAGAAGGTACGCTCTCGACGGTGAAGTCCCTTGCGGATGGAGCTATTGGGAGTCGCAGATACCAGGTGGCTGCAACTGTTTATTAAAAACACAGCACTGTGCAAAATCGTAAGATGACGTATACGGTGTGACGCCTGCCCGGTGCCGGAAGGTTAATTGATGGGGTTAGACTTCGGTCGAAGCTCTTGATCGAAGCCCCGGTAAACGGCGGCCGTAACTATAACGGTCCTAAGGTAGCGAAATTCCTTGTCGGGTAAGTTCCGACCTGCACGAATGGCGTAATGATGGCCACGCTGTCTCCACCCGAGACTCAGTGAAATTGAAATCGCTGTGAAGATGCAGTGTACCCGCGGCTAGACGGAAAGACCCCGTGAACCTTTACTACAGCTTGGCACTGAACATTGACCCTACATGTGTAGGATAGGTGGGAGCCTTTGAAGCACGTACGCCAGTATGTGTGGAGGCAATCTTGAAATACCACCCTTGTATGCTTGATGTTCTAACGTTGGTCCCTTATCGGGATTACGGACAGTGCCTGGTGGGTAGTTTGACTGGGGCGGTCTCCTCCCAAAGAGTAACGGAGGAGCACGAAGGTGGGCTAAACACGGTTGGACATCGTGTGGTTAGTGCAATGGCATAAGCCCGCTTAACTGCGAGAATGACGGTTCGAGCAGGTACGAAAGTAGGTCATAGTGATCCGGTGGTTCTGTATGGAAGGGCCATCGCTCAACGGATAAAAGGTACTCCGGGGATAACAGGCTGATACCGCCCAAGAGTTCATATCGACGGCGGTGTTTGGCACCTCGATGTCGGCTCATCACATCCTGGGGCTGAAGTCGGTCCCAAGGGTATGGCTGTTCGCCATTTAAAGTGGTACGCGAGCTGGGTTTAGAACGTCGTGAGACAGTTCGGTCCCTATCTGCCGTGGGCGTTGGAAAATTGAAAGGGGCTGCTCCTAGTACGAGAGGACCGGAGTGGACGAACCTCTGGTGTTCGGGTTGTCATGCCAATGGCATTGCCCGGTAGCTAAGTTCGGAATCGATAACCGCTGAAAGCATCTAAGCGGGAAGCGAGCCTTGAGATGAGTTTTCCCTGGCACTTTAAGTGCCCTAAAGGGTTGTTCGAGACTAGAACGTTGATAGGCAGGGTGTGTAAGCGCTGTGAGGCGTTGAGCTAACCTGTACTAATTGCCCGTGAGGCTTAACCATACAACACCCAAGGGGTTTTGTAGGACTCAATGCAAGAACGATTGAATGTGTAATAGAACTTCAAAGACAGCTTTCCAGATTATTCTCTAGAAATAGAGAGAAAGAATTTGCTTGGCGACCATAGCGTTGCGGACCCACCTGATTCCATGCCGAACTCAGAAGTGAAACGCAATAGCGCCGATGGTAGTGTGGGGTCTCCCCATGTGAGAGTAGGACATCGCCAGGCTTTATTTCGCACTTGCTTGAAATTCAAGCAAGTCACCATAAAATTTTAAGAAAACTTAGAGTTTTATGTTGACTTTCAAAGTGGGAAGCGTATTATACGCACCTCGCTGACGTGCTAAGGCACTGAAAGCAAAGCTCTTTAACAATATAAACCTATCAATCTGTGTGGGCACTCGTTGATGATAATCCAATAAGTTGTTACTTAGGTAACGACTGTTTCTTCGGAAACAAATTGGGTTCAATGAACTGAGTGACCAATCGAGATTAAGTTTTACTTAGTCTTGGCACAGTCAATTCATTATCGTTCTGTTGGAACGATAATAGCTTTAAGATTACTTTTAGTAGTTTTGAAGTCAGTATTCATTGAGCCGACAAAATCTTAAATTGAAGAGTTTGATCATGGCTCAGATTGAACGCTGGCGGCAGGCCTAACACATGCAAGTCGAGCGGTAACAGAAAGAAAGCTTGCTTTCTTTGCTGACGAGCGGCGGACGGGTGAGTAATGCCTGGGAATATGCCTTGATGTGGGGGATAACCATTGGAAACGATGGCTAATACCGCATAATGCCTACGGGCCAAAGAGGGGGATCTTCGGACCTCTCGCGTCAAGATTAGCCCAGGTGGGATTAGCTAGTTGGTGAGGTAATGGCTCACCAAGGCGACGATCCCTAGCTGGTCTGAGAGGATGATCAGCCACACTGGAACTGAGACACGGTCCAGACTCCTACGGGAGGCAGCAGTGGGGAATATTGCACAATGGGCGCAAGCCTGATGCAGCCATGCCGCGTGTGTGAAGAAGGCCTTCGGGTTGTAAAGCACTTTCAGTCGTGAGGAAGGTTCATACGTTAATAGCGTATGGATTTGACGTTAGCGACAGAAGAAGCACCGGCTAACTCCGTGCCAGCAGCCGCGGTAATACGGAGGGTGCGAGCGTTAATCGGAATTACTGGGCGTAAAGCGCATGCAGGTGGTTTGTTAAGTCAGATGTGAAAGCCCGGGGCTCAACCTCGGAATTGCATTTGAAACTGGCAGACTAGAGTACTGTAGAGGGGGGTAGAATTTCAGGTGTAGCGGTGAAATGCGTAGAGATCTGAAGGAATACCGGTGGCGAAGGCGGCCCCCTGGACAGATACTGACACTCAGATGCGAAAGCGTGGGGAGCAAACAGGATTAGATACCCTGGTAGTCCACGCCGTAAACGATGTCTACTTGGAGGTTGTGGCCTTGAGCCGTGGCTTTCGGAGCTAACGCGTTAAGTAGACCGCCTGGGGAGTACGGTCGCAAGATTAAAACTCAAATGAATTGACGGGGGCCCGCACAAGCGGTGGAGCATGTGGTTTAATTCGATGCAACGCGAAGAACCTTACCTACTCTTGACATCCAGAGAAGCCAGCGGAGACGCAGGTGTGCCTTCGGGAACTCTGAGACAGGTGCTGCATGGCTGTCGTCAGCTCGTGTTGTGAAATGTTGGGTTAAGTCCCGCAACGAGCGCAACCCTTATCCTTGTTTGCCAGCGAGTAATGTCGGGAACTCCAGGGAGACTGCCGGTGATAAACCGGAGGAAGGTGGGGACGACGTCAAGTCATCATGGCCCTTACGAGTAGGGCTACACACGTGCTACAATGGCGCATACAGAGGGCTGCCAACCAGCGATGGTGAGCGAATCCCAAAAAGTGCGTCGTAGTCCGGATTGGAGTCTGCAACTCGACTCCATGAAGTCGGAATCGCTAGTAATCGTGGATCAGAATGCCACGGTGAATACGTTCCCGGGCCTTGTACACACCGCCCGTCACACCATGGGAGTGGGCTGCAAAAGAAGTGGGTAGTTTAACCTTTCGGGGAGGACGCTCACCACTTTGTGGTTCATGACTGGGGTGAAGTCGTAACAAGGTAGCGCTAGGGGAACCTGGCGCTGGATCACCTCCTTATACGATGATTACTCACGATGAGTGTCCACACAGATTGATAAGTTTATAAAGTTTAAGAGATAGAGACACCCCCCAAGGTGTTTCAACACTTAGTGTCCCGTTCGTCTAGAGGCCTAGGACACCGCCCTTTCACGGCGGTAACAGGGGTTCGACTCCCCTACGGGATACCACTAAGGGTCGTTAGCTCAGTTGGTAGAGCAGTTGACTTTTAATCAATTGGTCGCAGGTTCGAATCCTGCACGACCCACCATTTTCTCGATGGGGCTATAGCTCAGCTGGGAGAGCGCCTGCCTTGCACGCAGGAGGTCTGCGGTTCGATCCCGCATAGCTCCACCATTGAGAAACTTCTTCCTATAAGAAGTAAAACTAATATGGGCGATTAGCTCAGTTGGGAGAGCACCTGCCTTACAAGCAGGGGGTCACTGGTTCGAGCCCGGTATCGCCCACCATCTTTAAGCGCATTCGCAAGAGTGTTTTTAGAAATGGTTTCATTAGAAATCTAGCTCTTTAACAATTTGGAAAGCTGACTGATAACAATGTTGTTGTTATCAAAAAAAGTTCTCAATGTTTATCTTTAAGATAAACACCAAAAAACACATTCAAGTGTTCTTGGCAATATCATCATTTATGATGATTATTCGAAATTGAGTCCGGCAAAATCGAACGTCTCTCACTCATAAAATAGAGAGACAACTTGGTTGTTTAACGAAACTCCTTCGGGTTGTATGGTTAAGTGACTAAGCGTACACGGTGGATGCCTTGGCAGTCAGAGGCGATGAAAGACGTAGTAACTTGCGATAAGCCCAGATTAGGTAGTAACAACCATTTGAGTCTGGGATTTCTGAATGGGGAAACCCACGTGCATAAGCACGTATCATTAACTGAATACATAGGTTAATGAGGCGAACCGGGGGAACTGAAACATCTAAGTACCCCGAGGAAAAGAAATCAACCGAGATTCCGAAAGTAGCGGCGAGCGAAATTGGATTAGCCCTTAAGCGTTTTATGCGTCAGGTGAAACTTCTGGAAAGTTGTGCGATACAGGGTGATAGCCCCGTAACCGGCAACGCATATTAGGTGAAAACGAGTAGGGCGGGACACGTGTTATCCTGTCTGAATATGGGGGGACCATCCTCCAAGGCTAAATACTACTGACTGACCGATAGTGAACCAGTACCGTGAGGGAAAGGCGAAAAGAACCCCTGTGAGGGGAGTGAAATAGAACCTGAAACCGTGTACGTACAAGCAGTAGGAGCGGGCATTGCGTCCCGTGACTGCGTACCTTTTGTATAATGGGTCAGCGACTTAATTTTAGTAGCAAGGTTAACCATCTAGGGGAGCCGTAGGGAAACCGAGTCTTAACTGGGCGTATAGTTGCTAGAATTAGACCCGAAACCAGGTGATCTAGCCATGGGCAGGTTGAAGATTGAGTAACATCAATTGGAGGACCGAACCGACTAATGTTGAAAAATTAGCGGATGACTTGTGGCTAGGGGTGAAAGGCCAATCAAACCTGGAGATAGCTGGTTCTCCCCGAAAGCTATTTAGGTAGCGCCTCGGACGAATACTACTGGGGGTAGAGCACTGTTAAGGCTAGGGGGTCATCCCGACTTACCAACCCTTTGCAAACTCCGAATACCAGTAAGTACTATCCGGGAGACACACGGCGGGTGCTAACGTCCGTCGTGGAGAGGGAAACAACCCAGACCGCCAGCTAAGGTCCCAAATTATTACTAAGTGGGAAACGATGTGGGAAGGCTTAGACAGCTAGGATGTTGGCTTAGAAGCAGCCATCATTTAAAGAAAGCGTAATAGCTCACTAGTCGAGTCGGCCTGCGCGGAAGATGTAACGGGGCTAAGTAATAAACCGAAGCTGCGGCAATGAAGTTTACTTCATTGGGTAGGGGAGCGTTCTGTAAGCGGTTGAAGGTGTGCTGTAAGGCATGCTGGACGTATCAGAAGTGCGAATGCTGACATGAGTAACGATAAAGGGGGTGAAAAACCTCCTCGCCGGAAGACCAAGGGTTCCTGTCCAACGTTAATCGGGGCAGGGTAAGTCGACCCCTAAGGCGAGGCCGAAAGGCGTAGTCGATGGGAAACGGGTTAATATTCCCGTACTTCTTATAATTGCGATGGGGGGACGGAGAAGGCTAGGTGGGCCTGGCGACGGTTGTCCAGGTTCAAGTACGTAGGCGGAGAGTTTAGGTAAATCCGGACTCTTGTTAACGCTGAGATACGATGTCGAGCTACTACGGTAGTGAAGTCATTGATGCCATGCTTCCAGGAAAAGCCTCTAAGCTTCAGATTATAAGAAATCGTACCCCAAACCGACACAGGTGGTCGGGTAGAGAATACCAAGGCGCTTGAGAGAACTCGGGTGAAGGAACTAGGCAAAATGGTACCGTAACTTCGGGAGAAGGTACGCTCTCGACGGTGAAGTCCCTTGCGGATGGAGCTATTGGGAGTCGCAGATACCAGGTGGCTGCAACTGTTTATTAAAAACACAGCACTGTGCAAAATCGTAAGATGACGTATACGGTGTGACGCCTGCCCGGTGCCGGAAGGTTAATTGATGGGGTTAGACTTCGGTCGAAGCTCTTGATCGAAGCCCCGGTAAACGGCGGCCGTAACTATAACGGTCCTAAGGTAGCGAAATTCCTTGTCGGGTAAGTTCCGACCTGCACGAATGGCGTAATGATGGCCACGCTGTCTCCACCCGAGACTCAGTGAAATTGAAATCGCTGTGAAGATGCAGTGTACCCGCGGCTAGACGGAAAGACCCCGTGAACCTTTACTACAGCTTGGCACTGAACATTGACCCTACATGTGTAGGATAGGTGGGAGCCTTTGAAGCACGTACGCCAGTATGTGTGGAGGCAATCTTGAAATACCACCCTTGTATGCTTGATGTTCTAACGTTGGTCCCTTATCGGGATTACGGACAGTGCCTGGTGGGTAGTTTGACTGGGGCGGTCTCCTCCCAAAGAGTAACGGAGGAGCACGAAGGTGGGCTAAACACGGTTGGACATCGTGTGGTTAGTGCAATGGCATAAGCCCGCTTAACTGCGAGAATGACGGTTCGAGCAGGTACGAAAGTAGGTCATAGTGATCCGGTGGTTCTGTATGGAAGGGCCATCGCTCAACGGATAAAAGGTACTCCGGGGATAACAGGCTGATACCGCCCAAGAGTTCATATCGACGGCGGTGTTTGGCACCTCGATGTCGGCTCATCACATCCTGGGGCTGAAGTCGGTCCCAAGGGTATGGCTGTTCGCCATTTAAAGTGGTACGCGAGCTGGGTTTAGAACGTCGTGAGACAGTTCGGTCCCTATCTGCCGTGGGCGTTGGAAAATTGAAAGGGGCTGCTCCTAGTACGAGAGGACCGGAGTGGACGAACCTCTGGTGTTCGGGTTGTCATGCCAATGGCATTGCCCGGTAGCTAAGTTCGGAATCGATAACCGCTGAAAGCATCTAAGCGGGAAGCGAGCCTTGAGATGAGTTTTCCCTGGCACTTTAAGTGCCCTAAAGGGTTGTTCGAGACTAGAACGTTGATAGGCAGGGTGTGTAAGCGCTGTGAGGCGTTGAGCTAACCTGTACTAATTGCCCGTGAGGCTTAACCATACAACACCCAAGGGGTTTTGTAGGACTCAATGCAAGAACGATTGAATGTGTAAATAGAACTTCAAACAGCTTTCCGAATTAAAGAATTTGCTTGGCGACCATAGCGTTGCGGACCCACCTGACTCCATGCCGAACTCAGAAGTGAAACGCAATAGCGCCGATGGTAGTGTGGGGTCTCCCCATGTGAGAGTAGGACATCGCCAGGCTTTAATTTCGTTTTTAGATAGACCATCTAGAAACAAAATGGACGCTTACTACGGTAAGTTTGCCACTGCGGAGTGGTAGTTCAGTTGGTTAGAATACCGGCCTGTCACGCCGGGGGTCGCGGGTTCGAGTCCCGTCCACTCCGCCACTTATTCGAGAACCTCGCTACATGCGAGGTTTTTTTGAATCTAGCATTTGCTGGAATCAAAACTTAGGGGTGTAGCTCCAATTGGCAGAGCAGCGGATTCCAAATCCGCGTGTTGGGAGTTCGAATCTCTCCACCCCTGCCATATACTAAGCCTCAGCAGAAATGCTGGGGCTTTTTTACATCTGGATTTTGGAGTTTGTCGCTACTTGGCTGAGCCGCGGATCCCGCTAATTACAAAACTGCGCGTGTTGAGGGTTCGAATCTCTCCACCCCTACCATATATTAAGCCTCAGAAGAAATGCAGAGGCTTTTTTACATCTGTACTTTGTTAATTATTGTCAATTGGCAGAGCAGCGGATTCCCCTAATACTAAATAGCGCGTGTTGGGAGTTCGAATCTCTCCACCCCAGCCATATACTAAGCCTCAGCAGAAATGCTGGGGCTTTTTACGTCTGCATTTATGGTTGTTCGCCACGAGCTCTTGTTATTGTTCTATTTTAGCCTGTATCACGGTTGCTGGGATTTATTGCTAGCGAATACATAGAGCTTACCTTAGCGTTGCTATCACTACAGAGGAGCCTATAACCCCTTTTTCGCTAAATCTAATATAGCTATACTGATGTTGATAGCTTCTATAGTTTTTGCGCTGATATTGACACTAAAGTGACTCCTGTAACGTTTGAAATTAAACCTCATTAGCAACATCAATTTATTGGAATTTATTATTGTCTTGGTGTCTATATCGCGTGGAAGTGGCTAGAATATAGCCATTGAATATATTGGGGGATTTATGGGCCAACTTTCCATACTCGGCTTTATTGCACTCGGTGGGGCATTTGGTGCTTGTTCCCGCTATTTAGTCTCGGAGCTTTGCGTCGCACTGCTAGGACGTGGCTTTCCTTACGGTACGTTAACGGTCAACGTGGTCGGGTCTTTTATTATGGGTCTGCTGATCGCAGCATTTGAAAGTGAAGTTCTTGCTATTGAGCCATGGCGCCAAATTATTGGTTTAGGTTTCCTTGGTGCATTGACGACCTTCTCAACCTTTTCTATGGATAACGTTTTACTGATGCAGCAAGGTGCTTTTCTCAAGATGGGCCTAAACGTTCTACTTAATGTGGTATTAAGTATTTCAGCCGCTTGGGTTGGCTTCCAACTTCTAATGAAAGTTAACATTTAGTTAAATTACAGCGTGTTCGGCTTGGTTTCGAATCACTAATTGCTTATAATTGCTTCACTTGTCGGAGAGCCATTTGGCTGAGACCGTTTATTCGGGATCCGTAGAACCTGATCAGGCTAAGACCTGCGTAGGGAACAAGAGAAGATCATTGCACCTAAATGTCCCGCTATATCTAGGTTAAATCATCTCATTATCAGTGCACACTTTTTGTCAGTGACACTCGATCCTCTTGTCATATCGTTCCGCCAAGCATTTTTATCCCATACGTTTTATAAAAAATGAGCAAGGAAAAATGCTATGTCGAGTCGCAAGCAAGCAAGACTGGAAGCTAAACAGTTTATAGATACTCTTTCGGTGCAACCGTACCCAAACTCTCGAAAAACTTATGTTGAGGGCTCTCGGCCTGATATCCGTGTTCCTATGCGAGAAATCACCTTGGCAGATAGTTTGATTGGCGGCACAAAAGAAGCGCCGATTTTCGAGCCGAATGAACCAATGCGCGTTTATGATACCTCTGGTGTTTATACCGATCCTGATCATGACATTGACCTATATAAAGGTCTTCCTAAACTGAGGGAATTATGGATTGAGGAACGTGCTGATACGCAGCTTTTGGATGATGTTAGCTCGGTATATGCGAAAGAGCGCTTGGACGATGAAACCCTAGACGATCTGCGCTATGGCAATCTACCTAATATACGTCGTGCGAAAGCAGGACAATGCGTAACACAATTGCATTATGCACGCCAAGGCATCATTACCCCGGAGATGGAATATATCGCATTGCGCGAAAATATGGGGCGCGCTCGATATAGTGATGAAATGCTTAACCAGCAGCATCCAGGGCAGAATTTTGGGGCTAACTTACCCAAAGATATTACCGCTGAGTTTGTACGTAAGGAAGTCGCTGAAGGGCGTGCAATTATCCCGTCGAATATTAACCATCCAGAATCTGAACCGATGATTATTGGCCGCAACTTCTTAGTTAAGGTCAATGCTAATATTGGTAATTCATCGGTGAGTTCTTCAATCGAAGAAGAAGTTGAAAAGCTAGTTTGGTCCACTCGTTGGGGTGGCGATACCGTGATGGACTTGTCTACAGGACGAAATATTCATGAAACTCGAGAGTGGATATTGCGTAACAGCCCGGTACCGATCGGCACTGTGCCTATGTATCAAGCTCTAGAAAAAGTTAACGGTGTCGCTGAAGATCTTAATTGGGAAGTGATGCGCGATACGCTTATCGAACAAGCGGAGCAGGGAGTTGATTACTTTACTATTCACGCCGGTTTGCTATTGCGTTATGTGCCAATGACGGCCAAACGTGTCACTGGTATTGTCTCCCGTGGTGGTTCCATCATTGCGAAATGGTGCCTTGCTCACCATCAAGAAAGTTTCCTCTATACCCACTTCCGCGAAATTTGCGAAATCTGTGCTCAGTATGACGTGGCGCTTTCTTTAGGTGATGGTCTACGACCAGGTTCGATTGCTGACGCCAACGATGAAGCTCAATTTGCTGAGCTGCGCACATTGGGGGAGTTAACTAAGGTTGCATGGGAGTACGATGTGCAGGTGATCATCGAAGGCCCTGGTCATGTACCAATGCATATGATTAAGGAAAACATGGATGAACAGCTCAAGCATTGCCATGAAGCACCTTTTTACACCTTAGGCCCATTAACGACAGATATCGCTCCTGGTTATGACCATATTACTTCCGGCATTGGTGCGGCGATGATCGGCTGGTATGGCTGCGCGATGTTGTGCTATGTAACGCCAAAGGAGCACTTGGGATTACCAAATAAAGAAGATGTGAAAACAGGGTTGATCACATACAAGTTAGCGGCTCATGCGGCTGACTTAGCCAAAGGTCATCCAGGCGCGCAAATTCGTGATAATGCTTTATCGAAAGCGCGCTTTGAATTCCGTTGGGAAGACCAATTTAATCTCTCTCTCGATCCTGAAACTGCTCGTGCTTACCATGACGAAACGTTACCGCAAGAGTCCGGTAAAGTAGCCCATTTCTGCTCTATGTGTGGCCCTAAATTCTGCTCCATGAAGATTTCTCAAGAAGTTCGAGAGTATGCCAAAGATACCAAACAAGTCGCAGCTGATCAGGCTATCTCAATCAAAATGCTGGATGATCCACTTGAGGGGATGAAACAGAAATCTGCAGAGTTTAGAGCGACGGGCTCTGAGTTGTATCACCCAGCGGTTGCATCTGAGGCAGAGTAATCATGGTCGAAATATTGGTTCCATCATCTTCGATAGAGCTAACGGCTGAGATTCAGCAGGCATTGTTGGTCGCAGAGCAAAATGGCTTTGCGATTGGCCAAGTGATGTTGGGCGTAAGCTCTACATCGCTTTTTGCGATAAACCTTGCTGATAAACAGCTCGTCATTGGTGCTGATTTTATCGGGAGCGATGATAGCGTAAGTGACTACCATCTTTGTTATAGCAATCAGAAGAGTGTGGTGACTGCTCCTAGTCAGCGTAATACCATTTCTCTCGGATTAGCAGATAGCGGTCATGCTTTGGATATATGGCATCATCCCTTGGGTGATGAGGTTAGGGCGCTTTCTTATCCGCTTCAGACGCTTGATGATAAACAGCAGCCGCGACATCTATCTTGGGTGTTAGTGTTATTGAGTTTAGAGTTTCCGATTGAAGATTGTCTTACGCTTGCACGAGCGATGATAAATGTTTCACGTGAAACATGGGCGGCTGATTTCACCCAGTTTCCCCGGCCGGTACTTGAAGACAAACGACTAGGTATTCAAGTTGGTTGGTCAACTCAACATTGCGCAGCTTCTTTTGCTCGATTAGACAAGCAAAAAATCGGCCTCTATCCAGTAGTTGATAGTGTTGAGTGGGTTGAACGGCTATTGAAGTTGGGTGTTAACACCGTGCAATTGCGGATAAAAGATGCCAATCAAAGTGACTTGGAAGCGCAAGTAAAGCACGCAATTGCGCTTGGTAAACAGTATAACAGCCAAGTGTTTATCAATGATTATTGGCAGCTCGCTCTCAAGTATGGTGCTTTCGGTGTTCATCTTGGCCAGGAAGATATCGAACATGCTGACCTTGGCTCAATCAATCAAGCGGGAGTTTGCCTTGGCTTATCAACGCATGGTTATTTTGAATTACTGCGAATCAGTCAACTCAAACCAAGCTATATAGCGCTTGGTCATATATTCCCAACGACAACCAAGGAAATGCCTTCCAAACCTCAAGGTTTGGTTCGTTTGGCCTTATACCAACGACTTATCGATACGATTCCCTATCACGATGAGCTTGGTTGTCCTACGGTGGCGATTGGTGGGATTGACCTTGCGACAGCCCCCCAGGTTTGGTGTTGTGGTGTTTCAAGCTTAGCCGTTGTGCGAGCGATTACTTTGGCACCCGATCCGCAGAAAGTCTTGTCTGAGTTCGGACGAGTCATGCAGCCAAAAACACGAATGTACCTTAGTGAGCGAGGTGCAGAACATGTTATCTGATCGATTATTTTTGCGTTACCAAAGGCAAGTCTGTTTATCCGATGTTTCAGAACAAGGGCAGGTATCGCTAGTTAACTCGCATGTATTGGTCATCGGTTGCGGCGGTTTAGGTTGTGCTGCCACGCTCTATTTAGCAGCCGCAGGTGTAGGCCACTTAGTTGTTGTTGATGATGATTTGGTTGAAGAGAGCAATTTACAAAGGCAAGTAGCCTATCGCCAAACAGATCTTCAGCACAATAAAGCTAAGGCGCTGATGCAGCAACTAAAGCAACTCAACGACAGTATCAATGTTAGAGCTGTCGAACGACGCTTAGCTGATGAACAGCTTGGTCTTGAGATCATGCTGGCAGATGTTGTACTCGATTGCAGTGATAATTTGCTCACACGTCAGCAAGTGAATCGAATCTGTTCACAACAAAAAACGCCGCTTATTTCTGCAGCTGCGATAGGTTGGCAAGGCCAGTTTACGGTCTTCGATTATTTACCAGAGTCACCTTGTTATCGTTGTCTTATTCCATTTGATGAAATAACTCAAGAAGGTAAGTGCAGCGACATGGGCATTATTGGTCCAGTTGTTGGGGTTCTAGGAAATTATCAGGCATTGGCTGCAATCCAAAAATTAGCAACGGGTAAATTTTTTGTTGAGCCTAATCAGTTGCATCTGTTCAATGGCCAAACGATGCAATGGCAAGCCATCAAAATAATGCGTGACCCTGAGTGTAAGCTCTGCAACGTATCCCAAGCGACTACGGAGGTCGCATCATGAGTGTTATTACGATTTACATTAATCAAACGCCGCATCAGATCGCACGTGGTGGAGATTTAGAACAGCTGATTAGCCAATGCAAACTTCCTCATCAAGGATGTGTATTTGCGATTAATAATCAGGTAGTGCCCCGCAGTGTTTGGGCGAGCACCTTGCTTTGTGACGGCGATGAAATATCACTATTTCAAGCGATTGCAGGAGGTTAATGATGTTAAAAATTGCTGATAAAGCCTTTCATTCACGGTTGTTCACTGGAACAGGTAAATTTGCCAATTCGAGTTTAATGGCCCGTGCGATCATTGCTTCAGAATCTCAGTTGGCGACGATGGCCCTCAAGCGAGTTGATATTAACGATAAGCATGATGATATCTTGTCTCCTTTGATTGAATCGGGCGTCAACCTGTTACCAAATACCTCTGGGGCAAAGAATGCCAAAGATGCCGTCTTTGCGGCTCATCTTGCGCGAGAAGCACTAGGAACCAATTGGTTAAAACTGGAAATTCATCCTGATCCTAAATATTTGATGCCAGACCCAATTGAAACCTTAGCAGCGGCAGAGCAACTGGTTAAAGATGGCTTTGTCGTCTTGCCTTATTGTCATGCTGATCCTGTTCTGTGTAAGCGGTTAGAAGAGGTAGGTTGCGCTGCAGTCATGCCTCTAGGTGCGCCAATTGGTTCAAACAAGGGGCTTGTTTCACAAGATTTCCTGGAGATTATTATCGATCAGGCATCTGTACCGGTTGTGGTTGATGCCGGTATTGGTGCGCCATCTCATGCCGCACGAGCGATGGAGCTTGGCGCAGATGCGGTATTAGTCAATACCGCCATTGCCGCAGCGAGTGATCCGGTTGCGATGGCTATCGCCTTCAAGCTCGCCGTCGAGTCTGGCCGTATGGCTTATGAGTCAGGTCTTGCTGGGCAAGTATCGCATGCTGTTGCTTCGAGTCCTTTGACTTCATTTCTGGATAACTAGGTTGATGCTATGAGCTTTGTTAACCGATTCAATCAACTCAATTGGGATGACATTTCGTTATCTATTTACGCTAAAACGGCAAAGGATGTTGAGCGCGCCTTAGCCAAGCCTAGGCGTGATTTGGAAGACTTTAAAGCGCTGATTTCACCTGCGGCTGAACCTTACTTAGAGCAGATGGCACAACAATCCTTTGCGCTTACCCGTAAGCGGTTTGGGCATACAATGTCGCTCTATATTCCGCTCTACCTTTCTAATTTATGTGCCAATGCTTGTAGCTATTGTGGTTTTTCGATGGAGAACCGGATTAAGCGCCGTACCTTGACTGAAGATGAAATAGAAGCGGAAGTTGCAGCGATCAAAGCAATGAAATTTGACAGCGTTTTACTGGTAACCGGTGAACACGAAACGAAAGTGGGTATGAACTACTTTCGGAAAATGTTGCCACTGATCAAGCCAAGCTTTAACTATTTGGCCATGGAAGTTCAGCCACTTGCCGAGCAAGACTATGCAGAATTGAAAACGCTTGGGCTTGATGCTGTGATGGTCTATCAGGAAACCTATCATCCGAGTACGTATGCTCAGCATCATCTACGTGGCAATAAAACCAAATTTGAGTATCGCTTAGAAACACCCGATCGACTGGCGAAAGCGGGGATTGATAAGATTGGTATCGGTGCTTTGATTGGACTGGAAGAGTGGCGTACCGATTGCTTCTTCGTTGCTGCGCACCTTGACTACTTAGAACGTCGCTATTGGAAAACGCGCTATTCAATTTCTTTCCCGCGCCTACGACCATGTGAAGGTGGCTTACAACCAAAATCGGTGATGACAGATAAGCAATTGGTGCAATTGATCTGCGCATATCGCTTGTTAAACTCCGAAGTTGAATTATCACTTTCTACACGCGAAAGCGAAGTATTTCGTGATAACGTGTTGCCGTTGGGTATTACCGCAATGTCTGCGGCATCTAAGACTCAACCGGGAGGGTACGCGTTAGAGGATAGCGAGCTAGAGCAGTTTGAGATCAGTGATGAACGTAGTGCGAGTCGTGTTGAAGCGATGATTCGGAGTAAGGGATTTGATCCCATCTGGCGTGACTGGCATTCAGCCTATTCGGGGTAGATTCCATTGAATGACGAATGAGTGTTTCACGTGAAACAAAAAAGGCTTCCGTAGGAAGCCTTTTCATTAGGTCATACACGAAACATTATTGCTAATGAGTAGTGATATTTGGCCTGCTCTGAAATATTAGTGACTGAGCGGAAGCGTTGCTTGGCGCAGCCAGGTTTGTACATCGCCGGTTACCAATGCACTTAAATCATTCCATACCTTATCATGGTATTCATTTAGCCACGCCAGTTCAGGTCGAGTGAGTAGGTTGACGTCGATATTGCGTACATCAATCGGACAACGTGTCAGCGACTCAAAAGTCAGAACTGAGAAGTCACCTTGCGTTGGCAGTTCAACCACAAGCTCTAAGTTTTCAATACGGATACCAAACTCTTCAGCACGGTAATAACCAGGTTCGTTCGATAGCACCATACCTTCAACTAGTGGGACATCAATTAAACGTTTTGAGATGCTGGCAGGACCTTCATGTACACTCAAGAAGTGGCCGACACCATGGCCTGTGCCGTGGTCATAGTCGTAGCCTTCAGCCCACAAATGCTGGCGTGCAAGAGTATCGAGTTGGAAGCCTCGAGTCCCTTGCGGGAAACGAGCTCGAGCAATACCAATATGGCCTTTTAGGGCCAAGGTAAATTGCTTAATCATATCGTCACTTGGCTGGCCAATCGCAATCGTACGCGTAATGTCGGTAGTGCCATCTAAATACTGACCACCTGAATCGACCAAGTACAGTGTGTTGAGGCTTAGTTGACCTGGTGTTGGTTGATTTTCATGATTGTAGTGACACATAGCAGCATTGCCGCCAGCTGCAGAAATAGTATCAAAGCTTAGATCCATTAGGCTTGGATCCATGCGGCGAATTGCTTCCAGCTTATCAGCAAGTTGTGCCTCGTTATGCAGTTTGCCTTGAGCGACTTCATTATCAAGCCACGATAAGAACGTCACCATCGCAACACCATCACGAATATGGCAAGCTTTCATGCCTGCAATCTCAGTGGCGTTTTTAGCCGCTTTTGGCATTAGACAGGGATCGGCGGCTGAGATAACGGTTGCACCACTATTTTGTAGCACTAACTTAAACCAAGCGTTGCTGGTATTGGCGTCAAGTAGGACCTTAGAGTCGCCTAATGCTTCCAAGCGATCTTGTAACTGCTCTGGATGATAAACGCTGACACCTTGGCCAACATGTTGGGCAAACTCACTCGGTAGACGTGCAGGATCGAGGAAGAACTCAACGTTGCCATTGCTGTGTAAGATGACATGAGAAAGCAGCACTGGCAGGCGTGATACATCCAGCCCGCGTACATTCAGCAGCCAACAGATAGAATCTAGTGCGGTGATTACGGCACTATCGCCACTTTGCTTAGCAACAATGGCGCCAATTTGTTCGCGTTTATTGGCACTGGATTGGCCAACTGAGTCCGTAGCCATTAAGCGTACTTCAGAGACAACGGCAGCAGGGCGGTCGAGCCAAAGCTCATCAATTGGATTGGTTTCCAATATGGTTAGTTGATGTTGCTTCGTTAGCTTCGCCTGCGCTACTTCTAACCACGCGCCAGAATGCATGCGTGGGTCGATAGCCACTTTTTTACCCGCAGTAACATGGTCAATAATCCAATCTAATGCTGGCTCATTGATGAGATGACGGTACTCAAATAGCTCACTAGGTACTTGTTTAGTCACTTGAACGGTATAACGGCCATCGACAAATATCGCCGCTTTATCTTGAGTGATGACAGCGGCACCAGCCGAACCAGTAAAACCGGTTAGCCAGTGTAAGCGTTCGTTATGTGCTGGGATGTATTCACCCAAGTATTCATCTTCGTGAGGCACAATAAGTGCATCAATATCGTGCTGAACAAGCCATTGCCTAATGGCGCTCAAACGCTGTTCAGTGTTTGTAAGCATGATCGTTAATCCTTCAAATAGAGTGGCCGCGCAAGCGTAGCGATAATCGAGAATAAGCTACTCTTTTTGCCGCATGGCTGCAATTGTTAGCGCAAGAGTTTGTTTTGTTTCCTTTGTGGCAACGTATTTCAATCTAGAGTGAAAATTGCTTTGTTAACGTAATGAGTTGGTTTTTTCGGTGATCAGAGAGCGAAGCCATGAGAGGGCCGGATCACTCTCGCGATCGCGATGCCAAAACAATGTATAAGCCATTGGCGGGAACTCTAGAGGCAATGGCAAAACAGTGAGATTGTTTTGACTGGCTGCAAGGTGCACAAAGTGGCTCGGTGCAGTAAAGACGAAATCGGTATAGCAGCATAGGCTCGCCGCACTGTTGAAATCGGGTACGGTTACCGCGATATCGCGCTCAGCTCCGATATCGGCCAAGCGGTAGTCGAGTAACCAGCGATCATTGCCGTCACAACGAACTTGTACATGACGCTGCTTGAGATAGTTGGCTAAGTTCCATGGCTGTGTCAGCGCAGGGTGATCTTTACGAAGCAGGCACATCTGATTGTCGCGATAGATCTCTTGTTCACAAATATCAGTGGGTGGCAGCATGGTGAGTTTGGCATCGTTGATATCGATATCTTTCCCTGTAATGCCTAAGTCCAATTCCCCTCGTTGCAGCAGAGCAAAAGTTTGGTCATTCCAAGGGTGCGTACTGATGGTTACATTTGGTGCTTGCTTAAAAATCTGCGGTAAGAAGTGCGGCAAAATCAGTGGGTAGACACTTTCCACTGCTGCAATTTGAAAGCGGTAGTCACTTGAATGAGGGGAAAATTGTTCAGGCTGAGTTAACTGTTCCAGTTGATGGATTAGGTTATCCAGTTTGGGTTTCAGAAATAGCGTTTTAGGTGTGGCGGTTAAACCATGCGCATTGCGAATGAACAATGGGTCGTCGAACTGCTGACGAAGTTTGGCTAAGTTCTTACTGACAGCGGATTGAGACAAACAGAGTCGGTTAGCGCTGCGAGTGACGTTTAGCTCCTCGGTGAGTACTTTTAAACAGACCAGTAAATTGAGATCAATACGGGCAAGTTTTTCAATGTTCATAGCTATTCCTAATTAGAATATCTCGAATGACTTAATGTCATTGGATGTCATATCTAGCCTAACTTACACTTAGGCAAATTTCATCCACTAATGGTTTTGTTGTGCCGCATTCTCTTTCTGTTTCACCCGCTAAATCGCAAATGATTCTGCTTACTTTACTGGTTCTATTCAGTCCTTTGGCGATTGATATTTACTTACCAGCATTCCCTTTGATGCAAGAGTCGTTTCACGTGGAACATGCTCAGGTACAAGACACGATTAGTTGGTTCTTGTTCGCGATGGGTATTGGTCAGCTATTTGCTGGTCCACTCGCAGACAAGTTAGGACGTCGAACGGTTGCACTTGGCGGTATCAGTATCTATGGCGTGAGTGCTTTATTGGCGTGGAGCGCTCAAAGCATTGAATGGATGCTGATGGCTCGATTACTACAAGGGTTGGGCGCATGCGCAACTTCTGTAGCCGCCTTTGCAACCGTTCGCGATCTCTTTGGACCACAAAAAAGTGGCAAGATGATCAGTTACCTTAATGGGGCGATATGTTTTATTCCCGCCTTGGCGCCTATTTTGGGTAGTTGGCTGACTCAGCAGTTTGGTTGGCGGAGTAACTTTAGTTTTATGGCTGGCTTTGCCATCACGGTATTAGTGATGATGATTGTGGGTATGAAAGAGACCAACCTAACACCAAGTAAGGAACCGGTGTTTAAGCTCAATCGTTATATTAGTATCTTACAAACGCCAACATTCCTGTTCCATGCTAGCCTTTGTATGTTAGCGATGGCGGTGATTCTTGCTTATGTTACATCGGCGCCAGTAGTACTAATGGCGAAGCTGGGTTTGAGTATGAACGACTTCACCTTTTGGTTTGGTTTGAATGCCGCAATTAATATCATCGCTTGTATGACTGCGCCGAAATGTATGGACAAACTCGGCACGCGCGCGACATTAATGATTGGCCTGACGATCCTAATGCTTGCTGGCGTGTTGATGTTGCTATTGGCGTCTATCGAAACGGCACTCGCTTTTATGCTACCTATCTTTCTTTCTTCAGTTGGTTTTGCATGGATCCTAGGGGCAGCAGCAGGTAAGGCCCTAGCGCCGTTTGGCGACAAAGCGGGCACTGCGGCGGCACTATTGGGCCTATTCCAAATGAGTGGGTCAGGGTTGGTGATTGCGTTAGTACAACGTTTAGGTTTAGAACCACAAACATTGATCGCGATTCAGATGCTAATTGTACTGCCATGGCTAATGGTCCTATTCACCAAATCTGGCCGAGCGTGGCATCAAGTGGCAGCTTAACTGTCCCACATTATTTGTGTGCCTTAATTTGTGAGCCTCTCAACTATGATATTGGCGTTGATTATTGAGTCAACGCCAGTAAATAAGGGGATTTAACGCTCCCTACTTGGCTTATAACTAGGCGAAATCATCAAAACGTTGTATATTTAACGTTCTGTTTTAGCTAGTGGATTTTTTTATAACATGTCTCTGACGACTTACGAGATGGCTCGCTTATTGGAGCAACTAGATACCGCTCCAGAGAAAGTTATGTTTGGTAAATTACTTGGTGAACTAGGTAATCAAAGTGGCGAACGCATTCAGAGTGCAGCCAAGCAAGTACCGGTGCCAGTCTTACGCGATATTATTTATCATTTTCAGCAAGTGATCGCTGCTCGTAAAGATGAGCAAGTTGATATCCTCGCAAAACAAATTGCCGATCAAGGTATCTCTGTTGAAGAGTTACAGCATTACTTAGCATCGCGCTAGATCATTTTTGAAGAGCCCGCCTTAGCGGGTTTTTTTATATCTAAATCGTGGTTATTTTTATCGTGACAACGCTATGGGTTAACATTGCGATTGATTGGATTTTGCAATGAAATCAGTGTTTCGGTTGATTGCACTTCATCAATCGCTTGTAGCTTATCAATCAACACATACTGCAGTTCTTCGATTGAACGGCACATTAACTTAACGAAGATGTTATACGCACCAGTGGTGTAGTACGCCTCAACTACCTCTTCGAGCGCATTGAGTTTAGCCAGCGCCGAATGGTAGTCACGTGCTGCATTGAGGTTTATGCCGATAAAGCAACAGACATCGTAGCCGAGTTTTTTGGTATCAACGATAACCTCTGTCCCTTGAATTACATTGGCCGCTTTCATTTTTTCAATGCGAACGTGGATAGTGGCCGGACTGACATCAAATTGCTTGGCCATTTCTGCATAGGGTTTACGCGCGTCAGCCATCAGCGTTTTTAGAATCGCCTTATCAAGATCGTCGAGTTTGTTGGCATGTACTTGCATAAAAAATCCTATCTGCTTTAAAGCACTTAAGTAGAGATGAGTACAATTTATCATCAATGATGATACCATTGTTGCACTCATTTCTTTTACTAAAGAGTTTAACTTGTGCGTTTTTGTCTGATACTCGTTTCCTTTTTGTTCAGTACTTTTTTTAGCACCTTAGTCAGTGCGAAAGACAAAGACGTCTTGATTATTCACTCTTATCATCAGGGCTTTTTCTGGACGGATGCGTTTCAACAAGGTTTAGAGGAAGTCTTCAAGCACAGTCAAATCTCTACTCGTGTGATGTATTTAGATACTAAGCGCTTGCAGAGTGCCTCCTATCTTGATCAGCTTTACCGCCTATACAAAACCAAATTTAGTGAAGAAAAGTTCAAAGCCATCGTGGTGAGTGACAATACCGCCTTACAACTGATGCAACGCTTAGCGCCTGAGTTGGGTGATACGCCGGTCATTTTTGGTGGTATCAATAACTATGATCCAAGTATGCATCAAGGGTTGAAAGCGACCGGGATAACCGAAGATATCGATCTACTGAGTAATATCAGTCTGATTGAACGTTTACAGCCTGAGGTTAAGAAAATCTATGTGGTAACTGACTACTCGATTACCGGTGATGCAGTGCGTCAGCAGTTAGATAAATTTATGGCGATGTATCCGGATTATTCAGCGGTTATTGAACCGCTCGCGCCGAAAACATACGGCGATTTGCTGGCGTTCGTTCAAACGCTCGACCGTCAGTCGAGTGTGTTGTTTTGGGTCTACTATCGTGACAACAATGGCTGGATTACAGGTAAGAAAGATTGGCAGCAACTCAATCAAGTTACCGGAGCGCCAATCTATATGGTGCATGATTTAGATATGGGGTTTGGCGCGGTCGGTGGCGTGATTCAAAGTGGTCATATTCAAGGCCAACAAACGGCGGGACAGTTGATGAAGGTACTCGCTGAGCCCAATGCTAGTCTGCCTGTCGTACAAATTGGCTCTCCAGAAATAAAATTAGATTACCAAGCGGTGATCAAATGGCAACTTGGTGTTGATACAGAATCACCGTCGGTCTTTTTCAATAAGCCCCTAAGCTTTGTCGAGCGCTATGAGGAACAGTTGCGCTTTGTGGTGAGCTTATTTATCACGCTGGCGGTGGTCATAGCGGTGCTGCTCTATTACCTCAGTCGTTTAAAGCGCAGTGAGCAAATGGCGTTAGACAATCAAACCTTGATTGAAATGGTGTTTGACCAAAGCTATCACTACATTGGTATTCTCGATCAAAACGGTTGTATCGTTTCAAGTAACAGCAAATTACAAGATTTACTCTATCAGCAGAATTCAGTTTCAGAGAAGCCAATTTGGTTCCATCATCATTGGGAGCAGAACGCGGCCGATAGAATTGAGCGTTATTTTCTTACCTCGGATGAGAGCAGTAATTGTCAGTTTGAAGCTGAGATTTGGCATCCAGAGCAAGGTTCTATGGTACTCGAACTTTCGTTAAAACCGCTTCCTCTGCATGAACATCGTGAGGCGCAAATCTTGTTGGAAGCGCGTGACATTACCTCTAGGAAACTGACGGAAGAGCGCTTATTTGAGCGTGAAGCCAGTTTAAGTCATTACTATGATCAGCAACCGGTCATGATGATTACACTCGATGAGCAAAATCGCATTCAGCAAGTTAACCGTTTTGCTGAGCAGTTATTGGGTTACAAAGAGAATCAGATTTTAGGTCATCGTCTAAAGTCTTTTTATGTCGATGATGATGCAAGCATCCCTCGGCAAGTATTGCTGCAACCTAAGCAAGTGATGAAAGGGGTTTGGCGCCGTGAGGTGGAATACCGTCACCAAAATGGTCACTCATTGTGGATTCGTGAAAATATCCGCCCGCTGGTGGAGAGTGGCCACTTACTGATTGTTGGGGAGGATGTGACTACTTTGCGCCAAATGGCCGATCAACTCGCCTATCAAGCACAGCATGACTTGCTAACCGATACTTACAACCGAAACCACTTTGAAATTGAACTGGAAAAAGCACTCAAAGAGGTAGAGAGCTATACCCGAACTCACGCCATGCTCTATCTCGATATGGATCAGCTTAAAGTACTTAATGATACCGCAGGCCACGAAGCGGGCGATGCCGCGATTCAATTTTGCGCCAGCTTATTGGAAGAGGTACTGCCGTATAAAGCCATCTTGGCTCGTATGGGGGGGGATGAGTTTGCGGTATTACTAAAAGATTGCACTGAACGTGATGCCAAGAATGTGGCAAGTTCGATCATTGCTATGTTGGCAGAGCAAGCCTTTATCTGGGATGACATCAAACTCAACTTGGCGTGCTCGATAGGCATTCGTCTTATCGATCATACCGCCACGTCGCCACAAATGGTGCACGCGCAAGCCGATACAGCCTGTCATGCCGCCAAGGAAGAGGGGCGTAATCGCTTTAGTCTGTACTGCCAAGATGACCAAGACTTGCGTCGGCGTGAAATGGAAATGGCTTGTGTCAATATGGTGCACAATGCGCTTAATAACGATCGGCTTGAATTGTTTGCTCAGCGAATTTTGGGTTTAGAACAAGACGACCATCGCATGCACTTTGAAATTTTGGTGCGCATTCGCAATGCGGATGGTGAATACATCTCTCCGGGTATTTTTATGCCGGCTTCAGAGCGCTATAACATTGCCCATTTGATTGATAAGCAAGTCGTCCGCCAAACTCTGCAATGGCTAGCACAACATCCAAATGCGATGGATAACCTCGCGGTATGTGCGATTAACTTATCTGGCCACTCGATGGGTAATCAAGAGTTCATTGATTTTCTGCTCAATGAACTGCAAGAGAGTGCGGTGCCGTGTAATAAAATCTGTTTAGAGATCACCGAAACCGCAGCCATGAGCAATATGAATCAGGCGATAGAGTTTTTTGCACAGCTCAAACAGCTTGGTTGCCTGATCGCATTGGATGACTTTGGCTCGGGCTTATCCTCATTTGGCTATCTAAAGAAGCTGCCGGTTGATATCGTCAAGATAGATGGCCTGTTTGTTCGCGACATTGACAATAATGAAATGGACCATTTGATGGTTCGCTCAATCAATGATTTAGCCAAGCAAATGGGCAAACGCACCGTGGCTGAATTTGTTGAAAACAATCAAATTATCGATCTGCTGATCGAACTGGGTGTTGATTATGCTCAGGGGTATGCGATTGGAAAACCGAAGCCTTTGGCTGAGTTGGTTGAAGAGTTGAGTGAAGAGCTCGACAATGAGAGTGAAACGTTCACCACGCAAGCGTAGTAGCCAAGAATAAAATTCGCTAAACTGCGCCTCCTTTTTGCGCTTTACTGGAGCCACCTGTGCAATTACAAATTGTTTGTGAAGACCTTAACCAAGCGGATCGTTTAGCTGAACTGGCGATGCGTTGGGGGCTTGAACATGATGAGCAAAGCCAATTTGCATTAGTGCTGACAGAGCAGCGTTTAGAGCTGCGTAAACTTGATGAGCCAAAGCTGGGCGCTATCTTTGTCGATTTAGTGTCTGGTGCGGTGGCACACCGCCGTAAATTTGGTGGTGGTAAAGGGCAAGCAATTGCAAAAGCGGCGGGCCTCAATAAAGGCGCGACGCCAACGGTATTGGATGGTACGGCCGGTCTTGGGCGCGATGCGTTTGTTTTGGCTTCATTGGGTTGTAAAGTCCAAATGGTTGAACGTCACCCAGTAGTCGCTGCACTGCTCGATGATGGCTTGACTCGAGCTAAGCAAGATAACGAAATTGGTGCGTGGGTTACGGAGCGAATGTCTCTATTGCATGCCTCAAGCCACAATGCGTTGGATATGCTGGCCAATGATCCTGACTTTGTTGCTCCTGATGTGGTTTATCTTGACCCTATGTACCCACATCCTGAAAACAAAAAGAAAAGTGCTTTAGTCAAAAAAGAGATGCGCGTGTTCCAATCTTTAGTTGGTGCGGATAATGATGCGGATGCGTTGTTAGAACCGGCTTTAGCCTTGGCGACCAAACGAGTCGTGGTGAAGCGCCCTGATTATGCTGAATGGCTTAACCAAATAAAACCGAGCATGGCGATTGAAACCAAAAAGAATCGATTTGATGTTTATGTGAAAGCATCGATGAGCTAATCATCGCTCTAAATACGAAAAAGCCCGCTCAACTGAGCGGGCTTTTTGTTATTGGCTTAATGACGTTATTTGGCAGTGGTTGCGTAACTGTGTTCGACTTTGCGCTTCACCCAAGTTTCATTAACCCATAATGAGAGCAGGATAATGGCACCACCAATCATCAGGCGGGGTAAGTCGACGTCGCGATTCCAAATCACGATGTTGACGATAAGACCGGCTGGCACTAAGGCATTATTCATCACGGCTAAGGCGCCCGCATTAACCATGGTCGCACCTTTGTTCCATGCAAAGTATCCTAAGCCGGAAGCGATCAGACCAAGATAAATCAGAATACCCCATTGAGTGCTGGTGGTAGGCAGTTTATCTAGGTTACCCATTAAGCTAAAGGCGATGGTTGCTATGAAGAGCGCACCTAAATAGAAATAGCCAAACACCGCATGCTGTGGCAGCTCAACCTGTTCGGTCTCCATGATGTATTTGTAGCCGACTTGGCCAATCGCGAAGCAGAGGTTTGCGCCTTGCACGACAAGGAAACCAAGTAAGAAGTTTTCATTGATTCCGGCAAATTTAATAAATGCCGCACCGACTACGGCAATTCCCGCTGTGACAAGATACCAAGGCGAGAAGCGGCCTTTAAGTAGGTCGTAAATTAGGGTGACGTAGATAGGGGTGAAAACGGTAAACAGCAGCACTTCTGGCACGGAAAGAAGCAAAAATGATTGGTAGTAGAAGCAATACATCAATCCGAGCTGGAAGCCGCCGACCACCATTAATTTAGCGATCAGGGATTTGCTGACCCCTTTGAATTTTATAAACGGCAGGAAGACCACGCTCGCCAGCGCCACCCGCATAAATACCGAAAACCAAGAGTCCACTTGGCCTGCCAAATAGACGCCAATCAGGCTAAATGAAAACGCCCAAAGTAACGTGACGGCTGATAGATAACCCATAACCAATACTCATTATCAATAACAGCCGCCAGTCTAAACCAGATTATTCAGTGAAGCGATTAATCCTTGAGTGGTACAACCAACAAGTCGACCGGTGTGCAATTGATCAACTGACGAGTGGAAGAGAGCAGTTTGCTCCAAAAATCTTGGTGGTGGCCACAAATCACTAAATCAATGTGATATTCGCTGATGTTTTCACACAGCTCATTACTTAAATCACCACTGCCTACCAAGGTATGTTTGATAGGGTAACCTGCGTGATCAGCTAACTCTTGTAGCTGCTTTTGTGAGGCTTCAATGGCTTGGTGCTGGGTTTCCGCCATGTTGATATCAATCAAGCCGGTATACAGCTCGGCGTAGTTAACATCAATATGAATAAACGACACATCTGCATTTAGTGGTTTGGCTAATGACACCGCTTTCTCTACTAAATGTTTACTGTCTTCAGAAAGGTCTATTGCGACTAAGATATGTTGATAACTCATGCTGCCATCTCCTGTAGGTCTTTGATTTAAGGTTAGCACTGGTCGAGTGATAATTATGCTGTCGTGATCCCAGAACCATATTGAGTATACAAAGTGTTCTGCTTTTGTTCGTGTTATAGTCAGTTGCGATAACCGAATGATTAGGAGTGGAAAATGCTGTCTCAAGCGATGATTGATGAATTGAATGAACAAATTAACCTCGAATTCTTTTCATCCAATCTATACTTACAAATGAGTGCTTGGTGTGAAGACAAAGGATTTGAAGGCGCAGCTGAGTTTTTACGTGCACATGCCGTAGAAGAGATGGAGCACATGCAACGTCTTTTCACTTATGTGAGTGAAACTGGCGGTATGCCGATTCTTGGCTCAATTGAAGCACCAAAGCATATGTTTGAAAGTCTAGGTGAAGTATTTCGTGAAACCTACGAGCACGAGCAAATGATTACACAACAAATCAATAAGCTCGCGCACTTAGCGTTTACTTCTCAAGATTACTCAACATTCAACTTCTTACAGTGGTACGTAGCGGAACAGCACGAGGAAGAGAAGTTATTTAAAGGGATATTAGATAAGTTAGAACTGGTTGGTGAAGACGGAAAAGCGCTGTTCTTTATCGATAAGGATCTAGCCGCTTTAGCTAAAGAAGGTTCATCTTCCATTATGGACGGCCCGGCTGCTTAACCGTTAGCCAAAGACATTCACACTGATTGTCTTTTTCTCTTGGGTCTTATTGGAAGATGTAGGGAGGAGAAGATGATCAGTGGAGACACTATTCTATTTGCGCTTATGCTTGTCACATTAGTCAACATGGCAAGGTATCTTACGGCGTTGCGTTCGTTAATCTACATTATGCGTGAAGCGCATCCTTTACTGTATCAGCAGGTCGACGGAGGTGGTTTCTTTACCACGCATGGCAACATGACCAAACAAGTGAAATTGTTTAGTTATTTGAAAACTAAAGAGTATCACCATCATCACGATACGGTATTTACCTCGAAATGTGACCGAGTTAGACAGCTGTTTATCTTATGCTCAGCACTGCTATTGGTGACTCTGTTTGCTTCGTTTATTCTTTAATCGCTAAGCACAGAGATCTCAATGTCGGGTTGAATTGGCAAGTAGTCAAAGAATCGCTAGAATAGCGCCTCGATTTGCAAGGATGTGCACTCAGCACATCCTTTTTTTATTGCCTAAGTAAGCTGTTTGAGTGAGCCATCATGAGTGAAAAATTTGACGTCGTCATTATCGGTGCCGGTGCTGCGGGATTAATCTGTGCGGCGGAAGCGGGTAAGCGAGGTCGTAAAGTATTGGTACTAGACCATGCAAAAAAACCAGGACGTAAGATCCTTATCTCTGGTGGTGGCCGCTGTAACTTCACTAACTATGATGTCAGCGCAAATAACTACTTATGTCGTAACCCTCACTTTGTGAAATCGGCGCTGTCTCAGTACACCAACTGGGATTTTATTGCGATGGTGAGTAAGTACGGCATTGAGTTTGAAGAGCGCGATCATGGCCAGCTATTCTGTGTTGATTCAGCCAAGCAGATTGTCAACATGCTGCTTGAAGAGTGTCAGCAAGCCAAAGTCCAATTGCGTTATCAGCAAGATGTACAGCAGATTGAGCAAAGTGAGCAAGGCTTCACTCTCATGGCTAACGCCAATGCAATCGAATGTCAGTCATTGGTGATTGCGACAGGTGGCTTATCAATGCCAAAACTGGGTGCGACGCCATTTGGCTACAAAGTGGCTGAGCAATTTGGTTTGCCGATTATCCCAACCTCTGCGGGCTTAGTGCCGTTCACTTTGCACAAGCAAGAGAAGGAAGATTTCGAAGCTTTGTCTGGCATCGCCATTCCAGCTGAAATTACGGCTCAAGATGGTACGGTGTTTAAAGAAGCGCTGCTGTTTACTCACCGAGGACTCTCTGGTCCTGCTGTGTTACAGATTTCGTCATTCTGGAAAGCGGGTCAGAAAGTAACAATCAACCTTATTCCAGAAGCGGATGTTGATGAGTTGTTGACGATCGCTCGCGAACAGCATCCGAATCAAAGTTTGAAGAACACGCTGGCGCGAGTACTACCAAAGCGCTTGGTGGAAGTGATGGTTGAGCGTAAAGAGCTGGTGGACAAACCTCTCAAGCAGTTCAATGATAAACAACTTAAGCAGATCACTGAATATCTTGAGAACTGGACGATTGCGCCAAACGGCACAGAAGGTTATCGCACCGCAGAAGTTACGTTAGGTGGGGTTGATACTGATCACCTCTCATCAAAAACCATGCAGTGTAAAAACATCAATGGTTTATTCTTTATTGGTGAGGTGATGGATGTGACCGGCTGGCTAGGGGGTTATAACTTCCAATGGTGTTGGAGCTCTGGCTTTGTTGCTGGCCAACACGCGTAAATAGAAACATCAAACTGAGCTCTCCCATTTGGGGGAGCTTTTTTTTGCACTGTATTGGCATTTTGGCTTCTTCCACTTGTTGTATATCACTCGTGTAGGCATAATGTTACTAGTAACATCAATTTATAATAATTCCCTATGAATCAAAATAATAAGAAAAATCGAGCGACATTACAGGACGTTGCAGACAAAGTTGGCGTTACCAAAATGACGGTGTCGCGCTACATGCGTAACCCGGAATCAGTCGCAGAAAAAACGCGCGTTAAGATCGCTGAAGCGATTGAAAAAACGGGTTATATCGAAAACCGCGCGCCAGCGATGCTGTCAAAATCATCCAGTAAAGCGATTGGTATTTTATTGCCATCACTCTCTAACCAAATATTTGCTTCTTTTGTTCAAGGCATTGAAACGGTGACTAAAGCCAATGGTTATGAAACCTTATTAGCGCACTTTAGTTACGATGAAATGGAAGAGGAGCATAAGATTGCCTCATTGCTTTCGTACCAAGTCGATGGTTTGATCTTAACCGAAAGCCATCACACACCACGCACACTACAAATGATCAAAAATTCCGGAGTTCCCGTGGTGGAAACCATGGAGTTGCCGAGCAATCCGATTGATATGGCGGTCGGGCTTGATCATGAAGATGCTTCGTATCATGTGGTTAAGCGCATGCTGGATTCAGGCAAAACCACCATTGCTTATTTTGGCGCCCGTTTGGATACTCGGACTAAATTGCGTATGCAAGGTTATGACCGAGCGATGCAAGAAGCGGGGCTTGAGCCGAAACATATTTTAACCGGTGAGCACTCAAGTTTCTCTTTGGCGGATGGCTTGTTGGAGCGAGCGTTAGAGGCATACCCTAATTTAGACGGTGTCTTCTGTACTAACGATGATATTGCCATTGGTACTTTGCTCAGTGCACAGCGTCGCCAAATTCCAGTACCACAACAGCTGGCCGTAGTGGGTTACAACGCATTGGATATTGGTCAAACAATCAGCCCAACGTTAACCAGCGTGGATACTCCGCGTTTTGAAATTGGCGAAAAGAGTGCACAATTATTGCTCGCACGTTTGAAAGGTGAAGTGGTAGAAGAAACCATCGTGGATATGGGTTACAAAATTACTCAAGGTGAAAGCGTTTAACGGGCGCCATTGGCATCATATTAAAATGAATTAAAAAGGGCGAAGTGAGTAAACACTTCGCCCTTTATCTTTTTGTTACGCGATGACATTGGGATTAAACGATGAAGCTTGCGCCTTCTTCTGCGCTACTCACACTTTGACGCATGACGCTAAACAGATTACGACCCCAAGTTTGCTGTGCCGCTTCGGTATCCACTTGTAACTGCTCACGGCCCGTCATATCGGTCAGGTTATTTAGTTCACCGGTTTGACAGTTAAGGCTAATGATATCGCCATCGCGAACCAAACCAATCGCACCGCCACGCAAAGCTTCTGGTGATAGGTGAATAGCTGATGGAATTTTACCTGATGCGCCCGATAAGCGACCGTCAGTCACCAGCGCCACTTTAAAGCCAGCTTTTTGGATGTTACCCAAGATAGGCATTAGCTTGTGCAGCTCAGGCATGCCGTTTGCCGCAGGACCATTGTGAGTGACCACAACGATACAATCTTTGTTCAATTCGCCACGCTTGTACGCCGCTTCTACTTCATGTTGACACTGGAATACGATCGCTGGAGCTTCGACAATGCGTTGATCTTCTTTTACTGCCGATACCTTCACCACTGAGTTGCCTAGGTTGCCTTTCAGTACACGAGTACCGCCGGTTTTTTGGAATGCTTCGCCAGACGCCGCAATCACTTCTGCGTCAGAGCTGGCTGCGCATGGTGTCCACTCAAGCTTGCCATCTTTTAGGCTTGGTAGGCTCATTTGGCCTTCAAAATCACCAAACACAGGGGTGACATCACGGTGTAATAGACCGGATTCATCCAAACGACGCATTAGCGCTGGTACGCCGCCTGCTTGTTGGAAGGCATTCATATCAGCAGGACCGTTCGGGTAAACACGCGCCAATAGTGGCACGACTTCCGAGAGGTCGCTAAGGTCTTGCCAAGTCAGTAGAATACCCGCCGCGCGAGCAAGCGCTAACATATGAATAGTGTGGTTGGTACTGCCGCCAGAAGCCAATAGGGCAATAATGCCATTGACTAAGCTCTTCTCAGTCATTACTTCAGACAGTGGGCGGAAGTTAACAGAACCCGCGGTCATCGAAGCAATCTTGATTGCTGCGTGGTCTGTCAGTGCGTGGCGTAATTCTGAATGTGGGTGGATAAATGCAGAACCTGGCAGCATTAGACCCATTGCTTCAAATACCAACTGGTTGGTGTTAGCTGTGCCATAGAAGGTACAAGTACCTGGTGAGTGGTAAGCGCGGCATTCCATATCCAATAGAGCATCTTTACCGACTTCACCCGCTGCGTATTTCTGGCGAACGTCGACTTTTTCTTCGTTGCTAATACCGGTTGCCATTAGGCCTGCTGGTACAAATGCCGTTGGCAGATGTGCGTAAGCCAATGCCCCCATTAACTGTCCAGGGGCGATTTTGTCACAGATACCCAATAGTAAAGTGGCATCAAACACGTTATGACTCAGTGATAGCGCGGTTGATTGGGCGATTAGGTCGCGAGAGAACAGTGACATATCCATGCCAGCTTGTCCTTGTGTCACACCATCGCACATAGCGGGTACGCAACCAGCAACTTGAGATGTATGACCGTACTCCGCCAACACTTTCTTAATTTGGTCTGGGTAGTATTGGTAAGGCTGGTGTGCGCTCAACATGTCGTTATAGGCGCTGATCATCGCGACGTTTGAATGCGTAAAGTCGAGGATGTTCTTTTTCTCAGCTGAGCAAGACGCGGCAACGGCATGGGCAAGGTTGCCGCACGTTAGACCCACACGGCCTTTACCTGCATCAGCTTGCTCTTTAGTACGAGCAAGGAAAGCCGCACGAGTTTGACGACTGCGTTCAACTAAGCGCGCGGTAACCTCTAGAATTACTGAATGAGTCATAGTGCTACCTCTTGTTGAGCGATAAGTTGTTGCGCTGCGTTATCAACGATTTCTTCAATGGAGCAGTCAATGCCAACCACGATCGTTTGTGGTTCTGCATCTGGGCGTTCTAGAGTTTCAAACTGGCTGTTGACCATGTTTTCCTTCATGAAGTGGCCTTGACGCTGGCGCATACGATCCATGATCAGCTCTTTGTTGCCATCGAGGAATAAAAAGGTCACGTTCTCGTTACCTTCGCGGATCTGGTCGCGGTATTTCTTTTTCAGTGCTGAACAGACGATAATGCCGTGCTCATTTTTGCTTTCGAGGCTATAAGAAGCATCACGGATACGTTCTAGCCATGGCTTACGGTCATCATCATTCAGCGGTTGGCCTGACGCCATTTTCTGAATGTTTGCTCGCGGGTGAAGATCATCACCATCAATGAATTTACGTCCTAGCTTCTGCGCTAGTTGCTCACCAATTGTGCTCTTACCACAAGCACAAACGCCCATCACGATGACACTGCTGCCAGCCATAACCTATCCTCATAACAAATTTTGCGCGTGATCCCAATTTTGGCATTCACTTTTAAATATGGGTTTATCTTATTCGTGTTATCGGTAACATGTTACCGGTAACGTAAATAAATGTGAACCACAACACAAACTATAATTCTTAAAGGTGAACCTATGGAGCTGCTAACCCAAGCCTCTGACCCAACCTACTTGTTAACGATCGCAGTCCTTGCAATTGCGGCGTTACTGGTACTGATTATTAAATTTAAAGTACATGCATTTGCTTCTCTTACTATCGTGAGCTTGCTAACGGCACTAGCAACAGGTGTTGCATCTGAGCAAGTTGTTCCAACCATGATGAGCGGCTTTGGCGGCACACTAGCATCAGTTGCACTGCTGGTTGGTCTTGGTGCAATGATCGGTAAAATTCTTGAAGTGACTGGCGGTGCTAAAGTACTGGCTGATACATTGATTGGCCGCTTTGGTAAAGAGCGTGCACCATTTGCATTGGGTGTGGCATCACTTCTATTTGGTTTCCCTATTTTCTTTGATGCTGGCCTAGTGGTTATGATGCCAATTATCCTGAGCGTGGCAGCACGTTTTGGTGGCTCACCAATCAAATACGCACTGCCTTCAGCAGGTGCATTTGCAGTAATGCATGGCTTTGTTCCTCCACACCCAGGTCCTGTCGCGGCAGCTGAATTCCTTGGTGCGAACATTGGTCTACTGCTATTTGTTGGTATCCTAGTTGCTATTCCAACTTGGTACTTCGGTGCATACTTGTTTGGTCTGTACGCAGGCAAGAAATTCGACATCCCACTGTCTAAAGCATTCTTTAATAGCGACACTGTTATTGATGAAGCAAAACTGCCAAAATTCGCAACAGTAATGACCATTCTGGTTCTGCCAGTACTGCTTATCTGTCTTGATACTGTGTTAAACACACTCGCGGTTGCAGGCCTAATTGACGGCAAAACAGCCTTGGTTGAGTTCCTACGCATGCTAGGTAAAACACCAGTGGCATTGCTAATTACTCTGATTGCGTGTTTAGCGATTTTTGCTAAAGACTACGGCATGGCAAAACTTGAGAAGCTATGTGGCGACTCTCTAGCGCCAATCTGTGGTGTGATTCTTGTGACGGGTGCGGGCGGCATGTTCGGCGGCGTACTACGTGCAAGCGGTATTGGTGATGCTCTAGCGGGTGTGTTAACAGATACAGGTATGCCAGTGATCGTAGCGGCATTCGTTATTTCTACTTGTTTACGTGTTGCTCAAGGCTCAGCAACCGTAGCTCTAACAACCACAGCAGCTCTTATTGCGCCAGTAGTGGCAGCAACAACGGGTCTGAGTGAACTGGATCTATGTTTCATCGTGATCGCTATCGCGGGTGGTGCAACAGTACTGTCTCACTTCAATGACTCTGGTTTCTGGTTAGTTTCTCGTCTACTAGACATGGATGAGAAAACAACGCTGAAGACTTGGACTGTTATGGAAACTTTACTTGGTGGTATCGCGTTTATTATCGTGGCAACACTAAGCTTTATTCTTTAGAGGTTATTCATGAAAACTCTTGAACAACGATTAAGCGAAATCAAAATCGTCCCTGTTATTGCCATCAATGATGTTGCACACGCGCTACCATTAGCAAAAGTGTTGGTAGAAAACGGCCTACCATGTGCGGAAGTGACTTTCCGTACAGAAGCGGCTGCAGAATCTATCCGCATTATGCGTGATGCATACCCTGAGCTATTGATCGGTGCAGGTACTGTTCTTACTACAGAACAAGTTGATATCGCGATTGATGCGGGTGTGGACTTTATTGTGAGCCCAGGTTTCAACCCGACGACAGTGAAATACTGTCAGCAACGCAACATTCAAATCGTACCGGGAGTGAATAACCCTAGTTTGGTTGAGCAAGCAATGGAAATGGGTCTACGCACTCTGAAATTCTTCCCAGCTGAGCCGTCAGGCGGTGTTGGTATGCTTAAAGCTCTAACTGCGGTTTACCCAGTTAGCTTTATGCCTACAGGCGGCGTGAGCCCATCAAACGTTGAAGAGTACCTAGCTATTAAAGCCGTTGTTGCTTGTGGCGGTACTTGGATGGTACCAACTGACATGATGGATAAAGGGGATTGGGAAGGCATTGCGGCATTGGTGCGCGCGCTTAACTAATTAATTGCAAGCTGTTCCGAATTTTGCAATTTCCTGAAAGAAAAAGGGCGCTTAGGCGCCCTTTTTTATGCAATAAAATCAATCGAAGTGATCTATTCGCTCAATCTGTATCTGCTGAAATCGGTTTTGGTTTGAATTTGAGTTGCTGAATGACTAAGCCCGCAATGATTAACACTAAACCCATCAAGGTGGTTGGATGGATGCTTTCACCAATGATAGTGGCGAGCAAGATCAGCGAAATAAAGGGAGAGGCAAAAATTAGATTACTGATGCGAGCAGTATTTTGCGTGAGCTTTAAAGCACTAAGCCATAAAACAAAGGTGACGCCCATTTCGAATAAGCCAACATAAGTGACGGCTAACCAGCCTGATGGCGTTATTTGGCTCCAAGTCGCCCCTTCCCAAATACTCAAACCAATCGCAAATGGAATCGCAACTAAGAATCCAAGTAATACTCCCACCACAGGATCGGCTTTGTTTTTGGTATTGAGAATCCAATAACCTGCCCATAGTAAAGTCGAAACCAAGGCCAGAGCCACGCCAAGAGGGCTTTCAAAGTTTAACCCTAAAATATCCCCTTTAGTGGCAATCACGACCACACCAAAATAACTTAATACACACGCGACCCAGTCTTGTTTGCGGATCTTCTGGCCAAGGAAAAACGCCGCCATTAAGGTCAGAGTGATGGCCCAACTGTAGTTGATCGCTTGCGCTTGAGAGGCGGGAAGTAAGTCGTAGGCTTTAAACAGAATCACGTAGTAAGCCAGTGGGTTGATTAAGCCAAGTAAGAAGTAGTAGCCGGGGTTAGAGAGAAAAGTGGTCGATAGCGATGAAAGCTTGCCTTGTACGCCACAAATGACCAACAAAACCAGTGCGGAAACAATGCTGGCAATGGTTAGCATTTGTATTGGTGAAAATTCTGCAAGCGTGAGTTTGAAGGCCGTTGCCACCGTTGACCACAGTAAAACCGCAGATAAGCCAAATCCTAAAGCGCGGCGTTCGTTCATAATATTCCTTTTATTCTAGTCGCCGAATCGGCAAAACAGTCAGCAAAAACGTACCGCGAAAATGCAGTGAACGCTGTACGGGTCGCTCAGTGTATCTGCTGATTATCTAGTCGACAAACTGGACATTTATCCAGTGGTGAAATACCATTATTTTTAAGTAATAGAGAAGAGTTAACGCCTTATTATGCAATGGATTATCGAGAACCAAAGCGTGTTATTGAGTGCCTTAGGCAGTGCCGCGATCAGTGGAGCGGTAGTGGGTTGGTGGGTAAAACAAAAACTGAGTATTGAAAGTCAGTTACTCGAGCAACAATTGCACTCCAATCAACAATTGGCGAACTCACAGATCGACCAGTTAAAACAATCGCTTGTCGAAGCGCAGCAAGAGTTAGATGAACTCGATCAAGATCGAGATAAAGCCGCTTATGAGCTAAAGCAATCGCATGGCAAGTTGATGGCGGTGATGGAAAAATTGCGTTATTTCGATGCGGTCAAACAAGAGCGCCAGCAATACGCCGAGGATCTTAATCAAGTCCGTGAGCACAAATCACAATTGGAAGCGCAATTGCGTGAGCAAGAAGCGCGTCATCAACAAGCTCAACTGGCCAGCCAAGAGAAACTGCAGTTACTCGAAAAAGCCGAAGAGCGCTTGAAGCAACAATTTGAACATCTTGCCAATCAGTTGTTTGAAGAAAAAACCGCCAAGGTTGACCAGCAAAATAAGCAGAGTTTAGAGGGGCTATTGAGTCCGCTCAAAGAGCAGTTAGAAGGCTTTAAACGCCAAGTGAACGATAGCTTTAATCTTGAAGCCAAAGAGCGCCATACCCTAGTACATGAGCTAAAAAACTTGCAGCGTTTGAATGAAGATATGACTCGTGAAGCGGTGAACCTAACTCAGGCTTTAAAAGGTGACAATAAGCAGCAAGGCAACTGGGGGGAAGTGGTTTTGGCGCGCGTATTGGCTGAATCGGGTTTGCGAGAAGGACATGAGTACCAAACCCAAGTCAGTTTGCAAAATGAAGCGGGCAAGCGTTATCAGCCAGATGTGATTGTTCACTTACCACAAGAGAAACAAGTGGTGATTGATTCGAAAATGGCGCTGGTGGCCTACGAGCGTTACTTCAATGCTGAAACCGATCGAGATAGAGCTCAAGCGCTAAGTGATCACTTACTTGCTCTACGTAGCCACATTAAAGGATTAAGCCATAAGGATTATCATCAGCTTAAAGGCATTCGTAGCCTTGATTACGTGCTGATGTTTATTCCGGTTGAGCCTGCTTTCCAGGTGGCGATTCAAGCGGATCCGAGCTTGGTTAAAGATGCGATGGAGCAAAATATTATTTTGGCCAGCCCAACCACATTACTGGTGGCACTGCGCACGATTGATAACTTATGGCGTAATGACCGCCAAAACCAAAATGCGCAAATTATCGCGGAACGAGCCAGTAAGCTTTACGACAAACTGCGTCTGTTTGTTGAAGATATGGAAGGTTTGGGTGGTGCACTCGACAAAGCCAATCAAAGCTATCAAGGGGCAATGAACAAGCTCGCGACAGGGCGCGGTAACGTGATTCGCCAAGCAGAAAGCTTTAAACAGCTAGGGGTGGAAGTAAAACGTCCAATATCGAGTGATATTGTCCAGTTAGCACAAACTGAGGATGTGACAGAAAATGAATATTTGGCTGAAAATGCACCGCAGTTAGAAAGACATCCGGCTGAGGATAAAGTAAACTAATCGGCCGCAGCTCCGGTCTGTGTCGCATCGATGTAAAACCCAACCCAAAGATGCAAGTTTTCGTTGGGTCATGATGCCGCACAATACGTATCAATTATGTGTATAAACCCTGCGTATAGACCGTAATTCCGAGTTGCTCGAAGAGGATTAATCATGACGGATACCAACGTGCAGTCAAATACAGCGTTAGAAACACAAGAAACCACCCATTTTGGTTTTACTACTGTAGCCAAAGAAGAAAAAGTGGCCAAAGTTGCTCAAGTATTTCACTCAGTAGCGGCGAAATACGACATCATGAACGACTTAATGTCGGGTGGTGTGCACCGTTTGTGGAAGCGCTTTACCATTGATTGCAGTGGTGCTCGCCCGGGTCAACGCGTGCTTGACCTTGGTGGTGGTACTGGCGATTTGACCGCAAAATTTTCTCGCATTGTTGGTGAGAAAGGTCATGTGGTTTTAGCTGACATCAACAACTCAATGCTGAATGTTGGTCGCGACAAACTACGCGACAGTGGCATTGTTGGTAATGTGCACTATGTACAAGCCAATGCGGAAGAATTGCCGTTCCCTGATGACTACTTTGATGTCATCACGATTAGCTTTTGTCTGCGTAACGTAACAGATAAAGACAAAGCACTGCGTTCTATGTTCCGCGTGTTGAAGCCGGGTGGTCGCTTATTGGTGTTGGAGTTCTCGAAGCCAATTCTTGAGCCACTTTCAAAAATTTATGATGCTTACTCGTTCCACCTATTACCAAAAATTGGCGAAGTGGTGGCAAACGATGCAGATAGCTACCGTTACCTAGCAGAATCAATCCGTATGCACCCAGATCAAGACACCTTGCAGGGCATGATGGATGAAGCGGGCTTTGAGCAAACCAATTACTACAACCTCACTGGTGGTATTGTTGCGTTGCACCGTGGTTATAAGTTCTAGAGGTCGCTATGCCATTTGAACCCTTGGTTACCGCTGTTATCGAAACCACCCTTAATACCCTGATTAAAGACGATCCTGAATTGGGTCGCCGTTTGTCGCGTCTAAAAGGGCAAGTGATCCAAGTTCATCTCAAAGAAGTGAACAAAACCATCACCTTCATTTTCAGTCAGCAGATTGATGTGCTGGCAAACTATGAAGGTGAACCAGACTGTTATTTGTCGCTTAACCTATCGGTATTACCAGAGTTGCGTGAACAGGCCAATATTACCAAGCTGATCAAACAAGATAAGTTAGTACTAGAAGGTGATATTCAGTTAGCGCAAAAGTTCTCGCAATTAATGACCGATTGTAAGCCTGATGTCGCTGAATGGCTCTCGCGTATTGTGGGTGACGTTGCTGCTCATTCCTTAGTGAAAGGCGTGAGTCACTTTGGCTCGTTGCTGAAGTCACAAGTGAGTAAGCAGCAAGATTATCTTGGGCAAGTGATCACCGAAGAGTGGCGCTTAGCGCCAGCGCCGCTAGAAGTAGCGCACTTCTGTGATCAAGTGGACGATGTGAAAAGCCAAGCGGCACGTATAGAAGCAAAGTTAAACCAGTTACTGGAGCGTGTATGACACCTTCGGAAATTCGTCGCCTCTACCGCATCATCAAAGTCCAACTTGAGTATGGTTTGGATGAGTTACTGCCCAATCATCAGCTAACCAAAGCGCCGTTACTGGCTCGAAAATCGCTGTTTTGGATAAAAAACCAGCACCCAGAAAAACCGTTGGGTGAGCGTTTACGCTTAGCACTGCAAGAGCTTGGGCCTGTTTGGATCAAGTTTGGTCAGATGATGTCGACCCGCCGTGATTTGTTCCCGCCGCACATTGCCGATCCACTGGCCTTATTGCAAGACCAAGTGGCCCCCTTTGATGGCGAATTGGCCAAAGAACAAATGGAAAAAGCGCTGGGTGGACCGATTGAAAATTGGTTTAGTGAGTTTGATATCAAGCCACTCGCGTCAGCCTCTATCGCGCAGGTGCATACTGCACGCTTGAAAGAGACGGGCCAAGAGATTGTTTTGAAGGTCATTCGACCTGATATTCGCCCGGTGATTGATGCAGATCTAAAACTGATGTATCGCATGGCGCGTATAGTCGCTAAAGCTCAGCCTGAAGCACGTCGTTTAAAACCAGTTGAAGTCGTGCGAGAGTATGAAAAGACTCTGCTTGATGAACTAGACTTAAGAAGAGAAGCGGCGAATGCAATTCAATTGCGTCGTAACTTCGAAGGCAGTGAAGAGCTTTACGTACCGGAAGTTTTACCTGATTTTAGCAGTGAATCACTGATGGTATCTGAGCGAATCTACGGCATTCAAGTGTCAGATATCGAGGGTTTAAAAGCCAACGGTACCGATATGAAGTTGCTGGCTGAGCGAGGGGTGAGCGTTTTCTTTACCCAAGTATTTCGCGACAGCTTCTTTCATGCTGATATGCACCCGGGGAATGTATTCGTTGAACCAGAACATCCGGAAAACCCGCGTTGGATAGGTTTGGATTGTGGCATTGTCGGCACATTAAATAGCGACGATAAACGCTACTTAGCGGAAAACTTTTTAGCTTTTTTCAATCGAGATTATCGCCGCGTTGCGGAATTGCATGTTGAGTCGGGTTGGGTTCCACGTGAAACCAATATTGATGAATTTGAGTTTGCGATTCGTATTGTGTGTGAACCGATTTTTGCCAAACCACTGTGTGAAATTTCCTTTGGCCACGTACTGTTGAATCTGTTCAATACTGCGCGTCGCTTTGAAATGGAAGTACAGCCGCAATTAGTTTTGCTGCAAAAAACATTACTCTATGTTGAAGGGTTAGGGCGTCAGTTATATCCACAGTTGGATCTGTGGGCAACGGCGAAGCCATTCCTTGAAACGTGGATGATGAATCAAGTCGGTCCGCAAGCGCTGATCAATGCGGTTAAAGATCGCGCACCGTTTTGGGCTGAGAAATTACCCGAATTGCCTGAGTTGTTATACGATAGCTTGCGTCAAGGTAAAGCCTTGAATCAACGCATGGATCAGCTTTACCAAGGTTACCGTGCATCTAAGCGTCAGCAGGCGACGGGTAAATTTTTATTTGGTGTTGGTGCCACATTAGTCGTATGCTCGGCAATTATGGTCAACAGCACTTATGAGCAATTGTCACCAATCTGCGTCGCAGCAGGGGTCACATTTTGGTTGCTCAGTTGGCGAGCTTATCGCCAATAGGCGTTAGACTCACAGAATAATTTTGTTTAATAGAACCCGAGGTAAATGAAATGGGTGGTATTAGTATTTGGCAACTTCTGATTGTTGCTGTAATCGTTGTATTGCTGTTTGGTACTAAGAAGTTACGTAATATTGGTGGCGACTTAGGTAGTGCTGTGAAAGGCTTCAAGAAAGCAATGAGCGACGAGGATGCATCTCAAGATAAAAAAGATGCTGATTTTGAACCTAAAAATCTAGAACAGCAGAAGACTGAAGCGACTGCTGAGACTAAAAAAGACAAAGAGCAGGCATAATACGTGTTTGATATCGGTTTTTGGGAACTGGTATTAATATCTGTTGTAGCTCTTGTTGTCTTGGGCCCTGAGCGTTTGCCACATGCGATTCGCAGCGTTTCTCGTTTTGTTTCACAAGCGAAAACGATGGCAAACAACGTGAAAGATGAAATCTCTCACGAACTGAAGGTGCAAGAACTGCAAGAGAACTTGCGTAAAGCTGAACAAATGGGGATGGAAGATCTATCGCCTGAGTTGAAATCATCGGTTGAAGAACTGAAGAAAGCTGCGCAAGAGGTGCAACGTCCCTATGCTCAAAAGGCTACGGAGACCGAGGCTGTTGTCAGTGATGAAAAACCACAGACCAGCCAAGCTATTGCACCGGCAGATAAGAAAGCCGAGTAGCCTTTAAGTGAGGAGCTGCACGTGACGTGTGGCTCCTTTTTGATCTTCTAGAATGAGGTTTGATATGCCTTCTGTTGAGCAGACACAACCTTTAATCAGCCATTTACTGGAGCTGCGTAATCGCTTATTGCGTGCGTTGCTTGCAGTGTTGGTGGTATTTCTTGGTTTAATCTACTTTTCTGGTGATATCTACGAGTTTGTTTCAAAACCACTTGTCGACAAATTACCGGAAGGGGCAACGATGATCGCGACTGATGTCGCATCCCCTTTCTTTACTCCATTAAAACTGACCTTGATTGCATCGGTATTTATCGCGGTACCTTTGATTTTGTATCAGGTCTGGGCTTTTGTAGCGCCGGGATTGTATAAGCATGAACGTCGTTTGATCATGCCGTTGATGTTTTCCAGTTCACTGCTATTTTACGCAGGCGTTTCGTTTGCCTATTTCGTGGTTTTTCCGCTGGTATTTGGCTTCTTTACGGCGATATCGCTGGGCGGAGTTGAGTTTGCTACCGACATTTCCAGTTACCTGGATTTCGTTCTCGCGCTGTTTATGGCGTTCGGTATTGCCTTTGAAATTCCTGTCGCAATTATCTTATTGTGCTGGACGGGAGCGACTTCACCTGATGAACTGCGCGCTAAGCGTCCATACATCATTGTGATTGCTTTCGTTGTCGGTATGTTGCTGACGCCACCAGACATTATTTCGCAGACGTTATTGGCCATCCCAATGTGTTTGCTGTTTGAGGTGGGATTGTTCTTTGCTCGTTTCTATGTCCGTAAGGATGATGACGAAGAAGAGCAAGTCGAAGAGTAATGATAGCGAGATGAAAAAAGGTTGGCGATGCCAACCTTTTTTATGCCTGTAATTTGCAAATCACATCTTGCTCGCAGCTAACACGCTATAGATTAAACAGTGTTTTTGCGTTGTGAGTCGTGAGTTCATCCACCTGCTGTAAGCTCATTTCGCGCAGATCTGCGACTCGTTGAGCGACCAATTGAGTGTAGGCTGGCTCGTTGCGTTTGCCACGATGTGGTACGGGTGCTAGGTAAGGGCAGTCAGTTTCAAGAATGACATAGTTCAGATCTAAAGCAGGGATCACCAAATCCATTCCACCATTTTTAAATGTCGACACACCCCCTAAGCCCAAATGAAAACCCAGATCATTAATTGCCTGCGCTTCTTCAATACTGCCCCCGAAACAGTGGAAGACTCCACTTAAAGAGCCGTCTTGTTCTTGGCTGAGCAGCTTGAGGGTTTCTTCAATAGAATCTCGCGTGTGAATGACCACAGGTAGGCTCATCTCTTTGGCCCAATTAAGCTGAGTGATAAAGGCTTTCTCTTGTTCAGCACGGAAGGTTTTATCCCAATAGAGATCGATACCGATTTCACCGACGGCAATAAATGAATGCTTGCTAAACCAGCTATAAATCGTTGCCAGTGATTGCTCAACGTTACCATCAACATAACAAGGGTGTAGCCCCATCATTGAACGACAAACATCAGGGTAAGCGGCTTCGGTTTTGAGCATGGGTTCGATGGAGTCTAGATCGATATTAGGCAGTAAAATTTTATCAATGCCTTGTGCCAATGCTCGTTGGACGACTTCGTCGCGATCATTATCAAACTCGCTGGCGTAGATGTGTGCATGGCTATCAATCATGGTGATTCTCTTGATTTCGTTGTTGGACTTATGTGTGTAGCAAAGTATACGGCAGTGTGAAGCGCAGGTCATTTTTTGCATTTTTCATGCTTGGCTCTAGCGTGCGCTGGCGAGAGTGATATGATTCTCAGCAAGCACTTTCACCAGATGAAGGAGAATAGAGTGTCAATTTCCATTCAAGGTCAATTTCCAGGTCGTCGCATGCGTCGTATGCGTAAACACGACTTCAGCCGCCGTTTAATGGCAGAAAATCAGTTAACGGTGAGCGATCTGATTTATCCGATGTTTGTTCTTATGGGTAAGGACCGTCGTGAATCAATCGAGTCAATGCCGGGTATCGAACGCCTATCGATTGATTTGTTGTTGGAAGAAGCTCAATACCTAGCGCGACTAGGTGTGCCAGCCATTGCTCTATTCCCAGTGGTAAACCAAGATGCGAAAAGCTTGTGCGCCGCAGAAGCATACAATCCTGAAGGTTTAGTTCAGCGTGCTGTTCGTGCTTTGAAAGAGCACGTACCTGAAATGGGTGTGATCACCGATATCGCATTGGATCCATTCACGACTCATGGTCAAGACGGCATCATTGATGACGAAGGCTATGTACTGAATGATGAGACAACAGCGGTATTGATCAAGCAAGCGCTATCTCACGCAGAAGCGGGTGCTGATGTTGTGGCGCCATCAGATATGATGGATGGCCGTATCGGTGCGATTCGTGAAGCGCTCGAAGAAGCCGGTTACATCAATACCCAAATAATGGCTTACTCGGCAAAATATGCGTCATGTTATTACGGACCATTCCGTGATGCCGTCGGTTCAGCGTCGAACTTGAAAGGTGGCAATAAGAAAAACTATCAAATGGATCCAGCCAACAGTGATGAAGCCTTGCATGAAGTGGCAATGGACATCAACGAAGGTGCTGATATGGTGATGGTGAAACCGGGTATGCCATATCTAGATATCGTCCGTCGTGTGAAATCAGAACTGCAAGTACCGACTTTTGCTTATCAAGTATCGGGCGAGTATGCGATGCACAAAGCGGCGATTCTTAATGGTTGGCTGAGCGAGCGCGATACCGTAATGGAATCACTGCTGTGCTTCAAGCGTGCCGGTGCAGATGGTATTTTGACTTATTTTGCAAAAGATGTGGCGCAGTGGTTAGCTGAAGATAATGCTCAAGCAGCGCAGCATTTACGCGGTGAATAATCTCAACCAATCGTGAACTGAAATAGGTCGGCAATTGCCGACCTATTTTTTTATCGACTCTCTACTGAGGTTTGAGCTATCGCTTGGATGAAGCGAAGAGAGTGAGGGTTGCAACACAGACGTGATCTGAATAGTTAAAATAAATGAGACTTTTTCTCATTTACATGTTGACTATGTAAATGAGAATCATTATTATCAATCTCGTCTTAGGGAATGAGGTTGTTCACAAGGATGTTGAGTCACTAACTTCAAGCAATTGAACTTAGTGGTGACACAGAATTTAATGAACTTGCACAAGTTCTTTATGACACGACATTGCTCACATTGCTTCCAGTGTAATTTATAGCTATATGGCAGAGCCGCATGTTCCACATGAAACGCTTTGACACTTTTTTGCTAGGCGACATCGAAAGATGTCGCTTTTTTTATCGCTGCGATTTGTCCTTGCACAAAAGGGCATCAACACTCTTTTCCACAATTGAAGATCGTTTTTAGATCTCGTTGCAAACGATCGATCCTTTCATATTTTCTTTTAAAACAAAATCTTATTGTTGATCGAGCTAATAAAATGGCAAAAGGAAAAGGCAGTGGATAATTATTATAAACAGAGTTATCCACAGGTGGTTGTTTGGGTTGTTGAGATTCTAAACAAATGTCGTAAGAGACATCACAGAGTTTGCATAGCATCGCTGCCATAGTCGTGGCATTCTAAGCAGATCTTATTTTGCATTTTCTTTGGAAACTAAAAGACTATGGCTCGTATCCCAGATAACCCGTTAATTCTGATCGACGGTTCTTCCTATCTATACCGTGCATTCCATGCTTACCCAGGCACCATGAGTAATGGTGATATTCCAACCAATGCGGTTTATGGCGTGGTAAACATGCTGCGTAGCATGATGCGTCAATTTGCATCGGATCGTATCGCGGTGATCTTTGATGCGAAAGGAAAAACCTTCCGTGATGATATGTATCCGGAATACAAGGCAAATCGACCTCCGATGCCTGATGATCTTCGCTGTCAGATCGAGCCTCTGCACAATGTTATTCGCGCTATGGGCCTGCCATTGATCTCGATCTCGGGCGTCGAAGCAGATGACGTAATCGGCACACTTGCACACCAAGCATCGCAGCAGGGGATCCCTGTTTTGATCAGCACTGGCGATAAAGATATGGCGCAGCTGGTGGATGAAAATGTCACCTTGATCAATACCATGACCAATGTGGTGCTGGATCGTGAAGGCGTGATTGAAAAATTTGGTATTCCACCTGAACTGATCATCGATTACCTCGCACTGATGGGTGATAAAGTGGATAACATTCCTGGTGTTCCTGGGGTGGGTGACAAAACGGCCACGGCTTTGTTGCAAGGCATTGGTAGCATGGAGAAGCTATATCAGAATCTTGATGATATTGCGCCACTTGGCTTCCGTGGTTCGAAAACCATGGCCAAAAAACTGGAAGACAACAAAGAAAATGCATTGCTCTCTTACCAGCTCGCGACCATCAAGCTTGATGTGGAAATGGAGTTCAAGCCTGAGCAGTTAGTAAAAGAACAACCGAACACTGATGAGTTGATCAAACTGTATGGCCAATTGGTTTTCAAATCATGGCTAAACGAGCTACTTGAAGGTGGCACAGGTGTGGTCGAAGCGATAGAGAAGAGTGGTGCAGCGGTCCCATCAGCACCTTCGGCAAGCGAAAACCAAGTGGAAATTGACCGTTCAGCGATCAGCATTGACCGTAGCCAATATGAGACCATTCTTGATCAAGAGCGCTTTAACCATTGGCTTGAAAAGCTTAAAGCGAGCGACGTGTTTGCTTTTGACACCGAAACTGACAGCTTAGATTACATGGTCGCGAATCTGATAGGCGTCTCTTTTGCTACCGAAGAAGGCGTAGCCGCTTATGTACCAGTGGCGCATGACTATTTAGATGCTCCACAACAGCTTGATCGTGATTGGGTATTGGAGCAATTAAAGCCTCTGCTAGAAGATGACAATCAAGCTAAAGTAGGTCAAAACCTCAAGTACGATGCAAGCATCGTTGCTCGTTATGGCATTGAGATGCGTGGCATTAAATTCGATACCATGTTGGCTTCCTACGTATATAACAGCGTAGGTGGTAAGCATGATATGGATAGCTTGGCACTGCGTTTCTTGCAGCATAGCTGCATCTCATTTGAACAAGTGGCAGGTAAGGGCAAGAAACAACTGACCTTTAACCAAATCGACCTTGAGCAAGCGTCACCTTATGCCGCAGAAGATGCTGATGTGACATTGCGTTTGCACCACCGTTTAAATGAAAGCCTAGCAAAGGATGACAAACTCAACGCGATTTATCATGAAATTGAAATGCCTTTGGTGCCGGTTTTATCCCGCATTGAACGTACTGGCGTTTTGATTGATGACATGAAGTTGTCTGCACAGTCGCAAGAAATTGCTGTGCGCTTGGATGAGTTAGAGCAAAAAGCGTATGAACTGGCTGAGCAAGAATTCAATATGAATTCACCAAAGCAGTTGCAAGCTTTGTTGTTTGAAAAAATGGGCCTACCTGTTATTAAGAAAACGCCATCAGGCACACCTTCAACCAATGAAGAAGTGTTGCAGGAATTGGCATTAGACTATCCACTACCAAAATTGATTTTGGAATATCGTGGTTTGGCTAAGCTTAAATCGACCTATACCGATAAGCTGCCAAAAATGATCAACCCAGAGACGGGTCGTGTGCATACTTCTTACCACCAAGCGGTAACCGCGACGGGCCGTCTTTCTTCGACCGATCCAAACCTGCAGAATATACCAATCCGTAATGAAGAAGGACGTCGTATTCGTCAGGCCTTTATTGCTCCGCATGGTTATAAGATTCTCGCGGTCGACTATTCCCAAATTGAATTGCGTATTATGGCGCACCTTTCAGGTGACAAAGCGTTGCTTGAGGCATTCCGTGAAGGCAAGGATATCCACGCGGCAACTGCGGCAGAGATTATGGGAACCACGATTGATCTTGTTTCATCAGAGCAACGTCGCCGCGCGAAAGCAGTGAACTTTGGATTGATTTACGGCATGAGTGCGTTTGGTCTGGCTAAGCAACTTGGTATTCCACGCGGCGAAGCGCAAGACTACATGAACAAATATTTCGAGCGTTACCCTGGTGTGATGCAATATATGGAAGACACACGTAGTGCGGCTTCAGAGCAAGGCTATGTGGAAACCATCTTTGGCCGTCGTCTACACCTACCTGAAATTCAGTCACGTAATGGTATGCGTCGTAAAGCAGCCGAACGTGCGGCAATCAACGCACCAATGCAGGGAACTGCAGCGGATATTATTAAAAAAGCAATGTTGCTGGTTGATGAGTGGATTGAAAAAGAAGGCGATGGTCGTGTGAAATTGCTTATGCAAGTGCACGATGAACTCGTATTTGAAGTTCAAGAGACGGCACTGGCCGAAATTGAAACAAAAGTACAAGAATTGATGGAATCGGCGGCCACACTTGCGGTGCCGCTAATTGCTGAAGCGGGTCACGGTGATAACTGGGATCAGGCACACTAGACAAAAATTAGACAAATTGCCTTAAATAGCATGAGCCAGCGCACAAACGCTGGCTTTTTTTTGATGTTAAAAAAGCCTAGTAGAACAATGCTATTCTGTTGCTGAATTAAATCAAAATGAAAAAAACTTACAAAAATAGTTTTCATCACTGACCAATTGTTGTACATTAATCGACGTAGGGTACAGAGGTAAGATGTTCTATCTTTCAGACCTTTTGTTTCACGTTATTGGATTAGGCTGATTCAGCCGCCCCAGCCAGTTTTTGGCTGGGGCGTTTTTTATTGTGCCAAGCAAAAATATCCTAATAAAGAATAACTTACCTACAGAGCTGCGCAATTCCTCTTATTTCCCCTGAAATTCGTGACCAACTTACGATAATTAGACCGTCCTGAAACAAAATATGTCACTTAGAAGCATTTTGTAATATTTTTCCAGCTTCTTATTGTTATTTCTGTTAGAAAATAAAGCGGTGTATTTAACCGATTTAACGCTTTGGGTACTTTTCTCTTTTCACTCACTAATCAGTCGATATTAAGCGTTATTGTGGTAAATGTGGGCAGTATGACCTTCGGCTAGAGCGGAAAATTGGCATAAAAAAACCTCGCACAGGCGAGGCTTTTAGCAACAGAAAATGGCTTATTCGCCGTCGAAATCTGCGTGATCGTCTTGGTCGATATCTTGCTCAACCAAATGAGCAAATGCAGGTGCAAACCACTCATCCAATTTGTTGCGTAATACATCAACACCGATCCCTTTTAGTGACGAGAAAGCATCTACTTTCACTGTGCCACCAAATCCAATTGCTTCTTCTTGGATTTTCAAAAGCTGTGCTTTACGTGCGCCGCTCTTTAGCTTGTCTGCTTTAGTCAGAAGAACCTGAACTGGAATACCGCTGTCAACCGCCCAGAAAATCAGTTGTTGGTCCAAATCTTTCATTGGGTGACGAATATCCATTAACACCACCAAGCCTTTTAAGCATTGACGTTGTTGTAGGTATTCACCCAAAGATTTTTGCCATTTTTTCTTCAACTCAAGTGGAACTTGCGCGAAACCGTAGCCCGGTAGATCGACAATGTGGCAACCTTCGGTCACCTTAAAAAGGTTGATCAATTGGGTACGACCAGGTGTTTTACTGGTTTTCGCCAAGCTCTTTTGGTTGGTTAGGCGGTTCAAAGAGCTTGATTTACCCGCGTTGGAGCGTCCGGCGAACGCAATTTCGATTCCCTCATCCTCTGGCAAATGACGAATATCAGGTGCACTTGTGATGAAATGGGTGTTTTGGTAATTAATTTTTACGCTCACTGTTAACTCCATCTCGACTTTGTGTAGTCAATTGATTACTTTTTTGTGAAATTGTGTAAAATAACCGCACTCGGCATAAGATCGCCTATTGTAGCATGAGTGGTTGTGCAGAGTGGTACTGGAAGCTTGATAATTATAATGGAATGTCATGAAGAAATTAGCGCTAATTGTGAGCCTATTAGCCAGCTGCTCCGTGTGGGCCCAAGGCAGCATTGAAGCTGGTAAAGAAAAATCTCAAACTTGTGTTGCCTGCCATGGGGCTGATGGTAACAGTTTACTCGGCATGTATCCGTCATTGGCGGGTCAGCATGAAAAGTATTTAGAGAAGCAGCTGAAAGACCTCAAACTCGGGATGACAAGCGGTGGTAAGCAAGGCCGTTTTGATCCAGTGATGAGTGGTATGGCTCTTCCTTTAAATGAACAAGATATGGCTGATCTTGCTGCTTATTATGCCTCTCTACCTTTGGCACACAGCACCACTCCAGAAAATGTTGTCGCGCAAGGTAAAATTCTTTACACCGCAGGTGATGCCGAGCGTGGATTGACCGCTTGTATTGCTTGTCATGGCCCTCGTGGTAATGGCACTGAGTTGTCAGGTTTCCCGAAAATTTCGGGTCAGCAACCTGATTATATTAAAGCACAATTGGTCAAATTCCGCGATGGAACTCGTGAAAACGATATGAACGCCATGATGCGTGATATCGCGCAGAAATTAACCGATGAAGATATCGATACACTTTCGAACTACATGGGTGGCTTACATTAAACCGATGTAGTTCCTTATCTGTTGTATTCAACAGTTCGACATCAAAAAGCTGCGACTCGGTTGCGGCTTTTTTTGTCCCTCTCTTTTACTACTCGTCTTCATTTTCAATAATCGTGCTTATTGGTCATACACTTTAGTCATGGATGAATTGCACTTAAAGTGTGATTCGAGTCACTAAGCCAGACAACGAGCCAACGGCCATCTTGCTCATTGCGGTGTAAGAGATTCGCTATAGTGTGGCAAGTCAAAATGGCATCGAAAAAGTAAATTAAAATAAAATCATTAACTTATCGCGCTGGTGAATAAGTGAGCATAATTTTTTTGTTTGATGGGTTGTGCTGAGAGAGAGCTGAAGTAAAGTAATCATATTCACAGGGAGTGAGTTAGGAACAAAAGACTAGGATGGTCTCCACGGATGCAAGCAATGAATGCTTGGTAGTGAATAAGGATATTGGGTAGGTAGGATACCTGCTCAAATAAGGATGGTTGACTCGTCTAACGGTTTAGACAGGGAAACGGATCAGGCTGAGGATTAGCCCAGTAACAGGATGTTGAAAAGGAAAGCCAAAACTCATCAGGATGATGGCAAACAACACCTTTTGGCATGGAAAGCATTAAGAACAAATGGAATTTTGGAGTACAACTTTTTGTACGACTCAGTTTTGCCCTTGTGGCATTTAGAAAGCGATAGGCCATCTATCGCTTTTTTTATCTCTATTTTTTACCAATTTGACGATAAATTGCACAATAGTACTCCACTCTAAGCCGAGTTTCTGGTATGTTTCGCATCCCCGTTGGAGGATGTAAAGATGCACCATTGTCCGCTTTGTCAAAGCAATCACACTCATCACTACTTTGAAGACAAACACCGCCAGTACCTCGAATGCTCGAACTGTGCACTGGTCTTTGTTAACCCAGAGCAGCGATTGGATGCTAAAGCTGAAAAAGCGCATTATGATCTGCACGAAAATAACCCCAATGATTTGGGTTATCGCCGCTTTTTATCGCGTATGGCTGACCCTATTTGTCAACGCGTGGCACCTCAATCTCACGGGTTAGATTTTGGTTGTGGGCCAGGACCAACACTTTCGATAATGTTGGAAGAGCTGGGCCATACAATGAAGTTATACGATATTTACTATCACCCACAACGTTCGGTGTTAGAGCAACAGTATGACTTCGTGACTGCTACCGAAGTGATTGAGCACTTATATGAGCCGGCTCAAGTGTGGCAGCAATGGTTGAATTTAGTTAAGCCCGGTGGCTGGCTTGGTGTTATGACCAAGATGGTTATCGATGTAGAAGCGTTTGCCCATTGGCACTATAAAAACGATCTCACCCATGTGATCTTTTTTAGCCAAGCAACGTTTGAATACTTGGCAGAGCGGGATAAGCTCGAACTTGAATTTGTAGGAAATGATGTAATTTTACTGAGGAAAGCCCAGTAATGAGTCGTAGTAAAAAATCTAGATCAGGCGGCGCAGCTGCTGATGTTATCGTTGTTCGTAACCGCACCCAATCGGATGTTGAAGGTCGCGAGCGCAAAAGAGATAAAAAGCGTAAAGGCCTAAAAACCGGTACGCGTAACTCTGAAGCAAAACAGAATAAAGATCAGAAAGCAGCACAGCAACGTGATCCTCGCTTAGGCAGCAAGAAGAAAATTCCTCTTATCGTTGCAGAAGTGAAAAAACCAACCAAAGCAGAGCGTCGCGTTAGCGCAGCGCAAGAGCTGGAAATGTTGGAAAATGATGCTCAGTTACTGGTATTGCTTGATCGTATCGAAGATGGTGAAAATCTAGGTTCAGGTCTGCAGAAATACGTAGATGAGAAGCTAAACCGTATCGAAGTACTGATGAAGCAATTGGGTCTTTACGAAGAAGACATCGCTGACGATGTTGAAGAAGAGACGCCTGCGCCAGCAACGAAGAAAACAGCGAAAAAATCAAACTCAGATGACGATCTTCTGTCTGAATTTGAATCGTTCGATTTCGACCAATTTAAAGGATAACAGTCAGTATGAACGTAACCTTATTAGCCTTAGCTGGTGGAATTATCATTCTTGGCTTAGCGTCTTACGCAGGTTACCTTCTGCTCCAACTGAAGAAGCAAAAGGAATTGCAGCTTAAGCATCAAAAGCTAGCGATTGAAAAACGTAACGCGAATATCTTTGAGAACGTCACCACACTTTGTATGGCAGGCATCCAAGGACAATGTGATTTATCAGAAGTCAGCATTCGCGTTTACTGCATTATGGATTATGTTCAAGGCGATGACCGTATTGACTTCGATACGAAGTTTCCGGCTACCGCTGAGCTTTACCATATCGTGAAGGACATGGCGCGCGGTGAAGACCGTCAAGCGCTGCCAAAACAACAGCGTATGCAACAGAATTTGGCCCGTCAAAAAGCAGAATCACGCCTGCAAGATGCGATTGTTGATGAATTTAAACAGCTGCAACAAACCGTACAGCCGCTCAACAATCAAATCAATATTCAAGTGCTTTAAGCCTCATCGGTAGTTTGACTGAACGATCTAGCCTCGATCGCTTACACTTAATAGTGAGTGATCGAGCTAGCAGTTCTGAGTTTTGCTACTCAAAAAACGGTTTGTCTTAGTTTTTCCTTTTTAGGGCTATGGCAAAATAGACCGTTCACATAACCATGACCTTTCAGTCACAAAGTGGAAATATCACCATGTCGCAGCAAGTAGTCGCAAGCCAACAAATTGTGTGGGATCAAACCGTTCTAGATAAGTACAACTACTCTGGGCCGCGTTACACATCCTACCCAACCGCATTAGAGTTTCACGAAGCTTTTACGGTGGCTGATTACGATATGGCCTGTGCGGCATACCCCGATAGACCACTCTCGCTTTATATCCATATCCCGTTTTGTCATAAACTTTGTTACTACTGTGGTTGTAACAAGGTTATTACGCGTCACGCCCATAAAGCGGATGAATACTTGGATGTACTTGAGGCTGAAATTCGCACGCGCGCGAGCTTGCTACAAGGTCGTCGAGTAACACAACTGCACTTCGGTGGCGGAACGCCAACCTTCTTATCAAAAGCGCAAATCAGCCGTGTGATGGCGATTTTACGTGGTGAGTTTGATTTTGAGCCTACCTCAGAAATCAGCATCGAAGTTGATCCGCGCGAAATTGAGCTTGATGTGCTAGACCACTTACGTGGTGAAGGCTTTAACCGCCTCAGTATTGGCGTGCAAGATTTCAATAAAGAAGTACAGAAGTTGGTTAACCGTGAGCAAGATGAAGACTTTATTATTGCCATGGTTCAGCGCGCCAAAGAGCTCGGCTTCCGTTCGACCAACCTTGATTTGATCTACGGCTTACCAAAGCAGACCAAAGATTCTTTTGCTGAAACCTTAAAGCAAGTGTTGGAAATGCAACCGGGTCGTCTATCGGTGTTTAACTACGCGCACATGCCGCAATTGTTCGCAGCGCAGCGTAAGATTAAAGATGAAGATCTGCCACAAGCATCTGAAAAGATGAATATCTTGCAAGACACCATTGCGACGCTGACTGGTGCTGGCTACCAATTTATTGGTATGGATCACTTTGCTTTACCAGAGGATGAACTGGCTGTAGCTCAGCGTGAAGGCATTTTGCATCGTAACTTCCAAGGCTACACTACCCAAGGTGAGTGTGACTTAGTTGGTTTTGGTGTTTCGGCTATTTCAATGATTGGTGATGCATACGCACAAAACCAGAAAGAGCTGAAAAAGTACTATCAACAAGTGAATGAGCAGCGCCACGCATTGTGGAAAGGCGTATCACTGGATAATGACGATTTGATTCGTCGTGAAGTGATTAAGCAGCTGATTTGTAACTTTAAGCTCGATAAAGACTTCATCGAAAAAGAATTTAAACTCGATTTTAACCGCTACTTTGCTCAAGACTTGGGGCTGCTGCAAACCTTCATCAATGATGAACTGGTGGAAGTGGATGAGAGTGAAATTCGCGTCACATTACGTGGTCGTTTGTTGATTCGTAACATCTGTATGTGTTTCGATAAATACTTACGTGACCGTGCTCGCCAGCAGCAATTTTCTCGTGTGATTTAAGCGAAGAGTTAAGCCAATTTTTAAAGCCACGCTATTGCGTGGCTTTGTTGTTTTAAGGGGTAATGAATTTCTCTTGCGCGACTTTCCATAACGCTTTGATGAGCGGATTGTCTAGTTGCGAACGTTTGCAGCACACACCCAGCTCAAAAGGGGCAATCGAAGCCACTTTTAAGCGTTCGATCTTATCTCTTACTGGACTGTTATTGATCACCACATCTGGTGCAATACCCACACCACACCCTAATGCCACCATACTGACAATCGCTTCATGACCGGACACCTGAGCGTAGATGTTGGGTTTAATCTTCATTGCTTTGAACCATGTATTGGCGCGCTCACGAGCGGTACCCGCCTCAGGAACAATAAAGGGGATCTCACTCCAGTTGGGTTTTTCTTGCTGCAGTTCTTGGGCAAAGTGACTTACCCCAGATGGTGCAATCACGGACAATGGAATTTCACTGATGATTTCAAATTCTACTCGGGAAGGTAGCTGGCTCGGCATCGCAGAAATTGCAATGTCTGCGTCATCATTGAGCACCTTGTCGATCGCTTGCGCAGGGTCACCGGTCGAGAGTTTAAATTCAATAAAAGGGTGTTGGAGACGAAATTCTGAGAGTAATTCAGGTAGATGACTGTAGCTGGCGGTGACCGAGCAAAACAGACGGATTTCGCCTTTCAGCTCTTGGTTTTGCTCAACAAATTGCACCTGATAGTTCTGCCATTCTGCGAGAATATTGAGCGCTACAGGTAATAATTTTTTGCCGGAAGGGGTTAATTCCACGCTGCGATTATCGCGTAAAAACAGCGCTTGGCCAGATTCTGCTTCCAGCTTTTGAATTTGGCGACTGAGCGCAGAAGGGCTAATGTGCATCGCTGAAGCCGTCTTGGCAAAGTTTTTACTTTCACATAAGTGAATGAAAAGCTGCAGACTCTTAATGTTCATTTTAGTTACGTCCATGTTGCATAAATTGCAATTACTAATTGTGAATATATCACTTTAAGCAATTTAATGTCTGCTTTAGTATCAGGTTATTCGGTAAGAAAAATTGCCGACCAAACGGACATTATTATTAAAGGAGAGCCCTACAATGGCTAACTATTTCAATACCCTAAACTTGCGTGAGCAACTAGACCAACTAGGTCGTTGTCGTTTTATGGACCGTTCAGAGTTTGCAACAGAAGCAGATTTTCTGAAGGGTAAAAAAGTAGTCATTGTTGGTTGTGGCGCACAAGGTCTTAACCAAGGTCTTAACATGCGTGACTCAGGCCTAGATGTGGCATATGCACTTCGCCAAGCCGCGATTGATGAGCAGCGTCAGTCATACAAAAATGCCAAAGAGAACGGCTTTGAAGTGGCAAGCTACGAAACGCTAATCCCTCAAGCAGACCTAGTGGTGAACCTGACCCCAGATAAGCAACACACCAATGTTGTTGAAACCGTAATGCCATTGATGAAACAAGGTGCTGCACTGGGTTACTCACACGGCTTCAACATCGTTGAAGAAGGTATGCAAATCCGTGACGATCTAACAGTTGTGATGGTTGCGCCTAAGTGTCCAGGTACGGAAGTTCGTGAAGAATACAAACGCGGTTTTGGTGTACCAACGCTTATCGCTGTTCACCCTGAGAACGATCCAAAAGGTGAAGGTTGGGATATCGCTAAAGCATGGGCTGCGGCAACTGGTGGCCATCGTGCAGGTTGTCTAGAGTCTTCATTCGTTGCAGAAGTGAAGTCAGACCTTATGGGTGAGCAAACGATCCTTTGTGGCATGCTACAAGCGGGTTCAATCGTTTGTTACGAGAAGATGGTTGCGGAAGGTATCGATCCAGCATACGCCGGTAAACTGCTGCAATTTGGTTGGGAAACGGTAACTGAAGCACTGAAATTCGGTGGCATCACACACATGATGGACCGTCTATCAAACCCTGCAAAAATCAAAGCGTTTGAGCTTTCAGAAGAGCTGAAAGATCTGATGCGTCCGCTATACAACAAGCACATGGATGACATCATTGAAGGTGAGTTCTCTCGCACCATGATGGCTGACTGGGCAAACGATGATGTGAACCTACTAGGTTGGCGTGCAGAGACCGGTGAAACGGCGTTTGAAAACTACCCAGAATCAAACATCCAAATCTCAGAGCAAGAGTACTTCGATAACGGCATCCTAATGGTAGCGATGGTACGTGCTGGGGTTGAGCTAGCATTTGAAGCGATGACAGCATCAGGCATCATCGATGAGTCAGCGTACTACGAATCACTACACGAACTGCCGTTAATCGCCAACACTGTTGCGCGTAAGCGTCTATACGAAATGAACGTGGTTATCTCCGACACAGCAGAATATGGTAACTACCTGTTTGCTAACGTTGCAACGCCGTTACTGCGCGAGAAATTCATGCCATCAGTGGGTATTGATGTCATCGGTAAAGGCCTAGGTGAAGAATCAAACCAAGTTGATAACCAGCAACTGATTGAAGTGAATGATGCGATTCGCAACCACCCAGTAGAATACATTGGTGAAGAGCTTCGTGGTTACATGACGGATATGAAGCACATCGCGGTAGGCGGCTAATTTATTGTGCTAGGGGATAACTCTGATGCGCTGATTTAGTTTCGTAAACGGCGCGTCTTCTCTTTAGGAACTGGAGCCTTATCCCTGCGTTCTTGATTTGAATCGAAGGCGCAAAAATAAAGATAAAAACAGCATCAACAAAAAAGGCTTGTTCCGTATGGACCAAGCCTTTTTAATTTCTCGCTTCTCGCTTCTCGCTTCTCGCTTCTCGCTTCTCGCTTCTCGCTTCTCGCTATTTATCCGCTAGCTTTGCTTCTAGATCAGACAGTTTCTTTTCCATTTCAGTTAGCTTTTGGCGAGTACGTAGTAGCACTTGAGTTTGCACGTCGAACTCTTCGCGGCTAACGACGTCGAGTTTGTTAAGTTGGCCTTGGATTACTTGACGTACTTTTTGGTCAACATCTGAGCCAAGGTCTTTTACTGGCTGAGGCATTGAATCATGAATTTGTTTCGCGATTTGCTCTAATTTCTTTGGGTCAAACATGGTGTGAACACTCCTGTATCTTTGGATTCATTCTATGTAATTGATACGCGAAAGTCGCCATTTTGATGCTAAAAAATCGACTCTTTACTCATTGGTAGCCTGGTTTCTTTTTGTACTAATGAAAAAAAGGCCACCGAGGTGGCCTTTATAGAGAGGTATAAATCTTAACTTGGTTTATTTGCTCGTTCACGGTGAACAGCTTTCGCTTCATCCACTCGTGCCAGTTTTTCTAAGTCTTTATCTTCAACAAACACAGGTAGTGGTTTGTGTTGCTCTGCTAAGTAACTATAAATCACTGGCAGTACAAACAGCGTGAATAGTGTACCAATCGCCAGACCAGATACGATAACAATACCAATACTAAAGCGCTGTGCAGCACCGGCACCCGATGCATAGAGCAGTGGTATCAGGCCGGCGATCATCGCTGCGGTGGTCATCAGAATTGGGCGAAGACGTACTTTCGCCGCTTCTTTCACCGCGTCAATGCGTGAAAGCTTGTTATGTAACTGCTCTTCTTTGGCCACTTCACAAATCAAGATACCGTGTTTGGTGATCAGGCCCACCAAGGTAATCAAACCAACTTGCGAGTAGATGTTCATCGTCGCCGTCCCCCAAGCCAAGGCTATCAGGGCGCCACAAATGGCCAGTGGTACGGATACCATGATGACCAGTGGGTCACGAATCGATTCGAACTGAATAGCCAAAACAAGGAAGATGATTGCCAATGCCAAGCCAAAGGTGGCGTATAGAGCGCTCCCTTCGGTGACGAACTGGCGTGATTCACCCATATAGTCGTGGTTATAGCCGGTAGGCAAGCTGCTTTGCGCGACATCTTCAAACCACTTCACCGCATCACCCATTGCCACACCCGGCGCAGGGACCGCGCCGACAGTTGCTGAGTTGAGCTGGTTAAAGTGAGGTAGGGCACGAGGTGCGGCTACTACATCAATGTTGATTAAGCTGCCAAGTGGAATCGATTCACCACTGGCTGTTCTGACGTAGTAGTTATCCATTGATTCAGGGTTTAAGCGCCATTTACGCTCTACCTGAGGGATTACTTCGTATGAACGGCCGTTGAGGTCGATACGGTTTACATAACCATCGGCCATCATGGTACTTAAGGTGATACCGATATCTTGCATCGTTACGCCATACGCACCTGCTTTATCTTTATCGATGCTGATTTTCATTGTGGCAGAACCATAGTTCAAATCGAGATCAGAATAGACAAACATTGGGCTCTTCATCACTTGTGTCAGGATATCGCTGGCGATAGTGAACAAGCTCTCAAAGCTATTTGGTGTCGTAATAACGAACTGCAACGGTAGACCTGAACCCGCCCCTGGTAGTTCTGGCATCTGGAATGCCGTTACTGCCATGCCTGGTACATTAGCGACCAAATCGCCGACGCGCTTAGTGATTTCAGCTTGGCTGGCATCACGTTGGCTCCACGGTTTTAGTGTCGCAAGACCAAAGGCTTGGTTGGAGTTTGGTACACCAGTGAAGACCTGAGCGTATTCCACTTCAGGTTGGTCTGACAGAATCTTATTCACGTCATTCATGGTGTTTTGCAAATAGTCTAAGTTGGCATTCGCTGGGCCAGTACCCAGTAACACCACCACGCCTTTATCTTCTGATGGTGCCAGTTCACTTGGGATGAACTTAAACAGGATCGGAAGAGTGGCAAAGACGATTATCGCAAAGGCAATCACAACTGGGCGATGTTTCATTACCGCGTCAATCATGCTTTCGTAGCGATTGGTCATCTTATCGAGGAAGTGATGCACGGTTTGTTCAAACTTGCTTGGCTTGTCGGTGGCTTTCAGCATCTTCGAACACATCATTGGTGATAGTGTTAATGCGATGATACCTGAAACAAAAACCGCACCCGCCAAGGTCAGCGCAAACTCTTTAAATAGCGCACCGGTAATACCACCCATCAAAGCGATTGGCGCATATACCGCACCTAATGTCAGTGTCATTGCGATAACCGGAACGGCGATTTCACGCGTACCAATAATCGCAGCACGGAATGGGGATTCGCCTTCTTTGATATGACGGTCAACGTTTTCCAATACCACGATGGCGTCATCCACCACCAGACCGATAGCCAAAACCATCGCCAACAGTGTCATCAAGTTCCACGAGAAGCCCATGCCTTGCATTACCATCGCCACACCAATCAGTGAGAGTGGAATGGTGACGATAGGGATCACAACCGCTCGGAACGAACCGAGGAAAATGGTGATCACCACCAATACAATCAAAGCGGCTTCCAAAATGGTTTTGATAACTTCATGAATCGACTCGTTGATGGCAATCGTGGAGTCATACATGATGTTCATTTTGATGTTGCTAGGTAAGTTACGCTCTAGTTGAGGCAGTAACGCCATTACATCTGCAGCAATGTTGATTGGGTTCGCGCTTGGCGCGGCATTGATTGCTGCGACCACAGCTTCTTTGCCATTAGCACTGGCGCGGTAAACGTCGTGACTCTTGTCTAAAGTGACCTTAGCAATATCACCTAAGCGAATAACGTTACCTTTACCGGTTTTCACCACGAGTGCTTTGAGCTCTTCAACATTAGAAACCTGAGTGTCAGCACTGCCGTTATACAACACAAACTCACCAGTGGCTTGGCCTGTGGCGGATTGATAGTTGTTGGCACTAAGAACGCCCATAACATCGGTTGCAGTGAGATCAAGCGCGCCCATTTTGTATGGGTCAAGCCAAACACGTAGGGCGTATTTCATACCACCATACATGTCGACTTTGGATACACCATTGACCGTGAACAGCTGTGGGTTAATCACACGCTCAAGGTAATCGGTGATCTGGCTTGAAGAGAGATCATCACTGGTAAAACCGATGTAGAGAACCGCCGTTGTTGAACCGGTCGACATACTTACTGTCGGATCTTCCGCTTCTTTCGGTAGTTGTGACCGCACCGAGTTGGTTTTTGCCAGTATGTCTGCCAATGCCGCGTTGGGATCGGTATTGAGCTTCATTGTCACAGTAATCGTTGATTGACCGAGTACCGATTGTGACGTCATGAAATCAATATTGTCGGCCTGTGCAACGGCTTGCTCCAATGGCTGAGTAATAAAGCCTTGGATTAAGTCTGCACTGGCACCGTAGTAACCGGTGGTCACCGTGACCACGGTATTTGTCATTTCAGGGTATTCTCGAACCTGCATCTTGAAGATTGCTTGAAGACCAAGCAAAGCAATCAAGAAACTGATCGATACCGCTAAAACTGGACGTTTAATAAAAACATCAGTAAAGCGCATGAAGCCTCCGGTTACAGCATTGGTGTTTCTTTTGGTGGAGTAAGGGCCGTGTCTTCAACCACACGCACTTTGGCATGGTTACTCAGACGAACCTGACCAGAGGTGACAACGACATCACCGGGTTTTACGCCTTCAAGAATATGAGCGATATCTGTTGCACGTTCGCCCACTTTCACCACTTGCTGTGTTACGCGTTTCTCTCCGTCTTTTTCAGTAATAATGTAAACATTATCGCCGTATAAGGTGTAGGTAATCGCGGTTTGCGGCAAGGTCACTTGATCAGCAACGAGTGGTAAAATGATATTGGCACGCGCGAACATGCCGCTACGTAATTTACCATCGCTGTTTGGAATGCTTGCTTGCACTTGAATCAAGCCACTTTGTACTGCAACGGCTGGTTCTATGGCCGTAATTGCGCCTTTGAATGGACGTTCAGGGTAAGCATCAACGAAAATGTCGACTTCTTGGCCTAGATTGATACGAGAGATATCGGTTTGCGGAACGGTGAAACGTAAACGCATCACACTGGTGTCTTCTAAACGGACAATGTCAGTACCGGTTTGCAGATATTGACCAAGATAAACGTTACGGATACCCACTTCACCGGCGAAAGGTGCACGGATTTCACGACGATCGATAGAGGCTTTTAAACTTTCGACATCAGCAACAAGAGAGAAGTAATTTGCACCAGCTTCATCGAGTGCTTCTTTAGAGATGGAGCCTTTCTTGAAGAGGCCCTGGTAACGCTTGTATTTGGCTTTTGCCGCAGGAACTTTGGCTTGAGCACTTTTGAGATTGGCTTGCTCGACTGCAGAATCTAGCTCAACCAGAAGTTGGTCTTGCTCGACTTGGGTTCCTGAATCAAAGCTAATGTTATCAATAATACCGCTGGTTTCATTGGCGAGGGTAACGCCCTGATTGGGTTCGATGAAGCCGATCGCCTCGATCACTGGTACCCAATCTACCGATTTAACCGTAATGGCGGTGACGGGGAATTCCGCCTCGGGTCGGTTCGCCATGTATTCGGCAATTTTATGCTGCTTGAACAGATTGAAACCTATCACACTACCGAACAGTAGTATCGCAATAAGTAACATGAAGAAAGTCCACTTTTTCATTCTAATTGGAACTCCAAGTTAATGAGTAATTATTGCATCCCAACTGGCTTCGATGACGGCGTCTAATTCGTCATCTTTCAGTTTATAGAATCCCAGCGCGTGTTTTCTCGCAAGGGTGACACTTGATTCAAAGCTCAAAACAAATAGCACTTGATTATCCAATTGCTTAAATATCTTTTGTTTCTTGCCTTCAATAAACAAACGCTCTACTTGGTCAAACATTTTGCGCTCAAGTTCCCTAACCTGTTGATCGTCGGTCGCGGGAAGAGATTCATATTGGACTCGGCTACTTAGTGCATCCATCTCACAGGATGCCAGGTTCCAAATGTTTAGCCACATAGTATGGAAGGCCGTTTTTAAGGGCATATCGTCCGTTACGCCGCTTTGAACGGCTGTGGCTATACGTTTGGCTACATGAAGTCGAACTTCATTGAGTAATTGTTCTTTGTCAGAAAAATATCGATAAATGGTACCCGCGGCGACTCCTGCTGCCGTGGCGACTTTTTGCATCGACAGGCCATGAAAGCCTGAGTCTGCAATTAGCTTTTCCGCTGCAGCTAAAATTTGTGCGTGTTTATCTAAAGAGATCTTTCTTGACATTTTTCCTATCACTAATGAATGAACGTTCATTCATTATTAGGCCAAAATCGGCCAGTGTTTGCAATATAGTATGGCCCTAAATCTGTAAAAATCTTGTCAATCCAATGATTTTTCTTCGTTTTGAGTGAAATTATTTGGCCTACCATTAATCATGGTAATAACAAGGTTGCACTATTATTATAAGCGGCAATATTTTTTCGAGATGAGACCCTCATGAAGCTGAACCCCGGACAAGATCAAGCGGTAAAGTATGTGTCAGGCCCATGTCTTGTGTTGGCAGGCGCAGGCTCAGGCAAAACTCGTGTTATCACGAACAAAATCGCTTATTTGGTTCAGCAGTGTGGTTACAAGGCGCGTAACATTGCTGCGGTAACCTTTACCAATAAAGCCGCGCGTGAAATGAAAGAGCGCGTTGGGCAAACATTAGGTAAGCAAGAAGCAAAAGGCTTGATGGTTTCCACCTTCCATACCTTAGGTCTTAACATCATCAAGCGTGAACACAAGCACCTGGGCTTAAAAGCGGGCTTTTCGCTGTTTGATGATCAAGACCAGTTGGCACTACTCAAAGAGCTGACCGAAACCCAATTGGATGGCGATAAAGATCTGCTGCGCCAATTGCTCAGCGCGATATCCAACTGGAAGAACGACATGCTCACGCCAGAGCAAGCTAAAGCCTACGCTCAAGGCGAGCAACAGCAGTTGTTTGCTTTTTGTTTTGAGATGTACCAGAAACAGATGCGAGCCTACAACGCGCTCGATTTTGATGATTTGATCGCATTGCCGGTATTGTTACTGCGGACCAACGAAGAAGCTCGAACGCGTTGGCAGAATCGCATTCGTTACCTGCTGGTGGATGAATATCAAGATACCAACACCAGCCAGTATGAATTAGTACGTTTGTTAGTCGGCCAGCGCGAGCGTTTGACGGTGGTGGGCGATGATGACCAATCAATTTACTCATGGCGTGGGGCAAAACCGCAAAACTTAGTGTTGTTGGGGCAAGATTACCCGAACTTAAAACTGATCAAGTTGGAGCAAAACTATCGTTCGACCAACCGAATTCTGCGTTGTGCCAACATTTTGATCGCCAATAACCCGCACGTATACGAGAAATCGTTGTTCTCTGAGCTGCCTGATGGCGAAAAACTCAAAGTGCTACTGGCGAAAAATGAAGATCATGAAGCGGAACGTGTGACCGGTGAGATCATTGCGCATAAGTTTCTTAATCGTACCAACTACCGCGACTATGCGATTTTGTACCGTGGCAATCACCAATCTCGTCTGATTGAAAAGTCACTGATGCAAAACCGGGTGCCATACAAATTGTCTGGCGGCACGTCGTTTTTTGCACGCGCAGAAATCAAGGACATCATGGCTTACCTAAAAGTATTGGTAAACCCAGATGATGACAATGCATTCCTACGTATTGTCAACACGCCTAAGCGTGAGATTGGCCCGGTCACTCTAGAGAAGCTTGGCAGTTACGCTAACATGCGTGGTAAAAGCCTATTTGAGGCCAGCTTTGAAATGGGCCTCGAGCAGCATCTTACTGGACGAGGTTTAGAGAATTTACAGCGCTTTACGACCTGGCTGGTGAAGATCGCCGATCAAGCTGAGCGTGGCGATACAGTTGAAGCGGTACGATCATTGGTGCGTGATATCCATTATGAAGATTGGTTGTATGAGACATCTTCAAGCCCGAAAGCGGCAGAAATGCGGATGAAAAACGTCTCGGATCTCTACTCGTGGATTGTGGCTGATTTAGAAGGTGATAATTACGACCAAGAAGCGAAATCCTTAAAAGAGGTGGTTCAACGTCTAACGCTGCGCGATATGATGGAGCGTAATGAAGAAGATGAAGACAGTGATGCAGTGCAATTGATGACGCTACACGCTTCGAAAGGTTTGGAGTTCCCTTACGTCTATCTGCTCGGTTCGGAAGAGGGCATCTTGCCACACCAAACCAGTATTGATGAAGATAACGTCGAAGAAGAGCGTCGCTTGATGTACGTGGGGATCACTCGTGCACAGAAAGAGCTGACCTTTACCATGTGCCGTGAACGTCGCCAATATGGTGAGTTACTGAAACCAACGCAAAGCCGCTTCTTAGATGAATTGCCATTTGATGATGTGGAGTGGGAACAGACGAAGAAGCCGGTCACCCAAGAAGAGCGTATGGCGAAAGGGCAGGCGCACATTGCCAATTTAAGATCGATGTTTAATAAAAAGTAACGAAGTTAAATTGATTCGCCTAAACCTGGGTTAAAGGTAGCGACTGCAAATCAGTACGATTAAAAACACAAAAGGCTTGGTTTCGACCAAGCCTTTTTCACGTGCATCATTTAATCCAGTAGCCGTTTTTATAGGCCATCAGTCATGTGTTTGATGGCTGCGATGATTTCTTCATCAGAACAATCCATACATGCCCCTTTGGCTGGCATCGCATTGAAGCCATTAATAGCGTGGTCATTTAGCACCGCTTCGCCTTGAGCAATGCGAGGAGCCCAATCTGCAGCATCACCAATCTTAGGTGCGCCACTGACGCCTGTGGCATGACAAGCAATACAGAAGGTGCCATAAACACTCGCGCCATCACGAGGACCGGTTGGTTCCGCGACCACAGGTTCACTGCCCGCTAAATAAACATTACCAACAGGTTTGATCCTTTCTGCTATCGCATCGTATTCTTCTTGGTTCACACTTGCTGCAAAGGCGGCGCCAGAAAAGGCGACGGCAGCGATTAAGGTGGTTAAGATTTTTCGAGACATATCCATTAAACTCACTGTACATTCCTGAGGGTAAGTTCAAGCTTACCTTTTATTAGTGTGTAAATTGACGAACAGCAAGCAAGGCTGTTAAATCAATGTAAACATTAGGTGATTATATCCCGATAAGTTGTTGCAATAAACAATAACTTCCCAGCGACAGGGGGTACATCACACGCAGGATTGGTTTTTAATTAGTCTATGTTGCTGAAAAAGGCGTCAAACGGTAAAAAAAGTTGAAAAAGTACTAGACGCAATAGTGTGATATCCGTATTATTCCTCTCCGCCGATAGGGCATGCGCCCGTAGCTCAGCTGGATAGAGCGTTGGCCTCCGGAGCCAAAGGTCGAAGGTTCGAATCCTTTCGGGCGCACCATGTGCCTCGGAAGTATTATCGGTAAAAAACAGTGGTGGCTATAGCTCAGTTGGTAGAGTCCCGGATTGTGATTCCGGTTGTCGCGAGTTCAAGCCTCGTTAGCCACCCCATTATTCAGGTAGCATTTGCTCCCTTTCTTGATGAAAATCGAGAAGAAACTTAAGTCGGTGAATAGCGCAGCTTGGTAGCGCATCTGGTTTGGGACCAGAGGGTCGGGGGTTCGAATCCCTCTTCACCGACCACTATTTAGTTTATTGCTTAGATGGCATTAAACACACAAATTGTGGTGGCTATAGCTCAGTTGGTAGAGTCCCGGATTGTGATTCCGGTTGTCGCGAGTTCAAGCCTCGTTAGCCACCCCATTATATAGGTAGCTTTGCTTCCTTTCTTGATGAAAGTTAAGATAAAACCTTGTCGGTGAATAGCGCAGCTTGGTAGCGCATCTGGTTTGGGACCAGAGGGTCGGGGGTTCGAATCCCTCTTCACCGACCACTATACGAAGCCCTAGTCGAAAGACTAGGGCTTTTTTGCATCTGTGCTTTAGCTAATTCTTTCTTCATATTGTTTACGTAGCCGCTAGTTATACAAATCGTCATGGTCAGTAATGACTAATCGCTTACCCTTTTCTTTATTCTCCTCATCGATGCCTTTATCTGCTCTTTACTGGGTTTTTATAACATTACTGTCTCAGCTGATCCGCTCTTAGCTTTATTTCACTCGTCATATTACTCACCTTCATGCTTTAAGCCATGCGGCAAAATAGATGGTTTTCATCTGATTCTTTTTGGGTGGTAAAAATAGAATTAAAGCTTGAGTCGTGCTTGTTGTGTGAAGTTAATCACTGGTTGTGTGGTTTCTGGTTGGTTCTAAATATTACTCATTCATCTTAATGGCAGTGTTATGTGTTTTTTTTGTTAATGACGCTTAATTCACTAAATTGATTGATTATGCGCAGAGATTTAACAGTAATTTAGATAATAATCACTAGGTAGCCAGTAATAGCAGTAAATGTTGGCGCTTGCTTATCAGTTTTTCTTATCAATAATTGTATTTTTATGCATTGTTGTGTTTATTAGTTGCTTAAAATATGCGCAAAACTAAATTTTTCCACTGTAAATGTTGCTTTTGTGTGAATTATTTGCCAAATTGAACAGCTAATATTGGACAGAACGATATTCTGGTAAATGAATGGATTCAGTTTTTCAGACAGGGCAGAAAGCTGTCAAAGCAGTAGAGGTCTGGTAATGTCACTTTTAGAAGTAAGAAACCTGCGTATCGAATACCCATCGCGTCATGGTGTTCATGCAGCGGTTAAATCACTGTCGTTTAATATCGAACGTGGTGAGATCGTTGGCGTAGTCGGTGAGTCGGGGGCCGGTAAATCAACCGTAGGCAATGCAGTTATCGATCTACTTAGCCCTCCGGGCACGATCGCAGACGGTGAAGTGTTCTTAGAAGGCGAAAAAATATCGGGATTAACTCCGCAGCAAATGCGTCGAGTTCGTGGTTCAAAAATCGGTTTCATCTTCCAAGATCCGATGACATCACTTAACCCGTTATTTACCGTTGAACAGCAAATCAAAGAAACGATTCATGCCAACATGAAGGTTTCGGATGAGGAAGCGTATCAGCGCGCACTTAATTTAATGAACCAAGTGGGTATTCCACAACCAGAAAACCGTCTTAAACAGTATCCACACCAATTTTCTGGTGGCATGCGTCAGCGTGTTGTCATTGCGATCGCCCTTGCTGGCGAACCTGACCTTATCATTGCTGATGAGCCAACCACCGCATTGGATGTTTCTATCCAAGATCAAATTCTGACGCTTATTCGTGATTTATGCATCAAGAACAATGTCGGTTGTATGTTGGTTACTCACGACATGGGCGTGGTCTCTAATGTGACCGATCGTGTCGCGGTCATGTATCGAGGCGATCTAGTTGAATTTGGTCCAACCGCGAAAGTCTTAGGCGATCCCGATCACTCCTATACTCGCAGTTTGATTTCTGCCGTACCACGTTCAGACATGAAACTAGAGCGTTTTCCTCTGGTGAGCTATATCGAACAAGCTTCCGAGCTAAAGCCACTGGATATTAAAAATCACTGGTTAGGTCAAAGCCAAGATCAGCGTGACTATAGCGGTGCTCTGCTGGAAGTGGAAAACGTCAATCTTCGCTTTATTACTAAAGACTCTCTATTTGAAAGTCGTCGTGAATATGTACAAGCTTCGAATAACGTCAGCTTCGAAGTAAAAGAGGGTGAGACGTTCGGTTTGGTTGGGGAATCTGGTTCTGGTAAGTCGACCATTGCTCGTGTGATCGCCGGTCTTTATGCACCTAATTCAGGACGCGTTACGTTTGAAGGTATTGACCTGACTTCACTGCGTTCAGAGAAAGAACGTCGTCCGATCCGTCGTCAAATGCAGATGGTTTTCCAAAATCCATATACTTCGATGAATCCGCGCATGAAAGTGTTCGATATTATCGCTGAGCCAATCCGTTTTCATAAACTCACGCGCAATGAAACAGAAACGCGACAGATCGTTAACGATCTTTTGGATCACGTTGGTTTGGGCGTTATGGCTGGGGTGAAGTACCCACATGAGTTTTCTGGTGGTCAGCGCCAGCGTATTTCTATTGCTCGTGCATTGGCAACACGTCCACGCTTGCTGATTTGTGATGAGCCGACCTCAGCATTGGATGTATCAGTACAGGCGCAAATTCTTAACCTGCTGAAAGATTTACAAAGTGAGCTCAACCTCACCATGCTGTTTATCAGTCACGACTTGCCCGTCATTCGTCAAATGTGCGATCGAGTGGGTGTAATGCAAATGGGGACGCTATTGGAGGTGGCTCCAACTGAGCAATTGTTCACTCAGCCTCAGCATGCTTACAGCAAACAATTGATTTCATTAATGCCGGAATTTACTGGCTTAAGAGAAGAAGTAGAAGCGGCACAAGCCGTGGATAGCAAAGTCACCGCTTAGCTATCAAATCAAATAGATGCAAACACAACAACTAGGGATTGGATCCCGCATAAGGAGTTATGCAATGAAAACCATGAAAAGCAAATTAGCAGTGGCGCTAATGGCTGCTGGTCTAAGCTTTAATGCAATGGCGGCAGATATCAAAGTTGGCTACGCAGCTGACCCTGTTTCGTTAGACCCGCATGAGCAGTTATCTGGCGGTACGCTGCAAATGTCACACATGGTATTTGATCCACTTGTTCGCTTTACTCAAGAGATGGATTTTGAACCGCGCCTTGCGCAAAGCTGGGAGCGTATTGATGATAAAACCATGCGCTTCAAACTGCGTGAAGGGGTGAAGTTCCACTCAGGCAATGCTTTGACCGCTGATGATGTGGTTTGGACGTTTGACCGTCTACAAAGCTCGCCAGATTTTAAAGCTATCTTCGACCCATATGAAAAGATTGTGAAAGTGGATGATTACACTTTTGACCTTGTCACCAAAGGTCCATACCCACTGGTTCTACAAACCGCGACTTACATCTTCCCAATGGACAGTAAGTTTTACTCAGGTAACACCGCCGATGGCAAAGATAAATCTGAGGTAGTGAAGCACGGTAACTCATTTGCCTCAACCAATGTTTCAGGTACTGGTCCGTTCATCGTGACTGAACGTGAACAAGGCGTAAAAGTAGAATTTGAACGCTTTAATGATTACTGGGATACCGCTTCTAAAGGTAACGTTGATAAGCTGACCTTGGTGCCAATTAAAGAAGATGCAACGCGTGTCGCAGCACTACTGTCTGGTGGTGTGGATATGATTCACCCAGTAGCGCCAAATGATCACAAACGCGTTAAATCAGCGGAAGGCATCGATCTGGTCACACTACCAGGTACTCGTATCATCACTTTCCAAATGAACCAAAACAGCAATGAAGCGTTGAAAGACGTTCGCGTACGTCAAGCAATCGTGCATGCGATCAACAATGAAGGCATCGTGAAGAAAATCATGAAAGGCTTCGCGACTGCTGCAGGTCAACAAAGTCCGGCAGGTTACGTAGGCCATGATGAAGCACTAGTGCCACGTTACGATCTGAAAAAAGCGAAGCAGTTGATGAAAGAAGCGGGTTATGAGGATGGTTTTGCGCTGAGCATGATCGCGCCAAATAACCGTTATGTGAACGATGCGAAAGTTGCACAAGCGGCGGCTGCGATGCTATCGAAGATTGGCATCAAGGTGGATCTGAAAACCATGCCTAAAGCGCAGTACTGGCCTGAGTTTGATCTCTGTGCAGCCGATATGCTGATGATTGGCTGGCACTCAGATACCGAAGATTCGGCTAACTTGAGTGAATTCCTAACCATGACGCGCAATGCGGAAACAGGTAAAGGCCAATACAACTGTGGTTACTACTCAAACCCAGAAATGGATGCGGTCGTAGAAGCGGCTAACGTAGAAACCGATCCGGCTAAGCGTGCAGCGATGCTGAAAGGCGTAGAAGCGACGCTATACAACGATGCAGCGTTTGTTCCACTGCATTGGCAAAGTGAAGCGTGGGGCGCGAAATCTAACGTGAAAGCGGCAGACATCGTCAACCCAATGGTTATGCCTTACTTTGGCGACTTAGTGGTTGAATAATCACATCCTGTAGTCATAAGGAGGGTGCAATGCCCTCCTTAATAAGCCCAATCTAGATAAGCGTTACTGACGCAGATTAGGTAGACACACGCTCAATTTTGTTTCAGTCGGGTTGAGTGGTTTTTAAGGCTGAATATCTACTTTGGTTGTCAGGTAGAAAGACACCTCAATCAGAGCACTATGGATAGTTAAGGGGCAAGGAATGTTTTCGTTTCTGGTCAAGCGCCTGTATCAGGCACTGATAGTGATGTTTGTGATCAGTTTAGTGGCGTTTGCCATTCAGGATAATCTGGGTGACCCGCTGCGTGAGCTTGTAGGTCAGTCGGTTTCGGAAGCGGAGCGCCAAGCGCTGCGTGATGAATTAGGCTTAAACGATCCCTTTATCACAAAATATACTCGCTTTGTCAGCAACGCGCTGCAAGGTGACTTAGGTACATCTTACTTCTTCAAGCGACCAGCAGTGGATGTGATTTTAGATAAGCTGGTGGCGACGTTAGAATTGGTGTTTGGGGCTACGCTGATCATCGTTTTGTTATCAATACCGCTTGGCGTCTATTCGGCGATTCATCCTAAGAGTATGTTCACCAAATTTATCATGGCAATGAGTAGCGTCGGCATCTCGATTCCAGTGTTCTTAACCGCAATTATGCTGATGTATGTCTTCTCAATTGAGCTTGGGTGGTTGCCATCGTATGGGCGAGGGGAAACCGCGAATGTCTTGGGCTGGGAGTCGGGCTTTTTCACTATAGATGGTCTTAAACACCTGATCTTACCGTGTATCGCGTTAGCTTCAATTATGTTGCCACTGTTTATTCGTTTAGTTCGTTCTGAAATGTTGGAAGTGCTTAGCTCTGAATACATTAAATTTGCCAAAGCTAAAGGGCTGAACCTCAATAAAATCTATTACCAACATGCACTGAAAAATACCATGCTACCGGTTCTTACCGTCGGTGGTGTACAAATTGGTACCATGGTGGCTTATACCATTTTGACGGAAACCGTTTTCCAATGGCCGGGTACGGGCTTTTTGTTCCTAGAGGCAATTAACCGTGTTGATACGCCGTTAATTACCGCCTATGTCATCTTTGTTGGTTTGATTTTCGTGGTTACGAATACCATTGTTGACTTGCTCTACGGCATCATCAACCCAACGGTTAACTTAACCGGAAAAGGAGCTTAGTCATGAGTCATAGTAGTATTTCAACGGCTCCTTCATCTGCACCGTCGGCGTGGCAACGTTTTAAACAGTCGGATTTCTTGTATTACTTCAAGCGCGATAAAGTCGCGATGGCGAGTTTTACCGTCTTTATGATGTTCTTGGTACTGGCACTGGCAGCGCCTGTCTTGGCGCCAACTGACCCTTATGATCTTACCTCGATTGATATCATGGATTCGGAGCTACCACCATCCTGGATGGAAGGTGGTGAAGAGCACTTTGTTTTGGGTACTGATGAGCAAGGTCGTGATATTTTATCAACCATTTTGTACGGTTCTCGTTTATCCCTGACTATCGGCTTTCTCGCTGTCGGCTTACAGCTCTTCCTCGGTATCATTATTGGTCTATCGGCGGGCTACTTTGGTGGCCGTGTCGATAGCTTCTTGATGCGTTTTGCTGATGTGCAGCTATCATTCTCGACCATGATGGTGGCTATTATCGTCTCGGCGATTTTCAAAGCCAGCTTCGGCAGTGATTTTTACAATCAATATGCTGTGATCATGCTAGTGGTGATTATTGGTGTGGCAGAGTGGCCGCAGTATGCGCGTACCATTCGAGCGTCGGTATTAGCAGAGAAGAAAAAAGAGTATGTGGAAGCGGCGCGTGTGATGGGCTTTAAAGCGCCTCGCATCATGTTCCGTCATATTCTGCCTAACTGTTTGTCTCCGATTTTGGTGATTTCGACGGTACAGGTAGCAAACGCTATCATGTCGGAAGCGGCGCTTTCCTTCCTAGGATTAGGCTTACCGGTAGACCAACCATCATTGGGTGCATTGATCAGTATTGGCTTTAACTACATCTTCTCAGGTGCTTGGTGGATTACCGCCTTCCCGGGCATTGTGTTAGTGACCTTAGTGTTAGTGATTAATTTGCTGGGTGACTGGTTACGAGATGTGTTTAATCCCAAAATCTATAAAGGCTAATGCCCTTTAAATTAGTTTGTTGATACTAAGCCGCGCTCTGTCGCGGCTTTTTTTCGCCTATGCTTATTTCTGAAAACTTTGTTTGTGTTAACTAACTTCGAACTTTAGTTGAAATTAGTGTCTGATATGTCACTTAGTAAAGGTATATCGCTGCCTTTGTATTTGTTATCAAAGAATAAACACAATAATAAGGAATGAGAGTGAAGCCAGGTAAAACAGGGTTTAGTCGTATTGTGCATGCCACTGGGTATTCGATTCAGGGGTTAAAAGCCGCTTGGCGCAATGAAGCTGCATTTCGCCAAGAGTGTGCTCTATTAGCTATTGCTATCTTTATTACTGTTTTTTTGCCAGTCGGAACAGTTGAAAAGGTATTGTTGGTGGGCAGTGTCGCCATCGTAGTGATTGTTGAGTTACTTAATTCTGCTATTGAAGCGGTGGTGGATAGAGTGGGGGCTGAATGGCATGAGTTGAGCGGTCGAGCAAAAGATATTGGTTCGGCAGCGGTATTTATTGCGCTGATATTAGCCGCGTTTACTTGGCTATCGATTGTGGGGGATTTACTGTGAAAAAAATACCATTTCACTTTATCGATCTGTTTCGTACCAAGATGAGCTATGCGAGCTTAACCGTCGTGCTAGCACTGTATTTTGCAGTGGTACTCAACTTACCCATCTATAAGGAACTGCATCATATTTTTGCTCAGATGGAGAGTGTAAAGCTGGGCTTTATATGTACTATCCCTCTGTTTTTCTGGGCGGCATTGACGCTGATCTTTAGTCTGTTTAGCTGGCCTTATATAAGCAAACCTTTCTTTATCATTTTGTTGATTTGTTCAGCCTTAGTGAGCTATGCCGGTTTTAACTACGGGACGATTTTCGATGCGGATATGATCACCAATATCATGCAAACCGATAGCAGCGAAGCAAGCTCTTATCTGAGCTTATATTCGCTAGCATGGTTCGTGCTGTTAGGTATTGTTCCGGCGTTTTTTGTCGCTATGGTTTCTTTTCAACCAGAGTCATTACTAAAGCTGTTTGCTAAAAAGCTGCTTTCAATGGTAGCGACTGTGGTGGTCATCGTGGCCATTGCCAGCGTCTATTATCAAGATTACGCCTCGGTTGGTCGCAACAACAGTTATCTGAAGAAAGAGATTGTTCCGACGCAATTTGTTTATAGTACTTTTAAATATTTTAAACATACTTACTTCACTACGCCTATCGCGTATAAAGAGTTGGGGTTGGATGCGCGTCAATCAGAGCAAGCTCTAAAAATGACTCAAGCTAAGCCGACGTTGGTCGTATTAGTTGTCGGAGAAACAGCGCGTTCGCAAAACTATCAACTTAACGGTTATCCACGAAAAACCAATCCATTTACTTCTAAGCTAGATGTTGTTTCGTTCCAAGACGTACGCTCGTGTGGTACCGCAACCGCTGTCTCGCTGCCGTGTATGTTCTCTAATTTGACTCATGACAATTACGATCATGACATTGCTAACAATCAAGATAATGTGATTGATATTCTTAGTCGAGCCGGCATTGCAATGATGTGGGAAGACGATGATGGTGGTGATAAAAGTGTCGCCAAACACATTAAGAAAGAGATGATGAATCATGATCGTAAAGATGCCCTTTGTGATGGCAATACATGCTACGACATGGTGCTGTTAGAGGATTTTGACAAAAACATTCGCCAGCTTTCTGGCAATCGTATGATTGCATTACATCTTATTGGTAGCCATGGACCTACTTATTACAAGCGTTACCCAAAAGAGATGGCGATCTTCCAACCGGATTGCCCTAGAGCCGACATTGAAAATTGCACCAATGAGCAGATCGTTAACAGCTATGACAACAGTATTCGATACACCGATTATGTTCTCAGCCAAATCATCGAACGTTTAAAGGGTTTGGAATCTCAGTATAACACTGCGCTTATTTACCTATCGGATCATGGCGAGTCTCTAGGGGAGGATGGGCTTTATTTGCATGGCGCACCTTACGCGCTAGCACCTGATTACCAAACAACGGTACCGCTGATTGTATGGATGTCTCCGGGCTTTAAGCAATTAAAAACCGTTAACTACGATTGTTTGAAACAGGAAGCGAAACAAACCGAACATTATTCTCACGATAATTTGTTCCATTCACTGCTCGGTATTATGGATGTTGAAACGCAGGTTTATCAGCCTGAATTGGACTTATTTGCCCAATGTCGCCAGCCTCATCAGCAGTGAAAGCCTGAAAGGTGATCTAAGCCTAAGATTTATCTATTACAAACTCTCTACACTAAGGGCCGTATTAAATTACGGCTCTTTTTTTGCATTCACATTTTCTCAACAGTGAATCGTCAATAATGACAATATTTATTAGTTTGGGGAGATGCCATCGAATTAAAGCCACTGTGTCATTGTTAGGCTTTCTCAATCTCGATGTTGTGCATCACGTGTCGCCCGCCGTTAAATCAATAACAACTAAGGTCTGTTTACTATATGGATATTAAATTGCTGCCAGCATCAGCCAAGCCACTTTCAACACTCCTTTGTTCAGTCGCATTAGGTTTTATATTTTTTAGTCCAACCAGTTATGGCGAGCAATTTTTATGCGATGCCACTCAAAGCTCTGCGCAAGAGCTGCCATTGCTTGATAAATCTTGCCCAATTGGTAATGGTTTATGGGGTAAACAGCAACCTAAAGGCAGTGAATCGACCTTTTGGATCCAGTGTGGCGTGTTGTCTAAACCGCTGAGTGTCGATGAAGCCAAGGTGATCTATCAAAAGATCAGTACCGATGTGTGGGGCAAAATTGAAGGTCGTAATGCGCGTTGTTTGATTGGCCCATACAACGATTTTGCTCAAGCCACTAAAGAGCTCAAAGCGGTCAAAACGCTCAAACCGTATCAACAGGCTTTTATTCGTGAAGTGGTAAAGGGGGCTGCCGCGACGCCGAAAGCAGCAAAACCTATCGTTACTCAACCTACGGTCATTAAGGCCAATACAGATAAGAAAGTCGCAGAGAAAAAGCAATCGACGACGGTTATTCCTGCACCTAAACCGATCGCGAAGCCAAAACCGGCTGTTGCCGCGATTGTGCCAAAGCCCGCTGATACGCAAGTCACCATACGCCGCGAAGCGGTGATCAACGGCACGCAATATAAAGTGCCTTACATGATTTTTAGTGAGGAACAGTTTTACATGGAGTATGAAATGCCATGGAACCGTTTGAACTTTGAAGGTGCGGCAAAATTGTGCCAGCAGATCGGAATGCAATTACCCAATGCAGAGCAGTGGCAAACCTTGTTAGAGGCGAAATTGATGGTAGGCGAGCAATGGCCAATCCACTTGCCTTACTGGGGCGCTGAGCGTACCGGCTTATTTACCAACGGTAAAACCAACCATATAAAAGGCTCATCACTACTGAATGTGATGTGTGTGAATTGATGGTTTAAATATAGAAAATTAGACAAAAGCTAGCCCCGCGATAGCGGGGATAGCTTTACGATTTAACGATTAATCGTTATCAGATTCACCTGTCCATTTGATATTCAGTTTTACTGATTCTGCATATTCACGGTCACTTTCCTGTGCTGTACTGATAAAGCTGTAAACCTTACCAACTTCAACATTCGCTTGGGATAAGTCGAAATAAACACTAGCGTAATGATAAAGAGTTTCACCTGGATTATTCTCTTCATCATCAATTAGAGTGGTACAGCCACCAACGTAGCTGTTGTCTCCATCCGTCAACTGTCTAAATGCGTACCATTCGTTGTATGTTTCACATGTAAAGTCTTTGCCATCGGCATCAAAGTTTACATATGCACGATTTTGGTCAAGCGCTACGCTAACAGTAACTGGTTCCCAAGTATTGTCAGTGTCGGCAGGCATGTATATTTTTGTAAAACGTTTATCCCATGAGTCATTCGACAAAATGTTAATACTAGCTTCTGCTTCTGCGGCTTGACTGAAGTAGGTGTAGCGTTCTGCTTCATTATCACCGCGGAAAATGACCGTTTTAGCACTAGGAGCAATATCTATACTGGCTTTATCCGCAACAACTTCCAGAGTAAATTTTTCGATTTCTGAAGGCTTATCTTCTGATGGGAATGATGCGATTAATTTTTCATTTTCAATTACATAGCTGGCTCCTAAAACTTCTTCAGTCGGAGCGCTACAAGTTGTAAGGTTTGTCAATGTACGAGTATTGCTAAATACCTTGCCATCTTTATATAGTGTTGAATCACACCATACACGGGTATGATCGTAGCCACCATTTTCGTAATCATTGCCCCACTCAAGAAAATATAAAGGTTGCCCTTCAAGTGGATGGCCTTCTGATGGTGGTGTTACGTCCTCACCCGGCTGAACGTTTGGCAATGGGATCGCGACCATTTCTGATTCAATATCGTTATCATTGCCACCAAAAATGTTGAAGCCTTTTGCGACGTATAGCTTAACGCTATCAGTTGTTCTGGTTGGTGTTCCGTATAACGTTACTAGGCCGTTAGCATCCACCTCTACTTTTACACCATTGATTGGGTTTTCGGCATCACTATGGTCATGTTCAGCATAATTCGCGTAGTATTCAGCTGTACCGTCAAAGTCACCGAGGAATAGGCCGCTAATATCCAGTGTTTGATCGAATAGTTTGCCTACCTGCAGCTCATGAGCCCAGCTAGCAGCTTTATCATTCAGTTTTTTACGAGCGTCATGGTTAATCTCGATAGAACCTAATTCTGCTGATTGAACATCTGGCAGTTTGATTTGAATCATCTCTGATTCGATATCATTTTCGTCGCCACCAGAGAAATTAACACCTTTCGCTATGTATAAGATTACACCTGTTGCTTCTTTGGTCGGTTTACCTTTAAGAGTCACTAGACCTGTTGTTTGGTCGACAGAAACTTGTACGCCGTGGATCGGGTTTTCTGCAGGCTGATTATCATGAGCGGCATAGTGAGCGTAGTACTCAGTATCTCCACTAATATCGCTAGTGAATAATTCACTAACGTCTAATGTTTGATCAAATTCTTTAGCAACTTGCAACTCCCATGAGTTTACAACTTCCTGCATTTTTTCTTGCATACCAGGAACGGCAGTAATTGTACCTTCGGCAATCACAGGCAAAGTAAAGCCTGCTGGTTGTGATGTGATACGTGTTTTAACGTGTCCATCATTTGCAATGATAGTGAATTTTTTTCCAGCAATATGATCCGCTAAAGGACGTCCAGAGATAGTGATCTTGCCTGTTTGTTGGTCGTGCTTAGCGGTTAGGCCTGGGATTACAGCATTGATGTCGGTTGTGTAGATTAGGTTATCACCTTCACGGTCATCAAATAGCCCCATTAGATCTAATTGTTGTGAAAATTGCACACCTTGTTTTAGTTCCCAATTGCTGATCTGGGTTTGTAGTGAGGTTTGGTACTCATTACTTACAGTCGGTGCTGTATTGCTCAGCTCAATATCAATGACAAAGGCAACGCTCAGTTCGTTTAACGATGAGCCATTTGCTTCGTTACGATCTGAAGCCGTGAGAGTTACGATAAATTGCTCTTGAGAGAGTTGTAGACCAGCGGTGTCGATCGTTAACAGATTATTTTCTAATTTTACAGTTACGCCAGAACCGTTAATTGCGGCTTTTTCGACTGGTACGCTGATTGCTCCATCGCCAAAATTATCAACAAAAAGGTTTTCTGGCAGGAGAATGTCATGAGTAGCAGCGGTATTTTCTTGTAGGTTCAGTTCGGCAAATTGTTTAGCAACTTCGGCTTTGGCTGCATTATTAATTAGCAATTTAATGTTGGTAATAACGATAGAGGGTGCTGATGGGTCAATGACAGGTTTAGTATTAAGTAACTCATCAGATCCCATGTTCTTTTCGGTTACCAGTGCTTCTGAGGTATCTGCTGCTTTTTCCGTAATTGTAGCGGCATTTGTTGCGTAATCTGCAGGGTTTTTCGCTTTAGATTCTGTCAAAATTTGTGCTGTTTTATGCAGCTTAGCGCTTGCCAAATTAGTAGCAGAGTCTTTTACAAAGTCGGAGAATAGGTCAACTGGCTGTTCATCAGTCACGCCTAGGTTCGCACTTACTGCTGCTGTCGCAGCCTCAATATCTACACCAGATTTCTGCATTTCAATAGCAACAAGATCGGTTAGAGGTGAAATAACTGCGTTATCAATTGAACCATTAGTTGGCGCTCGGAATACTACCGAGTTCGCCATTGGTTGACCTTCATGATCCATATCAGTGGTATAGACATCCATGAAGTCAGAATATGTATCAATAGTAGAGCTAGCAGTAGCAAGCTTGATTGCAAGCTCCTTGCTCATCTCACCTGGAATAAGCGTTTTAAGTGCTAAATGGTGCGTGATTTTCACATCTTTTGATAGTGTAATTTGACCTTTGTTATTTGTTAGGCCAAATACAGTATCAACTTTCGGATCTAGTTTTCCGTTATCGTTAATATCTTCAAACACGACTGCATTTTTAAAGTAGCCATCAAAACCGGTGATCACAATGCCATCAGCTGCAGGTTGAGCGCTGAGGAATCCCCTAATGATTTTGATAAAAATCATAAATTTAAGGTAGATGCACATCTTGTCATGTGATCAAATGGTTCTGAGAAAAATCAATAACCAGACAACAAGATGTGCGAACTCGATATTTTACACGACTCTCTTTACCAATTCTGCCCTGAATTGCACTTAAAACGACTCAACAGTTTAACGCTGGCTTGCCACGCATTACTTGAATGTAAAACGCTCACTCTTACCGAACTTGGTCGTAACCTGCCAACGAAAGCCAGAACAAAACATAACATCAAACGAATCGACAGATTGTTAGGTAATCGTCACTTGCACAAAGAGCGACTCGCTGTATACCGTTGGCATGCCAGCTTTATCTGTTCAGGTAATTCGATGCCCATTGTTCTTGTTGACTGGTCTGATATTCGTGAGCAAAAACGGCTTATGGTATTGCGGGCTTCGGTGGCACTACATGGTCGTTCTATTACTCTTTATGAGAAAGCCTTTCCGCTTTCAGAGCAATGTTCAAAGAAGGCTCATGACCAATTTCTAGCCGACCTTGCAAGCATTCTACCGAGTAACACTACACCGCTCATTGTCAGTGATGCTGGCTTTAAAGTGCCATGGTATAAATCCGTTGAAAAGCTAGGTTGGTACTGGTTAAGTCGAGTCAGAGGGAAAGTGCAATATGCAGATTTAGGTGCGGAAAACTGGCAACCTATCAGCAACTTACATAGCATATCCTCAAGTCGCTCAAAGACTTTAGGCTATAAGAGGTTGACTAAGAGCAACCCAATTTCATGTCAAATTGCACTGTATAAATCACGTCCTAAAGGCCGAAAAAATCAGCGTTCGACACGGACTAATTGTCATCATCCGTCACCTAAAATCTACTCCGCTTCGACAAAAGAACCATGGGTTTTAGCGACTAACTTGCCCGTTGAAATCCGAACACCAAAGCAACTTGTTAGGCTCTACTCGAAGCGTATGCAAATTGAAGAAACCTTCCGAGACTTGAAAAGCCCAGCCTACGGTTTAGGCCTCCGTCATAGCCGAACTAGCAGCTCAGAGCGCTTTGATATCATGCTGCTAATCGCCCTAATGCTTCAACTGACATTTTGGCTTGCTGGAGTTCATGGTCAGAAACAAGGTTGGGATAAGCACTTCCAAGCTAACACTGTCAAAAATCGAAATGTACTCTCAACAGTGCGCTTAGGGATGGAAGTTTTGCGGCATTCTGGCTACACAATAACGAGGGAAGACTTGCTCGCGGCTGCAACCCTGCTTGCTCAAAATCTATTCAAACATGGTTGTGCTTTGGGGAAATTATGAGGGGATCCCTCAGGGTTGAGCGTCCGAACTATCTGAGCCGCCACAGCCTACAAGAGCAAGCGCTACTGACGTCGCTAAAAGTGACAATTTCACATTCATTATAAATTCTCTAAAATGTTGTTAAATAATTGTTTTTATTAAGAAATATTAAAGATCGGTATTATCCTTTAAAGATGAAAATACTGTACATCAAGAGCTGCTTTCAGTGTGACTCTCATCACAAAATGAGTAGGAGTTTTCTGACAGTAGGCCGGTGGTAGTATTGTTTTTGTCTTTTTTTTGGAACGCACATAACAAAATAAGACCAAGCAGTGAAGAATATTTCTTGTAAAACGGTTCAGGAAAGTGTGGTTTGCACAGTCCTTGTGACTTGTTAAGCCTGGACTACTGACGTTGTAGACCGATTAAATGTTCTTGCTGATTTAGTTGTTAATTGCTCAGCAATGGCCAGCATTTTTAATGATTTAGAGAGGATGATTCAAGGAACGGGATATGAAAAAAAAACCACAAAATAAATTTCATTTTTGTGGTTTTTGTAAGTTCAAGACTGGGGGGAGGTGTATATGAGATTTAATTTTATTTCTTCAATTTTATCTGCATATTGAGGTTTGGGCTTGAGGATATAACTGTAAATTTCACCATGAATGAACTCTTCGTAAGGTGTGTAAACCAGGTCAAAGGCGAGCGCGATTTGTTTAGTTTGATCATTGTTCACAAACTCAAAGCAATCCAAGGTGAATTGTGGATTGGTAGGGTTTGTAGTCGAAATAATATCAATATCATATTTTCCAGGGCCTGCGAGAACGCCATTTTCAAACCACGGTGCGACGCTGGCGCAACTTAGGCTGGTATTCAGGCCAACTAAGTTAAGGTCAGAATCGGTTGTCTCGCCATTTTCACCGGCAACTTGGTCTTTGTAGTCGTAGATGTAGTTGCCTATTTTCGTGATCATGAATTCTTCATCATCAATGGGCAGTAGGAAATCAAACCAGGCCATTTGAAATACGTATTGACCAGTGATGTTGTTAATGCGCTTTTCCATCATCACTTTGTTTTTCAGCATGGTGTAACTCTCAATATGTTTGCCTGAATCGACGCTCACAAAGTAATTGACGCTGTCCGGTTGCTGCACCGAGTCATATTGTTTCCGCAGCGTCCAGGTTTGTTGTGCATCAAAATGAGATAGGTTACTGGCCAAAATAATTTGATTACCCGAGATTTCATATTGTCCGATTGGTTTGAGTTTATCCTCTTCAGGACAATCGATTTTATTCGTTGATGCAGCAAAATAGACTTCTTGATTGGTGAATTTGAATGCTTCGCAGTAAACCACTTCGTACGTGGTTTGTTTTCCTGCCAGTGAATAAGTTGTCTCTAGCCGATAGAAAGTATCCCCTTCCAATGGATGTGAGTTATTGGTTGGTAGTGTCGATATAGGCAGATGAAAATGAGCAGAAACCCAACCGCTATCCTTTTCACTATCATGGGCATTATCTCGTGCTAGGATGGTTAGCGAACCTGATTGTGTTTGCGTTGTCGGCGTTCCAGATAAAAGCAGCACAGGATAGCCAGATAAGCGAATGCCTTGTGCTTGCAGTTCTATGCGGATAGAGAGCAAATCATTTTCTGGGTCTTCAAATAAACCGGCAATATTGAGAGATTCACGTACTGGTGCACCAATCGCCCAGCTCCACTGGTTAATTGTTGCCTGAATTTGTTGGTGAATATCATGATTAATGGTCGGTTTAGCGTTGCTTTCACTGGCGAGTTTGGGGTTATTGCTATTTGTTTCTTCTTGGTCTTTGTCGGAGTTTGCCAACCAGTATTCTGGTTGTATTTGGTTCGCCGTAAGATCGTCATTTGAGGATAAGTGTTGCTCCCAAACAGAATCATCATATTCCTCAGGGCCTGTCCCTTTTTCCGAATGGTTCTGCAATGACTTTTTATCGACGATTTCTTTGAGCTCTAACGAGTTGTTGAGATTGGATTTGTTTGTGTGGGTAGGAGATTCATTCGTTTTCCCATCATTAGATTGAGCGTTGAAGCCGCTGACTGGAAAAAAAGCGAATCCGCCAGTAATTAAAGCAATAGAGATTGCCACGACGATGATTTTTTTCTTCATTGGTTTTTATATCATCCGGGCTTGAAGCCAACTTTTAGAAAATTTGAGATCTTTCTCAATAAGGCTGCTGCTGCATTCTAATAGCTCACTGATTTCGTCATTTTTTAATCCCATCAAATACTTCAATTTTATCGCGTTTGATTGGCGTGGATAACGGAGGCTGAAACTATCCAAAGCTTGGTCAACCACTAAAATGTCTTCGAAGTTTTGCGACGGTGGTTGCTCCTTATCCACACAGTCTAAGTTTTGGCGCTTTTGAGCCAGTTGTGAGCGTGCGTTATCGATGAGCAGTTGGCGCATTACTTTTGCGGCCATTAAGTAAAACTCTCGCTGATTCGCAATGTCATCAAGACCACTTTTTGCTAGCTTTAAATAGGCATCGTGAATCAAAGCTGTGGTGCTGTTGACGCTATCGAGGAGTACCTTGTTTTCTTGCCCATATTTTCGAGCGCAGCGTTCACGTTCTTGCTGGGCAATTTTTCTTAATTGTAAATATGCAAATTGATAAAGCGTATTTTCCGCTTGTTTGTTGCCGCTTTGCCATTGGTGAATGATGGTTGTAATGGATGAGGACATTATTGAGTAACTCCAGTTACTTTGAAATATTCTGAAATTGCGTGCGTATTTAACTGATCTGAACCATCAGTCTGTTTGGTCACCGTTTGTTGATAGCGATAAAGAATGCCTGCATCCCAGTTTTTTCCAGCGGGTAGGTATTCCCATGTCGTAAAATTAGCTGGAGTGCCACTTTTTTGATTCCAGCGAACCGCGATATTTAATTGACCTATATTGGCCTTAGTTGCCGTGGGTGACACCCACCACATGTCAGCATATTGCTGGGTTTTATCGTTTTGATAAGCGTTTACATTCTCCGGGCAATGACTTGCTGACAGGGGCGTTGTTTTGACCGTGCCGTTTTTAATTAGCAGGCACATCTCGCTGATTTGGTCATCTTTATAAGTTGTTTCTTGCCAAATACCCTCATAAGGGATGCCAGAATGAGGTTTTTCTGGGTAGGTAAACCAAATTTCCTCGGTAAGATTGCGATGATGAATATTAACCGTTTGGCCTAATCCTTGAGTTTTTTCCATTAGTAGTAAAGTTGTGGGATCGAAATTTATCGCGAGAGAGCGATATTTCCAATCGCCATCATCATTGTAATCATCGATTGCAAAGCCATTTAAATCATTGCGAGTGCAACCTTTTTTTGCACAACCAGACACACCATAATCGTCGATCATCTCATGTGCAGGTGTGCGAACCACTTTTGCGTTAGGGTTTGGCTTGAGGTTACAACCATTGAACATATCACCGACATCCGGGTATTCAATGAGTTCATGGTTGGTGACTTTGTAGGTTATTTCACCAATTGGAGAGCGGTATTTAGGGTGATTTCTAAACCTCAAGTCATAAGCACATACGCGACCATAGTAATCTCGTTTTTTGATAATAATGTTCTTGAGTCGTTGGTTTAGCGGTGAATAGATAATTTTATCGGAGGCAAAGTGCTGCTCAATGTATTTCTGACTTTGGTTTAAATGTTCAACGGCCTCTTTGGTAGAAACCAGTTCAATATTGAGCGGTTTAACCATTTCACTGTTAAGTATGTTGAGATCTAATTGATTGAGGTTTTTTTGAAATTCAGGGTTAGCTAACAATTCACTGAGAAGCAGGATTTCTTGTCTATCCTCTGGGGTACTATCTAGTGATAGTAATAGGCGAGTCATATTGATGCTACGTGACGGTTTGGTTGAGGCGAGTGTTGGAGTGATCACTTCTTGGCTTGATAAGCGGCTAAGAAGGTAGCTATCTTCATCTTTTCCTAAGTAAAAACTGACGATATCGCCATCGGAAAATTGATAGGCGCCTTTATTGGTAATACCAGAAAGGTTTGAGCTTGTTTTATAAAATAATCCAGTGACAGGCGCATCAATAAAGTAGCCTGTACGAATGGTATTGTTTGCGGCAAATGCGCTGCTGCTTAATGAGCAAAGTGTTAATGCCGCTAAAGGGATGAGACTATGAGTATTGAGCATTATTTTTATGATTATTATCGTTATTTATCGGTCGTACGCTCTGATGGTGTCATCATTGCAAGTAACATTTTTTGTTTGATATGTTTTGGTATTTCAGGGTTGGACAATATTCGCCGTCTGGTTAAATCAAGCACCACACTTACCGGTAGGCTCTGCGCTTCCTGACTTTTGGCATCAAACATCATACTAGTCACTTCATAAATCAGGTTTTCTGCAACACGTTTTTCATGTACTAATTGTTGGTTTTTGCCAATAAGTACTGAGCTAAAAATGCTGGCAGAAAGCATCAATATCATCGCAAGTGAACTTGAAATAGGGTGGCGTTTAAATAGACGCTTGGCTGCGTAAGTCAGTTCTTTTTTACGTAATGAAATCGGAAGATTGAGCCGCATACACTCTATATCGAGTCGCAGTTGTGCGGCTGTTGAGTAGCGCTTATTTGAATCGTGTTGCGTTGCTTTTTTACAAATATAGTGAATGTCAGAGTTAGAGCTAACATCGGGAAACAGCCAGCGTAATAATTTTCCCAGAGAGTAAATGTCACTGGATGGTGAGAGAGAAAGCCCTGCTTTTTGCTCTGGGCTGGCATAGATATGACTAAACGCAAGAATTGGGTTCTTTGTATAGTCGAAGCTCTGCGTTAGGTTAAAGTCGATTAGCTTAGCGTGACCATTGTCATCAACAAGAATGTTTTCTGGTTTTAGGTCGCCGTGAATAATGGAGTGTGAGTGCGTATGCTCGATTCCACTGCATATTTGAATGAAGAGTTGCAGTTTTTCTTCAAAAGATAATATTTTCTGAGAATACAGTTCCGCTAAGCTGATCCCTTCTACTTGCTCCATTACAATATAGACTTGCTGATCATGCACGCCACCATCAAAAACTTTGGCTATATTGGGATGGCTGAGACGAGCGAGCAATTGAGCTTCGGCAAATAAAGCGCCTTCGTCAAAGATATAGGCTAGATTGCGATGAAGGAACTTAATCGCGAGTTTTTGTTCAAAACGTTTATCTGCACGACAGGCTGAATAGACTACACCCATACCACCGCGGCCAAGTTCATGTGTAATTAAATATTTATCAATTTGCTGAGATAAGAAACTTTGCTCTATCAAGCTCGTGTTACAAATGTTGAAGTTGAGCAGTTCGGTTAGGTGTGGTGAGTTTTCAGCTTCAACGAGTGGTAATACTTCAGCATAGAGAGAAGGATTCTTGAGTTGAAGGTCATCTAAATAGGCTTTTTTTTCATCAGCTTCAAGATCGAGAAGTTGATAGTAAACCTGCGTTTGGCTGAGGTCTGAATTCACTTTGCGCTATGTATTATATTTTTTTCGCTAGTGTATATAAAAATTGAGATTTTAGAACGATTTATATCTCAAATAGGCTGCCGTTTAGCACAAAAGGATGGTTTTTATTGGCGTCGATTTTCGCTATAAAAGTGACTTACTGAAAATCGACGCTATGCTTTTTCGCTTTCTGGTTATGCCAATCGTTTGTTCTGACACATCTTGGCAGAGAAATTAACTTATGCCCTTAAACCTCTCTACATCGGTGGTTAAGCCCTGCATTGAGTCAACAATCATTGTACTGGCTTGGCGGCTTTCATTGAGTAAGGTTTCACGCTGGTGGCCTTGCGCGACAATGTTTTCAATGTTGCTGCTAATATCATTCAGGCTATTGCTACTCTCTCGTGTTTCTTGAGCAATCTTGGCATTCATATCAAATAACTTACTCAGATCAGAGCGAAGATCCGTTAGAGATTCAGCGGCTTGTTGCTGCTCCGTCAGACTACTTTCACTGCTTTGTTGAATCGCTTCCATTTGCTGGGTTACATTGGCGGCGGCTGACATCAAGCTATTGATGATGTCTTGAATCTCGTTGGTTGAGTCATGGGTACGTTGAGACAAGCTACGCACCTCATCGGCGACGACGGCAAATCCTCGACCATGTTCACCGGCACGAGCGGCTTCAATTGCGGCATTTAACGCAAGTAAATTGGTCTGTTCTGAAATACCACTGATCACTTCAAGTACTTTGAGAATACGGTCAGTATGGGTATTAAGGTCGTTGAGATCCTGCTGACTTTTTTCCATGTCAGTTTGCAGCTGCAACGTGCTATTAACGCTGCTGTTCATGGTGTCTTCAGTGCGGCTTAGTGAGGTTTGGCCATTTTGTGAGACGGTTTTTATCTCATCGCAGAATTGGGCAAGGCCATCGAGCGCAACATTAATCTGTTGGGTTGTTGCGGCGATATTATCGAGAGATCCTTGTTGTTCTTCTGAAGCAAGGTTGACTTGATCAGAATTGGATTTCAGAATTTGAGCCGCATCAACGGAGCTTTTCGTCGTGTGTTTTACCTGCTGCATTGCACCTTTTAGACTATCGAGGAACTGGTTAAAGCGTTGAGCAACTTCGCCAATTTCTGCGTTGTCATTGACTTTGATATGTTGAGCTAAGTCGAGTTTTGAGGCGGTGTTCTCTATGCCTTCGGTTAATTGGCGTAGTGGTTGAATCAATGCACGAACTAACCAGAACATCACCACCAGTGCGATAGCCGCAACACTGAGTGAGATCGCCAGCGTTTTCCAAGCCATGGCGATCATGGGGGCCATTAGCTCAGAAGTTGGCAGTTCGAGAACCACAAAGCGCTGAATAGTAGGCACCCATTTTGAGGCGATAAAATACTCTTTGCCATTAAGGTGACGAGTATCCAATTGGTATTGTTGGCTCTTGTCGAGTAAGCCTGCTAATGCTGTTTGGCTATTATCGTTAGTGATAATGCTGTTAGGTGATGCCACATTTAAGTTACCAAGCTCATCAACCAGCAATGCATGGCCATGTTGCCCTACCGATTGGCTTTCAACAATTTCCACCATGCTGCTTACGTTAACCCCCAATCCCGCCACGACTAGTGGCTCATTAGAGTTGGGTTTATTTTGCTGGCTGCGGTAGTTAATAAAGAGGAATTTATTTCCATTAACCTCATCAAGATTAAGGTCGTACTCTTTATTGGTCGCCACAAACGCATCATAGAAATTACCGTTGGCATAATCTTGCAGTAATTGGCGTTTGAATTGGCCACCCGCTTCACTGAAGTATTCTTGACCGTAATCACTTTGTGCACTTAAAAATAGAATATCAGCATCAGAAACCGCTTTGATGTGACTAAAACTGTTGGTAATGACCGATGTATCTTCGACAAGATAAGGAGAATAAAGCCACTGTGCTACGGAGAGAGATTCTGTCAGTACGCGAGCATAGTTAATCGATGGGAGAAAAGAGTTGGTAATCTTGTCTCCTAAGCTATCCAGTTGCTGCGGAATGACCTGTTCTAACAAAGTTTGCTTTTGTTGATTGTAGTCATGATTCGCTAGATAAGAGGCAACACTTGAAACGCTTAACAGGGTTAAGAGTGAAAAACTGACGAAGATACGGGTTCGTATCGATAGATGGCTCCAATTGCGCATAAATTTGTCCTTAAAATCCATTACGTCGTTGCCGAATAAGGCATATGTAAGTAGGTGCACTTGGTAGTTTAAGAATGAAATGGCAATGGGAATATGACAAGTGAGAACTTTCGTAGCGATAATTGAATTGTCTCGCACTAAAGTGCTAGTTGTTGGCTTGTTTCATATACAGAATGTCGATTTGGCAAGTGTTTGTTCTGTTTGAATAAAATACTCTTTGATAGCGCAAGAACAAAAAAAAGCCACTAGGGGGTAGTGGCTTTAGGTAAATTCAGAAACTTACTAATAATAATTACAGTTCAGCAATCAGTTCGATTTCTACTAGAGCATCTAATGGTAGACGAGCGACTTCTACACATGAACGTGCAGGTTTGTGCTCACCAAAAAACTCAGCATAAGCAGTATTGAACTCAGCAAAATTGTTCATATCAGATAGAAATACCGTCGTTTTTACAACGCGATTTTTTTCACTACCCGCTTCTGCTAGCACAGCACTAATGTTGCGGAAGATCTGTTGTGCTTGGCCTGTTACGTCATCTGCAGCGAACTTCATTGTGGCAGGATCAAGAGGTAGTTGACCTGAAAGGTAAAGCATACCGTTTGATTTGATCGCTTGAGAGAATGGGCCAACAGCCGCTGGGGCTTGGTCTGAAAATACTACTTGCATGGAAACTCCGAAAAAGCACCATCGTGAGATGGTGCCAAAGTGATAATTAGTAAACGCGTTTGAAGCCGTTTTCTAGGTCTTCGATTAGGTCTGATACGTTTTCTAGACCAATGTGAATACGAACTAGCGTGCCTTCAAAATCAACAGGGTTCGCAGGGCGAATCGCGTTGAGCTCTTCAGGTTGGTTAGCCAAAATCAAAGATTCGTAACCACCCCATGAGTACGCCATTGAGAAGTGTTCAAAGTTGTCTAAGTACGCTTCTAGTTCTTCTTGAGTTAGCTTTTTATTCAGAACGAAGCTGAACAGACCGTTACAACCTTTGAAATCACGAACATAGAATTCGTGGCCTTTACAGCTTGGCAGTGCTGGGTGGTTAACCACGGCGACTTCAGGTCGCTCAGATAGCCATTGCGCGACTTCGATACTGGCTTTCTCATGTTGAGCTAAGCGAATGCCCATAGTACGTAAACCACGCATTGCCACGTATGCCGTGTCTGCGTCGACCATTTGACCCATTAGGTATGAACGCTCACGTAGGCGATCCCAGCAACGCTCGTTACTTACTGCGGTGCCTAGCATCGCATCAGAGTGACCAACGATGTATTTCGTCCCCGCTTGAATCGAGATATCAATGCCGTACTCAAGTGCAGGGAAAAGGATGCCAGCAGCCCAAGTATTGTCGATCATGATGATGATATCTTCTGAAACCGCACGAACGGCTTTCACAATACCCGGGATATCTTGTACTTCCATAGTTACCGAGCTTGGTGACTCTAGGAACAATACTTTAGTGTTTGGTTTTACTAGCTCAGCGATTTCAGCACCGATGGTTGGATCGTAGTAAGTGGTTTCGATGCCCATACCTTTCAGTACAATGTTGCAGAAATCTTGAGTTGGCTCGTAAGCCGCGCCTGTCATGATAACGTGGTCACCAGACTCAACGAATGCCAAGATAGCGTTTGAAACGGCAGCAGCGCCACATGGGTATAGGTAACAACCCGCGCCACCTTCTAGCTCACACATTGCATCTTGTAGAGCGAAGTGAGTCAAAGTACCGCGACGACCATAGAACAATTCACCTTTTGCACGGTTAGCCGTTGCGTGTTTCTTCTGTTGTACGCTGTCAAATACAAGTGAAGATGCGCGTTGGATCACTGGGTTAACAGAGCCTTGTAGGTAACGAGATTTACGGCCTGCGTTCACTAATTGTGTTTCAATATTTTTGCTTGTCATTGTTCTGTGTCCTATGCCAGTTGTTCAACAGGTTGAGATTGTTCTTGTTGTTGTGTTTCTTTACCCATAAAGCGTTCAACGATTTGTGTTGCGTTTAAGTCGTGTACTACGTTGAGAACCGTTGCTGGAGCATCACATACCGTACCGATTACAACCAGTACAGGGATCGCTTCAAGCGGTAGACCTAGCGTGGTTACGATGAAGATTTCACCTAGGAAAGCACCACCAGGAACACCACCGATGATGATTGCAGATAGCACCGCGATAACCATGGTCATTGCAAACACATCAAAAGTGAACGGTAGACCTAGTACTGCGTAGATGAAGACCACTTTGATTGCCGCAGTGATTGCTACGCCAGATTTGTTTAGGTTCACGAACAGTGGAATACAGATGTCGTAGATATCTTTACGGATACCCATGTTGTCTGCTGTTTTAATCGTTACAGGTAGTGTACCTAGAGATGAACACGTACCTAGTGCTGTAATAGAAGGTGCCGCCGCGTATTTCCAGAATTGTTTCACGCCATTTACGCCACCACCAATGTACGAGTAAACGCACGCACCAACGATGTAGTAAACCACCATGTAGCCACACAATAGGCCAATAACGGTTGCTAGAGGTGCAAGGATTGAGCTGTCTTGTGATGCCATAGTTGCCGCGAAGAATGCGCCTAGACCCACAGGAGCAAGTTTCATGATTAGGCCAACGATGTTCATTACGATTGCGTTTGCAGCATCGATAAGTTCAGCAATTTTTTTACCTTTCTCACCCGCTTGGCTGGTTGCGATACCGGCTAGAACCGACATGATGATCAGAGCAAGGATGTTTGATTTAGATAGCAGGCCAACAAAGTCATTGGTCGTGAACATGCTAACGAAATCCATGCCGCCATTGCCGCCAGTAAACTCTTGGCTAAGGTCGATCGTTACACCTTGAGAGATATCGAACATCTGAGCGATGCCCACGATACCCAGTGCAGGGAAGAAGGCCATTGCAATTGAGATGACCAATACAAGACCAAGAATTTTGCCTAGTTTTTTCAGGTCAGTCATGCTCGCAATTGAAGACATAACGCTGAGTGAAACCAGAGGAACGATCACCATGAAAAGAAGGTTTAGAAAGATTTGACCGATTGGTTTTACTTTGAGTGCCAGTTCTGGTGCCGCGATACCAAAGATCGCGCCAATGATGAGTGCCAATAGTAAGACTATTGATGAGCGGTACGGCTCTAGCTTTTTCCACATAATGTTTCACTCTTATTAGTTGTTAAATTTTGATAAAAAATTATCTTCACACTTATTATGGGGCGGATTATGGCGAATAATTTATACAAAAAACGTGATAATTATCGCTAAAATGAATGAATGATAGAAATTATTATAATTTATATCTTTATTTCACTGGTGTGTGATAAATTATTATAAGGAAAAATACTAAGGAGATGGGGCATGAATTATTTGTCATTGTATGAACCAATCGTTGATATGTTGGCGGATTTTTTAGGGCACGACGTTGAGGTGGTTTTGCATGATTTGCGCGACTTAGAGGCCTCGATTTATAAGATCCGCAATGGTCATATCAGCGGTAGAGTCGTTGGCGATCCGATTACCAACTTGGTGGCAAAGTCGATAGCAACGGATAAGTCAGTAGACTATGAGTGCAACTATGTTGGTCTATCGAAAGACAACAAAAAGCTAAAGTGTGCGACTTTTTATATTCGAAATGCGGAGAAAAAAATTGTTGGAGCGCTGTGCATTAACATGATGGTTGAGCAATTTGTTAATGCGAAGCGTTTTATAGATTCACTGCTTTCTGGTTTTCCAGAGATGACGGAAGAAAACCATGTTGATGAACATCTAGGTGTAAGCATTCCTGAGATGGTCGATATTCGTATCGAAAAAGTACTGGAAGCTTATCCGGTTGCGCTGGCAGATTTGTCGAAAGAAGACAAAATCACTATCGTGACCGATTTGAATAATGAAGGTATTTTCTTGCTTAAAGGCACCGTGGGTAAGGTGGCGCATAGCTTGAATATTTCAGAGCCGACGGTTTATAAGTACTTACAGCAGTTGAAGTGATTTTTTAGATAAACAAACCCTGCAATTTGCAGGGCTTGTTTTAGCAACAAAATATAGGAGTAAAAATTACTCGTATGAGCTATCACCATCAAATGTGATGTTCATATTGAATGTTGGATCTGCATCTGTTAATCCAATCATATAAACTCTATGAGTGCTTGGGTTGGCAAAATGTTCATTGAAGTCAAAGTCATAAGTTGCGTATTTGCGAGTTACACCATTAAGGGTGTCTTCTTTGTCATAACATTCATAACTTGATACGTCGCCGAATGAAAACCCGTCAAATGACGCTTGCAAATCATCACATGTGATATCGCCGTTCATATTTTCGAAGTACAAGTCAGCATCCGCAATACCAGTACCTGTATCATCTTCGTTTTTCATTTGAGCAGTAATGTGTAGCTCAACAAAATCATCGTAAATCTTTAATGTTGTGACTTGAGATAGATCATCCCAGTCGTCTATTGAACTTTGATTGATACGGTTTTCAGTTTCTTGTCGGTCATTAATCGCCTCAAACATCGAGATATAATTATCGCTATTAGTTCTTTGCTCAATACTTTGAACCATAAAGCGTGTCGACTCACCTTGTTCAGATGTGTGTTTGATTTCCAGCGTCATTGGGTCTTCACCATTTTCAAGAATGGTGATTATGTCCCCATCAATAGTGTATGTACCGCTTGATGCAGAAGACACGGGAGCACAACTAGAGGTTAGGCTTGCTGAATAATTTTCATCACCAAGGTAGAAGTTGCCATCTTCTAAGCGGAAGGAGACACAATGGCTAAGTGTTTCTGAACTGTCCCAATCTGGTGTTTCAATGAAGAAGAGATCTTTTTCTTCCAATGGGTTTAATTGTTTTTCCTTAATTTCTGGCACATCTAATGTGATTTTTTTTGATAGTCCATTTATCGTATCTGTTGCTGTTATCCAGATTTTAAAATCGATGCCAAAGTCTGCACTCGATTTTTGCGGTGTTCCAGTCAGTAGGAATTCCTGATTATTTTCATCTTTCGTAAGGCTTAGTCCATTAGATTCAAGACTTGAGCTGCCGATGATTTCCAAGTTATTTCCGTCAAATAAGTCAGAATAGGAAATAGTGAAAGCATCTTGAGCCGTTATTTCTGTGCCTGCAGTAAGGGACCAGCTAGCTATCTTGGATTGTAATAATTCAAGGTCACCTTTAACTTCGGGTTCAATGGCTTCACCTTTATCCACGTTAAGAGTGAAAATAGCTCGAGTACTATTGGTATGTGTTGAATTACCGACGAATACATTGATTTTGAATTCGCCCGCTTTGGCGATGGATTTTGTTGGGCTTACGCCGATGTTTAATTCAAACGTTTCGTTGTAATGATAAACCGCTTCAATATTACTACCGACTAGGCTTGATGAATCGATCTTAATTAGACCTGATTCTATGTTGGTATCTTTGTCATTAAATAGTTTGCTGAGGTCGATCTTTAGGAAATAGTCTGGCGAACCAAGAGTACCAAGCTCTAATTCAAGATTATCTAACGACTCTTGAATTTGTTCGTAAACTTCAGCATTAACGGTAGTTTTATATGTTGGTACTTCAATGACACTCGTATCACCATCAACTGGTGTAACAAAACTCGGGTCTTTAAGTTGGTCTTCGGTTAGTGTATCGACAACCTGCTTTGCTTCGTCAGCAATTTCTTTCGCTTTGGTTCCAGTGTTGTAAGCACTTTCATTTTGGGCTTTTGATGCAGTTAGAATTTGTGCTTTTTTATGTAGTGAGGAATCTGCATCATTACCACTAACAAAGTCGGTATAAGGGTTAAAGTTATCATCCTCAACACCACCATTGAGTGCTTTGCTGACTTCTGTGATTGCTTCATCTTCCGATAAAGCACCGTTATTTGCCATTTCAATAGCAACGAGATCGGTAATAGGAGAAATGACGTCTGAAGAGTTTGGTGATCGGAATACGAGATTATGTTCGACTGGCTGGCCAGGAAAGTCTGAGTCGACAGTAAATAGGTTGGTAGTTAACTCATTGGCTGCTAAATGTGAGTTAAATGTGCCATCACCATTTAATACTTGTAGCGCGAGAATACCATCGGGTTTTGTTGTGCCTACATTGAGTTGACCTTTTTTATCTGTTAGGCCAAGAGCTTTCTCTGAAATGTCCCAGGCGCCATTGTTGTTATCATCGATAAATACCACTGCATTTTCGAAGTAGCCGTCAAAGCCGGTAATAGTAACGCCACTATTTGATGATGAGCTATCATCATCTGATCCGCCACATCCCGCTAAAGCTAATGTTATTGACGCTGTAAGTAAGCTAACTTTATTCACGATTTTATCCTTAAATAATCGATTTTTAAGCAGCTGCATTTTTTATGACAGATTAGGATTGTTAATCCTGTAGATGTTTTTCCAGTTCCGTAGGTTAAAATGCAACAAGTTCGAAGTAAAAAACTAACACGACAATTGATGGAATATTATCTTAACGATTAATTTTTGTGATTTTTATTAAACTTTATGCTTATTTACAGCGGGGAACTTGGCTGAATTGATTTGTTGGTTGAATGCCTTGATAGAAAAAAGCCTCTTAATGCAAAAGTACTAAGAGGCTAAATGTGTTTTTATGACTTATCTAATACATAGCAATCTAAAGAGTCGCACTTCAGCCTTAGCGCATCGTTACAAATTCTTCGCTGCCTGTCGGGTGGATAGCAACCACAGAGTCGAAATCAGCTTTGGTTGCGCCCATTTTCATTGCTACACCAAAACCTTGGATCATTTCATCCACGGCAAAACCGATGCCGTGTAGACCGACGACTTTCTCATCATCGCCTGCGCAAACTAGCTTCATTTTGCATGGTTGACGGTGCTGCGTCACCGCAGTGTACATTGCAGTAAAGCCAGAGGTGTAAACCTTTACATTCTCTTTGCCGTAAAGCTCTTCCGCTTCTTGGGTGGTAAGACCGATAGTGCCGATTGGTGGGTGGCTAAACACAACCGTTGGAACCAGTTTGTAGTCCATCTTCGCGTCAGTTTTACCATTAAATAGGCGCTCAGAAAGCTGGCGACCTGCCTTAACGGCGACCGGTGTCAGCTCAATACCACCTTCCATGATATCGCCAACACAGTAGATGCCTTCAACATTGGTCTGCTGGTATTCATCCACTTTGATGTAGCCACGATCGTTGGTTTCAACACCCGTTGATGCAAGGTTGATTGCGTCAGTCGCAGGGTGGCGACCAATCGCCCAAATTAGGCTATCAACGTTTTGGCTTTCACCGTTTTCTAGATGCAGTGTTAGGCTGCCATCGGCTTCTTTAACCACTTCTTTTGGAACTGAGTGAGTATGTAGCGTTGGGCCTTCAGCGTTCATCACTTCAACCAGAGTATCAATGATCATCGGATCAAAGCTGCGCAGTGGTGATTCTTTACGGCAGAATAGATGCGTTTCGGTGCCAAGTGCGCTTAGAACACCTGCGATCTCAACGGCAATGTAACCTGCGCCGACAACGGCAACACGTTTTGGTTGCTCGGTCAGTTCAAAGAAACCATTCGAGTCGATGCCGAATTCAGCGCCAGGAATATTAGGAATGCTTGGACGACCACCTACGGCAATTAGGATGTGATCAGCGGTGTAAAGCTCACCATTTACTTCAACGGTTTTAGCGTCAACAAATCGTGCAAAGCCTTTAATGACATTCACTTTGTTGTTGCCCAAAACGCGATCGTAAGATTCATGAATACGACCAATATAAGCTTGGCGGCTTTCAATCAGCTTGCCCCAGTTAAGGCCTTTGTATTCAACGTCAAAGCCGTAATCTGGTGCGTATAGCTTCATTGCTTCAGCAATTTGCGCTCCATGCCACATCACTTTCTTTGGTACACAGCCAACGTTGACACAAGTACCACCAAGGTCTTGAGCTTCAATCAGTGCTACTTTAGCGCCGTACATAGAAGCACGGTTTGCTGATGCAATACCGCCGCTGCCGCCGCCAATACAAATATAGTCAAAATGAGTCGCCATTACTTTCTCCAATCATTGTTAGGGTGAGGCGAAATTGCATTGCTGTGTTGTGGATGCTGACTTATCCCAAGCAAGCTAACCCCGTATCCCTATTTAAATTTGTTTCCTATAAATTCTATATTGAGGGCGGATTGGTTGAACTCAATCCACCCTCACAGATTTTGTTGTGAGCTGCTTAGCTTTTATTAAACAATGACGTGATTGTTTCGTTTTTGATGAGCGTGCCAGCAGGCTCTAACTTTGTGAGGTGTGCTTATTCCGGCACAACCCAATCAACTTTCCAATGGCCTGTTGCTGGTGCAATCGCCTCTTGTAGGAAAGGTAGAATTTGTTTCATCTGGTTTTCTAGCATCCATGGCGGATTGATAACAATCATGCCCGATGCCGTCATACCACGTTCATTGGTGTCTGGAGAGACACCAAGTTCTATATTTAGAATCTTGCGAATGCCAAGACCTTCTAAACCTTCTAGCATATCTTCAATATCGCAACGATTAACCACTGGGTACCAGATTGCGTAGATACCGGTCGCCCAACGTTTGTGACTTTGGGCAATAGCCTGTACTACATCGCGGTATTCTTTGGCTAGCTCGTAAGGTGGATCAATCAACACTAAACCGCGACGCTCTCTTGGCGGTAAGCTTGCGATGAGTCGTTTGAATCCATCTTCTTTGTAGATGCTCACTTGGCGATCACGATGGAATTCCTGTTCTAGTAATGGGTAATCGCTAGGGTGTAACTCAGTGAGTACCATGCGGTCTTGTGAGCGGATCTGTGCACGAGCGACACGAGGTGAGCCCGGGTAATAACGCAGCATTTCACCGTTATTGAGTACGCGAATTGATTCAATGTAACTGCTGATCTCTTCTGGTAGATTCGCCTGGTCCCAAATACGTGCGATCCCTTGCTTGTATTCGCCGGTTTTCTCAGACCATTCATGGGTTAAGTCGTAACGACCCACACCTGAGTGTGTATCGTGGTACACAAACGGTTTGTCCTTTTGCTTCAGTGCATCAAGGATAAGGCTTTGAACGATATGTTTGACAACATCAGCGTGGTTGCCAGCGTGGAAACTGTGGCGGTAACTCAGCAAGGGATACTCTCGAAATGGTCATGTAGACCATGGTCATTGCAATTAAGATTATGGCTTATTATATACCCAAAACCGGTCGAGATGCTTGTATCAAGCAGTAAGAAAGCAACAAGCGATCTGCGGCACGTTTGCATCAAGTTGTTAGCATAATCATCAAGGTGACTATTGAAAATCGCTTAATCTACCTATATTTAGTTAAGACGTAACTATTACATAAAAGACGAGCTCGTCAGTTCGCTTTGCGCAACAAAAGGAATGCTTTATGTCCAATCCGCTGCTAACTTTTACCGATTTACCGCCGTTCTCGCAAATTAAGCCTGAACATATTAAGCCAGCTGTCGAACAAGCCATTAGCGATTGCCGTGACAAAATTGAACAAGTGTTGGCGGGCAATACAGAGCCAACATGGGATAACCTCGTTGCACCAATCGAAGAAGTTGACGATCGTCTTAGCCGTATTTGGTCTCCTGTGAGCCATATGAATTCGGTGATGAATAGCGAAGCTCTGCGCGAAGCGTATGAAAGTTGTTTGCCATTGCTGTCGGAGTACGGCACTTGGGTCGGACAACACAAAGGCTTGTTTGAGGCTTACAAAGCGATCAAAGCTAGCCAAGCGTTTGCCGATTTGAATCAAGCAGAGCAAAAAACCATTACTGACGCATTGCGTGACTTTGAATTGTCAGGCATTGGCTTACCCGTTGAAGAGCAGCGCCGCTACGGTGAAATCAGTAAGCGTATGTCGGAGCTAGGTTCGCAGTTCTCAAATAATGTGTTGGATGCCACCATGGGTTGGACCAAGCATGTTACTGACGAAAAAGAATTGGCAGGCATGCCTGAGTCGGCATTAGCAGCTGCACAAGCCGCGGCCCAAGCTAAAGAGCTTGATGGTTATCTGCTGACACTCGACATTCCGTCATACCTACCGGTAATGACTTACTGTGATAACCAAGCCCTGCGCCAAGAGTTATATGAAGCTTACGTTACCCGTGCATCGGATCGCGGCCCGAATGCAGGCAAGTGGGATAACAGCGAAATCATCGCAGAGAAACTGAAACTGCGTCATGAAATAGCCCGTATGCTTGGCTTTGCGACTTACAGTGAAAAATCGCTAGCGACGAAAATGGCAGAGAACCCAGAGCAAGTCCTTGGCTTCTTAAACGATCTGGCGACTAAAGCGAAACCACAAGGTGAGCGTGAAGTCGAAGAGCTACGTCAATTTGCTAAAAGCGAGTGCGGTGTAGAAGAACTCAATCTTTGGGACATCGCCTACTACAGTGAGAAACAAAAACAGAACCTATTCCAAATCTCAGACGAAGAATTGCGTCCTTACTTCCCTGAGCAAAAAGCAGTAAGCGGCTTATTTGAAGTATTAAATCGCGTCTTTGGAATGACAGTCACTGAGCGTCAAGGTATCGATACCTGGCATGAGTCAGTACGTTTCTTTGATATCTTTGATAGCGAAGGCACGCTACGCGGTAGCTTCTATCTTGATTTGTACGCTCGTGAACACAAACGTGGCGGCGCGTGGATGGATGATTGTCGTGGTCGCCGCATGACCTTATCTGGCGAACTACAAACGCCAGTGGCCTACCTAACGTGTAACTTCAACCGTCCAGTGGGCGATAAGCCTGCGCTGTTTACTCACGATGAAGTCGTCACCTTGTTCCATGAGTTTGGTCACGGTATTCACCATATGCTGACTCAAGTTGCGACGGGTGCAGTATCGGGTATTAATGGTGTTCCTTGGGATGCAGTTGAGCTGCCAAGTCAATTCTTAGAGAACTGGTGCTGGGAAGAAGAGGCGCTTGCATTCATCTCTGGCCACTATCTAACCGGTGAACCATTGCCAAAAGAGATGTTGGATAAAATGCTGGCGGCGAAAAACTTCCAGTCAGCGATGTTTATTCTTCGTCAACTCGAATTCGGCTTGTTTGATTTCACTCTACACACTGAATACGAACCAGAAGTGGGCCCTCGCGTTTTAGAAACGTTAGCTGAAGTGAAAAGCAAAGTGGCCGTGCTGCCGAGCTTAGAGTGGAACCGTTTCTCACACAGCTTTAGCCATATTTTTGCTGGTGGTTACAGCGCGGGTTACTACAGCTATCTATGGGCAGAAGTGTTGTCTTCGGATGCATTCTCTCGTTTTGAAGAGGAAGGTATCTTTAACCAAGAAACCGGTAAGAGCTTCTTGAACAATATCCTTGAGATGGGTGGCAGTGAAGAGCCTATGGAGTTATTCAAACGCTTCCGTGGTCGTGAGCCGGAAATTGATGCTTTGCTACGCCATGCCGGTATCATCGCCTAATCCTGTTTACTCTTCGTATTTGAGTTTTTGTAGGATTTACAATTAAACAAAGCCTTCCATTTGGAAGGCTTTTTGCTATTTACTGCTATTTAGCCTCGGAAAAATGTGAAAATTAGCTTTGTAGCTTGTATTTGAGTAGTTTGTCGAGAGAGAGAGGGCCAGCACCCCATACCACAACAACCATGATCATTAAGCCCCACAACTGATGGTCATAAAAGCCTTTCTCCCACAACAATGGGTAAGAAACCACGGCGATAATATTAAAAACGAATAAGATTGCCGCCATTGGGCGAGTCAGTAATCCTAAGGCTAAAAATACGGGTAAGATTAACTCTGCTGCTGTGCCCATGTACGCGGCCATTTGCCATGGAATTAACGGGACTTGGTACTCATATTCAAATAGATAGAGCGTACTGTCCCATGATGAGATTTTGATCAGCCCTGAGTTGAAAAATACCCAAGCCACCCATAAGCGGCAGAATAACAATAGCAGTGGTACAAAAACGCATTGGAGTTTAGCAATCATCGCGTCGTAATGGTTGAGCCAATTCTTTACAGTGGTTGTCATTATGCTCTCCTAGTGATTCTGTTCAGTCGAGTTGTCGATGGGGGACGTTAGGGAAAAACCGGCGATGACACCCAGTTCAATAATCGTGTTTAATGAGCTCAGTAATGACGGCTCAATATCAGCCAGCGGTATGCTTTTGTATAGTTGCTGAATGAGCAGAAATTCGGGATTGGTTAGAGCGAGCCCTTTGGCTAGCCCCGTGTTTGTTGTGACGATAACACCTTGCTCGGCTAGGTTGATGTCTAGCCCTTCTATCTCATTTTTCTGCACTGCGTGATGCAGAGAAAAAAGCGCATACTGACTTGAGAAAGGGAGTGCCGCTGGAGATAAATGAAAACAGATGTGTGCATGTTGCTCAGGAGAAAGGGCGCTCAGTTGTGCAAGTGGCCTCAATGAGAGCGATTCTACGTTAGCATGACGTTGTTGACTGATATCGAGCGTCCATTCAAAACGAGCAACCTCGGCACAATAAGGCGCAGCTTGCATCACGGCATCAAAGTGCAACAGCGTTTGATCGAAATGCTCACCATATTCACTGACATCCCCTTGGTTCAATGGGTTGTCCAGCACATGTTGGCGAGCAAGCTGTAAAAAGCACTCTTCTCCCAGCAATGCTTGCACGGTCGGATAGGTGATTTGCAAGATTTCGCTTAAACCGACAATAAAATTATTGCGGTAAATCTGCATTCGTTCATCGGCGGTGAATGCATCACTGCTAATGTTGCAAGCTTCTCCGCTCGATTGATAGTGCAGAGCTTTGGCAAATTCATTTTGTAGCGCGGCTAAATTCATGATGCTTTCCTTGACTGAGTCGTGCTTTGTGTTGTCGCCAAGGTATTGAGTATCATGCTGGCTTTACTCGCCTCATGAATTAAAACGTCGGGCGTTGGAATGTCGAGATCCCATTCAATTAAGGAATGACGAGCGCCATGCTCGGCTGACCATTGACTAAACAGTTGCCATACCTCATCGCTCACTGGACGGCTGTGGGTATCAATCCAGATTTCACCTTTATCCAATTGTTTGATGGTAAAACCGGCCAAATGAATTTCATCGACGGCGTCGGCGGGGATGCCCGCTAAGTATGTTTCACTGCCAAAACCATGGTTGAAGGCAGAAACATGAATATTGTTGAAATCGAGCAGCAAGCGACAACCCGTGCGGCGATGCACTTCGGCCAGAAAATCCCATTCGGCAATTGTTGAATGAGCAAATTTGACATAGCTAGAAGGGTTTTCAATCAGTAACGGCCTTTGCAGTGCATCCTGCACTTCAAGAACATTGCGACAAAAGACTTGCAACGCTTCTTCGGTATAAGGGAGAGGTAATAAGTCATTGAAATGATGACCACCATGTTCACTCCAGCTTAAATGATCGGACACAAGGAGTGGCTCGACTTGTTTCACCAGTGCTTTTAACTTGGTCAAATGCTGCGCACTAATGCGCCCGACACTACCAAGTGATAAGCCGATGCCGTGACAGCTTATTTGGTAGCGCTCACGCAAAGTGAGAAGCTGTTGTCTCGCGAGAGAATGAGGTTGGAAATAGTTTTCGCTGTGGATTTCTAACCAAGAGAAGTGCGCAGGCTCGGAGAGAAAAAAATCCATGTGAGGTGTGCGTAAACCTACCCCAACCAATGAATGTTGAGCGGATAGTGTCACAAGGCTTTCCCTAAATAGTGTGATGTTCGACGGTGTTCGGTCTATCACTAGGTGTGCTGGTTGAGCGTCAGTACACCTAGTGATAGGCGTTTCGTTTAAGCTGACTCGGTGCTACCACCTGCAAGCTTGCCGCATAGTCCGGTTGGAACGACTACAAAAGCATCTTTTTGGTTATCTTCCTTGGCCGTTCCTGCGCATGAGCTGGTTTTGGTTGCGCAGTCATTTTTACCTGCTTTAGCCACGCCGTAGCACTTTTCTTTTTCCGCTGCGACAGCTGGTGCGGCGGTTAACATGGTGCCACCTAACGCAATAAGACCAGTGATTGCAGCTGTAACGGCTAGATTAGACTTTTTCATAGTAATTTCCTCTGACTGAATTCCTTTGTTTAAATCCACAAGTTAATCATCAACTTGCTTACATAAAAGGATAGAAAAGCCGCGGAAAAACTTTCATTAAAAATAAAGAATGTACAAAAATGTTTCGCTATTGTTGCTTAATTGATTGATGCGTAAGCAATAAAAAAGTGGAAAAAATTTCTCCTTTTTGTGCTCATATCGCATAGCTGTTTAGGTTATAATCAACTTTTATGTATAAATAACCAGTAGCTTAGCCATGATGGATCCTTCTTTACTTCTCGACGGTCTGAACGATAAACAGCGTGAGGCTGTAGCCGCTCCAATCGAAAATCTACTTGTTCTGGCCGGCGCAGGCAGTGGTAAAACACGTGTGCTCGTGCACCGCATTGCTTGGTTGATGTCGGTTGAACAGGCATCACCGTTTTCGATCATGTCAGTGACCTTTACCAATAAGGCGGCAGCAGAAATGCGTGGTCGTATTGAAGAGTTGATGATGGGCAGTTCATCTGGGATGTGGAATGGTACCTTCCATGGTATTTGTCATCGTATTCTGCGCGCGCATTATCTAGACGCTAAGTTACCGGAAGATTTTCAGATCATTGATTCTGATGATCAGCAGCGCTTACTCAAACGTTTGATTAAAGCGCAAAATTTAGATGAAAAGCAGTGGCCTCCACGTCAGGTTTGCTGGTGGATTAATGGTAAAAAAGATGAAGGCTTACGTCCTAATCACATCGATGCCTACCATGATCCAATTACGAAAACTTACCTGCAATTGTACAGTGCCTATCAAGAAGCGTGTGATCGCGCTGGCTTAGTTGATTTTGCTGAAATCTTGCTAAGAGCACATGAGTTGCTGCGTGACAAAACCGCGATTCGTGAACATTATCAAGCGCGCTTTAAGCATATCTTGGTCGACGAATTTCAAGATACCAACAACATTCAATACGCTTGGCTGCGCATGATGGCTGGTCGAGATACTCACGTGATGATCGTTGGTGATGATGATCAGTCAATCTATGGTTGGCGTGGTGCTCAAATCGAGAATATTGAAAAATTCACCCTTGAATTTCCGAGCGTGAATACCATTCGTCTTGAACAAAACTATCGCTCAACCAAGACCATTCTTGAAGCCTCGAATACTCTAATCGCCAATAATACCGAGCGAATGGGTAAAGAGCTGTGGACCGATGGCAAAGTAGGTGAGCCTATTTCGGTTTATTCGGCGTACAACGAGTTGGATGAAGCGCGTTTTGCGGTGAGTAAAATTAAAGAGTGGCAAGAGAAAGGTGGCGTGTTGAACGACACTGCGATGCTTTATCGTAACAATGCCCAGTCTCGTGTATTGGAAGAAGCCTTGCTGCAAGCGGGTTTACCTTATCGTATCTATGGCGGTATGCGATTCTTCGAACGTCAGGAAATTCGTGACGCATTAGGTTATCTACGTCTTATCAATAATCGTGATAACGACGCCGCTTTTGAACGTATTGTAAATACACCAACGCGCGGTCTTGGCGATAAAACCCTAGAGACGGTGCGCTTTGCTGCGCGCGATCGTGGTTGCACCCTGTGGGAATCATGTGTCGCGTTGATTGATGAGCAAGTGCTGACTGGCCGAGCCGCTGGCGCATTGAGTCGCTTTATCGAATTGATTAATGCGATGGAAGATGACACCCGAGAAATGTCATTGCATGAGCAAACTGACCATGTGGTGAAATACTCAGGCTTGTTCGCCATGTATGAGCAAGAAAAGGGTGAGAAGTCTAAAGCTCGTATCGAAAACTTGGAAGAATTGGTCACGGCAACCCGCCAGTTCGAAAAGCCAGAAGAAGCGGATGAAATGAGTGAGCTGACCGCTTTCTTAACGCATGCCGCATTGGAAGCGGGCGAAGGCCAAGCGGATGAGTTTGAAGATGCTGTACAGCTAATGACATTGCACAGTGCGAAAGGTTTGGAATTCCCGATGGTGTTTATGGTTGGGGTAGAGGAAGGGATGTTCCCAAGTCAAATGTCTGCAGAAGAAGCAGGGCGTTTGGAGGAAGAACGCCGTCTTTGTTATGTTGGCATGACGCGTGCGATGGAAAAGCTCTACATTACCTACGCGGAAATGCGTCGCTTGTATGGCCAAGATAAATACCACAAGCCGTCACGCTTTATTCGTGAGCTACCAGAATCTTGCCTAGATGAAGTGCGCATGAAAGCGCAAGTGAGTCGTCCTTCAAGTAGCGGTCGTTTCAGCCAAACAGTGGTAAAAGAGAGCTTTAATGAAACTGGTTTTACGCTTGGCTCTCGTGTTCTTCATCCTAAATTTGGTGAAGGTACCATCATTAACTTTGAAGGCAGTGGCCCACAGAGCCGCGTGCAAGTCGCTTTTAATGGTGAAGGCATCAAGTGGTTAGTGACCGCTTATGCTCGATTAGAAAAACTCTAATCAGCAAGTTTTATTGAATTCAAAGGCGCACTTAGGTGCGCCTTTTTAGTATTTGGCCTATGGGTGTCCAAAAGCTCTCTAAGCAGTACAAACTTAATTGGTTTTCAAATTTACTTTGTATTATGGACTCTGTATTTGGTAGCAAGACGGAAAAATGAGAAGAGCTTTTGCACATAGCGAATAAAAAATGGCACTTTAAATAATGAGATGGTTTACCAAACTATTTGCAGTTGATGCTAGGCGGCAATTAAACGAAAGCCCTGAGCATAGTGAGCTATGTGATGGGATGAGTGAAAATTGGCAACAACGCAGCAGCAATAAATAGGCAGGTAAAAAAGAAAAACCCCGAGGGGCTAGGCCCTTCGGGGTTATGGTCTTACTCGCAGCAATCCGGCTACTAAAAGTGCTCCATGCATCAAATCCATGATAGTGTGCTGTAGTCCTTCAGCGTATTCCTTTCGTCGCCATCCTAGCGGTGTCCTTGACCTTATCCTGGTCTACTAATCATCCTGATTAGCTCTCATCACTTGATCCCTGAGCGGTGTCCATGACATCTTCCTGATGTTCAGTCCTTGCCTCGTCCAGAGGTGTCCATTTCCCATCCTTAGTAGCAACCATCCTAGTTACTATTGCGTCCGTTCAATGTCCAATTTGCTATCCGTGCCGATTATTCATCCTAAATAACCGAATCTTCTTCCTGAAGATGACCTAATCCGTGGCCTTTTCCTGTTCCGTGTCAGAATCCTTCCGACAGGGTTTATATTACGTCTTTCTCGATTTAGAACAATTGATGTAATCGATTTCTTTCTATGTGCAAATGGATTAAAAATAGAACAAGTTATTTATTATCAGTAGCTTAATGTTTGTTTTTGGCTTTTTTTCTCTAAAGGTATATGCAATCTCCCAAGCTTGTTGTGAGAGATCTCTTACAAGGCTAGGGGGCGATCGATGATCTGGCAGTAACGTCACATAATCAACAGTGATGAAATGGTGTTCCATAATATCGTTACACCAATCAAACTGAACATCATGCCGCAGATACCATCAATGTATTTGCTCAACTGATGAAGCTTTTTCTGTAAACGCTGACTGGTCAATAGCCACGCCAATAAAGAGAACCACAATAAAGATAAACTCCAAAGGATTAACAGTGCCGCTCCTTTTCCACCAAGCGACATGGTGGTGGGAACAAGGCTCGACATTAAACTGACAAAAAACACTAATGCTTTGGGGTTGAGGATGTTCGTCATGAAGCCACGTGAAAAGGCCTGACGTTTATTACTGAGTAAATATTGCGATTTATTTTTTACCCCTGATGCGTCACTTGATTGAAAAGCACCGCGTAAAGCGCCTACGCCTAAATAAAGTAAGTAACTGCCACCCAATAATTGTAATGCGGCAAATAGTGCGGGATGTTGCTGTACTAAATAACTTACGCCAGTCAGGCTGAAAATCGAATGCAGTAAAATACCGCAAGATAAGCCTAAGGCAATGAATAACCCAGTTTGGCGTCCGTAACGCGAAGCGTTTTGTACCACTAAAGCGAAATCAGGGCCGGGGCTCATAAGGGCAACCCAGTGCACGGCTGCAAGGGTGGCAAGAATAGTCAGTTCATTCATAACAAGATTCTAGATAACGATAATGACCCTGATTATCCTTATTTGATGAGATGTCGGCTTGTAAATTTTGATCACTCACTGATTTGTGTTGGTGGAACACCGAAGTTGCTTTTGAAGGCTTTGCTGAAATGGGCTTGATCATAGAAGCCGACATGGTGGGCAACATAGGTGGCATTGTGCCCTTGTTGCAGTAATTTCATTGCTTGCTCTAAGCGCAGTCGACTGAGCCAAGCATAAGGTGTGATGCCCATTTTTTGTTTGAAATGACGTTGAAACTGGGTCGGAGTGAGATGGCACATATTGGCCAACTGCTCTAAACGGATAGGTTCATCGAGGTGGGCCAGAATAAATTCCTTGAGGGTGACGATAGATTGGCGACCTAACGGCGAGGCTTTTTCGGGTTGTCCATAGCCAAACTGAGTGAACAGTTGCTCTAGCCCCTCTAGTGGTAAGCAATCTTTCGCCAGTTGGCATTGGTCACTATCGCCGAGCAGTAAATGCAATTGATAGAGTTGCTGAAAGATGTCTGGATTGGCAATGATGCTCTGACGAAAACTTAATATCTGCTCTGGCTGGGTATATTCAGCAAGCTGAGTTAGCCAGTTTGGATCAATCGCAAAGACTTTGGTTTGATAGCCACGCTCTAGCACCGAATTACCATCATGCAGTTCGTCAGGTGCCATAATCACCACATGCCCTTGTCCAACATGGTGATTTTGTCCTTGATGATGGAAACGTTGTTCACCTTGGGTTATCAGGCCAATGTGAAAATCGAGATGATAATGACGTTGGAAAACAAACTGCCGATAACGCGCATCAATCAAATTGATCGATTCACTCACGGTGTTGCTGTATTTGACGCGATCCATAGAAAAAAAGCTTGGTGAAAGTTTCACCAAGCTTATCGAGCTTATTTTGGATTGTCTTGTATAAAATTAACGTTGCAGCGCTTTTTTATTTCGGCGGTTATTACGTAAACCATCAAAACTAAACACCAACAAGGCGCCCCAAATAAAGACAAAAGTGAGCGCTTTGTCGACGCTAAAGGCTTCACCGTAGACTAATACCGCAAGCAAAAACATTAAGCTTGGGCCGATATATTGGAAAAAGCCGAGGGTGGATAGTTTTAAGCGTGTCGCCGCACCAGTAAAGCACAGTAGTGGTAGTGTCGTTATTATGCCTGCAGAAACCAATAATAGATTCAGAGTCATTGGATTAAGGCTAAAGTCTGAGGTGGCAGAGTCCGCAATCCACAATAGATAAATGGCTGCTGCAGGCAATAACACTAAGGTCTCAACAAACAACCCAGTTTGCGCACTAACACTGACTTTTTTACGCAGTAAGCCATAGAAGCCGAAGGAGCATGCCAGTCCAATTGCGACGATAGGCAGAGAGCCAAAAGCCATGAGTTGCACCAAAACGCCACCAGTGGCGAGTGCCACCGCGAGCCATTGCAACTTCCTTAAACGTTCGCCCAAAAATAGCATGCCGAGTAAGACATTCACTAATGGGTTAATGAAGTAACCTAAACTGGCATCCAGCATATGATTACTGTTGACCGCCCAGATGAAAATCAGCCAATTCGACCCAATTAAGATTGAAGAAGTTAGTAGATAGGCCATCTTACGTTTATCGACCATTACATCACGGACGCTGTGCCAGTGACGGCCAAAATGGAGCAGGGCAGCAAGTAAGAAAAAAGACCACACCACACGGTGGCTTAAGATTTCTAGCGGGGCAACAGCGCTGAGTGATTTAAAGTAAATCGGTGCGATACCCCACATGGTGTAAGCGCCGAGAGCAAGCAGCACACCTTGGCGCGACCGTTGTTGCAGTTCTTCTTCAGTCATACAAGATCACTAACTGTTTTAAAAAGGAGGGGAATTGGTCAGTATAAAAGCGGCCTGATAAAACGCCTAACAATTTGCAGTTTTATTCACCAGCGTTCCCCACTACAATGTGCCACTTACCTCACACTGAGTAACTGAGATACTAGATGACCTCGACACTTTTAGCCCAACCTGACGATGAGATAACTGTCACCGCACAAAGCGTGCTGGAACAGGTGTTTGGTTATCAACAATTCCGTTCAGGACAAGAGCAAGTGATTGAGGCGGCAATTCAAGGTAAAGATAGCCTTGTGATCATGCCGACAGGCGGTGGTAAGTCACTGTGTTATCAAGTGCCAGCCTTGGTGCGAGAGGGCTTAACCTTGGTGATATCACCATTGATCTCTTTGATGAAAGACCAGGTTGATCAGTTAAAAGCGGATGGGGTTGCGGCAGAATGTATTAACTCGAGCATGCCGCGCGAAGAGCTGATTTCAGTCTACAACCGCATGAACTCTGGTGCTCTCAAGTTAGTCTATGTGTCACCAGAACGTGTACTGATGCGTGATTTCATTGAACGTTTACAAGGCGTGTTGCTGAGCATGATTGCGGTCGATGAAGCGCATTGTATTTCGCAGTGGGGCCATGATTTTCGCCCGGAATACGCTTCATTAGGTCAACTCAAACACTATTTTCCACATGTACCGTTTATGGCTTTGACGGCCACGGCCGATGATGCCACACGTAACGATATTGTGACTCGCTTACAGTTGGTTGAACCGCTGAATTACCTCGGCAGTTTTGACCGGCCAAATATCCGCTACACCTTGTTGGAAAAACATAAGCCGGTTTCACAAATCATCCGTTATCTTGAAACCCAGAAAGGGCATTGCGGCATTATCTATTGCGGTAGCCGTAAAAAAGTCGAAATGGTGACGGAGAAACTGTGTAACAACCATATTCGTGCCGCCAGTTATCATGCAGGTATGGATGCCGATGAGCGCGCTTATGTGCAAGAAGCTTTTCAGCGTGATGATATTCAAATCGTGGTTGCCACTGTGGCTTTTGGTATGGGTATTAATAAGCCCAACGTACGCTTTGTCGCGCATTTTGATATTCCACGTAATATAGAATCGTACTACCAAGAAACAGGCCGAGCAGGGCGCGATGGTCTACCTGCCGAAGCGGTGATGCTTTACGACCCGGCTGATATCAGTTGGCTACGCCGCATGTTGGATGAAAAAGATGAAGGGCCACAAAAGCAGGTTGAAGCGCATAAGCTCAATGCCATGAGCGCCTTTGCGGAAGCGCAAACCTGCCGTCGGCAAGTGCTGCTCAACTATTTTGGCGAATATCGTGATAAGCCATGTGGCAACTGCGATATTTGTTTAGACCCACCAAAACATTTCGATGCCACTCAGGAAGCGCAAAAAGCATTGTCGTGCGTGTATCGCGTGAACCAAAGTTTCGGCATTGGCTATGTGGTTGAAGTGCTGCGTGGGATGCAAAATATCCGTATTCGCGAACAAGGGCACGATAAACTCTCGACCTATGGTCTTGGCCGCGATCATAGCCACGATTATTGGGTAAGTGTTTTTCGTCAGCTAATTCATAAAGGCTTGTTATTCCAAAATATCACCCGTAACTCAACCTTGCAGCTGACCGAAGAAGCACGGCCGTTGTTGCGTGGTGAGATGACGCTCGAGTTGGCGGTACCGCGTTTAGATACCGCAGCTCGCGCAGCGAAGTCAGACAAATTGACCAGCAAGAATTACGATAAGAAGCTGTTCGCTAAATTACGCAAACTACGTAAATCGATTGCTGATGAAGATGGTTTACCTCCTTATGTTGTTTTCAGCGATGCCACCTTAATTGATATGGCGGAGATCTTGCCAACTTCTTATGGAGAGATGTTGGCGGTAAATGGCGTGGGGCAGCGTAAGTTAGAGAAGTACGCAGATCCATTCCTCGATTTAATACAGGAACACATTACTCAGCATGGTTAATAAAATGGAATTTGGTTTGATCGAGTATCAAGCGGAGCAGGGAAGAATCGTACTGAATGCACCGGGGTTTGATTTTGACTCCTTCCCACACCTAGGCGAAAGGCTGCTCGCCGCGTTGCCTGCCCGCGTGATTGAAAAGCAGTGTGATGCGGATATTCATTCTTGGTTGATTGATTTTGAAGATTGCCAAATGTTTCTTAAAGCGGAGCACTACAGTGAAAGTGTTTGGTTTGAAAGTCTCTCGGGAAGCAACAGCCAAGCAGAATTGGCTTACCTAGCAAGCTTATTCCAACAAGGTTTCAGTTTGCCTGACTCATCGCCATTTTAGCGATAGAAAATCCATCTTGCAGACAAAAATGGTTAATGTATAATCGCCCGCCTCTTGTTGTTTGGTGTTATAGCTCTAAACAATAAGAACGAATAACCATTTATTTTTTAAACATTGTTGGTAAGTATTCGCTTGGTTACTCACGTTGAGATAACTCGGTGGATTCGATTTGGGTTCCCTCACCCCCAAACCAAACTAAAAAGGTATCGCATGAGTAACTTTACGTCTGCGCAACAGCGCAACGCCCTTCTATATTTAGCTTTATTCCACCTGATTATTATTGCCTCAAGCAATTACTTGGTTCAGTTGCCGTTTACCATTTTGGGTTTCCACACCACGTGGGGCGCTTTCACTTTTCCTTTTATTTTCTTAGCAACTGATTTAACCGTTCGTATTTTTGGTGCACAAATGGCACGTAAGATCATCTTCTTGGTGATGTTACCGGCGCTCGTTGTCTCGTATTTACTGTCGGTGGTTTTCTTTGAAGGCCAGTATCAAGGCTTTAGTCATCTAGGTGAGTTCAATGTGTTTGTTGCCCGTATTGCGGCAGCAAGTTTTATGGCTTACTTACTTGGCCAAGTTTTGGATGTACAAGTCTTTAATCGTTTACGCCAAATGAAACAGTGGTGGATTGCTCCAACCTGTTCTACCTTGTTTGGTAATGCGATCGATACTTTGGCTTTCTTCTCAGTTGCATTCTATCAAAGCCCTGATCCTTTTATGGCTGAGCATTGGATGGAAATTGCCTTAGTCGATTACAGCTTTAAGCTAGTGATAAGTCTTGGTCTGTTTGTGCCAATGTATGGTGTGCTGCTTAATTATCTAGTGAAAAAACTTACCTCCGTTAATCCCGAATTTCGATTGATGGGGTCGGCAGAAAAAGTTTCTTAGGTAATGCGATACCAATGAAAATAAAAAAGCCCGCATTGATTTGCGGGCTTTTTGCATCTGTGGATTTTATTGGCTATAGCTTTTAGTGGTTATGGTGGTTCGTGATGAACCTAACGACTGATAATGCTAAGTGGCCAGCCAATATCACTTTGACGGTTTGCTTCAATCTCTAACTCGCTCGCGGTGAGCGGATTGTTAGCTAGCCATTGTGCATCGACAAATAGAGAGAGCTTATCGCCTTCCGATTGCAACGTGACTTGCGGCTCTAGCTCTTGTTGGCGACGGTGGGTTAGCAGAACCGATAAACGTAATAGTCGTAAAATACGTTTAGCACTGGCGCTTGAGATTGCGTGCTGCTCAGGCAAGGAATTTAATTGTTCGCGGTAACGGCGAACCAATTCTGCGAGCAGATGTTTTTGCGCACGAGTGTAGCCTGGCAAATCTAAATTTTTCAGTAAATACGCGGCGTGTTCGCCACCTTTCTTAAAATCGATCGCTAAACCGATTTCATGCAGTTTTGCTGCCGTATCGAGCATGGCATTGGCTTGCGGTTCGACCAACCACTGCGTTTCGCACTGATTAAGTAAACGTTCGGCAAGACAGGCAACTTGTTGACCGTATTGTTGATCAATTTGGTAACGACTTTGCACGCTGGCAATAGTGCGCACACGAATGTCATTTTGTTTTAACTCATCGACCATTTCATAGACCAAGCCTTCGCGCAGTGCGCCGCCAGCCAAAGTCATCGATTCGATGTCGAGTAGTTCAAAAATCGCAATCAAAATAGAAAGGCCGCTTGGAAAGACCAAAGCGCGTTCGAGGGTCAGTCCCTCGATATCGAGCTCTTCTAAATGATCGGCAAGCATGGCTTGTTTTTGCAGGCGCTTTAGTTTGGCGTGAGTGATTACCTCATCCATTCCTTGCGCCAGCATGATCTCTTGTAACGCTTGCACAGTGCCAGAAGCACCCACACAAACGTCCCAACCAAGTTCAGTGTATTGCTGTAAAATAGGGTCTAAGGTTGCTTTTGCTGCATCAATTGCTTGATCGAAGTTACGGGTAGTGAGTTGACGATCTTTAAAGTGACGCTCTAGCCAAGTCACACAACCCATTTTTAGGCTGGTTAATGCTTTGGCTTCAAACCCCTCACCAATGATCAGTTCAGTACTCGCACCGCCGATATCCACCACTAAACGGCGGCCACTGCCACCGGATGTATGGGCGACACCTTTATAAATGGTAGCTGCTTCTTCTTCGCCACAAATGACGTCTATTTTATAGCCAAGAATCTGGTTGGCTTTCGCTAAGAAAACATCCACATTGGTTGCGGTGCGCAGTGTTGCGGTACCAACAATACGAATGTTTTCTTGTGGGATGTCTTGCAGTCGCTCTGCAAATAAACTCAAGCAGTCCCAACCTCTTTGCATGGCTTCTTGGCTTAACGTATTACTGTCGTTTAACCCTGCAGCAAGGCGAACCTTGCGCTTAATCTTAGCCATGGTCTGAACGCTGCCATCAATATGACGCACAACGAGCATATGAAAACTGTTCGACCCGAGGTCGATAGCGGCGTAAAGCGGCGATGGAACAACTTGGCTCATAGCGACTTAAGAATCCTTTTGTTGACGCGGTGGGCGTGAGCGATTTGGTTTGCGATTACCAGAACGAGAACCACCAGTGTTGGTGCGACGTTGTTGCTGGTTACGCGTGCGCAGACGGATCGGCGCTGGGAGATCTTGGATCAAAGCAGACGAATCGTATTCCGATACAGGAATCGTGTGCTCGATGTACTCTTCGATCGCTGGAAGATTGATTGCGTATTGTTCACAAGCAAATGTGATTGAGTGGCCACTTGCGCCAGCACGACCAGTACGACCGATGCGGTGTACGTAATCTTCACAATCGTCAGGTAGATCGTAGTTAAACACGTGTGTTACTTGTGGGATGTGTAGACCACGAGCAGCAACGTCGGTTGCGACTAGAATGTCAACTTCACCACGAGTAAATTGCTCAAGGATACGCTCACGTTTTTTCTGTGGAACATCGCCTGTTAATAGACCAACACGGTGCTTATCTGCCGCTAGATGACCCCAAATTGAGTCACACATATGCTTGGTATTAGCAAACACGATCGCGCGATCTGGCCATTCTTCTTCAATAATCGTTTGAAGTAGCGCCATTTTATCTTCGTTAGAAGGATAGAACAGTTCTTCTTGGATACGGTGACCTGTTTTTTGCTCTGGTTCTACAACCACTGGCACAGGTTCATTCATGTGTTCGAAGGCTAATTCTTGCACGCGGTACGATAGCGTTGCAGAGAACATCATGTTCAAACGTTCTTTTGGCTCAGGCATACGACGGAACAAGAAACGAATGTCCTTGATAAAGCCAAGGTCAAACATGCGATCCGCTTCATCTAATACGACAACTTGAATGTGGTTTAGATTAAACACGCGTTGCTTGTAGAAATCGATGATACGACCCGTCGTACCAATTAAGATATCTACGCCTTGCTCTAGTTTGGTCACCTGCTTTTCGTAGCTTTCGCCACCGTAAGCTAATGCCGCTTTGATGCCTGTGCTGGCAATCAGCGGTTCAGCATCATTAAAGATCTGAATCGCCAACTCGCGAGTTGGAGCCATGATGATGGCACGTGGCTGATTAGGTTTGCGGCCTTCATGCTCAGGTGTCGTCAGTAGGTGGTTAAAAGTAGCAGTAAGGAACGCTAACGTCTTACCAGTACCCGTTTGGGCCTGGCCTGCAATATCACGGCCGGAGAGCAGGACCGGCAACGCCTGTGCTTGGATAGGGGTACAAAACTCGAACCCTTTTTGCTCCAAACCCTTTGTAACTTGGGGGTTAAGCCCCAAATCGGCGAACTTTTGCTCTGTGATGTGCGTCTTTTTCATCGCTATAGAATATCAGCTTAAGCTTGCAATACGAAAGTAAATACATTCCAATAGGGCATCTCAATACTGGTTATCATCCAACCAGTTCCGAAAAATACAGTGGAGTGGACGATGAGTGATAATATTTTGCAGCTAACTGATGAAGGTTTTGAAAACGACGTAATCAATGCTGCAGGCCCAGTTCTTGTTGATTTTTGGGCAGAATGGTGTGGTCCTTGTAAGATGATTGCCCCAATTCTTGACGAAATCTCAGAAGAGTACGCAGGCAAGCTCACTATCGGTAAACTAAATATCGATCAAAATGCTGGCACGCCACCAAAATTTGGTATTCGCGGTATTCCAACGTTACTACTCTTCAAAGACGGTAGCGTAGCAGCAACGAAAGTTGGCGCTCTGTCTAAAACTCAGTTGAAAGAGTTTTTGGACGCTAATCTGTAATACTCGCTGTTAAATAGAACCGTACATTTTTATCAATGTGCGGTTTTGTTTTTGAACGGCAACAAAAGATAGACTAGGCTATTATTTAGTGCTAATTTATCGCACGTAAATTAAACAAGTATTCTCTTCTTGGTCGATCCAGAGACCGAATCCATCTTAACTACAAAACAGATCCTATTTTGACTAAACAAGCATCTACCACCATGAATCTAACAGAACTGAAGAACAGACCTGTTTCTGATCTTGTCAAACTTGGCGAAAGCTTGGGCCTTGAAAACCTTGCTCGTCTAAGAAAACAAGACATCATCTTTGCCATCCTAAAAGCGCATGCAAAAAGCGGTGAAGATATTTTTGGCGATGGGGTTCTGGAAATTCTACAAGACGGTTTTGGTTTCCTTCGTAGCGCGGACAGCTCTTACCTTGCTGGTCCTGACGATATCTACGTATCACCAAGTCAAATTCGTCGTTTCAACCTACGTACAGGTGATTCGATTGCCGGAAAAATTCGTCCACCAAAAGATGGCGAACGTTACTTTGCTCTACTGAAAGTAAATACGGTAAACCACGACAAGCCAGATAACGCACGTAACAAAATCCTGTTCGAAAACCTTACTCCTCTGCATGCCAATGAGCGCATGGTTATGGAACGTGGTAACGGCGCAACAGAAGATATTACGGCTCGTATCCTCGATTTGGCTTCACCAATTGGTAAAGGTCAACGTGGTTTGATTGTTGCTCCGCCAAAAGCGGGTAAAACAATGTTGCTGCAAAATATTGCACAAAGCATTGCTTACAATCACCCAGAATGTGAATTAATGGTACTTCTTATCGACGAACGTCCAGAAGAAGTAACTGAGATGCAACGTCTTGTAAAAGGCGAAGTGATTGCATCAACCTTCGATGAACCAGCATCTCGTCACGTACAAGTGGCAGAAATGGTTATCGAAAAAGCAAAACGTCTTGTTGAACACAAGAAAGACGTGGTTATCCTGCTTGACTCGATTACTCGTCTAGCACGTGCTTACAACACCGTCGTTCCTTCATCAGGTAAAGTTCTAACGGGTGGTGTGGATGCAAACGCACTGCATCGTCCAAAGCGTTTCTTCGGTGCGGCACGTAACGTAGAAGAAGGCGGTAGCTTAACCATCATCGCAACGGCACTAGTTGATACTGGTTCTAAGATGGATGAAGTAATCTACGAAGAGTTTAAAGGTACAGGTAACATGGAACTGCACCTAAACCGTAAGATTGCTGAAAAGCGTGTATTCCCAGCGATTGATTTCAACCGCTCAGGTACTCGTCGTGAAGAGCTATTGACTAAGACTGACGAACTACAAAAAATGTGGATTCTGCGTAAGATTGTTCACCCAATGGGCGAAACAGATGCAATGGAATTCCTCATTGATAAACTTGCGATGACGAAGACCAACGATGAGTTCTTCGATGCGATGCGTCGCCAGTAATTTGGTTATTTAAAAAACGCCACCGTCATTACGGTGGCGTTTTTGTTTGCATTCTATTTAGGCAAAGAGCACAATGAATGCAAATGTTACAAGGAGGTTAACATGCAACAAGGAATGTTGTCGTCGCTTCTCCTATCCATATTATTGGCATTGGGTATGACCAATGCTGTTGCGACGGAAATGCCACCTGAAAAGGTAGAGCTCTGGCAGCAGAGTAATCATATGCATGACAAAGTCGCTGAATTACTCTTGCATGTTGTTGAGGATGATCTCGACAGTCTTAATTTTTCCCTACAAAGATTAGCGTTTCCTCAACAAGAGGTAGCACGTTACCTATTGCTACAAAAACTCGAACAGCAAGAGTTTATCCTCACCCCTAAAATGGCTATTTTTGTTGAACAACAAAAAGTAATGGTGCCGACTTACCAAGTTCTCGAGCGGGGCGATGGTTACGAATTTAGTATCCCTGCATTTAACTTCCCAGCAATCGCGAGTCGATTACTTAAGCGTTGGAAGCAAGATCAATCCACCCTTGATTTTGTTATGCAAGCTGAACGAAAAGAGCTTGAACTGCGCCATTGGTTAACGGAAGGGTCGGATTACCAGCGTCAAACGCGAGAAAAACTTTTTGTTCGCGAGCTTGATAGCCTCTCTTTAGAAGCGGTGGATTCTTTGGTGCAGCAATTAACTCAAGAAGTTGTCGTGAGTTGGTTGCCTTCATCGGAAGTTATGGTTCGCCTAGCTCAAGTGAGCGAAGATCCGCAGGTCTATAAATTGGTGTGGTTAATGAAAGTTGATCATCACAGCCAGAATGAATTAAGTCGGTTGGCTAAAGTAGGGGATACCTTTGCTCAGCAGCAGATCATGCAAGCGGCCAATAACCCCAATTTACGCCAGCAAGCGCTGACTGAACTGACACGTATCAAGCCGATGAGCCAAGAAGTTAAAGCGTTTTTAGTTACCAGAATGAGCAATAGTGATGAGGTTTCATTTGTTGCTGGCCAACTGGCCCAACAAGGTTATTCAACATGGTTATCTGAGCTGGTATCTAACGATAAAAAAGTGAAGCGTGGTGCGATTTTGAAGGTTCTTAGTCAATAGAGAGTTGTAATACCCATATATAAAACAGGGATCGGAGATCTCTGTTTGTTTGATATACTGCATGCAGTTTAACCAGCCATTAGAAGAACTATGAGTTTTAAGGACTTGCGCGAATTTGTTGACCAGCTTGAGAAGCTTGGAAAATTAAAACGCATTACTCACCCGATTGATCCCCGTTATGAAATGACAGAAATCAGTGACCGCGTACTACGTGCCGGCGGGCCTGCTTTGTTGTTTGAAAATCCGATTGGTTACGATTATCCGGTACTCACCAACTTATTTGGCACACCAGAACGCGTTGCGATTGGGATGGGACGGTCTGAGGTGAAAGAGCTACGTGAAGTTGGCAAATTACTGGCGTACTTGAAAGAGCCAGAGCCACCGCGTGGTTTTAAAGATGCGCTTGATAAGCTGCCGATCTTTAAACAAGTCCTTAATATGCCGGCTAAACGCTTACGTAAAGCACCTTGTCAGGAGATTGTTTGGCAAGGTGAAGATATTGATCTTGATAAAATTCCGGTGATGAGTTGCTGGCAAGACGATGTTGCTCCTTTGCTTACGTGGGGTTTAACGATCACCAAAGGGCCGAATAAAAAGCGTCAGAATCTCGGTATTTATCGCCAGCAAAAAATTGGTAAAAACAAGATCATCATGCGTTGGCTTGCTCATCGTGGTGGTGCGTTAGATCTGCGTGATTGGATGGAAACAAATCCCGGAGAGCGATTCCCTGTCTCGGTGGCATTTGGTGCCGATCCAGCAACTATTCTTGGCGCGGTGACGCCTGTTCCAGATAGTTTATCGGAATACGCATTTGCGGGGCTGTTGCGTGGCAGCCGTACTGAAGTTGTAAAATCACTGAGTAACGACCTTGATGTACCAGCCAGTGCTGAAATGGTGTTTGAAGGTTATATCGATCCACAAGAGTTTGCTGATGAAGGTCCGTATGGCGATCACACTGGCTACTACAACGAAAAAGAAAAACATCACGTCTTTACAATTACGCACATCACTATGCGTCAGCAGCCTATTTACCACAGTACTTACACTGGTCGCCCGCCGGATGAGCCAGCGGTATTGGGGGTAGCATTAAATGAAGTCTTTGTTCCGATTTTGCAAAAGCAATTTCCCGAGATAGAAGATTTCTATTTACCCCCAGAGGGCTGCTCATATCGCATGGCGATTGTGGCGCTAAAGAAACAATACCCTGGACATGCTAAGCGTGTGATGATGGGAGTGTGGTCTTTCTTGCGTCAATTCATGTATACCAAATTTGTCATTGTGTGTGATGAGTCAGTTAATGCGCGCAATTGGGATGAAGTCGTGCAAGCGATGACTAGCAACATGGATCCTGTGCGTGACACGTTGTTGATTGAGCATACGCCGATTGACTCGTTGGACTTTGCTTCACCAGTTGTTGGGCTTGGGTCAAAAATTGGTTGGGATGCGACGATAAAGTGGCAAGCCGAACTTGCCTCAAGTGTTGCTGAGTCAAAAGGTGAGTTATTCGATCCAGATGTGATTCTTGAACAGATAAAATTGGCGAACCCAATCATTCGTGACATCTATCTGCCTCAAGGCGCACGATGTGGGCAAATGGTATTGGTTTCGATTGATAAGCAAAATCCGGGTGAAGGACAACAGGTGATAGCTGCGATATGGTCGCATTTATCTTCGCTGGTCGATCCTAAGTTTATCGTAGTATGCGATGATGATGTGAACATTCGCGATTGGAATGATGTCATATGGGCTGTGACCACTCGGATGGATCCTGCGCGTGATAGTAGGCTTGATCGTGATGCTGATGTTGGGCGCATTGCTTTGGATGCAACCAATAAACTCGGTGATGAAGCTTCTCGTGAGTGGGGGATACCCATTAAGAAAGATCCACTGTTGGTCGAAAAAATCGATGCAATATGGCATCAATTAGGACTGTAATGGGAAACACAGTTACATTATTACCTAGCCAAGTGACGTTTAAAGTCCCGGTCGGGCAAACGATATTGGAAGCAGCGCTCAACAATAATATTAGCTTTCCTCATCGTTGCCAGATTGGTGCATGCGCGATGTGCATGTGTAAAAAAGTATCGGGAGAGGTGCACTATGAACTGGAACCGATGCTCACAGAACAAGAACAACAGCAAGGGTGGATATTCTCATGCCTTGCGTATACAAAAAGTAATTTAGTCCTTACTTTTGAAGAGTAAGTAAGAGGAAGACCATGAGTATTCAATGCAAAGTAAAGTCGATAGAGTCACTCGCCGCTAATACCTATCGCATCCTGCTTCACCCTGAACAGCCAGTTGCTTTTAAAGCGGGCCAATATCTAATGGTCGTGATGGGCGAGAAAGATAAGCGTCCATTCTCAATTGCGAGTAGCCCTTGTCGCAATGAAGGGGAACTTGAACTGCATATTGGTGCGGCGGAGCAAAATGCTTACGCGCATGAAGTGGTTGAAGCTATGAAAACCGCGTTGGCTGATGGTTCATCGATTACTGTAGATGCGCCTCATGGCGATGCATGGGTAAAAGAAGAGAGCGAACGTCCTTTATTATTGATTGCAGGTGGTACTGGCTTTAGTTACGTACGTTCGATTTTGGATCATTGCGTCGCGCAAAAGAAAGCTAATCCAATCTATCTATACTGGGGAGCGCGCGATAACAGCCAACTTTACGCTAAAGATGAACTGATCACCTTATCTGAGCAATACGCGAATGTGCACTTTATTCCGGTTGTTGAACAAGCGCCGGGTGAGTGGGACGGAAAAGTGGGCAATGTACTAGAGGCGGTAAGTGAAGATTTTGATGTATTAGAAGATTTCGATATCTATATTGCAGGTCGCTTTGAAATGGCTGGTGCTGCACGTGAGCAATTTACGCAAAACAAGCAAGCGAGAAGCGACAGAATGTTTGCAGATGCTTACGCTTTTATCTAATAGCGCATCATGTCTCTGATGAAAAAGAGGGCTTTTAGCCCTCTTTTTTGCCTTATTGCTGCTAATTTCATCGGATAGTCACTTTTTCTGAATTAATTTGCAAAAAGGCTTGCCAATCAAATCCAGTTACCTATAATGCGCATCCACTGACAGAGCAGACGCCGCAAGGCTTCAGCGTTAGTCAGAGAGGTAAAAGCTTCTGAGAAAAGAAATTGAAAAAGTGTTTGACTCTTTCAGTTATCTCGTTAGAATTCACCTCCGCTTCGAGAGAAACTCTCGCAGCAAGCTCTTTAACAATATAAACCTATCAATCTGTGTGGGCACTCGTTGATGATAATCCAATAAGTTGTTACTTAGGTAACGACTGTTTCTTCGGAAACAAATTGGGTTCAATGAACTGAGTGACCAATACAAATAACTTCGGTTATTTGGCACAGTCAATTCATTATCGTTCTGTTGGAACGATAATAGCTTTAAAATTACTTTTAGTAGTTTTGAAGTCAGTATTCATTGAGCCGACAAAATCTTAAATTGAAGAGTTTGATCATGGCTCAGATTGAACGCTGGCGGCAGGCCTAACACATGCAAGTCGAGCGGTAACATTTCAAAAGCTTGCTTTTGAAGATGACGAGCGGCGGACGGGTGAGTAATGCCTGGGAATATGCCTTGATGTGGGGGATAACCATTGGAAACGATGGCTAATACCGCATAATGCCTACGGGCCAAAGAGGGGGATCTTCGGACCTCTCGCGTCAAGATTAGCCCAGGTGGGATTAGCTAGTTGGTGAGGTAATGGCTCACCAAGGCGACGATCCCTAGCTGGTCTGAGAGGATGATCAGCCACACTGGAACTGAGACACGGTCCAGACTCCTACGGGAGGCAGCAGTGGGGAATATTGCACAATGGGCGCAAGCCTGATGCAGCCATGCCGCGTGTGTGAAGAAGGCCTTCGGGTTGTAAAGCACTTTCAGTCGTGAGGAAGGTTCATACGTTAATAGCGTATGGATTTGACGTTAGCGACAGAAGAAGCACCGGCTAACTCCGTGCCAGCAGCCGCGGTAATACGGAGGGTGCGAGCGTTAATCGGAATTACTGGGCGTAAAGCGCATGCAGGTGGTTTGTTAAGTCAGATGTGAAAGCCCGGGGCTCAACCTCGGAATTGCATTTGAAACTGGCAGACTAGAGTACTGTAGAGGGGGGTAGAATTTCAGGTGTAGCGGTGAAATGCGTAGAGATCTGAAGGAATACCGGTGGCGAAGGCGGCCCCCTGGACAGATACTGACACTCAGATGCGAAAGCGTGGGGAGCAAACAGGATTAGATACCCTGGTAGTCCACGCCGTAAACGATGTCTACTTGGAGGTTGTGGCCTTGAGCCGTGGCTTTCGGAGCTAACGCGTTAAGTAGACCGCCTGGGGAGTACGGTCGCAAGATTAAAACTCAAATGAATTGACGGGGGCCCGCACAAGCGGTGGAGCATGTGGTTTAATTCGATGCAACGCGAAGAACCTTACCTACTCTTGACATCCAGAGAAGCCAGCGGAGACGCAGGTGTGCCTTCGGGAACTCTGAGACAGGTGCTGCATGGCTGTCGTCAGCTCGTGTTGTGAAATGTTGGGTTAAGTCCCGCAACGAGCGCAACCCTTATCCTTGTTTGCCAGCGAGTAATGTCGGGAACTCCAGGGAGACTGCCGGTGATAAACCGGAGGAAGGTGGGGACGACGTCAAGTCATCATGGCCCTTACGAGTAGGGCTACACACGTGCTACAATGGCGCATACAGAGGGCTGCCAACCAGCGATGGTGAGCGAATCCCAAAAAGTGCGTCGTAGTCCGGATTGGAGTCTGCAACTCGACTCCATGAAGTCGGAATCGCTAGTAATCGTGGATCAGAATGCCACGGTGAATACGTTCCCGGGCCTTGTACACACCGCCCGTCACACCATGGGAGTGGGCTGCAAAAGAAGTGGGTAGTTTAACCTTTCGGGGAGGACGCTCACCACTTTGTGGTTCATGACTGGGGTGAAGTCGTAACAAGGTAGCGCTAGGGGAACCTGGCGCTGGATCACCTCCTTATACGATGATTACTCACGATGAGTGTCCACACAGATTGATGGTTTATAAAGTTTAAGAGACGATACTGGGTCTGTAGCTCAGGTGGTTAGAGCGTTCGCCTGATAAGCGAGAGGTCGGTGGTTCGAGTCCACTCAGACCCACCAATTCCCTTCCCAAGGGATTGGCACACAGTATCGACACCTGATGGGGCTATAGCTCAGCTGGGAGAGCGCCTGCCTTGCACGCAGGAGGTCTGCGGTTCGATCCCGCATAGCTCCACCATCTTTAAGCGCATTTACTTTTGAATAGAAAGTTGAGTGTTTTTAAAAATGGTTTTCATCAGAAAATCTAGCTCTTTAACAATTTGGAAAGCTGACTGATAACAACATTGTTGTTATCAAAAAAAGTTCTCAATGTTTATCTTTAAGATAAACACCAAAAAACACATTCAAGTGTTCTTGGCAATATCATCATTTAATGATGATTATTCGAAATTGAGTCCGGCAAAATCGAACGTCTCTCACTCATAAAATAGAGAGACAACTTGGTTGTTTAACGAAACTCCTTCGGGTTGTATGGTTAAGTGACTAAGCGTACACGGTGGATGCCTTGGCAGTCAGAGGCGATGAAAGACGTAGTAACTTGCGATAAGCCCAGATTAGGTAGTAACAACCATTTGAGTCTGGGATTTCTGAATGGGGAAACCCACGTGCATAAGCACGTATCATTAACTGAATACATAGGTTAATGAGGCGAACCGGGGGAACTGAAACATCTAAGTACCCCGAGGAAAAGAAATCAACCGAGATTCCGAAAGTAGCGGCGAGCGAAATTGGATTAGCCCTTAAGCGTTTTATGCGTCAGGTGAAACTTCTGGAAAGTTGTGCGATACAGGGTGATAGCCCCGTAACCGGCAACGCATATTAGGTGAAAACGAGTAGGGCGGGACACGTGTTATCCTGTCTGAATATGGGGGGACCATCCTCCAAGGCTAAATACTACTGACTGACCGATAGTGAACCAGTACCGTGAGGGAAAGGCGAAAAGAACCCCTGTGAGGGGAGTGAAATAGAACCTGAAACCGTGTACGTACAAGCAGTAGGAGCGGGCATTGCGTCCCGTGACTGCGTACCTTTTGTATAATGGGTCAGCGACTTAATTTTAGTAGCAAGGTTAACCATCTAGGGGAGCCGTAGGGAAACCGAGTCTTAACTGGGCGTATAGTTGCTAGAATTAGACCCGAAACCAGGTGATCTAGCCATGGGCAGGTTGAAGATTGAGTAACATCAATTGGAGGACCGAACCGACTAATGTTGAAAAATTAGCGGATGACTTGTGGCTAGGGGTGAAAGGCCAATCAAACCTGGAGATAGCTGGTTCTCCCCGAAAGCTATTTAGGTAGCGCCTCGGACGAATACTACTGGGGGTAGAGCACTGTTAAGGCTAGGGGGTCATCCCGACTTACCAACCCTTTGCAAACTCCGAATACCAGTAAGTACTATCCGGGAGACACACGGCGGGTGCTAACGTCCGTCGTGGAGAGGGAAACAACCCAGACCGCCAGCTAAGGTCCCAAATTATTACTAAGTGGGAAACGATGTGGGAAGGCTTAGACAGCTAGGATGTTGGCTTAGAAGCAGCCATCATTTAAAGAAAGCGTAATAGCTCACTAGTCGAGTCGGCCTGCGCGGAAGATGTAACGGGGCTAAGTAATAAACCGAAGCTGCGGCAATGAAGTTTACTTCATTGGGTAGGGGAGCGTTCTGTAAGCGGTTGAAGGTGTGCTGTAAGGCATGCTGGACGTATCAGAAGTGCGAATGCTGACATGAGTAACGATAAAGGGGGTGAAAAACCTCCTCGCCGGAAGACCAAGGGTTCCTGTCCAACGTTAATCGGGGCAGGGTAAGTCGACCCCTAAGGCGAGGCCGAAAGGCGTAGTCGATGGGAAACGGGTTAATATTCCCGTACTTCTTATAATTGCGATGGGGGGACGGAGAAGGCTAGGTGGGCCTGGCGACGGTTGTCCAGGTTCAAGTACGTAGGCGGGTGGTTTAGGTAAATCCGGACCGCTATTAACGCTGAGATACGATGTCGAGCTACTACGGTAGTGAAGTCATTGATGCCATGCTTCCAGGAAAAGCCTCTAAGCTTCAGATTATAAGAAATCGTACCCCAAACCGACACAGGTGGTCGGGTAGAGAATACCAAGGCGCTTGAGAGAACTCGGGTGAAGGAACTAGGCAAAATGGTACCGTAACTTCGGGAGAAGGTACGCTCTCGACGGTGAAGTCCCTTGCGGATGGAGCTATTGGGAGTCGCAGATACCAGGTGGCTGCAACTGTTTATTAAAAACACAGCACTGTGCAAAATCGTAAGATGACGTATACGGTGTGACGCCTGCCCGGTGCCGGAAGGTTAATTGATGGGGTTAGACTTCGGTCGAAGCTCTTGATCGAAGCCCCGGTAAACGGCGGCCGTAACTATAACGGTCCTAAGGTAGCGAAATTCCTTGTCGGGTAAGTTCCGACCTGCACGAATGGCGTAATGATGGCCACGCTGTCTCCACCCGAGACTCAGTGAAATTGAAATCGCTGTGAAGATGCAGTGTACCCGCGGCTAGACGGAAAGACCCCGTGAACCTTTACTACAGCTTGGCACTGAACATTGACCCTACATGTGTAGGATAGGTGGGAGCCTTTGAAGCACGTACGCCAGTATGTGTGGAGGCAATCTTGAAATACCACCCTTGTATGCTTGATGTTCTAACGTTGGTCCCTTATCGGGATTACGGACAGTGCCTGGTGGGTAGTTTGACTGGGGCGGTCTCCTCCCAAAGAGTAACGGAGGAGCACGAAGGTGGGCTAAACACGGTTGGACATCGTGTGGTTAGTGCAATGGCATAAGCCCGCTTAACTGCGAGAATGACGGTTCGAGCAGGTACGAAAGTAGGTCATAGTGATCCGGTGGTTCTGTATGGAAGGGCCATCGCTCAACGGATAAAAGGTACTCCGGGGATAACAGGCTGATACCGCCCAAGAGTTCATATCGACGGCGGTGTTTGGCACCTCGATGTCGGCTCATCACATCCTGGGGCTGAAGTCGGTCCCAAGGGTATGGCTGTTCGCCATTTAAAGTGGTACGCGAGCTGGGTTTAGAACGTCGTGAGACAGTTCGGTCCCTATCTGCCGTGGGCGTTGGAAAATTGAAAGGGGCTGCTCCTAGTACGAGAGGACCGGAGTGGACGAACCTCTGGTGTTCGGGTTGTCATGCCAATGGCATTGCCCGGTAGCTAAGTTCGGAATCGATAACCGCTGAAAGCATCTAAGCGGGAAGCGAGCCTTGAGATGAGTTTTCCCTGGCACTTTAAGTGCCCTAAAGGGTTGTTCGAGACTAGAACGTTGATAGGCAGGGTGTGTAAGCGCTGTGAGGCGTTGAGCTAACCTGTACTAATTGCCCGTGAGGCTTAACCATACAACACCCAAGGGGTTTTGTAGGACTCAATGCAAGAACGATTGAATGTGTAAATAGAACTTCAAACAGCTTTCCGAATTAAAGAATTTGCTTGGCGACCATAGCGTTGCGGACCCACCTGATTCCATGCCGAACTCAGAAGTGAAACGCAATAGCGCCGATGGTAGTGTGGGGTCTCCCCATGTGAGAGTAGGACATCGCCAGGCTTTATTTCGCACTTGCTTGAATTTCAAGCAAGTCACCATAAAATTTTAAGAAAACTTAGAGTTTTATGTTGACTTTCAAAGTGGGAAGCGTATTATACGCACCTCGCTGACGTGCTAAGGCACTGAAAGCAAAGCTCTTTAACAATATAAACCTATCAATCTGTGTGGGCACTCGTTGATGATAATCCAATAAGTTGTTACTTAGGTAACGACTGTTTCTTCGGAAACAAATTGGGTTCAATGAACTGAGTGACCAATACAAATAACTTCGGTTATTTGGCACAGTCAATTCATTATCGTTCTGTTGGAACGATAATAGCTTTAAAATTACTTTTAGTAGTTTTGAAGTCAGTATTCATTGAGCCGACAAAATCTTAAATTGAAGAGTTTGATCATGGCTCAGATTGAACGCTGGCGGCAGGCCTAACACATGCAAGTCGAGCGGTAACAGAAAGAAAGCTTGCTTTCTTTGCTGACGAGCGGCGGACGGGTGAGTAATGCCTGGGAATATGCCTTGATGTGGGGGATAACCATTGGAAACGATGGCTAATACCGCATAATGCCTACGGGCCAAAGAGGGGGATCTTCGGACCTCTCGCGTCAAGATTAGCCCAGGTGGGATTAGCTAGTTGGTGAGGTAATGGCTCACCAAGGCGACGATCCCTAGCTGGTCTGAGAGGATGATCAGCCACACTGGAACTGAGACACGGTCCAGACTCCTACGGGAGGCAGCAGTGGGGAATATTGCACAATGGGCGCAAGCCTGATGCAGCCATGCCGCGTGTGTGAAGAAGGCCTTCGGGTTGTAAAGCACTTTCAGTCGTGAGGAAGGTTCATACGTTAATAGCGTATGGATTTGACGTTAGCGACAGAAGAAGCACCGGCTAACTCCGTGCCAGCAGCCGCGGTAATACGGAGGGTGCGAGCGTTAATCGGAATTACTGGGCGTAAAGCGCATGCAGGTGGTTTGTTAAGTCAGATGTGAAAGCCCGGGGCTCAACCTCGGAATTGCATTTGAAACTGGCAGACTAGAGTACTGTAGAGGGGGGTAGAATTTCAGGTGTAGCGGTGAAATGCGTAGAGATCTGAAGGAATACCGGTGGCGAAGGCGGCCCCCTGGACAGATACTGACACTCAGATGCGAAAGCGTGGGGAGCAAACAGGATTAGATACCCTGGTAGTCCACGCCGTAAACGATGTCTACTTGGAGGTTGTGGCCTTGAGCCGTGGCTTTCGGAGCTAACGCGTTAAGTAGACCGCCTGGGGAGTACGGTCGCAAGATTAAAACTCAAATGAATTGACGGGGGCCCGCACAAGCGGTGGAGCATGTGGTTTAATTCGATGCAACGCGAAGAACCTTACCTACTCTTGACATCCAGAGAAGCCAGCGGAGACGCAGGTGTGCCTTCGGGAACTCTGAGACAGGTGCTGCATGGCTGTCGTCAGCTCGTGTTGTGAAATGTTGGGTTAAGTCCCGCAACGAGCGCAACCCTTATCCTTGTTTGCCAGCGAGTAATGTCGGGAACTCCAGGGAGACTGCCGGTGATAAACCGGAGGAAGGTGGGGACGACGTCAAGTCATCATGGCCCTTACGAGTAGGGCTACACACGTGCTACAATGGCGCATACAGAGGGCTGCCAACCAGCGATGGTGAGCGAATCCCAAAAAGTGCGTCGTAGTCCGGATTGGAGTCTGCAACTCGACTCCATGAAGTCGGAATCGCTAGTAATCGTGGATCAGAATGCCACGGTGAATACGTTCCCGGGCCTTGTACACACCGCCCGTCACACCATGGGAGTGGGCTGCAAAAGAAGTGGGTAGTTTAACCTTTCGGGGAGGACGCTCACCACTTTGTGGTTCATGACTGGGGTGAAGTCGTAACAAGGTAGCGCTAGGGGAACCTGGCGCTGGATCACCTCCTTATACGATGATTACTCACGATGAGTGTCCACACAGATTGATGGTTTATAAAGTTTAAGAGACGATACTGGGTCTGTAGCTCAGGTGGTTAGAGCGTTCGCCTGATAAGCGAGAGGTCGGTGGTTCGAGTCCACTCAGACCCACCAATTCCCTTCCCAAGGAATTGGCACACAGTATCGACACCTGATGGGGCTATAGCTCAGCTGGGAGAGCGCCTGCCTTGCACGCAGGAGGTCTGCGGTTCGATCCCGCATAGCTCCACCATCTTTAAGCGCATTTACTTTTGAATAGAAAGTTGAGTGTTTTTAAAAATGGTTTTCATCAGAAAATCTAGCTCTTTAACAATTTGGAAAGCTGACTGATAACAACATTGTTGTTATCAAAAAAAGTTCTCAATGTTTACCTTTAAGGTAAACACCAAAAAACACATTCAAGTGTTCTTGGCAATATCATCATTTATGATGATTATTCGAAATTGAGTCCGGCAAAATCGAACGTCTCTCACTCATAAAATAGAGAGACAACTTGGTTGTTTAACGAAACTCCTTCGGGTTGTATGGTTAAGTGACTAAGCGTACACGGTGGATGCCTTGGCAGTCAGAGGCGATGAAAGACGTAGTAACTTGCGATAAGCCCAGATTAGGTAGTAACAACCATTTGAGTCTGGGATTTCTGAATGGGGAAACCCACGTGCATAAGCACGTATCATTAACTGAATACATAGGTTAATGAGGCGAACCGGGGGAACTGAAACATCTAAGTACCCCGAGGAAAAGAAATCAACCGAGATTCCGAAAGTAGCGGCGAGCGAAATTGGATTAGCCCTTAAGCGTTTTATGCGTCAGGTGAAACTTCTGGAAAGTTGTGCGATACAGGGTGATAGCCCCGTAACCGGCAACGCATATTAGGTGAAAACGAGTAGGGCGGGACACGTGTTATCCTGTCTGAATATGGGGGGACCATCCTCCAAGGCTAAATACTACTGACTGACCGATAGTGAACCAGTACCGTGAGGGAAAGGCGAAAAGAACCCCTGTGAGGGGAGTGAAATAGAACCTGAAACCGTGTACGTACAAGCAGTAGGAGCGGGCATTGCGTCCCGTGACTGCGTACCTTTTGTATAATGGGTCAGCGACTTAATTTTAGTAGCAAGGTTAACCATCTAGGGGAGCCGTAGGGAAACCGAGTCTTAACTGGGCGTATAGTTGCTAGAATTAGACCCGAAACCAGGTGATCTAGCCATGGGCAGGTTGAAGATTGAGTAACATCAATTGGAGGACCGAACCGACTAATGTTGAAAAATTAGCGGATGACTTGTGGCTAGGGGTGAAAGGCCAATCAAACCTGGAGATAGCTGGTTCTCCCCGAAAGCTATTTAGGTAGCGCCTCGGACGAATACTACTGGGGGTAGAGCACTGTTAAGGCTAGGGGGTCATCCCGACTTACCAACCCTTTGCAAACTCCGAATACCAGTAAGTACTATCCGGGAGACACACGGCGGGTGCTAACGTCCGTCGTGGAGAGGGAAACAACCCAGACCGCCAGCTAAGGTCCCAAATTATTACTAAGTGGGAAACGATGTGGGAAGGCTTAGACAGCTAGGATGTTGGCTTAGAAGCAGCCATCATTTAAAGAAAGCGTAATAGCTCACTAGTCGAGTCGGCCTGCGCGGAAGATGTAACGGGGCTAAGTAATAAACCGAAGCTGCGGCAATGAAGTTTACTTCATTGGGTAGGGGAGCGTTCTGTAAGCGGTTGAAGGTGTGCTGTAAGGCATGCTGGACGTATCAGAAGTGCGAATGCTGACATGAGTAACGATAAAGGGGGTGAAAAACCTCCTCGCCGGAAGACCAAGGGTTCCTGTCCAACGTTAATCGGGGCAGGGTAAGTCGACCCCTAAGGCGAGGCCGAAAGGCGTAGTCGATGGGAAACGGGTTAATATTCCCGTACTTCTTATAATTGCGATGGGGGGACGGAGAAGGCTAGGTGGGCCTGGCGACGGTTGTCCAGGTTCAAGTACGTAGGCGGGTGGTTTAGGTAAATCCGGACCGCTATTAACGCTGAGATACGATGTCGAGCTACTACGGTAGTGAAGTCATTGATGCCATGCTTCCAGGAAAAGCCTCTAAGCTTCAGATTATAAGAAATCGTACCCCAAACCGACACAGGTGGTCGGGTAGAGAATACCAAGGCGCTTGAGAGAACTCGGGTGAAGGAACTAGGCAAAATGGTACCGTAACTTCGGGAGAAGGTACGCTCTCGACGGTGAAGTCCCTTGCGGATGGAGCTATTGGGAGTCGCAGATACCAGGTGGCTGCAACTGTTTATTAAAAACACAGCACTGTGCAAAATCGTAAGATGACGTATACGGTGTGACGCCTGCCCGGTGCCGGAAGGTTAATTGATGGGGTTAGACTTCGGTCGAAGCTCTTGATCGAAGCCCCGGTAAACGGCGGCCGTAACTATAACGGTCCTAAGGTAGCGAAATTCCTTGTCGGGTAAGTTCCGACCTGCACGAATGGCGTAATGATGGCCACGCTGTCTCCACCCGAGACTCAGTGAAATTGAAATCGCTGTGAAGATGCAGTGTACCCGCGGCTAGACGGAAAGACCCCGTGAACCTTTACTACAGCTTGGCACTGAACATTGACCCTACATGTGTAGGATAGGTGGGAGCCTTTGAAGCACGTACGCCAGTATGTGTGGAGGCAATCTTGAAATACCACCCTTGTATGCTTGATGTTCTAACGTTGGTCCCTTATCGGGATTACGGACAGTGCCTGGTGGGTAGTTTGACTGGGGCGGTCTCCTCCCAAAGAGTAACGGAGGAGCACGAAGGTGGGCTAAACACGGTTGGACATCGTGTGGTTAGTGCAATGGCATAAGCCCGCTTAACTGCGAGAATGACGGTTCGAGCAGGTACGAAAGTAGGTCATAGTGATCCGGTGGTTCTGTATGGAAGGGCCATCGCTCAACGGATAAAAGGTACTCCGGGGATAACAGGCTGATACCGCCCAAGAGTTCATATCGACGGCGGTGTTTGGCACCTCGATGTCGGCTCATCACATCCTGGGGCTGAAGTCGGTCCCAAGGGTATGGCTGTTCGCCATTTAAAGTGGTACGCGAGCTGGGTTTAGAACGTCGTGAGACAGTTCGGTCCCTATCTGCCGTGGGCGTTGGAAAATTGAAAGGGGCTGCTCCTAGTACGAGAGGACCGGAGTGGACGAACCTCTGGTGTTCGGGTTGTCATGCCAATGGCATTGCCCGGTAGCTAAGTTCGGAATCGATAACCGCTGAAAGCATCTAAGCGGGAAGCGAGCCTTGAGATGAGTTTTCCCTGGCACTTTAAGTGCCCTAAAGGGTTGTTCGAGACTAGAACGTTGATAGGCAGGGTGTGTAAGCGCTGTGAGGCGTTGAGCTAACCTGTACTAATTGCCCGTGAGGCTTAACCATACAACACCCAAGGGGTTTTGTAGGACTCAATGCAAGAACGATTGAATGTGTAATAGAACTTCAAAGACAGCTTTCCAGATTATTCTCTAGAAATAGAGAGAAAGAATTTGCTTGGCGACCATAGCGTTGCGGACCCACCTGATTCCATGCCGAACTCAGAAGTGAAACGCAATAGCGCCGATGGTAGTGTGGGGTCTCCCCATGTGAGAGTAGGACATCGCCAGGCTTTAAATTTCGTTTTTAGATAGACCATCTAGAAACAAAATGGACGCTTACTACGGTAAGTTTGCCACTGCGGAGTGGTAGTTCAGTTGGTTAGAATACCGGCCTGTCACGCCGGGGGTCGCGGGTTCGAGTCCCGTCCACTCCGCCACTTATTTGAAGAAGCCCTGCTAGTAATAGCAGGGCTTTTTTACGTCTGTAGGAAATGAACATAGTGGTAGTTCAGTTGGTTAGGCTTTTTATTGGAGAGCTTAGCGGCCTGTCACGCCGGGGGGGCGTATTGCTTTCAAGGTTTATAGACACCCCCGCCCACTCCGCCACTATTTTGAGAAAGCCCTGCTAGCAATAGCAGGGCTTTTTTACGTCTTTAGGAAATGAAGATAGTGGTTGTTCAGTTGGTTAGGCTTTTTATTAGAGAGCTTAGCGGCCCGTCACGCTGGGGCGTGTTGTTTTCAAGGTCGCTAGACAGTCCCGTCCACTCCGCCACTTATTTGAAGAAGCCCTGCTAGCAATAGCAGGGCTTTTTTACGTCTGTAGCAAACAAAAATAACGTTCATTCAGCGAGTTATCCCTTTTATTGGAGAGCTTGGCGGCTACAATATTCTCGCTTCTCGCTTCTCGCTTCTCGCTTCTCGCTTCTCGCTTCTCGCTTCTCGCTTCTCGCTTCTCGCTTCTCGCTTCTCGCTTCTCGCTTCTCGCTTCTCGTAATGCTACTCATTGACTTGCTCAATATAGGTGAAGATCAATTTTACCTCTTGCTCTGAAAGTACACTTCCCCATGCCGGCATTCCTTCATTGCCATTTAAAACGGTATCTATTAGTTCTGCTTCACTTTCCAACCAAGAGTTTAAACCCTGATATATATTACCGGGCTGCTCGGGTAATGCTTTACCGACGATGCCGTCTCCGTGTCCTTTAGGGCCATGGCACGAAGTGCAAAGTGATTGATATAACTGTTGGCCTCGAAGCTGCTCTGCTTTTACAGAGTGAGATAGGCAAATAGAGAGGGCGGTTAAAGAGAGAACTAACAACGGCTTCATTCGATATCCTGTTAACTAGTTTTAAGTAAGTAGGATAGCGGTGTGGTAATGAAATATTTGTCGATTGAAGGTGTAAAAAAACCGGCCCAAAGGCCGGTCTTTGTTCATATTTTGAACGATTTAGTGGCTTGCGAGAGTGAGTGCTTTTTTAGATACCTCATGTGCCGCTTTATTAAAGTTTTGCTTTTCCAGCGTATCGGCTAAATAGGCGTAGTCAGAGACACTTGAACGCAGCGCAAGCGCTTTCTCAAAGTGCTGCTGGGCATCAGCCCAATGCTGATTACGTAATAGGAACTGTGCTAGAGCGCTGTGAGCTTCAGCGTTGTTACCATCTTTACGCAATACGTCTTCAAGGAAGACAATAGCAGGGTGGTTATCAGCAAGATTCATTTGTGGCAGCAACTTATAAAGGTCACTGCTTGGATGCTTTTTAAGGGCCTCTTTTACGACAGTAAAGGCATGAGCATCCGCTTTGCGCAAAATGAGTTGCTTCGCGAAGCACTCAACAAGGTGTAAGTCACTCTTTAACTTACGTGACAAGCCATTCCAGTGTTGGATTAGACCTTCACTGCCTTTTTGTCCTGCTATTTCAGCCAATAAGCCACACTCTGCTCGTAGAGTGAACTGCTGTTGGTCATCTTTGGTAATAAGCTTAGCTTTAAGTAGTTTTGGCTGTAGCTCCAGCAATGGTTCCCATAGCTTGAGTTCAAGATAAACCGTTTTGAGCAAACTAAGCAAGATAGCATTGTTAGGGTAATCCCCTTTAAGATCTGACAGAGTTGCAAAAGCCTGTTCAAATAAACCTTCACGTATTTGTTGTTTTGCACGTGTGAGTTCTACGGCTAAGCGCGAGTCTTTTTGCTCTAATGCTAGCTGCAAATAGTGGTCGCGTTTTTCATTATCGGCCATCCCCTGAGCTGCTTCAGAAGCAACTAAGTAACACAGTAAAGGCATATCATGGTGATTTGCCCAACGGGTGACTTTTTTCTCCGCTGTTTTGAAGTCACCTTCAAGTAAGCTGATGATACCTTCGTTTGTTAGGCGGCGAGACCGGCGCATTTTACGCACGCTGAAATAGTTCCAAGTGGCAGAACTGGCGTAAAACATTTTCTTTAGTAGGTACTCTAAGCCAAATAGTGCGGCTAGAGTTGCAATGACGAAAATGACTAACGTTGTTACGCTCATTTCCAGCGTTTTGTTCGCTACTGAGATAAGTACGTAACCCTGCTGACCAGAATACTGGCTGCCAACAAAGAGACCTGCACCAAGAACGATAAAGAGAAATATGAGTCGAAACATTATTTATCCTCCGTTCCTAATGTGGTGACCTCGCGACGCAATCTATCACGAATTACGTCAGATAAAGTTTGTTGGGTTTCCAGTTTGACTGGATAGTCGACTTGGACATTTTGTTCACTTAACAGAGTTAATGCCTTATCAAACTCTTTGACGGCATTGCTGTCCGGGTCGAAGAAGGAGTGCGACCATTGCTCTGCCGTATCTAGCGCTGCAATGTAGATGTCTTGTTGTTCGATATAGACAGCTTTGATTGCGGTCTCTAGCTTCGCTTTCATATTTTCTTTTAAATAGAAATGTTGTTGTGGAGAAAGCAAAGGGATGATGTTGCCATCGCGAGAGCGGAACGTAATAAAATTCTCGGAAAAATCTTTGAGTGAAGTTTTTAGATTCTCCTGCCAATCGGTAATATCCTGTGAAACTTCTTGGGGCTGCTCAGGCTGCGCATCCGGCAAGATAGCATTGGCCAGTGGTAAGTCATCAACTTGTTGCTGAAGTGCCGTTAACCGTAACACCAGACCATCACGGTCGATAATCGGAATCGATTTTAAAGTCGTTATATCTTTCGCCATCAATTTACGCAGTGGTACTAGGCTTGGATCGTTTAATGCGGCAATACGCTGATCCGCGCTTTCCATTAATTGAGTGGCGCTTTCAGCATCATGTTCGAGAAATAGTTTTCGTCCGGCCAGTTTGACTAGGTAATCGGCTTCGGCAAGCAACCAATCATTCGGCCTACGGCCTTTTACGTCCGCAATTGCCAGTTGTAGGCTTTCAATACTTTTTTGTTGCTGAGCTAGAATGGTTTCAGCATGATGAGTGACTTCTGTCGCTTTGGCTAATGTTGCTTTTTCTGTGGCGGCAAGCTCACTTTGTATTGATGATTGGGTTTGCTCTAATTGGCTACGCAGTGCGTTGATTTGAGCTTGGTATTGGGCATCTTTTTGTTGCAAGTGATAGGTTAATCCACCGCCAAACAAGATTGAGAGTACGATGGCAACTACACCCAACTTTACGCCTCGTTTGCCTTGTTTCTCTTCAAACGTGACGGCTTTTTCACTGGTTTGAGTATCGGAAGGTGTGGTGGTAGTCTTATTTGTGGAGTGATTAGCTGCCTCGCCCTTATCGGCTGAACCTTTCACTTCACTCTTCTTTGATGACGCGAGTTGGTCTGTTGACTGGGTATCGGTCGTTACCGCACTTTCTTTCTCTGATTTAACTTGATCGTTATTGTTCTTTTTACTTGTCATGATACTCGTCCTATCTGTTTGGCCAGAGAGTTGCCAATAAATCTTGGTTTGAAGCACTTCCTGTATTGACGACGGAATGGAAGCCAAAGCGTCGCGCTTCATTTGCGATCCGTTCACTAGGAACGAAAAGCGTTAATTGTTGTAACCAGCTTTGGAACTGAGGTGCGATCTGCTGGATAAAAAAGTTAAGTTGCCCAGAGCTGGTGATCACTACTTGATCGACATGGCTATCTTGCCAGAGTGGTACCGTTAATTCTGAGCGGAAAGCGAGATTTTCTCGTTTATATACTTCGCAATATTCTACGTGAGCTTGGCGTTGTATTAGTGTGTCAAATATGAGTTCACGGCCACCATTGCCACGTAATATCAAAATACGTTGCCCTGCAATACAGCCAAGTTGCGGCATGCTAAGTAAATGCTCGCTATCACTTACTAATGGATAGTTTACGTTTTGTTGCGTGGCTTTGCCTAAATAGTGTGCGGTTTTTTGACCAACGGCAAGGTAAGTGATGGATTGAGGCCAATGATGCTGATATTTATCTAGCGCTTTGTTCGCGTATTGCACCGCATGTTGACTGACAGCGATAACAATGTCTGCATGCTTAAGTTGCAGAGGTAAGCTGGAGAGTTGCTCTCCAGCTTGGATGGTAATCAGTGGGTGATGAAGCGCTTTCAATCCACGCAGCTTAAGCTGATGGCAAAGCGCTTTCCCTTGTTCACCAGGTCGAGTGACCAACACTGTCATGGTGATTACTCGTGTTCAGCGTAAAGCCTAGTTAAAATGTCGCGGGCACCTTGATCTAACAATTGGTTTGCTAGCGTAATACCTAACTCTTCAGCTTGTTCACGTGGGCCTTGAATTTCGCCACGAATGATTTGAGAACCATCAGGTTCTCCCACCAATGCACGTAGCCAAATTTGGTCACCGTCGAGTAATGAATAACTGCCGATAGGCACTTGGCAACCACCTTCAAGAGTGAGGTTCATTGCGCGTTCACAAAGGACGCGGTCTGCGGTGTCTTTGTGATTGAGTGGTTCTAGTAGCTTGATAAGGCGTTCATCGTCTAAGCGACATTCAATGCCGACAGCGCCTTGTCCTACTGCAGGCAGAGACTCTTCTGCTTCCATAAAGCTACGGATACGCTCTTCCAGTTTCAAGCGTTTAAGGCCAGCGGCTGCGAGAACAATCGCGTCATATTCACCCGCATCAAGTTTGCCTAAACGCGTGCCAACGTTACCACGCAGATCTTTGATAATAATATCCGGGCGGCGTTCTTTGATTTGGCACTGGCGACGTAGACTGCATGTGCCAACAACAGAGCCTTGTGGCAGCTCATCAATATTATTGTAGGTATTCGATACGAAGGCATCACGTGGGTCTTCACGTTCACAAATGGTCACAAGACCAAGGCCGTCAGGAAAATCAACCGGCACATCTTTCATTGAGTGAACGGCGAGATCGGCACGACCTTCTAACATCGCCACTTCCAGCTCTTTTACAAATAGGCCTTTACCGCCCACTTTGGCCAGCGGTGTATCAAGGATAATGTCGCCTTTGGTTACCATGGTCACCAGTTCTACTTCCAGGCCTGGGTGAGCAGCTTGTAGAGCGTCTCTAACAAAATAAGCTTGCCACAAAGCGAGTGGGCTTTTGCGTGTTGCAATTCGGATTGGAGATGAATGTGTCATAATCGCCTACGATAATTAAAAGCTTGAATACGCTTATCCTACCATTGTGCGGGTGAAAAATTTACTGGCGATTGCAGGGGGAGTGCAATTCCCGATCAAGTAGCACATTATTGCCAAAATAGTGTGATAGCTATCCCGTTTATCGACTAGGCTGTTATAAGAAAATAGAGTTACACACCACACTATGGGGTGAGTGAACGACGGAAGTTGAGCAGCAAAACAATGTAGAATCGATCGTACAATTCTTTACCAATTCAAATAAAAATGATAGATTGATCACGTTTTGTTGGTGCTTTAGACGAATTATTAACCGAAGCATCGAATAGGAAATCATTCAAGGAATAACCCTTGCAGGCTTACACTGAGAAGTTGATCCAAAGATTAGATAACTTAAACCAGCAGCGAATCGATCGCGCGCTGGCGCTTATGGATTTGCAAGCTCAGCGAGTCTTCCATCTGATTCCTGTCCTCCTACACTACAACCATCCTGTTTTCCCTGGCTTTTATGACGCTCAAGTTCCTTATGGGATTCATCATCTCGATCTGAATTCAATTCAACGTCAATTTGTTGAAGATACTGAGCTAACCATTGGCCAATCACTGGTCTCTCGAGAGACTCCCTCTATCCTTGCGCTTTATACCATGGGCAGTACCTCATCAATCGGGCAAAGTACCTCGAGTGATTTGGATATTTGGGTCTGTGTATCACCATCAATGAGTCATGATGAGCGCGAAAGCCTCAACAATAAATGCTTGTTGATTACTGATTGGGCACAAAGCCAAGGGGTGGAAGCGAACTTTTTCATCATGGATGAAGATCGCTTTAAGTCGAATCGTTCTGAAGAAATGACCGGTGATAACTGTGGTTCATCACAACACATGCTGTTGTTGGATGAATTTTATCGCAGTGCAGTCCGTTTGGCTGGACAACGATTGTTATGGCAGATAGTGCCGCCAGAAATGGAAGAGTGCTACGACGAATACGTAGAGCGTTTGTGTCATGCCGGCACGATAGATTGTTCTACTTGGATTGATTTTGGTCAGTTGAACCGAATTCCAGCGGAAGAATATTTCGGCTCGAATTTGTGGCAGTTGTACAAAAGTATCGACTCACCTTATAAGTCGGTACTGAAAGCCATCCTGTTAGAAGCGTATTCGTGGGAGTACCCAAATACTCAGCTTTTAAGTTTAGATACCAAGCGTCGCTTCTTTGCTGATGAACCCGATCTTTATGGCATGGATACGTATTATCTGATGCTCGAGAAGGTTACTCGTTATTTAGAGCGTATTGGCGATACCACGCGTCTTGATCTTGTCCGCCGTTGTTTCTATCTCAAAACGCATGAAAAACTGTCGCGTGAACCGGGTGTCGGTTCTGTCGCATGGCGTCGTGAAGCAATGAACGAAATGGTGAAGCAATGGCATTGGTCACAGGCAACCATCGTTGAGCTTGATGACCGACGACATTGGAAAGTTGAGCAAGTGAAAGTGGTGCACCATGCATTGCTTGATGCTTTGATGCTGAGCTACCGCAACCTGATCCAATTTGCGCGCCGCAATGATATTACTTCGGCTATTAGCCCGCAGGACATCAGTATTTTGGCGCGTAAGCTTTATGCGGCCTTTGAAGTCTTGCCAGGTAAGGTAACCTTACTTAACCCACAAATTTCACCGGATCTACACGAGCCGGATCTGACCTTTATTGAAGTGCCGCAAGGGCGTACTAATCAGTCAGGTTGGTATCTCTACAAGCAACCACTGCAACCGATGCGTATTCTTGGTCAGCCTCATCTTGAGCACAACGAATACTTAAGTAAGTTAGTGGCGTGGGCATTTTTTAATGGTTTGATCACCGAATCGACACGCTTAAATTCGGTGATTCGCGATGCGTATCTGGATATTGATAAGTTTTATCAAATGGTCAGCGATTTGCGTAATACCTTCTCGCTGCGTAAACGTCGCCCAACAATGCAGGCGCTTGCGAGCCCATGTGAAATCAGCCAATTGGCCATGTTCATCAACTTCGAAGATGATCCAACTGCAGAGTTGAGCGGCAAGTCGCTTAAAGTCGATTTGAAAAATATCGATGTGTTTAGTTATGGCCCTGAGCAGAAGTGCTTGGTCGGCAGTGTCGATTTGGTCTACCGTAACTCTTGGCATGAAGTGAGAACGCTACATTTCCAAGGTGAAACGGCAATGCTCGATGCGTTGAAAACCGTATTGGGCAAAATGCATCAAGACGCGTTGCCACCAGAATCTGTGGACGTGTTCTGTTACAGCAAAAATCTACGCGGCGTAATGCGTAATATGGTCTATCAGTTGTTGGCTGAATGTATCGACTTGCGTTTAAAACCGGTTGAGCAAGAAAAGCGTCGCCGCTTTAAAGCTCTACGCATTGCTCAGCAGATGTATGGTTTGTTCTTTGAGCGTCGTGGTGTTTCAGTGCAGATGCTGGAAAACTCGGTTGATTTTTATCGCAGTATTTCTTCCAATAAGCTCAAAGGCTCACCGCTGTTGATGTTGGATAAAGATCAAGATTACCAGTTGCCAGAAATTGTAGATAACTATGCCAGCGAAGGTTTGGTGCAGTTCTTCTTTGAAGATAATGAGCAAGGCTTCAATATTTATGTGTTGGATGAATCCAACCGAGTGGAAGTTTATCACCAGTTTAATGGCGAGAAAGATGAGATGATCGCTAGCGTGAATAGTTTCTATACTTCCGCGCGTGATGATAGCCAAGTGGCATCGAAGCTGATTAACTTTAACTTACCGCAGTATTATCAGATTGTGCATAACGTCGATGAAGAGCCCTACATTGTGCCTTATCGAAATGATGGCGCGACCTACACCAAGCCGAATCGAGCGATTAATGCCTAATCGCACAGAGTATTGAGATCGAATAAGAGCACCATAAAGGTGCTCTTATTGTTTGTATGGTCTTTATCGCACTTGGCGGAGGAGAAAGCCAGTTCGGTTACACCCATTCAATTTCTTCGTCGGCGTGTTTTTCACACTCTTGCTTAACCATGGCAATCAGTTCAACGCCCGTCTTAGAGCAAATCCATTGTTGATCAATATAAGCAAAATGGAAGCCGCCAGAGCGCGAAGCTAACCAAATTTCTTTCATTGGTTCTTGGCGGTTGATGATGATTTGACTGCGATTTTCAAATTCTAGCGTCATCACATTGCCTGAAGTTTCAAAATCGATATCCGCGCCAGAATCATCAATCATTTCTTCGATGATTTGCATTTGTTTGTCCGCAAGTTGATGAAATTCTGTCTCGTTCATCTTGTCTATCCTATTGCTTTTCTTGAGTGTGGTGCGATTATAGGGGGCATTGGAATAATAATCACGATTAGCCCCATGAAAAAATCAATCTTAGCTCTGTTTTTACTATCAATGTTGGGTTTGGCAGGTTGCGGTCAAACAGGTCCGCTCTACATGCCTGACGATGCTCCGCAGAATGAGCAGTCTCAAGAAAATTAATATCGGCAAGTGATGTCGGTCAGTCGACAAAGAAAATCTTAAAAGGGAAAGCAATTTTGGATTACTTCAATTATCAGGATGATGGCCAACTTTGGGCCGAAGAGGTTCCTTTATCTGATTTAGCAGAGCAATTTGGAACACCACTTTATGTCTATTCACGTGCAACGCTGGAACGTCATTGGCATGCGTTTGATAAAGCCGTTGGTGAACACCCGCATTTAGTTTGTTTCGCAGTGAAAGCCAACTCAAACATTGGCGTATTGAATACGCTGGCTCGTTTAGGTTCTGGCTTTGATATTGTCTCAGGCGGTGAGCTTGAGCGTGTTATCGCGGCAGGTGGTGAGCCAAGTAAAGTTGTGTTTTCTGGCTTAGGTAAAACAGAAGCGGAAATGAAACGTGCGTTAGAACTTGGCATTAAATGTTTTAATGTTGAATCTGAACCTGAACTGGAGCGCTTAAATAAAGTCGCGGCAGAATTAGGGGTGAAAGCGCCGGTCTCATTACGCATCAATCCAGATGTCGATGCTCAGACCCATCCATACATTTCTACTGGTTTACGTGAAAACAAATTTGGTATCGCTTTTGATCGTGCTCCAGTGGTGTATGAACTTGCCGTTCAATTACCTCACCTTGATGTCAAAGGCATAGATTGCCATATCGGTTCACAGTTGACGGATCTTGAACCTTTCATTGATGCTACCGATCGTCTATTGGCTCTGATTGATGAGTTGAAGTCGAAAGGCATCAATATTCGCCATCTGGATGTGGGTGGTGGTCTTGGTGTTGTTTATCGTGATGAGTTGCCTCCTCAGCCATCTGACTATGCCAAAGCCTTACTTGGTCGCCTAGATAATCATCAAGATCTTGAATTGATCTTCGAACCGGGTCGTGCCATCTGCGCCAACGCCGGTGTCTTACTGACTAAGGTTGAATTCCTAAAGCACACTGAACACAAAAACTTTGCCATTATTGACGCGGCGATGAACGACTTGATGCGCCCTGCGCTATACCAAGCGTGGCAAGATATCGTGCCAGTGACACCGCGAGATGGTGCCGCAAAAGATTACGATGTGGTCGGGGCTATTTGTGAAACCAGTGATTTCTTGGGCAAAGACCGTTCATTGGCGTTAGAGCCAAATGATTTACTGGCGGTACGTTCTGCTGGTGCTTATGGCTTTGTGATGTCGTCTAACTACAATACGCGTACTCGTGCGGCAGAGGTGATGGTTGATGGCAATCGAGCCCACCTAGTCCGTCAACGCGAAGAACTCACTAGCCTATGGGCGCTAGAGAGCGTTTTACCGGAGTAATAGAGACTGTATGCATTTCCATTTTTCTAAAATGCATGGTTTGGGTAATGATTTCATGGTTGTGGATTGCATTACTCAAAACATCTTTTTCTCACCTGATTTGATCCGCCGCTTGGCGGATCGTCATACTGGTGTCGGTTTCGACCAGCTACTGGTGGTTGAAGCGCCATATGATCCAGAAACCGATTTTCATTACCGCATTTTCAATGCGGATGGCAGCGAAGTTGAGCAATGTGGTAATGGTGCACGCTGCTTTGCTCGTTTTGTGCGTATGAAAGGCCTGACCAATAAATACAGCATCAGCGTGAGCACTAAAAAAGGCAAAATGGTTCTCTATTGTGAAGAGGACGATCAGATCACCGTGAATATGGGTGAGCCTGAATTTGAGCCAAGTAAAATTCCATTTAAAGCCAAACAAATGGAAAAAACCTATATTCTGCGCACTGAAGAAAAAACCCTTTTCTGTGGTGCGGTCAGCATGGGTAACCCACACGTAGTGACAGTGGTCGATGATGTCGATACCGCGGATGTAGAAACGTTAGGGCCATTACTCGAATCGCACGAACGTTTCCCTGAGCGCGTCAATGCTGGCTTTATGCAAGTGGTGAATCGCAACGAAGTGAGACTACGTGTTTACGAACGCGGTGCAGGTGAAACACAAGCCTGTGGTAGTGGTGCCTGTGGTGCGGTTGCTGTGGGTATTTTGCAGGGTTTATTGGATGAAACCGTTAGGGTTTCCCTACCTGGTGGATCTTTGAGTATTCGCTGGAAAGGAGTCGGCAGTCCGCTGTATATGACAGGGCCTGCGAGCCATGTTTATGATGGTCAGATTAACTGTTAATTAAGGATCGTTTTGTGTCTCAAATAAAAGCGGATGCATTGACTGCAGAAGTGGTTGCAGAGTATCTGCGTGACAATCCAGATTTTTTTGTCGACCGTCGTGAATTGGTGGATCGTTTAGCTCTGGCTAATCAAGAGCAAGGTGCGGTTTCATTGGTGCATATTCAAATGAATCGTCAGCGCCAGCGAATTGAAGAGTTAGAAGAAGAGATTACCGGTTTAATGTCGTTGGCGGCTAACAATGACAAGACCTTTCACGAATTTATGGATCTGCAAGAGCAGGTTTTGAAAAGTGATGCATTATTGGATGCGATTGAGGCGATTGAAAATAAAGCCAAGTCACTTGGTTTAGTCGCTTATGTGCGTTTATTCGATTCTCAATCGGCACGCAATCGACTCGCACCAGAGCATTACCAGCGTTTCGCTACCAATCACCTAAATGGTAAGTCTGCGTACTTAGGCCGAATGCGTAAAGCCGACCGAGAGCTGTTGTTCGGGGAACACAATCGTTCGCCAGAGCTTGGTTCTTACGTTGTGCTACCTTTAAGTAAAGGAAAAACTCAAGGATTGATAGCGTTTTCCAGTGAAGATGGCGGCCACTTCCAACCACATATGGATACCTTGTTTTTACGCCATTTAGCGTCGGTACTTTCTCATGTTATCGCCACGCTACCTTGGCAAGTGGACAGCAATGAGCGAATCAGTACAACCTCTGCCTAATAGTCTTCAACAGCCCTTGGATCGCTTCTATGAATACCTGCGAAGTGAAAAAGGGCTGAGTCTTCATACCCAACGTAATTACAAACAGCAGCTGGAAACCATGGCGCAGCACCTGCGCAGCATGGGCTTAAATGACTGGACACAAGTCGATGCTGCTTGGGTACGTCAACTCGCGAGTAAAGGCATGCGTGAAGGGATGAAAGCCAGTAGCTTGGCGACTCGTCTTTCTTGCCTTCGCAGTTTCTTTGACTTTCTTTTGTTGCGTGGCGAGTTAACCGCGAACCCGGCGAAAGGGGTTTCGGCACCAAGAAAAAAACGCCCACTACCGAAAAATCTCGATGTGGATGAAGTCGGTCAACTGCTCGAAGTCACCGATGATGATCCTCTTTCGATTCGCGATCGTGCCATGATGGAACTGATGTATGGCGCAGGCTTACGTTTAGCTGAGATGGTGAGTGTGAATCTGAGAGATGTTAGCTTGTTTAGTGGCGAGCTACGCGTGGTCGGTAAAGGCGATAAAGAACGTAAAGTGCCGTTTTCAGGCATGGCCAAAGAGTGGGTCGGCAAATGGTTAAAAGTCCGTTCTGGTTTAGCCAATAGTGATGAAAAAGCGCTATTTGTTTCTAAGCTGGGTGTTCGGATCTCGCATCGCAACGTACAAAAGCGCATGGCGGAGTGGGGACAAAAACAATCGGTCGCGAGCCATATTAGTCCACACAAACTGCGTCATTCGTTTGCTACTCATATGCTGGAGTCGAGTAATAATCTACGTGCGGTACAAGAATTGCTCGGGCATGAGAATATCTCGACCACGCAAATTTATACCCACCTTGATTTCCAGCACTTGGCACAAGTGTATGATCAGGCCCATCCTCGAGCGAAAAAGAAATAATCCAATAATGACTCTGTGTGCAACTGGCGAATGAACAGCAAAAGGTGACATGATGAAATTTTACCGTTCACGGCAACCAATCGAAGCGATGAGCTTTGATCTCGATGACACCTTATATGATAACCGCCCAGTGATCCGTAAGATGACTCAGCAAGTGAATCAGTGGTTTCATCATCATCACCCGATCTCTGCTACCCATTCAGAACAGTGGTGGTTAGAGTTAAAAATGGCTTTGGCGGAACAAGACCACTGGCTTTATAGCGATCTGACGCAGTGGCGTCACCGCACGACTGCGCAAGGCTTGATGCTCTTGGGTTATTCGTCATCTCAAGCACACCAAGCTGCTGACGATTTGCTGCAAGTCACACTCGAACACCGTAGTGATTTTATTGTTCCCCAAGAGACGCATCGCGTGATGGCTCAGTTAGCAGAGAAAAGATCATTGGTCGCAATCACCAATGGTAATGTCGATTTAGAGCGTATTGGCTTGAGTGATTATTTTAGCTTAGTGCTAAAAGGTGGACGTGATGGTTATGCTAAGCCACATGCGGATATGTTTGTTAAAGCGCAGCAGTATTTAGCAATAGAAGCGAAACGCATCTTGCATGTTGGCGACCACCTCAACACGGATGTCGCAGGCGCGAAACGAAATGGTTTCCAAGCCTGTTGGTATAACGACCAAGGCGTGTCGTTAACTAAAGCACGCCATGCTCGTTTACTGCCAGACATCGAGATTCATCAATTAGATGCCTTGCTAACGCTATAACATCCGCCCATCACAGACGCGTCTTAGCTTTTAAGGCGTGGCCACTTTTATCAGCTTGGAAGGCGCGCATATAGTGCTGGAAAAAGTCATTCAGTTGCTGCGCTTGTACTGCAAAACCTAACTCTTCGACAATACAACTTCCTACCTCAATCGTGCATAAATGTCCCTGCTGTTGATTGCGACGCAACTGATAGCTAGATTGCTGTTGTGGCAGTAAATGCACGCTCGGTAATACTTGGAGCCATGGGCTCTTTTGCCACATTTTTTTTGCTTCTTGCCAGGTGCCATCTAACACAATGAATAAGGGAGTTTTCGAGCTAGAGGTCTGTTCGGCATGATGATAGGCATCACTTAGCGCAATGCTCTCGTCATTGGGAAACAGTAAATATGCACAGTAAGCGGGATCGTTGATCATTGCCAGTAGTTTGGGGCAAGGCTGCTTACGTTGCCAAATATGCAGGCTGGTGGAAGAGATGGCTTTCAAAAGCCATTGGCCGGTATTGGTTTCTCGGGTTAACTCATTTTCATGCATTAGTAGCGCAATATGCGCGGGTAATTCAAACTTAGGCAGGTGCGAGCAGACACATTGATGGTGCAGGCCGCAATCGGCACATGCACCATTTTGATGTGTGTTTGTTGATGACAATGGCATCACATCTGTACCCCTTGCTGGTGTGGAGTGAGGCCATCACTGAATAATTGTACTTGGCTAATATCATTGAGCCCGGCGACAGGCGCAACACTTGGATTGAGTGGGTAATGTGAGCCGCTATAGCGTAATAAGTGTTGGTTAGGTTGCGCGCCACCACCACTGACAAATAGTACTAAATCACGCCAACCGTGCTGCGCGTTTTTACCGAGATTGAGTGGCGTATTGACTAGCGTAATACGGCTATTGAAGTGCCATTGTTGGTCATTATTGGCAAAAATCAACAGAGTACAGCCACCTGAACCACACCAATCGAGTTGTACCAGTAATTCAGGTTGGTTATCACCATTTAAATCATAAGTGAGCCAGCGATAGCGGGTGTTTTCTGGGTCAATGTTTTCTGCCTTGAAATAGTCACGCAGAGCGCGGTCGACTTTAGGATTAAATTCTGCCGATGAAGGAATGGCTTGGCTGATTAAGTTGCTACCTTGTTGAGCCGATGAGATCTCAGGTGATTCCGCCTTAAACAAGACTAAACCACCATCGGCAATCGGATAAATAATCTCGCCGACTTTCTCTTTATTCGCGCTTAGCTTATCACCATCACGAGTAAATAGACGTTCAGAGAGTAAAGGTTGCTGCTGGTGGTGGGTCATTACCACTTGGACTTGGTTGGCATTGAGTTGTTGCCAATAACCGCGCTCAACAGAGTCATTGCTGCCATCCGCATATTGATATGTCGTTGTGGCGGTATGATCAGCTTTTACATCTAATTTTATGCTAAAGGTGCTGTTTTGGGTTGATGCTGCTTGGTAGCTTCCAACCCAGCTTTGGGTTGCATCAGCGTTAGACAGGGTCGCACAGCCATTATAGTTTTTCCCATCAATGACTAAGTTCGCGCTCCAGCCATACAAGCTATCGCTCATGCCATCAGAACAGCTGCGCAAATTGAGCTCTAGCTGACCTTGGTCAAAATCGTAGCGACGACGGTTGGGCTCAATGCGTGAGGTGGTGATTGGAAAATCTAGCTTTGCGCCTCCCATAGGCTGAAAGTTTAAATGAGTCGGAGTGAAATCTAATGACCAAAAAGGTTCATTGCCAAAGGCACGGGTATTTTGCGTTTTGCGTTCACATCGATGAGGGTTTTCAGCGGTAAGCATATTGACCTTATCAACCACAAAGCGGGCGGTGTAGTCGGCGTCAAAGCCTTCGTTCCCCGAGGTTTCTAAGTGGCCAATCATCTCGCCATACATAGGCTGGTAAGGTGTATTGGTGAGTTTAATACCCTGTTGGAATTTATCATTATCCAGCGATAGCCAGTATTGTTGTTCACTGCCACAGGGCTGAATGGAACTGACTTCATGGCCAAGGATCACTTCGCCATGCATAATGAACGTTTGCGGTTTGATGGAGTTCGGTTGGTCTAAACTGGCATTTGCTTGTTGTGTTTTTGCCGATGCAAGCTCAGAGCTTGTGTCGAACATTGAGCAAGCTTGTAGTGCCAGTAGGCTGGCGATTGCGACTGGGGTTCTCAGCGCCTTCATGTTTATCTTCCTTATACGAACTGTCATCAAGAGCTATTATGGCTGGTTATTGAAAACTGAACCAGATCTCTTGTTTATAGACAGCGAACGATAGGGAAAAGTTGCCGATAACGGAAAGGAAATGGACGGTTAGAGAAAATGGTTGCGATAAAAACAAAAAAGGCAGCCAGAGCTGCCTTTTGATCACTAATGAGCAATTTAGAACAAATGTTCACGCAAGTAATGGGCAACCGCATCATCGGCGTTGCTACCAATCACTTCATTATTTGGTAGTGTTTGTTTAACGCGTGGGTGTGAGGTTTCCATAACTAAGCCTTTACCGGCCATTTGTAGCATTTCGACATCGTTCATTCCATCACCAAAGGCAATGCAGTTTTCTAGTTTGAAGCCCATCGATTCTGCGACAGCTTGAAGAGCATCTCCCTTTGATACGTCTGCAGCCATCACTTCTAAACACCAAGGTGTTGAGAACGCGATATTCAGTTTATCGCCAAACTTTTCATTCAACTTTTCTTCAAACGAGACGAGATACTCATGATCTTGCGCTGGATGCGTGAAGAACAATTTTGCCACACCTTCAGTCGGTGGGTTGTTGATATCAAAGAGTGTGTAAGTAAAGCCAGAGTCTTTGTGGTATTCACGCAGCGTTTCATCGTCACGATCTAACATCCAATCATCATTGCGGTAAAGATGAATAAAAATCTCTGGATCCTCCTTGATCGTTTCGATCACCGATGGAATCAATTCTGCTGGAACGTTGTTGCTGTACATCAACTGATTTTGTTGATCATGTACGCGAGCACCGTTGGCCGTAATCATGTACGCCGGAATCCCCACTTGTTCACGGATACTGGCAACGTCGACATGGTGGCGACCCGTCGCAAAGATAAAGGTGTAGCCTTTGTCGTGCAGATCTTTCAATGTCTGTTTAGAAAAATCACTAAGCTGGTGGTTTGGCGCGAGAAGTGTGCCATCAAGATCTGAAGCGACTAATTGAAAAGGAGTGTCTTTGCGTGTGGTGGTCATATTGCCCTCATTTGAACATACAGCGGCAACACGAGAAATCGTATTGCAGAATGCTCAGTTTACTTGAATTTAGTGACAAAAAAGAGGGTAAAAAAATAACACGCCTTTTCCTTATTTAGTCGAGCTTAGATCAATGTTGGGCAAAGAAATCCAAAGTGGTTTGTAACGTTTGGTTTCGGTACTCGTCACGCTCAAACAACAACTCATGGCGAGCATGATGAACAATCTTCATTGCACAGTGAGAATTGGTTTTGGCCAGCTTCTTAATAAAGCGGATCTGAGCCGGGTTGGAGACGACGCGATCATCACCAGCTTGCAGCAATAAAAACGGTAACTTTATTTGCCTTGTGAGCAGCAGGCATTGTTTGCATGCCATTATACTTTGCCACACCCAACGTGTACTCGCGCCGCCAACTTGCAATTGTGGTTGCGTGTCATATAGCTGACGAAACCATTGGTAGCGAATAGGGCTTTGGCTGAGTAAGTTACCATCAAAAGGTTTTGCGTAGTAAGGTACTTGGCCTGGAGCATAGTTAGGTTGGCTGTGCAATGCGGTGAGTAATTGGCTGAGAATCATCGCGATCGGTTTTAAATACCATTTTAGATTCATACCAAACATCGGCGCCGTTGCGGCCATGGCATCAAACGGTTGTTCATGATGGGTTTGCACGTAACGAGTGATGATGTTACCCCCCATTGAGTGCCCCAATAGATAACGTTTTTTATAGTGGTCTAGATCGAAGTGTTTGACCATTAAAGCCAAATCATCGACATAGTCATCAAACTCGTCGACGTAACCGATGTCATGGTTGGCAACTAAACGGTCTGATAGTCCCTGGCCACGATGATCATAGGCATAGATGTTGTAACCTTGCTGAAATAGGTCAAAGAACAATTCTTGATATTTATAGGTACATTCAATACGGCCATTTACAACTACAATCGCTTTAGAGTGCTTTTTTGAAGTGAGCGAAACCCAGAAAAGCTGGCGCTTATCAGAGGTCTTAATGAAGCCTTCATCACGAGTGTGCCATAAGGCGGCAACTTCGTTATTGATTGCTTGCTCAAAATGGGACTCTTGAGTATAACGAGGCTGAATGATTGCGCTCTCTGTAGTCATGTTTGGTTGGCCCTAACGTCTTTTGGGTAGTACAACGAGTTTAAATTATGTGTGGCTAACGCTGTTTAGTCGAGAGGAAATACCATGGATCTGCATGTTTGGTTCGCTTATATCGTGACCGCGATTGTTTTTAGTCTTGCGCCCGGCTCAGGTACCGTGAATTCCATCAGTAATGGTTTAAGTTATGGAACGCGTAAATCATTAGGTGCAATTGTTGGTCTGCAAATTGGCTTGGCTTTTCATATTGTACTGGTGGGAGCGGGTATTGGTGCTCTGGTGGCTCAGTCTGCGATGGCATTTACGGTAATAAAGTGGGTAGGGGCCGCTTACCTAGTTTGGCTTGGTGTTCAGAAATGGCGTGATCAAGCCAGTTTGTCGACCAACAATACCGATCTACAACTCAGTGGCTGGCATTTAATGCGTAATGCGGTATTGATTAACTTAACCAACCCGAAATCAATTGTCTTTTTGGTGGCTCTTTTTCCGCAATTTATTGATCCAACCAAGCCGCAAGTGGTGCAATTTGCGATACTAGGCGCAACAACTGTGGTGATCGACGCAATTGTGATGCTGGGTTACACCACTTTGGCATCACAAATGGGACGCTTCATTCGTTCTGAAAATGTAATGGGTAAGATCAATAAGGTATTCGGTTCCATGTTTGTTGGATGTGGGGCATTATTGGCGACAGCCAAAGGTTAAATAGCTGATAATAATGACAATATAGTGGGTTAATGAAGCATACTTATGTGGCAAGGCAACCAATACTGAACGCACGGCGGCAAACCCTAGGGTATGAGCTGCTGTTTCGTGATGGTGAAAAAAATGCCTACCCTGCTCATGTGGAATCAAACCGTGCGACTTATCGTCTAATTGCTGAAAATTTTATGAGCATTGGCACTAACCCTGTCATTGCTCACTCTCGCTGTTTTGTGAACTTCCCTTATCAAAGTCTTATTCGTCGCCTGCCGCTCTCGTTACCGAAAGATAAAATTGTCATTGAAGTACTCGAAACTTGCCAGCCTACCGATGAGTTGTATGCTGCCGTTCGCGAGTTGCGGCAGCAAGGCTATCTGCTTGCATTGGACGATTTCGTTTATAGTCGTGAGTGGGAGCGTTTTCTTCCCTTAGTCCATATTGTCAAAATAGACATTTCTGCCATGGGATTAGACAACGCCTGCCAATTTGCTCGTCAACGACTTGCCCAAGGTAGCAAGCGTAAATACTTAGCGGAGCGTGTCGAAACCGAGCAAGAATTTACCGCTGTGCGTGAAGCGGGTTTTCACTTCTTTCAAGGGTACTTCTTTAGCAAGCCAGAAATGGTACGACAACGCTATGTGAGTCCAGAGCAATTGATAGCGATGGAGTTGTTTCGCGAGGTGTGCCAGACCGAGGTGAATTTTGACCGTGTCGAACGTATCGTAGCGAAAGATGTCACGCTGTCTTACAAGCTGCTGCACTTTGTAAACTCGCTATCGGAAAGACTAGAGGTTTCGATTTCCTCATTTCGTCAGGCTTTAATTTATTTGGGCCAAGACCGATTGAAAATGTTTGTCTCGCTGGCGGTGGCTTCTTTTGTTTCTACCAAAAAGCCCCGAGAGTTGTTTAACCTTTCTCTGCAGCGGGCGCAGTTCTGCTCTTTGATGTCGAACACTAACCCTTTTCAACAACAGCAAGACCAAGCGTTTCTCATTGGCTTGTTTTCCATCTTAGACGCGATGTTTGATCTTTCTATTGAGCATTTAGTCGATCAACTTCCTTTGAACCAAGCGATTAGGCTTGCTTTACTTGAGCGTAAAGGCCCTTACGGCATTTTGTTAACTATCGAAGAGTGTTATGAAAAAGCCGATTGGCAAGGGATGCAAGAAGCGTGTGAGCTGCTCAATTTATCCATGGATGATGTGATGATAAAAATCGCAGAGGCTCAAAAGTGGAGCCAAACCATTCAACAACTTAGTTAAGTCCTCCTCCCTCTGAGAAAATGAATTATTTATGACAAGACGTTTCTCGCGCTTGATCAAAGTAAAAAAATAAAACAATATATACGCATATCCATATATGAGTATATTTATGCTACCTCACCAGTTTTTCAAATTACTTTCCGACGAGACTCGAGTGCGTTGCTTGATGCTTATCATACGAGAGGAATGTCTTTCTGTAGGTGAACTTACGCAAGCGCTGCAAGAGAGCCAACCGAAAATATCACGTCACCTTGCTCAATTACGTTCTAGCGGCATCTTGATTGATGTGCGCCAAGGGCAATGGGTGTTCTATCGTCGTGCGGCTGACCTTCCGGGATGGATGAACAAATTGATTGATGACTTGGTGGCCTCAAACTGTTTAAAAACTGAGTACCAACAAGACATCGATAGACTTAACGCGATTCAGGCTCGTCCTGTTTGCTGCCAATAAACATAGAAAGAGACTCGATTATGACTATTAAAGTAGGGATTAACGGATTCGGCCGTATTGGTCGTCTTGCACTTCGCGCCGCTTTCGACTGGCCAGAGCTAGAATTTGTTGCCATCAATGATGTCGCAGGTGACTGTGCAACATTAGCACATCTGCTGGAATTTGATTCCATACAGGGCCGTTGGAACCACTCTGTGCAAGTAGAAGGTGATGAGATGATCATTGCCGATCAGCGCATTAAAACGACCCAACAAAAAGCTATTGATGCGGTGGATTGGTCAGGCTGTGACGTGCTGAGGGATCCCCTCATAATTTCCCCAAAGCACAACCATGTTTGAATAGATTTTGAGCAAGCAGGGTTGCAGCCGCGAGCAAGTCTTCCCTCGTTATTGTGTAGCCAGAATGCCGCAAAACTTCCATCCCTAAGCGCACTGTTGAGAGTACATTTCGATTTTTGACAGTGTTAGCTTGGAAGTGCTTATCCCAACCTTGTTTCTGACCATGAACTCCAGCAAGCCAAAATGTCAGTTGAAGCATTAGGGCGATTAGCAGCATGATATCAAAGCGCTCTGAGCTGCTAGTTCGGCTATGACGGAGGCCTAAACCGTAGGCTGGGCTTTTCAAGTCTCGGAAGGTTTCTTCAATTTGCATACGCTTCGAGTAGAGCCTAACAAGTTGCTTTGGTGTTCGGATTTCAACGGGCAAGTTAGTCGCTAAAACCCATGGTTCTTTTGTCGAAGCGGAGTAGATTTTAGGTGACGGATGATGACAATTAGTCCGTGTCGAACGCTGATTTTTTCGGCCTTTAGGACGTGATTTATACAGTGCAATTTGACATGAAATTGGGTTGCTCTTAGTCAACCTCTTATAGCCTAAAGTCTTTGAGCGACTTGAGGATATGCTATGTAAGTTGCTGATAGGTTGCCAGTTTTCCGCACCTAAATCTGCATATTGCACTTTCCCTCTGACTCGACTTAACCAGTACCAACCTAGCTTTTCAACGGATTTATACCATGGCACTTTAAAGCCAGCATCACTGACAATGAGCGGTGTAGTGTTACTCGGTAGAATGCTTGCAAGGTCGGCTAGAAATTGGTCATGAGCCTTCTTTGAACATTGCTCTGAAAGCGGAAAGGCTTTCTCATAAAGAGTAATAGAACGACCATGTAGTGCCACCGAAGCCCGCAATACCATAAGCCGTTTTTGCTCACGAATATCAGACCAGTCAACAAGAACAATGGGCATCGAATTACCTGAACAGATAAAGCTGGCATGCCAACGGTATACAGCGAGTCGCTCTTTGTGCAAGTGACGATTACCTAACAATCTGTCGATTCGTTTGATGTTATGTTTTGTTCTGGCTTTCGTTGGCAGGTTACGACCAAGTTCGGTAAGAGTGAGCGTTTTACATTCAAGTAATGCGTGGCAAGCCAGCGTTAAACTGTTGAGTCGTTTTAAGTGCAATTCAGGGCAGAATTGGTAAAGAGAGTCGTGTAAAATATCGAGTTCGCACATCTTGTTGTCTGGTTATTGATTTTTCTCAGAACCATTTGATCACATGACAAGATGTGCATCTACCTTAAATTTATGATTTTTATCAAAATCATTAGGGGATTCCTCAGTGTGACGTGGTGATTGAAGCGACCGGAGTGCACCGTAAAACGGCATTTCTAAATCAATATCTTGCACAGGGCGTGAAGCGCGTTGTGGTTTCTGCGCCAGTGAAAGAAGAGGGGGTCGCGAATATTGTTGTGGGTGTGAATGATGAGATTTTTAATCCTGATCTACACCGCATTGTGACCGCTGCGTCATGCACAACCAACTGTATTGCACCGATCGTTAAAGTGATCCATGAAAAATTAGGTATTGAGCAATCGGCTTTTACCACTATCCATGACTTAACCAATACGCAAACCATTTTAGATGCGCCGCATAAAGATCTTCGTCGTGCACGTGCTTGTGGCATGAGTCTTATCCCCACGACAACTGGTTCTGCGACGGCGATTGTGGAAATATTCCCTGAATTAGCAGGCAAGATTAATGGTCATGCAGTCCGTGTTCCGCTGGCGAATGCCTCACTAACCGATATCATTTTCGATGTGAAAAGCGATACGACAGCGGAAGAAGTGAATGCTTTACTGAAAGAAGCTTCGCAAGGTGAACTGCAAGGTATTCTAGGTTTTGAAGAACGCCCATTAGTTTCGATTGATTATAAAGGCGATCAACGTTCAACCATCGTGGATGCGCTCTCGACCATGGTTGTTGGTAAGCGCATGGTGAAGATTTACGCTTGGTATGACAATGAAATGGGTTACGCAACTCGTACGGCGGAGCTCGTTCGTACGGTCGGTTTAGCATAAGGAAACAATCATGACACATTCAGATTTAGCTCACCCAACATGGCAACTTGACGTAGCAGAAGGCGCACTGATCTTAACCCCTTGCCCAGGTACTAAAGATGCTTCTTTATATGAAAGCTTAGAACAGCTGAAAGCGCAGGGCGTCGAAGCAATTGTGACGGCGTTGGATTATAAAGAACTAGCAGAGAAAAACGTTTCCCAGCTTGGGTCGTTAACTCAAGAGCTTGGTATGCAGTGGTTTCAAATTGAAATCGAAGATGATTGCGCGCCAGACGGTAACTTTATGAGCAAATGGCAAGCCGCTTCTCCAGCATTGCAAGCGATTGTGGATAAAGGTGGCAAAGTGGCGATGCACTGTATGGGCGGTTCTGGCCGTACCGGTTTGCTTGCCGCGCATCTATTGCTTGAGCGTGATTGGGCATTGGATGAGGTCGTTTCACAGGTTCAAGCCTTACGTCCTGGCGCATTTACTAAGCCAGTGCAAATAGCGTATATCGAGCAGGTTGCTCAAGGCGAATAACAGTTTGTAGAGCTTTTGGAACATGGGTGTCCCAAAGCTCTTTTTACTGAACAAACAAGGTGGGTTATGTTTGCCAATCTAAGTAAAAGTGTTCGCCAATATATGTTGGTGACATTTAATTACTGGAACTTCACCGTCACGGACGGCGCCCTGCGAATGCTGGTGGTGCTCTATTTCCATGATTTAGGTTACAGCACGTTAGAGATCGCTTCGTTATTCCTTTTTTATGAATTTTTCGGCGTAGTGACCAACCTTATTGGTGGCTGGTTAGGTGCAAGATTGGGTTTGAATAAAACCATGAACCTTGGCCTAGGGATGCAGATTGTAGCGTTAGTGATGCTTGCAGTACCTAATGTATGGTTAACCATCCCTTGGGTAATGCTGGCTCAAGCAATGTCCGGTATTGCCAAGGATCTTAATAAAATGAGCGCCAAAAGCTCAATTAAGAGTTTAGTCCCCGATGATCAGCAAGGCGCACTGTATAAGTGGATCGCCATTTTGACAGGTTCAAAGAATGCACTGAAAGGGGTGGGCTTCTTTGTCGGTGGTTTACTGCTTTCGCTGGTGGGGTTCCAAGTCGCGGTCTTACTAATGGCAGGGTTACTTGGCTTGGTGTTGATTGGCAGCCTGTTTGGTTTAGAGCGCGATATGGGCAAAGCGAAAACTAAGCCGAAGTTTAGCCAGATTTTTTCTAAATCTGAACCGATCAATATTCTGTCTGCCGCACGTATGTTCTTGTTTGGTGCCCGTGATGTGTGGTTTGTGATTGCGTTGCCAATCTATTTAGGTAGCGTGTTTGGTTGGTCACATCTGTGGGTTGGTGGCTTCCTCGCATTGTGGGTGATTGCTTATGGCTTTGTTCAAGGCCTCGCGCCTAAGATTACCGGAAAAGCGCAAGGGCGAGTTCCTGATGGTAGTGCGGCTTTTGCTTGGGCTGCATTGCTGGCGGTGATCACTGCTGGTATTGCTTATGCAGTACAAATTGGTTGGCAGCCACAATTCGTGATTGTGGTGGGCTTGATGATTTTTGGTGCGGTTTTTGCCGTCAATTCATCACTGCATTCTTACCTGATAGTGAGCTATGCAAAAGGCGATGGCGTGTCATTGGACGTTGGCTTCTATTATATGGCTAATGCGATGGGACGTTTAATTGGTACCGTTCTTTCTGGGTGGGTATTCCAAATGGCAGGCTTGTCAGCGTGTCTTTGGGTCTCTTTTGCTTTCTTAGCCATCACTACGGTGATTTCAATAAAGCTACCGAAGCTGAACCCAGCTTCTGCCTAATCTGCTCGATTCGAGCATGCTTAGCATGGCTCCCTTACTAAAAGCTGACTAAACCGTAACGTATCTTTGGTTTAGTCAGCTTTTTTATTGCTATATTCAATAGCATAACCTTCCTGTTTGATGATTTTATGAGAGAACGCGTTCGCTTTTTTGACCTTTTGCGCTGTGTTGCTGCGATTGCGGTTATTGCTATTCATGTTTTGGCACCATATCGCAACGAGTTAGGAGTGATCCCTTTTGACCAATGGGCAAGCGCGGTTTCGATAAACAGTATCAGTCGTTGGGCGGTGCCCGTCTTTATTTTGATCACTGGAGCGTTAATGCTCAGTGATAAGCGTGATTTTGAATTGGGTTACTACGTGAAAAGACGCTTGGGTAAGGTGTTAGTGCCTTTTCTCGTTTGGTCGCTGTTTTATGCCTATTTGTCGGGATGGTCATTGGCTGGCTTTGATGGTCAAGAGGCACTTAACGTTCTTGAACAAAGTCCATCACACGCGACTTACTACCACTTGGGCTTTTTCTACTATTTTATTCCACTCTATTTTGTTATCCCCTTCTTTCAGTGGGCAGTAAAACGAGGTCACGACGAAGCAATTTTTGCTTTTGTGGGTATATGGTTGCTCACCACTATATTGTACCTATTTAAGATTGATGGCCCATGGAGTGCTCAAATGTGGCTATACAGCGGTTACTTACCGTTGGGATATTTGCTGTATAAGAAATTACCGCTCAATCCGCTGAGCGTGATGATTGCCACTTGGCTTGGGATCTTTGCCTTAATGCTCACGGTGTGGATGGTGATCGCAAATAGCGTTGAAGCGGGGCAGTACACGGTTGGTCGTTGGCTATCGTACAAAACGCTTAATGTTGTTTTAGCCGCGAGTATGGTCTTTGTTATCTGTCGATATTTGAGTGATAAGCTGCCTCAGCGCATTTATGACGTGGTTGCGTTTATCAGCCAATATAGCTTGGGGATCTATCTGCTTCATCCGATTTTTTTATGGCCGATGAAAACATTGGGTTGGCATCAAGGTAATCCGTTATGGGTAATCCCACTGTGGGTTCTGATCAGTGGCATTGGCGCGCTAGGATTAAGTTGGTTGTTAGCGCGCTCGAAAAAGACAGCGTGGTTATTGCCGTAGCATTAGTGCAGCAGGCTTAACGTTTCATGGCAAAGTGTAGAAACTTATCACCCTGATAGGTCAAAGTGCCTTTATCTCCAGGATTAAGCGCTTGAAAGTAGTGAATACCCACTTGAAACTCACGCTTAGGGCCGATTTTGCCTTTCTGCACGTAGATCCAATACTCTTGATCGTCTTGGCCGGGCTGTGCTTCGTCATTTGAAATGGCCTGTTTATCGAGTATCGTGACATTCACGGTTTGTTCTGGCGCATCTTCACCTTGCATGTGACGACGATAGAAATTAGTGAAGACCCAACCGGCAAGTAAGCCCAGTAGTGCAATAGCGAAATAAAGTGAAATTGGCATTAGTTCCTCCCCGTGAACTCAGTATGCATTCTAGCTACTTTTTCACAGGGATGTTGGCTATGCTCTGAGATATAAACCACATATTGTGGATGTGACAAATAGAACTTCGATCCACATCACAAGCTATTGATGATTTGCTCGTTAATCTAGCTAGGGATTAACCGATCGTTTGGTATTATTTTTATTGCAACTTGTTCATTTTGAACATAAATAGGAATTGGAGAGTGAAGTTAATTAACAGGGAGAGAATGGATGTCTGATATTGATAGTGTCGTAACTCGCACGCGAAAAATCGAGCATCTCCTGAGATCACAGTACCATGCCGAAGGGAAGGGTCTTCATCAGTTAATCACCAGCTGTGAAGAGCGCTTGCCTCACAATGTGGTTGGCAAGCTTCGCTACATTGCGACGATCCGTAATAAAGTCGTGCATGAGTATGATTACAAGCTCGACAGTCGCCGTAAATTTCTGACGGTGTGTGATGAGTGTGAAAAAGAGCTGACGCCTAGAAGTAGCCGCTTTATTTGGCGGGTCGCTATCTCACTCATGACCTTAATCACGCTTGCTGCGATGCTGTTCTACTATGCGCATTGGGATGTATTATCTAACCATTTCTAGTAATCACGGGCGAAGTGGTTAAATTGGTAAGTCATGAACGATGACTGACTTTTCGGCATAAGTAGAAAAGTTAGCCGATTAACGCCTGTTTTCGCAGCTAAAATCAAAAAGGGACGCCATTGGCGTCCCTTTCTTTTTTTGTATTTGACTTAGTACATCATTGGCAGAGTCATTAGGCCAACGACAACGGCGATCATTACAAGTCCTTGTTTTTGTGAAGAAGTAATCATAACTCTGCTCCTTTGCTGTGATGTTAGTTACTATGCTTTACAGAATAGCAGGTTTTTGGTGGGTTGATCAAGTTAGATCTTGAAAATGCCCATAAAAAACAAATTTATGGTGTCGATTTTAGCGGTTTATGGGCGTTATAAGCTTGTTGAGCTGGTCGTTTTTTGAGTGTTTTTTTTATACCGCATAAGGATTACTTGGTGTTAAGTTGTTGTTTTTTATTGATTTAAAAATTGAACATAAAACACTCAATAAGATATTGTCTATTTTTGATGTATTGGTGGCAATTACTGGTCGTAGTTTTCATTTGTTTCTATTTCTCATTGGGTGAGAGTTGTTTTTGAGATTAATTCTCACTAGTTGAAGGTGGTTTTAGCATTCTGAAAGGTGGAATTTATTTTATTGGTTCATCTTCGCTGTGGTTCTGAGGCTGATTTAAAGTTATCTCAATATAAGGTGCTGTTATTTAATGGTTTTTATATTAGTTCTTTAGTTTATCTTATTTTTGTGATGTTAAACTTTATGGTTTTTGTGCGTTGGGCTGTCTTTGATGGAGCAAGTAGCCTAATCAAGGCTGTTTTTTGTCATGGCGGTGACAGATAAATAGCAAATGAACACTAAGTGGATGAATCGTAATCAAGATCCAACTTTTGTTCTTGGTTGGTAGACAATTTAAGCGTCGCGCCTAAACTGAGCCTTCGAATTAGATAGAGGTGTTGTTATGTGGAGCTGGCTTGCTGTCGCGTTATCTGGATTCATCACGAGTTCTGCCTGTGAAAGTCATCAACGCAAAACCGCAGTATTTTTTTCGGCTTTTTCACTGTTGCTGTTATTGGTCATGCTTTGGAGTCAAGATGGCTTGGTTGGGCAACTTGAGTGGTGGATATCACTCGGGCTAGTGATTTCTATGTTAGCGGATGGGCTGTACATTTCTAAGCGCAGTCAACGCATCTGTTTTGCTAGCTTTATTGCCGCTCAGCTTTGTTATAGCACCGCTTTTTGGTTACAGCTTTCTGGCCAAGTTGTGTGGTGGTTGGCGGCGATGTTGCTTGCAATGGGTATTGTGGCCTTTTTCTTACTATTACCAAAAATCGACCGACTTATTTTCCCTGTCGTGATCATGGGGATGGTCTTACTGCAATTGAATTGGGTCACTGGTGAGTTGTGGTTGTTGCAACACACTCATCAAGCCTTATTGGCCTTCTTAGGTAGCCTGTCATTAACAATTTCAGCCACGCTATTGGCGATTCATGATTATCGGCAGCCGCTTGTTGCGGGGCGCTATCTGATTTCGGCCAGCTATTTGCTTGCTCACAGCTTGATTGTGGCCTCATTCATTATCTAATGGGTTGATCGCAACGCTGTGCAACATTGAAGTCTCTGGCTTGATTGTTGAACACGGATTGTTGCCCTCATCCTTTTCCCTTATGCTTGGCGCCGATTTATAAAGACTAACTTCAATATAAAGGTGCTAAGCATGAGTAACGAAATCCACGCTCACAAAGTGTTAAATCTATTACGCGAACAACCAATGACTAAGCAAGAGCTGAGTGATGCAGTGAGTGAGCAATTTGGCAAGCAGGCTCAGTTTCGTACCTGTAAGCAGGAAGGTTTTCAGTTTGATAGCTTGTTCGACTTTTTCCTTCAGCGTGAAAAAATCATCGAAGTAGAGGGTAAATGGACAATTAATGTTGAGCGTGTTTGTGGACACTAATTCGTTTTTAATTAGATAAAAACACGACGAACAAAGCTTAAATAGAGCGAATCGTTAGGGAAGTCGCTATACTTCGCCGACTAAATTTTGGAGGGGAAGGAATGGAAATTTTGTCTGCAGCGACCATGCTGTTTTTAATTATGGATCCGCTGGGAAATTTGCCCATTGTTCTGTCGATTCTTAAGCATTTGGATCCAAAACGTCGCCGTAAGGTGCTGATGCGTGAGCTTTGTTTTGCGCTAATGATTCTAATGCTGTTCTTGTTTGCCGGTAAGAGCATCATGAGCTTCTTACATGTACAGCCGGAAACGTTGAGCATCTCAGGCGGCATTATCCTGTTCATCATTGCGATTAAGATGATTTTTCCGAGTGGTGGCAGCATTACAGGGTTGGCGGCAGGTGAAGAGCCATTCATTGTGCCTATGGCGATCCCAATGCTCGCTGGCCCGTCAGTGATTGCAGCAATTTTGCTGTTATCTAGCCAGTATCCAGATCAGTTGCTTGAGTTGTCGGCAGCCGTTTTACTGGCGTGGGGTGCGACGTTCTTTATCCTGATGTTTTATGGTTTCTTCCATCGCATTCTGGGTGAGCGCGGCTTAAAAGCCGTTGAGCGTTTGATGGGGTTACTGTTGGTGATGCTATCGACTCAAATGTTCCTTGATGGTGTAAAAAACTATCTGGCTTAGGCAAGTCAGTAGCGTCATACCGTGCTGTTATAAAAAACGCCGCTCTTTTGAGCGGCATTTTGCTATCGATAGTTTAGAGATCTTGTTGCGATAATGACCGTAAGGAAATGCTTACATCATGTGTTTGCGACGAATGTCGAGCAAAGCAAAAATGCCAAAAATAAGAATCGACCATCTTTCCCAACGACTCATTTTTACTTTGTCGCCAAAAGCACCAATGAAGATCAGCATTTGTAGACCGTGCATCATGAACAAAAATGCCGCCATAATATAAAGGGCAATCGCCGCTTTACCCGGGAAGGGCATGAATATATTCAGCAGCAAAATAAACCACACAAAACCAATAGCGGCTTTGGCTAATAAAATTAATACCTTCATATCATGTCCTTATTCTGATTGGCGGTGGTAAAGGCGGAAGCTGACTTGTCCGGCTGTTTTCTCTCGGTGTAATTGCCAGCTCTCAGGTAAGCCTTCAATGGCTAATTCTTTTTCCGTTTCAATATAAATCATCGCGTCATCGGCTAACCAGCCATTTTGCTCTAACAGAACTACGGCTTCACTTAACAGACCCTTACGGAAAGGCGGATCGATGAATACGACGTGATGCGGATTTCCCGGTTGCTGTAAAAAGCTCAGCGCATCGGTATTTTTTGCTGAGATGTTAGTGGCTTTTAGTGCGGTTATATTTTGCTGTAACTGCTTAAAGGCGGCTGGATTTAATTCAATTAAGGTCACCATTTCTGCTTGGCGTGATGCTGCTTCAAAGCCAAGGCCACCTGAGCCGGCAAAAAGATCCAAACATTTAGCTTGTGGAACATCTTGTGCTAACCAGTTAAAGACAGTTTCTTTTACGCGGTCAGTGGTTGGTCGAAGCCCTTCAGCATCGTGTACAGGCAACTTTCGTCCACGCCATAAGCCGCTAATAATGCGAATAAAGCCGGTGGAAGGTTTTTTTTGTGATGTGTTTTGCTGGCGACGTCTTTGCATAGATTTTTTGACCGCGAATAAAGTGATACTATACCCAGTCGCTCAGCGATTACGCCTGAGTACAGCCAAATTTCATAGATGACAAAGTGTAACCTTAAATCACGCTTGGCGTAGAGACTTTTCACACTGTTGTCATGTTTCTTTTCCATCTTGCCAGAGGGTGGTGGAGAAGTTTGAGAGTTAATTAAGACAATCTAGGATAGCCCCAGATGACGGAAAAAAAGAAGCGTGGATTGCTCTCTTGGCTTGGTTTCGGTGACGAAGAGCAAGTTAAGCAACCCGCAGAAGAACAGCAGGTAGAACAACCACAGCCAGAAGTGGTTGAAGAACAACAAAACGATGTAGAGCAAGACATTGTTGCTCAACAAGTGGTCGAGGTTGAAACTCGCCCAGAAGCAGAAGCAGAAGCAGAAGCAGAAGCAGAAGCAGAAGCAGAAGCAGAAGCAGAAGCAGAAGCAGAAGCAGAAGCAGAACAGCCTGTGACGCCACGAGTGGTTGAACAGGAAAAACCAACGGAAAGTTTCTTTGCTCGCTTGAAGCGCAGCCTTGCGCGAACTAAAGCGAATATTGGCGCGGGTTTCTTTGGTTTGTTCAAAGGTAAGCAGATCGATGACGATTTGTTTGAAGAGTTGGAAGAGCAGTTATTGATCGCAGATGTCGGCATGGAAACCACCATGAAGATCATCAATAACCTAACAGAGAAAGCCAGTCGCCAAGATTTGAAAGATGGCGAAGCTTTATATGGTCTTCTTAAAGATGAAATGGCGGAGATCCTTTCACACGTTGAGAAGCCACTTGATGTTAATAATGGCAATACGCCATTTGTCATTCTAATGGTTGGTGTGAATGGTGTGGGTAAAACCACCACCATTGGTAAATTGGCTAAGCAGTTCCAAGCGGAAGGCAAAAAAGTGATGCTAGCTGCAGGGGATACGTTCCGTGCAGCGGCAGTTGAACAATTGCAAGTTTGGGGCGAGCGCAATGACGTTCCTGTGATTGCTCAGCATACTGGTGCTGACAGTGCATCAGTGATTTATGATGCGATTGAAGCGGCGAAAGCGCGTGGCTACGATGTGGTAATCGCTGATACGGCGGGTCGTTTACAAAACAAAGCCAACCTGATGGAAGAGTTGCGTAAGATTGTTCGAGTGATGAAGAAAATTGATGACTCTGCACCACATGAAGTGATGTTAACGCTTGATGCAGCGACGGGCCAAAACGCAATTAGCCAAGCCAAACTGTTTAGTGACGTCGCACCGTTAACCGGTATTACATTGACGAAACTTGATGGCACGGCAAAAGGTGGTGTGATCTTTGCGCTTGCCGATCAATTCCAAATTCCAATTCGCTATATTGGTGTTGGCGAAGGCATTGATGACTTGCGTCCGTTTGAGACACAAGAATTTATCGACGCATTATTTAGCCGAGAAGATTAACGAGCTGTTAGCGAGAGGAATGACGGGTGATTAAGTTTCAGCAAGTGAGTAAGGCTTATCGTGGTGGTCGACAAGCTCTGCAAAAAGTCGACTTCCATTTGCGTCGTGGCGAAATGGCGTTTTTAGGTGGGCACTCAGGTGCCGGTAAAAGTACCTTGCTTAAGTTGATTTGTGCGATTGAGCGACCAACGGATGGCAAGATCAGCTTTAACGGCCATGACATCACCCGAATTCCTGGTAAGGATATTCCTCTATTGCGTCGTAATATCGGCATTGTTTTCCAAGACCACCGTTTACTGATGGATCGTACCGTGTTTGATAACGTGGCACTGCCAATGCGAATAGAATCGATCTCGGAAAATGAAATTAAACGCCGTGTATCAGCGGCATTAGATAAAACCGGTTTGCTCGACAAGGCACGCTGCTTGCCAAGTCAATTGTCGGGCGGCGAACAACAACGTGTCGGTATTGCCCGTGCCGTTGTTAATCGTCCTACTCTGTTACTGGCTGATGAGCCGACCGGTAACTTAGATTCGGAACTTTCTAATCGCGTGTTGCGCTTATTGGAAGAGTTTAACCGTGCTGGGGTGACGATCTTACTCGCGACGCACGATGTCAATTTAGTCAATTCAAGACCGCAATATCGCCACATGGAGTTAAACCAAGGTTTCATGAGTGAGGTGGAAGATTATGGCCGCTAATACTCGTAATAAAAAAGCCACTCAAAAACATCAAGGTGTGGCACGCGATGGTTATTTTGCCATTCATTTTAAGCAGGCCAAATCGTCACTTGCGGCACTGTGGTCACGACCGCTCGGTAATATTCTCACCTTGGCGGTGATCTCGATGGCATTGACCTTGCCTGCCTCATTATATCTACTAGGTAAAAATATTGCGGTGGCGACAACCAATGTTGCTGGCCCATCTCATGTGAGTGGCTATATTAAAGAGCAAACGCCTGAGCCACGCATCATGGTGCTGAAAGATGAGTTAGAAAGCCTGCCGGAAGTCGCCGCGGTTGACTATATTTCTCCGCAGCAAGGGCTGGATGATCTCAGCCAATACTCTGGTTTTGACCAAGCGATCTCACTGTTGGATGATTATGCTTTGCCTGGCGTATTAGTGATCACGCCTACCAGCGACGACAAACAAGCGGTGCAAGCGTTGGCGCAACGCGTGCGAGCAGAAGACGAAATCAGCGATGTACGTTTAGATGAAGATTGGTTTGCTCGCCTCGATGCGATCAAGAATCTGGTTGGCGGTATTGTAATGACATTGTCGGTATTGATGCTCGGTTCTGTGTTTTTGATTGTCGGAAATACGTTACGTTTCAATGTGCAAGCCAACAAAGATGAAATCCAAACCATGAAGCTGATTGGTGCAACAGATAGCTTTATTCTGCGCCCTTACCTCTATTCCGGTATGTGGTTTGGCCTACTGGGGGCGATAAGCGCTTGGATTCTTACCGCATTAATCACAATTCTGCTCAATAGCAGTGTTGAACAATTGGCGCTTCTGTATGATAGCCGCTTCCGATTAATCGGGTTGAGTTGGGATGAGTCCTTGCTGCTACTGATGTTAGGCACCTTCTTAGGTTGCTTAGCGGCGAAAGTATCAGCACAGCGTCATCTTAATGAAATTGAACCAGTCTAACCATTGGTTGTCCTATTTTTGCGTAAACTGAAACGAGAAAGTATACGCTACCGTGTACTTTTTTGCTTGTATCGCCGTTTCGTTTATGCATAATAACTTCCCCCTGCTTGAAACCTGAGCATTTTAGGTCCAAGATTGACGGCGGAAAAAACACCTAATTCAGATCATAGATTGATGAGGAATTGAATGACTAACCAAGTGTATGCAATGGCTACAGTTTCCCAAGATAGCTTAGATAGCTACATTCGCTCAGTGAACAGCTATCCAATGCTGACACCTGACGAAGAGCGTGGACTGGCTGAGCGTTTGCATTACAACAGCGAAATTGAAGCGGCGAAAGGGTTGATCCTTTCACATCTGCGCTTCGTTGTTCACGTCGCTCGCGGCTACTCAGGTTATGGTTTGCCGATGGCAGATCTAATTCAAGAAGGCAACATCGGTCTGATGAAGGCGGTTAAGCGTTTTAACCCGGAAGTTGGGGTGCGACTTGTCTCTTTCGCTGTGCACTGGATCAAAGCTGAAATACATGAGTATGTATTACGCAACTGGCGTATCGTGAAAGTGGCGACGACGAAGGCGCAACGTAAACTGTTCTTTAATCTACGTAAGTCGAAAAAACGTTTAGGTTGGTTCAATAACGGTGAAGTTGAAACGGTAGCACGTGAGCTTGGTGTTGAGCCCTCTGAAGTGCGCGAAATGGAATCTCGTCTCGCGGCGCAGGATCCTACGTTTGAATTCAGTGCTGATGATGATGACACCGGTACTTCAATTACCGCTCCGATGCTTTATCTTGAAGATAAAGCTTCCGATGTGGCGGAGAATGTTGAAGCGGCGAACTGGGAAGCACACACCAATAATCGTCTGAGCCTTGCCTTAGCTAGCTTGGATGAGCGCAGTCAAAATATCGTTCGCTCACGTTGGTTGGTAGACAATAAAGCGACGCTACAAGAACTTGCAGAAAACTACGGCGTATCAGCAGAGCGCATTCGCCAACTAGAAAAGAATGCGATGAAAAAACTGAAGTTAGCTGTCGGCGAAATGTAGTTTTTCCGTAATCGAATCCCGAAAACCGAGATCCCTTGATCTCGGTTTTTTTATATCTTGATCGCTTTGAGCGATCATTTTTTTATCATTTGCCTGTGGGTAACTCTGTGATGAAATTCTTGGTTAGGTGTCAGAAAGCAGGGTGAATAAAGGCTTGAAGGGGGAATTGTCATTGGGGATATTATTTGTTTTACACACAAAAAGATAAGGATCATCACTACATATTGTGGATCGAATTTAACTAAAGCACTTTATCAACGTAATCCACAAACTTATCCACAAATGGTGAAGAAGTGATCGCAAGTGGATAACCTTATTCCCATCGTGTACTTGTTGAGCACTGGATAGGTTACAATGGCAGCAGATAACAATGAGAGAAGATAGAGAAAGTAAATGGACCAGTTTCAACATATTGATGTAACCGCTGCGCAAGAATTACTGCTACAGGGTGAGGCGCGTTTGGTGGATATTCGCGATCCGCAATCTTTTGCGTTAGCGCATGCAAGTCAAGCTTTTCATCTGACTAATGACAGCATGCTGGGGTTTATGGATGAGGTTGAGTTTGAGCAACCTATCTTAGTGATGTGCTATCACGGCATCAGTAGCCAAGGTGCTGCGCAGTATTTAGTTAACCAAGGATTTGAGCAGGTGTATAGTGTTGATGGTGGCTTTGACGCTTGGCAACGAGCAAGCCTTCCGGTCGCAACCAACTAGGATAGATTATGATCAGACTGATTTCTTTAAACCAGCCGCGCATGGCACAGGCATTTATCGACTATATGGCTTCACGCCAGATAGATATTAAGTTAATGCCAGAAGGTGAGGGTCAGTTTGCTTTATGGCTGGTGGATGATCAGCATCAAGTCGAAGCCGAAGCGGAATTGAAGATGTTTCTGAGCGAGCCGAACGATACTAAGTATCAGGCGGCTTCATGGGATATGGCTGAAAGCCGAACTAACCATTTCCGCTATCACTCGCCAAGTATGATGAGCATGATAAAAGCCAAAGCAGGCCCACTTACACTGGCGATTATGGCAGCCTGTATCGGTATCTTTATTCTGCAACAATTTGGCGCAGGTCAGCCGGTTTTCGACGCTCTGCACTTTCCTGCTTTTGCTGGTCAAGAGTGGCAGGTATGGCGTTGGGTCAGCCACGCCTTATTGCATTTCTCAATCATGCACATCGCATTTAACTTATTGTGGTGGTGGCAGCTAGGTGGTGATATTGAGCAGCGATTAGGTAGCGGCAAGCTACTACAGTTATTTGTCTTTTCTGCAGCACTCTCCGGAATCGGTCAGTTTTGGGTTGAAGGAGCCAATTTCGGTGGCTTATCTGGCGTAGTATATGCGTTAGTTGGTTACATTTGGCTGCTGGGATACCGTGCCCCTGAGAAAGGTCTATTGATGCCCAAGCCATTGATTGGCTTTATGTTAGTGTGGTTAGTTTTAGGTTTTGTTCAGCCATTTATGGCGATTGCCAATACCGCCCATCTAGTAGGCTTGCTGGCTGGTGTAATGCTTGGCTGGTTTGACAGCCGGAAGGTATAAGAGTTTATCTCTGTATTGGAGAATAAAAAAAAGCGGCGATGGCCGCTTTTTTATTGCTACTACTTTTTGTCGCTTACTGATAAAGGTATTTGGTAAATAACAAATCAGCAATCACCGTTTTACCCGTTTCAGGTAACAAAATAGAGTTGAGTTCTTCGACTAAACTTTTGCGTAAGTCTTCTCGTCCTGCCAATGATTTAATCGTCTCTTCCGTTTGCTTACCCAATAACTCGATAACGGCATCGCGTATGAGTGGTTGGTGTTTCTCAATCAAAGGAAGATCGGCCTGATTGGCGACCATGATATCGATGCGAACCTGGATATAACCAAGGTCGTTTCCTTTGGTATAGAAGTTAGTGGTTAAGTCGGGCTCTAAAGTAAAGTACGCCAAACTCGGAGTGCCGGCTTGTTCTTCTGCGATTGCTGGTAGAGCAAAAACGAGGCAAAGCAGGGCAAATATTTGGGCTACGTAACGTTTAAACATATTTCTAACTTTTCTTTCTTCTGATCACGATACTCGAATCGTCTGAGTCTTGTTACAATAGAGCATCTATTTGTAGTGAATTTGAGTTAACCGCAATATAGTGTTAGTTAACGCACCAGATTGAAGCTTTATTGTACGCCGATAAAGCAACTTATTGAATACTAGTATGAATCAAATGATTGCGCTTTATCTGTCCGCACTGCGCCAAGTGGAATGGCAACAGCCTGAAAATTTTAACTTTCCTTCGCAGATTGCGAGAGAATGGCTTTTAGAACAGGGCTCATTGTCACGTTTGTTAAAAACTTATTGTCAACAATTGAACGTAGATCTACTTCATAACGATGTTGTGCTTGCGAATAAATTGGATGAGCAAGAAATAGCGCTGTTATCTCAAGAACAATGTTTGCTGCGTAAAGTGGTACTGAAAGGCGATGGTGAGCCGTGGATTTTAGGTCGAACCTTGATCCCGCAATCGTCATTAACGGATCAACCCCATGATCTTACCCAGCAAGGTGAAATACCATTGGGTTTGACCGTGTTCAGTGCTGAAAATGTAGAACGCGACGCCTTACAAGTTGGCTGGGCGAAGACGCCAAATGGGCTCTGTCTAGCTCGCCGTTCTCGCTTATGGATGAACCACAAACCGATGCTGGTTGCCGAACTTTTTTTACTTAATGCCCCTATTTACGCCAAGGAGAGTGTGTAGATGACAACCGCGAAAGTGCGCGCCTATTGGCACTTGATGCGCATGAACAAACCGATTGGTACCTTGTTGTTGCTATGGCCGACCTTGTGGGCACTGATCATTGCTGCGGAAGGCATCCCTCACCTTAACGTGTTGTTGGTGTTTATTCTTGGCGTGGTTTTGATGCGCGCTGCTGGTTGTGTGATCAATGATTTTGCTGATCGTAAAGTGGATGGTCATGTGGAACGCACGCAGCACCGCCCGTTGCCATCTGGAATGATCAGTGCGAAAGAGGCGGTCAGCTTATTTATTGCTTTGGCAGTGTTATCTTTCGTATTGGTCTTGACCATGAATCCGTTGACGATTCAGCTGTCATTTGTCGGAATTGGGTTGGCTTTTATCTACCCGTTTATGAAGCGTTATACTCATTTACCCCAACTGTTTCTTGGTCTTGCATTTAGTTGGGCGATTCCGATGGCGTGGGCTGCGCAAACCAATGAGCTTCCACCGATCGTGTGGTTTGTATTTGTGATGAATGCATTGTGGACCATTGCTTACGACACGCAATATGCCATGGTTGATCGCAATGATGATTTAAAAATTGGTATTAAATCAACCGCCATTTTGTTTGGCCGCTTTGATAAAATGATCATTGGTGTCCTGCAGCTTGCCACCGTATTGATGCTGATAGCCTTAGGGATGTGGTATTCGTTAGGCGCGAGCTTTTATTGGGCAGTGTTGGCGGTAGGTGCATTGTTTGTATTCCAGCAGCACTTGATACGTCATCGAGATAGAGCGCAGTGTTTCCAAGCCTTTTTAAACAATAACTATGTTGGAATGGCCATTACGATTGGTTTGTTAGTGGCATTTTGGTAATGCGGATTGACGCTATCTAGCGATGATTTGAAGTGGTAGATATAGAAAAGGGCATCTTGGTAGATGCCCTTTTTTGTGCCTCATTCTGAGTGTGAAATAGGCTTAACTTATGACTTGAACTGCTATTTTGTTACTCTGCGCAATCACACACTTCTTCGCACATTTCCGTTGCCTGACACACGCTCTCTTTAATCGTCAGTCGAACTTCAGGGTAGAGTAATGAGTACAACAACTCAGCCAGGGTGGTGGCTTTTTCAATATCACAATCCCCTTCACTATCAAGATACTCTTGCTGTTTTAGCGTGCTGAACATGGCTGAGAAAACACCTTTATCAAAGAACTCGGGTGCATTGATACCGTGTAAACGTCCTAAGCGCTGTGCAATATCTTGGCTCTTTATTTCAAGGTCTGTTTTACCCAGTTCAGGGATAGCGACCAGTAAATTAAGAGTAATTGAGTAACGCTGTAGAGTTTCAGAGATCGTGCGACCCAGTAGTACTAATACTTGAGAGTTACTTTGAATAAACTTCACTTGTTGATCTTCGATCGTGATTAACCCTTGGCGTGCAAGTTCATGCACGTAAGCTTCGACAGTTTGATCAAGCTTGTCATCAGCAATACTTAAGAACAGCTCTTGCTTTAGGAAAGGGTAGATCAAAGCCACATTAGCTTGGATTTGCGCTAAGCTCAGTTGCTGGCGACGTACCAACATCTGTGCAATGAGTGCTGGAATCGCAAACAAGTGAATGATGTTGTTGCGATAGTAAGTCATTAGGATTGATTGGTTACGATCGAGCGAGACGATCTCACCCATACTGTCCGCTTCAATAACAAACTTATCTAAAGATTCAGCATGCTTAACTAATACTTCCGCTTCTTCATTTGGCATGGTGAAGCTTGAAGAATAAGGCACTTGTTTAAGTAGAGATAGATAGCAGTCAACTTGCTTAACAAGGCTATCACGAGACAATGCGCGTTGACGTGAAGCAAGCAATGCAGTCGCACATAAGGTGAGTGCATTCGCAGCAGCAGCATCGTTGATGTGTGACATCATCTTCGTCGCAAGATCGTTAACCACAGGCGTCAGCCATTGTGGTTTGGTCGCACCCATCGGATCGATATCTTTAGTCCACTCTGGCGCATGTTCATTTAAGTATTGATTGAGCGGGATTGGCTCACCAAAATTGACATAGCCTTGGCCAAAGTTACGCAGTTTACGAATCGTACGAAGTACCAAGCTGGCATTTTCTTTCTCTTTGCGACTGCCGCGTAGTTCTTTGGCGTAAGTGCCTACTTCCATTACGTGTTCATAGCCGATATATACCGGTACTAAGGTGACTGGGCGGTTTAGGCCGCGTAGCATGGCTTGAATGGTCATTGCGAGCATGCCGGTCTTTGCTTGTAGCAAACGCCCTGTTCTCGAACGACCACCCTCACTGAAATACTCCACAGAATAACCTTTAGTAAACAGCTCTGCTAAATACTCACGGAAGATGGTTGAGTACAGTCGGTTGCCCTTAAAGCTACGACGGATGAAGAATGCACCACCGCGACGGAAAATAGGGCCTGCAGGGAAGAAGTTCAGGTTGATACCCGCAGCGATATGCGGTGGAACCATACCCTCTTGATATAGCACGTAAGACAATAGTAAATAGTCCATGTGGCTACGATGGCAAGGTAGGTAAACAATTTCATGGCCATCTTGTGCCAGACGACGAACGGTCGCGGCATTGTTAATGTTTAAACCTTGATAGATTCGATTCCATAGCCAACCAAGAACTCGGCTACCATTTTTGATGAGCGAGTATGAGAAGTCAGCGGCAATCTCATCCATGATATCTTGTGCTTCTTTGCGCACTTTTTCGATCGGAATATCTTTGGCTAGCGCTTCATCGGCAATCGCTTTTTCAATCGCTTTTGATTTCATTAAGCGCTTAAATAACGCTTGGCGGTTTGGCAGGCTTGGGCCTGATGCTGCGAGTTTTTGGCGCGAGAAGTGAATACGTGCAACACGGGCGAGTTTATGAGCGATCGATGCATCAGTGCCGTGCGAGTCGGCCATATAACGCAGTGAAACCACCGGGCTAAAACGGATTAAACAGTCACGACCAGCCAACAGTACCGCTTTGGCTTTTTGTGGGCCATTAAGGGATTGGAGATAGTTGGTCTGCTTGCCTTCTTTCTCTGGCTTGCGTCCCCACAGAACTGTGATTGGCAGGATCTGGATATCCAATTCGCTGTCTTCTTTATGCAGAGCCAGTAACTCTGAAAACAGCGCTATAGATTCACTTGGAACATCATTGTCATTGCCAAGCACGGTTTCACGTGAAGAGATAAATACAAAACGGCTAAAGCTTTTACCATTGATGATTAATGGTTCAAGAGGATCAGGCAAACCGAGCGCGATGACCTGTTTTTGTAGGCTGACAAGATCAACACTAGAGCGGTATGGCAATGCGTAAACAATAGGCTTGTTGACATCAATGCTATGGTCTTCAATTGGGTTTGAAGGGATAGCCGTTCCTTTTACCAGTACCGACAGTGGTAGCTTTAATAGAGAACGTGATAGAGAGCGTCCAGAAGACATAAAAGTTCGTTGCCTCAAATGAATTAATGAGCATAAGCACATTTCCAATTCTTTAAGTGTAGAAGTGGAGATATGCCCAAGCAGATTTTTAGCTGGCAAGGATACCAGAAACTGGTCGAACCTTTTAATTATTATTGGGTGCAAAAGCAGCAACATTCTGCTGATGTGGCCAATCCAACTGAACGATGCGAGAGAATAAGGTGTCACAGAAAACCAAACACGGATTTAAACGTCTATTTAATGCAACGCGCTTCTCTTATCAGGGTTTGCAAGCGGCATTTAAAACAGAAGCGGCCTTTCGAGAAGAGCTGATTTTAGCCTGCATTATGATCCCCTTGGCTTTTTGGCTTGATGTCAGTCAAATCGAGCGCATCTTGATGATAGCTTGTGTGGTGTTAGTGATGGTGATGGAATTGATCAACAGTGCAATCGAGGCGGTAGTGGATCGTATTGGTACAGAGCATCATGAATTATCAGGAAAGGCGAAAGATATTGGTTCAGCGACAGTGATGTTAACTATGCTATTAACCGTTTACGTTTGGGCTGAGATCCTCTTCTTGTAAGTTATTAAAAAATCATCAATTCGCTTTTCATTTGTCCACTTACTGGATATACTCACAGTGAACTGTATAAAAAGACAGGTGACTTATGAAGCCGTTAACGCCCCGCCAACAACAAGTTTTTGATTTAATTAAAAACAAAATTGAAGAGAGCGGCATGCCGCCAACCCGTGCGGAGATTGCAAGAGAACTAGGTTTTCGCTCAGCAAATGCTGCAGAAGAACACCTTAAAGCTTTAGCAAGAAAACAAGCAATTGAGATTATTCCGGGCGCTTCCCGAGGTATTCGAATTTTGCTAGAAGATGCGGCAAATGATGACCAAGGATTGCCTTTGATTGGTCAAGTCGCCGCTGGTGAGCCTATTCTGGCTCAAGAGCATGTGGAAGCACATTATCAAGTGGATCCAAGTATGTTCAAACCGCAGGCGGACTTTTTATTGCGTGTTAATGGCGAATCGATGAAAGATATCGGCATCATGGATGGTGATTTATTGGCTGTGCATAAAACACAAGATGTAAGAGATGGCCAAGTGGTGGTTGCTCGTGTCGATGATGACGTCACGGTTAAACGCCTGGAGCGTAAAGGCTCTACGGTTTTACTGCATGCTGAAAACCAAGAGTTTGCACCAATTAAAGTTGATTTAACCAGCCAGCACCTTGCAATTGAAGGTATTGCTGTTGGGATTATTCGCAACACTGATTGGATGTAATGCTATAGCTTAGCAAGTTGAGATTCATTCTCATTAATCTTGCTATTGTAATTGATATTTATTATCATCTACTTTCTTGTTAAGGAAGGTAGATGATAATGTCCCCGCCCAGACACTTACCCAAAACACGCTATCAGATCCCTGCCAACCTAGTGCAGCCGCTTTGGCTACGAAGTCGAGAAAGCTTGGTTGATGATGGTCTCGTGTACGATCCTATTGCCGCTACCGCTTGTCAGCGTTGTCAGTTAGCACCGGAATGTTTCTCTGGTGATATCGATCAAAAACAATTACTTCATGCCACATTAACTCAGCTCTGTGATGAACAAGTCACCGCTTTTATTAAACAGAATCCAGATGGCTGGATCATCAACGTTGGCGCAGGACTAGATACCCGTTTTTATCGTGTTGATAACGGGCGCTGCCATTGGTTAGAGTTGGATGTGACGGAAAATTTACTGTGGCGACAGAAGCTCTTTCATGCCAGTGAGCGTTATCACCATCAGTGCGGTAGTGTTGATGATCTGTCGTGGTTAGACGATCTCAATATCCCTGAGAAAGCGCCAGTGATGATCGTTTGTGAGCATGCGCTACTGGATTGCAATTCAGCACAAGTTGCTAAGTTTATTCAGGCATTAGGCCGCCATTTTGATAGCGCAAGAGCGAGCTTAGTATTGGCTGGGGATCGCTGTATGAATGTCTTGGGGCAAAAGATGGGTTCGGGGCAATATGCCCATGGCTATGATGCGCCGGGCGAGGCAGTTTTGCGTTATTTACCCTGGGCGAGATGGGTGCGAACCTCATCACCACTCGACAAACATTGTGTGCGCTGGAAATTATGGCAGCGTTGGCTGACAAAGTTTGTTAGTTCAAAACACAGATTCACGCCGGTAGTAGTTCAGCTTCGTTGGTGATCCAGTTACACTTTGCGCATAAATTCCGCAAAGAAGTCACAACGTGCACATTTTCCAAAACCTTTCCAATCGAGCAATGCACAAGAAGGTGCTATTGCTCGCGATCCCAATGGTACTTTCCAATATTACCGTTCCTTTACTGGGGCTGGTGGATGCTGCCGTTATTGGCCACTTAGAACATGCGTGGTATTTAGGTGGTGTGGCACTCGGCAGCATGATGATCAGTGTCAGTTTTTGGTTGTTGGGCTTTTTGCGTATGTCGACCACAGGGCTAGCCGCACAATCTTTTGGTGCCAAGCATGCGCATCAACTTGGGTTGGTGTTTACCCAAGGGATGGTGATGGCATTGGGTTTCGCTGGTGTGTTTTTACTGTTGCATAGCTGGATAGGTGACTGGGTGTTTGCCTTTAGTGACGCCAGTACGGAAGTAAAACACTACGGCCTACAATACTTTTCAATTCGAGCTTGGAGTGCGCCCGCCGCGTTAGCGAATTTTGTGTTGCTGGGTTGGTTATTGGGTACGCAAAACGCGAAAGCGCCAATGTGGATGGTGATCATTACCAACCTCACTAATATTTTGCTCGATGTTTTGTTTGTACTGGGTTTCGGCTGGCAGGTTGAAGGCGCAGCATTAGCTTCTGTTATTGCTGATTATACTGGCATGGCCTTTGGGTTAATCTGTGTGCGCTATACATGGCGAGCGCAACACTTACCATCAATTCTATTGTTGCTTAAAGATACCACTAATGGCTTAGTTCGATTTGTGAAACTCAATCGAGATATTTTTCTGCGTTCATTGTGCTTGCAAGCCACTTTTACTTTTATGACTTTTCAAGGTGCCAGTTTTGGCGATGAGATTGTTGCAGCGAATGCGGTATTGATGAGTTTTCTGATGATGATTTCGTATGGTATGGATGGATTTGCCTACGCGATGGAAGCAATGGTAGGTAAAGCGATTGGCGCTAAAGATCGTGATGAGCTAAATCAATCGTTAATCGGTACTTTCTTTTGGAGTTTAGTGATTTGCTGTGCGCTGACCTTGGTTTTTTACGCTTTCGGATCCTCCATGATCAGTTTGATCACCAATATTCCCGCCGTGCATGATAAAGCGCTGGAATTTATGCCATGGCTGGTGGCAATGCCGTTAGTGTCAATGTGGTGTTTTTTGTTGGATGGTATTTTTGTCGGCGCAACAAAAGGACGTGAAATGCGCAATGGTATGTTTGTTGCGACGTGCAGTTATTTTGTTATTTTCTACCTCTGCGCTAGTTGGCAGAACCATGCTTTGTGGCTGGCGATGTTGAGTTTTATGGCGATGCGCGGTATCACATTAGCATTGGTGCTACGTCATCAATGGCGAAAAGGTGCGTTTTTGGCTTAATGCGATTGCGAAGAATACGATAGAGAAAAGCCGCTACTAAGCGGCTTTTTTATTGAGATAAAGAGTGGATTAAAACAGGCGGTTTAAACCATTGAGCGCAGCTACTCGATAAGCTTCAGCCATTGTTGGGTAGTTGAAGGTAGTATTGACGAAATACTCGATGGTATTGGCTTCGCCTTTTTGTTCCATGATCGCTTGGCCGATATGAATGATTTCTGCTGCGCGCTCACCAAAGCAATGGATGCCAAGGATCTCTTTGGTTTCACGATGAAAGAGTATTTTTAAACTGCCAATATCTTTACCGGCAATCTGCGCTCGTGCCAAATGTTTAAAGGATGAACGTCCTACTTCATACGGCACTTTAGCCGCAGTGAGTTCTTGCTCTGTTTTGCCTACGGAACTGATCTCTGGGATGGTGTAGATACCGGTTGGGATATCTTCAATAAGATAGTTATCCGCTTTGCCTTTCGTGATCGCTTGTGCAACAAAGCGGCCTTGATCGTAAGCGGCGCTAGCAAGGCTTGGATAGCCAATCACATCTCCTACCGCATAAACATGTTCAGCATCGGTTTGATAATTACGGTTTACGGCAATTTGACCGCGTGAATCGGCGGCAAGGCCTACGGCAGTCAAATTGAGTTTATCGGTGTTACCTGTTCGGCCATTGGCATAGAGTAGGCAATCGGCTTTCATTTTTTTGCCGGATTGTAGATGAACAATCACACCGTCTTCAGTACCTTCAATTTTTTCAAAGGTTTCATCGTTACGAATCACCACGCCACTATTCCAAAAGTGGTACGACAGTGCATCGGATACTTCATTATCAAGGAAAGAGAGTAGGCGATCGCGAGTATTCACCAGATCAGTCTTAACCCCTAAGCCACGAAAGATCGAAGCGTACTCACAGCCAATGACGCCAGCACCATAAATAATGATGTGGCGAGGATCGTGTTTCAGGCTAAGGATAGAGTCACTGTCGTAAACTCGTTGATGATCAAAATCGACGTTATCAGGGCGGTAAGGGCGAGAGCCGGTTGCAATCACAAACTTATCGGCACTGTAAAACTCTTCACTGCCATCACTTTGCATCACCGCAACGGTGTTGCTATCGGTAAAGCGTGCGGCGCCAAATAACAAGGTGCATTCATTGCGGTCGTAAAAGCCCTGACGCAAGCGAGTCTGCTTATCAATTACAGACTTGGCATGATTAAGAATGTTAGAGAAGGTGGAGTGCAGGCTCATATTGTTTTTACAAAATAGCGGATTGCTATTGAATTCAATAATACGACTCACTGCATGACGCAACGCTTTCGAAGGGATCGTTCCCCAGTGGGTGCACCCGCCACCGACACTACTTTCTTTTTCGATAATGGCGACATTAAGACCAGCCTTGGTCAAGCCCATAGCCGCACCTTCGCCGCCTGGGCCACTGCCTATCACGATAACATCAAAATGATTGCTTACGGCCATGACTCTATCCTTGTTATATTGTTGTAACATTGCTTTAGCGAGATATTAACGCATTATTTGATTGCGTAAATAACCGTCATACTAGAGAGTCGATGGGATCACGCGTAAAGCGTGAAATGTGCATTGTTGCCATGGTGGATGTCGCTAATTTGCAGTGAAATGATTGCAATCAGTATCTAACTACGGTTTATTTTTACCTGCTGAGTAAAGGCACTTAAGTCGTTGCGGGAATCCATGTATATTAGAGGTTCCCTAGTCAGAAAAGTAGAAATCAGAATATGAAAACCATGGGAATTCGCGCACAGCAAAAAGAGAAAACGCGTCGTTCACTGATTGATGCGGCATTCAGCCAGTTGAGTGCGGACAGAAGTTTCTCGAATTTGAGTCTTCGAGAGGTCGCACGTGAAGCGGGAATTGCACCAACCTCATTCTATCGCCACTTTAAAGATATGGATGAGCTAGGATTAACCATGGTGGATGAAGGAGGCTTGTTACTGCGTCAGCTGATGCGTCAAGCTCGTCAACGGATTGTCAAAGAGGGCAGCGTGATACGCACCTCAGTGGAAACCTTCATGGAGTTCATTGAAAGTAGCCCAAACGTCTTTCGCTTATTATTAAGGGAGCGTTCAGGAACTTCTTTTGCTTTTCGTACCGCTGTTGCGCGTGAAATTCAACATTTTGCCGCAGAGTTGACCGAGTTCTTGATTAGCAGCGGCATGAGCCGTGATGAGGCCTTTACTCAAGCTGAAGCCTCTGTCACCTTAGTTTTTAGCTCAGGAGCAGAGGTATTAGATCTCGATCGACGTGAGCGAGAAATTCTCGCGGAACGTTTGATCATGCAATTGCGAATGATAGCCAAAGGGGCTTATTGGTATCGCAAAGAACGTGAACGTAACCGACTAAAAGGCGGGATAGATTAATGTCTAATGAAAACAATCCAATTAATCGTGGTTCGGAAAAAAAGACCCTAGTACTTGCTCTAGTTGCAGGTATGTGTAGTGACTCGTTACTCTCATGGCTCACCATGAGCGAAGTGGGCTTCTCTATTTTCCCTATCATTGCGCTAGTGCTAGCTGTTCAGGCGCTGTATCAAGAGTACTTGAATAACCCCGTATCAGAGGATATTCCACTGATTGGGCTGGCATGTTTCTTCGTGGGGGCCTTTGGTCATTCAGCCTTCTTAAAGGCGCAGTACCCTGATGCTGGCTCAAACTTCTTTGCCATCATCGTATCCATGCTACTGATGCTTTGGATTGGTAAGAAGCTTGGCTACATGTCGAAGTCCAAAGAAGAAGCCGCTGAATAAGTGAAAGCAAAAAAAAACGAGCCAATGGCTCGTTTTTTTATATCAATTAGAATGGATGGCGACTACGCCTTACGCTCTAACATTACGCCTGCTTCCATGTGATGGGTATATGGGAACTGATCGAATAGAGCAAAACGAGTGACATTGTGTGTCTCACTCAATATATCTAGGTTTTCTTGCAGTGTTTCTGGATTACAAGAGATGTAAATGATGCGCTCGTAGCCCTGCACCATTTTACAAGTGTCGATATCCATACCAGAACGAGGTGGATCAACGAAGATGGTATTACAGTTGTAGCTCGCCAGATCAACGCCGGCATCTTTTAGACGACGGAACTCACGCTGTCCTTCGATCGCTTGAGTGAACTCTTCTGCTGATAAACGTAGAATTTGTACGTTTTCAATCTTGTTTGCAGCAATGTTGTATTGCGCTGATTCTACCGATGGTTTAGCCAGTTCAGTCGCCAATACACGATTGAAGTTTTGCGCCAGCGCTAAAGAGAAGTTACCGTTACCACAGTAAAGCTCAAGTAAATCGCCACTGCTATCTTGCGTGCAGTCTACCGCCCATGCCAGCATCTTTTCAGAAACCGCCGCATTTGGTTGCGTAAAACTGTTTTCGACTTGTTGGTAGATGTATGGTTGGCCATTAACATCGAGTTTCTCGATAACAAAGTCACGATCCAGCACCACTTTCATTTTACGTGCACGGCCGATAAGGTTGAGGTTAAAGCCCTCATCATTAAGACGCTGTTTTAGTGCCTTTGCGTTTTCAATCCATGCCTCGTCAAGTTGACGATGGTAAAGCAGCGACACCAAAATCTCTCCGCTCTTGGTCGACAGAAAATCGACTTGGAACAGTTTACGACGCAGTGATTCATTGTCCTTCATCGCATCAATCAATAACGGCATCAGATCGTTGATCAAACGGCTCGCGGCAGGGAACTGGTCAACACGGTACTTTTCACGAGTTTGTTGGTCAAACATGATGTAGTACATGTCTTCGCCTTCGTGCCATACACGAAACTCGGCACGCATACGGTAGTGCTGCTCTGGAGATTCAAACACTTCTAGCTCTGGCACGTTGTAGTTAGCAAACATCCCTGTGAGACGTTCAACTTTTTCGGCCAACTGCTGTTGGTAGTGTTGAGGGTTTACATCAAGAGTCGCCATAGTATTACCTTTGTATGGTGCATTTTATTTAAGAGCGCAGATTTTATTCGATATCTACCGTATGTCCAGTTTTGCGTCGCCAAGAGCTTGAGGCATCAGGAGGGCAAGGTGATAAGTAATCTAATGAAACAATTGAATTATATAACAATTATCAATAACCGCTGGACAATTAACCGATTGCTTAATACCATCTGCGCCTAGCTGGTGCTATCTAGCAGTATAGATGGCTGAAGAGGGAATCTGGTGTAACTCCAGAACTGACGCGCAGCGGTAATAGAGAACGAACACTCTTAAGACACTGCCTCTAGTATGGGGGTGGGAAGTCGAGTAAGTAGGAAAGTATAGAGCTCTAGAGTCCGAATACCTGCCAGCAACTGAGCAAACACTGGAAGCATGTGCTCCGCGCTCGGTAGGATTTACGCGACTTAGGATTACAAAAATGAACCGTTCTATTTTAGCCGTGGCCGTAGCGTCATTGCTTCCTTATGCCTCTTACACTCAAGCACAAGAAGTCTCAGCAGACGAAACGATGGTTGTAACAGCGAATCGATTTGAGCAACCACTGAATGACGTAGTTGCCTCGACTACAATTGTCTCAAAACAAGAAATTGATCAGATACAAGCAAAATCACTCGTGGATATTCTTAAGCGTGTTCCTGGCATTGAGGTTTCTCAAAGTGGTGGCAGAGGGCATAGTGCTTCTGTTTTTATGCGCGGCTACAACAGTGACCAAATTCTATTTTTAGTTGATGGTGTTCGTATTGACTCAGCTGCTGGTGGCATTAAGTTTAACCACATTCCGGTAGGGATCATTGAACGAGTTGAAGTGATTCGTGGGCCTGGCGGTGCTCTTTATGGTTCTGATGCAGTTGCAGGTGTAATCAATGTGATCACTGAATCTGGTAATGATTCGGATGCGACTTATTTATCTCTTGGAGCTGGCAGTGATGCGCAAAAAGAAGCAAGTTTTTCGATAACCTCAGAACTAGAAAATACTGGTGTATTGAAGTTGGCTGGTGGCTTTGAAGAGACGGATGGTTTTGACATTAAAGACCCTGCAACAGGTCTGGATTATGGCTATGAAAGTCAAAACTTATTTGCTTCTTATGGTCAGTCAATTACAGATGCTTTAACGGGAAGCATTTCTCTACGTTGGTTTGATAGCCTTACAGAATATGACAAGGGTTCTAAATATTTTGGTTACTCTGAAAATTTAAGTTTAACTGGTGCATTAGAGTATCAACGTGAACGCTTCAATTCAGTTTTGCGAGTAAATCAGCAGTCCATTGAGAATTTGGATTATTCAAAATCTGAGGGCAAAGACAATGCTGGAACGAAAAAAGAGATTGAGTTAACGAGTGTACAGTTTCTAAACCTATATCAGTTTAATGATGATTTTTCTATTGGGGCAGGCGCTGATTGGCGCAGGGAAGAACTGAAAGATGGATCTATGTCCTATGGGTCTCTAGATCCTTTAGCTGGCGATGCAAGAGATACAACGGGTATTTATACTTCGGTTGATGCACAATTTGGTGATCTAAGCGTATTGGGTAGTGTCCGTTATGATAAGCATGACTCATATGATAATTACACTACGTGGTCGTTGGGTTCTCTTTACCATATTTCAGATAACCACGCAGTCCGCTTTGCAGTAGGAACGGCTTTTAAAGCTCCCAGTTATTCTGACTTAAAAGATAATGCGGATTTGCAGCCTGAAGAGGCTATGAATCGAGAAATTGGTTATATAGGCAATTTCAATCTATTCGATCTTGAAATTACGGCTTATGATAACAAAGTTGATAATTTGATTATTTGGTATCAAGCTTCGCCATGGTATCCGTTGAATGTTGACGCTAAATTGAAAGGTATTGAGATTACTGGTCAGTTCGATACTTCTTTTATTCACCATACCGTTATTGCAGAGTTTAAAGATCATAAAGACTCGCAGGGTAATAAATTGGCTAAGCGTGCTGATGAAAACTATAAATGGTTAATGGATGCGGCTTATGAAGATTTTGATTTCAATCTAACATATACATTCACTGGCGAACGCTTAGGGAATCCCAATGAGACTTATACCGAGGAAAACATGTTACCTTCGGTTGGTTTATGGGATATATCAGTTGGCTATTGGATTTCGCCTAAACTAGTTGTTAGAGGTAAGGTTGATAACCTTACAGACAAAGAATATCAAACCACCATTGGCTATGCGGCACCAGAACGTAGATTCTTTGCAAATATGACGTATCAATTTTAATTTTATCAAACCGCCTTCGGGCGGTTTTTTGATTGTGTGAGTAAATAATGAAAAACATCATCGTGAGTTGGTCTTCAGGTAAAGACTCGACTCTGACCTTAGAGCGCTTAATGGACAGTGACCAATACAATGTCGTTGGCCTGTTCACTACTTACCTTGAAGATGAGGTTCCTTTCCAAGCGACGCCAATCGAAGTGGTCGAGATGCAAGCGGACTTACTTGGTTTACCGTTAGTTAAAATTGCACTGCCAGAGGTCTTCCCAAGCAATGAACAATACAAGTCGTTAGTTGTTGAAGGGTTGAAAGCGTCTGATTTAATCTTTGAGGCAGTCGCTTTTGGCGATATGTTCTGTAATGGGATAGCCGAGTATCGCCGTAGCTACATTGAACCTGCCGGATGGCAATGCGTTTTCCCGCTAATGGGAGAGGCGAGTGAGCAACTAGCGCAAGAGATAATAGAGCGTGGTATTAAAACTATGTTGGTCACAGCAGATGGTGATCGTATCGCACGTGAGCTTTGTGGCCGTTGGTATGATGAAGCCTTATTGGCCGAGCTATCGTCTGATGTCGATCCATGTGGCGAAAATGGTGAATTCCATACACTGGTTACACAAACACGCAGCTTTGATGGCGCGTTAGAACTGCAACTTTCGCATATTGAACATGGCGAACGATTCTCCCACCAAAGATACAGCGCGAAAGCATTGCGAAAAGCAAATCGCAGGGTATGATCGCCAGCATATAAATAAGTGGAATAGTGTCGTGTCTCAGCAACCTAAAATTTTAATCTTTGATTCAGGTGTCGGTGGTCTTTCGGTTTATCAAGAGATCGAAGCACGTTTACCTCAGCTCGATTACTATTACCTATTTGATAATGCAGCTTACCCTTATGGTGAGCTTGAGCATCACACCTTGATTGAGCGAGTAGACCAATTGGTTACGCGCTTTGTCAGCGCGCATCAGATTGACTTAGTCGTGATTGCTTGTAACACCGCAAGCACCATCGTTCTTCCTTCTTTACGTGCAAAGTTATCTATTCCAGTTGTTGGCGTAGTGCCAGCCATTAAGCCGGCTTCTAATCTTGCCAATAAAGCGATTGGGCTAATCGCAACGCCGGCGACAGTAAAGCGTGAATATACTCATGATCTCATCCGAGACTTTTCGCAAAGCAAGCCAGTCGAAATGCTTGGTTTGACCCGTCTGGTTGATATAGCGGAAGAAAAACTCAGAGGGAAGAGTGTTGATATAGATGAAATGGCACAACTACTGGCACCATTGAAGAACAAGATTGATGTAGCGGTATTAGGTTGTACGCATTTCCCTCTTATTAAACAAGAGATACAAACTGTACTGGGTGAGCAAGTTCTGCTGGTGGATTCCGGAGTCGCGATTGCCCGCCGTGTACAAGAGTTGCTTAATATAGAAGAGCAAGAAGAGCGTATCGGAGCAAGAGAAATCTATTGCAGCGCTCCACCTTGGGAAGAAGAAGCGCTGAATAGAGCGTTAGCCAGAATAGGATTTACCTTAGTTCGTCCTCTTCTTCTTGAGTTTTAGGCTCGTTGGCAATGCGGACTTTCAAAGTACGCTGCATATAATCCTTTTCATTTAATGCTGCAATGGCCGTTTCTGCGTCTGAGGCTGCCATTACGACAAATCCAAACCCACGTCGTTTACCTGTGCGTTTATCTTTCATAAGACGCACAGCAAATACTTCACCATGTTTAGAAAAAACTTCCTTCACGTGAGACTCATTTGCTTTATAAGGTAGATTACCGACATACAACGTTTTCGTTGCTGGATCACTCAGCGGTACAGCTTCTGTTGTAGTGTTGGAAAATTTAAGAACAAAAGCAGAAGCCAAAACACCAACAACAAAACTAATTGCAGGAGAGATATCTACCTGCGAGAAGATGATTCCACCCAGTACCGCAAGAGCGATCATCATTACTATTGATTTACTTGAACTCATAATCAGAATACTACTTCTAGGTCAGAGGAAATTAACTATCTACTATTAACAATATAGACACATGAATCTTACGTATATGGTTGGCCTTTTTCCAATTCATTGATGTGACATGACTCAAATGTTGAAATTTTATTCTATTTTATGCGTTTTGCTGGCTTTTTAGGCAAACAAATTCTTTTTTCCAAATAATACTTGTCATGTGTCTCAACCTCCCTATAATGCCGCTCCATCGACAGGGAATGAGACGGAAGTCACAAACTCAGTTGGTAAAGAGAGAAAAGAAAGTTTGAATAAAACGCTTGACTCTCAAATCGGGAAGCGTAAGATACGCACCCCTAGCGACACGGTATTGAAATGCTGGTTACGCTAGAAAAGCTCTTTAAAAATATAAACCTATCAATCTGTGTGGGCACTCGTTGATGATAATCCAATAAGTTGTTACTTAGGTAACGACTGTTTCTTCGGAAACAAATTGGGTTCAATGAACTGAGTGACCAATACAAATAACTTCGGTTATTTGGCACAGTCAATTCATTATCGTTCTGTTGGAACGATAATAGCTTTAAGATTACTTTTAGTAGTTTTGAAGTCAGTATTCATTGAGCCGACAAAATCTTAAATTGAAGAGTTTGATCATGGCTCAGATTGAACGCTGGCGGCAGGCCTAACACATGCAAGTCGAGCGGTAACATTTCAAAAGCTTGCTTTTGAAGATGACGAGCGGCGGACGGGTGAGTAATGCCTGGGAATATGCCTTGATGTGGGGGATAACCATTGGAAACGATGGCTAATACCGCATAATGCCTACGGGCCAAAGAGGGGGATCTTCGGACCTCTCGCGTCAAGATTAGCCCAGGTGGGATTAGCTAGTTGGTGAGGTAATGGCTCACCAAGGCGACGATCCCTAGCTGGTCTGAGAGGATGATCAGCCACACTGGAACTGAGACACGGTCCAGACTCCTACGGGAGGCAGCAGTGGGGAATATTGCACAATGGGCGCAAGCCTGATGCAGCCATGCCGCGTGTGTGAAGAAGGCCTTCGGGTTGTAAAGCACTTTCAGTCGTGAGGAAGGTTCATACGTTAATAGCGTATGGATTTGACGTTAGCGACAGAAGAAGCACCGGCTAACTCCGTGCCAGCAGCCGCGGTAATACGGAGGGTGCGAGCGTTAATCGGAATTACTGGGCGTAAAGCGCATGCAGGTGGTTTGTTAAGTCAGATGTGAAAGCCCGGGGCTCAACCTCGGAATTGCATTTGAAACTGGCAGACTAGAGTACTGTAGAGGGGGGTAGAATTTCAGGTGTAGCGGTGAAATGCGTAGAGATCTGAAGGAATACCGGTGGCGAAGGCGGCCCCCTGGACAGATACTGACACTCAGATGCGAAAGCGTGGGGAGCAAACAGGATTAGATACCCTGGTAGTCCACGCCGTAAACGATGTCTACTTGGAGGTTGTGGCCTTGAGCCGTGGCTTTCGGAGCTAACGCGTTAAGTAGACCGCCTGGGGAGTACGGTCGCAAGATTAAAACTCAAATGAATTGACGGGGGCCCGCACAAGCGGTGGAGCATGTGGTTTAATTCGATGCAACGCGAAGAACCTTACCTACTCTTGACATCCAGAGAAGCCAGCGGAGACGCAGGTGTGCCTTCGGGAACTCTGAGACAGGTGCTGCATGGCTGTCGTCAGCTCGTGTTGTGAAATGTTGGGTTAAGTCCCGCAACGAGCGCAACCCTTATCCTTGTTTGCCAGCGAGTAATGTCGGGAACTCCAGGGAGACTGCCGGTGATAAACCGGAGGAAGGTGGGGACGACGTCAAGTCATCATGGCCCTTACGAGTAGGGCTACACACGTGCTACAATGGCGCATACAGAGGGCTGCCAACCAGCGATGGTGAGCGAATCCCAAAAAGTGCGTCGTAGTCCGGATTGGAGTCTGCAACTCGACTCCATGAAGTCGGAATCGCTAGTAATCGTGGATCAGAATGCCACGGTGAATACGTTCCCGGGCCTTGTACACACCGCCCGTCACACCATGGGAGTGGGCTGCAAAAGAAGTGGGTAGTTTAACCTTTCGGGGAGGACGCTCACCACTTTGTGGTTCATGACTGGGGTGAAGTCGTAACAAGGTAGCGCTAGGGGAACCTGGCGCTGGATCACCTCCTTATACGATGATTACTCACGATGAGTGTCCACACAGATTGATGGTTTTGAGGTTTTTAACCTCGAGCTATTATTGCTCTTTAACAATTTGGAAAGCTGACTGATAACAACATTGTTGTTATCAAAAAAAGTTCTCAATGTTTATCTTTAAGATAAACACCAAAAAACACATTCAAGTGTTCTTGGCAATATCATCATTTATGATGATTATTCGAAATTGAGTCCGGCAAAATCGAACGTCTCTCACTCATAAAATAGAGAGACAACTTGGTTGTTTAACGAAACTCCTTCGGGTTGTATGGTTAAGTGACTAAGCGTACACGGTGGATGCCTTGGCAGTCAGAGGCGATGAAAGACGTAGTAACTTGCGATAAGCCCAGATTAGGTAGTAACAACCATTTGAGTCTGGGATTTCTGAATGGGGAAACCCACGTGCATAAGCACGTATCATTAACTGAATACATAGGTTAATGAGGCGAACCGGGGGAACTGAAACATCTAAGTACCCCGAGGAAAAGAAATCAACCGAGATTCCGAAAGTAGCGGCGAGCGAAATTGGATTAGCCCTTAAGCGTTTTATGCGTCAGGTGAAACTTCTGGAAAGTTGTGCGATACAGGGTGATAGCCCCGTAACCGGCAACGCATATTAGGTGAAAACGAGTAGGGCGGGACACGTGTTATCCTGTCTGAATATGGGGGGACCATCCTCCAAGGCTAAATACTACTGACTGACCGATAGTGAACCAGTACCGTGAGGGAAAGGCGAAAAGAACCCCTGTGAGGGGAGTGAAATAGAACCTGAAACCGTGTACGTACAAGCAGTAGGAGCGGGCATTGCGTCCCGTGACTGCGTACCTTTTGTATAATGGGTCAGCGACTTAATTTTAGTAGCAAGGTTAACCATCTAGGGGAGCCGTAGGGAAACCGAGTCTTAACTGGGCGTATAGTTGCTAGAATTAGACCCGAAACCAGGTGATCTAGCCATGGGCAGGTTGAAGATTGAGTAACATCAATTGGAGGACCGAACCGACTAATGTTGAAAAATTAGCGGATGACTTGTGGCTAGGGGTGAAAGGCCAATCAAACCTGGAGATAGCTGGTTCTCCCCGAAAGCTATTTAGGTAGCGCCTCGGACGAATACTACTGGGGGTAGAGCACTGTTAAGGCTAGGGGGTCATCCCGACTTACCAACCCTTTGCAAACTCCGAATACCAGTAAGTACTATCCGGGAGACACACGGCGGGTGCTAACGTCCGTCGTGGAGAGGGAAACAACCCAGACCGCCAGCTAAGGTCCCAAATTATTACTAAGTGGGAAACGATGTGGGAAGGCTTAGACAGCTAGGATGTTGGCTTAGAAGCAGCCATCATTTAAAGAAAGCGTAATAGCTCACTAGTCGAGTCGGCCTGCGCGGAAGATGTAACGGGGCTAAGTAATAAACCGAAGCTGCGGCAATGAAGTTTACTTCATTGGGTAGGGGAGCGTTCTGTAAGCGGTTGAAGGTGTGCTGTAAGGCATGCTGGACGTATCAGAAGTGCGAATGCTGACATGAGTAACGATAAAGGGGGTGAAAAACCTCCTCGCCGGAAGACCAAGGGTTCCTGTCCAACGTTAATCGGGGCAGGGTAAGTCGACCCCTAAGGCGAGGCCGAAAGGCGTAGTCGATGGGAAACGGGTTAATATTCCCGTACTTCTTATAATTGCGATGGGGGGACGGAGAAGGCTAGGTGGGCCTGGCGACGGTTGTCCAGGTTCAAGTACGTAGGCGGGTGGTTTAGGTAAATCCGGACCGCTATTAACGCTGAGATACGATGTCGAGCTACTACGGTAGTGAAGTCATTGATGCCATGCTTCCAGGAAAAGCCTCTAAGCTTCAGATTATAAGAAATCGTACCCCAAACCGACACAGGTGGTCGGGTAGAGAATACCAAGGCGCTTGAGAGAACTCGGGTGAAGGAACTAGGCAAAATGGTACCGTAACTTCGGGAGAAGGTACGCTCTCGACGGTGAAGTCCCTTGCGGATGGAGCTATTGGGAGTCGCAGATACCAGGTGGCTGCAACTGTTTATTAAAAACACAGCACTGTGCAAAATCGTAAGATGACGTATACGGTGTGACGCCTGCCCGGTGCCGGAAGGTTAATTGATGGGGTTAGACTTCGGTCGAAGCTCTTGATCGAAGCCCCGGTAAACGGCGGCCGTAACTATAACGGTCCTAAGGTAGCGAAATTCCTTGTCGGGTAAGTTCCGACCTGCACGAATGGCGTAATGATGGCCACGCTGTCTCCACCCGAGACTCAGTGAAATTGAAATCGCTGTGAAGATGCAGTGTACCCGCGGCTAGACGGAAAGACCCCGTGAACCTTTACTACAGCTTGGCACTGAACATTGACCCTACATGTGTAGGATAGGTGGGAGCCTTTGAAGCACGTACGCCAGTATGTGTGGAGGCAATCTTGAAATACCACCCTTGTATGCTTGATGTTCTAACGTTGGTCCCTTATCGGGATTACGGACAGTGCCTGGTGGGTAGTTTGACTGGGGCGGTCTCCTCCCAAAGAGTAACGGAGGAGCACGAAGGTGGGCTAAACACGGTTGGACATCGTGTGGTTAGTGCAATGGCATAAGCCCGCTTAACTGCGAGAATGACGGTTCGAGCAGGTACGAAAGTAGGTCATAGTGATCCGGTGGTTCTGTATGGAAGGGCCATCGCTCAACGGATAAAAGGTACTCCGGGGATAACAGGCTGATACCGCCCAAGAGTTCATATCGACGGCGGTGTTTGGCACCTCGATGTCGGCTCATCACATCCTGGGGCTGAAGTCGGTCCCAAGGGTATGGCTGTTCGCCATTTAAAGTGGTACGCGAGCTGGGTTTAGAACGTCGTGAGACAGTTCGGTCCCTATCTGCCGTGGGCGTTGGAAAATTGAAAGGGGCTGCTCCTAGTACGAGAGGACCGGAGTGGACGAACCTCTGGTGTTCGGGTTGTCATGCCAATGGCATTGCCCGGTAGCTAAGTTCGGAATCGATAACCGCTGAAAGCATCTAAGCGGGAAGCGAGCCTTGAGATGAGTTTTCCCTGGCACTTTAAGTGCCCTAAAGGGTTGTTCGAGACTAGAACGTTGATAGGCAGGGTGTGTAAGCGCTGTGAGGCGTTGAGCTAACCTGTACTAATTGCCCGTGAGGCTTAACCATACAACACCCAAGGGGTTTTGTAGGACTCAATGCAAGAACGATTGAATGTGTAAATAGAACTTCAAACAGCTTTCCGAATTAAAGAATTTGCTTGGCGACCATAGCGTTGCGGACCCACCTGATTCCATGCCGAACTCAGAAGTGAAACGCAATAGCGCCGATGGTAGTGTGGGGTCTCCCCATGTGAGAGTAGGACATCGCCAGGCTTTATTTCGCACTTGCTTGAATTTCAAGCAAGTCACCATAAAATTTTAAGAAAACTTAGAGTTTTATGTTGACTTTCAAAGTGGGAAGCGTATTATACGCACCTCGCTGACGTGCTAAGGCACTGAAAGCAAAGCTCTTTAACAATATAAACCTATCAATCTGTGTGGGCACTCGTTGATGATAATCCAATAAGTTGTTACTTAGGTAACGACTGTTTCTTCGGAAACAAATTGGGTTCAATGAACTGAGTGACCAATACAAATAACTTCGGTTATTTGGCACAGTCAATTCATTATCGTTCTGTTGGAACGATAATAGCTTTAAAATTACTTTTAGTAGTTTTGAAGTCAGTATTCATTGAGCCGACAAAATCTTAAATTGAAGAGTTTGATCATGGCTCAGATTGAACGCTGGCGGCAGGCCTAACACATGCAAGTCGAGCGGTAACAGAAAGAAAGCTTGCTTTCTTTGCTGACGAGCGGCGGACGGGTGAGTAATGCCTGGGAATATGCCTTGATGTGGGGGATAACCATTGGAAACGATGGCTAATACCGCATAATGCCTACGGGCCAAAGAGGGGGATCTTCGGACCTCTCGCGTCAAGATTAGCCCAGGTGGGATTAGCTAGTTGGTGAGGTAATGGCTCACCAAGGCGACGATCCCTAGCTGGTCTGAGAGGATGATCAGCCACACTGGAACTGAGACACGGTCCAGACTCCTACGGGAGGCAGCAGTGGGGAATATTGCACAATGGGCGCAAGCCTGATGCAGCCATGCCGCGTGTGTGAAGAAGGCCTTCGGGTTGTAAAGCACTTTCAGTCGTGAGGAAGGTTCATACGTTAATAGCGTATGGATTTGACGTTAGCGACAGAAGAAGCACCGGCTAACTCCGTGCCAGCAGCCGCGGTAATACGGAGGGTGCGAGCGTTAATCGGAATTACTGGGCGTAAAGCGCATGCAGGTGGTTTGTTAAGTCAGATGTGAAAGCCCGGGGCTCAACCTCGGAATTGCATTTGAAACTGGCAGACTAGAGTACTGTAGAGGGGGGTAGAATTTCAGGTGTAGCGGTGAAATGCGTAGAGATCTGAAGGAATACCGGTGGCGAAGGCGGCCCCCTGGACAGATACTGACACTCAGATGCGAAAGCGTGGGGAGCAAACAGGATTAGATACCCTGGTAGTCCACGCCGTAAACGATGTCTACTTGGAGGTTGTGGCCTTGAGCCGTGGCTTTCGGAGCTAACGCGTTAAGTAGACCGCCTGGGGAGTACGGTCGCAAGATTAAAACTCAAATGAATTGACGGGGGCCCGCACAAGCGGTGGAGCATGTGGTTTAATTCGATGCAACGCGAAGAACCTTACCTACTCTTGACATCCAGAGAAGCCAGCGGAGACGCAGGTGTGCCTTCGGGAACTCTGAGACAGGTGCTGCATGGCTGTCGTCAGCTCGTGTTGTGAAATGTTGGGTTAAGTCCCGCAACGAGCGCAACCCTTATCCTTGTTTGCCAGCGAGTAATGTCGGGAACTCCAGGGAGACTGCCGGTGATAAACCGGAGGAAGGTGGGGACGACGTCAAGTCATCATGGCCCTTACGAGTAGGGCTACACACGTGCTACAATGGCGCATACAGAGGGCTGCCAACCAGCGATGGTGAGCGAATCCCAAAAAGTGCGTCGTAGTCCGGATTGGAGTCTGCAACTCGACTCCATGAAGTCGGAATCGCTAGTAATCGTGGATCAGAATGCCACGGTGAATACGTTCCCGGGCCTTGTACACACCGCCCGTCACACCATGGGAGTGGGCTGCAAAAGAAGTGGGTAGTTTAACCTTTCGGGGAGGACGCTCACCACTTTGTGGTTCATGACTGGGGTGAAGTCGTAACAAGGTAGCGCTAGGGGAACCTGGCGCTGGATCACCTCCTTATACGATGATTACTCACGATGAGTGTCCACACAGATTGATAAGTTTATAAAGTTTAAGAGATAGAGACACCCCCCAAGGTGTTTCAACACTTAGTGTCCCGTTCGTCTAGAGGCCTAGGACACCGCCCTTTCACGGCGGTAACAGGGGTTCGACTCCCCTACGGGATACCACTAAGGGTCGTTAGCTCAGTTGGTAGAGCAGTTGACTTTTAATCAATTGGTCGCAGGTTCGAATCCTGCACGACCCACCATTCTTTCTCCACGAAGGAATTAAAACTTTTAGTGGGCGATTAGCTCAGTTGGGAGAGCACCTGCCTTACAAGCAGGGGGTCACTGGTTCGAGCCCGGTATCGCCCACCATTCTCTAAGAATTTTTGGAATAGGATATCCAAACCACTCAGTAATGTATGTGGTTGGAATTTTCGACGCCGAAAGTCTTTAGAAAATGTATTTTGAAGCTTTGCTTCAGATTTATATGCTCTTTAACAATTTGGAAAGCTGACTGATAACAACATTGTTGTTATCAAAAAAAGTTCTCAATGTTTATCTTTAAGATAAACACCAAAAAACACATTCAAGTGTTCTTGGCAATATCATCATTTAATGATGATTATTCGAAATTGAGTCCGGCAAAATCGAACGTCTCTCACTCATAAAATAGAGAGACAACTTGGTTGTTTAACGAAACTCCTTCGGGTTGTATGGTTAAGTGACTAAGCGTACACGGTGGATGCCTTGGCAGTCAGAGGCGATGAAAGACGTAGTAACTTGCGATAAGCCCAGATTAGGTAGTAACAACCATTTGAGTCTGGGATTTCTGAATGGGGAAACCCACGTGCATAAGCACGTATCATTAACTGAATACATAGGTTAATGAGGCGAACCGGGGGAACTGAAACATCTAAGTACCCCGAGGAAAAGAAATCAACCGAGATTCCGAAAGTAGCGGCGAGCGAAATTGGATTAGCCCTTAAGCGTTTTATGCGTCAGGTGAAACTTCTGGAAAGTTGTGCGATACAGGGTGATAGCCCCGTAACCGGCAACGCATATTAGGTGAAAACGAGTAGGGCGGGACACGTGTTATCCTGTCTGAATATGGGGGGACCATCCTCCAAGGCTAAATACTACTGACTGACCGATAGTGAACCAGTACCGTGAGGGAAAGGCGAAAAGAACCCCTGTGAGGGGAGTGAAATAGAACCTGAAACCGTGTACGTACAAGCAGTAGGAGCGGGCATTGCGTCCCGTGACTGCGTACCTTTTGTATAATGGGTCAGCGACTTAATTTTAGTAGCAAGGTTAACCATCTAGGGGAGCCGTAGGGAAACCGAGTCTTAACTGGGCGTATAGTTGCTAGAATTAGACCCGAAACCAGGTGATCTAGCCATGGGCAGGTTGAAGATTGAGTAACATCAATTGGAGGACCGAACCGACTAATGTTGAAAAATTAGCGGATGACTTGTGGCTAGGGGTGAAAGGCCAATCAAACCTGGAGATAGCTGGTTCTCCCCGAAAGCTATTTAGGTAGCGCCTCGGACGAATACTACTGGGGGTAGAGCACTGTTAAGGCTAGGGGGTCATCCCGACTTACCAACCCTTTGCAAACTCCGAATACCAGTAAGTACTATCCGGGAGACACACGGCGGGTGCTAACGTCCGTCGTGGAGAGGGAAACAACCCAGACCGCCAGCTAAGGTCCCAAATTATTACTAAGTGGGAAACGATGTGGGAAGGCTTAGACAGCTAGGATGTTGGCTTAGAAGCAGCCATCATTTAAAGAAAGCGTAATAGCTCACTAGTCGAGTCGGCCTGCGCGGAAGATGTAACGGGGCTAAGTAATAAACCGAAGCTGCGGCAATGAAGTTTACTTCATTGGGTAGGGGAGCGTTCTGTAAGCGGTTGAAGGTGTGCTGTAAGGCATGCTGGACGTATCAGAAGTGCGAATGCTGACATGAGTAACGATAAAGGGGGTGAAAAACCTCCTCGCCGGAAGACCAAGGGTTCCTGTCCAACGTTAATCGGGGCAGGGTAAGTCGACCCCTAAGGCGAGGCCGAAAGGCGTAGTCGATGGGAAACGGGTTAATATTCCCGTACTTCTTATAATTGCGATGGGGGGACGGAGAAGGCTAGGTGGGCCTGGCGACGGTTGTCCAGGTTCAAGTACGTAGGCGGAGAGTTTAGGTAAATCCGGACTCTTGTTAACGCTGAGATACGATGTCGAGCTACTACGGTAGTGAAGTCATTGATGCCATGCTTCCAGGAAAAGCCTCTAAGCTTCAGATTATAAGAAATCGTACCCCAAACCGACACAGGTGGTCGGGTAGAGAATACCAAGGCGCTTGAGAGAACTCGGGTGAAGGAACTAGGCAAAATGGTACCGTAACTTCGGGAGAAGGTACGCTCTCGACGGTGAAGTCCCTTGCGGATGGAGCTATTGGGAGTCGCAGATACCAGGTGGCTGCAACTGTTTATTAAAAACACAGCACTGTGCAAAATCGTAAGATGACGTATACGGTGTGACGCCTGCCCGGTGCCGGAAGGTTAATTGATGGGGTTAGACTTCGGTCGAAGCTCTTGATCGAAGCCCCGGTAAACGGCGGCCGTAACTATAACGGTCCTAAGGTAGCGAAATTCCTTGTCGGGTAAGTTCCGACCTGCACGAATGGCGTAATGATGGCCACGCTGTCTCCACCCGAGACTCAGTGAAATTGAAATCGCTGTGAAGATGCAGTGTACCCGCGGCTAGACGGAAAGACCCCGTGAACCTTTACTACAGCTTGGCACTGAACATTGACCCTACATGTGTAGGATAGGTGGGAGCCTTTGAAGCACGTACGCCAGTATGTGTGGAGGCAATCTTGAAATACCACCCTTGTATGCTTGATGTTCTAACGTTGGTCCCTTATCGGGATTACGGACAGTGCCTGGTGGGTAGTTTGACTGGGGCGGTCTCCTCCCAAAGAGTAACGGAGGAGCACGAAGGTGGGCTAAACACGGTTGGACATCGTGTGGTTAGTGCAATGGCATAAGCCCGCTTAACTGCGAGAATGACGGTTCGAGCAGGTACGAAAGTAGGTCATAGTGATCCGGTGGTTCTGTATGGAAGGGCCATCGCTCAACGGATAAAAGGTACTCCGGGGATAACAGGCTGATACCGCCCAAGAGTTCATATCGACGGCGGTGTTTGGCACCTCGATGTCGGCTCATCACATCCTGGGGCTGAAGTCGGTCCCAAGGGTATGGCTGTTCGCCATTTAAAGTGGTACGCGAGCTGGGTTTAGAACGTCGTGAGACAGTTCGGTCCCTATCTGCCGTGGGCGTTGGAAAATTGAAAGGGGCTGCTCCTAGTACGAGAGGACCGGAGTGGACGAACCTCTGGTGTTCGGGTTGTCATGCCAATGGCATTGCCCGGTAGCTAAGTTCGGAATCGATAACCGCTGAAAGCATCTAAGCGGGAAGCGAGCCTTGAGATGAGTTTTCCCTGGCACTTTAAGTGCCCTAAAGGGTTGTTCGAGACTAGAACGTTGATAGGCAGGGTGTGTAAGCGCTGTGAGGCGTTGAGCTAACCTGTACTAATTGCCCGTGAGGCTTAACCATACAACACCCAAGGGGTTTTGTAGGACTCAATGCAAGAACGATTGAATGTGTAAATAGAACTTCAAACAGCTTTCCGAATTAAAGAATTTGCTTGGCGACCATAGCGTTGCGGACCCACCTGATTCCATGCCGAACTCAGAAGTGAAACGCAATAGCGCCGATGGTAGTGTGGGGTCTCCCCATGTGAGAGTAGGACATCGCCAGGCTTTATTTCGCACTTGCTTGAATTTCAAGCAAGTCACCATAAAATTTTAAGAAAACTTAGAGTTTTATGTTGACTTTCAAAGTGGGAAGCGTATTATACGCACCTCGCTGACGTGCTAAGGCACTGAAAGCAAAGCTCTTTAACAATATAAACCTATCAATCTGTGTGGGCACTCGTTGATGATAATCCAATAAGTTGTTACTTAGGTAACGACTGTTTCTTCGGAAACAAATTGGGTTCAATGAACTGAGTGACCAATACAAATAACTTCGGTTATTTGGCACAGTCAATTCATTATCGTTCTGTTGGAACGATAATAGCTTTAAAATTACTTTTAGTAGTTTTGAAGTCAGTATTCATTGAGCCGACAAAATCTTAAATTGAAGAGTTTGATCATGGCTCAGATTGAACGCTGGCGGCAGGCCTAACACATGCAAGTCGAGCGGTAACAGAGAGAAAGCTTGCTTTCTTTGCTGACGAGCGGCGGACGGGTGAGTAATGCCTGGGAATATGCCTTGATGTGGGGGATAACCATTGGAAACGATGGCTAATACCGCATAATGCCTACGGGCCAAAGAGGGGGATCTTCGGACCTCTCGCGTCAAGATTAGCCCAGGTGGGATTAGCTAGTTGGTGAGGTAATGGCTCACCAAGGCGACGATCCCTAGCTGGTCTGAGAGGATGATCAGCCACACTGGAACTGAGACACGGTCCAGACTCCTACGGGAGGCAGCAGTGGGGAATATTGCACAATGGGCGCAAGCCTGATGCAGCCATGCCGCGTGTGTGAAGAAGGCCTTCGGGTTGTAAAGCACTTTCAGTCGTGAGGAAGGTTCATACGTTAATAGCGTATGGATTTGACGTTAGCGACAGAAGAAGCACCGGCTAACTCCGTGCCAGCAGCCGCGGTAATACGGAGGGTGCGAGCGTTAATCGGAATTACTGGGCGTAAAGCGCATGCAGGTGGTTTGTTAAGTCAGATGTGAAAGCCCGGGGCTCAACCTCGGAATTGCATTTGAAACTGGCAGACTAGAGTACTGTAGAGGGGGGTAGAATTTCAGGTGTAGCGGTGAAATGCGTAGAGATCTGAAGGAATACCGGTGGCGAAGGCGGCCCCCTGGACAGATACTGACACTCAGATGCGAAAGCGTGGGGAGCAAACAGGATTAGATACCCTGGTAGTCCACGCCGTAAACGATGTCTACTTGGAGGTTGTGGCCTTGAGCCGTGGCTTTCGGAGCTAACGCGTTAAGTAGACCGCCTGGGGAGTACGGTCGCAAGATTAAAACTCAAATGAATTGACGGGGGCCCGCACAAGCGGTGGAGCATGTGGTTTAATTCGATGCAACGCGAAGAACCTTACCTACTCTTGACATCCAGAGAAGCCAGCGGAGACGCAGGTGTGCCTTCGGGAACTCTGAGACAGGTGCTGCATGGCTGTCGTCAGCTCGTGTTGTGAAATGTTGGGTTAAGTCCCGCAACGAGCGCAACCCTTATCCTTGTTTGCCAGCGAGTAATGTCGGGAACTCCAGGGAGACTGCCGGTGATAAACCGGAGGAAGGTGGGGACGACGTCAAGTCATCATGGCCCTTACGAGTAGGGCTACACACGTGCTACAATGGCGCATACAGAGGGCTGCCAACCAGCGATGGTGAGCGAATCCCAAAAAGTGCGTCGTAGTCCGGATTGGAGTCTGCAACTCGACTCCATGAAGTCGGAATCGCTAGTAATCGTGGATCAGAATGCCACGGTGAATACGTTCCCGGGCCTTGTACACACCGCCCGTCACACCATGGGAGTGGGCTGCAAAAGAAGTGGGTAGTTTAACCTTTCGGGGAGGACGCTCACCACTTTGTGGTTCATGACTGGGGTGAAGTCGTAACAAGGTAGCGCTAGGGGAACCTGGCGCTGGATCACCTCCTTATACGATGATTACTCACGATGAGTGTCCACACAGATTGATGGTTTATAAAGTTTAAGAGACGATACTGGGTCTGTAGCTCAGGTGGTTAGAGCGTTCGCCTGATAAGCGAGAGGTCGGTGGTTCGAGTCCACTCAGACCCACCAATTCCCTTCCCAAGGAATTGGCACACAGTATCGACACCTGATGGGGCTATAGCTCAGCTGGGAGAGCGCCTGCCTTGCACGCAGGAGGTCTGCGGTTCGATCCCGCATAGCTCCACCATCTTTAAGCGCATTTACTTTTGAATAGAAAGTTGAGTGTTTTTAAAAATGGTTTTCATCAGAAAATCTAGCTCTTTAACAATTTGGAAAGCTGACTGATAACAACATTGTTGTTATCAAAAAAAGTTCTCAATGTTTACCTTTAAGGTAAACACCAAAAAACACATTCAAGTGTTCTTGGCAATATCATCATTTATGATGATTATTCGAAATTGAGTCCGGCAAAATCGAACGTCTCTCACTCATAAAATAGAGAGACAACTTGGTTGTTTAACGAAACTCCTTCGGGTTGTATGGTTAAGTGACTAAGCGTACACGGTGGATGCCTTGGCAGTCAGAGGCGATGAAAGACGTAGTAACTTGCGATAAGCCCAGATTAGGTAGTAACAACCATTTGAGTCTGGGATTTCTGAATGGGGAAACCCACGTGCATAAGCACGTATCATTAACTGAATACATAGGTTAATGAGGCGAACCGGGGGAACTGAAACATCTAAGTACCCCGAGGAAAAGAAATCAACCGAGATTCCGAAAGTAGCGGCGAGCGAAATTGGATTAGCCCTTAAGCGTTTTATGCGTCAGGTGAAACTTCTGGAAAGTTGTGCGATACAGGGTGATAGCCCCGTAACCGGCAACGCATATTAGGTGAAAACGAGTAGGGCGGGACACGTGTTATCCTGTCTGAATATGGGGGGACCATCCTCCAAGGCTAAATACTACTGACTGACCGATAGTGAACCAGTACCGTGAGGGAAAGGCGAAAAGAACCCCTGTGAGGGGAGTGAAATAGAACCTGAAACCGTGTACGTACAAGCAGTAGGAGCGGGCATTGCGTCCCGTGACTGCGTACCTTTTGTATAATGGGTCAGCGACTTAATTTTAGTAGCAAGGTTAACCATCTAGGGGAGCCGTAGGGAAACCGAGTCTTAACTGGGCGTATAGTTGCTAGAATTAGACCCGAAACCAGGTGATCTAGCCATGGGCAGGTTGAAGATTGAGTAACATCAATTGGAGGACCGAACCGACTAATGTTGAAAAATTAGCGGATGACTTGTGGCTAGGGGTGAAAGGCCAATCAAACCTGGAGATAGCTGGTTCTCCCCGAAAGCTATTTAGGTAGCGCCTCGGACGAATACTACTGGGGGTAGAGCACTGTTAAGGCTAGGGGGTCATCCCGACTTACCAACCCTTTGCAAACTCCGAATACCAGTAAGTACTATCCGGGAGACACACGGCGGGTGCTAACGTCCGTCGTGGAGAGGGAAACAACCCAGACCGCCAGCTAAGGTCCCAAATTATTACTAAGTGGGAAACGATGTGGGAAGGCTTAGACAGCTAGGATGTTGGCTTAGAAGCAGCCATCATTTAAAGAAAGCGTAATAGCTCACTAGTCGAGTCGGCCTGCGCGGAAGATGTAACGGGGCTAAGTAATAAACCGAAGCTGCGGCAATGAAGTTTACTTCATTGGGTAGGGGAGCGTTCTGTAAGCGGTTGAAGGTGTGCTGTAAGGCATGCTGGACGTATCAGAAGTGCGAATGCTGACATGAGTAACGATAAAGGGGGTGAAAAACCTCCTCGCCGGAAGACCAAGGGTTCCTGTCCAACGTTAATCGGGGCAGGGTAAGTCGACCCCTAAGGCGAGGCCGAAAGGCGTAGTCGATGGGAAACGGGTTAATATTCCCGTACTTCTTATAATTGCGATGGGGGGACGGAGAAGGCTAGGTGGGCCTGGCGACGGTTGTCCAGGTTCAAGTACGTAGGCGGAGAGTTTAGGTAAATCCGGACTCTTGTTAACGCTGAGATACGATGTCGAGCTACTACGGTAGTGAAGTCATTGATGCCATGCTTCCAGGAAAAGCCTCTAAGCTTCAGATTATAAGAAATCGTACCCCAAACCGACACAGGTGGTCGGGTAGAGAATACCAAGGCGCTTGAGAGAACTCGGGTGAAGGAACTAGGCAAAATGGTACCGTAACTTCGGGAGAAGGTACGCTCTCGACGGTGAAGTCCCTTGCGGATGGAGCTATTGGGAGTCGCAGATACCAGGTGGCTGCAACTGTTTATTAAAAACACAGCACTGTGCAAAATCGTAAGATGACGTATACGGTGTGACGCCTGCCCGGTGCCGGAAGGTTAATTGATGGGGTTAGACTTCGGTCGAAGCTCTTGATCGAAGCCCCGGTAAACGGCGGCCGTAACTATAACGGTCCTAAGGTAGCGAAATTCCTTGTCGGGTAAGTTCCGACCTGCACGAATGGCGTAATGATGGCCACGCTGTCTCCACCCGAGACTCAGTGAAATTGAAATCGCTGTGAAGATGCAGTGTACCCGCGGCTAGACGGAAAGACCCCGTGAACCTTTACTACAGCTTGGCACTGAACATTGACCCTACATGTGTAGGATAGGTGGGAGCCTTTGAAGCACGTACGCCAGTATGTGTGGAGGCAATCTTGAAATACCACCCTTGTATGCTTGATGTTCTAACGTTGGTCCCTTATCGGGATTACGGACAGTGCCTGGTGGGTAGTTTGACTGGGGCGGTCTCCTCCCAAAGAGTAACGGAGGAGCACGAAGGTGGGCTAAACACGGTTGGACATCGTGTGGTTAGTGCAATGGCATAAGCCCGCTTAACTGCGAGAATGACGGTTCGAGCAGGTACGAAAGTAGGTCATAGTGATCCGGTGGTTCTGTATGGAAGGGCCATCGCTCAACGGATAAAAGGTACTCCGGGGATAACAGGCTGATACCGCCCAAGAGTTCATATCGACGGCGGTGTTTGGCACCTCGATGTCGGCTCATCACATCCTGGGGCTGAAGTCGGTCCCAAGGGTATGGCTGTTCGCCATTTAAAGTGGTACGCGAGCTGGGTTTAGAACGTCGTGAGACAGTTCGGTCCCTATCTGCCGTGGGCGTTGGAAAATTGAAAGGGGCTGCTCCTAGTACGAGAGGACCGGAGTGGACGAACCTCTGGTGTTCGGGTTGTCATGCCAATGGCATTGCCCGGTAGCTAAGTTCGGAATCGATAACCGCTGAAAGCATCTAAGCGGGAAGCGAGCCTTGAGATGAGTTTTCCCTGGCACTTTAAGTGCCCTAAAGGGTTGTTCGAGACTAGAACGTTGATAGGCAGGGTGTGTAAGCGCTGTGAGGCGTTGAGCTAACCTGTACTAATTGCCCGTGAGGCTTAACCATACAACACCCAAGGGGTTTTGTAGGACTCAATGCAAGAACGATTGAATGTGTAAATAGAACTTCGAAGACAGCTTTCCAGATTATTCTCTAGAAATAGAGAGAAAGAATTTGCTTGGCGACCATAGCGTTGCGGACCCACCTGATTCCATGCCGAACTCAGAAGTGAAACGCAATAGCGCCGATGGTAGTGTGGGGTCTCCCCATGTGAGAGTAGGACATCGCCAGGCTTTAATTTCGTTTTTAGATAGACCATCTAGAAACAAAATGGACGCTTACTACGGTAAGTTTGCCACTGCGGAGTGGTAGTTCAGTTGGTTAGAATACCGGCCTGTCACGCCGGGGGTCGCGGGTTCGAGTCCCGTCCACTCCGCCACTATTTTGAAAAAGCCCTGCTAGCAATAGCAGGGCTTTTTTACGTATGTAGGAAATGAACTTAGTAGTAGTTCAGTTGGTTAGGCTTTTTATTGGAGCGCTTAGCGGCCTGTCACGCCGGGGGCGTGTTGCTTTCAAGGTCGATAGACAGTCCCGTCCACTCCGCCACTATTTTGAAAAAGCCCTGCTAGCAGTAGGAGGGCTTTTTCACGTCTGTAGCAAACAAAAATAACGATAATTCAGCGAGTTATCCCTTTTGTTAGAGGGCTTGTCGGCTACCATATTCTCGCTTCTCAAATCTGCTGCTGCACACATTGCCTAATGAATGGAACAACATCAGCTTCAAACCACGGATTTCGTTTTAGCCATAAGGAGTTTCGTGGTGAAGGATGCGGTAAAGGAATATATTGAGGTGCCCAACTTCTCCATGCCTTGACTGTGTCAGTTAAGGTTTTTGGTTTTTGAGCTAGATAATAATTTTGTGCGTACTGACCGATCAGTAGGGTCATCTTTATATTGGGCAGTAACTCTAATACTGATTGGTGCCACAAAGGAGCGCATTCTTTTCTTGGTGGTAAATCACCACTGGAACCTTTTCCTGGATAACAGAGTCCCATTGGCATTATGGCAACCTTACGTGCATCGTAAAATGTCTCTTTATCGATTGCTAGCCATGTGCGAAGTCGGTCTCCACTCGGATCATTCCAAGGTATCGAACAATGATGCACTCGCGTACCAGGAGCTTGGCCAATGATCAGAATTTGCGCATCTTGATGTGCTTGAATGATCGGGTTCGCTCCAAGTGCTAATTCCGGCTCGCACTGTCGACATTGACGGATTTTTGTTAGTAGATCTTCTAGCATCAATAACCTTTACTAAAATCAATGCAGTCGTGCAACGTATAGCCTTGTTCCCAGTTGATATAGTGTTGAGTGAAAATGTCGACGACTTGTTCTGGGAAGCTTAGGGCGGCGATATGAGGGGTTATCGTTATCTTCGGATGACTCCAATAAGGATGTTCCGCACTGAGTGGTTCTTGCTCAAATACATCGAGAAAGGCATGTTCAATTTTGTCATGGTTGAGTGCGTCGAGCAGCGCAGTTTGATCGATGCTGCTACCGCGTCCAACATTAAAGAGTAAGATATTTTTAGCCGTCGCAAAGGCTGCTTGGTTGAATAGTCCCCGTGTTCTTGCTGTATCAGGTAGGGTATTCACGACGATATCGGATTGAGCGATCGCAGAAGCGAGTTCATCAACATGATATGTTTCATCAAATGGCGCCCCGGCCTTTGGGATGCCGCTGGTATTGATGCCTATAGTACGCATAGCAAAGGCTTTAGCAACTTGGGCTAAATGCGTACCTATTTGACCCGTACCGACAATGGCTAACGTTTTACTATTAAGGCACTGATATTGAGCGGGTTGCCACTGCTTGTCTGTCTGTTGTTGCTGGTATTGCTTAAAGTGACGGTAGTGCTCAATGGTGAAGCCTAAGACGTACTCTGCAATCTGTTGACCGAAGATCCCTTTCACATTAGTCAGCAAGTAGTCTTGGCGTAGCCTATGGTTGATAAGAGCATCGACACCCGCATAGGTGGATTGTACCCATGTCATATTTGTAAAATCATCAAGCTGGGTTGCTAGTCTCGGAGGAGCGGCAAGTAAGATATCCGCTTCATTGCGCTGGTTAGTTATAATGAGGTTAGGGAGTGCTAACTTCTCAATTAACTCTTGGTAGATTTGGTCAGCATCAGTGAGGATGTAGAGCTTTTTTGTTAAATTGTCCATAGGCTTTGCTTTTTTCCCTGCTGGTTATCAAGTAAACTGCCGCTGTCTTTTTCTTCAATCAATGAGCCATTATGCTACAGAACCCGCTTCAGCTTCGTCTTGAGAAGCTAGAACCTTGGAAACAGATTACCTTCATGGCGTGCTTATGTGAACGCATGTATCCGAATTATGCCATGTTCTGCGAAAGCACTCAGTTTGCTCCTGCACGTACTTATCGCGATATTCTCGATAGCATTTGGGAACAGCTTACGGTTAAGACAGCAAAAGTTAACTTTGAACGTCAGCTTGAGAAATTAGAAGAGATCATCCCTAGTTCTGAAGATTTTGACTTTTACGGTGTTTACCCAGCGATTGATGCCTGTGTTGCCCTTTCAACATTGCTACACGGATTGTTGGATCGTGACGATCTTTTTGAAAGCATGCAGAAAGTGAGTCAACAATCAGTAATGACTGTCGCTCAACTTGAAGAGGCGCAGTTAGAGATTGAGATCAGCAATGAAAACCAGAAAGAGAACGAAGCGGTTTGTGCTGAATGGGATGTGCAGTGGGCGATCTTCCGACCACTAAAAGAGGCCGAAGAACGCGATATTGATTTGATTAAAGATCTTCGCGCGGAATTGAAAGAAGAAGGCGAGAGCAATATTGGCGTCACTCTATAAGCCATACTTCATCACGTCATACTGAAATTAAAAAAGGGAGCCTCAGCTCCCTTTTGTCTTATTTATCTTTATCTGCAGACTCTGAGTCAACTCTCGTGTCTTCATCGTCGTCATCACGGCTTTCGATTACACCATGTTGTTTTTTCCACTTTTCCCAGCGCTCAAATGCCAGTTCTTGCATGTCTGTTGTGCTGTCTGCTTCATCAACAATCTCTTCACCAATAAGGTGTTCAAAGATATCTTCTAGTGTTAATAGACCTTGAACTGTGCCGTATTCATCGACCACAAGCGCAAGCTGTAGTCGCTTGGATAGCATCTGGTCAAAAGCTTTTGGTAGCGACATGTTATTAAGGATCACGTGAACAGGACGCATAACCGCACCAAGTTGTTTGTCACCAGAGCCCGCTAATTTCAGCTTGTATAGCTCTAGGCGGTGTACAAAGCCAACAATATTGTCGTTTGCTTGGCTATAAACTAACGGACGTGAAAATGGTGTGTCACGGTGTTCTGTAAGGAACTCTTTAACTGTTAGCTCGGCATCCACACGGAAAACGACAGGTCGAGGCGTCATAACTTGAGTTACCGGCACATCTTGGATACCTAATAAATTGCTTAGGATCTTTGATTCACCCTCGGCGAACTCACCACTTTCACGCGCCAATAGTGCCATCGCAGAAAGTTCATCGCGCATTTTTGGCGCAACATGACCACGAGCAAGGCGTTTGGTGATTTGCTCAGAGAACCAAACAAATGGCGTTAAACTCCAAACCATCCAGCGTAGAACATTTGCCGCGTAAGGTGCGAGTTGGCGCCAGTATGTCGCACCAATAGTTTTAGGTACAATTTCAGACAGAACCAAGATACCGAGCGTTAGCACTGCAGAGAAAACGCCGAGCCATTCACTACCAAATACTACAGCAGCTTGCGCACCAGCTGTTGCCGCACCAATGGTGTGAGCGATGGTATTTAACGTCAAGATTGAGGCTAAAGGACGGTCAATGTCCTTTTTTAACGCTGACAGTCTTTCTTCTGCCGGATGGCCCTGTTGACGCATCTGAGCTAAATAGCTCGGAGTAATACTAAGTAGGACCGCTTCAAGAACCGAACAGACAAAAGATACGCCAATGGCAACAGAGACGTATATAGTTAGCAGCAACATATTGTTCCTATGTAAGTTTTTACCACAACCTAACTTTGCTGAAAAAATCATCACTGGGTTCTATTAGTGCGATTTTCTCTATGCCTGGGCATTATTGGTGTGTGTATTTTATATTCGCTCTAAGCCCCGCAATATCAGGCTTTACGTCGCTTGAGCGTTTTATAAATAAGGTTAAATTGGTTGAAAAACAAGTCTTCATTATGACTCAGGTAGCAACAAATTGTGAGTTATTACTCATATTATGGTTAAAAGTACGTCATAGAAGCCAAAGAATGCTTACAAACCTTTGCCAGATGGGGCATTTATGTTTTAGAGTGAGTCGAATTCGATAACACATGAGAAGGGAAACCTAATGAACAAGACCCAATTAATCGACTTTATCGCAGAGAAAGCAGACTTATCTAAAGCTCAAGCTAAAGCTGCTCTTGAAGCTACTCTTGAAGGTGTGACTGGTGCACTTAAAGAGGGTGACCAAGTTCAACTAATTGGTTTTGGTACGTTCAAAGTGAACCACCGCGCAGCGCGCACTGGCCGCAACCCTAAAACGGGTGCTGAGATCCAAATCTCTGCTGCAAATGTTCCTGCTTTCGTTGCTGGTAAAGCACTGAAAGACGCAGTGAAATAATATAATTTACGCCAAGGTAACTAACCTTATCTTGGCGTATACTCTCCTTATGAAAAAAATCCTTTTATCTTCACTAATCACCTCTTTCCTCTTTGGCTGCTCTTCAGCCGTTACCAACACAAGTTTAGAAACCACGCTTCAGCATTCTGGTGGACAAAACATGGGTGATGCAACCAGCTTATATTGGTTCACCGAACGTCTTGCTATGCCTATCAGTGCTGCGGACTATGTTGTTGCTGGTGACTATGGCTGGTATCAAAGTAATTACCGCTGGGAAGACGGCAATGTTCGAGAGTTGATTCGTGAAGGTGAACAATTAAAAAATAACGCTGGTTTGGTTAAATACAGTATTCATGTGCGCTTTAACCGGGAAGGGGATGCGGTTTATCAGCAGTATCGACTCGGTGGCAAAGTACTCCCTATGAATAGCGAGATGCTTGAACAGGTGAAAGCAGAAGCCATTAATGTTGCTGAGCAGACCAAACGACAAAATAAAGCCGGTACACGATTGTTCCAGGGGTACTGGGATGGCAGTGAATTTGAAACCTGCGCTGGACAGAGTTTTGCTTCACTTGAATTTAATCAAACCTTGCCAAATTTTGTTGTTAGTCGATTAGCGGATATTGACAGTTATGTCGCGTTTGTCGGTGAACGAAAAGGTGACACCTTATTGGTTGAGCAGTTATTGATGCTCACCAATGATAACCAGTCGTGTGTTGAAAGGCCGCAGCTGTTACAAAATTAAAAAAGGCGCTGAGTTCAGCGCCTTTTTGTTTTTTTCGGTATTCTCTGGTCAAAATCGAGTCTATTTAGCTTTGTTTTCGCGCTCAATCGCTCTATAACCGATATCACTACGGAAGAATACACCATTCCAACTTACTTGCTTTGCCAGCTCATAGGCGCGTTGCTGCGCTTCTGAGACGCTATTACCAAGTGCTGTCGCACAAAGCACACGGCCGCCATTGGTGACGATCTCTCCATCACGATTGGCAGTGCCAGCATGGAAGACTTTTTCGCCTTCTACTTCGAGTTGTGGAAGCCCCGAAATGACATCACCTTTGCCATAAGCTGCTGGATAACCACCGGCCGCTAAAACAATACCGATAGATGCGCGCGGATCCCATTTTGATTCTACTTGATCGAGTTTTTTATCGATGGCAGCAAGACATAGCTCCACCATGTCGGATTGCATACGCATCATGATCGGTTGTGTCTCTGGATCACCGAAACGGCAGTTGTATTCGATCACTTTTGGTGTACCAGTGCTATCGATCATCAAGCCTGCATATAGGAAGCCAGTGTATGGGTTACCTTCAGCTGCCATGCCACGTACCGTAGGGTAGATGACTTCCTGCATAATGCGATCGTGAATTTCTTGTGTGACGACCGGAGCTGGAGAATAGGCACCCATACCACCCGTGTTAGGACCTGTATCTTTATCACCGACACGTTTGTGATCTTGGCTGGTTGCCATTGGTAGAACGTTTTCACCATCCACCATGACGATAAAGCTGGCTTCTTCACCCTCTAAAAACTCTTCGATAACCACACGGCTACCTGCCTCACCAAAAGCATTGCCAGCGAGCATATCTTTAATCGCCTCTTCTGCTTCAGTGAGTGTCATTGCCACAATGACGCCTTTACCTGCGGCTAAGCCATCGGCTTTAACAACGATCGGTGCACCTTGTTGACGAACGTAAGCGAGTGCGGGCTCAATTTCAGTGAAGTTTGCATATGAACCGGTTGGAATGTCATGACGAGCTAAGAAGTCTTTGGTAAATGCTTTAGAGCCTTCAAGCTGCGCTGCGGCTTGAGATGGCCCAAAGATTGGCAGACCCACTGCCTGGAACGCATCTACTACGCCAATAACCAGCGGAGCTTCTGGGCCAACAATCGTAAGTTCAATCGACTTTTCTTGCGCGAATGCGACAAGTCCGGCGATGTCTTCCACATCAATGTTGACGTTTTCCAACTTAGGCTCAAGAGCTGTGCCCGCATTACCGGGTGCGATGAATATGGTGTCTACATTTGGGTTTTGTGCCACTTTCCAACCCAGCGCATGTTCACGACCGCCGGCACCAATAATCAATACATTCATGTTTTAAAATCCTTATAGCTGCTTCAGAGCCTTTATTTCTGTGTCAAACATGCTCACTTATAGCCATAAGCTCCGCGTGTTTTCCTTGAACTAAAGTCAATGACTTGCTCTACGTATTTCAAATATCGAAATATTTAAAAAAACAAAATTATAAATTTTGCTCAAAGTAGTTGGTGATGTGGCTAGGCAGCAATTGAGCCCATCCCCGGGAGCATAGCCTGCTATGTGACCGGGGTGGGCGAAAGCAGCTAACGACGCCACAGTGCCAAATACGAAGAGGAAATTAGTGGCGGAAGTGACGCATGCCCGTAAAGATCATCGCCATGCCATGCTCATCCGCAGCCGCGATCACTTCATCATCACGCATTGAACCACCCGGTTGGATAACACACTTAATACCGGCTTCTGCTGCTGCGTCGATGCCATCACGGAATGGGAAGAAGGCATCAGATGCCATTACGCAACCCTCAACCTGTAGACCTTCGTCTGCTGCTTTGATACCGGCAATTTTCGCCGAGTAAACGCGGCTCATTTGGCCTGCACCAACACCGATGGTCATATCGCCTTTTGAGTAAACAATCGCGTTTGATTTAACGTATTTGGCTACTTTCCAGCAGAACAGTGCGTCATTGAGCTCTTCTGCTGTTGGTTGACGCTTAGAAACCACTTTCAGGTCATCTTCAGTCACCATGCCTTGGTCGCGGTCTTGAACGAGTAAGCCACCGTTAACGCGTTTCACGTCAAAGCCTGTGGTCTTCGCTGTCCATTCGCCACACTCAAGTAGACGTAGGTTTTTCTTCGCAGCAACGATTTCGACCGCTTCGGCAGAAACAGAAGGAGCGATGATGACTTCAACAAATTGACGCTCAGTGATCGCCGTTGCGGTTGCTGCGTCTAATTCGCGGTTGAATGCGATGATGCCGCCAAATGCCGAGGTCGGGTCGGTTTTGAATGCGCGGTCATAAGCTTCTAGGATGTCCTTGCCTAGGGCAACACCACATGGGTTAGCATGCTTAACGATCACACAAGCGGGTTGGTCGAACTCTTTAACACATTCCAGTGCCGCATCTGTATCGGCGATGTTGTTGTAAGAAAGGGCTTTACCTTGAATTTGGCGAGCAGTCGAAACGGAGGCTTCTTGAGGGTTCGCTTCAACATAAAAAGCAGCGGCTTGGTGGCTATTTTCACCGTAGCGCATGTCTTGTTTCTTTTCGAACTGCTGATTGAAAGTGCGAGGGAACTTAGATTCGCTATCGCCTTCTTTGTTCTCTCCATAGGATGGCACCATGGTGCCGAAGTAGTTGGCAATCATGCCATCATAAGCGGCCGTGTGTTCAAAGGCGGCAATGGCAAGATCAAAGCGAGTCTCTAGCGTAAGTGATGCTTCGTTGCTGTCCATTTCAGCGATAACGCGTGAGTAATCTTTCGCGTTAACCACAATCGTGACATCTTTGTGGTTTTTGGCTGCCGAGCGAACCATTGTTGGGCCGCCGATATCGATGTTCTCAACGGCGTCAGCTAGCGTACAGCCTTCCTTTGCTACGGTTTCAGCAAATGGGTAAAGGTTAACCACAACCATATCGATTGGGTTGATGCCATGTTGTGCCATGATGTCATCATCTTGACCACGACGACCAAGTACACCACCGTGAACTTTTGGATGTAAAGTCTTAACACGACCATCCATCATTTCTGGGAATCCAGTGTAATCAGAAACTTCAGTTACTGAAATGCCTTGCTCAGCCAATAGGCGAGCAGTACCACCAGTTGAGAGAATATCGACACCACGCTCAGCAAGAGCTTGTGCAAACTCAACAATACCTGTTTTGTCTGATACGCTGATCAGCGCGCGGCGAATAGGACGGTTAGTCATACTTCCATTTTCCTCAAATTCACGAATTAAAAGATGTTTGCCAAAGATGAACTTGTTTTTACCTTTGAGTAAAATATTGGCCAGCTTTGGTAAAGACCTTTTCCATATCGAGAGCGAATGTAGACTCCGAATTTGATGGCGCACATTCTAACTAATTTATTACAAAAAAGCTTGCGCAATCGTTTGGCATCTCAAAAATAATTGTAAAATCCAGCATCTTTAGCCATAAAAGTAATTAGAACGTTAATAAGGGAAGTTATGTTTCAGATCGGTGAATTAGCAAAACGTTGTGGTGTTAGTGCAGATACGCTGCGTTTTTATGAGAAAAATAGTTTGATTAAACCAGCCGGCCGCAGTGATTCTGGTTACCGCTTGTATAACGAAGAAAACCAAAAACAAGTGACCTTTATTCTGAAAGCCAAAGAGCTGGGTTTGAGCCTAGATGAAATTAAAGAGCTGTTGGAAATCAAACTTGAAGCAACAGAACATAGTTGTGCAGAAGTTAAAGCGATCACGACCGCTAAATTAGACGTGATTGATCAAAAGATTGCGGAGTTAAAGCGTATCCGCAGTGCATTGAAAAAGATCAACGATGCCTGCTGTGGCCATATTGATGATAACGCCAGTCACTGCTCTATTTTAGGTGCTCTCGCGAGCGAAGAGTCACATTGCTGCCAAAAGGAGCATAAAGAGGCCTAAGACGCTTTTAAGATGCGAGCTTTGGACGTGGAGTTCGTTTTTAGATCCGGCAGGTTAGGGTGGTAGATGGTGACCTGATCGCGACCAGTACGCTTGGAGTAGTACATTGCTTTGTCTGCTTCAACGAGCAGTGCTTTGACGGATTGGCTGTCACTATTAAGTTCGGCAATACCAATGCTGACCGTCGGATAGATCTCATGGCCATCGACATGGCATGGCGTGCTATTGATCGATAGACGGATACGTTCTGCAATGTCGAATGCTTGAATCGCGTTGGTATGAGACAAAATGATACCAAACTCTTCCCCGCCTAAACGGCCAATATAATCACTACCACGAATGACGTTTTTGCAAATCGTCGCAACCTGAGTGATGACAAGATCCCCAGAAAGGTGGCCTACCATATCATTGATATCTTTAAAGTGATCAATGTCGACCATCAGACAGGTTAGATGAGCATTGTTCGCGCTTTGCTGCTGGAAGTCTTGCTCTAGCTCTAGCATGAATGCGCGGCGGTTGAGTACGCCAGTTAACTCATCAGTTTCTGATAGCTTTTTAAGCTCTTTCTCTAGTTGATGTGCCTTCGTGATATTGCGTACCGACCACATCACTTGCGCAGTGTGGTTACGAGCGCTTGGCTGGACGTAATTGATAATCGCTTCAAACCAACTCTCTTCAGGTAACTCAAAATCTTGAATGTCATCAATAGAGAGTAAGAGATGGTCTTGCAGTTGTACGCTATAGCGCACCACTAGCGTTTTTTGCTGGTGGATGACTTGATCAATATAACCTTGCATTTCCGCCGCTTTGGCTGCGGAAAAAATCTGGTCGAGGCAGAGATCGATATAGCGTTTGGCATCGAACCTTGGAGCATAATGGCTACCGCCATAACTATCGATATAGCGTCCGTTTGGGTCAAGAATAAAGACGTGATCAGGCAATGAATTTAGTAAAAAATCCAACCATTCCTCGCGATGTGAAACCATTATCGGCCTTTATTCAATTCAATAAGCAATTGCGTATTGTAACCAAAAACAGTGATAAGGCAATTTGATGATATTGAATGTAAATCTTTATTTTTAAAGAAATAGTTCAAGTTGCGATCGGAGTATCTTTTGCAGAAGAGAATGACGAACCGGTGTTTGAGGTTCTCTGAAATCCAGAAGAGTAGATAAAGAAAAGGCCACGCTAACAAGTAGCATGGCCTCTTAATCGCTAAACTAATCGAAGATTAGTTCATGCCGTATTTTTTCAGTTTCTTACGAAGAGTACCGCGGTTGATGCCCATCATAGTTGCTGCGCGAGTTTGGTTACCGCGAGTGTACTGCATGATGGTGTCTAGTAGTGGCTGTTCTACTTCAGCTAGAACTAATTCGTATAGTTCTGTAACTTCTTGGCCGTTTAATTGAGCAAGATAGTTTTTAAGAGACGCTTTAACAGAATCACGTAGTGGCTTTTGCGTGATTTGATCTTGTGAAGTTACTGTAGTTACTGTTAATGCTTCTGAAGTTAGATTTTGTTCGAACATATTCGGTCTAGCTCTTCTCGTAATTATGGTGCAACGTTATCAAAATAACCTTCTAATGCATCGATTTGCGCTTGCGCAAGATCAATGGCATTGAAGGTACGGCGAAACTCGACGGCTTGCTCATGCTCTTTCAGGTACCAACCCACATGCTTACGAGCGATGCGAGGGCCTAAATACTCTCCATAAAACTCATGTAGAGCATTCACATGACCAAGCAAAATACCTTTCACTTCCAAAATTGGTAGCTCAGGCATCTCGGTGCCGTTTTCCAAATAGTGTTGGATTTCCTGAAAAATCCACGGACGACCCTGGGCAGGGCGTCCAATCATCAAAGCGTCTGCACCGGTATAATCCAGTACAAATTTAGCTTTCTCTGGGCTATCGATGTCACCGTTAGCGATAACCGGGATAGAGATTGCTTGTTTTACCGCTTTGATGCTGTCGTATTCGGCCTCACCTTTGTACATACACGCTTTTGTTCTGCCATGCAGCGCAAGAGCTTGAATGCCGCAGTCTTCGGCTAATTTAGCGATGTAGACACAGTTTTTATTCTCTGTGTCCCAGCCAGTACGGGTTTTCAACGTCACAGGAACGTCGACCGCACTCACAACGGCATTCAGAATATCTTTAATGATCTCTGGATGTTGAAGCAGTGCAGAGCCGGCTAGCTTCTTATTCACTTTTTTTGCTGGGCAACCCATATTGATATCGATGATTTGCGCACCGTTCTCAACACTGAATTGAGCTGCTTCAGCCATTAACTGGGGATCAGAGCCTGCGATTTGTACCGATCGAATGCCCGATTCGCCTTCGTGTACCATTCGCTGTTTTGATTTGGCCGTATTCCATAGCTTTGGATTAGAGGACATCATTTCACTGACAGCCATTCCCGCACCATAGCGGAGACACAACTCACGAAACGGTCTATCCGTAACACCCGCCATTGGAGCGACGATTAGTTTGTTCTTGAGTTGATAATTACCTATTTTCAAAACGTCTTCACAGTTCTGTACCAGCAAGGGCGCGCATTTTACGCATTTTTTCACTGCGTGAAAAGACTATTATTTGAGCATTACCAAATTGTTTTGTTAATTCGTATAAAATTCAAACAATTAAGGTTAAAAACCTTGTCTAGCCTTGCTTGCGACCAGAGATGCGACACCACTCTGTTTGGGCTTTTATTGGATCGATGTGAAGCTCGTCACGGTAATAGTTCGCGACATCTTCTGCTTGAGTGTCTAAAACACCCGACATTGCCAACAAGCCGTTTGGCTTAACCAGACCTTTAATGATTGGTGAAAGTTCACGTAGTGGCGCTGCCAGAATATTAGCCACAACGACGTCAGCAATCATGTTCTCAGGTTGATCTTGAGGAAGGTATACATGCAGCTGTTCAGCCACACCATTGCGCTCTGCGTTGTCTTTAGACGCCACAAGAGCTTGAGGATCAATGTCGATCCCGATAACTTTTTCTGCGCCCAGTTTGATCGCTGCGATCGCTAGGATGCCAGAGCCACAACCGAAATCGATTACGGTTTTACCTGCAAGATCGATACTTTCAAGCCACTCTAAGCAAAGCGCTGTGGTTGGGTGGGTGCCAGTACCAAATGCTAGGCCTGGATCAAGTAGAACGTTCACCGCTTCTGGATCCGGAACATCACGCCAGCTTGGGCAGATCCACAGGCGCTCACCAAACTGCATTGGATGGAAGTTATCCATCCATTCACGTTCCCAGTCTTTATCTTCAAGTTGCTCCACTTTGTGCGCAAAACCTTCAGCAAGCATGCCACTTGCTTTAATTTGGCTGAGGATAAACTGGGTATCCGCTTCGGCGTCGTACAGTGCGAGGATATCGATATCACCCCATAAGCGAGTTTCGCCAGGAAGAGGTTCAAAGATAGGCGTATCTTTTGCATCTAAGAAGGTAACAGATAGTGCGCCAGTCTCTTCCATAAGCATGTCGCTGACCATTTCGGCGTTTTCTTTGGTCGCATTGAGTTTGATTTGAATCCAAGGCATGAGTCGGTACTCTTAACGTGGGTGATCGAATATTGGCGCAGAGTGTAGCAGCCAGAAATAGAAATGCCCACGTAATGTGGGCATTTTACTCAATTCTGCGAACGAATTATTGCAAGCCGAGCTTCTTCTCTAAGTAGTGAATGTTAGCACCACCGTGTTGGAAGTTTTCGTCGTTCATGATTGAGATCTGTAGCGGCACGTTAGTTTTGATGCCTTCAACGATCATCTCGCTCAGAGCATTTTTCATTCGTGCAATTGCTACATCACGGTTCTCACCATACGTGATCAGTTTACCAATCATTGAATCGTAGTGAGGTGGTACTGTGTAACCACTGTAAATGTGAGATTCCCAACGCACGCCCATGCCGCCAGGTGCATGGAAACGTTCAATCTTACCTGGAGAAGGTAGGAAACGAACCGGATCTTCCGCATTGATACGACACTCGATTGCATGGCCACGGATCTTAATATCATCTTGAGTAAATGATAGTGGTTGGCCAGCGGCAACACGAAGCTGCTCTTTGATCAAATCAACACCAGTCACCATTTCAGTTACTGGGTGTTCTACTTGGATACGGGTGTTCATCTCGATGAAGTAGAATTCGCCATTCTCATATAAGAATTCGAAAGTACCTGCACCGCGGTAACCGATCTCAATACAGGCACGAGTACAGCGTTCACCGATGTACTTACGCATTTCTTCAGTGATGCCTGGTGCTGGAGCTTCTTCAACCACTTTCTGGTGACGACGCTGCATGGAACAGTCACGTTCACCTAGGTGGATTGCGCCGCCTTGGCCATCAGCAATCACTTGAACTTCTACGTGACGAGGGTTTTCTAGGAATTTCTCCATGTAAACCACATCGTTGTTGAATGCTGCTTTTGCTTCTGCGCGCGTCATAGCGATAGATTGTGTTAGTTCCGCTTCGCTGCGAACCACACGCATACCACGACCGCCGCCGCCGCCAGACGCTTTGATGATAACTGGGTAACCAATGCGCTTGGCATGCGCTTTGTTCTTCACTTCATCGTTGTCTAGAGGTCCGTCAGAACCTGGTACACAAGGTACGCCCGCTTTTTTCATCGCATTGATCGCTGACACTTTGTCACCCATCATGCGAATGGTATCAGCTTTAGGGCCAACAAAGATAAAGCCGCTGCGCTCTACTTGTTCTGCGAAGTCAGCATTCTCTGAAAGGAAACCGTAACCAGGGTGGATGGCTACCGCGCCCGTCACTTCAGCTGCTGAAATGATACGAGGAATGTTCAGGTAGCTATCAATACCGCGTGCAGGGCCAATACAGATAGATTCATCTGCTAGCAAGACATGCTTAAGATCGCGGTCAGCAGTAGAGTGTACTGCGACCGTTTTGATGCCGAGCTCTTTACATGCGCGAAGGATGCGAAGTGCGATCTCGCCTCGGTTCGCGATGACTAATTTATCTAGCATAGCTTCAGCCTCGATTATTCGATTACAACTAGTGGCTGGTCAAATTCAACCGTTTGGCCGTCTTCAACTAGGATTGCCGTAACAACGCCAGACTTGTCTGCTTCGATTTGGTTCATCATTTTCATCGCTTCAACGATACAGATCGTGTCGCCAGCGTTAACGCTTTGGCCGACTTCGATGAATGATTTAGATTCAGGGCTTGGTGAACGGTAGAATGTACCCACCATTGGAGAAAGAACTTGGTGACCCGCTGGAGTTGCAGGTGCTGCAACTTCTGCCGCTGCAACTGGTGCTGCAGGCGCTACCGCAGGAGCGGCAACAGGTGCAGGTGCTGCTGCGTATTGAATTGGAGCATGAACAGGTGCTGCGCCGTGGCGACTGATGCGTACCGATTCTTCACCTTCAGAGATCTCTAGTTCAGCAATGCCAGATTCTTCAACTAGTTCAATCAGTTTCTTAATTTTACGGATATCCATCTTTATCTTTCTCTTTATCTTGTGAGTAAGACAACCCAGTAGGGTCGCAGAGTGTTAGGTTACTTTGCCTGCAGGTGTTTGATTGCTGCCGACAGAGCGAATTCATAGCCTTGTGCGCCTAAACCGCAAATGACCCCTTGTGCTTTATCAGACAAGTAGGAGTGATGGCGGAATGGTTCTCGTGCGTGCACATTGGACAAATGTATTTCTATAAATGGGATCGCGACACCTAATAGTGCGTCGCGCAACGCAACGCTGGTGTGCGTGAATGCCGCAGGGTTAATCAAAATAAAATCCACGTTATTATAAGCGGCGTGGATAGCTTCGATTAACTCATACTCACGATTGCTTTGGAGATGTTCAAATTCAACATCGGCTTGCTTGGCCTGCTCAGCCAAGGTCGTAACGATCTGTTCAAGTGTCTGTGAGCCATAGTGTCCGGGCTCGCGCAAACCCAAAAGATTAAGGTTTGGGCCATTCAGAAGTAGAATTCGTGACTTTGCTGACATTGTGCTGACATCTTCCTTTATCGTGAGTGGAACTTACATATTCCCAAATATACGATAAATCATCACGATTTTTCAGTAGCAATCGCGAGATTTTTAAAAAATCGTCAAAGATTATAGCTAATTCACAGCAATTAGCAGCAATTTACTGGTCTAATCACTGATGTTGCTCTTTTGAAAGTGCTACAGAGGTAACATAAACGCGTTGTTGCTCGACAAGGTTTAGTGCCATTGATGGGATGAATGCAAAAAAAAAGAACCGCCAAATGAGGCGGCTCTGGTATTGAGAGGGTGAATTACGCTATGGGTTTAAGCTAATTCCGCTTTTTCCGCAATCAGCTTATCAACCACACCCGGATCGGCGAGTGTTGATGTATCGCCTAAGTTACTGGTATCGCCAGCGGCAATTTTACGCAGAATACGTCGCATGATTTTGCCTGAACGTGTTTTTGGCAGTGAATCAGTCCAATGCAGTACATCTGGTGTCGCAATCGGCCCAATCTCTTTACGTACCCAATCCTTCACTTCTTTGTGCAATTCTGCTGATGGGTATTCACCATCATTCAGTGTGATGTAAGCGTAAATGGCTTGGCCTTTGATATCGTGTGGAATCCCGACGATCGCGGCTTCAGCTATCTTATGGTGCGCAACGAGTGCGGATTCCACTTCTGCTGTCCCCATACGGTGACCGGAGACGTTAAGAACGTCATCAACACGGCCAGTGATCCAGTAATAACCATCTTCGTCACGACGCGCACCATCACTGGTGAAGTACATACCTTTAAAGGTTGAGAAGTAGGTTTGCTCAAAGCGCTCATGGTCGCCATAAACGGTGCGCATTTGGCCCGGCCATGAATCGAGAATGACAAGGTTACCTTCTGCAGCGGTCTCTTCGATGATGTTGCCCATGTTATCGACTAGGGCCGGTTGTACACCAAAGAACGGCAGCGTAGCAGAACCTGGCTTAAGATCGGTTGCCCCTGGTAGTGGTGCGATCAGAATGCCGCCCGTTTCGGTTTGCCACCATGTATCGACGATCGGTGAATTCTCGTTACCAATCGTTTTGTAGTACCACTCCCATGCTTCTGGGTTGATCGGCTCGCCAACAGAACCCATGATACGAAGGCTTGAACGTGATGTACCATCAACTGCTTCAGTGCCTTTTGCCATCAGCGCACGAATCGCGGTTGGGGCGGTGTAAAGAATGTTGACCTGATGCTTATCAACCACTTCGCTCATGCGATTGGTTTTTGGATAGTTGGGCACACCTTCAAAGAGAATGGTTTTAGCACCGTTAGCCAGCGGGCCATAAATAAGGTAAGTGTGGCCAGTAATCCAGCCGACATCCGCCGTACACCAGAAGGTTTCACCTTCTTGGTAGTCAAACACATACTTAAACGTCATTGTGGCGTAAACAAGGTAGCCACCGGTGGTGTGTAGTACACCTTTAGGCTTGCCGGTTGAACCAGATGTGTAAAGAATAAACAGTGGGTCTTCCGCTTTCATTTCTTCTGGTGGACATTGTTCTGAAACGTTCGCTGTGGCTTCGTGCCACCAAACATCACGATGTTCATGCCAATCAATATCACCGCCAGTACGCTGGAAGACGATCACTTTAGAAATGGTTTTTACTTCTGGGTTAGTCAGTGCTTCATCGACATTTTTCTTCAATGGGACAGCACGGCCACCACGGACGCCTTCATCGGCAGTCACGACCACTTTCGCATCTGAATCGATAATACGGCCAGAGAGTGCTTCTGGTGAGAAACCACCGAAGACGACGGTATGAACAGCACCAATACGGGTACAGGCGAGCATGGCAACGGCTGCTTCCGGCACCATTGGCATGTAGAGACAAACGACATCGCCTTTACGCACACCTTGCTCTTTCAGCGCATTAGAAAATTGGCACACTTCTTTGTGGAGCTGATTAAAAGTCAGTGTTTTGTCATCTGCAGGGTCATCGCCTTCCCAGATAATCGCGACCTCATCACCGCGCTCGGCAAGGTGACGGTCAATACAGTTGGCAGAAACGTTGAGTGTGCCATCTTCGAACCAACGAATATCGACGTGGCCAGTATCGAAAGAGGTACTTTTCACTTGGGTGAATGGTTTAATCCAATCCACTATTTTGCCGTGTTCACCCCAAAAGCCTTCTGGATCAGAAACAGACTGTTGGTACATGGCAAGGTAGGTCTCATTATCCGCATGTGTGGTTGCTTTGATATTCTCTTTTACCGGATAAATGTGGGCTTCACTCATTGCTTCTCTCCTTGTGAATTTTTGTGCTTCCTTTGGTGTTAGTAGGGTAGATGCCAAAGGTTACATCTCTATTTCGTCAGGCTTGCGGCAGCGAACCCAAAAATACCTGACAAACAGCAATGCTATAACTTTCAATCACTGCGGCTATTTCTACAATTAGACTTTAGGATGAGGAAGCCGCTTGGGTGGTAAGATTTAAGGGATGAGATGCGGCATTGGCCGCATTCTGTGGATTATTGCTGATAAGGAAAGCTTAGACTTGGCAGATCTCCTTTGGTTAAACGCACAAACACTAATGCCGCAGATATCGCGTCTTGTAAGGCGTCATGCTTGTTTTGCTGCGGAAGATCGAGATGCTTGCAGATCGCATCTAAACTTAAGTCGAAGTAGGCATTAGGTAAATGCTGCTCCAATTTGTCGTGATAGATCTGGCTCACTTCAATTAATGGGTTCGGCAATGGAAAACCAAGCTGTTTACGACAAGCAATATCAAGAATCTTTTTGTCGTAGCGAATGTGATAGCCCACCACTGGCCGGTTGCCAATAAATTCAAGTAACTTGAGTAGCGCTTGTTTTTCATCAAGGCCATCTTCGAGATCTTTATGCCGCATACGGTGAATGCGTACTGAACCAGAATCGAGTGACTGGGGCGCGCGCAGACGGACTTCAAACGGCTGGCTGGTGATGATGCGATTATCGATGATCTTCGTCGCCGCGATGGTGACCAGTTCTGCCCGTTTAGGGTCGAGGCTGGTGGTTTCACAATCCAGCGAGATAAACTCACCTTTTACCACGGGGCCAAAGTAAGACTGGAAAGGCGATCCTTTTAACTTGTAGTGCCAATAGCGGCGTTGTAACCAATTCATCGCACTCTCCTTAATCTCTTATTTGATAATGATAGCCAAGAAATTGTTTAAATTTCTTCACCACGTGAAAGCTATGCCGTAGCAAATCTCGTTCACTTCTTTCCAACTGTTTGAGGTCAATGCGGTTATGGCTATGTTGATTATCTAACTGTTGGTTAAGGCGCAGCTTAAAAAACAGCCTGAGTGCTTCGGTGAGGTTATCAGCAGTATCGGGTTCCAGAATATTTTTCTTTGCCAGAGCGTCAATGCGGGCAAAAGTGTTGCTAGCGGTGATGTGATATTCAAGCGCTAGAGTGCGAATACCATGCACGATTGGGAAGATACCGCCACTTTTTACATCCAGCCCTTGCTTGTCACTTTTTACGTTACCAAACAAGGTCAATGGCAATGAAAATTGTAAGGCTGGACGAGTAAATTCTTGTAAGGTCAGCATGTTATTAAACATGATTTGATGTAAGTGTTCACTTATCGGTACCAGCAGTTCACGGTTGCCGGCTACAGCGTGTGCATCGGCCATGATCGCCAGTTTCATTACCTGTTCTGGACTGGAGGCTTTTGACCAGCAGGAGATCGTTTTCTGCCATTCGGCTTGGCTTTTTACCCATGCAGGGTTATTGACCATCACATTGCCGGGGCAGAGAGGGTAACCTAGTTGCTGAAGGGTATGAGTGAGCTTGTTCATGATGGCACTGCACTGTTGCCACTCAAGGCCATCTTTAAGAATCAAGGCGTTGTCTTGGTCGGTTTTGAGAATCTGTTCACCTCGGCCTTCTGAGCCCAATACGATCAAGCAGCAGTGATCATGCAAGGCGGGAGGGACAATCAGTTCAAAGGCTTTCTCTATGATTTGTTCATTGACTGCCGAGATCAGTTCCATAATGAAACGTGTGCGAATGCCATTGCTGAGTAAGCTATCCACTAATTGACGTTGACGATTAGAGGCGATCGCTAATTCTTCAACACTGCTCGCTCGCGCAATACTGAGAGTTAAGACATGAGAATGGGTTGAAAAAGCACTGAGTATTTGCGTCATGTCGAGCATGCCAACGGGGTTCTTGCCATCCCATACCATTAAGCGTTTCATACGGTTACGCGTCATGCTCATCATGGCATTGAAGAGAAAGTCATCTTCATCAATGTGCATGACAGGAAAGGTAGCCACTTCGCCCACTGGTGTATCGAGAGGCTGACGATCCAGCATCACGGCGTGCAGCATGTTGGTGCGCGTAATGATGCCGTAAGGCATTTTATTTGTGCTATTTGTCAGGCGAGGATCATCGACTGCTAAGGTGATCAGTGCGGCATCAAGCGCATTGTCTTTGAGAATTTTAGTTACGTCATCCAGAGGAAGGTCGTGCGCTAAGATCAATGGAGGATGATAGATGTCATTGTCGACCTTAGTGAGAATGAATTCGGCTAAATTTTGCTGTTGTTGTGCCGCATCAAGTAAGGCTTGTCGCTTGGCGAGATTATTATCGAAATAAGCCGCAAATTGACCATTTTGATTATAGAGATCTAAAAACACCTGCTTGGGTAGCAGATAAGAGAGGGTATCTTCGAGAGCGATGTAGTTGTGACGACTCTGTCCTTCAAATAGTGAACGTACGTCAAACAAATCGTCGTTGGTATAGTGAGCGTAGATTTCGTTATTGTGTGGTGATTGCTCCTCAACTGCGCCCTTGATCAAAATATGCAGATGAGCACTCGCATTACCGTGGTGCAAAATAGTATCACGCGCACGGAAATAGGCGACATCCAAAGAGCTGCGCAATATTTGCTGTTGAGCGGGCGTGAGCCGATTAAACGGGGCTGATTGCATGTTGAGTTTTTCGGGCATATGAGACCTTGCAAGCACACTAGACTGTACTCTCAGTGTGACAAATTTCGCTATTTTCACCAGACGACTTTGGTCGAAGCGCTTGCATGCTGCCCTATTCGGAATGCCATCAATGCGGAAAAGAGTGCGCAAATAATATTCCCTTTTTATTCCTCTACGCTCATTAGATAATAGTGTCAGATCATATTGTTATTTTTGAGGTTTTCATGTTTACCCCCACTCCTTATGGCTGGATATCCCAGTATTTCATTGGTTTCTTTTTTGCTTATGGTGTCTATTTGCCATTTTGGGCGTTGTGGTTTGAAGAGCAAGGCGTATCACCTACGGATATTGGCCTGCTCGTCGGGATCGGTTTTGCCACTCGTTGCGTGGCGAATATGGTGATCACGCCGCGTTTGCATAAAGTTGAGCACTTAATGCCAGCATTACGTTGGTTGACTTTCGCCGCTCTATTATTTGTTGGTTTTCACTTTTTCACTGGCGGAAATTTCTGGTTAATGGCGTTAGCCACAGTGGCATTCAATTCATGCCTTGGACCGATTATTCCGTTGTCTGATGCGATGGCCAACTACTATTCGCGTTTGAAAATGCTCGATTATGGTCGTACTCGTCTTTGGGGTTCATTGGCGTTTATCGCCGGCTCTACCGTTGTGGGTATGCTGGTGGCTCGTTATGGCACCGATATGATCTTATATACCGCGCTGGCAGGCATCTTTGTCGCCTTGGTACTTGGAATGCGCAAGACCAACCCAATGCCAGTCACCATGTCAGAGTCACAAGCAGAACGACCAAAATTGACTGAACTGCTGCGTGATAGCGCAGTGGTGAAATTTTTAGTTTTAGTGGCTTTGATCCAAGGCAGCCATGCGGCCTATTACAGTTTTAGTACCATTTATTGGAAAGGGGCTGGCTACTCAGAGGAGATCATTGGTTATCTATGGAGCTTAGGGGTTGCGTCTGAAGTTGCCGTGTTTGCGTTGAGTAAGCGTATGTTTGCCGGTTGGTCACTACGTATGTTGTTTGTGGTCGCGGCGCTTGGTGTGACGGTACGTTGGGGCTTAACGGCTTCAACAACGGTATTGCTCGCTTTGGTTGCGATTCAGGTGTTACATGGGGTGACATTTGCCATGGCGCACATTGCAGCGATTCAATACATACAAGGTCAAGAAGAACGTAAAATGGTGGCGTTACAGGCACTTTACAATGCAATTCCTCTTGGGGCATTTATCGCGCTGATGACCGCATTAAGTGGTTGGGGATATGAAAACTGGGGGGCGAATGTCTTCTGGGCAATGGCTGCCATGGGCGTAGTGGCGCTGTTCGTCAAACTTGAGCCAACCAAGTTGAATAGCCAGGACGGTCAGGCATTGAAAGCGGAGTCTGAAGCACAGAATTAGCCTCAACTGATTGATATTTAATCATACAGTTTGTTTAATGAACCTCTCCTCGGAGAGGTTTTTTTATAAGCTTTTTATAAATAAAGGATATCGCATGCAAGGATGGCTAGTGATTCCCGTATCACTGATGTATCTCGGGTTACTGTTTTTAATTGCTTGGTATGGCGATAAGCAAAATAAGTGGTTAGCCAAATGGCGACCATGGATTTATAGCTTATCGATTGCCGTCTACTGCACCTCTTGGACTTTTTACGGCACGGTGGGCCAAGCGAGTAATAACCCATGGTCTTTCCTGCCAATCTATCTTGCGCCTATTCTGGTGTTTACCTTTGGCTGGCGCGTTCTCGCTCGGCTGATTTTGGTCGCCAAACGTGAGCATATTACCTCGATTGCTGATTTTATTGCGGCGCGCTATGGCAAGTCGCAAGGCTTAGCTGTCGTGATAACCTTAATTGCGGTGGTGGGTATTTTACCTTATATCGCTTTGCAGCTACGTGGTATCACCATGGGGTTGGAAGTTATTGCGCCTGAATTGCAATCGCAAGGTCAGTGGGGCATTTTTGATGTGTCATGGTTTGTGGTGATCGCTTTAGCTGTCTTTACCATGCTGTTTGGTACTCGCCATATCGATAACACCGAACACCATCGCGGTATGATGATGGCGATTGCGTTTGAATCAGTGATTAAGCTGGTGGCCTTTTTGGTGGTTGGCTGCTTCATTTTATTTCTTGCCCTCAATCGTGACGATATTGTTTTAATGGATGTCGCAGCACAAACTTATCAATCACCGAATATCGCCACGTTAGTCATTCATACCTTTTTGACCATGATGGCGATTTTGTGTCTACCGCGTCAGTTTCATACCATGGTGGTGGAAAATGAACGCGCGCAAGATCTGCATACCGCGCGGTGGCTATTCCCCCTCTATCTTGTCTTGATGGGACTATTTGTACTCCCTGTCGCTTGGGTTGGTCAGGCGTTGTTAGGCGGTGTAAGCCCAGATACTTATGTGATTAGCTTGCCGATGTCGGTTGGCGCAACGGATATGGCTTTATTGGCCTTTTTAGGTGGGACCTCAGCGGCCAGCGGCATGGTGATTGTTTCGACTATCGCTTTGGCTATCATGGTGTCAAATGATCTAGTGATGCCATTGTTACTGCGTCGGATGAAACTGACTCAACGTGATCACCGTCAGTTCTCGGGATTACTGCTGGTGATTCGTCGTGGCTTAATTCTATTGTTACTTCTAGGCGCATGGGGCTTCTACCAAGTGCTCGGTAACATTCATTCACTCTCGGCAATAGGTTTTCTTTCTTTTGCCGCTATCAGTCAATTTGCTCCAGCATTATTAGGCGGTATGTATTGGCGACAAGGCAATCGCAAAGGGGTGTATGTTGGCTTGTTGTTTGGTTTTACCTTGTGGTTAATCACCTTGATGAGCGCAACCGATATGTTGGCAGGCGACAGTCATACCAACTTACTGCTGTGGATTATTGAGCCGCCACAATACTTAGCCAATATGGGTATTCAAAGCTCTGATTGGGGCATTGTGCTCAGCTTGGTTTTGAACACCTTATGCTATGTGTTTGTTTCGTCTATCACCCGCGCAAGTTTAAGTGAGCGCCTGCAGTCGGCGTCCTTTATTGGTTCGCCATTACCAGAAAGTGAAAATATCAGCCTCTATCAAAGCCGTGTTACGGTGGCAGAATTAGAGATGTTGGCGTCACGTTTTGTTGGCCGCGCACGGGTTCGCTCTGCTTTTCAGCAGTTTTGGGGGCAACAGCGCGAAACCTTGATGCCTAATCAGCAAGCGCCATCGAGTTTGATTCGCCATACAGAGCGCGTGTTGGCTGGGGTATTTGGCGCATCATCAGCTAAGTTAGTACTTACTTCTGCCTTGCAAGGTCGCAACATGCAACTTGAAGAAGTGGCCACTATCGTCGATGAAGCATCAGAGCTGTATGATTTTAGTCGGGGATTACTGCAAGGAGCGATTGAACATATTGGCCAAGGCATTGCCGTCGTCGATAAACAGTTGCGGCTGGTGGCATGGAATCAACGCTATTTAGAGCAATTTGAATTCCCTGTCGGTTTGATCCAAGTGGGCAGGCCGATTGCCGATGTGATCCGTCACAATGCACAGCAAGGGTTATGTGGCCCTGGAGATCCGGAAGATCATGTTCGCCGACGTATTTACCATTTGGAACAAGGTTCGCGGCATACCTCTTCACGAGTTCGTGCAGACGGGCGTGTGATTGAAGTACAAGGCAACCCTATGCCCGGTGGCGGCTTTGTGATGAGTTTCACCGATATCACGGTCTTCCGAGATGCCGAGCGAGCACTAAAAGAAGCCAACGAAACCTTAGAAGAACGCGTGTTGGTACGGACGCAAGAATTGGAACGCTTGAATAAGCAGTTGGTCACGGCGACGCAGCGTTCAGAGCATGAGTCACAGTCCAAATCTCGTTTTCTCGCGGCAGTGAGTCATGACTTGATGCAGCCATTAAACGCGGCACGTTTATTTGCTTCTTCGCTATCGGAAGTGGCTAAAGAGAGTGAAAGCAAGCAGTTAGCCACGCATATTGAAAGTGCGCTAGAAGCGGCAGAAGATTTGATTGGTGATTTACTCGATATATCGCGTTTGGAGTCAGGCAAGTTGGACGTCAATGTTCACGGATTTGCGATTAATGATGTGTTGTCTAATCTCAATGCGGAATTTAGTGCGCTAGCAAAACAACAAAAAATCGATTTTAGCCTCTTTCCGAGTCAGCAGTTGGTGCAATCCGATCCTAAGTTGCTGCGCCGAGTGATACAGAACTTTTTAACCAATGCGTTTCGTTACAGTCCACAAGGCAAAGTCTTGCTAGGTGTGCGCCGTGCTGGCGAGCACGTACGAATTGAAGTTTGGGACAACGGTATGGGCATTGATGAAGATAAGCAGCAAGAAATCTTCGAAGAGTTTAACCGTGGCAGCCAAGTGCGCTCAGATCAAGGCTTAGGCTTAGGGCTAGCAATCTCCAAAGGCATCGCTAATGTGCTAGGTCATCAAATCGCGATGCGTTCGTGGCCGGGTAAAGGCAGCGTCTTTTCGATCACGCTTAAACGCGCAAAGTCAGTGGCTCCACAATTAACAGTTGTTTCGCCGCAAGCTGTATCGGATCTCAGTCATCTCAATGTTCTGTGCGTCGATAATGAGCCGGAGATCTTGATCGGAATGGATCAACTGTTAGCACGTTGGGGATGCAATGTGCGCACCGCGACGGATATTGTCGGCAGTTTGCAAGCCATTGACGAAAGCTGGATCCCTGACGTGATCTTGTCGGACTATCGACTTGATCATGGCCGGACGGGATTGGAAGTGCTGCAGCAATGTCGCTTGCGGCTCGGTGATAGCTTTGTTGGCGTGATCATCAGTGCCGATCGTACTGCAGATATGTTGGATGGTATTAAATCGAATGGCTTTAGTTTTATCCCTAAACCGGTTAAGCCATTGAAGCTGCGGGCGATATTAAATCGCTCCGCATAAGCTGATTGGTGGGAAAGATGGCGGGGTTAGTTTGATTCGCTTAGCAGCGTTTCATACTTGATGAAAGCCATTTGTGTATCACCGTAATAGAGCACGCCATCGGATTGAATCGCTACCCGTAACCAACTCTCAGCTGAGGCCGGGGCGGGGAGCGTAATTGACCATAGCTTACCGTTGCTGTCTGCCATTTTCATATCGGTTGGTGTGCCCATTTGATCTTGATTATCAACCACAGACAGTTTGACGCCTTCGAGAGGAAAACTGGCTGTCAGCGACAACTCAAGTTGATTGTTCGTCAGACTTTCTGAACGAAATTTCACTTTAAACTCACCATTGGCCATGTCACATAAGCCACTGGTATAGCGACAGTTGGATTTGCTAACCAGTTTGTAATCTGTACCTTCTTTGGCTGCGTGTGGTTTTTCGCTCAGGGCGAGATCGGTCCCCACGTAAGCAAGAATAGATAGAATTGGGGCGACTAACAGCGCAATGATAATGTGCTTATTTTTGAACATAGAGGCTTCCTTGCAGCTACGATATAAGGCGAAATAGATACCAATTTGGTTAAGTAATGCAATCCATTAACTTATTCAGATTGATACAAGATAAACAGAGTGAGTTGAATAAAAAAGCCCCCGTAGGGGCTTTTGTGGTTTGGGTTAGATTTTAGTGGTCAACCGCATCGCCAGCACCTGCCGGTACACGTACGTGCTCAACCAAATCTTTCACTTCTTGCGGAGTTTCTGCTGTTACACGTGATACAGCGAATGCCACGACGAAGTTGAAGAGTGCGCCGATAGCACCAAATGCATTAGGTTCGATACCGAAGAACCAGTTGCTACCCCAGCTTTGTAGGTATGTCCAATCAGCAACAAATAGGATGCCTTTGTGTTGGAATACATAGAATAGCGTGATGGTAATACCTGCAATCATACCGGCAATAGCGCCTTCTTTGTTGATGCTCTTACTAAAGATACCCATCATCAAGGCAGGGAATATCGAAGACCCTGCGAGGCCAAATGCCAGAGCCACCGTACCAGCAGCAAAGCCTGGTGGATTAAGGCCGAGATAACCCGCGACCCCTATCGCGACCGCCATCGCGATACGACTTGCCAGCAGTTCTTTCTTCTCAGAGATATTTGGATTAATAACGCCTTTAATCAAGTCGTGAGATATCGCAGACGATATCGCCAGTAGCAGACCAGCAGCGGTTGAGAGTGCAGCAGCAAGACCACCTGCGGCTACCAGTGCGATCACCCAGTTTGGTAGTTTCGCAATCTCAGGGTTAGCCAGTACCATGATGTCACGGTCAACTTTCAGCTCGTTCGTTTCCGGGCTTGAAGTGTATTCAATAAGGCCGTCGCCGTTCTTATCATCAAAACCAAGCAGGCCGGTTTTTTCCCAGTTTTTAAACCAATCAGGACGCTCATCGTAGGCAAGGTGTTTACCCGGTGCCGGGTTAACCGTATCCATGAGGTTTAGACGCGCCATGGCAGATACTGCCGGAGCGGTGGTGTAAAGAATCGCAATGAATAGAAGTGCGTAGCCTGCTGAGGTACGTGCATCACGTACTTTCGGTACTGTGAAGAAACGAATGATAACGTGTGGCAGACCTGCAGTACCGATCATCAGTGACATGGTGTAAACGAACATGTTGAGTGTGTCACCGCGAACGTGGGTGGTGTATTCGCTAAAGCCGAGCTCTGTCACCACTTGATCGAGCCGATCGAGTAGATAGACATTGGTGCCGGAAATAGTGCTGCCTAAGCCAATTTGTGGCAGTGGGTGACCGGTCAATTGCAGAGAGATAAAGATTGCTGGAATAGTGTAAGCAAGAATGAGTACGCAATATTGTGCAATCTGCGTGTATGTGATGCCTTTCATGCCGCCCATTACCGCGTACATAAATACGATACACATACCGATCAGTAGACCTGTTGAGTAATCCACTTCAAGGAAGCGACCAAATGCCACGCCAACGCCTTTCATTTGACCGATAACGTAGGTGGTGGATGCGATGATCAAACAAACAACCGCAACGATACGTGCTGTTTTTGAATAGAAGCGCTCACCAATAAACTCAGGTACGGTAAATTTACCGAACTTACGTAGGTAAGGAGCAAGAAGCAGAGCAAGTAGTACGTAGCCGCCAGTCCAACCCATTAAGAATACCGAACCGCCGTAACCCATAAAGGCAATAAGGCCTGCCATTGAGATAAATGACGCTGCCGACATCCAGTCAGCGGCTGTAGCCATACCGTTGGCAATTGGGTTTACGCCGCCGCCAGCAACATAAAACTCTTTGGTTGAGCCCGCTCGTGCCCAAATTGCGATACCTATGTAGAGGAGGAATGTTGATCCTACTACTAGGTAAGTAATTGTTTTCAAATCCATCTGAGTTGCTCCTTACTCGTCCACACCAAATTCGCGGTCAATACGTCTCATCTTCCACGCGTAGTAGAAAATGATTGCTAGGAAGGTGTAAATAGACCCTTGTTGAGCAAACCAGAAACCCAGCTTGTAACCTCCGAGTTGAAATTGGTTGAGTTGATCAACAAATAAAATTCCACAGCCGAAAGATACGACAAACCAAATGACCATTAACCCAATCATTAGTCTTACGTTCTTTTGCCAGTAAGCTTTGGCGCGTTCCTGACTTTCAAATGCCATTGCCGTCTCCTTACGCATGTTTGTTGTTAATAAAATGTTTCAGAAAATACAATAGCAGTGAGCGAAAGAGAGTGCTCTTCAACTTTAGTCGGCAGGGGTTTTAGCTAAAAGCTTATAGAATCAGTTGTTTGAGGTTTTTTGCGGGAGTGATGGGTTGTTAAAATTGTGTTAACTTAGCCGAAGGTCTAATGTTATCGGCTAAGTCTTGATAACTGGATCACACAATATAGAAGTCGCGAATGCCCATTAACAAATTATTCAGTGCCACGGCAGCCAGAATAAGGCCCATAACACGACTAATGATGGCAGCACCAACATTACCAATCACTCTGTGGATATGACTCGCGGCGAGTAAAAATAGCAAGGTGATGAGTAACACGCTGGTCATGACACCGGCGGTGATTGCTTGATCAATCAGTGAATAGCGGTGATTGTCGGTCAACATCACTATCGCCATCATTGCGCCCGGGGAGGCAATGGAAGGCATTGCTAGCGGGTATACAGCCAGATCGGCCAGATCGGAATGGCTGACATCTTGCGTCAGCTTTTGTTCTTGTTCCGGTTTGCTTTCACCAAAAATCATGGTGAGTGCGAATAGCAGCAGTACTAATCCGCCAGCCGCTTGAAAGGCAGGCAGCGGAATTTGCATCGCTTCCAATAATAATTGCCCAACTAGCAGAAAAAACAGCAAGATGCCGGTGGCTATCGCGACGGCTTTCAATGCAACGATACGGCGTTGTTTGACGGTGAGATGTTGAGTTTGAGATAGATAGACAGGAACGGAACCGACGGGATCGATTACCGCCCAGAGTACGACGAATTGAGTAATGATAATGCTAAGCAACGAAATGCCTCCCAGAGTTGACTGCTTCCCATCAAAACCCGCATGGTTGAGATGGCGTTAACAGAGGGATGGTCAAAGTAGAAGTTAATGACCAAGCTAAGTTTAGCAAACTCGATAAGGTAACAAGTTAACGCAGAGTTAATTACGCCGAATAATTACGATTCAGATTCGAGCTGTTGCAACAGAATCACGGCTTGTGTGCGGTTTTTAACCCCTAACTTGCGGAAGATGGCGGTCATATGCGCTTTGATCGTTGCTTCAGAGACGTTGAGTTCGTAGGCGATTTGCTTATTGAGCAAGCCGTCTGACAGCATGCCTAGCACCTTATACTGCTGCGGAGTCAGGGTCGCGATTTTTTCCGCCAGATCGTTACAAGCTGCGTTATTGGTAATTAAACCTTCTGGGAAAAAAGGTTCACCACCTAATACTTGGTTGAGAGCGCTGATCAGCTCGCGCATATCGCTCGATTTTGGAATGAAACCAAAGGCACCATGGCTTTTCACTTGCGTGACGACACTTGGCTCTTCACTGGCAGACACTACGACAATCGGCAGGTCTGGGTATTCAGCTCGCAGCTGCATCAAGCCTGACATGCCATTAGCCCCCGGCATTTTTAGATCGAGCAGTAACAAATCTGGTTCAGGTTCTTTGGCCAATAAGTGGAGTAACGCATCTAAAGAATCGGCTTCGAGTAGATTTGCGCCACTGATGGCCATATGGATCGACTGAAACAGAGCGTTGCGAAATAGCGGATGGTCGTCGGCGATAAGGATGGTGTAAGTCGAGTCCATGACGTTAATCACTTATTGTAATTTGGTTAATAGAATTATTGTTCTGATTGGCTTAGTGAACAATGTTTATCCATTAAAAGTCTGAACTAAATCGAGTTTTACTGCTGATTTGAAATAATCACACCGGTGCATACACACCGATGTGAAGTCGTGTCGCTTTAGAGCTGATGATTGTCTAAATGGGCAATAAAGGGTTCTGCGGCCATAAATCCGGTAATGCGTGCATGGTTGATATGCTCACCATTAGCATCCCAAAACTCAATTGTCGGTAAGCCAAGTACCTGCATTTTTTTCAGCAGTTCAATATCTTGCATTTGGTTGTTGGTCACATCCGCTTGCAGTAAGACAAAGTTTTGTAGCTTGTCGGCCACTTGCGCATCGTGGAAGGTATATTTTTCAAACTCTTTACAGGCGACGCACCAGTCGGCATAGAAATCGAGCATCACTGGTTTACCTGCCTGTTTGGCTGCGGCCAATTGCTGCTCTAATTCGCTGGTGTTGCTGATGCGAATAAACTCAACGTTTTGGCTCTGCGTTTGATGTTGAGGGTTAAACCAATAGTTCAACAATGGTTGAGCGGAAGCGAACAATCCTAGCACGGCAATAATACCTATGGTGCTTTGCTTCCAACCGCCAAATGGCAGTTTGTTTTTGATGTGATATAGCCAGCCAAATGCCACTATCCCCAACAGTGACCAAAGACCAGTAGCCCACAATTCAGGCAAGATACGCTCGAGTAAAAACAGTGGAGCCGCAAGCAGAATAAAGCCGAACAAGATCTTCACCGTATCCATCCAACCGCCGGCTTTCGGTAGCAGTTTATTACCAAATACCGCTGCCAACATAAGTGGAATACCCATCCCCATCGCGAGTGCGTAGAGAGCCACTGCACCAGTCAGTAAGTCTCCGCTTTGCGCGACATACAACAACGCACCAGAGAGTGGGGCAGTGGTGCATGGTGAGCAAACTAAACCTGAAATGGCACCCATGGCAAAAACGCCCAGAGAGTTGCCACCTTGCTGCTTATTACTCAGACCATTGAGCCAAGTTTGTACGCTGGATGGTAATTGCAACGTATAAGCGCCAAACATTGATAGCGCTAAAGCGACGAAGAGAATACTCAAGCCAATTAAGACGTAAGGGTGTTGCATCGCCGCTTGGAATTGCATCCCCGCAGAGGCGACCACTAAGCCAAGTAGTGTGTAGGTCAGCGCCATACCTTGTACGTAAATGAAGGAGAGCCCCAGCGCACGACGGTGACTAAGCTTGCCGCTACCTAGTACGATACTGGTTAAGATTGGGTACATAGGTAGCACACACGGAGTAAAGGCAAGGCCAACCCCTAGAGCAAGAAAGAGCACAGGCGTCCACCAGTTATCGGCTAGTTTATCAGCTAAGCTGCTCTCTTTTGATTGTGGGGCAACGTTATCGCCCTGAGCAAAAGCGTTGTTTTTATCATTGCCAGTAATGTCTGTTGTTGCTGGTGTTACCGTTGATGTGTTAGTGGCTGAATTGGTAAAGGCTTCCAATTCGATGACGCGTGTTTCTGGTGGGTAGCAAAATCCCGCTTTGGCACAACCTTGATATTGAACGATTAAGCGTGCGCCGACCTGATAATCGCGTAGTGGTACTTCAATGAATAGCGGTTCGGTATAGATGTGCACATCGCCAAAAAATTCATCTTGGTGTGGCTGGCCTTGGCGCATCGCGAAATCGCCAAGGGTGACTTTTTCACCGCTGAGTGAAATGCGTTCTTGGTAGAGGTAGTAATCTGGTTTGACTTGCCAATCGATAAAGACGCGATCGCCTTGCTGGTAAGCATTGAACTGAAATGCTTGATCGACAGGGACAAATTGGTTGCTATCGTCACCGAAGCTAAGGGCGTTACCCGAGTTAAACAGGGCCATTGCTGGCATCGAAACGACGGAAGCACACAGCAGTAAAAGCGATAAAAGAAAACGCATACAAAAGTCACTTTATTAGAATTTAGGGTATTTTATACTCAATTGACGCCAGTTTTCTCTAGATAGTGAGAAATTTGTTCGTAATGAGGCTTGAACGTAATAGGACAGGGAAAAGCGCCAATTAGTTTCATCATTGATGAAATTGGCTTTGAAGATCGGAAATTAGCGTTTTAGTGAAATAAAAAAAGGAGCCGAAGCTCCTTTAGTATCTCTAATGCAGCGCTGAATGATGGTGTATTAGATAAATAGACCGCCAAAAGCAAAGCCTAGCGCAACGGCAGAAGTAATGGTGGTGACACCCGGAATAAAGAATGGGTGGTTAAACACATATTTGCCAATACGAGTTGAGCCAGTGTCATCCATTTCTACTGCGGCCAGTAGCGTTGGGTAAGTCGGCAAAACAAACAATGCGCTGACGGCGGCAAATGAAGCAACGGCGGTGAGTGGCGCAACACCAATCGCCAGAGCTGCAGGCATAAGTGCCACCGTGGTCGCCCCTTGTGAGTAGAGCAGCATTGAGGCCAAAAATAGCACCAGCGCTAACATCCAAGGGTAATCAGCGAGTAGTTCACCCGCCAGCTCTTTAATGCCATCCACGTGAGCGTTAACGAATGTTGCGCCTAACCAAGCAACACCTAATACACAAACACAAGCGGTCATGCCTGAGCGGAATGTTGCGGCTGCGGCAATTTGGTTCGCGTCGATCTTGGTGAACATCACGATTGCGGCAGCAGCGGCGAGCATGACGGCCATAATCGCTTCATTACGACCTAACGCAGGATTCTCAATGAGACCAATTGAGTCTGAAATGGCCGCGGCATAACACACCACTAACGCAATTGCGATTAGGAAAATATAGGTTGCGGTTTTGGCCGTCGGCAGAATTTCACGTCGTTGCGTATCTGGAAGCTTAATTAACCCTTGCTCTAAACGCTGTTGGTAAACGGGATCGTCTTTTAACTCACAACCCATGAAGTTGGCCACGAATGCGCCAATCATACAAGCAAGGAAAGACGTCGGAATGCACACGGCAAGCAGCGTTAGGTAATCGACCCCGACCGGTGCCAACATCGCTGCGAAGGCAACCACAGCGGCTGAAATCGGTGAGGCGGTGATGGCGATTTGTGAGGCAACCACCGCAATAGAGAGTGGTCGGGAAGGACGTACGCCTTGGCCTTTTGCTACTTCTGCGATCACAGGTAATGTTGAGAATGCCGTGTGGCCAGTCCCCGCCATCAGCGTCATAAAGAACGTCACGATCGGTGCGTAGAAGGTGATTCGTTTAGGATTTTTACGTAAAAAATCTTCGGCAATTTGCACCAGCCAATCCATGCCGCCAGCCACTTGCATTGCGGCAATAGCAGTAATAACTGACATAATAATTAAAATAACATCGACCGGAATAAATGCTTGGCTGGTGGGTACGCCAAGACCCACAGATAAAGCGATTACGCCCGCGCCACCGGCAAACCCGATGCCGATCCCCCCGATTCTTGCTCCTATAAAGATAAAGAGCAGAACGACTAACAGTTCGACTGCTACCATATAAAGACCCTCAAAATTGTTATGGTTTTATTTGGTGGTGGTTTCCCATCGCTTCTTGGAGCGTGTAGGTATAAGTGTAGTTATAACCATCACTCTAGTGATTAATACCAACCAACATCAGTCGTCGATTATTTTTACAAATGTTGACCATGAACTGGTCTTGATCGGTATAAAGCGCCAAAAACAGCGCCAAAAAAAGGGTCCCATCTGGGACCCCTCTTGTCGTTATTACTCGTAACGTTTGGCTTTATACGTTGGATGCATGAAGTTTTCAACGCAAAGAATCTCGTCAAGCTCTTCTGCCGTTAATAAACCGCGGTCTAGCACAACTTCACGTACGCTCTTACCTGTTTCGGCACAGATTTTGCCCACGATGTCGCCTTCATGGTGACCAATGTATGGGTTTAGGTAAGTTACGATACCGATTGAGTTGTATACGTAGTTTTCACACGTTTCTTTGTTAACGGTGATGCCGTCGATACATTTGTCGCGTAGGTTAACACACGCGTTGTGTAGCAGAGAAATTGACTCAAATACGCTTTGTGCAATCACAGGTTCCATTACGTTCAACTGTAGTTGACCGCCTTCTGCTGCGAAAGAAACCGTATTGTCGTTACCTAGTACTTTAAAGCAAACTTGGTTTACCACTTCAGGGATCACTGGGTTTACTTTTGCTGGCATGATTGAAGAACCAGCTTGCAGTTCAGGTAGGTTTAGTTCGTTAAAACCAGTACGTGGGCCTGAAGAAAGTAGGCGCAAGTCGTTACAGATTTTTGATAGCTTAACAGCAAGGCGTTTTAGTGCGCCGTGCGTCATGACGTAAGCACCACAGTCAGAGGTTGCTTCGATCAAATCTTCTGCTGCAACCACATCTAGGCCAGTTACGGTCGCTAGGTGTTTAACGGCGAGATCTTGGTAACCTTGTGGTGCGTTTAGACCAGTACCGATTGCTGTTGCGCCTAGGTTGATTTCAAGCAGTAGTTTTGATGTGTACTCAAGAGCACGAATTTCTTCGTTCAGTGTAACAGCCCAAGCATGGAATTCTTGACCAACTGTCATTGGTACCGCGTCTTGTAGCTGAGTACGACCCATTTTCAAGATGCCGCTGAACTCTTGTGCTTTAAGCTCGAAGGCGCCTTTTAGGTACTCAATCGCTTCAATTAGTTTGTGTACGCTGTTGAAAACGGCGATACGGAAACCCGTTGGGTAAGCACAGTTGGTTGATTGGCTCTTGTTAACGTGATCGTTCGGGTTGATGAACTGGTATTGGCCTTTTTCTTTGCCCATCAGTTCCAGTGCTACGTTCGCAATCACTTCGTTGGTGTTCATGTTAACTGAAGTGCCCGCGCCGCCTTGGAATACGTCTGAAGGGAACTGATCCATGCACTTGCCTGTTTCAAGGATCAAATCACACGCTTGCAGAATGTAATCTGCAACATCTTTTGGAATAGCGCCCAGTTCTTTGTTTGCTAGCGTCGCCGCTTTTTTGGTCATTACCATGCCGCGTACGAATTCAGGTACGTCAGAGATAGTAACGTTTGAGATATTGAAGTTTTCAATAGCGCGTAAAGTGTGGATGCCGTAGTAAGCATCTGCAGGAACGTGACGTTGACCTAATAGATCTTCTTCAATACGAGTGGCTGAGTTAGCTGCTGTAGCTTCAGATAGAGTAGCCATAGGTGGATCCTTAGAGAATTATTGTGATATTAAATTTTTTTGTAATCGCCAATTCTGCTGTTTAAGAATCCATTCGTCAGAGTGTTTGGCTGGAAATCCGTCCTGACATATGTGGCACATGATACTGGACTAAATTCATAAAAATATTAAGTGGATCACTATTTGAACCAAAGGTATGAAAAATTTGCGTTGCTATGCGCTACGTCATTTATCTCGCTCACAGTTGTTGCGTTTCGTGAGTTTTGATAGGGGCAGATTGTTAACGTCATGAACGCAGGTGTCACTTGATTGATTCATGCTTTGCTAATATGTAAGTAATCGGTATGAACACTTTGTTTGGTCACGATTTCTAACATTTCAACGAGCGAATATATTGTGACTCGTAGCGGTTAGCGCTAATGTGTCGCTAACAAAGGAGGGCATGTGTTTCCTATCTTATTATTACTGTTTATTTTAGTTCCGATTATTGAAATTGGCCTGTTTATCCAAGTGGGCGGGTTTCTGGGTTTGTGGCCAACGATTGCATTGGTATTGATCACCGCATTTGTTGGGGCTTCACTAGTGCGCAGTCAAGGATTACAAACCTTAATGAATGTGCAAAATCGTCTGCAACAGGGTGAATTGCCAGCGCAACAGATTTTTGAAGGCGTGATGCTTGCTGTTGCGGGCGTCTTATTGCTGACGCCGGGCTTTATGACGGATGCATTGGGGATGCTAATACTGCTGCCGGCACCGCGTGCGGCGATCGCCAAATACTTGATGAGTAAGATGGTGGTGAAATCGGTCGGTGGTGGTTTTCACGGTGGCTTTAACAACCAAGGTGGCTTTGGTTCACAAGACGGATTTGGTCAAGATCCATTTCAACGCAACCCGTTCGAACAATCGAAAGATGGCAACACCTTTGAAGGTGAGTTTGAGCGCAAAGACGATGATGACCGCAATAAGTTGAACTAAATAGAATGACTGAATAGATGAAAAGGCGCCTCGGCGCCTTTTTCTTTATCTATCTGTTTTGCGAAATAGTGCTGTGATTGCACTATTTACTGTGCGCCTTTGAAACCCATTTGGCGCCATGCTTCATAAGCGATAATCGCGACGGCATTGGATAGGTTCAAGCTACGAGCATCAGGCATCATAGGAATACGAATGCGTTGCTCCATCGGTAAGCTTTCGATTAACTCTGCCGGCAGGCCGCGTGTTTCTGGGCCAAACAACAGCACATCGCCTTCGGTAAATTGCGCATCGACATGATGGCCCGTCGTTTTGGTGGTGCAGGCAAAAATACGGAACTGGCCACTGCGTTCTTGCTCTAAATAATCGAGAAAGGCTTGCAAGTCTTTGTGGCGTTTTACTCGCGCTAAATCGTGATAATCTAAGCCAGCACGACGCACCTTCTTCTCTTCTAAATCAAAACCCAAAGGCTCGATGAGGTGCAAGTTGGCACCACAGTTGGCGCATAGACGGATTATATTGCCAGTATTTGGCGCAATTTCCGGTTCATAAAGGGCAATATCAAACATGGCATAATCTGTGTCAGTAAAAACTGCGCCGATTATAACAGGATGACCTGCTAAGCGAGAGTTTAATGGCGGTTAGTGGGAGCTAACCGCGCATGGTTTGCTATTTCATCGGTTTAATCAATGCTAAGCGGGAGACAAATGGTGACCCTTAAACCACCTAATGGACTGCGTGATGCCTCGATACTCCCACTATGTTGACGCACCGCACTTTCGGTAATCGCAAGGCCCAGTCCTGTGCCTCCGCTGACGCGATCGCGGGCGGTTGAAACGCGATAGAAAGGTCTGAAGATCGCTTGTAATTCTTCATTAGGGACACCTTCACCATTGTCATCGACCATCACGGTAACGTGATCTGCCGTTGTAGTAATGGTCACCTCAATAGCATCATGGCCATAACGAATGGCATTACGCACAATATTATCGAGTGCACTCATTAGCAGTTTTGGTTTGCCTGAAATAGCTTGTTCTGGAATGGCTGAATAGTTGAGCGTCTTGCCCATCTGTTCGGCTTCAAATTGTGCGTCGCTTAAGATCGCTTCCCAAAGGCTAGATAGTGGTTGTTTTTCGCGATCGGTGTGACTATCAAGTTGCATGCGAGAAAGTTCGAGCAACTCAGAAATCATTTGCTCTAATCGCTGCGCTTCGGTATCAATTCGCGTCAGTTCAGCGCTTTCACCTTGCTTACGAGTGGCGAGCGCTGTGGCCATTCTTAGCCGGGTAAGAGGCGAGCGCAGCTCATGGGATATGTCAGAGAGCAAGCGTTGCTGACCTGAGATCATTTGATTGACGTCTTGCACCATTTGGTTAAATGCCGTGCCAGCTTGGCGGAACTCACTGGTGCCTTTTTCTAAGCTTGGATCCACCACGAATTCGCCTTTAGCAACGCGTTTGGCTGCGCGCTCCAACTTACGCGCTGGTTGGCTGAGTGCCCAGGCTAACCATAGTAGTAGCGGTGTGCTGGCAACCATGACGGCCAATAACAGCTGAAATGGTTTGTCGAACATGCGCAGTAAAAAGGGCGGTGGCTGATCCCACTTAAAGGCTAAGAACATGTGCAGTGGTTGGCCCGCCAGTGTAATTGGTACAGGGCCTGCCACCATGTAATGGCCATACAGGCGCTGCTTAGGATCGCTTGGCGATTCGATGGTCGAGATCAGGTTCTGCAATGCACGAGCTTTAAAATCGCGCTGCTTTTTCGGCGTAAGAATATCGCCCTCAAGATCGGTGATGAAGTAGCGTGGGCGAGGATCTCGTTTGCTCGGTCGATCTTTGTCGATCTCTCGTAATACTTGATTGAGGTTATTACTGCCTTGGTATTGGGTTTCAACTCGCTCAGCAAACAGTTTCATCTTGGCTAAGCTCTCTTGAGGGATCGAATGAGGCTTACGTGGATCAAGGTGTGGCAAAGCCAATACCGCAATCACGACCAAAAACATCGTCAGCCAAAAAATGGCAAAGATACGGCCATAAAGGCTCGTGATTCTTGGCAAGCGCATTAGCCTTCCTCGACCAATAGATAGCCACGACCGCGCAAGGTTTTTATGCGCGGTTTGCCATCGGCGCGCTCAGGGAGTTTTTTACGTAAGTTAGATACGTGCATATCAATAGCGCGATCAAAGGCGGCGAGGCGTTTACCGAGTACATCTAAACTGAGCACTTCTTTGGTAATGGTTTCGCCAGGATGGATGACAAAGTGGCTCAATAAAGCAAACTCGGTGGTGGTAAGATCGAGTTGTTGACCTTGGCAGTAAGCTTCCTGTTTACCTGGAAACACTTCAATATCTTGATATTGCAAGCTATCGCTTGGTTTGCTACTTGTGGCCGTTTGGGTGCGACGTAAAATCGCGCGAATACGAGCCAGTAGTTCGCGGTCACTAAAAGGCTTTGGCAAGTAATCGTCCGCGCCCAACTCCAAACCGATGACACGGTCAATCTCTTCCCCTTTGGCGGTGAGCATTAACACTGGTGTTTCCCAGTTTTCGCGGATGCGTTTAAGAGTTTCCGTGCCATTAAGTTTTGGCATCATCACATCGAGTAAGATCAAATCGATCTCTTTATTGAGCGCGGCAAGACCCGCTTCACCATCATTAGCTTCAGATACAGTGAAGCCTTCAAAGCTGAGTACTTCTTTGAGTAAGCCGGTGAGTTCGGTGTCGTCATCGATTAATAAAATGTGTGCCATGTGGCTGCCTTAATAGTGACTGGTATGGGATCAGTTTACTGATTATTTTATCTAAGCATTAGCGTAAATTTTGCTCTTTACGAATCTTTACGCTCTCTAGACGTCGCTTTACTTCTGACAGACTAATCTATTATCAAGCGCTGCACAGGCAGCCCGACTAACAAAAGAAAGGTAGTGATTATGAAGACAGTTAAAAAATTCGTATTAGCAGCAGCGGTTATTCCTTTAGCATTTGCATCGGCCAGTGCGATGGCCTTTGGTGGTAAAGGTGACCATAAAGGCGGCCACTGCCAAGGTGGTATGGATCGCGGCATTATGAAAAAGCTCGATTTGACCGATGCACAAAAAACACAGCTTAAAGAGATGCGTGAAGCAAACAAGGCAGAAATGAAGGCTAAATTTGCTGATAACGCTGATACGCGTAAAGTAGAGCGCCAAGCTCACCACGATAAAGTCCAGCAATTGGTGTTAGCCGATAACTTTGATCAAGCGGCGGCGAATGAACTGGCGAAAAGCATGGTAGAGAAGCAAACGGAACGTAAAGTGAAGATGCTTGAGAAGCAACACCAAATGCTAAGCGTGTTAACGCCAGAGCAAAAAACAAAGTTTGTTGAGCTGAGCAAAGAGCGTATGGAAAATTGCGGTGAGAAGCGCAAAAATCACCACTAATCATCAGCCTATTTGCGTACAGATTGATAGAGACCGAAGCAGCCAATAGGCTGCTTTGTTGCGTTTATAGGTTTTGATGTAGTGGGATGTGTCGATAATTCGTTAATGACAATCGGACATCAGAGCTGCATCTTAGGGTCAGTTGAGTATAATTAGCGCATCATTGAAGATGAATACAAAGTGATGAAACAAGATTACGGAAAATTAGTTACGCTTGCGGCATGGACCGCAACAGTGGTCGCAACATTATTACTGCTGGTTAAATTGGTGGTTTGGTGGGTGACCGGCTCGGTAAGTTTACTCGCCTCGTTAATTGACTCGATGCTCGATATCGCAGCCTCGGTGGTGAACCTTGTCGTGATTCGCTATTCACTGCAGCCTGCTGACAAAGAGCATCGCTTCGGTCATGGTAAAGCTGAATCGCTCGCGGCATTAGCCCAAGCGATGTTTATCTCCGGTTCTGCGGTATTTTTGATTTTAAATGGTATCGAACGCTTCTTCCGCCCACACGAATTGAACTCTCCTGAGCTCGGTGTCTATGTGAGCATGTTTGCTATTGTTGTTACGTTTGGTCTAGTACTGTTCCAAAAACACGTGGTGCGTAAAACCGGTAGCCAAGCGATCGCGGCAGATTCGCTGCACTATCAAACTGACCTGTATATGAATGCGGCAATCATGGTGGCATTAGGTTTGAGTTGGGCGGGCATTGGCCAAGCGGATGCAGTGTTTGCCGTCGGTATTGGGTTCTTTATTTTATACAGCGCTTTCAAAATGGTGACTGAAGCGACGCAAACATTACTTGATCGTCAGTTACCAGAAGAAGAGCTACAACAGATCAAACAAGAATGTTTGCAAGTCACTGGCGTATTAGGTGTGCATCAATTACGCACTCGTATGGCAGGGCCGGTTCGTTTTATTCAATTGCACTTAGAGTTGGAAGATCATATTCAGTTAATCGAGGCACATCGTATTTCTGACAACGTGGAACGAAGTTTATTGGCGGCGTTTCCGCAAGCCGATATCCTCATTCACCAAGATCCATACTCGGTGGTTTATACCTCTGAGCGGGCGCAAAAATCGGTTGATTGGTAGTGAGATTGGTTTGGAATGAAAGCCGTTTATTGTCTATCTTTTCAACGAAAACAGAAATAAACGTGATCCTGATATGTATCAACAAAGTTAATGAGCAAACCTGTAATACTCTTACATAAGTAGAAAACTTACATAATTTCGTGCAAATAAATGTAGTATTCCTATCAAGGAACGGTAACATATTGCACAGCTGAAAGAATCTGGATAGTGGCTTGATTTGTAAGCCTCTAACATAAAAATTGAAACAAGATTCCCAAAAATCGAGGGTGAGCATGATTAAGAAGATCGGTGTTTTGACGAGTGGCGGTGACGCACCTGGTATGAACGCAGCCGTTCGCGGCGTAGTGCGTACAGCGCTGTCTGAAGGTTTGGAAGTGTATGGCGTACAAGATGGCTACTTGGGTCTATATGAAGACCGTATTGTACAATTAGATCGTTCAAGCGTATCTGATGTGATCAATAAAGGCGGTACGTTCCTTGGCTCTGCACGTTTCCCTGAGTTCAAAGAAGTTGAAGTTCGTGAGCAAGCGATCGAGAACCTGAAAAAACACGGTATTGATGCATTGGTTGTGATCGGTGGTGATGGTTCGTACATGGGTGCGAAGAAATTGACTGAAATGGGTTACCCATGTATCGGTCTACCAGGCACAATCGATAACGATATCGCGGGCACTGACTACACGATCGGCTACCTAACAGCACTAAATACGGTTATCGATGCGATTGACCGTCTACGTGACACTTCTTCTTCTCACCAACGTATTTCTATCGTTGAGATCATGGGCCGTCACTGTGGTGATCTTACCCTTATGTCAGCGATCGCTGGTGGTTGTGAATACATCATCACGCCAGAAACAGGTCTTGATAAAGAGAAGCTAATCAGCAACATCCAAGATGGTATCGACAAAGGCAAAAAGCACGCGATCATCGCGCTGACTGAGCTAATGATGGATGCTAACGAGCTGGCTAAAGAAATTGAAGCAGCAACGGGTCGTGAAACTCGTGCAACGGTTCTTGGTCACATCCAACGTGGTGGTCGTCCAACGGCATTTGACCGTGTATTGGCTTCTCGTATGGGTAACTACGCGGTTCACCTATTGCTAGAAGGCGAAGGTGGTCGTTGTGTGGGCATTCAAAAAGAACAGCTTGTTCACCACGATATCATCGATGCAATCGAGAACATGAAACGTCCAGTACGTAATGATCTATACAAGGTTGCTGAAGAGCTTTTCTAAGCGATTTTGTCCAGAGCCAGATCAAGCGAATACTAAAAACCACCTCATGAGGTGGTTTTTTTGTATTTGTTATTTAATGTCATTTAGCCACTAGGCTTTATCAATCGATTTAGCGCGGCTTGGTTCTTTTTTGCCATGGAATTTTTGGTGTACGCCGCGTCGTAATGCTTTGATGCGGTTTTCGGCTTTGTCGACGCCAAGCAGTACACTCAGTGCCAAAACAGTAATCAACACCGATTGCTGTAAGTAACCTAAACCAATCATCATGCCAAGTGCGGCTAATAACCAAATAATTGCAGCGGAAGTGACGCCATGGATTTTGCCATCCAATGTCATCATTACGCCAGCGCCAAGAAATCCGACACCCGTAATAATTTGGCCAAGCACTCGGGCTTGATCAAGCGTATTGGGTGACAGCGATACCGCCATCGACATAAAGAAGTAAGTGCCAGAGATAATTAGTATCGAAGTGCGAATACCGACAGGTTTTCCGCGAGTTTGACGCTCGACACCAATTAAGATGCCATTGAGGGCACAGCATAGTAGTGCTGACCAAGTGAATGGCCCAAGATCGAGCAGTTGGTGTAGATTGATTTGCATATGGACCTCCAAAATGGCGGAGTATCCATACAATAGACCGAGCGATCGAACAAAAAATTTTCGTGGTAACGATAGTGGTTCGTTATTTCGTTAACAGCCGTCGGTGACTAATTCAAAGCGAGGAGCGTTGGTTTCAGTGGCTTCATAATATCGCAAGAAGCACTGCAAACTTGGGTCTATACGTGACTTGGTCATAAAACGAATCCAGTTTTGGCTGGGATTATTATGGAAGTACCAATCAGCGGGGTCATCTGCGTTGTATACGCCATCAGCGAAAGTGGCTTCAATGAGTTTGCTCCAAGTTTGGCGCGAAAATGCCGCTGGATAACCATAAGCAAGTTGAATGTCGTCACCTTCAATGGTGATAGCATCGCTCACATTGGTTAACCCTTGTCTAATTGCGAGTGGATAGATCATGTCGCTCGCACTTTGCATACCGGCTTTTAGGCCATTGAGTGTCGCGATGCGTGAGTCACTTTGCAAATTCACCAGCCTTGGCATGGCGGTCACCGCAAGAATGCCTAATACAACAATGACAACCACCAATTCAATTAGGGTAAAACCAAGGCGAGCACGTTTCATAGCGAGATAACTTAGATAAACAAGACGTCAATATAGTACCAAAGTTTACTCGGCAGTTTTAATGCTATGTGATTAAATTTACTCCAAATGTAAATCTAATGGCGTTTTACTCGATCGACCGCCAATTTCGCGGGTTAACTTTGGCACTAGATAACCAGAAACATTTGCAATCAGGCCATGCATCAATGTTCTCGCTTGCTGATCATCAACATAAAAGTGCGCCGCACCCTGCACTTTATCCAGCACGTGTAGGTAATAAGGCAAAATATGCGCATCAAACAAAGCTTCACTAAGTTTGATTTGGGCTTCGAGCGTGTCATTAACCCCTTTGAGCAGCACACCTTGGTTGAGTAGCGTCACCCCAACGGCTTTTAGTTTTGCCATTTGCTCGCTGAGCTCGGTATTGATCTCGTTAGCATGGTTAATGTGGGTCACGAGGATCACTTGCAAACGCGTTTGACGAAACAGGGCGAGCAGGCCATCGGTCACACGGTTTGGGATCACCACCGGTAAGCGGCTGTGAATACGTAATCGTTTAATATGCGAAATATTGGCAATACCATCGATCAACCATGCCAGTTCGTCATCTTTCGCCATTAGGGGATCGCCACCCGATAGGATCACTTCATTCAACTCGGGGTGAGCGGCGATATAATCCAAACTGGTTTGCCATGCACTTTTACTGCCTTTGTTGTCTTGGTAAGGAAAATGACGGCGGAAGCAGTAACGGCAGTTAATAGCGCAGCCTCCTTTGACTATCATCAGGGCACGGTTGCGATATTTATGTAAAAGTCCTGGGATCGCATTGTTTTGTTCTTCCAGTGGATCGCTGCTATAGCCCTCCTGTACCGCAAATTCGTCTGATAACGGTAAAACTTGGCGTAAAAGCGGATCAAAGGGATTGCCTTTTTCCATTCTATCGACAAAACTTTGCGGCACACGCTGCGCAAAAAGCGTTCTTGCTTCAAATCCGTGTTGCCAAGGTGAAGGATCGATCTCTAACTGTTTCAGCAGTTTAGTAGGATCAGAGATCCCATTCGCCAGCTGTTTGAGCCAGTTTTGCTCAACAGATTCGGCATTTCGGGTTATGATGTGCGGCATTAAATTTAACTCGAAGAATGGTAAGAGGAAAAAATGGCTACTGTTAGCACGAATGAATTCAAAGGCGGTCTTAAAATTATGCTTGATAACGAGCCTTGTGTCATTCTCGAAAACGAGTTTGTCAAACCAGGCAAAGGTCAGGCATTTAGCCGCGTAAGAATCCGTAAGCTACTTTCCGGTAAAGTTCTAGAGAAAACATTTAAGTCTGGCGACACGGTTGAAGTAGCTGACGTAATGGATATCGATCTAGATTACCTATACAACGACGGTGAATTCTACCACTTCATGAACAACGAAACGTTCGATCAAATTGCAGCAGATAAAAAAGCTGTGGGTGAGAGCGCGAAGTGGTTGGTAGAAAACAACACTTGTATGCTAACACTTTGGAACGGTAACCCAATCGTTGTAACGCCACCAAACTTCGTTGAACTGGAAGTGGTTGAAACAGATCCAGGTCTGAAAGGCGATACACAAGGTACTGGTGGTAAACCAGCAACGCTGTCTACTGGTGCAGTTGTACGTGTACCACTATTCATCGCGATCGGCGAAGTGATCAAAGTTGACACTCGTTCTGCAGAATACGTAGGTCGCGTAAAGTAATCTTCGTTCAGAAATAAAAAAGGTCACTTCGGTGGCCTTTTTTGTTTTTCTGCTAACGTTGATATGACACAATTTCATTTATCCGATATTGATGATACTGATGAGCATGAAACAAACGCTGCAAATTTGGCTTGATGCCGCTCGCCCTAAAACCTTGCCTTTGGCTCTGGTCTCGATTTTGACCGGGAGTGTTTTAGCCTACTCTAACCATCACTTTTCATTTTCTGTCGCGGTGCTCGCGTTTATTACCGCCACTTTGCTACAGATCTTGTCTAACCTTGCCAATGATTATGGTGATGCAGTGAAAGGCACTGATAATGAAGCGCGATTGGGACCAACGAGAGCCATTCAATCTGGGGCGATAACGCCTAAAACTATGCGCCAAGCGATCATCATTAATATCATTTTTACGGTTATCGCTGGGCTTATTCTCGTTCTGCATGCCCTGACTAACTGGGAAAGCATTGTCGCTTTCTTAGGTTTGGGTTTATTGGCGATCATGGCGGCGATAGCCTATACCGTCGGCAACAAGCCATATGGTTATGTGGGATTGGGTGATATCTCGGTCTTTATCTTTTTTGGCTTACTTGGTGTGGCAGGCACGTTCTTCTTACACACTGGTATTGTCGATGTATCGTTGGCATTGCCTGCTATCGGTTGTGGCTTATTGGCGGTTGCAGTGCTGAACATTAACAACATGCGTGACATCGAGAATGATGAGCAATGTGGCAAGCGTACCGTCGCTGTTCGCCTTGGCCAGCGCAAAGCTAAGCAATACCACTTCCTTTTACTTGGCGGTGCGATGGTGGCGTTTATCGCTTACTTGTTACTGCAACCAGCGCCGATTTGGTTGATGTTGCCATTCCTACTGAGTGCTTTGGTGATCTACAAACATGGCCGTGCTGTGTGGTTGGCACAACGACCTGCCGATATCGCCCCGATGATGCCAATTGTGGTCAAATGCTCGCTGCTAACAAACCTTCTTTTTACTGGGGTTGTTATAGCTCAAACTCTCGTGAGTTGATTGATGTTTGTCATTGCAATGGCTCAGTGAGGGGATATACTCGATGAATAACCCAATGCTATGAGACGAATTGCGATGGAATACAATACTTCAGCTCTATGTGATATTTATTTAGAACAAGTCGATGTGGTTGAACCAATGTTCAGTAACTTCGGTGGTAGTGCTTCGTTCGCGGGGCAAATTACGACCGTTAAGTGTTTCGAAGACAATGGCATCATTCGTGAAATCTTAGAGCAAGATGGCGTTGGGCGAGTTTTATTAGTCGATGGTGGTGGTTCACTTCGCCGTGCTTTGGTCGATGCAGAAATTGCGGCATTGGCAGAAGAGAACGAGTGGGAAGGCATCGTCGTCTATGGCTGCGTACGCGAAGTGGATGAGCTAGAAGACATGAGCATCGGCATCCAAGCATTGGCCTCTATTCCTGTTGGTGCAACAGGCAAAGGTGAAGGTGAGACAGACGTAGCGGTTAACTTTGGTGGTGTCACTTTCCTACCAGAAGATTATTTGTATGCCGATAATACCGGCGTTATTTTGTCGCAAGAGCCACTCAATATCGATCTGGAACTTGAAGAAGATTCCGAGTTGTAATCGGCACATCTGCCACGTTAAATTGTCTATAAGAAAGCCAGCATTATGCTGGCTTTTTGCTTTCTAGCATGGGCGATTTATCCTGATGAGGACAAGCCTTGCTGCGGTTATTGCTTATCGAGGTGCTTATCGACGTGCTTATCTGGGTTCAGGGGCTGTTGACTGGCTTTAAGCGTGACGCGCTTGATGTGCAGTGCATAGCAATAACCTAAACTCCCACCGAGAATATTGCCCAGAGCGATACCTATAAAGACCCCTTCAATGCCATAGAATTTGCCCCCTAGCCACGCCAATGGCAGGGTAAATATAAACAGGCGCATCGCACTCCACTGAAAGGCTTTCAGTGGTTGGTGGAGAGAGTTGAGTCCTGAGACCAACATCATCATGATGCCTTGGAAACCATAGCTAAATGGCACCACCAGTAAGTAATGCCAAAGTAGGTTGCGTACACTCTCTTCTTGAGAGAATAAGGCCGCTAATGGCACACTCAATGGCACCATCGAGATGAACAAAATGAACTGAAAGCCAATCGCAAAACGCATACTGAGAAACTGGCCATCGAAGCTGCGCCGTGGATTGCCTGCGCCAAAATTTTGCGCCATAAAGGGGGTTAGGGCAGAAGTTAAAGACATCAGTACCAAGATTAAGATCGATTCAATGCGCTGAGCCGCCCCATAAGCGGCAACAGCAGCTGTGCCGTGGCTGGAAAGAATCATCATTAGAAGTGCACCTGAAAGGGGGGTCATCGCGTTTGATAACGCAGCAGGTGTCCCAATTTTAAGGATTGTTTTCCAATCCTCAATCAGAGAGCCTAGTTGAGGCCAACTGAGTAACTTCTCACGCTTGATCAAAACAAACAGTGAACCAAACAATGCGCCAAGCCAACTAAAAGCACTCGCAATAGCGGCGCCTTGAATACCTAACTCAGGAAAAGGCCCGTAACCAAAAATCAATAAAGGATCGAGTACGCCATTGATCACCCCTGCCGCAATCATGATTTTAGCGGGCGTGGTGGTGTCACCGGTGGCGCGAATCGAACTGTTACCAGCCATTGGGATCACCAGCAGCGGAATCGCGAAATACCACACACTCATGTATTCGCTGATCAGTGGGATCAGTTTGGCCTCAGCCCCCAAAGCAAGAAATAGTGGTTCAATGGTAAGTAAGCCGAGGGTTGAGGCAATGGCAACCAAAATGACCGCCAGCAATAGACCATGAGTAGAGACGCGGGCGGCACTTTGCGAGTGGCCTTGGCCAAGCAGTCGACCAATATTAGTGGATAGACCAATACCGATGCCCATAGTGATGCAGTTGACCCCAAAGGTGACAGGGAAGGTGTAACTGACGGCAGCGAGTGCGTCTGTGCCCAGCAATGAAATGAAAAACGTGTCTACCAAGTTAAACATCAAGATCGCAATCAAACCCATGGTCATTGGGATGGTCATTTGTCGCAGCACTTGAGGGATCGGGTCGCTTAGCAGGCCGTGTTTATCTTGCATAAGAGCGTCGCACTTGAGGAAAAGAGTAGAATACTTGATTCAAAGTCAGTGCGACAGGTTTTCATGGGTGATTAGTATGGTTCCCAAATAAAAAAGGCCAACCGAAGTTGACCTTTTCTTTCATTTAAACCGAGAGGTTTAAATTAAGCTTTTGCTGCCGCTGCTGCGCGAGCGATTGCTGCGAAGCCTTTTGCGTCAAGAGCTGCACCACCAACTAGAGCACCGTCGATGTCTGGTTGTGAGAAGTAAGCTTCTGCGTTTTCTGGTTTAACAGAACCGCCGTACTGGATGATTACTTGCTCAGCCACTGCTGCGTCTTTTTCAGCGATCATTGCACGGATAGATGCGTGGATGCGTTGTGCATCTTCAGCTGTTGCTGCTTTACCAGTACCGATTGCCCAGATTGGTTCGTAAGCGATGATTGCATCGTTTAGCGCTTCAACACCGTATGCATCGATAACTGCATTGATTTGACGTGCACATACTGCTTCAGTTTCGCCAGCTTCGTTTTGCGCTTCTGACTCACCGATACAGAAAACAGGTTTTAGACCGTTTTCTTTTAGGAATGCGAATTTCTTAGCAACGAATTCGTCTGACTCTGCGTGGTATTCACGACGCTCAGAGTGACCGATGATGATGTGAGTTGCACCAAAATCTTTTAGCATTGCTGGAGACATATCGCCAGTGAATGCACCGCTGTTGTTTAGGTCAGTGTTTTGTGCACCTAGAATGATCTTGTTACCGCCTTCAGCGATTAGACGCTCAGCTAGGTCGATGTATAGCGCAGGTGGCGCTACTGCTACGTCAACACCTTCAACACCTTCAAGCTCAGCGTTAAGACCAGTTAGCAGCTCAGTTACCATTGCTTTGCTACCGTTAAGTTTCCAGTTACCCATCACTACAGGACGACGCATAGGAATATCTCCGTATTAATTAATTAAAAGTGTTAATGTAAATAATCTACGTAGGAATATAACAGAATAAATTCGCTAGATCATGACCCGAATCATTTCTTGATCGAATCTCATTGGCGACTTGGAGAGATTGACTGCTGTAAAACATGCGCTCAAAGCTATCAGTGATCTGTTAGACAGATTACTAGTAATGGGCTCGGTTTTTCGCCGATAAATTGGTATTAGTGCTTAATCAGCACCATAAACCAACGAGCAGAATCAAGGAGCGATATGCCACATTTAGTTATGGAATACTCAAATTCGGTCGATGAACGCGTTAATGTGCAAGGGTTGTTAGAAGACTTACATCATGCTGCGATACAATCGGGGCTGTTCGACGTGCCGTCGTTGAAATCAAGAGCCTTGCGCTACCATCATTGGATGATTGGTGAGCAAGGTGACAGTAGCGACTTTATTCATATTACGTTTGAATTGTTAGATGGGCGAACCCCAGAGCAAAAGCGCGAGTTATCAAGGTTACTGATGGCGGTGTTGCAGCAGCAAGCCAGTCATATTACGAGTTTGACGATTAACGTCAGAGATATGGATAAAGCCTGTTTTCAGAAAGTGGTCAATTGAATCACCACGGAAGCTGATTTGTTATTAGATAGCGGTTACAAGTTTCTCACTTGGAAGCTGTTATTGTATAAACATCAGCGTTATAGATTTTATTTTTAAGTTTGTAGTTAGGTAAAAAAGATGTCGATTAAAGAGTTGTTGTTTTCCTTCCAAGGTCGTATTGGACGCAAAGTCTACTGGATCTGGAATCTCACCTATTACGTGTTGATCATGGGGTTTGGTTTGGGTATCAATCAATTATTCCCGGCCTATGCACATTTGATTTTGCCCGTCTTTTTAGTGTTCGTGTTGATCCCAGATCTAGCGATCACGGCCAAACGATGGCATGACAGAGGTAAATCAAACTGGTGGTTATTGATGAATGTGCCTTTGGTGATTGGTCGCATGACGATTCCAGCAAATGATCCGAGCCAAATGGCGCACAGTACGACGTTGCAAATGTTGAGCTCGCTTGCGGCATTGGTCTGTGGTGTGTGGATTTTGGTGGAGTGTGGTTTCTTTAAAGGACAAGAGGGCGATAACCAATACGGGCCAGAGCCAAAATAAGCGTAACCGCCAACTCATCGTTTAATGGACAAGCAGAACAACAAAAGGGTTGACCTTCCAGTCAACCCTTTGTTTTTTCGTCGATGCTCAATTAAGCACGGGCTCTTTGAAGTACCGGTCGTTTGAATTACGGCACTATTTTCTTAGCCACACCTCTTCAACCAGATGATTTGCGCCCTTCTTTAACACCAACTGAGCACGACCCTTAGTAGGTAATATGTTCTCTTGTAAGTTGACGCCATTAATAGTGCGCCAAATATCTTTGGCTTTATCAATCGCTTGCTGTTCGCTCAATTGGGTGTAGTGGCTAAAGTAAGATCCCGGCTGAGTAAACGCACCTTGACGGAATTTTAAAAAGCGCTCGATATACCACTGTTCAATCACCTCGGTTTCGGCATCAACATACAATGTGAAATCGAGAAAATCAGAGACAAACACGCGATGTGGATCTTGTGGATAGTCCATGCCACTTTGCAGTACGTTCAATCCTTCAATGATTAATACATCGGGACGGTCGATGGTTTTGACTTCATCGGTAATATCGTAAGTCAGATGCGAATAGAGCGGTACCTGCAGATTCGGCTTACCCGATTTGATGTCAGAGACAAACTCCACCAAACGCTTAATGTCGTAAGACTCAGGGAAGCCTTTACGGTGCAAAATACCGCGCTCTTCCAATACTTTCTTCGGATACAGAAATCCATCGGTCGTGACAAGCTCCACTTTAGCGTGGTTATCCCAACGGGAGAGTAGGGCTTTGAGCAAGCGCGCCGTGGTACTTTTGCCTACCGCCACACTGCCGGCAATACCGATGATGAAAGGGGGAGCGTTATCCTTGGCTTTTTCGCCAAGAAATTTTTGTAGCACTGAGTTTCGACTTTGGCGCGCCGCGATATAGAGATTGAGTAAACGGGCCAGAGGAAGGTAAATCTCAACAGACTCTTCCATGGTTAGACTTTCGTTCACACCTTGCAGCTCTTTTAGGTCTTCTTCAGACAAAGTCATTGGTACTGAATTACGTAGTTCAGCCCATTGCTGCCTATTAAAAGAGAGGTATGGGGTCATGGTTTCCCTAATCGATTCATCGCACAGAAGTTGGAAAATACATCAAGCTTACAAGAAAGAAAATGACAGACACACCAGATTTGTTTTTTCCGACAAAAATTGCACGAAAATTCGGCAAATAGGTAGAAACTTAGTAAAAAAAATACTTTTTTCCATTTTGCTATTGCAAGGTAGAAAATCATTCAATAGAATGCGCACCACTTATGCCGACTTAGCTCAGTAGGTAGAGCAACTGACTTGTAATCAGTAGGTCACCAGTTCGATTCCGGTAGTCGGCACCATTCTCTCCTGTTTCTTTTAGAAACGTTGTAGTGAGAATGGAATGTAAAAATTTGGAGGGGTTCCCGAGTGGCCAAAGGGAGCAGACTGTAAATCTGCCGGCACTGCCTTCGATGGTTCGAATCCGTCCCCCTCCACCATATTCTTTAGGAAATAGCTCGAAGAGTTACGTGTGCGGGCATCGTATAATGGCTATTACCTCAGCCTTCCAAGCTGATGATGCGGGTTCGATTCCCGCTGCCCGCTCCAATCACTAGTGTTGCTGATATAGCTCAGGCGGTAGAGCGCATCCTTGGTAAGGATGAGGTCCCCAGTTCGATTCTGGGTATCAGCACCAGCTCCCAAAGCAAAATTTTCCTTTTGATATATACTTTATCACCAATAAGTTTGGTTACGTGGTCATTTGCGCCACTTAAATCCGTACCTAGAGGGACAACTCATGTCTAAAGAAAAATTTGAACGTGTAAAACCGCACGTAAACGTTGGTACTATCGGCCACGTTGACCACGGTAAAACTACTCTTACTGCAGCTATCTGTACTACTTTGTCAAAAGTATACGGCGGTTCAGCTCGTGACTTCGCATCAATCGATAACGCTCCAGAAGAGCGTGAGCGCGGTATCACAATCTCTACTTCACACGTAGAATACGATACTCCAACTCGTCACTACGCACACGTAGACTGTCCAGGACACGCGGATTATGTTAAAAACATGATCACTGGTGCTGCACAGATGGACGGTGGTATCCTAGTTGTTGCTGCAACAGATGGTCCAATGCCACAAACTCGTGAGCACATCCTACTAGGCCGTCAGGTTGGTATCCCTTACATCATCGTATTCATGAACAAATGTGACATGGTAGATGACGAAGAGCTACTAGAACTAGTAGAAATGGAAGTTCGTGAACTTCTTTCTGAGTACGATTTCCCAGGTGATGACCTACCAGTTATCCAAGGTTCTGCACTAGGCGCACTAAACGGCGAAGAGCAGTGGGAAGCTAAGATCATTGAACTTGCAGAAGCTCTAGATTCTTACATTCCAGAACCTGAGCGTGCAATCGATATGCCATTCCTAATGCCAATCGAAGACGTATTCTCAATCCAAGGTCGTGGTACAGTAGTAACTGGCCGTATCGAGCGCGGTATCCTAAACGTAGGTGACGAAGTAGCAATCGTAGGTATCAAAGATACTACAACTACTACTTGTACTGGTGTTGAAATGTTCCGTAAACTGCTTGACGAAGGTCGTGCAGGTGAGAACGTTGGTGCACTTCTACGTGGTACTAAGCGTGATGACGTTGAACGTGGTCAAGTACTAGCTAAGCCTGGTTCAATCACTCCACACACTAAGTTCGAGTCAGAAGTATACGTACTTTCTAAAGACGAAGGCGGCCGTCATACTCCGTTCTTCAAAGGCTACCGTCCACAGTTCTACTTCCGTACAACTGACGTAACTGGTGATATCTCTCTACCAGAAGGCGTAGAAATGGTAATGCCAGGCGACAACATCCAAATGATCGTTGAGCTAATCGCTCCAATCGCAATGGATGAAGGCCTACGTTTCGCTATCCGTGAAGGTGGCCGTACTGTAGGTGCTGGTGTTGTTGCTAAGATCTTCGCTTAATTCTTAAGAATTAGCTGAAGACTTCAGAAAATCTTGAATAAGATTTGACGAACCAGTAGCAAAAAGGGCATCATTTGATGCCCTTTTTCTGCACAAAAAATAATGTTTGCTGAATTATTGTTCATGTAGACGTTAGCAGGAATTTTTTGGCGAAAAGCAATTTTGGTCAATAAAAGAGGACGTCAATTTTTTATAAAATTGGTCGTTTCATGGATTTGCCCTGCAGCAGCGGGGTTGTTGTCGTCTATATTAAGACTTGTGACAGGTTGGTTTTATGAAAGCAAATAATGCTGAAACTCCTGAGAGCTCAAATGGCGCAGATATCTTTAAGTGGGTAATCACTTTTGTTCTGCTAACTGCCGCTGTTGTGGGTAATTACCTGTATGGTGATATGTCTGTAGTGGTTCGCGCTGCAGGCGTTGTTGTACTAATTGCAGCAGCACTTGGTGTTGCGGCTACAACAACTAAAGGTAAAGCTTCGATCGTGTTTGCGAAAGAATCTCGTATGGAAGTTCGTAAAGTGGTTTGGCCAACGCGTCAAGAAACTCTGCAAACGACACTGATCGTTTTAGCTGTAAGTATTGTAATGGCTCTAGCGCTATGGGGCATTGACGGCATTATGGTTCGTCTTGTTGCATTTGTGACTGGGGTATAGAGGGTTTTTATTCATGAGTGAAGCTCCAAAAAAACGCTGGTATGTAGTTCAAGCCTTCTCTGGTTTTGAAGGTCGTGTAGCTCAATCTCTTCGCGAGCATATCAAAATGCATGGCATGGAAGAGCTATTCGGTGAAGTACTTGTCCCTACTGAAGAAGTAGTGGAAATCCGCGCTGGACAACGTCGTAAGTCAGAACGTAAGTTCTTTCCAGGTTACGTCCTAGTTCAGATGATCATGAACGATGAATCATGGCACTTAGTGCGTAGTGTTCCGCGTGTCATGGGCTTCATTGGTGGTACCTCTGATCGTCCAGCTCCTATCACTGATAAGGAAGCTGATGCGATTCTTAACCGTCTTGAAAAAGCGAGTGAAGCACCACGTCCTCGTACTATGTACGAAGCGGGTGAAGTTGTTCGCGTGACCGATGGCCCGTTTGCTGACTTCAACGGTACTGTTGAAGAAGTGGATTACGTTAAGAGCCGCGTGAAAGTGTCTGTATCGATCTTTGGTCGTGCTACACCAGTTGAGCTTGAATTCGGTCAAGTGGAAAAACTTGATTAAAAAAACACCTTGCAAAGGGTTGTTTAGGGCGTGAATTATGACTATAATTTCGCGCCTTTTTGCTTCTGTTGAAGTAAAAAGATTTTTACATAACCGGGGAGCTGATCAGTCGATTAGCGTTTGAACCCAAACTTAGGAAATATCATGGCTAAGAAAGTTGAAGCTTATATCAAGCTACAAGTTGCTGCTGGCGCTGCGAACCCAAGTCCACCAGTTGGTCCTGCTCTAGGTCAACACGGTGTTAACATCATGGAATTCTGTAAAGCGTTCAACGCAAAAACAGAATCTCTTGAGAAAGGCATGCCGACTCCAGTAGTAATCACTGTTTACTCTGACCGTTCTTTCACGTTCATCACTAAGACTCCTCCTGCTGCAACTCTTCTTCTGAAGGCAGCTGGTCTTAAGTCTGGTTCTGGTCGTCCTAACACTGAAAAAGTGGGCACGATTACTGAAGCTCAAATCCAAGAAATCGCAGAAACTAAAGCTGCTGACATGACTGGTTCTGATATTGAAGCGATGAAACGTTCTATTGCGGGTACTGCTCGTTCAATGGGCCTAGTGGTAGAGGGTTAAGATCATGGCAAAACTAACTAAGCGCATGCGCGTAATCCGCGACAAAGTTGACGTAACTAAAGAATACGAAATCAATGAAGCTGTAGCTCTTCTTAAAGAACTTGCAACTGCTAAATTCGTAGAATCTGTTGACGTAGCTGTTAACCTAGGTATCGACGCTCGTAAATCTGACCAAAACGTTCGTGGCGCAACTGTGCTACCACACGGTACTGGTCGTGATATCCGCGTTGCTGTATTCGCTCAAGGTGCAAACGCTGAAGCTGCTAAAGAAGCTGGCGCTGACCTAGTGGGTATGGAAGATCTAGCTGAGCTAGTTAAAAAGGGCGAAATGAACTTCGACGTAGTTGTTGCTTCTCCAGATGCAATGCGCGTTGTTGGTCAACTAGGTACTATCCTAGGTCCACGTGGTCTGATGCCAAACCCGAAAGTTGGTACTGTAACTCCTAACGTTGCTGAAGCGGTTAAGAACGCTAAAGCTGGTCAGGTTCGTTACCGTAACGACAAGAACGGTATCATCCACACTACAATCGGCAAAGTTTCTTTCGACGCGAACCAACTACAAGAGAACCTAGAAGCTCTACTAGTTGCGCTTAAGAAAGCTAAGCCGTCTTCAGCGAAAGGCGCTTTCCTGAAGAAAGTTAGCATCTCTACTACAATGGGTGCTGGCGTTGCAGTTGATCAGGCTAGCCTGAACACTCAAGCTTAATTTATTTGATTAGGTGTGAAATTAGTGTATAATTTCGCGCCTAATATTTGTGGTTGGGGCTGAACTTTGGTTCGTTAAATTCCTCGTGAATTTAGTTAGAATTATGACCCAGTCTCCGTCCAAGACCGTAGGTGTCTGACTTTATATTTATATAGAGAAAGACTTAATCATCCTACGTAGATGGTGCCCGAACTGACAGAAAGCTCTATGCAAATAGTAAACTTTCTTCTGGGAAGCACCTAAATAGCTCTCACTGTTGTGATAATAGTGAGTGGTGTAATAACAACCAGGAGTAAATCCAAGATGGCTTTAAACCTTCTAGACAAAAAAGCAATTGTTGCTGAAGTCAACGAAGCTGCCAGTGGTGCACTTTCTGCAGTTGTAGCTGATTCTCGCGGTGTAGCTGTGGGTGCAATGACTTCTCTACGTAAACAGGCTCGTGAAGCTGGTGTTTATGTACGAGTTGTTCGTAACACTCTAGCACGTCGTGCGGTTGAAGGTACTCAGTACGAGTGTCTAACTGACACTTTCACTGGTCCTACTCTAATCGCGTTCTCTAACGAGCACCCAGGTGCTGCAGCGCGTCTTTTCAAAGACTTCGCTAAAGAGAACAAAGATTTCGAGATCAAAGCTGCTGCATTTGAAGGCGCTCTAACTGACGCTGAAGTACTAGCGACACTACCAACTTACGACGAAGCGATTGCACGCCTAATGATGTGCATGAAAGAAGCTTCAGCTGGCAAGCTGGTACGTACTATCGCTGCTATCCGCGATCAAAAAGAAGAAGCTGCGGCGTAAGCCTTGCTTTTTTTACTGGTTGCAAAATAAACTTATTGTTGACTTAAAAGAGAATTGTTATGTCTATTACTAACGAGCAAATCCTAGACGCAGTTGCAGAAATGTCTGTAATGCAAGTTGTTGAACTAATTGAAGCAATGGAAGAAAAATTCGGTGTTACTGCAGCTGCTGCTGTAGTTGCTGGTGGTGCTGCTACTGAAGCTGCTGCTGAGCAAACTGAATTCGACGTAATCCTAACTGCTGCTGGCGCTAACAAAGTACAAGTTATCAAAGCTGTACGTGGCGCAACTGGTCTAGGCCTTAAAGAAGCTAAAGCTCTTGTAGACGGCGCACCTGCTGCTCTTAAAGAAGGCGTAGAAAAAGCTGAAGCTGAAGCTCTTAAAGCACAGCTAGAAGAAGCTGGCGCTTCTGTTGAAATCAAGTAATTATTACTTAATTTCATAGCCGTAAGGCTAATGGCTGGTGGTTTATTAACCACCGGCCTTTTTGCGCTGTAGGGTCTAGGTGAATTTTCCCGCTGTTTAAGCACCTTTATCCGAGCAAAACTCATGATGTTCATCGAATCACATGAGACTACAGTAAACAGTTGTTAGTCACTGTCCCACCCGTCAGGCGGACAGTTTGGGTCACTTATCAGCGAGCTGAGGAACCCCATGGTTTACTCTTATACCGAGAAAAAGCGCATCCGTAAGGACTTTGGTACTCGTCCACAAGTTTTGGACATTCCATACCTGCTATCGATCCAGCTCGATTCGTTCGAAAAATTTATCGAACAGGATCCTGAGGGGCAATACGGTCTTGAGGCTGCTTTCCGTTCTGTTTTTCCAATTCAGAGCTACAACGGCAATTCCGAGCTGCAATACGTTAGCTACCGTCTTGGTGAGCCAGTTTTTGATGTTAAAGAATGTCAAATCCGCGGTGTTACTTACTCAAAGCCACTACGCGTAAAACTACGCCTTGTGATCTTTGATCGAGACGCGCCAGCAGGTACTGTAAAAGACATTAAAGAACAAGAAGTCTACATGGGCGAAATTCCGCTTATGACAGACAACGGTACCTTCGTAATTAACGGTACCGAGAGGGTTATCGTATCCCAGCTGCACAGAAGCCCAGGCGTTTTCTTCGACAGCGATAAGGGTAAGACCCACTCATCAGGCAAAGTTCTATACAACGCACGTATCATTCCTTACCGTGGCTCATGGTTAGACTTTGAGTTCGATCCTAAGGACAACCTGTACGTACGTATCGACCGTCGTCGTAAGCTACCTGCATCAATTATTTTGCGTGCACTTGGTAAGACTACCGAAGAGATCCTAGATCTATTCTTCGAGAAAGTTAACTTCCAAGTGAAAGATCAAACTCTACTAATGGAGTTGATCCCAGAGCGTCTACGTGGTGAGACTGCTTCGTTTGATATTGAAGCAAACGGCAAAGTATATATTGAGCAAGGTCGTCGTGTAACTGCGCGTCATATCCGTCAACTTGAAAAAGAAGGCGTTGACCACATCGAAGTACCAGTTGAGTACATCGTTGGTAAAGTTGCATCGAAAGATTACGTTAATGAAGCGACTGGCGAAGTTATCGTTTCTGCTAACCAAGAGATCAGTCTTGAAGCATTAGCGAACCTTTCTCAAGCTGGCCACAAAGCGCTAGAAGTTCTATTTACGAACGATCTAGACCACGGTGCCTTCATGTCAGAAACTGTACGCGTCGACAGCACTGTTGATCGTATTTCTGCACTGGTAGAAATCTACCGCATGATGCGCCCTGGCGAGCCGCCAACGAAAGAAGCTGCTGAATCATTGTTCGAAAGCCTGTTCTTCTCTGAAGAGCGTTACGACCTATCAACTGTTGGCCGCATGAAGTTCAACAGCTCAATTGGTCGTGCAGATGCAGACGAGCAAGGTACGCTAGATGAGCTAGATATCATCGAAGTGATGAAGAAGCTGATCTCGATCCGTAACGGTAAAGGCGAAGTGGACGATATCGACCACCTTGGCAACCGTCGTATCCGTTCAGTTGGCGAAATGGCTGAGAACCAATTCCGCGTTGGTCTTGTACGTGTTGAACGTGCAGTGAAAGAGCGCCTAAGCCTTGGTGACCTTGATGCAATCATGCCTCAAGATCTAATCAACGCTAAGCCTATTTCAGCAGCGGTTAAAGAATTCTTTGGCTCTTCACAGCTTTCACAGTTTATGGACCAAAACAACCCGTTGTCAGAAGTTACGCACAAACGTCGTATCTCTGCATTGGGTCCTGGCGGTCTAACGCGTGAACGCGCTGGCTTTGAAGTACGTGACGTTCACGTAACTCACTACGGTCGTCTATGTCCGATCGAAACGCCAGAAGGTCCAAACATCGGTTTGATCAACTCACTATCTGCGTTTGCACGTTGTAACGAGTACGGTTTCCTAGAGACTCCATACCGTCGTGTAGTAGATGGTGTTGTAACTGACGAAGTTGATTACCTATCTGCAATCGAAGAAGGTCAATACGTTATCGCTCAGGCGAACACGAAGTTGACTGAAGAAGGTACATTTGATGATGAGCTAATCACTGCTCGTCAGAAAGGTGAATCTGGTCTTCACCCTCGTGAACACGCTCAGTACATGGACGTTGCAACGAACCAGGTAGTATCAATCGCTGCATCGCTTATCCCGTTCCTAGAACACGATGATGCGAACCGTGCCTTGATGGGCGCGAACATGCAACGTCAGGCAGTTCCAACTCTACGTGCTGATAAGCCGCTAGTTGGTACTGGTATTGAACGTAACATCGCAGTTGACTCAGGTGTAACTGTTGTTGCGAAACGTGGTGGTTCTGTTCAGTCTGTAGATGCTTCTCGTATCGTTGTTAAAGTGAACGAAGAAGAATTGATTCCTGGCGAAGCTGGTATCGATATCTACAACCTAACTAAATACACTCGTTCTAACCAAAACACGTGTATCAACCAACGTCCATGTGTAATGCCTGGCGAACCGGTTGCTCGTGGCGACGTTCTTGCTGATGGTCCTTCAACAGACCTTGGTGAACTAGCGCTTGGTCAGAACATGCGTATCGCGTTCATGCCTTGGAACGGTTACAACTTCGAAGACTCGATCTTAGTATCTGAGCGCGTAGTTCAAGAAGACCGCTTCACGACAATCCACATCCAAGAACTATCTTGTGTGGCGCGTGACACGAAACTGGGTTCTGAAGAGATCACAGCGGATATTCCAAACGTAGGTGAATCTGCTCTGTCTAAACTAGACGAGTCAGGTATCGTTTACATTGGTGCTGAAGTTAAGGGTGGCGACATCCTAGTTGGTAAAGTAACGCCTAAAGGCGAAACTCAGCTAACGCCAGAAGAAAAGCTACTACGTGCTATCTTCGGTGAAAAAGCATCAGATGTTAAAGATACATCACTGCGTGTACCAAACTCAGTTTCAGGTACTATCATCGATGTTCAAGTTTTCACTCGCGATGGCGTAGAGAAAGACAAGCGTGCGCTTGAAATTGAACAGATGCAGTTGAAAGAAGCGAAGAAAGACCTTACTGAAGAGTTCCAAATTCTTGAAGGCGGTCTACTAGCGCGTGTTCGTTCTGTATTGATCGAAGGTGGCTACTCTGAAGCGAAACTAGACACAACTGATCGTAAGAAGTGGCTAGAGCTAACGCTTGAAGATGATGCTCTACAGACTCAGCTTGAGCAACTAGCAGAGCAGTATGACGAGCTACGTGCAGACTTCGATAAGAAGTTTGAAACTAAGCGTCGTAAGATCACACAAGGTGATGATCTAGCTCCTGGCGTACTGAAGATCGTTAAGGTTTACCTTGCGGTTAAACGTCGCATTCAGCCTGGTGATAAGATGGCAGGCCGTCACGGTAACAAGGGTGTAATCTCCAAGATCAACCCTGTTGAAGACATGCCATACGATGAAAACGGTCAACCGGTAGACATCGTACTTAACCCGCTGGGTGTACCTTCGCGTATGAACATCGGTCAGATCCTAGAAGTTCACTTAGGTCTGGCAGCGAAAGGTATCGGTGAGAAAATCAACAAGATGGTGAAAGAGCAGCAAGAGCTAGCGAAATTCCGCGAATTCCTGCAAAAAGTTTACGACCTAGGCGACACTCGTCAGACTGTAGACATTGCTTCTCTATCTGATGCTGAAGTGCGTACATTGATCGGCAACCTACGTGGTGGTCTACCAATCGCAACGCCAGTATTTGATGGTGCACCTGAATCATCAATCAAAGCTCTTCTAGAGCTAGCAGACCTACCAACATCTGGTCAGCTTAAATTGTTTGATGGTCGTACTGGTGATTCGTTTGAGCGTCCTGTAACTGTTGGTTACATGTACATGCTGAAACTAAACCACCTTGTTGACGACAAGATGCACGCTCGTTCAACTGGTTCGTACAGCCTAGTAACTCAGCAACCACTTGGTGGTAAAGCTCAGTTCGGTGGTCAGCGTTTCGGTGAGATGGAAGTATGGGCACTAGAAGCATACGGTGCTGCTTACACGCTTCAAGAAATGCTAACCGTTAAGTCAGATGACGTTAACGGCCGTACTAAGATGTACAAAAACATCGTAGACGGTAACCACAGCATGGAACCTGGCATGCCAGAATCGTTCAACGTATTGTTGAAAGAGATTCGCTCGCTAGGTATCAACATCGAGCTAGAAGACGAAGAGTAATCACTTATTCCCCTGAGCGTAAGTTCAGGGAAATTAAGCGATTATCGGTAAAAAGGTGCTCACTTTTGCAGGTGGGCTCCTTTTAACTCCTTACAGGAGCTGATTGTGAAAGACTTATTAAACTTTCTAAAAGCGCAGCATAAGACCGAAGAATTTGATGCAATCAAAATCGGTCTATCTTCACCAGACATGATCCGTTCATGGTCTTTTGGTGAAGTTAAAAAACCTGAAACGATTAACTACCGTACGTTCAAACCTGAACGTGATGGTTTGTTCTGTGCGCGTATTTTTGGCCCAGTAAAAGACTACGAATGTCTTTGTGGCAAATACAAGCGCCTGAAGCACCGTGGTGTAATCTGTGAGAAGTGTGGCGTTGAAGTTACACAAACTAAAGTTCGTCGTGACCGTATGGGCCACATCGAGCTAGCTTCACCAGTTGCTCACATCTGGTTCCTAAAATCACTGCCGTCTCGCATCGGTCTACTAATGGATATCCCGCTACGTGATATCGAACGTGTTCTTTACTTCGAAATGTACGTTGTAACTGAGCCGGGTATGACTGATCTAGAAAAATCTCAGATGCTTACTGAAGAAGAGTATCTGGATCGTCTAGAAGAGTGGGGCGATGAGTTCACGGCTAAAATGGGTGCAGAGGCTATCAAGGACCTTCTAGGTTCTATGGACATGCACGCAGAAGTTGAACAAATGCGCGAAGAGTTAGAAACCACTAACTCAGAAACTAAGCGTAAGAAGCTGACTAAGCGTCTGAAACTGGTTGAAGCGTTCATCACTTCGGGTAACAACCCTGAGTGGATGATCCTAACTGTACTTCCAGTTCTTCCGCCAGATCTACGTCCTCTAGTACCACTAGATGGCGGTCGTTTTGCGACTTCAGATCTGAACGACCTTTACCGTCGTGTGATCAACCGTAACAACCGTTTGAAGCGTCTTCTAGAGCTAGCGGCTCCAGACATCATCGTACGTAACGAAAAACGTATGCTGCAAGAGTCTGTTGATGCCCTTCTAGATAACGGTCGTCGCGGTCGTGCGATCACAGGTTCTAACAAGCGTCCTCTGAAATCTCTTGCTGATATGATCAAGGGTAAACAAGGTCGTTTCCGTCAGAACCTTCTAGGTAAACGTGTAGACTACTCTGGCCGTTCTGTAATCACAGTAGGTCCATACCTTCGTCTACACCAGTGTGGTCTTCCTAAGAAGATGGCACTTGAGCTATTTAAGCCGTTTATCTACAGCAAGCTAGAGACTCGTGGTCTTGCGACTACAATCAAAGCTGCTAAGAAAATGGTAGAGCGCGAAGAAGCAGTAGTTTGGGATATCCTAGACGAAGTGATCCGTGAACACCCAGTACTATTGAACCGTGCACCAACACTTCACCGTCTTGGTATCCAGGCGTTCGAACCAGTACTAATCGAAGGTAAAGCGATTCAGCTACACCCACTAGTGTGTGCGGCATACAACGCGGACTTCGATGGTGACCAAATGGCGGTTCACGTGCCTCTAACTCTAGAAGCACAGCTTGAAGCTCGTACTCTGATGATGTCGACGAACAACATTCTGTCGCCAGCGTCAGGTGATCCGATCATCGTACCTTCTCAGGACGTTGTATTGGGTCTGTACTACATGACACGTGACAAGATCAACGTGAAAGGTGAAGGCATGTACCTTGCTGGCCCTGAAGAGGCTGAGAAGGCATACCGCACTAAGAACGCTGAACTACACGCACGCGTTAAAGTACGTATTACTGAAACTGTTGTTGATGAAGACGGTAACAGCACAACTGAAACGAAGATGGTTGATACAACTGTCGGTCGTGCAATGTTGTGGCAAATCGTTCCAGCAGGTCTACCGTACAGCATCGTTAACCAAAAGCTAGGTAAGAAGCAAATCTCTAACCTACTTAACGAGTGTTACCGTAAGCTTGGTCTAAAAGACACAGTAGTATTTGCTGACCAAATCATGTACACCGGTTTTGCTTATGCAGCACTATCTGGCGTATCTGTTGGTATCAACGACATGGTTGTGCCAGATGCGAAGTACACTGAAATTTCAGCAGCAGAAGAAGAAGTTCGCGAAATTCAAGAACAGTACCAATCTGGTCTTGTAACTGCGGGCGAACGATACAACAAAGTTATCGATATCTGGGCATCAACGAACGACCGCGTAGCGAAAGCTATGATGGAAAACTTGTCTTACGAAACTGTGACTAACCGTGACGGTGAAGAAGAGCAACAAGAATCGTTCAACAGCATCTACATGATGGCCGACTCGGGCGCACGTGGTTCTGCAGCTCAGATTCGTCAGCTTGCTGGTATGCGTGGTCTGATGGCTCGTCCAGATGGTTCGATCATCGAAACGCCGATCACTGCAAACTTTAAAGAAGGTCTAAACGTCCTTCAGTACTTTATCTCAACGCACGGTGCTCGTAAGGGTCTTGCGGATACAGCACTGAAAACAGCAAACTCGGGTTACCTAACTCGTCGTCTAGTAGACGTTGCTCAAGACGTTGTAGTTACTGAACATGACTGTGGCACTGTTGAAGGTGTTGACATGATGCCTCATATCGAAGGTGGTGACGTTAAAGTTCCACTGGCTGAGCTGGCTCTAGGTCGTGTTGTAGCGGAGGATGTTCTTAAACCGGGTTCTGAAGATGTTCTAATTCCACGTAACACTCTAATCGATGAGAAGTGGTGTCAGATCATGGAAGAGAACTCTGTAGACAGCATGAAAGTACGCTCTGTCGTTACTTGTGATGCTGACTTCGGTTGTTGTGCACAGTGTTACGGTCGTGACCTAGCACGTGGTCACCTAGTAAACCAAGGTGAAGCAGTTGGTGTTATCGCTGCTCAGTCTATCGGTGAACCAGGTACACAGCTAACGATGCGTACGTTCCACATCGGTGGTGCGGCATCTACTGCAGCAGCAGAGAACAGCATCCAAGCGAAGAATACAGGTTCGGTTAAGCTTCATAACGCTAAGTTTGTAATCAACAAAGCTGGCAAGCTTGTAATCACTTCTCGTGCATCTGAAATGACCATCATTGATGAGTTCGGTCGTACGAAAGAGAAACACAAACTGCCATACGGTTCGATTCTAAGCAAAGCGGACAACGATGCGGTAACAGCTGGCGACGTAGTTGCTAACTGGGAAGCGCACACCATGCCAATCATCACTGAAGTGGCAGGTCGCATCCAATTCGTTGACATGATCGACGGTGTAACAGTTTCTCGCCAAACAGATGACCTAACAGGTCTATCTTCAAGCGAAGTGACTGATCCGGCTGCTCGCCCAGCTGCAGGTAAAGATATGCGTCCAGCTATCAAACTTGTAGATGAGCAAGGTAACGATGTAATGATCCCTGGTACTGATATGCCAGCTCACTACTTCCTACCTGGTAAAGCGATCGTTAACATCGAAGATGGCGCAGAAGTTGGCATTGGTGACACACTATCTCGTATCCCTCAAAAATCGAGCGGAAACAAAGATATCACCGGTGGTCTACCACGCGTAGCAGACCTATTCGAAGCTCGTAAGCCTAAAGAGCCTGCGATCCTAGCTGAGCACACTGGTGCAGTAAGCTTTGGTAAAGAAACGAAAGGTAAGCGTCGTCTAGTGATCACTCGCGACAGCGGTGAAGTTTACGAAGAGATGATTCCTAAGCATCGCCAATTGAACGTGTTCGAAGGCGAGAAAGTGGAACGTGGTGATGTTATTGCAGATGGTCCAGAGACCCCGCATGACATTCTACGTCTACGTGGTATCCACGCAGTAACTCAGTACATCGCTAACGAAGTACAAGAAGTTTACCGTCTACAAGGCGTTAAGATTAACGATAAGCACATTGAGACTATCGTTCGTCAAATGCTACGTAAGTGTACTATTACACACGCGGGTGACTCTGAGTTCCTACCTGGCGAGCAAGTTGAATATCACAATGTTAAGATTGCTAACCGTAATCTAGAAGCTGAAGGCAAAGAGCCTGCACGTTTTGAACGTGACCTTCTAGGTATCACTAAAGCATCTCTAGCAACTGAGTCGTTCATCTCTGCGGCATCGTTCCAGGAGACAACTCGCGTACTAACAGAAGCTGCGGTTTCTGGTAAGCGTGATGAGCTACGTGGTCTGAAAGAAAACGTAATCGTGGGTCGTCTGATCCCAGCGGGTACTGGTTTCGCATACCACCAAGAGCGTCAAGCTAAGCGCGCTGAAGAGCAAGAAGGTCCATCTGCTGAACAAGCAACAGATAACCTAGCAGCACTTCTAAACGCTGGCTTCTCTTCTGAAGATTAATCTTCGAGACGAGCAATAGCTTAAGAAAAAAGGCACCTTCGGGTGCCTTTTTTGTTTTTGAAGCATTGAGAGATAGAATTGAGAAGCGAGAAGCGAGATCGGTGGGGAGGATATTTAATTAAGCGGTGAGTCACCACCAAGACGAAAGGAAATCAGATCCCCAACTCGCTCTTGAGGATGACAATCTGCTTTGCTACCAGTTAAGTGGAAATAGAGCTCACAGGATTATCAGTGAACACTTGGTCACTCCCTAGAGTGACAGCTTATTTCTTTCGATGAACAATAAAAAAGGCTGACACTCTCATGTCAACCCTCTCTCTTTCTCATCTCATGCGAAGCATTCTAACTTCTCGAATCTCGAATCTCGAATCTCGAATCTCGAATCTCGAATCTCGAATCTCCTAGAGCTCTAGCTTATGCCCCCGGTGGCACGGCTAAACTGTCAGAGATAAGCTGAATCAAATTATCTTCAACTTCAAATCGTACTTCGAGAATTTCTCCCACACTGGAGAGATCAACATCAAAATCATCCAAAGTATCATCTTGATCAACGTCGGCGTATTTATCGGTAAAGTTCAGCAAAGGATCAGTGGTTAACACGATCTTCGCGTAGGCTTTATTAATATCGTCGGTAATTTCAAACCCAGTAGAACGCCATTGATCCATCACCGTATCGTAGATCTTAAAGTGACCTTCGGAGATATAGTCGACCAAATGCTGGCAAAAATCTTGCAGTTCTAGAGGCGTGGGGAGTGAAGATAGAGCGGTTTTCTGACTAGCGGGTTGTAGTGCGGCAAGCTTACAATATTCGACAATTAGGGATTGTCGGGTCTCTAACCAATGGTCGATGACGTCACTTGAGCCACCCCATTGTTCTTGTGTTTTTTTCAGTTTTTTTAGCATGACCATGCCCTCATGATCTAATCACAACTCCGGTGATCATTTTACTTTGCTGAGCAAAGCGATGATAGATATACAACCTATTGTCCTGACTAGAAATTATAGTGAATGAATTGCTTTTCTACTAACTCTAGTATGAAATTAGATTGCCAGTAAAATGGTTGAACTGCAAGCAATGAGGGACGGTAATGTTAGAGAACGGTGATATGGCCCACGAGAGTGCGGCATATTGGTGTGTTGTATCAGGGAGCGATATTTGGCTAGAAGATGGCAAGCTCCCTTACGGTTTTGCTAGTGAATTCGGGTTTTCTGACCGTGATGTCGTCTGTATTGGTGACTATCAGGGCGCGCCGGTCATGTGGCTAAATGACATGGAGATCGAAGCTCGTTTACCAATGAGCTCATTACGTGAGTGCTTAGCTTACCCGCAAGATCTTTTTCTACTGGCGAGCAAAGCGGTTCAATATGGGCACATGACGCAAACGATGCGTTTTTGTCCGCAGTGTGGTGGTCGAAACCATCTAAACCACAATCAGCTTGCTATGCAATGCACAGAGTGCCGTACATTGCATTATCCACGGATCTTCCCCTGCATCATTGTTGCGGTGCGTAAAGAACAGCAGATTTTACTCGCACAGCATCCTCGTCATCGTAACGGTATGTACACGGTCATCGCCGGATTTTTGGAAGTGGGAGAAACGCTCGAGCAGTGCGTGGCACGTGAAGTGAAAGAAGAGACAGGGATTGAGGTCAGCAATATTCGTTATTTTGGCAGTCAACCTTGGGCATTTCCTTCCAGTATGATGATGGCGTTTCTCGCGGATTATCAATCTGGTAACATTAAGCCGGATTATAGTGAGTTAAGTGATGCGCAGTGGTTCTCACCTGATGAGATGCCCCCCGTAGCACCTATTGGTACGATTGCTCGACAATTGATCGATCAGACGCTTGCCGACATTAACGAGCATCTTACTGAAAAGTAGATAAAAAAAACCCTCCGAGAGGGAGGGGGTAAGTAAGATGTCGTTATGAGATACTGAGTATTAGATACACAGTTAATTATTGTAGTTTTCGCTAGCGATGAAATTTTTATCACTGTTAGAGGTTGGGTGCAAATTAAGCACTTATTTAAAAGTTAATAACTTGATCTAGGTTGCAAAGCACACGGCTTTTGCGAGCTAAACAGTGTTAGAATATCAGCGAAAAATAACGCCTAAGATTGGAAAAGCACAATGACTGAATTAAAAAATGATCGTTATCTGCGTGCGCTTTTGAAAGAGCCTGTAGATTACACCCCAGTATGGATGATGCGCCAAGCAGGCCGTTACCTACCTGAATATAAAGCAACTCGTGCTCAAGCGGGTGATTTTATGTCACTGTGTCGCAATGCTGAGCTTGCTTCAGAGGTAACCCTTCAGCCATTACGCCGTTTTCCACTTGATGCCGCGATTCTATTTTCTGACATCTTGACTATTCCTGATGCAATGGGTTTAGGGCTACGCTTTACACAAGGTGAAGGCCCTGTGTTTGATAAGCCAATCACTTGCAAAGCTGACGTAGACAAGATCGGTTTGCCAGATCCTGAAGGTGAGCTGCAGTACGTGATGAATGCGGTTCGCCAGATCCGTAAAGATCTACAAGGTGAAGTGCCGTTGATTGGTTTCTCTGGCAGCCCGTGGACACTAGCGACCTACATGGTTGAAGGTGGTAGCTCGAAAGCATTCACCAAGATCAAGAAGATGATGTATGCAGAGCCGCAAACGCTGCACCTGTTGCTTGATAAACTGGCGGACAGCGTAATTGAATACCTGAACGCGCAAATTAAAGCGGGTGCACAATCAGTGATGGTGTTTGATACATGGGGCGGTGTATTAACCCCTCGTGATTACAACCTATTCTCACTGCAATACATGCACAAGATCGTTGATGGCCTGATTCGTGAAAACGACGGTCGTCGTGTTCCTGTAACTCTGTTCACCAAGAATGGCGGCATGTGGCTTGAGCAGATTGCAGCAACGGGTTGTGATGCGGTTGGTCTAGACTGGACGATCAACATTGCCGATGCGAAAGCACGAATTGGCGATAAAGTAGCGTTGCAAGGCAACATGGATCCTTCAATGTTGTACGCGTCACCTGAGCGTATTCGTGAAGAAGTGGGCTCAATCCTAGAAGGGTTTGGTGATGCAGGTACAGGGCACGTATTTAACCTTGGCCATGGTATTCACCTTGATGTGCCACCAGAAAATGCCGGTGTATTTGTTGAGGCTGTGCACGAACTGTCTAAGCCTTACCACAAGTAATTGTAAATGCTTAAACGCCTGATTTATTCAGGCGTTTTTGTTATAGCAAGCATGTGTTGGTATACTAAACGCAACGGAGAAAGGGATACCACAGCAATGAAGACGCGCGATAAAATTGTATTAGCAGCATTAGAGCTCTTTAATGAGCATGGTGAAAGGAATATCACCACCAACCACATTGCCGCGCACATCGATATCAGCCCAGGTAATCTCTACTACCATTTCCGCAATAAGCAGGAAATAGTACGAGAGATCTTTGCTCTCTATTCAAACGAATTGTTGGAGCGCTTTACGCCAGTTCAGGGGCAGCAAGAGAGCTTGGTGTTGTTGAAGCTCTACCCTGAGGGATCCCCTCATAATTTCCCCAAAGCACAACCATGTTTGAATAGATTTTGAGCAAGCAGGGTTGCAGCCGCGAGCAAGTCTTCCCTCGTTATTGTGTAGCCAGAATGCCGCAAAACTTCCATCCCTAAGCGCACTGTTGAGAGTACATTTCGATTTTTGACAGTGTTAGCTTGGAAGTGCTTATCCCAACCTTGTTTCTGACCATGAACTCCAGCAAGCCAAAATGTCAGTTGAAGCATTAGGGCGATTAGCAGCATGATATCAAAGCGCTCTGAGCTGCTAGTTCGGCTATGACGGAGGCCTAAACCGTAGGCTGGGCTTTTCAAGTCTCGGAAGGTTTCTTCAATTTGCATACGCTTCGAGTAGAGCCTAACAAGTTGCTTTGGTGTTCGGATTTCAACGGGCAAGTTAGTCGCTAAAACCCATGGTTCTTTTGTCGAAGCGGAGTAGATTTTAGGTGACGGATGATGACAATTAGTCCGTGTCGAACGCTGATTTTTTCGGCCTTTAGGACGTGATTTATACAGTGCAATTTGACATGAAATTGGGTTGCTCTTAGTCAACCTCTTATAGCCTAAAGTCTTTGAGCGACTTGAGGATATGCTATGTAAGTTGCTGATAGGTTGCCAGTTTTCCGCACCTAAATCTGCATATTGCACTTTCCCTCTGACTCGACTTAACCAGTACCAACCTAGCTTTTCAACGGATTTATACCATGGCACTTTAAAGCCAGCATCACTGACAATGAGCGGTGTAGTGTTACTCGGTAGAATGCTTGCAAGGTCGGCTAGAAATTGGTCATGAGCCTTCTTTGAACATTGCTCTGAAAGCGGAAAGGCTTTCTCATAAAGAGTAATAGAACGACCATGTAGTGCCACCGAAGCCCGCAATACCATAAGCCGTTTTTGCTCACGAATATCAGACCAGTCAACAAGAACAATGGGCATCGAATTACCTGAACAGATAAAGCTGGCATGCCAACGGTATACAGCGAGTCGCTCTTTGTGCAAGTGACGATTACCTAACAATCTGTCGATTCGTTTGATGTTATGTTTTGTTCTGGCTTTCGTTGGCAGGTTACGACCAAGTTCGGTAAGAGTGAGCGTTTTACATTCAAGTAATGCGTGGCAAGCCAGCGTTAAACTGTTGAGTCGTTTTAAGTGCAATTCAGGGCAGAATTGGTAAAGAGAGTCGTGTAAAATATCGAGTTCGCACATCTTGTTGTCTGGTTATTGATTTTTCTCAGAACCATTTGATCACATGACAAGATGTGCATCTACCTTAAATTTATGATTTTTATCAAAATCATTAGGGGATTCCTCAGAGCTCTACCTCAACTCAATCTTTACCTTGATGTGGAAATACCGTTTCTTCTACGCCAACTTACCGGAAATACTTCAGCGTGATGAAGTTCTGCATGAAGAATATATTCAGGTACAAGATAAGCTGCAATCAAACTTGGTCAATATCATGGCCGCCTTTATTCAGTTAGGTTTGCTCGATGTGGCGGAAAGTGAAATGAAGCCGTTGGTCACAACACTGCATTTAATAGCTTCCAGCTGGTTAGGTTATCAGTCGGCCATGTCACCGAAAACGCAAATCACCGAACAGATCATTCACCAAGGCATGTTGCAGATGATCTCGGTCGTGAAACCGAAGGCAACCGAATCTGGACTTGAGCAGCTTCAGCTCTTGGAAGAGGGTGTTAAAGCGATGCACGCCGCTTAACGCTTCATAGCCACGATGAATATAATCGAAGGCGAGGGTTTATAACCTTTCGCTCTTTGTTCTGTTTGCTCTAAGCCGTTACATTACTGATAACCTTCTGATTCGAGTAATGTTATGCACTACGATGTTTTTAACGGTGATGCAGATGGCATCATCGCTCTACTTCAACTACGTCTCGCGAACCCTAAGAACGCCCAATTAGTGACTGGGGTAAAGCGTGATATTCAATTGCTCGATTCAATTGAGATTCAACGTGGTGACTCTCTAACGGTTTTGGATATTTCACTCACACAAAACCTCAGTGGATTGCAACGCGCGCTTGATGCTGGCGCGGATGTCTTTTATGCCGATCACCATAAAGCCGATGGCATTCCTAGCCATGCCCAATTGACCGCTCATATCAATCTCGATGCCAATATCTGTACTGCACTGATTATTGATGCCTTACTTGATGGGCGTTATCACTATTGGGCGATAGCAGGGGCCTATGGTGACAATCTGATCGCCAAAGCCGATCAATTAGCCGCGCAAGCCGGCTTGAGCCCACAACAAGCTGAACAGTTGCGTGATCTAGGTACGCTCCTTAATTACAACGGGTATGGCGCCACGGTTGACGATCTGCATTTCCATCCCGCCACTCTGTTCACGACCCTTTTGGCCTACGATGATCCTTTTGCTGTTATTGCTGCACAAGACTCACCATATCAGCAACTCAAAATGGCTTATCAGCAAGATATGGCGTCAGCACAATCTCTAAAAGCGCATTATCAAGATGAGCAACTGGCAGTGTTTATCTTACCGAATACCGCGGCGTCTCGACGCATCAGTGGTGTTTACGGCAACTGGTTAGCGAACCAAGCACCAGAGAAAGCCCATCTTGTGCTCAGCGAGAATCGTCAGCAGGGCTATACCGTGTCGTTGCGCGCTCCGTTAGCGAATAAGCAAGGGGCAGGAGAGTTGTGTAGCCAATTTGCGACAGGGGGAGGACGAGAAGCCGCGGGTGGCATTAATCATCTAGAACCACAGCAATTAGAATTGTTGATAGGGCAAGTCAGCGAATACTACCGACGTTGATAAGTAAACAATTAAGCGTAGGCTGAAAGTTTTTCATACCAAACCATACCAAACAATAAGGGCGCTGAGAGGCGCCCTTATTGTTGCGATTATTTACGCTGTAACCACGAAATAGGATCTTGGGTTTTGCTGTTGCGGCGGATCTCAAAGTAGAGTGATGCTTGGGTTTGTCCACCGGTATCTCCCGCGAGTGCGATTGATTCGCCGGCCACCACTTTATCACCTTCTTTTTTCAGTAAGCTTTGGTTAAAGCCGTACAGTGTCATATCGCCTTTACCATGATCCAATAATACCACGAGACCATAGCCACGTAGGTAATCAGCAAACACCACCGTGCCAGAGTACACCGCTTTGACGGATTGCCCGTAGTTGGCGGCAACCACGATGCCTTTCCAATCAATTTGCCCTGTCTGTTTTGAGCCGTAGCTGTGCATCACGCGACCTTTGATTGGCCATGGCAGCTTGCGTTTTTGTTTCGCAAGGCCATCCATTGGTACCGCATTACGTTTGGCCGCTTTGGCGATTTCGGCTTTTAGGCGCGCTTCGTTGCGCTGTAATTCAGACAGGTAGACTTTATCGCTGGAAATGCTTTTACGGATTTTGCTGACCGTGCCTTTTCGCTGTGATTGAGTCTTAGCGAGTTGATTGCGCTTTGAGGTCTGTTGATCGAGTAACTTAGTTATTTGTTGTTTTTCGAGCGCCAACTGCTCTTCACTTTGCTCAAGTTCAGCGACGATTTTTTCTAACTCAGTGATGGTTTGTGCGCGTTGCTTGGCAAGGTATTGAAAGTACTGGCTGATACGATCTTCTTCCACACCTTGGGTCATTATATTGGCGGAAGATTTCGCACGCTGAGTCACGTAATAGGTGCGCAATAACTGCTTAAGCTTTTCACTTTGTTGCGCTTTGTCTTTTTCAAGCGTAACAATTTTACCGTCCAACGCGTTGATATTGGCATTGGTTTTAGTCAGAGATGCTTTGGTTGCCTTGATTTCTCGCTCTAACTGATGGATGCCAAGTTCTTGGCTTTTTAGCGATTTTTGTAATTTATCGAGCTCTTTCTGCTGTGAGCTCAAGGCGTTCTTTTGTCGAGAAATTTCACTTTTGACGCCGGTTAACTGACTGGGTGAGGATGCCTGCGTGGATAAAGGGGCAATCGAAGCAAAACCAACCGTCAGCAGCATGAGTGTGCGCAGTGTGCGATGCGTTTTTGTGATGGCGTTAAGCGACATTAGCTCGAATTATCCTAACCAATTGATTAGTGGCCAGTATACATAATTCGATTCTTGGGAAGAAAGGATTAAGTAAAAACTTGTACGCAGTGTCATAGGCTGCCTAGCAAGAGGCCAAAAAAAACGCCCAAGCATGGCTCGGGCGTTTATTATGCGAGGCGATTATTTAACGATAACCTGACCAGACATTTCTGCAGGGATTTCGATACCCGCTAGAGAAAGCATGGTTGGTGCAAGATCAGACAGTTTACCGCCTTCTTTGAACTCAACCGCTTTGCTACCAACATAAATCAGTGGAACTGGTAGGTTAGTGTGTGCAGTGTGGATGCCGCCTGTTTCAGGATCGATCATCATTTCTGCATTACCGTGGTCTGCGGTGATAAGCAGTTGGCCATCAACTTCATTGATCGCTTCTACTACGCGGCCCATACATGCATCGATCGCTTCGATAGCTTGTTTAGCTGCTTCGTAAACACCCGTGTGACCAACCATATCTGGGTTAGGGTAGTTACAGATAATCGTATCAAACTTACCTGATTTGATCGCAGCAACCAGTTTGTCAGTTAGCTCAGTTGAGCTCATCTCTGGTTGTAGGTCGTAAGTCGCAACTTTTGGAGAAGCAACCAGTTGACGCTCTTCGCCAGCAAACTCGTTTTCAACACCACCGTTGAAGAAGAAAGTGACGTGCGCGTATTTTTCTGTTTCAGAAATACGTAGCTGAGTTTTCTCTTGTTTAGAAAGCCACTCACCGTAAGTGTTTTCTAGTGTTGCTGGTGGGAATGCCGCCGCTAGAGGGATGTCTGCTGCGTATTGCGTTAGCATCACAAAGTTCAGAGCAGGGAATACTGCGCGCTCAAAACCGTCGAAATCCGCAACGAAAGTACGCGTGATTTGACGTGCACGGTCAGCACGGTAGTTCATGAAGATCACCGCATCACCGTCTTGCATGATGGCATCTTCTTGATCTGCAGTTTTGATTGCCGTTGCTTTAACGAACTCGTCATTTTCGTCACGAGCGTAAGCAGCTTCAAGGCCTTCTACCGCGGTGTCAAAAGTGAATTCAGCTTTCGCTTGAGTCAATAGGTCGTAAGCAACTTGAACGCGATCCCAGTTGTTGTCACGGTCCATTGCATAGTAACGACCTACTAGAGAAGCCACACGGCCTTTACCTAGTTTAGCGAATAGGTCTTGGAAGCGTTGTAGAGAACCTTCTGCGCTACGTGGTGGCGTATCACGGCCATCAAGGAAGCAGTGTAGGTAAATCTTCTCAGCGCCACGCGCCGCTGCCATTTCAACCGCTGCGTAGATGTGATCTTCGTGAGAGTGAACGCCACCTGGCGACATAAGACCCATGATGTGAACGGCTTTACCTGCGTTGATCGCGCTATCCATTGCTTCAACCAGTGCTGCAGTTTCAGCGAACTCACCATCAGCGATAGATTTAGTAATACGAGTAAGATCTTGGTAGACAATACGGCCCGCACCGATATTGGTGTGACCTACTTCTGAGTTACCCATTTGACCATCTGGTAGACCTACATCCATGCCAGATGCAGAAATAAGCGTATTCGGGTGGTTAGCAAATAGGTTGTCCAAGTTAGGCGTATTTGCGTTTGCAACGGCATTATTTGCAGTGTCTTCACGGTGTCCGTAACCGTCAAGAATAACTAGAGCCAATGGCTTCTTAGCAGACATAGAGTAAACCTCGTCAAATTTAAGTAACTGTCGGTTTTGGGTCATAAAACCCAAGTACCTTGAAACAAAACTAGCGTAATTTTACTACACTTTTTAAGCAAAACTGTAGGCCAAGATCAAATATTGTTGGTGATGTCGTGTAGCTATCTTTCAGCGAATTATCTATTTGGCCATAAGCTTACATTGATAATAACTCTTATTCTTAACATTTCTCGACCAATGTAAAGGAGGAATTACCAATCAATTCGATAGTTGAATCGGCAGATTTTGTTGCTTACTGCACCAGTATAGCGGTGCCACAGACCGCGAGGAACGCGCCGCACCATGCATAGCGATTTGGTCGTCGTTTGGTATAAAACCACAGCAAAGGCAATAACATGATCGGCGTGGTGGACGAAAGTAGTGCCACCATACCCACATTGCCTTTTTGCAATGCATATAAGATCAGCGTCATGCCAACGGCCATGGCGAGAAAGCCGTTAAGAGCGGTGAGCAAGAAAATCTTGAGGTTGATAGTGTGTGTCGCCCTCGCGATCTTAGCACCACTCAACCACAGTAGGCTGTGTGCTGCGAAAGCGGTCATCATCCGCAGAGCTGACGCTGCCACAGGATCGACAGCGGTTTGCATGATCGGCTTGGCGATAATACCGCCTAGGGCTTGGCAAATCGCGGCAAGAACGCCTAGGGTAATTCCAACGCCAATACGGCCTTTGATCGCTTCTAGTTGATTATTATCTTGGCCCCTACGACCAAAAAAGATCGCCAACACCACTCCTGAAAAAACCAAACTGGCGCCAAGTAATTCCCAACCATTCATACGTTCGCTAAAGAGAAAGTAGCCAAGTAGCGCAGAAAAAACGGCGTGACAAGAGAAGAGTAAACCTGCTTGGCGAGGGCCCATGCGGTTAAGGCAAGCAAACAGTGCGGTATCACCAATGAAGATGCCGACTAAGCCAGAGAACATCATCGCTGTCAGCGATGGCACAGTGATGGTTTCCCAGCCACCGGTATACAGCGCCATAGCGGCGAGAATGACGCTGGTACAAGCGACTATAAGCAAAGGTGCCTAAGTGATGAGCAGGCTTAACGGAGAGTAGGCTGGCGATGGCCCACAGTAGAGCAGCGGCTAAGGCTAGCCATTCATATCCCATCTATTTCGCATCCTTGTCGCGACAGGTGTATGTGTGCGAAGGCACAACATAAGATGGTCAATATGCCTTAAAAGAGGATTAAAGCAAAGCGTGATATGTGATCACGCTTTGCTGCTTAAATGGCAGTGATTAAGAGAGGATCCAGTTAGCCATGTAGACCATGGATAGACCAAGCACACCGAGAATCAAACCGGTTTTGGCCATGTCTTTGCTTTCAATCAACCCCGTCGAGTATGCCAACGAGTTTGGTGGGGTTGATACCGGTAAAATCATGCCTAACGAAGCGGAGAAAGCGACCACCACCAAGAGGTTTTGCATATCCAAACTTTGCATCGAAGCACCAATCGCGGCCGCAATTGGCATTAGTAAGTTCGCGGTGGCGGTATTGGACATAAAGTTGGCCATTACCCAGCATACCAATGACATGGTGATGATTACTGCAGTAGGGGATAGGGCATCGTAATCGATCGCGTGTGCCAGCGCAGAAGCCAGCCCGGTTTTATCTAATGCAATCCCAATTGCAATACCACCGGCGACGAGCCACAACACATCCCAGTTGATCAGCTTCAGTTCGGCTTTACCCATGATGCCTGTTAATGTAAATACGGCCAGTGGAATGATCGATACCACATAGGTATTCATGCCATGCAGCTTGGTGGTCATCCACAACAAAATGGTCGTGGCAAAAGTGGCGTAAACCACGATGGCGCGCCAGTTTTTCTGGAAGGAACCACCGAGTTTGAGCACCATTTTATCTTCAGATGAGGGAAACAGTTTTTGCAGTAAGAACCAAGCGATGGTGAGTTGCACAATCACAAACGGTAAGCCCATCATCATCCATGATAAGAAGTCGATGCTGTTTTCACCAACCAAATATTGCAATGCGATTGCGTTGGGTGGAGTACCAATTGGTGTAGCGATACCGCCAGTATTGGCTGCGATTGGAATACACAGCACTAAGGCTTTAATTCCTAAATCCCCTTTTGGCGCAGAAGCGACGATAGGGCCAAGTAGTGCCAGCATCATGACCGTAGTGGCGGTATTGGACATAAACATTGAGAATACCGCGGTGATCAACATTAATCCCAACATGATAAATCGTGGTTGGGTGCCGAATGGCTTGAGTAACACGCGTGCAAGGTTGTTATCCAGTTCGTATTTTGACGCCGAGATCGCCAGTGCGAAACCGCCCATGAACAGAATAATGATCGGCGAGGAAAAAGCGCTGAAGATGTCGGTATAGGCGACTAGCTCACCAAAGTCATGTCCTGCGGGTGGGTTGCGGAATAGGTGTAGCCCTTTGTCAGAGATCATGATCAATTCAAGAGCAATGATCAAAATCGAGGTGGCAAACACGGGAACAGGTTCCAACACCCACAAAAGGGCGGCAAGGAGAAAGATAGCAAGGAGTCGATGTTGGATTAGGGTTAAGTCTGCGATTGGTATTGAGTCAATCGGCATCAGTAGCACTGCCAGTGGCAACCCAAAACAGATCAGTAGTTTGATTATCGTGCCAGAATGAATCCTTGTCATACGCGGCAAACCTTCTCATGTCAGTGGAGAAGGATAGAGTAAAAGATAACCAAATTAACGTCTTAGACTAAGGTAATAGTTTTACAATTAGGTAAAAAATGTTGCGTAAATCTTGTCGTTGGTCAAAAAAATCCCTGAACAAGTCAGGGATTTATAATTCAGTTGTCGAACCGTTATTCTGCGTCTTGGCGCTGTGCGTAAGGGGTGCCCATTACGGTTGCTTGGCCAAGTTGCATTGAGTCATCGAAGCGGATGCTGTTTTTAGCAAACAGGTTAATCACCGTCGAGCCCAGTTTGAAGCGGCCCATTTCTTGGCCTTTTTTCAGAATTACCGCCTTGTCGCCTTCAGCAGGGTATTCCCAACGATGAACGGTATTACCACGTGGCGGTGTTACTGTACCCGCCCAAACTTGTTCGATACTACCAACGATGGTGGCACCAACCAGCACTTGTGCCATTGGACCGAAAGCCGTATCAAAGATACAGACAACACGTTCGTTACGAGCGAATAGATTCGGCACGTTTTCAGCAGTCAGTGGGTTTACAGAGAAGAGATCGCCCGGAACGTAGATCATCTGACGTAGCGTGCCATCACATGGCATATGAACACGATGGTAATCACTTGGCGATAAATACAAGGTAGCAAATTCACCGTCATTAAACGCTTCCGCTAGCTTCTCGTCACCACCTAATAGCTCAAGGGCGGTATAGTCGTGGCCTTTTGCTTGGATAAGTTTACCGTCTTGGATTGGACCAAATTGGCTAACACGCGCATCTGCAGGGTGAGTGATGAGATCATCCCCTTCAGAGATAGGACGAGCCCCTTCTTTTAGTTCACGCACAAAAAACTCGTTAAATGTGGCGAAGTGCTGAGGATCTGGGTGCAGAGCTTCATCCATATTGACGTTGTATTGCTTGATAAACCAGCGAATGATTGCAGTGGTTAGGCTGCCTGCTTTGGCCGAAGCAATCTTACCGACGAGGCGAGTAAGCGCGTGCTGAGGGATCCAGTATTGCAGTCTAACTTTAATCTTGTCCATTGTGTTCAATTCCAATGTTAATTGTCTGTTTCAAACTTTTGGGCGCGAGATGGTACTTAAAAAATCAGCAAATGTCAGTAGTTGCTGATTTTTCCTCGTAGTCATTGCGTTACAGATCGGCTTTCTTGTTACGTGAATATTGGCGGTTGGCCTTATTCTCAGACATGCTTTCTAGAATGCGATGATAGTTATTAAAGCGGCTCTCGCTGACGTTGCCTTGTTCCACGGCTTCACGCAGTACACAACCTGGATCATCAAGGTGCTTACAATCGCGGAACTTACAGCTACCCAAGTAAGGTTTGAATTCAACAAACGCTTTGGTAACTTCTTCTGCTTCTAAGTGCCAGAGACCGAATTCACGAACTCCTGGTGAGTCAATCAGATCACCACCGGAAGGGATATGATACAAGCGAGCGGCGGTGGTGGTGTGTTGACCAAGGCCTGAGTTTTCAGACACTAGGCCTTCTTCAATTTCAAGTCCAGGCATCAGAGCATTCACCAGGCTAGATTTACCAACACCAGATTGACCCACAAAAATGTTGATGCAATTACCAAGTGCCGCTTCCAGTTCTGGAATGCCTTCACCCGACTCTTTACTGACTAACAGAACTTTATAACCGATATTCTCGTAGTCACGCAGAGATTGCTGATATTGCTCGCGTTGCGCTTGATTGAGCAGGTCAATTTTGTTGAGTACCAGTAAAGGTGGAATCTGCAGTGTTTCAGCAGCCACTAGATAACGGTCAATAATATTTAATGACAGTTCAGGCAACACAGAAGAAACGATCACCATCTGACCGATGTTAGCAGCGACTGGCTTTAGACCGTCATAGTAATCGGGGCGGGTTAACACTGAGCTGCGTGGCTCTACGGCCTCAACCACGCCGGAAATACCGTACATGGACTCAAGACCTGCCCGCCAGATAACTTGGTCACCCGAGACTAAAGATTCGATACCGCGACGTAAGTTACAGCGGTGAATTTCTTTTGTTTCAGAATCTTCAATATCCGCGTGTTGGCCGAAACGGGTAATCACTAACCCTGTTTTTGTGCCGCCCAGCATGGACTCATCCCACTGAATGCTTTCCGCTTTAGTGAGTTTGCGTTTTTGATTGCTACGAACGCGTCGTACTTGACCTTTGGTTAACTTTTTCTGTTTTGCCACGGTGATCTACTTAATCTGCTTCTCTTAGGGTCGACACCTGAGATTGCTATCTTGGGTATCTGAATTTGGGTATAGTACCTTTTTTAGCGAAAAACCAATAGGCAACGATTTATGTCCTTTAGCGATCAAAATTTAATCTGGGTCGATCTCGAGATGACTGGGCTTGATCCAGAAACACACAAAATTATCGAAATCGCCACTATCGTCACCGATAGTGAGCTTAATATTTTGGCAGAAGGTCCAGTACTGGCCATCCATCAGCCTGAGTCCGAGTTGGATAAAATGGACGATTGGTGCACCAATACCCATACCAATAGTGGCTTAGTTGAACGCATTCGCAATAGCTCGGTGACCGAACAAGAAGCGATTCGTCAGACGATAGAGTTTCTTGAACAGTGGGTGCCTAAAGGTAAATCACCGATTTGTGGTAACAGTATCGGCCAAGATCGCCGTTTCTTATACAAACATATGCCTGAATTGGAGCAATACTTCCATTATCGCTATGTGGATGTCAGTACGCTTAAAGAGCTGACTCGTCGCTGGAAGCCAGAAGTATTGGACGGCTTCTCAAAATCAGGTAGCCACTTAGCGCTTGATGATATTCGTGAGTCGATTGCAGAGTTGCAGTATTACCGTAAAACGATTTTTAGCATTTAACGACGTAAGTCGATGATGTGATATAAAACCGCAGCTTGCTGCGGTTTTTGTCGTTTTGGAAAGGAGTCCTGATGGGCTGTCTTACGGGATCGGCAGGAAGACAAACTGCGCCACACCCTGTGCCACTTTCGTTATGCTGCGATTGGTCTTGTCGGCGACGATCAGCGCCATCATATCTTGAATCAATGCCATCTTGGCAAAGATACGGTCGAAGCTGGTATCAAACTCCCCCTCAGTCACATGATTGGTCAGCAAGAAGAGTTCACCTTGACTGTCTTTACGTTGATAGAGGCGCCAGACAAAAATTTCGATATTACGAGCACTGTTGTAAAGTGCCTGTTCATCGAGTGAATCGAGAATAAAGAATTCTTGCTGGTGGTTATAAGAACGGCGCAACATCTCTGTTAAGCCTACTATCGCAGCGAATACGCGGTCGCCTTGGAATGATTCATCAAACGCCAGTAATATTGCTTCAATGCCCGTTTTTCCTCCGAGCTCATCAAAGACCAACGACGGGAGATCAATCTCGTCATGACGACCAAAGATCTGTAGCATCCGATCTTCAAGTGTAGTGTCGGCAACTTTCTTGAGTTGGTTTGGATTGCGCACGTACATTTTGCGCGTTAATTCCATCAGCAGTTCTTTTTGTTCTTTAACATGCACATCCATAACAAAATCCACATCGGTTTTACCCAGGTTACGGACCGGCTTGGGCATGGATTCACAGCCATTGAGAAATAGGGCGCTAGAGAGCAGAACAAACAGGGCTAAAAACGAGCGTTGGAAAACGGGTAATGCCATTGCGATCTCCATGATTTGCAATTGCCATTAACAAAATATTATTGGGCGAAGCGATAACATCAGTATTTGGTTATATACAAAAGGATACTTTTAGACCAGCTTAGCTAGATTTTAAGAATCTATTTACTGGGTTATATCGCATTTGCTGGCTAATTTTATCTATTCACTACGTCAAATCAGTGCTTTAATCGTAGTGACAGTTATGTAGCAGCGTTTTAAATTTAAACAATTCGCTCATTGTTTATTCTCTTTTGTGTGCTTTTTCATCAAACGATAAAAAAAAACTGTTTTTTTGCAGGAAGGACTTGCATCACAAAAAAATGCTCTTATAATTCGCAGCCCTGAACGACGGAAACGTTGTTGAGATGCGACACTAGCTCAGTTGGTAGAGCGCAACCTTGCCAAGGTTGAGGTCATCGGTTCGAACCCGATGTGTCGCTCCAAATTTTCTGATTAGACAATTAGTCTGATTAGAGTAAAGTTTTCATTGTACTTAACAATGACATCCGGACGCGGGATGGAGCAGCATGGTAGCTCGTCGGGCTCATAACCCGAAGGTCGTAGGTTCAAATCCTGCTCCCGCAACCACATTACAGGCGTTGTGATTTGCTAGCTCTCGGGCTCAGCCATTCATAAAACCTAGCGAAGGTCGTTGATTTTAATCCGGCTTACGCAACTTGTTAAGAGTAATTGCAACAGCGATTATTCATGCGACACTAGCTCAGTTGGTAGAGCGCAACCTTGCCAAGGTTGAGGTCATCGGTTCGAACCCGATGTGTCGCTCCACTTTTTTTTAAGTGGATATAAGTTCTCATTGTGCTTAACAATGACATTCGGACGCGGGATGGAGCAGCATGGTAGCTCGTCGGGCTCATAACCCGAAGGTCGTAGGTTCAAATCCTGCTCCCGCAACCACATTAAGATAAATTGCTCAGGCGATTAATCATTGCGACACTAGCTCAGTTGGTAGAGCGCAACCTTGCCAAGGTTGAGGTCATCGGTTCGAACCCGATGTGTCGCTCCACTTTCTTTTAAGTGGATATAAGTTCTCATTGTGCTTAACAATGACATCCGGACGCGGGATGGAGCAGCATGGTAGCTCGTCGGGCTCATAACCCGAAGGTCGTAGGTTCAAATCCTGCTCCCGCAACCACATTAAGAGTAATTGCAACAGCGATTATTCATGCGACACTAGCTCAGTTGGTAGAGCGCAACCTTGCCAAGGTTGAGGTCATCGGTTCGAACCCGATGTGTCGCTCCATTTTCTTCATGAAGAAGATATAAAGTATAAGACGTCAGTCGTACTACTTTAGAGTCCCCTCAAATGAACACTTCATTTGATCTGGCCATGTAAGGCCAATCGCTCTTTCTAATGCTGTGAAGCATAAAACCCAAAATAATTAAAATACGCTGCCATACGGCTGGCGCTTTTGTCTTTGTTATTATCTCATTGAACTATCGATAATAATTAGGCAAACAGTGCATGCTGCGTGACTTCTATTGATTAATTAACAGACTTATCCACAAAAAAGCCAATGTGGATAACTTGGTGGGTAACCTGAAACTTTGCTCTGAATAAAACAGTTCTACAAAGATCATTTGCTAATATTTTCAATCGAAGAAATTAATATTTTTAGATAAGACATTGATTAGTAAGGGTTTTGTGGTGTTTTACGATCTGAACAACGCTATAATTTGGATCATTAAGTGCTTTTTATTTGATCCTAATCATTTCTTGCGCTTGTGATTAACTTTTATCTCTACATCAAAACTGGCATGAGACTGGGTGTTTTTCCACATTTCCAATTTTAGAGCCAAGTCAAATAACCACACTAGTCAGATGGCAAATATTATGCATCTCTCGGTATGCCTTTATTGATAACTCGAATCAGTCGTTGATGGGTAATATCGATACCGCTTTTTTCTTTTATTTGCTGTCGTTGTTGTGCGAGCGCCCACTCGATATGTTCATCCAATACCGGCGAAATGCCGATGCGCATTTGTAGCGCCTCAACAATATCTTGTGAGTAGGGGGCATTGCCCATCGCAATCGACAAATTGCGCAGCCATTGAACATGACCAATACGGCGGATGGCAGAACCTTCCATATTTTTTAGGAAGCTCGCTTCGTCCCATGCAAACAGTGCGATTAAATCAGGATTTTGCAGTGACTGTCGACGATGAAAATCATCTTGATCAGTGAGCGAAGAGAAACGGTTCCACGGGCAGACGAGCTGGCAATCATCGCAGCCATAGATGCGATTCCCCATTGGTTTGCGAAACTCTTCTGGAATGACGCCATCATACTCTATGGTGAGATAGGAGATGCAGCGGCGAGCATCAACGATACCCTCTTCAATAATCGCATTGGTTGGGCATGACGTCATGCAGGCTTTGCATTTACCACATTGATCTTCACTCGGTGTATCCACAGGGAGTGGCAAGTCGATCAGCAGTTCCCCAAGAAAAAACCATGAACCACATTCTTTGTCTAAGATAAGAGAATGTTTGCCCGTCCAACCTAAACCCGCTTTTTGGGCTAATGGACGCTCTAAGATTGGGGCAGAGTCAACAAAAGGTCGGTAACCAAAGCTACCCACTTCCTGTTCGATTCTTTGACCCAGTTTTTTGAGCTGATTGCGGATCAGTTTATGGTAGTCACGGCCTAAAGCGTAGCGGCTAATATAAGCTTGGGTTGGATCCACAAGATTAGTCGCAAACTGGGCTTTTGGCGGTAGGTAATCCATACGAACGCTGATCACACGCACGGTTCCCGGCAATAACTCATCGGGTCTTGCGCGCATCATGCCATGGCGTGCCATCCAGTCCATGCTGCCGTGATAGCCAGCATCGAGCCACTTTTGTAGCGCCGCTTCATGCTCTTGCAAATTGACATCGCAGATGCCTACTTTTTGGAAACCAAGATCGTTGGCCCAAATTTTGATGTTATCTGCGAGTTCTTGATAGTTCATGCTAGCGTCGCTCATACAAAGGGGGCGGGATCTTACAAGATCTTCTGCGCGGGATCTAGCCAACAAATCGAGTTTAATTGACGATTATTTTCCGTTAACTTACATAAGAGAGCTTGTCTCTCAATTCCAACCCAGTTTACTATTCCAGTTCTTTTGATTTTTATATAGTCATTTACGAGAAAACAGTCATGAGCTCAAAACAATTCGCCCTAGCCGATGAAAATGCGACGATTCAACTAGGAACGGCGTTGGCCAATCTATGCTCGCAGCAAACCACCATTTATCTGCATGGTGATTTGGGTGCGGGAAAGACGACATTTAGCCGTGGTTTTGTGCGCGCATTAGGCCATCAAGGTAACGTGAAAAGTCCAACTTATACCTTGGTTGAACCGTATCAACTGGATCAATGGCAAGTTTACCATTTTGATCTATATCGCTTGGCTGACCCTGAAGAACTCGAATTTATGGGGATTCGTGACTATTTTACCCCTGATGCGATTTGTTTAGTTGAATGGCCAGAAAAAGGGGTTGGCATGTTACCTGACGCCGATCTCGATATTGATATTCGCTATAACGGTGAAGCGCGCGTCGTCGAGCTTGTGGCTAATAATGATTATGGACGTCGCCTTTTAGACCAGTTGGAGTTATGTTGATCAGTCAATCCTTGCGTGCTGTCTCTCTTTCTTGTGTATTGGCATTGTCTCTGTTTTCGAGTGCCTTGTTCGCTAATACATTAGAAAGCCTTCGAGTATGGCCATCACCTGATGAAACTCGTGTCGTTATCGATCTCAAGTCGGAAGCGGAGTTTAGCTATTTTTCTTTGTCGAGCCCTAACCGTTTGGTGGTGGATCTTAAAGACACTCAGCTTAAAACCAAATTGCCTTTGAACGTAAAAGGCAGTCCGGTGTTGAAGAAGATTCGTAAGAGTTCGCCTCCTCAGTCGGGCACCTATCGTTTAGTCTTTGAACTGTCTAAGAATGCTCCAGCACAGTTATTTAAACTCGCGCCAACACCGGGTGGTCAATATGGCCATCGTTTGGTGGTTGATTTTGATCATGGCGGAAGCAAGCCTGCGGCAGTGACAACTTCACCAAGTAAAACGCAAGTCAGTCGTGATGCGTCACAACTGCTCGGTACCGCCGATATCGTCGTCGCGATTGATGCTGGACACGGTGGTGAAGATCCGGGGTCAATTGGTCCAACGCGCAAGTACGAAAAGCATGCAACGCTTGCGATCTCAAAGAAAATTGCTGACCAAATCAATGCGGTTCCGGGGATGAAAGCGGTGCTCACTCGTCGTGGTGATTACTATGTGAACCTGAATAAGCGTTCTGGTATTGCGCGTAAAAACAAAGCCCACTTGTTGGTTTCTGTCCACGCTGATGCTTTCCATTCTCCTCAGCCCCGTGGTGGGTCGGTGTTCGTGCTTAATACTCGCCGCGCCAATACTGAAATCGCCCGCTGGGTCGAGAACCATGAAGAACAGTCACAATTACTTGGTGGTGCCGGTGAAGTACTGGCGAAAAACAATAACGACAAGAATGTCAGCCAAACGCTGTTAGATCTGCAATTTAGTCATTCACAAAAAGAAGGCTACAAAGTTGCGAAGAAGATCTTGAGTGAAATGAGCCGTGTTGGTGTGCGTCTACATAAGAAAGAGCCGGTCAATGCGAGCCTTGCGGTGTTGAAGTCACCTGATATTCCATCGGTATTGGTTGAGACTGGCTTTATCTCTAACCCAACCGAAGAGAAATTGCTCTTCCAACGTAGTCACCAAGATAAGTTAGCGCGTGCGTTAGCAAAATCGATAGTGCAGTACTTTGAAGAGAATCCACCAGAAGGCACTTTGTTTGCTAATCGCGGTAAGAGCATTAAGCATAAAGTGAGTCGTGGTGAGTCATTGTCGGTGATTGCCAAGAAATACGGCAGTTCAACCAAAGCCATTATGCAGGCGAATAACTTAAAAAGCAGTAGCCTTGCGATTGGTCAAACCCTAACGATTCCTGGTGCATCGAGCGGTGTTCCTGTCCCTCAAGTGCGTAACCCTGTGGAAACCAAAACGGTGACCCACGTGGTGGCAAAAGGGGATTATCTGGGCAAGATCGCCAGCCGTTATAAAGTGTCGGTCTCAGCCATCAAGCGTGAAAACAACTTACGTTCAGATACGCTCAAGCTGGGGCAAAAACTCAAAGTGACAGTCAGCCTCAAGGATCAGCCACTGCGTAAGCATAAAGTACAGCGTGGCGATTTCTTAGGCAAAATAGCCAAAAAATATGGTGTGAGTCTTGATAGTTTACGCCGAGCTAATAACTTGAAGTCTGATCAGCTTGCGGTTGGTCAGATGTTGATTATTCCTCACAACTAATTGCGAATTGATATGACGATCAAAATTCTGCCCGCTCGACTGGCGAACCAAATTGCGGCTGGTGAAGTGGTTGAGCGTCCAGCTTCGGTCGTTAAAGAGCTGGTTGAAAACAGCATCGATTCAGGCGCCACGCGTATCGATATTGATATTGAAAAAGGTGGCGCCAAGCTGATCCGTGTGCGTGACAACGGTAAAGGGATTGCGAAAGACGAATTAGGCTTGGCGCTCAGCCGCCACGCCACGTCGAAAATCCATTCGTTAGATGATCTCGAAGCGATCATGAGTTTGGGTTTCCGTGGTGAAGCATTGGCGAGTATCAGTTCGGTATCACGTTTAACATTAACCTCTCGCCCTGCAACTCAAGAGCAGGCGTGGGCAGCGCATAGTGAAGGACGTGATATGGCGGTGAGTTTGCTACCCGCAGCGCATCCTTTAGGCACCTCTGTCGAAGTCTTGGATCTGTTTTTTAATACGCCAGCTCGACGCAAATTTCTTCGAACCGAAAAAACCGAATTTGCTCATATCGACGAGTTAATCAAACGCATCGCCTTAAGCTGTTTTGATGTGACGATTAATTTGCGTCACAACGGCAAAATGATCAAACAGTACCGCGCAGCGAAAACAGAAGTACAAGCCGAAAAGCGTATCGCGGCAGTGTGTGGCAATAACTTTGTTCGCCATATGCTCAAAATTGAATTGGAGCACCAAGGATTAAAGCTACACGGTTGGATCACCAGCCCTGAAGGTGCTCGCCAACAAAGCGATCTGCAATACTGCTACGTCAATGGTCGCATGATGCGTGATAAGTTGATCAATCATGCCATTCGCCAAAGCTATGAAACGAGCTTACGCCCAGAGCAATTTGCCACTTACGTGCTTTATATTGAAATTGATCCTCACCAAGTGGATGTTAATGTCCATCCTGCTAAGCACGAAGTGCGTTTCCATCAAGCAAGATTAGTCCATGACTTTATTTATCAAGCTTTAGCGGATGCCTTAGCGCAGAGTCTGCATATTGATAAACCGGAAGTGAAGTCTTCCGCCTTTCATGAGCCGAGCAGTGACTCAAGTCGTGCGATAGCACAGGACAATGGCTCTGAAACGGATATTAATCACTCTGGCGTGAGTCAGGATACAGATCAGCCTCAACAGACAGAGTCAATCGTCCCGCCGCGCGTTTATCATGCGGTCGACAATACGCCGAGTTATCCAGGTCGCACTGGTTATCACGAAGAACGAGCCAGCCAAGCAGCAGTGCGTGAAAGTGCGCCGCGTAGTGAATGGCAAGAGAGCGGAAAAAGTTCACGCTCTCAAGCGGTAAGTGGCGGACGAGAGTCGCAACATTACGGCACGCCAGCGCCATCAAAACAAGAGGTGATTGCTTACCAGCAGTTACTACAAACCTCGACGAGTAAGCGTGATGTAACAACGAATGCGACCGAGAGTAAAGACGCGAATAAGGCGAGTGAACAGTCAGTGGAGGCCTCACCGCCAATCCAAGCTTTAGGCAAAGCGATTTGCATGGCCTCTGGTCGTTTTGTCATGATGGCAGATAAGCAGGGAGCACATGCCGTGTCGCTTGCTTATGCTGAATGGCTGCGAGTTTGTGGGCAACTACAAGTGACCGAACACGCGTTAAAAAGTCAGCCGCTGCTAGTGCCATTATCATTAAAACTGGAACCTGAATTGATCGCAGCTTATCACCAACATCAGGCATTATTTGCTCGTTTTGGTTTAGAGCTAAAATGCCGTACGGCACAAGCGGTGATGGTGATGGGGGTTCCTGCGCCTTTGAGACAACAAAACCTGCAACAGTTGATTCCAGATCTGTTATCTTACGCCGTATCTTCATCGCCACAGATAAATTCGCAACAGGAAAAGGATCTCAGTCCGGCAAATCTTGACGCTAAATTGCTCTCCAATTGGTTAGCGGATCAAGTCACGCGCGTAAAAAGCGACTACACTTTGTCCGAAGCCATTCAAATCATTGCTGAGGTTGAACAACTTTGGCAAGGAAGGCTACCGTTACAAGATTCAGCATTTGTTAGACCGATAGATTTTTCTGCCACGATCGCAGCTTTTAACCTATGAATAAACAATTACCACTCGCTCTATTTTTAATGGGGCCAACCGCATCAGGAAAAACGGACTTAGCGATTCGTTTACGCCAGAAATACCCGATTGAGATCATCTCTGTGGATTCTGCGTTGATCTACAAAGGAATGGATATTGGCACCGCGAAGCCAAATGCCGAGGAGCTTGCGTTAGCCCCACATCGTTTAATTGATATTTTAGATCCGGCATTATCGTATTCCGCGGCGGACTTTCGTCGTGATGCGCTGCGTGAAATGAATGACATCGTCGCTCAAGGCAAAATTCCGTTACTGGTTGGCGGTACAATGCTGTATTACAAGGCATTATTGGAAGGTCTATCACCACTTCCGGCTGCAAACCCTGCAATTCGTAAACAAATTGAGCAAGAAGCATTGACTCATGGTTGGGAGGTACTGCACGATCAGTTGCGTGAAGTCGATCCCGTTTCCGCTGAACGTATACATCGTAATGATCCGCAAAGGTTGTCACGAGCGTTGGAAGTTTATCGAATTTCAGGTAAAACTCTTACAGAGCTTACGCAAACGAAAGGCGAAAGCTTGCCGTTTAACGTTAAGCAGTTTGCTATAGCACCCAAGGAAAGGGCTGAACTCCATCGTCGTATAGAACTGCGCTACGAAAAGATGATCGAAGCAGGATTTGAACAAGAGATGAAGGCGCTGTATGCGCGTGATGATCTTCATCCTGATCTACCGTCAATTCGTTGTGTCGGTTACCGACAGATGTGGGACTATTTGGATGGGAATTGCACGTTAGATGATGCGGTTTTCCGCGGTATCTGTGCGACCCGCCAATTGGCCAAGCGACAAATTACCTGGTTACGCAGCTGGGATAATTTAACTTGGTTAGATAGTGAAAACATTGAACAAGCACTCGAAACCGTCTCAAATGCCGTGGCATCGGACGATCGAAGCTGTGTATAATGTGATCGCTTTTGCGTGAATGTGCCCTTTAAAGGATCTGTTACTTGAATTTTGAGGTATTTACCTTCATAACAGTAACTCAGGGTGTTTTTTATTCGTTTAGCTCTGATGCAGCAGTTTGGCTGCTTGCAACTAACCACTAGCTAAATAACTAAAACAAAATTACAAAATAAGGAAAATAAAATGGCTAAGGGGCAATCTCTACAAGACCCGTTCTTAAACGCTTTACGTCGTGAACGTATTCCAGTGTCTATCTATCTCGTGAACGGTATTAAACTTCAAGGTCAGATCGAATCATTCGATCAATTCGTGATCTTATTGAAGAACACTGTTAACCAAATGGTTTACAAGCACGCAATTTCAACAGTTGTTCCGGCTCGTCCAGTGAGCCACCACAGCGGTGATCGTCCACAAGGTGATCGCCCAGAGAAATCGGATGATTAATCTCTGAGTACAAATCGTTTTACTTTGAGGAGTTGATTGCTTGTTTGACCGTTATGAAGCCGGTGAGCGAGCCGTACTTGTTCATATCAACTTCACGCAAGAAGGGGAGTGGGAAGATCTCAGCGAGTTTGAGATGTTGGTGTCTTCCGCTGGCGTATCCTCGTTACAAGTCGTAACGGGTAGTCGTCAGTCACCACTCCCGAAATACTATGTCGGTGAGGGTAAAGCCCAGGAAATCGCACAAATTGTGCAATCGACTGACGCTGATATTGTGATTTTCAATCACGCCCTCTCTCCTGCCCAAGAACGTAACCTCGAAGCACTTTGTCAGTGTCGAGTGGTAGACCGTACCGGTTTGATTCTCGATATCTTTGCACAACGCGCTCGAACCCACGAAGGTAAATTGCAAGTTGAGCTTGCTCAGCTTAGACATATCTCTACGCGATTGATTCGTGGTTGGACGCACCTTGAAAGACAAAAAGGTGGTATCGGTTTACGTGGGCCAGGTGAAACACAGTTAGAAACTGACCGTCGTTTGTTGCGTGAGCGTATTAAAGCAATCCTGCGTCGTTTGGACAAAGTGGCCAAGCAGCGTGAACAAGGACGCCGTGCGCGAAATAGAGCAGAAATACCAACCATCTCATTAGTCGGTTATACCAACGCAGGGAAATCTACGCTGTTTAACCGTATTACTGCAGCTGGCGTTTATGCTGCTGATCAATTGTTTGCAACGTTGGATCCAACGCTGCGAAAAATCGAACTTGCTGATGTTGGCCCAGCAATACTGGCTGATACGGTAGGGTTTATTCGACACTTACCTCACGATCTTGTTGCAGCCTTTAAGGCAACGTTACAAGAGACGCAAGAAGCTGACATTTTGTTACATGTTGTTGATGCCAGTGATGAACGTTTTCGTGAGAACATGCAAGCTGTTCAGATCGTCTTAGAAGAGATTGATGCCCACGAGGTGCCTTCTTTGGTTGTGATGAACAAAATTGATAATCTAGAAAACCAAAAACCACGTATTGAACGTGATGAAGAAGGCATGCCATGCACAGTGTGGGTGTCGGCAATGGAAGGCATCGGTATTGATCTGTTGTTTGAGGCGCTGACAGAACGTCTAGCAAGTCAAATGGTTCAATATCAACTGTGTGTTCCGCCGCAACATCAAGGGCGATTACGCAGTACATTCTTCCAAATGAAGAGTATTCAGCAAGAAGAATATGATCAAGATGGTAACTTGTTGATAAATATCCGCATGCAACAAGTAGATTGGTCTAGACTTGAAAAAAGAGAAGGGGCAGTTTTACGTGACTTTATAGTTACTTAAATGACTGCTACAGTATAACGTCATATCAAATGATGGAGCTTTCTAATGGCGTGGAATGAGCCTGGTAATAATAACGGCGACAAAGGCCGCGATAATGACCCATGGGGTAATAATAATCGCGGTAACAAAGGTGGCCGTGAACAAGGACCGCCAGACTTAGACGAAGTCTTCAACAAACTGAGTCAGAAGCTGGGTGGCAAATTTGGTGGTGGAAAAGGCGGTAAAGGCCCTTCTATCGGCGGTGGCGGTGCACTAGGTGTTGGTGTTATTGCAGCTATCGCGGTAGCAATTTGGTTCTTTTCTGGATTTTACACCATTGGTGAAGCTGAACGTGGTGTCGTACTTCGTTTAGGTAAATATGACAACCGCATCGTCGATCCTGGTCTTAACTGGCGCCCTCGCTTTATTGATGAAGTGACTGCGGTTAACGTTCAGGCGATCCGCTCGCTACGTGCCTCTGGCACAATGCTGACCAAAGACGAAAACGTTGTGACCGTCGGTATGGATATTCAGTACCGTGTTTCGGATCCATACAAATACCTATACCAAGTGACTAACGCGGATGACAGCTTACGCCAAGCAACAGATTCTGCGCTACGTGCGGTTATTGGTGACTCACTGATGGATAGCATTCTAACCAGCGGTCGTCAGCAAATTCGTCAAAATACACAAGAAACGTTGAACAACATTATCGCGAATTACGATATGGGTTTGACGATTGTTGATGTGAACTTCCAGTCAGCACGTCCACCTGAGCAAGTAAAAGATGCATTTGATGATGCTATCGCAGCTCGTGAGGATGCTGAGCGTTTTGAGCGTGAAGCAGAAGCTTACCGTAACGACATTTTGCCAAAAGCAACAGGTCGTGCAGAGCGTTTGAAGAAAGAAGCATTGGGTTATTCTGAGCGTGTAACTAACGAAGCGTTAGGTCAAGTTGCTCAGTTTGAAAAACTGCTTCCAGAATATCAAGCTGCGCCAGACGTGACTCGTGACCGTCTGTACCTAGATACGATGGAAGAAGTGTACTCGAATACTTCTAAGGTTCTTATCGATTCTGAATCGAGCGGCAACTTACTTTACCTACCAATCGATAAGCTGGCAGGTCAAGAAGGTCAAACTCAAACTAAACGTAGTTCGAAGTCATCTTCAACGTACGATCAAATTGAGCTTGAGTCGAAAACTACGGAGTCAACATCAGACACTTCATCTCGTTCATCTGATTCGCGCCAAGGGAGATACTAATAATGCGTAAGTTAATGATCCCTGTATTGGTTGTTGCTTTATCGATCATGCTGATGTCACTGTTTGTGATCCCAGAAGGCGAGCGCGGTATCGTGATTCGTTTTGGTCGAGTACTGAAAGATAACAATGAAATCGCTCGTATCTACGAACCAGGCCTACATTTCAAAATGCCTATGTTTGACAGTGTGAAAACACTGGATGCTCGTATTCAAACAATGGACGGTCGTTCGGATCGTTTTGTAACGTCTGAGAAAAAAGACGTGATCATCGATACCTACGTGAAATGGCGTATTAAAGATTTCGGCCAATACTATCTAGCAACAGGTGGTGGTAACACATTGACCGCTGAAACGTTGCTAGAGCGTAAAGTGACCGATCTACTACGTTCTGAAATCGGTTCGCGTGAAATCAAGCAAATTGTATCGGGTCCGCGTAATAAAGATGTACTGCCTCCAGCAGATAACATCGATAGCGTGGCGACGACAGAAGCTGCGAAAGAAGCGTTAGAGATTGATGGCGAACGTGATGTCATCATGGCGAACGTTTTGAATGGTTCTCGTCAGAGTGCAATGGATGACTTGGGTGTTGAGATTGTTGATTTCCGTATGAAGAAAATCAACCTTCCAGATAACATCAGTGATTCAATCTACAAGCGTATGCGTGCTGAGCGTGAATCAGTGGCGCGTAAGTTCCGTTCACAAGGTCGTGAGAAAGCAGAAGTTATCCGCGCTCAAGCTGAGCTAGAAGTGGCGACAACGTTGGCAGAAGCAGACAGAACCGCACGAGTAACACGTGGTGAAGCAGATGCACAATCAGCGAAGATCTACTCTGATGCATACAGCAAAGATCCTGAATTCTTCAGCTTCTTACGTTCATTGAAAGCGTATGAGAAATCATTCAGCAACAAGAACGACATTCTAGTGTTGGATCCGAACAGCGAGTTCTTCCAATACATGAACAATGCGAAAGGTGCGCCAGCGAAATAAGCGGCCTGATAAGCACACAGTAAAGGCTCCTTTTTAGGGGCCTTTCTTTTTGCCGGTATAGAATACAAATCAAGATAAGTCTCTGTTCAATGCTGCTGATTTTCTCCCGCACATTGCTGACTATTTATCTCGATGATTAATGATGAATTAAGAGGTTGTGATGTCAAATTCAATCTGGGTAGCGATCGGGCTGGTATTGATTGTTGAAGGGCTTGGTCCATTGATCGCCCCAAATGGTTGGCGAAATATGGTTGCTGAGTTGAGTCGTCAGCCGGATGATCACTTGCGACGTATTGGCGGTTGCTTAGTGGTGGCTGGTGCGGTGATCGCGTACTGTTTTAGTTAACGCCGCGTCACCGCTAAGCTACAAAGCGAGATAATTTGCCGCTTTGACTTTGCTTTGATTAATAGTGCGGTGGTGGCGTTTCTTCTGATGGATCGGCGAGATTCGACGAGTCCAAATTCTTTACTTTACCCGCTACGTATTTCATTTGATCCTGCATCTTGCTAATCAACAGCTGTTGTTGACTCAATGCATCATTCAATGAATCAATTGTCTGCTCTTGGAAAGCAAGTTGACATTCAAGGTCGTTAATACGGTTTTCAAGTTCAGTGATGTGCTTTTCTGTCATGGTATTAATCTAATGTCCAAGCCTGGGCGATGCCGGCAGAGGTGCCAGAGACAACGCGGTGTTGATTATCGAAGGCCGCATCATACACTACTGCCCGAGGAGGACGAGCATCTTTTAAAGGCTCGGCTTCAAAACCTTCCAAGCGCTTACCTGTCAGTGAATCCCATACCATCACTCGACTCGACGGTGTGCCGGTAATTAACTGCAGACCATCATCGGAAAAACGCGCACTGGAAAAAATCAGTTGGCGTGAAAAACTGCTTAACTGGCTGACTTCTTTCCCGCTGACTAAGTCCCACACGACCGCATGATTACCCCCATCGGAGGAAAATGCGTATTTCCCGTCACGATGAAGAGCGACGCGATTGACGCGTTGGTCATGGTTAAAAGTATGTTGAATTTGTCCGCTGGTGGTATCCCAGAGATAGGCGGTGTAATCGTTCCCGCCGGTTAACGCAAAGCGCCCGTTGGGCGAAAGGGCAACAGAATTAACTTTTTCGTTGTGAGCGAGGAACTCTATGCGTCGTCCGGTGACTAAATTGACATGGATGGCTTTGCCATTGGAGAGCCCCAGCAAGACTTGTTCACCGTTACTGGAAATATCAACGTCACGGATAGTTCCATCGGAGATTGACCACAACCCTTGTGATTGGCTCCAAGCTAAGTCCCAAACGGCAAAGTTAAACTGTGTGGCGGTAATGGCATAACGGCCATTATCGGAAATGCGGATACGAGAAACGGTATTGGCTTGTTGATCTTGCGCGCCTAACGAAGCCAATTGTTGCGATTGATAAAGATCCCAAAGCACCAGTTGATGCTCTTTGGAGTAGGCAAGCGCAAAGCGAGCGTCGCGACTGAGTGCGAAACTGGTTGTGCCTTGAGGCTCAAGTTCCCAACGTTGATCGTCAGAGGCCCAAAAAAAGCAGCCATTTAACGCTGTGATGACAAAGCCAATGAGTAGAGAGTTAAAAATTATCCGCATCAAGTTCAATTATCCACTTGGTTTACGTTTCATTCAGACGCATATTGGCTATATTGGTATAACATGCGAGTGCGTACCAGTTTTTATTAAAGATTTGTGCACAAAGACAAAATGCCTTAATTGGAGAATTAAATGAAATCGATTTTTAAAGTGTCATTGCTTGCTGCTACTGTTGCGCTAGCGGTTGGCTGTCAGAAAGAAGAAGAGCCAAAAAAAGAAGTTGCACCGGCTGTTGAACAAGTTCAAGCGGAAACAGGCAAAGCGGTTCACTTTAAAACGGAAGATGACAAAGCGGCATACGCGATTGGTGTCTCATTTGCTGGTTACCTATCTCAAAGCCTAGATAAGCCAAGTGAAATCGGCATTACTTTGAATAAAGATTTGGTACTAAAAGGTATCTCTGATCAATTTGCTGGCGACGTTGCTCTAGACCAAGCGCAAACTCGCGCAGCGCTAGAAGCGTTAGATAAGCGTGTTGCTGAAATTATGCAAGTGAAAGCGGAAGAGCAGCAAAAAGCAGCACAAGAAGCGGCGAAAGTGGCACTTAAAGCCGGTGCTGATTTCCGTGCTGAGTTCGCTAAACAAGAAGGCGTTAAGACCACCGATTCTGGCCTAATGTACCAAGTGATCACACAAGGTGACGGTGCGAAGCCGAAAGACACTGATACGGTTGAAGTACATTACAAAGGCACGCTGATCGATGGCACTCAATTCGATAGCTCATACGATCGCAATGAAACGGCAACGTTCCCGCTGAACCGCGTGATCAGTGGTTGGACTGAAGGCTTACAGCTAATGCCTGTGGGTTCTAAATTTAAGTTTGTTTTGCCACCAGAACTTGCATACGGTAGCCAAGACACACCGACTATCCCAGCGAACTCTACGTTGGTGTTTGAAGTGGAACTGGTTAATATCGACAAGCCTGCTCAGTAAGCGATTCGCTATTATTACGTAGCATCAGCGATAAAATATCCATAAAAAGACTCGGCATCGCCGAGTCTTTTTTTGTCTGTTGCTCGTCAATTCAAGGTGAGTAGGGGCGGTCAAACAATCGAGTCGCCGCGCAAATTGCACAGCAGTGCGAATGATTTATTTGTTCTAAATCACTAGTTGACGGTATAGCTAGGTGTTCTATTCAAAATTTCTGATAAACTTACATCAATTTGTTGATTTATCGCTCGAAGGCTAAAGAAAGTGACCACGACTGAAACCTTAAATACGGATATGTTGCTCGAGATGGAATCCGTTCATGTGATGCCATTCAGTGAGCACGATAAAATCATTCTAAGATCTTATGAGGCTGTTGTAGATGGCATTGCGAGCCTGATTGGCCCGTTTTGTGAAATCGTACTGCACTCGTTAGAAGATCTGAATACTTCGGCAATCAAGATTGCCAATGGTGAAAATACCGGGCGCCAAGTGGGCTCTCCTATCACCGATCTTGCATTGAAAATGCTGAAAGATATCGAAGGTTCTGAGCGTAACTTCTCTCGTTCTTACTTCACTCGCGCTAAAGGTGGCGTGCTGATGAAGTCAATTACGGTCGCGATCCGCAATGGCGACAACCGCGTGATTGGTTTGTTGTGTGTCAACGTCAACTTGGATGCGCCATTCTCACAAGTTCTGCAATCATTCATGCCAACACAAGAAGCCAAAGATGCCGCATCATCGGTTAACTTTGCTAGTGATGTTGAAGAGCTGGTGGACCAAACCGTTGAACGCACAATCGAAGAGATCAACGCTGATAAATCGGTATCAAACAACACCAAGAACCGTCAAATCGTGATGGAGTTGTACGACAAAGGTATTTTCGACATCAAAGATGCGATTAACCGTGTCGCTGACCGACTCAATATCTCGAAACATACGGTTTATCTGTATATTCGTCAGCGAAAAATTGAGGATGAAGAGAAGTGTCTCTAACCTATACCTTGGTAGTGAATGGTTCCGTGTATGGCAGTCAAGCTGCACGGAATGCCTACCAGTTTGCGAGCGCATTAGTTACCCAAGGACACACTCTCGTGAGTGTGTTTTTTTATCAAGATGGTGTGACCAATGGTTCGGCACTCAGTGTGCCGGCCAATGATGAATTTGATTTGACCAAAGCGTGGCAAACCTTAGCTCTGCAGCACAATGTACGCTTGGAGACCTGTGTGGCGGCCGCATTGCGTCGTGGTATCGTCAGTCAGGGGGAAGCAACCCAACATGGTCTCGTGCAGCACAACCTCGCTGATGGCTTTTCTCAGGCCGGATTAGGCAGCCTAGCCGAAGCTATGCTAACCCAAGATAGAGTGGTGCAGTTTTGAGTCAATTAACCTACGTATTTAGAAGCTCGCCACATAAAACCAGTGCTGGGCGTGAAGGCATTGATGCGCTACTTGCCGCGTCGGCGTATTGTGAAGATATCTGCGTATTGTTCATTGGTGATGGTGTTTATCAATTATTGCAAGGTCAGCAACCGCAGGGAATTCTTAGCAAAGATTATGCGCCAATGCTGAAGTTGTTTGATTTGTATGACATTGAACAAGTGTTTGTTTGCGCCGATTCACTCGCGCAGCGCGGATTGGGACAAGCTGACTTGGTGATTGCGGCAGAGCGATTGGAGCCTGCTGAAATCAAACTCAAATTACATCAAGCCAGCAAGCTGCTGTCATTCTGAGAACTCACTATGTTACATATCGTTCAAACTGCTCAAGCGCTTTCTGAAGTGAGTGATGCCTACCAAGAGGGCGACCAAGTTCTCTTGGTTGAGGATTCCGTTTACGTCAGCCATGCGCAACACCCGATGTTTACTATACTCAAGCCGATGGATGTTTCCGTGCTTAAAGAAGATGCTTTAGCGCGTGGGATTTTTAACCGAGTGAGCCCATCGCTATGCGTGGTGGACTTTGCTGGCTTTGTTGAGTTAACCGCCACACACCCAACATCGTTGACTTGGAATTAACAGATTGTCTTTATTTTCCTTCGAGGAAGTGCCATGGCCGTCTCGAAGGTTAAAAAAGATCTGTATATTTCTTGACACACCTCTCACTGCTGCATAGAATTTTGCGTCCCTATTTGTGCGAAGTGAATTTTCACTCGGCGATAGGGATAGATTTTTCACAAAGCTTACTTTCAAGTAATTCAGGAGCTAGTTAATGGCAACTATTAACCAGTTGGTTCGCAAGCCTCGTGCAAAGCAAGTTGTTAAAAGCAACGTGCCAGCACTAGAAGCGTGCCCACAAAAACGTGGTGTATGTACTCGTGTTTACACTACTACACCTAAAAAACCTAACTCAGCACTTCGTAAAGTTTGTCGTGTACGTCTGACAAATGGCTTCGAAGTTACATCGTACATCGGCGGTGAAGGTCACAACCTTCAAGAGCACAGTGTTGTACTAATCCGTGGCGGTCGTGTAAAAGACCTTCCGGGTGTTCGTTACCACACAGTTCGCGGCGCACTTGACTGTGCTGGCGTAAACGACCGTAAACAAGCTCGTTCTAAGTACGGTGTGAAACGTCCTAAGTCTTAATGGATTCCGTTAAGTAAGGCCAAACACTAAAATATTTAATTTTTGAAGAAACTGAAAAGTTTTGGATAACCTGAAAAAGACAACGGAGAATATCCATGCCACGTCGTCGCGTTATTGGTCAGCGTAAGATCCTTCCAGATCCAAAATTCAAATCTGAATTGCTGGCAAAATTCGTTAACATTCTTATGGTTGACGGTAAAAAATCTACTGCAGAGAAAATTGTTTACACTGCACTAGACACTATGGCTGAGAAATCTGGTAAAGATCACTTAGCTGTATTTGAAGAAGCTCTTGAAAACATTCGCCCAGCGGTAGAAGTTAAATCTCGCCGTGTAGGTGGTTCAACTTACCAAGTACCTGTAGAAGTACGTCCGGTTCGCCGTAACGCACTTGCTATGCGTTGGGTAGTTGAAGCTGCGCGTAAGCGTGGTGAAAAATCTATGGCTGCTCGCCTAGCTGCTGAAATGCTAGACGCGTCAGAAAACAAAGGTACTGCTGTTAAGAAACGTGAAGACGTTCACCGTATGGCAGAAGCGAACAAAGCATTCGCTCATTACCGCTGGTAATACCTTTTCAGTGCTGCGGGGATCCTCGCAGCACTTCTTTAGTTCCTATGCATATGCTAGGAACTATTGCTATATCTAGGGGTAGCGTTTTTACCACCCTTGAAGATAGCAATAGTCCCTAAGTTAAGAGGATTCACCGTGGCTCGTAAAACCCCTATTGAGCGCTACCGTAATATCGGTATCTGTGCGCACGTAGACGCAGGTAAAACTACCACAACTGAACGTATTCTGTTCTACACAGGCCTTTCTCACAAAATCGGTGAAGTTCACGATGGTGCTGCTACCATGGACTGGATGGAGCAAGAGCAAGAGCGTGGCATTACGATTACGTCTGCAGCGACAACCACCTTCTGGCGTGGTATGGACGCACAGTTCCAAGATCACCGTGTAAACATCATTGATACTCCTGGACACGTTGACTTCACGATTGAAGTTGAACGTTCTCTGCGTGTGCTTGATGGTGCTGTGGTTGTGTTCTGTGGTTCATCAGGTGTAGAACCTCAGTCTGAAACCGTTTGGCGTCAAGCAGACAAATACCAAGTTCCGCGCTTAGTATTCGTCAACAAGATGGACCGTACTGGTGCAGACTTCTTACGTGTTGTTGACCAAATTAAAAACCGTCTTGGTGCAAACCCTGTTCCTATCCAACTTAACGTTGGTGCAGAAGAGGATTTCAAAGGTGTTATCGACCTTATCAAGATGAAAATGATCAACTGGAATGAAGCCGATCAAGGCATGTCTTTCTCTTACGAAGACATTCCAGCTGACATGCAAGAACTTGCTGAAGAATGGCGCAACAACCTAGTTGAAGCGGCAGCAGAAGCCAGCGAAGAGTTGATGGATAAATATCTTGAAGACGGTGAGCTGACTGAAGTTGAGATCAAAGAAGCACTACGTACTCGTACACTAAACAATGAAATCGTGCTGGCCACTTGTGGTAGTGCGTTCAAAAATAAAGGTGTGCAAGCGGTACTTGATGCTGTGGTTGAATACTTACCATCGCCTGTTGATGTTCCTGCAATTCAAGGTGTCGACGACAATGGTAACGACGTTGAGCGTCATGCTGACGACAACGAACCGTTCTCTGCGCTAGCATTTAAAATTGCAACGGACCCATTTGTGGGTACGTTAACCTTCATGCGCGTTTATTCTGGTGTGGTAAACACTGGTGATACTGTTTACAACTCAGTAAAAGAAAAGCGTGAGCGCTTTGGTCGCATCGTACAGATGCATGCCAATAAACGTGAAGAAGTAAAAGAAATTCGTGCGGGCGATATTGCCGCTGCAATCGGTCTAAAAGACGTAACGACAGGTGAAACCCTGTGTGATCAGAGCCACAAAGTGATTCTAGAGCGCATGGAATTCCCTGAACCTGTTATTCAGATTGTCGTTGAGCCTCGTTCGCAAGCAGATCAAGATAAGATGGCTATTGCACTAGGTAAACTAGCAGCAGAAGATCCATCTTTCCGCGTGGAAACGGATAACGAAACAGGTCAGACTCTGATCTCTGGTATGGGTGAGCTTCACCTTGATATCATCGTTGACCGTATGAAGCGTGAATTCAGCGTTGATTGCAACGTTGGTAAACCTCAGGTTGCTTACCGTGAAACCATTCGTGGTTCAGCGGAAGTGGAAGGCAAGTTCGTTCGTCAATCTGGCGGTCGCGGTCAATACGGTCACGTATGGATCAAACTTGAGCCTTCAGAACTGGGTGAAGGTTTCGTCTTTGTTGATGAGATCGTTGGCGGTACTGTACCAAAAGAGTTTATTAGCTCGGTAGGTAAAGGTATCGAAGAGCAAATGAATAGCGGTGTATTAGCTGGCTATCCTGTACTGGATATTAAAGCGACGCTATTTGATGGTTCTTACCACGATGTCGATTCAAGCGAAATGGCGTTTAAAATCGCAGGTTCAATGGCATTCAGAAAGGGCGCGCTTGAAGCGAACCCTGTTATTCTGGAGCCGATGATGAAAGTTGAAGTAACCACTCCTGAAGATTGGATGGGTGATGTTGTAGGTGACTTAAACCGTCGCCGCGGCATGATCGAAGGTATGGATGAAGGCCACGCAGGTCTGAAGATCATCCGTGCTCAAGTACCACTATCTCAAATGTTTGGTTATGCAACCGATCTACGTTCTGCAACTCAAGGTCGCGCCTCATACTCTATGGAGTTTCATGAGTACGCAGAAGTACCGAAGAACTTTGCAGATGCCATTATGGCAGAGCGTGGTTACTAATCGGGCTCGTTGCCTGTAAAAAAGTCAGCGACTTTTTTGCAGATCAATACGTCCAAATATTGCGCTGACGGACGTTGGCGCATAAAATAGCAAATTCTGGCGCGTCGATGATCAATTCTGGTCACGACGAATCATAACTAGGAAGGAACACGAACGTGTCTAAAGAAAAATTTGAACGTGTAAAACCGCACGTAAACGTTGGTACTATCGGCCACGTTGACCACGGTAAAACAACTCTAACTGCAGCTATCTGTACTACTCTATCAAAAGTATACGGCGGTTCAGCTCGTGACTTCGCATCAATCGATAACGCTCCAGAAGAGCGTGAGCGCGGTATCACAATCTCTACTTCACACGTAGAATACGATACTCCAACTCGTCACTACGCACACGTAGACTGTCCAGGACACGCGGATTATGTTAAAAACATGATCACTGGTGCTGCACAGATGGACGGTGGTATCCTAGTTGTTGCTGCAACAGATGGTCCAATGCCACAAACTCGTGAGCACATCCTACTAGGCCGTCAGGTTGGTATCCCTTACATCATCGTATTCATGAACAAATGTGACATGGTAGATGACGAAGAGCTACTAGAACTAGTAGAAATGGAAGTTCGTGAACTTCTTTCTGAGTACGATTTCCCAGGTGATGACCTACCAGTTATCCAAGGTTCTGCACTAGGCGCACTAAACGGCGAAGAGCAGTGGGAAGCTAAGATCATTGAACTTGCAGAAGCTCTAGATTCTTACATTCCAGAACCTGAGCGTGCAATCGATATGCCATTCCTAATGCCAATCGAAGACGTATTCTCAATCCAAGGTCGTGGTACAGTAGTAACTGGCCGTATCGAGCGCGGTATCCTAAACGTAGGTGACGAAGTAGCAATCGTAGGTATCAAAGATACTACAACTACTACTTGTACTGGTGTTGAAATGTTCCGTAAACTGCTTGACGAAGGTCGTGCAGGTGAGAACGTTGGTGCACTTCTACGTGGTACTAAGCGTGATGACGTTGAACGTGGTCAAGTACTAGCTAAGCCTGGTTCAATCACTCCACACACTAAGTTCGAGTCAGAAGTATACGTACTTTCTAAAGACGAAGGCGGCCGTCATACTCCGTTCTTCAAAGGCTACCGTCCACAGTTCTACTTCCGTACAACTGACGTAACTGGTGATATCTCTCTACCAGAAGGCGTAGAAATGGTAATGCCAGGCGACAACATCCAAATGATCGTTGAGCTAATCGCTCCAATCGCAATGGATGAAGGCCTACGTTTCGCTATCCGTGAAGGTGGCCGTACTGTAGGTGCTGGTGTTGTTGCTAAGATCTTCGCTTAATTCTTAGGAATTAAATGAAGGCATAGTAATTGCCGCATTTGAAAAGGGAAGCTTCGGCTTCCCTTTTTATTTTTGGTTATAAGAGAAATTACTCTCACACTTCACTCTAGCTTCGTTTCACTCCACAAAAACAATCCCTTATCTTTCCATGTATTGAGCTTTTTTATCTGCTCGTTTTTCCACACTGAAAATCGCCGAAATCCTGATTTATATATAGCGAATCGATCTTAAATTATGACTAGATCTAAGTGGTAATAAGAACGGTTCTTGTTTATATTTCTAGGCGAAATTTACGCTTTAGGAATTAAGATGTACGTTTGTCTCTGTCATGGTGTTTCCGATAAAAAGATCAAACAGTTAGTGTTGGAAGAAGGCATAGCGGATATGCGTAGCATCAGAAAATGCACCGCCCTAGGATCGCAATGTGGTAAATGCGTTAAGCAAGCCAAGCAAATCCTAAACGAAACCGCGGCACAATTGTACAAACAAGCCTGCTAAATCGGTCGTTCGTTTTTGACTCTTTGTTGATTGGTTCTACAGTTAAATGAACCAACAAGGAGGGTTATTTCATGAAAGGCGATCCGATTATTATTCAACATCTCAATAAAGTCCTCGGAAACGAGCTTGTTGCGATAAACCAATATTTCCTCCACGCACGCATGTACAAAGATTGGGGACTCAAGCACCTTGCGGATAAGGAGTATCACGAGTCAATCGATGAAATGAAGCATGCTGATCACCTGATTGAACGCATTTTGTTTCTCGAAGGTTTGCCCAATTTACAAGATTTGGGCAAGTTGATGATTGGTGAAGATGCAGAAGAGATGCTGACCAGTGATTTGCAGCTAGAGATGATGGCGATACCCGATTTGAAATCAGCCATCGCTTACGCCGAAGATGTACGTGATTATGTCTCTCGAGATCTGTTCCAAGATATTCTCGAAGATGAAGAAGAGCATGTCGATTGGTTGGAAACTCAGTTGGGTTTGATCAAGATGACCGGTATTGAAAACTATTTACAAGCTCAATTCGTCGACGATGATAGCGATAGCTAACTCTCTGTTTCAATTCTTAAATTTCGCGCTTGCATCGCGAGCGCCCCTTCACAGTTTTTCCTTTGCACTGTTGCATTTCTGTCCGCGACATTTTGCTTGCTAAATTTGCTTCCTTTCTGTACTATTCGTGCTCCTTAAAACTCGGTCATTTATCTTTAGTTCCTTGCTTCCTCTGGACGACCGGGCCACTCGTGGAAGCTAATAATCCGTAAGGAGCAACACATGCGTCATTACGAAATCGTATTCATGGTTCACCCTGATCAAAGCGAACAGGTTGCGGGCATGATCGAACGTTACACTGGTTCTATCACTGAAGCTGGCGGTACTGTACACCGTCTAGAAGATTGGGGTCGTCGTCAACTGGCTTACCCAATCAACAAGCTTCACAAAGCTCACTACGTTCTTATGAACGTTGAAGCTGACCAAGCTGTAATCGATGAGCTAGAAACTGCTTTCCGTTTTAACGATGCAGTTCTACGTAACATGATCATGCGTACTAAAGCAGCGATCACTGAGCAATCTATCATGCTTAAGCAGAAAGAAGAGCGTGCTCCTCGTCGCGAAGAGCGTGCAGAGTCTCGTCCAGAAGCTGCTGCTGAGTAATTGATTGTATGACCAATCGAATGGAGCTGAGTGGCACCGTCGCTAAGCCTCCGATTCGTAGTAAAAGCCCTAGTGGAATAGAGCACTGCCGTTTTTGGTTAGAGCACCGTTCTACTGTTATTGAAGCCGATTTAGCTCGCCAAGTTTATTGTCGTATGCCAGTCGTCATCAGTGGGCCAAGGTCACAAGCATTAACTCAAAATTTAGTACTAGGCAGTAACATTGTGGTAGGAGGCTTTGTCGCTTACCAAACCGGCCGAAATGGCATCGGTAAAATAGTGTTGCATGCTGACCACATCACTTATATTTAAGATCAGGAGATAGCCCATGGCTCGTTTCTTCCGTCGTCGTAAATTCTGCCGTTTTACTGCAGAAGGCGTACAAGAGATTGATTACAAAGACGTAGCAACTCTTAAAAACTACATCACTGAAGCTGGTAAAATCGTACCTAGCCGTATCACTGGTACAAGCGCTAAATACCAACGTCAACTAGCTCGTGCTATCAAGCGTTCACGCTACCTAGCTCTACTACCGTACACTGACAAACATCAGTAATCGGTTCGTTTTATTAAGACAGAGGATTAAATAATGCAAGTTATTCTACTTGATAAAATCGGTAACCTAGGTGCACTTGGTGACGCTGTAAACGTTAAATCTGGCTACGCTCGTAACTTCCTTATCCCACAAGGTAAAGCAGTTATGGCTACTAAAGCTAACGTTGAAATGTTCGAAACTCGCCGTGCTGAACTAGAAGCTAAAGTTGCTGAGCAACTAGCTGCTGCTGAAGCTCGTGCTGAGCAAGTTAACGCACTAGAAGCAGTTGTACTTGCTTCTAAAGCTGGTGACGAAGGTAAACTATTCGGTTCTATCGGTACTCGCGACATCGCTGAAGCAATCACTGCTGCTGGCGTTAAAGTTGTGAAAAGCGAAGTTCGTCTTCCTGAAGGCGCACTACGTAACACTGGTGAGTTCGCGATCAGCGTTCAACTTCACTCTGAAGTTTTCGCTACTGTAAACCTACAAGTTGTTGCTGAGAAGTAATTTCAGTTTCAAGACGTATTAGTAAAAAGCACCTCTAAGAGGTGCTTTTTTTTTGCCTGACATTTGTTTGAGAGAAGAGCTTTGCTCTCAACGCGTCATTGAGCGTTAAAAGATAAACAGCAGATTGACCGAAAAAATACTATCGGCTTTTTCCAAGCCTTCAGGCACGCGGTCATGATATTGACGAGAGTGAGCCAGCTTTAAGGCAATATCTTCGGTGATGTTGTTGGTGACGCTCAAGTCGGTATCAATACGGGTGTTACTATGGCCGGAGACTAAAGTCATATCCGCTGCGAAGGCGAGGTTGTCCAAGGCTTGCCAGCGGGTGTTCACATTGCCACGGAAGATCGCTTCTTCAACGATATCGGGGAAGATGATGTCATCATCATCAATCTCATCTTGGTTGGGTTCTTGATAACGAAAACCCGGGCCTAGCTCCAACTCCAGCATAAATAACTCGGTATTGGAGAACTGATAACCTAAGCCGGCTGAAAGCGTATAGTCTTTAAAGTAGGCGCTGTAGCGGGAATCAATTCCTTTAAAGCTGCCATAGGCATAGGTTTTTGCCCCCAGCTTATAGTCACTCTGTGCGCTGTAGGTGGATTGGCGTTTATCCTCTTCACCATCTTTGTACAATAGATAGTACTTCCATTCTCCGTTGGTACGATAACGACCTTTGGTGTATTCGGCACTCAGACGTGAGTTTAAAGATTGTGAATCTGAATTTCCCGAGTGAGATTGATAGCCAAACTCGACTTCGGTGTTCCATGGCGACGCGATCTCAATATCGTTTGGAATATCCACTTCTTCCGCCTGGACGAGCATACTGCTCATTAAACCTAAACTGGCTAGCCAAACTCTCGACACAAAGACCCTCAAATCACAAAAATAAACGATGAATAGTACAGGAGCGGAATGATAGTGTGAATACAAGGATGCACCGTCAGCAATAAGTTAATTCTATATGAGATGCACAAACTTTGGTTTGGCTAAAGACAACTGATGTATTCTCATTATAATGAACCTCCACGATAAGTAGTTGAGCAGAACCATGGCAGATACCCGTTCGGATAATCGCAAACGTAAACATCCTGATGCACAAGTGGATGCAATAAAAGTCCCACCCCATTCTCTAGAAGCAGAGCAATCCGTTATCGGTGGCTTGTTGCTCGATAATGAGCGTTGGGATACGGTTGCAGAACGAGTCATGGCGAGCGACTTTTATAGCCGCCCGCATCGCTTGGTTTTTGAAGCGGTTAAACGCATTCTTGAAGACAGCAAACCCCTCGATCTGATCACCTTATCGGAGCATCTTGAACAGCATGAACAGCTGGAAGATGTCGGTGGCTTTGCCTACTTGGCCGATTTGGTTAAGAACACGCCAAGTGCCGCCAACATCAACGCCTACGCGGATATCGTGGCTGAGCGCGCGATGGTGCGTAACTTGATCAGTGTGGCGAATGAGATTGCGGATTCCGGTTACGATCCGCAAGGTCGTTCGTCTGATGACTTGCTGGATCTTGCCGAGAGCAAGGTATTTGCCATTGCTGAATCCCGCACGACGGAAAGTGAAGGCCCACAGAACGTCGACAATATTCTTGAGAAAACGCTGGAGCGTATCGAGCTATTGTACAAATCGCCACAAGATGGCGTGACGGGGGTCAGTACGGGTTTCCACGATCTGAATAAGAAAACGGCGGGCCTGCAAGGCTCTGATTTAATCATCGTCGCCGCGCGTCCATCGATGGGTAAAACCACCTTTGCGATGAACCTGTGTGAAAACGCCGCGATGGATCAAGACAAACCAGTCTTGATTTTCTCTCTAGAGATGCCAGCCGAACAGTTGATGATGCGTATGCTTGCATCGCTTTCTCGTGTGGACCAAACCAAAATTCGTACCGGCCAGTTGGATGATGAAGACTGGGCGCGTATCTCTTCGACCATGGGTATTCTCATGCAGAAGAAAAATATGTACATCGATGACAGTTCTGGCTTAACACCAACGGAACTGCGTTCGCGCGCGCGCCGTATCGCTCGTGACTCAGGTGGCTTGAGCATGATCATGGTCGACTACCTGCAGTTGATGCGTGTTCCAGGGATGCAAGATAACCGTACCCTCGAGATCTCAGAGATTTCGCGCTCACTGAAAGCGTTAGCAAAAGAGCTAAACGTGCCAGTGGTGGCGCTATCGCAGCTAAACCGTTCCCTAGAGCAACGTGCCGATAAACGACCGATTAACTCAGACTTGCGTGAATCGGGAGCGATCGAGCAGGATGCTGACTTGATCATGTTTATCTACCGCGACGAAGTGTACAACCCAGATAGCTCAATGAAGGGCACCGCAGAAATCATCCTTGGTAAACAGCGTAACGGCCCGATTGGTTCGGTACGTTTGACTTTCCAAGGGCAATACTCTCGCTTTGATAATTACGCGGGTCCTGCGTTTGATATGGATGACGAGTAACACTATGAGTTATATGAAGGCAGCAACGGCGCACGTCGATCTTGCTGCACTGAAGCACAATTTGCAGCAAGTGAAGCGACAAGCGCCAAACAGTAAAATTATGGCGGTGGTTAAAGCCAATGGTTATGGCCATGGTTTACGCCACATCGCCAAACATGCGCAAGATGCTGATGCTTTTGGCGTAGCGCGCATTGAAGAAGCTTTGCAATTGCGTGCAGCTGGCATTGTGACCCCTATTTTATTATTAGAGGGTTTTTACTCGCCGGGTGATTTACCTGTTTTGGTGACCAATAATATCCAAGCGGGTTTGCACTGCGTTGAGCAGCTAGAAGCATTAGAAAATGCTCAGCTGGAAGCGCCGGTTCAAGTGTGGTTAAAGATTGATAGTGGCATGCATCGTTTGGGGGTGCGCCCAGAACAACTAGAGTCGTTTATTGCTCGCCTTAACGCGTGTGATAATGTCGCCAAGCCGCTGCGCTTTATGAGCCACTTTGCCAGTGCGGATGAACTTGAAAAATCGACCACGCTTGAGCAGACAGAGCAGTTCTTAGCGTTAACCCAAGGCTGCCAAGGCGAGCGTTCATTGGCGGCGTCAGCCGGCATTTTAGCTTGGCCTGAGAGCCAACTGGAATGGGTTCGTCCTGGTATCATCATGTATGGTGTCTCGCCCTTTAGTGACAAGTCGGCGGCGGAACTCGGTTATCGCCCAGTTATGACTTTAAAATCACACTTGATCGCGGTGCGTGAAGTGAAAAAGGGTGAAAGCATTGGTTACGGTGGTATCTGGACCAGCGAGCGAGACACGAAAGTCGGCGTGATTGCGATCGGCTATGGTGATGGTTATCCAAGAACGGCGCCGAATGGCACGCCAGTGTGGGTAAACGGTCGTCGTGTGCCTATTGCTGGCCGTGTATCAATGGATATGCTCACGGTCGATCTTGGCCCAGATGCGTGCGATAAAGTGGGAGATGAGGCGATTATGTGGGGTAATGAGCTTCCTTCCGAAGAAGTCGCTGCACATATTGGTACGATTGCTTACGAGTTGGTGACCAAATTGACGCCACGCGTCGATATGGTTTACTCAGACTAACAATGAAGGGAACGCAAATAGCGTTCCCTTTGTCGTTTTAGCGCGACGGATACTAGATTAAATAACGGTGTTTGATTTACTCACCTTGAATGGTTGCGATAAGACGACGAGATCCACCGTAATCGCGGTGCTCGCCTAAGTAGATGCCCTGCCATGTACCTAAGGCTAAGCGGCCATCAGTGATTGGAATTGTAATGCTCGAACCCAGTGTTGAAGCCTTGATATGCGCTGGCATGTCATCATCCCCTTCATAGGTGTGTTGGTAGTACGCTGCGCGTTCGGGAACCGAGTGATTGAAGTGCTTTTCCATATCACTGCGCACGGTAGGATCGGCATTTTCGTTAAGGGTTAAGCTAGCGGAGGTGTGTTGCACAAACAGGTGTAATAATCCTACTGAAAGTGATTGGATTTGCGGTAACTGTTGTTCAATTTCATCAGTAATCAGATGAAAACCTCGGGATTTAGCTGGTAAGCTGATCGTTTTTTGAGACCACATAATCTTTCCTTAACGAATTGTTTGGCAAATCTTATGAAGCTGGCTAGGCTAGTTGCACAGCTTTATATAAGCTAAGCTTTTGAACGTGATATACCTCAATGTGATTGAGTTTTCACTGAGTCATAATTAGCCATTGAAAAAAAATTACATAACCTTGTGTTTGCAGCATAGTGCCCAAACATCAGGAATAGCTTCTTTTTTGCTTAAAATCGGGGATTCCTAGCGAGTGATTAACTGGCGGGAATAGAGCCTACTGTAACATCGGAATAGAGACCATGTTGAAAAATATTAACCCAACGCAAACTCAAGCGTGGAAAGCGCTAACTGCTCATTTTGAATCTGCTCAAGATATGGATCTGGCAGAGCTTTTTGCTCAAGATGCGGCTCGCTTTGACAAGTTTTCTACACGTTTTGGTGACGATCTCCTGATCGATTACTCTAAAAACCTCATCAACCAAGAAACGTTACAACATCTTTTCGCGTTAGCAAAAGAGACGGATCTTCAATCAGCAATTGAAGCGATGTTCAGTGGTGAGGCGATCAACAAAACAGAAGATCGCGCCGTGTTACATACTGCGCTACGTAACCGTAGTGACAAACCAGTGATGGTTGATGGTCAAGATGTGATGCCAGCGATCAACGCTGTTCTAGCAAAAATGGAACTGTTTACGCACCGTATCGTTTCGGGTGACTGGAAAGGTTACACCGGTAAAGAGATCACTGATGTCGTGAACATCGGTATCGGCGGTTCTGACCTAGGCCCTTACATGGTGGCTGAAGCATTAGCACCGTACAAAACGCGTCTAAACATGCATTTTGTTTCTAACGTTGATGGTACTCACATCGTTGAAACGTTGAAAAAAGTAAATCCAGAAACGACATTGTTCCTGATTGCATCGAAAACATTTACCACTCAAGAAACCATGACCAATGCACACACTGCGCGTGATTGGTTCCTAGCGGAAGCGGGTGATGAAGCGCACGTTGCTAAGCACTTTGCGGCACTATCAACCAACGCAACCTCAGTGGCTGAGTTTGGTATCGATACCGACAACATGTTCGAATTCTGGGATTGGGTTGGCGGTCGTTACTCGCTATGGTCAGCAATCGGTCTGTCTATCTCTCTAGCGGTAGGTTACGACAACTTTGTTGAGTTGCTAGAAGGCGCTCACGAGATGGATAACCACTTTGCTGAGACTGAGCTAGAAAACAACATTCCAGTGATCTTGGCGTTGATTGGCCTATGGTACAACAACTTCCATGGTGCAGAATCTGAAGCAATCTTGCCTTACGATCAGTACATGCACCGTTTTGCTGCGTACTTCCAGCAAGGTAACATGGAGTCGAACGGTAAATACGTCGACCGTAACGGCGAAGCTGTCACTTACCAAACTGGCCCAATCATTTGGGGTGAGCCAGGTACTAACGGTCAACACGCGTTCTACCAGTTGATCCACCAAGGCACTAAGATCATTCCTTGTGACTTTATCGCACCAGCACTGAGCCATAACCCAGCAGGCGATCACCACCAAAAACTGATGTCGAACTTCTTTGCTCAAACAGAAGCATTGGCATTTGGTAAGAGTGCAGAGACGGTTAAAGCGGAATTTGCTCAAGCAGGTAAGAGCGACGCAGAAATGGCTGAGCTAGTCCCATTCAAAGTGTTTGAAGGTAACCGTCCAACTAACTCAATCCTAGTGAAACAAATCACGCCACGTACTTTGGGTAACTTGATTGCAATGTACGAACACAAAATCTTCACTCAAGGCGTTATCTGGAACATCTTCAGCTTCGACCAATGGGGTGTGGAACTTGGTAAGCAACTCGCAAACCAAATTCTACCTGAGCTTGCTGATGCAACAGAAATTAGCTCGCATGATAGCTCGACTAATGGTTTGATCAATGCGTTCAAAGCTTTTAAAGCTTAGTCGTTAGTATACTTGCAGCCATGATATTGAGTATTTTGGCGAGTAAAAGTTGAAAGGTAAAACGCCAGCAATGCTGGCGTTTTTTATTGATGCGTTTTAATCGCTTCTCGCTTCTCGCTTTAGACCGCGTGATGAATGGTGCTTTTCGTTTCCGTTTGCACTGAGAATTTTTGTCCAAGCATCGCAATTAACTGATCGTAATATTGGCTATTTTGCTTATTACCGAGCAGTTTACATAGCTCGTTTCCGGTAGGGGTAAAACGGTAGTAAAGTAAACGTACCCCTTTGCTATGCACTTGCAGTGCAAGATTCTTACCTTGGTAAATTAATGGCAATGGGGACTCTAAATCAATCTCACCAGACTCTAGTTCGGTGCCATGCATTAAGCCAAGTTCAAACAGTACCAATAAGCTGGAATAGGGCAGCTGGTAATTGCCAACATTAATATTGCTGGTAAGCGTACGTTTACCCAAACTGAAGATACCTGCTTGGGCGCGAAAACCAATTAACAACTTGCGACTGTTATCATTCCCAAAACTGCAGGCAAGCGAAGCGGCCCGTTGCAGGATCTGCGCTTCTTTGGGGGTCATATCGTGCAACACTTTGAGGGCTTTCATTGAGGTAGAGCCTGGGTTAGTCACTTCGCGTTTAAACACTTGTGCCCACAGGCGCTGCATTGCAGGGTTATGGACTTCTTGGGCCATATCAAAAAAGCGATATAACCAATCTTGATCCGGCTCTCCAGCGGTTTCATCACTACAGGCGGAGTGCGCCAGTTTTAAGATCTGCTCTAAGTTTTTTTGCCGCTGTTCACGGCGACGACGTTCGCGTACTAAAGCACGTTCTAAGGCAGGTTTTTGTGGGGACTCTTTTTGTAACAGAGCATCTAAACCATGATCTTGAGCAATATGCATTACGCGACTTGAGCTGTCTTTTACGTAGTTAGATTTTTTCTCGTGACGGCTTTCGTTGCTAGGCGGATGCTCGATAGTGATTGGCTTGCGACTCTCAGACATGGTTTTTCCTTCACCCACATGGACTTACTGATAACTGTACCTTTTTATATTCGCGCTCGCCAGAGAAACTAATGTGAGTCATGTCGGTGTTATTTGATGTTGCGATGTTCGGAGGTGACGGATATTGGCAAGGTTTGAGGCACTCGTTTATGAACCTATCTTTGCTTGCATTATTGTTGCCGTCAGCTGCTTAAGACCAATTCACACGATAACGGCAAATTTCGCTGTCACCAGTGATAACAATTTGTTAAAATTGTTACCAGTTAGCGAGGGTTCTTATGAAATATTCCAAAGAGAATAAATTTAGAAAGCACCTATCCATTGCCTTATTACTCTTTGTTTACCTAGCGGTACTAGTTTATCTGTCTAGATTCTTAATCTAGTCAGCCAGATGTTTAGGGCAATGAATAGGTTGCTTGTTTGTTAAACTTTATGTGCTTTGAACCATTGGGTCTAAGCTAGATTACAGCGCGAGTTTGATTCACCGCGCGTACTCAGTAATCATCGTATTCTGCTATGGCAGTCCCTTCGATGATGTAACCCGTTTCCGCCAGTTCATGATTAAAGGTTTCGGTTTTGAGTGTGCCGATAACGTAGATCACATCCCATAGCTGCTGAATCGGTGCGCCTTGAGGAAACTTCACATAAATGATTTGATTTGGTGGCGGTGGCGGAACATGGATGCAGGCACCAAAGTATGGCACCAATAAGAATTCCGTGATCTTCTCTTCATCCCCTTCTAATGGCACCACAAACCCCGGAATTTTCACCTGACTACCATTAAGTTCTTGTCTGACAGAGCCTACCGTTGATTGCTGCATTGCCGCTCCACTATGGTCGGTAATCAGTGGCATACCTACCGCATCAAACTGATTACGTTCGCTTTCTGGGATCAAGTCGACCCAATCTAGACTTAGGATCTCCTCATTGGCAACACTATAAGTAGGCAAAGCGAAGCTCAATGCCCAGCACACGAATACTAAGATTTTTTTCATGGTTACACCCGTATTGTCATCCCATCGCTTAGAGACTGACGGTATGCTCGTAGCGCAGGGAAAATACCTATCACAGTTCCAGCAAACTGGACGGCAGCGATAAGACCTAATTCATAAGAAGAGAGCATGACTAACGGTAGCTGAATACCGTAATTTTGCGTCACAAAGGGGCCGGCTAATGCTAACAAGCCATAGAGCAAGCCAATACCTACCGCAATACCGATAGCCGTGAGCACACTGGCTTCGAGGATCAGTAGAGTGAAAATATGCCGAGGCCTTGCCCCCATCGCTCTCAAGATAGCCATTTCTCGGCGTCGTTCTTGTAAGCTGGTGAGTAAGCTGGAAAGCATACCGAGTAAACCGGCGACAACGACAAAACCAGAGACCACCATTAAAGCTTGTTCCGCAACGGACATCATGCCCCATAATTCATGCAACGCGACACCGGGTAAAATAGCGCTTAGCGGTTCTTGCGGGTAAGTGTTGATCTGACGCTGTAAGGCAAAGGTTTGAATTTTTGACTTCAGACCGACCATCATCGCGGTAATTTGGCCCGGCTGAAAATCAGCCTTGGCTAGGCTTTCAGCGCTCGGTGTGGCACCAAGTCGTGCACCAGATTCCCAACCAACATGAATGGCCTCAATTGCTTCTAAGGAAACATGCACGGTTTTGTCCACGGGCGTGCCGGTTGGTGCAAAAATGCCAACCACTTTAAACGGTAAGTTATCGTGGCGACTAAAGCCCACATCGCTAATTCCGTGCGCAATAATGATTTCACTACCAATATGGTAGCCAAGCTTCTTCGCCACATCCGCGCCAATGACCGTTTCAAATAAGCCTTCAAATGGCTTGCCTTGGCTGAGTGCTAGCGCCTGCTTATTACCATAACGATAGTGCTCAAAATAGCTTTGATTGGTGCCTAATACACGAAAACCTTTGTGTGAATCCCCAAGTGACAAGGGGATGGTCCAATCAACAGCGCGGTGTTGGCTAAATTCTTGATAGCTCTTCCAGTCGATATTATTGGTCGCGTTACCAATGCGAAATACGGAGTAGAGTAATAAGTTAACTTGCCCTGATCTACCGCCAACAATCAGGTCGGTACCTGAAATCGTATTGGCAAAACTCGCTTTCGCTTGAGTACGAATACGCTCAACGCCAAGCAGTAGAACCAATGAAACTGCAACGGTAAGAATGGTGAGGAAGGCCGTTAAGCGGCGGTTGTTGACACTCTTCCACGCTAACATCAAGGTTGGGCTCATGCTGGCTCTCCTGCTTGATTGATTAGACGCAGATCTAAGCTGCGGTCAAATAGTGCTTCAAGTGTGGGATCGTGGCTGACAAATACCAGTGTGGCATTGACCTGATTAACTTGCTCTAGCAGCAGTTCTATAAACGCCGTGCGATTGTCATGATCGAGTGAAGAGGTTGGTTCATCAGCAATGATCAATGGTGGGCTGCCAATCAGCGCCCGTGCAGCGGCAACGCGCTGTTGCTGACCGATACTGAGTTCTACGACCGGTTTATGCAGTAGCGCTGGGCTTAAATGTAATTTTTCGAGCAGATCTTGAGCGCGCAAAGCAAGATCAACCTCGACACGTTGCTTACGTTGAGCTGAAAACTGACAAGGGAGAATGACGTTTTCAATCACGCTTAAATAAGGCAGTAGATTAAATTGCTGAAAAATATAACCAATATTGTCTGCACGAAATCTATCACGTTGACGGCTACTAAGTTGCCCCTGATCCTCGCCAAGAATCGTCACGGAACCTTGTTGGGCTTGATTAATGCCCGTAAGAAGACCTAATAGTGTCGATTTACCACAGCCACTTGGGCCTTTAATAAATAAATGCTCACCACGGTGAACATCTAATTTCTCTATTGCGAGAGTCGGTTTATCGCCACCTGGCCATGTGAACTCTACTTGCTGTAGAGCAATCACCTTCGATTGTGAGGTGTTATTCATTGAGTATTCCAATCAATATCGATAACAACGAGAGCTTGATATGAGTACCAAGCTCTCTTTTTTGTTACAGCTTAATCGTGCTGTTTTTCGCGTTAAGGTCAACGGCTTTTTGTTCTGTGTCGGTTAAGACATTAGCACGAACTTTCTCTGTGCTTGGAAACAAGCTAAACCATTGTGTATCGATCTGTTTAAGCTGACTAATTTCACCACATTGGTAATGGTATTCAACGGTGAATTCACCATGTCCAGTATGATCGTTATGTTCATCATGGTCATGATGTTTTTCTTGATCTTGATGATGGGCTTTTTCATCATGCTGGTCGTGGTCGTGGTGCTCATCTTCACCTAACGTGTGACGCACTGAGACATGCTCGATTTCACATTGAGCAGACGAAGAAAGCGCAAGTACTTCTATTGGCTTTTCCAGTTGAGCAATCGCCTTAGCAAGCGCCTGTTTTTGAGCCTCGTTTTCTGCAGCATGCTCAAAACCGACGACGTCTGCACCGGGTGAGGTTATTTCAAACAGCAATTCGTCACCATCTTGGGCGATATTGAATTCGACTTCACCATGGACGTGAGCGTCATGCTGGCGAAATCCCTCTTCTGCCATAGCGGTGTGTGTAAAGAGTAAACCTAGAGCGAGTGCAATCGGAGAAAACTTGTTCATTTTACTTTCCTAGAGCTGATATAAATATGGCGTACTACCCACAAAGTTTGTTTTGTGCGCAGAGTTCATTCCTGTGCGTCGCGGGATTAGAAATGCGAGGTCAGAAATTAAATTTGTCGTATTTAGATAAGCTTAGGTGGTGCGCGAGCAATTTGCGCGATCACCGGAACCTCTAAGTAGTGATATACAGCAAGCGAAGGTGGAGGTTCTGATGAATTGGAGAGTAGTAGAGCCAGTGAGCTCGATTTGGCGCCATGCACTACGCTAGCAAAAAGTTGGCAGTGATGGTGCTCGTGGTGTTGAAGATTAAGGTCTAATTGGTGATGGATGACGGCAAAGTTCGTCCACAGCAGTAGCATGACGGTACAGAGTACAATCATCAATTTGCGCGGAGACAACAAACCAAAGCGAGGCGTCATAATCATCAATTAATAAAAACGGAATTGTTATACTATAACAACTCCGTCAGAAACTTTAAGTGCTAAATGGGGTGATTATAAGTTTTGTGCGATCAGTTTTAATACCTGCTGGATTTCTTCAGCTGTTAATACACCTTCCTTAACGAACAAGATCTTACCTTGCTTATCTTGCACGATGATCGCCGATGATTCTGATTTTAAATCCCAGCTATTGGCAACCACACCATTCTCATCTAACACCATCGAAGACCAAGGGAAGTCCGTTTTGCTGTCTTGTGCTGAGGACTTTACAAATGATCCTGTGCCCCAAATCGCATCATCTTGGTTGATGATGGTGGTGGTTTGATAGTCGTCAGCGGGAAATTGTGCTGCGGTAATGGCTGCCATCAAAGGCGCATTCATCTCTTTTGAATTACTGCGCCCAGCGATCGCTTGAATAACACGAACTTTGCCTAACATCGCATTGCTATTCCATGCCTGATAAATCGTGTCGTTGTTCTGTACTAAAATCTCACCATGACTGGCGATCTCAACGTTAGGCACGCTGTCACCCACAGTTAAATTGTGGGCGTTAGCAAACATGGGTGCCGTAGCAATAGCGAGAGCGATAAGGGTGTTATTTTTCATTATTTTCTTCCTGTTAGGTCATGCTTGGCAGACGAAGCTAAAGTATATACTCAAATTTCAGACTAAGAAGCCAGACCATTGCCAATCGGGACCATTACGCGCTAGTTTGTGGCGGGAAGCAGACTCCAGTTCCACCAAGACCACAATAGCCATTTGGATTCTTCGCTAAGTATTGTTGATGGTAGCTTTCGGCGAAGTAATAGGTTTTGCCGAGATCAATTTCAGTGGTGACGGCTTGTTGGCCAAGCAAGGTTTGATAACGCTGTTTGGAATCGAGAGCGTGTTCAAGTTGTTGCTGGTCATAAACATAGATCGCTGAGCGGTATTGCGTTCCTAAATCATTGCCTTGTCGCATGCCTTGGGTGGGATTATGTTGCTCCCAAAAGTGATGCAGCAGTTGTTCAAAACTGATGAGGTTGGGATCAAAAACCACTCGTACCACTTCGGTATGTCCGGTGAGGCCAGTGCAAACTTCTTCATAACTAGGGTTTGGCGTGTAACCTCCAGCATAACCGACCGAAGTACTGATTACGCCGTCAAGCTGCCAAAAAAGGCGCTCTGCGCCCCAGAAACAGCCCATTCCGAATAAAACTTGTTGCTGATCGTCATGTGGCTGCGCCGATAAGCTTGACTGATTAACGAAGTGTTTATCTTCCACTGATAATGGTGTCTCTCGGCCGGGTAAGGCGAGTTCGGCCGAGATAAGCGTTTGTTTATCTAGCATATTGCGTCTCCTTGAGTGTTTGTCCTATGAAGAAGACCGTGAATTTGACGTTTTTCATACAGACTAAATCAACAACTAACGTTATCATTTAATATAAACAATACGAATTAATAACGTTAATACTGCATGTTTAAAAAGCCTCTCGTCATTCTTGTAGCTGTCTTGTGTCTGCCTAGCTTTAGTGTTGTGGCGGATGTGGACTTGTCGATCCGAGGCTTAAAGGGCAAAGTCAAAGATAATGTTGATGCCTATTTAACCTCAATTCCTGAAAAAGAATATGACACCTCACTGCGTTTTCAAGCTCGTTTAGAGCGTAATATCACTGAAGCGCTTAACGCTTTGGGTTATTACCATCCGCAATTTTCTTTTAGTGTTGAAGACGATGGGAAAGATCTCATCGTTGAGGTGAAGAAAGGGAAACCCGTTCTTATTAGCCAGTTGGATATTCAATTTGAAGGTGAGGCCAAGCAAGATAAGGATTTTGCCACTTTAGTTAAACGCAGTGGTTTGAAAGTCGGAAAGCGCCTTAATCAAGGTGACTACGATGCTCTAAAGTCCGGCATTCGTAATCTAGCGTTGCAAAAAGGCTACTTTGAGGGAGACTTTGATCTGAGCCGCTTAGAGGTCTCTCCGGCGCTTAATCAGGCTTATATTCGTTTGCATTATAATAGTGGTATCCGCTACCACTTTGGTGAAACCATCATTACGGGTAGCCAAATTGAAGAAGATCGCGTTCATTCTCTTGAACCTTATAAAATCGGTGATCCTTACTTGGTGACGGACATCGGTATCTACAACCAAAACCTTTCCAATACCGATTGGTTTTCTTCTGTGTTCGTTGAGCCAGATTTAAGCCATCTTGGTCAAGGACGTGACCTTCCAGTCAAAGTTTCATTAGCCCCTCAAGCGAAAAACCAGTTAGAAACCGGTATTGGTTATTCGACCGATGTGGGGGTGCGTGGTTCATTAAAATGGAAAAAGCCTTGGGTAAACTCACGCGGCCATAGTTTTGATAGCAGTTTTTCATTGTCAAAGCCTGAGCAGACCATTACGGCAGGCTATCGTATTCCACTGGAAGATGTGCTGAATGAGTACTATCGCATTCAATATGGGATGAAAAACGTCGATAACCGCGATACCAAAAGCTTAGAATCCAATATCGCTTTAGAGCGTCACTGGACGCTGGATAATGGCTGGCATCGTACGCTGTTCATTCGTTATTTGTTAGAGAACTACGAGCAGGGTATTCAAGACGATAACGCACAATTCTTGTTGCCGGGCATTTCCTTCTCACGTACTCGTTCTCGTGGCGGCTCAATGCCAATGTGGGGCGATAGACAAACTGCCACGATGGAATATGGTGATCCCAAAGCACTTTCGGAGGCGCGCGTGTTTCGGATTCAAGCGGGAACAACATGGATACGCAGCATTGGCAATAACCATCGTGGCTTGTTCCGTATTGATGGCGGTGCCAACGTGACTGATGAATTTGATAAGTTGTCACCGTCACTACGTTTCTTTGCTGGTGGTGACAATAATCTGCGTGGTTATGGCTATGAGTCTATTTCTCCGCGAGATTCGAGTGGTGCGCTAACCGGTGCTAAATATATCGCGACGACCTCTTTAGAATATCAATATCGAGTAGTGGGAAATTGGTGGGGTGCCTTGTTTTACGACTATGGTGATGCATTCAATAAAACCCCTGATTTTAAACGAGGTGTTGGTGCTGGTATTCGCTGGGAGTCACCGGTTGGCCCTGTACGACTTGATTTTGCTTGGGGTTTAGATGCCCGACCAGGGGATGAATTCCAAGTGCACTTTACTTTAGGGCCTGAGTTATGACCAAAGTGGTATTAAAGTGGTCAAAATGGCTTTCTTTGATTGTGTTGGGACTAGTGCTAGCCTTGCTGCTAGCACTGGTAGTGGTATTGTTTTCTAAACCAGGTTTAAGCTTGGTGGTGTGGGGGGCTGATCGTTTCGTTCCGCAGCTCACCATCGGCTCTCATCAGGGAGCGATATTTCCACGTTTCACGCTCAATGACGTCGCATTTAAAGATGATCAATTGCATGTTGATGCTCAGATAAAATCATTAACTTTAGCGATAAAACCCGCTTGTTTTACCGAACCGAGCGTCTGTATTGATGAGCTAAGTGCGCAAGGTGTGCAATTTAGCATGCCACAACTGCCTGAATCTGAGCCAAGTGCTGAGCCTGACTCAGCAGCCAGCTCAACAATTACCTCGCCTTTACCGATTCGTGTTGGTCGTATTCTCTTACAAGATGTCGCGCTTGATGTACTGGGCAATCAGGTTCATTGGGATACATTTGCCACAGGGCTGATCTTCCAAGGTAATCGTCTCAGTATTAACAAAACTCGTTTTGATGGTGGCGTGGTCAAATTAGCCCCTGCGACGCCAGATCAGAGCTCTACTAACCAATCAGATAACGCGACGGCAAAAAACAGTGATTCTCAGCCGATTGAATTACCTGATGTGGTGCTGCCATTATCGGTTGATGTGACACAACTTGATATTAGTAACTTTAAACTTGATCAAGCGGAGCCGGTGGTTATCCATCAGCTTGCTTTAAAAGCCTTAGCAAGCCAATCCAGCGTCAAAGTGAGCCAGTTTGATGTCGATATGCCGCAACTTAAAGCGGGCTTAACGGGTGAAGTTACTCTAAACCATGGTTATCCGCTTGATCTTAGCCTCGATGCCTTAGTGAAAATGGCACCCGTCAATGGGCAAAAACTCACCTTAAAAGCCACGGGCAGTGTTGAAAAGCTCAAGTTGGAGGCAAAGTTACGTCAGTTGATTCAAGCGGATCTGAGCGCAGAACTGGAACCACTTGATCCAAATTTGCCATTCCAGATTGCGCTTAAAAAGGGCAAGGCACAGTGGCCACTAACGGGAAAAGCTGACTACCAAGCACTAATCAATCAATTTAACGCTCAAGGATCCTTAGCGGGTTATCAATTGGATCTTGATGGTAATGCCAAAGGTCAGACAATTCCGGAGGTGGATTTAACGCTTACTGGGAAAGGGGATTTGTCTGAAATTCATTTGTCGGCCCTTGATATAAAAACCCTCGGTGGTGAGATCAAAGGCTCGGCGATGGCTAACTGGCAAGCCCCAATCAATTGGGCGGCGGATCTGACTTTGGCTAATATTCAGCCCGGCCTGCAATGGTCAGAGGCGGAAGGCAATCTTAGCGGGGCATTGAAAACCGATGGCTTATTAACCCAACAGGGTGGTTGGCAAGTGAATCTGCCAATGCTCGACATTGATGGAGTATTACGTCAATACCCGCTTAATGTGGTCGGCTCGCTCAAGGCATCAGACAAAAAAGGGCTGGGTGATATTCATCTTGAAACACCTAAGTTGGTGCTGTCTCATGGGCCAAACCAAATTGAAGCAAAAGGTAAGCTTGAACAGCAATGGAATATGGATGTTCGGCTTAATCTACCTGAGCTGGCGAAGTCAATTCCGGAACTGCAAGGCAGCGCTTTGGGTGACTTGAGTTTGCGGGGCAAGCTGAGTGAACCTGAAGTTGGCGTTAACCTTGCTGTGAATAACATCGACTGGCGCGGTGAAGCACAAGTGAAAAGCGTGCGTCTACAAGGTGATGTTGTGCCATTACCGTTACCGCATGGCAAAGTGAACCTCAAAGTGGCGCAAATCAATTATCAAGGCAATCTGATTGATGATGTTGAGCTCAATATTGGCGGTAATCAAGATGCCCATGAATTGAGTCTTGAGGTGAATTCAGCGTTGCTTTCAACCCGTTTGGCGATCAGTGGCAATCTGACCGATAAACCTAATCTTGTCTGGCAAGGTCAACTTGGTCGGATGATGATTCGTACCCAGCAAGGTGATTGGAACCTCAATCAAGCCACGGCGGTTACCTTTGATTTTGCCAGTCAAATGGCGGCGGTTGGTGCACACTGTTGGCAACAAAATGACAGCTCGGTTTGTCTGGATAAAGATATTCAAGTGGGCGAAAGTGGTGAAGCGCAATTTTCCGTTAAGCAGTTCGATTTCAAACAACTGTCGATGTTTATGCCCGAGAAAACCGAGCTTAGCGGTTCGGTGGAAGGTCAAGTTTGGGCTAAATGGGCTCCGCAACAAGCGCCACAGTTAAAGGCTTCGATCACGATGCCAACAGGGCAAGTGAAGCAAATGCTTGATAAGCCGTTGGTGTTTGGTTGGGACAGTGTAAAAATCAATGCTGACGTTGCCAATAATCAATTGAAAGCGGATTGGTTATTTGATGTTACCGACAATGGCGATGTGAGCGGCCAAGTGACGATTCCAGATGTGACGGCACAAGATAAACAGATGGATGGTCAATTGGCGTTGAGCACGTTTAATTTGGACTTCCTCAATGTCTTGGTCGGTGAATACAGCCAACTAAAATCAAACATTCAAACGGATTTACGTTTTTCAGGCCCATTGCTTCATCCACAAGTGAACGGACAATTTGTCGTGGATGACATGTTGTTGCATGGTGATATTTCTCCGATTGATATTGATTCTGGTCGATTAGCGATTGAGTTTAACGGCTACAACGCCAAGTTAAACGCGGCGATTCAAACTCCCGATGGCAAGTTGAATGTTACCGGTGATGGTGACTGGCAAGATCTCCAAGATTGGCGCTCGCACGTGCGGGTTTTTGCTGATGAACTGCAAGTGAATCTGCCACCAATGGTGCGTATTAAGGTGATTCCCGATATGACCATCTCTGCGCAACCTAATTTGGCGCGGATTGATGGCAATATTGCACTGCCTTGGGGCCGTATTGTGATCGATGAACTGCCGCCAAGTGCGGTCGGCATATCAAAAGACTTGGTGCTGGTGGATAGTAAAGGAAAACCACTGAAGAGTGATTCAGCGGTGCCATTTGAAGTGGAAACCAATATTAAGATTAAGATCGGCGATGACTTTAAATTGTCCGCCTTTGGCTTAGAAGGCGGCTTGGTTGGCAATCTTAAAGTGGTGCAGAAAAATAAAGGGCCATTCGTGACGGGCGAAGTCAATATCGTTGAGGGTTCTTATCAATCCTTTGGTCAAGACTTGTTGATCAAAGAAGGCAAGATCTTGATGAACGGACCGGTGGATCAACCGTACGTGCAAATTACTGCAATACGTAATCCGGACAACACTCAAGATGATGTCACCGCAGGGGTAAAAGTGACGGGGCCTGCTGATGAACCGCAGTTAACGATTTTTTCTGATCCCGCCATGCCACAGGCAAATGCGCTATCTTATCTATTAAGAGGTCAAGATATTGATGGTGAATCGGGCGGCAACGCGATGACCACCACCTTGATCGGACTTAGCTTAGCCAAAAGCGGTAAAGTGGTCGGTGAGCTTGGCCAAGCGTTTGGTGTGCAAGACCTGCAATTGGATACCGCTGGCTCCGGTGATGATTCGCAAGTGACGGTGAGTGGCTATGTATTACCAGGCTTACAAGTGAAATATGGCGTCGGTATTTTTGATTCTGTCGGTGAGTTTACAGTGCGCTATCGTTTAATGAAGGATCTCTACTTAGAAGTGGTTTCCGGCTTAGACAGTGCGGTGGATCTGCTCTACCAGTTTGAATTCAATTAATCATTGATATTCTGAAATGATCGCATGCAATAGAAGGGAGGTTGCCAGTGCAACATTTGGTTTTTGTTTACGGCACATTGCGTGAGAACGAGAGTAACCACCATTTTGTTGGTCAAGGTCAGTTTTTAGGCCATCACGAAACATTGCCCGAATACACGTTATATGATCTTGGCGCTTATCCAGCCGTAGTAGAAGGACATCAAGTGATTTTTGGTGAAGTCTATTTGGTTAATGACGCGATGCTAGCCGAACTGGATAAGCTAGAAGATGTACCGGTTGAATATCGTCGTGAGTTAATTCCAACCCCCTTTGGTGAGGCTTGGATTTATCTTTATCAAGATGCATCACAATTGGATGTCATGATTGCATCGGGTGATTGGTGTCAGCGGGTATAATGACCAAATCATGATAATGACCGCGCATCTAGTGCCGTCAAATCAGTGTGAGGGGACAGTATGAAGTGGAAAGTAATGTTGATGCCTAGCATCTTAATATCGAGTGTATTGATGGGGTGCGCAGCGCAGCCTATTACCATTCCAAATACGACTGAAGCGTGGCAAGATTATGGCCGTCAACAAGCAATCAAAGGCCATCTTTCTCAAAGTGAACAAAAGCTGGCAGAACTGGATCAGTCAGGGGTCTTTACCGATGAGTTGTATAATGCCTATCAAGCGGGATACGCAGCAGGTAAAGAGAAGTACTGCTCACAAAGCGCCTACATGTTAGGCCGTATTGGCCAACCATACTTGGGCATCTGCGATGACGTTGACCCATTTTTCCGTGATGATTATCGAAATGGCCGCCATGAATCTTGGTAGTCATGGTGAGATGACACATGAGATAAAGCCAAAAAAGCCAGCATATGCTGGCTTTTTTATTTAATCATGCACTACTTTTGAGCGCGCTGATAAGATTCTAGAATCTCTTGTCGTGCTGCCGCGACATCGGCCCAGCCATCGACTTTCACCCACTTTCCTGCTTCCAGTTCTTTATAGCGTTCAAAGAACTGGGTGATCTGCGCTTTGAGCAGTTCTGGTATATCACCAACATCTTGGATATGGTCATATTCTTTAGACAGCTTGCTGTGTGGCACGGCAAACACCTTCGCATCTTCGCCAGACTCATCAGTCATCTTTAACACCCCAACTGGTCGACAACGAATCACCGATCCCGGCATTAGTGGGTAAGGGGTTGGAACCAGTACATCAACCGGGTCACCATCAAGTGATAAAGTGTCATTTACGTAACCGTAATTGCATGGGTAGAACATCGGCGCTGACATAAAGCGGTCAACGAAAACCGCACCAGAATCTTTATCGACTTCATATTTGATTGGGTCTGCATTGGCAGGGATTTCGATGACGACATACAGGTCATCGGGTAGAGACTTACCAGCAGGTACATCATTCAAGCTCATGAGAGATATCCTTATTTCTAATTCAAATGAAGAGTGATTGGGTAAAAATACAGCCACTACAATAAAGGCAAAGCGAGTTTAATGTAAACAAACTGTTATTGTTTTTAGGCTAAAAAAGCGCCTCGCGGCGCTTTATCTTTAGTCGGGATGAAATTCCAGCAGTAACTCAACTTGTTTAACCATGTTGGTTGAACCAACGAAAAAGGGCACGCGTTGGTGTAGCTCAGTGGGTTTGAGATCCATAATGCGCTGTGCGCCATCCGAGGCTAAGCCTCCCGCTTGCTCAATGATGAAGGCCATTGGATTGCATTCATACAGTAGGCGTAATTTACCTTGCGGATGACTTTGTGTGCTTGGGTAAAGATAGATCCCGCCTTTAAGTAGGTTACGGTGAAAATCAGCCACCAGTGAACCAATGTAGCGCGAAGTGTATGGGCGATGGGTTTGTGGATCGTTTTCTTGGCAATATTTGATGTATTTTTTAACGCCTTGTGGGAAGCGGAAATAATTGCCTTCGTTGATCGAGTAGATCTGACCATCCTCTGGGATCATCATGTTTTCATGTGAAAGACAGAAGGTGCCAAGTGATGGGTCGTAGGTGAAGCCATTGACGCCATTGCCTGTGGTGTACACCAACATGGTAGAGGAACCGTAGATCACATAACCTGCCGCGACTTGCTTGTTGCCCGGTTGGAGGAAATCTTCTTCAGTCGGTGGCGTGCCAATCGGCGACACTCGACGATAGATGGAGAAAATGGTACCGACTGATACGTTAACATCAATATTTGACGATCCATCAAGAGGGTCCATTAACACCACATATTTGGCATTTTTGTTGAGCTCTTTACTGAAGGCGACCGCTTGATCTTCCTCTTCACTGGCCACTCCACACACCTGATCGCGTGCTTCTAGGGCGGCTTTAAATTTATCGTTAGCGTAAACATCCAGTTTTTGCTGGGCCTCGCCTTGCACGTTTTCAGTGCCGACCGCGCCAGTGATATCCACCAGACCCGCTTTATTGATTTCACGGTTAACGATTTTGGCTGCCAATCGAATCGAAGAGAGCAGCGATGAAAGATCGCCACCAGCGTGAGGGAAGTCTGCTTGTTTCTCAACGATGAACTCGCCAAGCGTGCGCATTCCAGACATGTTATTTCCTTTTAGTCAGCTAAAGATATTGGGCTTGAGTGATGGATTTCTAATGATCCAGTGCAATAGGAGGATTTGCTCAGTGATTAAAAACTCCCTAGATAAGTGTAAGACGTAGATCTTTTTATGGGTAATAAACTAACTGCTTGAGATCCCAATTTATTTACATTGTGTTTTGGACTGATAGAGAGCGTAGAAAAGCGCGCGAATAGGGCGAAATAGGTCGGTTCAATTGGCAATAGAGTGATCAAAACGGTTCGCTTTTAGTGGCTTTATCGCCATAATGAAGCGGTATTTTTAGCGTAGGACAAGGTTTCGTTTATGCACATTCATATCTTGGGGATCTGTGGCACCTTTATGGGTGGCGCGGCAACATTAGCGCGCCAGTTAGGCCATAAAGTGACGGGCAGTGATGCCAATGTTTATCCACCAATGAGTACCATGCTTGAATCTCAAGGTATTGAAATAATAGAGGGTTTCGATCCTGCTCAATTGAATCCTGCCCCAGATCTTGTGGTGATTGGTAATGCGATGAGTCGCGGCAATCCTTGTGTTGAGTATGTACTTAATAACAACCTACGCTACACCTCTGGACCACAGTGGTTACAAGAGTTTTTATTGCATGATCGCTGGGTATTAGCTGTCTCGGGCACGCATGGTAAAACCACCACCTCAAGTATGTTGTCTTGGATCCTCGAAGATTGCGGTTACCAACCGGGCTTTTTAGTCGGTGGCGTGTTAGGAAATTTCGGCATCTCGGCTCGTTTGGGCGAAAGCATGTTCTTTGTTGTCGAAGCGGACGAATATGACAGCGCTTTTTTCGATAAGCGTTCAAAGTTTGTTCACTACCATCCACGAACATTAGTGATGAACAACCTCGAGTTTGATCATGCCGACATCTTTGATGATCTTGAGGCGATTAAGCGTCAATTCCATCATCTTGTTCGTACCGTGCCGAGCAACGGGCGTATTTTAGCGCCGAAAGCTGATCAAGCGCTGACCGATGTGCTAGACCGCGGGTGTTGGAGTGAAACTGAATACACCGGCGAACAAGGAGATTGGCGTGCTGAAAAGATTGTTAAAGATGGTTCACAATTCCATGTGCTGCTTGATGGTGAAATCAAAGGCACAGTGAAATGGGATTTGGTTGGTGATCATAACGTCGATAATGCCTTAATGGCGATCGCTGCTGCTCGCCATGTTGGTGTGACTGCCGATCTTGCGTGTGAATCGCTAGCGAAATTTATCAATACAAAGCGTCGCCTTGAACTGAAAGGGCAAGTGAATGGCGTGACGGTTTATGATGACTTTGCTCATCACCCAACGGCGATTGAACTGACGATGGGTGGTCTGCGTAACAAGGTGGGCAGCGACAAGATCATTGCGGTACTAGAACCTCGTTCTGCGACGATGAAACGTGGCGTACATAAAGATACTCTCGCAGCATCATTACATCATGCCGATGAGGTTTTCCTTTATCAGCCAGAGAGCATTGAATGGTCGGTGGAAGAGGTTGCTCAACAATGTTCTCAACCGGCTTATACCAGTGCTGATATTGATCAATTGGTCGATGCGATCGTGGCAAAAGCCGTACCTGGCGACCATATTCTAGTGATGAGTAACGGCGGCTTTGAAGGTATTCATGGCAAGCTGCTAGAGAAACTGGCAGGTTAAACAGCATGACAAACAAGAGTAGTAAAGCGATTACTTTAGCCTTTACTGGCGCATCGGGCGCACCTTATGGGTTGCGCCTACTCGAGTGTTTATTGGCGGCAGATTATCAGGTCTATCTATTGATATCTTCTGCCGCGCGAGTGGTGTTGGCAACTGAACATGGTTTGAAATTGCCAAGTGGCCCAGAGGCCGCGCAGCAAGCATTAGTTGCGCATCTCAATTGTGATGCAGATAAATTGGTGGTGTGTGGCAAAGACGATTGGTTCTCGCCAGTGGCGTCAGGATCTGCTGCGCCAAAACAGATGGTGGTGTGCCCATGTTCTGCAGGCAGTGTGGCGGCAATCGCTCACGGCATGTCGGATAATTTGATTGAGCGTGCGGCTGATGTAGTGATGAAAGAGCGTGGCCAGCTAGTGCTGGTGGTACGTGAAACGCCTTTTTCTACCTTGCATTTAGAGAATATGCATAAGCTATCGACAATGGGGGTTACCATTATGCCTGCTGCGCCCGGGTTTTATCACCAACCACAAACCATTGAAGATTTGATTGATTTCATGGTGGCGAGAATTCTGGATCATCTCGGTGTTGAGCAGGGGTTAGTTCCGCGCTGGGGTTATGATCACAGAGGATAATATCTCGCTAGCCATACATTGGCAGAATGATTACAATCCCATCAATACTCAACGGGGAGCCATGCTGTGATGCGCTGGCTGAGATCGGTCAATGACTGGGACCCGTGTACCTGAACCAGATAATGCTGGCGTAGGAATTGAGTCTGGTCATTTAGTTACTGCGCTAATTAAACGCCGACCTCAAACCTGTGCCGCTCAACTCGGAGAGAGCGAACAGTGAAAACCACCACGTTAACCACCACCTTTAGTACGCTAGCGATTGCTTGCGCGTCTTTTTCTGCTTTCGCGGCGGACAATACCCTAACCGTTTATACCTACGATTCATTTGCCGCAGATTGGGGCCCAGGCCCAACAGTGGAAAAAGCCTTTGAAGCCCAGTGCGGTGGTTGTGATGTTAATTTTGTCGCGCTGGATGATGGTGTGTCGATTTTGAACCGCTTACGTTTAGAAAACGGCAATAGCAAAGCGGATATTGTCTTAGGGTTGGACAACAATCTAATGGCAGAAGCGAAGAAGACCGGTTTACTGAGTGAGCATCAGGTTGATACCAGCAGCGTAACAATTCCCGGCGGTTGGCAAGACACCACCTTTGTCCCTTATGACTATGGCTACTTTGCCTTTGTTTACAACAAAGAAAAGCTCGCTAACCCACCGACAAGCTTGAAAGAATTGGTTGAGCAGCGTGACGATCTAAAAATCATCTATCAAGATCCACGAACCTCGACTCCGGGGCAAGGTTTGATGCTTTGGATGAAATCAGTTTACGGTGATGATGTCGCGGCCGCATGGCAAAAACTGGCAGGCAAAACCGTGACCGTGACGAAAGGTTGGTCTGAAGCTTATTCGATGTTCCTAGAAGGCGAAGCGGATATGGTGCTTTCGTACACCACATCACCGGCTTACCACATTATTGCCGAAAACGATCTTAAATACGCAGCAGCGGATTTTAGTGAGGGTCACTACACGCAAGTTGAAGTTGCCGCAAAAGTGAAGGGCAGTAAGAACCCTGCGTTAGCGGATCAGTTCATGCAGTTTATTTTGAGTGATCAATTCCAATCAGCTATGCCGACGGGGAACTGGATGTATCCTGTCACAGATGTAGCTCAGCCAGAAGGTTTCTCTACCCTGACAGTGCCGAGCAAAGCGCTAAGTTTTAGTGCTGATGAAGTTGCGACGCAACGTAAGACATGGATTCGTGAATGGCAAAGCGCTTTAACGCGTTAAGGTTTTTACTTGAATCGTCTTCCTAAATTAGGACTGTGGGTCGCGATGTTTATCGCGGCCTTTGTCTTTTCAGCTTTGGCGGCGCTCTTTTATGCCGCACCGTCGCTCAATCTATTGCAGGTTTGGCAAGATCCTTATTATCGCCACGTTACGCAATTTAGTTTCTATCAATCGTTTCTTTCCACTTTGCTCAGTGTTGGTCTTGCGCTTCCGGTCGCCCATGCACTGTCAAAGCGTGATTTTAAAGGTAAGGGCTTGTTGCTCAAGCTATTTAGCTCCACCTTAGTCTTACCTGTGCTGGTGGGGGTATTTGGCTTATTGGCGATTTACGGAAATTCAGGGCTCATAGCCGATGTTTTAGCGCAGTTTGAGCACACATTACCGTTTTCCATTTATGGTTTGAACGGTATTTTACTTGCGCATGTGTTTTTCAATCTCCCTTACGCTGCCCGCTTGTTGCTGCAAGCATTAGATACCATTCCTCAAGAGCAACATAAACTGTGTGCCCACTTGGGAATGAGCCAGTGGCAGAAATTTAAGTGGGTTGAGTGGCCGCGTTTAAGACAGCAATTACCCCACGTATCGGGCTTGGTCTTTATGCTTTGCTTTACCAGTTTTGCTACGGTGATGGCGTTAGGGGGCGGGCCAAAATCGACCACGATTGAGCTGGCGATCTATCAAGCGATTAAGTTTGATTTTGATCTGCAAGCTGGCGCTTTACTGGCGATTTGGCAAATGGTGTTGTGTGGCTTACTGGCGCTTTCTATTCAGCGCCTCGCTAAGCCTCTCGCGGTCTCTAACGGTTCAACGACACAGCTGCGTTACTTGGTTAATGATGGCCGTTTGGCGCGCGTGTGGGATGCTGGCTGGATTACGTTTGCTTCTCTATTGGTCGTCCCACCACTATTGATGGTGGTGCTGAGCGGGCTAAATACACAGATTATCGATGTGTTGCGTGATACGCGTTTTTGGCAAGCACTGCTTTCCTCTTTGCAAGTCGCTATCGTCGCCAGTGTGTTTGCTTTAGCGGCGGGCATCGCGATTTTAACCACCAGTCGACGTTGGCGTTTAATGTCGAAAAATCGTCGAGCGGATCAGATTGAGCTGGTGGGAACGATTATTTTGGTGACGCCGGGATTGGTGATCTCCACCGGATTGTTCTTATTACTGCGTAATGTGACGGATGTTTTCAGTCTAGCGTATTTTATTGTTGTGGCGGTCAATGCCTTGATGGGGTTGCCATATGTGATCAAAACCTTGTCGCAACCGATGTTACAAATCGAACAGCATTATCAATACTTAGCGGCGAGTTTAGGTTTACGCGGTTGGCAGAGATTTAAAGTGGTTGAATGGCGAGGCTTGAAAAAACCAATGGCGCACGCGTTTGCCTTGAGTTTTATGCTGGCGATGGGCGATTTAAGTGCGGTGGCATTATTTGGCGGAAGTGAGTTCCGTACTTTGCCTCTCTATCTGTTCCAATTGCTTGGAAGCTATCAAATGGAAGCTGCCGCAGTGGTCTCTTTGACCTTATTGCTGCTCAGTGTCGGTTGCTTTAGCGTGATCGAAAAGCTCTTTAAAGCGAATCAGACGATGCATCATTCCATTCGCCACGCCGCTAAGCATGTTACGAAGTCATAAGGGGATTTATGTTAAGTATTAAACACGCCCACTATACCTATCACCACGCGCCATTTGATTTTTCTCTTGAGGTGGCCGAAGGTGAGATTTTGGCTCTGATGGGGCCGAGTGGCGCTGGAAAATCAACCTTATTAGCTCTGTTAGCGGGGTTTATTGAGCCAGAGTCTGGCGATATTCTAGCCGCAGGACAATCGTTATTGGGTCAAGCGCCGCATCAACGTCCAGTGGCGATGTTGTTTCAAGAGCATAATCTCTTTGCCCATTTGACGGTTGAGGAGAATATTGGTTTAGGACTTCATCCAGGATTAAAGCTCACGGCAGAGCAAAAAAAACAAGTGGTGGAAGCCGCGCAACAAGTGGGAATTGCGGAGTATTTTGGCCGTCTTCCTGAGCAGTTATCGGGTGGCCAGCGTCAGCGTGTGGCTTTAGCGCGTTGTTTTGTTCAGCCACACCAAATTTGGCTGCTCGATGAGCCATTTTCTGCATTAGATCCGCTCTTAAGAGAAGAGATGCTGATGTTGGTGAAACGCTTAGCTCAAGAGCGCAATTTGACGGTGGTGATGGTAACGCACCATATCAACGATGCACGCACGATCGCCAGTCAGTTTGCTTTTGTCGCTGATGGACGAGTGGCGGAATCTGGTGCGATTGAGCGGTTGTCTGCGCAACATAGTAATAGTGAGTTGGCGGCGTTTGTTAAAGCCAGTCACTGAGCATGGAAATAAAAAAGGTTGCCGATCAAGGCAACCTTTTTTGTTGAGCGAATCTCAATTACTCTTGAGCTTCTTGTAGCGCTCTTAGCACTTGGAAAATTTCGCGGTAAGCCCTTGGTGGCTTGTTCGCTTGTTTTTCTTTAGCCGCTTGACGAGCAAGTTGACGTAAGCGCTGACGATCTGCCTCAGGGTACATTGTCATAACCGCTTCAATCGCGCTATCACCTTCCGCTGCGATACGATCACGTAGCAACTCAAGCTTTTGCAGCATCATGGTGTTTTGTGCGTGCTTGTTACGGATTTTATCCAGTGCAGCCTGAATTTGATCCGCATCTTCATATTGCATCAGTTTACCGATGCGTTGCAGCTGGCGACGACGCGCTTCGTTTTTGAAGCGTTGTGCATCTTTCACTGCATCTAAAAGATCTTCACTTAGCGGCATTTTCTTTAGAGTAGACGAACTCAGTTCGACCAGCTCTACGCCAAGTTTTTGTAAAATCTCCATATCGCGTTTCATCTCGGATTTACTAACCCAGATGATCTCTTCTTCCGGTTCCCATGGCGCTTTTTGATTCTTACGAGCCATCTCTTTTGCCTTTAATTGACTATCTCTTCTTCTATTTTAACAAGAATCTTGGGGAGAAAGCGAAATTCTTGTTATCCTAGAAGCAATACTCATGAAAATGTAGAAAAAATATGGACGTAAGAGAGCAAGTCGCTCAGCAGCGTGTTGAGCTTGAAGCCGCCGTCGCTAAAGCGTTAGAGATGGCTGCCGTTAAGGCTGATGCCGCAGAAGTCGCAATTTCTAAATCGACTGGATTAAGTGTATCGACTCGCATGTGTGAGGTCGAAAACGTCGAATTTAACAGTGATGGTGCTTTAGGTATTACGGTTTACCGTGGTCAACGCAAAGGTAGCGCCTCTACGTCAGATTTGAGTGAGAAGGCGATTCAGCAGACCGTCATGGCGGCGTTGGACATTGCCCAATACACCTCGGAAGACCCATTTGCAGGCCCTGCACCCCAAGAATTTATGGTGCAAGAGATCCCTGATTTGGATCTGTTCCACCCAGATACGCCGGATCCTGATTACGCCGCGCAAGTCGCCATTGCCGCAGAAAAGCGTGCGTTGGAATACAGCAGCAAGATCAAACAAAGTGACGGTGCTAGCTACGACAGCCACTATGGTGTGAAAGTCTATGGTAACAGCCATGGTCTGCTTGCTAGCTATGCCAGCAGCCGTCACAGCACCAGTTGTTGTGTGATTGGTCAAGGTGCCAACGGCGAAATGGAGCGCGATTACAGCTACACCATGGCGCGTCACAAAGATGAGCTGTGGACACCGGAACAAGTCGGCCAATTGGCGGCAGAAAAAACCGTGAGCCGTTTGGATGCTAAGCGTCTAGCTACGGGTAAATACCCAGTGATGTTTGCTGCGGATGTGGCGACAGGCCTACTTGGTCATCTGGTGATGGCGATCAGTGGTGGCAACCTCTACCGTAAATCGTCGTTCTTACTCGATCATTTAGGTAAGCAGATCCTACCGAGCTGGTTTAACGTTTCTGAGCGTCCGCATATTCTGCGTGGTTTGGCTTCAAGCCCATTTGATAGTGAAGGCGTCTTTACTAAAGATTGCGAGATCATTACTGATGGCGTGTTGGCAACCTACTTATTGACCAGCTACGCGGCACGTAAAATGAAGATGGATCCAACCGGTCATGCGGGCGGCATCCATAACTGGTTCGTGCAATCAACAGGGCAAGATTACCAGCAGATGCTTAAAGAGCTCGGTACTGGCTTCTTGGTGACGGAAGTGATGGGGCAAGGGGTGAATACCGTTACTGGCGATTACTCGCGCGGTGCGGCTGGCTTCTGGGTGGAAAATGGTGAAATCCAATACCCTGTATCGGAAGTGACCATTGCGGGTAACCTGAAAGACATGTTCCAACAGATCGTAGCCGTTGGCAGCGATGTTGAAACACGCTCGCAAATTCAAACTGGTTCGATTCTACTTGAGTCGATGAAAGTCGCTGGTGAATAACGACTGCAGTTTATAACGCTAGAAGCATAAAAAATCCCGAGCATTGGCTCGGGATTTGTGTTTTTAGCGCAGAATAGTTTTTAACACAGAGTCGCTTTTAATGAATAGGAGACTATTCGCCCCACTGGGCTTCAAACCAACTCTCTAAGATCACCACCGCTGATTGGCAGTCGACATTGCCTTTTGATAGCGCTTTATAGCCGCCCATCGCAAACAGATCGGCGCGGGCTTCGCGGGTAGAAAGACGCTCATCATGCATCTCTACCGCTACCCCAAATCGACCTTGTAGTCGCTGGCCGAATTTTTTCGCACGTGGTGTGATGGTTTCAAGATCCTTGCCGTGCAAGTCAGTCGGTAGGCCTACCACGATTAAGTTTGGTTGCCACTCTTTGATCTGCTTTTCAATATCATCCCAGTTAGGAATACCATCGTTGGCTTTAAATGCTTTGAGTGGTGAAGCGGTTCCGGTAATTTCCTGACCAATGGCGCTACCAATACTTTTGGTGCCATAGTCAAAGGCCATAATAGTTCTATTTGACATAGTTTTTGATTCTTTGGTTGTGGGGCTTATGTGGTTGAATCGACACGTAAGCTATGCGTGACCAACATCGCTAGAGAGTTGCGCGACATCAATACCCAACATTTGTACTGCGGTCTGCCAGCGTTCTGTCAGTGGGGTTTCAAAGATCACTGATGGATCGGCTTCAATGGTGAGCCATGAATTTTCGGCTAACTCAACTTCGAGTTGCCCCGCTTCCCAGCCGGAATAGCCTAATGCCACTAAGTAGTGGTTTGGTTCCGCTTCGGTGCCGAGTACGCTGAGGATATCTTTTGAGGTAGTGACGGAAATTTTGTCGGTCATTTGAATGCTTGATTCATAATGATCTTTAGGTTGATGCAAGATAAAACCGCGATCTTCAGAAACTGGACCACCGTTAAGTACTGGCATTTCAAGCTTATCGCTTTTTAGCGGTGGATGAACCGATTCAACCTTAACCTGTTCCAGCATTTTCCCAACCGTGACTTCAATTGGTGCATTGATCATTAGGCCCATTGCGCCATCTTGATTGTGCTCACACACATAGATCACACTGCGCTTGAAGTAGGGATCTTTCATGCCCGGCATGGCAACTAAAAAGTGGTTAGTTAAATTCATCAGTATCCAGCCTTATGGTTACCCAAACCTCTGCTTAGGCGATACTCTAAGCAGTCAGAGGGCGCGAGCGCCCTCTATTCGGGATTATTTTTTTAGACGGCGCTCAATCGCATCCATCAGCTTGCCTGTGATAGAGATATCGAAGGCTGCTTCAATTTCACGAATACAAGTTGGGCTTGTTACGTTGATTTCCGTTAGCTTGTCGCCAATCACATCGAGGCCAACAAAGATCAGGCCTTTTTCTTTAAGTGTAGGCGCAACTGCCAGTGCGATCTGCATATCTGTTTCGCTCAGTGGTTGAGCCACGCCAGTCCCACCTGCGGCAAGATTACCACGTGTCTCCCCCTTAGCTGGAATACGAGCTAGGCAGTAAGGCATTGGCTCGCCATCAACCACAAGGATTCGTTTGTCGCCATTGCTGATATCAGGCACAAAAGTTTGCGCCATGGCGTAGTTTTGGCCGTGATTGGTCAATGTTTCAATAATCACTGAAACGTTTGGATCGTTTTCTTTTACGCGGAAAATGGATGCGCCGCCCATACCATCAAGTGGTTTTAGGATCACATCACCATGCTCTGCACGGAAAGCTTTAATTTTTTCCGCTTTACGCGTCACGATAGTGGTTGGAGTCAGCTCTGGGAACCAAGCGGTAAACAGTTTTTCGTTACAGTCACGCAGGCTCTGTGGCTTGTTGACGATCAGTGCGCCTTCCACTTCAGCGCGCTCTAGAATATAGGTCGCGTAGATGTATTCGGTATCAAAAGGGGGATCTTTACGCATCAGTACCGCATCAAGATCTGCCAGCTTAATGCTTTGCTCAGATTTGAACTCGTACCAACCGTTTGGATCTTCTTTTAGCTCAACGATCTTCGTGTCGGCAATGGCCACGCCTTGATCCAAATGCAGATCTTGCATTTCCATGTAATGGATTTCGTAGCCGCGACGTTGTGCTTCTAGCATCATGGCAAAGCTAGAGTCTTTTTTGATATTGATGGACGAAATTGGGTCCATCACGATGCCAAGTTTAATCATGCTTTTCTCCGGTTAGCCAAGATCGCCAAAACGAACTTGTAGGGCTGTAATTGCTGTTAACGCCGCGGTTTCGGTACGTAATACACGTGGGCCGAGAAGCGTCTCTTCAAATTGGTATTGCTCGGTCATATCGATTTCATCGCTCGACAAACCGCCTTCTGGGCCAATCAATAATCGCACTTTTTCTACAGGCGTCGGCAGGGTATTGATTGAGTATTTCGCGCGAGGATGCAGATTCAGTTTTAAACCGTCGTACTCTTCGGCACACCAATCTTCCAATTTCATGATTGGGCGAATTTCTGGTACGGTGTTACGGCCACATTGCTCGCAGGCACTAATCGCAATTTTTTGCCATTGTTCCATTTTCTTTTCAAAACGCTTTTGGTCAAGTTTGACACCACAACGTTCAGAAATGAGTGGTGTAATAGTATTTACGCCCAGCTCAACCGATTTTTGGATGGTAAATTCCATTTTGTCACCACGTGACATAACTTGGCCAAGATGCAAATCCAGTGGTGATTCACTGCTGCGTTCGATACGCTCAGTCACGTCAACGTGCACGGTTTTCTTGGTCACTTCACTGATGGTGGCCGGAAATTCTGCGCCGCTGCCATCAAACAATAGCACTTGTTGGCCTTCTTTCATGCGTAGAGCACGGCCGATATGGCCTGCGGCATCTTCACTAAGTTCAACGACGCCAAGCTGCTGAATGATTTCTGGGTGATAAATTCGTGGGATTCGCATGGTGTATTAAGTTCCAGCCAAAAGAGATTTATAAAGAGTAACATGGATGCGTTAAGCGAAAAAAACAAGGGTATTTTCCGCTTAACTTATTGCCTAGAGCTTACGGCAAGCTTCAACAACAAATGGGTTGTGGTTACCCTGAACCTTAGCGATATGCTTATCGCGTTCACATTCCCATTTTTCGGCCGGATATTGTTTATTCCAAGCTTGCATTAAATTGCGTTGCTGTTTGGAAAGATCAAAACTGTACTCTTGGCTCATATAGAGATAGGTTCGCGCAATTGAACCACGTGCACGAGCGGGTGGCATGACTTTGCGTTGTTTGAAATTCACCTGCATTTCGCAGCTGCCATAGGTGACCCCATTGACACCATTCCATTGGCTAAAGTTAAAGTTGGAGCGGTCGCCATTGACCTCGCCAATTGCAGGCGTGAGGTTATGTAGATCCGCTTCCATTTGACGAAATTGAGGGTATTTTTTCTTTGAACACTCTTTGCGGCCGCCTTTTTGCCAACATTGCATTTGATGGCCGAACTGCCACGCAGGCACGACGTGTTCCCACTCAATACGCGTTGCGCGTACTTTTTGTGTTTGCTTACGGATTTGGTAGCCACAGCCTTCTAAATCGGGAACGCCTTTTCTTCCTTGCCATTTGATATCACAGCCACAGTAAAAGCTGGTGGCGTAATCAAGGTCGCGCTCGAGATCTTTATAGATACTAACCGCTTCGCGTTTGGCGGCCGAAAAGGAACTAGGGGGAGCTGCTACAACATTGCTCGCGGCAAGCGCCAGCAATAAACAGGAGAGTGTACGCATGAAAAAGTCTTATAAAGGAATGTCTTTTTGCATGATATCACTCAACTTACTGCTATATAGGTGGTAATTTTGTAAATTGAAGTTTGTCGGTGGTCTTTAGCTGAGTTGTTTGCCTGTAAAGCTGAGCAGCTGTTTGCATTGCTGGCAGCGGTAACTCATTTGCCCGCGCAGAACCTTGTTATGACGGCGAATGGTTAGCGGGTAATCGCGGCACCCACAACGATATTGAAAGGTTTTCCCTTCTACTGACTGAGTAGCAAAGCGATGGGTTGTATGAGCGGGAACGCCAAATACGGCCTCCATAACCCCTTTCCATTGCGCGCCATGGGGGCGCACTCGGCCATAGACTTGATAAGTGATCAAGTGTGCGACTTCATGAGGAATGACTTCATCCAAAAAGGCTTTTTGGTTTTCGATGAATAGGACTGGATTGAGGCGGATTTGGTTGAGTTGTAAGTAGGCTTTTCCTGCCGCTTTGCCACGCAGTTGATAGTTGAGTGCAGGCTGAGCAAAAGGGCGCTTAAAGGCCTGTTCGGCAAGTGTTATGCAATCGGCTACTTTGCGTATAGCTTGATAGTTGAGTTCTTTATCCACGCTCTCTCCATAAAAAAGCAGCTCAGCGCAAAGGCCGAGCTGACTGCATCATATAGTGAAGCGCTCAATCTGTTAAGGGTGATGTTTCTTCTTAATCACCTCATGATAAGCGTGCCAAGTTCCGTACCCCAATATTGGCATAGTAAACAGCATGCCGATGCCATAGGTGGCAAAGCCAATTAAGATCCCACCACAAATGATGGCTGCCCACACAATCATCGCGGGGATGTTGCTTTTCACGGCATTAAAGCTGGTAAATACCGCTGTCATCATGTCGACTCGGCGTTCCATCATTAGTGGGATGGAAAATGCAGAAAGACAAAATACGGCACAGGCGAGCACAAACCCGACGATGGAACCGATGACTAAAAATGGTAAAAAATCGGTTAGCGGTGCACCCTGCACAGAAGGGTAAAGCGCATGCAGCAAGGCGGCGATACGCATCCAAAAGATCATGCACACAGCAAGCAATACGGCAAATGCCCATTGAGAGCTAGAGTTGCGGCTGATGGCTTTGATCGAATGAAATAGGCTGGCATTGCGGCCACGTTCTCTCGCCCAACTGGCATCATATAATCCCAGCGCTAGAAATGGCCCGATGAGCATGTAGACCACTAAACTCGGCATCACGACTAAATGGGTGCCTTGCCATTGCACCAGTAACACAATACCGATGGCGGCAGCCATAAAGCACAAGCCATAGAAGGCACTAATGAGTGGCATTTTTACTAAGTCATGCAGTCCTAGCGCGAGCCAATGAAAAGGCGCGCTGATGCTGACTTGATTGCAAGGTATGGTTCGAGCGTATTCATGGTTGGGGACTTCCTTTTGTTCACGCTTAAAGTCCGATGGATTCACGGTATGAGGCATAACTCCTCCTTGATGGTATCCCACAGTAACCACTGTTTCAGTGGTGATGTAATGGCAGACTGACTGGCGGGACATCAAACTCGCTCTAGCTGACATCATTGTCTGAGCATCAATGTTCTTCCTCATAAAGGTCTGAAGATTAATCTCAGCGTTATATGCGCACAATGCACATTTAACATTATTTTAACTATTGGCAACAATGAGCGAATTTACAAATTATTTGCTCATTGGTTGGTCTATTTCACTTTTAGATAGTTGGAGAATGGAGAATGGAGAATGGAGAATGGAGAAGAGGGCGGGGGAGCAGACTAAAACAAAAAGCCCCCGCAAAGGCGAGGGCTTAGAGCGTGGTAGCACTAAGCGATTACTTAATGCCAGCGAAATCGCGTAGGATTGCCGCTTTATCAGTCGCTTCCCATGGGAACTCTTCACGACCGAAGTGGCCGTAAGCCGCGGTTTGTTTGTAGATAGGTTGAAGCAGGTTCAACATTTCTTGCAAGCCGTATGGGCGTAGGTCGAAGTGTTGGCGAACGGCTTCGATGATGATGTCGTGTGATACTTTTTCTGTACCGAACGTTTCCACCATGATTGATGTTGGATCCGCAACACCGATAGCGTAAGACAATTGAATTTCACAACGGTCAGCCATGCCAGCAGCGACAATGTTTTTCGCAACGTAACGAGCTGCGTAAGCTGCTGAACGGTCAACTTTTGATGGATCTTTACCTGAGAATGCACCGCCACCGTGACGAGCTGCACCGCCGTAGGTATCAACGATGATCTTACGACCCGTTAGACCACAGTCACCCATTGGGCCACCGATAACAAAACGACCGGTTGGGTTAATAAAGAATTTGGTTTCTTTATTTAGCCATTCTGCTGGCAATACTGGCTTGATGATCTCTTCCATTACTGCTTCACGTAGATCGGGTGTCGTTACAGAATCACAGTGTTGGGTTGAAAGTACTACAGCATCAATACCAACAATTTTGCCTTGATCGTATTGGAAAGTAACTTGAGATTTCGCGTCAGGGCGAAGGAAATCTAGCTTGCCGCTCTTACGCACTTCTGCTTGTTTTTTCACAAGTAGGTGAGAGTAAGTGATTGGCGCTGGCATTAGAATATCAGTTTCGTTGGTTGCATAACCAAACATGATACCTTGGTCACCCGCACCTTGCTCTTTCGGATCAGCTTTATCAACACCTTGGTTGATGTCTGGCGATTGCTTACCGATGGTGTTGAGAACAGCACAAGAGTTCGCATCAAAGCCCATATCTGAGTGTACGTAGCCAATTTCACGGACAGTTTCACGAGTGATCTCTTCGATATCAACCCATGCTGAAGTTGTCACTTCGCCGCCTACCATCACCATGCCGGTTTTTACGTAGGTTTCACACGCAACACGTGCTTTCGGATCTTGTTCTAAGATCGCGTCAAGAACTGCATCAGAAATTTGGTCTGCAATTTTATCTGGATGGCCTTCTGAAACTGACTCAGAGGTAAATAGGTGCTTAGCCATGTGAACTCCATGTTTGTTCGTCGATACAGACAATCGATATCTGTATCAAAAATAGTCTTCAGCTATGTAGGTGTTTCTACATCTAGACGTCTATTTTAAATTTGAATGTTCGAATTACAAGCTCTTTTTTCAACTATCTAAAAACCAAACGTTTGCTTTTTAAATCGACGAATGAAAGAACTTTAGTAAAAGCGCGGTGAAAATCCGAATATTTGTGGCTTTTTTGTCGGGAAAACGTTTGCAGTGCTATAGGTGCTTTGAGAGAATACCGCCCACAATATATCCCTATATCAACTCGCTTACTTGCACTTAGGAGCAGACATGTCTTCTCGTAAACACCTAGCAAATGCAATCCGCGCACTTAGCATGGATGGCGTTCAACAAGCTAACTCGGGCCACCCTGGCGCACCAATGGGTATGGCAGATATCGCTGAAGTACTTTGGCGCTCTCACCTAAACCACAACCCAGCGAACCCTGAGTGGGCAGATCGCGACCGTTTTATTCTATCGAACGGCCACGGTTCTATGCTGATTTACTCTTTGCTACACCTAAGTGGTTACGAGTTATCAATTGACGATCTGAAGAACTTCCGTCAATTGCATTCAAAAACACCTGGTCACCCAGAATATGGTTACGCGCCGGGCATCGAAACAACAACCGGTCCTCTAGGTCAAGGCATTACTAACGCGGTTGGTATGGCGATGGCTGAAAAGTCATTGGCAGCACAGTTCAATAAAGAAGGCCACGACATCGTTGACCACCACACTTATGTTTTCATGGGTGATGGTTGTTTGATGGAAGGTATCTCGCATGAAGCTTGTTCTCTTGCGGGCACATTAGGTCTTGGTAAGCTAATCGCGTTTTGGGATGATAACGGCATCTCTATCGATGGCCACGTAGAAGGTTGGTTCTCTGACGATACGCCTAAACGTTTTGAAGCATACGGCTGGCATGTTATCCCTGCGGTTGACGGTCACGATGCTGACGCCATCAATGCAGCGATTGAAGCGGCAAAAGCAGATCCACGCCCTACTCTTATTTGTACTAAAACCATCATCGGTTTTGGTTCGCCAAATAAATCAGGCTCTCATGACTGCCACGGTGCACCACTAGGCGCGGAAGAAATTGCAGCAGCGCGTGAATTCCTTGGTTGGGAACACCCAGCATTTGAAATTCCAGCAGATGTCTACTCTGAGTGGGATGCAAAAGCGGCTGGCGCAGACAAAGAAGCGGCATGGGATAATAAATTCGCAGCTTACGCAGCGGCTTACCCAGCAGAAGCGGCTGAATTTAAGCGTCGTGTAAACGGTGACTTGCCAGCAGAATGGGAAGCGAAAGCCAACCAAATCATCGCTGATCTACAAGCAAACCCTGCTAACATCGCATCACGTAAAGCATCGCAAAACGCGCTAGAAGCGTTTGGCGCAATGCTACCTGAGTTCATGGGCGGCTCTGCTGACCTAGCGCCTTCAAACCTGACTATGTGGTCGGGTTCTAAATCGCTAACGGCAGATGACTTCTCTGGTAACTACATTCACTACGGTGTACGTGAATTTGGTATGACTGCGATCATGAACGGTATCGCACTGCACGGTGGTTTTGTTCCTTACGGTGCAACATTCCTAATGTTCATGGAATACGCACGTAACGCAATGCGTATGGCTGCTCTGATGAAAGTGCAGAACATCCAAGTTTACACCCACGACTCTATCGGTCTGGGCGAAGATGGCCCAACTCACCAACCGGTTGAGCAAATCGCGTCACTACGCCTAACACCAAACATGAGCACATGGCGTCCATGTGACCAAGTTGAATCTGCGGTAGCATGGAAACTGGCGATTGAACGTAAAGATGGCCCATCAGCGCTTATCTTCTCGCGTCAAAACCTAGCACAACAACCTCGTGATGCAGAGCAAGTGGCGAACATCGCTCGCGGCGGCTACATCCTAAAAGATTGCGCAGGTAAGCCTGAGCTAATCCTTATCGCAACTGGCTCTGAAGTTGAGCTAGCAGTGAAAGCGGCAGAAGAGCTAACGGCGCAAGGTAAAGCGGTACGCATCGTATCAATGCCAGCGACAGACGCTTTTGATAAGCAAGATGCGGCTTACCGTGAGTCAGTATTGCCTTCAGATGTGACAGCGCGTATCGCGATTGAAGCTGGTATTGCTGACTTCTGGTACAAGTACGTTGGTTTTGATGGTCGTATTATCGGTATGACGACGTTCGGTGAGTCAGCACCCGCTGAACAACTGTTTGAAATGTTTGGTTTCACCGTTGAGAACGTAGTGAATACTGCGCAAGAGTTACTGGCTTAATTGCCGCTTGCTAGCTAAATAAAAATAGCTTCTTAAACAGAAAAACCGAGCGATTGAGCTCGGTTTTTTTATATTGGTATTTTTTATCAGTAGCAGAATGATGAGCTATTCGTGCTCGTGGCCTTTATTGTCTAGCTCTTTTAAGCCACAAACTTTGCAGGTAACGTAGCGATCCATGTCGTGATAGTTGCCGCCATTGATAAAGGTGTGGGCAAATAATTTGATTCGTCCTAAAAGGCTAGGGTCTGAATCGTATTTGCTTGGCTTACGTACTAATACTTCGCTGTATGGCGTTTCATTATTGCATGCTTTACAAAAGTGAGTATCGCTTGATGATGGCATATCCAGCTCCTTTGGCTCCAATATGATGACGATGGATTGGTCAATAAACGCACAAACAAGCAGTTGATTCAATGGTTATAAAATGGGTAGCAGAATCATTACATTGTTGTTTAGGCTCGGGTCACTCTTTTACTGCGCTTTACTGGTAGATCGGTTAGTATCTGTGGCACGAAATAGGATGCTGCATTAAAAAACGATAGGCGATGGAATTATGCTGAAAGTTGCGATCAATGGATTTGGACGGATCGGTCGTAATGTGTTGCGAGCTGTATATGAAAGCGGCAAGCACCAACAGATCAAAGTTGTCGCGGTGAATGAGTTAGCCCAGCCTGAAGCGATGGCGCATTTGCTGCAATACGATACCAGCCATGGTCGATTTGCCAAAAAGATCAGCCATGATCAAGAACACCTCTACATACACCACGAAGCGGGTGAGCACGACACGATTCGAATTTTGCATCTTGGTGAAATTGATCTGCTGCCATGGCGCGATCTGGATGTTGATATTGTGCTCGATTGTACGGGGGTTTATGGTTGCCGAGCGGATGGCCTTGCGCATATCGAAGCGGGGGCGAAGAAAGTGCTTTTCTCTCATCCGGGCGCGAATGACCTTGATAACACCATTATCTATGGTGTTAACCATCATACTCTGACCTCTCAGCACACCATTGTCTCTAATGGTTCTTGTACCACCAATTGTATTGTACCAATTATTCAGGTTCTCGATGACGCATTTGGCATTGATTCTGGCACTATTACCACCATTCACTCTTCGATGAACGACCAACAAGTGATCGATGCTTATCATCCCGATTTACGCCGAACACGCGCAGCAAGCCAGTCGATCATTCCGGTTGATACCAAGCTTCACAAAGGAATAGAAAGAATATTCCCGAAATTTTCTAACAAGTTTGAAGCGATTTCCGTGCGCGTGCCGACGGTTAACGTCACAGCAATGGATTTAAGTGTCACAATTAGTACAAATGTGAAAGTTAATGACGTAAATCAAACCATTGTTAATGCATCTCAGTGTACATTACGTCATATTGTTGACTATACTGAAGCGCCGCTCGTATCGGTGGACTTCAATCACGATCCACACAGTGCCATTGTTGATGGCAGCCAGACGCGAGTAAGCGATGGTCATTTAGTCAAAATGCTGGTGTGGTGTGATAATGAATGGGGCTTTGCAAACCGTATGCTAGATACCGCATTAGCGATGCAAGCTGCGCATGAAGCCCAATGATTGCGGATAAATAATTTATTTCTTCCCTTGAAATAAATCGGAGCGAGCTCCATATCCATAATCAGTTAAAGAATTCACAGGCTTGGCAAGGCTGCCGAGTAGTTAAAACTTTATTAATTTAATATTTGAGAGGACAAATCATGTCTGTAATCAAGATGACTGACCTGGATCTTGCAGGTAAACGCGTATTCATCCGTGCTGACCTAAACGTACCAGTAAAAGACGGTAAAGTAACTTCAGATGCACGTATTCTTGCATCGCTACCAACTATCAAACTTTGCCTAGAAGCTGGCGCAAAAGTTATGGTTACTTCTCACCTAGGTCGTCCTACTGAAGGCGAATACGCAGAAGAGTTCTCTCTAGCTCCTGTAGTTAACTACCTAAACGACGCACTAGATTGTGAAGTTAAACTAGCGAAAGACTACCTAAACGGTTTAGAACTAAACGCTGGTGAGCTTGTTGTTCTAGAAAACGTTCGCTTTAACAAAGGCGAGAAGAAAAACGAAGAAGAACTGTCTAAAGCATACGCAGCGCTATGTGATGTATTCGTAATGGATGCATTCGGTACTGCTCACCGTGCACAAGCATCAACTCACGGTGTTGGCATGCACGCAGACATCGCTTGTGCTGGTCCTCTACTTGCCGCTGAACTAGAAGCACTTGGTAAAGCGATGAGCAACCCAGAGCGTCCACTAGTGGCTATCGTTGGTGGTTCTAAAGTATCGACTAAGCTGACTGTTCTTGAGTCTCTATCTAAAATCGCTGACCAACTTGTTGTTGGCGGTGGTATCGCGAACACTTTCATCGCAGCTGAAGGCCACAACGTAGGTAAGTCACTATACGAAGCAGACCTAGTTGAAACCGCTAAAAAGCTAATGAAAGAGTGTGCGATTCCAGTAGCAACTGACGTTGCTTGTGCAAAAGCATTTGATGAAAACGCAGAAGCTGAAATTAAGAACGTTGCTGACGTTCAAGATGACGACATGATCTTCGACCTAGGTCCAGATTCAACTGCAGTTCTAGCTGACATCATTGCGAACGCAAAAACTATCCTTTGGAATGGCCCAGTAGGTGTATTCGAATTCAAGAACTTCGAAGCAGGTACTAAAGGTATTTCTGAAGCAATCGCTAAGTCTGCAGGTTTCTCTGTAGCGGGCGGTGGTGACACGCTAGCAGCAATCGACAAGTTCGGTATCAAAGCAGATGTTTCTTACATCTCTACTGGCGGTGGTGCATTCCTTGAGTTTGTTGAAGGTAAAGTACTTCCAGCAGTTGAAATGCTAGAGTCACGCGCTAAATAATTCAAAGAAAGCGGGAGAGAAATCTTCCGCTTTCTTGTTTGCTGCAAGTCACATTATTCTCTGATAGAATAGCGCGCGTTGTGAGCAAACGATTGCAAAATTTAAATTAATAATTAGTTTTAGTTTTTAAAACGACAGATAAATAGGACTACAACCCATGTCTAAGATCTTCGATTTCGTAAAACCAGGCGTTATTTCTGGCGACGACGTACAAAAAGTATTTGAAGTAGCAAAAGAAAACAAATTTGCTCTTCCAGCAGTTAACGTAGTTAACACTGACTCAATCAACGGTGTTCTAGAAGCTGCAGCGAAAGTTAAAGCTCCTGTTGTTGTTCAGTTCTCTAACGGCGGTGCTGGTTTCTTCGCTGGTAAAGGCGTGAAACTTGAAGGTCAAGGTGCACAAATCCTTGGCGCTGTAGCGGGTGCAAAATACGTACACGCAGTTGCTGAATCTTACGGCGTTCCAGTAATCCTTCACACTGACCATGCTGCTAAGAAATTGCTTCCATGGATCGACGGCCTACTAGACGCAGGTGAAGAGTTCTTCGCTCAAACTGGTAAACCACTATTCTCTTCTCACATGATCGACCTTTCTGAAGAGTCTCTAGAAGAGAACATCGAAATCTCTAGTCAATACCTAGCTCGCATGGCGAAAATGGGCATGACTCTAGAGATCGAACTAGGTTGTACTGGTGGTGAAGAAGACGGCGTTGATAACTCTCACATGGACGCATCAGAGCTTTACACTTCTCCAGAAGACGTTGCTTACGCATACGAGAAACTAAACGCTATCAGCCCACGTTTCACTATCGCAGCATCTTTCGGTAACGTACACGGTGTTTACCAAGCGGGTAACGTTGTACTGACTCCAACTATCCTACGTGACTCTCAAGCATACTGTGCAGAGAAGTTCGGTATCGCACCTAACGCTCTAAACTTCGTATTCCACGGTGGTTCAGGTTCTTCTGAAGCTGAAATCCAAGAGTCTATCGGTTACGGTGTTATCAAAATGAACATCGATACTGATACACAGTGGGCAACTTGGGATGGTATCCGTACTTACTCTGCTGAAAACTTTGATTACCTTCAAGGTCAAATCGGCAACCCAACTGGCGAATCTGCGCCAAACAAGAAGTACTACGATCCACGCGTATGGCTACGTGCAGGTCAAGCGTCAATGGTTACTCGTCTAGAGAAAGCATTCTCTGACCTAAACGCAATCGACGTACTATAATTCTGATTCAGAATTAATGTTTTGAAAAACCCGCTCATTGAGCGGGTTTTTTTATGTCATCAAACTAAGACAGGTTCTATTTTTGATAAAAAAATGTGGCGAAATGTAAAGCTAATGCGTAGGCTTTAACGGGTCTCACTGATGAGTCTTGATAACCCTTTGTTTTGATTATCTTTGCACAATCTTTACTTTGCTAAACTCATAAACTGGGCTATCTTGCCGATAAACTGGCGTTCGTTCAGTAAATGGATAGGGACATTGTCGTTATTTTTATAAGTAGCATGACTAATTAGTCACATATATTTGAGAGGAAATTAATATGGCAGGTGAGTCTATGGATGTTCAAACTCCATTGGTTGACAGTCTGGCGAAAGCTGAAACTTGGCTAAACAGCAATTCGGATCTTTTGATTCAGTACGGTGTAAACATCATTTCAGCGGTACTGATTCTATTTATTGGTAACATCGTAGCGAAAATGGTCGCGAACAGTGTTGCTAAGATGCTTGATAAGAAAAAAATGGATAAGGCGGTTGTTGAATTTATCCATGGCATCGTGCGTTACACATTGTTTGTGATTGTTCTGATTGCTGCACTAAGCCGTATTGGCGTGCAAACTGCTTCAGTGGTTGCTGTCATCGGTGCGGCCGGCTTAGCGATTGGTCTTGCTCTGCAAGGGTCACTTTCTAACTTTGCAGCTGGCGTATTGATTGTTGGTTTCCGTCCATTCAAATCAGGCGATTATGTTGAAGTTGGTGGTGTTGCAGGTAGTGTTGAAGCCATTCAAATTTTCCAAACTGTACTAAAAACACCAGACAACAAAATGGTTGTTGTACCAAACTCAGGTGTGATTGGTTCGCCAATTACCAACTACTCTCGTCATGATACACGCCGTGTTGATTTAACGATTGGTGTTTCTTACAGCTCAGATCTTAAACTGACTAAGAAAGTGATCCAAGAAGCGCTAGAAAAAGACGAGCGTATTCTGAAAGATCACGACATCACCATTGGTGTTGTGGCGCTGGCAGATTCTTCAGTAAACTTTGTTGTCCGCCCTTGGTGTAAGACTGCGGATTACTGGGATGTTTACTTTGATTCAAACCAAGCAATCAAAGAGGCGTTAGATGCGAACGGCATCGAGATTCCATTTCCGCAAATGGATGTACACCTCAACAAAGTGGAAGCGTAATTACTCTTTGTAATGCGAATTTCAAAAAAAGCGAAGCCTTGGCTTCGCTTTTTTTTCATCTATGTTTAATTACTAAACATAAGCTAATTACCAGTATTGAATGATCAGTTGCTTGGCCAGAAGTGAGGCGATAAAGAACATCATGGCGGCAACCATTATATCGATGCCTTTTTTCACTTTCGGTTTTGATAACGTAGGACCTAACTTGGCCGCACCGAGTGATAGTGAATAGAACCACACAAAAGAAGCCATGATGGTACCAATCGCGAATGAAATGCGATCTTGCCCTTCAAATTGCCCGCCGATAGAGCCCAAAATGACAACCGTATCTAAATAGAGGTGTGGGTTTAATACCGTGACAGCTAACGCACCCAGAATCACGGTACGGCGACCGCGCGCTAAGACGTGGCCTGCGTGCTCTTGCTTTGCCGGATCTCGGAAAGCACTTTTTAATGATAAACAGCCATAAACAGTCAGAAAGGCAATACCACCAAGTGTTACTGAAGTGAGTAACCACTCACTTTTGGAAATGAGCGCGCCACCACCAAAGATACCGAGGGAGATAAATAACGCATCAAGCAGGCTACAAGTAATCGCCGTGGTTAGGTGATGTTGGCGCTTGATACCCTGATTGAGAACATAAGCATTCTGCGCACCGATCGGAATGATCATCGTTGCTCCTAGTCCAAATCCTTGCAGTAATACCCATAAATTCACAATCTTCTCTCCGGTTATTTGTCATTAATGCGAGCAAGATAAGCGGTGTACAGAAATAAGTATATTTAATGATTTTAATTCAACATAAGTAATGCTTATGATGCGTCTAAAGTAGAATTTGAGATGGAATCAGGAGGCAGGAACATGCGCGGATTGGACTATAAATGGGTCGAAGCACTTGAGGCAATTGTGCAGCTAGGCAGTTTTGAACGAGCGGCTGAATCGCTTTATGTTTCACAATCGGCCATCTCCCAACGTATTAAGCAGTTAGAAAAGTTCCTTGCCCAACCCGCTTTGATCCGTGAATTGCCGCCGCGCCCGACACCGATCGGTAAAAAGCTGCTTGGGCTCTATGGCCGAGTGCGCTTGCTGGAAAGTGAGTTTATCCCCGAGCTAATGAATGAGGCGACGAGCAAGCCTCTGGAGGTCTCACTTGCTACTAACGCTGATAGCCTTGCAACTTGGTTGCTACCGAGTCTCACCAGCATTCTCAAGCAAAAGCGGATTGCGTTGAATTTAATTGTCGACGATGAAGGCCGAACCCTAGACAAATTGCGCAGTGGAGAAGTGGCGGGGGCGATTAGCTTAGAGTCACAATCAATTGCTGGTTGTGATGCCGATTACCTTGGTCGGGTGGATTATTTGTGTGTGGCTAGTCCTGAGTTTTATCAGCAATATTTTGCTCAAGGGGTGAATCGAGAGTCATTGCAAAATGCGCCAACCGTTGCCTTTGACCATCACGATGATATGAATGATCGTTTTATCCACCAGCACTTTAACTTACCTAAGGGCAGTGTGCTTAAACATACCGTGCGCAGCTCTGAAGCCTTCGTGAAGCTAGCGTTAAGTGGTGTTGCCTACTGTTTGATTCCCAAGCTGCAGATCGAGGATGAACTAGCCTGCGGGAGTCTGATTAACATTACCCCTGATTTTATTCTTTCCCACCGAATTTACTGGCACCACTGGCAGCTAGAAACGGGGGTTCTAAAACTATTGTCACAGGCGATTATTGAACATGCTCATGAAATATTACCAAGCTAAATCAGTACAATCGTAGGTTAAATTATTGTCAGTTTGTCCTTTCATGACTGGCGAACAGACAGATTTAACTTATGATGTATTGATCAACGATATTCATAAGGTGATAGGCATGAAAAAGGTAGCGTTAGTAATGGCGGCCTTAGCGGCTAGCGTAAGTTTTGCTGTGTCGGCAAACGGATTGGATTTTCCTCATCTTTCAACCACAGGTTATGGCGAAGTCGTCGCTAAGCCGGATATGGCTGAGTTTTCGGTAAAAGTGGTGGAAACCACTATGACGGCAGAACAGGCTAAGCAGAGTGTTGATAAAGCGGTCGCCACATTTTTAACCGCACTAAAAGCAAAAGGTGTTGCGGCAGATAGCATCACCAGCACCAATCTATACCTGGCCCCTCAATATACTTACCCTAAAAATGGTCAACCAGAGTTAGTAGGTTATCGCGCGAGCCGAACGATTACGGTCACGGTTGATCAACTTGAGAACCTCAATAGCTATTTAGATATTGCGTTGAGCTCAGGTATCAACCAAGTAAACAACATCAGTCTTAAAGTAAAAGATGAAGCGAAATATCTACAACAAGCTCGTTTAGCGGCAATTAAAGATGCGCAAAGTAAAGCCGGTTCTTTAGCGGCAGGCTTTGATCGCGAACTCGGTTCGGTGTGGCAAATTAATTACAACGCGCGTAATCCTCAGCCAGTGCTGATGCGAGCAATGAGCATGGATATGAAAGCCGAATCAAATGGTTACCAAGATTCCACCTTGGTTATTCGCGACCAAGTGGATGTGGTTTATCGTTTAGAGAAGTGATATTTGATCATATTCAAATGAAGAGAGTTGGCGTGATGCCAGCTCTTTTTTTTTGCTCGAAGGAGTCATGAAGCATTTCAAACGACAAAAAATGAGCGAAAAAAAAGAGGGCCGGAGCCCTCTTTCGAATCTTGTTACTGTCAGCGTCTAATTATAGAACGTGTACAGAAGCCGTGTTAGTTGTGCCTGAAGCGACTAGTGCGCCAGAAACCATTACTACGATGTCGCCTTTCTTACCTAGGCCAGATTGTAGAGCGATTTCTTTACCGTTTACGTAGAACTCATCAGTGCTGCTGATTGAATCAACAACAACAGGGCGAACACCTTTAGTAAGAACTAGCTGAGCAGCAGTCTTAGTGTTAGTTGTAAGCGCAAGGATGTTTGCAGTTGGGAAGTATTTACGTACTGAACGAGCAGATTTACCGCCTTCAGTCGCAACAACGATTAGAGGAGCTGCTAGTTTCTCAGCTGTGTCTACTGCGCCTTTACATACTGCTTCAGTGATACGTAGACGTGGGCTGTCTAGACGAGAACCTAGTTCTGCTTTAAGAGCACCATCAGTACGGTTCGCGATTTGAGCCATGATAGTTACTGCTTCAACAGGGTACTTACCTTTAGCCGTTTCGCCTGAAAGCATTACTGCGTCAGTACCGTCCATGATTGCGTTCGCAACGTCACCCGCTTCTGCACGAGTTGGACGTGGGTTGTTGATCATAGAATCAAGCATTTGAGTTGCAGTGATAACAACTTTACGTGCACGGTTACATTTCTCGATCATCATCTTCTGAGCGAAGATTACTTCTTCAGCTGGGATTTCAACACCTAGGTCGCCACGAGCAACCATGATGCCGTCAGAAAGCTCAAGAATTTCGTCGAAGTTATCAACGCCTTCTTGGTTTTCGATTTTAGAGATGATGTGGATGTTCTCGCCGCCGTTAGCGGTTAGAACTTCACGGATTTCTTGAACGTCAGATGCTTTACGGATGAAAGAAGCTGCAACGAAATCAACGCCTTGCTCACAACCAAATTTAAGGTCGTTCTTATCTTTTTCAGATAGAGCTGGAAGTTGAACTGAAACGCCAGGAAGGTTAACACCTTTGTTTTCGCCTAGTGCGCCGTTGTTAAGAACTTTACACTTAACTTCAGTTTCAGTAGTAGAGATAACTTCCATTTCGATTAGACCGTCGTCTACTAGGATTGTGTTACCAGCAGATAGGTCAGTTGCGAAACCAAGGTAAGTTACCGCTACGATATCTTTGTTACCAACAACAGTTGCGTCAGTAGTGAAAGTGAATTCTTGACCCGCTACTAGATCAACGTCGTTGCCGCCTTCTAGTTTGATAGTGCGGATTTCTGGACCTTTAGTGTCTAGAAGGATAGATAGTTGCTTGCCAGTTACTTCCATTACTTTACGGAAGTTCACGATACGAGCTTCATGCTCCGCGAAGTTACCGTGAGAGAAGTTAAGACGCATTACATTCATGCCTGCGTTTACAAGTTCAGTTAGCTTCTCTACAGATTCAGTTTTAGGGCCAATCGTACATACGATTTTGGTCTTTTTCATGGAAGATACTCTCCGGTAAATAAGATAGTTACAATTTAATTTCGGTTATTGCATGAATGTTGATGGTTACAATCGAACATTCGGCTTGTCTGAAGTAGTCGCTGATTTAGATGCATTTTGTGCCTGCAAGCTATCAGTGTAGTACGCTTTGTGTCCACTTCAGTTCTGAAAGTCTTTCGTTACTTTTAGTCATTTTATGACCGTTTTTTCGCCGTTTTTTGGCTATTTTTTGTGACTAAGGCCACTTTAGCTGCTTAACATTGCAAAAAAATAACGTTCTTTTCTGTAATTTATTTTCTTTTCGGGTGCGAATTCTACCACCGAATGACTTCAATATCACTGCTTAAGAGTTGTCTTAGGACAAGGTTTTATCGCTAAATAATAATTTTTTGGATCGAAATAAATGGACGAATAAGTTTCGACTTGACTATAATAACTTTCAAATCGAAACTTAATCATGAAAATAAAATGTCGAAACGAAACACACAACTCAGAAGACATGCCATTTCTAACCTGGTAAATGAAAAAGGCGAAGTGAGTGTTGAAGAACTATCGCAAAAGTTTGAAACCTCAGAAGTCACCATTAGAAAGGACTTAGCCTCGTTAGAAAAAAATGGTCAATTATTGCGCCGTTATGGTGGGGCGATAGCGCTGCCATCGGAAGTGATGAGTGATGAAATTGGCGAAAAAGTTTCGATTCGTAAGATGGAGTTGGCGATCTCAGCGGCAAAACTCATTCGCGACCATAATCGCATTGTGATCGACAGCGGCAGCACAACCACCGCGTTGATCCAGCAGTTGAATGATAAACGTGGATTAGTGGTAATGACCAATTCACTCAACGTTGCTAATGCTCTGAATGAGTTGGAAAGTGAGCCGCATTTATTGATGACTGGTGGAACATGGGATGCTCATTCAGAATCATTTCAAGGTCAAGTCGCTGAAACGGTATTGCGATCGTACGATTTTGATCAGTTATTCATTGGTGCGGATGGCGTTGATCTTGAGCGTGGCACAACCACCTTTAATGAATTGGTTGGCTTAAGCAAGGTGATGGCAGAAGTCTCGCGAGAAGTGATTGTGATGGTTGAATCGGAAAAGATCGGCCGCAAGATCCCCAATTTAGAACTGAGCTGGGATGTGATAGACATCTTGGTAACTAATAAAGATCTGTCCTCAGACGACAAACAGCTAATTGAATCACGCGGTATAAAAGTGATTTTAGCGTAACACCCTTCAGGGCCTTTGCTTGCTGCCCTCTGGAATTAATTGGAGTTAATTATGTGTGGAATCGTAGGTGCAGTGGCACAGCGCGATGTGGCTGAAATTCTTGTCGAAGGACTTCGACGTTTGGAATATCGTGGCTATGACTCAGCGGGAATTGCTGTCGTCGATGCTGATGCACATCTCACTCGTATTCGTCGTTTAGGTAAAGTGCAAGAGTTGGCTGATGCAGTGGATGCCGCTCAAGTGATTGGTGGTACTGGGATTGCGCATACGCGTTGGGCGACGCATGGTGAACCATCAGAAGTGAATGCGCACCCACATCAGTCGGGTGATATAACCGTGGTACACAATGGCATCATCGAAAACCACGAAGAATTGCGCAGTTTGTTACGCGAGCGTGGTTATGTGTTTGAGTCGCAGACCGATACTGAAGTGATTGCCCACTTGGTTGAATGGGAACGTCGCAGCACCCCATCACTGATTGAAGCGCTGCAAAATACCGCCAAGCAACTACAAGGTGCTTACGGTACTGTGGTGATGGATCGTAAAGATCCGAGCCGTGTTGTGGTCGCCCGTTCCGGTAGTCCAATTGTGATTGGCTTCGGGGTAGGAGAGAACTTCTTAGCGTCTGATCAGTTGGCTTTACTCAACGTGACGCGTCGCTTTATGTACTTAGAAGAGGGCGATGTCGCAGAGATTACTCGCCGCGAAGTGACGGTGTTTGATAGCTCTGGTGAGCGTGTTGAACGCGAAATTGCTGAATCAAAAGCAGAGCACGATGCTGGTGACAAAGGTCAGTATCGCCACTTCATGCAAAAAGAAGTCTATGAGCAGCCAACCGCGTTAATTAATACCATGGAAGGGCGCGTGACTGCGGATTCAGTCGTAACCGATGCGATTGGTGTGAATGCCAAAGAGATTCTTAGCAAAGTAGAGCACGTCCAAATTGTCGCTTGTGGTACGTCTTACAATGCTGGCATGGTAGCACGTTATTGGTTTGAAGATATTGCCGGTGTCAGCTGTGATGTCGAGATCGCCTCGGAATTTCGTTACCGCAAGTTCGTTACCCGTCCTAATAGTTTGTTGATCACCTTGTCTCAATCTGGTGAAACGGCTGATACGCTAGCGGCGCTGCGCTTGGCTAAAGAAAAAGGCTACATGGCGGCAATGACGATTTGTAATGTGGCGGGTTCATCGTTAGTGCGTGAATCGGATTTTGCTTTTATGACTCGCGCAGGCGTTGAGATTGGCGTTGCATCAACCAAAGCATTTACCACTCAACTTGCCGCATTACTGATGTTGGTAACGGCATTGGCCAAACAACAAGGTCGTATTGATAAAGCGCGCGAGAAAGAGATTGTAGAAGCGTTGCACGCGCTACCAAATCAGATCAACCAAGCTTTGTCTTTTGAAAAAGAGATTGAAGCATTAGCCGAAGATTTTGCTGACAAACACCATACGCTGTTTTTAGGCCGTGGTGAGTTCTACCCAATTGCGGTGGAAGCGTCACTGAAATTAAAAGAGATCTCCTATATTCATGCGGAAGCTTACGCTGCCGGTGAGCTTAAACATGGCCCACTGGCGCTGATTGATGCTGATATGCCGGTTGTTGTGGTCGCGCCAAGTAATGAGCTGCTTGAAAAGCTGAAATCGAATATCGAAGAAGTGCGTGCGCGTGGTGGCTTGCTGTACGTATTTGCAGATCAAGAGGCGGGCTTTGAAGCGGATGATACGATGAAGATCATCACCATGCCGCATGTTAGCGAGATTACGGCGCCAATTTATTACACCATTCCGATGCAGTTGCTTTCTTACTATGTCGCTTTGATCAAAGGCACTGATGTTGATCAACCGCGTAACCTGGCTAAAGCGGTGACCGTAGAGTAAGTCTATTCTACAAAAAGGCAGTATCGAGCATGAGCGTGCGCGGTATTGCCTTTTATTTTATGGCTCGTTAATCAAAGTTAATCTCAATTATTAACCCGCCTTTATTCGTTTGCTTTTAGGCGTATATATCCTGTCGTTGTTTCTTTCACCTCTGCCATTCTACGGGTGATTTGATGCCCCAAATTATCGGCTTCACATTCCAGCCATAAGTCGCAATATTAAATCAGTCCGTATAATACCGCCTTCACGACGGTGGCGGTTTTATTGGACGTATTGAGCTTTTTGGTCGCGTTATTAATGTGAAAGGTCACGGTACTTTCGGCAAGGCCAAGAATAATACCAATTTCCTGGACGGTTTTACCGTCGGCACTCCATTTCAATATTTCCGTTTCTCTTGGTGTTAATTCGCTCACTTGAGTGAGCAGTTTTGGCACCGTCATAAATTTTTGGAATCCCTGATCGGCCACACTAGTCAGCCATAGCAAATAAGGTGTTTTGCTCATCATTTCAGCATGGCTAATCACTTCCATTCCCCGCGAAAACGAGAGCAGAGACGCACTGCCTTCCGGTAAATGTGTTGGTTTTGACCAACCGCGATAGACACCATGAGCGCGAGCTTGCTGCCAAAATTCGAGTTTATCATCGGTGAGACTTTGCCAATTGATATAGTGTGAACTCCGTAGCCCCATACGGACAATAGGATCTTGCAGCGCCAATCCTTGCTCTTGATAAATACTGTTCCACTGTTTGGAGTAAGAGCTAACCATCTCAATTTTTGGGGAGGTAATAGGGTGCTTGACCCTAATGCCATAGGCAAAGTTATCGAAGCCAAGTGCTTGGGCTGATTTGCTAAGAGTAACGGTGAGATCTTCTTGTGACTGGCAGGAAGTCAGTTGCTGAATATAGTCTTCAATCAATGCGATATTGTAATTTATGACCATTTTTCGATTTACTATCCTTATAAATAGCTTCATTTTTGAGCTGTTGATTAAGAATGGTGCTGATGAAGATCAAAGATAACCTATGGGTTTATTTTTATTCAGTAGTAAAGTGGCTCCATGTTTTATCGAATTCTAAACGCTATCCTGCACTAATTGTGGTTGAATATTAAGAGGAACTTTCATCTTGATTCTAAAAGTTTTGGATAACTCACTCTCTCGAGTGGAGGGCAATATATTTCGCCTTGAATGCTCAGCTTTTGAGCGTTCAAGTTTAACGTTACTCGATGCTGGGCTCTATGATGATCCGACCAGTTTGCAAAGTGGCAGTGTCGCGCCATTAAATGGTTATGCTGAGTGGGTGAGTGACACAAAACCGGCCATTTCTGTTGGCTTTGATTGGTCTTTTCGTGGTGGCCAATTGAGCTTTGAGGGCGAACCTTTTGCTAACTTCATTCTGCAAACGTCGTATGGCGATGATCTATCGAATGAGGCGAACTTTGCTCAGATTAAAGCATCACTAGAGAGTTTGAATTGGCAAAAGACGGTGTTGGGTTATTTGGCTCAAGCCTATCAATAGTCGTCAAGCTAGTACTTTTGAGAGCTAGTTTTTATTGTATATCCCACTACCTTATCCCTATAGGAAATTAGACTCTGAGGTAGTATGCATTACATTACTGGCACGGCTCTTGAACTCAATGAGGCGACTAAGCTAGCTCTCTATAACTATCGATATGAGGTCTTCATAGACAACCTTAAATGGGATGTTATTGAGGGTTATGGCTCTGATATCGAACGGCTGGAAAAAGATCAATTTGATACTGATGAAACACTTTATGTGATCGCACGAGAACAAGAATCAGTGGTTGGTTGTGCGCGGCTATTACCGACTTCGCAACCCTACCTTTTGAAAGATGTTTTCCCTGAGTTATTGAATGGTATGCAAGCACCTGAGTGTGATGATGTTTGGGAGCTGTCACGCTTTACCAGTTTTGACTGTGAGAACAAATGGCAGCAAACCAGCACTCAGTTCTCGGCTGAATCTACGGTTATTCTGCTGCGCAAAACCTTAGAAGTGGCGAAATCGCATGGTGCCAGAGCGTTAGTGAGTGTTTCACCGATCGCGGTGGAAAGATTGTTGCGCCGCGAAAATTTCTCCTCACGCCGACTTGGTCCACCGATTCGTGTCGGTGGCCAGTTGTTGATCGCCTGCTGGATTGATGTTTGATCTCTTAGTCAGCGACTCGTTTGCTTGTGCTGAGAATGATGCAGATAAAGGGGAAACTTTTTGAGTGCGATAAAAGAGATAACCACACTCACCAGTGAACATAATACTAACACTGTTGACTTGGCTAGGTTGATAGAGGGTGAGTGGTATTACGTTATCGACAATTGTGGATGCTCGTCGGTTGGTCAATGGCAATCATCACATGATCGTTTATCTTCAACGCAAGGTGATGGTATTAATGTCGCTAGCGCGAAAGAGATCATTAAAGTGGCTGAGTTGCGATTTAAGAACAGTCGAGAGTTTCCCCTCCTTAATCACCCTTTTGTTCAGCGCCGTTATGGCTTCAAAATATTAATGGAAGTCCCGCAGCTGGGTTTTACGTTAATCAACGTAGAGCAAGCGATGGATGTCCATGAGTCCTTTCCCTTCAATTATACCGTCATGCCTTAACGTCAAAAGCATTTGAGAACCCGCATGATGCTGATTTCTTTTCGTTTATCGAGAGCTAAGACTTTGAGAAGCTAATAGAAGATCTATTCATACAGATCTTTAGGTATCGCCATTAAACGCTATAGTCGCTGTGATTACCGTTAATTATTACGTATTAGTAATAATGATTTGCACTTTACATGGATTATCATAAATACGTAAACATCTATACTGACCTCAACAACGAAGCGGCGAGATAAACAACTCTCAACTAAGCTTACTTCGAATTGATTCAAATCTTATGACGGCCTTACTTATTGTTGGCCTAACCAAGGAAAATCTAATGACGCTTGAAATCAAACCGGGTCAAACTCACATCAAATCAAAAGCTATGGTTGCATGGGCTGCAGGCGAACCACTTAAAATGGAAGAGGTTGATGTACAGCTTCCTAAAGCAGGTGAAGTACTAGTGCGCATCGTTGCAACGGGTGTTTGTCACACTGACGCGTTCACGCTATCAGGCGATGATCCAGAAGGTATCTTCCCATCTATTTTAGGCCACGAAGGTGGTGGTATTGTTGAAATGATCGGCGAAGGCGTGACGAGCGTTGAAGTGGGCGATCATGTGATTCCGCTGTACACCGCCGAGTGTGGTGAATGTAAATACTGTAAGTCAGGTAAAACCAACCTTTGCCAAGCGGTTCGCGAGACTCAAGGTAAAGGCCTAATGCCTGATGGAACAAGCCGTTTTTCAGTGAATGGTGAAACCATCTTCCACTACATGGGTTGTTCTACTTTCTCTGAGTACACAGTGTTACCAGAAATTTCACTCGCTAAAGTTGCGAAAGATGCACCATTAGAAGAAGTTTGTTTACTTGGCTGTGGTGTGACTACCGGTATGGGTGCTGTGCTTAACACGGCGAAAGTACAACAAGGTGACACCGTTGCGGTATTTGGTTTGGGTGGTATCGGTCTTTCTGCAATCATTGGTGCGCGTATGTCTGGTGCGAAAACCATCATTGGTGTTGATATCAACGAAAGCAAATTCGAGCTAGCAAAACAGCTTGGCGCGACTGACTGCATCAACCCAATGAAGTTCGACAAACCAATTCAAGATGTGATTGTTGAAATGACTGATGGTGGTGTGGATTACTCATTTGAGTGTATAGGTAACGTCAACGTGATGCGTCAAGCACTTGAGTGCTGCCACAAAGGTTGGGGCGAATCTGTCATCATCGGTGTTGCTGGTGCAGGTCAAGAGATCTCAACTCGTCCATTTCAATTAGTGACGGGTCGTGTATGGCGTGGTTCTGCGTTTGGTGGTGTAAAAGGCCGCTCTGAGCTTCCAGAAATCGTAAACCGTTACATGGCTGGTGAATTTGGTCTACAAGAATTCATTACGCACACCATGGGTCTACAAGACGTCAACGAAGCTTTTGAATTGATGCACAAAGGCGAGTCGATCCGTACTGTCCTACATATGGATAAGTAATTTATATCAAATAGTAATAGCGGTTGAGTCTTAATAAAACGTTCACTGCTGCTATGACAAAGGCCGAGATTTTACTGTTTCTCTCGGCCTTTTTCTTTCTGTTCGCATTTCCATTTTATTTTCATAGGTGAGTAGAATGTTCTTACGTGAGTGAGTCAGTTCTCTCTGCCATCCCCAATTTAGAACCATAGGAATTTCTTGATGAGCTGGCTGTTTATTGTTTTTGCCGTACTGTCTGAAGCACTGTCGCACGTTGCACTTAAAGCGACGGATGGTTTTAGTTTATCGAAACCACTTCCAGCAGCCGTTGTGATAGTGGGGCATTTGACGGCATTTCTATTTTTAAGCCAAGCGATGAAAGGCATGCCTGTTGGGGTAGTGCATTCGTTATGGGCGGGTTTGGCAATCGTGGCTGTCAGTCTGATTTCCACTTTTGTCTACCGTCAGCATCTTGATCCTATGGTGTGGGGTGGTATCGCTTTGGTTGTGGTTGGTGTGATGATGATTAACTTCTCACAAGGTCATGTGCATTAAATGCAATGTTTATTGCTGGTTTGCGATAAGGGAAGCCCTAAATGGGAAATGATGAAAGCGCCACATTCAAACAATGTGGCGCTTTCTTTTATTGCTTGCTATTGAGGTAAGCTTTGGTCGAAATATCGGTCCATGAACGTACTTTGCTTAAGTATTGTCGTTGTGATTCGATAATACGTTTTGCGAGTGGATCTTTGGCTGCTAACTCCTCGAGTAGCGTCTGCTTTTCTTGATTTAGGCGGCCTAATACTTCTGGCGGGAACTCGAGCACTTGGATCTCTGGATACTCTTCGCTCATCGAGGCCCAACTATTCGCGTTGGCATCGATGGCTTGGGTGTACATGTCAAAAGCTGCGACGCGAAACGCGGTTTCAAGGATTACTTGCAGATCTTTAGGTAGCTTGTCCCAAGCGCGTTTATTGACGAGAAATTGTGTTTCTGAGCCCGGTTCTTGCCATGCGGTGTAGTAGTAAGGCGCGATTTTATGAAAGCCCATACGTAAATCAAATGCTGGCCCCGCCCACTCTAGGGCATCGATCGTTCCACGTTCAAGTGACGTATAAAGTTCTCCCGGCGCAATATTGGTTGGTTTCGCGCCCACTCGAGCCATTACTTCACCTGCGAAACCCGGAATGCGCATCTTAAGACCTTTTAGATCATCGATGGTCTTAATCTCTTTTTGAAACCAGCCGCCCATTTGAATATCAGAGTTGCCTCCAGGGAAAGACAAGAGGTTGTGCGGAGCGTACACCTCTTGCATTAATTCCATCCCACCACCGTGATAGAACCAAGCGTATTGCTCAGTAGACATCATGCCAAACGGCATCGCCGAAAAATACAAGGTATTTGGTACTTTGCCTTTCCAGTAGTAGGAGGCGGAATGTCCCATATCGTATTGGCCTGATTTGACCATATCAAATACACCGAGTGGTGCTTTATGTTTGTTGGCAGAATCAATGCGAATTTGTAGGCGGCCGTTAGACATCTCTTCGGCGAGCTTAGCCATGTTTTTTGATGCGTCACCGAGAATTGGGGTATTCGGTCCCCATGTTTCGGCGAGCTTGAGTCGGTAAACTTTCTCTTGAGCAAGAGCACTATTCGAGACTAAGCCGACCGAGAGAGCGGTGAGCAGTGTCAGTGCGGGTGTGAACCATTTTTTCATTGTTATAACTTCCTGTCATGACGGGTTGAGCATCGAATAGGGTTCTTGTTCTGTCTTTACACGTCAAGGTTGGGGAGGAAGGAAGAGAAACAAGTAATGAGTCGATAGTGCTGCTCATTGATTCATCTATGGTTGGGATAGCCAGTGTTCACTGACGTGATCTTTTGCTCGTAATGCGATGTTTTAATAATTTGGTGAATAGTAGTGTTATTAAAAATCTCGGCCATCTCACAGCAAGGCGCAAACGCCTTGCCAAGTTACAGCCTTATTTTTGTCGATGATACGCGATGTATTGCTCAGCGAGAGGCAAGCCCATATAGCGGCCTAATGTTCTAATTGGCACTTGGCGTAGATCGACCACAATCAGCCCATCGAGCGCATGATTAAATTCGGGGTCGACGTTAAAACTGACCAGTTTGCCGTTTAAAGCCAGATACTGACGTAACAAAACCGGCATGCTTTTTCCTTCATCCATACGAGCAATCACTTTTGATAGCAGCTGTAAATCACCTAAGGCACTGAGCATGCTAGTATTCCAATAAGTTTTACTGTGACTTAATGGATGCGAGGCGGTGACTAACTCTGCGCTGTGATTGTCGAAATGATGCATCTCCATCGATTCAGCGAGCAATTGACGAGCGCTTTGACTGTAATGATTGCTAATGCTAACGGGGCCAAATAGATGAGTGTAATCGGGGTTACGTTGAATGAATGTTGCAATGCCTTTCCATAACAGTAGTAGCGCACTCATGCTACGTTGATATTCGGCAGCAATGACCGAGCGCCCCAGTTCGATGGATTTCCCCATTCGGTCGATAAATCGCTGATCATAATCAAATAGGGTTCTTGAGTAGAGCGCATTGATGCCGGAATGCTCCATCAGTCGGTCGACTAGGCCTAATCGATAAGCGCCAACCAAACGACGTTGTTGTCGATCCCAAATAAAGAGATGGCGATAGTGAGGATCAAAACGGTCAATATCGAGCGCTTTACCGGTGCCTTCTCCCACATCTCGGAAATTTTGTTCACGGAGTCGACCAATCTCATACAGCAGATTTGGTATATATTTCGCTCGGGTGCAGTAGACATCAAATTCCCCACTGCTGAGCAAGTGATCGTGTTTTGGTATGGCGTTTAAGTCTTCTTCGTAGCGAACTAAATCTAATGCGGGTGAAACAGGCGTTTGTGGCTGAGCGTCACAAAATAGATCTCTATGTTCAGACTGTGGTTTTAACAGATAAGTATTGAGTCGCAGGTAATTGACTAAGCTTTCGTCATCGAGAGCGCGGATTTCTTTGTAGTTAATGGCACTGCCAATCGCAATTTCGATGGGCTGGTGGGATTTGTTTAGCAACTCTCGCCCCAGCATGAGTGTGCGTAGCAACGAATGCACTTTACCGGCAAGATAAAAGCGTTTTGAATTCTGACCGTTAATGAAAATAGGTAGGGTGGTCGCGGCACTTTTTTTGATTAATGAGCTGACCGATCGGCTCCAAGCTTTATCTTCTATTTGATTGGTTTTGCCATCGACTAACTGGGACACTTCACCGGCAGGAAAGAGCAATAGTAATCCGCTTTGTTCTAGATGACGATGCGCCTCACGTAGCGCTTTTAAATTGGCTTTATGGCGCTCTTTCCCCTCAAATACATCGACACCGATAAATAATGAATCGAGTTCGGGAACGGTTTTTAGATAGTGATTAGCGAGTATTTTTACATCAGGGCGGATCATTAACAGTAGCTCCGCCAGAATTACCCCTTCCACACAACCTAACGGATGATTGGCAACAATGACCGTTGCTCCTTGCTCAGGCACCTGGTTAAGCGATCCCTTAATGATCTGATAGTCGATACCAAGGACTTGCAGGGTGAAGCGCAAGAAGGTTTCTGTATTACATTGCGCCGGACGTTGAGCATAAAATTTATCTAATTTGCTTAGGCCGGTCGCCCATTCAGTAACCTGTTCAGCCAATCCAAATGGTGTTTTACGTGGCAAGCGAAAAGGGCTAGTAACTTCCATATTTTCCTCGAACTCTCATTAACTCATAACGAGTGTATGGCGCTTATATGTCAGTGATGCTGCAATTTAGTGAGAGTATGATGAATGGAAGAATAAAAAGAACCCGCCTGATTTGGCGGGTAGCTTAAACGTTTTGTTATGAAGGCTTGTTACTGCGCAATCTTGGCGTATTGACGCAATAAATCCGTTAAGGTTGTCACCCATTCTAAGGTGTTTTCTGGGCTTTGTTTTAGGATTACTTCCACGTGGTTGCAATGCACCTCTAAAGGAATTGCACGCTCAAGATGAAATGAGATCGCGTAAAAGTGCCACAATAGCAGGCGTTGCATGCGCAGCGTATTTTGCTGGGCATTTTCTGATTCTTGAAATAGAGCGGGTAATTGGCTCAGAGCGATGGCATTAAGACGTAACATCGCATCGAGCTGAGCTTCATGCAGTTTATCTTCTGATTCGGTTTCTTCACCATCAAAAGTAAAAATTTCGCTAAGGTAATCTTCAGGTACTAAGCGGTGAACCATTCGTAGGCTAAGTTGTTCTAGCTCTTCACGAGGCATATTCGCTAAGCATTGGTAAGTATAATCAAGCTGCATGGTCATCTATTTCTATATGGTTAATCTGTGCTGTATTGTAGCGCGTAAAAGCGAATTTGGAATGACCCCAATAAAGTAGACACTCAATATTGGAATTAGAGTGCTATGAAAGTAAAAACAGTCCGAAAACATTCAGACGATTTCAAGAAACAGGCCGTACAGCAATCTTTAGATTCTCCAGATACCGTAATATCAGTGGCGAAATCATTAGGTATTTCCCCAGGTTTACTGTCCAAATGGAGGACCGAAATGACCTCTCAAAAAAACACCTCACCCCCTCTTCCTAACATAGGGCCGGAAAAATCCGTTGTTCAATTAGAAAAAGAAATTCGAAGACTGAAAAAACGTCTTGAAATGGCGGAGATGGAGAACGAATTCTTAAAGGAAGCGAAAGTCTACTTCGACAGCCTAAAAGAATAAGATTTGAATACATTCTAAAATATACGAGCATTCAGCGACCTGTGATAAGGCTGTGCCAATGGCTAGGCGTATCGTCTGCTGGTTACTATAAATGGCTTCATCGAAAACCAAGCGTGCGAGAGCAAGGCAATGACAGTTTGCTCGACTTCCTGAAAGAGGAAAGTGATAGGCAACATTGTATCCCCGGCTACCGGAAGCTATGGGAAGCCGCGGTGGCTTATGGTTTTATTTGCAATAAGAAGCGAGTTCAAAGGTTATTGCAGTCATTAGGTTATCGTTCCAAGGCCAGTAAAAAGCGTCATGGTCGAGCACCTAGACAGAAAGGGCTTATGCCTGCGTACAATCTTCTCAACCGCCAATTTGACGTAAGTAAGCCAAATCAAGTTTGGGCTTCGGATATAACTCAAGTTCGATGTAAAGAAGGCTGGAATTACCTTTGTGTCATATTAGATTTGTATTCGCGAAAGGTGGTCGGGTGGTCAACAAGTCGTATAAACAGCGCTTGTTTAGTGCTAAAAACGCTGAATAAGGCATGGAAAAGCCGCCGACCAGATGGCCGGAAGTTAATGTTTCATTCGGACCAAGGTGTTCAATATCGAGCGATAGAAACTTTACGATGGCATCGGAAAAAGGCAATTACCGTGAGTATGTCGCGTAAAGGAAATTGCTGGGATAATGCCTGTTCAGAAAGCTTCTTTGCTCAGTATAAAAAAGAGTGGATTAGCAATCTAGGTGGGATGTCTCGTCAGGAAATGACAATGCAAAGTCGACTTTATATCGATACGTATTACAATCCAGTAAGAAGGCATGGGACTCTAGGTGGAGTGAGTCCCATAGATTTTGAACTAATGAATTAACCCTCAGTGTCTACTTTTAAGGGGTCATTCCAATTTGCACTCTCTTCATCTCGTACTCATCGCGCCCTTCGGTATTTAGAGGGCGGAGAGATATGGGCAGAAGATAGGAGCAGATTAAGCGCTGTAAACCTCACCCAACACCGCGTATTGTTTTTCTTTACGGAAACGTTTGCCGCAAAGGTTTAAATTACTTGTCATCTGCAAAATAACCCTGTAATTTCTCCGCCTTTAAACGATAGCGCAACCCTTAGGGTGCGGTGTTTAAGCCTAGTTATTGCTTTGTAAAACTCCATCAATGATCTATTCCAACCAGGCATGAGTAGGCCGTGAATCCATCACGCTACAATGCTTCTTATGGTATTAAGTCATAAAATTGAATAGGAAAACTCATGTCTAATAAGACTCCCACTCAAAATACGCAAAATAGCTCATCCGCTTCGTCGCCAATGGCGAGCAAACTGGATAGCTACTTCTCGATCTCGCAACGCGGTAGTAACGTGCGCCAAGAAATGCTGGCAGGTTTAACGACATTTCTTGCTATGGTTTACTCAGTCATTGTGGTGCCAAGTATGTTGGGTGCAGCTGGATTTGATCAAGGTGCGGTGTTTGTTGCGACCTGTTTAGTGGCGGCATTTGGTTCATTATTGATGGGGTTGTGGGCGAACCTGCCGATGGCGATTGGTTGTGCGATCTCATTAACCGCATTCATGGCCTTTAGCTTGGTATTGGGACAAGGTGTCTCTATTCCGGTTGCGCTGGGTGCTGTCTTCCTAATGGGGGTGGTGTTTACCGCGATTACCGTAACAGGTTTACGCCAGTGGATTTTGACACACTTACCTGTTGGTATCGCACACGGTACCGGGATTGGTATTGGTCTGTTCTTATTGCTTATCGCCGCCAATGGTGTGGGGCTAGTAGAGAAGAATCTTGCAGAAGGTCTACCGGTTAAATTTGGTGATTTTACCTCTCTACCTGTAATGATGTCGGTACTCGGCCTTGCCGCTATCTTTGGTTTGGAGAAGCGCCGTGTCCCAGGTGGTATCTTACTGGTTATCGTAGTGATTTCGATCTTTGGTCTTATTTTCGATCCAAATGTGACCTACCATGGTTTGTTTGCTATGCCATCATTTGGCGGCGAAGGCTCTCTATTTGGTTCGATGGATGTTATGGGTGCATTTAGCCCATTAGTACTACCAAGCGTATTGGCTTTGGTGATGACCGCGATCTTTGATGCGACTGGTACGATTCGCGCAGTGGCAGGTCAGGCGAATTTGCTGGATAAAGATGGCAACATCATCGATGGCGGTAAAGCGCTGACCTCTGATTCTGTGAGTAGCATTGTCTCTGGTGCTGTTGGTGGCGCTCCGGCGGCAGTGTACATTGAATCTGCAGCAGGTACGGCGGCTGGTGGTAAAACCGGTTTGACAGCTGTGGTTGTTGGTACCTTGTTCCTAGCTCTATTGTTCATCTCGCCAATCAGTTACCTAGTGCCAAGCTACGCAACGGCGCCTGCGCTAATGTATGTTGGCCTATTGATGCTGAGTAATGTTAGTAAGCTTGATTTTGGCGACTCAATTGATGCTTTGTCAGGATTAGTATGTGCCGTGTTTATCGTGCTTACTGCCAATATCGTCACCGGTATCATGCTTGGCTTCCTATGTTTGGTGGTTGGTCGCGTTATCTCTGGCGAGTGGAAGAAGCTTAGCTTTGGTATTGTGGCCTTAACCGCGGTGCTAGTGGCGTTTTACGCGGGTGGTTGGGCTATATAGGCTGGGCTATCTAGTTAGCGACCCAATGATACATTAAAAATGGCTGCCTAGAGGCAGCCATTTTTATATTCAGAGCTTAGGCAATCAAGCACAACAAGGCGTACTGTTATTGGCTGAAATAACATTATTACGTCCGGTGGATTTAGCTTGATATAGCGCTTCATCCACCTTATTTAAGAAAAACAAGAAGTCTTCATCACCTTGTGGGGTATGACAAAACACGCCAATCGAACAAGTGAGCTGATGGGAGCGTTTTTTCTCTTCGTTTGATAGTGTCACGTTCGCGATGCTTTGACGGATTGTTTCAGCAAGAGCTGTGCTATGTTGGTAGTGGGTATTGGTGACAACCACCAAAAACTCTTCCCCGCCCATGCGAAAAGCATGGCCGCCATATTGCTTGTTTAGCTGAGATAAAATATTACCAACAGATTGAATCGCTTCGTCGCCTTTGAGGTGGCCAAGTGAATCATTAAGAGATTTAAATAAGTCTAAATCGAGAGAAATAAAACTAAGCGCGTGTTGTTCAAGTTTGGCCCGTTGAATTTCAGGCTGAATCACATTCATAAAATGACGTCGGTTAAATAGACCTGAAAGTTCATCTATGATCGCGAGTTGCTGTAGTTTCTGATTAAGAGCGGTAAGCTCTTTTTCAGCAATAATGCGGCGATGTTTTTCACGGATCAATTCAATTGCATGGGATGACAGTTCGTCGTACATGGTTAATACGGTATCAATCAGCACACCAACGGAACCTCGCATTTGCTTTCGCGCCTGCTTCTTCGCTTCATCTAACGCCATGCCGTTTTTCAGTCCATGCACGACTAAACTCATCTTTTTATCGTTATCAAGAATATGCAGAGCGAGCCAACGAATAAGAAACTGCAGTACATTTTCAATCGTATCTTGCCAACAGCTTGTAACGGCAGCATGTTTGATTTTTTCAACGTCAGGTAGGAAGGACTCATGCGTATCGGTATGAGATAACATCCAGTTATCTTGCTGGAAGTATTCAGACCATACTTGTTCTTCCTCGGTAAAATGGTACGTCGCATAGTTGGCGAGTTCATCAAACACTTCAGCAACTTCAATCCGATTTTCATGCACTAAAGAATTGGCGAGTTTATTGACGAGTTGAAACAACGTCTTATGCTGGGCATCAATGTGATCTATTCCAGTTTCAAAATTAGGGTTCCAAGGAAAAACCACGATCTCGCTATTTGGCATAATAACTACAGCTTATATTTTTCTAACCAGTATGAATTTTACTAGTCAGCGTTCTAAATAAACAGAGTCTTAAAGGGTTAATTTGAGGTTGAGCCCATGGCTTGAATGAGAAGGGTATATTGAGATGCTAGAAAAGCAAAAGGCTCGTAGATTTCTCTACGAGCCTTTCTAAATTTGGTGGCCCCTCCCAGACTTGAACTGGGGACCAATCGATTATGAGTCGACTGCTCTAACCACTGAGCTAAGGGGCCTTTAAGGTGACTGATTATAGGGGAAGCGCCTTGGAGTGTCTAGCCGAGTAGGGGGGTAATTCCGTTTAGTTTTTATTCAGTTAAACGCGCTAGATACAAAAAAGGTGAGCCAGAGCTCACCTTTTTCTTTAATTGCTTACGAATTACTCGTCTAGGAAGCTGCGCAAGGTTTCTGAGCGGCTTGGATGACGAAGTTTACGTAGTGCTTTTGCTTCGATCTGACGGATACGTTCACGCGTCACGTCGAACTGCTTACCCACTTCTTCTAGAGTGTGGTCAGTGTTCATATCGATACCAAAACGCATGCGTAGTACTTTTGCTTCACGAGGTGTTAGACCCGCAAGAACATCTTTGGTTGCAGCGCGCAGGCTAGTTGCCGTCGCTGAATCAAGAGGAAGTTCTAGCGTAGTATCCTCGATGAAGTCACCTAGGTGCGAATCTTCGTCATCACCGATAGGTGTTTCCATTGAGATTGGCTCTTTAGCGATCTTCAGTACTTTACGGATCTTGTCTTCTGGCATTTGCATGCGTTCAGCAAGTTCTTCCGGTAGCGGCTCACGACCCATCTCTTGTAGCATTTGACGAGAGATGCGGTTCAGTTTGTTGATCGTTTCGATCATGTGAACCGGAATACGGATCGTACGGGCTTGGTCTGCAATCGAACGAGTGATTGCCTGACGAATCCACCAAGTCGCGTAAGTCGAGAATTTGTAACCACGACGGTATTCAAATTTATCAACCGCTTTCATCAAACCAATGTTACCTTCTTGGATCAGATCCAAGAACTGTAGACCACGGTTGGTGTATTTCTTAGCAATCGAGATAACTAGACGTAAGTTCGCCTCAACCATCTCTTTCTTCGCACGACGAGCTTTCGCTTCACCGATAGACATACGACGGCTGATATCTTTGATGCTTTGAACCGTTAAAGAAGTCTCTTCTTCAATGATTTTAAGCTTCAGGATAGAACGACGGATGTCATCTTCGCTTTGGCGAATTTTATCTGCGTATGGCTTATCTGATGCCAAAACTTCATCTAGCCAAGCATCGCTTGACTCATTGCCAGTAAATAGCGTGATGAATGATTTCTTCGGCATTTTGCCGTATTCAACCGTTGCCTTCATGATCAAACGTTCTTGAGTACGAACGCGTTCCATTGAAGTACGTAGCTCTTCAACTAGGTAGTCGAATTGCTTCGGTGTTAGACGGAATTCTTTAAACACATCAATCACTAGTGCATGAGCATCTTGTGCTTGTGCGCTGTCATGACCGTGTTCATTAACCGCTAGCTGATGGTTTTGGAAGGTATTGCGTAGAGCGGTAAATTTCTCAAGCGCAAGCTCAGGATCAATACCAGTATCTTCTTCAGCTTCTTCTTCATCGCTGTCGTCACTGTCGTCGTCAGAATCATCATCTTCGTCTTTAAGATCTGTTTCTGTGAGTTCAGAACCGATGTGTGTCGCGGTTGGCGCTGCAGTTTCATCTGCATCAGGATCAACAAAGCCCGTGATCAGGTCAGTCAGACGTAGCTCTTCAGCTTGAATACGGTCGAACTGTTCAAGAATGTAAGGAATTGTACCTGGGTATTCTGCAACGGCGTTTTGAACTTGGTTGATACCATCTTCGATACGCTTCGCGATATCGATTTCACCTTCGCGCGTTAGCAGCTCAACAGTACCCATTTCGCGCATGTACATGCGTACTGGGTCGGTTGTGCGGCCAATTTCACTTTCAACGCTTGAAAGTGCCGCTGCTGCAGCTTCTGCTGCATCTTCATCGGTGATGGCGTCATCATCGTTCAGCGCAAGATCATCAGCATCCGGAGCAGTTTCTACTACTCGAATACCCATGTCATTAATCATCTGAATGATGTCTTCAACCTGCTCAGAATCCACGATTTCTGCAGGCAGGTGGTCGTTAACTTCTGCGTAGGTCAGATAGCCTTGTTCCTTGCCTTTAATGACAAGTTGTTTTAGCTGTGACTGCGGATTTTGATCCATAGACGGTATCCAACTTAGTATCTGGTGAAGGAATTAGTATGCGATATGCAAACCATACATGTTAACAAATTAATTGTTTGCTGCCTAATTAAACAGGGTTACGCTTTTAAATCTAGCATTAACGCTAGTAGCTCCCTTTTCTCTTCGGCTGATAAACCGATGCTTCTTTCTTTGGCTTGCAGATTTTCAATTTGCTTTTCGACGCACTGGGAAAGGATCTTATCCAATGAATCTAAAAATATATCTTTTTCATTGTCGTCTACGAGGGGGATTAGCCATCCCGCGAGACGTGACAATAGGGCCTCATGGCGACTATTTCGCCAATGCTCAAGCAATTGGCCTGTGTTGATATGGGGGTGCGATTGACAATATTCAAGCACCTCAATGAATAAACTTAATCCTGGAACCGTCAAGTGCTTCACGCTACTTAGATCCGGTACCATTTCAGCATAGCTCGGATTTTGAATTAGCAAAGCGATCACTTCACGCATTGGTGTGCGCTTGATCTCTTTGTGAGGCTGAGGTCGCTCCTCTTTTTGCCCTTCTTTACTGATCAATTGCTGAAGTTGTCGTTCATCCATTAAGCCAAGGCGTTTACCGAGTAAATCTCTTAGGTAAAGTCGCAGTGTGCCACCGGGTACTTTGTCAATCAGTGGAATGGCGAGACTGGTGAGTTTTGCCATGCCTTCTCGTGTGGATGTATCCACTTGCTGCATCAATGAACTGAACATAAATTCAGACAATGATGTGGCAGAATCGAGTTGTTGCTCAAACGCTTGTTTACCGTGTTGACGGATATAAGAATCTGGATCTTCACCATCTGGGAGAAACATAAACTTCAACTGTCGACCATCGGTCAAATAAGGCAATGCATTTTCCATTGCGCGCCATGCCGCTTCACGTCCAGCTCTGTCACCATCGTAACAGCAGACCACCAAGCTTGTTTGTCGAAATAAGACTTGCAGGTGATCGCCTGTGGTTGAGGTGCCAAGCGAGGCGACCGAATAGTCGACGCCATATTGCGCTAAAGCCACCACATCCATATAGCCTTCTACGACAAGGATACGAGGTGGTTCACGATACGCCTGTAAAACTTCATAAAGACCATACAGTTCTTTGCCTTTATGGAACACTGGCGTCTCAGGAGAGTTGAGGTATTTTGGTGTCCCTTCGCCAATCACGCGGCCACCAAAACCAATCACACGACCACGACGATCACGGATCGGGAACATCACACGACCGCGGAAACGGTCATAACGATTGCCTTTATCGTTTTCGATTAGCATGCCACCAGAAACCAGCATATCTTGGCTGTTTTTCTGTTGACCAAAGTTCTTTCTGACGAGATCCCATTCATCGGGAATATAGCCGATGCCAAATTTCTGTACGATCTCGCCAGAGAGGCCACGATCTTTCAGATAATCAATGGCGATCTTACTCTTCGGTTGCTTGAGTTGATCACGATAAAACTGGCCAATGCTGCCCAAAAGATCGTAAAGCGATCGTTTTTGATCGCTACTTGCCTGAGGTTGATCGTTGCGGAATCCACCGCCTTGGCGCTGCTCGCGTGGCACATCTAGGCCCATAAAAGAGGCGAGCTCTTCTATCGCTTCAACGAATTCTAAACGCTCATACTCCATCATGAAGTCGATGGCATTACCATGCGCACCACAGCCAAAACAGTGGTAAAACTGCTTCTCTTGGCTGACGCTAAATGAGGGGGTTTTTTCGTTATGGAAAGGGCAGCAAGCACCGTAGTTCTTGCCTTTTTTCTTAAGTTTCACGCGTGCGTCAATGATATCGACGATATCAAGTCGAGCTAGGAGGTCATCAATAAAACTACGAGGGATGTGTCCAGCCATAAAACCTAACAAAAAAGAAAAGAGAACAGAATGGATGAGTTATGCAATCTAGTATCGCAGAAGCGGTTGATTATTTCATGCATTCAGATACAAACAAGCCGCGCTATCCAATGGAATGCACGGCTTGTTGCAATAGGGTTGGGTAATTAAGCCAGCTTAGCGCGAACTAAACCACTTACTTTACCCATATCTGCACGCCCTTGAATCTGTGGTTTAAGAACGCCCATTACATTACCCATATCTTGCATGCCCGCAGCACCAGATTCAGCAATTGCCGCTTCAATAAGCTGCGCAACTTCTTCATCGGTGAGCGGTTGAGGCATGAAATCCTCAAGCACTGTAATTTCGGCGCTTTCCACGTCTGCTAAGTCTTGACGACCCGCTGATTCGTATTGAGCGACAGAGTCGCGACGTTGTTTAACCATTTTAGTCAGCACAGCAAGAATGTCGTCATCGTTCAGAGTGATCTGTTCGTCAACTTCACGTTGCTTAACGGCTGCTAAGGCTAAACGAATAGTGCCAAGGCGTAATTTATCCTTGGCTTTCATCGCTAATTTTTGCTCGTCTTTGAGAGTATCAATGAGAGCCATAACTATTTCCTAATGGACTTAGTTATTAGTACAGGCGAACGCGACGAGCGTTTTCGCGAGCTAGCTTCTTAGCGTGACGCTTTTGAGCTGCTGCTTTAGCGCGTTTGCGAACTGTAGTTGGTTTTTCGTAGTGCTCACGACGACGCACTTCAGAAAGGATACCTGCTTTTTCGCAAGAGCGCTTGAAACGACGTAGTGCAACGTCGAACGGTTCGTTTTCACGTACTTTAACTACTGGCATATGCCTTTCACCTCAGGGGTTATTCGTTAACGCTGGCATCGGTAGTCCAAACAATGCTGTTCGGTCTATAACCAGCTTGATCAAAAATGGTGCGGAATTTTAATCCGATCACAATAGCTTTGTAAAGCATTTTGTCGAGTATATATCCATGCAGCGCCAAGGTATAGTTTGATTGGTCGCCCCATGGATTAAGCTCAGGGCTCTAATTTAGTTGCTTAACATCTCGAAATCAAAAAATTAACCTAAATCAAATTTTAATGGCTTCGCGATAGAGTGGTCTAATCTATTGTCATTATTGATAAAAATGAACTTACTTGTTGGATGTTGTAATCGTTTAACACCATTATTCATGGCTGATATGGCCATTTATAGCGAGTGTGGTTAGTGCTATCTGCAGGGACAAAATTTGTTTGCAACGTCAAGGCGAGGTAAGATTGCCGCCAATTTGAAACAGTCGACAGAAGCCTTCTGAGTTAACCATGCGTATTATCGGTATCGAAACCTCTTGTGATGAGACGGGAATTGCCATTTATGATGATGAGAAAGGCCTGCTTTCTCACCAGCTTTACAGTCAGGTAAAATTGCATGCCGATTACGGCGGTGTAGTCCCTGAATTGGCCTCTCGCGATCACGTTAAAAAAACCATTCCGCTTATCAAAGCTGCGATGGCTGAAGTGAACCTTACTCCAAAAGATATCGATGGCATCGCGTATACCGCAGGCCCTGGTCTTGCCGGTGCACTTTTAGTTGGCGCGACGATTGGCCGCAGCCTTGCTTATGCATGGAACATCCCTGCCGTTGCGGTTCACCACATGGAAGGCCACTTGCTGGCGCCAATGTTGGAAGATAACCCACCACCGTTCCCATTTGTTGCTGTGCTGGTTTCAGGCGGTCACTCAATGATGGTAGAAGTGAAAGGGATCGGTGAGTATAAGATCCTTGGCGAGTCGGTGGATGATGCGGCAGGTGAAGCATTCGATAAAACGGCAAAATTGATGGGGCTGGATTACCCAGGTGGCCCACTGCTGTCTAAACTGGCAGAGCAAGGCACTCCGGGTCGTTTTAAGTTTCCACGCCCGATGACCAACGTACCGGGACTCGATATGAGCTTCTCTGGTCTGAAAACCTTTACAGCCAATACCATTGCCGCTAATGGCGATGACGATCAAACTCGTGCGGATATCGCGTTAGCGTTTGAAGAAGCGGTGTGTGCAACCTTGGTGATCAAATGCAAACGCGCATTGGATCAAACTGGGTTTAAACGCATTGTGATTGCTGGTGGTGTGAGTGCCAACAAGCGTTTACGAGCTGAACTTGGCAAGTTAGCACAAAAGATCGGTGGTGAAGTTTATTACCCTCGTACTGAGTTTTGTACCGATAACGGCGCAATGATCGCGTATGCCGGTATGCAGCGTTTGAAAAACAGCGAAGCAACGGATCTGGCGGTAGAAGCGAAGCCGCGTTGGCCGATCGATCAACTTGAACCGATCGCTTAATTGATCAATTCAAATCAAGGCCGCTGTTATAGCGGCCTTTTTTTTGCCTTCAGCAGAACAATTGCTTATTGCCATCGCTTTGAAACAATGGATAAATGTAGAGCAGCAATAGCAAGCAGTGATAGGAAAGCGACACAATGGATAGAAGCATGAAAAAATTTGCAATCGATGGCTGTGAAATGGCCTATCAGGATGTAGGACAAGGCCCTGTGGTGCTATTTGGTCATAGCTACTTGTGGGATAGTGAGATGTGGGCGCCACAAATAACGCAGTTAAGTCAGTCATTTCGTTGTATTGTGCCAGATCTGTGGGCTCATGGAGAGTCTGACAGCGCACCGCTTTCAACCCGATCATTGCAAGATTACGCCCAGCAAATCCTCGCATTGATGGATCACTTAGAGATTGATCAATTTGCGATCGTTGGCCTATCTGTTGGTGGCATGTGGGGGGCAGAAGTGGTGGCGATGGCGCCACGACGAGTGAATGCCATTGCGTTGATGGATACTTTTGTCGGTTTAGAGCCTGAAGTGGCACACAAAAAGTACTTTGCCATGTTAGAGACGATCAACACAGTTAAACATGTTCCTGAAGCGATCATTGCTGCGGTAACACCGCTGTTTTTTGCCCGTAATGCTGAGCGAGATAACCCTGAATTGGTGGCGAAATTTCAGCAGCACCTCGCTCAAATAAAAGGTGAACAAGCTGAGGCGATTGCAAAGGTTGGTCGGATGGTTTTTGGTCGTCGCGATCTGATTGACGCTTTAGAGCATTTTACACTACCGACCCTGATTGCCGTAGGCGCAGAAGATATTCCTCGCCCTTACTTGGAGTCGTACTTAATGCAAGATTGTATTGATGGCGCGGAGTTGGTGCAAATTCCCAATGCCGGTCATATCTCTAATTTAGAGCAGCCGCAATTTGTCACATCGTTGCTCAACGATTTTCTAACCAAAGCGCTGCGTTAGTGCTAACGCTAAATCTTTTAAATAAAAAGGCCTCGAATGAGGCCTTTTTTGATTTGCTTGATATTCACGACAGCGATGCAAGTTTACGCTTATTTAAATTTCTTGCTGCCTAATTTTGGCTCAGTGCCATCAAACAGTCGGCGAATGTTTTGATGGTGACGGAAGACGATCAAACAACAGAGCATGGCCACAGGCAGAGTATATTGTGGCTTGATCATCCAAGTGTACATGGGGGCCAGTAACACCGTCACCAGCGCAGCCAGTGATGAAATACGGAAGATAAAAGCAGTAATGATCCAGGTAGCGATCACCATTCCAGTAAGATCCAAGCCGATCGGTGCAATGGCGCCTAATGCTGTCGCGACTCCTTTTCCGCCAGAGAAATGGAAAAACAGTGGGTACATGTGACCAAGACAGGCTGCAATGGCGACAATACCGAGCATGATGGGATCAATTTCTAGTAAATAGCCGCCCCAGACCGGAATGGTGCCTTTGAGCATGTCACACAGCAAGACTGACAGCGCTGCTTTACGGCCACCAATGCGCAGAACATTGGTCGCTCCAGGATTGTTGGATCCGACTTTGCGAGGATCAGGCAGGCGCAAGATCCGGCAGATCAAAACGGCACTAGAGATCGAACCTAGTAAATAGGCAAAAATGATCATGGCTAGTGCTAATGGCGTCATAAAGAGTCAACTCGATGAAAAAAGTGTCTATGGTGCAAGTAATTGATATCATATCGCGCTCTCACTACTTACTGTAAGTAGTTGAGAGTTAAATAGTACGATTTTTTCTCTTTATTGGGTATCCGACCTGTATAGGAAGTGACGAAGAATGGACAAAGTATTTATCGAACAACTTGAAGTGATCACTACTATTGGTGCTTACGATTGGGAACAAGAGATTAAGCAAAAGCTTGTGCTAGATATTGAAATGGCGCATGACAATCGTGTTGCTGGTAAGAGTGATGATGTTGCCGATGCTTTGGACTATGCCCAAGTGAGCGCTGCTGTACTGAACCATATCGGCAATGGTCGCTTTTTATTGGTTGAACGTGTAGCGGAAGAAGTTGCGCAGTTGATCATGTCGCAATTTAGCGTGCCTTGGATCAAGATCCGTTTGACCAAGCCTGGCGCGGTACCTCAAGCCAAAGGCGTCGGTGTAGTGATCGAACGCGGACAGCTATGATTACCACTTATATTGGGATTGGCTCCAATATTGATCGACAAAAGCACGTTGAGATCGCCCTTGTCGAATTGTCTCGAATTGGAGATGATTTACAAATCTCTACAATTTATGAGTGTGAAGCGGTTGGTTTCAAAAGTGAGCCTTTTTACAATCTCGTAGTGGAAATGAAAACCGTTATGGGATTAACGGAGTTGTCACATGCCCTTCGTAAGATAGAGCTTAAATGGGGACGCAGGGAAGACGCCGCTAAGCTTGAGCCTCGCACTTTAGATTTGGATATTATTTTGTTTGGTGAGTTGGTGAATGAACACCAGCCGAAAATACCGCGTGATGATATCTACAAATTTGCATTTGTGATTCAGCCGCTTAATGAATTATGCCCGCAATTAGTTGTACCTGGGGATGGTAGAACCATTCAGCAAATTTATACTGCTACCAAATACCCAGAAGTGTTAACTGTGGTTAAGCCATGGTTTTTTTGATTGGTCGTTAATGAGATTACAATGAGTACTTTTGAAGCGTTTATCTTGGCATTGATCCAAGGCTTAACTGAATTTTTACCTATTTCGAGCTCTGCTCACCTGATTCTACCCTCGGCTGTGTTCGGCTGGGCCGATCAAGGTTTGGCGTTCGATGTCGCGGTACATGTTGGCACTCTAGCAGCGGTGATGATCTATTTCCGCAGTGAAGTCGTAAGTTTGCTATCGGCATTTTTCGGTTCGATCTTTAAAGGCGAACGCAGTAAAGAATCGAAATTGGCGTGGATGATCGTACTCGCAACGATTCCAGCGTGTATCTTCGGTTTATTGATGAAAGACATCATCGAAATTTATCTGCGCAGCGCATGGATTATTGCCATCACAACCATCGTGTTTGGTTTACTGCTTTGGTACGTCGATAAGAATGCCAGTTTGGTCAAAGATGAATACCAAACCACGTGGAAGAAAGCCCTATTTATTGGTGTTGCTCAAGCACTGGCGATGATTCCCGGCACCTCGCGTTCTGGCGCAACGATTACCGCGGCACTCTATTTGGGTTTTACCCGTGAAGCGGCAGCACGTTTTTCATTCTTAATGTCGATTCCTATCATTCTTTTAGCGGGTGGTTATTTAAGCCTCAAGCTTGTGGAAAGTGGTGCGCCGATTGATTTTGCAGTATTGGCAACGGGGATCGTGACTTCATTTATTAGTGCCTACATTTGTATCCACTTCTTCCTGAAATTGATCTCTCGAATGGGCATGATGCCTTTCGTTATCTACCGTCTTATTTTAGGTTTCGGCTTGTTGGCCTTTTTAGCGCTTAACTAATCCAGCCTACTTTTACCTCGAAGACCACATAACCCAATCTCGCGCCATCCGCGACATTGTGGTATATATGTGGTCTTTCTATTTCTCTTCTTTAACAAAAATTTATGCGCGCTTTTGCTCTGATCTTAATATTACTATTTGGCTGGCTTCAGTACACCTTGTGGCTGGGCAAAAATGGTATCACTGACTTTCAAGCCGTCAGTGCGGATATTGAGGTGCAAAATCAGGTAAATACCAATCTAGCGGTGCGCAACAATGAAATGTTTGCTGAGATTGACGATCTGCGCCAAGGCCTTGATGCTATTGAAGAGCGTGCTCGTCATGAGCTTGGCATGGTTAAAGAAGGTGAAACCTTCTACCGCATTATTGGAGATGATCACAAATAATGGTGACTCAATCCTCTCATTCTACGTTGTTGCGATCTATTGTTGCGATTGTGCCAGCTGCTGGTGTTGGCAGCCGCATGAAAGCGGGCAAACCTAAGCAATACCTCACTATTGGCCAACAAACGGTCCTTGAGCATACGGTTGAAAAACTGTTAGCGCATCCTGCGGTCGGGATTGTGGTGGTCGCGATTACCGATGGCGACCCTTATTTTCCAGAATTAAGCATCGCTACGCATCCACGCGTTATGCGGGTTTCGGGCGGTAAAGAGCGAGCCGATTCGGTTTTGTCTGCCTTACAATATGTGCAAGCTCACCAGCTTGGCGAATGGGCGATGGTGCATGATGCTGCGCGTCCGTGCGTGCGAGTAGAAGATTTAAATACACTGATTTCGGTATCACAATCACATAATGTGGGAGCCATTTTAGCTTCTCCAGTGCGTGATACGATGAAGCGGTCTAATCAGAATGGCGATATAGACCATACGGTAGATCGCGAAGCGTTGTGGCATGCATTAACCCCACAAATGTTTAAAACAGAACCGCTAACGCGCATTTTGAGCGACGCTCTGGCTGCGGGTGCTATGATTACCGATGAGGCCTCTGCCTTTGAATGGGCCGGCTTACAACCTGCGTTAGTGCAAGGTTATGCGGACAACATCAAAATCACTCAGCCTGAAGATTTAGCGTTAGCCGAGTTCTATCTTGAGCGAGAAAAAGGATAAAACATGATGCGAATTGGTCACGGCTTCGATGTACATAAATTTGGTGGCGAAGGCCCAGTTATTATTGGCGGTGTTGCCGTTCCTTATGAGCAAGGATTGATTGCCCACTCTGATGGTGATGTTGCGCTGCATGCATTGTGCGATGCACTGCTTGGTGCGATTGCTGCCGGTGATATTGGTCGCCATTTCCCTGATACGGATGATGAGTGGAAAGGGGCTGATAGCCGTATGTTATTGCGTGATGTCTACCGCCGCGTTAAAGAGCAAGGTTATACCTTGGGTAATGCCGACGTTACGATTATGGCGCAAGCCCCTAAAATGGCCCCGCATATTGAAGCCATGTGTGCGGCGATTGCCCAAGATTTAGAAACGGATCTTGGCAACGTCAATGTAAAAGCGACAACAACAGAGCGCTTAGGTTTTACAGGCCGTAAAGAAGGCATCGCTTGTGAAGCGGTGGTGTTACTGGTTAAACAAAATTAATTTTAATCGTTGGTTTTCGCTGTTGGCGCCATTGTTGTTGCCAGCGACGAAGAGCTGCGATGGAACTCATCATGTCAGATATTCTATCTCCATTGGCTTACCTAACGGGTAAACCAACCGCTCAAGGCAAGCTAAAAGCACAACCTGAGCACTTCCAAGTTTTCGAAAACCTCGGTTTTGAGTTTGCCGGTCAAGGCGAACACCTGATGGTACGTATTCGTAAAACGGGTGAAAACACTGCATTTGTGGCCAATGAACTTGCCAAAGCATGCGGCGTGAAGTCAAAAGATGTCAGCTGGTCTGGCTTGAAAGATCGCCACGCGGTGACGGAGCAATGGTTGAGTGTACATCTGCCAAAAGGTGAAACTCCGGATTTTTCTGCTTTCTTAGCGCAGTACCCACAGATCGAAATTATTAAGACCGATCGTCATAATAAAAAGCTACGTCCTGGTGATCATATCAGCAACAGCTTTGTTGTGACGATGTCTGAAGTGACGGATGTTGCTGATGTCGTACGCCGCTTGGAAACGATTATGGAAACGGGCGTGCCGAACTACTTTGGCAGTCAGCGCTTTGGTCACAAAGGTAATAACCTCAGTGAAGCTCGTCGTTGGGGGCGTAATAACGTTCGTACCAAAGACCAAAACAAGCGCAGCCTGTTTCTTTCCAGTGCTCGTTCATGGATTTTTAATAAAATCGTGTCTGCGCGTATTGAGCAAAACATCTTTACACAAGTTATCTTGGGCGATATCGCGCTGAGTGACGTGAAGATGAGTGATGAAGAGACGGGCGTAACTAATGCTAAGCCGATCCTTGTCACGGCTGATAATTTTGCCAGCATCGGTGAAGCCGTTGCCAATAACGATATGCAGATCAGTGCGGCGATGGCTGGTGACAATGCATTGCCAACCCATGACGATGCATTGCTATTAGAGCAACCTTGCCTAGATTCAGAGCCTGATTTGATGGCATTGATTCGTGGTAACCGTATGCGCCATGATCGCCGTAGTATTGCACTTAAAGCGCAAGATCTGACATGGTCGGTGGAAGGTGACAATATTACCTTAAGCTTTAGTCTTGATTGTGGCTGTTTTGCTACATCTATTGTGCGTGAACTGATTGAAGAGATTGAAGTGGAGCGTGTTTATTCATGAGTTCTGCTTGCAACACTGAACCTCGATTGAAGATTCTGTTGAGCAATGATGATGGTGTGCATGCTGAAGGTATTCACGCCATGGCTGACGCGTTAAAACCTTTTGCCGATATCGTTATTGTCGCCCCTGACCGCAATCGGTCGGGGGCTTCAAACTCACTGACGTTAGAGCAACCACTGCGCGTTAATAAAATTGCGGATAACACCTATTCAGTGCAAGGTACGCCAACCGATTGTGTCCATTTTGCTTTGAACGAGTTGATGAAAGACAATCTGCCTGATCTGGTGCTATCTGGTATTAACCATGGTGCGAACCTTGGTGACGATGTGCTTTATTCAGGTACCGTGGCTGCGGCGATGGAAGGACATTTTCTTGGTGTTCAGTCGATTGCGTTGTCGCTGGTGGGTAAGCAACATTTTGCAACCGCCGCGCACATTGCCATCGAACTGGTTCAGCAGCACTTAGAGCGTCCAATTCCGACCAATCGTCTGCTTAACGTCAATATTCCCGATCGTTCGCTAGAGCAGTTATCGGGCACATTAGTGACTCGATTAGGTGCGCGTCATCACGCCGAGGATATGATCAAGCAGAAAGATCCGCGTGGTCATGATATTTATTGGCTCGGTCCTCCCGGTAAAGAGCAAGATGCAGGAGAAGGTACGGATTTCTATGCCGTGGAACACGGCTATGTGTCGATCACACCGTTACAGGTGGATTTAACGGCGCATGAATCTATCTCCGCGATGAATCATTGGTTAAAAGGTAATTAGGCTATGGCAAACCCACATGCCGACAGATTAAAGCAGTTTCTTGTCGCTAGTGGCATTCACGATCAAGCTGTATTGGATGCGATCTATCATCTGCCACGTGAGAGCTTTGTCTCTCAGGCTATGATCCATCAGGCTTATGATAATAATGCTTTACCAATCGGTCATGGACAGACCATTTCTCAGCCATACATCGTGGCTAAGATGACAGAGACCATTGAACTGAAAAGAGACAGCAAGGTCTTAGAGGTAGGCACCGGCTCTGGTTATCAAACCGCCGTATTGGCTCAACTGGTCGATCACGTTTACTCTATTGAGCGCATTAAGGCACTACAATGGGATGCGAAACGACGTTTAAAGCAACTTGATATTTACAATGTCTCAACCAAGCATGGTGACGGTTGGCAAGGATGGGCAGCGAAAGCGCCTTTTGACGCCATTATTGTTACCGCTGCGGCTGACTCGATTCCATCGGTATTACTTGAGCAGCTTAATGAGGGAGGCATTATGGTGATTCCGGTTGGTGTTGATGAACAGCAACTATTAAAAATTACTCGTCGCGATGGCGAGTTCCAGTCTGAAGTAATTGAAATGGTACGCTTTGTTCCATTAATTGCAGGTGATCTCGCTTAATCATGTTTGTTAAGTCTAATTCATTATTGATGTTTGCATTAGGTAGCGCACTAGTTGGGTGTGCTGCTCATTCCCCTGCGCCAGTATCAAGCTTGAATAAAGATTATGATGCAATTTCGCGTGGAAGTTACCGTGGTAGCTACTATGAAGTGGAGCGTGGAGATACACTCTATTTTATCGCCTACGTCACTAATAAAGATGTAAATGAGATTGTACGTTTCAATAACTTGCAAGCGCCGTACACAATTTACCCCGGACAAAAACTCAAGTTGTGGCAGCCAGCTTACAATCCCCCTTCTTATGGTAAAAGCAGTGCTGTTGTCGCTACCAGCTCAGTCGCTGTGGGCGCTGCCGCAGTAACGGCGGCCAAGCCATCAGTGGCGAGTAAAAACTCTAATCAACAAGTTGCGTCAACTAAGCCTCCCGCTAAGAAACCGGTAGCACAAAAAACGGCCTCTAAAGGGGTTGAACAATCTAAACCAAAGGAGTATGTTGGCTCTAAAGGTAAACAAAGTGTTAACAAAAATGTCAATTCAACGACATCAGCTAACGTTAAAGTTACCAAATGGTTATGGCCAACCAAGGGGAGGGTAATTAAGAATTTTTCAGCTGGTGACCAAGGAAATAAAGGTATTGATATCGCAGGACAGCGAGGCCAAGCCATCACATCAACCGCCGCGGGATCAGTTGTCTATTCAGGTAATGCTCTACGAGGTTATGGCAATCTCGTAATAATAAAACATAACGATAAATATTTAAGCGCATATGCGCACAACGATAAGTTGCTAGTACACGAAGGACAAAGTGTAAAAGCAGGACAAAAAATCGCAACAATGGGTAGTTCGGGTACCAATAGTGTTCGCTTGCACTTTGAAATACGCTACCAAGGTAAGTCGGTGAATCCAAAACGCTACTTACCATAAACTTGACTTGCAAATAGTAAAAAATTAGCGGCATAGGATGTTTAAAATGTCTTGCTAACTCGCCATGGGGAGGCGCTATGAGTATGAGCAATACAGCAACAAAAGTTGAAGAATTTGATCTCAATAACATGGAAACGTTAGAGGTTGAAGCACAAACCGCAAAAAAATCCGCATCAGCTAATGCAGCTGCGAAAGAAGAGTATGAGGTCTCGAATAAGAGCCTTGATGCGACGCAGCTTTACCTTGGCGAAATCGGCTTTTCACCACTACTTACCGCAGAAGAAGAAGTGCTTTATGCTCGCCGTACCTTGCGTGGTGATGAAGCAGCGCGTAAACGTATGATCGAAAGTAACCTGCGTTTGGTGGTGAAGATTTCTCGTCGTTACAGCAATCGTGGTCTTGCACTGCTTGATTTGATTGAAGAAGGTAACTTAGGTCTGATCCGAGCGGTTGAAAAATTTGATCCAGAGCGTGGCTTCCGTTTTTCAACGTATGCTACTTGGTGGATTCGTCAAACCATTGAACGTGCGTTGATGAACCAAACCCGCACAATTCGTCTACCGATTCACGTCGTTAAAGAGCTGAATATTTATCTGCGTACCGCTCGCGAGCTTTCACAAAAGCTTGACCATGAGCCAACGGCAGAAGAGATTGCAATTCAATTAGATAAGCCAGTTGATGATGTGAGTAAAATGCTACGCCTGAATGAGCGTATTAGTTCGGTTGATACCCCAATTGGTGGTGATGGTGAAAAAGCACTGTTGGACATTATTCCTGATGTGAAGCATTCAGATCCTGAAGTATCAACACAAGATGATGATATTAAGGATTCATTGATTAATTGGCTTGATGAGTTAAACCCTAAGCAAAAAGAAGTTTTAGCGCGCCGTTTTGGTCTGCTTGGGTATGAACCATCAACACTTGAAGAAGTGGGACGCGAGATTAATCTAACACGTGAGCGTGTGCGTCAGATTCAAGTAGAAGGTCTACGTCGTTTACGTGAAATCTTGATTAAACAAGGTTTGAGCATGGAAAACCTGTTCAGCGTCGAAGACGACTAACGTTCATTTTAACTGCTTCATTTTTACTGCGTAGTGGCAGTAGCCGTTGCAGCCATGATAGTTGAAAAATAGATAATAAAAACGCCTTGGCTAGCCAAGGCGTTTTTTTATATTCGTCTATTTAGTGGCAGAAAACTCAGTGGCAGAAAATGCGCTTGTTTCAAAAAATTACTTACGATGCCTTTGATAGTGCGGGGGAGACTTTCACCAGCTTAATGCGGTTCTCTTCAATTTTGATGATTTCCATTGGATGCCCAGCGACTTGCACACTTAAATGGCTTTCAGGAATATCTTCTAAATGTTCCAGAATTAATCCATTCAATGTCCGCGGGCCATTGGTCGGCAGTTTCCATTTTAGTCCTTTGTTGATATCGCGAATGTTGGCACTGCCATTAATTAAAAAGCTGCCATCTTCTTGTGGGGCGATCTCTTCCGATAAACTTGGTGTCATTGAGGTAGTAAACTCACCGACGATCTCTTCCAAGATATCTTCTAAGGTAACCAAGCCAATGATGTCACCATATTCGTCAACGATAAGCCCAATGCGCTGCTTATTACGTTGAAACTTGAGTAGTTGAACGTTGAGTGGTGTGCTTTCTGGGATGTAGTAGACCTCATCAGCCGCACGCAATAGCGTCTCTTTATCAAACACATTCTTCTCTAACATGATGCGCGAAGCTTCACGTAGGCGCAGCATCCCAACCACTTCATCAATTTGGTCTCGGTATAACACAATGCGACCGTGTGGAGAGTGGGTCAATTGGCGCACGATGGATTTCCAATCATCATTGACATCGATACCGGTGATTTCGTTGCGTGGCACCATGATGTCATTCACGGTAACGTGCTCTAGGTCGAGAATTGAAACCAGCATGTCTTGGTGACGACGAGGAATAAGACTACCTGCTTCATTAACCACCGTGCGCAGTTCTTCAGAACTTAAGTGGTCATCGCCGTCGTGACTAACCTTAATCCCCATCAAACGAATAAAGCCATTGGTAATGAAATTGACAAAAATCACCACTGGTGAGAGTAGCTTCATCAGAATTGTCAGGACAATACTGCTGGCATACGAGACGCGCTCAGGATACAGCGCCGCCAAGGTTTTAGGGGTGACTTCGGCAAAGACTAGAATGGTCAACGTTAGTGCGCCAGTCGCGATCGCAACGCCCAAATTGCCGTAGAGGCGCATGCCTAAAATGGTGGCAATCGCGGAAGCAAGAATATTAACGAGGTTGTTACCAATAAGGATAAGACCGATTAAGCGATCAGGGCGATCAAGCAGCTTCTCGACACGGCGGGCGCCTTTATGACCACTGTTGGATAGATGCTTGAGGCGGTATCGGTTCAGGGACATCATGCCCGTTTCTGAACCTGAAAAATAACCTGATATAACAATAAGACACGCGAGTAGCGCAAATAAGATACCCGTTGATATGTCGTTCAAAACGCTTTGTTTCCTTGTGAAGTCTTGGCTAATTTATGACCTAACTGAAGCGTGAAGTCAATTTCAAATACAGTATGCCGTACCTGATGGTGGTAATAAAAAAGCACACTGAGTGTGCTTGATTAGATTTAGTTGAGAATAATCTCGCGGACAAAACGGCTGCCAAAATAGGCTAACGTTAAGATTGTCGCGCCAGCAACTGCAAACCAAGTGACTTTTTTTCCTCGCCAACCTCTTTGGTAATGTCCCCAAAGCAGTACCGAGTAAATCACCCAAGCGATAAAAGAGAGCACGCCTTTGTGCGCTTTGCCTTGTGCAATCATATCGTGCACAAAGCTGAAACCAGTCACCAAAGTGGCTGTGAGCAGCAAGTTACCAATCAAAATGATTTTGAATAACTGACGTTCTATCAGCAGCAGCGGTGGAACGTTGGGGTTGATGGCGAAGGCTTTCTTCGCTTTCAGCTTGTTATCCAACCAAGCTAATTGGAGTGCGTAGAGCGCAGCAATGGTTAACGTGGAGTATGAGAACAGCGCGAGCGAAATGTGGATCAATAATTTCGGGTCGTTCTCAAAATGCGTCATGTATGAGCTTGGCAAGAAAGTTGCCGCACATAAATTAATGGCAGAGAAACTATAAACAACCGGCAATAGGAACCAGATGCGAGTTTTCAGCATTGCCACACTCATGACGAGCGAAACAATAAAGCTAATTAATGAGGCCACATTGAGAATGCTGAGGTTTTGACCATAACTGGAGAAAATAAGGTCGCTGAGAGACCAGGCATGAAAAAACAGCGCTAGCAAAGCACTGATTAAAACAGTTTTGGCGCGTATCCCCGTTTGTTGAACAAGGCCGGGAATGATAGTCGCGATGGCTAATACATAGAGTATTGCTGCGCTTACAGCGATTAAGTTATCCATTACTCTCAATTAAGCTGGTCGATTTTTAACAAATTATACCTTGCATCTATCGCTTGAGCCATGGCTTATATCAGGTCAATTGTGAGAGATGAGATATCAATTTCTAATCGGCTAGTGCCAAGCTAGGGTTGGCTAAGGTATACTCACAGTAATATGTCGCCGAAATTAGCGAAGAGTAAAGGATGTTTGAGAATTTAACGGATCGCCTATCCAAAACCCTGAAGAACATCAGTGGTAAAGGTCGTCTGACTGAAGACAATATAAAAGATACCTTACGTGAAGTCCGCATGGCATTGCTGGAAGCAGACGTTGCATTGCCAGTGGTACGTGATTTCATTCAACGTATTAAAGAAAGCGCTGTTGGTGTTGAGGTGTCTAAATCTCTTACGCCAGGCCAAGAATTTATCAAAATCGTTCAAGCTGAGCTTGAAGCGGTTATGGGTGAGTCGAACGAGGCGCTAAACCTTGCTGCTCAACCGCCAGCAGTCATCTTGATGGCCGGCCTACAAGGTGCGGGTAAAACCACCTCTGTTGGTAAACTATCAAAACTGCTTAAAGAGCGTGAGAAGAAGAAAGTACTGGTTGTTTCTGCCGACGTTTATCGCCCAGCGGCGATTAAACAGCTAGAAACACTCGCGACCGATATCGGTGTTGATTTCTTCCCGTCTTCACCAGATCAGAAGCCACTTGATATTGCCAATGCTGCCATCGATCATGCGAAGAAGAAATTCTACGATGTATTGATTGTCGATACGGCAGGTCGTTTGGCGGTTGATGAAGTGATGATGGCGGAAATCCAAGATCTTCACGCGGCAATTACGCCTGTTGAAACCCTATTCGTTGTTGATGCAATGACCGGTCAAGATGCGGCGAATACAGCGAAAGCGTTTGGTGATGCTATTCCACTAACCGGTGTTATCTTGACGAAAGTTGATGGTGATGCTCGTGGCGGTGCGGCATTATCGGTTCGTCATATCACAGGTAAACCAATCAAGTTCTTGGGTGTGGGTGAGAAGACCGACGCACTAGAACCATTCCATCCTGATCGCGTGGCATCACGTATCTTGGGCATGGGTGACGTACTGTCACTGATTGAAGATCTGCAACGCAATGTCGACACTGAGAAAGCCGAAAAGCTAGCGAAAAAATTCAAAGAGAAGAAAGGCTTCGATTTGGAGGATTTCCGTGAGCAGCTTGGTCAGATGCAAAACATGGGCGGCATGATGGGCATGATGGATAAGCTGCCAGGTATGAGCAACTTACCCGCCAACGTCAAAGATAAAGTTGATGACAAAATGTTCCACCAGATGGAAGCGATCATTAACTCGATGACGATGAAAGAGCGTCAACGTCCTGAACTGATCAAAGGTTCACGTAAAAAACGTATCGCAGCCGGTTCGGGTACACAAGTACAAGATGTAAACCGTCTGCTGAAACAGTTCACTCAGATGCAGAAGATGATGAAAAAAATGCAGAAGGGTGGCATGAAAGGCATGATGCGTAACATGCAAGGTATGATGGGCGGCGGCATGGGTGGTGGTTTTAACCCGTTTGGTCGTTAATCATACAAACACAAATGAAGTTTCAAGGTGTTAGCTGAATCACATACTTATTTCCCAATTTGTGGTGGTGAAAAAATAGCTAAACACCTTGCATTGCTCCTGAATAAGAGTAAAATTCCGGAGCTTTATTTTGGCACGAGACCCCAAACTGTTTAATAAATTAGACGGTTATTGGGGTTAATTTTATTTTTGAGAAAGCAAAGAGGACGACATGGTTACCATTCGTTTGGCACGTCACGGCGCTAAAAAGCGTCCATTTTACCAAATCGTAGTTGCGGATAGCCGTAACGCTTCAACTGGCCGTTTCATCGAGAAAGTAGGTTTCTTTAACCCTACTGCTCAAGGTCAAGAAGAAGGTCTACGTCTAGACCTAGATCGCGTTAACCACTGGGTTGGTCAAGGCGCATCTCTATCTGACCGCGTAGCTAAGCTAGTTAAAGACGCTCAAAAAGCGGCTTAATTCTTTTTTATAGAGAAATAGCTTATGTCGATGAAGGGTGAAGAAACTATGAGTGAGCAAGATAACAGAATCATTGTGGGTAAACTTGGGTCTACCTATGGTATTCGTGGCTGGCTTAAAGTTTTCTCCTACACAGACAATGCTGAAAGTATTTTCGATTATAGCCCTTGGTTTTTAAACCAAAAAGGCGAATGGGTTGAGTACAAAGTAGAAAGCTGGAAACGTCATGGCCAAGGCTATGTATGTAAACTAGAAGGGTTGGATGTTCGTGAAAACGCGCAACTGCTAACCAACTTTGAAATTGCTATTGACCCAGCGGTACTTCCTGAACTGTCAGAAGAAGAATTCTACTGGCGCGAATTGTTTGGTATGCAAGTAGTAACCACTAAAGGTTACGATCTAGGTGTTGTTACCGACATGCTAGAAACTGGCTCAAACGATGTTCTGGTTGTTAAAGCTAATCTAAAAGATGCTTTCGGACAAAAGGAACGATTAATCCCGTTTCTTGAAGAGCAAGTGATCATCAAAGTTGATCGCGAAGCTCAACGGATCGAAGTTGACTGGGATCCTGGATTCTAATTCCAAAACTACAGAGCGAGAGAACACATGTGGGTTGGCATAATTAGCCTTTTTCCTGAAATGTTCCGTTCTGTTACTGATTTTGGAGTAACAGGTCAAGCGGTTAAAAAAGGTCTTTTATCGATTGAGACATGGAATCCTCGTGATTTCACTCAAGATAAACATCGCACTGTTGATGATAGACCTTACGGTGGTGGTCCAGGGATGTTGATGATGGTTCAGCCTTTGCGCGATGCCATTCAATCAGCAAAACAGGCATCACCGGGAAAGACGAAAGTGATTTACCTATCACCTCAAGGTCGCAAGCTCGACCAAACTGGGGTTGAAGAGTTGGCAACGAACGAGAACTTGCTTCTTATTTGTGGCCGCTATGAAGGGGTAGATGAGCGCATCATTCAATCTGAAGTCGACGAAGAATGGTCGATTGGTGATTTTGTGATGACGGGTGGTGAGATACCAGCCATGACGTTAATTGACTCAGTATCAAGGTTCATCCCTGGTGTACTTGGAGACTTTGCGTCAGCAGAAGAAGATTCTTTTGCAAATGGCCTGTTAGATTGCCCTCACTATACGCGCCCTGAAGTATTGGATGGCAAAGAAGTACCTGCGGTACTGATGTCAGGCAATCATAAGGACATTCGTCGCTGGCGATTAATGCAATCGCTAGGCCGTACTTGGCTAAGAAGACCAGAGCTCCTGGAAAACCTAGCTCTGACTGACGAACAGGAACAATTACTGGCTGAATTCATCAAAGCGCATCGCGCCGGTGAAAAGTAAGCAGTAACCTATTTTATTAAGTATCAGTTTATTCTAGGAATTTATTAAAATGAGTAACATCATCAAGGCTCTTGAAGAAGAGCAACTAAAAACAGGCCTACCTAAATTCGCACCAGGTGACACTGTTGTTGTACAAGTTAAGGTAAAAGAAGGTGATCGTGAGCGTCTACAGGCTTTTGAAGGCGTTGTAATCGCAATCCGTAACCGTGGTCTACACTCTGCTTTCACTGTTCGTAAGATCTCTAACGGTGAAGGTGTTGAGCGTGCGTTCCAAACTCACTCTCCAGTTGTTGATAGCATTGAAGTTAAACGCCGTGGTGCAGTACGTCGTGCCAAGTTGTACTACCTACGTGAACGTTCTGGTAAGTCTGCTCGTATTAAAGAGAAACTTACTAAGAAGTAATGCTATAACTAGCGTTCTCATAGTATTAGCGGAGACCATTTGGTCTCCGCTTTTTTTTACAATAATGAACGCCTTGCTACGAGAGTCTAGAACGCTGCGCTATAGAACTCGAGATGCGAAAATAAAAAAGGTTGACGCAGAACGCCAACCCTTAAAAATACTTCTCGCTTCTCGCTTCTCGCTTCTCGCTTCTCGCTTCTCGCTCTAGTACTGATCCTCAGACCAACCGTCGCTGTCAGACATATCTGGTGCGCCAGCAATGCTGTTTTCTTCATCTGCCCATTCACCAAAATCAATCATCTGGCATTGCTTGCTGCAAAATGGACGGTGCGGGCTTTGCTCACCCCAAACGACTTCAGTGCCACATTGTGGGCATGGAACTTTAGTAATTTTAGTCATAAATAGTATTCGTACAGTAAAGATTATCGCCAGTATAGCAACTAACGTTGTAGAGGTAAGCTGGGGATGTGTTGCTTAGCAGCAAACTGCCAGCTCAAATGCCACATCACCGGCAAAAGCTTGGCCTGATTTAAACTCGATGAATTTGATCGCGAAACGGTTTTTATGCCCAGAGATCATTGGGTAAACACCATATTGCATTGGGATATTTAAGCGTAAGATATTCGCTTCTTCCGCATCGCTTTGATAAAAGCCGTTGTGTGCTTGCTGAGTAATAAAGCGGCCTGTTTCACGTGTAAGTTTAAGCCACAGCTGCAACGCATTAGATAACGCACCGAGAGACTCCATCCAGTTACTGGCATCGGCTTGTTTCTCTTGATTAGAAAGATGCAGCCAATGGTGCAGCGCTGGCAAGTCAAAACAGCATGCGCCACCGGGCAAATTAAAACGTTGGCGAATGGCACTGAGAAAACGGTCTTCTTTCAAGCGTTGACCAAAACGCTCTGCCGCCATTAATTGGCTATGTACTTGATCGACTTCTTGCAGGATCTCTTGCAAGGTGTTTTGGTCAACACCATCGAAATTGAGCCAGTTACGGTAAGTCTGTCGCTGCTTCTCAATATCTTTAGCTAATTCACTTTTCAGCTGAATTTGTTCGAAGATTTCCAACAGGTCAAATAAGGCGCGGAAGAAATTAAGGTGCTGCAAATCGTCACTGAATTTTGCGGACACATCGAGCTGATGTAACAGCGCCTCTACACGAAGGTAGATGCGAGTTTTCTCGTTCAGCGGGTGTTCAAAGTAGTGAGTGGTCATTTACATGCAGCCCTGAAATTTTGTCGCTTTATTCTCACCGATTTTCCCTACACATTTCTAGGTACTTTTTATGTAATTCTGTGATTTGGTACAAAAGTTGTTGGTTTTTTGAGTGGTTTTTAATCACGTCATCGGCAATCGCTAAGCGTTGCGCTCTTGTTGCTTGAGAATTAACAATCGATTGAGCTTGTTGCTGTGATATGCCATCACGCAACATGGTGCGTTCAATTTGGCTACTTTCATCGACATCGACCACCAAAACCCGGTTGGCGAGTGTTTGCAGATTATTCTCCGCCATCAAAGGGATCACCAGCAAAGCATAAGGAGTGGTGGTGTTATCAAGCTGCTCGATCATTCTTTGGCGGATCATCGGATGCAATAGCGCATCTAGCCACTGTTTTTCGTTCGGATCAGCAAAAATGATGTCGCGCAGCTGCGCGCGATTGAGAGTGCCATCATCCAATAAAATTGCAGCACCATAACGTTGGACGATTTGTTTGAGACCAGCACTTTCTGGCTCAACCACCTCACGGGCGACGATGTCAGCATCGACAATATCAATACCGAATTGTTGCTGGAAAAGGTTGGCAACAGTGGTTTTTCCGCTCGCAATGCCGCCGGTCAGGCCAATCACAAAAGGCATCGAATTACGCTCCTAGTAGAAAACGGTAGTAGCCATGGAGGATCTGCTCCCCCCATAACATTGCGATCCAACCAGCGATGGCTAAGTAAGGACCAAATGGAAACGCTTTATCAATGCCTTTGCTCTGTAGACGTAATTGAATAAGCCCAAACACCAATCCCACCAAAGATGAGACTAAGATGATCATCGGCAGGTACTGCCAGCCAAGCCAGGCGCCTAGCGCGGCAAGCAATTTAAAATCACCGTAACCCATACCTTCTTTTTTGGTGATGAGTTTGAAAGCCCAGTAGACACTCCATAGGCACAAATAGCCGGCCATGGCGCCAATGACCGAATTTTGCAAGCTCACTGGACTGATGCCAAACAGGGCTAAGGCAATGCCGCTCCACATTAGTGGTAGAGTCAGGCTATCAGGCAGCAACATGGTATCAAGATCGATAAACGTCGCTGCGACTAAAACGAAGGTAAAAAACAGCAGCGCGATAGTGAAGTAACTGGCGGGTAAGGTGGTGGCAACCAGCAAGCACAAGCCCCCCGTGAGCAACTCGATCAGAGGGTAGCGAGCACTGATTTTGCTTTGGCAGTTGTGGCATTTGCCTTTTAGCAGTAGCCAGCTGATAACAGGAATGTTATCGATGGCGCGAATCTGGGTATGGCAACTCGGGCAAGCTGATCGTGGGACGCTGAGGTTAAATGTCTCTTGTGGAACTTCAATTTTGTATTCGGGAAAACTTTCTGCACAATCGTGACGCCACTCGCGCTCCATCATAATCGGTAAGCGGTAGATGACCACATTGAGAAAGCTGCCAACGATAAGACCAAACACCGTCGCAAGAAGTGGGAAGAGCCAAGGGTAATAAACGAACAGTTCCATAGATAACTCATTAAGTGCTTTAAGGCGATGGCTGATACGCAAGTTGCATCGAGATCTGTCGTGTAGAGATCTATAGTGACTTGAGTAATTTTATAAGCTGCTATCTTAGCCTATAACGTTCATTAAATTAAATATTGGTAAGTAGATAGCGATAACGAGGCTACCTACCACGATACTGAGAAAAATGATAATGGCCGGTTCAATTATTTTGCCAAGGTTATCAACGGTGTCATCGATTTCTTTTTCATAGATGGTCGCGATCTTAATCAGCATCTCATCAAGCTTACCTGCCTCTTCGCCAATCATCAGCATTTGCAATGGCATTTCAGGAAAAGTATCGCTGTCGCGCATGGCGAGATAAAACGGCATGCCTGCTGCGGTATCTTTTAGCACTCGTTCAAGAGCCGCTTGGTAATAGAGCTGATTGGTGGTTTTCGCGGCTGATTTCAAACAAGACAATATTGGAATGCCAGCCGAAAAGCTGGTGGCCATGGTGCGACTGAACTTAGCGATTGCCGCCTTACTGATGATTGGGCCGATGAGAGGGAGGCGCAAACTGGTTCGGCTCAAGTAGATCCGGCAGCGAGACGAACGTGCTTGAGCCCATTTGCAGAGCAGTAGAGAACTGACCATGCTTATGGCGATCGTTCCGCCCTGTTCACGAGCAAAGTAGGACAGCGATAATACTTGTTGAGTAAACCAAGGCAGTTCAGCGCCAAAGCTTTGGAACATACTATCAAATTCAGGAATGACGATGGTTAACATCACCCAACTGACGGCCAAAGCGGTGAGTAAAACGATAGAAGGGTAGATCATTGCTTTGATTACTTTGGCTTTGAGGTGCTCAGATTTTTCACGGTGTTCGGCGATACGGGAAAACACTTGGTTGAGCTGTCCTGTCGCTTCCCCCGTCGCGACAAGATCGATATAAAGAGAATCAAACTGATGCGTTGCTTTTAAGGCCTGGCTGAGAGGAAGGCCTGCTTCAACTTGGCTGGTTATCGTTAGGAGTAGGGCGAGCATTCCGGATTTTTTGCTGTTGTCGTTGACCAGTTTGAGCGCTTGAACGAGCGGAATTCCAGTATCGAGAATGGTGGCTAATTGGCGGGTAAGTAAGGTGATCTCTTTGGGCTTAACCGTTTCGAGTTGGCGCTGAAGCCAAGAAAGTTTGTGTGAGGTTAACTGATTGATGCGGATCTTTTGTTGCTTTAATCGCTGACGAACATCGCTCTCACGGAATGCCAAGTATTTACCCGTGACACGCCGACCCACAGAGTTGGTTCCCTTCCAGCGATAGATTTTCAACCGCTGCTGTGATTTTTTATTCATAGTGTTAGAGGTGATTTATTTCAGTTAAGAGGGCCACAGCTTGTCAGAGTCCGCTAGCCAAATAGCAACACGCGTTGTAATTCTTGGCGACTGGTTTTGCCAGCGTTGAGTGCGGCAATACCGGATTGTTGTAAGCTCATCATGCCTTCATTTTTGGCGAGCGTTTCAATCTCAATGGCAGTCGCGCATTGCAATATCGCTTGTTGCAGTTTGGCGTTTATTGGCAGTACTTCAAACAAGCCTATTCGGCCTTGATAACCCTGATTACATTGAGTACAACCGTGCTGATTGGCTTGATACTGCTGATCAGTGACGGGTCCGAGTAAATCGTCCTTAGCATCGATGTTTCGTTTTGCTGGCTCTTTGCAATGCGCGCAGAGTTTTCTGACTAAGCGCTGGGCCATCACCAGCGTCAGTGAGGCGGCAAGATCATAAGTTTTAATCCCCATACTCGCTAAACGAACGATGGTGTCAGCTGCGGAGTTGGTGTGCAAAGTGGAAAGAACCAAGTGGCCCGTTTGTGACGCTTTGATCGCAATGTCAGCGGTTTCAACATCACGAATTTCGCCGACCATAACAATATCTGGATCTTGACGAAGAAAAGATCGCAGTGCGCAAGCGAAGTCGAAGCCGATTTGCGGTTGAATTTGGACTTGATTGATACCGCTGAGATTGATCTCTACTGGATCTTCTGCGGTGGCAATATTGACTTGCGTCGTGTTAAGAAGATTTAGCCCACTATAGAGTGAGATGGTTTTACCGCTGCCTGTTGGGCCAGTAAACAATATCAGCCCTTGTGGTTGTTTGAGTGCTTTTAAGTAGTGCTGTTTTTGCTGGTGGCTATAGCCGAGTCGGTCAATATCAAGCAGGTTGATACCGCTTTCCAATAATCGCAGCACCACCTTTTCACCCCATAAAGTGGGTAGCGTCGAGATTCGCATATCCACGGCGCTATCAGCATTTAGCTTCACCTTGCTTCTGCCATCTTGCGGTCGTCGACGTTCAGCGATATCTAAGTTGGCTAATATTTTCAACCGTGTGGAGAGGCGGCGGCCAAGTTGAGAAGCTGGCTGGTGGCTTTCTACGAGTAGTCCGTCGCAGCGTAGGCGAATCCGGTAATGCTTTTCATACGGTTCAAAATGAATATCAGAAGCCCCTTTGCGTATCGCCTCGAGTAATATCTGATGAATGTAGCGACTGACGGGGGCGTCATCTAGGCTCAAATCTTCTTCTCGACCAAACTCCTCTTCGCTGACATTCACTAGCTGTGCCAGTTCGAGGGCATTGATCTCTTTCTTCGCGGTTGTGGTGGATTGAAGGCTTCGGCCATAGAGGGCATAAATGGCCTTCTTGATAGCATTGTAGTCAGTCACCACTAATTCAATCTGCAATCCAGTCGCAAAACGAAACTCGTCTTCAATCACATCCAGTGTCGGATCGACCACTGCCAGCGTGAGCGTGCCATTGGTTTTGGCAAGTGGTAATGAAAGGTGTTTTTGGATCAGTGTACTCAACCCCAGTTCTTCACAAACCGTACGATACTCATAGTGAGCAATATTAACCTGTGGCAGTTTGAATAATTGGCTTACCACAGCGGCTAATTTATCTGCGCTAATGAATTCTAGTATCGACGGATCAAAGCCAGAAGGATGGTTTGAGGTAAAAGGTGGCTGGCCTACTTGCGTGTGAGCAAGTAGGCCTTGTTGAGAAAGCAGCGTCGCTAAATGATGACTCATTAATCTGGACAGTAGGCGCTTTGTGCATTGCCACCGGCGTCTGTACAACTGGCCGCCCAAGTAATGCCCTGATCGCTGTACGTCGCGCTGAGAATGAACTCTTCCCCAGATTTCACCGGGCCTTTATCGCTTGTTGCTTGAGCGATCACTTGTATTGCGCCAGAGACATTCGTCGCGGTAACACTGATGTTGTTGATTGCCGCGCTTGGTACATGTCCTGCACTAGTGCTGCAGTTAGTGGCAAACGTGCTGGTACTTGAGGCTTTTTCCAGTGCGCACATTTCAACGGCTAGCTTTACTGGGGCGGCGATGGTAGGAAACTCCGCCATGGTCGCTTTCTTGGTGTAGTCTTGATAGGCAGGAACCGCGAACACCGCCAATATAGCGACAATCGCCATGACGACCATTAATTCAATAAGAGTGAAACCGCGTTGAGAGCGAGTTAACGTATTGTTCATGTGAAGCTCCATTTTGATTGTGAGGCAGGCGCTAGATTGGCCGAGGAAATGAACAAAGAGAAATGCAGTGACGGGAATTCCGAGCAACGAAGGCGAGTGTAGACTGGTTGTTACAAGGTGTTTTCGTTCTGTTTTGAAACCCATCGCTATCACTAATGACTTTGCCAAGGTTACAAATGGGGTAGGAATAAATAAAAATGCCGCGATGTTACTCGCGGCATTGTGGTTATTGATTACTTAGCACTGAATCATGAAAACGATGCTATAGCATTTTCTTTAAACGATAGAGTGCCTCTAACGCTTGGCGTGGTGTTAGATCATCAGGATCGATATTGGCCAGCGCCTCTTCTACTTCGCTCGGTTCAGGAATTAGGCTGAGTTGATTAGCAATATCAACCGCACTACTAACAGGCATTGAAGTGTTACTTGCTACACTCAATTGTTCCAATTGGGTCAATTTGGTGCGTGCTTGTTTGATCACCGCTTTCGGTACACCGGCAAGCCCTGCAACGGCGAGGCCATACGATTTACTCGCCGCACCTTCTTGAACTGCGTGCATGAAGGCAATACTGTCGCCATGCTCAACCGCATCCAAATGGACATTGGCAAGATGAGGGATCTGGTTCGGCAACTCAGTGAGCTCAAAGTAGTGCGTGGCAAATAAGGTTAACGCGCCAATTTGCTTGGCAAGAAATTCTGCACTCGCCCACGCAAGTGATAGACCATCGTAGGTACTGGTACCGCGGCCAATTTCATCCATCAATACTAAACTGCGTTCAGTCGCATTGTGTAGGATGTTAGCGGTTTCAGTCATCTCCACCATAAAGGTTGAACGGCCGGAAGCAAGATCATCTGATGCGCCAATACGAGTGAAAATACGATCAATCAAACCAATCTGAGCACTTTCGGCCGGTACGTAAGAGCCAATGTGTGCCATCAATGCAATCAAAGCGGTTTGGCGCATGTAAGTTGATTTACCCCCCATGTTCGGGCCGGTGACGATCAGCATTTTTCGCGAAGCATTTAGCGCAACAGGGTTAGCGATAAACGGCTCGTCCATCACTTGCTCAACCACAGGATGGCGACCGCCGAGAATATTGATCCCCGGTTGTGTGGTCAACGTTGGTCGACAGTAATCTAAGCTATCAGCACGCTCGGCTAAGTTTTGCAGTACATCAAGTTGAGAGACTGCAGAGGCCAAGTTTTGAAGCGGCTCTAAATGCGGCATTAAGAGATCAAACAGCTCTTCCCAAAGTTTTTTCTCAATCGATAGGGCTTTTGATTTTGAACTCAGTACCTTGTCTTCATGCTCTTTTAATTCGGGAATGATATAGCGCTCGGCATTTTTCAGCGTTTGGCGACGCACATAGTGTGCTGGTACAAGGTGGCTTTGTCCTCGGCTGACTTGAATAAAGAAGCCGTGTACCGCGTTGTAGCCAACTTTGAGTGTCTCAATGCCATGTCGCTCACGCTCTTCACGCTCGAGTTTATCGAGGTACTCGGTCGCGCCATCAGCTAAATCACGCCACTCATCAAGCTCAGCGCTATAACCGGAGGCAATCACGCCACCTTCTCGAATCACGACGGGTGGATTTTCTTTAACCGCACGCTCTAGTAAATCACAAACGTCATCAATCGGTGCTGCGTATTGTGCCAGTTTGGCAAGGTAAGGGTGGTTAAGGTCGTTAATGACGGTAGCCAATTCTGGAAGTTGCTGCATTGCGTGACGCAGACGGGCAAGGTCGCGTGGGCGAGCTGAGCGTAGAGCGAGTCGCGCGAGAATACGTTCAATATCGCCAATCTGTTTAAGCACCGGCAGTAGATCGCCAAACAGGCTCAAATCTTTAATTTCACTGATCGCATCAAGGCGTTGATTGAGCGTATCGGCGCAGCGCATTGGCTGGTGTAACCAACGTTTGAGCATTCGGCTACCCATAGGCGTCGCCGTTTTATCCAGCACTTCTGCGAGAGTGTTAGTTAAGCCGCCAGCAAGGTTATGAGTGATCTCTAGGTTGCGGCGAGTCGCGGCATCCAGAATCACGGAGTGATCTTGTCGGTCGAAAGTCAGTGAACGAATATGTGGCAGCGCCGTACGTTGGGTATCTTTAACGTATTGAATCAAACAGCCTGCGGCACATAAGCCTAAAGTGGCATTCTCCACACCAAAGCCAACCAAATCGCGCGTGCCAAACTGTTGGTTTAACTGCTGCTTCGCTGTATCAATCTCAAACTCCCATACAGGACGACGTCGATTACCCGTGCGCGAAGCCATCAAGTACACCGCGTCAAAATCTTCCGGGAACAGCAGTTCGCGAGGGGAGGTGCGCTGAAGTTCGGCTGCCATTGCTTCTTCAGTTTCTGGCTCGGTTAGCTGGAAACGACCAGACGTAATATCGAGTGTCGCATAGCCAAACTTATCATTGTGTTGATAGATAGCGGCAATCAAGTTGTCGACGCGCTCAGACAATAGTGCTTCATCAGTCACGGTGCCTGGTGTAACGATACGTACCACTTTGCGTTCAACAGGCCCTTTGCTGGTGGCTGGATCGCCAATTTGCTCACAGATAGCAACGGATTCGCCCAGTTGAACCAGCTTAGCAAGGTAGCCTTCTACGGCATGGTAAGGCACGCCAGCCATTGGAATGGGTTCACCTGCAGAAGCGCCGCGTTTAGTCAGCGAGATATCCAGTAATTGCGAAGCGCGCTTGGCGTCATCATAAAAAAGCTCATAAAAGTCACCCATACGATAGAACAACATGATCTCAGGATTTTCGGCTTTCAACTTAAGATATTGCTGCATCATTGGGGTGTGTTTTTGTTCGGCTTTCACGGCTAACTTCTTTCGTTTATGACAATTGCGGCTTAGGATACGTCAATCGATCTCAAGCGAAAAGTCACAATCAGGATTTTGAATATGGAATCACATCAAATATTGAGTACCGAGCTGAGTAGATTACTGGCGAAACATCACCAAGTGCTTGCTACTGCAGAATCGTGTACAGGCGGTGGTGTTGCCACTGCAGTAACCGACATTGCGGGTAGCTCAGCATGGTTTGATCGCGCATTTATCACTTATAGCAATGAAGCTAAGATGGAAATGTTGGCAGTGCACGCCGAAACGTTGCAACAATACGGCGCGGTTAGCGAATCGGTAGTGTTAGAAATGGTGGCTGGCGCACTTAAGTATTCAAATGCCACCATCGCGGTATCGATCAGCGGAATTGCAGGGCCTGGTGGTGGCAGTGAAGAGAAGCCTGTGGGGACGGTCTGTTTTGCTTGGGCTGATACCAAGGGTTGGCAAGTGGTCGAAACGGTGTGTTTTGGTGGGGATCGCCATACCGTGCGCTCACAAGCAGTTGAATACGCGTTAAAAACACTGTGTGACTATTTGGCAGAACATTGATAAAAGTTGAGTCGAAGATCATGATTTCGCGACTACGAGTTTAAAATTGTTGTTAGATCAGTACTCTATCGAGCGAAATCAAAAAAAAGTCACACAGCTATAGACACTGTATGAATCAACAGTATAATGACACTCATTGACTGTTCAGTGTCACTGGACAGGACTCAACAAAAATTTTTATTCATCGGTGATGATGGGTAGTTTGGAGAAAGTGATGGACGAGAACAAACAGAAGGCGCTCGCCGCTGCGCTAGGTCAGATTGAAAAGCAATTTGGTAAAGGCTCAATCATGCGCCTTGGTGATAACCGTACAATGGATGTTGAAACTATCTCTACTGGTTCACTTTCTCTAGATATCGCATTGGGTGCTGGTGGCTTACCAATGGGTCGTATCGTTGAAGTTTACGGTCCAGAATCTTCAGGTAAGACGACGTTAACACTAGAACTGATTGCGGCTGCGCAACGTGTAGGTAAAACCTGTGCGTTTATTGATGCTGAGCACGCACTTGATCCTATCTATGCGAAGAAGCTAGGTGTTGATATCGATGCTCTGTTAGTTTCTCAGCCTGATACGGGTGAGCAAGCGCTAGAAATCTGTGATGCACTTGCACGTTCAGGTGCGATTGATGTGTTGGTTGTCGATTCAGTAGCAGCTCTAACACCAAAAGCAGAAATCGAAGGTGAGATGGGCGACAGCCACATGGGTCTGCAAGCTCGTATGCTTTCCCAAGCGATGCGCAAGCTAACCGGTAACCTTAAGCAGTCAAACTGTATGTGTATCTTCATCAACCAAATCCGTATGAAGATTGGTGTGATGTTTGGTAACCCAGAAACCACAACCGGTGGTAACGCGCTGAAATTCTACGCTTCTGTTCGTCTTGATATCCGTCGTACGGGTTCGATCAAAGATGGTGACGAAGTGGTGGGTAACGAAACACGCATTAAAGTGGTTAAGAACAAGATCGCAGCACCATTTAAACAAGCTGAAACACAGATTCTTTATGGCCAAGGCTTTAACCGTGAAGGTGAGTTGGTTGACCTAGGTGTAAAACACAAGCTGATTGAAAAAGCGGGTGCATGGTACAGCTACAATGGTGACAAAATCGGCCAAGGTAAAGCGAACGCGTGTAAGTACCTAAAAGAGAATACTGAAGCGGCGCAAACCATCGATAGCAAACTACGTGAAATGCTATTGACCCCAGCTCAACCAGAAGAGCCAGAAGTTGGCGAAATGCCACAAGAAGAAGAGTTCTAAACCCTTAACAATAATCGTTGAGAAAACACAGTTTAGACACTCACTTTAGAGTCATCAAAGCCCTGCTCATTGAGTGGGGCTTTTTGTTACTGGTAGACAAATCATATTCTCGGCTTACACCGAAAAATCGGTGTGCGTTTTATGACAATCTTTTTAAGATGAAATCCGCATTGAGATCAGTAAGTGAGAGTATTGAACCTAATAGATTGTTTTAGTAGCAATTGACGCACTTTTCCCCATCAGGTCAGAAAAACGCCACAAAAACCCCACAAATAGAGCAATGGCGAAACTAGCATCTAGTGCTTGCTTATGTGTACAATACAGCAAAATTCTATCTCGACTATTTTCAGGAAGAGCTGCATGTACATGAGCACAGATGAGGTTCGTAACGCGTTCCTTAAGTTCTTTGAGAGCAAAGGACACCAAATCGTAGAAAGTTCATCGTTAGTACCGCATAACGACCCAACCCTGCTTTTCACTAACGCAGGTATGAACCAATTTAAAGATTGTTTCTTAGGTTTAGAAAAACGCGCCTACACTCGAGCGACTACGGCTCAACGCTGTGTACGTGCTGGTGGTAAACACAACGATCTAGAAAACGTTGGTTTTACCGCTCGCCACCACACTTTCTTTGAAATGCTAGGTAACTTTAGTTTTGGTGATTACTTCAAAGAAGACGCGATTGCGTTTGCTTGGGAATTCCTGACTGAAACCCTTCAGCTACCAAAAGATCGTCTATTGGTGACTATTTACGAAACCGATGATGAAGCCTTTGACATCTGGAACCAGAAAGTTGGTATTCCTGCCGATCGTATTATTCGTATCGGCGATAAGAAAGGTGGTAAGCCATTTGAGTCAGATAACTTCTGGCAAATGGGTGATACTGGTCCTTGTGGCCCATGTACTGAAATCTTCTACGATCACGGTGATCACATTTGGGGTGGCCGTCCAGGTACGCCTGAAGAAGATGGCGACCGCTTCATCGAGATCTGGAATAACGTATTTATGCAGTTCAACCGTCAAGCTGACGGCACAATGGAACCGCTACCAAAACCATCGGTTGATACCGGTATGGGTATTGAGCGTATTTCTGCAATCATGCAGGGCGTTCATTCAAACTACGAAATCGACGTATTCCAAGCATTGATTAAAGCAACGGCTGAACTGATTGGTTGTGAAGACCTTTCTAACCAATCGCTACGTGTTATTGCTGACCACATCCGTTCATGTTCATTCCTGATCGTTGATGGCGTAATGCCTTCAAATGAAGGTCGTGGCTACGTACTGCGTCGTATTATTCGTCGTGCCGTTCGTCACGGTAACAAGATTGGCGCACAAGGTGTGTTCTTCCACAAACTGGTTGGTGTACTTGCTGAGATTATGGGTACGGCTGGTGAAGAACTGAAACGTCAACAAGCGTTGGTTGAGAAAGTACTACGTATCGAAGAAGAGAACTTCGGACGCACTCTTGAACGTGGCATGGCAATTCTAAACGAAGCGTTAGATAACCTTGACGGTAGCGTACTAGACGGTGAAACCGTATTTAAACTTTACGATACTTATGGCTTCCCAGCTGACCTGACTAACGACGTTGCACGTGAACGTGAATTCGCGATTGACGAAGAAGGTTTTGAAAAAGCGATGGAAGAGCAGCGTCAACGTGCTCGTGAAGCAGGCCAATTCGGTACTGACTACAACGCGGCAATTAAGACTGACGTTGAAACAGAATTCTCTGGTTACACTGGCACTGAAGGTGAAAGTGTTATCGCGGCATTGTTTGTTGAAGGCAATGAAGTGGATTCACTGTCGGCAGGTGACAAAGCGATCATCATTCTTGAAGAGACGCCATTCTACGCAGAATCAGGCGGTCAATCAGGTGATGCAGGCGTACTGAAAACTGAATCAGGTTTGTTCACTGTTGAAGATACGCAAAAGCTAGGCAATGCGATCGCTCACCACGGTGTATTGGCAGAAGGCGTGTTCGCTAAAGGCGATAAAGCGCATGCGATGGTTGATGCGGTTCGTCGTACAGCGATTACATTAAACCACTCTGCTACGCACCTATTACACGCAGCGCTACGCAAAGTGTTGGGTGAGCACGTAACGCAGAAAGGCTCACTAGTAAAAGCAGACAACCTACGTTTTGACTTTTCACACCTTGAAGGCGTAACCGCGGCAGAGCTTAAAGAAGTTGAGCGTATCGTGAATGCGCAAGTACGTCGCAACCACGACATTGAAACCAACGTAATGGATATTGAGTCTGCGAAACAAAAAGGCGCAATGGCATTGTTTGGTGAGAAGTACGATGACGAAGTTCGTGTACTTTCAATGGGTGAGTTTTCAACTGAGCTTTGTGGTGGTATCCACGCGGCTAACACAGGTGACATCGGCCTATTCAAGATCACTTCTGAAGGTGGTATTGCAGCAGGTATCCGCCGTATTGAAGCGGTCACTGGTGAAGCGGCTCTGGATGTGATCGAAGCGCAAACTGCTAAATACGAAGAAAAATTGGCAGAAGCAGCAAACAAAGCGAAATCGCTAGAGAAAGAAATTCAACAGTTGAAAGACAAGTTGGCTTCTCAAGCAAGCGCAAGCTTAACTGACCAAGTGAAAGACATCGCTGGTGTGAAAGTATTGATTGCTCAGCTAGATGGTGCTGACAACAAAGCACTGCGTGGCATGGTCGATGAACTGAAAAACCAAATGGGCAGTGGCATCATTATGTTGGGTAACGTTGCTGATGATAAAGTTGGCTTGATTGCCGGTGTAACCAAAGATTTAGTCGGTAAAGTAAAAGCGGGCGAATTGGTTAACATGGTGGCGCAGCAAGTTGGCGGTAAAGGCGGCGGTCGTCCTGATATGGCGCAAGCGGGTGGTACTGATGCTGCGGCTCTACCAGCGGCACTAGCGACAGTCGATGCTTGGATTGCAGAGCGACTATAAACCATAAAATTGAAATCAACGCTCAACCAATTGGTTGAGCGTTTTTTTTGTGGTGAGTAGAGATTAGAATTTAATTCTCACCGATTGAATCGCCGTTTGTTATCTCGGACAAATGGCACAGTGAACTCGGTTCTTAGGAAGGTGAAGGCTGGTGAAAAAGCCCCTGATTGTGCAAAAGTTTGGTGGAACCTCTGTCGGTTCAATCGAAAGAATTCACGCGGTTGCAGAACACATAATCAATAGTAAAAAACAAGGCTATCAGGTCGTTGTGGTTGTCTCGGCGATGTCTGGCGAAACCAACCGACTAATGAGCTTAGCTAAGCAGGTGGATGTTGTGCCTGCGGCGAGAGAGTTAGACGTTCTATTGGCTGCTGGTGAGCAGATGTCGATGGCACTGTTAGCTATGACGCTTAATAAACTTGGGCATGCTGCTGCTTCGTTGACGGGCGTACAAGCCAAGATCACGACGGATAATCGCCATAATGATGCCACGATTAGCCATATTGATGCTGGGCCGATTTTGGAACTGTTAGCACAAGAGCAAATTGTAATTGTCGCAGGGTTTCAAGGTGTCACAAAGCAGGGCGATATTACCACGTTGGGCCGTGGCGGCTCAGATACCACCGCTGTCACGCTCGCGGGGGCGCTTAATGCACAAGAGTGCCAGATTTTTACCGACGTGGATGGTGTCTATAGTTGCGACCCAAGAGTAGTCCCACAAGCGCAGCGATTGCCGATAATTGATTTTCCTTCAATGGAGTGCATGGCACGTCATGGGGCGAAGGTGCTACACCTACCTTCCGTACAATATGCATGGCAACATCAAGTGCCTTTACGAGTGCTATCGAGCTTTGATCTCAATAGTGGCACGCTGGTGAAAGGTGAGAATTGTCATCGCCCGATGAGTGGCTTAGCTATTTTACGTGATATGTGTCTGATTCACATAGAGAGTGAACGTATTTTAAATGTGCAAAAACAGTGTCAATTGTTAGGGATTACGATCGGTAATGTGATCGAACATCCAGAATGGTCAGCCATAGTGATAAAACAGGATGATTACACTAAGCTTGAGCTAGCGTTCCAGCAAAAAATTAGTAATAGTGAACCTATCGGTTTGTTAACTATGGTTGGATTGCAAGCTGAACGATCAGCCGAGCGTTCTTGCCAGTTGCTCGCTGCACAAAGTATCAAAACGATCCATGTTGCATCAGATGGGCTGTCGATTACTTTGGCTATATCGCCTGAGAGTATCGACAAAGCAGCCAACATATTGCACCATGCTCATATTGCTTCCAGTGAAGCACTCGTTTGCCTACAAAAACATGCCTCGTTAAACGAATAAAGTTTACGAAAATATAACTTTTGTTGGATAATAGCTTCGTAGCAAGATTTTTAAGAGATTACTCAAGGAGCACAGAATGCTAATTTTAACTCGCCGTGTTGGTGAAACTCTAATGATTGGTGATGAAGTCACCGTAACTGTACTAGGTGTTAAAGGTAACCAAGTACGTATCGGTGTTAATGCTCCGAAAGAAGTGTCTGTTCACCGTGAAGAGATCTACATGCGTATTCAGGCAGAAAAAGGTAATAGTGCCCCAACTTCAGGCAACTTCTAATTACTTTAAAAAAGCTGGCATTGCGTCAGCTTTTTTTGTGAATAAAAGCAGTTATTTGTTCGTGCAAGCTCGAATAAACACCGCTTTGATTAAATAGCCAACGGTTGAATGACTTTTTGCTATTTTTACCAAGAAAATGTTTGACATATTTTTGGTAAATCGTAATATGTGCCTCCGCAAGACGGTGAGGTGGCCGAGAGGCTGAAGGCGCTCCCCTGCTAAGGGAGTATACGGCTTAATACCGTATCGAGGGTTCGAATCCCTCCTTCACCGCCATTCTTGCACGGTTCTTCGGAACCAAATTAGCGTTGAAATTTTTCCATTGGAAAAAGAGTAAAAAAATGTGCGCTCTTAGCTCAGCTGGATAGAGTACCTGGCTACGAACCAGGCGGTCGGAGGTTCGAATCCTCCAGGGCGCACCACCTTCTAAAGCCTCGCAGAAATGCGAGGCTTTTTTATTAACAAAATTTTATCATTTTGTTCACTCTTCCTATACAACTTATTGTTTTGAAAGTATTTATTTCAGAATTTTTAAGCCTATCGCAGCAAGTATTCGCTAATTGGAATAACGTTAGATAATAAGTAGTTATTTATTCTTTTTGACGGATATATTTCAGCTTTATGTGACTTGTGTGACGAATATTTCCCTAGAAATGTGCTTTATCGTTAAGACTGCTTTAAACAAAATTGACAAACTTTAACCAATCGAGATAATCCTAGACCTCTTGTCGGGATCAATGAATGTATCTTTCGACAATTGATAGCACGCAGTAAGTGCTTAATTGCATAAGCAGTAAGGTTCGATACCGCCCAAGAAATTACACTGTTTAGGCTATTGTCAGGATGACAAAGAAAGGACGCTAAATGGACACTATTGGAAGCCAACTATTAGATGCTGCCACTCTCATGCTAACGGGAATGTCGGTGGTATTTATTTTCCTCACAATTCTCGTATATCTCGTTCGGTTAATGTCTAGATTAGTACCGGAAGAGGTGCCAGAGCCGATCTCTACCCCCAAACAAAATAAAAAAGTTCAATCATCTTCAGCTGTAAGCCCACAGGTTGTAGCGGCAATTTCCGCTGCGGTACACCAGTACCGTACCTCGACCGCGAAATAGCATAAAAAGGATTTAAAAGGAGTTAATGAGCATGTCTAAACCACTAGCTTTAACCGATGTGGTACTTCGTGACGCCCATCAATCGTTATTTGCAACGCGTATGCGCATTGAAGATATGTTACCGATTGCCGCTGAGCTGGATAAAATTGGTTACTGGTCTTTGGAAACTTGGGGTGGAGCTACGTTTGATGCGTGTATCCGTTTCTTGGGTGAAGATCCATGGGAGCGTTTGCGCGAACTGAAAAAAGCGATGCCAAACACCCCGATGCAAATGTTACTGCGTGGCCAAAACCTTTTAGGTTATCGCCACTATGCTGATGACGTGGTTGAAAAGTTTGTTGAACGCGCACATGCCAACGGCATGGATGTCTTCCGTATCTTTGATGCGATGAATGATGTACGTAACTTCCAGAAAGCAGTCAAAGCGACGGTAGACGTTGGTGCGCATGCTCAAGGCACGCTCTCTTACACGACGAGCCCTGTTCACACGATTGAAACTTGGGTTGACCTTGCTAAGCGCTTGGAAGATCTTGGTTGTCACTCACTATGCATTAAAGATATGTCTGGTCTACTGCGTCCTTATGAAGCGGAAGAGTTGATTACACGTATTAAAGCTTCTTGTGATGTGCCATTAGCACTCCACTGTCATGCTACCACGGGTCTTTCTACTGCAACTGCTGTTAAAGCTGTGGAAGCGGGCATTGATATTCTCGATACCGCGATCTCTTCAATGAGCTGTACTTATGGACATACTCCAACAGAAACCGTGGTTGCAATGCTGCAAGGCACAGAGCGCGACACGAACTTAGATTTAGAGCAGCTTGAGCCTATCGCCGCTTATTTCCGTGAAGTACGTAAAAAATACGCGAAATTTGAAGGCAAAATGAAGGGTGTTGATTCGCGTATTCTGATTGCTCAAGTACCTGGCGGTATGTTGACCAATATGGAAGCTCAGCTAAAAGAGCAGGGCGCAGCCGATCGTATGGATGAGGTACTCGAAGAGATCCCTCGCGTCCGTCAAGATCTTGGTTATATCCCATTGGTAACGCCAACATCGCAAATTGTTGGTACTCAAGCAGTGATCAACGTATTAACCGGCGAGCGCTATAAGAGCATCACCAAAGAAACGGCGGGCGTCTTAAAAGGTGAATACGGCGCAGCGCCAGCGGAAGTGAACGCTGAACTACAAGCGAAAGTTTTGGATGGTGCAGAGCCTGTTACTTGTCGCCCTGCTGATTTGCTAAAAGCGGAATTACATACGCTGACGGATGATTTATTAGTTAAAGCGAAGGAAGAGGGTATTTCTCTAGCAGAAGATACCGTCGACGATGTACTGACTTACGCTTTGTTCCCACAAGTGGGCCTCAAATTCCTTAAAAATCGCCATAACCCTGAAGCTTTCGAGCCTGCACCAGGTAATGAGCCAGCTCCTGTCGCTCCTGTTGCAGCACCCGTTCAAGGTGGAATTGAAACTTACAGCGTTAAAGTTGATGGCCAAGTGTACGATGTTGAAGTTGGCCCGCAAGGTCAGTTGCAGTCGGTCGCGCCAAGTGCAGCATCAGCGAAAGCAGCGCCTGCAGCTGCACCCGCTGGGGATGCAGAAGCGGTACCAGCACCATTAGCCGGTAACATCTTTAAAGTGAATGTACAAAGTGGTTCAGAAGTTGCTGAAGGCGATGTATTACTGATTCTTGAAGCAATGAAGATGGAAACGGAAGTCCGCGCAGCACGTGGCGGCATCGTACAAGATCTTCATGTTAAAGAAGGTGATTCAGTTGTTGTCGGCTCGCCGCTACTAAGCTTAGCGTAAGGGAGTACCATGGAAGGATTATTGACTCTCTGGGCAGAAACCGGCATTGCTAACTTTGAGTTTGGCCAACTGTGCATGATCGCAGTTGGTTGTACTCTGCTGTATTTAGCCATTCGTAAGGGGTTTGAACCCTTACTCTTGTTGCCGATTGGTTTCGGTGCCATTTTGGCAAATATCCCTAATGCTGGCTTTACTGAGCCAGGCGGCATGCTCTACTACATCTACTATTTGGGTATCGATACGGGCATATTCCCGCTGCTGATCTTTATGGGTGTAGGGGCAATGACGGACTTTGGTGCGCTGATTGCTAACCCCAAAACCTTATGGCTAGGGGCTGCTGCTCAGTTTGGTATTTTTGCTACCTTATTCGGTGCGATTCTACTTAACTATATTCCTGGGATGGAATTCACCATGCCAGATGCAGCATCGATTGCCATTATTGGTGGTGCAGATGGCCCAACGGCAATCTTCCTCGCCAGTAAGTTATCGCCGGATCTGCTTGGTGCAATTGCTGTAGCAGCCTATAGCTATATGGCTCTAGTGCCGATCATTCAACCGCCGATCATGAAGGCATTGACGACTCCTGAAGAGCGCAAAATCAAAATGGCTCAACTGCGTCACGTAGGGAAAACAGAAAAGATCCTGTTTCCTCTTGCCGTGTTGATGATGACGATTTTGTTCCTACCGTCAGCGACACCACTTGTAGGTATGTTCTGTCTTGGTAACTTGATGCGTGAAGCTGGCGTGGTCGATCGTTTGTCTAAGACTGCACAAAACGAGTTAATCAATATTGTGACCATTTTCCTTGGTCTCGGTGTTGGCTCAAAGCTGCAAGCGGAAGAGTTTTTGAACTTAGAAACGCTGGGTATCTTAGGCTTAGGTGCAGTGGCATTTAGTATCGGTACGGCCGGTGGTGTCTTAATGGCGAAACTATTGAATAAGTTCTCCAAAGAAGACATCAACCCATTGATTGGTGCTGCGGGGGTTTCTGCGGTACCAATGGCGGCGCGTGTGGTCAATAAAGTTGGCCTAGAAGCAAACCCACAAAACTTCCTGCTGATGCACGCGATGGGACCAAACGTTGCTGGCGTACTTGGCTCGGCGGTAGCGGCGGGTATTTTGTTGGCGCTAGTTGGTTAACTTACTCGCTAAGTTGCTGATCATTTAGGTAATAACTTGGTTAAATTGCGATCAAGTGGTTAACTAAAGCAAAGCAAATGTTATATATTCAAGGGATGCTTCGGCATCCCTTTTTACATCAATAAGGACTGGTTGATATGGAAAACAAACAGGTTGTCATCCCACAGTTTGGCGAGCCAGAAGTGCTCAGTATCCGACAAGCTGCAATACCGAGTGCAAAAGCAGGCGAAGTGGTGGTTAAAGTCGCCTTTGCAGCGGTTAATCCGATTGATGTAAAAACGCGTGCGGGCCTAGGATGGGCTGCTGCACAGAATAAAGATAATCTACCTTGGGTGCTCGGTTACGATATTTCTGGTGAAGTGTATCAATGTGGTTCGGATGTACAGCAGTTAGAAGTGGGGGATAAAGTGGCGGGCTTTATTGGTTTTCCACTGCAAGGTGGTGGCTACAGCCAATATGTTACCGTAGCGGAAAGTGCTCTAAGTGCAGTACCAGAATCAGTAACGCTTGAAGCGGCGGCAGCACTACCTCTGGCAGGGCAAACCGCGGTACAGGCTCTGGACAAAGCCTCTGTACAAGAAGGACAGCGAGTATTGATCCTTGCTGGTGCAGGCGGCGTAGGGCATATTGCCGTGCAGTTAGCGGTCGCAGCCAAAGCGGAAGTGTTTACCACTTGCAGTGAAGCCAATTTAGACTATTTAGCCACATTAGGGGCTCATGCAGTTAATTATCGTTTTTCGCCGGCCTCTGAACGCGTTGAAGAAGCCGATGTGTTGATTGATCTTGTCGGTGGGGAGGCGGCGTTAGATGCATTGAAGTGCCTTAAAGATGGGGCAAAAGTGGTAACACTACCCACTTTAAGTGCAGAATTGATCTGTGAAAAAGCGCACTTGCTCGGCTTCGATGCGACGGGAATGTTAGTCGATCCCAACCCTCAGCAATTAGATACCATGCTTTATATGGTGAGTATCGGTTTGTTGAAAACAGAAATTTATCATATCTACCCAATGGATCAGGTAGTGGAGGCCCATAAACAAATGGAAACTGGGCACACACGAGGAAAAATTTTGTTGGATATGCAATGCTAGAAACGTTCAATACCGCGTTTCAATCTTTCGCTTTATGGTTTTCAGATTCAGCCCTATGGGTACTCTTTTTTAGTGGTTTTCTTAGTGCAACCTTATTACCCGGTGGATCTGAGGCTGGGTTGATTGCGACGCTAAGCCTCAACCAATATTCTGCCGTTATGATTATTGCTGTTGCGACTATCGGCAACACTTTAGGTGGTTTAACCAATTATTGGTTAGGGCTGTGGCTGCCTAATAGAACTCAGAATGAAAAGCATGGTCATAAAGCCATGCATTGGCTGCAGAAATACGGCTACTGGTCATTGCTGTTTAGTTGGTTACCGATCATTGGTGATCCTTTATGTTTAGCGGCAGGGTGGTTACGGATGCGATTTTGGCCATCGTTTTGGCTTATATTGATTGGCAAAGCATTCCGTTACACACTTCTTACCGCGCTTTATTACGGTTTTTTCTAAGGAAATACGATGAAGAAATTTTTACTTGGTGCATTTTCTCTGGCCACTCTCGCTGGCTGCACCAGCAATATCGATTATTCCGTACCGTTTTTTTCCTCGCTGCCACAAGGTGTCACCTTAATCGAAGAGGTTGATGCGGTTGCTGGTAAAGCAACCATCCCATACAGCAAATACCAACTGGATAACGGACTGACGGTGATCTTAACCCCTGATCATTCCGATCCGCTGGTTCATGTTGATGTGACTTACCATGTTGGTTCAGCACGTGAAGAGATTGGTAAATCCGGCTTTGCACACTTTTTCGAACATATGATGTTCCAAGGTAGCGAGCACGTTGGTGATCAAGAACATTTTCGTCTGATCACCGAAGCCGGTGGCAGCTTAAATGGCACCACCAACCGCGATAGAACCAACTATTTTGAAACCGTTCCAGCCAATCAACTGGAAAAAATGTTGTGGCTTGAATCTGATCGCATGGGCTTTTTGCTTGATGCCGTTTCACAACGAAAATTTGAAATTCAGCGTGATACGGTTAAAAACGAACGTGCACAAAACTTTGATAACCGCCCTTATGGTTTGATGTGGGAAAAAATGGGTGAGGCGATGTACGCGGAAGGCCACCCTTATTCATGGCAAACTATTGGTTATGTAGAGGATCTTGACCGTGTGGACGTTAACGATCTCAAAGCATTCTTCCTACGTTGGTATGGGCCTAATAATGCCGTTTTGACCATCGGTGGTGATATTGATGTCGATCAGACACTCGAGTGGGTAAACAAGTATTTTGGTTCTATTCCAGAAGGCCCTGCGGTTGAAAATGCGCCGAAGCAACCTGCGCAGCTAAACCAAGATAAATACATCACCTTAGAGGACAAAATTCAGCAACCAATGGTGGTGATTGGCTGGCCAACGCAATATCGCGGTCATCAAGATGAAATGGCCCTGAGCGCATTAGCTTCAGCGTTGGGTGAGGGCGCGAACTCACTGCTCTATCAGAAATTAGTTAAAACGCAAAAAGCGGTCGATGCAGGTGCATTCCAAGATTGTGCTGAATTGTCATGTAACTTTTATGTCTATGCGATGGCGCCATCAGGTAAAAAAGGCCAGTTGCAACCGCTATATAATGAAGTGATGCAGGTACTGGCACAGTTTGAGGCACAAGGCATTAGCCAAGAGCGCTTGGAACAAATTAGAGGCATGGCTGAAGCGGATGCTGTCTTTGCGCTGCAAAGCGTAAAAGGCAAAGTCAGCCAGCTCGCGTCCAATGAGACCTTCTATGGTGAACCGGACCGTTTGCAGTCTCAACTGGCTAATATTCGCCTGGTGACCTCTGACTCGGTGATGGCGGCTTACAAGCAATACGTCAATGGTCATCACAAAGTGACCTTGAGTGTCGTACCGCAAGGTAAACTTGATTTTGCTGTTGCGCCGGCAAGCTTTGTCACTCCAGAGCGTCAGCTACCCGAGTATCAAAAAATTACCGAAGGTGATCTCAATTATCGCCATGCAGTCGATGATTTTGATCGCGCAATCATGCCAACGGTGGCTGAGCCGGTGAAAGCGCAAATGCCAACCTTGTATCGAGTCTACTTCGATAATGGTGTTGAACTGCTAGGTACGGTTAGTGATGAAACGCCAACGGTGCAGATGGATATTCGTTTCCCGGCGGGTGAACGCTACGTACCACGAGGTAAAGAAGGCCTTGCGAACCTGACGGCGGCAATGTTGCAAGAAGGAACGATAGATTCCAGTCTGGAAGAGCTACAAGCACGCTTGGATAAAATTGGTAGTCATGTGTCGATTAATGCGGGCAATTACACCAGTACAATTTCCATTTCGAGCTTAGAGAAATACCTGCCACAAACGTTGGCGGTTGTTGAAGAGGTTCTGTCAAAACCAGCGTTTAATGAACAAGATTTCGCGCGAGTTAAAAAACAGATGCTTGAAGGTGTGGTCTATCAACATCAAAAGCCAAGTTGGTTAGCGTCGCAAGCAACACGTCAAGTGTTGTTTGATGGTTCGATCTATCAACGTGCTAGCGATGGCACCGCTTCATCAATTCAAGGGCTGAGCTTGGATGATGTGAAGCAGTTTTATCGCAAACAGTACACGCCACAAGGTACACAGATTGTCGTGGTTGGTGATATGAAGCAAAAGGCCATCACCGAACAATTGCGTTTTATTGATGGTTGGCATGGTGATCCTGCGCCATTGCTGAGACCACAATTGGTGAAGCCACTCAAAGGGCAATCAATCTACCTAGTGGATAAGCCGGGAGCACCGCAAAGTATCGTACGCATGGTGCGTCAGGGCCTACCTTTTGATGCCACGGGCGAAGTTTTTCTCACCCAACTCGCTAATTTTAATCTAGCGGGTAACTTTAATAGCCGCTTGAACCAAAACTTACGTGAAGACAAGGGCTACACTTATGGTGCAAGTGGCTATCTGGCTTCAAACCGTGAGGTTGGGGCTGTGGTATTTTCGGCTCAAGTGCGTGCCGACGCGACGGTTGCATCGATTAAAGAGATGCAGAGTGAGTTAACGCGTTTTAGTCAATCAGGCCTGACAGAGCAAGAAATGAAATTTTTACGCTTGGCCGTCGGTCAACAAGATGCACTAAAATATGAAACACCCTCACAGAAGACCAACTTGTTGGGAAGTATTCTCTCATATAGCTTAGATGAGGATTATTTACAGCAACGTAATGAGATTGTTGAGCGAGTCGATAAAACCACCCTCGATGCTTTGGCGAAGAAATGGTTTGACCCAAGTGACTACCAAATTATCGTGGTCGGTGATGCAACACGCTTGAAACCGCAACTGGAATCATTACAGATTCCAGTCCAAGAGCTTGAAATTGTCCATTAAAGGACACATTAAGAGTGGATACGTAGAGCGGCAGACCCTGCCGCTCTTCAAAGTTAACTAGCCAGTTCTGGTTTTTTACGCAGAACAATCAACATAGGCGATCCCATTTTGACAGATTTTGCTACGCGATTAGAGCGAGTGTCCCGTAATCCCGAAGTGTTTAAGACTTTCGGTCGTGGCGTGGAAAGAGAAACCTTGCGTTACAAGCAAGATGGCAAACTTTCTACAACTCAGCACCCAGATGGATTGGGTTCAGCTTACGCAAACAAATGGATTACGACGGACTTTTCAGAGTCGCTACTTGAGTTTATCACCCCAGTTTCACGTGACATTGATACTCTAGTAGCACAACTTGAAGACATTCATCACTTTACTCAAACCAAATTGGGTGAAGAAAAGATGTGGCCACTTTCAATGCCTTGTTATGTTGGAGACGAGCAAGATATCAATCTCGCCCAATACGGTGATTCGAATTCCGGTAAAATGAAAACGTTATACCGCGAAGGCCTTAAACGTCGCTATGGTAGCTTAATGCAGATCATCTCAGGTGTGCATTTTAACTTCTCTTTTCCAGAAACGTTCTGGGATCAGTTGTATGGCGAGCAAGATGAAGCGGCGCGTCAAGCGACCAAGTCAGATGGCTATTTTGCTTTGATTCGTAATTACTACCGCTTTGGTTGGTTAATTCCGTTCTTCTTTGGTGCGTCACCGGCATTGTGCCCATCGTTTATTAAAGGACGTGACACCAAACTACCGTTTGAAAATATCGGCCAAACGCTGTTTTTGCCGCAAGCAACGTCTCTGCGTTTAAGCGACTTGGGTTATACCAACAGTGCGCAAAGCGTATTGAAAATCGGCTTTAATAGCATCGAGCAATATCTAGAAGGATTGAACAGTGCTATTCGCACACCTTCACAAGAGTTTGCTGAAATTGGCGTAAAAGTCGATGGTGAATACCGTCAGCTAAATAGCAATGTATTGCAAATCGAAAATGAGCTTTATGCACCAATTCGACCAAAGCGCGTAGCCCAAGATGGCGAGAAGCCGTCAGAAGCACTTACTCGTGCCGGTGTGGAATACATTGAAGTACGTTCATTAGACGTTAACCCATACAGTTCTATTGGCCTAGACAAAGACCAAATCCGCTTCCTTGATTTGTTCCTCGCTTGGGCAGCACTGACCGATTCCGACCCAATGGATTTCTGCGAGCAAGCATGCTGGCGTGAGAACTGGAATAAGGTCATCGTTGAAGGTCGTAAAGTTGGCCTTGAACTGCAAATCGGCTGTAAAGGTGAAACTCTGACCCTACAAGAGTGGGCGAAACGCGTATTTGCCGAGCTAACACAAGTGGCTGTGCAGATGGATAAAGCACTCGGTGGCAATGAATATCAAGCAGTATGCGACAAGCTGATGGCTTGGATTGATAATCCAGAGCTAACGATTTCTGGTCAATTGCTAGAAGACACCAAACGTTTAGGTGGCCTTGGTGGACTCGGTTGTACTTTTGGTAAGCAATACCGCGAGAAGCATCTTGCTCATCAATACGGCTATTACAATCAAGAGAAAATGGAACAAGAGGTCGCTCGCTCTCGTGAAGCGCAAGCTGCATTAGAAGCGTCAGACACTCAAGACTTTGAACAATTCCTAGAAGACTACTTCGCCTATCTAAAGTAGAAATAAAGCTGTCATTATGCACAAAGAAAGGATTCTCAAACTGGCGCTATTGATTGGCGTAACCAGCCTTGCTGGTTGCGCCACCCCGCCGCCAGCGAATCAAAGTAATATCTGTTCTATCTTCCGTGAAAACCCTAGTTGGTACGATGATGCGGTGGACATGCAAGAAGAATGGGGCACTCCAATTAACATTGCGATGGCATTTGTTAAGCAAGAAAGCAGTTTCCGCCATGATGCTCGACCCCCTAAAGATTACCTGTTAGGGTTTATCCCATGGGGGCGAGTGAGCAGTGCCTACGGCTATGCACAGGCACAAGATCCTGCATGGGAAGATTTTCAAAAAGCGACTGGTCATGGCGGTTCACGCACCAGTTTCGATGATGCATTGATGTTTATTGGTTGGTATACCAGTGAAACCCAAAAGCAATTGGGGATTTCAAAATGGGATCCTTACAATCAATATCTGGCTTATCACGAAGGTCGTGGTGGTTATAAGCGTAAAACCTATCAAGCTAAGCCCTCATTGATAAAAGTCGCTCGTCGAGTAGAGCAACAAGCAAAGGATTACGGTTGGCAACTTAAACAGTGCCGCCAAGAGTTGGAAAACAATAGAAGCTGGTTTTTCTAGCCAGCAGGAGAAGGACAATGCCACTACTAGATAGCTTTACTGTCGATCATACCCGCATGCATGCACCGGCTGTGCGTGTTGCGAAAACCATGACAACGCCAAAAGGCGACACCATTACTGTGTTTGATTTGCGTTTTACTGCGCCAAACAAAGACATCTTGTCAGAGAAGGGTATTCACACCTTAGAGCACCTATACGCCGGCTTTATGCGTAATCACCTTAATGGTGATGCGGTAGAAATTATTGATATTTCGCCAATGGGGTGTCGTACGGGTTTTTACATGAGCTTGATTGGTACGCCGAGTGAACAACAAGTTGCGACGGCATGGCTTGCTGCAATGGCTGACGTGTTGACGGTTGAAAGTCAGAACAAAATCCCTGAGCTGAATGAATACCAGTGCGGTACTGCAGCGATGCACTCACTAGAAGAAGCGAAACAGATTGCGCAAGCAATTATCGCCGCGGGCATTTCAGTGAATAAGAATGACGATCTTGCTCTACCGGCTGAAATGCTCAATGAGCTTCGCGTCGATTAATCGATAGCGTTTATTCGCCAAGTTTTGATTTAAAATAAAAAGGAAGGCCGAGGCCTTCCTTTTTTATATTGGTGTTTCGCACCAGAGATCGACTATTGTGCCTTTGGCAGCACGACCACTTGGGTCTTGGCCCAAATATCATGAAAGCCCCGCTTTTGTGGATCGAGTGGTACGGCAAGGTTAGCTAAACCAAATCCAGACGTCGCTAGGCGGATTAATGCTTGAGTGACCGTAATGCGACCACCATCCAAGTTGCGCACTTGCAGTTTCCAAGCGCGCATACCCAGTGTTTGTCCTGCACGAGTCCAGAAGAAAACAAAGAAGTACACCCAAACTGCCGCAAGGTAGAAAGTAAAGATAGGACTCCAGATCGGGTTATTCGACAAGAAGTCGCCAATATCAGCATACGGGGCGATATTGACCAGATTAAGCGCCATTAAGGCTTGCAACACGGCAACGACAACGCCAGCGGCCAACATCTCAATGGCGATAATAATCAAGCTATCGTAAAACAGCGCGCCTAGGCGTCGCATTAAGCCTGCAGATGGAAGTGGCTGGTGGTTGCTCATAATGGGTTCTCAAACGGTAAATAAGGCGTCAGGATAATGTTTCAAAACGCTTGTGAAAAGAGAGCTTGCGCACAGCTTGGTGCTTTATGGCGAAATTATCATCAAACGGTTGGTAATTCAGTTTTTTACACTTGCACGACGCGCGTTGTTACGTATAATGCCAATCATCGAAAGGGCAATGCCCCAAGATAATGCCGGTATGGTGAAATTGGTATACACGACGGATTCAAAATCCGTTGCCTTCGGGCGTGGCGGTTCAAGTCCGCCTACCGGTACCATATTTAAACGATAAAGCCTCGACTCACGTCGGGGCTTTGTTGTATCTGATATAATATAAAAAGTCTCTCGTTATTTTTCCTTATCAGTCATTTTAATGATATCGATAACCAATAAAACGTTACCTTTAGTTGAGCGCAAAATGACAAGTAACAGAACATTACCTATTAAATTTATTATATTTATTGGACTTCTCAGCTTTGTGGGCGTGGTTGGATATAAATTTATCACAGAAGGCATACAGGATGCGGTGATTTTCACTCCTGTCGTCGATGATTTTATGTGGGGAACTCTATGCTCGCTTATTGGCGCTCTTTTTTGTGCTGGAGCGCTGTATAACAAATCAGTACCTAAAAGACTTTGGAATGCAGTGAAAGGTATTTTCTTTTTGGTTGGTGGGCTAAGTATGCTATTTGATGGTGTACAGGCTGTGTTCTGAATAAAAGGTTATGCGATATTTTTTCATGACATAATTTGTCCAGCTCCATAGTATTAAGTCAATGCTAAGCGGTTGCTGTTAGTTTTTAGAGCATTGGAATTGATTCGTTTGTAAGCCTAATGCCAGCGTTATATTTTTTGCAGCAAAGCCTCGATGACAGTCGGGGCTTTGTTGTATCTGTCTTTTGTACAGTCAACGCAACAAGGTCGTAGAATTACGGAGAGTCGATGAAGCCTCTGCGTGCAGCCCCTAAATACCAGTTTAATTCAGATTTGCGATCGGCTGGTTTTATTTTAAATACAAAGAATTATGATTATCGGGATGTTTTTTTTGTGAAAACTGTTGGATAACGTAATTGGCGGTTTTTGTTATCCAGTAATGGAGTCAATATCACAAATTCGTGATCTGACGCAAAATTGTCAAAAATACAACGTTGTCCTGACATTTAACCTCATAACAAATGTTGTGTTGATCGTTTTTTTTACGATAATCCTCTGTTGATTGTATGATGGTCGCAGATTATTTTCCTAAATAACAGTCTGTTAAGTTTTTACTCTTCCTGAATCTTATAGCGGATTGTTATGAAAACCAAAATATCGTTGTTTCTTTTTGCGTTAGCAATTTCTGGCTGTCAATCCACATCAGTTCCCGATTGGTACTTAGGGGAGATGAAACATGATCCTCAATATATTTATGCTGTCGGTGAAGGGTTTGGCTTAAGTTCGGCCAAAAATTCTGCGCTTACTCAAGTCAATGAGCAGCTTTGGACACAAGTAAATTCAAGCTTTATGCAAAGTGTCGAGCACCGTACTCATAATGACACAGAGTTCAATCGTGAAACGATTAAAAATCGAATGATCGTTGAATCTGCACGCTTAGTTCTCTCGGGAGCCGAATTCTTAAATACGGATAAAAACGAACGCACTTACTATGCGCAAGTTCGAGTTAAGCGCGATGCCATCAAGCAACAACTCAATAATGAATTAGATCAAATAGAACAAAATGCCATTCGCTTAATCAATGAATACCAGTATCAAGATAAGCTCACTTGGTGGTTAGCCAATCAAGATTACTCAGTGACGCTCGCTGAGTATTACCTTCGTCTCGCTATTCTCGACTCTATGGGGCAAAAACGCTCATTTTCTTCGTCTGTAAACAAGGTAACTCGCACCGTTTCTCAAGTGAAATCTAGCCTACTTATTTATATCAAAGCAGATGCTAAAGATGTGAAAAGCGCAGACCTAGTAGTGCAAAGCTTTAACCCGGAAGAGATCAAAACGACCCAGCGCTGGTCAAATGCGGTTACTCATCAACTCGTGATGGATTCTGATTATCGCCGCAATCGCGTTGGTGACGCGTATATCACCACTAAATTGACCCAGATAACCTTGAAAAATCGCACAGGTAAGACGCTAGCAAGCAATGAAATAATTTCGACCGCCAATTCTATGTCTAATTTCAAGTTGTCTCATGAAGGGGCTGAACGCCACTTTGGACAGCAGGTCGAAGATATGGGTATCTGGTCCTCATTAGGCTTTAAATAACTATAAATAATAAACGTTACGGAGTGATGTAGTGTTAAAGAAAACGTTAGTGGCAGCGGCATTAGTGTCTGTATTGTCTGGGTGCGTGACAAGTTCAGTGGTGTGCAATCCAAATTCTCGAGTTGACCTTGATGCCGCTGAAGTGCAATCGAAGAACTCTGAAGATATTAAAGTAATTGTATTACCAGTGGATATGGCTTTTAGCGATTCAGCGAAACAGCGTCTTCAAGCTGTGATTTTGAACGATCTGGAGGCGACAGTCACTCAATCGGGCAGTGATCTTATTGATCGTAAGCTGGCGAGCAAATTAAAAAATGAAATCAAACTTGCTGAGCAGAGTGGACGCTACAATACCAATGGCGTTCCAATCGCGGATATCGCCATTATTTCAGAAGTTACTGCAAGTAATCTTTTTTATAGCTTCACCGAACGAGATACTTACAAGAATAAAAAAGGTGAGACTAAAGTAACACCTGCACATTGTGATTTCAGAACAGAAGTGAAGACAACGTTGAAAGTTGTATCTCTTCCTGAAATGCGTTTAATTCAACGCATTGAGCTTGAGGGCAGTGATACCTCAAAAACAGAAACAAATGATTCTGATTGTCCAATTACCCACGGTAAGTACATCGGTATGGCGATAGATTCAGCACAAAGCTCTATCGAACAAAGCCTTGCCTTGCAGAAGGTACTTGCGCCTTCGGCAACGGTTATGGAGATGCGTCAATGTGGTGAGGGCATGCAGCTAAAAATCTCGATGGGTAAGAACAAAAATATCCAGCCTAATTCTCCAATTATTTTCTCACAGATCTATAAGTCAGATGATGGCGAGCTAGAAATGTATCCACTGGGTGAAGGTTATGTGATTGACAATGAAATTAATGCCGTTGGTGCCAAGCACTCTTGGGTTGATGTTGCAGATGAAATTGGCGAGCAAGTGAGAAAAGGCGACCACGCCCGTTTTGTACCTAAATGTAATTGGTACGACGTTTCTTGTACGTTAAATAACTAAAATATTGAGGATTAGTTGTGATTAATAAAACTCTTGTAGCCGCAAGCCTAACGCTTCTTTTGTCCGCTTGTTCAAATATTCAAACGGTTGAGCAAAGCCAAGATTTTGCTGCATGTACTTTCCCTGACTCACCATCTGAGAACGCACCTGGTTGGGTTTGTGATATTACCCCGACCGATCTCGCTATTTCAGCAACTGGCTATGCGAAGAAAAGTGCAGCTGGTATGGGGATAATGAAGAAGGTTGCGCTAGCAAACGCTCAAGTCATTTTGGCTGCTCAGTTAAAAGCTCAAGTGAGTAATAAATTTAGCCAATTGATGGACTCCTCGGTAACAAGTGGTGTTGAGGATGCGGCACTAGAGTCAGTGCATGAAAAAATTGAAGATATTACAGAAAACGTCGTTTCTCAGTCTTTAAGCGGTGCGCGAATTCAAATGAGTATGGTAAGTCCGAAAGGAGGGCTTTACCTATTGATCGGCATGGATCAGGCGACCTATAACGCCAATATCTCTAAGGCAGTTGATGAGTTAAATAATGACTCTAAGCTTTGGGATACGTTCAATAGCGAACAAGCAGCCAAAGAACTCCAGCAAGCTTTAGAGAGTATGAAGCAGCAATAGACACGTTAACTCCTATATTTTTAGGTTAATTATTACGAGGTTGTCATTAGATAACCTCGTTTTTTATCGGGTTAGAGGTTAGTCATGGTCAGAAAAAATATTTCATTAATGGCTGCTGCGGTAGCGCTAGTATTTTCGCCTTTATCGAATGCTGAAGAGCCCTTTGATGATTTGAGAAACGCAATCAACAAAATGAATACACCGCAAAAACAGAAAATCGCCGAATTTCATCAATGGCTAGATCAATACTTTTCGCAATATGAAGCATGGCGAGATGACTATACGGCAAACCAAGATAAGCAACGTGCTGTCCTCATTGATAAGTGGGGCAGCGGTGAAGTGTCTAGTGCCACCAAAACGGTGGAGTACAATGGTGATGTTAAAAAGATCATCGATTATCAAAGTAATACGGCGATTGTCTCAGTGCTTGTCGATGTAGATCAAAAAGATAGCGGACTAAAATCAGCTCAGCAATTTGAAATTGATGGGCAGACTATTTCGCTCAAGCATGCGATAAAGCAGGAAGCGTTAGTTGATTATTCGTTAAAGCAAGAGCAAAAAGAAAAACAGTTTGTATTTGATCAAGTGCAAACACAGATGCGTCAGTTGGATGTTCAAGCCGATCGCTTGATTGCCGCGAATACAGGCGCACCAGCGGATTATATTTATCAACGTACTCAAGATAAAAAATTAGCATTGATCCAGTCCGCCACTCAGCGTGTTGTGGCTATTAGTGCTCAGTTTACTGCAAAGCGTGAACAACTTGGGATTAATGTTGAAACTGTAGCTCAAGCCCAAAGCGTTAAGCCAGAGTCTGCCGTTGAGTCGGTGAAATCAGACGTTAATGTGAAGCCTATCTCTGAACCGGTCGTGGAAAAAGTTTTACCAACAAAGGCTGAAAAAAAGGTCGTAACTTATACCGTCAAACTCCCTAATGATAGTCTAAGTGAGGCGGCGGCTAAGTACCGTCCTTTAGCAGTCAAAGAAGGCAAAAAGTGGGGCGTTGAAACCGCTTTAATTATGGCAATTATGCATAATGAGTCTTCATTTCGTCCAAGGGTTGTGTCTGGTGCTCCTGCTTACGGGTTGATGCAAATTGTCCCTACAAGTGCTGGTCATGATGTTAATCGTAAGTTTAGAAAAATCGATGCACCTATGACTGAGGATGAACTATTTATTCCGGAAATTAATGTCGAGACCGGAGCCGCTTACTTACGTATTTTACAAGAGAATTATCTCAGTAAGATTAAGGATAAACAGAGTAGAACCTATTGCATGATTGCCGCTTACAACACGGGAGCTGGCAATGTTGGTCGAGCGTTTAACCCTGATGGAGCTATCAATCTCAATAATGCAATGGACATCATCAATACGATGACGCCTGAAGAAGTCTATCATCAGCTTTTGGAGCGTTTACCATACGTTGAAACTAGAACCTACTTATCTAGAGTGACGGCAAGTTTGGCATCATATTGATGCATTTTGGAGTGCTAATAACCCAATAAGTGGATTTGTTTTTTGCAGATAGTCAGCCAAAGAAGCTAGGTTTGTTTTTGGACCGTTACTGACTATTTTGCGATGCTATAAACGTTTACAGCATATAGAAAATTCAAATGGTATGGGACGTAAAAGATTTAAAGGTAGTAACCAGATGGCTAACACTGAAGTTCCTCAAAATATCTCTAACTCACAACATAATATTAGAGAGAAAGTTCGCGAGAAATGGGCGAAAACGATTACTTTTGTTTCAATTGTTGTTATCGCATTAGGTGGTATCAATGACTCATGGGATGCTGTGGAGAAGATGTCCAACTTTACCCTGTCACAATTTACTGATATCCCGTCTCACAATAAGTTAGATCATATCTATATTCGTGCATCTAAAGCGGTATTAGATGAGCACTTTGGCGCTCCGGTTTATATTAAAGAGGACGTCAATGGTCGCTCGATTGAATACTACGATGATAAACGTTTTATTTTATCTGCGGTAACGCAAGATCACGCTATAGTGGCGTTTCTAGTCTTTCCTAAACCAGGTTTTAAGCCAAATACCAGCGAGCACCCTGGTGGTAACGCTTTGCTTGAAGTGTCATTTAACCAATTAGGAACTAACGATGTCCTAGCAAACTATTCGCCGTCAGTCTCTTATTACATAGAGTCAAACACTGGCGGGGAGTTTAGTCGCTTGTATCAGTCGGTTTCTGGCTTCAGTGAAACCCTAGATCCGCTTGATCGCGAAACTCGCAATATGCTGAAAAATATATCGGATCGACTAGTAATGGGTAAGGCTCCGATTACAGAGATTGAAGAGTTTCGTGAATCAATCGTACCGAACTTTTATGGATACAGTATTTTAGGTTTAGGTGTTCTGGAGAACGCAATCTTAACCTTAACTGAGTTTCGTTTGATCAATAATTGATTTTTGAGAGTTAGATAAACAGCGCTTAACTCATAATGACCTTTGCTTTAAAGAGATTTATTAACAAGCTTTCATTTGAGTTAGGTTATTGCGCACTCTCTCGAGAACGCATCGATTTGAGCCTCCGCACAAGTTAATCAAATTCTAGTGAAGTGACACTGACTAAAGCACTTAAAAAATAAAAGCTCACCAGTTATGGTGAGCTTTTGACGTCAATACGACTAAGAGCTACGACAAAGAACTATGGCTTATAGTGACTAATGGCCTGATTAAGTACTTTAGTTGCCTCTTTACTCGACATGATTCCTTGCACTTCTATTTCGCCATCTGGGCCTTTGTAGTTATCAAACCATATCTTGACGATATCTACGACGCCGGGATATTGCTCTTGCAGTGCTTCGATCGTTTCAACATCTTTAAAAGGTGATTGCTCAACTACTGGAACCGCAATCAGTTTGTCATCCTGCTCGCCCCCATCTAGCATTTTTAGGCCACCAATCACACGAACAGGTGCAACACTGCCCCTCTCCATTGCAGAACCGAGCACTAAGATATCCAATGGGTCACCATCCCCTCCGAGCGATTTAGGTAGGGCAGTGCTTGGAATCGTGCCGTAGTTCCCAGGATAGCCTAGGTAGTGAACAACACGCGGCTGACCGTTTTTAAATTCCCAGTTAATGATAGAGCCGTCGCGCTTGCTAACTTCCCACTTTTCATTGTCACCAGTTGGAATTTCAATGATGGCATTCACGGTGCCATTACTGTTGGTGCTCGGGATCCCCGATAGATAGTCATGATTGGCTTTAATGGTGTAAGTATCAATCTGGGCAAAATCGGTCGTTGCCATCGCCGATGCAGAGCTCATGAGCATCGCGGCAAGTAAAAGGTGTTTTTTCATAGCCATTTCCATTTGAAAAGATGAATGAATAGTCGACTGATTTGATGAAGCTAACATGACAGAATTATTGTGTTTTGAAGAAAATCGCATTCTAAATAGCTTTAATATCAATCAGTAAAGCCATTAAATGATGAATTCATAATATTGGTCAATACCAGTGAATAGTAATATTTAAGCTTGCGATGCACTGTTAGTCATTGCTTATGTTTAATTACAAATTAGTTGTTAATTCGATAATGCTACGGCCTATTTTGATAAAAATAGAGCGATTGTTGTTGGTGTTCTGCAATGTGAATATTTGCTGACTGGGAGAATGTTTTAAATTTAATCTATGCGAAATAAATTAATGAAGGTCTAAATTTAAATTAATCTTTCATTTGATATTTATTCTCATTTGAGTCGGTTTTAAATTAATGTCAACGATAAAAAGTAAGCCTAACTTCATAAAATGGGATTTTGTTCACGCTTAATGCAACCGGTTGCGCTTTTTTGATCTGTTCATTTTTGCTACAGTTTTTGTGGGTTGATTCTAAATCAAATAAAGGAGCTGGATGATGAAGAAGATTTTACTTTGTTGTAGCGCTGGTATGTCGACCAGCATGCTAGTAAAGAAAATGGAACAAGCGGCGCAAGCTCGTGGTATCGAGTGCCAAATCGAAGCGCTCGCCGTCAATGCGTTCTCTGAAGCGATTAAAGAATACGATGTTTGCTTACTTGGTCCTCAAGTGCGTTTTCAACTTGAAGACTTGAAGAAAACCGCTGATGAGCACGGTAAAAATATCGCCGCTATCTCAATGCAAGATTATGGAATGATGAAAGGCGATGAGGTGCTCACACAAGCACTGAGCTTAATTAACTAATTCTCAATATAAGTTAAAAACAAATATAAATAAAAAGTGATTACACCTTATTGAAATATAGGGTGTGGGACTTTTTACGCCAAAAATAAGGATGGACACTATGAATCTTTATGATTCGATACTTGGTTTTGTCGAAAAATATATCGCACCACTCGCGGTTAAAGTGGGCAATCAACCACATGTAAGAGCAATGAGAGACGGCTTTATCGTCTCAATACCGTTTATTATTGTCGGTAGTTTTATTTTAATTTTTGCCTTCCCTCCATTTGACCCTGATACCAAAAATGCATTTGGTCGCGCATGGTTGGATTTTGCTACGACACACTTTGATACCATTATGATGCCATTCAATATGTCGATGGGGATTATGACGATCTTCATTACATTGGGTGTAGCGCATAGTCTGGCGAAAGCCCACAAAATGGATGGCATTACCAGTGCCGCGCTTGCGTTGATGTCTTATCTCTTGGTGGCTTCACCATTATCAAATGGAGGTCTACCCACTCAACATATGGGAGGGACGGGTGTATTTACGGGCGTTCTATCGGCATTTTTCGCCGTAGAGCTGTACCGTTTTTTGAAAAAACACAACGTTACGATTCGTATGCCAGAACAAGTACCACCGGCAATTGCTCGTTCATTTGAAGTGATGATCCCAGTATTAGCGGTATTTTTGACCCTTTATCCATTAAGTATCTTCGTTCAAGCCCAGTTTGATATGTTAATTCCGGATCTGATTCTTGAAGCGTTTAAACCACTAGTGAGCGCATCAAACTCATTGCCTGCCATCATCGGTGCATTGCTGTTATGCCAATTATTATGGTTTGCCGGTATTCACGGCGCGGCGATTGTTGTTGGCCTACTGTCTCCTATTTTTCTTACCAACATTGGCGCGAACACCGAAGCCTTTATTGCTGGTGAGCCAATTCCAAATATCTTTACTCAACCGTTTTGGGACTTCTATATCTTCCTTGGCGGCTCAGGTGCAACGTTTGCACTGGTACTGCTGATGGCCTTTAGCCGTTCAGCGCACCTCAAGAGTATTGGCCGTATGAGTGTGGTACCTGGTTTCTTCCAAATTAATGAGCCGGTGATCTTCGGTACACCGCTTGTGTTGAACCCTACTTTGTTCCTGCCCTTTTTACTGGTTCCAGTGGTTAACGCGACGATCGCTTATTTTGCAGTTCACTCCGGATTTGTCGGAATGGGGGTGGCGACAACACCGTGGACAACACCTGCCATCATTGGTGCTTCTTGGGGTAGTGGTTGGACATTTACACCAGTACTGCTGGTCATTGGCTTGATGATTCTTGATCTCTTCTTATACCTACCATTCTTCAAAATGTTTGAGAAGCAGGTGTTGGCAGAAGAACTGCCTGTCGCGGAAAAGAAAGCAGAGGAACAAGGTAACGGTCAAGGTGTGACCGCTTAATTTAAATTTTTGTAAGTATCAAATACGTTTTATCGGGAGGATTTATGGACCAGGAAATGGTTGTGATGGAAATCATTTGTAATGCAGGTGAAGCGCGCAGTCTATGTTACGAAGCGTTGAGGTTAGCCCGTAATAATGATTTTGACCAAGCACAAGAGAAGTTGGCACAAGGCAAAGAGTGCCTAAATAAGGCGCACCTCACTCAGACTCAGCTTATCGAAGCGGATCAGGGAGAAGGCAAAGTGCCAATGACGTTGGTTATGGTGCATGCCCAAGATCACCTCATGACAACCATTCTTGCTCATGAAATGGCGACAGAAATGGTCGCTTTACATCAGCAGTTAGTCGCTTAATGGAGAATAAATATGCCTAGAGGTGCTTTGAAGCTTGCCATCATTGGTGGTGGCAGTAGCTACACGCCTGAGCTTATTGAAGGTGTGTTAAAACGCCGAGAATTTTTACCGGTGAGTGAAATTCACTTAGTGGATATTGATCAAGGTAGAGAAAAACTCGACATCATCCATGCGTTAGCCACAAGAATGGTGGCTAAAGTGGGGGCTGATATCAAGATTAGCGCAAGTACCGATCGTCGTGAGGCGATCAAAGGTGCTGATTTTGTCATGACGCAATTTCGTGTGGGTGGCTTAAAGGCTCGTGCAAGTGATGAGCGCATCCCACTCAAGTATGATGTGATTGGTCAAGAAACGACGGGGCCAGGTGGTTTTGCTAAGGCTTTACGTACCATCCCCGTAATCCTTGATATCTGTCGTGATATTGAAGAACTTGCGCCCCAAGCGTGGATGCTGAATTTTACCAACCCAGCAGGTCTCGTTTCTGAAGCTGTCAATAAACACACCAAGGTCAAGAGCATTGGTCTGTGTAACGTTCCCGTTTCGATGCGCATGATGGTGGCAGAGATGATGGGTTGTCAGCCAGAAGAGCTGCAATTGGAATTTGCTGGCTTAAACCACTTAGTGTGGGTGCTCAAGGCATGGCTGAATGGTGAAGACATTACTGAAACCGTGATTGAAAAAGTCGGTGATGGCGCAAACTTCAGCATGAAGAATATTTTTGAAGAACCATGGGATCCTGACTTTCTTAGAGCGTTGGGGGCGATCCCATGTCCATATCATCGTTATTTCTATCAAACGGATGCGATGCTGCAGGAAGAGAAAGAAAGTGCTGGCGAGCAAGGAACACGAGCTGAGCAGGTGATGAAAACCGAAGCATCACTATTCAAACTCTATCAAGACGTCAATTTGGATGTAAAACCGAAGGAGTTAGAAGAAAGGGGCGGTGCCTATTATTCAGATGCTTCACTTAACTTGGTTGATGGTATTTACAATAACCGCAATGGCATTCATGTGGTGAACGTACCAAATAATGGAGCCATCAATACGCTTCCTGACGATGCTGTGATTGAATGCAGTGCTGTTATCGGTAATTGGGGTGCCAAACCTATTGCTGTCGGCGAGCTACCAGCGAACATCAAAGGTCTTTTGCATCAAGTAAAAGCCTACGAGCAGTTGGCGATTGAAGCGGCTGTGTTTGGTGACTATGACAAAGCATTGATGGCACTGGCGAATAATCCTCTTGTGCCTGACATCAAGCGAGCCAAAGCGATCCTCAATGATATTCTTCGTGAGAATGCGGAGTATTTACCACAATTTAAACTAACCACACTCTAGCGAGTGTGCTTGCTGCAAAGCAATAAGCTGAGGAAAAGATGAAAGTCATTTTTAATGCCGACGATTTTGGTCTTACTGCCGGTGTCAATAACGGTATTGTACAAGCCTTCCGTCATGGTGTTGTTCGTTCGACGACATTGATGGTCGATATGCCCGGCGAATCCCATGCTGTCGCGCTTGCTGCGCAAGTGCCGGAATTGAAAGTTGGGCTTCATCTGCGCTTTACAGCTGGTAAGCCACTGACAGGTCATCAATCGCTTGTGGGTGAACACGGTCTTTTTCCGGCTATTCCTGGCTTTTGGAGCAAGCAGGATTTTGACCCGGTTGAGGTGTATGAAGAAGTGGTGGCCCAAGTGGAGCATTTTTTAAGCTTAGGCTTAACATTGAGCCATATTGATGGCCATCATCATGCCCATACACATCCTCAGATCGCCCCAGCGGTGTACGAAGTGGCAAAAAAATACCGAGTCCCACTGCGTGGAGTGGGTCTTGCTGGGCAAGAGGAGTTTGGTTGTCGTTATCATTTTACTGAGCAGTTCTACGATCAACACACCTCAGTTGCGAGTGCTAAGCAATTGATGTTAGAGCATGAGAATAACTGTGATGTGTTGGAAGTAATGTGTCATCCCGCAATCGTTGATACGCAGCTGCGCTCGATGAGCAGCTATCTTGCCCAGCGTGAGCACGAGCTAGCGACACTTTCCTCACCAGAATTCATCGCTTTCTTACAAGAGCGTGATATCCAAGTCACGGATTATTCCGTACTGACTTAGCCGCTACTGCATCTCTGTGTATCATAACTGCTGTCAGTTTCAGTTCCCCCCTTAATTTTCGTTACTGACAGCTTTTTTCTTTCTAATCGTATTAACTATTGAAGGTCATATGGCACGAATTAAAGATGTTGCTGCCTTAGCAGGAGTAAACCGTTCGACGGTTTCTAGGATCATTAACGGTGAAGGTAAATTCAGAGAGGAAACCAGACAGAAAGTAGAGCAAGCGATGGCGGAATTGAACTATCGCCCGAGTGCTATTGCTCGTTCGCTCGCGACTTCGTCAAGTAACATGATGGGTCTATTGGTGACCTACTATACCGGGGGATTTTTTGGCGCCATGATGGAACAAGTTCAAAATGAACTTGATACACATGCTAAATTTTTAATTACCGCTCAAGGGCACCACTCTAAAGAGGGGGAAAGAGACGCGGTTGAGCGTTTTCATGCGTTACGTTGCGATGGTTATATATTGCACAGTCGTCATTTGACTGATGAAGATATCTGCCAACTTGCACAACAGCACCCACCTTTTGTCTTGCTAGACCGCGTTATTCCATCATTAGAAGAGCGTTGTATTCGTTTCAATCACCATAAAGCAAGTTCAATGGCGGTACAGCACTTGTTACAGCAAAATCACCGCTTAATTGGTTGTATCACCGGCCCTACTTGGCGTGAAAACAGCTTGCAGCGTAAGCAAGGTTACCTTGATACCATGGCTGCGGCACAAGTGAGTGTCCCTCAATCATGGTGTGAGGAAGGGAACTACGGTTCGCAAAGTGGATATGATGCGACTAAAGCGCTATTAACCCGTCATCCAGAATTGACGGCAATTTTCTCTTGTAGTGAAGAGATGACGGTTGGTGCGATGCAATACTTGCACGAGCATGGACTTAAAGTGCCGGAGGATATCTCGATTGTTAGCTTTGATAGCGTAGAGCGATGCAATGAATTATACCCTGCGGTTACCTCGGTCTGCTTTCCTATCAATGATATGGCTCAGTCGGCGGTGCAAGTGCTAATGGATCTGATCGCGGGTAAAGAGGTCGGTCAACTGCATGAATTTACGCCTAAGCTAGTGATTCGCAAGGCCGATCGCGCCTTAATATAGGACTAAAGTACTAATTACATCTGTTGATTCTTCGCTATTCTTTAATGAAAACAGTCAGTTTGGAGAATAGCTATGTATCAACTTACCCCTTACCTGTGTTTTTCAGGCCAATGTGAAGAGGCGCTCGAGTTTTATCAACGCTGCTTTCGTGGTGTGGTACTAACCAAACAATATTTCCGTGATGCCCCTCAATCGGTTGAAGGGGCGAATCCGGATTGGATTATGCATGCTGAATTTGAGGCTTTTGGTATGAAGCTGATGTTATCTGATGGCATGGTAGTCAGTGACGTTTCTGGTAACAATATTGCGTTATCACTGGTATTGGATGACCTCGACTTACAAGAACCGTTGTTCGATAAACTTGCTTGTGACGGTGCGGTGATGATGCCGCTAGCGGATACCTTTTGGGGAGCGCGATTTGGTAAGGTGCAAGATAAGTTCGGTATTCGCTGGATGCTGCATTGTGAGTTGGTGAAATAAACGACGGAAATCCTGTTAACTTCTCACAAATGACGTTTTTATCTAGAAAATTAGAGTATAAGCACTAAACTAGCCGCGTTTTATTGGGTTTCATAGTTGTATCTAGAACGTGGCAAATATCAAAATTACGGTAGACCGAATTCAACCCGGGCTGCACATTCGTTTACCGGTAAAGTGGAACGAACATCCCTTCCTGCTGAATAGCTTTAAGCTTAAAAGCCAAGACCAAATTCGAGTTATTCGTCATTTGGGCATTAAATATGTCTACGTTAATGTCGACCAAAGTGACGTCCCCCCATTACCTGTACAGCAAATTGACAACGCTCCTACAGAGTCAGTTAATGAGGCGATGGATAGACGCGCCCAGCAACTATGGCAAGAAAAGCAGCAGCGTATTGAAACCATGAGTGCTTATCGTCGTCGTGTCGCTAATTGTGAAAAAGAGTTTGAACGCTCTCTTGCTCGTATGCGTGCAGTGATGACGAAAATTCGTAACCGTCCTGAATTAGCCGTCGATGAAGCGATGGTCTTAGTTGACGATATTGTCGTTCGCTTGATGAGTGATGGCGATGTTACGCTACATTTGATGAATGGTAAGAGTGAATTTGAAGACATCTATTTTCACTCACTGAATGTTGCTGTGTTATCGATGTTGATCGGTAAAGCGAAGAAGCTTGAGACCGCAACCATAAAAGAATTGGCTTTCGCGGCGCTATTTCATGACATTGGTAAAATTAAAATTCCGACAGCGATTCTGAGAAAAACCGTACCTTTAACCGAGCCGGAGCAAAACTACCTTAAGTTGCACACCAAATATGGAGTGGAATTGGCCGATAATATAGAGGGCTTTCCAGACTCTGCGAAACGAGTGATTGAGAACCATCATGAGACGAATGATGGCAAAGGTTTCCCGTTAGGGCTTAAAGCAGATCAAATAGACACATTAACGCAGATTGTTGCGGTGGCGAATGCTTATGATGTTCTTTGTCATAACCCAGTCGCTGCTCAGCAAAAAATCCCCTATGTCGCATTGGCACATCTTTATAAGAACTGTAAATCTCGTTACAACAACGAGAACCTCAGTATCTTAATTAAATTTATGGGCGTGTATCCTCCAGGAACTGTGGTGCAATTGTCGAATGAGATGGTGGGATTAGTGATCTCAGTGAATTCTGCTCATATCCTTTATCCGAATGTTCTCATTTATGATCCGGCGGTGCCAAGAAGCCAAGCGCCGATCATTGATCTCGCAGAGAAGGATATAAAGATAGTTAATGCTATCTTGCCAAATAAGCTTCCTGAGAAAATTAAAGAGTACTTAAATCCCCGTGCGCGAATCTCTTACTTTATAGAAGGGGATAACTAGGTTATCAACAGGATTTTGTGGGTAACTGGTGGGTAATCTGAGGGTATCTTGAAGTTAAATATGGAGCTGTTTAATGATTGCGCAGTTAAGCACTTTTTATAAGAAAAAATGCATTTTGTGCTTGCCAATAAAATTCAGCTGCCTATAATGCGCATCCACTGACAGGGCAGACGCCGCAAGGCTTCAGCGTTAGTCAGAGAGGTGAAAGGTTCCACGAAAATTAAATTGAAAAAGTGTTTGACTCTTTCAGTTATCTCGTTAGAATTCACCTCCGCTTCGAGAGAAACTCTCGTAGCAAAGCTCTTTAACAATATAAACCTATCAATCTGTGTGGGCACTCGTTGATGATAATCCAATAAGTTTTCGCTTCGGTGAAAACAGTTTCTTCGGAAACAAATTGGGTTCAATGAACTGAGTGACCAATACAAATAACTTCGGTTATTTGGCACAGTCAATTCATTATCGTTCTGTTGGAACGATAATAGCTTTAAAATTACTTTTAGTAGTTTTGAAGTCAGTATTCATTGAGCCGACAAAATCTTAAATTGAAGAGTTTGATCATGGCTCAGATTGAACGCTGGCGGCAGGCCTAACACATGCAAGTCGAGCGGTAACAGAAAGAAAGCTTGCTTTCTTTGCTGACGAGCGGCGGACGGGTGAGTAATGCCTGGGAATATGCCTTGATGTGGGGGATAACCATTGGAAACGATGGCTAATACCGCATAATGCCTACGGGCCAAAGAGGGGGATCTTCGGACCTCTCGCGTCAAGATTAGCCCAGGTGGGATTAGCTAGTTGGTGAGGTAATGGCTCACCAAGGCGACGATCCCTAGCTGGTCTGAGAGGATGATCAGCCACACTGGAACTGAGACACGGTCCAGACTCCTACGGGAGGCAGCAGTGGGGAATATTGCACAATGGGCGCAAGCCTGATGCAGCCATGCCGCGTGTGTGAAGAAGGCCTTCGGGTTGTAAAGCACTTTCAGTCGTGAGGAAGGTTCATACGTTAATAGCGTATGGATTTGACGTTAGCGACAGAAGAAGCACCGGCTAACTCCGTGCCAGCAGCCGCGGTAATACGGAGGGTGCGAGCGTTAATCGGAATTACTGGGCGTAAAGCGCATGCAGGTGGTTTGTTAAGTCAGATGTGAAAGCCCGGGGCTCAACCTCGGAATTGCATTTGAAACTGGCAGACTAGAGTACTGTAGAGGGGGGTAGAATTTCAGGTGTAGCGGTGAAATGCGTAGAGATCTGAAGGAATACCGGTGGCGAAGGCGGCCCCCTGGACAGATACTGACACTCAGATGCGAAAGCGTGGGGAGCAAACAGGATTAGATACCCTGGTAGTCCACGCCGTAAACGATGTCTACTTGGAGGTTGTGGCCTTGAGCCGTGGCTTTCGGAGCTAACGCGTTAAGTAGACCGCCTGGGGAGTACGGTCGCAAGATTAAAACTCAAATGAATTGACGGGGGCCCGCACAAGCGGTGGAGCATGTGGTTTAATTCGATGCAACGCGAAGAACCTTACCTACTCTTGACATCCAGAGAAGCCAGCGGAGACGCAGGTGTGCCTTCGGGAACTCTGAGACAGGTGCTGCATGGCTGTCGTCAGCTCGTGTTGTGAAATGTTGGGTTAAGTCCCGCAACGAGCGCAACCCTTATCCTTGTTTGCCAGCGAGTAATGTCGGGAACTCCAGGGAGACTGCCGGTGATAAACCGGAGGAAGGTGGGGACGACGTCAAGTCATCATGGCCCTTACGAGTAGGGCTACACACGTGCTACAATGGCGCATACAGAGGGCTGCCAACCAGCGATGGTGAGCGAATCCCAAAAAGTGCGTCGTAGTCCGGATTGGAGTCTGCAACTCGACTCCATGAAGTCGGAATCGCTAGTAATCGTGGATCAGAATGCCACGGTGAATACGTTCCCGGGCCTTGTACACACCGCCCGTCACACCATGGGAGTGGGCTGCAAAAGAAGTGGGTAGTTTAACCTTTCGGGGAGGACGCTCACCACTTTGTGGTTCATGACTGGGGTGAAGTCGTAACAAGGTAGCGCTAGGGGAACCTGGCGCTGGATCACCTCCTTATACGATGATTACTCACGATGAGTGTCCACACAGATTGATGGTTTATAAAGTTTAAGAGACGATACTGGGTCTGTAGCTCAGGTGGTTAGAGCGTTCGCCTGATAAGCGAGAGGTCGGTGGTTCGAGTCCACTCAGACCCACCAATTCCCTTCCCAAGGAATTGGCACACAGTATCGACACCTGATGGGGCTATAGCTCAGCTGGGAGAGCGCCTGCCTTGCACGCAGGAGGTCTGCGGTTCGATCCCGCATAGCTCCACCATCTTTAAGCGCATTTACTTTTGAATAGAAAGTTGAGTGTTTTTAAAAATGGTTTTCATCAGAAAATCTAGCTCTTTAACAATTTGGAAAGCTGACTGATAACAACATTGTTGTTATCAAAAAAAGTTCTCAATGTTTACCTTTAAGGTAAACACCAAAAAACACATTCAAGTGTTCTTGGCAATATCATCATTTATGATGATTATTCGAAATTGAGTCCGGCAAAATCGAACGTCTCTCACTCATAAAATAGAGAGACAACTTGGTTGTTTAACGAAACTCCTTCGGGTTGTATGGTTAAGTGACTAAGCGTACACGGTGGATGCCTTGGCAGTCAGAGGCGATGAAAGACGTAGTAACTTGCGATAAGCCCAGATTAGGTAGTAACAACCATTTGAGTCTGGGATTTCTGAATGGGGAAACCCACGTGCATAAGCACGTATCATTAACTGAATACATAGGTTAATGAGGCGAACCGGGGGAACTGAAACATCTAAGTACCCCGAGGAAAAGAAATCAACCGAGATTCCGAAAGTAGCGGCGAGCGAAATTGGATTAGCCCTTAAGCGTTTTATGCGTCAGGTGAAACTTCTGGAAAGTTGTGCGATACAGGGTGATAGCCCCGTAACCGGCAACGCATATTAGGTGAAAACGAGTAGGGCGGGACACGTGTTATCCTGTCTGAATATGGGGGGACCATCCTCCAAGGCTAAATACTACTGACTGACCGATAGTGAACCAGTACCGTGAGGGAAAGGCGAAAAGAACCCCTGTGAGGGGAGTGAAATAGAACCTGAAACCGTGTACGTACAAGCAGTAGGAGCGGGCATTGCGTCCCGTGACTGCGTACCTTTTGTATAATGGGTCAGCGACTTAATTTTAGTAGCAAGGTTAACCATCTAGGGGAGCCGTAGGGAAACCGAGTCTTAACTGGGCGTATAGTTGCTAGAATTAGACCCGAAACCAGGTGATCTAGCCATGGGCAGGTTGAAGATTGAGTAACATCAATTGGAGGACCGAACCGACTAATGTTGAAAAATTAGCGGATGACTTGTGGCTAGGGGTGAAAGGCCAATCAAACCTGGAGATAGCTGGTTCTCCCCGAAAGCTATTTAGGTAGCGCCTCGGACGAATACTACTGGGGGTAGAGCACTGTTAAGGCTAGGGGGTCATCCCGACTTACCAACCCTTTGCAAACTCCGAATACCAGTAAGTACTATCCGGGAGACACACGGCGGGTGCTAACGTCCGTCGTGGAGAGGGAAACAACCCAGACCGCCAGCTAAGGTCCCAAATTATTACTAAGTGGGAAACGATGTGGGAAGGCTTAGACAGCTAGGATGTTGGCTTAGAAGCAGCCATCATTTAAAGAAAGCGTAATAGCTCACTAGTCGAGTCGGCCTGCGCGGAAGATGTAACGGGGCTAAGTAATAAACCGAAGCTGCGGCAATGTAGTTTACTGCATTGGGTAGGGGAGCGTTCTGTAAGCGGTTGAAGGTGTGCTGTAAGGCATGCTGGACGTATCAGAAGTGCGAATGCTGACATGAGTAACGATAAAGGGGGTGAAAAACCTCCTCGCCGGAAGACCAAGGGTTCCTGTCCAACGTTAATCGGGGCAGGGTAAGTCGACCCCTAAGGCGAGGCCGAAAGGCGTAGTCGATGGGAAACGGGTTAATATTCCCGTACTTCTTATAATTGCGATGGGGGGACGGAGAAGGCTAGGTGGGCCTGGCGACGGTTGTCCAGGTTCAAGTACGTAGGCGGGTGGTTTAGGTAAATCCGGACCGCTGTTAACGCTGAGATACGATGTCGAGCTACTACGGTAGTGAAGTCATTGATGCCATGCTTCCAGGAAAAGCCTCTAAGCTTCAGATTATAAGAAATCGTACCCCAAACCGACACAGGTGGTCGGGTAGAGAATACCAAGGCGCTTGAGAGAACTCGGGTGAAGGAACTAGGCAAAATGGTACCGTAACTTCGGGAGAAGGTACGCTCTCGACGGTGAAGTCCCTTGCGGATGGAGCTATTGGGAGTCGCAGATACCAGGTGGCTGCAACTGTTTATTAAAAACACAGCACTGTGCAAAATCGTAAGATGACGTATACGGTGTGACGCCTGCCCGGTGCCGGAAGGTTAATTGATGGGGTTAGACTTCGGTCGAAGCTCTTGATCGAAGCCCCGGTAAACGGCGGCCGTAACTATAACGGTCCTAAGGTAGCGAAATTCCTTGTCGGGTAAGTTCCGACCTGCACGAATGGCGTAATGATGGCCACGCTGTCTCCACCCGAGACTCAGTGAAATTGAAATCGCTGTGAAGATGCAGTGTACCCGCGGCTAGACGGAAAGACCCCGTGAACCTTTACTACAGCTTGGCACTGAACATTGACCCTACATGTGTAGGATAGGTGGGAGCCTTTGAAGCACGTACGCCAGTATGTGTGGAGGCAATCTTGAAATACCACCCTTGTATGCTTGATGTTCTAACGTTGGTCCCTTATCGGGATTACGGACAGTGCCTGGTGGGTAGTTTGACTGGGGCGGTCTCCTCCCAAAGAGTAACGGAGGAGCACGAAGGTGGGCTAAACACGGTTGGACATCGTGTGGTTAGTGCAATGGCATAAGCCCGCTTAACTGCGAGAATGACGGTTCGAGCAGGTACGAAAGTAGGTCATAGTGATCCGGTGGTTCTGTATGGAAGGGCCATCGCTCAACGGATAAAAGGTACTCCGGGGATAACAGGCTGATACCGCCCAAGAGTTCATATCGACGGCGGTGTTTGGCACCTCGATGTCGGCTCATCACATCCTGGGGCTGAAGTCGGTCCCAAGGGTATGGCTGTTCGCCATTTAAAGTGGTACGCGAGCTGGGTTTAGAACGTCGTGAGACAGTTCGGTCCCTATCTGCCGTGGGCGTTGGAAAATTGAAAGGGGCTGCTCCTAGTACGAGAGGACCGGAGTGGACGAACCTCTGGTGTTCGGGTTGTCATGCCAATGGCATTGCCCGGTAGCTAAGTTCGGAATCGATAACCGCTGAAAGCATCTAAGCGGGAAGCGAGCCTTGAGATGAGTTTTCCCTGGCACTTTAAGTGCCCTAAAGGGTTGTTCGAGACTAGAACGTTGATAGGCAGGGTGTGTAAGCGCTGTGAGGCGTTGAGCTAACCTGTACTAATTGCCCGTGAGGCTTAACCATACAACACCCAAGGGGTTTTGTAGGACTCAATACAAGAACGATTGAATGTGTAAATAGAACTTCAAACAGCTTTCCAGATTAAAGAATTTGCTTGGCGACCATAGCGTTGCGGACCCACCTGATTCCATGCCGAACTCAGAAGTGAAACGCAATAGCGCCGATGGTAGTGTGGGGTCTCCCCATGTGAGAGTAGGACATCGCCAGGCTTTAAATTTCGTTTTTACCTTTTTAAAGGTGAAGGCAACTGTAAAAGAGCCCGTTTAAGAGCGGGCTTTTTTAGTCCTGAAGGACAAAAAAGATTTTGTGTGCTGATATGGCTCAGTCGGTAGAGCGCATCCTTGGTAAGGATGAGGTCCCCAGTTCGATTCTGGGTATCAGCACCATTTATTAAAGAATTTGCTTGGCGACCATAGCGTTGCGGACCCACCTGATTCCATGCCGAACTCAGAAGTGAAACGCAATAGCGCCGATGGTAGTGTGGGGTCTCCCCATGTGAGAGTAGGACATCGCCAGGTTTTATTTCCGAAAGCCCTGACCATTTGGTCGGGGCTTTTTCGTATCAGCAAAAAAACAATCGCCCTGAGCAGACTATCTGCTCGGGGCGTTTTATTATCTATGTTCGGTAAGCCAACAGTGTTTACTGTTGGTTCAGCGTCCAATCATAATCATACTGGACGTTATCTAAAGTAGCGCTCAGGTTTGGGCGATAGCGCTTAATATGGTTTATTACGCCGCCATCAACGGCAAAATCACTGGCAAACCAATCATAAATGGAAGAGAGCTTTAAGCCTTTCTCGTTGAGTTCTACGCCTTTAGGGCTGTTAATAAAAGCTTTTGCTGCCTGCTCTAATAATTGGTCTGTGTTTTGCGCGGTGAAGGCTTGAGTTTGTAAATTGGGACAGCCAAGGCTGGCACAGTTAACCGCGTAATGAGTTCGAGGATCATTCCAAATTGGGCGCAGTATCCTATGTTCAATATCATTCAGCGTTAGGGCTTTGCCCTCGATCGTCACAACCTCTTCATCCCAAGGGCCGAAGCTGAAAAATCCGCCCAATTTGGTAATTGATTTAACCGGATAAGCATCGAGAATAAGATCAACGGTGACGGCGTTGTAAAGGTTAACCCAATAAGCGTATTGGACCGCTTGTGAATACTCTTTTGGATCAAGTTGGCTCAACTGTTCGATGTAGCTATCCAGTCTCTGCTTATCGATAGGCGTCACAGCTTGATAGGCGAATAGATGATTCTGCCCAGAAACCACGACATATTGTTCGAGTATATCTTGCCAAGTTTGATGATTAATTGTGGCTTGATTGGTTTCATTGCTTTGCTGCCAATAGGCCCAAAGATCAGATTTTGGTGCTGCTACCGTAGAAAAAGTGGCAAAAGGTAGACTCGCTAAGGTGGCGTATAAAACAAATTTTGTTTTCATGTTTAGACTCAAGCGGATAGAACTTAATGATAAGACCGTGTCAGCTAAATAAAACTTTCCCAATCCACGAATGAAGTCCTCATTCAACGGGAATAAAAAAGGTTGGCGATTAAGCCAACCTTTGTATTATCTGTTAAGCGAGAAAGCGAGGTATTTTACTTTCGTATTCGGTGATTTTCGCTTCATGTTGCAAGGTTAGACCAATATTGTCTAAGCCGTTGAGCAAGCAATGGCGACGGAATGAGTCGATCTCAAAAGCGTACTCTTTGCCGTTAGCTCGAACACGCATTGCTTCTAGGTCGACCTCTATCTGTGCTCCCTCATTAGCTTCAACGAATTGGAAAATCTCATCCACTTCCTGCTCTGTTAAGCGCACTGGAACCATTTGGTTGTTGATGGAGTTGCCATAAAAAATATCAGCAAAACTCGGTGCGATCATCGCTTTAATGCCGTAATCAGCTAATGCCCAAGGGGCGTGCTCGCGGGATGAACCACAACCAAAATTTTCTCGTGCAAGTAGGATTGAAGCACCTTGATAGCGAGGAGCGTTCATCACAAACTCAGGATTCGTTTGTTGACCGGCATCATCAAGAAAACGCCAGTCATGGAATAGGTGTTTACCAAAACCTAAACGAGAGACTTTTTGTAGAAACTGTTTTGGGATAATCGCATCTGTATCGACATTGGCGGCATCAAGAGGAACAACCAAGCCTGTATGTTGTTTAAAACCCGACATCTTGTTACTCCTTAATCCAATTCACGAATATCAACAAAGCGGCCCGCTATCGCAGCAGCTGCAGCCATCGCAGGGCTGACTAGATGGGTTCGACCATCACGACCTTGGCGACCTTCAAAGTTACGGTTTGAGGTTGATGCACAGCGCTCATGTGGCCCTAAACGGTCATTGTTCATCGCTAGGCACATTGAGCAACCGGGTAAGCGCCATTCGAAACCGGCATTTTTGAAAATCGTATCTAATCCTTCAGCTTCTGCTTGCGCTTTCACTTGCTCAGAACCTGGAACGATCAGTGCTTGCACGTGGGAAGCGACTTTACGGCCTTTGGCTATTTCAGCTGCAGCGCGCATGTCTTCAATGCGAGAGTTAGTACAAGAGCCGACAAATACTTTGTCCACGGTGTAATCTGATAGCGTTTTACCTGCTTCTAGTCCCATGTATGCCAGTGCTTTTTCTGCTGAAGCCTTTTCGACGGGATCGGCAAAGCTGGCTGGTGATGGGATTGGAGCGTCAACCGCTATCACTTGGCCTGGGTTAGTCCCCCAAGTCACTTGTGGTTTGATGTCTGCAGCATTAAGCGTCACAACCGCATCAAATTGCGCGTTGTCATCAGATTTTAGCGTCGACCAATATTCAACAGCGGCGTTGAAGTCGTCACCTTTTGGTGAAAACTTACGATCCTTAATGTAATCGAACGTTGTTGCATCAGGCGCGATAAGGCCTGCTTTAGCACCCAGTTCAATCGCCATATTACATACCGTCATGCGGCCTTCCATTGAAAGATCGGTAATCGCCTCTCCACAGAATTCAACCACATAGCCAGTACCGCCAGCGGCAGTCGTTTTACCAATGATTGCCAGTACAATATCTTTGGCGGTAATGCCCTCAGCAACCTTGCCTTTCACTTCGATCTTCATCGTTTTGGCACGGGCTTGCTTTAGCGTTTGTGTGGCTAAAACGTGCTCGACTTCCGAAGTGCCTATACCAAAGGCCAGGGAACCAAAAGCGCCATGAGTTGCGGTGTGTGAATCACCACAAACAATGGTCATGCCCGGTAAGGTAATTCCTAGTTCAGGGCCCATAACGTGTACGATACCCTGATATTTATGGTTGATGTCATATAAGGTAACGCCAAACTCTTCACAGTTTTTTGATAACGTTTCCATTTGGATACGAGCCATTTCACCCGAAGCATTGATGTCTTTCGTCGTGGTGGAAACGTTATGATCCATTGTGGCGAAGGTTTTATTCACTTGGCGAACTTTGCGACCTTTTTCTCGTAAGCCATCAAAAGCTTGTGGAGAGGTCACTTCATGCACTAAATGGCGATCGATATACAAAATCGGTGTTTCACCTTCAGCGGCGACGGCTACGTGTGCGTCGTAGACCTTTTCATACAGTGTTTTGCCCATTGCTTCCTTTCCTCGTCGTCTTTCGCTATTTCAACAGTGATGACATAGGCGTTACTCGCCTGTTGCGTCGCACCAAGGTTTCAGAAATCACTCCGACTCTTTGGCGCAACGGCGACTGTTGTGAGACGACTGTCTCTAATTGTTATAAATTCAATATTGTTAAGAGTTCAAAATGTACTCAGCGATCTTATCGCCCATCTCAGATGTTGAGAGTGCTGGTTTGTCACCGGCAAGATCGCCAGTCAGTTCACCAGCAGAAAGCGCTTTAGAAACGGCATTTTCAATATCTAACGCGGCTTCTTCTTCGCCCAGGCTATAGCGCAACATTAATGCCGCTGATAGGATTTGAGCGACTGGGTTGGCGATATTTTTTCCTGCAATATCTGGAGCGCTGCCGCCAGCGGGTTCATACAGACCAAACTTACTCTCGTTAAGGCTGGCAGAAGGTAGCATGCCCATTGAACCGGTGATCATGGCACACTCATCAGAAATAATGTCGCCAAAAATATTGGAGCACAACATGACATCAAACTGAGACGGATCTTTGATTAGCTGCATGGTTGCGTTGTCGATGTAGATGTGTGAAAGCTCAACATCAGGGTAATCTTTAGCAATCTCTTCAACGACTTCACGCCATAGAATTGAACTTTGCAGTACATTTGCTTTATCGACCGAGCATACTTTTTTATCGCGCAGACGAGCGGATTCAAAGGCAATCTTTGCAATGCGCTCGATCTCAAAACGGTGGTAAATCTCAGTATCGAAGGCTTTCTCATTTGGACCTTCACCTTCACGACCTTTTGGTTGGCCGAAGTAGATGCCACCAGTAAGTTCACGCACAACGACAATATCAAAACCACGTTCAGAGATATCCGCGCGTAGCGGTGAGAACGCTTCTAAGCCGGCATGAATCTGTGCTGGTCGAAGATTACAAAATAGCTGGAAGTGTTTACGCAACGGCAGTAGAGCGCCACGCTCTGGCTGGTCATTCGGTGGCAGATGTTCCCATTTTGGCCCACCAACCGAGCCAAATAGAACCGCGTCGGATTGTTCACAAGCTGTGATGGTTGATTGAGGCAGCGGAGTACCGTGGTTATCGATCGCGATACCACCGACATCGTGCGCTTCACGGTGGAAAGTAATACCACGTTTGGTTTCTATGGCGTCCAATACTTTGTTCGCTTGAGCCATTACTTCTGGGCCAATGCCATCACCGGCTAAAACTGCGATCTTGTAGGTTTTGTCTGTCATGTTAGTCCTTTAATTTTTGTGCCCATCGAGAACGCACGACTGCATTGATGGGCTTAGCGTTGTTTTGCTGTATTCATTTATCAAACGCGAAGATCGCGTTTGATGGTTATCTTATACGGTGGCGATTTTCTTCTGCTTAATCTCAGCAATTTTATCGGCGCGATGAATGCTATTGATTACGTGCAGTAGTGCTTGTCCTGACGCTTCGACAATATCAGTGGAAATTCCCGTTCCGTGATATTTACGCCCTTTATAGTTGGCAATGATATCGGCCTGACCTAATCCATCTTCACCTTCGCCTTTGGCGGTAAGATCGAATTTATCCAATACAATATCGTACCCGGTTACACGATAAATACACTGATAAAGTGCATCTACCGGCCCATTGCCGACAGCCGCTTCACACTTTTCTTCATCGCCACACTGTAATTGAATACTGGTCGTCGCCATTACGCTGCCTGATTGCACACTAAGGTAATTCAATTTGTAGAAGTCATCTTCATCACGCAAGTTAGAGAAGTGCATCAACGCTTCTAGGTCGTAATCGAACACTTGGCCTTTGCGGTCAGCAAGTTTCAAGAAGGCGTCATACAAGGCGTTCAAGTTGTACTCTTCTTCTTTATAACCCATTGAGTCCATATGGCTCTTAACCGCGGCACGACCGCTACGACTGGTTAGATTGAGCGATTGATTTTTCAAACCAATCGATTCAGGAGTCATGATTTCGTAGGTGTTTTTATTCTTTAGCATGCCATCTTGGTGGATACCGGAAGAATGGCTAAAGGCATTCGCTCCGACAATTGCTTTGTTGCTTTGGATTGGCATGTTACACAACTGGCTAACAAGCTTACTGGTGCGATGAATTTCTTCATGCTTTAGACCGGTATGAACGCCAAGCAGCTCTTGGCGAGTCTTGATTATCATCGCGATCTCTTCTAGCGCACAGTTCCCCGCACGTTCGCCGATGCCGTTGATGGTTCCTTCAATCTGGCGTGCTCCCGCTTGGACGGCGGCAATTGAGTTCGCCACAGACATGCCCAAATCATCGTGGCAGTGAACGGAAATGATCGCTTTATCGATGTTAGGAACACGGTTAAACAGCGTTTCGATAATGCCACCAAATTCATTTGGTACCGTGTAGCCAACGGTATCGGGAATATTTACTGTCGTCGCGCCAGCGTTAATCGCGGCTTCGACCATGCGGCAAAGATTATCAATCGGCGTTCGGCCTGCATCTTCACAAGAAAACTCAACATCATCGGTATATTGGCGTGCGTGTTTTACCGCTCTTACGCCCATTTCGACGACATCGTCATAGCTACGACGCAACTTATCTTGCACGTGCACCGTTGAGGTTGAAATGAAGGTATGGATACGAAATGCTTCTGCTACTTTTAGCGCTTCGGCTGCGGCATCGATATCTTGTGGTACTGCGCGAGAAAGAGCGCAGATGCGACTGTTTTTAATGTGACGAGCAATGGTTTGCACCGATTCAAAATCGCCTGGAGAAGAAACCGGGAAACCCGCTTCAATCACATCCACTCCGAGACGTTCAAGTGCATACGCAATTTGCAGTTTTTCTTTTACTGTCAAACTGGCTGACAACGCTTGTTCGCCATCACGCAAGGTGGTGTCGAAAATAATGACTTGATCGTTCATAAGTGCTTCCTTTTTGATCCGTTTATCCGCTTAGAGAGGGGATTTAAACGATTACTTCCAGTATTTGATCATAAAAAAACCCGCATCTCGGTGCGGGTTTGTTGTAAATCTGTGTGGTTATTTCTCTTCCACAGCCTACCCGCGCGATTGATTCACGATCAGGAGGAGGTTCAGTTGGCGAGAAAATGTTCTTGTCATTGTTAACTACTTCCTAAGAGAGTTAATGAAACCACATAAATAAGTTAATAGATTAGTACCGTACTCAGCTCTGAACGTCAACCATAAAGTTGTTTTTTTATTCAATTGGAAGAAATTTTAGCCATAAGAAACGATTTTCACTCGATAAGTTTTTTTGCAAGTTTGAAAACGTATCACTCTATTTGAACCATGGAAGATCGTTTATTGCACCTAAAAGTCACACGATCATGCTGTCACTAACTCAACAAAAAAACGTCAACTCACTGTCATATCGGCCCTCTAATTTGAATATAAGCACACTACCACACTGTGCGAATTACTGGAGAGTGCCATGCGTACTATTGCCCCAATTGCTAAGTTTGACCTCGCGTTTTCGTTATTTTGCTTACAACATAGATTCTGCTTACCGTTATCTAAAATCAGCCGAGTTGTTTCTCATTCGGGGGATGGCCATTTGTATGTGCTGCTTGGTTGCCTAGCTTGGCATTTAGATGGTGAAAATGGAAAACAGTTTCTAGCCGCTGGTTTGCTGGCATTTGTTGTGGAGTTACCGATTTACTGGATGGCTAAAAACCTCTTTAAGCGGCGTCGCCCTGCGGAGTTTAGCCCGCTCATTCCCTCCTTTATTACTCCATCTGACCGCTACAGTCTGCCTTCAGGGCATACTGCGGCCGCCTTTCTGCTTGCCACTGTGCTAGCGCATTACTATTTGGATTATGCCTTGTTTGCTCTTATATGGGCGGCTGCTATTGCATTGTCGCGCATACTGCTTGGTGTGCATTTTCTTACTGATGTGTTGTTGGGTGCTTGTCTTGGTATTGCCTGCGCTACCTTTGCCTTGCAGTGGTTTGGAGGATAAGGCGATGAAAATTCTTTATGGGGTACAAGGTACCGGTAATGGCCATATCGCACGTTCGAGAGCGATGTGTCATGCCTTAAAGGCGCATCAGGTTGAGGTTGATTTTTTGTTTTCGGGTCGAGAGGTCAATAAGTACTTTTCGATGGAGTGTTTTGGTGATTATCAAACTCGTCGCGGCCTTACTTTTGTTTGTGAGAAAGGGCAGGTTAATTATCGTAAAACCTTGTTTAAGAATAGCCTTACTGAGTTTGCGCGTGACGTCGCGGAGTTAGATCTGTCGGGCTATGATTTGGTGCTAAACGACTTTGAACCGGTCACTGCATGGGCGGCGAAAAAGCAGAATGTCCCGTTGATCAGTATTAGTCATCAAAATGCTTTTCGTTACTCAGTGCCGCTCAAAGGTGCGGATTGGTTAGATAAACAAGTGATTCGCTATTTTGCACCCAGTTCGCACTACCTTGGTTTGCATTGGCATCATTTTAATCAACCAATTTTGCCGCCAATTGTCCATATGACAAAAGAGAAGGTGGACAATCAAGACTATGTTTTGGTTTATCTTCCTTTCGAGAGTTTGGACGATATCACCGACTTATTATTGCGTTTTACCAGCCAAACTTTCGTCTGCTTCCATCCGCAGATCATCAGCGTAAGCCAGATCGACAATATTCAATTCTTCCCGTTGAGTTTGTCTGAGTTTCATTATTATTTGCAACGCTGCGCGGGCATTATCGCTAACGGTGGTTTTGAACTGCCCTCCGAGGCCCTTGCTCTTGGCAAAAAGTTATTGTTGAAACCACTTGCTGGGCAGTTTGAGCAACTCTCCAATGTCGCCACGCTGGAGAGCTTAGGTTTGGCGAGTAGCATGGAAATGTTGGATGCCGCGATTGTGCGCAATTGGCTCGATGAGGAAGCGGGTGAGAGGGTAGTCTATCCGGATGTAGCCAGCGCGATCGTGAAGTGGCTTCTACAAGGTAATTGGGATGATACCGAGCAGCTTACCAGTCAGCTATGGAGCCAAGTTGATTTCCCTAATTATGCTTTTAATGAGTAGTGTAATTGAAAGTATGCGTGGTTGTTTGTTGCTCAGTGTATGAAGTGATTGTTTTTATTCACAGATAACAAAACATCTTCTGCTGCTTATTTATCCGGTCAATTAATGATGTTAATGATTCATAGCTAGAGTGAATTGTTTATCAATCAGCTAAAAAAAACCAATTTAGCTTTTTTTATGATGTCGTTATCCGCCTGTTTTTTAATGACTTTAATTGTTAATGGCTAAAAAATACTGATTAATTATCAATCCAGTTGCGCTCGATTGATTGATTAGTCGATAGTCTCTTTTCGTTACTACTCATCTAAATCGCAAATAAATAAGCAGCCTATAAAAAGCCGCGATTAAATCGGTATAGCACAGCGAGATTGTGTTTTGCCCCATGATTCCATTTTTAGAGAAGAGACCGATGACTGAAGCTAAAGAACCAATGAGCGCAATTGCCAGCTACCGAATGGAAAGCACACTACGTGGTGTTGACCTGAACTTACTCACGGTGTTCGATGCCGTGATGCAAGAGCAAAATATTACACGTGCCGCACACAATTTAAGTATGTCTCAACCTGCAGTGAGTAATGCGGTTGCGCGTTTAAAAGTGATGTTTAATGATGAGCTGTTCATGCGTCAAGGGCGGGGCATTCAACCAACTCAGCGTGCTCGCCAGCTGTTTGGTCCGGTTCGTCAGGCACTACAATTAATCCGTAATGAGCTGCCAAGCTCAGTATTTTCTCCAGAGAGCTCAACTCGCCTGTTTAAGTTGGCGATGTGTAGTCCGTGTGATATGCGTTTTGCACCCAAAGTGATGGATACGATTCATCAGCGTGCGCCATACGTACAATTGCATCTTGATGCTGAGTTTGATCGTCAACTGGCTGAGCGTATGCGCTACCAAGAAATTGATTTTGTCATCGACTATGCTCGCTTTGACGAGCAGGGCTTCTCGAGTACTGAAATTTTCCAAGATGAGTTAGTGATCGTTGCATCGAAAGCGCATCCACGCATTCAAGGTTCAATCAGTGTGGATGGATTGCGTTCAGAGCGCCATGCGAAATTGTCTCGTGTACATGGTCAGCGCAGTTTTTCTGAGCAGGCGTATAGAGAGTTGGATGTTTGCGCTTACTACGAAGGTACCAGTTTGAGCAATGTGCTCTATGTTGTTGGTCAGTCAGAGCTTGTGACGATAGCACCACGCTGGATGGTTGAAAACGCGGCCAATCAACAACAGTTACAAATTATTGTCTCACCCTTTGAGAATACAGTGATTAATGGCTATCTCAGCTGGCATGAATCGAGTGAAAAAGATAAAGGACATATTTGGTTACGAGATCAGCTTATGCAAGTGTGCGGAGAAGTTGTTGCAACTGAAAATAATTCATAAGTTGATGATAAATATCATTTAAATATAACTATTATGATATTTGTATAAATATAATTGGTTGAAATAGTTCTATTTAAAGCCTCGGATGGCGAAAGTCTCCGAGGCTTTTTCTTATAAGTTTGATGCGTGTCAGTTGCCTTTTTTAGCTTGAAATGTACACTGTGCGCGCAAAAGGCTTACAGGTGTAAGCCTAAAGGTAGAAAAGATGGCCAATTTAGATTTTCATATCGTTAAAAGAATTCGTGAACAAATTGCACAAGGCGGCGAACGCACTGCGCTTAAGCACAAAGTAGATGGCTTATGGCAAGGTATTAGCTGGCAGCAATTTGGTCAGCAAGTGGATGCAATTTCACTGGCGTTATTGGCTCAAGGATTACGAGTACAAGATAAGATAGGGATCTTCTCAAACAACATGCCGCAATGGACCGTTGCGGATATCGCTACGCTACAAACGCGTGGTGTGATTGTGCCTATTTACCCAACAAGCACCGCTGCACAATCAGCGTATATTCTGCAAAATGCAGACGTAAAAGTGTTGTTTGTTGGTGAGCAGCCTCAATTTGATATGGCTGTCTCTATCTTTGAACAGTGTGAGCAACTTGAATTGATCGTAGCGATGTCGGACGACATTGATCTACAAGGTCATGCGTTTGCAATCAGCTGGCAAGATTTTATCGCTCGTGGCGATGAAGCACATCAAGCAGAGCTACAGCAACGCCTTGATGATGCAAACCTCGACGATCTATTAACACTAATCTACACCTCTGGCACGACGGGTCAGCCAAAAGGCGTAATGCTTGATTACGCCAACATTGGTGCGCAGTTGCAAGGTCACGATCAGCGTTTAAGTTTGACTGATCAAGATGTGTCACTGTGCTTCTTGCCGCTGTCTCACGTGTTTGAACGTGCGTGGACTTTCTATGTCTTGTACCGTGGAGCAACTAACTGCTACCTGCAAGATACGATGCAAGTACGTGATGCCCTAAGCGAAATTCGTCCAACTGTGATGAGTGCTGTGCCGCGCTTCTACGAAAAGATCTTCTCTGCGATTCATGAGAAGGTCGCTAAGGCGCCATTTATCCGCAAAGTGTTGTTCACTTGGGCGGTTAATATGGGCGCGAAAATGGCGGTATGCCATCAAGATGGTCGTAAGCCATCGTTGATGCTGAAAAAATCGTACAAGCTTGCTGACAAGTTAGTGTTGTCGAAATTACGTGCTCTGCTGGGTGGTCGAATCAACTTTATGCCATGTGGCGGCGCGAAATTGGATGAGACCATTGGTCGCTTCTTCCATGCCATTGGCATCAACGTTAAGTTGGGTTACGGCATGACCGAAACCACGGCGACCGTTTCTTGTTGGGATGATAAGTGTTTTGATCCTGCTTCGATCGGCATGTCGATGCCGGGCGCGCAAGTGAAGATCGGTGAAAACAACGAGATCTTAGTACGTGGTCCTATGGTGATGCGTGGCTACTACAAAATGCCAGAAGAGACCGCTCAAACGTTTGATGAACATGGCTTTCTAAAAACCGGTGATGCAGGTCATATTGATGAGAACGGTAACTTATTTATTACCGATCGTATCAAAGAGCTGATGAAAACATCGAATGGTAAGTACATCGCACCACAAGTGGTTGAAGGTGCAATCGGTAAAGATCATTTCATTGAACAAATTGCGGTGATTGCGGATACGCGTAAATTCGTTTCTGCGTTGATCGTACCGTGTTTTGATAGCTTGGAAGAGTATGCTAAAGAGCTCAATATTAAATACCACGATCGCGTAGAGCTGATTAAGCATCACCAAATTGTTGAGATGCTTGAATCACGTGTGAACGACTTGCAAAAAGAGCTGGCTAAGTTCGAGCAGGTGAAGAAATTCAAATTACTGCCTAAAGCATTCTCGATGGATGATGGTGAGTTAACACCAACGCAGAAACTGCGTCGTAAAGTGATTAACGATAAATACCAAGACGAAATCGAAGAAATGTACGACGATAAACCGTCTAAAAAGTAGTTTTTCTCAATCTAAATATTTAGGTTGATTAAAAATCCCCCATAGTCATCACTTGGCTATGGGGGATTTTTTTTATTTTTACACTAGCTAGCAGGGCACTCTCAGAAAGTTTGCACAAAAAATATTCAGCTTTATTTATCGCGGTTTCGTGGAAAGATGCTGATTTTTAGACGGTATTTATCCACTTTTTATCGTCATTCTCGGAATTCATAGAATTGTGTGAGGAATGAGAGAAAAGTCGCAATAGATTCTTTGAAAAGAAAACGTTACATTTGTTGCTATTGCTTGCGTGTTGTTATGACATGCGCAAGACATAGAGAAAGAGTGGAAGTATTTCAATTAGGCTAAAAATAAGCCCTAACTATGTGCAACCGGCCAAGCAATGAACCCTATTGATTGGTGCAGGTAAGGAGAAAGATATGACAGCAATGTTGTCCGGTGCAGAGATGGTTGTTCAATCTCTCATCGAAGAAGGAGTTGAACAGATTTTCGGTTATCCAGGCGGTTCTGTATTGGATATCTATGATGCGCTGCATGCGAAAACCGAACAAATCAAACACGTTCTGGTTCGCCATGAACAAGCGGCAACGCATATGGCTGATGGCTACGCACGTGCAACGGGAAACCCTGGCGTAGTGTTGGTTTGTTCAGGCCCTGGCGCAACGAATACCATTACGGGGATTGCAACCGCCTATATGGATTCGATTCCCATGATCGTCATTTCCGGTAATGTGCCGAATAACCTGATTGGTAATGATGCGTTCCAAGAGTGCGATATTGTCGGTGTGTCACGTCCAGTGGTAAAACACAGCTTCTTGGTAAAGAAAGCCGAAGATATCCCTGAAACCGTTAAAAAAGCCTTCTACATTGCGACGACAGGCCGTCCTGGTCCTGTGGTTATCGACTTACCTAAAGATATTCTTAATCCACAAATCAAATTGCCATACGAGTATCCTGCAACGATCTCGATGCGCTCGTATAAACCAACCACTACAGGCCATAAAGGTCAGATAAAAAAAGCACTTAAAGCCTTATTAGAGGCGAAAAAGCCCGTACTGTACGTCGGTGGTGGTGCTGTGATTTCCGAAGCGGATGAGCCACTATTGAAGCTGGCTGAAGCACTGAACTTGCCAGTCGTAAGCACCTTAATGGGGCTGGGGGCATTCCCTGGTACTCATAAAAACTCGCTCGGTATGCTTGGTATGCACGGTACCTATGAGGCCAATATGGCGATGCATGGCGCGGATCTGATCTTTGGTGTTGGCGTGCGCTTTGATGATCGCACTACCAATAACCTAGAAAAGTACTGTCCAGATGCCAAAATTATGCACATTGATATCGATCCTTCGTCGATCTCAAAGAACGTCAAAGCGGATCTGCCTATCGTAGGCTCTGCCGATAAAGTCCTTGCTTCAATGATGAGCCTGCTGGTGGAGCAAGGTGGTAGTAACGATGAACAAGCATTGAACCTATGGTGGGATGAAATTCAAACATGGCGTAATAAAGAGTGTTTGAAGTATGACAAATCACCTGAGCGTATTAAGCCACAACAAGTGATTGAGACATTGCATAAACTGACTAATGGTGATGCTTATGTCGCATCAGATGTTGGCCAGCACCAAATGTTTGCCGCCTTGTATTACCCATTCAATAAGCCACGCCGTTGGATTAACTCTGGCGGTTTAGGCACGATGGGCTTTGGACTCCCGGCGGGGATGGGCGTTAAATTTGCCAAACCGGATGAAGAAGTTGTTGTGGTGACGGGTGACGGCAGTATTCAGATGAATATCCAAGAGCTGTCGACGGCAATGCAATATGACATCCCAGTGAAGATTATTAACTTGAACAACCGTTTCTTAGGCATGGTGAAACAGTGGCAAGATATTATTTATCAAGGCCGTCACTCTAACTCTTACATGAGCTCGGTGCCTGATTTTGCCGCGATCGCAGAAGCTTATGGCCATGTTGGTATTCGCATTGAAACCCCAGATGAACTCGAAGCGGGTTTACAGCGGGCACTTGAACTGAAAGATCGTTTGGTGTTTGTTGATATCAATGTTGACGAAACAGAGCACGTGTACCCAATGCAGATTAAAGGCGAGGGTATGGATAAGATGTGGTTAAGCAAGACGGAGCGTACCTAAGATGAGACATATCATTTCACTATTGATGGAAAACCAACCGGGTGCGCTATCACGAGTTGTCGGCCTGTTTTCACAGCGTGGCTACAACATTGAATCATTGACCGTTTCACCAACTGACGATGAAACCTTGTCACGTTTGAATATCACCACAATCTCAGACGATTTGGTGCTAGAGCAAATTCAAAAACAGCTGCACAAACTGATTGATGTATTGAAAGTTCAGGAAGTCTCTGAGCTTGAGCATATTGAGCGTGAGTTGATGTTGGTTAAGGTTAAAGCCAGTGGCTTTGCTCGTGCTGAAGTCAAACGTACTGCGGATATTTTCCGTGGGCAGATCGTGGATGTCACGGCATCGCAATATACAGTGCAATTGACAGGTGATAGCGAAAAACTTGATGCCTTTATCCAAGCGTTATCAGAGGTGACAGAAGTGATTGAAGTGGCGCGAAGTGGTGTGGTTGGCATTGCGCGTGGTGAGCGAGCACTCAAAGCCTAATCATGCGTACCTAAACAATATAGATAACAAAAAACCACCGACAATTCGGTGGTTTTTTTATGTTACGCGTTTCGTTTACGAACTCATGCTAACAATTAGTGCAGAATACGTGCGCGAATTGTCCCTTCGATGGTTTTCAGTTTAGCCAGTGCTTCTTCTGAACGTTCAGTTTCGACATCGATAACCACATAGCCGATCTCAGCAGCCGTTTGCAGATACTGACCAGCAATGTTGATCCCTTCTTCAGCGAAGATGGTGTTAATTTGCGTCAAAATGCCTGGACGGTTTTTATGGATATGCAGTAGACGTGAGCAATCACGGTGCTCTGGTAGCGATACTTCAGGGAAGTTAACACTTGAAAGCGTTGAACCGTTGTCTGAATATTTTGCCAATTTACCTGCAACTTCAACACCAATGTTCTCTTGCGCTTCTTGCGTTGAGCCACCAACGTGTGGGGTCAAGATAACGTTGTCGTATTTTTGCAGCGGTGATTCGAATGCTTCCGCATTGGTGGCAGGTTCCGTTGGGAATACATCCACAGCTGCACCTGAGATGTGGCCAGCTTCGAGCGAGTGGCAAAGTGCCTCGATATCCACCACAGTACCGCGAGCGGCATTAATGAAGATTGCGCCCGGTTTCATGCGAGCAAATTCATCAGCACCCATCATGTTTTTGGTTTCTGGTGTTTCTGGTACGTGCAGAGAGATAACATCACATTTATTCAGTAGCTCACTCATGGTGAACACTTGTGTGGCATTACCCAGTGACAGTTTGTTTTCAATATCGTAGTAGTAAACACGCATCCCTAAGTTTTCAGCAATAATACCCAACTGAGTACCAATATGGCCGTAACCAATAATACCTAGGCGTTTACCACGTGCTTCGTAAGAGTTATCGGCACTTTTCTTCCAAATACCACGATGCGCAAGTGCATTCTTTTCTGGGATACCGCGCAATAATAGTAGGATCTGACCAAGTACCAGCTCGGCAACACTACGCGTGTTAGAGAATGGGGCATTGAACACCGGAATCCCGCGTACTGCAGTGGCGTGAAGATCAACTTGGTTAGTACCAATACAAAAACAGCCAACCGCAACTAATTTTTCAGCAGCATCAATGACTTGTTTGGTCAGGTTGGTTCGAGAACGAATACCAATAAAGTGGGCATCTTTTACCGCTTCCATCAACTCAGCTTCTGACAAAGAGCCTTTGTGATATTCGATATTGGTGTAACCCGCTGCTTGTAAAACTTCTACTGATGATGGGTGTAAGCCTTCTAAAAGAAGTATCTTAATTTTTTCTTTATCCAGTGAAACTTTGGCCATTGTCTTCATCCTTAAAGTGGGGAAAGGGGGCAAAACTGGCGCACATTGCATTAAAGCGGGCTAAAAAAGAAGCTTTCTAACCTCTTTATTGGAGCGCAAACGTTTTCCTTGTGCGTCTTCTGCTCACTAACTTAACAAAAAAAATAAAGTTTGGGTAAGAAAATTACGGAATAAAGAATAATTTTTAAGCGATAAAAAACAAAAAGCGGCCCAAAAGAGAGCCGCTTGTAATGAAATAACAGAATCGCGCCGTTGTGACTGAGGCTGTGCGTAATACGGAGTCCGCTCGCAGCTTGTTCAATTCAGTGGGCGTTTCTATTAGTTTTTATTCTTCGATTTTTGCGCCGTTTGGCGTACCCGTGATCACTACATCAGCACCACGAGCAGCAAATAGACCGACAGTCACAACACCTGCGATGGCATTGATTGAACGTTCCATCTCTTTAGGATTGCTGATTTGCATGTTGTGCACATCAAGGATCACATTACCGTTATCAGTCACGACACCTTCACGATAAGCCGGATCGCCACCCAGCTTCACCAGTTCGCGGGCTACGTATGAGCGTGCCATAGGAATCACTTCAACAGGCAATGGGAATTGGCCGAGAATGTCGACTGCTTTGGTATCGTCAACAATACAGATGAACTTGTCTGAGATCGCCGCAACGATTTTCTCACGAGTTAGCGCTGCGCCACCGCCTTTAATCATGTCGCGGTATGAGTTGATTTCATCCGCGCCATCAACGTAAACATCAAGACGAGCAACTTCATTACAATCAAATACTTCAATACCCAACTCTTTAAGTTTCGCTGTTGAGGCTTCAGAGCTTGATACAGCGCCCTTGATATCATCTTTGATAGTCGCCAGAGCATCGATGAAGTGATTCACAGTAGAGCCAGTACCGACGCCAACAATACTGTCTTTCTCAACATACTTAAGCGCAGCCCAACCGGCTTCTTTTTTCATCTCATCTTGAGTCATGCTCATCTCCTAGGTGGAAGTTCGTTATCGTTTGCGCGGCGGATTATATAACGTCAGCCGTGACATTCCCATTGCCATATTTTGCTCGGGGTCACTATTTTAGGTAGTGGCACATCCCAAGCTTCGATTGGCAGTTTCTCAACATGCTGACAATCATGGGCAAGGCCAATCGGTTTTGGCCCACGATGATCTTTAAACCAAGGTGCAAGAGTTCGGTCATAGTAACCCCCTCCCATTCCAAGGCGATGACCGGTTGAGTCAAATCCCACCAAAGGTGTACAGATAATGTCGAGTTGATCAACTGGGCGGATTAACAACTGGTTGAGTTTGGGTTCGGCAATCCGATATTGATTGAGCACCATTGGTGTATTGCTTTGATAGTGTAGAAAAAGCAGATGACCTTTGGAAAAAGGATGAATAACGGGCAGGTAGACGTGTTTGCCTTGTTGCCACAGCCAATCAATCAGTGGCTTAGTATCAACTTCACCATCGGCGGTAAGGTATAAGGCGATATGGCGTGCTGAAGCGATTTCAGGCAGACGGGAAAATTGCTCGATCAGTTTTAAACTGGCCTGTTGTTGGAATGAGGCACTAAGCTGCTGTCTGGTTTGACGGATTTGTTGCCGAAACTGCTGTCGTGAAAGCATGATGATTTACCCGAATAATGGGGAATCAAGGAGATACCCCAGAGTGCCGTTGGAGATTTGGACCCTTGAACCAGCTGGTTCAAGGCGGATCAGCAATGATGACCGTAGGCTTCTCGGTACGAGCCGAGCTTGCTCAATAGCCCTCAAATACTAACCCTTTGGGATTGCTTATCGGCTCAGGGACTTAATCCCACTAACGCACACTCCAGGGTAAACTGGTTTCCACACTCGTTAGATAACCTAGTCTTTACTAGTCTATCAACAAGCACAGAGAATTTTTTAAGTTAAGATGACTGCTTTCCCTGCTGTACTTTACTTAGTGCATCATCAAGTGATGCTGTGAGCTTTTCCATACGCTCAGCAAATTGAATTTGCTGCTGCTCTTGCGCTTGTGAAGAGGAATCACGAGTCTCTAATTCGTAGCAGAAGTTGAGTGCCGCAATCGTCAATAAATGCACTTCATTGGTCACTTTAGTTTTATCGGTCATGTCTTTCAAACGATCACTAAGTCGTTTGGCAGCTTGAAGCAAAGCTTCTTCCTGACCGGGTGGGCAGTTTACTCGCGTTAACTTCCCTAAAATTTCAACGTCTACCGCTTGGTTACTCATATCCACTCTACACTTAGTATTAAGGTGATAATGCAGACCATCACCGAGGTGGAAACTATAGAAAAAGCCCAGTTAAGATTCAAGTCTTTCCCGTGCAACATGGGCAAAACAAAGGGAAATAACACAGTAATTGGGCAAATTGTGTAAATCCCGCTCATTATTGCTGCCTTGTTCATTTTCGCAAAACCAGCAAAGTGGTACGATTAAGTATTATTTTTGTAAAATTAGGTCTATCCATGAGTGACATCACCCTTCCAGATTACTTAACCTTCGCCACTGAGCTGCAATCTTCAGGTCTCGCGGTTAATCCTGCTGAAATACACGGTTTGCTAACCGGTATGCTAAGCGGCGGTTTAAGCTTAACGGATAAAAGTTGGCAGCCGCTAATTTTTGATTATACCAACGAAGGGATGGGGTGGCCTGACAGAACATTGAAATTGGCACAGCAAACCCTCGATGTGACCACTCAAGAGTTAACAGGCAGCGATATGGAGTTATCTATGTTGATGCCAGATGAAGAAGCGAGCGCGAGCTTGTTTGATATCGCCGATGGTCTTGCTGAGTGGGTAAACCATTTTATATCTGGCTTAGGTCTTGTTGCGGTGGATTTGAAAAAAGCCTCAAGCAATGTCAAAGAAGCCTTGGCAGATTTGGAAGAAATTTCCAAACTGGGTATCGATGAAGATGAAGATCAACAAGAGCAAGCAATGCTGCTTGAGGAAGTATTAGAGCACGTCAAAGTCTGTGTGTTGACTATTCATGCTGAGTTTGGCCAAAAACCTGCTGAGCCAGCTGCAGCGCCAACCATTCATTAATTAGGTTAGTTTGATGAAGCAGTTTGATGTGGTGATTGCCGGTGGAGCAATGGCAGGTATGACGCTTGCCTTAGCGTTAGATACTCTCTCGCGAAGCCAACTTCGCATTGCGGTGGTTGAGCCTTTTACGGTCGATCATCAAGCGCATCCCGGATTTGACTCGCGCTCGATCGCCCTCTCTTTTGGTACGGTAGAAATTCTAAAAAGTTTGGGTTTATGGGAGCAGATCGCCCCTGTAGCGACAGCAATAAAACACATTCACGTTTCAGATCGCAGCCATGCCGGCATGACCAATATTGATCATAGCGATATTTCCGTGGCAGCCCTTGGCTATGTGGTAGAACTGGCAGACGTTGGACGTATCTATCAAACACAACTGGAACAGCGTCCCTCTATCTCGCTGCTTTGCCCTGACTCTGTGCATGAAATCGAACGTACCGCTAGCCACAATGTGGTGACGTTACAAAGCGGTGATCAGCTAGAGTGCCGATTGCTGGTGGCGGCGGATGGCGCGATTTCGTCTTGCTGCCAAGCGCTTGGTTTTGAGCTTAAACAGCATGATTTTGACCAAGTCGCTCTGATTGCCAATATTCGCTGTCAGCAAGCGCATCAAGGGCGCGCTTTTGAACGTTTTACCGAGCAAGGCCCCGTCGCATTATTGCCGATGAGCGATGATCGCATGTCGTTGGTATGGTGTCTGCGTCCTGAGGTTGCCGAGCGTGTATTGCAATTGGATGATGCGGCGTTTCTTGCTGAATTACAGCAAGCTTTTGGCTGGCGTTTAGGCCAAATGACGCAAGTCGGCCAGCGTGCTAGTTACCCGTTGTTATTGCGCTATCGTGCACAAAACATCTCGCATCGTTTTGCCATCGTGGGTAATGCTGCACAGACGCTTCATCCGATTGCGGGGCAAGGGTTTAATCTGGGTATTCGTGATGTGGCGAGTTTAGCTGAAGAGGTAGTGCAATCATTAGCCGATGTTGGTCGTTATCAGGTATTGAATGCCTTTAGTCGTCGTCGCCAAGCGGATCGCGATACGACTATTGCGATGACGAGCGCATTAGTCCATATTTTTTCTAATGATTACCTATCATTGCGTATTGGTCGTAATCTCGGTTTAGCCATGATGGATAACGTTCCGTCACTCAAAACCCCTCTGTTACAAAGAACATTAGGTTTGGTGGCACGATAGTGCCAAGAAGGATGCAAATAGATGATGCAAAGCGTTGATATTGCGATTGTTGGTGGAGGCATGGTCGGCCTCGCTTTCGCCGCGGCAATGAAAGACAGTGATTTGAGAATTGCACTGATTGAGAGTCATATTCCGGATAGCGAACTGCAAGAACTTTCTGATGTTCGCGTATCGGCATTGAGCCGCTCTAGTGAAAGTATCCTGCGTAACCTTGGCGCATGGCAAGGCATTATTGATCGTCGAGCAGCGGCATACAGTGCGATGGAAGTTTGGGAGCAAGATAGTTTTGCGCGCATAGAATTTGATGCGAAGAAAATTGCCCAGCCCGATCTCGGTCATATTGTTGAAAACCGCGTGATTCAACTTGCTTTGTTAGAGCAAGTGAAGAAGCAGGCCAACGTGACGCTATTTATGCCTGCGCAATGTCAGTCGATGGCGATGGGGGAAAGCGAAGCCTGGCTAACGCTTGCGAATGGTCAATCTCTCACGGCGAAGCTTGTCGTCGGTGCTGATGGTGCTAATTCTTGGGTTCGTCGCCAGCAAGATATCCCGCTGACGCATTGGGATTACGGCCATAGTGCGATTGTGGCAAATGTGTGGACACAAGAGCCGCATGATAAAGTCGCTCGTCAGATTTTTACTCCGCAAGGGCCGTTGGCATTTTTGCCGATGGGCGGTAGCCAGATGAGCTCGATTGTATGGTCAACTGATCCTAGTCGCGCAGAGCAATTGGTCGCGATGGATAAAGAAGCGTTTAATAAAGCACTAACGGCAGAGTTTGATGCTCGTCTTGGCATGTGTGAAGTGATTGGTGAGCGTTTCTCTTTTCCATTGAAAATGCGTTATGCGCGAGATTTTGTGTGTGAACGAGTCGCCTTGATTGGTGATGCGGCGCATACCATTCATCCTTTGGCTGGTCAGGGGGTGAATTTAGGCCTGCTGGATGCGGCTTGTTTGGCGCAAGAAGTCTTGCAGCTTTGGCAGCAAGGGCAAGACATCGGCAGTAAGCGTAATTTGCGTAGTTATGAGCGCTGGCGTAAAGCGGAAGCGGCGAAAATGATCGCTGCGATGCAAGGCTTCCGAGACCTATTTGCAGGTGATAATCCGGCGAAAAAATTAGTTCGTGGTATCGGCATGCAATTAGTTGGTCAACTGCCGGGTGCAAAAGATGAGATCCTAAAGCGCGCTTTGGGGCTCAAGGGGGATTTACCTAATTTGGCGAAATACCCACAATCATCGCCGCAATAAATATGGCGTTAAGTCATAAAGCAAAAGGGTTGGCTCTAGGCCAACCCTTTTTATATTCATCGCTATTCACGGCAACAGATTACGCGTAGGCACAGCGTAAACGCATGATCTCTTTGTTGACTTCTTTTACTGCTTGAAAATGCTTCTGTTCTGCTCTATCTGGCAAGATCAATTTGCCGTTGTCGAATTCAAACTTTCCGACACCATAGATGTAGATTCTTCCTTTAAACAGCCGACTAACGTGTTTAGCAATCATACCGGGTGTATAGCGCTTAAACAGTCTCATAGCATTATCCTTATGTTTATCAAGCACTGGCAATTATAGAGATTCCCCACTTTAAAATGTGTGACTTTGTTGGGGGAATAATCAGTTGTTGTAGTTCGATTTGGATAATTGTGCTGTTGTGAGCAAAACTGCCAGCCAAAATCCAAATTCGTGTGACGATAACCTCACTAATCTTCTGTTGTTGGAACTGAGACATCCTGTCCAACGGGTGACTATTTGACCATTGGTGTATGACAGAATTAAGAATAGCTGAAAAAATGTTGGCTTTGCTAAGGGAATGTAAATTTTAAGGTAAAAAAAAGCCCGCTTGGGGCGGGCAAATAGTCACAGATGCATTACACAAAAAGTGGGTATCCAAAATAGCTATGGATTCACTTTTTACTGGCAGAGAAGGCTGAGTGAATCGTATTAGGGAATACCTAGCGCGATTGTGTACAACTTCGATCTACCAGTGTTTTCAGAATAGAGAAAAAAACGCCACTCGACTAGATATGCTTGTTATGTGCATAATAATTAACATCTGCAACATAAATGTTTGCGATCAGTGTCGAATTTAAATGTTAGAAAACCAGTCGTTACATGACGGTTGTATGGCGATCATCGGCAGATGGAGGCGAGTTGAGGCTGGCAAAGCTTAATAAGATCGTGCAATTGTAATGCGATTCCTGCCATATTCGATCCACTGCTAATAGTGACTTCTTGTTCTTCAGTGAGTAATGGATCAAAGATGATCGGCATGGCCGTTTTGAGCAGTAGTGGTGTTACCGTGCCAATCTGATAGCCGGTAATGTCATAAACCCGCCCTAAATCCACGCAAGTCATTCGGCAACATTGCAATAGTGCGCGGACTTTCTTTGGATCAACAGATTGATCACCTGGCACACAAGCCAGAGCGTAATGATCGGCCATATCACGTAGCAAGATGGCTTTAACCATCTGTGAGGGACGTATACCGCGTTGCTGGGCCGCATCTTCAATACTTACCGAGGGGGTTTTATGCATCAGCAGGCGGTAGGCCACCTGCTGTTGATCCAAATAGCGCGTTAGCGGAGTTGGTTGGAAATTATTCGTCATCGAGTGAATAAGGCAGTGGTTGTAGGCTCCACTGAGCTTGAGGCTGTGCGCTAAGACGCAGTTGAGTGTCTGCTTCAAGAGTATTAGGTAATACAACTAATCCAATGGTTTCACCGTCATTAAAGCGGTAGTGTGCCATCAGGTGCCCCGCACCACGCCAGTTATCACCCACCGCACGCTCTAGGGCTGTTTCTGTACCGATCTCAGCCTCGCTATAACCTTTAACGATATACATAGCACGCTTGTTGATACCGCGGTATTTTGCTCGAGCCACCGTTTCTTGGCCGGTATAACAGCCCTTTTTGAAGCTAATGCCATTGAGCGCTTGTAGGTTAATTGCTTGTGGGATGTGCTCGTTTTGTTCCGCTTGTCCGACGATCGGTAAGGCTGCTTCAATATCAAAACGTCGCCATAGGCTTTCTTCCACCTTGAGAGCATCGATGTGATTAATCAACGTTTCTGCTCCTTGTGGTTCAAGCACTAATAGCCAGCGTTGTTGATCTACTTTAACGGCACTGCCGTTGATGCCCGCTAGCGTATTGAGTTGGCGAACATCGCCACGATCAGTGGTTAGGCTATCAATGGTGGTTTGCGCTTGCTCACCAAATAGGCCAAATAAAACCTCTTCACTTGCGCTGATCTCAACTTTAGAAAAAATGGCGTATTTTTTTAATTCAGCCAACTGCTTTTCTACCGCTGATTTTGGCTCAAACAAAGCGTAGCCTTCATTATGGTGAAACAGGCGAAATGCAGCCCAGACCTTACCTTTCGCATCGCAATGCGCACCAAAGGTTGATTGGTCGGTAGGAAGCTGTACCACATCACAAGTCACTTGTCCTTGCAGGTAAGATTTAGCATCGTTACCAATCAGAGAAATGATGCCCCAAGATTTAAGATGGGTCAGCATCAAAGCCGGTAAGTCGTCGCTTGCTGAGACAGAATGTGGGGGGAAGTCGTTAAGCCAATCCATGATGAGTACCTTGAAGATGCGCTGCAAAATTTGATATCACTAATGTTAAGTCTTGTTGTTGCCTTTGCGCAACTGTTGAAATCAGTACTCGTCCGATCGAGGAATTGCACATTAGAGAGGTTTTGCAATTTTGCGACAATGCTCCAGACAAGCAAAAGTGTGACGGTTGTGTGACTGAGATAGTAGTTGTTGCAGGTCTAGCTTGCTACACTCGGGGCAAATAACCGATTTAGGTGAGGAAGTAGAATGTACACCACGGAAGAAAAAGCGCGTATTAAATGGGCATGTCGTCGTGGCATGCTAGAACTTGATGTTGTTGTGATGCCGTTTTTTGAAGAGTGTTTTGACGCATTAACAGAAACTGAGCAACGTGATTTTGTCTCTCTACTTGAGTGTGATGATCCAGATTTGTTTACTTGGATTATGGGCCATGCACGTAGTGAAAACTTAAGCCATGCCTCGATGGTTGATAAAATTGTTGCCCACAACCTCAGCAAAGTACGTTAACTCGACAACGAACGTTAATTTCAACGTTCAGTTCAGTCATTATTACTTACAGGCCAATACCATCTTAATGGTATTGGCCTGTTGTTTTATTAGCGTTAGCGCCATTCCTTTAGTGCCAAGTCTGTCTCTGCTCGTGCTGTTGATTGAAGCGAATAGGCAATATGGCTTGCTGCGTAAGCCGCTGTATGGTTCGGTGACGGTTTATGCTGACGGGCGTATCCAATGGGCGGGTTCGCAAGCGAAGATTGGGGTCGTGGTGTTTGCATTGCTCGAATGGGCACTATTGCTGCGCATTGATAAACATTGGCATGTGTTATGGCGTGATAGTGTCGATCCGCAGGCGTATCGCCAATTGATCTTACAATTAAAAAGGGAGCACTAGGCTCCCTTAGACAATCTCACAGCATGAGCGATGCGATTACTCGCTCAGCTTGTTTGGCACCAAAATCGTTGGGCCACTCTCTTCCGCTGGTTCTGGGTAGTCGAGGGTGTAATGCAAACCACGACTCTCTTTACGTTCCATCGCACAACGCACCATTAACTCGGCAACTTGCAGTAAGTTACGCAGCTCAAGTAGGTTGTTTGATACACGGAACGTGCTGTAATACTCGTGGGTTTCTTGCTGCAATAATTGGATGCGGCGTAGTGCTCGTTCAAGACGTTTGTCAGTGCGTACGATACCCATGTAGTCCCACATAAACAGACGTAGTTCATGCCAGTTGTGTTGGATGATCACTTCTTCATCACTGTTAGTGACTTGGCTTTCATCCCAGCAAGGTAAGCTTGAGGGTAGCTCGACGTTATTAATATTGTCGATGATGTTCTGTGCTGCTGACCAAGCGTACACCACACATTCTAATAGCGAGTTTGATGCCATACGGTTAGCACCATGCAGGCCGGTATAGCTCACTTCACCAATCGCATACAGGTGTGATAAATCGGTTTGACCACGTTGGTCGACCATCACGCCGCCACAGGTATAGTGGGCCGCAGGCACAATCGGAATGGGCTCTTTGGTCATATCAATCCCGAGTTCCATTAATTTTGCGTGAATGGTTGGGAAGTGTTTTTCAATGAAATCTGCGGGCTTATGGCTGATATCCACATACATGCAGTCTGCGCCAAGGCGCTTCATTTCAAAGTCGATAGCGCGAGCAACCACATCACGAGGCGCAAGCTCGGCGCGCTCATCGAAATCAGGCATAAAGCGAGTGCCGTCTGGACGGCGTAGGAATGCGCCTTCACCACGTAAGGCTTCCGTCAGTAGGAAGTTACGTGATTCAGGGTGGTACAAGCAGGTCGGGTGGAACTGGTTGAACTCAAGGTTTGCTACGCGACAACCCGCACGCCATGCCATCGCGATGCCATCGCCAGATGACACATCTGGATTCGAGGTGTATTGATACACTTTCGAAGCTCCGCCGGTTGCCAGCACGACAAATTTTGCACGCACGGTTTCCACGTGTTCATCGTTACGGTTCCAAATGTAAGCGCCAACGACGGTATCGCTGTCACCGCCGATTTTATCTGCGGTGATCAGGTCAAGGGCGTTGTGGCGTTCGAGAACCGTAATGTTTGGGTGATTATGAACGTTATCTTGCAGTGATGTTTGCATCGCCATCCCGGTCGCGTCTGCGGCATGCAGAATGCGGCGATGGCTGTGGCCACCTTCACGGGTTAGGTGATAACGAGGCGCTTCATCGCTGTCATTTTCAACACGGTCAAAGGGAACGCCACCATCAATTAACCACTGTACGCACTCTTTGGCGTTTTCAGCGATAAATTTAACGGTTTCTTTCTCACAGATGCCTCCGCCTGCGATCAGCGTATCTTCAACGTGTGAATCTATGCTGTCAGACTCATCAAACACCGCGGCGATACCGCCTTGGGCGTAAAATGTTGCACCTTCACTGCGTGGTCCTTTACTTAACACAATGACTTTGCCATGTTCGGCAACACGCAACGCTAACGATAGACCGGCAGCACCACTACCTATCACTAACACATCACACTGATGTTCACGGTTTGCGTTCATAAAAGTTTTAAAATCCTGAGTTATCGTAGAGTGGAAGCACTCTACCCAAAACGATTAATGCCAATAATAACACTCTGTACATCGGAATAGTGTTTTATTGTCATTGCTTTTCATGCCTGTCGTCCTCACAATCTAGCAAAAGACGAAGTAGCCCATTACTTAATCACCAAAAAAATGAAATTTGTTTGAACTTTCTTTTTTTTGCTTGGTCACAATAGTGCTCAAGTAAGCAGTGGTGTCAATACTACATTATGCATAATAAATACTCATATCTGCTTGGATAGGGGTGTAAAACGATAGGAGTACCCGCTCGAATGAACGAGCAGCTGACCGATCAAGTATTAATTGAGCGAGTTCAGAGTGGCGATAAGCAAGCATTCAATTTATTAGTTTTGAGATATCAAAACAAAGTCTGCAATCTTATTTCCCGTTACGTTAATAATCCTGGCGATGTGCCTGACGTAGCGCAAGAAGCATTTATTAAAGCTTATCGAGCAATACCTAGTTTCCGTGGCGAAAGCGCATTTTATACTTGGTTATATCGTATCGCTGTTAATACTGCGAAAAACCACATAGTAGCCCAAAGCCGTAGGCCACCTGCGCAAGATGTGGACACTGAAGACGCCGAATATTACGAAACAGGCAGTGCATTAAAAGAAATATCGAACCCTGAGAACTTAACGTTGTCCAATGAATTGAAACGTGTGGTTTTCAGTGCGATAGAAGCACTACCTGACGATTTAAAAACTGCGATGACTCTGCGAGAGCTGGATGGCTTAAGCTATGAAGAGATTGCCGTAGTGATGGATTGCCCTGTTGGAACGGTACGCTCGCGTATCTTCCGTGCACGCGAAGCGGTTGAGAAAAAAATCCAACCTCTTTTGCAACGCTAGTCGCAACTTAATGGTGAAAATAATGGCTGACAAAGAAAAACTTTCAGCACTCATGGATGGAGAATTGGTTGATAAGGCTCTGATTGCAGAGTTGGAAAATGACCAAGCAGGCTTAGACGCGTGGAAAAATTACCATTTAATTGGTGATGTACTACGTGGAGATGCACCGCACAAGCCAGAGTGGAACATTGCTGAAAGCGTTGCTTTAGCGCTAGAAAATGAACCGGCTCACCGTCAGCTTGACGCACATAATGTGACAAGCATTGACGAGGCGCGTATTGAATCTCAACCAGCACCGCATCAGGCGAAACGCAACCTACCAGCGTGGATCACGCAATTTGGCCAGGTAGGTATTGCTGCGTGCGTTTCCCTTGCGGTGATTCTGGGGGTTCAACAAACGGGTGGAGACGTAGAAACTGGTACAGATCCACTTCCCGTGCTGCAAACGATTCCATTTAGTGGCAGTGTTGAGCCAGTAAGCTTGACCCGTGATTCGGTTGAGCAAGCGCCAAAAAATGGCGTCAACGTACAAGAGCAACGTCGCCGCATTAATGCGATGCTGCAAGATTACGAACTACAGCTTAGACTTAATAGTGAAAGCTCAATGGATCGTAACGATCATCCAGATACGGTAGTTGAATGAAAAAAATTCTGATCAGTGCGCTGGCGCTGTTCAGTTTGAATACTCCATTAGCCTTTGCAGATGAAAAACCTGCAGAGGCTTTGTTGCTTCAAATGAACCAAGCCAGTCAGCAACTCAATTATGAAATCTCTTATATCCTGATTAAGAAAAACAGTATTGAACCTTTGTTGTATCGTCATGCGATTGATGAGCAACAACAACTCGCACACCTGGTCTATTTAAGTGGTCCGGTGCGAGAAGTGATTCGTCGTGGTGACGAAATCAGCTATATCGAGCCGGGTACAGATCCTTTTACGATTGAATCAAGCAATATGGTCGCGCCGACTATCCCACTGCTTAATTCGGATGTAGAACAGCTCAGCGAATTGTACGACTTTATTAAAGTGGGTCGTGCGCGTGAAGCAGGCGTTGCTTGCCAAGTGCTGCGTGTAGTGCCAAAAGATGGCTTACGCTACAGCTACATCCTATGGATCGATGAGAAGAGCAAATTGCCACTGCGCGCCGATCTGGTTGATCGCGATGGCGAAGTGCTCGAGCAGTACCGAACTATTTCATATAGCGTCAATGATAAAATTGCTCAGATCCTCGCGGGTTTGAACGACGTCAAGCTACCGCAAGTGTTGTCGTTGCCAAAAGGTGAAGTCAAACAATCTTACTGGACGGTCGGTTGGATCCCGAAAGGCTTTGAAGCTAAAGAGCTGAATCGCTACCGTATGGCGAACACTGAACGCATGGTTGAAAGCCAAATGTACACTGATGGTTTGTTTAACTTTTCGATTTACGTTTCGCCGCGAGACGATCATTCACTGAAAGGTCAGATAGTTCGTCAAGGGCGTCGTACGCTACATACCTTTGTGCGTGATAACGCGGAAATATCAGTGGTGGGGGATATCCCTCCAGCAACGGCGAAGCGCATCGCTCAATCGGTAAGTTTCACTAAGCCATCGGCTGAATCGCAAGAGAAAGTTAAGCCATGATGACGGCATTGGCGACGGTGTCGGCCGTCACGCCTTGTGCATCAGGCTATGACGTTGAACTCAGCTGTGAACAAAAAACCAGTTGCTCAAGCTGCGCTTCGCAGAAGAATTGTGGCACCGGTATTGTCTCCAAAGCCATTGGCAGCAAAGTGCTGCATTGGCATTTGGCCACGCAGCAATTGCTGAAAGTCGGCCAAGTCGTCGAGATCGGTATGGCTGAAAAAAGCTTGCTGCAATCGGCGGCAATTGTCTACTTAGTGCCGCTGTTTTCTCTCATCATTGGCGCGCTTGTTGCGCATTGGTGGATTGCCCCAGCCTTCGGCTTGGGTGAGGGCGCTGTTATACTATGTTCTATGCTTGCAACCGCACTTGGCATCATACTTGCCAAGCGTTTGGCTTTGCGCATCGAGCGACAATCCTCGCAACAAGTCATATTATTAAGAGTATTGGGCGAGCCTATCCAGTGAAATACTCAAGTGACTTGGGTAACAAAATTGGATAGAATCCTCCAACTTGATTGAAATGCCGTCAAACGACGGCTTTCTTATGTCCTATTTAAAAGAGCTTAGTCATACCAAACCATGAAGCACATTCGTAACTTTTCGATTATCGCCCACATCGACCACGGTAAGTCGACCCTATCTGACCGTCTGATCCAAGTTTGTGGCGGTTTATCCGATCGCGAAATGGCAGCCCAAGTTCTTGATTCTATGGACCTTGAACGTGAGCGCGGTATTACCATTAAAGCGCAAAGTGTAACGCTTGATTACACGGCAAAAGATGGTGAAACATACCAACTAAACTTCATCGACACTCCTGGGCACGTAGACTTTTCTTACGAAGTATCTCGTTCGCTTGCAGCGTGTGAAGGTGCTCTATTGGTAGTGGATGCAGGTCAAGGCGTAGAAGCGCAAACATTGGCAAACTGTTACACCGCTATCGAGATGGATCTAGAAGTCGTTCCAATCCTAAACAAGATTGACTTACCAGCTGCAGAGCCAGAGCGCGTAGCGGAAGAGATTGAAGAGATCGTAGGCATCGACGCGATGGAAGCAACGCGTTGTAGTGCAAAAACGGGCTTGGGTGTGGAAGATGTACTAGAAAACATCGTTGCTGCAATCCCTGCACCTGAAGGTGATCCTGATGCACCGCTACAAGCGCTGATCATCGACTCATGGTTTGATAACTACCTTGGCGTTGTTTCATTGGTTCGTATTAAAAACGGCTCAATTAAGAAAAACGACAAGATCAAAGTGATGAGCACTGGCCAAGTTTGGGGTGTTGATCGCTTAGGTATCTTCACACCAAAACAAATCGATACCACAGAGCTAAATACTGGCGAAGTAGGTTGGGTGGTTTGTGGTATTAAAGACATCTTGGGCGCGCCTGTTGGTGATACGCTAACACTGGCAAAAAATGGTTGTGAAAGCGCACTTCCAGGCTTTAAAAAAGTGAAGCCTCAGGTATACGCTGGCCTATTCCCAGTATCGTCTGATGATTACGAAAACTTCCGTGATGCACTAGGCAAATTAAGCCTAAATGATGCGTCACTATTTTATGAGCCAGAGAGCTCAGCAGCACTAGGCTTTGGTTTCCGTTGTGGTTTCCTTGGTATGCTGCACATGGAAATCATTCAAGAGCGTTTAGAGCGTGAATACGATCTAGATCTTATCACTACCGCACCAACGGTAGTGTACGAAGTGATTCAAACTGACGGTACAACCTTGTATGTTGATAGCCCAGCTAAACTGCCAGCAATCAACGACATTGAAGAGATGCGCGAGCCGATTGCTCGTTGTAACATCTTAGTACCTGCCGACTACCTAGGTAACGTCATTACCTTGTGTGTTGAAAAACGCGGCATGCAAGTCGACATGGTTTACCATGGTAACCAAGTGGCCGTGACTTACGACATTCCAATGGCAGAAGTGGTTCTCGACTTCTTCGACCGTTTGAAGTCAACATCACGTGGTTACGCATCATTGGATTACAACTTCCAACGCTTTGAAGCATCAAATATGGTACGTGTGGACGTACTATTGAACGGCGACAAAGTGGATGCATTGGCTATCATCACTCACAAAGATCAATCACAAAGCCGTGGTCGTCTATTGGTTGAGAAGATGAAAGAGTTCATCCCTCGTCAAATGTTTGATATCGCAATTCAAGCGGCAATTGGTAACCACATTATCGCTCGTTCTACCGTTAAGCAGTTGCGTAAAAACGTAATCGCTAAATGTTACGGTGGCGATATCAGCCGTAAGAAAAAACTGTTGAAGAAACAGAAAGAAGGTAAGAAACGTATGAAGCAGATCGGTAACGTTGAACTGCCTCAAGAAGCGTTCCTAGCGATTCTTCATGTTGGTAAAGATTAAAAAATTGGGCAACCGCTCAGTATCATGATCAAAATAAGTGAAAGGGTTTCGGCTCTTTCACTTTCGTGTTTTTGAAAGTAAGGGAAGTCAATGGCGAATACGTTTTCACTGATCCTCGTTCTAGTAACCTTAGTTACTGGTATTGTATGGGTGCTAGAGAAGTTGGTCTTTGCAAAAAAACGTCAGCAGAAATTGGCTGAAGTTGAAGCGCAAACTAACGGCTTGGATGCGGCGGCGAGAGAAAAAGTCTCCGCGCAGCCATGGTGGATTGAAAATAGTGTGTCGATTTTCCCTGTAATTGCTTTTGTTCTGATACTGCGTTCGTTTGTTTATGAACCATTTCAAATCCCTTCAGGCTCCATGATGCCAACATTGCTTGTTGGGGATTTTATCTTGGTTGAAAAATACGCTTACGGTCTAAAAGATCCTGTATGGCGTACTCAATTAGTTGAAACAGGTAAACCTGAGCGTGGCGATTCAATCGTCTTTAAATATCCACCTCAGCCAAGTGTTGATTACATTAAGCGTGTGGTCGGTTTACCGGGTGATATCGTGCGTTACAGCACCGATAAACAGATTTGTATTCAAAAGCCAGGTGAAGGCGAGTGTAAGCCAGTAAAACTGTTCAATGTTGAAAAGAGCAAGCTAATGCAAAGCGGCGTGCACATGATTCAAATGAACGAGCAACTGGGTGAGCATGATCATCAAATTCTTATCAATCCACTTCGTGAAGATCGCATTGAGGCGTATGAGCCTCGTAGCGGTGTTGCCGAGTGGGTGGTACCAGAAGGTCAATACTTTGTGATGGGTGATAACCGTGACAACAGTGCTGACAGTCGCTACTGGGGCTTTGTTCCAGAAGCCAACTTAGTCGGTAAAGCCGTCGCTATTTGGATCAGCTTTGAATTTGAGCGTGATCAGGATAGTGTTTTGCCTACTTGGATCCCAACTGGTGTGCGCTTCAACCGCATCGGTGGAATTAACTAACCAAATCGAGAGAGTATGAATTCTCCAATCGCAATTTTAGAGAAAAAACTCGGCTACACATTTAATGATGCCGAGTTTATCAATTTAGCGCTGACACACCGCAGCGCTAATGGGAAACACAATGAACGTCTTGAGTTTCTGGGCGATTCAATTTTAAGTTTTGTCATTGCTGATGAACTGTATCACCGCTTTCCGAAAGTAAACGAAGGTGATATGAGCCGTATGCGTGCAACGCTGGTACGCGGAAATACATTGGCGGAACTAGGACGCGAATTTGTTCTAGGAGATTACTTAAAATTAGGTCCAGGTGAATTGAAAAGTGGCGGTTTCCGTCGTGATTCTATTCTGGCCGATGCTGTCGAAGCTATCATTGGCGCTATCTATCTAGATAGTGACATCGAAGTGGTTCGCGGTATTGTGCTGAGCTGGTACCAAACTCGTCTTGATGAGATTAAGCCTGGTGCGTCACAGAAAGATCCAAAAACTCGCCTACAAGAGTTTTTGCAAGGTCGCAGAAAACCGCTGCCTGTCTACACAGTGACTAATATTAAAGGTGAGGCACACAACCAAGAGTTTACTGTGTCGTGTGAGGTTGCAGGTACTGGATCACCTGTAATTGGTAAAGGTACCAGTCGTCGCAAGGCAGAACAGGCGGCTGCGGAAACGGCATTAGAGCAATTGACCAATGGCTGATTCAACAGACAACAACGAATTTGATATCGATGCGTACTTCGCATCAGGCGGCGAGAAAAAAACAAGCTCGCCAACCAACCAACACTGTGGCTTTATCGCCATTGTTGGCCGTCCTAACGTAGGTAAATCGACGCTACTGAACAATATTCTTGGTCAGAAGATTTCGATCACTTCACGTAAGCCACAAACCACCCGTCACCGCATTATGGGTGTTGACACCGAAGGCGATTACCAAGCGATTTTCGTTGATACACCGGGGTTACACATTGAAGAAAAGCGCGCCATCAACCGTTTGATGAACCGTGCGGCTAACTCATCGCTAAGCGATGTGAACTTGGTGTTCTTCCTTGTCGATGGTACTCATTGGACTGCCGACGATGAGATGGTGCTTAACAAGCTACGCAACGCGAATTTCCCAGTGGTGTTGTGTGTCAACAAAGTTGATGTAGTAAACGATCGTAACGACGTTATGCTGCACATGGCTGATTTGTCGAAGTTGATGGACTTTGTCGATATCGTGCCTATTTCAGCGAAACATGGTAAGAACGTTGATGTACTGCGTAAGCACGTACGTGCGCACTTGCCAAAAGCGACGCACCACTTCCCTGAAGAGTATGTGACAGACCGTTCACAGCGCTTTATGGCGTCTGAAATCGTTCGTGAAAAATTGATGCGCTTTACTGGTGAGGAACTACCTTACTCAGTGACGGTTGAGATTGAACGTTTCGATTACAACCCAGACACCGATGGCTTCCACATCAATGCATTGATTCTTGTTGAACGCAGCGGTCAGAAGAAAATGGTGATTGGTAAAGGTGGCGAGAAAATCAAAACCATCGGTCGCGAAGCACGTCTTGATATGGAAGAGTTGTTCGGCCGTAAAGTTTACCTAGAAACATGGGTAAAAGTGAAATCGGGTTGGGCAGATGATGAACGTGCTCTGCGTTCACTTGGTTATATCGACGATTTATAACGAGCTTAGGCGATAGTGTGTCGCTCCGAGTTCGTATTTAAAGGGAGCCTTAATGGCTCCTTTTTTATTATGGAATACGTATAGAAAACTATGTCTTCAGAAGGCTTACAGCGCTGCTTTGTATTGCACCGCCGCCCTTACAGTGAATCGAGTTTGATCCTTGATGTATTTAGTGAGGAGTATGGTCGTGTCACATTGATGTCTAAAGGGGCACGCAGTAAGCGTTCGAACCTGAAAGGCGCATTACAGCCGTTTACCCCTTTGTTACTCAAGTGGTCAGGCAATAGCTCAATGAAAACTTTACGCCAAGCCGAACCGATCAGCTTGGGGTTGCCACTTTCGGGCATCTTTCTCTATTCAGCGATGTATGTAAACGAGTTGATTGGGCGAGTGTTGATGGCAGAAGTGCCAATGCCAGGGTTGTTTCATGATTACTTGCATGCGTTGACGGAATTAGCCCAAGCGGATAACCCTGAGCCAGCACTGCGACGTTTTGAGTTAGCGATGCTCTCTGCATTGGGTTACGGTGTTGATTTTCTCCATTGCGCCGGTACCGGTGAGCCGATTGATCCTAACATGACCTATCGCTACCGCGAGCAGAAGGGGTTTATTGCCTCGGTACGCTTTGATAATCTCACCTTCAAAGGCGATGAACTGATTGCGATCAGTGAGCGCCGATTTGTTACCAAACAACAATTACACGCCGCAAAGCGCTTTACACGTATAGCGTTAAAGCCTTATCTTGGCGGTAAACCACTAAAAAGTAGGGAACTCTTTATCTCAAGAGTACCCCGAGCACGGAGTATTGAAAAATGAGCTCAATCTACCTAGGTGTTAACATCGACCATATTGCAACGCTACGTAATGCCCGTGGTACCAAGTACCCAGATCCTGTTCATGCTGCTGAGATTGCAGAGCGTGCCGGTGCGGATGGCATTACTATTCACCTACGTGAAGATCGCCGTCATATTAATGACCGTGATGTGCGCATTCTGCGTGAGACGCTGCAAACTCGAATGAACCTAGAAATGGCTGTCACGGATGAGATGATTGAGATTGCACTGCAAACTCAACCTGAATACGTTTGTTTGGTTCCAGAAAAGCGTGAAGAGTTAACCACTGAAGGTGGGCTTAACGTTGCGGGTCAGCTAGAAAAAGTCAAAGCGGCGACGCAAAAGCTCTCTGCTGCAGGGATCAAAGTCTCTTTGTTTATTGATGCCGATCGCGAGCAAATTGATGCGGCGAAAGAGTGTGGCGCACCATTTATTGAGTTGCACACCGGTCATTATGCGGATGCACAAAGTGAAACCGATCAAGCGGATGAGCTGAAGAAAATTGCCGCAGGTGCAAGCTATGCTGACAATCTGGGCATCACAGTGAATGCTGGACACGGTTTGACTTACCATAATGTGGCTGCGATTGCGGCAATTCCAGAAATTTATGAGTTGAATATTGGTCACTCAATTATTGGTCGTGCTGCTTTTGACGGTTTGAATAAAGCGGTGGCGGATATGAAAGCCTTGATGGTTGAAGCGCGTAAATAAGCAATGGCGATTATTGGTCTAGGCACAGACATCGCTGAAATTGAGCGGGTAGAAAAAGCATTGGCTCGTAGCGGTATGGCATTTGCGGAGCGAATCTTAACTGCGCAAGAACTTGCAGTGTTTGATTCACTGAAACAGCAAGGGCGCTATTTGGCCAAGCGTTTTGCTGCCAAAGAAGCGGCATCAAAAGCGCTAGGTACCGGTATTGCGATGGGCGTGAGTTTTCAAGACTTCACCATCACGAATGATGAACTGGGCAAGCCACTATTAACATTGAGCGGTAAAGCGCTTGAGATTGCGACCACCAAAGGGGTTGCTCATATCCACCTTTCTATCTCGGATGAACGCCATTACGCAATGGCGACAGTGATTTACGAAACGATGTAGAGATGGTGGTTAAAGAAAAAGAGCGCTTCTGCGCTCTTTTTTGTTTTGGTTCGCTTGGGGTTAGCGGTCTGCGTCTAGCACTCGCTTTCCACCAGATAGGGCTGGGCGCTAGCCGTGACTTTTTCCATTTCATCTTGCAGCTCGAATAACTCCGGCTCAATATCTTCGATTGTGTTGCCAGAGCGCAGAGCTTTCTCGATCGTGGCGCAGACGTTCTTCAAGCGCGGCACACCACAATAAGAACAGCTGCCATGCAGCTTGTGCACGTGGTGAATCAACTGTTCAACCTCAAAGTTTTCATTTTCCAATGCTTGTTCGACGATGCTGCTGACTTCTGGCATATAGTCGAGCAACATTTGCAGCATCTCTTTCGCGAGATCCTCTTTGTTGGCTGACTGCTTTAATGCTGCTTGCCAATCAATGATCATATTGCTGTGCTCACTGATCAGATGCTGCTGAATCACTTCTGTCTGGGCGGGAATTGTCAGCTTTTGCAGTTCGTCTTCTTTAGTGTGCGGACTCCAATGCATCAATACCTGCTGCAACACATGCTCTTCAATTGGTTTAGTCAGATAGTCATCCATACCCGCTTTCAACAGGCGATCGCGCTCGCCACTCATCGCATGAGCGGTCACCGCAATCACGGGAGTATTGCCATTGAGAGTGGTTTTCTTGATGGCATTACAAGCGGTGACACCATCCATATGCGGCATCTGAATATCCATCAAAATGATATCAAAATGGCGTTGTTCGGCTTGTTTGACCGCATCTTTACCATTGGTACAAGTGATGACATGTTCAACACGTTCGTTAAGTAGCGCGCTGATCAGTTTCAAGTTGGCTGGATTGTCATCCACCGCCATCACGGTTAACGGCAAGGTTTCTGTGTTGATCGGTATTTCAATTTCAATCTCAGGTAGGCTTTCTTGGTTAGCGGCCAAGGTTTGCAATAGCTTCTTACGGGATAACGGCTTGGTAACACAGTGGATCTGATATTTCTGAATCAAATGATCAGAGAGCGCCAATGCGGTACTTGGTGTACCGACCACAACGTGTGGCGCACAGAGTAGCGCTTGCTCAACTTGCTTCTCGACTTTGCCTACCTCGTTAGAACGGTTTGGTGCAAGGTTAAGCAGTACATAGTCAAACGTCTCGACTTCATCAGGCATGGAAGAGCGGTAGGTAACAACCAGCCCTTGCTGTGCCAGAGTTTGGCGTGTAATTGAAGCGGCCTGCATGTTTGGCTCCACCAAGAGCAGTGAGCGCTGATTGAGCACTTGTGATTCAATCAGCTCACTCATCGGCATGTCGGTAGCATGCAAGCGTAAGGTGAACCAGAAGGTTGAACCTTGGTGGAGGCGGCTAGTGAGACTAATTTCACCGCCCATCTGACTAACCAGCTTCTGGGTGATAACCAAGCCCAAGCCTGTACCACCATAACGACGCGAAATACTCGCATCCGCTTGGCTAAAGGCTTGGAATAGCTGTGCTTGTTGGCGCTCTGAAATGCCGATGCCCGTGTCTCGAACCATAAATTGCAGTTCGACCACATCTTCTTTTTGCGAACGTAGTTCAACACTGATGTCGATGTTGCCGCGCTCGGTAAATTTGATCGAGTTGCCAACGAGGTTAGTGAGCACTTGCTGAATACGCAGTGGATCGCCCACCAGGCCAATCGGCACTTTAGGATCAATCTTCAAGGTGATTTCCAAGCCTTTTTCATGTGCGCTGGTGGCTTGCAAGCTCACCACCTCTTCTAAGGTCTCTTGGAATTCAAATGGAATATTTTCTAGCGCCAGTTTGCCCGCTTCCAGTTTGGAGAAGTCGAGAATGTCATTAATAATGGTTAACAAGTTGTTGGCCGACTTTTCGATGGTTTGCAAATAATCGGTTTGGCTATTGGAAAGCTTGGTTTTGAGCATTTGACGAGTAAAGCCAATAACACCGTTAAGTGGGGTGCGTAGCTCGTGCGACATGTTGGCTAAGAATTCGGATTTTACTCGCGCGGCTTCTTGAGCACGTTTTTTAGCAATGTCTAACTCGACGTTTTGGATTTCGAGCTGCTCTAGCGTTTCACGTAAATCGGAGGTGGCCTGATCAATGCTGTGTTGCATTTCAACATGGTATTCAGACAGTGATACCGCCATCGCATTGATACCGTTTTTTAACTGATCCAATTCACCATGCATCTTTCCTTCAATTCGCACATCAAGATGGCCGCGACGAATCCGGTCGACCATGTTTTTCATGTGTGAGATTGGGCGCGTGACATCGTGCATTAAGCGCATCGCGAAAAAGCCGGATAGGCCTAAGCCGGTAAGCAGCACTAAAAACGCGGAGAAAATTTCTTGGTACTGCTGCAAACGCAGCGAAGATAGGTCGAGTTCAATCGCGATATAGCCCATTGCTGGGTTGTTTTGTTGACCTCGTGGACTAGAAATGATGCCGGACTCACTGATGATAGGCGCCCTTAAAACCAACGTATTCTCATTTAAGTTAGAAGTGACTAACAAAGGGATTGGTTCATTACGCGGAAATGTCAGTGATTCAAAATTCGGATGGAAGTTTGAGGTAACAAATAAGTCGTGGTTGTAATCAAACACCGCAATACTGCGGACAAATTTGGAATTTTTTCGGTGCGCATAGCCAATAATGCGTCGCACTGATTCACGGCTATTGTTTTTTAGCCCATCTTCACTGGCGATAGCCAGTGGTTCGATAATACTTAGACCAGAATTGATCACTTGTCTTTCTAAGTCGTGATAGCGGTTGAAAGAGAAAATCGCGCTCAGAAGCAAACCAATTATTAGGGTTGGCGCTAGAGTGAGAGTAATAACGCGGGCGCGTAAGCCATATCTGGTCATTATTGTCTAAACATCGTGGTGTGGATATGGGAAAATAGCCATCATAAAATGAGCCGTCGAAGAGTTAAGCATAATCAACTCACTCGGCTCACACAATGATCCAGGCTCTAAAAGGTGACGCCTGGACTATTTGCAGCAATAGAGAGCAGGCACAAAGCATGGCGCGTTTTTTCCAACCGAAAAAGAAAACACAACTCAACACCAAGCATCAATCCATGACCGTGGATAAATTGGATCACCAAGGTGCTGGCATTTGCTACCAAAACGGTAAGCCTGTGTTTATCGATGGTGCACTCGCGGGTGAGCAGGTTTTGGTGCAACTAACAGAAGACAAAAGTAAGTTTTCTCGCGCGAACTTAATCAAAGTGCAAAAGGCCAGCGAGTTGCGAGTTAAGCCATTTTGCCCGGTTTATGAGCAGTGTGGCGGCTGTAATATGCAGCATCTTGGTTTGGAGTCTCAGCTGGAATATAAGCAACAAACTTTGTCAGAATTGATGAGTAAGTTCTCTGGCCAAACCTTAGCTCTAGAATCGCCAATCTCGGGGGATGGTCTAGGCTATCGTCGTCGAGCGCGTATTAGCGTGATGGTGGATAAAAAAACACGTCAGTTGCAGTTTGGTTTCCGCCGCAAGCAGAGTAAGCAAATTGTTGATGTGACGAACTGTCCTGTTTTAGCGCCTGAATTGAATGTGATGTTGCCAGAGCTTTATCAATTATTGCAAGGGTTTACACGCCAAGAGTCCATTGGCCATATTGAATTGGTGAAAGGGGATAACACCAACGTGATGGTTTTGCGTCATCTAAAACCGCTGACCAACAAAGAACAGCAGCAACTTGAAGCGTTTGCCGCTGCGCACAACACCAGTTTGTATTTGATGCCGCAGGCTGAACAACTTGACCTAGTGTTAGGTGATGAAGCGCATTATTTAGAAGCGGGCGTAACCATTCCTTTTGCACCCAACAACTTCATTCAAGTGAACCAGAAAGTAAACCAGCAGATGGTTGAACAGGCGCTTAACTGGCTTGAATTGAGTGAAAATGACCGCGTATTGGATCTGTTCTGTGGTTTGGGTAATTTCAGCTTACCACTGGCAAAACAAGTGAAAACTGTTGTCGGTGTTGAAGGTGTTGAGGCTATGGTCGAAAAGGCGCAAAGCAATGCAGCGCTAAACCACCTAGACAATGCTCTGTTCTACCAAGCAAATTTAGAACAAGATTTGTCATCTCAGCCGTGGGCTAGAGAAAAGTTTGATAAGATACTGCTCGATCCAGCTAGAGCGGGAGCAAGTGGTATAGTAGACCAGTTATCGCGACTGGGTGCACAACGCGTGGTTTACGTTTCATGTAATCCTGCTACGCTTGCCAGAGATAGCCAAAGCTTGCTGAAACAAGGCTACCAGCTGGAAAAGTTGGGTATGTTGGATATGTTCCCACATACAGCTCATCTAGAGTCGATGGCTCTATTTGTTATGCAAAAGCATAAATAAAGGAACTAACACTAGGTAAAATAGCCTATTAGACAGGGTTAGTCGGTATAAAAATAAGAACTAGGACGAAAAAAGATGGTTGCGGTAAGAAGCGCGCATTTAAATCAAGATGAACAGTTTGAGCTAGAGAAGTGGATCGCTAGCTTAAAGCAAGACGCCAAAACTGCTCAGCGCTTAACTGAAGTGTATCGTCAGTGCGAAACGTATTTGCAAGGCAACGATGACGCACAACTGTTGTTGTGGCGTGGTCGTGAGATGATTGAAATTCTCATCACCTTATCAATGGATAAGCCAACGCTGGTGGCAGCGCAGCTGTTTCCATTGGTCTCTAGTGGAGCGTTGCAGCGTGAGAAACTTGAAGAAGAATACAATAAAGAAATTATCAAGCTGATTGATGGCGTTGAAGAGATGGCCGCTCTTGGCCAACTGAACGTCACCCTTGAAGGCAGCGCGGCATCATCGCAAGTCGATAACGTGCGCCGTATGCTATTGGCTATGGTGGATGATTTTCGCTGCGTGGTCATTAAGTTGGCCGAGCGTATTTGTAATCTAATTGAAGTTAAAAAAGCACCGGATGAAGTCCGTCGAGCCGCCGCGCAAGAATGTACCAACATCTATGCACCACTGGCGAACCGTCTTGGGATTGGTCAGTTAAAGTGGGAAATCGAAGATTACGCTTTTCGTTACCAGCAACCAGAAACCTACAAACAGATCGCCAAGCAGCTTTCTGAACGACGTATTGTTCGTGAACAATACATCAAAGATTTTGTCGATGACTTAACCGAAGAAATGCAAGCCACTGGCATTAATGCTGAGGTGAGTGGTCGTCCTAAGCACATCTACAGCATCTGGCGCAAAATGCAGAAAAAGAGCTTGGAGTTTGACGAGCTGTTTGATGTGCGCGCAGTGCGTATCATCGCCGACAAACTGCAAGACTGCTATGCAGCATTAGGTATCGTTCATACGAAATACAAACACTTACCAAGTGAGTTTGACGATTACGTTGCCAACCCAAAACCGAACGGTTATCAATCGATTCATACTGTTGTTTTAGGGCCTGAAGGCAAAACTATCGAGATTCAGATCCGTACTAAAGACATGCACGAAGATTCTGAATTGGGCGTGGCTGCGCACTGGAAATATAAAGAAGGTGCTAGCTCTGGTCGTAGCGGCTACGACGAGAAGATCACTTGGCTGCGTAAGCTGATTGATTGGCAAGAAGAGATGTCAGATTCTGGTGAAATGCTCGATGAGTTGCGTAGCCAAGTGTTTGATGATCGCGTCTATGCTTTTACTCCGCGTGGTGATGTGGTCGATTTGCCGATGGGGGCCACACCGCTCGATTTTGCTTATCACATTCACTCTATGGTCGGTCACCGCTGTATCGGTGCCAAAGTGGGCGGACGTATCGTCCCGTTCACCCATAAGCTATCGATGGGCGACCAAGTTGAAATCATCACCCAGAAAGAGCCAAATCCCTCTCGCGACTGGTTAAATCCATCGCTAGGGTTTGTTACATCCGGTCGCGCCCGCGCGAAAATCAATGCCTGGTTCCGCAAACAAAGCCGTGAGAAGAACCTCGAAGCGGGGCGTGAAATCCTTGAGCATGAACTGGGTAAAATTGGCGCAACGTTAAAACACGCTGAGCAATACGCGTTGAAACGTTTTAACGTTAATTCTGCTGATGAATTGTATGTCGGTGTTGGTAGTGGTGATTTACGTATTAATCAAATCATTAATCACATCAACGCCTTGGTGAACAAACCAACCGCGGAAGAAGAAGACAAGCAGGCGCTTGAAAAACTCCTCGAAGCGGAAAATAAACCGTCCACCCCAACACGTCCGAATAAAGATGCCGTGGTGGTCGAAGGGGTCGATAACCTGATGAATCATTTGGCACGTTGTTGTCAACCGATCCCAGGCGATCAAATCTGTGGCTACATTACTCAAGGTCGTGGAATTTCAGTGCACCGTGCTGATTGTGAACAGCTTGAAGAGCTACGTCACCACGCACCAGAGCGTATTATCGATACTGTGTGGGGCAGTGGTTTTGCCGGCTCTTACTTATTGACTTTGCGTGTTGAAGCGATGGAACGTGGTGGCTTGCTTAAAGAAATTACCACCTTGTTTGCCAACGAAAAAGTCAAAGTAAACAGCATGAAGAGCCGTGTTGATTACCGCACGCAATTATCGATATTAGACTTTGATTTAGAAGTGAATAATGTCGAAGTGTTAGCGCGAGTATCGAAGCGAGTTGAGCAAATTAAAGATGTAATGTCAGTCAAGAGATTGGGATAGCGTCGACAATATTTAAAATAAATAATGAAAGGTGAGTGGTTATGCTGCTCACCTTTTTGTTTAAGGAAAAATGAAAATGAGTCACCCAATTGAACAGTTAGAACAGATTATGGCCACATTGCGCGATCCAAAGAAGGGCTGTCCCTGGGATCGTAAGCAAACATTTGAAACAATTGTTCCGCATACGATTGAAGAAACCTATGAAGTGGTGGATGCAATCCATAATCAAGACTGGCCAAATCTCAAGGAAGAATTGGGGGATTTATTGTTCCAAGTGATCTTTTATAGCCAGATTGCCAAAGAGCAAGGTTTGTTCGATTTTTCTGAGGTGGTGGAAACGGTCAATGAAAAATTGACCCGTCGTCATCCGCATGTTTTTTCAGCGGTTGAGTTTGATTCTGATGAAGCAATTAATGCCAATTGGGAAGCCGAAAAAGCCAAAGAAAAAGCAAGAGTGGGCAAATCTGAGCAAAGTATTCTAGACTCAATACCAAATTCTCTACCTGCTCTTTCGCGTGCTACAAAGATCCAAAAAAAGTGCGCCAGCGTTGGATTTGACTGGGATTCGCTTGGTCCGGTGGTCGACAAAGTTCGTGAAGAAATTGATGAAGTAATGGAAGAAGCGCTGCAAGTTAATGTTGCGCAAGACAAAGTGGAATTAGAGCTGGGCGATTTGCTGTTTGCGACGGTTAATTTTGCCCGCCATCTGCAGGTCAACCCTGAGGTCGCACTTGCAAAAGCAAACTTGAAGTTTGTTAAACGCTTTCAATTGGTTGAACAAAAAGTCGCACAAAATGGCTTGCAAATTGAGCAGTGTGATTTAGCACAATTGGATGGCTGGTGGGATGAAGTGAAGCAAGACGAGCGTAGGTGAACTCTCGCTCAGTGATAAATTGGGGCAAGATTGACCCATCTAATAAGTGGTTGGGGCAGTCGTATTCACCCAGTTTGATTTGAAGCAAAAAATAAAAAATAGTGGTGTGATAGATTTCACGTTGTGGCGGTTAGGTGCTTCTGGTATATTTTTATCCCGTCCAGAAGAAATCTATTTCCCTCATTCAACCAATTTCAGGTTAAACATGACGACAAATTACATTTTTGTTACTGGCGGGGTTGTATCCTCTCTAGGTAAAGGTATTGCAGCTGCATCACTTGCGGCTATTCTAGAAGCTCGTGGTCTTAAAGTGACCATGATGAAGCTTGACCCTTACATCAACGTTGACCCAGGCACAATGAGCCCAACTCAACACGGTGAAGTGTTCGTCACGGAAGATGGCGCAGAAACAGACCTTGATCTTGGTCACTACGAACGTTTCATTCGTACCAAGATGACTAAACGCAATAACTTTACGGCAGGTCGTGTTTACTCAGACGTTCTAGCAAAAGAGCGTCGCGGTGACTACCTAGGCGCCACCATTCAGGTTATCCCTCACATCACTAACGCGATCAAAGACCGTGTAATCGCTGGCTCTCAAGGCCACGACGTTGCGATCGTTGAAGTTGGTGGTACTGTTGGTGATATCGAATCTCTACCGTTCATGGAAGCGATTCGTCAGTTAGCGGTTGAGCTAGGTCGTGAACGCGCAATGTTCATGCACCTAACATTGGTTCCTTACCTTGCTGCGGCAGGTGAAGTGAAAACAAAACCGACTCAACACTCTGTTAAAGAACTTCTTTCAATCGGTATCCAGCCTGACATTCTAGTTTGTCGTAGTGATCGTGCGATCCCAGCGAACGAGCGTAAGAAGATTGCTCTATTCTGTAACGTACAAGAAAAAGCAGTAATCTCAATGAAGGACGTAGATTCTATCTACAAAATCCCTCAACTTATTCATGCTCAAGGCCTTGATGATCTTGTATGTACTCGTTTTGGTATCACTGCACCAGCAGCAAACCTTTCTGAGTGGGAACAAGTAATCTACGAAGAAGCGAACCCAACGGGTGAAGTGACGATTGGTATGGTTGGTAAGTACATTGAACTACCAGATGCATACAAATCAGTTAACGAAGCGCTAAAACACGCTGGTCTTAAGAACCGTCTAAGCGTTAAGATTCAATACGTTGATTCTCAAGATGTTGAGAGCAAAGGTGTTGAAATCCTAGAAGGTCTTGATGCAATCCTAGTACCTGGTGGCTTTGGCGACCGTGGTGTAGAAGGTAAGATTCTTGCGGCGCAATACGCTCGTGAGAACAAAGTACCTTACTTAGGCATCTGTCTAGGTATGCAAGTGGCACTGATTGAATACGCGCGCAATGTTGCGGGTATGGAAGGTGCACACTCAACAGAATTTAATAAAGAGACGAAGTACCCAGTGGTTGGCTTGATCACTGAATGGGTTGATGGTGAAGGTAAAGTTGAAGAACGTACTGAAACTTCAGATCTAGGTGGTACTATGCGTCTTGGTTCACAGCTATGTCACCTTGAAAAAGGCACTAAAGCTCACGAACTGTACGGCAGCGCAACCATTCATGAGCGTCACCGTCACCGTTACGAAGTGAACAACAATCTTCGTCCACAAATTGAAAAAGCAGGCCTAAAAGTGTCTGGTCTTTCAGCGGACAAGAAACTGGTAGAAGTGATTGAGAACCCGAACCACCCATGGTTTGTTGCGGCTCAATTCCACCCAGAGTTCACATCGACACCGCGTGATGGTCACCCACTGTTTGCCGGTTTCGTAAAAGCAGCTGGTCAGTTCCAGCGCGGCGAATTAGAGAAGTAAGGAATACAGGCAGTAGCAGTTATATGTTGCTGCCGTTAATTTTGACATTATATATTCAACGAGAAGGAAACATTCAATGTCTAAGATCGTTAAAGTTCTAGGTCGTGAAATCATCGATTCACGTGGTAACCCAACTGTAGAAGCTGAAGTACACCTAGAAGGCGGTTTCGTAGGTATGGCTGCTGCTCCATCTGGCGCATCAACTGGTTCACGCGAAGCTCTTGAGCTACGTGACGGTGACAAATCACGTTTCCTAGGTAAAGGCGTTCTTAAAGCTCTTGAAGCTGTTAACGGCGCAATCGCTGACGCACTAGTTGGTAAAGATGCTAAAGATCAAGCTGCAATCGACGCAGTAATGATCGAGCTTGACGGCACTGAAAACAAATCTAAATTCGGCGCGAACGCTATCCTAGCGGTTTCTCTAGCAAACGCTAAAGCAGCTGCAGCTGCTAAAGGCATGCCTCTATACGAGCACATTGCTGAGCTAAACGGTACTGCTGGTCAGTTCTCTATGCCTCTACCAATGATGAACATCATCAACGGTGGTGAGCACGCTGATAACAACGTTGACATCCAAGAGTTCATGATCCAACCAGTTGGCGCTAAAACTCTTAAAGAAGCAGTTCGCATGGGTGCTGAAGTATTCCACAACCTAGCTAAAGTATTGAAGTCTAAAGGCTACAACACTGCAGTTGGTGACGAAGGCGGTTTCGCTCCTAACCTAAAATCTAACGCTGAAGCGCTAGAAGTTATCGCAGAAGCTGTTGCAGCTGCTGGCTACGAGCTAGGCAAAGACATCACTCTTGCTATGGACTGTGCTGCATCTGAGTTCTTCGACAAAGAAGCGGGTATCTACAACCTGAAAGGCGAAGGCAAAACGTTCACTGCTGAAGAGTTCAACCACTACCTAGCTGGTCTAGTTGAGCAATTCCCAATCGTTTCTATCGAAGATGGTCTTGACGAGTCTGATTGGACTGGTTTCAAACACCAAACTGAACTTCTAGGCGGCAAAATCCAACTAGTTGGTGACGATCTATTCGTTACTAACACTAAGATTCTTGCTCGTGGTATTGAAGAAGGCATCACTAACTCAATCCTTATCAAGTTCAACCAAATCGGTTCACTAACAGAGACTCTAGCTGCAATCAAGATGGCTAAAGATGCTGGTTTCACAGCAGTTATCTCTCACCGTTCAGGCGAAACTGAAGATGCAACTATCGCTGACCTAGCGGTAGGTACAGCTGCAGGTCAAATCAAAACTGGTTCTATGAGCCGTTCTGACCGTGTTGCTAAGTACAACCAACTTATCCGTATCGAGGAAGCTCTAGGTGAGCGCGCTCCTTTCAACGGTCTTAAAGAAGTTAAAGGTCAAGCTTAATTCTTAATTGAGTTAACTTAGCTAGATAGCTTTTTAAAACGCTCCACTTCGGTGGGGCGTTTTTTTTGGGCTGAAGAAATGGAATCGAGGGTTGAGAGTCGAGAACGCTTCGCTCCGAGAAGCGAGATCCCCAACTCGTTCGTTCCTCACTCTTGAGGATGACGGCACTCGTCTTGTCTGTGTTAGTTTCGTCATTCCCTATAGGCTGACGAAGGAAGGAGTAGGGAATCTTTCTTTGATTTCGAACTGCTTGACTCGATCCCCAACGTGTTCTATTTTCGCTTCTCGCTTCTCGCTTCTCGCTTCTCGCTTCTCGCTTCTCGCTTCTCGCTTCTCGCTTCTCGCTTCTCGCTTCTCTATGCCTCTGCGATCGCGGCCACTCTGCGTTTTTCCATCTCTTCGCGAATCGCGGCACCTTTGAAGCCATCGGCAATGATGGCTTGGACATCGACCGATAAAGCGGCTTGAAACGCTTGCTCAAAAATCCCTTTTTGTGGGTAATCGATAGTTTCAAATCCCGTTCGGCCACGGCTATCGGCCATGCAGCAGAGCAAGATATCGTCGAGGCGTTCTGCTTTGCGCCAAACATCAAATTGGTTGAGTATCTTGAGTTTGGTGGCCGGTTTTAGTTCCGCAGCCCGATGTATGTTGGAGTGCTGCTCGCAGACTAACAGCGCTAAATCACGGTATTCATTTGGAATTCGGATCCGTTCCGCCAGCTGTTTGATCAGCTTGATGCCTGTGTGGCAATGCATTTTGTGGCTTGGCCACTCTTTCTCTGGCGTCACGCCTTTGCCTAAGTCGTGAACTTGGGCGGCAAAGCGTACCGTGGTTGCGTGGCTTAATAGCGCGGCTTGTTTTGCCACCATTAAGGTATGAATACCGGTGTCGATTTCAGGGTGCCACTGCTCGGGTTGTGGAACGCCGAACAACCGATCGATTTCGGGTAACACCACCGCTAGAGCGCCGCAATCTCGCAATACTTGTAAAAACACTTGTGGATCTTGGCAGCTCAGTGATTTTTGCCATTCTTGCCAAACACGTTCTGCAGTTAAATGCCCCAGTTCGCCATCGTTAACAATTTGCGCCATTAAGATCATGGTTTCTTCGGCAACGGTAAAACCTAAATGAGCGAGCTTGGCAGCAAAGCGAGCCACGCGCAGCACCCGCAATGGGTCTTCGATAAATGCATCTGATACATGGCGCAACTTACGGTTGAGCAGATCTTGCTGGCCACCGTAAGGATCAATAATGTTGCCGAGTTCATCTTGCGCCATCGCATTGATGGTCAGATCGCGACGCAGTAGATCTTCTTCTAATGTGACATCAGGGGCAAAGTAACAATCAAAGCCGGTATAGCCAGCGCCTATTTTACGCTCAGTGCGCGCGAGTGCATGCTCTTGTTTGGTCTTTGGATGGAGAAATACGGGGAAATCTTTACCCACAGCAGTATAGCCGAGTTGCAGCATCTGCTCAGGGGTTGCACCGATGACCACCCAGTCTTGGTCGTATACATCCAGATTGAGTAACTGATCGCGAACCGCGCCGCCAACTAAGAATCTTCGCACTGTGGCCTCTCTATCTATTTGAATTGTCTTTGGCTATTCTTGCCAGCAATGTTACTTTCGTTCTCAATAAATTCCCAGCGACCATTATCATGTATAACACTCATTTTGGATTTGTCGAGTTACCGTTTTCCATTGTACCGAACTCACGGTTTCTCTATTTAAGTCAACGTCATAAAGAAGCAATGCATCACCTTCAAGCTGGGTTGGGAGATGGTGGTGGTTTTGCGATGCTGACAGGGGAAGTGGGTACCGGAAAAACCACTGTTTCAAAAGCGATGCTCAAGGCGCTCGATGCCACGACTCAAACTGGCTGTATACTCAACCCGACGTTTAGCAATAGTGAACTGTTGGAAGCGATCTGTGATGAATTTAGTTTAGCCTATCCCGATCAGGCAAGCCTCAAGCAACTGACTCAGCTAATTAAGCAGTTCTTACTCGATAGCTATTCTCAGGGCAAGCAGACCTTACTTTTGATTGATGAAGCTCAGCACTTGTCGGCAGAAGTGTTAGAGCAACTAAGGTTACTGACCAATCTAGAGACGGAGCAGCGCAAATTGCTCAAGGTACTATTGATTGGTCAGCCTGAATTGCAGCAAAAATTACAAATGCCGCAGTTGCGTCAACTCGCGCAACGGATCACTGGTCGCTATCATTTGTTGCCACTCGATGGGGATGAAACGGCGAAATACATTCAATTTCGCCTGCAGCTTGCCGGTGGTAACCGCGATCTCTTCTCTACTAAATCACTTAAACATATCGCGCAAGCCACGCTGGGCATTCCGCGCTTGGTGAATTTGGTGTGCGATGCCGCGCTCAAGCGCGCTTATCACCTCGGTGAAGCGCAGCCATCTCAGCAAACCGTTCTTGCGGCGTGTGAAGAGGTGATGAGCTTTCAAACCAGTTATGCTTCACCAGTAGTAAGTCAGAGTCAACCCGCACTGCGTTACGGCCTATCGACGTTACTGTATGCTTCCTTGGGTGGAGCTTTGGCATTGTGTGCTTGGTTTTACGCTCCACAGTATCTGCAACAGCCTTTTCAGCAGCAAGCTCAAATCTATATTGAACAACACTACCCAGCTAAACCAAATCGTGTGGAGCAACAAGAGGTGTTCCCTAGCGAGCTGACAGCGCTGCTAAGTCACAGTAAGCCGTTAGCGAGCCAAATAGATGAGTTGTATAAGGTGTGGGGATATCGCGCCTCTGTGGTCGATACAATGTGCCTAGATAACGCACAGTCCCAGTTTCATTGTCAGAGCTTTCAGGGTTCGTTTGAGCAACTGTTAGCGACTAATTTACCTGCGGTGTTAACCTTAACCGTCGACCAAGCGACCCATTATGCGTTGTTGTATAAAGCCAGTAATGAACAGGTAGAATTATTGATTGATGGTCAGAGAGTGGCATTTGAGCGCCAATGGCTAGATCAAATCTGGTCAGGTGAATATTATTTGATTTGGCAAAAATTGTGGCATCAAGCACTTAAACCAGGCATGAGCGGTCATCCCGTGGCGAGTTTAGATTATCAACTGTCTGAAGTGCTTGGTTTGCCAATGGGCGAGACGGAGCGCTACGGCGAAATATTGAAACAAAAAGTCACTATGTTTCAGCAATGGCAGGGGTTGAGTGTTGATGGTATTGCTGGGCAGCGTACATTGCAGCGCCTAGAACTTTTATCGCAAGATCAAGCGCCGTCTTTGATGTTAAGTGAGGCATTATAATGGCAAACCTAATTGAGCAACTTAGCGTGTCGCAGCAAGGCTATCAGAGTCATCATTCTGCGCCATTGCAATACCATTTAAAGTCAGCGCCAATTCGTCATCGTCGCTGGCCAATGATGCTGAGCTTGCTATTAATGCCTCCGGTTGTGGTGCTGGGCTGGCAAGCTTATAGCGACTATCAAGCTCAGCGAGAGACTTGGTTGGCTAACAATCAGGGTAAGGTTGAGATTGTGGATCGCTCTGCCTCCTTGGCTATTTTGCCGTATCCGCAGTTTTTAGAATTGGCGGAGACGACTCATCATCAGTTCGATGTGAACGATAACATGCTGGTTGATGACACGTTCTCATCGACGGAGTCCGTTGAGAGTAAAGTGGCGAATCAAGTCAGTAGCCCATCGAATATGGAACCGAGCAAGCAAGCACTTGATGAGCAAGAGGTGAGTGAAGATGACTTACTGAGTGGACTCGATTTAAGCGGCTTATCTCCTGATATCGCTCAGCGCCTACAAGCGGCGATGGAGTCTCCAGAGGCGGAGGTTGACGTAGAGCAAGGTATCGCGGCACAGGCATTAGCAAAAAATAGCCGCCAGTGGGTGGGTAAATTACCGCCGTTGAATTTCCAAACCCATGTTTACTCAAGTAATGAAGCGAAACGTTGGGTGAAAATTAATGGTGTCGAGTACAAACAAGGTGATCCAATTGGCCATGATGTTGCTTTGATCGCGATTGAGCCACAAGCATGTGTGATTGACTTCCAAGGCGAGATGATACGAGTACCGGCGTTATACGATTGGCAAGGCTAATCGTTATCATCCATTGATCAAGAAAGCTTGCCGATCATCAGATAATAAAAAAGGTCACGCCAGCGTGACCTTTTTTAATGAATGCTTATGCCCAACCGTTTGGCGAGCGACGCTTGCGCGGTACAAGGTGAGGTAACACCAAGCCGAATAGCAAGCCGATACCAGCCACACCACCGCCATACATAAAGTACTTAAGCAGTAGGTCATCTTTTTGTGTATCAAGCTTCGCACGTAGGTTACGAACTTCTGTTTGAGAAGCGGTTAACTGCTGGCTCATGTCGCCGTAATTTTTTTCCAGCTCAGAAATCTGGCTGTTACGGGTATTGAGAGAATCGACCAGACCTTCTTTTTCGCGGTTAGCGATATCGTTAGCGTTAGCCAGTTTCTCTTTCACTACCGAGAGCTCTTTTTCCAGTTTAGGTAGGCGAGTCGACATGCCTTCTTGAGTGGTGATAAAGCTGGTGGATACCCAACCTTTACGACCACGGCTGTCTACAACTTGGCTATAGCCCGACTTTTTGTCCACACTGACAAGATTCACTTTCTCGCCAGCATTGACACTACCAATGATTCGGAACTGGTTGCTTGGACCAGCATGCATATAGGTGAAGAGATTATCAGAGATAAAGCGATCTTTAGCCATTGCAGCAGGTACGGCAATTACACATGCTAAGATCAAAAAAACCAATTTTTTCACGGTAAATCCTTTAACAGTCATCAAGCTTTCAGCGAGGGAGATACTCCCGAACTGCAAATAGTATGAAGTTTTTTTTCTGGTGCAACAAAGAAGGGAGGCTAAGCCTCCCTTTCTGCGGTCTTGAGTCAATAATGACAGTGCATTTACACAGTCCTGACCTATTGACTAGCCAAATGACGCTTGAATAGCGTAGAAGAATACTACCGCTAATAGTGCGCCCGCTGGCAATGTTACGATCCAAGATGCCACTATGTTACGAATAACACCTAGGTTTAGCGCCGCGATACCACGAGCAAAACCAACACCTAAAATCGCACCAACCAGTGTTTGTGTGGTTGAGATTGGTAGACCAGTACCAGAAGCAAGTACCACAGTACAAGCTGTTGCTAGCTGAGCGGCAAAGCCACGGCTAGGCGTTAGTTCGGTAATACCGGTACCCACAGTTGCCATTACTTTGTGACCTAGCGTTGCTAGACCAACCACGATACCAAAACCACCTAGTGGAAGAATCCACCATACGATTTCGCTCTTACCAGTAATTGAACCCATGTGCTGTACTGTAGATACAACAGCCGCTAGAGGACCGATTGCGTTTGCAACATCGTTTGAACCATGAGCAAATGCCATTGCACAAGCGGTGATTACCATTAATACGCTGAAGATACCTTCTACGCCTGCAAAGCCGTGGTCATCTTCACGGTTAGCAAATTTCTTCTGGATGTAGAAGTAACCGCCAACCATTACCAATGCTGATACCGCAGCAGCCCAAACCCACGCTTCACCATTTGATAGGTGTAGACCAACGTGTTTAAGACCTTTCTTAATCGTTACTAGCGCAATCACCATAGTGGTAATGAACATGTAGACAGGTACAAAGCGCTTCGCATTTAAAAGAGGTTTCTCAGTATCGAAGATCAGTCGTTGTGCGCTGACAAAAATCACATAAGCGAAGAAGCCAGAAATAACAGGGGTAACAATCCAGCTACCAACGATGCCTTGAACACTGCTCCAGTCAACCGCTTCAGTACCAACTGATACACAAGCAAAACCGATGATTGCACCGATAATTGAGTGTGTAGTTGATACCGGCCAACCCATGTAAGAGGCGAGTAATAGCCATGTACCAGCAGCTAATAGCGCTGACATCATGCCGTACACAAGCACGTCAGGTTGAGAAGCGAAAAGAGACGTTTCGATCACGCCTTTACGGATTGTATCGGTTACTTCACCACCGGCAAGGTAAGCACCTGCAAATTCAAAGATCATCGCAATGATGATCGCTTGTTTTACCGTCAGTGCTTTCGAGCCTACTGATGTACCCATCGCATTGGCAACGTCATTCGCACCAATACCAATTGCCATCATGAAACCGAATAAAGCTGCAACAATAATCAGGACAGTGCCGTAGTTCGCAAGGATATCCATCGTAATACCTAGTTGTTTGATAACAAGCGGAGCAAATTTTTGACACGAGAAAGCCCCATCGGCGCCGATATATTCATTGCCTAACTGGGGTGTGCTAAAAAATACTCTTCGTTATTGAGTTTAACTTAACGTTATGAGCGTGACAGCATTACTTCTAATCGAGCACCAACACGTTGTGCTTGATCGGCAATACCACCTACCCATTCTAAAATTTTGTAAAGGAACATCACATCGATTGGATTCAAATCTTGTTCGATCAACATTAGCTGTTGGCGAAGTTGGATTTGCATCGCATCAGTGTCATCTTCAATCATGTCCAACTGATTAATCATCTCTGCAACCAGAGTGACTTCACGGCCTTTGAATCCTGTCTCCAACAATTCATCCAGCTCATTGATCACTTTCTGCGCTTGTTGTGCCGCGTCTAAACAACGTTTCACGTAAGCGATAAAGTTCTCTTGAAGAGGAGCAGGGATAGACAGTTGGCGGCCATAAACACGACCTGCGATGTCTTTTGCAAGGTTTGCAAGTTTGTCTTGCTGCGTTAGTAGCTCCAACATGTCGCTACGATCCACAGGCATAAACAAACCACGAGGAAGTTTCAGACGAATTTCGCGCTTTAGCACATCCGCTTCTTTCTCAAGGTGAGAAATTTGAGCACGAATTTCAGATGCTTTTTCCCAGTCTCCTTGCGCACAAACTTCGAAGAAGTTTACAAGGTGAGAGCAGCATTCATTTACGCACACTACGTGGCGCTGCAAAGGCTTAATAGGGGACTTTGCAAATAACCCCATAATTGTATTTACTGGCATGGTCATTCAACCTAATTAATATAACCTATAAATAACATACACCCTTTTGAAGATGAAATGTTGAACGATGGCTATAAAGGCGCGCATGGTAACGCATTAAATCTGTCATTAAAACTGTTTTAGATCATCATTCGAGCGATATTTCGCTCTTGCCGAGTGAGAAATTAGGCAATATCCTGTCTCTATCTGCTTTGAAAGGTATAACTATGGAAACCGAGATAGAACTGAAGTTTTTTGTTTCTCCAGAATTTTCAGAAACTTTACGTAATAAGATTTCCGAAACAAAGGTTCTTCAGCACAGCTGTCGAGAGCTAGGTAACACCTACTTTGACACACCTGATAACTGGCTGAGACAGCATGATATTGGTCTACGCATTCGTCGCTTCGATGAAGTTTATGTTCAAACAGTCAAGACGGCAGGACGCGTCGTCGCTGGCTTGCATCAACGACCTGAATATAATGCCGAACATAACAGCAACGATCCAGTGCTTGCTTTGCATCCGAGCGATATTTGGCCAAGCGGTAAAAGTATCGACACACTGCAAAGTGAATTATCTCCGTTATTTTCGACCAACTTCACGCGTGAACAGTGGTTGGTTTGTATGGCGGATGGCAGCCAAGTTGAAGTCGCTTTTGACCAAGGTGTGGTTATCTCTGGTGATCTAACCGATACCATTTGTGAAGTGGAGTTGGAGCTTAAATCAGGCCAGACTGACGCTTTATTTACGCTGGCTCGCACTTTCAGTGATGCAGGCGGGATGCGCTTAGGTAACTTAAGCAAAGCCGCACGCGGTTATCGCTTAGCGTTGGGCTATCAAGGTGACCAAGTCAAGCCGATGGCGCTAGTGGATACCGACAAAAATGATTCATTGGAATCGTGTCTGATTAATTCTCTTGAGCACGCATTATCTCATTGGCATTACCACGAACAGATCTACTCTGAGCGTGAGTCAATTGATGCGCTGCATGAGATCAAAAATGCCATCAGTTTTATCCGCCAAACCTTTACCATTTTCGGTGATGTGGTACCGCGTAAAGCGAGCGCTTTGATTCGCCAAGAGCTGAAGTGGCTTGAACAGGATCTGGCATGGATAAAGCAGTTCGACTATTTAGATGATCTGTTAGAAGACAAAGGTCATGCGTTACGTAAACTTGATGCTCGCAAGTTCTTGATTAAAGAGCTGTCTGACTTGCAACAAGATCTTCCTTCTCGTGAAGAGATGCTTGAGCAATTTAATTCGGCGCGTTACACCGCTTTGTTGCTTGATCTTAGTCGTTGGATTTTAACCCGTGGCTGGCAGCCATTCTTGGATGACAAGTCACGCAGTGCGATTTCGCAAAACATCTTACCTTTCTCGGTCGTACAGTTAGAACGTACTTGGCATGAGCTAATGGCCGCATTCCCGCCAGAAAAAGAGTTGGTGTCACAAGATTACATCGATCAGCAGTATCATTTGATGCGTAACTTATATACCGGTGTTGGTTTTGCCAGTTTATATGATGCCGAAGAACGAAACCGCTTCCGTCTACCTTGGGCTGATCTGCTTCAAGGTATTGATGACTTACTAACCTTAAAACCATTAAAGCAGTTGGTGGATAAGTTAGAAGGTGATGAGCGTGAGCAGCTTGAGCGTTGGTTACTCCGTCAAGAAAGCTCAATCTTACATGCGATGGAGCAAACTCGTGCCATCAGCATTGAAGCTGAGCCTTACTGGCAAGAATAATTTTTGCTGACTTACTGAAATGAAAAGGAGAGCTATTGCTCTCCTTTTTTGTGGTCGTTATCTTGATGCAGCTTATCGATATCGTGGGTCATTCTGCGTTCGAGTTTTTCTAATCGAGTCAAAATCGTTTGTTGCTGCTCTAATAGTGCGATCATTTGTTGTTCTTTTTGCTCCGCTTTTAGCGCTTGCATTCGTGTCGGCGAGGTGATCATCGAAGTGATCAAGCCGGAAATCATACCAAACAACCCCACACCACAAAGGATCACACCGGAGGCGAGGATTTTACCTGCGTCAGTGACTGGGTAGTGATCACCGTAGCCGACAGTAGAAATCGTCACTAGAGCCCACCACAGTGCATCGCCGCCCGTTTTGATATTGGCATCCGGCGAATGGCCTTCAAGAAACAGCATCATGCTAGAACCTAACGTTAATAAGATCACCAGCAATAGCAATATTGATGCAATGGTGGTTTCTTTGCGATTGCTTAAAAGTTGCTTAACCACGCTACGACTGGAGCGGATAACCAACACCACACGCAAAATATGAAAGAGGCGAGCAAAGCGTAATGGTTCGATCATAGGCAGGCTCGCAAGGAAATCGATCCAATGGCGTTTCAAAAATTGCACCCGATCTGTGGCGCGGATCAAATCAATCGATAGTTGTAGTATAAAAATACTGCAGATGATGAAATCCAGGCCGATAAGAACTTGACGTGTTTCATTACTGATCGGCATAAACAATAAGCCTGAGATCACAAATAACGCCATAAAAGAAAGAATTAGTGATAACAAGCTCATCGGCTTCGTGTCGTCTTTGGTATCATTTCTATTCATACGAGGCTCAAAATAAATTGTTGGTACTAGTAAAAAAGTACCAAAAAGGTGGGCGGCAGTAATTTTATTCTATTTAGAATATATGACTTAGCGGAGAACTAATATGACGACAATGGCATTTAAGCCGTGGGAACGAGTGATTACGGATATTCGACTGGTTCCTAAAATGGCGTTGCTGATGGTGTTCAGTACCTTACTGATCGTCGGCAAACAGCTATGGGACGCTAATACGTTCTACGACTCACTTTTGATGGTCACTGACAGCGCTGAAGTTGCTCGTGAACATTATGAAGCCTACCTAGTACAAGTAGTATGGCAAACCATGCTGTTAATTGGAGTCTTTGTCGTTATTTTGTTGTTTGCCGCACGAGTGATGCTGCGTCAAACTCACTATCTTAATGAAGCGATTAAAAAGATGGCCAGTGGCGATCTCTCATCTCCAATCTTACTGCAATGCAAAGATGAATATGGCGATGTGGCGCGTGAGTTGGAAAAGACCCGCTCTCAGTTGCAAGAGTTAATCAAGGTGCAGCTAAGTTCTTCACAAGAGCTAGCGGGGCTAACGGAAGTGATGACTTTGAGCATGTCGGAAACCAAAGAATCAGCTCAAGAAGAGTTTGAAGAAATTGACCAATTGGCAACCGCAATGAGCGAAATGACCTCAACGGTACAAACTGTTGCAGATCATGCGCAAAATGCTTCTTCATTAACGGAAAGTGCGTCTACTCAAGCGGCGACAGGTCAACGTTTTGTGCAAGATACGGTGAGTAAAATCAGTGAGCTGTCACAAGATATCTCAGCGTCGGCTCAAGCGGTAAATGAAGTGGAAGAGAGCGTTGATGCAATTGGTAGTGTTGTGGGTACCATCCAGGGTATTTCGGAGCAAACTAACTTGCTAGCATTGAACGCGGCAATTGAAGCGGCACGTGCCGGTGAGGCGGGGCGTGGCTTTGCTGTCGTCGCTGATGAAGTGCGTAATCTTGCTCAACGCACCCAACAAGCGACCATCGAAATCCAAGAAATGATCTCGCAACTGCAATCAAGCGCAAGTTCAGCAGTGGGTTTGATGGAAAAAAGCGTTGTGGAAGCAGCGGAAGGCGTTGAACTGGTCACTAATGCTGGTACTGAGCTGGATGGCATCGTTCTGCAAGTGAATCAAATCAATGATATGAACTTCCAAATTGCTACCGCCGCTGGCCAGCAAAGCAGCGTGGCGGAAGAGATGAACCAAAACCTGACCAATGTTCGAGAACTCGTTGAAGCCTCGGTGACGGTGGTGGGCGAGTTGCTCGAAACCTCAGAAATCATGCAGCAAAATGCCGAAGAGTTAGATAAGAAGATCAGCGCATTTAGAGTGTAATCTCACAGACTGAGTGAATAGACGCCTGCTAACAATTAGCAGGCGTTTTTTATTGCGTAAAGTTTGCTATAACTAGCGTTTTAAAGCCGCAATCAAGCTCAGATAAGATATCTCAGCCAGCAAATTACAAGGAAGCCCCATGCCATTGCCTGAAACCCTCTTGGCCACCTCTCAATCAGCACTCGCTCAATTGGAAGAGTATCAACTGGAACAGCATTGGCCTGCTGACATATATCAGCAATTGGAATACGTCGCAGGGCTAAGTCCATTTGTGATTGAAGCGCTAGCTAGGGATGAAACTTTGCGTCAAATCCTGCCAAGTATGCTGAGCGATCCACAACGCTGTGAAGATTATCGTCAACATCTGGCATCCTTGCTAGAGGATTGTCACGATGAAGTGGCAGGGCTACGCATACTACGCCAGTTCCGTAATCGTGAGATGAGCTACATCGCTTGGCGCGACTTTAATGCCACTTGGCCGTTAGAACAAAGCTTAAAGCATCTCTCTTATTTGGCTGAAGCGATGATATTTGAGACTTATCAGTGGCAATACAAAGCGTGTTGCGAGCAATGGGGCACGCCATGTAATGAGCAAGGTGAAGCGCAACCGATGCTGATCATTGGTATGGGCAAACTGGGTGGCGGTGAACTGAATTTCTCATCTGATATCGACTTGATTTTTACCTACCCTGAAAACGGTGAGACACAAGGCACTCGCCGAAGTATTTCTAACGCTCAGTTCTTTACCCGTTTAGGTCAACGGATCATTAAAGCACTCGATCAACAAACCTTTGATGGCTTCTGTTATCGCGTTGACATGCGCCTGCGTCCATTTGGTGACAGCGGGCCCTTAGTGATGAGCTATGCTGCACTGGAAGATTATTACCAAGAGCAAGGACGAGATTGGGAGCGTTACGCGATGATTAAAGCGCGCGTAATGGGCAGCGAAATGTATCCGCAATATCAAGAACTGCGGAAAATGCTACGTCCTTTTGTCTTCCGTCGCTATATCGATTTTAGTGCGATTCAATCGCTGCGCCGCATGAAATCAATGATTAGCAGTGAAGTACGCCGTCGAGGGCTGACTAACAACATCAAGCTCGGTGCAGGGGGGATACGTGAGATTGAGTTTATTGCTCAAGTGTTCCAATTGATCCGCGGTGGGCGTGAGCCAAGTTTACGTCAACGAGGTTTATTGGTGACGTTAGAGGCGATTGATGAGTTAGAACTGCTCAATAAGCAAGAGATTACCCATCTCACTGAGGCATATAAGTTCTTACGTCGTTTAGAAAACCTGCTGCAAGCGATGGCCGATAAGCAAACGCAAACACTGCCAGAGAATGAGCCGGAACAATTGCAGTTGGCGACGGCAATGGGCTATCTAAGTTGGTCGGCATTATTGGATGATACTCGTCTACACATGACCAATGTCCATCAAGTGTTTACTCATCTGATTGGCGATGATGATGAAGAACAAACGGAAGTGGCGAAACACTTTCAAGAGTTGTGGGATATGGCGCATAAAGCCGATGTACTTGAGCAGATCCTTAGCCATGACTTGCAACTAGAAGAAAGCGCAGAATTAACTCAAACCATTATTCAGTTTAAGAGTGACTTAGCGAAGAAAACCTTGGGGCCGCGTGGGCGTGAAGTACTAAACCGCTTAATGCCGAAAATATTCCAAGCCATCTTTGCCCATCAAGATGCCAAATTTGGTTTATCGCGAGTGCTGCATTTGCTGCATAAAATCGTCACGCGTACGACTTACTTAGAACTGCTCGATGAGCATGAAGCGGCGTTAACGCAACTCGTACGTTTATGCACCGCCAGTCCGATGATTTCGGAGCAATTAGGCCGTTATCCTATTTTGTTGGATGAGCTGATTGATCCTCAGCAGTTGTATAACCCAGTGCCGCTCGACTCATACCGTACCGAGCTACGAGACTACTTGGCGCGCATCCCGGAAGATGACATGGAGCAGCAGATTGAAGCGCTGCGCCAGTTTAAGCAAATTTGTATTTTACGTATTGCGGCGGCGGATATTGCCGGTGTATTGCCGGTGATGAAAGTGAGTGATCACTTAACCTACCTGTCAGAAGCGATTGTGGAGTCGGTGGTTAATCAAGCTTGGCTGCAAATGTGTGAGAAGTATGGCCAGCCGAATCATTTAAAAGACCGTGAAGGCAAAGGTTTTGCGGTGGTCGGTTATGGCAAGGTCGGTGGCTGGGAGCTTGGTTATAATTCCGATCTCGATATCGTCTTTATGCACGATTGTCCGGTCAGTGCTTACACTGATGGTAAAAAAGAGATAGATGGTCGCCAATTCTATCTGCGCCTTGCTCAACGTATTATCCATATTTTTTCGATCCGCACCGCTTCAGGCATTCTCTACGAAGTGGACACGCGCTTACGCCCTTCTGGAGTATCAGGCCTATTGGTGAGTCCAACGGATGCGTTTGAAGAGTATCAACGGAATGAAGCGTGGACTTGGGAGCACCAAGCCTTGGTACGTGCGCGTATGATTTATGGTGATGAGCCGTTGCAACAGGCATTTGGTCAAATCCGTCATGCGATTTTGACCCTGCCACGTGATAGTGATGATTTGAAGAAGCAAGTGGTCGATATGCGGATCAAAATGCGTGATCATTTAGGCGGTAAAAAAGCTGGCCGCTTTATGCTCAAGCAAGATCCAGGCGGCATCACCGATATTGAGTTTCTCGCTCAATACTTAGTTCTCAACTACAGTCATCAAAAGCCTAAGCTGACACGTTGGTCTGATAATGTGCGTATTTTCGAGTCTTTGATCGCACAAGGTATTATGGATGAATCACAAGCGCTTGCAGTGACCAATGCTTACACCATGATGCGCGATCAGATCCATCACCGCAATCTACTCAACCTTGATACGGACTTGGCAGAGGATAAGTTTGTCCAAGAACGCGCTTTAGTAGTAGAGGTATGGCAGCAGTGGTTAGAATAGCAATAGCGAGCTAAGTGGCCTCGAGATGCTTGCTGGAGAGAGCCGGCGCAGACTTTAAAGACAACTTCTTGCCATCACTTGGCTATACAAAGGTTTAGGCGGTCAAAAGCCTATGATAAACTTTGGCCAGATATACATATTGGAGATTCACAATGAAACCAATCCTACCTGACTACAGTCAAGCAGGCGTTCTTATTGTTGGTGACGTAATGTTAGACCGCTACTGGCATGGCCCGACAGGCCGCATTTCGCCAGAAGCGCCTGTACCTGTAGTGAAAGTAGAAAACAACGAAGAGCGACCAGGTGGTGCAGCTAACGTTGCTATGAACATCGCGTCACTGGGTGGGCATGCTCATATCGTTGGGTTAACAGGGATTGATGAACCAGCGAATGTACTCAGTGAGACACTCTCTGCACTGAAAGTTAAATGTGACTTTGTTTCACTACCAGATTTTCCGACCATTACTAAGCTTCGTGTGCTGAGTCGAGGTCAACAACTGATTCGTTTAGACTTTGAAGAGAAGTTTGAGAATGTTGATGCTGCGCTGATTCTTGAGCGTATGGAACAAGCATTGCCTAACGTAAAATCAGTGGTGTTATCGGATTACGATAAAGGCGCGTTAGAGCATGTGCAGCAGTTTATTCAAAAAGCGCGCGCTGCAGGTGTACCGGTATTTATCGACCCGAAAGGTGCCGATTTTGAACGCTACCGTGGTGCGACACTATTGACGCCAAACATGGCGGAGTTTGAACTGGTTGTCGGCAAAGTAAAATCAGACCAAGAATTGGTTGAGAAAGGCCTCGCGCTGATCGAGCAGTTTGATTTTGAAGCACTGTTGGTGACACGTAGCGAACATGGCATGACATTACTACGTCGTGGCGAAGAGCCGTTCCATCTGCCGACACAAGCAAAAGAAGTATTTGATGTCACTGGTGCGGGCGATACAGTTATTTCTGTTTTGGCTGCTTCTGTGGCTGCGGGTAAACCACTTGATCAATCTTGTGCGCTAGCGAATGCAGCCGCAGGTGTCGTGGTTGGCAAATTGGGTACATCAACCCTATCTACGATTGAACTAGCGGAAGCGATTCATGGTAGCCATGATACCGATTTCGGCGTTATTTCTGAGCAAGGCTTGATTGAAGCTGTGAAGAAGGCGCAATCTCGTGGTGAGAAAGTGGTGATGACCAATGGTTGTTTCGATATTTTGCATGCAGGTCATGTTTCTTACCTAAATCACGCAGCCAAATTAGGCCAACGTCTGATCGTTGCGGTAAATACCGATGAGTCAGTGAAACGCTTAAAAGGACCGGGTCGTCCAGTGAATCCAACCGATCGCCGTATGGCGGTGCTAGCAGGCCTAGGCGCTGTTGATTGGGTCGTTCCTTTTTCAGAAGATACCCCACAGCGCTTAATTGCGGCAGTGTTACCGGATCTTTTGGTTAAAGGTGGCGATTACAAACCGGAAGAGATTGCAGGTGGTGCTGAAGTGATCGCTAATGGCGGTGCAGTGAAAGTTCTCAACTTTGAAGATGGCTGTTCAACCAGCGAAATCATTAATGCGATTAAGGGTGGTAAAGGCTAAGCGGCCTGAATCATACTGTCGACCAAGACGCTCATCATTGATGGGCGTTTTTTTATTCTCTCTTCTCTCGATTCTCCTTTTTCTTTCTGGAATATAAAAGCCAAAAAAAAGGAGCCATAGGCTCCTTTTTCGCATCTTGAGAAGAGTGATTAGTCTTCTAGTTCGCCACAAAAACGGTAACCTTCACCGTGGATTGTTGCGATGATTTCTGGCGTACCAGATACTGATTCGAAGTGTTTACGGATACGACGGATTGTTACGTCAACCGTACGATCGTGTGGCTTAAGCTCACGACCAGTCATCTTTTTCAGTAGATCTGCACGAGTTTGGATCTTGCCTGGGTTCTCACAGAAGTGTAGAAGTGCACGGAACTCTGAACGAGGTAGCTTGTAGCTTTCTGCACTTGGGCTAACCAGTGAGCGACTGTTGATGTCTAGTACCCAACCGTTGAATTGGTATTTCTCTACGCTACGTTTCTCTTCTTGAACAGCACTAGAGTTCATAGAACGGTTTAGTAGGTTACGAGCACGGATAGTCAGTTCACGTGGGTTGAAAGGCTTAGTGATGTAGTCATCAGCGCCGATTTCAAGGCCCAAGATCTTATCTACTTCGTTGTCACGACCAGTTAGGAACATTAGAGCTACATTTGCTTGCTCACGCAGTTCACGTGCAAGCAATAGACCATTCTTACCTGGCAGGTTGATGTCCATGATCACCAAGTTGATCTGACTTTCTGTCAGAACGTGGTGCATCTCTTCACCGTCACTGGCCTCAAAAACAGCGTATCCCTCTGCTTCAAAAATACTCTTTAGAGTGTTACGAGTTACTTGCTCATCTTCTACAATCAGAATCTGCGGGGTTTGCATTGGCGGTACCTAAACTTGTGAAAAAAATGGTTTAATAGAATAAATTCTAGGCAAAAACATTACGTACAGGTAATTTGATTTTGAGATAAAACAAAGATTGTTCTCAAACTCATGTCTGAATGCCTGCCATCCTTGGTGTTACTTTCTTTCAAAAGAGGTTCCTTGCCCTGATTTATTGCTATTAGGCGTTGAAACGGATTTTATATAGTTAACAGCATGCTAACAACGTCCAAATGTTAATTCCATTCACTTTGTTGATTTATATCAATAGATCGAATGTAACAAATATTAATAGTATCCGGCAAATGTAAAAATAATGATTGGTGCAATAATGGATGCTCACTTGTGGAAAATTTACTGTGATCCTTACTTCAAATTTGACAAAATAATTGAGCTTAATGACTTTGTTGTCATTACTGCGAGTAACCCAAAAAGTGTTAAGCTTTCTGATGGTGAAAACAGCATAAGAAATAAGCACTTGAGTGATGATTTGCAACAATTTCACCCGGTGAGATTATTGGTCGGCAATCACGATTTTTCATGGTTTGAAGAGAGTTTTGCTGCGCAAATTTCGCTTTCAATCGCCGTTGAGTTAGCGCATAAATATCAGCAGAACGCGATTTATTTTGTGCAAGATGGCCAGTTGTTTTTGTTGTCTTGCCGATCAGATAAGACCCAGATCGATCTAGGAGAGTGGTGCCATCGACTGAGATAAGGATTTCAAATTAGCTTCATGGAGGAAAGCATGAGAGACATAACCCCTGACATTTGTGACAAGTTTGAAAGTCACGTAACTTACGTAAATTTACCACTAAGTCACTTTGGACGCCGTACTGCCTTTTGGGGTGAAATAGTCACGGTTCGCTGTTATCACGACAATTCAAAAGTACGTGAAGTGTTAAGCCAGAACGGTCGAGGAAAAGTGTTAGTTGTCGACGGTAATGGTTCATGTCAAAAAGCTTTACTCGGTGATCAATTGGCCATTCTCGCGATTGAAAACGATTGGGAAGGGATCATTGTTTATGGCGCGGTACGTGATGTCGCAATGATGGCGGAAATGGAGCTGGGCATTATGGCGTTAGGGACGTGCCCATTTAAAACTGAAAAACGAAATGTTGGTGAAATTGGTGTCACCTTATCATTGCAAAAGCAAATGATTCAGCCCGGTGATTATGTGTACGCCGATTGGAACGGTATTTTGACATCTGAGCAACTGCTAAACTGGAATTGATGTGACGTTCTATTAAGTTAGAAACGGAAGCCAATACCCACTTCAACCCCTTTTTGCCACTCTTGGTAGTCGAGAGTGGCATGAAAATCTAAATGCTCACTCAATTGCACTCGGCTTGACACCTCGGCGCCGATACCACTTTCTAGGCCTTTAGGCGCATCATTATCGGTGTAAGAGTGCAGAGTACTCTTTACTGACAAGCGTGGTGATACTTGATAACTCAGGCCGCTTAAAAAGCCCCCTTCGTTTTGCTTGGTCAAGCGAGTTCCGACATACAGATCGACTTTGTCGAATAAACTATAGGCGTAGCCGCTATCTATCGTCCATGAATCAAAGTTGTGTTGACTGCTTTCACTGGAAAGGAACATTCGGTGCGGTGAGTTATTCGCTTGAAAAGGGGCAGTAAACAGATCTGAGGCGCTCGCCGTGCCAGTGAGCAAGGCAAGAGTAAGACTGATTATTTTAATCATTCATCACCCCAATCCATTTGGTTAAATTGATAAATATTCCACTGCAAGATCAATTAAAGCATAAAACTTATGGACTAGCGGTAAAATTTAACCGTTAGCTAGCAATTTTGATACGTGCGTACGGTTTTTAGTCAGCTTTGGCTCGATAAAATGACTTAGGTGAGCGAAACATAAGCAAAAAATCGAAAGTTTTCGTTGACTCTCTGTTAGAAAACAAGGTAAATGTAAGGTAAGTAAATACAAGAATCCAACAAGACGATATGTTTGATAACAGCCTAACAGTAATGACCACAACCATTATTATGACCAGCACAATACGCGTTGGGGCAGGCTGCTGAGCGAAAAATTTTCAAAAAAAGGCCTGTATCCCACAAGATACAGGCCTTTTTTTATACCAATTTAAAGGATATTTGGAGGAAGGGATGCGAGTTTTAAAGTTTGGAGGATCGTCACTAGCTGACGCGGACCGTTTTTTAAGAGCGGCAGACATTGTTGCCAACAATGCGCAACAAGAAGAAGTCGCCGTTGTGCTCTCAGCACCAGGGAAAACAACCAATAAATTGGTCGCAGTGATTGAAGCGGCATTAAAAAGTGGTGACGCTGAAAGTCAGATTGCTGAATTGGAAGATGCTTTCCGCGGCTTATTTGAAGACATTAAACAAGTACTGCCAAACATTGATGGCAGTGGTTACAACCAGCAGGTGAAGTCATCACTCAGCCAATTACGCCAGTTTGTAAACGGTATCGACCTACTGGGCATGTGCCCAGATAACGTCAATGCCCGTATTATCAGCAAAGGTGAGCGTGTCTCTATTCAACTGATGAAAGCAGTACTGGAAGCGAAAGGCCAACCTGCTCATCTGATTGACCCCGTTGAATACTTATTTGCACGCGGTGAACACCTAGAAGCGATGGTTGATGTTGATATTTCAACGCAAAACTTCCGTCAAAAACCGCTACCGCAAGGTCATGTGAATATCATGCCTGGCTTTACTGCGGGAAATGAAAAAGGTGAGTTGGTGACTTTGGGCCGTAATGGTTCAGATTATTCCGCGGCCGTATTGGCGGCCTGTCTACGTGCTGACTGTTGTGAAATTTGGACTGACGTTGACGGGGTATATAACTGCGACCCACGCCTTGTTGCTGATGCACGTTTACTAAAATCACTGAGTTACCAAGAGGCAATGGAGCTTTCTTACTTTGGTGCTTCGGTTCTACATCCTAAAACTATTGCACCGATTGCCCAGTTCCATATCCCGTGCTTAATTAAAAACAGTTTCAACCCACAAGGTGCTGGCACCTTGATTGGTCAAGATACTGGTGAAGATAAATTAGCCATTAAAGGCATCACGACGTTAAGTGACCTGACCATGGTTAACGTTTCAGGCCCTGGTATGAAAGGCATGGTCGGGATGGCCAGTCGCGTGTTTGGCGCTATGTCATCATCGGGTGTGTCGATTGTATTGATTACGCAATCTTCATCAGAGTACAGCATCAGTTTTTGTATCGAAGCTCAAGATAAAGCCATTGCCCAGCAAGCGCTTTGCGATGCCTTTGAGTTAGAACTTAAAGACGGTTTACTTGAACCGGTGGAATACATCGATAATGTTGCGATCGTAACATTAGTCGGCGATGGCATGCGCACATCTCGTGGCGTCGCCTCTCAGTTCTTCTCATCATTAGCGGAAGTGAACGTTAACATTGTCGCGATTGCTCAAGGTTCATCTGAGCGTGCAATCTCTGCGGTGATCCCTGAAGATAAAATCTCTGAAGCGATCAAAGCGTGTCATGAGAATCTATTTAATTCTAAACACTTCCTTGATGTGTTTGTTGTCGGTGTTGGCGGTGTCGGTGGTGAGCTGGTGGATCAGATCCAACGCCAACAAGCTAAACTGGCAGAGAAAGGCATTGTGCTGCGAGTATGTGGCCTAGCTAATAGTAAAGGCGTGTTACTCGATGGCGAAGGTTTACCGCTCGATCATTGGCGCGACCGCATGAATGGGGTAAGTGAACCATTGAGTTTGGCAAGCCTAAGTTCATTAGTTCAGCGTAATCACATCATTAACCCAGTATTGGTGGATTGTACTTCAAGCGAAGTGATTGCTAATCAATACGCAGACTTTCTTGCGGCTGGCTTCCACGTGGTAACACCAAACAAGAAAGCCAATACAGCCAGCATGTCTTACTACCATCAGTTACGCGATGTCGCGCGCAGCTCTCGTCGTAAATTGATGTATGAAACCACGGTAGGCGCAGGCTTGCCAGTGATTGAAAACTTGCAGAACCTTATCTCTGCTGGTGATGAGTTAGAGCGCTTTACCGGCATCTTGTCTGGCTCACTTTCTTATATCTTTGGCAAACTAGATGAAGGTATGACGTTGAGTCAAGCGACCAATATCGCTAAAGACAATGGTTTTACTGAACCGGATCCGCGTGATGACTTATCGGGTATGGATGTCGCACGTAAGCTACTGATCCTCGCTCGTGAAGCAGGAATGGCGCTTGAATTAGAAGATGTGATTGTTGACCAAGCGTTACCACCAGGTTTTGATGACTCGGGTAGCGTGGATGAATTTATGGCGCGTCTTCCTGAAGCCGATGCCTATTTCCAACAACAAGTTGCGCAAGCTGCAGCGGAAGGCAAAGTGCTACGTTATGTCGGTGAGATTGCCAATGGTCAATGCCGTGTGAGCATTGCCGCTGTTGATGAAAATGATCCAATGTTTAAGATCAAAGACGGTGAAAATGCACTGGCATTCTTTAGCCGCTACTACAACCCAATCCCATTAGTGCTACGTGGCTACGGCGCTGGTACAGAAGTTACTGCTGCTGGTGTATTTGCCGATGTGATGCGTACATTAGGCTGGAAATTAGGGGTATAACAATGAGTAGTGGTATGGATGTAGTTGTTTACGCCCCAGCGTCAATCGGTAACGTGAGCGTTGGTTTTGATGTACTTGGGGCGGCCGTGTCACCGATCAGTGGCGAGCTACTGGGTGATCGAGTCTTGGTACAAAAAGGCAGTGAGATGTTTAGTCTTGCGACCGCGGGTAATTTTGTCTCTAAGTTGCCCACTGATCCTAAGGAAAATATTGTCTATGACTGCTGGCGTGTCTTTGCTCGAGAGCTAGACAAGAAAGCGGTTGAATTGCTGCCAGTCGCGATGACGCTGGAAAAAAATATGCCTATCGGTTCAGGGCTTGGTTCTAGTGCTTGTTCGATTGTCGCCGCACTCGATGCCCTTAATCGCTACCATGGTCAACCATTAGACGAAACTGAATTATTGGCTTTAATGGGTGAAATGGAAGGGCAGATCTCTGGTGGTATCCATTACGATAACGTCGCTCCTTGTTATTTAGGCGGCTTGCAGTTGATGCTGGAAGAGTTGGGTATTATCAGCCAAGAGGTGCCGTGCTTTGATGAGTGGTATTGGGTGATGGCGTATCCTGGCATCAAGGTGTCTACCGCCGAAGCGCGCTCTATTCTGCCGTCACAATATCGCCGCCAAGATGTGATTGCCCATGGTCGTCACTTGGCTGGATTTATCCATGCGTGTCATTCCAATCAGCCTGAACTTGCTGCAAAAATGATCAAAGACGTGATCGCAGAACCATATCGTGAGAAACTATTGCCCGGTTTTGCTGATGCCCGCAAGTACGCAGCGTCAGCTGGAGCGTTGGCGACAGGTATCTCTGGCAGTGGACCAACGTTATTTAGTATCTGCAAAGAGAAAGATACCGCAGAACGTGTAGCTCGATGGCTCGAACAAAACTACGTACAAAATGAAGAAGGATTCGTTCATGTTTGTCGTTTGGACAAGCAAGGTTCGATCGTTACAGGAAGTAAGCTATGAAGCTGTACAATATAAAAGAAAATGACGAACAAGTTTCCTTTGGCCAAGCCGTGCGCCAAGGGTTAGGTCGTAATCAAGGCCTATTTTTTCCATCTCAACTGCCTCAGTTTGATGATGTTGATGCTCTGCTTGATGAAGACTTCATTACGCGCAGCAGTAAAATTCTCTCAGCGCTTATTGGTGATGAATTACCAAAAGAGCAAGTCAATGCGATGGTTGATGCCGCATTCCAATTCCCAGCACCGATTAAGCAAGTTAAAGATGGCGTGTACGCTTTGGAGCTATTCCACGGCCCAACGTTAGCATTTAAAGACTTTGGCGGTCGCTTTATGGCGCAGTCACTTGCAGCGGTCTCTAATGGCGGTAAGATCACCATTCTCACCGCAACTTCTGGTGACACTGGTGCCGCGGTCGCGCATGCTTTCTATGGTATGCAAGACATTAATGTCGTGATCCTTTATCCAAAAGGTAAGATCAGCCCACTGCAAGAAAAGCTGTTCTGTACTCTAGGTAATAACATCCATACCGTCGCGATTGATGGTGATTTCGATGCTTGCCAAGCGTTGGTAAAACACGCTTTTGATGATGCAGAATTGCGTGAAGAGATCGGTCTAAACTCTGCTAACTCAATTAATATCGCTCGTTTGATGGCGCAGATCTGCTACTACTTTGAAGCGGCTTCTCAGCTCACCAAAGCACAACGTGAAAATTTAGTTATTTCAGTGCCAAGCGGTAACTTTGGTAACTTAACTGCAGGTCTATTGGCAAAAGCGCTTGGTTTACCGATCAAACGCTTTATTGCCGCAACCAATGCTAACGATACGGTGCCGCGTTACTTAGAGACTGGTAAGTGGGAGCCAAAACCGACGGTTGCAACCACCTCGAATGCGATGGATGTCAGCCAGCCAAATAACTGGCCCCGTATTGAGGAGTTGTGTGGTATTAAGCAATGGGGACTTGATACGCTAGGTAAAGGCGTGGTGTCTGATGAACAAAGCGCAGCTTCAGTTCGTGAACTGAATGAGTTGGGTTACTTGTGTGAACCTCATGGTGCGATTGCTTACCGAGTATTAGACGAGCAACTGGCTGAAGGCGAAACGGGACTGTTCTTGTGTACCGCACATCCAGCGAAGTTTAAAGAAGTGGTCGATGACATCTTAGCGACGGATATTGATCTACCAGCACCACTGGCTAAGCATGCTGCCATGGAGTTGTTATCAGAAGATTTACCTAACGACTTTGAGGCGTTGAAAGTGGTGTTGCGTAAAGCAAACCAATAACACCCCACTACATCACTACAATAGTGCTAGATGATTGGTTTTATAACCGAATTAAAAAGGTCGCCTTGGCGACCTTTTCTGTTTTTGCTCTTGCCCAACTGAGTACTATTTATTTAAGGCAAAGATAGGCAGTGATAAATGCCAACGAATTGCGCCTAAGCGGATCACCAACGTTGTCACGACACCCGCTAAGAAGGCGGCATCGTTGCTAAAATTCATCGCTAAGGTTGCAGTATGGATGACACCGCCGGCAATACAAGCCGTTGCGTAGACTTCGCTTCTTAACACCATCGGCACCTCACGCGCCAATACATCGCGAATAATGCCACCACCACAGCCGGTAATCACACCCATAATAATCGCAATGACAGCCGATTCTTGATACATCATTGCTTTTTCTACGCCAATGCCAACAAATACGGCCAAACCTACTGCATCACAAACGGGCAAAATCCACCAAGCGACACGTTTTGGGCGACGAACCACTAACATGGTGAGCAAGCAGGTGAGTAGAATCACCCAGATATAGTTCGTATCGGTAATCCAAAATACGGGGGTTGCGCCGAGCGCCATATCGCGAATCGTACCGCCGCCAATTGCGGTTACACTGCCAAGCACCGCGACACCAAAAGGGTCCATTTTTAAACGACCTGCCAGTAAAACGCCAGAAACAGCAAAAATAGCGGTGCCGAAAAGGTCGATGATATAGATCAGCATGGAATCCATGAAAAGAAGATCTCTCTGATAATAAGTAGTAATAGAGGAAAACCAAGCGAACAACCGCGAGGTTTTTATTCGCTTAGGCTGATAATTCGGCGCGCATAGTACGAGATATTCGTGCTATGCGTTACTGCTTTTGTCTGACTGTTTCGAAGAGCTCACAAACTTGGTTAATAGCGTCGAGCGTTCGCGGGGTTGGGCGGTTGATCCAACTGGCATTGAGCGTCCATATTTGCTGCTGTTTAATTGCTTGCAGCTGCTCTTGCCAGGCTTGCCACATATTGCCATTTTCCATTGCATGTCGTGAGGTGAAGATCACTTGTGGGTTTGCGACAATTACTTGCTCTAGCCCTACTTGTGGGTAAGGCGCAGCACTATCTTCAAATACATTTATGCCACCACAGAAACGAAAAACTTCACTTGGCCAGCGATCTTGAGCCACGGTTATGATCGGCTTTTCACTCAGCTGATAGAAGTAACTGACTGTTTGCTCGGTGTTGTATTGCGCTTTAAATTGTTCAAGTTGAGCACGAAATTGCGCTGCGGCTTTTTGGCCAATGGTTGGATCATCAGCGTAGTGACTCAGTTGTTCGATATTGACGGCAATATCGTTGAGTGAACCGGTTTGTGCGTTATAGATCGTGAAGCCAAATTGCGCCAATTTAGCGAGTTCTTTTGCCGGATTGCCTCCTGGCCAAGCAATGATCAGATCTGGCTGTAGAGCAATAATTCGTTCGACGTTAATGCTTTGATAGTTTGCTATTTTTTCTAGTTTTTGTGCTTGTTCAGGGTAGTCGCTGTGTTCACTTACCGCGACCAACTTATCACCCAAACCCGCCGCATAGGCCAGTTCAGTGGTGGACGGTGCGAGGCTAATAACGCGGTCAATCGTTTGCGCAGAAAGGGAAAAACTCACCAAAGAGAGAAGAAGAGTCAGCTTAAGCATTATAATCCTTGATAAATAGCGCCCATAATCAGGCTTTGAAGCATCAGCCAAATCCACAACCGACCAACTAAAAGCTTACGAACTTGGTCAACGTGAATTGCGGCAGGGGCGATACGACCACCCAATTTAGCCCGTAGCGCTTTGTGGTGGTTATAGATAGCAGGGCCTGCAAGAGAGAGCTGCAGTTTGGCTCCAACAGAGACCAATAGCCAGGCAGGGCCGGGCAATGGCCAAGACGCCGATTGTTGACTGATTAAGCTCAAGCAAGCTTTTGCTCTTTCACCGCAAGCAATCAATAAGGCTAATAGTCGTAAAGGGATAAAGTCGAGCACCGCTAGAATTCGAATCGCAGGGAGACCAAATGGGATAAACTGTTGGCGTGAGGGTGACCATGCGCGAGCTAATTCCATCGCCATGCGATACATAAAGGCACCAATTCCCCCAGTAACGGCATACCAAAAGAGCACGGCTGCGACGCTACGGCCATAACTCATGATCAGTGTTTCACTGCCTGCTTTACCTAAACCTAGCAGCGATAAACTCTCGGTTGAACGGTTGAGCCATGGTGCGAGCAGCTGTTTCGCGGCACTTTTGTCTTCATTGGCCAGTTGAGGGATGAGTTGATTCGCCAATTGATTGGTATTACGCCAGTCTAAGGCGAGCAGTAAAAAGGCCAAATCAAACAGCAGTGGCTGCCAGACCAAATTTTGTAATGCTAATAGAACCATCAACATCGGAGTAAGCATCATTAGCCAAGCAAGGCTGCCGGAAAGCAAGCTTTGTGAGTAGTGGCTTTGAGTGTTTACTTTATTGGCGAGCTGTTCGGCAAATTTGTGCCAAAGGATGGCAGGATGTGCTTCGCGGGGGAAAGGAAGAATCCAGTGGCAAAGCAGTGCGCCCCACATAACCAGGAGCGCACCATTAGCAAATAGCTGATTAAAAAGATCATCCATGATTGTTTAATACTAAGCCTTTAGCAGTTCAACCATTTTAATCACCATCTCAGAAGAGCTTTGAGCGGCAAGCGGTAGGAACTCGTCAAAACTCATCGTTGCTTCTTTATCTGCGACGTCAGAGATAGCACGTACGACAACGAATGGTACTTTGAATTGGTGACAAGTCTGTGCAATGGCAGACGCTTCCATTTCTACTGCGATAACAGAAGGGAAGTACTGACGGATAAATGCTTGGCGCTCAGCAGTGCATACGAAAGCATCACCAGTACAGATTAGGCCACGTACCGCGTGTTTGTCTTCCATTTGCGCTAGCGCTTGCTCAGCCACATCCATCAGTTTTTCATCAGCAATAAACGCCGCAGGTTGTTGCGCCATTTGGCCCATTTCGTAACCAAATGCAGTAACGTCAGCATCGTGGTGGCGAACTTCAGTTGAGATCACAACATCACCCAGGTTTAGGCTTGAGTCAAAACCGCCAGCAGAACCGGTATTGATCACCACATCTGGTTGATATTCATCAAGCAAAATGGTGGTACCGATTGCCGCAGCCACTTTACCAATGCCAGATTGAAGCAGTACTACGTCAACGCCGTTGATTTGGCCAGAAAAGAAGGTACAACCTGCTTTTTTCACTTCTTGGCAGTTGTTGATAGAGTCTTTAAGGATGGCAACTTCTTGTTCCATCGCACCGATAATGCCGATTTTCATAATGGGCTAAACCTAGGTAGTAAATTAAAGTGGCCAAAGTTTACCATGAAGCTTTGCTGGCCTGAACTCATTATCGAGCTTCGATTGAGTGACATTGCGGTCAAAATAGACAATTGGCGGAATAAAATTGCTATTGCGGTGCGTTATGGATTCACCTATAATCCGCGCTTCGCGTAGCGGCTGAATCAGAGATTGGCTGCTACAAAATATAAACCTACTCTTATTAGGAGAGCATTATGTCTCTGAATGCAGAAACTAAAGCAGCAATCGTTGCAGAATACGCACAATCTGAAGGCGACACTGGTTCACCAGAAGTTCAAGTAGCACTACTTACTGCTTCTATCAACCACCTACAAGGTCACTTCAAAGCTCACAAAGGCGATCACCACAGCCGTCGTGGTCTTCTACGTATGGTTTCTAGCCGTCGTAAGCTTCTTGATTACTTGAAAGGCAAAAACCTTGCTCGTTACCAAGATCTAATCAAACGTCTAGGCCTACGTCGCTAATTAGCGGCTGCATAGAACAGTTTGTAAAAAAGGGGCTTATGCCCCTTTTTTTATTGTCTAAAATCCCCCAATTCCCTTCAAGTAGTTTATACTACTGTCCGGCTGAAACAGTTGTTACTGTTGATGCCAGCAAAAATCATAATGACTCATCGCATTACAGTCACCGATGTCGGCCAACAGGTCGCGACTATTCAAAAGCCATTGAGCGTCATACACAGTGTCTTTTCACTAGTCGCGATTCGTAATGTTTTGGGTTTTTTCTTAACTTAGTCTGGGTATTTATACTCAGTACAAGGAATAACAATGTTCGAAAAACCAGTTGTTAAAACGTTCCAGTACGGTAACCACACGGTTACTCTAGAAACTGGCGTAATCGCTCGTCAAGCTACTGCTGCTGTTATGGTTACTATGGACGATACCGCGGTATTCGTATCTGTAGTAGGTAAAAAAGAAGCAGTTGAAGGTCAAGACTTCTTCCCGCTAACGGTAAACTACCAAGAGCGTACTTACGCTGCAGGTAAAATCCCTGGTGGTTTCTTCAAGCGTGAAGGTCGTCCTTCTGAAGGTGAAACTCTGACTGCTCGTCTAATCGACCGTCCGATTCGCCCACTATTCCCATCTGCATTCAAAAACGAAGTGCAAATCATCGCAACTGTTATGTCTGTGAACCCTAACGTTCAACCAGACATGGTAACAATGATCGGTACTTCTGCTGCACTTGCTATCTCTGGTCTACCATTCAATGGTCCTATCGGTGCAGCGCGCGTTGGTCACATCGATGGTCAACTAGTGCTTAACCCAAGCATGACTGAACTTGCTACATCTAAACTAGATCTAGTGGTTTCTGGTACTGAAAACGCAGTACTAATGGTTGAATCAGAAGCTGACAACCTAACTGAAGAAGAAATGCTTTCTGCAGTAGTATTTGGTCACGAACAACAACAAGTTGTTATCAATGCAATCAACGAGTTCGCAGCTGAAGTTGCAACTCCAGCATGGAACTGGGAAGCGCCTGCAGTAAACACTGAGCTTAAAGCTCTTGTTGCTGATCTAGCTGAAACCCGTCTTGCTGATGCATACCAAATCACTGAGAAAATGGCTCGTTACGAGCAAGTTGGCGCAATCAAGAACGACGTTGTTGCAGCCCTTCTAGCACAAGACGAAAACCTAGCTGAGCGCGAAATCCGCGGTATGCTTGGTTCTCTAGAGAAGAAAGTAGTACGTAGCCGCATCATCGCTGGCCACCCACGTATCGATGGCCGTGAAAAAGACATGGTTCGTGCGCTAGACGTACGTACTGGTGTTCTTCCACGTACTCACGGTTCTTCACTGTTTACTCGTGGCGAAACGCAAGCGATCGTTACTGCGACTCTAGGTACGCAACGTGACGCGCAAATCATCGACGAACTAACGGGTGAGCGTAAAGATCACTTCCTACTACACTACAACTTCCCTCCATACTGTGTTGGCGAAACGGGTTTTGTAGGTTCTCCTAAGCGTCGTGAAATCGGCCACGGTAAACTGGCTAAACGTGGTATTGCTGCAGTAATGCCTTCTGTTGAAGAATTCCCATACACCATCCGTGTTGTATCGGAAATCACTGAATCTAACGGTTCATCTTCAATGGCTTCTGTATGTGGTACTTCTCTAGCTCTTATGGATGCTGGTGTGCCAATCAAAGCTTCTGTTGCGGGTATCGCAATGGGTCTTGTTAAAGAAGGCGACGATTTCGTTGTTCTTTCTGACATCCTTGGCGACGAAGATCACCTAGGTGATATGGACTTTAAAGTAGCAGGTACTAATGCTGGTATTACTGCACTTCAAATGGACATCAAGATCGAAGGTATCACTAAAGAGATCATGCAAATTGCTCTTAACCAAGCGCAAGGTGCACGTAAGCACATCCTTTCTGTAATGGATGAAGCTATCTCTGGTGCTCGCGAAGAGATCTCTGAATTTGCTCCACGTATTTACATGATGAAGATCAGCTCTGAGAAGATCAAAGATGTTATCGGTAAAGGCGGCGCAGTTATCCGTGCTCTAACTGAAGAGACAGGTACTACGATCGAAATCGAAGACGACGGTACAATCAAGATTGCAGCAACTGAAGGCGCTGCAGCGAAAGAAGCAATTCGTCGTATCGAAGAGATCACTGCTGAAGTTGAAGTAGGTCGTATCTACACTGGTAAAGTTGCACGTCTAGCGGACTTCGGTGCGTTCGTAACAATTCTTCCAGGTAAAGATGGCCTAGTACACATCTCTCAAATCGCTGACAAGCGTGTTGAGAAAGTATCTGACTACCTAGCTGAAGGCCAAGAAGTTCAAGTTAAAGTACTTGAAATCGACCGCCAAGGCCGTGTACGTCTAAGCATGAAAGAAGCAGTAGAACAGCCTGCAGAAGCTGCAGCTGAAGCGAAACCAGCGGCTGACGCTGAGTAATCGCATCTATTAGCTTATTGAGCTAAAAGCATGTTATAAAGGGGGCGTTTCGCCCCCTTTTTTTATGTGCAGTAAAACCAATTTATATAAAGATTCGTTAGCGAAAGTGATGCGCTAATCTGATTTGTCTGGGTTTGCATATCGCCAATGCTGGATGCAAATGAAAGCATCATGGCGGTTTAGGTATACACTATAGGTTGGTAACAGGAGTATATATTCGTGAAATGGTTTCAAACCCTAACGCTTGGATTAAGCATTTTGGTTGCCACAGGTTGTACCTCAACCTCTAACCAGCAATGGGTTTATCCACCCATGGCCGTTCCTCTACAGGCAAGCATGCAACAAGAAGTGCAGATTGCCCGCCTGTCTCAGTTGCTTAAGCGTCCGGATTTGTCTGAAGAACTGCGTGCTAAAATGCTGTTTGAACGTGGTAACTATTACGACAGCGTAGGTTTACGAGATCTTGCCCGTTTGGACTACAGTCAATCTCTACAACTCAATCCGTCGCAACCCGATTTATTCAACTTACTGGGTGTCTACTACACTCAAGTCGGAGAGTTCGACGCGGCATACGAAGCTTTTGACTCTACGTTAGATCTCGATCCTGAAAACTCTTATGCAGTACGAAACCGAGCGATAGCCCTTTATTATGGCGATCGAATTGAGCTCGCAATCGAAGATATTGACGCGCACTTTGCCGAAGAACCGAGCGACCCGTTCCGCGCCCTATGGGTGTATCTAATTAAATTAGAACAAACGCCAGAAGCCGCACGTCAAACATTACTAGAGCAATACCAACAGCGCGATTCACAATGGGGCTGGGTGCTGGTGGCGATCACTCTCGGTGAGGTAAGTGAAGAGCAAGCGTTTAAAGCGATTATTGCGGGTACACGTGACAATACGTTACTCGCGCAACGATTAACGGAAGCCTATTTCTATTTAGGTAAGCGTTACCAGCATCAAGGTGACTTTGCAGGTGCGATATCGATGTATAAATTAGCGATTTCATTTAACGTCTATGAGTACGTTGAACATCGATACTCTTTCCTTGAGTTGACGCGTATCTTCACTCAAGTGAAAGCAGAACAGCTAGCCAAAGCGAAGCTTGAAGAAGCTGCGCAACCTTAATCACTGATTACGATAAGCTTAGATAAACCGCCTTTTTAGGCGGTTTTTTATTGCCCAAAATTTAAAAATAGCTAAAATGGTTAGCTTGGCTAACTAAAAGGATTAACCATGGTTTTAGAACAGAGTTTGATTGAACTAGAACGTTTTTGCTCTAAGGCGTGGCGCGTCTATGCCAAGGAAGATCCAATGTGTCATTTAAGTTTCAATGAATTTGATTACTTGAAGGTGATACAGCAATACCCTCAAGGCGTGCGTATTACCGATCTTGCCGATGAGTTACGTATTACCAAACCATCTGCTTCGAACATGGTGGCTCGTCTTGAGAAGAAAGGCTTAGTACGTGGTGTGGCTTGTCAGGAAGATGCTCGAGCAAAACGAGTTATGTTAACTGAGAAAGTCGTTAAGGATATGTCTTTAGAGAAGGTGGTGTACCAGCAAATTGCGAGTGACCTTAACCAGTCTCTTTCACAGCAGGAAGCTGAGCAATTAGTGCAACTGTTAAATAAAGCACTTCAAAAATAAAAATTTTAACCGATTAGTTAGCTTTGCTAACTAATCAGATTCAGCAGTATTTTGCTTGGTGAAAAAATGCAAGATTCAATCTATAAACAGTTTTGGCGTTACGCGATCCCAACCATTGCGGCGATGCTCGTTAACGGCTTATATCAAGTGGTTGATGGAATATTCATTGGCCGTTATGTCGGTGCTGAAGGTCTGGCAGGGATTAATGTCTCTTGGCCAGTGATTGGCTCGATCCTAGGGATTGGTATGTTGGTCGGCGTCGGCACAGGTGCATTGGCGTCAATTAAACAAGGTGAAGGTGATGCGGAGGGCGCGAAAGGTACGTTGGCGACGGGGCTACTGTTGTTGGCTTTGGTTGCGCCGATAGTCTCTGTTGTGCTCTATTTCTTTGCTGATACCTTCTTGTTATGGCAGGGCGCCCAAGGGCGAATTTTAGAGCTCGGTAGTCAATACCTGCATATCTTGATTTTCGCTTGTGTATTCTCGCTTGGCTCGATTGCGACACCGTTTTTACTGCGTAATGATGGTAGTCCAAATTTAGCGACAATCTTGATGGTGATTGGCGCGATTGCTAATATCATTTTGGATTACCTATTTATTGCTTGGTTAGGTTGGGAGTTGCAAGGCGCCGCGTTGGCTACCGCAATGTCGCAAATGATAGTGACTCTGTTAGGTATCGGTTATTTCTTCTCGAGCAAAGCGAATATGCGCTTACGTTTGAGTGATTTACGCATGCAGTTTGCAGAGGTTCCGCGTATCGCTGCGATCGGTGTGTCGAGCTTCTTTATGTACGCTTATGGTTCGATGATGGTGGCACTGCATAACAGCCTATTTGCTGATTATGGTAGTGGTATTCTGATTGGTGCATACGCGATTTTGGGCTATATCGTTACCGTTTACTACCTGATTGTAGAAGGCGTAGCGAATGGTATGCAGCCGCTAGTGAGCTACAACCATGGTGCACGTAATCAAGACAATATTCGTAAACTGTTGCAGATCGCTATGGGAACGGCGGTGCTGGGTGGTATCGCTTTTGTGGTAGTACTAAACATCTTCCCACGTGAATTTGTATCGGTCTTCAACTCAAGCGATGCTGAGTTGATGGAAAATGCCGTGATTGGTATTCGTCTACATATGTTTGCGATGTTCTTGGATGGTTTCTTAGTGGTGGCTGGTGCTTATTACCAATCAATCAACAAGAGCAGCAAAGCGATGTTCGTGACCATCGGCAACATGGTGATTCAACTGCCGTTCTTGTTCATCATGCCGAAATTGATGGGCGTACCGGGTATTTGGATTGCTTATCCATTGTCGAATATCGCATTGAGTCTGGTGGTGATGTGGATGCTGTGGCGTGACGTGAAGCGAATGATTCTCCCGCCGAGTCAGCCGATGACCTTGGCCAGTTAATTGATACATAAAGAGGATGAGCTTGTTTATCCTCTTTTGTTTTGCACGAGATCTTGCTGATTCAAGCACCGAACCATGGTTGCGATCGAGTCGATGGCATGATGTGCAGGGACGGCGATTCGCGGTTTCTTAGTCGATAAATAATTGTGTATATATCGATAGATCGTTTGCCATTGTTCAACGCGTGGTTGACTCAGTTTCTGTGCGTAGACGCAAGGTAGCCAGCGTTCAAAGGTCTGCCATAATTGCTTGTCCCAGTTAATTGTCGTGGGCAGCAATGCTTGTAAATCTATCATGCTTAGTTCAGATACAGGTGTGAGAACGCCTAGTCCTATCTGGTGTTGCTCATTTTTGTCCGTTACCGAAAGTCTGTGCCACTTTTCGTTCCACCAACTGAGAGTGCGATGTTGTACGCTGTGCTCAGTATGAGGATGGTTAAGTGAGTAGTGATAGTAATACAGAGATACTGTGCCTTGTCGTATGGGATCGCTATAAGCGGTGATCGCCGCGCCGCGGAGAAAACTTTCGTGTTCCAACAGCCAGTTGGTTTTGGCTGGAAACGAAAGGTGCTGTTTGAGGTTTTGCATATGCGCATGAGCGGCATAAACCGGGCGCATCAATGCATTGTGTGGATCTTTGCCCTGTTTGAGCATCGCATGTTTTTTATCACAATAAGCCAGTTGATCAAATTGGCTACGAGCGAGAATCTTTTGATAGGTCTTTTCGGCTCGAATCAGCACATCTGTTTCTCCTTCCATCGAGCTTTCTTTTGCTTTTAGCGCATATTGGCTGCTATTGCGCCAAGAGAGGGAGTCATCATTCAAATTGGCTATCGTCTCCGCCCGTGCGTTGTCAGAAAGCAGGTAAACGTAGCCACTGTTAATATCGAGCGTACAAAGCGTCCACAACTGGGCAAATTCTTGCTTGGTGGTATTGGCCTTCATACCACTCCGGCAGGGCTGGATATGGCTAAAGGTATATAGAGTATGCTCGGTTGCCTGCGCCAATGCGTACTGTTCAATATAATAGGAATAATGATTCAGTAGTTCGCATAGCTGAGTGAGATGCTGAGCAAACATTTTATTGCTTAACCCAAGATGGCTTTGTAATGAGCTGGGTTTAATGCCTTGTGCCAGTGCATCGAGCCAAGGTTGGAGCCTTTTGGCGATAAGATCAGGGTTTGGCTGTGAAACAACAGTTTGGCAGGTTGTGCATTGGAGACGCTGACTCCCAATGTGGGTGCGGCCATAGCGTTGCCATGTATTGTTCTCGTGGTGCGTGCAGTGGAAGTGGCGCGGAAAGTCGGCTGGGTATCTGCGTTGCTCGATTTCTCGTGCTAGAGCAATAATGGGTGGATTGAGCAACACAGGAGGATAGGCACCGCATAAATCGCAGTGCCAAGCCGGGTAGCCAAGTCTATCGGAATAACGATAAAGAGTTTCATCGGGGTTACCGCAATTAGCGCAACCGAAGGTCTTACAGCCGTTATAATTTTGTCGAAAAGCCAAGGCCATTTTCTCATATTAGATGGTCGTTAGCGGCTTACATCCACTTGACGACCAAGTGCGGGTACGGTGATGTTTTTACGCAATTTGAATTGCTCAATCAATACCTGCATAACAGGCTCGCCTTGGGAAAGGGGCTTACCCTCGGCAAACACATGATAACCATCACCACCACTGGCTGCGTATGAATAAGTTGCAACGCTGTATTGGCGGGTCTCTTCGACGGGCTTACCATTAATTTTCAGGCTGATTAGGCGTTGATTTTCCGCTTTGGTGCTATCGTAGGTCGCTTCAATACCGGAGAACTGCGCTAAGCCGTAAGGCAGGGTATAGCTGTATTCAAGCAATTGTTTTACTTGCTGACCGCTAATTGAAACCATCGCGAGTTTATCGGTAAATGGGAATACGTTCATCACATTTTCCAATGTTACATCGCCTTGGTTTAAGTCAACCCGGATACTGCCAGAGCTCATCATAGCAATATCGGCTTGAGCTGCGTCGCGCATCATATCCGCGACCAAGTTACCAATGTTCGATTCACGGTAATAACGACGGAAAGCGGTGTCATCAATGGTTGCAATGGTCTGGTTGAGCTCAGGAAATTGCTTACGAGCATTATCGATAAGATTGCCCGTTTTCTGATCTCGTTTCAGTTTGTCTGCTTCAACGGGAATTAGTTTACCATTGAGGAACGTGACTTGGTTGCTTTCAGTATCGACCTCAAACTTGGTGTAACCAAGGTATTTGCCTTGGCCAAATGTAAGGCCAACTACCGTGCCTGTCTCAGGATGTATCACCGGTTTCCAAAGACCGTGATCAGAGTGGCCACCAAAAATAACGTCCACATTTTTTAGTTGGCCGGCCATGGCATAATCTTCATCGAAGCCGCGTTGTACTTCGGGATCTGCTTCTTTGTCGGTTTGCATCGGTGCGGTTTTGTTTTGGTGTGTGAGCACCACGACCATATCGACGTCATCGTGAATTTTATCAACCCAGAATTGCGCAACAGCAATTGGATCATCGATGGTCAAACCCTTACGATTGCCTTTCCACATCGTGTTGTAGAAAGCATCAATGCCCATAACTCCAACCACGCCAATACGCACGCCATCACGCTCGACGATAGTATAAGGCTGTGCAAAAGGTGCCTCATTTTGTTCAAACTTAATATTGGCATTTAGCACCGGATAAGCGGCGCGAGGCATGGTTTCTTTAAGGGCTTTCCAGCCGTATTCAAATTCATGGTTACCGAGAGTGATCGCGTCGTAATCCATTGCGCTGTACAAGTCGAATGCGAGCTTACCTTGTGTTTTTTTCGATAGTGAACCAGTAAAAATATCTCCCGCATCAAACAGGAAGCTGGTTTGTTCTTGCGCGCGAGTCTCTTTGATTAGTGTGGCAAGATAAGGAATGCCACCGATACGTGTAATATCAGGATTCCAAAAAGCATCCACAGGTTCATAGACGCTTTCGATATCGTTAGTGTGCAGTAAGGTGATTTCTTTTACTTCAGCCAGAGCAGAGAAAGAGCTCGTCGTTAGTAGTGCACCGAGTGACAGGGCAAGGCGCGTTTTTGTTAGCATTTTCATTATAGGAACTAAAGGCAGCAAATTGATGTCGCAGAATATAGATAAGCCAAACTGATAAATTAGTGAGTAATCTCACAATAAGAAGCAAACGTTTGCATTGGTTTTTGTAAAGTTCCCAAATCTGTTGGTAATGAGCGATATTGGTTATAGCGCGAAGGGAAATGCACAAAAAAAGCCAACCTGTTTGAGGTTGGCTTAATGTTTGTTGCGAAATGGATTAAGACTTAACTTCTAGGCCCGCTAAGCGATGCCAGTAACCATTACATTGGCGATCTTCAATCTTAACTGGATTCTCGCCGTGTAAGTTGGCACGGAAGCGGTCAATTTCGCCTAACGTATTCAACCCCAGTGGGCTCAAACGCACGACATCGACCAAGCCTTGCATGCTCGATTGATCGTTGATCAAGTTGTAGCAATAACCAGACTGAGTTTGAATACCGTTGAGGTTAAAGACTTCTTGGCCTTCTTGGCTACGTACTTGAATACCCGTTGGGTATTTGATGCAGCAAGTTTCGCAATCGTCTTTGGCTTTGTTTTCCGCACGAGCGGTGAAACAGCGAGCTGAATAGGCCAATGGTAAGTAACCGTGGCTAAATACTTCAACTTCAAATTGGTTACGAATACCCAATTGCTCACATTGAACGAGAACCTTGTCTAACCAATCGCGTGACAGCTCCACAGGCATACACCAGCGCGTCATACCCTGTTTTAAAAACAGGTTTAGCGTATGTGCATTGTAGGTGTTAACCGCAGGGCCAACCACGAACGGCACCTTGCTTTCGTAAGCCAGTTGAATCCCCGACACGTCATTCGCTTCAATTGCAAAATCACCATTGTCGATGTATTTCTTCATGATGCTGACTTCACTTGGCGCTTCGAGTAGTGCCATGGTCGATAGCACTACTTGCTTGCCTGAGCCTGCGATCTCTTTAGCAATATCAAACCAGTGTGCTGGTTTCATTTCGCGGCGTTTAGAGCAAACACTTTCGCCAAGATAAATAATATCGGCAGAGCTTTGTTTTGCTTGCTGATAGAAATCTTCAACGTCTTGCTTTGGCCAAAAATAGAGAAGTGGACCGAGTGCGTATTTCATTATTCTATTCCTATGCCGTTATTGCCATTTACGGTGGTAAGCACCAAGCGTGGTTTGCGTACCTTCAGAGACGTTCGCCAGTGCCGCATCCCAAGCTGCTTCAACACGGTAAGCTTCTGGGTTGGCAAGGTAGCGATCAATCGCCGCGCGCCATGTACGGGTGACTTGCTCTACGTAAGCAGGGCTACGTTGGCGACCTTCAATTTTCACCGAAGCAACATTGGCAGCAAATAGCTCAGGCAGCATAGAAAGGGTATTCAAGCTGGTTGGCTCTTCGAGTGCATGGTAAACCTTGGCTTCACCTTCGATATCAGCGCTAAAGCGGCCTTTACATAAGGTTGGGTAACCGGCGTTCTCGCCCGTGCTATAACGGTCAATCAAAATGTTGTTAAGGCGAGACTCAAGGCCCTGTTCAGTTTCTTGCCAGCGTACATATTTGGCTGGAGAGCAGGCGCCAACGGTATTTGGCGATTCGCCTGTCATGTAAGACGATAGGTAACAACGACCTTCCGACATAATGCACAAGCTACCAAAAGCAAACACTTCTAGCTCTACATCGCTGGTGATGTTACGTGACAACTGTTTCACCTGATGGATCGACAATACGCGTGGCAGTACGACACGTTTCACGTTGAAGTTGTTCTTATAGAAATCGATCGCGGCAATGTTGGTGGCCGATGCTTGCACTGAAAGATGCAATTCTAAATCTGGGTATTTACGTGCAGCGTATTCCAGTACAGCAATATCCGCCACGATTAGGGCATCGACACCTACATCCGCGGCGCGATCAACCGCACTCGTCCAGCGCTCAAAGCCATCTGGGTGAGCGAAGGTATTCAGCGCGACGTGAATTTTTTTGTTGTGGTCGTGCACATACTGCACGGCTTTATCGAGTTTTTTACCGTTAAAGTTTAGCCCTGCGAAATGGCGGGCATTGGTGTCATCTTTAAAGCCGATGTAAACCGCGTCGGCACCACAGTCGATGGCGGTTTTTAGGGCAGGTAGATTACCTGCGGGGCATAGGAGTTCCATTGCTCAGCTAAACCTATTATTTTCAATATTGCCAGCATTTTATGAAGAATTATGAACGGCAATTTTGATGTAAGGCAGGTTTGAGTGAGTTAGCTGACAATTACCTCTTCCGGATAATGGATTTCGCTGACTTTTACGGAAGATTTAATTTTTATGGCGACGGTTCTGCATGAACAATTCTTCGACGTCTTGCTTTGGTTGCGGACGATAGAAATGGAAGCCTTGAATCGAGTTACAGTTGAGGTTTGACAGGAGTGTTGCTTGTTGTTGGGTTTCAACCCCCTCTGCAACCACGGTTAAATTGAGTGATTTGCCCAAATTGATGATATTTTCAATCACCGTTACCTGTTTAGGTAAGGTGTCGATCTCGGTGATAAAGGCGCGATCGATCTTAAGCTCATCGAGAGGGAAGCGAGCTAAGTAGGCAAGGGATGAATAGCCGGTACCAAAGTCATCAATGGATAGGGCAAAACCAAGTTTTTTGATGGCATTGAGCATTTGAAGAGTGTGCTCACTGTCACTCATCACTGCACTTTCGGTCAATTCAAATGTGATGCAGCTAGGATCCAGCTCGGTGGAGCGCAATAACTTTTCCATGTAATCGATCAGTTTCGGGTTACCAAACTGCTCTGGCGAGAGGTTAATAGCGACACGTCCAGGTAAGATGCCTTGCATCTTCCAGCGTTTCACCGTGGCAAAAACTTCACGCATGACAACGCGACCTAAGTGCTCAATTAATCCAGCTCGTTCAGCCACCGGAATAAAGGCGCCTGGGCTAATATAGCCTTCAACGGGGTGCTTCCAACGTACTAGCGCTTCTGCGCCGTTGATACTGAAATCACGCGCGTTGACTTTCGGTTGGTACCACACTTCAAGGCCATTTTGTTGCAGTGCCTTTTGTAGCTCGATTTCCAGCCATAAACGCATGCGCGCTTCTTTGTTCATCTGATCGTTAAACTTAATCAGACGGTTGCGGCCGCGCTCTTTGGCTTCATACATGGCAGTGTCAGCATTTTGCAGCAATATGCGTGCATCGTTGCCATCACCAGGGTAGACAACGCTACCAATTGAACAAGCAAGGCGTTTGCTAAAGTGTTGCAAATCAAACGGCTGGTTGATGAGTGATATAATTCGATCTGAAAGTGATTCAACCATGCGGTTGTTTTCTGGATTGGGTAAGATCAAACCAAACTCATCGCCACCTAAATGGCCAAGTACAGCTTGTTGAGGTAATAAGCGCTTGAGTCGACAGGAAACTTCTTTGATGACCTTGTCACCGATATGGTGACCTAAAGAGTCATTGATGTTTTTAAAGTTATCGATATCAAGGTAGAGCATGATTAACGGTGTTTCATTTTTGATCAGCTGATCAAGGCGCTTGGTGAATCCAAAGCGGTTATATAGCCCGGTTAAAGAATCAATATGAGCATCACTATTTATGGTGGAGTCACTGATTTTCTTCGGTGCTTGTTCAGCATCTTGGATCAGAACCAGTTGTGATTCTTCGCCCATGATCATCGCATGTGCGGCCTGTAGCTGAACTTTTCGCTCCAATCCACAGCGTGGTCCTGTCAGGCACAAAATCGGTGCATCATGCAGTAGCATGCCAAGTTTGTTATTGAAGGACTTTTTGCTGTTTTCATCAATAAACAGGCGCGACAGCTCTTCACCTAATAAATCACTGCTTGATTCAAATCCAAGTAAGCGAACGGCGGCGGGATTGGCTGACAAAATACAGTCATGTTCAACTAGCAATAACCCTTCGGGCAACAGTTGAGTCAGCGCGGAAAACTTGTTTTCTGCTTCTTCGAGCGAGTGGATTAAAATGCTTTTTTCAGAGGTATCAATCGCATGAAGAACGACGTATTGCACTTTGTTATTGAAGCTAATCGGAGAGATGGAGCAGAGCAGACTGGTTTCGAGATCGACATCGTTAAGCGTAATTTCAGTTTCACTTGATTCGCCAAGTAGAGCGCGTTGGTAGTAGGGTTTGAGCTGGTAATAAAATTGCTCACCAAGAATTTCACGATCGCTCCGCCCGACAAGCTCTTTTTGTGATAGTCCCGATATTTCGCAATAGCGTTCGTTAACCATCACATAGTTATGTTGATCGTCTAAGATGGCCGAGAAAAAAGGACTCTTAGCCGTAATTTGTGTAAACCAATCCTGAAACTGTTGCGATGGCATTCGGGGGGTACCAAGTCTCCAAAGAGAGTGAATAAGCGCTTATTACAAGCTGAATGCGTTACTATAACCACCTTATCTAAGAGATTAAAGAGTTGTAACCATTCCGTCATTTTTTGATACACAACAGGTAACGAAAGCAATCTATCCATTATCATCCATGCATCTATCTACAAAGTAACGGATAACCCGCGTGATTAACAAGATTCGCACTCAATTAGTTCAAAATGCAGCATCAATTTTGCGATCTCCAGTCCACTTATTACCACAATCTGTTCAAAAAAAAGCCTTGTTAGATGGCTTGAAAATGGTATTCAAAGAAGCATTGGAAGATGGTGATTTTGAATTCCTTGAAGGCAAGTGGTTGAAAGTAGAAGTTAAAGATATGCGCCTACATTGGTATATCAGCTACGAAGACGACAAGTTAATTGTTGCTGAAACTCCGCAGCAAGAAGACGTATCTTTCTCTGGTAATCTGAATGACTTGATTTTGATCGCTGGCCGCAAAGAAGATCCTGATACATTATTCTTCCAGCGTCGTTTGTCGATTGAAGGCGATACGGAATTAGGTTTGGAAGTGAAAAACCTGATGGATAGTGTCGATCTTGAGCTTTTGCCAAAACCGTTACAGATTTTACTTAATCAGTTAGCTGATTTTGTGCATAAAGGCGTACAATCGCCAGCAGTACAAAATGAGGTAGCGAATGCTTATACGAACTGAAGCGCCAGCGGATATTCTGGCCATTGACCGCCTGCTTAAAACCACCTTTGAGACAGAAGCGGAAGCAAACTTAGTGATGGCACTGAGAGAAAACAGCAAGCTGACGCTTTCACTTGTTGCGTGTAATGATGAAGGAGAAGTCGTCGGACACGCGATGTTTACTCCGGTAACGTTGCAAGGTGAAGATTTAAACTGGCAAGGTCTAGCGCCGGTATCTGTGCGTGAAGACTATCGTAAGCAAGGCATTGCTGCGACGATGATTCGCGAAGGTATTGAATCGCTATACGAATTTGGTTACCCGGCTTGTGTCGTGCTTGGCGATCCTGACTACTACCAACGTTTTGGTTTTGAAGCGGCAGAAAAACACCACATGCAATGCCAGTGGGATGTCCCTGAAGGGGTATTTCAAGTCCTAGCGATCGCTGATGGCGAGCTCGCAGAACGTAGTGGTTTGATTGAATATAGTGAAGAGTTTAGCCAGCTTTAACGGGTAAACTTACGCAGAAAAAAGGGGCGATAGCCCCTTTTTTGTTGCCCGTCGATCTGTGCTAATATGACGCTACGAAATTTAGAGAACTCTATTCATGCAAACTGACCATGTTGCTTACCTAACACAGATGGGGATTGATTGTTATCAACTCAGCCATCCTGAACGTTTGACCGGTTACCAAGCGCCAGCGCTGGAATTACCCGCCGAGTGCAAACTCTTGTTAGTTTCGCCCGTGAGTCCAAACGGTGAGTTAGCACTGCTGTTTGAGCGGGTATTAAAAAGCATCAATATTTCTTTAGACCAAGCACGCCATATCTACCCTGAACAGGCGACTCAGTTAGCTGGACAATCCATGGAATGGGTGTGGTTTGCAGGCTGCGAACGTACAGAACAATTGGCTGAAAAAGCACTCACGACCCCACTTCTTAGTGAGATCGATGGGAATAATCAGCAGCGTAAAGCGCTGTGGCAACAGATCTGTTCATACTAACGAGCCTTATGACACTACAATTTTATCCTCTTGCCTTAGAACACCTTGACCAAGTGTGGGCCATTGAGCAAACGGCGCATAGCCACCCTTGGGCTGAATCGATGATTCGTGATCTTAATAGCCGTGGTGCCTGCCATCATGCTTTGGTCGTGAATCAAAAAGTCGTTGGTTACTTTTACGCACAAAACATCGTCGGTGAAGTCACCTTACTTAACATTGCTGTTGATCCTGCCGAACAAGGCAAAGGTTATGGTAAGGCGTTAACCGAGCACTTTTTAGATGTTTGCGAACAAGCTAAAGCCGAAAGCGCTTGGTTAGAAGTACGAGAAAGCAATCAGCGTGCGTTTGCTCTTTATGAAGCGGTTGGTTTTAACGAGCTTGATCGCCGTCGTAATTACTACCCAACCGACAAAGGTAAAGAAGACGCGATTATTATGAGTTACCTATTTCTCTTTTAATCAGCGTGCTGAATTAAGCATTAACGCTAGGTGATGACTTAGCGTACGACTATCGCGCCGCTTGTGGTTGCTTGAGTATAAAAGCAATATAAGCGAGAATAGCGCGCAAAATAGAATCGAATCGGTTTGTTTAACGTTTAAACAAGCATCCAGACAGAAAAGAAGACCAGTTTCATGTCAAATACACCATTTATTGGCGAAGTTTCTAAACGTAGAACGTTCGCTATTATCTCGCACCCGGATGCGGGTAAAACCACCATTACAGAAAAAGTTCTGTTATTCGGAAACGCGATCCAAAAAGCGGGTACAGTGAAAGGTCGTGGCTCTAACCAGCATGCGAAATCTGACTGGATGGAGATGGAAAAAGAACGTGGTATCTCGGTAACAACGTCTGTGATGCAGTTCCCATACAACGACTGTCTAGTTAACCTACTGGATACTCCGGGACACGAAGACTTCTCGGAAGATACTTACCGTACGCTAACGGCGGTGGACTCGTGCTTGATGGTTATTGATGCGGCGAAAGGTGTCGAAGACCGTACACGTAAATTGATGGAAGTTACTCGCCTGCGTGATACGCCAATCGTGACTTTCATGAACAAACTTGACCGTGACGTTCGTGATCCAATGGAAGTCTTAGACGAAGTTGAAAACGAACTAGGCATGATGTGTGCGCCTATTACTTGGCCAATTGGCTGTGGTAAAGAGTTTAAAGGTGTTTACCACATCCACCGTGATGAAACGATTCTGTACGAATCAGGTCATGGTCATGAAATCCAAGAAGTGCGCATCATTAAAGGTCTAGATAACCCAGAGCTTGATGAGCAAGTTGGTGCTGATCTGGCTGAGAGCGTGCGTGAAGAGCTTGAACTAGTGATGGGCGCATGCCCTGAGTTTGATCTTGAGTCTTTCCTTGTCGGTGAGTTAACGCCAGTCTACTTTGGTACCGCACTGGGTAACTTTGGTGTTGACCATATGCTAGATGGTTTGACTGAGTGGGCTCCAATGCCGAAAACTCGTCAAGCGGTTGAGCGTGATGTTGAAGCGACAGAAGAGAAATTCTCTGGTTTCGTATTCAAAATCCAAGCGAACATGGATCCTAAACACCGCGACCGTATTGCTTTCATGCGTATCGTATCGGGTACTTACACCCAAGGCATGAAAATGAACCACGTACGTCTAGGTAAACAAATCAGTATTTCTGATGCAGTTACCTTTATGGCGGGTGACCGTTCACGTGCAGAAAATGCGTTTGCTGGTGATATCATTGGTCTACACAACCACGGTACGATCCAAATCGGTGATACCTTTACTCAAGGTGAATCGTTGAAGTTCTCGGGTATCCCTAACTTCGCACCAGAATTGTTCCGCCGTATTCGCCTACGCGATCCACTGAAGCAAAAGCAGCTACTGAAAGGTCTTGTTCAGCTTTCGGAAGAGGGTGCTGTGCAGGTATTCCGTCCAGTACAAAACAACGATCTTATCGTTGGTGCGGTGGGTGTGCTGCAGTTTGATGTGGTTGTGGCGCGTCTGAAGTCAGAATACAACGTAGAAGCGATTTACGAAGGCGTAAACGTGGCAACTGCTCGTTGGGTTGATTGTACTGATGGTAAGAAGATGGACGACTTCCAACGCAAGAACCAAGCTAACCTAGCGCTCGATGGTGGTGATAACCTAACCTACATCGCGCCAACCATGGTGAACTTGAATCTAGCGCAAGAGCGTTTCCCTGATGTGGTGTTCCGCGCAACTCGCGAGCACTAATATTCTGCGTATTCGCTAATGATATTTGCATAAATACCGCCATTAAGGCGGTATTTTTTTGTAAAGGCAAAAGGTCTTCATTCCTTACTTATCTTAAGATGATCCGATATTTTGTGAGATCCCCAACTCGTTCGTTCCTCACTCTTGAGGATGACGTTGTTTTGGTGGTTGCTATGTGCCTGTTACTCCTTAGAACGAACAAGTTTAGTAAGTAATCTTTTAAAGCGAATCGTTATATTGTTAGATGGCCAACTTGTTCGTTGAGTGATGACACTGTTTTGGTGGTTGCTATGTGCCTGTTATTCCTTAGAACGAACAAGTTTAGTAAGTAATCTTTTAAAGCGAATCGTTATATTGTTAGATGGCCAACTTGTTCGTTGAGTGATGACACTGTTTTGGTGGTTGCTATGTGTTCTGTCATTCCTTAGAACGACGAAGGAGAGAGTAAGGAATCTTTTAACGCGAACGGTTAATTTGGTGAGCTTTCTCGCTTGTTCTGCGCAGAAACAAAAAAGGCCGATGTTTTCACATCAGCCTCTTTATCATCTCAAAGCGAAGCGCGCTCAATTCTTAAAGCGCAGCGTTCTTAATTACTTCTTTTTCTTGCCTGTTTTCTTTTTGCTTTTGGCTTTTACAGACGTTTTGTTTTTGTCTTCTTTTTTCTTTTTCTTGAAGACAGGTTTTTTGTGCGTAGGACGCATCTCTTTAATGAAGCGCTCTTTGATGTCTTCTTTCACGTAACGAGCAACGCGATCCAGCATTTGTTGGTCGTGTGCTTCTACGATAGAAACTGCGTTGCCTTTCTTACCTGCACGTGCAGTACGGCCGATACGGTGTAGGTAAACGTCAGCGCTGCGCGGCATGTCGTAGTTGATTACATGACTTACGTCAGGTAGGTCGATACCACGGGAAGCAACGTCAGTTGCGAGTAGAACATTCACTTCGCCATCACGGAAACGAGCAATCGCATTGTTACGACGATCTTGAGGCATTTCACCTTGGATCCAAGAACAAGGGATTTGTGCGCGTTCAAGTTCAGTACGTAGTTCAGCAAGGCGTTCACGGGTTTTTAGGAATACGATTGAACGTTCAGCTTGCTCAGTGATGATTTTTTTCAGCAGCGCCAGTTTGTGCTCTGCGTTATCAGCACGGTGGTACCACTGGGTGATTTTTTTACGTTCACGACGTGAAGGATCAGCTTCGATTTCCGTTGGGTTTTTCAATAGATCGGCAGTAAAGCCTTCCACACCGCGGCCTTCTAATGTTGCAGAGAACAGCAGTGTTTGTTTACGCCAGCGACATTCAGTCGAAAGCTTATCAACGGTTGGACCAAAGCCCATGTCTAGCATGCGGTCGGCTTCATCTAGGATCAGCCACTCAATCGCACGACAGTCAAAGCGTTCTGCTTTGATGTATTCCATCAAGCGGCCAGGCGTTGCTACAACGATATCTTGTGTTGTCGCTAGAATATCAGCGTGTTCTTGGTATTGAACACCACCAGTAATGGTGAAGATATTTAGCTTGGTATTTTTTGCCAATGCACGCGCTTGATCAGCAATTTGCATTGCCAATTCACGAGTTGGCGTCAAAATCAGCATACGAGCTGGCCCCGGCTTACGGCGAGGGAAGTCGAGTAAGAACTGTAGTGCAGGGATAACAAATGCGGCTGTTTTACCAGTACCAGTTGGCGCTGATGCTAGAATATCTCGCCCTTCTAAAGCTTGAGGAATTGCTTGAGCCTGCACTTGAGTCGGACGTTCAAAGCCCATTTCTTCAATAGCGGTAAGCAGGTTCGGATCTAAATCAAGATCTGCAAAATTTTTGATCACAGTTGTTTCTCCACAAGCCCTTCGGCGAGATTACAAAAATTAGAAGCGGATAGTTCACGCTACCCAACATGGCTAAGTTAACAAGTTAAGCCAAAAAATAGCCGAGTAGTATAGTTGGATTGGTGATTAGGATCACACCTTATTTCTACATCTTTAAATAAAAATCTTTGGTTAGCGCGATAAAAGCCTCTGTATAGCCTAGCTTATCACGAATTATTAGTTGCTGATCTTCGCATTCCCCTGATATTAAGCTTAATTCAATCAATAACCTATTGTCTGGTTTGGTCTCGGTTGGCTGTACGCGACATAGGCGTGTCAGCGAGAACCCCAAGCGCTTCGCCAGTTGAATAAAATGTTCACCTTCTACGACGGGTAAAACAAAACTGGCTTTACCGTGATGATCTAACAGTGAGTAACAGCGCTCGAGTAAATCTTGATGGCTTAAGCTGTCAGTATGACGAGCGGTGGCGCGGGGCTGTAGCTTTGCTTGTTCGCCGTTATTAAAGTAGGGCGGGTTGCAGATAATCGCATCAAACTTTTCTGGAAAACTCACTGCGGTAATATCGGCTTGTTCTACCATAATTCGCTCTGCCCAGTCAGAGTTCGCCACATTTAGCTGTGCGGTGATCGCGGCAGATTGCTCAATGTCGACGGCGTAAATCTCGGCGTCAAGATTACGCTGTGCGCACATTAACGCCAGCAATCCAGTGCCCGTGCCAATATCGAGGATGCGTTGGCTAGAGGTGATTTTAGCCCAAGCGCCCAATAGCACGCCATCAGTGCTGACGGGCATACCACATTCCCCCCCTTCGATAGCAAATTGCTTAAATTGAAATCCCTTGGTTTGTTTGTTTTTTCTGTTCATTAAATGTTCGGCCTAGAGTGTTTAAATAAGTTGATATCACCATTGTGGATCGTATGTATGGTTAATTTATCTTTATTTGGTTAGTTTTGTTAATGAAATTATTGGTTATTAATTCTGGTTGTAATTTAAAAACTAGTGTTATGAACTGCTTTTTTGGTTGCGAGTTGAATTTATATGGTGTTTTTAGCTTTTGGGTTGCGAATAGTTGAGTATTTGGTCATTATTCTGTTCTAAATTATATAGCCGAGAGAGCATTTTTGCTCATCGAAGCAGACACAACATCAATCAAATAAAAGTAAAGGTTCTACTGTGAAGCAGACGTTAAAACTAACAGATATCATTGCGTTAGGCTTTATGCTTTTCGCCTTCTTTTTGGGTGCTGGTAACATCATCTTTCCACCGCTTGCTGGTCAGTTAGCGGGTGATAATGTTATCCCAGCAATGGGCGGTTTCTTATTAACAGCAGTGGGCCTTCCTCTTCTCACTATCGTTGCTATTGCTGTTGCTGGTGGCTCATGGGCTAAACTGACTCAAGATCTACCGGTTAAAGCGGCGACCGTAATGGCAGTGCTGATTTTTATCATCATCGGCCCTGCGTTTGCTGCGCCTCGTACTGGTCTTGTGGCATACGAGATGGCAGTAAAACCATTTTTTGCTCATGCTGAGCAAATTCATCTAACCGTATTCTCGATTCTGTTCTTTGTGATTGCGATGTCGTTCTCATGGTCACAAGGCAAATTGATTGACGTGATTGGTAAGATACTCACACCGGTATTGTTTATTGGTCTGATTGTGCTTGCTGGCGCAGTATTCCTTGATCCACAAGGTGAGATCATTGCTGCACAAGGTGAATACCTAACGCACCCACTGCAAAAAGGCTTCCTTGAAGGCTACAACACCATGGATACCTTTGGTTCATTGATGTTTGGTGTACTGATTGTTGATGCGATCCGTAGTAAAGGTATTACTGAGCAAAAGCCAACCACACATTACCTTATCTTAGCGGGTTTGATTGCCGCGGTAGGTTTAACGTTTGTGTACGTATCATTGTTCTATCTAGGTGCGACCAGTTCTGTTGTTGCGACAGGCGCTGACAACGGTGGTTTGGTTCTGAGCTTATACGTTCAAGCACTATTTGGTTCATACGGTCAAATCGTTCTGTCTGTGATTGTATTGCTAGCGTGTTTGACTACGGCAATTGGTCTAATCTCAGCATGTTCTGATTACTTTAGCTCTCTAACGTCAATCTCGTACAAGAAGTGGGTTGTGATCAATGGTGCTGCATGTGCATTGGTAGCAAACGTCGGTCTAGCGCAGCTTATTTCACTGTCTGTTCCAGTATTGTTTGCGTTATACCCTGTTGCGATTGCGTTGGTGGTTCTGACGTTTATGCGTAAAAAACTACCAAATTCTCGTTTGGCTTACCGCGTAGTTCTGCTGGTATCACTGCTATTTGCTTTGGTTGATGCAGCGAAAATTGTTGGACTAGATGTTTCAGCATTCAATGTTTTACCACTGTTTGATGTGGGTATGGGTTGGGTATTACCAACACTGGCAGCGATGATTTGTGTTTGCTTTGTTGGCAAAGTAGAGCAACCAGTATTGGTTGAAGAAAACGCCTAATCCTCTGAAATAGAATAAGACTGATCCCTCGTGATGCTTAGCGTTGCGGGGGATTTTTTTGTTTAAGCTTCTAGACGAGGCAAATAAAATTTTCCTGTATCTTCGTCACACTTTTCAGTACAATTCCTCGGTTAAATTCTACTCATAAATATTGAGCAAGTATGTTTGAAATCAATCCTATTAAAAACCGTCTCCAGGACGTGTCTCAGCGCACGACAGTCCTGAGGGGGTATCTTTGACTACGATGCTAAACAAGAGCGTCTAGAAGAAGTAAATGCAGAATTAGAGCAGCCAGATGTATGGAACGAACCTGAACGCGCACAAGCGTTGGGTAAAGAACGTGCATCATTAGAAGCGGTTGTGGAAACTATTGATCAACTTGAGCAAGGTGTCGAAGACGTTGAAGGCCTTCTAGAGCTTGCTGTTGAAGAAGAAGATCAAGAAACATTCGATGAAATTGAACCGGAATTAGCTGAGCTTGAAGATAAGCTGGCTAAGCTTGAGTTCCGTCGTATGTTCTCTGGTGACCATGATGCTTCTGATTGCTACATTGATCTACAGTCGGGTTCTGGTGGTACAGAAGCGCAAGACTGGACGTCAATGATGCTACGCATGTACTTGCGTTGGGCTGAAGCAAAAGGCTTTAAAACAGAAGTAATCGAAGTCTCAGATGGCGACGTTGCTGGCCTTAAAGGCGCAACCGTTAAAATCTCAGGTGAGTATGCTTACGGTTGGTTACGCACGGAAACGGGTGTTCACCGCCTAGTTCGTAAGTCACCATTCGATTCAAGTGGCCGTCGTCATACTTCTTTTGCCTCTGCGTTTATCTACCCAGAGATTGATGACAACATCACCATCGATATTAATCCATCGGATCTTCGTATCGACGTATACCGTGCCTCTGGTGCGGGTGGTCAGCACGTTAACACCACTGAATCGGCAGTACGTATTACACACGTACCAACCAATACCGTGGTGCAATGTCAGAACGACCGTTCTCAGCATAAGAACAAAGATCAAGCAATGAAGCAGCTACGTGCAAAATTGTTTGAACTTGAGATTCAAAAGCAAAATGCAGAGAAACAAGCCAACGAAGACACCAAATCTGATATCGGTTGGGGCAGCCAGATCCGTTCTTACGTTCTGGATGACTCTCGTATTAAAGATTTACGTACAGGCGTTGAAAACCGCAATACTCAAGCGGTTCTTGACGGCGACCTAGACAAATTTATTGAAGCTAGCCTTAAATCAGGCTTGTAAGCTTTTCACCGACTAAGACAGGATACATCGAAAATGACTGATGTTGTTCAAAACGAATCTGTACAAGAAGCTTCTGCACAAGAAGAGAATAAGCTAATTGCTGAACGCCGCGCGAAACTGGATGCTATCCGTAAGAGCTGCAAAGCAAACGGCCACCCAAATGACTTTCGTCGTGATGCTCTAGCGGGCGACCTACAAGCTGAATTCGGTGAAAAGACTAAGGAAGAGCTAGAAGAGCTTAACCACGTAGTCGCAATCGCGGGTCGTGTTATGGCGAAACGTGGTCCATTCCTACTTCTTCAAGAAACATCGGGCAACATTCAAGCTTACGCAGACAAAGCAGTACAAAAAGTACTGAAAGAGCAATACCACGGTCTTGATATCGGTGACATCATCGGTGTGAAAGGTGCTCTACATAAGTCTGGTAAAGGCGACCTTTACGTAAATATGGAAGAGTTCGAATTGCTGACTAAAGCACTTCGTCCACTGCCAGAGAAATTCCACGGTCTAACAGACCAAGAGATGCGTTACCGTCAACGTTACGTAGACCTAATCGTGAATGAAGATTCACGTAATGCATTTAAAATTCGTTCTAAACTGGTTTCTGCAATTCGTCGCTTCATGGAATCAAAACGCTTCATGGAAGTTGAAACTCCAATGATGCAAGTGATTCCTGGCGGTGCGTCTGCGCGTCCATTTATCACTCACCACAACGCACTGGATCAACAAATGTTCCTACGTATCGCTCCTGAGCTATACCTGAAGCGTCTAGTGGTTGGTGGTTTTGAGCGTGTATTCGAAATCAACCGTAACTTCCGTAACGAAGGCCTATCTCCACGTCATAACCCAGAATTCACCATGATCGAATTCTACATGGCGTACGCAGATTACAAAGATCTTATGGATCTAACTGAAGAGATGCTAAGTACAGTTGCGCTTGAAATTCTAGGTGCAACAGCAATGCCTTACGGTGACCAAATGGTTGAGTTCGGTGGTCAATACGCACGTATGACTATGCTAGATGCGATCAAGCACTACAACCCAGAACACGAGGCAATCCAAGCGCTAACAGAAGAAGGCGTTCAGGATCGTGATTTGATGGTTTCAATCGCGAAGTCACTAGATATCTACGTAGAGAAGTTCTGGACTTGTGGTCAGCTACTAGAAGAAATCTTCGGTGAGACAGCGGAACCGCAACTTATCCAACCGACGTTCATCACTGGCTACCCAGCGGATATTTCTCCACTGGCTCGTCGTAGCGATGATAACGCATTCTTTACTGACCGCTTTGAGTTCTTCATTGGCGGCCGTGAAGTGGCAAACGGCTTCTCTGAGCTAAACGATGCAGAAGACCAAGATGCGCGCTTTAAGTCTCAAGTTGATGCAAAAGATGCGGGTGATGATGAAGCAATGTTCTACGATGCTGACTACATTACAGCACTAGAGCACGGCCTACCGCCAACAGCGGGTCAAGGTATCGGTATCGACCGTCTTGCGATGTTATTCACTAACACGCATACCATTCGCGATGTGATCCTATTCCCAGCGATGCGCCCACAAGCGCAGTAAGCTTTGAAATGACTAGCAAAACCACCTTCGGGTGGTTTTTTTTTGCCCACATTTTGACATAACTAGTTACAGTTCAGTATGCATACGTTACGTAAGCTAAGTCAGCTGCTGTCCTATATTGCTGAAAAAGAGCGTCAAATGAATCAACAGTGCAGTATGTGAATTTTGAATGTGAATCGCACATCTATTTATTCAAAGCATGATTTATGTCCTAGTCTTATAAATGAGACAGATTATTAACTCAAGCTCTTATAGTGTACGCACTTGTTGATGTGTTTTTTTTGGCACAAATAATTATAAAATCGAATTAATAAGGAAGAAGCTTAATGGGTAGTCAATTCCGAATGGATTCTGTCCCTGGTTCAATGATTGTAGTTGGTGGTAGCTACGAACCTTGGCTTTCTGTTTTAGAGCAAGTTGGATGGCGTTGTACTCAGTGTGCTGATTTGCGTAAAGCCAATACGCTGTTTTCAGAAACGGGTCCTTGTATTGGCATCGTCGATCTGAGTCACGATGAGTTTAGTCTTAATGGCATTGCCAACTTAGTCAGCAATCATAAGCAGGTTCGATGGATCGCTTTTATCCGTGAATCTCAGCTCAGTTCCGATACGATTTGTCAGTTTATCGTGAACTTTTGTATCGACTTTTTTACTGCGCCAATTCCTGATGCTCAATTGCTTAGCACGATTGGACACCAACTGGGCATGCTTAAGTTGGAGAAAAAAGTATGGCCTCATTATGGTAATAACAATGACATGGGATTGATTGGCGAATCGATTCCAATGAAGCGTCTACGTGACCAAATTAAACGAATTGGTCCAACAGATGTGAGTATTTTGATTTATGGTGAAAGTGGCACAGGCAAAGAAACCGTTGCTCGTGCAGTCCACCAAACCTCATCACGAGCGCAGAAGGAGTTTTTATCGGTCAACTGCCGTGCCATGTCAGAACATCGCATCGAGAGTGATTTGTTTGGTATTCATCGTGATGACATTAACGAGCAGTCTCTGCTTGAGAAAGCTGATGGCGGCACGATCCTGCTCAATGATATTTTGACCTTACCTAAGTCTCAGCAGCTTAATTTACTGCGCTTCTTACAAGAAGGGACAGTGGAAACCATCAATGGTCGTAAAGAAGTGGATGTGCGTATCCTGGCCGCAAATTCGGCGGATATCGAGAAAGCCCTAATTGATGGTGACTTCAACGAAGAGCTTTATCACTACATCAATGTTCTGCGTATTAATGTGCCAAGCATTAAAGAGCGAGCAGGTGATATTGCGATTTTGGCACGTCACTTTCTCATGGAGTATTCACGAGAATATAACGCGCAAGCACGCAGTTTTACTGAAGAAGCGACACGCTCTCTGACTCGCTATCATTGGCCGGGCAACGTTCGTGAACTGATGAATCAGATCAAGCGCGTGGTCTTAATGTCGGATACGGTGATGCTTGATGAGCAGCACCTTGATTTGCCGAAACGCAGTGATGGCAAACGCAGCTTGAAAAACATTCGCGAGCGCAGCGAAAGAGATGCATTGTTGCTTGTGCTTGAGTCGCACTCAGGCCAAGTGTCGATGGCGGCAAAAGAGCTGGGCGTGTCACGCGCGACCATGTATCGACTGCTGAACAAGCACAATCTGATTTCAGAAAGTACGGTTTAACGCAACGCGTTGTATCGTATCGCGTAGTGCACATAAAAAAGCCTGCTCACTGAGCAGGCTTTTTTGATCTAGAGTTTTTAGTAGAGCGAAAGATTCTTAGTGTGGCTTATTTAGCCGGTTTAAGACCTGCATTCACATCTAGGATATCTTGCTCACTCAGTGTTCCCACCGCTTGACGTAGTTGAAGTACGCTTAGGATGTAGTCGTAACGAGCGTTTGATAGGCTCTTATTCGCGTCATATAGACGGCGAGTTGAATCCAATACGTCAACGATAGTACGAGTACCCACATCGAAACCCGCTTCGGTTGCTTCTAGTGCAGATTCCGCTGAAATTACGGTTTGTTCGTAAGCACGCAATGCACCAATTGAAGCGCTGATATTGTTGTTGAAAGCGCGAACATCTTTAACGACTGTACGATATGTCGCTTCAAGATCTTGGCTAGCCGCAACATAAGCAAATTCTGCTTGTTTGGTTTGCGAAGTGATGTTGCCACCAGTGTATAGAGGAACAACTAGGTTCAAACCAACATTGAAATTACCTTCGTCACCGTCAGAATTACGTTGTGTGATAGGGTTTACATCGGTATTGCTGATATCACGATAGTTGTAGCCGCCATCAAGAGTCAGTGACGGTAGGTGACCAGAGCTTGCTAATGAAATGTTCTCTTTAGCGATATCTTGGGTAATACGCGCCGCCAATAGGCTTAAGTTTTTCTGACCAGCTTCTTCAACAAGCGTATTGATTGCTGTTGATGTTTTGCTTGCTGAGAAGCGTTTAGTATCTAGCACTTCAAGGTTTGCATGCTCTTGGCCAGTGATTTCACGTAGACCTTCGTAGCTGTTGACGAGGCTATTTTGTGCTAGCACCTCATCCGCTAATACTGAGTCGTATTGCGCTTGTGCATCGTGCACGTCAGTAATTGCTGATAGACCCACTTCAAAACGTTGTTTAGTTTGCTCTAGTTGGCGTGCAACTGCCGCTTTCTCTGCTTGAACGAACACGAGGTTATCTTGTGCGCGTAATACATCAAAGTAAGCTTGAGAAACACGTAGAATCAAAGCTTGTTGACTCGCTGCGTATGCCGCGTCTGCTTGGCGTGCTGACATTTCAGAAGTATCTAAGCTAATCCAGCTTGAACGTTTGAAAAGCTCTTGTGAGAAGTTTACGCCAGCCGTTAATGCGTCACTATCACTATCACCACGAGTTAGGTCATAACCTGCAGTTAAGTTAATTTGTGGTAGCAAAGTACTGCGGTTTTCTTCAATCGCTTCGAAAGCAGCATCACGTTTTGCTGCAGAGCTTAGTAGCGTAGGATCGTTTTCCTTCGCTTGATTGTAGATGTCTGTCAGCGTATCTGCCCAAGCAGAAGTGCTAAGACTACCGAGTGCTGCACTGATAATAAGTGGAAGCAATTTTTTCATGGGTTCGATCCCTGCCAAATAAAAAGAGGTCAATTGTTCAAGAGTTTAACTCAAATTGACGCTAATTCACTCTAAACTTTGCAATCTTTTACAAATAGTTGTCCATCTGTGCAATAAAAACAGTCTCAACTTAAAAAAATATAGAAGAATTATACAAAAAGTTGAAGTGCGTCGATGGAACAAGCGCTGTTCTCTGAGTAAACTATTAGATTCACTGACAGAGGTGCAAAATGCAACAGGCTGATAACCAATCACCACAGTTTACAAGCGAAGATGTCGAAATAATCTCAAAAGAGACCCTTTATCAAGGCTTTTTCAAAATGGTTAAATACCGATTCAAACATAAATTGTTTGAAGGCGGTTGGAGCCAAGAGATTGTTCGTGAGATGTTTGAGCGTGGTCATGCTGCTGCATTGTTACCTTACGACGCGAAAACCGATCAAGTTGTCTTGGTTGAGCAAATTCGTGTTGGTGCGCTTGAGCATGCTCAGCCGTGGCAGTTAGAAATTGTTGCTGGGATCATTGATCCAAACGAAACCGCCCAAGATGTCGTGCGCCGAGAAGCGCAAGAGGAGGCCGGTATCGAGGTGGCAAAAATCGTTAAAGTAACCTCTTATTACCCTTCATCTGGTGGCTGTTCTGAAAAGCTGGATGTGTTTGTCGGTGAAGTGGATGCAAGCACCGCGTATGGCGTTCATGGTTTAGACTATGAAGGTGAAGATATTCGTGTGCATGTGGTAAGTCGTGAGCAAGCTTACCGTTGGGTCGAAGATGGTCGTTTTGAAAATGGCGCATCAATTATTGCCCTGCAATGGTTACAGCTTAATTATCAGCGTTTGAAGAGCGAATGGGACAAGTAGCAAATAAAAGACCGTATCATGTTGATTTAGCAGAGTTGATGCGCGTCTATGAAACCAACTATGCAAAATTGAATGCGCTGTTGCCAACGCAACCGAGCGTCGGTGATGTACGTTGCTACCAAGCGGCGAGTATGTCTTACCAAATACTCGTGGGAGAAGTCACAAAGTACACAACTTTGGTCGATATTTGTCAAAGTGATGACGTTCCAGTGTTTCCATTGCCGAAAATGTCTGTCAGGCTCTACCACGATGCCCGTGTGGCAGAAGTATGTAGTAGTGATTATTTAAATCGAGTCAAAGCTCGATACGATTACCCGAACGATAAAATGGTTCAAAAAGATGAAAAAGCGCAATTGAATCGTTTTTTAGGGGATTGGTTATCGTTTTGTTTAAAGCATGGCATAAGCCGTTCGCCACTGAATATCTAGGTTTTAGTTTTGAAAGTAACGTCAAGCTCATCAACTAAAGACACGATTAAGCTAGTGCAGATTACCGATACCCATCTGTTTGCCGCAGAGGACGGGAGTTTGCTTAGCGTAAATACGAATGACAGCTTTTCAGCCGTAGTCGAAGCCGTAACTCAACAGGACTTCGACTTTGACGCAATTCTTGCGACTGGTGATATTTCTCAAGATCATTCTGATGTCTCTTATCAGCGCTTTGCTCAAGGCATTGAGCCATTAAAGCAACCGTGCTTTTGGTTACCGGGCAATCATGATTACAAACCAAGTATGGGCTCGGTATTACCATCAACACAGATTGTACAAGCAGAGCACGCATTGCTGGGTGAACATTGGCAGATGATATTGCTCGACTCACAAGTTGAAGGTGTACCGCATGGCCGCTTGAGTCAGCAGCAACTGGACTTACTGGACGAGCAACTTCGCTTGCATCCTGAACGTCATAGTTTGGTGTTACTGCATCATCATCCAATATTGGTGGGAAGTGCTTGGCTTGACCAGCACACCTTGAAAGACGCTGAGCAATTTTGGCAGGTAGTGGAGAAGCACGATAACGTGCGTGCGATTTTGTGTGGTCATGTTCATCAAGATATGCAAAAAGTTCGCAGTGGTGCAACCGTCATCTCAACACCATCCACTTGTGTGCAATTCAAACCTAATAGCGATGACTTTGCGCTAGATACTTGTTCTCCGGGCTGGCGAGAGCTAACCTTGTGCGCCGATGGCCAGTTTGAGACACATGTACAACGTCTTGCTGGTGGTTTGTTCTTACCTAATTTTGATTCAAGCGGTTACTAATTTATCCGCTTGAGCTCATCTTATTTGCGAGTTCTGCGATGAAACCTTCTCTACTGCTTTATATTCACGGCTTTAACAGCTCTCCTTTGTCACATAAGGCCAATGTGATGAAGCAATATTGCATGCAGTACAGACCGGATATCAAAGTAGTTATCCCTCAATTGCCTTGTTTTCCACAACAAGCAGCAGAGCATCTAACCGACCTGATTGAGCGCTATCAGCATGACTATCACATTGGCTTAGTGGGTAGTTCACTCGGTGGTTATATGTCAACTTGGTTGAACGCCAAATTTGGTTTTAAAGCAGTGCTTGTGAACCCTGCGGTAAAGCCTTATGAGTTATTGATGGATTATCTGGGTGAGCAAGAAAATCCATACACACATGAACATTATGTCTTGCAAGAGCATCACATTGACGAGTTGAAAGCTCTCGATGTGGCTCAAATAAGTAACCCAAATGACTTTTGGTTATTACAGCAAACAGAAGATGAAGTTTTAGATTATCGCCAAGCGGTGGCGAAGTATGCTTTGGCAAAACAGAGCGTCGAGCAGGGTGGTGATCACAGCTTTGTGGATTTCGAACGTTACCCACAACAAATTCTCGAATTCTTAAACTTGTAGCCCGAAGTTGATGGTTTTCTTCTAAGATTGAATTGCTGATTTTTTTGCCGTTCATTGAGGGAAGAGTCATAAATTTGCTTGTTACTTACGTATCTCACTTGACATAAACTGGTCTCTTCCAGACTATGTTCCCCTTGTACTATTGCAGTTGAAAAACGCTGAGAGATTCAGCGTTTGTGACGTTTTTTGACCAATGTCACCTAGCTGACTAAGCGCTCTGCATGGTAACCATTAAATCTCTATAACGATATTCCGTATTATGACTGAACAATATAATGCTGGAGCCATTGAGGTTCTTAATGGCTTGGAGCCAGTACGTCGCCGACCAGGGATGTATACGGATACAGCGCGTCCAAACCATTTAGGCCAAGAAGTTATCGACAACAGTGTCGATGAAGCGCTCGCCGGACATGCCTCTAAGGTACAAGTTATTCTTCATGCCGATCAATCATTAGAAGTTATTGATGACGGTCGCGGCATGCCTGTAGATATACACCCAGAAGAAAAGATTTCTGGCGTGGAGCTGATTTTCTGTAAGCTGCATGCGGGTGGTAAATTCTCTAATAAAAACTATCAATTCTCCGGTGGTCTACACGGGGTTGGTATCTCGGTTGTTAACGCGTTATCTAAACGTGTTGAAGTGGCGGTGAAACGCGACGGCCAGATTTATGAAATGGCGTTTGAACACGGCAATAAAGTAGAAGAACTGACCGTCACTGGTACATGTGGTCGCCGCAATAAAGGCACCAGTGTTCACTTCTGGCCAGATACGAGCTACTTCGACTCGCCAAATTTCTCTGTGACGCGTTTGGTCAATAACCTGCGTGCTAAAGCGGTATTGTGTCCAGGTTTAGAAATTACTTTCTCTGATAAAGTAAACAATCAAGAGCATCGTTGGTACTACGAAGATGGTCTGACCGATTACTTAGCAGAAGGCGTTAAAGGCTACACTGTACTGCCTGAAGTCCCATTTACTGGCGAGTTCTCTGCAGAAACAGAAGCGGCGCACTGGGCGGTAATTTGGCAACCAGAAGGCGGTGAGATGATCACCGAAAGCTACGTTAACCTGATCCCTACCGCTCAAGGTGGTACGCACGTTAATGGTCTGCGCCAAGGTTTGCTGGATGCTATGCGTGAGTTCTGTGAATTCCGCAATCTACTCCCTCGTGGCGTGAAGCTAACCGGTGATGATGTTTTTGACCGTTGTTCATACGTGCTATCGGTCAAAATGCAAGATCCACAATTCGCGGGTCAAACCAAAGAGCGTCTCTCTTCTCGTCAAACCGCCGCGTTTGTGGCTGGTGTGGTGAAAGATGTCTTTAGCCTATGGTTAAATGAAAAACCACAATTAGCAGAACAGCTAGCCGAAGTGTGTATTGCCAATGCACACCGTCGCATGCGTGCCAGCAAGAAAGTGGTGCGTAAGAAAATCGCATCAGGCCCTGCATTGCCGGGTAAGTTGACTGACTGTTCAGTACAAGATCTTAACCGCACGGAAATTTTCTTTGTGGAAGGGGACTCGGCTGGCGGCTCAGCCAAACAGGCGCGCGATCGTGAATTCCAAGCGGTAATGCCACTGCGCGGTAAAATTCTCAATACATGGGAAGTCGCTGCTGATCAGGTGCTTGCATCACAAGAAGTTCATGACATTTCCGTCGCTCTGGGTATCGACCCTGATAGCGATGATTTGAGCGGGTTACGTTACGGTAAAATCTGTATCCTTGCCGATGCGGACTCGGATGGTCTTCACATTGCAACGCTACTGTGTGCCTTGTTTACGCGCCATTTCCGTACCTTGGTAGAAGCTGGTCATATTTATGTGGCAATGCCGCCTCTATATCGAATCGACTGTGGTAAAGAAGTGTTCTATGCCCTTGATGATGATGAAAAAGAAGGCGTGCTTGAGCGTTTATCGAAGAAAAAAGCCAAAATCAACGTGCAGCGATTTAAAGGTCTGGGTGAGATGAACCCACTTCAGCTGCGTGAAACCACCATGGATCCTAATACCCGTCGTCTGGTGCAGTTAACCATTGACGATTCGGAAGCGACCATGGAAATGATGGATATGTTGCTGGGTAAAAAGCGTGCCGATGATCGTCGTGCATGGTTACAAAGCAATGGCGATTTGGCAGAGGTTTAACGGATGTCTACAGAAATTACCTATGATGGCGTTGAACAATTGCCAATGCGCAAGTTCACTGAAGACGCTTATCTAAACTATTCGATGTACGTCATTATGGACCGTGCGTTGCCATACATTGGTGACGGTTTAAAACCGGTTCAAAGACGTATCATCTATGCGATGTCAGAGCTTGGTCTGTCGGCATCAGCAAAATATAAAAAATCGGCACGTACCGTTGGTGACGTGTTGGGTAAATACCATCCACACGGCGATTTGGCGTGTTATGAAGCGATGGTATTGATGGCTCAGCCATTCTCTTACCGTTACCCATTGGTTGATGGTCAAGGTAACTGGGGTGCGCCGGATGACCCGAAATCATTTGCTGCGATGCGTTATACCGAAGCAAAACTGTCTAAATTTGCCGAAGTACTGCTGGGCGAACTAGGCCAAGGTACTGTCGAATGGCAACCTAACTTTGACGGCACGATGAAAGAGCCGCAAATGTTGCCAGCTCGCCTGCCACATATATTGCTTAATGGTGTCACGGGTATCGCGGTTGGTATGGCGACAGATATCCCACCACATAACGTGCGTGAAGTGGTCGATGCAACAATTCATATGATTGATAATCCAAAAGCGGAATTATCAGATGTGATGCAATTTGTTAAAGGCCCTGACTATCCAACTGAAGCAGAAATTACTTCGCCAAAAGCGGAAATTGAAAAAATTTACCGCACCGGCCGTGGCAGCATTAAAATGCGCGCGGTTTGGCACAAAGAAGGCTCTGATATCGTCATCACCGCACTGCCGCATCAAACGTCAGGTGCGAAATTGTTGGAGCAAATCGCCAACCAAATGCGTGCTAAGAAGCTGCCAATGGTGGATGATTTACGTGACGAATCGGATCATGAAAATCCGACACGTATCGTGATTGTGCCACGTTCAAACCGTATTGATTGCGACCAGTTGATGAACCACCTGTTCGCTTCGACGGATCTTGAGAAGAGCTTCCGCGTTAACTTGAACATGATTGGTCTTGATAATCGTCCTCAAGTTAAAGGTTTAGTACAGATTCTTGCTGAGTGGATTGAGTTCCGCCGTGATACTGTGACTCGTCGTCTACAATATCGTCTCGATAAAGTGATGGCTCGTCTGCATATCTTAGAAGGTTTGTTAGTTGCGTATCTCAACCTTGATGAAGTGATTGAGATTATCCGTACTGAAGACGATCCTAAAGCCGTGCTGATGGCACGTTTTGGCGTATCGGATATTCAAGCGGATGCGATTCTTGATATTAAACTTCGAAACTTAGCGAAGTTAGAAGAGATGAAGATTCGTGGTGAGCAAGACGAGCTAGAAAAAGAACGCGAAAAGTTAGAGCAACTATTAGGTTCAGAGCGTCGCTTAAACACCCTGCTTAAGAAAGAAATTAAAGCTGACGCAGAGAAATATGGCGATGATCGTCGCTCACCATTGGTTGAGCGTGCTGAAGCGAAAGCGATGACTGAGCGTGATCTTGTTCCGAGTGAACCGATTACTGTTGTGTTGTCAGAAAAAGGCTGGATTCGTCATGCGAAAGGGCATGACGTGGATGGTGAAGGATTAAGCTACAAATCGGGCGACCAATACCTTGCTCATGCTCGTGGTAAGAGTAATCAGCAAGCGGTGTTCTTAGGCAGTGATGGCCGTAGCTACTCGTTAGAGTCGCACTCATTACCGTCCGCTCGTAGCCAAGGTGAGCCGATTACGGGACGCTTAAACGTTGCGCCAGGTACTTCTATTCGCCAGGTGGTGATGGGTGAGGATGATCAGCTATGGCTGATTGGTTCTGATGCTGGTTATGGTTTTGTGTGTAAAGGTGCGGACCTCTTATCGAAAAACCGCAGTGGTAAAGCGCTAGTGAGCTTACCGCAGAACTCACAAGTGATTGTTCCGCAAACCATCAGTGATCTAGAAAATGATGAGATCTTAGCGATTACCAACCAAGGCCGCATGTTGTTGTTCCCGATTAAGGAACTGCCGCAACTTGGTAAGGGTAAGGGTAACAAGATCATCAACATTCCGGCGGCGAAAGCGAAAGAGCGTGAGGAAGTGGTTTCTCATTTGATTTCAATTCCGCAAAACAGCACCGTGACACTGTATGCCGGCAAGCGTAAGTTGGGCTTGAAGCCATCGGATTTGGAAAACTTCCGTGGTGAAAGAGGCCGTCGTGGTGCGTTATTGCCTCGTGGTTTGCAGCGTGTGACCAGTATTGAAGTCGACGTGGCGAATGATTCGGTGAATGAGACGCTAAGCGATAGCGAATAATCGACAGAAATAAAAAAACCAGCCATTGGCTGGTTTTTTTTTGATTCGTATTTATTGCCGCTTATTTGGACGGGCGACACTAATCTATTCGCGCGTGTCTTCCATGATGGTGACAGGAATAGTGAGCTCTTCACCTTTACGCAATACCAACAGATCGACAGTGGTGCCAGGTCTTAGGTCAGTGACCATTTCCATTACGCTTTGGCGGCCATTGATTTTCTGACCATCTATTTTGAGGATGATATCTTGCGCTTGGAATCCTGAATCCGCCGCAGGGCCATTCGGATCAACGCCCAAAACGACGATGCCTCCAAGATGTTCATTACCAAGCAGTCGCGCGGTAACGGAAGTAATATCTTGGCCATCAATACCGATATAGCCACGAATCACACGGCCATCCGCGATGATTTTATTCATGATCACATTGGCCAGTGAATAAGGTATCGCAAAGGAGATGCCATAAGTTTCCAACTCAGTCGCTTGTTGGAAAGAGGCGGTATTGATGCCGACTAACTCACCACGAGTATTGACCAAAGCGCCACCAGAGTTACCCTCATTGATTGCAGCATCGGTTTGAATAAAGGCTTGGCGGCCATCCGCACTGATTGAAGAGCGCCCTGTCGCTGAGATAATGCCGAAGGTGGTGGTTTGGCCGAGGTTATAGGGGTTGCCGATCGCTAACACCACATCGCCGACTTTTGCTTTGTAATCAGGGTTGAGTGGGATCACTGGCAGATTGGCGCCTTCCACTCGCAAAATCGCGATGTCAGTACGGCGATCCTTACCGACCAACTGCGCCGCTGCTGCGCGACCATCTTGCAAAGCGACGATGATTTGATCGGCTTGAGCAACCACATGATAGTTGGTGATGATGTAGCCTTTGTCACTGACGATAACGCCGGAGCCTAGCCCTTGCGTTGATAGCTTAGAGCGATCATCTTCAGTGTATTTACGGCTATAGATGTTAACTACGGCGGGAGCTGCTTTATGCACTGCATCGTTGAACGACAGTTGAACAGACGAAATATTGCTGACTGGGTTGGTTATGTTCTCAGGCAGTATGTTGCTACGAAGAGAAGGCACCGCTATTAATAGCAACGCCGCGGTGGCTAAACCTAATCCTACTGAACGTAAAAGAAAACCGAGCATACTATCCTTAAAATCAATGTCATACAGGCAACAAACAATCAAGAATAGCATTATATAAAAAAGACAGCGAATTTCTCCGCTGTCCTTTTAAATCAATATCGCGTTTTATCGCGAATACGTATGCTATTTGAGGCTGTGACAGCCGAGGTTCTAGCGCCTTTGATTAGCGAACCACGAGGTAAATAGTCCGATTATCACGTTGAATATTCAGTGCTAATACACCTGATTGCTTCTCTACTACCTTACGTAGTTCGGCTAAGTTCTTTACGCGGACTCGGTTGACGCCCAGGATAATATCGCCAGCTTGCAGTTGATACGCTTCCGCTGGAGAGCCGGTTTCAACCGAGGAGACTTTCACCCCTTGTACGCTATCGCTGGCATTGGTGTTGGTGAGTGCTGCCCCCGTTAAACCTTGATGTAACTTGTCTGCACTGGCTTTGACATTTTCTTGCTCGCCTAACGTCACTTTGACCGATTTCTCTTTGCCATCGCGAATGATGCCGAGAGTGACTTTCTTACCCGCGCCCAGCGTGCCGATTTTTGCTCTTAACTCATGGAAGGAACTGATGGTTTTGCCATTGATTGAGACAATGATGTCACCCGCTTGAATGCCCGCTTTGTCTGCTGCGCTGTCGACTACGACTTGGCTAACAAATGCCCCTTTGCTTGATTCGTAACCTAGTGCCTCGGCCAGTTCTGATGTTACTTCGCCGCCTTGTACACCCAGCATGCCGCGTTTTACTTCACCAAACTCTAAGATCTGTTCGGTTAAGTTTTTCATCATGTTTGCCGGGATCGCAAAACCAATACCAACGTTCCCGCCATTAGGGCCAAAAATAGCGGTGTTAATACCAATTAACTCGCCATTGAGGTTGATCAGAGCGCCACCCGAATTACCACTGTTAATGGCCGCATCGGTTTGAATGAAGTTTTCAAAGTTTTCGAGGTTTAAGCCACTACGACCTAACGCGGAAACGATGCCCGATGTGACAGTTTGGCCGAGACCAAATGGATTACCAATCGCCACGGTGAAATCGCCAACACGCAGTTGATCCGAATCGGCCAGTTCAATTTGTGTGAGGTTTTTGGCTTGTTCTAGTTTGAGTAAAGCGACATCAGACATTTCATCACCACCGACCAATTCTGCATCGTATTCACGACCATCATGCAGCTTGACGCGAATTTTCTCTGCGCCTTTAATGACGTGATAGTTGGTGACGATATGACCTTGTTTGGCATCAATAATGACGCCAGAACCTAGCCCACGAAAAGGTTGTTCTTGCTGCTGTTCTGCTGGAAAGTCAGGACCAAAGAAAAAGCGGAATTGATCCGGAATGCGCTGTTTGGCGACATGAGTGCCTTCGACGTCAATACTGACCACCGCAGGGGTGACTCGTTCGAGCATCGGAGCCAAACTAGGCAACTGTTCACCATTGACGGCCAAAGGCAGTGCAGCAGAAGCCGGTAATGGCAAGATGATTGAACTGATGCTTAAAGAGAGAACCGTTAAGGCAAGCAAAGGCTTTTTCATCAAATAACTCCTATACAGTGAAGGCCGATTCAGTGGCAACTGCTCGGTTTAGTCTTGATTTATGGATACAAATCGGTGCTACGTATGGAGGTATGACTAAGAAACCCCAACAAAGTTCACTGGGAACCTTGTTGGAGTGAAAGATTATTATGAAGCTTTAGCGGTCGCTTCTTGTGGAGAGTGAAGAATGTCTTTTTTCTGCTCACGCAGTAGGCCTGTAGCACCTGAGGCATAATCTTTTGGTGCTTCATCGCTTGAGTCTGCGGTTTTTGTTTCGCTGTGGTTATTGCTGTTTTGCGATGCAACCTTTTGCGCGAAAGGATTGTCTTGCTCCGGCATATTTGGCAAGAGTTCAGAGGACGTTTTTGCCATGTGCTGATAGAGACGAGTGTACTCTTTACCCAATGAGTCGAGCATTTCTGCGCTCTGCGCAAAGTGATCAGACAATTCTTGTTTTTGTTGTTCTAACTGAAATTTTGCTGTTTCTAGATCTTTGTGGAGATTTTTTTGTTTTTTGTATCCCGGGGTAGTGAAGCGCGAGATGATAAATCCAAGAGCTGTTCCTGCAAGCAGGCCAACAAGGGCATAAATCCAAGGCATAATTACTCCTTATTATTTTTAGTTTAACATGCTGTTTACTAGTTAATTACAGATGCTCGTTGACCATGTTACTATGAGACCTTAAACCAATAAAGAAAAATGCGTGTGACCCTATCCCATGAATCTGTAGAAAATATTACCAGTCGATTTCAGGATAGCTCAGTGCAGTAGTCATAGAAGGTCTAGCAATGACACCATTACAACGCTACCAACAAGACGTTGAGAACCATGGCTTTCAAGTCGATGATGCGCAACGCCAAGCCGTTCAGGCACTTGATTCTCTTTATCATCAAATGATTGCTTATATTGAGGCTCCGGTAGTCGTTGTGCCGAAATGGAAATCATGGCTAGGTAAAACCCCTGCGCCACCGGATGCACCCAATGGGCTCTATTTTTGGGGTGGAGTCGGACGTGGAAAAACATATTTAATGGACACCTTCTTTGATAGTTTGCCCATTGAGAAGAAGATGCGCGTTCACTTTCACCGCTTTATGCTGCGAGTGCATGATGAATTGCGTGAGCTGCATGATGTGAGCGATCCACTGGAAGCGGTTGCCAATATCTTGAAGCAAGAGACGGAGATCATCTGTTTTGATGAATTCTTTGTTTCTGATATTACCGACGCGATGATCCTCGGCACCTTGTTCCAAGCTCTATTTCAACGCGGCGTCGTTTTGGTGGCCACATCAAATATCCCTCCTCATGATCTCTATCGTAATGGTTTGCAGCGCGCGCGCTTCATGCCAGCCATTCAACTGATTCAAACCCATTGTGATGTGCTTAATGTCGATAGCGGGATTGATTATCGTCTGCGTACGCTAGAACAAGCGGAGATCTATCACTTCCCTTTGGATGTATCAGCGCATGAAAACCTTAGTCGCTATTACGAGCAATTGGTGGGAGAGGGGAAAGCCTCTGCGGCCGCAATTGAGATTAATCATCGCCAAGTGGATGTACTCAAAGCAGCCGATGGGGTATTGCACGCGACGTTTGCTCAGTTGTGCCAAACCGCTCGTAGTCAGAATGACTACATCGAAATCTCGAAGGTTTACCACAGTGTGTTGTTAGCAGAGGTAATACAGATGCATCAGTTAGTCGATGATGCGGCGAGGCGCTTCATTGCGTTAGTTGATGAATTTTATGAGCGAAACGTAAAACTGATTATTTCGTCAGAAGTCGCATTAGAGCAACTTTATACTGCTGGGACGCTGGAATTTGAGTTTAAACGTTGTATATCACGCCTAACAGAAATGCAAAGCCATGAGTATCTGGCTAGAGAGCACTTGGCATAAAGGCTGGATGATATTTACGGTAAAGAAAAAGTCATATTTTTATTTAAAAAAGAGGTGATTTTTTCAACTCACTTCTCTATAATCTTGCGACCCACCGTTACTGCAGGTCATTTTTGGATGAATTTCCAAAGTTTTTGACCAAGAGTGCCACCCACTCGAAGGGGTGATGACTGGGCTCTTAGACAGTGGGAGCATTCCTGCTCCTTTAAGTTTAAATTTAAATTAACGGGTTATTATTAGCATGAAAACTTTCGTTGCTAAACCAGAAACTGTAAAACGCGACTGGTATGTTGTAGACGCTGAAGGTAAAACTCTTGGCCGTCTAGCAAGTGAAATTGCATCTCGCCTACGTGGCAAACACAAAGCTGAATACACTCCTCACGTTGACACTGGTGATTACATCATCGTTATCAACGCTGAGAAAGTTACTGTAACTGGTAACAAAGCTAAAGGTAAAGTGTATTACCGTCACACTGAGTTCCCTGGTGGTCTTAAATCAATCACTTTTGAAAAGCTGATTGTTAAGAAACCAGAGATGGTTCTTGAACTTGCTGTTAAAGGTATGTTGCCACGTGGTCCTCTAGGCCGTGCTATGTACCGTAAGCTTAAAGTTTACGCTGGTGCTGAGCACAACCATGTTGCTCAACAACCACAAGTACTAGACATCTAATCGGGGATTTCGAAATGGCAGAGAATCAATACTACGGCACTGGCCGTCGCAAAAGCTCAGCTGCACGTGTTTTTATCAAACCGGGTACTGGCAACATCGTAATCAACAAGCGTAGCCTTGATGAATACTTCGGTCGTCCAACTTCTCGCATGGTTGTTAAACAACCTCTTGAGCTAGTTGAACTAACTGAGAAACTAGACCTATACGTTACTGTTAAAGGTGGCGGTATTTCTGGTCAAGCTGGTGCGATCCGTCACGGTATCACACGCGCTCTAATGGAATACGATGAGTCTTTCCGTCCTGCTCTACGTGCAGCTGGTTACGTTACTCGTGACGCTCGTTGCGTTGAACGTAAGAAAGTTGGTCTACGTAAAGCACGTCGTAAACCACAGTTCTCTAAGCGTTAATCTTTTTCAAAGATTTCGCTTCCAGTTTTTACTGGGACGTGGTTTCAAAGCCTGGCTTATGCCAGGCTTTTTGTTTTTCTGCGCTCTAAAATCTCTTTCCCTCATACCCTCTCCAACACCCTCCCCAAAAATAGTTGTTTTCTGTGTTCTTCTTTTGTGACGACATTGGCGTTTGTATCCTTAATTGTTACAAATAAGTAGCTTTACCTTGTCAGAAAGTGGGGTTTTATTTATCATTTGCAATCAAATAAATACAACAAACTTAATTTGTTAGCCATGCTCTTTGGTAAGGAATAACAAGAATCCAAAAGGAGCAAATGGGAGAATGTTTGGATGAGCAATGCGCCTTTAAATAACGGTCGTAGACGTTTTCTAACTGCCACAACAGCTGTTGTGGGTGGGTTAGGGGCTGCTGCGGTTGCCGTTCCTTTTATTAAATCTTGGAACCCAAGTGAAAAAGCAAAAGCAGCAGGAGCCCCAGTTTCCGTTGATGTCGGTAAGCTAGAAGAAGGGCAAATGGTGCGTGTCGAGTGGCGAGGTAAGCCTGTATGGGTGGTTCGTCGTGCTCAAACTGTAGTTGATACTCTACAAGAACTTGATGGGCAATTACGTGATCCTTCCTCTGGGGAAGAGCAGCAACCGCTGTATGCACAGAATGCTTACCGTTCCATCAAACCAGAATATTTTGTCGCTGTTGGCATTTGTACCCACCTTGGTTGTTCTCCTACCTATTTGCCAGACAGTTTTAGCGAACAAGTTCAAGGTGTTAAGTCAGGTTTCTTCTGCCCGTGTCATGGCTCTAAATTTGATATGGCTGGACGTGTATTCCAAGGAGTACCCGCACCACTTAACCTCGTAGTACCAAAGCACATGTATCTAAGCGATACCAAGATCATGATCGGTGTTGACGAAGAAGGGGAGGCATAATGCAAGCTCTACTTGATTGGGTAGAAAAACGCTTACCCGCAATGAATGCGTATAAAAAGCACCTCTCTGAATATCCGATGCCGAAGAACTTTAACTTTTGGTATCTATTCGGCTCATTAGCGATGCTTGTATTGGTTAACCAGATCCTGACAGGTATTTGGCTGACGATGAACTATGTACCATCTGGTGATGGTGCGTTTGCCTCTATCGAATACATCATGCGTGATGTTGAGTATGGTTGGCTACTGCGCTATATGCACTCAACAGGTGCGTCGGCGTTCTTTGTTGTGGTTTATCTGCATATGTTCCGCGGCCTAATTTATGGTTCGTACCAAAAGCCACGTGAGCTACTGTGGATCTTCGGCATGTTGATCTTCCTCGTGTTGATGGCTGAAGCGTTCATGGGCTACCTATTGCCATGGGGACAAATGTCTTACTGGGGCGCGCAGGTAATCATCTCGCTATTTGGTGCTATTCCGGTGATTGGCGATGATCTGACGCTTTGGATTCGTGGTGACTACGTTATCTCTGGCGCGACACTGAACCGTTTCTTCGCTCTGCACGTTATTGCTCTACCCATTGTGCTTCTGTTGCTTATCGTACTTCACGTACTAGCACTTCACGAAGTCGGTTCGAATAACCCAGACGGTATCGAAACCAAACTGCCGAAAGGCACCATGGGCGATGACTATAAAACGCAGTTCAAATTCCATGATTACTACACTAAGAAATACGACATTATCGACTCGGTACCTTTCCACCCTTATGGGACAGTGAAAGATCTAGTTGGTGTGGCTGGTTTCTTATTCTTGTTCTGTTACGTATTGTTCTTCAATCCAGAGATGGGCGGCTACTTCCTTGAGCCACCAAACTTTGAAGCAGCAAACCCACTGAAAACACCGGAACACATTGCACCAGTTTGGTACTTCACGCCATTCTATGCCATCTTGCGTGCGGTTCCAGATAAGCTGTTGGGTGTTATTGCGATGGGCGCTTCTATTGCGGTGTTGTTCGTACTACCTTGGCTGGATCGCTGTAAAGTACGTTCGTACCGTTACCGCAGTAAGTTCCACTTGTTCAATATTATTCAGTTCACCATCTGTTTTGTTGCCTTGGGTGTGTTGGGTGCGTTGCCTGCAACAGCGCTATACACATTACTCGCACAAATCTTTAGCTTAGGTTACTTCATGTTCTTCGTGTTGCTGTATTTCTACAGTAAGAACGAAGCCACGAAACCATTACCAGAGAGGGTGACATTCAAATGAAAAAGTGGATTTTAGTTTTATTTGCAATGTTGCCGTCCTTGGCGATGGCTGCGGGTGCAAATGTACCATTAGACAAAGCAAACAATGATTTAAGTGATCAGGCGTCACTGCAAAACGGTGCCAAACTGTTTATGAACTACTGTTTTGCTTGTCACTCGGCTCAATACCAACGTTATGAGCGTGTCGCGACCGACATTGGTATTCCGCTTGAGTTGATGAAAGAAAACTTGGTGTTTGATCCAAATGCTAAAATTGGTGACTTGATGGAAAATGCCATTCCTGATGAGTCAGCAGCCAAATGGTTTGGCGCGCCGCCACCGGATCTCACCTTGGTAGCACGAGTTCGAGGTACTGACTGGCTATATACCTATTTGCGCTCTTTCTATGCAGATCCTGCACGTCCGTTTGGCGTGAACAACATTGTTTTCCCAAGTGTTGGTATGCCGCATGTACTTGAAGAGCTGCAAGGCATTCCGGTGCCGATCATCGAAACCAAGGTCGTTGATGGCGAAACCATTGAAACAGTGGTTGGTATCGAGTCTGACGGTACGGGTGAGCTTAACCAAGAAGAGTATGATCAAGCGGTTCGTGATCTCGTTAACTTCTTGGAGTACTCAGGCGACCCAGTCAAACTTGAGCGTCATGCTTTAGGTTGGTGGGTGATGGCATTCTTGGTGATCTTCACTATAGTCGTGGTACTGCTTAAGAAAGAGTATTGGCGTGATGTGCATTAAATATGCTATCATACAGCGCTAAATACCAAATTTGATAATTTACAATGGAGGCTTAGCCTCCATTGTTGTTTTTATTCCTGTAATTGTGCTGGAGGGCTCCATGGCTGTAGCTGCCAATAAACGTTCCGTGATGACTCTATTTTCAAGTGCATCTGATATGTATAGCCATCAGGTACGCATTGTTCTCGCTGAAAAAGGCGTAAGCGTTGAGGTTGAATTAGTTGATGAAGCTAACCTACCTGCGGAATTGATCGAGCTGAACCCATACAAAACGGTTCCTACTTTGGTTGATCGTGAGCTTGCACTTTACGATTCAAAAATCATTATGGAATACCTAGATGAGCGTTTCCCTCATCCACCACTAATGCCTGTTTACCCGGTTGCTCGTGGTAACAGCCGTCTAATGATCTACCGTATCGAAAAGAACTGGTACTCACTAGCAGAGAAAGTGGTTAACGGTACTGCTGAAGAATCTGAAGCGGCTCGTAACAAGTTACGTAACGATCTTCTGACTCTAGGCCCAGTATTTGCAGAATATGAATACTTTATGAGCGAAGAATTCAGCCTAATCGATTGTTACCTAGCTCCGCTACTATGGCGTTTGCCTCAGTTAGGTATCGAGCTTGTAGGCCCTGGCTCTAAAGAACTGAAAATTTACATGAACCGCGTATTTGAACGTGATTCATTCTTAGCTTCATTGACTGAAGCTGAGCGCGAAATGCGTCTACTGCGCTAATCGTCGTTTGATGGATATTTCGAACATGACACCACGCCGCCCATACATGCTTCGTGCATTTTATGAGTGGCTAGTGGACAACGACTTGACACCGCATCTAGTGGTTGCAGCTACACTGCCAGGTGTTCGTGTGCCGCAAGAGTTTGTCCAAGACGGTCAGATCATTCTGAACGTCGCACCACGTGCGGTGGGTAACTTGCAGTTGGGTGATGATGAAGTCACCTTTAACGCGCGCTTCAGTGGCCGACCTCATGTGGTTGTTGTCCCTCTTTACGCAGTACAAGCGATTTACGCTCGTGAAAATGGTGCAGGCACTATGTTTGAACCAGAAGATGCGTACATGGATACCTTTGACGAGATTGAAGATGAGTTCATCGAAGAGATGGGTGAAATCAGTAGTCTGTCATTGGCGACGGAAAGTGTTGAAACTGATGGTGATGATGGTTCAGATGATGAGCCACCAAGACCAAAAGGCCGTCCGAGTCTTCGCGTGGTTAAGTAATACCAATCAGTCGATGGGTGTTAATAGCCAACAGCAGAATCAAAAAAAGCAGCTTACGCTGCTTTTTTTATGCCTATCAATCATGACTCTCCGGTATTAATCACCGTATTGAAAAGCTTTGATCACTTGTTTGACACCAGATACGTTACGCGTAATCTCTGCAGCTAAATCTGCATGTGCGCGAGACACATAGCCAAGCAAAAATACTTCACCACCTTCGGTAATGACCTTAATTTTTACTGTGCTCAGCTCTTCATTGGTGAGCAGTGCTGACTTCACTTTAGTGGTAATCCAACTATCGTGGCTAATTTCACCGATCGAGAGTGGCTGCTGCACTCTGATTTGGTTGTGAATTTGTGTTACCCCTGGGGTTTTACGTGCTTGGGCTTCAAATTCATTCAGTATCTGTTGGGTATTGGCTTGCCCCATTAGCACCACAATACCATTATAAGAACTCGCGGTCGCGCGTACATTGCCACGATAAGGGGCTTTGTTGGTCATGCCTGCGATTTCAAATTCGATATTATTGTCGTTCCAAATCTCTTTGGTGGTACGGTTGTCAGTGACAACGCTGACGGTTGTTGCTGCACCAGCAACAAATAAGCCGACACATCCGCTGGTCGACATTACCAGGGTGGCAATCAATAAGGCTTTGATTAAGTTCATCTCTTTACTCTTCGTGAGTGGGGAATAAAACTTGATCTATCAAATCACATAAACAGTGTAACGTCACCATATGAACCTCATGAATTCGAGCCGTTCTGTGAGATGGGATACGAATTTCAACATCATTTTCACCCAGCAAGCCAGCCATTTCACCACCGTCCTTACCGGTTAGTGCAATGATAGTCATATCGCGAGTTACCGCCGCTTCCATCGCTTTGATGATATTTTTGCTGTTACCACTGGTTGAGATCGCTAATAAAATATCACCTGGCTGACCAAAAGCGCGCACTTGTTTAGAAAAGATATGCTCATAGTGGTAGTCATTTGCGACGGCCGTCAGTGTGGTATTGTCCGCGGTTAATGCCATTGCAGGTAGGCTAGGGCGCTCCGTCTCAAACCGGTTGAGCAAACACGAGACAAATTGCTGAGCATTGGATAAAGAGCCACCATTACCGCAGCAAAGCACCTTATTGCCGTTGAGTAGGCTATAGACCAAGGCTTGCGCCGCGTGGGTGATGGCATCTGGCAGGGCTTCTGCCGCAGCGATTTGAATTTGAATACTTTCGGTAAAGCTTTCTTTAATGCTCTCTAGCATTGGTTACCCTTGAGTTATGGCGTTTTTGATCCAATCAATCTGCTTACCATCATGATGAATAGCGACTAAATCGAAACGAAAATTGGTCGAATGAACGGACAATCCTTGTTTAATTAACCAAACATTGGCCGTTTTAATTAAACGCTGTTGTTTGCTGTAGGTGACAGTCTCTGCAGCATGTCCATAATTTTGGTTTTGGCGGTAGCGTACTTCAACAAAGACAATTGTGTCTTGGTCGCGCATGATCAAATCGATCTCACCACCTTTGATGCGAAAGTTTCTCGCAATTTTGCTGAGTCCGCAACTCACAAGATGTTGTTCAGCGGCGGACTCGAAAAAAAGCCCTTTAGTTAGCTTGTTCAGCACTGGCTTCTGCTGTGTTGTCGATGAGCTCAGCTTCTTGCGCGTCTGCACTATCAATGTTGCCATGCTCAGCCCAGCTAATTTCACGCTGAACGACACAATTGTTGTCGATGCTTAGTACACCGGTATTACCATCGATACGGTAGCCATTAACCACCTTCATTTGTGGTAGCTGTTCCATTAATAAGTAAGCATCCATTCCCAACGCTTGCAGACGTTTTTCAGCGTTTGAACCTTTAGGCCACATCTGATTCATTTGCGCTTCAATCGCGCTGTTTGGTTGGATCAGTAATGGAATGTCACTGTACATTACGCCGGTTAAATCTTCGTACTGTTGACGGCCGCTGTTGCTGCTAGAGTTCGAAAATAGTTTCGGCGGGTTAGTGTCTGGGTTGATTGCTACTTCAATAAATGGCTTGATCAGCGTTAGCTCGGCACTGCCAGCAACGATGTAAACCGCATCGATATCACGACGGCTACGTGGTTGGCTTTCCAGTGACAGACCAAGTAATGATTCCATCTGCGCGATATGCTGTTGGCTCTCTTGTAGCCCAAAAGCGGTGTTGATATTGCGTTGTAGCTGACGTTTTTCCGTGAAGAGGTTTACGGCAACTTTATCGTTGCTGTATTTTTTCCATTCCGCTTCAAAGGCCTCAACCACACGTTGTCCTAGTCGACCTTGCGGCGCTAACACTAATGGGTAGCGATAACCTTGAGCAAATAGATGTTTCGCGGCTTGCGCTACTTCTTGTTCTGGCGATAGTGCTAAGTAACAAATATTGCTACCTGGCATTACTTCGTCAGGAATATTCAATGCCAGCATTGGCAATGGATGGCCTGTCGTCGTTTGTGCTTGTTGTAGTTTAGCGATGTTGCCTTTCACCAAAGGACCAACTACAAAGTCGATATTCTTTTCGATGAACTGCTGTTGTAGCGAGTTGATATCGGTAGCATTGGTATCGATTACGGTTAAGGTTGCGTTAGGATCACGCTGCTCGTCGTTCATCATTTGCAAGATGAAACCATCACGGATCAACTGAGCTTGTTTGGCAAACTTACCTGATAGTGGTAGCAGTAGGGCGGTATTAACCGGTTTCGTCACATCCAAAGCGAGAATGTCTTCAATGGCTTGTGGCGTATAAAGAGCAGCAGGGTGCGATGGGTTTTCTGCCAACCACTGTTCGAGCGTATTTTTCAATTGAGCAATGTTACTGGCCAAACTTGCATTGTAAATCGCCAATTGCACCCAGCCATCGAAGTCAGCACTGCTCGCCGCGGTATTAAATTGGGTGATCTGGGCTTCTGGGTATTGGGTCAAGTTTTGCCAAATGCTTTCTGCTAGGTAGCCTTGCTGCGATTTGTCTTCAAATTCTGCCAGTTGAGTAAGTTCTTGAGCAGCTTCGAAGTAGTTGTGTTGCTTAGCAAAAATATCCGCGCGTAGCTGGTGGTAATCTTTCCACTGTTCATTGGCAAGACGCCAAGATGGACGGAAGTTAAGCTGTTCAGCCGCCTGGTTTATTTGCTCATTGTTGTACAACAGTGTTGCGCGAGACAGCTGCCATTCAGCTTGCTGCATATCCGTTAGCGGTTGACGAGCAAGGCGCTTGATCAATAAATCAGCCTGATTGATGTCATTGGCTTCGACTGCGGCTTTCAGCGCCATAATCAACCAGTCGCTCTGTAAGCTTCCTTCACTGCTGTCAGCACGCATAAGGTAGTTGGTCACCGACTGAGTCGGGTCGAGCGTAATATCGACATAATTGGGTGTTGATGAAGTAGACGAACACGCTGCTAATACCACCGCAAGGGCTACAGGAGTCAGTAAGCGTGTTACACTTAGTCGCTTTTGGTTATTTATGGCCATGAGTTATTCGTTAATTCCGTATAAAATTGTGTCTATATTAATCGTTGAAGTGATGCTAAACAAATGACAGATAATAAAACCTTACCAGCACAGATCCCAACTCTCTTTATTGTACCCACTCCAATTGGCAATTTGGGCGATATTACGCAACGTGCCATTGAAGTACTTTCTAGCGTCGATCTGATTGCGGCAGAAGATACTCGTCATACTGGTAAGCTTTTAGCGCACTTTAATATCCCGACAAAAACCTTTCCTCTGCATGATCATAACGAACAACAAAAAGCGCAAGTTTTAGTCGAAAAATTATTGTCAGGTCAGTCAATCGCTTTGGTTTCCGATGCGGGTACACCACTTATTAGTGATCCAGGATACCATCTCGTCAATCAATGTCGTCAAGCCGGGGTTAAAGTTGTCCCGCTACCAGGTGCTTGTGCTGTCATTACCGCATTGAGCGCGTCTGGTTTACCTTCGGATCGATTTAGCTTTGAAGGCTTTTTACCACCAAAGAGCAAAGCAAGAAAAGATAAGTTATTGGAAATCGCTAAAGTTGAGCGTACTTGTATCTTTTATGAGTCACCTCATCGCATTTTAGACTCTTTAGAAGATATGTTGGACATTCTTGGCTCACAACGTGAAGTGGTATTGGCTCGTGAGTTAACGAAAACCTTCGAAACTTTCCAAGGTATGCCGCTGGGTGAATTGATCGAATGGGTTAAAGCGGACAGTAACCAACAACGTGGTGAAATGGTCTTGCTAGTTCATGGTCACCGTGAAGTGGCAGAAGAGACTCTGCCAGACGAAGTGACTCGCACCCTCGCTATTTTGACGAAAGAGCTGCCTCTGAAAAAAGCTGCAGCCTTAGCTGCTGAGATCTATAACCTAAAGAAAAACGCCCTCTACAAATGGGGTTTAGAGAATTTAGGTTAAGCGGATTTTAGAGTCGAGAGTTTAGAGGCGAGAAGTTAGAAGCGAGATTATAGAGGCGAGATTATAGAAGCGAGAGGCGGGGTTACCTGGCTGCGCTTTTCTCGTTTCTCGAAGCGCAGCATTCTCGGCTCTTTGTCCTCTCGCTCTTCGCTCCCGCTTCTCGAAGCGCAGCGTACTCGGCTCTTTGTCTTCTCGCTCTTCGCTCTTGCCTCTCGAAGCGAAGCGTTCTCAGCTCTTTGTCTTTTCACTCTTCTCGCTGCGAAATGTTCGCTTTTTAGCCGTTTAACATCCATATCTCATCATATTTGTGATCTCGCTAGACACTGTACCTTGAACTCTATACAATCCGCCTCGGAGTTGACTGGATAGTCGCTGCTTTGTTGATGTCCTTCGGGAGACTGACGCTGAAGTCCCTTCGGGAGACTGGCGTTGACGTCCTTCGGGAGACTGACAAAGGGGAGGAAAGTCCGGGCTCCATAGAGCAGGGTGCCAGGTAACGCCTGGGAGGCGCAAGCCTACGACAAGTGCAACAGAAAGAAGACCGCCGATGGCTCGCAAGAGCACAGGTAAGGGCGAAAGGGTGCGGTAAGAGCGCACCGTGCGACTGGCAACAGTTCGTAGCAAGGTAAACTCCACCCGGAGCAAGACCAAATAGGCCTCCACATTGCGTTGCTCGCGTAAGGAGGCGGGTAGGTTGCTTGAGCCAGTGAGCGATTGCTGGCCTAGACGAATGGCTATCACCGCGCAAGCGGATACAGAACCCGGCTTATACGTCGACTCCACCTATTCGAGACCCATCGTAACGCTTGCGTTATGATGGGTTTTTTGCATTTTACTGACGAAAATATTCTCCTAAGCAATATACTCAGGCTCTTTTCAGCTAACTTTCTAGTGGGACTGAAAGTTCTTTGCCTGACAATGCTGGGGTTTTATGATCCGATGGGCTTGAAAAAACGTTCATAATTGACGTTATTTTTCTTCAACTGAAAGCCGCGTCTAGGCTCTCAAAGTCGATATTGAAGGCGCTTGAGTATTAAACTTAGCGCAATGTCACGTGATACAAGCGACCAAGGGTGGCACTGCGTGATGAAATCAGTACACTGAAGAGTTAGAGCGCATCAACACGCTAGCCGATGAGATAACTATGACAGAAGCATTTAAACACATATCTGTATTACTGAATGAATCGATCGATGGATTGGCAATCAAACCCGATGGCACATACATAGACGGTACATTTGGTCGTGGTGGCCACAGCCGCACAATCTTGTCGAAACTGGGTGAGAATGGTCGTCTGTTCAGTATCGACCGTGACCCGCAAGCGATTGAAGAAGCAAACAAGATCGATGATCCTCGCTTTACTATCGTTCATGGCCCATTTTCCGGTATTGCCGAATACGCTGAGCGCTACAATTTGGTTGGTCAAGTTGACGGTGTACTGTTTGATCTTGGTGTTTCATCACCACAGCTAGATGATGCAGAGCGTGGCTTTAGCTTTATGAAAGATGGCCCGTTAGATATGCGTATGGATCCAACGTCGGGCATTTCTGTTTCTCAGTGGTTATTGGAAGCGGATTTGGACGACATCACTTGGGTTATTCGTGAGTTTGGTGAAGACAAACACGCTCGCCGCATCGCTAAAGCGATCGTTGCTTATCGTGAAAACGAAGAGAACGAACCGCTGACTCGTACTGGCCAGTTAGCAAAACTCATCTCTGATGCTGCGCCAAAAAGCTTCAAAGAGAAAAAACACCCGGCAACTCGCTCATTCCAAGCGTTCCGCATCTACATCAACAGTGAGCTAGAAGAGATCGATACAGCGCTAAAAGGCGCGGCGAGCATTCTTGCACCGGAAGGACGCTTGTCAGTGATCAGCTTCCACTCATTGGAAGATCGCATGGTGAAACGTTTTATCCGTAAAGAGAGCCAGGGCCCACAAGTGCCACATGGACTGCCTTTAACGGAAGCGCAAATCCGTGAGCTTGGTAGTGCTAACTTAAAAGCAATCGGCAAAGCGATTAAACCAACGACGCAAGAAGTGGAAGTAAACACTCGCTCGCGTAGCTCAGTATTACGTATCGCAGAGAAACTGTAATTTCATCATGAGTAAAACCACGCCTAATCTTGCCAAGCTCATCGGTCGAGACTTAATTACCACCGGGCGTTTTCCCCTTGGTATGTTGTTATTGATTTTTGCTAGTGCGATGGGGGTGGTTTTTATGACTCACCATACTCGTGAAGCGGTAACCGAAAAAGACCAAGCTTTGGTTGAACGCGAACGACTGGACAATGAGTGGCGTAACTTACTGTTAGAAGAAACGGCACTGGCGGAACATAGCCGTGTACAAGCCGTTGCAAAGCAAGAGTTAGAGATGAAACGCCCCGACTCTGATAAAGAAGTGGTGATTGACTTACCATGAGTTCTCCGAAAATCAAACCAACGCCGAAGAAACCTGATGTTGAGCCTCCTCAACTGATTCGTTGGCGTTTCTACTTAGTCCTTTTCTTTGTTTTTGCCATTTTTACGGCGCTCGTCGCACGTATTGGTTACATCCAAATTATTGAACCAGACAACCTAATCAAACAAGGTGACTTGCGTTCTATTCGCGCCAAAACCTTACATTCCGCACGTGGCATTATCTCCGATCGCAATGGTGAACCTTTGGCGGTCAGTGTGCCCGTTGAAGCGGTTTGGGCCGATCCGGCAACCATTTTCAAAGAAGGTGGCTTAGTTGATGTTGACCGCTGGCATGCCCTCGCGGATGTCTTAGGTCTTGATCGCCAAGGCTTGCTCGACAAAATTAATAGCAACAAAACTCGTCGCTTTATTTACTTACAGCGCCAAGTCAGTCCTGCGATGTCGAATTACATTCGTCAGTTGAAGTTGGCCGGCATTGGCCTTAAACCGGAGTCACGTCGTTATTACCCTGCCGGTGAGGTTAGCGCTCACTTAGTGGGTGTGACAGGGATTGATGGCCACGGTTTAGAAGGGGTTGAACGTAGCTACGATAAATGGCTTACCGGTGAAGCGGGTAAACGAATTATTCGTAAAGACCGTTATGGCCGAGTGGTAGAAAACATTTCGCTTGAAGAGCGAGAAGAAGGTAAACCACTGACGCTGACTATTGATCAGCGCCTACAGGCAATTGCCTATCGCGCGATCAAACAAGCAGTGGCAGATTTCCGCGCCACATCGGGTTCTGCGGTACTACTTGATGTTAAAACGGGCGCAGTATTGGCGATGGTCAATGCTCCTTCATACAACCCGAATAACCGCGCAGATTTGCAATCAGCGAAAATGCGTAACCGCGTGATCACCGATGCCTTTGAGCCAGGCTCTACGATTAAACCGTTCGTGGTGTTAGCGGCATTAGAAAATGGTGTGGCTGATGAAAACACCGTGATTGATACCGGTAACGGCATCATGCAGGTTGGCGGCAGTCGTGTTCGGGATACCTCGAAAGTGGGCAAGGCCGATCTGACCACCATTTTGAAAAAGTCGAGTAACATCGGTGTGGCGAAACTGGCGTTAGAAATGCCATTGGAAGCATTATTGGGTATGTACAGCTCGGTCGGTTTTGGCGAATCTTCAGGCTTGAATCTGGTCGGTGAATCGACCGGTATTTTCCCTAATCGCCGTCGTTGGTCGAAATTTGAAATCGCCACGCTTTCTTTTGGTTATGGTTTGACCATTACACCTCTGCAACTTGCGCACGCTTATGCCACGTTGGGTAACTATGGTAAATACCAGCCAGTGCACATCTTAGAAAACAACCAGCAAGACTTTTCTCGTCAGGTGATTAGCGAGAAATACGCTCGTATGGTGCTGGGCATGCTGGAAACCGTAACCCAACCAGGAGGCACGGCTACCAAAGCGGCGGTTCCGGGCTATCGTGTTGCGGCGAAAACCGGTACTTCGCGTAAGGCGATTGCCGGTGGTTATGGTGATGAATATTTTGCGTATACCGCGGGGGTGGCACCAGCCAGTGATCCACGCGTGGCCTTGGTGGTGATTGTGAATGAGCCGCAAGGTGATAATTATTATGGTGGTTCTGTAGCCGGTCCTGTTTTCGCTGAAATAATGAAAGGCAGCCTACAGATCTTGAACGTCGCACCAGACGAAAATAAATCAATTCAGGAATAAAGAGAGACCTTTGTATGTCGTTAAGTCTCACATTACAACAGTTGGTTGCTCCTTGGCTGCCACTGAGCGGTTTTGCCGCTGATATCGCTGTCGCACAGCTTGAATTAGATAGCCGTAAAGTCACCTCTGGAACGACGTTTGTGGCGATTAAAGGTCATGCCACTGATGGCCGTCAGTTCATTGATGCCGCACTTAATAACGGTGCAAATGCTGTGATTGCTCAAGCGTGCAGTGAAAAGCAGCACGGCTTAGTCGAACTGCGCGATGGTGTTGCTATCGTCTATGTTGCGGATTTAAGTCTACACCTTTCCGCCCTGGCTGGTCGTCTCTACGCTCACCACAATAATCAATTGATTGCGGTGACGGGAACCAATGGTAAAACCACGATTACTCAATTGATGGCTCAATGGCTTGAGCTAGTTGGGCAGCGCGCAGCAGTGATGGGCACCACAGGTAATGGTTTCTTAGAGACATTGCGACCTGCAGCGAACACCACGGGTAATGCGGTTGAAGTACAGCGCACTATCGCTGAACTTGCTCAGCTTGGCGCAAACTACACCGCACTTGAAGTCTCTTCACATGGCCTTGTTCAAGGGCGCGTTCAAGCACTCGCTTTTGCTGCAGGTGTATTCACCAATTTAAGCCGTGATCACCTTGATTACCATGGCACGATGGAAGAGTACGCAGAGGCGAAATTTACCCTATTCAGCCAACATCAATGCCAGCATGCGATTGTCAACGTTGATGATGTGGTTGGTCAGCAGTGGGTGAAGCGACTCGACAACGCGATTGCGGTATCTCTATTACCACCAAACGAAACCATTAAAGCGGACGTGCCAGCGGTGTGGGCGACTGAGGTAGCCTATTCAGAGCAAGGTATTGATATTGCTTTTGATGGTCATTTTGGTGCGGGACAAATCTGCGCGCCACTGATTGGTGAATTTAATGCATCAAACGTGATGTTAGCGATGACGACATTGCTGGCATTGGGTATTGATAAGCAAAGTTTGATTGATACCGCATCACAACTTGAACCTGTGCTTGGTCGCATGGAGCTTTTTACCACCGAAGGTAAAGCCAAAGTGGTCGTTGATTATGCTCATACACCTGACGCGCTGGAAAAAGCACTACTAGCACTGCGTGTCCATTGCCAAGGTCAGCTTTGGGCTATCTTTGGCTGTGGCGGTGAGCGCGACAAAGGTAAGCGTCCGATGATGGCGAAAATTGGTGAACGTTTGGCCGATAGCGTGATTTTGTCTGATGATAACCCGCGCAGTGAAGATCCAGCGGAAATCGTACAAGATATGTTGGCGGGGATGAGTCATCCTCAACAAGCGATTGTGGAGCATCAACGTTTTACCGCTTTGCAATACGCGCTAGAGCATGCCGGCGAGCAAGATATTATTTTATTGGCGGGTAAAGGCCATGAAGATTATCAAGTCCTAGCGGATAAAACGGTGCACTACTCTGATCGTGAGTCAGCCCAGCAGCTACTAGGATTATCATTATGATAAATATGACTCTTAGCCACATTGCCCAAGTACTTGGCGGTGAAATGGTCGGTGATGATTGTGAGATTACACTTGTCTCTACCGATACTCGCAACCTACAAGCAGGCGCATTGTTTGTCGCCTTAATTGGCGAGCGTTTTGACGCTCATGATTTTGCTCAGCAAGCGCTAGAGTCTGGCGCGACAGCACTGTTGGTTTCTCGCCCTCTTGAAATCGCAATTCCGCAGCTGGTGGTCAGTGATACTAAGCAAGCCTTGGGGCTGTTGGGAGCCTACGTGCATCAACAATGTGCGACGCCAACGGTAGCGATTACCGGCAGTTGTGGCAAAACCACTGTGAAAGAGATGGTTGCAAGCATCATGGCGCAACAGGGCCAAGTGTTGTTCACCGCGGGTAACTTCAATAATGATATCGGTGTGCCGCTGACGTTGCTGCGTTCTACGCCGCAAGATGATTTTGCCGTGATCGAACTCGGTGCTAATCATATCGGTGAGATTGCTTACACCTCTGCATTGGTTACCCCGGATGTGGCGCTGGTCAATAATGTCGCTGCAGCGCACTTAGAAGGTTTTGGTTCGATTGATGGCGTCAAACAAGCGAAAGGTGAAATCTACCAAGGCTTGAAAGCGGGTGGTGTTGCGATTGTGAACCTAGAAAGTCATGGTGGGCAATTTTGGCAACCAGCGTTAGCCGATAAACAGGTCAAAACCTTTTCAGTGAGCGATCCGAGTGCCGACTATTACGCTGATTATATCGCGATAAATGCCAATGGTGAAGCGAGCTTTACCCTGCATTCGCCGCTCGGTAGTGCCGCGATACAGCTGGGTATTATTGGTCAACATAATGTTTCAAATGCATTGGCTGCAGCGTCACTAGCGGTGGAGCTTGGTGCTGATCTTGCAACGATTACTGCTGGTCTAGCGTTACTGTCTAAAGTGAAAGGTCGCGTAGAGTTGGTGGCGTTGAGCAATGAAATCCGCTTGATTGATGATAGCTATAACGCCAGCGTTCCGGCGATGAAAGCGGCGGCCGATCTTTTAGCTGGATTTAGCGGCACTCGCTGGCTTATTTTGGGCAATATGGCAGAGTTAGGCGATGAAAGCCTTGCACTTCACCGACAAGTCGGGGAACATGCAGCCCCATTTAATTTTGAACATGTACTGACTTTTGGTGCTGATGCGAAAGCCATCAGTGACGTTTGCCAAGGTCAACATTTTGAATCACACGACAGCATGATTGAGTTTATAAAACAGCAGTTGCCGCATCATACTGGTCCCCACACATTACTTGTTAAAGGCGCAAACAGCGCTGGTATGAGTAAGGTTGCAACTGCGTTGAAGGAGATTTATTCATGATTATTTGGCTTGCAGAGCTGCTACAGCCATATTTCTCATTCTTCCGTCTATTTGAATACCTGTCATTTCGCGCCATTTTAAGCGTATTAACAGCATTAGGTATTTCATTGTGGATGGGACCACGTTTGATCAGTCGCTTGCAAATGTTGCAGATTGGCCAAGTGGTGCGTAATGAAGGTCCTGAATCTCACTTCAGTAAACGTGGCACGCCAACCATGGGCGGTATCATGATCCTCGCGGCAATCATTATTACCGTATTGTTATGGTCCGATCTCAGTAACCCTTATGTTTGGGCTGTGATCTTTGTGCTATTTGGCTACGGAGCTGTCGGTTTTGTTGATGACTACCGTAAAGTGGTACGCAAAAATACCGATGGCTTAATTGCGCGTTGGAAATATTTTTGGCAATCAGCCATTGCGTTAGTGGTGGCTTTTGCTCTGTACGCACATGGCAAAGATACCTCTGCGACTCAGCTGGTGGTGCCGTTCTTTAAAGACATCATGCCGCAACTAGGCTTGATGTACATTGTCTTGACCTATTTTGTTATTGTCGGTACCAGTAATGCGGTTAACTTAACCGATGGTCTCGATGGCTTAGCCATCATGCCAACCGTACTGGTTGCGGCAGGCTTTGCAGCGATTGCATGGGCTACGGGTAATGTGCAGTTCTCAGAATATTTACACATTCCGCATGTTCCTTATGCCTCAGAACTGGTGGTGGTGTGTACTGCAATTGTCGGCGCGGGTTTAGGTTTCCTTTGGTTTAACACCTACCCAGCACAAGTGTTTATGGGTGATGTGGGTTCATTGGCACTAGGTGGCGCATTAGGGACGATCGCGGTGTTGGTTCGTCAAGAATTTGTGTTGGTGATCATGGGTGGTGTTTTCGTTATGGAAACGCTGTCAGTGATCCTACAAGTGGGTTCTTACAAGCTGCGCGGCCAACGTATTTTCCGCATGGCGCCAATCCACCATCATTACGAATTAAAAGGCTGGCCAGAACCACGCGTTATTGTACGCTTCTGGATTATCTCTATTGTTTTGGTTCTTATCGGTCTAGCGACTCTGAAAGTACGTTAAGGAAAACACAGCATGACCATGCAACATTGGCAAGGTATCGAACAAGTTGTGGTTGTGGGGCTCGGTATTACCGGGCTCTCTGTCGTTAAGCATCTCAAGCGTTTACCGCTAGATTTGCAGGTGAAAGTGATTGATACGCGTGCGACGCCGCCCGGTCAAGAGTCACTGCCTGAAGATGTTGAGTTGCATACCGGTAGTTGGCGCACCGATTGGCTATTAGAGGCTGATTTAGTGGTGACTAACCCGGGGATTGCGTTAGCGACGCCTGAGATCCAACAAGTGATCGCCGCAGGAATTCCTGTTGTGGGTGATATCGAGCTGTTTGCATGGCACGTCGATAAGCCTGTGATTGCCATTACCGGTTCTAACGGTAAGAGTACGGTAACCGATATGACCGGCGTGGTGGCGAAAGCGGCAGGCTGGAATGTAGGTGTTGGCGGCAATATTGGTGTACCAGCGCTTGATCTGTTTGAACAACCGGCCGATCTCTATGTGCTTGAGTTATCAAGTTTCCAACTCGAAACAACCTCAAGCTTACCTCTGGTGGCCGCTGCCTTTTTGAATCTTTCTGAAGATCATATGGATCGCTACCAAGGTATGGCAGATTACCGTCTTGCGAAACTGCGTATTTTTGATCATGCCCAAGTGTGCGTGGTTAATGCTGACGACAAAGCGACTTATCCTGATGATGAAAAATCGCTGCTTGAGTTTTCACTAGAGCAGTCAAGTGATGCTTGCGTCATCGAGCACGATGGCGTTGAGTTTTTAGCTTATAAGGGTGAAACCATTCTCGCGGTAAATGAGTTGAGTTTGGTTGGTCGTCACAATGTGGCGAATAGCTTAGTCGTGATTGCGCTGCTCAGTGCGGCCGGTGTTGATGTGAAAGCTGGCCTTGCTGCAATGAAGTCTTACAACGGTCTGACACATCGATGTCAGGTTGTTGCCGATAATCGTGGTATCAAGTGGGTCAATGATTCCAAGGCGACCAATGTGGCGAGTACCCTCGCGGCGCTGTCTGGCCTAAATTTGGCCGGTAAATTGTACTTATTGGTTGGTGGTAACGGCAAAGGTGCGGATTTTAGTGATTTGGCACCCGTACTGGCGCAACTCAATGTGCAACTGTGCTGCTTTGGCGCAGATGGCGATCAATTTGTGCCTTTGCATGCATCTGCTCTGCGTTTTGCTACCATGCAAGAGATCGTTGAGTGGGCAACCCCACAACTGCAAGCGGGCGATATGGTGATGTTATCACCTGCGTGTGCAAGCTTTGATCAGTTCAGTAACTTTATGGCGCGTGGCGATGCTTTTGCCGAGCTTGCCGAGCAGTTTGCTTAACCGATCCTTAAACCTGATTCTTTCAACATAAATGAGATAAACGAGAAGATGCCGTTGCGAAATGCGTTCGCCAATCTAAAACAGTGGTTTACTCACTCTGCACCCGAGGCGCTTTTTGATCGCCAGTTGGTGTGGATTTCGCTTGGCCTGATGTTGACGGGTCTCGTGATGGTAACTTCGGCTTCTTTTCCGATCAGTACCCGTTTAACCGGGCAACCGTTTCACTTTATGTTCCGCCACGCGATCTTCTTGTTCTTGGCATTTTCAACCGCAGCGGTGATCGTACAAATCCCGATGAAGCGCTGGCTGCAATACAGTTATCCGCTGCTGGGATTATCCATTTTCCTTTTGGTCGTGGTGTTAGTTGGCGGTAAATCGGTTAACGGTGCATCACGTTGGATCCCTCTCGGTCTGTTTAACTTACAACCTGCTGAAGTGGCGAAGTTATCGCTGTTTATCTTTATGTCGGGCTATTTGGTCCGAAAACAAGATGAAGTCCGGGAAACCTTTGTTGGTGGCTTTATCAAACCGATCGCCGTATTTGGCACTTTGGCGGTGCTGTTATTGTTTCAGCCAGACTTAGGTACCGTGATCGTTATGCTGGTGACGCTGTTCGGCATGCTGTTCATTGCCGGGGCAAAGTTGACACAGTTCCTTGCTCTGGTGGTGGTGGGCATTGCCGCCGTTATTGGTTTGATTCTCGCAGAACCTTACCGTATGAAGCGTGTCACCTCGTTTCTTGACCCATGGGAAAACCCGTTCGGTAGTGGTTATCAGTTAACCCAATCTTTGATGGCGTTTGGTCGCGGGGAGTGGTTTGGTCAAGGTTTGGGTAATTCGGTCCAAAAGCTGGCGTATTTACCAGAAGCGCATACCGACTTTGTTTTTGCGGTACTGGCGGAAGAGTTAGGTTTTGTTGGCGTTGTTTTAGTTTTAATGCTGATCTTTAGCTTGGTATTGAAAGCGATTTTTATCGGTCGTCGCGCCTTTGAAAGTGACGATTTTTTTGGCGGCTATCTCGCTTTTGGCATTGGTATTTGGTTTGCCTTTCAAACCTTGGTAAATGTGGGGGCTGCGGCGGGGATTGTTCCGACCAAGGGCTTAACATTACCGCTGATCAGTTACGGTGGTTCGAGTTTGATTGTGATGGCGGTTGCCGTCTCAATTTTGCTGCGTATCGACCACGAATGCCGCCTTCATGCGCAGCAACAATCTACACAGAATGCAGAAGATGAATAAAAATAAACGTTTAATGGTGATGGCTGGTGGTACCGGCGGTCACGTTTTTCCAGGCTTGGCGGTTGCCAAAAAGTTGCAGCAGCAAGGCTGGGAGATTCGCTGGCTTGGCACAGCGGATCGAATGGAAGCGGATTTGGTGCCAAAACACGGCATCGAAATCGACTTTATCAAAGTAAAAGGCCTACGTGGTCAAGGCATTGCTCGCCTTATTAAAGCACCATTCCAAATAATCAATGCCATCCTGCAAGCCAGAGCGCATATGAAAGCATGGCAGCCAGATGCGGTTTTAGGTATGGGTGGTTATGTGAGTGGCCCTGGCGGTATCGCTGCATGGCTATTGGGTATTCCCGTGGTGCTGCATGAACAAAATGCGGTGGCAGGTTTAACCAATCAGTGGCTATCCAAGATCGCTAAAAAAGTATTCCAAGCTTTTCCTGGTGCTTTTCCTAACGCGCAAGTAGTAGGTAATCCGGTACGTGAAGATGTGGTGGCTTTGGCTGAACCACAAACACGCTTTGCTGAACGCAGTGGCCCTATTCGTATTTTAGTTATGGGTGGCAGTCAAGGCGCTCGTATTCTCAACCAAACCATGCCGCTGGTGATGGCTGCGTTGGGCGAGGGGTATCAAGTGGTGCATCAAGCGGGCAAGAATAGCCAGCAAGAAGTCAGCGCCGCTTATCAAGCTGAGCAAGTGACACAGGCCGAAACGGTCGAGTTTATCGATGATGTTGCTGCCGCCTACGCCCAAGCTGATTTACTGGTTTGTCGCTCTGGCGCCTTAACGGTATCAGAAGTATCGGCAGCCGGTGTGGGGGCAATCTTTATTCCTTTCATGCACAAGGATCGTCAGCAAGCGTTGAATGCCGATCATCTAGTGGCATGTGGCGCAGCTAAAATGATAGAACAGCCTGATCTGACAGTAGAAAAGTTAGTCGATGAAATCCGCATGCTGGATCGCAGCCAACTGCAAGCGATGGCCATTAAGGCAAGAAGCGCAGCTCAACTAGAAGCAGATAACGTCGTCGCGCAAGCGATCATCGACCTGACCAAATAACGAGAAAGACAATGACGATTAAACATACCCAAGATTTGGCTCAGATTAGAGCAATGGTGCCAGAGATGCGCCGAGTAAAGTCGATTCACTTTATTGGTATTGGTGGCGCAGGCATGAGTGGTATCGCAGAAGTGCTGCTTAACGAAGGCTATCAAATTACCGGTTCTGATATCGCTGAAAACCCAGTGACAGAGCGATTAACGCAAAAAGGAGCGACCGTTTATATCGGCCATCAGGCAGAAAACGTCGCTCACGCGAGTGTGGTTGTTGTCTCTACTGCCATTAATGAAGAGAACCCAGAAATTAAAGCGGCGCGTGAAGCGCGCATTCCAGTGGTTCGTCGTGCTGAGATGTTAGCGGAACTGATGCGTTTTCGTCACGGAATTGCGGTGGCAGGGACACATGGTAAAACCACCACGACAGCATTAGTGACACAAATCTATTCTGAAGCGGGTCTCGATCCAACGTTTGTTAATGGCGGCCTAGTGAAAAGTGCCGGGACTAATGCTCGCCTTGGTTCAAGCCGCATCTTAATTGCAGAAGCGGACGAGAGTGATGCGTCATTCTTGCACCTACAACCGATGGTAAGCATTGTGACTAACATCGAAGCGGATCACATGGATACATACGGTGGTGACTTCGAAACGCTTAAGCAGACCTTTATCGATTTCTTGCATAATCTTCCGTTCTACGGCCAAGCGATCGTTTGTATCGATGATCCAGTGGTTCGTGAGTTGATTCCACGTATTAGCCGCCAAGTGATCACCTACGGTTTCTCTGAAGATGCCGATGTGCGTATTGAAAATTACCGTCAAAATGGCCAGCAAGGTCAATTTACCGTGGTACGCCAAGGTCGTGCGAATCTTGATATTACCTTGAACATCCCTGGTCGTCACAACGCCCTTAATGCGTCGGCAGCCATTGCTGTTGCAACGGAAGATGATATTGGTGATGAAGCGATCCTCAATGCGATGTTGGGTACGCAAGGAACGGGCCGACGTTTTGATCACCTTGGTGAATTTGAAACCGGTAATGGCAGCGCAATGCTGGTGGATGATTATGGTCATCACCCAACCGAAGTGGACGTGACGATTCAAGCTGCGCGTAGTGGTTGGGAAGAGAAACGTTTGGTGATGATCTTCCAACCGCACCGATACAGTCGTACTCGTGATTTGTATGATGACTTTGCCAATGTACTTGAGCAAGTCGATGTATTGATCATGCTGGATGTCTATGCAGCAGGTGAGAAGGCTATTGCGGGTGCTGATGGACGTTCATTGTGCCGTACCATTCGTAGCCGCGGTAAGATTGATCCTATCTTTGTTCCAGAAACGGAAGCTCTGCCTGCAATTTTGGCAAATGTTTTACAAGACGGTGACTTAGTACTAACCCAAGGCGCAGGTGATGTGGGCAAAGTAGCGAAACAGCTCGCTGCGTTAGAGCTGAATATTGATCAAATGCTGACAATCTAGGCCGTTTTTTGAATATTTAGCGCATTTCTAGCGTTAAAGCTATGATTTCTTACTTTCAAGGTTTGATACTTTTAGTGACCCCAGTATAATCCGAGGGTTAAAGCAAGTGCTTTGGCCTATACGAAGAGATAGGAATAACAATTGCGAGCATTAGCGAAGGACAACGGACTTTGATTAGAACTGTTTTTAACCAAGGACGTCGTTTAATCGATTTTCCACTAGTAAAAAAACACGCCGTTGGCGCCAGTTTTTTACTGGTGGTAGTGGTATTGATTGGCTCTCTGCTTTATTCCACCGTCTCGTGGATGTGGGATGATCAACGCTTACCGTTATCGAAGCTGGTTCTGCAAGGTGATTTAGAATACGTCACAGCATTGGATGTGCAGCGCGCATTTTCCAAGTTGGATCATGTCGGTACTTTTATGTCGCAAGATGTAGACGTATTGCAAGATAGCATCGAATCATTGCCTTGGGTTGCCAATGCCTCAATTCGTAAACAGTGGCCAGACACGGTAAAAGTTTTTCTTACCGAGCATCACGCAGAAGCTATTTGGAATGGCAATGCACTATTAAATGATGCTGGTAAAGTGTTTGACGGTGATATTGGTAAGCTCCACGGAGAACGCGTTAAGCTTTATGGCCCTGAAGGGACAAGTGCAGACGTGTTGGCGACTTGGCATAAATTGAGTCAGCAATTTGCGCCGTTGGATCTCACCATTACCTCGTTGGTTCTTAATGATCGCCGAGCATGGCAGATCATTCTCGATAACGGCATTCGTTTGGAGCTAGGTAAAGAATCACTGGATGAACGCATAGACCGTTTTATTTCGCTATACCAAAATCTAGGTAGTGACGCGTTAAGAGTCAGCTATATCGATCTTAGGTATGATACGGGGGCCGCGGTTGGCTGGTTCCCTGAACAAGAGTTAGAACAAGAGAGTACAGATGACTAAGACCGCTGATGACAACATTATTGTTGGTCTTGATATAGGCACTGCGACCGTATCGGCTCTAGTTGGCGAGATTTTACCGGATGGTCAAATCAATATCATTGGCGCAGGTACCAGCCCTTCACGTGGCATGGATAAAGGCGGCGTCAACGATCTTGAATCAGTGGTGAAGTCCGTTCAACGTGCAGTTGATCAAGCGGAGCTGATGGCTGAATGCCAAATCCGTAATGTATTCATTTCTATATCAGGTCGCCATATTGCGAGCCGTATAGAAAAAGGGATGGGAACTATTTCAGATGAAGAGGTCTCACAAGAAGATATGGATCGTGCGATTCATACCGCTAAATCAATAAAAATTGGTGATGAACAGCGCATTCTTCATGTTATCCCGCAGGAATTTACCATTGATTACCAAGAAGGGATTAAAAACCCGCTAGGTTTATCAGGTGTACGCATGGAAGTGAGTGTGCACTTAATCTCTTGTCACAATGATATGGCAAGAAATATTATTAAGGCTGTTGAACGTTGTGGTTTGACGGTTGAGCATCTGGTTTATTCCGGTCTGGCAGCAAGTAATGCTGTTATTACTGAAGATGAACGTGAGCTGGGTGTGTGTGTCGTTGATATCGGCGCGGGTACCATGGATGTTTCCATTTGGACCGGCGGCGCACTGCGTCACACTGAAGTTTTTTCATACGCAGGCAATGCGGTGACCAGTGATATCGCTTTTGCGTTTGGCACTCCTGTGAGTGATGCAGAAGAGATAAAAGTAAAATACGGCTGTGCTCTTAGTGAGCTGGTTAGTAAAGACGACACGGTTAACGTCCCAAGTGTCGGTGGGCGACCATCACGCAGTTTACAACGACAAACTTTGTCGGAAGTGATTGAGCCGAGATATACTGAACTTATGGGATTGGTTAATCAAACTATCGATACCGTTCAAGATAAGTTGCGCGAAGAAGGCATTAAACATCATTTAGCAGCCGGTGTGGTGCTAACGGGTGGTGCCGCGCAAATTGAAGGTTTGGTAGAATGTGCGGAGCGCGTGTTCCGCAACCAAGTTCGAGTTGGCAAACCTCTAGAGGTGAGCGGCTTAACAGATTACGTAAAAGAGCCGTATCATTCTACGGCAGTTGGTTTACTTCATTACGCAAGAGACAGTCAGATTAATGATGACACTGAATACAGCGAACCTAAACGCCAACCAGTGACCTCAATGTTCGATCGCTTACGTAACTGGATACAAAAAGAGTTTTAACCTGAGCAGCAGGAAAAACGGAGATAACACATGTTTGAACCGATGATGGAAATGTCTGACGATGCGGTAATCAAAGTCGTTGGGGTTGGTGGCGGTGGCGGTAACGCCGTTGAGCACATGGTACGTGAGTCCATTGAAGGTGTGGAATTCATCAGTATTAATACTGATGCGCAAGCACTGCGTAAAACTAGCGTGAACAGCGTCATTCAGATTGGCGGTGACATGACAAAAGGTCTTGGCGCTGGAGCGAACCCTCAAGTAGGACGTGACGCTGCTCTCGAAGATCGAGATAGAATTAAAGAAGAGCTAACCGGTGCCGATATGGTATTTATCGCAGCGGGAATGGGCGGTGGTACCGGTACTGGTGCTGCACCTGTTATTGCTGAAGTTGCCAAAGAGTTAGGTATCCTAACGGTTGCGGTAGTAACAAAGCCTTTTAGCTTTGAAGGTAAGAAGCGTTTGGCATTTGCTGAGCAAGGTATCGAAGAGCTGTCTAAGCACGTCGATTCTTTGATCACTATCCCGAACGAGAAACTACTGAAAGTACTAGGTCGCGGAATCACTCTACTTGAAGCTTTTGCTAGTGCGAACGACGTACTTAAAAATGCAGTTCAAGGTATTGCTGAGCTGATTACTCGCCCAGGTATGATCAACGTCGACTTTGCGGACGTTCGTACCGTGATGTCGGAAATGGGTCATGCCATGATGGGTAGCGGCGTAGCAAAAGGCGAAGATCGTGCAGAAGAAGCGGCAGAGATGGCTATCTCAAGCCCACTTCTAGAAGACATCGATCTTGCTGGTGCTCGTGGTGTTCTTGTGAACATTACGGCTGGCCTAGATATGCGTCTAGACGAGTTTGAAACTGTGGGTAACACAGTGAAAGCGTTTGCATCAGACAACGCAACGGTTGTTATTGGTACTTCACTTGATCCTGATATGGCGGATGAGATTCGCGTAACAGTAGTTGCAACAGGTATTGGTAACGAGAAAAAGCCTGACATCACATTAGTGGCGGGCGGCAAAGCGAAAGTGGCACCGGTAGCACAACCTCAGTCACAAGTCGCAACTCAGCAACCAGCAGCGGTAAAAGTAGAAGAGAAACCGGCACAGACATTGCAGGAAAAACCGCAAGTCACTTCACAGCCGGCAAGCTCTGCGTCAGCAAGCAATGGCTCAGGCCAAAGCACGGCGCCGAAAGTAGAAAAAGATGGTTATTTAGATATTCCAGCGTTTCTACGTCGTCAAGCTGACTAATCGCGTCAATTTTTGACATGGTTCTAAAATGTGGTATGATTCGCGGCCGATGATTTCATCGTCCGTGATTTGTAGCACTAAACCCTGAGGCAAGCAGATGATCAGACAACGTACTCTGAAAGAAATAGTGAAAACGATCGGTGTTGGTTTACACTCCGGCCGTAAAGTCGCTTTAACTCTTCGCCCAGCTGCTGCAAACACAGGTGTTATTTACCGTCGTACCGATGTAAATCCACCTGTTGATTTTCCAGCGGACCCAGAATCAGTTCGTGACACCATGCTGTGTACTGCACTTGTGAACGACCAAGGTATTCGTATCTCAACGGTTGAACACTTGAATGCGGCATTAGCAGGCATGGGTATCGATAACGTCATTATTGAAGTGGATGCACCTGAAATTCCAATTATGGATGGCAGTGCGAGCCCATTCGTATTCTTGCTTCAACAAGCAGGTATCGAAGAGCAAAACGCAGCAAAACGCTTCATCCGTATTAAGAAACCTGTTCGCTTTGAAGATGGCGACAAATGGGCTGAATTTAAGCCTTATAACGGTTTCCGTATGGACTTTGAGATTGAATTCAATCACCCAGCCATCGACGCTGACGAGCAACACCTAGTGTTTGATTTCTCATCACAAGATTTTGTGAAGCAGATTTCACGAGCTCGTACCTTTGGTTTTATGCGTGATATTGAATACCTTCAATCACAAAACCTTGTTTTAGGCGGCAGCTTTGATAACGCTATCGTACTGGACGAATACCGCATTCTGAATGAAGAAGGTCTGCGCTTTGAGAACGAATTCGTGACTCATAAAGTGTTAGACGCGATTGGTGACCTTTACATGTGTGGCCACCCAATCATCGGTGAATTCCGTGCATTCAAATCAGGCCATGGTTTAAATAACCAACTTCTACGTTCAGTACTTGCTGATCAAGAAGCTTGGGAATGGGTTACTTTTGAAGAAGAGCAAACCTCACCGGTTGCCTTCGCTGACCCAAGCATGGTTCTAGCGTAAGCGCGAAAGAATAAAAAAAACCAGTCAATCGACTGGTTTTTTTACGTCTAAATTTAGTTAACGGTATGCAAACGGCGATTATTGCTCTTGCTTACGTTGAGCTAATTTGGCCAAGCTTTCTAAGCGAGCCTTAATTTTTGGTGGTGCATTTTCAGCGATACCTTGCAAATACTCTGCGGCGATATCTGAAATCGGCTCACGTGGCTTTATATCCTGTGGTTTATATTCGTTGCGGCTACGATATAGATCAGGATTAATCTGCACATCAATTGCAATTAAACGAGCGAAACCTTGGCTGCGCAATTGGCTCAGAATGTGTAAGCGATCATAGCTTAGCTTCATTTTCATTGCGGCACTGGCGACCTCAATCACCAACTGACCATCGCGCACATTTGCCGCGCGGCAATGATCCACCGTTTGTTTAGGTAAAATTTCTTTCAGCAGCTCATTAATCGCCATGATCTCTTTGGCATGCTTTTGCAAATCCGCAAAGCGAGAATCGGAGATAATATCGTTACTGAGCGTGGGACGATGGTCGCGCATGAGAGGCTCTTATCAAAGGTGATAGTGTTAGTTTAACCAACCCAGCACCAAGCGAATAGCCCAATAACGGATAAAGTTACGCCATTCAAGGGCAAAAAATCACAAGTGCTTCAAACAAATCACTAACAGATTGGTTGTTCGTGATAAAATTCCTTAAACTACTCCCCACTTAAAAATCAGTTAAGCCTTGAAAATTTGAGTTCTCACCACAATATTTGGGATTAATGATTTAACTCAGTATTCTTAGTTTAAAACTGGTAGAGACTGAAGGCATTAAGATACGATCGTGCCCGATCGAATGATAGAGAGATTCATACAAGATGATTACTAAGCTACTGACAAAGGTAATTGGCAGTCGCAATGACCGTACCTTGCGTCGCCTTAAGAAAATTGTAAAAGAGATCAATAATTACGAGCCAACGTTTGAAGCTCTCTCTGATGAAGAACTAAAGGCTAAAACGGTAGAGTTCCGCCTGCGCTTAGAGCAAGGTGAAGACCTTGATAAATTGTTACCTGAAGCATTTGCTACGGTACGTGAAGCGTCTAAACGTGTTTACGGTATGCGTCACTTCGACATGCAGTTGGTTGGCGGCATGGTGCTTAACGCAGGCCAAATTGCAGAGATGCGTACTGGTGAAGGTAAAACGCTAACGGCGACCTTACCAGCTTACCTTAACGCGCTTCCTGGTCATGGTGTTCACATTGTAACGGTGAATGACTACCTTGCTTCTCGTGATGCGGAAACGAACCGCCCATTATTCGAATTCTTAGGTATGACGGTTGGCGTTAACGTGCCAAACATGCCTCCTCAAGCGAAAAAAGAAGCTTACCTAGCCGATATTCTATACGGCACAAATAACGAATTTGGTTTTGACTACCTACGTGACAACATGGCTTTCCGTGCGGAAGACCGCGTTCAACGTTCTCGTTTCTTCGCTGTTGTCGATGAAGTGGACTCGATCTTAATCGATGAAGCGCGTACCCCTTTGATTATCTCCGGCCCTGCAGAAGACAGCTCAGATCTTTACACACGTATCAATACGTTGATCCCTGAGCTGCAAAAACAAGACCAAGAAGATTCAGAAGAGTACCGTGGTGATGGTCACTACACCGTTGATGAGAAAACTAAGCAAGTTTACTTAACGGAAACTGGCCAAGAGTTTGTTGAAGAACTGATGGTGAAAAATGGCCTAATGGAAGAGGGTGATACGCTTTACTCACCGACCAATATTAGCCTATTGCATCATGTAAACGCGGCACTGCGTGCCCACGTTCTGTTCGAGAAAAACGTCGACTACATCGTCAATGAAGAAGGCGAAGTGGTTATCGTTGATGAACACACCGGCCGTACAATGCCGGGTCGTCGTTGGTCAGAGGGTCTGCATCAAGCAGTGGAAGCAAAAGAAGGCGTTAAGATCCAAAACGAGAACCAAACACTCGCATCGATCACCTTCCAGAACTTCTTCCGCCTTTACGACAAACTGTCAGGCATGACAGGTACAGCAGACACTGAAGCATTTGAATTTCAATCAATCTACGGTTTGGAAACGGTGGTAATCCCAACCAACAAACCAATGATTCGTAACGATATGCCAGATATGGTCTACCGCACTGAAGTTGATAAGTTCAATGCGATCATTGAAGACATTAAAGAGCGCGTTGCGAAAGGTCAGCCATCATTGGTGGGTACCGTCTCGATTGAAAAATCTGAGCTACTTTCTAATGCACTGCAAAAAGCCAAGATTAAGCACAATGTTTTGAACGCTAAGTTCCACGAACGTGAAGCGGAAATTGTTGCCGAAGCGGGTACTCCGGGTGCGGTTACGATTGCAACCAACATGGCAGGTCGTGGTACCGATATCGTGTTAGGTGGCAGCTGGCAGTCTAAAGTTGAACAACTTGATAACCCAACGAAAGAACAAATCGACGCGATTAAAGCGGAATGGAAAGTCATCCATGATCAAGTTCTTGCTGCGGGTGGTCTACACATCATTGGTACTGAGCGTCACGAATCTCGCCGTATCGATAACCAGCTACGTGGTCGTTCTGGCCGCCAAGGCGATGCAGGCTCTTCACGCTTCTACCTATCAATGGAAGACTCTCTTCTGCGTATCTTTACTTCAGACCGCATGGCGAGCTTAATCCAAAGTGGTATGGAAGAAGGTGAAGCGATTGAATCGAAGATGTTGTCTCGTTCAATTGAAAAAGCGCAACGTAAAGTAGAAGGTCGCAACTTCGACATTCGTAAGCAGCTACTTGAATACGATGATGTAGCGAACGATCAACGTAAAGTCGTCTACGAGCTACGTGATGAGCTAATGGTTGCTGAAGATATCAGTGAGATGATCGAGCAAAACCGTGCTGACGTATTGACGGCAATGATCGACGAATACATTCCACCTCAATCTCTTGAAGAGATGTGGGATGTTGAAGGTTTGCAACACCGCTTGAAGAACGACTTTGATATTGAAGCGCCAATTCAACAGTGGCTAGAAGCCGATGACAAACTTTACGAAGAAGCACTACGTGAAAAAATCATCGAACTTGCCGTTGAAGTGTATCGTAAGAAAGAAGAAGTCGTTGGCGAGCAAGTGCTACGCAACTTCGAAAAATCAGTGATGCTACAAACACTCGATACACTGTGGAAAGAGCACCTAGCAGCGATGGATCACCTACGCCAAGGTATCCACCTACGTGGCTATGCACAGAAAAACCCGAAACAAGAGTACAAACGTGAATCGTTTGAACTGTTTGAAGGTTTGCTAGATTCACTGAAAACCGACGTTATCATGGTGTTGTCACGTGTACGTGTTCAACAACAAGAAGAAGTTGAGCGTATGGAAGAGCAACGTCGTGCACAAGCAGAAGCGGCGGCACGTCTTGCACATGCTCAACATGCGAGCGCAGAAAACCCTCTTGCTGATGGCGAAGAAGCGGCAGAAGCACAGCCACAAACCGTGGTTCGTGATGAGCGCAAAGTCGGTCGTAATGAGCCTTGCCCATGTGGTAGCGGCAAAAAGTACAAGCAGTGTCACGGTCAAATTGGCTAACTTCGTTTGGGTCGTCGCTGTAACTGATGATTGCAGTGTCGGTGGTACTCACTTACTAACGTAAGTTCCGTGCCACCTCCTCGCACTCACCGAGTTACAACTTAGATCCATAATGCTTACTAAATAAATAGAGAGTCGCTTAGGCGGCTCTTTTTGTATGTGAACTTTGAGATTTTCTCCTACGTCATCCTCGAGAGTGAGGAACGAACGAGTCGGGGATCTTTGATACGAATAAAACAGCAGATTCCCAATCTAATTCGTTCCTCATTGTAGGGAATGACGAGCGGGAAGTTATAGGAACACCATTATATGAAAAGAATCCATATCGTTGCGGCGGTGATTTTCAATCAAGATAAATCGCAGATTTTTATTACTAAGCGTCCCGATGATAAACATAAAGGCGGATTTTGGGAGTTTCCCGGAGGCAAAGTTGAGTTAGGGGAAACGACAGAGCAAGCGATGATCCGTGAGCTCGATGAGGAGATCGGCATTCAAGTCACTGAGCAGAGTCTATTTGAACACCTTGAATATGATTATCCGGATAAATCGCTTAAATTTGATTTTATCTTAGTCACCAATTTTGCTGGTGATCCTTATGGGCGCGAAGGCCAGCAAGGTGAGTGGGTAAAGATCAAACAGTTAGAAAATTACGCATTTCCAGAGGCAAACGTGCCGATTTTACAGCGTGTGATCAAAGAGTTTTCTTGATCTATGTCTCAAAAAGCTAGCCAGCACAGCCATTTATTGGTAGTTTAGTGCACAAGATCGTTTTCTCGAGGTGAGGATCTTTTCATCTCGATACACCAAAATGGAGAATGAGTGCAATGGTCAGAATTGCAATCGCAGGAGCGGCAGGCCGTATGGGCCGAAACTTAGTTAAAGCAACGCATCTTAATCCTGAGTCTCAAGTTGGAGCTGCATCAGAGCGCCCTGAGTCTTCGTTGGTTGGGGTAGATGTTGGTGAACTATGTGGTGAAGGAAAATTTGAAGTTGTCCTAACCAATGATCTTGCCTCTCAAATTGACAGCTTTGATGTCATCATCGATTTTACTGCACCAAGCAGCACATTAACCAACTTAGAACTTTGCCGTACCCACGGTAAGAGCATCGTGATTGGCACAACGGGTTTTAGCGATCAAGAGCGCGAACACATTGATGCAGTCGCGACGGAAATTCCTGTCGTCATGGCTCCGAACTACTCGGTCGGTGTTAACTTAGTGTTTAAACTGCTGGAAAAAGCCGCCAAAGTCATGGGTGACTACTGCGATATTGAAATTGTCGAAGCACACCACCGTCACAAAGTCGATGCGCCATCAGGCACTGCGATTGGTATGGGTGAAGCGATTGCCGGTGCGATGGGTAATAAGCTCAACGATGTGGCCGTATATGCTCGAGAGGGCATCACTGGTGAACGAACCAAAGACGAAATTGGCTTTGCTACCATTCGCGCAGGCGACATTGTTGGTGAGCATACGGCAATGTTTGCCGATATTGGTGAACGTGTTGAGATCACTCATAAAGCGACGGATCGTATGACCTTTGCTAATGGCGCAGTAAAGGCAGCTGTTTGGCTGAATGGTAAGCCAGCAGGCTTCTATACTATGACCGATGTACTGGGTTTAAATGATCTTTGATCTCTTCGTTAGCAAAAATCTATAAAGACCATTAAACATATTTATGCGTCAGCCTCGGCTGGCGCTTTTTGTATCTGCTCGATATGGCAAAAAAAATTAACTAGACAAAATATGCGCGCATTAGCCTTTTATTGTGTTACTTATGGTGCTTTGAGTTAATAAGTGGTGCTAGTGTTTGTATTTTGCGTGTTTAGTTGGTGTGAGTAACGTTTGCTTTATGGTTTTTTCTGGTCGCCTGTCTTTTTGCTTTCTAATTTGAGGCGATAACCAAGAGTTACTGCTGTTGGTTAAGTAAAAAGTAAGTAAACTTGGTTTTTTGACTGCTTTGGTAAGGTTTTCTCATAAAGCGTCGTAAATATGCATTTTATTTTACTATGAATGTTGACACTGGTCACAACCGTTATTAGAATAACGCCAATTTGTCTGTCAGACCTAAAAATGCTTTTTTATGGCGAAATGGAAGGCAATGTTGCAAAGTTATTTATTTTTTATGCATTTTTATTCTGGAGGTTGCCTTGAGTAAATTAGCACTGTTAGTCCTGGAAGATGGGACAGTGTTCAGCGGAGTGTCCATCGGCGCAGATGGTATTTCCGTTGGGGAAGTCGTTTTTAATACCTCGATGACGGGGTACCAAGAAATTCTCACTGATCCTTCCTATTCACAACAAATCGTCACTCTTACTTATCCTCACATTGGCAATACCGGAACCAATTCCGAAGACGAAGAATCCTCTTCCATTCATGCTCAAGGCCTTGTGATTCGCGATCTCCCTCTTATCGCTTCTAATTTCCGTAACGAACAATCCCTTTCTGATTATCTCAAGTCGCAAAACATTGTCGGCATCGCAGATATTGATACTCGCAAACTTACTCGTATTCTTCGTGAAAAAGGCGCCCAAAACGGCTGTATCGTCGCTGGCAATAACCTTGACGAAGCATTAGCGCTTGCGAAAGCAAAAGAATTCCCTGGCTTGAAAGGTATGGATCTTGCGAAAGAAGTTACAACAAAAGAAGCGTATCAATGGAAACAAGGTTCGTGGACGCTTACGGGTGGCCTTCCAGAAGCAAAAGATGACAGTGAGTTGCCATACCACGTTGTCGCTTATGACTTCGGTGCCAAGCGAAACATCTTGCGCATGTTGGTTGACCGCGGCTGCCGCTTAACGGTGGTACCGGCTGAAACCTCAGCGGAAGAAGTTCTAGCTCTTAATCCAGATGGTGTTTTCTTATCGAATGGTCCTGGAGACCCTGCGCCATGTACTTATGCGATTGAAGCAACCAAAGTCTTCCTAGAAAAAAACATCCCGTTATTTGGTATCTGTCTGGGTCACCAAATTCTTGCGCTCGCCTCTGGTGCGCAAACGGTGAAAATGAAGTTTGGTCACCACGGTGCGAACCACCCAGTAAAAGATTTGGATCGCGGCGTTGTGATGATTACTTCACAAAACCACGGTTTTGCTGCGGATGAAAAAACGCTACCGGAAACGTTACGTGCGACACACGTATCTCTGTTTGATGGTTCTTTGCAAGGTATCCACCGCACTGACAAACCAGCATTCAGCTTCCAAGGTCACCCAGAAGCGAGCCCAGGTCCTGAAGACGCGGCTCCACTATTTGACCATTTCATCGAACTCATTAAAAAACACAGCGCTTAATTCGGAGTAGTAGATAATGCCAAAACGTACTGACATTCAAAGTATTCTAATTCTTGGTGCTGGTCCGATTGTAATCGGTCAGGCATGTGAGTTTGACTACTCTGGCGCACAAGCGTGTAAAGCACTGCGTGAAGAGGGTTACCGAGTTATTCTTGTGAACTCAAACCCTGCCACCATTATGACAGACCCAGAGATGGCCGATGCAACCTATATCGAGCCTATCCAGTGGGAAGTCGTGCGTAAGATCATTGAGAAAGAGCGCCCTGATGCTGTATTGCCTACCATGGGTGGTCAAACAGCGCTTAACTGTGCACTAGACTTAGAGAAACACGGTGTTCTTGCTGAGTTTGGCGTAGAGATGATCGGTGCAACCGCTGATGCGATTGATAAAGCAGAAGACCGTTCTCGCTTCGATAAAGCAATGAAGTCGATTGGCCTTGAGTGTCCAACGGCAGATACAGCCAAAACAATGGAAGAAGCTTACAAAGTTCTCGATATGGTTGGCTTCCCTTGTATCATTCGTCCTTCGTTCACCATGGGTGGTACGGGTGGCGGTATTGCATACAACAAAGAAGAATTTGAAGAAATCTGTCGTCGTGGCTTGGATTTATCGCCAACTAACGAGCTGCTAATCGATGAGTCATTGATCGGTTGGAAAGAGTACGAGATGGAAGTGGTTCGTGACAAAAACGACAACTGCATCATCGTCTGTGCGATTGAAAACTTCGACCCAATGGGTATCCACACCGGTGACTCAATCACGGTGGCACCAGCACAAACGCTAACCGATAAAGAATATCAGTTGATGCGTAATGCATCGCTAGCGGTTCTACGTGAAATCGGTGTTGAAACTGGTGGTTCAAACGTTCAGTTTGGTATCAACCCAAAAGATGGCCGTATGGTTATCATCGAGATGAACCCACGTGTATCTCGCTCTTCCGCGCTTGCTTCAAAAGCAACGGGTTTCCCGATTGCTAAAGTAGCAGCGAAACTGGCGGTTGGCTTTACGCTTGACGAGTTGATGAACGACATCACTGGTGGCGCAACACCAGCATCATTTGAACCAACTATCGACTACGTTGTGACTAAGATTCCTCGTTTTAACTTCGAGAAATTTGCCGGCGCGAACGACCGTCTGACGACGCAAATGAAGTCAGTGGGCGAAGTGATGGCGATTGGTCGTAACCAACAAGAGTCACTACAAAAAGCATTGCGTGGCCTAGAAGTGGGCGCAAGTGGTTTTGACGAAATGGTTGACCTTGAGTCACCAGACGCACTATCAAAAATTCGCCATGAGCTAAAAGAAGCTGGCGCAGAGCGTATTTGGTACATCGCCGATGCATTCCGTGCAGGCTTATCTGTTGATGGCGTGTTCAACCTAACGCAAATTGACCGTTGGTTCCTCGTTCAAATTGAAGATCTAGTCAAAATGGAAGAGTCAGTTAAAGCCGGTGGCTTTGCTGGTTTGACCGAAGATGTACTGCGTAAGCTGAAACGCAAAGGCTTTGCGGATGCGCGTCTATCGAAACTGCTGGGGGTTGCGGAAAGTGAAATCCGTCGCCTGCGTGACCAATTCGATATCCACCCGGTTTATAAGCGTGTTGATACTTGTGCGGCAGAATTTTCTTCAGATACTGCATACATGTACTCATCTTACGATGACGAGTGTGAAGCAAATCCAACCGATAAAGACAAAATCATGATTTTGGGTGGCGGTCCAAACCGTATCGGCCAAGGTATTGAATTTGACTACTGTTGTGTGCACGCATCACTGGCGCTACGTGAAGACGGTTACGAAACCATTATGGTCAACTGTAACCCTGAGACGGTATCAACCGACTACGACACGTCAGACCGTTTGTACTTTGAACCAGTAACACTGGAAGATGTATTAGCGATTGCCCGCGTTGAAAAGCCAAAAGGCGTTATCGTTCAGTACGGTGGCCAAACGCCACTGAAACTGGCACGTGCGCTAGAGGCGGCAGGTGTGCCAATCATTGGTACTAGCCCTGATGCGATTGACCGAGCAGAAGACCGTGAGCGTTTCCAAGTCGCGGTTGACCGTTTAGGCCTGCTACAACCACAAAACGCAACGGTAACGACCATGGAGCAAGCGATTGAAAAATCGCGTGAAATCGGCTTCCCATTGGTGGTTCGTCCTTCGTATGTACTGGGTGGTCGTGCGATGGAAATCGTTTACGACGAGCAAGACCTACGTCGTTACTTCAACGAAGCGGTGAGCGTATCTAACGAATCACCAGTATTACTTGATAGTTTCCTTGATGACGCTGTTGAAGTTGACGTTGATGCGATTTGTGACGGTGAGCGCGTAGTGATTGGCGGTATCATGGAGCATATCGAGCAAGCGGGTGTTCACTCTGGTGACTCTGCATGTTCGCTACCTGCATACACGTTAAGCCAAGAAATCCAAGATGTGATGCGTGAGCAAGTTGAAAAGCTGGCGTTTGAGTTGGGTGTTCGTGGCCTAATGAATACACAGTTTGCGGTAAAAGATAATCAAGTTTACCTAATCGAAGTAAACCCACGTGCGGCACGTACCGTACCGTTTGTTTCGAAAGCAACTGGTGCGCCACTAGCGAAAATCGCTGCACGTGTCATGGCGGGTCAATCTTTAGAAGCTCAAGGCTTTACTAAAGAGATCATCCCACCTTACTACTCAGTAAAAGAAGTGGTATTGCCATTTAACAAGTTCCCTGGTGTTGACCCACTGTTAGGCCCAGAAATGCGCTCGACAGGTGAGGTGATGGGTGTTGGCGCTACGTTTGCAGAAGCGTACGCAAAAGCAGAACTTGGCTGTGGCAGCGTTTACCCTGAAGGTGGCCGTGCGCTACTGTCAGTACGTGAAGGCGATAAGCAACGCGTAGTGGATTTGGCCTCTAAGCTGGTTAAGCTTGGTTACCAACTGGATGCAACGCACGGTACTGCGGTTATCCTTGGCGAAGCGGGCATTAACCCTCGCTTGGTAAACAAGGTTCACGAAGGTCGTCCTCATATTCTTGACCGTATCAAGAACAATGAATACACCTACATTGTGAACACGGCTGCTGGTCGTCAAGCGATTGAGGACTCTAAAGTTCTTCGTCGTGGCGCTCTGGCTGAGAAGGTGAACTACACCACAACGCTAAACGCTGCGTTTGCGACCTGTATGGCGCATACTGCTGATGCGAAGAGTACAGTGACGTCAGTACAAGAGTTGCACGCGAAAGTGAAAGCCTCTCAAGCATAAACCCAGTTATTGGTCATATTAAGCCCGCTCATTCGAGCGGGTTTTTTTATGCCTTGGTAATCGGCATTGACGGCTTTTCTACCGACATTGGAATTGATGAATAATGGGAATGAGTGATAATCGAATCTTTCGTTAACTGAATTGATTGAGTAGTGATAACTTAACCCTATTGGATTTACTACCGTGACGAACAAATGGAACTTTCATTCGAAATACTCACACTGCTGTTTTTGGTGGCAAGCTTGGCTGGCTTTATTGATGCGATGGCTGGTGGTGGTGGTTTATTAACACTTCCTGCATTGCTTGCGGCGGGTGTTCCGCCAACTCAAGCGCTGGCGACCAATAAACTGCAAAGCTCATTTGGCAGCTTTTCTGCTACTTGGTATTTTGTCCGTAATGGCATTGTCAGCATTAAAGAGATGCGACTGGCGATTGCGTGTACCTTTATTGGTTCAGCAGTTGGTGCAGAATCGGTGCAGCATATTGATGCTGGGGTGTTGACCAGTTTGATCCCACTATTGCTGGTGGCCATTTCTCTCTACTTCTTATTAATGCCAAAAACTCGCGAGCAGCAAGGTAAAGCAAAAATTTCTGAGGCTATGTTTGCTTTTTGTGTTGGTGGCGGTGTTGGTTTTTATGATGGTTTTTTTGGTCCAGGAACCGGTTCAATTTTTACTGTTTGTTTTGTCGCGTTAGGGCATTTTTCGCTGGTGGATGCGACGGCGCGTACTAAGGTGTTGAACTTTACCTCGAATATTGCGGCGTTATTGTTCTTTATTCTCGCGGGCTTACCAGTATGGGAGCTTGGCTTAGTGATGGCGGTGGGTGGTTTTCTCGGCGCTCAACTTGGCGCGCGAGTGGTGGTGACTAAAGGTCAAAAATGGATAAGACCTTTAGTGATCATTATGTCGATGTTGATGGCAGGAAAGTTACTTTGGCAACAGCATCACCAATGGTTGCTATCAATGTTTTAATGCGGCTATTACGATAGGACGCCGGACGCACACAGATGTGAATGGGGCGTGAAAGCGGTTGCAGTGAGGAAAAATAGTGGCACTGTTTTTCCTCAATATTGAGTGTTTTTATCACCGATAACGGCACGAGTGCCGGGGCAATACCTGCCAGTGCTAGCCTTGCGGCCGCCACGTAAGAGTCCATCTGCATGATGGGCAACATATTGAGTTGGCTTAGAATTGCTTGTTGGTATGAGTTGGCAGGGTTGGAGAGATCATTGGTGATGATTATCTCTGGCAGCGTACTGATTGGGCGATTAAAGACAATGTAGAAGGGTTCATCAAAGAGATGGAAAACCATTAGTTGGTGGTGCGTGGGGAGGTTACCAGCACAAATCCCAAGATGTGCTTTTCCGGATTGAACATGCTCAATAATTCTTGGCGTATGATTGGTCGTGATGCTTAGGTAAGGATCATGAGTAAAATACTCGCCTAATATTTCCGCTAAGTAACCGGCAACCAGTGTTTCAGAACAGTCCAGCTTTAGAGGGCTGTTCTCAATGATGTTTTGCTGTTCATAAATAAGCCCACGTAACTCATTAAAAGTGGGACCGATACTCTCAATAAGATTGAGCGCTTCACGTGTTAGCTGCACGTTTCTGCCGTCGGGAACAATCAGCTTCTTGCCCAGTTTCTTTTCTAAGTTAGCAATGCGTTTACTCACTGCCGATTGGCTAATATAGAGCAAGCTACCCGTGCGACTCATGGTTTTAGCTTTGCTTAACGTCAGAAGTGTTTCAATACCTTCAAGCAACATAGAGTGACTTATGAAAAATCGGAATGAATACCTCACTGTAGCGCAACGCCATTGGCAACGCACATAAAAACGGCACTTAATAAAGTGCCGTTACTGTTTCTTCTCTAAAAATTGTGATCGCTAGGAACTTAGTTCACTTTATCCCATGCCATTGTCCAGTGAGAACCGGTTGCTGGTTGGTATTGGGTTGCGTTTTCAGTCCACTGTGAGCAGTAGCCTGAGTATGGGAAAGGTTTACATTGATAAACTTGACCATCGCTCGCTAACACTTTTGTGCCAGCAGTGTAGTTATCAAGGCCGTTAGGGAAGACAAAATCATAGTCACCCGCTGGTGGTGTTACCTCAGCTACAAGATGGAAATCTAACGTTTCTTGATTGATCAAGTTGCCAGCCTGATCTTTGATTCGGCTGATCAGCATATGGTGGCCCGCTTGAGATTTAGCCAGCGTGAGATCGACCGCTTTAGATTGCCCATCTACCAGTTCGCCACTCCAACTCGCCAGCGCTTCACGGCCATGATTATAAACCGTTAACTCCGCGTGCAGATCACCGCTAGCATTTAGCGTCAATGCCAGTTCAGTCGGTTGTTCTGTGACAGTATATTCAGATTGTAAGCCTGCAATGTTAAGTGCGTAATCGGGAACAACCGTGTCAATCTCATAGCCAATTTCTACACGAGTGAGTTGGCTATCGTTTTGTAAATAGATCGGATTGGTACCGTAAACAGGGGTGAAAGTGCCTTGTTGTAGTTGGCCTGCTTTGATCGCTGTTTGCTCTTGGTTTACCTTGCTTGCTAGAGCATAAGACCAGTTTTTAGCTTGAGTTAGGGCAGGGCTATCGATCGCTAATTCAGTACGATAAGCTTGGTTTTCACCAGCGTGATCAAATACGCGGGTAAAGACGCGATCGCCGATATTAAGATCGATAGTTGGTGAAATCTGGCCAGCTTGATTCCATTCTGGAAGCACAGGGCCTTGACCATCAAATTGCACATCAATCACATTGTAGAATGCTGCTGCCGTATCGCCCACATCCCAAACTGCAAGAATGACATGGTAGCCTTGACGTTCAGGCACGTTACACGCATGGCTAACTTGCTTTGGCGGTTGAACCATATTGCCTTCGATGACACAGAACGGATTCAGATCAAACGACGCTCGTGATAGTTGCGCATTTGGATTCCAATCCGCTTTAGTGATGTAGTATTTCCAATCTCGAGTGACGTGGTTGGCAGTAAAGGTCCACTCAAAGTTTTGCTGTCCAGCCGTGATTGGGCGCTTAACCCAACGATCCGCAGTTTGTTCATCTAATGCTGTGGCCAGTGCTGATTGTGCACTGGCAATTTTGCCATCAGCGGGGCCAGCTTCAGGGAAGCCTTCAGGGCCTTCCACACTTTGTGGTTCATATTGAATGGCACCACAGTTGCTGTTTTTCTCATTAGTATCAGAGGTTGGGAATTTACATAGCGCAACACGGCTTGCTGCGATGCCATCATTGAACGCAGAGATGTAGCCATGTGCGGCGACTTGCCCACTTAGAGCGGTAAGAGCGAGTGCCAATAAGGTTTTATTTGGACGTGATTTCATCACATGTTCCTTTTTAGGTTGACAAAAAATTGCCACACCTCGGCATGTGAAAAGGGCGATAAACCCTCAACACTTGATTGAGCGATCAAGTGGCGGCTCCGCTATCGTGGATAAATTTTATCGTTAGACCGGAAGCTTTGCGTCCCATTTTTTCAAATGGTTTGCCGACAGTGTGTTTGTACCAATCAAAACAAGTCTTTGCTTGTTCTACTTGTTATGAGCTGGAGAAATTTAGCTTAGAAAGTGAAAAGAGCGCGACAGAATCCAACACGAGATGGAATCAACATCTCCTTTGGTATTGCCTCTTTTTGTTTTTCTTTCTTTTGCGCTACCGGGATAGATTCTTTAGGCTTCTATTTGCGGTGTTTTTTGAAATGTTTCGTCTGTTTTAGATGGCGAAGAAAAGAAAAGCAGGCCAAGGCCTGCTTTTCAAATGTGTGTCTAAATTTACCTTCGTCAGAGACGAGCTAAATTATAGAGATTCAGTGAACGTACGTGCGATAACGTCGCGTTGCTGCTCAGTCGTTAGAGAGTTGAAACGTACAGCGTAGCCCGATACACGGATGGTTAGCTGTGGGTAGTTCTCTGGGTGAGCAACCGCGTCTTCAAGAGTTTCGCGACGTAGAACGTTAACGTTTAGGTGTTGACCACCTTCAATGCGTGGTGCAGTTTCGATTGCCACTTCACGGCTTTCGTATTCGCCTAGATCGTTAATAGCAATAACTTGGTCAGCTTGGTAGCCAGCAGATGCCGCAACACAACGTGCTTCGTTCTTTTCGCTGTCTAGTAGCCAGATAGAGTTTAGTAGATCGTCGTTAGCTGCTTTAGTAATCTGAATACCTTGAATCATTACTGTCTCCTAATCCACATTTTCTGTGGTGTTATTGGTGTTAATTTTCAATATTTTTGTTGAGCTAAGTATTATATAGCTAATATCCATTATAATAATATTGATTTAGGTCAAAAAACAACTAAAAACCTTATTTTTTTGAAGGTGATTTTATTGCGTTAAATCAATAAAAGTCTTTAAAAACTGCAAATTACAATTTATTTTATAATATAAAAAATAGTTACAACGGTCATTTTGTCGTAATTTTACTACAAAATGACCGTTTTTAAGTCAACTATGCGGACTAACTACTTGTTAGGTGGTGGTCAAACTGAAAGAGTAAAGTGATTAAATAACATGAACAAAAATTTCGGAACTAAGTATATCGGTGCGCATGTTTCTGCCGCTGGTGGGGTTGATCAAGCGCCGATGCGAGCACGTGAAATTGGCGCCAATGCTTTTGCGCTTTTCACTAAAAATCAGCGTCAATGGGTCGCAAAACCGCTTGAAGCCAAAACCATTAGCGCTTTTAAAGCTAACTGTAAAATGCTGGGCTTTAGCGCCGAGCACATTTTGCCTCATGACTCTTACTTGATTAACTTAGGTGCGCCAGAAGAAGAGAAATTAGAAAAATCGCGCGCCGCTTTTATTGATGAAATGGAACGGTGTCATCAATTGGGGTTAACGCTGCTCAATTTTCATCCCGGCAGTCACCTTAACAAGATCTCTGAAGCTGAGTGTTTGGCGAAAATCGCTCATTCAATAAACTTAGCGCACCAAGCTGTACCAGATGTAATAGCCGTAATCGAAAATACTGCAGGGCAAGGCTCAAACCTTGGTTGGCGTTTTGAACATCTCGCGGCGATCATCGATCAAGTAGAAGATAAATCTCGTGTTGGCGTATGCCTTGATACCTGCCATACCTTTGCAGCAGGTTATGATCTCTCTAGCCATGAAGCGTGTGAAGTAACGTTTGCCGAGTTTGATCAAGTAGTGGGCATGCATTACTTGCGTGCAATGCACATTAATGATTCCAAATCGACATTGGGTAGCAAGGTTGATAGACACCATGCGCTGGGTAAAGGAGCCATTGGTTGGGACTGTTTTGAGTACATAGCGAAAGACAGCCGGTTTGATGCGATCCCTCTTATTCTTGAAACCATAGAACCAGAACTGTGGCCAGCGGAAATCAAGCAGTTGCGTGAGTGGCATCGCCAAGCGTAATTTCATGCCCATCGCCGATCATCTTGTTGATTCGTTTTTGCGTGGTTTTTTGCGACAATAGCGGTATCTATATAGAGGACAATCATAATGGCTAAGTTATTGACTTGGGATGATGTGATCGGCGACGAGCAGCAGCAACCTTATTTTCAGCAAACACTGAGTTATGTCGCTGAGCAGCGCGCAGAGGGTAAGGTGGTTTTTCCTCCTGAAGCCGATGTTTTTAACGCCTTTGATGCTACGCCATTTGCCGACGTAAAAGTGGTTGTTTTGGGTCAAGATCCTTACCACGGACCCGATCAAGCACATGGCTTATGCTTCTCGGTTCTACCTGGAGTAAAAACACCCCCTTCTTTAGTCAATATGTACAAAGAGCTCGCGCAAGATGTGGAGGGGTTTACAATTCCTCAGCATGGCTATTTGCAATCTTGGGCTGAACAAGGGGTGCTATTACTCAATACTGTGCTAACAGTGGAGCAGGGCAAAGCGCACTCTCATGCAAAAACAACCGGATGGGAAACCTATACCGATAAAGTGATTGCAGCACTTGACCAATATGGTAGTGGCATTGTGTTTCTACTGTGGGGAGCGCATGCGCAGAAAAAAGGACGCTTTATTGATCGCTCAAAGCACCATGTACTAGAAGCTCCCCACCCATCACCGCTGTCGGCTCACCGTGGTTTCTTTGGTTGCCATCACTTTTCTTTGGCTAACCAGCACTTAACCGCACAAGGCTTGAAGCCGATTGATTGGAGACTGCCTGAGCGGGTTTAACTGAGTTAGCTCAACGACTCAACGAATATTGCGAGAGAAGCCTGATGGGCTTCTCTTTATTTTTCAATTACTCGTATTGATTTTAGTTACTAATCTGGTCTTTTTTTGAACAGTCTCTAAACCTTTATTGGCGTTTTCTTATACACTTACAAAGATTGTGTGTTTAAGGAGAAACGCTATGATGATTGAACAAATCAGGCGTGAACATGGCTATATGGTGCGTCTACTCGCTATCCTTGCCAATAAAGTGGAATTGCTAAAGCAAGAACAGCCAGTCAATTACAGTTTGATTAAAGAGGTGGTCGATTACTTGTCTGAATATTCAGAGAAATATCATCATCCGAAAGAGGATATTCTTTATCACTATTACCGTGAACATTACGGTGCGCATGATGATATGGACAACTTAGAATTTGAGCACAAGTTGTTGGAATGTAAAACGCATGCGTTTATGAATATTGTCGAGATGATCTTGCAAGATGCTGTGGTACCGCATCATCTGTTTATTGAGCAATTAGAAGCGTTCATGAATGCGCAGAAGTCACACTTGGAGCTGGAAGAGAAAAATATTTTGCCGATGATTTGTGACCGATTTAGTGTCGAAGATTGGCAACACGTGGAAACGCTCTATAGTGGTTCAGATGACGATCCTGTCTTTGGGGACACGATTGCTGAGCAATATGCGCAACTGGCGAAACGCGTGCGCGCGACAGACAAAGAGTGTATTTAACGTTTATCATACGAGCGGTAAAATAAAGAGGCGCCTTGGCGCCTCCTTTATTGACTAAAATTCTAAATTTTCCAACTTATCTAATCCGATATCCATATCAAGCAGCTCTTTTTCTAAGCGACGACGATCTTGAATTGCCTCTATTTCTCGCCATTTACGTTTAACAGGTTTTGATTTTGCTGAGCGACCTCGTGAAAAGTCCATCTCCATCATCTCATCAAAGTTCAAGCCATCCATATGCCACCTCTGTTGTACGTTGTTATTGGTTAGATTAAATACCATTGAGATTGAAGGGTATCTATGATTGATTTCTCATTTGTTGCGATCCAATGAAATTTTTATGGCTTTTTGTGCTCGATGTACCTTTTTAGAAGAGCGTGCTGTATAAAAAACGTTCAGTTGTCAGTGTGAAAACGATTAATTTTAGCTATTTTTGATGTTAACTGGCTGTTTTAAGTTGGCGCTAAAATGCTAATCAACCTTGCTCTTGCCCCCTCATCCGATAGGTAACATACAAAATGGGGGGTAAATCACACAAATTTGCTGGTAAAACCAGTAGAGACAAGGTGTTAGCCTACTTTTATCGGATGGCGTTTTTATTGCTATTGATAGATTTGGCTTGTTGTTAATAGTTGATGTTGTTGTGCTGATTTTGTGGTTGATTTGTTCTTTTTTGTGTTAACTATTAGTGAGTTTATAGTGAAAAATAACATTGTAATGCGTGTGTTTGCATATTGATTTTTGCTATTCTTCACTGCATTATCCGCCCGTCAAAAATTACGTCGGTACGTGAAACGGAAGCATGAAGCGAGTTTTACAGATCTCAGCTGCCAAAAATAAAACATACACTACCAAGAATTGACACTTGGTGACGCAGCTAGATGGATGGCAAGGATGCAAAATCGACGAAACTCACTATGAGGATGTTATGACAGACTTAATTAATTTAATGAATGACCTGCTTTGGGGGTCGATTCTTGTTTATCTTTTGGTCGGCGTGGGCGTCTACTTTACTATCCGTCTAGGATTCATTCAGTTCCGCCATTTTGGCCATATGTTCTCAGTGTTGAAGAACAGTCGTAAAGCAGACAAAGCTGGTATTTCTTCTTTCCAAGCTCTTTGTACCAGTCTCGCAGCACGTGTCGGTACCGGTAACATGGCCGGTGTTGCTGTTGCACTAACCGCTGGTGGCCCTGGCGCTATCTTCTGGATGTGGTTGATTGCCATGCTGGGTATGGCAACTTCATTTGCCGAAAGTACACTCGCACAGCTTTACAAAACCAAAGATGATGATGGCAACTACCGTGGTGGCCCTGCTTACTACATGGAAAAAGGGTTGGGCATGCGCTGGATGGGCATCCTGTTCTCTATTTTCCTGATTATCGCTTTTGGTCTGGTTTTCAACGCGGTTCAAGCGAACTCGATTGCCAACGCAATGCACAATGCATTTGGTTGGGATGATCAGTACGTGGGTGTTGTCGTGGTTGCGCTATCGGCGATTGTAATTTTTGGTGGTATCAAGCGTATTGCACGCGTGGCAGAGTTGGTTGTGCCAATCATGGCAACAGCTTATTTAGCGCTTGCACTGTTTGTGATGATCGCCAATATCGAAAAATTGCCAGCAATCCTAACCTTGATTGTGAAGAGTGCTTTTGGCCTGCAAGAAGCCGCTGCTGGTGGTGTGGGTTATGCGATTGCTCAAGCGATGATTAACGGTGTGAAACGCGGCCTATTCTCAAACGAAGCGGGTATGGGTTCTGCGCCAAACGCGGCTGCTTCTGCAACACCATATCCACCACACCCTGCTTCGCAAGGTTATGTGCAAATGTTGGGTGTTTTTGTCGATACGATTGTGATCTGTTCGGCGACAGTATCGATCATCTTGATGTCAGGTGAGTTTGTACCAGGTGGTCAAGTGACGGGTATCGAACTGACTCAAGCTGCGTTGAGCTCTCAAGTGGGCAATTGGGGTAGCATTTTTGTTGCGGTGGCGATTTTCTTCTTCGCTTTCACCTCTATCATTGCGAACTACTCGTATGCTGAAACGAACTTAATCTTCTTAGAGCATAATCATAAAGCGGGTCTTGGCCTGTTCCGTATTATTGTTCTTGGTATGGTGATGTTTGGCGCGCTAGCTTCACTGCCAGTGGTATGGGCATTAGCTGATGTCTCCATGGGTCTAATGGCGATTGTGAACTTGGTCGCGATCATCTTACTTTCTGGTACGGTGATTAAGCTGGCGAAAGACTACAACCGTCAGTTAAAAGAAGGCAAATTGCCGACGTTTGATGCCAATGAGTACCCAGAGCTGAAATCTCAGCTTGAAGAAGGCATCTGGTATACCGACGAGAAGAAAAAATAGTCGTTGCCAATAGATAGAAACGATTAAATCGATACATAAAGCCATGCAGACATTGCATGGCTTTTTTTGTACTCTAATCATCTGATGATAAATGGAAGAGTAAAGTCATGCTGATAGTTGTATCCCCTGCGAAGACCTTGGATTATGAGTCGCCATTGGCGACAGAAAAGTTCACTCAACCGGAGTTGGTTGAGTATTCTAAGCAGCTGATTGACGTGTGTCGCCAGTTGACGCCTGCTGATGTGGCGAGTTTGATGAAGGTCAGCGACAAAATTGCTGATTTGAATGTTGGTCGCTTCCAAGAGTGGAGTGAGACGTTTACGCCGCAGAACGCCCGTCAGGCGATCTTAGCCTTTAAAGGTGACGTCTATACCGGTTTAGACGCTGAAACGCTGTCAGAGGACGATTTCGACTATGCACAGCAGCATCTGCGCATGTTGTCGGGCTTATATGGCCTGCTCAAGCCGCTCGACCTTATGCAACCCTACCGTCTTGAGATGGGCACTAAGTTAGCCAATACAAACGGAAGTAACTTGTATCAGTTCTGGGGCAACGTGATCACCGATAAGTTGAACCAAGCGATCAGCGAACAAGGCGACAATGTGCTGATCAATCTAGCATCGAATGAGTACTTTAAAGCGGTGAAACCAAAAGCACTCGATGCGCAGGTGATTACGCCGATCTTCAAAGATTGCAAAAAAGGTCAGTACAAGGTGATCAGTTTCTATGCGAAAAAAGCACGTGGCATGATGGCGCGCTATATTATTGAGAATCGCATCTCAAGCGTCGCTGATTTGACCCAGTTTGATGTGGCGGGCTATTACTTTGTCGAAGAAGAGTCGACCCCGACAGATCTCGTGTTTAAACGCGAAGAGCAGTAAAAGGAACGGCTTATGTGGGCTTGGTTTACACGTTGGTTAAAAAAATACGATCAATGGTGTCAGTCGATGGGGCTAACCCCAGAGCAAAAACGCAGTTGCGTTGCTTATCGTGCAGAACCAACTTTGCAAGAGCAACCCAAACCCTCTTCTAAGGCGCAGCAGTGATGCGCCTTTTTGATACCCACTGTCATTTGGATTTTGCGCCATTTGCAGCGAATATTGAACAACAGCTACAAAGTGCTCAGCAAGTTGGAGTTGAGCGTGTGCTACTGCCTGCTACTGGGCCTGAAAACTGGTCACGCTTAGCCTCACTAAGTGAGCAGTTTCCGGCACTCTATTATGCGTTGGGTTTCCATCCTTATTTTCTTACTCAGCAGTCTCTCAATGATGTGGTGCTTTTAGACGTTCAAATGACTGAGCGCGTCTCGCGCTGTGTTGCGATTGGTGAGTGTGGTTTAGATGCGATGGTTGATGTCCCTATGGCACAGCAGGAAGCCATTTTTATTGCTCAAATTGAGTTGGCCAAACAGCATCGTTTGCCACTTATTCTCCATGGGCGAAAAACGCACAATCGGCTGATTCAATTGCTTAAACAAGCGCGCTTTGAATATGGTGGCATACTGCATGGGTTTTCGGGCAGTTATCAGCAAGCAATGCAATTTATCGATTTAGGTTTCTATCTCGGCATTGGTGGCGTGATCACTTACCCGCGTGCAAATAAAACTCGTCAAGCCGTCGCGCAATTACCTCTTTCTGCTTTAGTGTTGGAGACGGATGCCCCAGATATGCCGTTAATGGGTTATCAAGGTGAGCCCAATCATCCCAAACGTTTGCCTCTGGTTTTACAGCATTTGGCACAATTGCAGAATAAAGATAGGCAAACGGTTGCTGATAACGTTTGGCGTAATAGCAATTTGGCCCTAAATATTTGTGAATAAATTCTAAAATGTTTGTACGCTTTGTGAATTTGAAGAGTGATTTTATTGATCGTGATCACATTTGTGATTGAACAATGCGTGAATCGTATCAGAAAGTGTGAAGGGCACATTACTTTATCATAGGTGGGATGAGTATAATTGCCCCGCTTTTTGAGCTCCATTTTGTAACACGCCAACAAATAACTTATAAGGAAGTCATAAACTATGAGCCTGTTTATGAGCCTAGTCGGTATGGTAGTGCTTCTTGCTATTGCATTTGCATTTTCATCTAACCGCAAAGCTATCAATTTTAGAACTGTGGGTGGCGCTTTCGCTATCCAATTTATCCTTGGTGCATTCGTTTTATACGTACCATGGGGCCGTGATCTATTAAACGGTTTTTCACAAGGGGTTTCTAACGTTATCAACTATGGTAACGCAGGTACCGACTTCCTATTCGGCGGTCTTGTTTCTGGCAAGATGTTCGAACTATTCGGTGGCGGCGGTTTCATCTTCGCATTCCGCGTACTTCCAACGCTAATTTTCTTCTCTGCACTGATTTCGGTTCTTTACTACATCGGCGTTATGCAGTGGGTTATCCGCATTCTTGGTGGCGCACTACAAAAAGCGCTTGGCACTTCTCGTGCGGAATCAATGTCTGCAGCAGCTAACATTTTCGTAGGTCAAACTGAAGCACCACTAGTGGTTCGTCCGTTTGTACCTAAGATGACACAATCTGAGCTATTTGCAGTAATGTGTGGTGGTCTTGCATCTGTTGCTGGTGGTGTACTAGCAGGTTACGCGCAAATGGGTGTGCCACTAGAGTACCTAGTAGCAGCATCATTCATGGCAGCACCTGGTGGTCTACTGTTCGCTAAGATTCTGTACCCAGAAGTTGATAAGCCTCAAGAAGACATCCAAGAAGCAATGGATGGCGGCGACGACAAACCTGCAAACGTGATTGACGCAGCAGCAGGCGGCGCAGCAGCAGGTCTACAACTAGCGCTAAACGTTGGTGCAATGCTAATCGCATTCGTAGGTCTAATCGCGCTAATCAACGGTATGCTTGGTGGCATCGGTGGTTGGTTCGGTATGCCTGAACTGACCCTAGAACTGATTCTAGGTTACGCGTTCTCTCCACTAGCATTCCTAATCGGTGTGCCAATGGACGAAGCAATCTTTGCTGGTTCATTCATCGGTCAAAAACTGGTTGTGAACGAATTCGTTGCTTACCTAAACTTCACTCCATACATTCCTCACCTTGTTGATGGTGTATTGGTTGCTGATGCGGTAGTTCCTGCGACTGGCGAAATCATGTCGCCGAAGACAATGGCTATCATCTCATTTGCACTTTGTGGTTTCGCGAACCTTTCATCTATCGCGATTCTACTAGGTGGCCTAGGTTCTCTAGCACCAAGCCGTCGCAGCGACATCGCACGTATGGGTGTTAAAGCGGTACTTGCGGGTACGCTATCTAACCTAATGGCAGCAACAATTGCAGGTTTCTGTCTAACACTATCAAGCATGTAATAAGCGCTCGATAATATAGACGTCACTTGACACTATGCCCTGTAGCAAGAGATTGCTGCGGGGTATTTTTTTGCTTGAATGTTCGTGGCCATGTTTTGCTGTGCTTTTCACTTCGGATATGCACGAAAGTTCGAGCTAACTTTTTTGAGATACAAACCGTTTGCGTTCTTTTTGTTACTACAGTTTTGCGGTGAATGTCGATAATGTAGAGCCATCAATGCAATTTGGGTTGGAATGGATTCGACTCAGCAATGAATTTTAACTGGTTAGCAAATCAATGCTCTCCAGAGGCATATAGCGCAAGCGTTTTTGCGCACTATATGATATTAAAGACACCGCAATCATAGATTGTTGTGCCATAGGCCAAACTGGTACTGTGCGGTGACAAGGATAGCAATTGGGGCAGATTCGCTATTTGCCACGAGTCTTCAAGGAACCAAGTCCGTTCATCAATAACTGCGTTCTCAACCTATACTATTTAAGGCCAGAAGCAGTCACATTTTTGAATACTTATCGGAGATAGAAATGAGCGATTTAAAAGCAGCAGCGTTACGTGCACTTCAACTAATGGATCTAACGACGCTAAATGATGACGACACAGATGCAAAAGTAATTTCACTTTGTCATGACGCAAAAACAGCCGTTGGCAATACTGCTGCGATCTGTATCTACCCTCGCTTTATTCCTATTGCTAAGAAGACACTTCGCGAACAAGGTACACCAAATGTACGTATCGCAACGGTAACTAACTTCCCTCACGGTAACGACGATATCGAGATTGCTGTTGCGGAAACCAAAGCAGCCGTTGCCTACGGTGCGGATGAAGTTGACGTTGTATTCCCATACCGTGCTCTTATTGCGGGTAATGCGGAAGTGGGCGCTGAGCTAGTTAAGCAATGTAAAGCAGCGTGTGGCGATATCCTTCTTAAAGTGATCATCGAAACGGGTGAGCTAAAAGAAGAAGCGCTAATCAAGCAAGCTTCGCAAATCTGTATCGAAGCGGGCGCTGACTTCATTAAAACCTCAACAGGTAAAGTGCCAGTAAACGCGACGCCGGAATACGCGCGTATGATGCTAGAAGTGATTCGTGATATGGGCGTTGCTGAGACCGTTGGTTTCAAACCTGCGGGCGGCGTACGTACTGCTGAAGATGCAGCGGCATACTTAGCAATGGCTGATGAAATCCTAGGTGATAACTGGGTTGATGCTCGCCACTACCGTTTTGGTGCGTCAAGCCTGCTAACAAGCCTACTAAATACATTAGAAGTGACAGACGAAACTGCAGATCCTGCTGCGTACTAATCTCTTCGTCATATTTGAAGCTGCAGCGTTGTTTGCTGCATAAATTCGCCCTAATCACATAGTTATCTATGCTCATAGAGCGAATTTACTGGCTGCCTAGCTGCCGCTCCAACTATTTAGAAGATGGTGTAAAAATTCTGTCTGTTTGATGAAGTGGTGCTGGCCATCACTTCAATCTCTACCTCTATTCCCTACAACCATAACTCGCACGAGTATGGGAGGATCTAATGTACTTACCTCAAGAGATCATTCGTAAAAAACGTGACGGCGAAGTGCTGACCAGCGACGAGATCAACTTCTTTATTCAAGGCGTAGCAAACAATACTGTTTCTGAAGGTCAGATTGCTGCGTTTGCTATGACGATTTTCTTCAATGAAATGACGATGCCAGAGCGTATTGCCCTAACGTGCGCAATGCGTGATTCAGGCATGGTCATCGATTGGAGCCACATGAACTTCGGTGGTCCGATTGTTGACAAACATTCAACCGGTGGCGTGGGTGACGTAACGTCCTTAATGCTTGGCCCTATGGTGGCAGCATGTGGTGGTTTCGTTCCGATGATCTCTGGTCGTGGTTTAGGCCACACAGGTGGTACGCTCGATAAACTTGAAGCGATCCCTGGCTACAACATTACTCCAAGCAATGAGGTCTTTGGTCAAGTGACTAAAGACGCCGGTGTGGCGATCATCGGTCAGACGGGCGATCTTGCGCCAGCGGATAAGCGTGTATACGCAACGCGTGATATTACCGCAACTGTGGATAACATCTCACTGATCACCGCGTCAATTCTGTCTAAGAAACTGGCTGCGGGTCTTGAGTCACTGGTGATGGATGTCAAAGTAGGTTCAGGTGCCTTTATGCCAACTTACGAAGCATCAGAAGAGCTGGCAAAATCAATCGTGGCCGTTGCCAATGGCGCAGGTACCAAAACCACCGCCATCCTGACTGATATGAACCAAGTACTGGCATCGTCAGCAGGTAACGCTGTTGAAGTGCGCGAAGCTGTGCGCTTTTTAACTGGCGAATACCGTAACCCTCGCTTACTAGAAGTGACGCTAGCGTCTTGTGCGGAAATGTTGGTGTTGGCTAAGCTGGCGAAAGACAGCGAAGAAGCGAACGCTAAACTGATGGAAGTGTTGGATAACGGTAAAGCAGCAGAGTGTTTTGGCAAGATGGTCGCAGGCCTTGGCGGCCCGGCAGACTTTATTGCGAACTACGATAACTATTTAGAAAAAGCGCAGATCATCAAGCCAGTGTTTGCTGAGCAAAATGGTGTGGTTTCTGCGATGGATACCCGTGCGATTGGTATGGCAGTGGTTTCTATGGGTGGTGGTCGCCGTGTGGCGACGGATGAAATTGACTACGCAGTTGGTTTTGACCAGTTCATTCGCTTAGGTGAAGTGGCTGACGAGAATAAACCATTGGCACTGATTCATGCCCGCTCTGAAGAGCAGTGGCAAGAAGCGGCCAAAGCACTGCGTAACGCAATTCAAATTGGCGGTGAGTACACCCCAACGCCAAACGTATATTGTCAAATTCGCGCTGAAGACGTTTAAACTTAATTAAGGCCTACTTAATAATAACGAATTCCAAGTGGGCCTGAGGAACGAGCAATGAAAAGAGCATTTATTTTAGTCCTAGACTCATTTGGTATTGGTGAAACAGCAGATGCTGCACAATTTGGTGATGTTGGTGCTGACACCATGGGCCACATTGCAGAGCAGTGTGCGAAAGGTTTAGCCGATAACGATCAGCGCAGCGGCGCACTGAAACTGCCAAATTTATCTAAGCTTGGTTTGGCGATGGCGCACAAAGAATCAACCGGTCACTTTGCTGCTGGCCTTGAGAGTGATGTTGAGATCATTGGTGCTTACGGTCATGCGGCGGAGCTCTCTTCTGGTAAAGATACTCCGTCAGGTCACTGGGAAATTGCCGGTGTACCGGTATTATTCGACTGGGGCTACTTTACCGATAAGAGCAATAGCTTCCCTAAAGAGCTGACTGATCGCATTCTTGCGCGTGCGGGCCTAGAAGACTATTTAGGCAACTGCCATGCGTCAGGCACACAAGTGCTTGATGATTTGGGCGAAGAGCACATGAAAACGGGTTTGCCAATTTTCTACACTTCGGCTGATTCTGTATTCCAGATAGCGTGTCATGAAGAGACCTTCGGCCTTGAGCGTCTATTGGATCTTTGCCAAATCGCTCGTGAAGAGTTGGCAGACTACAACATTGGCCGTGTTATCGCTCGTCCATTCATTGGCCCAGGTAAAGGTCAGTTTGAACGTACTGGTAACCGTCGCGATTTATCGGTTGAGCCGCCAGCAACCACCGTCTTGCAAAAGCTGGTTGAAGAGAAGCAAGGTCATGTGGTTTCAATCGGTAAGATTGCTGATATCTATGCGAACTGCGGTATTACTAAGAAAGTAAAAGCGACCGGCATCCCAGCGCTATTTGATGCAACGCTAGAGCAGATTAAGCAAGCGGGTGACAACACGATTGTCTTCACTAACTTTGTTGATTTTGACTCTGCTTACGGTCACCGTCGTGACGTCGCGGGTTACGCAGCAGCGCTAGAATATTTCGATGGTCGCATCAATGAAGTTCTAGAATTGATGCAAGAAGATGACATCCTGATCCTAACCGCCGATCACGGTTGTGATCCGACATGGCAAGGAACCGATCATACACGTGAGCATATCCCAGTGATTGTTTACGGTCAGAAGGTGCCTGCTGGCTCGTTAGGCCTGCGTGATACGTTTGCGGATATCGGCCAGACGCTAGCAGGTTATTTTGCTACATCTCCGATGGATTATGGCAAAGGCTTCTTGTAAATTACTTAATGGCGTTACGGATAGTCGTAGCGCCTTACTTATATTTTGAAAAGGAATACACAAATGGCAACTCCACATATTAATGCTGAAATGGGTGCTTTTGCAGACGTAGTTCTAATGCCGGGCGACCCGCTACGCGCTAAATACATTGCAGAAACGTTCCTAGAAGACGTAGTTCAAGTATGTGATGTTCGTAATATGTTCGGTTACACCGGTACTTACAAAGGTCGTAAGATCTCGGTTATGGGCCACGGCATGGGTATTCCTTCATGCTCAATCTATGTTACAGAGCTAATTAAAGACTTTGGTGTGAAGAAAGTGATCCGTGTTGGTAGCTGTGGCGCGGTTAACGAAGACATTAAAGTACGTGATGTGGTTATCGGTATGGGTGCTTGTACTGACTCAAAAGTAAACCGTATTCGTTTTAAAGATCACGACTTTGCTGCGATTGCAGATTACAAAATGGTTCGTGCAGCTGAAGATGCAGCAAAAGCTCGTGGTATCGACGTAAAAGTCGGTAACCTATTCTCTGCTGAACTGTTCTACACGCCAGATCCAGAAATGTTCGACGTAATGGACAAATACGGCATCGTGGGTGTTGAAATGGAAGCGGCGGGTATCTACGGTGTTGCAGCTGAATACGGCGCGAAAGCACTGACTATCTGTACTGTTTCAGATCATATTAAAACAGGTGAACAAACCTCTTCTGAAGAGCGTCAAAACACCTTTAACGACATGATGTTGATTGCCCTAGATTCAGTTCTACTTGGCGACGCAGACTAATAACGTCGATTAGAGTGCTCACTTTGAGAGTTGGAGATGTTGCGCTTTAGATATCAAGATAACCTTTATGCGTTGTCTTGAAGCAAAATAAAAGGGTTGAAGTATGACTACTTCAACCCTTTAAAATATCTCGCTTCTCGCTTCTCGCTTCTCGCTTCTCGCTTCTCGCTTCTCGCTTCTCGCTTCTCGCTTCTCGCTCTACATCTCTCTCAGCAACAAGTTTTCACCCTTGTTCTTTGGCTTACGGCGAATAATGAAGGCCAATAAGAAACCAGCCACAAAACTCACCCCGACCATCGAGTACATGTAGCGATCACTCTTGCGGTAATAGTGATCGGAAAAGGCGGTCAACTTACCGGTTTCAAAGGTCATGCGAATAAAACCGACGATGCTATTGTCATGCATGATGGGTTCAACCAACTGCTGACGGCCGATTCGCGCCGTTTCCAATGGGGTATCTAAGCCCAGGATTTCACGTACTGATTTGGCTTTATCGCTAGAAGCAAGGCGAATACCTTCCGCATTATAGATTGTGGCATCAAACACCAATTTGTCTTGCGACAATTGATTGGTGAGGCGTAACAAGCGCTCTTGGTCACCTTCAGAGATCATGGTGCCAGCCGACAGAGAGGCTTGAGAAATGAGTACTTTCGTAAATGTTTCGAGCTGGTTTGCTTGGATCTGTTCGTTACCTTTGGTGATTTTCACGCTATTAACCGCAATCATCGCACCGCCAGCAATCAAAAACAGAATGACCAGCACTCTTATCGCCATACGAAATGAAAACAAAGAAGAGTCCATTAGTTACCTTCCATTACCTTAGAGTCGTATAGCAGTGAGCTGTGACTCGCGGGCTAAAACATAAAATATCGTATACACTGCGCATATTGAGACTTGCGTTACCAAATTGCAATAGGGTAACGTGGAAGCAATTTTAACAGGAATTTTTGACATGGATATGTTTAATACCTTATCAATACGTCGTCATACGACGCTACTTAATCGCTTACCTGAAACCCAGCAGTCTACTAATTTCGATCGCAAAAAGGCCGGTTGGATTGTGTTTGCTCACTATCTCAATGGGCAACAGTTCGATGACATCGATTTTTTCACTGGTGAATATAACCCGATCGTCGATGTTTGGAAGGTCGGGCAATATGAAGTTGCTTTGATGGCCGGTGAGCTGACCGCTGAATTGGAAGAGATTTTACAGGCTCTAGAGCTAGACTATGCACAACTGCGCGATATTCCCGATCTGACTAAGCCGGGTTTGATTGTGATGGACATGGACTCGACGGCGATTCAAATTGAGTGCATTGATGAGATTGCGAAGTTGGCTGGTGTCGGCGAGGAAGTCTCGGCGATCACTGAGCGTGCGATGCAAGGTGAACTCGATTTTGAACAAAGCTTACGTCAACGTGTTGCTAAGCTCGAAGGCGCTGACGAAGGTATTTTGAGCCAAGTGCGTCAGTCATTGCCGTTAATGCCCGATTTAGGTGAGCTGGTGAGTACGCTACACAGGTTTGGTTGGAAGAGTGCGATCGCTTCTGGTGGCTTCACCTATTTCTCTGATCACTTACAGCAGATGCTTGGCCTTGATCATGCCCAATCAAATGTATTGGAAATTGTGGATGGTAAGCTGACGGGGAAAGTGTTGGGGGAGGTGGTCTCTGCGCAGACCAAAGCGGATATTTTGCTGCAACTGGCAGAGCAATATCAGATAGAAGTGCATAATACGATTGCTGTCGGTGATGGCGCGAATGATCTCACTATGATGGGTGTTGCCGGTTTAGGTATTGCTTATCATGCTAAACCGAAGGTTGAACAACAAGCGCAGAGTGCGGTGCGCTACAGTGGTTTAGGTGGTGTGCTGTGTATTTTATCTGCGCAGCTGATTCAGCAACAGAAAATCAGTTTTAAGCCACTACCTTAAGTGACTTGATACGAATCGAGTAAAAAAGCGAGCCGAAGCTCGCTTTTTTTGTTTCTACACGACGCATTGTGAGAGGTGCTATTGTGTTAGCTCAAGGCGAATCAACACTTCTTCAGTAATATCGATATATTCGCTGTAACCGACAATCGAACAGATCTCTTTCTCGAGCGTACGCGCTTGGTGCATGCTGATGTTGCTTAGATCTTCCAGATCTTTGCGCAGTAAAGCGGTAATTGGGTCAAACACAGGCGTTGCGCAGATCCTCAAAGCATAAAAATCACCCATTAATTGGGTCTTTTTAATGAATTCGATACGTTCATGTGTCGATTCAAAGTCACTTGAGAGCATGGTTTCGAGCGATTGAATACGTGAGCCAAATTTGATTGCCGATATATACAACTCTTGATATTGCGGGGTTGCCCCCTCGATGCGTTTCATCGGCGCCGCTAATAATGTGGTGGTACGCCCCTTATAGACTGCTTCTAAAGAGTATTTATCATTGTGTCCTAACTTGGCAAATAGCGTTAAGTGAGGCAGCAGCGGATAGTTCACGCCAATCACTTTCGGCTTTAGGCTATTGCCTTTTTTTTCCACGAATAGCGGCGTACTGATCATCTTGTCGAGCAAAACATTATGCAGGCTTTCTAGTAACTCTTGGCTTGGCAAGTTCTCTTGTTTGGCGACTAACTTTTCGTGATTGTGTTCAATCAGGCGGCCAAAGAAGGTCATGGTACGGCGGTTTTTACTGTTGTTATCCATCACCAGTTGCACCCGTTTTCCACCCGGACTAATGCGAATAACGGTATAAGGCACTTTGCTTAATTGCAAAGAACGGTCATAGAGCTGCAACTCACTGAAGTTGATGTCGCATTGATCGCCCGCTTTGAGCTCTATCGGGGTGTTCAAAGCAACGTATAGACCACGACGAGAAATATCTAAGGTCACGCCGGAAGCTTGCTGCCCTCTGGCTGACAAAAATAGCGGTGAGCGGAACTGATAACGAGGTTCTCTGCGACGGCTTTGTGCATCAAAGTAGAGACTGATTGGGGTATCGACACAATTACGTTTGTGACAGAAACGGTTCAGCTCGCTGGTGGCTAAACGCGGCTTTTCCGTCAGCAAATAATCTTTGCCAGAATGATGATCCGCGATCTCTTGTAAAATACCAAAGTGAGTCAGTTCTCGGGTTAGATCTAAAGAGTCAGGTGGTAAATTCACCAGATGTTCGCGCTCGTGTTCCGAAAGTTCAAATACCGAAAGGCGAAACACTTTCCAGCTCTCTTTTTTTGCGCCCACATGCCAAAACAGTTGGCGCTGTTCACGCGTAGCCTCAGGCATCATCATTGAGAAGAAACGTTCTTTATCGCCTTGTTGATGCTTGAAGGAGTAGAGCACATTATTGCTGCCACGTACGCCGGGTTTGGTGAGCAGCCCCATCCGTTCTTGGCTAAATAGGTTGGAGAGCGTTAATTGGTTGCGCTCATCATTCCAATATTGCCAAATAGCTTGGTTGTTTTCGGTCATCAAGACCATTTTCAACTCATTGCCACTAAAGAACACCGGCAGGTTGCATGTGTGTTTGAGATAGTTGTGTTCATAGCCACGTGAGCGGGCTCGGATCACTTTATCTTGATTATCGTGACGCGCTTTGAGTGAATGGGTGTGGAGAAATTGGGTGATGATTTCATCCACCACTGGGGTTTCATCGAGTTTGATTACGCGTAAAAATCGAACGGCGTCATTTTCATGTGATTCATCAATGCCAACAATGCGATACTGGATCGCCTCTTCGATATTAACAATCTTGTTGCTACGAGCCACTTCGGTATAAACAACCGAGATCACTTCCCCCAATTTATAATCAAAAGCAGAAGGGGCTTTAAGTCGACCACCAGAAGGGGAAATGTCCACTGTAACGCCATGAACCAGTTGATCATTGGCGAGGTGGATTTCAATCTGGGTTGAGATCTTGAGTCGGTTTTCTTTTCGTTTCAGATCGTAGCCCATCACGATGGGTTCGGCGTGGAAGCTGATGGCTGTGTTAGTGAGATCAGAGCCTTGCGGCTTACCTTTCTGGTTCATCACTTTAAAACTGTTACGTGTGTTACTGAGTGAGTCAAAGACTCCTTCGGTATAACCACTGAATTTACGTACGTTTTTGTGATAGATATTAAAAGCCACATCATCGAGCCAATGAGTGATGCCATCTAACTCGTATTCTCGACATTCTCCTTTCACTCTGCCGCGCAAATCGATAGAACGATAGCAGGGGGTAGTCAGGCGTTTGAGTTCCATCTTGACCAGAATTTTTAACGACGGCGGTTCGCCATCTGTCAATTGTGACAGAAGGTATTCAAAGTCCTCCGTTTTATATACGGGAATCAGTCGTTCTGAGATAGAGAGTATTGCCTGCTTCTGCATGTTTTTTTAAGCCCGTCCTTGTCTAAACTGATATCGGCCTTGATTATTAGATCTTTAGTGATATGTTACGGCGAATCAAGTCTATAAGCTGGCTATTTAGGCTGCCAACATCACAAAAACACATTGAGGTCACATGGCAAAAGCAAAACGAGCATACGTTTGTAATGATTGCGGGGCAGATTTTCCTCGTTGGCAAGGTCAATGCAGTGCCTGTGGCGCTTGGAATACCATCAGCGAAGTGCGCCTTGCTGCATCTCCTGCGGTTGCACGTAATGAACGATTGACCGGTTATGCTGGCTCTGGCGATGAAAGCCAAGTGCAAACCTTGGCGGAAATTAATCTGCAAGAGGTGCCTCGCTTTAGCAGTGGCTTTAAAGAGCTCGACCGAGTGCTTGGTGGCGGTATCGTACCTGGTGCGGCGATTTTGATCGGTGGTAATCCAGGTGCGGGTAAATCAACATTACTACTGCAAACCATGTGTCTTTTGTCCGCACAAATGCCCACCTTGTATGTCACGGGTGAAGAATCATTGCAGCAAGTGGCCATGCGCGCTTCACGTTTAGGCTTGCCAAAAGAGCATCTAAAAATGCTCTCAGAAACCAATGTCGATCGTATTTGCCAAGTGGCTGAGAAAGAGCAGCCAAGAATTATGGTGATCGATTCGATCCAAGTCATGCACGTTGCTGATGTGCAATCATCACCGGGTACGGTTGCGCAGGTGCGTGAGTCAGCCACGGCGCTGACGCGTTATGCTAAGCAAAATAATGTCGCCGTGTTTATGGTTGGACATGTCACCAAAGATGGCACATTGGCAGGCCCGAAAGTCCTTGAGCATATTATTGACTGCTCAGTATTACTGGATGGTGGCACCGATACCCGTTTTCGTACCTTACGCAGCCATAAAAACCGTTTCGGTGCGGTGAATGAGTTAGGCGTATTTGCTATGACAGGGCAAGGCTTACGTGAAGTCAGTAATCCGTCGGCGATTTTCCTTTCTCGCGGTGAAGAGGAAACCTCTGGCAGTTCCGTGATGGTGGTTTGGGAAGGGACGCGTCCACTCTTGGTTGAAATTCAAGCCTTGGTCGATTATTCACAACTGGGCAATCCACGCCGTGTGGCAGTGGGCTTAGAGCAAAACCGTTTATCGTTGCTGCTGGCTGTATTACACAAGCATGGTGGACTGCAGATGGCGGACCAAGATGTATTCGTTAACGTCGTTGGTGGTGTGAAGGTGACCGAAACCAGTGCTGACCTTGCTTTGGTTATGGCATTGTTGTCGAGCTTTAGAGATCGTCCACTACCAAAAGATGTGGTGGTGTTTGGTGAAGTCGGCTTAGCGGGAGAAATTCGTCCTGTGCCAAGTGGCCAAGAACGTCTCAATGAAGCATTTAAACACGGTTTTAAACGCGCGATAGTTCCCGCGGCCAATATGCCTAAAGGCGGTATTGAAGGCATGCAGATCCACGGAGTTAAAAAACTTTCGGAGGCAATTCAGGCGTTCGACGAGCTTTGAATTTCTATCGGGTCGATTGAGTTGCAGTATTGAATTTATCTTGGTGCTGCATTGAGGGGAATTGCGCGAGTGCAAATCTAATTTGATGACGCTGCGGCGTCTATAATTGATACTATTCCGTTGATGCAAGAACCATTTGGTTGAAATGCAACCGCTTTTCATCTTGCTAGCACTGAACAAAATCGGTAGGCTTAGCGCAAATTGAACGCTTAAAGATACCCCTGACTCAGATATAACGACTTTCGTGTACCGCATGGCAGAAAACATGCAGTGTTTTCGGTGTTATGTTGCTCTTCTTTTTTCCATCACACAGTCTTAATGCTGCTGGTTCTTTGCTCTGAAAGCAGCGCATTGATGTGGCAATTTTTGAGGTAAGAATGGAAACAGAAAGAGACGAAAAGAGGGGACTTTAGGACGAATTGTGAAAAGTTGGCTATCCTTTCTCTGAGTGGAAAATGGGCCAAATATTTTTTTCAATCCAACTGCATGCAAAGGTATCAGTCTTGACAGAATATGATATACTCTGCGCGCACTTTATACCTTATTAACAGAGTAAGACAATGACTGATTTATCAAAATACAGAAACATTGGTATTTTTGCTCACGTAGACGCAGGTAAAACTACTTCTACAGAGCGTATCCTTAAGCTAACTGGTAAAATCCACAAGATCGGTGATACACACGACGGTTCAACTACTACTGACTTCATGGAGCAGGAAGCTGAACGTGGTATTACAATCCAGTCTGCAGCTACTACTTGTTTCTGGAACGATCACCGCCTAAACATCATCGATACTCCTGGACACGTTGACTTCACAATCGAAGTTTACCGTTCTCTTAAAGTACTTGATGGTGGTATCGGTGTATTCTGTGGTTCTGGCGGTGTTGAGCCTCAGTCAGAAACTAACTGGCGTTACGCTGACGAATCTCACGTATCACGTATCATTTTCGTTAACAAACTAGACCGTATGGGCGCTGACTTCTACAAAGTTTGTGACCAAGTACAAAACGTACTAGGTGCTACGCCACTAATCATGACTCTACCTATCGGTATCGAAGACGATTTCGTAGGTGTTGTTGACGTACTAAGCCAAAAAGCTTACGTATGGGATGAGTCTGGTCAGCCAGAAAACTACGAAGTTCAAGATATCCCTGCTGATATGGTTGAGCAAGCGGCTGAATACCGTGAAATGCTAATCGAAACTGCAGTAGAGCAAGACGACGAGCTAATGATGGCTTACATGGAAGGTGAAGAGCCTTCAGTTGAAGACATCAAACGTTGTATCCGTAAAGGTACTCGTGATCTAGCGTTCTTCCCTACTTACTGTGGTTCAGCGTACAAGAACAAAGGCATGCAGCTTATTCTTGACGCAGTAGTTGATTACCTACCTTCTCCAACAGAAGTAGATCCTCAACCTCTAACTGACCCAGATACTGGTGAAGCGACTGGCGAATTCGCAGTTGTATCAGTAGATGAGCCACTAAAAGCGCTAGCGTTCAAAATCATGGACGACCGCTTTGGTGCACTTACGTTCATCCGTATCTACGCTGGTAAACTGAAGAAGGGTGACACTATCCTTAACTCAGCAACTGGTAAAACTGAGCGTATCGGCCGTATGGTTGAGATGCACGCGAACGACCGTAACGAGATCGATTCAGCACAAGCTGGTGACATCATCGCAGTTGTTGGTATGAAGAACGTGAAGACTGGTCACACTCTATGTGATCCTAAACACGAAGTAACTCTTGAGCCAATGATCTTCCCAGAACCAGTAATCTCTATCGCTGTTAAGCCTAAAGATAAAAACGGTTCTGAGAAAATGGGTATCGCGATTGGTAAAATGGTTTCTGAAGATCCATCTTTCCAAGTTGAAACTGACGAAGATTCAGGCGAAACCATCCTTAAAGGTATGGGCGAACTTCACCTAGACATCAAAGTGGACATCCTTAAGCGTACTTACGGCGTTGAGCTAGAAGTAGGCGCTCCACAAGTAGCTTACCGTGAAACTATCACTCAAGCAGTTGAAGATAGCTACACGCATAAGAAACAGTCTGGTGGTTCAGGTCAGTTCGGTAAGATCGACTACCGTATCAAACCAGGTGAGCCAAACTCAGGCTTCACGTTCCGCTCTGTAGTAGTTGGTGGTAACGTACCTAAAGAATTCTGGCCTGCAGTAGAGAAAGGCTTCGCTAGCATGATGGACAACGGTGTTCTAGCTGGCTTCCCAACTCTAGACGTAGAAGTTGAACTATTCGACGGTGGCTTCCACGCAGTTGACTCTTCAGCTATCGCTTACGAAATCGCTGCTAAAGGCGCATTCCGTCAGTCTATGCCTAAAGCTGGCGCGCAACTTCTTGAGCCAATCATGAAAGTTGACGTGTTCACTCCAGACGACCACGTTGGTGACGTAATCGGTGACCTTAACCGTCGCCGCGGTATGATCAAAGATCAAATGGCTGGTACTACTGGCGTACGTATCAAGGGTGATGTTCCACTTTCAGAAATGTTTGGTTACATCGGTACTCTACGTACTATGACTTCTGGCCGTGGTCAGTTCTCTATGGAATTCTCTCACTACTCACCATGTCCAAACAACGTGGCAGAGCAAGTGATTGCAGAAGTTAAAGAGCGTAACGCTAAGAAGTAATTCTTAAGTTAACTCTATAATTTCAAAGCCCCTTGAGCGTAAGCTCAAGGGGCTTTTTCTTTATTCGCTAGTCTAGTTTTTGTCGACAGATGCCGGCGCATTTACCTGCCTTAGCTCAGGTATTTTGAGGCATATCTATTGGCTGATCTCCTCATGTAGCCAAGAGGTGAAGGCTTTTATTCGCTCCCTACGTGGTGATTCTTGCGCGGTAAATAGGTTGAACTGGATGCCGGGTGTTAAGCCGGTATTAAAAGGTTTAACCAGTAAACCTCGCTCAACAAAGTCACTGGCTAAACAATCGCTGGCTAGGCAAGCCCCATGTCCGGCAACAACGGCGCTCATTGCCATATCGAAGGTGTCTACCTCCATCCAATGCACGGCATTGTCATTCATCTTTAAGCCATTACATTCGAACCATTGATGCCACTGAAAAGAGGGTGAGTCAAAGTGGATCAACCAGCAATCGAGCAGTTGTTTAGGATCATCAAAGGTGGTCGATTCCGCCAGTGATGGCGAACAAAAAGGATAAATCGGCTCTTCAAATAGTAACTCTTTCTCTAGTGATTCTTCACCAATGAGGCTTTCGCCTTGCCAAATGGCGACATCGACTTCGCCATGTAGCACATCCATCGCTTCACACGTAGTAATGATGCGAATGGAAATGTCAGGATGCTCGAGGGTGAACTTCCATAAGCGAGGTAACAACCAGCGTGAAGCAAACGAAGGGGGAGCACTGACTTTAAGTAAGCCATCTAACGGTTCATTCTGGATCTTATTGAGACCACAAATTACTTGTTCAAAGCCAAGAGCAACATGCTCTAGTAGCGTTTGACCTTTGGAGGTCAGTGCCATACCACGCCCTTTACGCTGAAAGAGCTTACAGTCTAGATCATCTTCTAAACGTCGGATGGTTTGACTAACAGCCGCTTGGCTGACAAACAATTCATCGGCGGCTTTGCTGTAGCTTTGTAATCGAGCAGCCGCTTCAAAGTAACGTAAGCTGGAAAGAGTTCTAAGTCGCTTGTCCATAAGCCTCTACTATATTGGTTTCTTTAAGAAGAAAAAAAGAAGTGTTCAAAAGCATCGCATTGAACAAATGATCTTCATCATACAAACCTAGCGAGGAGAGGCAAGCGGTGATGGTCGATAGGATGGAGCGGAGTGCGGAATATGACGATTGGGTTTCAGTTTTGCCTAATCGCTCGGCCCCGAGCCCAAGAAACAGAGAGGAAAAATCTGCTGGCGAAGAACCGCTGAAGAGTTCAAACCAAAAGGAGCGCCACGCGCTCCTTTCTATGATTATTTCTCCCACACCACCAATTGGTCTTTCGGCCAGTTGGCACCGACATCATGGTACTTTTTCTCTAGAATATGTCGTTTAATTTTAAGCGTTGGTGTTAGCACGCCATTTTCGATGCTCCAAGGTTCTTTGATCATCAGCACACCTTTGATCTTCTCGTGGGAGGCCAATGTGGTGTTCATGCGCTCAATCACTTTTTGCGTACTACGCTCATAACGCTGCGGATCAAAGTTGGGGAAGTCATGCGGCACGACCAACAATATAGGTCCTGGCAGACCAAGGCCAATCAAACACATCATCTCAACACGAGTGTATTCAAAGAGTTTTTTCTCGATCGGCACGGGTGCCACAAATTTCCCTTTGGCTGTTTTGAAGGTGTCCTTTTTACGGCCTTGAATGGTGAGGTAACCCTCACTATCGATTGAGCCGATATCGCCAGTGTGCAACCAGCCGTCACTATCAAAGGATTCTTGAGTGGCGATATCATTTTTGTAGTAACCCGAAAATAGGCCCTTACCGCGTACCATGATCTCTTCATCGTCGGCGATTTTTAACTCGATCCCCGGCCCTGCATTCCCCACGCTGCCAATTTTATCGGCGCGAAATGGGAAGTTAAGCGTGCTGTAAGCGAAGGATTCGGTCATCCCCCATGCTTCAGTAATATTCAGACCGACACGGTGATACCAATCAAGCAGTGCAGGAGAGACAGGGGCAGAGCCACATCCTAAAACTCGGGCTTGATCTAATCCCAAGCCATCGGCTAATTTTTTCTTAATCAGCGTATTCACAAATGGGATTTTCAGCAGAATATTGAGTTTCTTTTGCGGCAGTTTGTCTTGGATTCGTTGTTGGAATAACGTCCATAGCCGCGGCACGGAAATGAACAAAGTTGGCCGCTGCATTTTTACATCATCGATAAAGGTATCCAGTGATTCAGGAAATGCGGTTTCGATACCGCCCATAATTGAAGATCCAAAAATGTAGACTCGCTCAGTGATGTGCGCCAAAGGTAAATAAGAAAACAGTCGATCGCCACGTTCAATTTGAATGTGATTAATCAACTGCTGAACAGACCAAGCAAACGCGCCGTAGGTCAGCATTGCCCCTTTAGGCAATCCAGAAGTTCCTGAAGTATAGACAATCGACATCAGTTTATCGTCGTGATGCTGAGGCCTTGCTTCACTTGGCTTTGACTGTTCAATTAATGCGGTGAATTGATGCTGGCAGCGTGGCGCGGTGTCATAGGCAAGACTAATGGTGATTAGTTCAGGCATAGCATCAATCACTTGCTGAGTTGCGGCAGGATCATCAAGCTTACCGCCAATCAACACTTTGCTCTCACTGTGAGTGAGACAGTATTCGATGGTATCTGCGCCGGCGGTTGGAAAAATAGGCACACTGACAAAATCGCCTAACATCATGGCTAAATCACAAATAAACCACTCGGCACAATTTTTCGAAACGAGTGCTACTCGATCGCCGGGGCGAATCCCTAGCTCGTTGAGTGCACTGACTAACCTCAGAGCTTTATCGGCAACATCAGCGTAACTGTATTCGACAAATTGGCGATTAATAATCTGCTTGAGATAAATTTCATCTGGGCGTTCTTGAGCCCATTTAAGAATCATGTCACTGGCAGGGGGAAGCGTGCAATTTGTATTGCTCAATTGGTCTGGCTGAATCATTGTCTAACTCCATGTTATTGGCAAAGATTCCCTTCGTTCTATGGTGGGTATGGCTTAGCACTTGGGAGAGCAAGAACGGCGCTAAGCGTTACTTTCCTGATGAAGGATTATTATTGTTAATTATTTGTTAATATTAGCATGTTAATCAAAATGTCGATAACGAATCGTTCAAAAGTGTGAATCAGTAACTCTGTCGATAGGCCGCAGGCGTGGTTCCGGTTTTCTTTTTGAATATCCGAGAAAAATAAGAGACATCGTGGTAGCCACATTGATAGGCGATATAGGCGATCTTAGTATTGTCATTGTGAGTCAGCATCCGCTTCGCGAGGCTAATCCTTTGATGAGTGACGTAGTCTCTAAAGCACATGCCCACTTTTTTACGAAAGACTTTAGAGAAATAAGTGACTGAGTAGTGACAAAGGTTAGCTGCGTTCTCTTCTTTAATTTCTGTTTTGATGTTTTCAGAAACGTACAGCAGGGCGGGCGCGAGTTCTAAGTCGATATTCCCTTGATATTTTCGCAGGCTAGGGTGCTGAGCTAGGTCGAGAAAGTATTTTATTTCAACTTGGTCCAGCCATTCCTTAGCGGTTCGTGGACTAAGTTGATAGCAATCTGCAATGGCACTATTAACAAAGTTGCTGTCCATGTCATTGGCATGAATAACAATCAAATGCTTGTCTAAATTCTGGCACATCATTAAGGCGCTATTAAGGCATTGAACATACTGCGGGCGGAAAAAGAAAAAGCAGTATCGAACCTCTTTATCACTCAAAATCGCAGTGTCTTGCTGGCAATCGATGATGCGAAAGCGCTTTTCGAGCATGGTTGCGAAATAGGGCGGGCAGTGATTCAGTGGTGCTCCCAGCCAGCAAACCGTCGCTAAATTATCCATCATTCCTTTGCTCCAATTGTTCCTAATTAAAACCTCCTAGTTCAACGATGACGTTGTGAATCTTTTGTTTTATTAGAATTGTTAGGTGACTGGTTGAGTAGTGAAATTGCGACCCATGTTTAGTTATCTTAGTAAACTTGATGGAAATTGTGACTTTATTTCGCTCTGTAGGAAATTTAGAGGTAGACAAAAATGTGCAATGAGTTGGCAAAAAAGTCCTAACAATAGAATTTCTTGGTGACCTACTGTTAAGTGACAGCGACGCCGTTGACGACGTAAAAACGCTGTTTATTTAATTAAAGTCGAGCTTAGTGAGGACAAGGATATGAAATCTATTCGCAATGAAATTAAACAGTTTATGCAAGACGAAGAAGGCCTAACACTTTTGGAATACATTTTAGGTGCAGCGCTTATTGTTGCGGCGTTACTCGCAATTGACTTCTGGGGCACGCTTGCAGGCAAATTTGAAGATGTCGGTACCGAGATAGACACAATTGGTGATTAATTGTTAAGGCGAAACTATGCACATTACTGACCTTTTGTTTTGGGTGTTGTTGTTTGCAATCGGTGTTTCAGATGCTCAGAAGCACCGTATTCCAAACAAGCTAGTCTTGGCACTATTGCTCGTTACTACGCTTCATATTTTAGTTTACGAGCAAGCGGCATGGTTAGATCACCTGGTAGCAGGAATTATTTCATTCAGTGTGTGCTTAGGCCTTTATGTGCTTCGGATCATGGCCGGAGGCGATGTTAAGTTGTTATTTGTCATCGGGTTATGGTTAGGCGTTGATCAACTCGCAGGTGGTTTGATTGCCATTATTCTTGCCGGCGGGGTTGTTGGTGGGTTTTATCTACTGCAATACCTTGCACGATCGTCGTTTAGCATTATGTATAACACCCGTGGTTACTATTTAGAAAAGGCCAGTTTTGGTTTGCGTAAACAGACAAAACTTGTCATCCCATTTGCCCCTGTTGTGGTGATTGGTCTTGCGAGCTTTTACTACATTCATTAGCCACATTAACTGACAGGAGGTCAGTATGGGTTCTTCTCTGCACAATGAGCTGGTACCTCAGATAACACCTCCAAAAGTGCCGTCTAATAGTAAAGCATTAGGTATTCCGGCTGCTGTGGTAGAGAACCTTTTGTTAAAACATCTCTCCGCTTATCCCAAAAGCGATTTGTTGGAGTTAACTCAGCGACTTGGGGTTGTTTCTCATATCGTTGAAGATGCTTTAGTGCAATTACGCAGTCGAAATTGGGTCGTGGTTTATCAACCGAGCAGCGATTTTGCTAACAGTGTTTACTCTGATATTCGGTATGGGCTGACCGAACTTGGTCTGGCTGAGGCGGAGTTAGCTTATCGTAAAGACGCCTATTTAGGACCGTTACCGGTGTCATTAGAAGAGTATATTGAGGTGGTTAAAGCTCAAGATATTCGAATTAATCCCATTACACGTAAAGATGTTGAGCATGCATTGTTCGATGTGTTTGGCTCGGAGCATCTTGTGCCTGTGTTGGGGCCAGCGATAAATTCTGGTCGAGCACTATTGCTTTATGGACATGCCGGTACGGGGAAAAGTTTCGTCGCATCAAAAGTGCTTAATGCTTTGAATACCTCAGTATTTATTCCCTATGCCATTTATGCCGATGGCAACATTATTCGTGTTTTTTCCGCGCAGCATCATCGCCGTTTAGATGATAACCACTCACAAAGTTTTGTCAGTTTAGAGCATCACTATGATAAACGCTGGGTGTTGTGTGAGCGACCGAATATTCAGGTTGGTGGTGAGCTGACGATGGATATGTTGGAAGTGAACCACAATGAGCACAATCGTGTTTGGAATGCCCCTCTGCAAATGATGGCGAATAACGGCATCTTAGTGATTGATGACTTGGGGCGCCAAGCGATGCCCGTTGAAGCATTGCTTAATCGTTGGATTGTACCCATGGAATATCTGGTCGATCACCTTGGCCTACCGAATGGTCAACAGCTCACTGCACCATTTCATCTTACACTCGCATTTTCGTCGAATTTATCGCCAAGTTCTATTGCAGATCCGGCATTTTTACGTCGAATTGGCTACAAGATTGAGTTCTCACCATTAGAGAGATCTGACTATATCGAACTGTGGCATAGCGTAGCCGAAGAAAAATCACTTGAGCTATGTGATGGCTTCTTTGAGCAATTATTTGCATTACATCAAAACAACAAAACAGAATTCTACCCTTGCTTACCTAAAGATTTGCTGGGGATAAGCAGAGATATTCTAGTGTTTGATGAACAACCAAAACGAGTCTCTCCAACGATATTAAGCAGTGCTTGGGGATTGTATTTCACCATTGATTGACAAGGAGATTTCGTCTTATGAGCCGAAGTCAAATTTTAATGTTATTGCTCCTCTCAGTGGTTCTAGGTTTAGGGGCGGTATTTGTCGCGAAACGCTGGATTGATACACAATCTCAGCCAACGGTTGAGTTGGAGCAAGTTGAGCGCCATCCCGTACTGATTGCTGCCAATGAACTTGCCCCCGGTGTTGTTTTAGAAGATAAGCACCTAACCACCAAGCTCATCGAAGTGGATTGGATTACCGATGAGATGCTGAAAACGCCAGAACAGGCGGTTGGTAAGATTGTAACCAATACCATTTACGCTGGTGAGTTGGTTAACCCTGCGCGGTTATCACTACCAGGTGAAGGAGCAACGCTAGCGGCGCTCATTCCTGAGAACAAACGTGCGGTAACGATACGAGTGAATGACGTTATCGGTGTCGCAGGTTTCCTACTACCGGGTAACCGAGTTGATGTCCTCAATACGGTCAGTAATAGCCGGGGTAATTATGCCAATACCCGAACGGTATTAAAGAACATCAAAGTGTTGGCGGTGGACCAAACCGCTAAGACCAACGATAGCAAGCCGGTAATCGTTCGTGCGGTGACGTTAGAAGTGAGCCCGAAGGAAGCGGAAAAGCTACTCACAGAGAACAGCAAAGGTGACATACAACTGGCGTTGAGAAATCCACATGAAGTTGATAAGCCAGTGGTTGCGAAGCGAAAAACCTATGCACCCAGTGTGACCGTCATTAAAGGATCTCAGGCTTCGAAAGTCCGAGTAAGCGATTAGGTGAGTTATGAAAATAATAATAGTGTTCTTATTTCAAATGCTTTTAGTCAGCTTTTCAGCCGGAGCAGTGACAGGCCAAACTGGCAAGGTAATCAGTGTCCCTCATCATCAATCGACACAGGTGGTGATTTCTGGAAAAGCGAAGAAAGTGACGTTAGGTGATCCTGAAGTGGTGGACATGCTAATGCTTCGTTCCAATGAAATGTTGTTGATTGGTAAGCGTTTAGGTACCACCAATATTTCTGTATGGGATTCTCGTGGCCGCATTGTGGAGTCGTTTAATGTTGAGGTGACCCACGATATCAACACGCTAAAAGCTAAGTTGCATCAGTTTCTACCCAATGAGCGTATTGAAGTGCATAGCTCACAAGAGAAGATCGTATTGAAAGGTTTAGTGACCAGTCAGCAGAATATGGATACTGCGATCAAACTGGCTGAAACCTTTTCAATTGGTGAGGCGGCAGATGAAAATAATGACAATAAAGATGAGCAAATTGAAGAGAGCTCAGTCATTAACTTATTGACCATCGGTGGCGCCCAGCAAGTCACACTGGAAGTGACGGTTGCCGAGGTTCAACGTTCACTGGTTCGCCGTTTCGATTCTAACTTCCACTTTTTCCAACGTAGTGGTGATTTTACTTGGGGGGCAACAAGTGCTGGTGGCGGTATTACTGATATCGGTCCAATCCTCAACATACCCGCGGTGGAAGACTTTGGCTTTTTAGGCTCATTTGTTGATAGCAATACACTGTTTACTTTCGCATTGGACATCGCCAAGCAAAATGGGGTCGCTAAAGTGCTGGCCGAACCAAGTCTTACGGCACTCAGTGGTACCAAAGCTGAGTTTTTAGCCGGTGGTGAATTTCCCATTCCGGTGCCCGATGAAAATGGCATCACCATTGATTACAAAGAATACGGTGTTTCCTTAGACTTTGTTCCCTATGTTCTTAGCGACCAAAAAATCAATTTAAAAATGATGGTTGATGTGAGTGAAATCGCGAACTCGGGTGTATTGGCCTATAACCCCAATGAGATCAATGCCACTTTTCTCGTGCCACCGATTACCAAGCGTAGTGCGGGGAGCACGTTGGAGTTGGCTGATGGCCAAACCATCGGGATTGCCGGTTTGCTGAGTGAAAATGCGCGTAATGTGGCGAATGGTATTCCGGGTATTTCAGATGTCCCTGTTCTTGGGCAGTTATTTAAGTCAGAAGAGTTTACTTCTGGTGAAACGGAGCTGGTTATTTTGGTGACGCCAAGATTAGCCAAACCGATCGATAGACGCAGAATAACATTACCAACCGATGGTTTTGTTAATCCTAATGATGTTGAATTTTACTTGCTTGGCCAAGGGGCTCGATTGGACTTCGATAAATATCGATTGCCAACCAATACGCAAGTAAATGAGCAAGACACAATGGAATTCAGTTCGGCTGATGGTGGTTCTGAGGGCAAATTCGGGCACAGTTTGTAAGGAGGCGACAATGAAAAACACAATCGCAATGAGCATGGTTTTCATCGCATTTGGCCTTGCAGGCTGCGCGAATGACCCTGAACTAGGTATTACTGTATCTCAATTAAAAGCAGAGCAAACGTACAACCCCAATGCATGGCAAGAAAATTTAGGTTATGTGCCGGATGGTAATGGGCAGCGCTCTCAAGTGAGTTTAGAGACATACAACAATAACGGGGTCACCAAGGAACAAAAGTGAGCGATCGCTTAGGAGGAACTTATGGTGGTTCTCAATAAAGGCGTACTGAAGAGAAAGCAGCAAGGCATCACATTAGTGCTGATAAGCCTAGTTATGTTGTTTTTGCTCGGTATGGCTGCATTTAGCATCGATTTAAATCATCAGGTGTTAAATAAAACCAGATTACAAAATGCGGTCGATTCTGCCGCTTTAGCGGGCGCGGTCGTCGTTGATGAAACAGGAGATGTGGCTTTAGCCGAGACGGCAGCCCGTGAAACGCTAACCAATTTTATTGGTGAAGATGGCAATAGTGAACTGGGTGTTCTAGATGGTAATACCGTGGTGACATTCTCTTCTGATCTTGAAACCTTCGTAGCCGCGGGTGCATTTTCGCCCTCAGCAGGTGAGGATGATATCTATGTCCGAGTGGCAACAATCGATATCGAACTGAATCAGTTTCTAAGTTACATCTTCGGGATTGATAAAAATGTTTCAGCCAGTGCGGTTGCCGGTCGCAGTGCCTCGATCTCTGAGGTGTGTAATTTAACCCCAATTGCCATGTGTGGCGATCCGTTGGGCAGTGCGACGGATGCTTGGGGTTATCAACAACCGGGTGTCGATATTCTTAACGCGGCAGATAACTCCCCCGATCAGATTCACGAATTAAAAATTGGTTCACAAGGTAGTACCGATATGGGGCCGGGTAATTTTCACTTGCTCGATTTTAGCCAGCCTGGCGGTAATGGACAAGGCGGGGCTGCCTTGGTACGTGAAGCGCTTGCTGGTGGGTATGATGGCTGCGCGATTATCGGTAATACGGTGACGACTAAACCCGGTAATAGTATCGGCCCTGTCGCTCAAGGCTTGAATACACGCCTGAATAATTTTAAAGGGCCGATGAAGGATGATGGCACCTATTTACCCGATAAATATGTGAAGGAACCGGATATTCCTGCTGAGCCGGGAGAAGAGTATACCGATGATTTTTACTACAGCAATTATGTCCAAGAGCTGGCAAGTTGTGCGAGCGGTGGTAGTTGTGATGGTAATAATTATTTGGGTGATGCTGGGTCTAACGGGCGCCGAATTCTACGCATTCCGATTGTCGATTGTACCGACGCTGGTGGTAAAACAAATTATGACGTGTTGGGCTTCGGTTGTTTTTTCTTGCTGCAAAGTGTTGAGCAAACCGGTAATGCCTCTGTGTTTGGTCAGTTTTTATACGACTGCATGATCAATAACGGTTCGACAGGGTTAGACCCTGACGATGCCGGTTTGTATCGAATCCAATTGTATAAAGACCCATTTAGTGGGGCATCGTGATATGAAAACAATTAATCGATGTACCTATGGTGTCGTCACGGGCGAGACAATATCGACAAGAAACAAGCAACAGGGCTTGGCTGCGCTGGAGTTTATTATCGCGCTACCCATGTTATTGATGCTGGCGGTTCTGGTGATTGATGTCGGCCGAGCTTTGATTCAATACACTCAAGTGAACAAAGCACTGCAAAATGGAGTTCGCTATGCGGTGGTGGATACGTATGGCACGCTCGATTTTGGCTCGATAGCCGATGAAGCCAACATTAAAAATGTTGTTGTGTATGGAACGCCTACCACGACCGGGACTTCAGAGCCTTTACTGGATCATTTAGGCCTTGATGATGTTGCCTTAACGGCCCCAACGGGAGCAAGTAAAGAGGTGACGTTGTCTGCTTCTTATACCTATGTGCCTTTCTTTTCGGAACTGCCTTTTTCCGATGTATCACTAGCGTTTACCTTTGATGCAGCAACGAAAATGAGGACAGCACCATGATAACTCTACATAAAAAGGTACGGCAAAAAGGGGTCACCCAAGTCGAGTTTATTCTTATTGCCACGACGGTATTACTGCTGCTGTTCGCTATTTTGGAATTTGCCGCGTACTTCTTTTCAGTGCAGATGGTCAATGAAGTGACGCGTCGGGCGGCGCGTTTAGCAACGGTTTGTTATATCAGTGATCGAGACGATATTAAGCAGCTTGATTCACTGACTAATTTATACCCGGCTGATTTTACGAGCGATAACTTGGAAATTACGTATCTGGGTTCTGATGGGGCTGAAATCGATGTGTCTGGTTTTGTCTCATCACCACCTGCCGATGATGCGACGCTAGAAGATCAGTTTAGGCAAATACGTTATGTACGAGCGCGCTCGATTAATTATACCTACAACTTTGTTGTGCTCTCGCTTTTGATTGATTTGATCGGTAACACACCTGCGTTTGAAACGATTTTACCTGCAGAAAGCTTAGGTATTTTACGACAATCCAGCTCATCTGGTGAAGACAGGACAGACTGCTAAGAGCTAAGGAAGCTGCATGATGTTAAAAACAGTGAATATTGACCACGATAAAAATTATAAAACGCTGAAAACGAATCTCACACTCTGGGTTGTACACGCTAGCTCGACGTTTAAGCTGCATATCGAAAAAGTGCTTATGGAGTGTATGAACCTCAATATTGAATGGATTGAGTTATCACACTTTAATCCTGACATGCTCGATACCAAAGCAAAGCCTGATCTTGTTTATATTGAGGTCGGTGATGGCTGGGCGCAAAAAGTCGCGCATGTTTTCTCCTCAAACCGACATTTGGCAGGGGAAAACAGCAGTTTGATTGTTTTCGGTGCAGAAAATGATACCGCCTCATTGAAAATGGCATTGCGCTTAGGGGCGTCGGATTACTTTTCTCAAGAGGTTGACCTGGGTGAGCTCTACCCAATGTTGAAAGTAACAGCGGAAGAGAAAGTCGCAGCAAGAAATATGGGGAGTTTAACGCTCTTTGTTAACACCAAAGGTGGCTCTGGCGCAACGACGCTGGCCACCAATACGGCGATAGAGCTGGCAACTTATGCGAAAGGCAATGTGCTGCTAGTGGATCTCGATACACAGTTTAGTGATGTTTCGGATTATCTTAATAGTCGGCCAAAATACAGCATGAATGACGTGATTAATTCGATCAGTGATTTAGATGAGTTGTCATTAGAAGGATTGGTTTATAAACATTCATCAGGGCTTAATTGCCTGAGTTTTAGCCCGGATACGCGCCAAGAGAATTATAAATTGGCCAATCAAGTGAGTAAGTTATTACCAATATTACGTCAATTCTACGCGCATATTGTGGTTGATATGTCGCACGGTATTGAGCCGGTATTTCAGCAGATTATTTCACCAGCGACACACATTTACTTAGTCTTACAGCAAAATATTACCTCCGTTAAACATGCAACGAATTTAGTACGTAGTTTGGAATTCGACTATGGTTTAAAAAGCGAGCAAATTGAGTTAGTGGTGAATCGATTTGAAAAAAATGCCCCTATCTCTATGAAAGATATCGAAGAAACACTAAAGAATAGCTCGGTTGTACTGGTGCCGAATAATTATCAATTAGCGGTAGAGTGCGCCAACTTAGGCAGTCCTATTGTGCAAGCGAAGCGACATAGTGCAATAAAAAGCGCGCTAGAAGACTTGTCACATAAGATTGAACAGCCGAAAGAGAAGAAACAAGGCTGGTTCGGTAAGCTATTTTCTTAACGGGGGATTATTATGTTTTTTAAGCGTAAAAACGTCAGTCAGTCACTGCAAGATGTCCAATCACCCCAATCTCATTCAGAGGCTATACATGAGGTTAGTGAAGGGGATTCCAGTGAGAAACTTACCGCAATGGACGCCAAATTGAAGTTGATGGATGAGCAAAAACGTCAACTCGAACAAGAGCAAGAAGTGAAGCATTATTATCACAAAAAATTGCTCGATACTTTAGATTTAGGTGTGCTCTCTCAACTGCAAGAGGAGCGGGGACGAGAAGAGCTACGCGAAGCAATCATTCGCCTTATCGGTGACGATAAGACGCACCCGTTGAGCTCTGAAGCGCGAGTTCGCGTTATTAAACAAATCGAAGATGAGGTGTTTGGTTTAGGCCCCTTGGAGCCGCTACTCGATGATAATACCATCTCTGATATTTTGGTTAATGGACCCAAAAATATCTTTGTCGAACGTTTTGGTAAATTAGAAAAAACCCCTCATACCTTTTTAGATGATCGTCACTTACGTAATATCATTGATCGTATTGTTAGCCAAGTTGGTCGCCGTATTGATGAAGCTTCACCTATGGTGGATGCTCGTTTAAAAGATGGCTCGCGCTTTAACGCCATTATTCCCCCATTGGCGATTGATGGCCCATCAGTCTCTATTCGTCGATTCTCTGTTGAACGACTCAACATGAACAATTTGCTTGAGCTCGATTCTCTCTCTGATCCTATGGCGCGTTTTCTCAATGCCGCAGTTGTCGGTGAGCTTAATATTCTGATTTCAGGTGGTACGGGTTCAGGTAAAACCACGACGTTGAACATCCTGTCGGGTTTTATTCCTAAAGATCAACGCATTGTCACCATTGAAGATTCAGCCGAATTGCAACTGCAGCAACCTCATATTATTCGCCTTGAAACACGCCCAGCCCTGAGGAATCCCCTAATGATTTTGATAAAAATCATAAATTTAAGGTAGATGCACATCTTGTCATGTGATCAAATGGTTCTGAGAAAAATCAATAACCAGACAACAAGATGTGCGAACTCGATATTTTACACGACTCTCTTTACCAATTCTGCCCTGAATTGCACTTAAAACGACTCAACAGTTTAACGCTGGCTTGCCACGCATTACTTGAATGTAAAACGCTCACTCTTACCGAACTTGGTCGTAACCTGCCAACGAAAGCCAGAACAAAACATAACATCAAACGAATCGACAGATTGTTAGGTAATCGTCACTTGCACAAAGAGCGACTCGCTGTATACCGTTGGCATGCCAGCTTTATCTGTTCAGGTAATTCGATGCCCATTGTTCTTGTTGACTGGTCTGATATTCGTGAGCAAAAACGGCTTATGGTATTGCGGGCTTCGGTGGCACTACATGGTCGTTCTATTACTCTTTATGAGAAAGCCTTTCCGCTTTCAGAGCAATGTTCAAAGAAGGCTCATGACCAATTTCTAGCCGACCTTGCAAGCATTCTACCGAGTAACACTACACCGCTCATTGTCAGTGATGCTGGCTTTAAAGTGCCATGGTATAAATCCGTTGAAAAGCTAGGTTGGTACTGGTTAAGTCGAGTCAGAGGGAAAGTGCAATATGCAGATTTAGGTGCGGAAAACTGGCAACCTATCAGCAACTTACATAGCATATCCTCAAGTCGCTCAAAGACTTTAGGCTATAAGAGGTTGACTAAGAGCAACCCAATTTCATGTCAAATTGCACTGTATAAATCACGTCCTAAAGGCCGAAAAAATCAGCGTTCGACACGGACTAATTGTCATCATCCGTCACCTAAAATCTACTCCGCTTCGACAAAAGAACCATGGGTTTTAGCGACTAACTTGCCCGTTGAAATCCGAACACCAAAGCAACTTGTTAGGCTCTACTCGAAGCGTATGCAAATTGAAGAAACCTTCCGAGACTTGAAAAGCCCAGCCTACGGTTTAGGCCTCCGTCATAGCCGAACTAGCAGCTCAGAGCGCTTTGATATCATGCTGCTAATCGCCCTAATGCTTCAACTGACATTTTGGCTTGCTGGAGTTCATGGTCAGAAACAAGGTTGGGATAAGCACTTCCAAGCTAACACTGTCAAAAATCGAAATGTACTCTCAACAGTGCGCTTAGGGATGGAAGTTTTGCGGCATTCTGGCTACACAATAACGAGGGAAGACTTGCTCGCGGCTGCAACCCTGCTTGCTCAAAATCTATTCAAACATGGTTGTGCTTTGGGGAAATTATGAGGGGATCCCTCAGGATTTAGTACTGAGGAATCCCCTAATGATTTTGATAAAAATCATAAATTTAAGGTAGATGCACATCTTGTCATGTGATCAAATGGTTCTGAGAAAAATCAATAACCAGACAACAAGATGTGCGAACTCGATATTTTACACGACTCTCTTTACCAATTCTGCCCTGAATTGCACTTAAAACGACTCAACAGTTTAACGCTGGCTTGCCACGCATTACTTGAATGTAAAACGCTCACTCTTACCGAACTTGGTCGTAACCTGCCAACGAAAGCCAGAACAAAACATAACATCAAACGAATCGACAGATTGTTAGGTAATCGTCACTTGCACAAAGAGCGACTCGCTGTATACCGTTGGCATGCCAGCTTTATCTGTTCAGGTAATTCGATGCCCATTGTTCTTGTTGACTGGTCTGATATTCGTGAGCAAAAACGGCTTATGGTATTGCGGGCTTCGGTGGCACTACATGGTCGTTCTATTACTCTTTATGAGAAAGCCTTTCCGCTTTCAGAGCAATGTTCAAAGAAGGCTCATGACCAATTTCTAGCCGACCTTGCAAGCATTCTACCGAGTAACACTACACCGCTCATTGTCAGTGATGCTGGCTTTAAAGTGCCATGGTATAAATCCGTTGAAAAGCTAGGTTGGTACTGGTTAAGTCGAGTCAGAGGGAAAGTGCAATATGCAGATTTAGGTGCGGAAAACTGGCAACCTATCAGCAACTTACATAGCATATCCTCAAGTCGCTCAAAGACTTTAGGCTATAAGAGGTTGACTAAGAGCAACCCAATTTCATGTCAAATTGCACTGTATAAATCACGTCCTAAAGGCCGAAAAAATCAGCGTTCGACACGGACTAATTGTCATCATCCGTCACCTAAAATCTACTCCGCTTCGACAAAAGAACCATGGGTTTTAGCGACTAACTTGCCCGTTGAAATCCGAACACCAAAGCAACTTGTTAGGCTCTACTCGAAGCGTATGCAAATTGAAGAAACCTTCCGAGACTTGAAAAGCCCAGCCTACGGTTTAGGCCTCCGTCATAGCCGAACTAGCAGCTCAGAGCGCTTTGATATCATGCTGCTAATCGCCCTAATGCTTCAACTGACATTTTGGCTTGCTGGAGTTCATGGTCAGAAACAAGGTTGGGATAAGCACTTCCAAGCTAACACTGTCAAAAATCGAAATGTACTCTCAACAGTGCGCTTAGGGATGGAAGTTTTGCGGCATTCTGGCTACACAATAACGAGGGAAGACTTGCTCGCGGCTGCAACCCTGCTTGCTCAAAATCTATTCAAACATGGTTGTGCTTTGGGGAAATTATGAGGGGATCCCTCAGCGCCCAGCCAATATTGAAGGAAAAGGGGAGATCTCCCAACGAGAACTGGTAAAAAACTCGCTGCGTATGCGCCCAGATCGAATTGTGATTGGTGAGGTGCGTGGCAGTGAAGCGGTCGATATGTTGTCAGCCATGAATACCGGCCACGATGGTTCTTTAGCCACGATTCACGCCAACACGCCTCGTGATGCGTTGAGTCGAGTTGAGAATATGTTTTCGATGGCGGGTTGGAGTGTTTCAACCAAGAACTTGCGGGCGCAAATTGCGTCAGCGATTCACTTAGTCGTACAGATGGATCGTCAAGAAGATGGTAAGCGCCGTATGGTGAGCATTCAGGAAATCAATGGTATGGAAGGCGAGATCATTACCATGTCAGAGATCTTTGCTTTTAAACGTCAAGGCGTCGATAAAGACGGCAATGTGCTCGGTAATTATGTTGCGACCGGCATTGTGCCAAGTTGTCATGATCAATTGGTGAAACGCGGATTAGACATACCGTTTGAGCTCTTTAACGAAAAATCATAAAAGGAGGCAGGGATGCAAAGTCAAATGCCGCTCTTCTTTATTCTACTTTTCTTGTCGGTTTTTTTGATAAGTCAGGCACTCATCTTACCATCAGTGGGTAAGAAGGTTCGTCATAAGCAGCTGATTAAGCGCCTAAAAGATGGTCACAATACGATTGATGCGGAAAGCGTCAATCTACTGCGAGAAAATGCTTTAAAAGATCTCAATGCGTTAGAGAAGTGGCTGATTCGCTTCCCTCTGTTCGAAAGCATTAAAAAGAAACTCGAACTGGCGGGGATTACGGTCAGTTTCAGTAAGTTTCTCTTTCTCTCATTTTTAGCCGGTTTAGTGTTTTTATTGGTGTTATTGCTACTCAACCAAATCTGGTACTTCAGTGTTGGTGCGATGTTTGCGATTTGGGTGGTGGAGTACATCATTGTCCAAAAGATGATTAATGATAGGTTGCAAAAGTTTGAGGAGCAATTGCCCGAGGCGCTCGATATTATCAAGCGGGTTTTGCAAGCTGGCCAGCCATTAAACAAAGCTTTTTATGAGGTTGGTATTGAGATGCCAGGCCCATTGGGACCTGAATTTCTCAACACTTACAACTTGTTGAATTATGGCTATGACTTACGTTTGGCTATTTTACAGATGTCAGAGCGTACGCCTACAATCTCGATGTTGGCCTTTTCCAGTGCCGTCTTATTGCAGAAAGAGACCGGTGGTAATCTCACCGAAAATCTCGATAAGTTATCGCGTCTATTACGTGCTCGTTTTAAGCTATCACGAAAAATTCGCACCATTTCAGCTGAATCTCGCATGTCGGCTTGGGTTTTAGTGCTTGCTCCCTTTGGCCTATACGCCATGATTTACCTGATTAATCCTGAATATATCCAAATCCTCCATTCCGATCCACGCGGATTACGCATGGTTGGGGCCGGAATGATCGCCTTACTATTAGGTACATTGTGGATTCGAAAAATCGTCAACATTGAGGTGTAGCTATGAATATGCAAACGGTTTTCGATTGGATAAATAGCAGCAGTGTTGACCAAGAGTTGCTCTTTATGGCGTTTATCTTGGTGACCACGATTCTCATCGTCATGACTCTGGGCTTTGCTGTTATGGGTATCAATTCTCCGTTGCGCCGTAAATTGGCGGAGTTATCGGGCAATAAAAACGCTCAACCGAAAAACAGCAACAAGATGGTGGATACGCTTGAGTCGTTAGCACCAATTATGTCGCCGAAAAGTGAGAAAGAGCGTCAAACGACGAGAGATAAATTGATGCATGCGGGCTTTCATCAGGGCAATTCATTGTCGCTATTTTATTCAATCAAGTTCGTCACCTCTATCTTCGGCATGATGGCTGCCACGGCAATTTACATCTATTTTCCAGACAATAAATACCTGTATGCCTATATGGCGCTGGTGGTTGGTGTCGGATTATTTTTTCCCGACTACATTCTCGGAAGAATGGTCAATAAACGTCAGCATCTTATTCGTGCTGGAGTGGCCGATATGCTCGATTTATTGGTGGTTTGTACCGAGTCAGGGCTGGGTTTTAACGCGTCATTACGCCGAGTTGCCGATGAACTCGTTATCTCTCACACCGAGTTGGCGGATGAGTTAGATACGGTATGTGTAAAAATTCAAGCGGGTAAAACTATGCCGGAAGCGTTGCGAGAGCTAGTGGTACGTACCGGTATTGAAGAGATTAGTGGTTTGGTGAGTATGTTGAGTCATGCATCTAGAATCGGCGGAAGCTTGGTGCATTCTTTGCGTGAATATACCGAGGATTATCGCGATAAACGTCATCAAGCAGCAGAAGAAAAAGCGGCCAAAATTCCAGTAAAAATGATGTTTCCAATGGTGATGTTTATCTGGCCGTGTTTTTTCATTGTCGCAATTGGTCCGGCACTTATTTCATTGATGGATGCATTTGCTCAGTAACGCACAACCCAAAGCGTAAGGTAGGGAAGATTATGTGGATAAAAATACAAACAATAGCGTTAGCACTGGTCGTCATGTCGGGGTGCTCCTCATCGGATCCAGCGGATAATTTTGATTCATCACTTTATGCCGGTAAACCGATTGAAAGTCTCTCTAATGCGGAGCCGCCAAAAACGGAAAAAGAAGCATTGGCGAGAGGTGATATGGCACTGGCGAATAAGGATATCGACTTAGCCTTGTATGAATATTTACGTTCGTTAAGTTTTCCCAATGCTGAGTACAAAGATAAGACTCTTTATACTGTGGGTAAAATTCATTTAACCGCGCCAAATCTAGAACTCGCGGAACGCGCGTTTAAAGCATCGCTGCAAGAAAACCCCAATAATGTTGGAGCGTTAGAAGAGCTGGGTTCTCTGTACAGCCGTAATGGGCGAACGGATGAAGGGATGAGTTATTACATTAAAGCGGTTAATGCTGATTTGCTTCGTCTGGGTGAGAACCCTACCATTACCGCGGATAACTTGTCAGTAGAGTCGGTGGCAGAGTTAAAGCATGACGCTCAGTCTCCGGATGGTGCCTACAATGGCTTAGGTGTTTTATTAGATGTCAAAGGGGAGCACGACTTAGCTCAGTCGCTATTCGTCAGTGCGATCGAAATTGATGACAAAAATTTAGATGCCATCATTAATTTGGGTTACTCCTATTATATGTCGGGTGATTACCCTAAAGCGGCGGTGTACACCAAAGCTGCCGTTATGCGTGATGAAAACAATGAAAAGGCGCTTAATAATTTGGCCTTAGTTTACCTCGCGCAAGATAAAGTAAGACAAGCACTGAATGTGTTCAGCCGTCATTTAACTACACCGGAAGCGCTCAACAATGTCGGGTATTTTCTGATTCTGCAAGGCAAGGCAGAGCAAGCAATTCCTTACTTGCAGCAAGCGATTGATAAAAATCCGAGTTACTATGAAGTCGCCAATCGAAATTTGGAGCGAGCACTATCGATTGTGCGAGAGCAAAGCTCTTCATTAGTGACGATTCAATAGTTCAATCTGAGCCGTTATTACTCAGCAAGCAAAAAACAGCGCAATTGCGCTGTTTTTTTGGCTAAATGAGAAAATATCTAGGTTTTGATGTTATGACATTAAACCGCTCAGAAAACCCGCTACGATAAAGGCAATAACCATCCAGATGATTGGTAGTTTCAACTGTTTTAGCAGGAAGAAACCGGCCAGTATCAATGCGACATCTAATGGGGCATTGACCGCACTGGTAAATACAGGTTGATAGAGCGCTGAAACCAGTAAGCCGACTACGGCCGCATTGACGCCGCTGACTGCGCCAGCCACTTGTGGCTTTTGCGCCAATGATTGCCAGTTTTTCAATACCCCGAGCAGCAATAAGAAGCCCGGAAGAAAGACCGCAACGGTTGCCACTAGAGCACCGACAATTGGCGCATTTGGTTGTAGCTCATACCCAATGTAAGTGGCAAAGGTAAACATTGGCCCAGGCACGGCTTGTGCGGCAGCATAGCCGGTTAAAAAGGCATCTTGGCTGAGTTGGTCGCCGACAATATTTTGCAGTAGTGGCAGGACGACATGACCGCCACCAAAGACTAAGCTACCCGCTTGGAAGAAGTCATTAAATAGGCCAAGGGTTGGTGTTAAGTGTGTGAACAGTGGCAACCCGAGTAGCAGCACAACAAAAAGCGCTAAAGGCGCAATGCTCGGTTTAAAGGGGCGTGGTTCGCAAGGCGTTTCACCTTTAAGATACTTTGTGCCAATCAGTGCCGCAATTACCAAGACAATCATTTGTGTGGCGATGCTTGGCATGATGAGCAGTGCAATGGCTGTCATCAGACATAAACTCACCGACAGTGTGCCTTTGCAAAAATTCTTATACATCCCCCAGGTTGCATCGGCAACGACGACCACAGCCAGTAATTTTAGACCATGTACGATGCTTTGAAAGGCCGTCGTTTCGGTGACTTGGCTTGAAACGACAGCCAGCAATACCATGATCAATACCGATGGAAGGGTAAAGCCAATAAATGCCGCACAAGCGCCTAATAGTCCACCCCGCTTGTAGCCGATAGCAAAGCCAACTTGGCTTGACCCTGGGCCTGGTAGGAATTGGCTGAGCGCCACGATTTGCGCGTACTCACTGTCATCGAGCCAGTTAAGTTTTTCGACGAAGGTTTGGCGAAAGTAGCCAATATGGGCAGCAGGGCCGCCGAAGCTGATCCAGCCAAGCCAGAAAAAGATTTTAAATATGGAGAGCATCAGTGCTTATCCTATCAATCAAGACTGCCTCTACTTTAAAAAAAACGCTATGATGATTCAAATTGATAGTTTTAATTTTATGTATGAATGAAATGGGATGAGCAATGGCGTTATTAGATGATATTGCATGGCGAAATATTGACTTAAATCTATTGGTGACTTTCTCCTATCTCTATCGTTACCGTAGTGTCAGTGTTGCGGCGAAAAAGAGTTTTGTTAGTCAGTCAGCGATGAGCCATAGTTTGTCGCGATTGAGAGTGCTGTTGGATGACCCACTGTTTGTTCGTAAAGGGCATAAAATGGAACCAACGGATCATGCTCACCATATTGCGCCAACTCTGCATCAACTGCTCAATAGTATTGCGAAAGATTTGTTGACGAAATCAGCCTTTGATCCCTTCAAATATTCAGGGGTGTGCCGGATTGGTTTAACGGACTATGCGGAGTTTATTTTTGCCCCTGCGCTGTACGATGAGATCCTAACTAATGCACCTGATGCACAAATCAGTTTTATCAACGTTAATCGCAGTAATTACGTTGCTCTGGTTGAGCAAGAAAAGCTGGATATCGTGATTGGCAGCATGCCAGTGTTGGATGATGACTTTGAGAGCCATTATTTATACACCGAGAAACATGTTTGCTTAGCTGATAAACAAGCTCTGAATTTAAGTGGTGAGTTGACTCTAGAAGCCTTTGCTCAGATAGAGCAGGCATTGGTCAGCCCTGATGGGAGTCTATCAACCCAAGTGGATAAGAAGTTAGCTGAACACGGATTAACTCGCCGAGTGACAGTGGCATCTCGTAACTTTCTCACCATTCGAAGCTTGCTTAAAAAGCGTCGATTGATCGCGATTGTACCGGAAAAAATGGCTAATGCTGAGGGATTTGATGATCAGCTGACTACGTTCCGCCCACCTGTTGCGGTGGCTGATTTTGATATTGCGATGCTATGGCATAGTAGTCGCAGCAGTGAAGACAAAAACATTTGGTTACGAACTTTGGTTGAGCGAGTGGTTTCGCCCAAGTCTGTTTCAAGTGAGTAAGTGGTGCTTTAGGTACGAGAGCATTGAATGTCGTGTTAGATATCTAACACGACATCATGGAGAAAGCTTAAGCTTTCTTTAGGGCGCGCTGAATTTTGACGGAAGCATAGGCAATAATGCAATAAGCAAGCAATTCACTGCCTTCTTCCACTATTGTCTTAACATCTCGTACATAGTGGGCACTCATTACGCCTTTCCAGAAATCGCCCATACCCATTAGACGTGAATAAACCAATAAAAGTATTAAGCCTAGAACCAGTAGGTTAGCGTACGAAGTATCCAAGATAACGGCTAGCTGAGTAATGGTTTGTTTGCCATTTCGTGCCGCATAAATCAGTGCAGAAATAGTGGTAAAAAGTGCAGGGTAAACCCAAAAACCATGAGAAATATGATCGAGCCAGCCATCGTTTTCACGAATAAACATCACTAAGAAAAATGCGCCAATTAACACCGCGGCATGCTTTAGCGTTGGGCGTTGTTTGGCGATGAAAAAGAATGAGGCACTTGAAATCGCCAGCATAACGAGTTCGAGCGTTTCAGTTACAGAGGCTTCACCAACTTTATTGCCTAAAAAGACATAGTCCATGCGCAGCGCGACGTTAACCAGTAGACAGATAGCGACAGCAATTAAGGCATTTTGAAAGCGTTTTAAAATGATTTTCGAACTTGATTTATCCAGAGCAAACTCCTCTCTAAGAGTCGTGTCACTGGTATGAGTATAGATGTCAGTTTTCATAATGATAAAAATGGGGGGAATGAGAATTCGGTTTAAAGGATAGGGTTTGGCGCACTTCTTTTGTCAGAAAAATGTAAAGAAACGAACGCTGTACAATTGAAGCGCATAATAATCAATCACTTAATTATTTATGATATTTTGTCATCATTAAATGACAAATGCATCAATTAATAAGCAGCTTGTATCATAAGGTGAGAAAGATTCACTGTGATGATGGGTTGCTATGTCAATTGATAGCGAGTCCACACTTTACTGCGCCAGCGCTGAGCCATAATCAGCCCTCTAAACCATTCATCAAGTGCAATCGCCATCCATGCGCCGATAACGCCGTATCCCCAGTGCACGCCAAGTAGATAGCTAAACAGCACACCAAGTCCCCACATGCTAAAAATGCCCATTTGCACCGGAAACTTAATATCACCGGCGGCTTTAAGTGCTGAGATGAAAATCAGGTTAAATACGCGCCCGGATTCGAGCAAGATAGAGCCCGCGATCAGAGTGGCCGTAAGCGCCGCAATTTCGGCTTGGTCGGTAAACCATGCAATGATGATGTCACTGCAAAAGTAAGTCGTGATGGTGACAATATTTGTCACGATAAAGCCGACCAAAAAGTACTTTTGTACGCGAATGAGAATGCTGTCAATTAGCCCTCGGCCAATAAAGTAACCCGCTTGAATTTGGCTTGCTTGGCCTAAAGCAAGCGCAAAAGCAAACGAAATACGAGCAATGTTTTGTGCATAGGTGAATGCCGCTAAGGATGCCGTACCCATTTGAACAACAAAGTAAATGATGGTGATTTGGGCCAAGTTGTAGGCAAGCACTTCGCCCGCATTCATTGAGCCAATCCGTACAATCCGACGGTAAATGTCTCGTGGAATGGCGCGCCATTGAGCAAAAGGCAATTCAATATCAGAATTTCGTACCTTATAACAAAGCATGACGGTACTCAGTATTTGAGCAAAAACGGTCGAGATTGCCACACCTTGTACGCCGTAGACCGGTAAACCGAAAGGTTGGTAAAGCGCGATATAGTTACCAACAATATTAATGACACCTGCGATTAAGTTCACCACCATCGGTGAGCGAGAGTAGCCATGACTGCGCAAGATTGTGGTGAGAACGATACCCATCGTGACATTAAAAGTCATCGCGCCACTGATTAGTAAATATTCTTGTGCGTAATGCTCAACTTGAGCCTCTAATCCATAGTAAGGCAATAGAGAGTAGGCTGCGCAGACGGCGAAAAGGCTGAGAAATATGCCGACAAAAGCAGACATAATGACACTGGCAACCCCGACGTATGCGGAATCTTGTTGACGATTAGAGCCATTGTATTGCGCGATTAAAATACCCGTGCCACTACTGACCATAGAGGAAATGATGATCAGAAAGAAAGAGATCTGTGCAATTACTCCAACCGCTGACACCGCTTTATCTGAATAGCCGCTAAGCATAAATACATCGCTGGTATTGAGTGCGGTGCGAAGCATGATTTCGATAAACAACGGCCACGTAAGGGCGATTATGCTCATGCGTTTATCGATGGTGTTGGGCGCAGATGACATTGGGGTGCTCGATCAGTCGGAAGTTAGCCACAATAAATGGCGGGCTATTATATCGGCGACTTTTTGAACGTATAATGCACTTTCTCACTTAATGAGAAAGCGCTAATTAGTGTTAGAACTAACAATAGAGATTAACGGGTGAGCTAATAGGCGATCGATTTTTTGCATCACTTCCTGGGTTACGCCCGCAAGGTTGCCATATTTTGGATCGTGACGATCATCTTCGCGTGGATGATGCCAGCCAATGGTATGTTCAATAAATTGCTCGGCGAAGCTTTCTGAGATCTCTAAACAACCGGCTAAAACGGTATCAACATAGGTTTGCATTATAGGGCTGATAATGCAGGGCGGAATAGCTTGTTCTGTAATGTAGATCCAGACGTTATCGCGCTCACTGAGTTCGAGTGCACTTACCAATGCGCTAGGATGTAATTTGATCCTCTTATAGCCACGTTCACGGTGGTCAAACTCACTCAGTTGGCCACTATCGAGTTGCAGTAAGACGCCGTTCACCATGCCTTCTCCTTTGGTGACAACCAAGGGGGCGAGTAAATAACTCTCATCAACTTTTCCCCAGTAGCGACATAAACCATGAGCAATCGCCGGTGTGGCAGTGGATGTTTGGCCGGTCAGTTGACGTGACGCTGAGTTCATTAAGCTGCCATAACCAAAAATATAATCACTCATATTACTTCCATTTGATAAAGAGACATTTGCTCAAGAGATAAGTTAAATCATAGCGAGAATGAGCACCGCCCAAAAGTGCAATCTGTTTGATGTTATCGCTACTCGTTATAAGTCACTTTGACTTCTTGTTGTGTTATGGACTTACTTTTGTAAGTGTCATAATGACTTATATTATAAACTTATTTATTTAAGTGGCTGATAAATAAACAAATAAAAAGTGGTATAAAAGATGCAAATCAAACAGTGCAATTGTAAAGAGTTACTGTTTTCGGAGTTCCATTTTGCTCAATATTACTGATAAGCGGGTTGAAGATAAAATCCCCGCTGTGTTACGCCTCGGTTTTCGTCCCTTTTTTCTGTTGGGAAGCGTTTATGCACTGATCGCCATTCCTCTTTGGGTATGGATGTTTCGTACCGGTCAACCATCAGCTCTGCAAGTTCCCGCGTTGTGGTGGCATGTGCACGAGATGCTGTTTGGTTTTGCTATGGCCATTGTGGTCGGTTTCGTTTTGACGGCAGTGCAAAACTGGACGGGGGTTAATGGAACCAAAAGTTATCGTCTTTTAGCCATTGTGGCGCTGTGGTTGACACCTCGCTTGCTACTCTGGACACCTACGCCACTTTGGCTAATCTCGATAATTGATGCGCTCTTTCTTGCTTTTGCCGCGTATGAAGTGGCGTGGAGAGTCTTCCAAGCTAAAGGTTGGCGCAATCTGTTTTTTGTACCGTTATTTATCTTGGCTATCGTCGCCAACTTCGCCAGTTATGCCTGTGTGAAAGGGATGCCACCGTTTTCAGCATCGGCAGTTTGGCAAGCGATGCTTTGGTCTGAGGAATCCCCTAATGATTTTGATAAAAATCATAAATTTAAGGTAGATGCACATCTTGTCATGTGATCAAATGGTTCTGAGAAAAATCAATAACCAGACAACAAGATGTGCGAACTCGATATTTTACACGACTCTCTTTACCAATTCTGCCCTGAATTGCACTTAAAACGACTCAACAGTTTAACGCTGGCTTGCCACGCATTACTTGAATGTAAAACGCTCACTCTTACCGAACTTGGTCGTAACCTGCCAACGAAAGCCAGAACAAAACATAACATCAAACGAATCGACAGATTGTTAGGTAATCGTCACTTGCACAAAGAGCGACTCGCTGTATACCGTTGGCATGCCAGCTTTATCTGTTCAGGTAATTCGATGCCCATTGTTCTTGTTGACTGGTCTGATATTCGTGAGCAAAAACGGCTTATGGTATTGCGGGCTTCGGTGGCACTACATGGTCGTTCTATTACTCTTTATGAGAAAGCCTTTCCGCTTTCAGAGCAATGTTCAAAGAAGGCTCATGACCAATTTCTAGCCGACCTTGCAAGCATTCTACCGAGTAACACTACACCGCTCATTGTCAGTGATGCTGGCTTTAAAGTGCCATGGTATAAATCCGTTGAAAAGCTAGGTTGGTACTGGTTAAGTCGAGTCAGAGGGAAAGTGCAATATGCAGATTTAGGTGCGGAAAACTGGCAACCTATCAGCAACTTACATAGCATATCCTCAAGTCGCTCAAAGACTTTAGGCTATAAGAGGTTGACTAAGAGCAACCCAATTTCATGTCAAATTGCACTGTATAAATCACGTCCTAAAGGCCGAAAAAATCAGCGTTCGACACGGACTAATTGTCATCATCCGTCACCTAAAATCTACTCCGCTTCGACAAAAGAACCATGGGTTTTAGCGACTAACTTGCCCGTTGAAATCCGAACACCAAAGCAACTTGTTAGGCTCTACTCGAAGCGTATGCAAATTGAAGAAACCTTCCGAGACTTGAAAAGCCCAGCCTACGGTTTAGGCCTCCGTCATAGCCGAACTAGCAGCTCAGAGCGCTTTGATATCATGCTGCTAATCGCCCTAATGCTTCAACTGACATTTTGGCTTGCTGGAGTTCATGGTCAGAAACAAGGTTGGGATAAGCACTTCCAAGCTAACACTGTCAAAAATCGAAATGTACTCTCAACAGTGCGCTTAGGGATGGAAGTTTTGCGGCATTCTGGCTACACAATAACGAGGGAAGACTTGCTCGCGGCTGCAACCCTGCTTGCTCAAAATCTATTCAAACATGGTTGTGCTTTGGGGAAATTATGAGGGGATCCCTCAGTGCTTTGGTGGTTCACCCTATTACTGGCGGTTATGGGCGGACGGGTTATTCCTTTCTTTACTGCACGTCGTTTTAATTTTGACAAGCCACAACCTTTACTATGGCTTGAGTGGCTGGGCAACCTTCCATTACTGGCTTTATTTGTGTTGAGCTTCTTCCCATTAACCTTTGCTGAACTCAGCCAGCCGTTGATGGTGATTGCGGGGGTTGCTCAGTTGATCAAAGTACTGCGTTGGAAGCCGTGGCGAACGCTGAAAGAGCCTTTGGTTTGGTCGCTGCATTTGGCTTATTTGTGTATTCCGTTGAGCTTGCTGGCGCGCGGTTTATGGCAGAATGCCTTTGCCCAACACAATATGATTCATCTGTTTGCAATTGGTGCACTGGCTGGGCTTATCTTAGCCATGGTCACTCGTGTCACCATGGGCCATACGGGACGCGCAATTTATCAAGGGCCGAAAATGGCATGGGCATTTGCATTGCTGTTTATTGCTGCCTTAGTGCGTAGTTTTGGTGTGGCATTGTTGCCTGCGCAAATGCTGGTGATGATAGATGTTAGTGCGACTTTGTGGGCGATCGCTTTTACTTTGTTTATCGTCAAGTTTGGTTTCATGCTGGTGACGCCACGTGTTGATGGTCATCCGGGTTGATGCGTGACTTAAACTTCGCACCATAGAAAAGAAAAAGGCTTAGCGAGTGCTAAGCCTTTTTTGATCAAATAACGTTCTCATTGAAATCTTTCTGGAAATAGAGCACTTTTTGCAAGTAGCGACGCGCTTCTGCTTTTGGGTGTTTGGTGGTCAGCGTGTCGTAGACTTGTTTTGGCGATGAGTTATTCAACTTCACCATCGCTCGCTTACGGTCGCTGCTATCAAAGGCTGAGAGCACACCACCAGTGCCGCCGTTATAAGCGGAAATCATACTAAAGTGCATCGAAGTTGGGTGTTTGACATCACGTAGGTAGCGGTTTTTTAGAATATAGAAATAGGCCGCACCAGTATCAATATTATTGGCGGGATCAAACAAGTATTCCTTGGTTGGAATGCCCGGTTTTTTCTTCACTAAATTAAATACGTCAGCACCGGCCGTTTTCGGGATCACCTGCATGAGGCCATACGCGCCAGCATGACTGACCGCATAAGGGTTAAAGCTACTTTCAGTTTTGATGATTGAATAGATCAAATCTTCAGGAATATCATAGCGATTTGATGCTTCGCGAATAAGGCCGGCATATTGATACTCACGCTGCTCTAAATGATCTTTCACCATGTTGATTTCAACGTAGTAAGCATTACCACGCTTGATTGGTTTACTTTGTAACTTGTTCGCCATCAAATAGTCCGCATAGCGGTTAGCGCGCCATTCCCATTCGATCGGTTTACCTTCGTGATCAACTACTTGTCCAAGTAAGAAAGGTTTGCCGCGTAGAATGGCTTCTTTATCGCTAAATAGTTCGGCATGTGCCGGATCAGCAGGCATCAATAGCGTTTGCGTGATCGCTTTTTGCAGTTTTTGCTGTGGTTGGTTTTGTGCAATGGTGGAGACGTAAATCTTACCTTGGTCGAAATCGATATGAGCACGAGTATTGTAGCCATCAAGGTATTTTACGTAGCGATGCTTTCCGGCCTCAACAAACTCATCTTCTCCCCAGCGGTCTTTGGCAAGTTTTGCTACATAAGCCAGTAATTGATTGATATTTTGCTGTTGATTAGCACCAGGCTGATAAATTGGTGGATAGACTGATGGCGGTGCTTCACAGGCACAATTTTGTGGCTCGTCGGGCGTAAAAGAACAGCCGGTTAACAATACGAGCGATAGATAAACGATTTTTTTCATTAGAATAATTAAGCTTCGAACACTGCAGGGCGAGTTTGATAATAAGGAGCGGAGCTTAATAGCTACAATTGAATATTTCTATGGTTATAATAAAAATCCCCGCAATTAATTGCAGGGATTGATGATTTCAATGTTTGAGCAACGTAATTAGTTGTTCTTATGTAGCTCTGCGTTGAGTTCAACTGCGCTCTTGTTTGCCAAACATTCGATTTGACCGGTTACCGAGTTGCGGCGGAATAGCAGATCAGAAACACCAGCAAGATCACGTGCTTTGGCCATTTCCACTTCTTTACCTGCAGAATCTAGCATGCGCACTTTCGAGCCTGCGGTTACGTACAGGCCAGATTCGATAGTACAACGGTCACCCATAGGGAAGCCTAGGCCAGCGTTCGCGCCAAGTAGTGAGTTTTCACCGATAGAAACCACCACTTTGCCACCGCCAGATAGCGTACCCATGATTGATGCGCCGCCGCCGATATCAGAGCCGTTACCAACCACAACACCCGCAGAAATACGACCTTCAACCATGCTTACGCCAGTGGTACCCGCATTGAAGTTGATAAAGCCTTCGTGCATGACAGTGGTGCCTTCACCCACGTGTGCGCCCAGACGTACGCGAGAAGTATCCGCAATACGAACGCCAGTTGGTACCACGTAGTCCACCATTTTAGGGAACTTGTCGACACAATCGACGCTTAGCGCGCGACCAGCTAGGCGAGCTTCAATTTGACGCTCAGCCAATTCAGGAAGATCGATAGGGCCTTCGTTAGTCCATGCGATGTTGTGCAGTAGACCAAAGATACCATCTAGTACCGTGCCGTGCGGTTTCACTAGACGGTTAGAGATCAGTTGCAGTTTCAGGAAGCCTTCAGCAACAGATTGAGGCTGTTCATCTGTTGCCAACACAACCAGTACAAGTGGTTGTGCAGATTCAGCGGCTTTCGCGGCGAAAGATGCATTCGCAGCGTCACCATGAGCGGTAAAGGCCGCAGCAAGTTCTGCACTTTGTGCTGCAGAGATTTCGATAGCTTGGTTGCCTTGCTCATAACCTGCGATGGCTGCTAGTGCGTTAACCAGTGCATCATTTGGGTTAAGTAGAGGGTGTGGAAAAAACGCTTCGATGATTTTACCGTCACGGTTTTTTGTCGCGCTACCAAAGGCAACAGAAAAGAAAGCCATAGTTAATCTCCATGTGTTGAGTCTTTTTATCTCGCCGATTCAATGGCAAGAGATTGAAATAGTGTTATAGCAATAATGTTGTAGCCATAATAAAGAGACTCTTGAGCAGTGGAAAGAGGATTGGTACAGAAAGTCTATCAACGGATATGCTTTGTCGTTTTAGCGACACTTTCGTCTGATTGGAAAGAAAGAGAATCGAGAGGCGAGAGACGAGAAGTAGAAAAAAGAAGAGAAGCGAAAAGCAGAAGCAAAAGCAAAAGCAGAAACAAAAGCGATAAAGAGTTGGGAAGGGCGAGAGAAGTTAAATGAAAAGATAACCTCGAAGATAGAGACGTGGAGAGTGATACAGAGTAGAGCAGCGAAAGGCTGCTCTACCTTTTAGGGGGGGAGTCGTAGACTAAGCGGCTTGCAGTTTTAATTCGCTTACTGCGACAGCAAGAGCGACAGTGGCTCCAACCATTGGGTTATTACCCATACCGATGAAGCCCATCATAGCGACGTGCGCTGGTACAGAAGAGCTACCCGCAAATTGCGCATCTGCGTGCATGCGGCCCATGGTATCAGTCATGCCGTAAGAAGCCGGACCTGCTGCAACGTTATCAGGGTGCAAAGTGCGCCCTGTACCACCACCGGATGCGACCGAGAAATAGGCTAATCCCTCACGGTTACGCTCTGTTTTGTAGATACCGGCAACGGGGTGTTGGAAGCGCGTTGGGTTGGTCGAGTTACCAGTAATGCTAACGTCGACTTGTTCTTTGTGCATGATGGCAACACCTTCACGTACATCATCAGCGCCGTAGCATAAGATCTCGCCACGCGCGCCTTGAGAAAAACGACGACGTTCAACTTCGTGTAATTGACCTGTTTGATAATCAAACAGGGTTCGAACATAAGTAAAACCATTAATGCGCGAGATGAGATAAGCGGCATCTTTACCTAAACCATTTAGAATCACTTTCAATGGCGATTGACGAGATTTATTGACGTTTAGAGCAATTTTTATCGCCCCTTCCGCCGCGGCAAAAGATTCATGACCAGCAAGAAAAGCAAAACAGCCACTTTCTTCATTCAATAAACGTGCGGCGAGTGCGCCATGACCAATTCCGACTTGGCGCTGTTCTGCGACGCTGCCAGCCTTAGTAAATGCCTGTAAGCCTTCACCAATGATATTTGCCGCTTGTTCTGCATTTGCTGCCTGACGGTAAATCGCGAGAGCAGTACCTAAAGCATAGGCGTCTGCCGCACTTTCAAAAGCGATAGGTTGGGTATCAAGTACCAGAGCTTTGGCATCAATGCCATGCTCACGACAATATTGATGAGCTTGCTCAATCGAAGCCAAGTTCATTTCACTTAGTACACGATGGGCTGATGGGGTTAGTTGGGTGGTCATAATCTTGTTCCTCTATGTAAGGCGAAGTTAACTGGGCAATTATTGCTGACGTGGATTGATGGTTTTGATGGCTTCATCAAAACGACCATAGGTCCCACTTGCGGCTTTTGCGGCTTCTTCGGCCGGAATGCCTTCACTGATTGCTTTCATCATTTTGCCGAGGTTGAGATATTGATAGCCGATGACCTCACTGTTTTCATCTAATGCAAGGTGAGTGACATAACCCTCTGCTAACTCCATATAGCGCACTCCTTTCGCCATGGTGGCGTAGCTTGTACCGACTTGGCTGCGTTGAGTTTGACCAAGGTCTTCTAATGCAGCACCAATTTCTAAGCCACCTTCCGAAAAGGCAGATTGGGTACGGCCGTAAACAAACTGGAGGAAAATTTCGCGCATGGCGACGTTGATAGCATCGCAGACTAAGTCAGTATTGAGGGCCTCAAGAATGGTTTTGCCGGTCAGGATTTCAGCCGCCATCGCCGCTGACTGTGTCATACCTGAACAGCCAATCGTTTCAATTAATGCTTCCTCGATGATGCCATTTTTAACATTCAAAGTGAGCTTTGCCGCGCCTTGTTGTGGCGCGCAAGCACCAACACCATGACTGAGGCCTGAAATTGCAATGACATCTTTAGGGCTGATCATTGTGCCTTCAACAGGAATCGGTGCTGAAGGGTGCAGATCGCCCCGTTGAATTGGACACATGGATTGAATTTCGTGTGAATATTGCATGGTGTTTTCCCAGTATGACATCCAACAAGCAACTGATACGACAGCAAAGCGTTTATCGCTCAGCAATAGCAGCGCGGATATCTATTAAATTCGATTGAGAAAACAGGTGGGGTTGGAGAAAGAGTTAGCATGCTCACTACAGAACTCATATGGCGTATCTCGAATAGACACCATATCCAACAGGCAGACCTGTTTTCGTTTCTGTAGGAGTCATCAGCATCGTGCGGTTTTGACCGAAAGGCCACGGTGGAACCCCATCACCGTGTAGGCATCATAGTCCTAACTCGCGCGATGTCACAACCGCTTTTTTAGATCGAGTTACGCTATAAAAAGTAATGGTTATATGAAATTGACTATATAGATATGACAGATACAAAAAAGCCCGAAGCGATGCTTCGGGCTTTTCATTAAGACTTTACTATTACTGATTGGCGCTGCGCTTTTTCGCGCTTATGCTTTATTTGTCCAACCGATTACCCGTTGAGCGGGGGTAATAGCGAGTTAATGGTTTAACTCGTTTTGCGTCTCAGGCTAAATTATTTAGCTAGGTCTGCAGAGTGCTCAGATAGGAACGCTGCTACACCTTTAGGTGATGCGTCCATACCTGCTTTACCTTCTTCCCATTGTGCAGGACATACTTCACCGTGCTTCTGGTGGAAGTTTAGTGCGTCAACCATGCGTAGCATTTCGTCGATGTTACGGCCTAGTGGGAGGTCGTTCACTACTTGGTGACGTACAAGACCGTCTTCGTCGATTAGGAAAGAACCACGGAAAGCAACGCCAGCTTCTGGGTGCTCTACGTCGTATGCTTTACAGATTTCGTGTTTCACATCAGCAACTAGAGGGTATTTAACTTGGCCGATACCGCCATCAGCGATAGCAGTGTTACGCCATGCGTTGTGAGAAAACTGAGAATCGATAGATACGCCGATTACTTCAACACCTTTAGCTTGGAAATCAGCTAGACGGTTATCAAAAGCGATTAGCTCAGATGGGCAAACGAAAGTGAAATCTAGTGGGTAGAAGAAAACAACCGCTTTCTTACCTTTAGTGAATTCTGCAAAGTTGAAGTTATCAACGATCTCACCGTTACCTAGAACAGCTGCTGCAGTAAAGTCAGGGGCTTGACGACCTACTAGTACCATTTTTTTGCTCCTAAAAATTTTGGTATGTTCCAAACCAGATTATTGATTTTGGTTTGGTCCTTGTTTGTACGGGACAAACTATAGTACAGATTGTACTATTGAAAAAAGCGAATTAAATAGATTAAGTTAATCGAAAAAAGCGATAAAACCTTGATTCATTAACTTGGTCACTAGAAAGGTAGCTGTTAGCGATAGAATTATGAATAAATGGCCTAGTCTCAAGCAATTACACTATCTCGTTACTCTCCATGAAACGCGCCACTTTAGTGATGCGGCGGAAAAATGTTTCGTCAGCCAGTCAACATTAAGTAAAGGCATTCAAAATCTTGAAGAGTTAATTGGTTGCCCTTTATACGAAAAGAAAGATAAAAAAAGCCCGTTGGTTTTCACTCAAGCGGGCGAGTTAGTGGTACAGCAAGGGCGTGAGCTACTGGCGAAAGGGCAAGATCTCATTGAACTTGGCCGAGTATGCCAAGGGGGGGAAATGGAAGGACAGTTACGTGTTGGTTGTATTCCTACTATTGCGCCTTTCTTGCTGTGTAATCTCGTGCAGGAAGTTAACCAGCGTTTTCCTCGCCTCAATATGCTGTTACGTGAAGACACCACCACTAATTTATTAGCAGCATTACGCCATGGCGATTTGGATGTATTGATCTTAGCACTACCGGTTGATATTGATGGAATGCATAGCCGTATTGTCGGCAGCGATCCGTTTCGCATGATCATTAGTCGTAATCAAGCCGAAACCATCAAGGTGCCGATCCGCTACGATGATCTGCCTAATGAGTTTGTGTTTTTGTTGGAGCGTGAACACTGTTTGACAGAGCATGCCGTTTCCGCTTGCCAACTCACCGCCAAAGAGAAGATAAATCCATTTTCTGCCACCAGTTTACATACCTTAGTACAGATGGTGGCGAACGGACTGGGCACGACCTTTATCCCCCAAATGGCGATTGATCATGGTCTGATCGAGAATCAAAACTTGCTGGTGGTTGATCCTCCTGGCCAACAAGCTCATCGTCATATTGGCTTAGTTTGGCGACCAAGTTCATCTCGCGTTAGCACTTTTAATCAATTAGCAGATGTTGTTTCAGAGCTACTATAGCGGTTGGTATTAGCCGAAAACCGCATTAATGACTATATGAACGCGCTGATAATGGCGCGTTTTTTAGTGTTTAATTCTGTTGGTGTGATTTGACTTGTAAAATTTTACAGATAATTATTTTTGAAGCTTTCATTAAATAGTGAAATTACACATTGTTAATTTTACAAAGCCCACAGGGCTTACCGTTTGAACTCCAGTCGTTACTGTGTATCAACCTATTGTTTATCAAAAACAAAAGTATCCTTTTTTATATTCAAACGTCCGTTTGAATTTACTTCACAGCGTCTTTTTTACTGTAAATTAATTACGTAACTACATACATCTTGTGGTCATAATTCAATGAGTTAAAGCCAACCGAATAAAACTTCAAACTTCATTTTTGGGGTTTTGCTTACCCTAGCGGTGATGTAAGTTAAATAAAGGTTTTATAAGACCTATGTCTAGATTGTTATCGAGCAAAAATTAGTGGAAAGTAATTTCGAACAGCACGATAAAGGCATTGTCGACATCGGAAGTGATGAATAAAAATGTAGTCTGATAATTACAAATGAAAGTTGGGTTATAAACCTTACTCTCAAGATTTAAAGGAAGAAATCATGCTTGCTCAAACGCCTGAACAGACAAAATCCGTATTGGAAGCCCAAGAGTTTTTATCATTACTCTCCACAACGGGTGAGGTTAATTCGCAGCATCAAGCGATCTATCCTCAAGAAGCACAAACCTTTCTTGCTTTGCTGTGTCATCAGTTTGCTGGTCGAATTGACCACTTACTTTCTGCCAGAGAGCAGCAACAAGCGCGGATCGATAGTGGTGAACTACCGGATTTTTTATCCGAGACACAAGATATTCGCGAGGGAAGCTGGAAGATCCTCGGTATCCCGGCTGACTTGCAAGATCGTCGGGTTGAAATCACGGGTCCAACGGATCGAAAAATGGTGATTAACGCCCTTAATGCCAATGTGAAGGTGTTTATGGCGGACTTTGAAGATTCAATGTCGCCAGCGTGGAGCAAGGTATTGGATGGTCAAGTGAATCTGCGTGATGCCAACTTAGGTGACATTAGTTACACCAATCAAAGTAACGGCAAGCAGTATGATTTAAACCCCGATCCTGCAGTGTTGATTTGCCGCGTGCGAGGCTTACACCTCAAAGAAAAGCACGTGACTTTTAATGACAAAATTATTCCGGGAGCCTTGTTTGATTTTGCTCTCTACTTCTACAACAACTATCAGACCTTATTGAAAAAAGGCAGTGGTCCTTACTTCTATCTACCAAAGCTGCAATCGCACCATGAAGCGAAGTGGTGGAGTGATGTGTTTCATTTCACCGAAGCGTATTTTGGCCTTCACACCGGCACGATTAAAGCGACGGTATTAATCGAAACCTTACCTGCCGTATTTGAGATGGATGAGATTCTGTTTTCTCTCAAAGAGCATATCGTCGGCCTTAACTGTGGTCGCTGGGACTATATCTTTAGCTACATTAAAACATTGAAAAATCACCCCGACCGCGTGTTACCCGATCGACAGGTTGTGACAATGGACAAGCCATTTCTCAACGCTTATTCACGCCTTCTGGTTCGTACTTGTCATAAACGCGGTGCGTTTGCGATGGGGGGGATGGCTGCCTTCATTCCGGCAAAAGATCCGGTAGAGAATCAGCAAGTGCTCGACAAAATTCATAACGATAAATCGCTGGAAGCCAACAATGGCCATGATGGGACGTGGGTGGCTCATCCAGGTCTTGCCGATACGGCTATGGACGTATTTAGCAAGGTACTGGGAGAGCGTCACAACCAATTGGACGTGAGTCGCAGTGACGATGCTCCGATTACGGCTGAGCTGTTACTTGCCCCGTGTGATGGCGAGCGAACAGAGCAAGGGATGCGTCACAACATCCGTGTGGCACTGCAATACATCGAAGCGTGGATCTCGGGCAATGGTTGTGTACCGATATACGGCCTAATGGAAGATGCCGCGACTGCCGAAATCTCGCGTGCTTCAATTTGGCAGTGGATCCAACATGGTAAAGAGCTCGACAACGAAAAGGTTGTCACCAACGCACTGTTTGAGCAGTACCTCAATGAAGAAATCGAGGTGGTGAAACAAGAAGTGGGCGAAGCGCGTTATCAAGCGGGGCGCTTTACTGAAGCGGCGCAATTGATGGCTAAGCTCACCACCAGTGATGAATTAACCAATTTCTTAACCATTCCCGGTTATGACTATCTTGACTAATTTGTTACGGCGTTAAGCGAAGGCGGCGCCAAATAACGATGAAAAGTAATAAAGAATTTTAGTAGTAGAAACAATTCAATAACGTGAAGGAATACTGGCGGAGCAGGATGTACTGCCGGCAAAGATAATAGCGCACCGCGCACTAAATGAGGGATAGAACATGACATTAACTCGACAGCAACAAATCGAAGCGCTTGAACAAGATTGGGCAAGTAATCCACGCTGGAAACAAGTGAAGCGTCCTTACTCTGCAGAAGAGGTTGTTAATCTACGTGGCTCTATCGTGCCAGCCAATACCATCGCTCAACGCGGTGCAGACAAACTGTGGTCATTGGTTAATGGTGATGCCAAAAAAGGCTATGTGAATTGTTTAGGCGCTCTGACGGGGGGGCAAGCTGTTCAGCAAGCCAAAGCAGGTATTGAAGCGATCTACCTTTCAGGTTGGCAAGTGGCGGCGGATAACAATACGGCTTCGACCATGTATCCTGATCAGTCACTCTATCCAGTAGACTCGGTGCCATCGGTTGTGAAGCGAATTAATAACTCGTTCCGCCGAGCAGACCAAATTCAGTGGACCAATGGTAAAAGCCCACAGGATGAGGGTGGTTTAGATTACTTCCTGCCAATTGTTGCCGATGCAGAAGCTGGCTTTGGTGGTGTGTTGAATGCGTATGAGTTAATGAAGTCAATGATTGAAGCGGGCGCTGCTGGGGTGCACTTCGAAGACCAGTTAGCATCGGTGAAAAAATGTGGTCACATGGGCGGGAAAGTGCTCGTGCCAACCCAAGAAGCTGTGCAGAAGTTAGTGGCGGCTCGTTTGGCTGCTGATGTGGCGGGAACAACCACACTAGTGATTGCGCGCACTGATGCCAATGCGGCAGATTTGCTGACTTCGGATTGTGATCCGTACGATAAAGACTTTATTGAAGGCGACCGCACCGCAGAAGGTTTCTACCGTGTGCGTGCGGGGATCGACCAAGCCATTTCGCGTGGTTTAGCTTACGCCCCTTACGCGGATCTGATTTGGTGTGAAACCGCAAAACCGTGCCTTGAAGAAGCGCGTAAATTTGCCGAAGCGATTCATGCTGAGTACCCAGACCAACTCTTGGCCTACAACTGTTCGCCATCGTTTAACTGGGAGAAAAACCTCGATTCAGAAACCATTGCTAAGTTCCAACAAGCGTTGTCTGACATGGGTTACAAATATCAATTTATTACGCTGGCAGGTATTCACAATATGTGGTTCAACATGTTTGAACTGGCACACGCTTACGCTCAAGGTGAAGGTATGCGCCACTATGTTGAAAAGGTACAGCGCCCAGAATTCGAAGCGGCAGACAAGGGGTACACCTTTGTGGCACACCAACAAGAGGTGGGCACAGGCTACTTTGATAAGATGACCAACACCATTCAAGGTGGTAACTCATCAGTGACGGCCTTAACCGGGTCAACGGAAGAAGATCAGTTTTAAGCTGCATAACCTTAAAGCTTTTGCCTTAAGTCATCCTCCAGATAATGGCTTAAGGCACAGCAACGTTAACAGCCATACTGCTCCATCTAGCCTTCTTTGGAAGGCTGTTGGAATGGTTCAATGTTCCTTGCAGAACACCCCCTATTAACAACTGAAGCTACAACTTAGGCATAAATTTTTGATGTTCTTTGAGCGGCGCGGGCCGCTCTTTTTTGCCCGCGAGGCTATTCGCTATTCGTCGACCTCTTCTGGTTCTGCCTCTTCTTGCAATTCCAATAAATTGATCGCAATGCCAACAAAATCACTGTCGGTAATAATGCCGACCAACTGACCTTTTTCTATCACCGGTAAACAGCCGACTTTATGCTTTTGCATGTAGATGGCCGTTTCTTTTAGACCGGCTTTCGGTGTGACGGTCATAACGTTAGTACGCATTACTTCATACAAAGGGGTACTTAACGTGAAGGATTGATTTTCAGGGATCTCTTGCAAGCTTGACTCTTGTGCTGCGAGTAAGTCGCGCTGAGAAATAATGCCAAGTAAACGACGATCAGCATCCACCACCGGAACATGACGAATATCCAACGCTTCCATGATGTGTTTTGCATCCACCAACTGATGAGAGCGTAACAAGGTGTGTGGGCTACGAGTCATCATCTCTTCGACTTTTATCATAGTGGCCTCCTTAAAGATTTACGCAGATGATTACCCTAAGGTAATTATTCCTATTGTTACTATAGGAATAAATGGCGGATTTTTTTGGGAGCGGGCGCGGCTTTCACAGTAAAATATCCAGATTAATAGTAAGGAAATTTGTACAGCCAAAAGTGAATAGTGGTGAGGTGAATCTTTGTCACTCAATGGTAGGTGTGATCTATAAGTGCAAACTCAAAACACCCATCAGAAGATGGGTGTTGAATGAGAATAGCAAGAGTGGCGCGTTACAGTTTAAAGAATCCCAATAGATCTTTTTGTTGTGCGGCAAGGCGTGACAGTTCTTCACTGGCTTTTTGACTCTCTTGCACGCCAGACACGTTTTGATTGACGATCTCAAAAGTCATGCTGACATTTTGTGAGATATCTTGTGTCACGCTCGATTGTTCTTCGGATGCGGTGGCAACATGAGTGTTCATATCTGAAATTTGGGTCACTGATTCGGCAATCGCAACGAATGAATCCCCCAACTGAAGGCTGATTGCACGTGAATCTTCAACCAGTGCCATGTTGGTGCCCATAAACTTATTGGCTTGTTCAGCCTGAGTTTGTAAGCGTGAGATGATCTCTTGTATATCGACTGTCGATTGCTGTGTTTTCGCAGCCAATGAGCGCACTTCATCAGCTACAACCGCAAAACCTCGCCCTTGCTCACCGGCGCGAGCGGCTTCAATCGCGGCATTAAGTGCCAGTAGGTTGGTTTGCTCAGAAATCGTATTAATCACTTCGACCACAGTGCCGATTTCAATCGAATAATCACGTAGTTGGTTAACGATTGTTGTCGTCTCTTCAATCGAATGCTCGACTTTGCGCGATACTTCATCGGACGAACGTAATGCTGCTTGTCCGCTCTGTACGTTGTCTGTGGCACCAGAAGCGGCGTGTTCCGCGGATGCTGCATTGTGGCTAACTTCTGCTGAGGTACTGGAGAGCTCATTGATCGCAGTGGCAATTTGCTCTACTTGGCTAAGCTCTTGCTGCGCATTCACTTCCGTTTGTGTCATTACTGCGGCAAGCTCAACGGAAGCGGAAGAAACACTGTCGGAAATAGTATGGAAACCATCGATGATGCGGCGCAGCTCGGCGCGCATTTCAAGAATATTGGCGTAAATACCGCTCTCTTTGCCCGTGGTTGTGATGTGACTAGAGAGATCGCCTTTAGAAACGTCCAGCACCAATTGACCAATTTCTGTTGGTTCACCGCCAACCACACGGTTGATATTACGGTAGATAAAATAGGCGACGGTGAGTGCGATTAAGGTTGAAAGCGCTGCTAACCAAAGGGTAATGGTTTCGGCGCTGGCAAGTGATGCGACCATATTGGGGCCGACATTATCTTGCTCTTTTTTAGTAGCCAGTTTGATGTTCTCTACTGACTGAGCTGATTGCGCGCCAATGGTATTGAGCTGATTGCTAACGATTTGGTTGCGTTGGTTAATAGTGGTGACGATGTTGGCAAAAGCGCTGGTGTAAGCCTTAAACGCTTGTTGGTATTGCTTGAATTGCGCTTGCTGTTGTGAAGTGTCTAGGTAGCCTTGCAGCACGCGCTGACGATTTTCAATAATGGTAAATTGCTGTTTAGCTAAGTCGGCATCTTGTGCGCTGTTATTAACTAAAAATTTTGCGGCATAAAGACGTGCCATCAACACGCTTTCTTGCAGTTCACTTGCGTAGCGGGCGAGGGTCTCATCACCATTCTGATGGGCCGTTTCGACCATCTGTTTTAATTGATGGCGCATCGCGAGGCCGTTGGGATCAAGCGTTTCATTAACTAAGCGGTTGCGTTGCTTAATCAAGGTGACAACGCGATCAAATTCATTTTGATACTGATGCATCTGAGATTTAATCGCGTTGAATTCACCCATATGGGCGTCTTTCAGTTTCAGATGTGTGGTTTGGTCGATTAAGTTCAGCGTTGATTGCACGCGTTGCTGGAATTGCTTTAAGCTGTTGTTGTCTTGCTCTTTGATGTAGTTGTCGACGGCAAGGCGGGCTTCCAGTAAGTTGGCTTGTATGCGGCCGCTATTTACACTAGCTAGCGCCAAATTTCGGTAAGTGCTAAAGCCTTGGCTTGTATCACTAAAGCGATAAAGTGAAAGTGAAGAAGTAATCAAAAGCAAAAGAATAATGCTTCCAAATCCATATGTGAGTTGCTGCTTTAATGTCATTTTTACCACCTGTTTAAATCTTTGACTGCAAGTATTTAATGTTGATCTCATCGTTACTTTTATGATTTGAGAAATATTTTGTTACATCTATAGGTGGAACGCCATCTATTCTATAAATTAATCACTTAGAGTGAGTGTGGTACTGTCCATAAATCTTTACTCAGGTGATGAGATTGCAACATCTCTCCTTGCTATTAAACCTTCTCCGCATATACTAGTCGGCTGCGAAAAAACCTTCGCAACATCTCCTTGTTCAACCGATTAAGACAAAGCACATGCAAGTATCTGATTTCCATTTTGACCTTCCTGATGAACTGATTGCCCGTTACCCTCAACCGGAACGTACTTCGAGCCGTTTGCTGCAATTAAATGGCAATAGTGGCGAACTCGTCGATGGTATCTTTACCGATGTGCTAGGCCATATTGAAGCTGGCGATCTTGTGGTATTCAACAATACCCGAGTGATCCCTGCACGTATGTTTGGCCGTAAAGCGTCAGGCGGTAAATTGGAAGTGTTGGTTGAGCGAATGATTGATACCAAAAGTATCCTTGCTCATGTTCGCTGCTCAAAATCACCGAAGCCAGGAACGGTGATTCTATTAGGTGAAAACGATGAGTTTTCTGCTGAAATGGTGGCACGACACGATGCCTTGTTTGAGTTGAAATTTAATTCAGACCAAACGGTGTTAGAAATTCTTGAGCAAATTGGCCACATGCCTTTGCCGCCTTACATTGACCGCCCTGATGAAGATGCGGATAAAGAGCGCTACCAAACGGTTTACAACCAAAAACCGGGTGCGGTGGCTGCGCCAACGGCAGGTTTGCACTTCGATGAAGTGTTGCTAGAAAAAATCAAAGCTAAAGGGGCGGATCTTGCTTACGTCACTTTGCATGTTGGTGCGGGCACATTCCAGCCAGTTAAAGTGGATAACATCCACGATCACCACATGCATGCCGAGTATGTTGAAGTAACCCAAGACGTGGTGGATGCGATTAACGCGACTAAAGCGCGCGGTGGTCGAGTGATCGCTGTTGGTACAACCTCGGTTCGTTCTTTAGAAAGTGCGGCGCAAGATGCATTGAAAAACGGCACAGAGTTGGTGCCATTCTTTGGTGATACTGAAATCTTCATCTTCCCTGGTTATGAATATCAATTGGTGGATTGCTTGATCACCAACTTCCACTTGCCAGAGTCAACCTTGATTATGTTGGTGAGTGCGTTTGCCGGTTACGAAAATACCATGAATGCTTATCAGCATGCGGTAGACAATCACTATCGCTTCTTTAGCTATGGTGATTCGATGTTTATCGAGAAAAAAACGGCATAAATTACGTTAAGAGATTCCTGATCTCTCGTGTCTCGATTCAGGAATGAAAAATGTTTGTTTCGAACACTCAATCTGTCATCCCTAGAGTGAATGACGAACGAGTAGGAATCTCTTATCTTCAGCGATGGGCTGAAAACAATTTACGAGTGCTAGCAGTACGCTAGGAAGCAGACCAGAAGGCTGGATTGCATCTCGCATGGAAAGCGACCGCTCCCTTAATGGGGACTACCCCGAAAATCTTGTCAGACTGTTTCTCTGACATTGGAGGCTTCGTGAAATTAAAATTTGATCTTAAGAAGAAAGATGGCGTGGCGCGTCGTGGTCAATTGATCTTCGAACGCGGTACAGTTCAAACCCCTGCATTCATGCCTGTTGGTACCTACGGTACGGTTAAAGGTATGACGCCAGAAGAAGTAAAAGAGACCGGCGCAGAAATCCTGCTAGGCAATACTTTCCACCTATGGCTACGCCCTGGTCAAGAAGTGATGAAAATGCACGGTGACTTGCACGATTTTATGAACTGGCAAGGTCCTATCTTGACCGATTCAGGCGGTTTCCAAGTATTCAGCCTAGGCAAGATGCGTAAAATCACTGAAGAGGGTGTGCACTTCCGTAGCCCGGTAAACGGTGACAAGATTTTCATGGACGCTGAAAAGTCGATGGAAATCCAAAAAGATTTAGGTTCAGACATCGTGATGATCTTTGACGAGTGTACGCCATACCCTGCGACACACGATGAAGCGAAAAAATCGATGGAAATGTCGCTACGTTGGGCACAGCGCTCACGCGATCACTTCGACAAGCTAGAAAACCCGAACAGCCTATTTGGTATTGTTCAAGGTGGCGTGTACGAAGATCTACGTGATGTGTCAGTTAAAGGTCTAACGGAAATTGGTTACGACGGCTATGCCGTAGGGGGTCTAGCCGTAGGCGAACCAAAAGAAGATATGCACCGTATCCTTGAGCACACGTGTCCGCAACTTCCTGAAGACAAACCTCGTTACTTAATGGGTGTTGGCAAACCGGAAGATTTAGTAGAAGGTGTACGTCGTGGTATCGACATGTTTGACTGTGTAATGCCAACGCGTAACGCTCGCAATGGTCACCTATTTGTGACTGGCGGTGTGATCAAGATCCGTAATGCGACACATAAAACAGATACAACACCATTAGATCCACAGTGTGACTGTTACACTTGTAAGAACTACTCTAAGGCGTACTTACACCACTTAGATCGTTGTAATGAAATTCTGGGTGCGCGTTTGAATACGATCCACAACTTACGCTACTACCAGCGTTTGATGGAAAGCATTCGCACTGCGATTGACGAAGATCGCTTCGACCAATTTGTTGAAGAGTTTTACGCTCGTCGCAATCGTGAAGTGCCGCCGATTGGCAAACAGTAATCAATACAAGCCTTAGGATATAATCCTGAGGCTTTTATTAATGGCCGACATATCCAGACTCAAATGGTGTGTCAGCCTAACAAATGAGCAAAAGCACGTTATTTTTGAGAGTACGATCTCTATTACTGACTCGCACGCTTGAATATATAAGGCCTTAGCCCAATTTGTTGGATAATCAAAAAAAATAATAGAGGATTTTTTCATGTTTATTTCTCAAGCTCATGCAGCAGCTGAAGGCGCACCAGCAGGTGGCGGTTTTGAAATGATTATCATGCTTGCGATGTTCGCGGTGATCTTTTACTTCATGATCTACCGCCCACAATCTAAGCGTGTTAAAGAGCACAAAAACCTAATGTCTTCCATGGGCAAAGGTGATGAAGTTCTAACTAGCGGTGGCCTAGTGGGTAAAATCACTAAAATCGCTGAAGACAACGATTTCATCACAATCGAGCTTAATGCGAACAACGAAGTTGTTATCAAGAAAGACTTCGTATCAGCAGTGCTACCAAAGGGTACACTGAAATCTCTATAGACAGCTAAAGGATCCTCGCTGTGCTAAACCGTTATCCGTTATGGAAGTACTTGTTGGTGATGTTTACCATCGCTATCGCAGCATTGTATGCACTTCCTAATATCTACGGTGAAGATCCGGCAATTCAAGTTACAGGGGCGCGCGGCGCCTCTGTAGATATGGCAACGCTGGATTCTGTCACCCAAGCTCTGGATAAACAGAGCCTCTCCTTTAAATCCATTGCTCTAGAGAATGGTTCGATTCTTGTTCGTTTCAATGACACTGATACACAAATCAGTGCTCGTGACGTGATCAGTGAAAGCCTCGGTAAAGATAAAATTGTTGCACTTAACCTTGCTCCGGCGACCCCGAGTTGGTTAGAAGCGATTGGTGCTTCTCCAATGAAATTGGGTCTCGACTTGCGTGGTGGTGTTCACTTCTTAATGGAAGTAGACATGGATGCAGCAATGGACAAATTGATCGGTCAACAGGAAGAAGGCTTCCGCAGTGAACTGCGTGAAGAGAAAATCCGTTACCGCGCGATTCGTACCTCAGGCAAAGATGCGGTTGAAGTATTGCTGCGCGATGAAGAGCAGCTTGCAGATGCGAAACGCGTTTTAGAAAAGAACCACCCAGACATGGTATTTACTGAGTCTGAAGGTAATGGCCGTTACGCTTTGATTGCTACTTTTACTGAGCAACGTTTACAAGAGATCCGTAACTACGCCGTTGAGCAAAACATCACCATTCTACGTAACCGTGTGAACGAACTGGGCGTTGCCGAACCATTGGTTCAGCGTCAAGGTGCTAGCCGTATCGTAGTGGAACTTCCTGGTGTTCAAGATACCGCGCGCGCGAAAGAAATTTTGGGTGCAACGGCAACGCTTGAGTTCCGTGAAGTGGATTCGAAAGCCGATCTTGCTGCTGCAGCAAGTGGTCGCGCCCCTGCGGGCAGTGAAATCAAGTACGATCCAGATGGTCGCCCTGTGGTTCTAGAGAAACGTATTATTCTTAGCGGTGCAAGCATCACGGATGCAAGTTCAAGCGTTGATGAATACGGTCGTCCACAAGTTAACATCACGCTTGATAGCGAAGGTGGTAACAAAATGGCGGCGTTCTCGAAAAAGAACATCGGTAAACTTATGGCAACAGTATTCACAGAATACAAAGACAGTGGCCGTAAGACTCCTGAAGGCAAAGTTATTTTATCTAAGCATGAAGAAGTGATTAACCAAGCAACGATTCAATCGGCGCTGGGTCGTAACTTCCGCATCACAGGTATTGACTCTGCCGCTGAAGCGCAAAACCTTGCATTGTTACTTCGTGCAGGCGCGTTGATTGCACCGATTTCAATTGTTGAAGAACGTACCATTGGTCCATCAATGGGTCAGCAGAACATCGATATGGGTATTCAAGCGTGTATTTGGGGTATGGTGGCAGTAATGCTATTCACACTGCTTTACTACCGTAAATTTGGCATGATCGCGAATATGGCGCTGATGGCAAACTTGGTACTTATCATTGGTATTATGTCAATGATCCCAGGCGCAACGATGACCTTACCGGGTATTGCAGGTATCGTTCTAACAGTTGGTATGGCAGTCGATGCCAACGTACTGATCTTCGAACGTATCCGTGAAGAGCTGCGTGATGGCCGCTCGCCACAACAAGCGATTCACCAAGGTTACGCGAACGCATTTAGCACCATCGCGGATGCCAACATCACCACCCTAATGACAGCAATCATTTTGTTTGCCGTTGGTACCGGTGCGGTGAAAGGTTTTGCGGTAACGTTATCTATCGGTATCTTGACTTCAATGTTTACAGCCATCATAGGCACACGTTGTGTGGTTAACCTATTGTATGGTGGTAAGCGCGTCGATAAATTGTCGATCTAAGGCTAGGAATTATTATGTTTCAGATTCTTAAAGCAGAAAATACGATCGACTTTTTACGTTGGTCAAAGTTTGCTTTTGTGTTCTCGCTTTTGATGATTGGTGCGTCAATCTTCACTCTATCAACCAAGTCGTTGAACTGGGGCCTTGATTTTACCGGTGGTACGCTGATTGAAGTGGGTTTTGAACAACCTGCTCATCTCGAAAGCATTCGTGCTGCGCTCGATGAAAAAGGCTTTGGCGATGCAATCGTACAGAACTTTGGTAGCGCACGTGAAGTGATGGTACGTCTTAGCCCGCGTGAGGATATCTCAGGTGAAACGCTAGGCAACCAGATCATCGCTGCAATCAAAGACGGTACTGGTGAAGCGGTTGAGATGCGTCGTATCGAGTTTGTTGGCCCTAACGTGGGCGATGAACTGACCGAAGCGGGTGGCTTGGCTATCTTGGTTTCGCTACTGTGTATCTTGGCTTATGTTTCAATGCGTTTTGAATGGCGTCTTGCGGCGGGTGCGGTATTAGCACTGGCGCACGATATCATCATTACTTTGGGTATTTTCTCCTTCATGCAAATTGAAGTGGATTTGACCATTGTTGCGGCATTGCTAACGGTAGTGGGTTACTCACTCAACGATACCATTGTTGTATTTGACCGGATTCGTGAAAACTTCCGTCGTATGCGCAAAGGTGGCCCAACAGAAATCATCAACAGCTCAATTACCCAAACATTAAGCCGTACCTTAATTACTTCCGGTACCACACTGTTTGTAGTGATTGCTTTGTTTGCTCAAGGTGGCGCGATGATCCATGGCTTTGCTACGGCACTGCTATTGGGTATCACTGTCGGTACATACTCATCGATCTATGTTGCTTCGGCACTGGCATGGAAACTGGGTATCACCAAAGAACACCTTATGCCTCCACAAGTTGAAAAAGAAGGCGCAGAGTTCGACCAAATGCCGTAACTCTCGTTATATTTTCCTTCTGGAATCGAAAAAGCCGCTGTTATCAGCGGCTTTTTTATTGCTCTGCGATCCTAATAGGAGTTTATATGTGCCCTTTGCGCAACAAACGAGTATCATAAATAAAAACCATAACTAGGAAACAAAAGATGCCTCATTTACGTTTTCGTGCAGTCGAGCCACAAACTGTGCAAACTTTGTCAAAGTCTCTAATTGATGAGTTGCAGCCACATATGAACTGCCCTCGTGAAGACTTCACCTTTGAGTACATTTACACTACTTTTTATCATGAGGGTGAAGTGAACCCTGCTTACCCATTTGTGGAAGTGCTGTGGTTTGACCGTGGCCAAGAGACGCAGGATGCCGTAGCAAAAATCATTACTGATCAGGTGCGTGGTATTACTGGTGAAGACATCAATGTGGCGGTTATTTTTACCGCATTGAACGCGAGTGGTTACTACGACAACGCGCAGCACTACTAAACATTTACCGCTTCGGTTGTAATACTAAGGAAGGATTCGATGAAAGCGATATGGCGAGTATGGACAATCAGTACAGTGTCGCTTTCACTCTTGTCTTTAGCCCACGCTTCTCCGTGGGAATCTCTTTCTGAGCCTAATCGATCCTCTTCAGAGTCGATTGGTGGTTATGCTAATGGTTGTCTGCTAGGGGCCGAGCCGTTGCCTCTCAACGGCCAAGGTTATCAAGTTCTACGTAGCCAAAATAAGCGTTACTACGCCCATCCAGACACTATCGCTTTTGTTACTGAACTGGGTAAAAAAGCGAGCAACGATCTCCGTACCCATCTTCTTATTGGTGATATGTCGCTGCCGCAAGGTGGACGCTTCTCTTCGGGCCACTCAAGCCATCAGACCGGACTCGATATTGATATTTGGTTTCGACTGGCTGATACCAAATTGTCACTTAACTCGCTCAGATTACCGAAGCCGCAAAGTTTGGTTGATATGTCGGCATATAAGTTGAGCAATAAAAATTGGGATAGACGCCATTTCCAACTCGTTAAAATGACGGCGCAAGATCAACAAGTTGCGCGAATTTTCGTTCATCCAGTGATCAAAGAAAAACTGTGTCGTAGTGAAGGGGGAGACCGTGATTGGCTGCGTAAAGTGCGCCCTTGGTGGGGGCACAATTATCATATGCATGTACGACTGAATTGCCCGCTCGACGATGCAAGTTGTGTCAATCAAGCGCCGCCACCTCCAGGGGATGGTTGTGGCAAAGAGGTGGCAAGTTGGCATCCCAAGCACAATGTTAAGAGCTTACGTCCTGCACAAAAACCGTCAGAACAAGTGAAACCCAAGGTGGTCAAAAGCACGCCAAAGGCCAAAAAAGTACTGCCACAGCAGTGCCAGCAGATCGTACGTAACCTCAACTAGTCAGAGCGTTTAGTGATTAGTATTTAATTCTGCTACTGATAGTTTTGACATTCAAAAAGTGGATTAACTTGCTATCCTCGCCTAGATTTAAATGGACATATCTTTTGATATGTATCTTGATGCGCTTGCTGCGCGTTCCGGCAGTGAGAATAATTATGAAAAGTTGGTTAAAACACATTTAAATTATAAATAGGAAGCCGGCTTACTTTCTATTGAAACAAAAGCAAGGACACTCCCATGACCATGGTATGTGCAAAAGATTTTGCCGAGTGGCTAAAGCTAAGATTTGGCAGTGCTACAGATTCAGTAACCATTTCACGTGAAGAAGTGAATCACCTTACTGGTCGGCAAAGGCTGGACCCTAATTTCGTGCATGATGTGCATTATGAGTTAATGCCGCATGGATTAGCATTTGTTACCGATACATTGCGAGAAACCTTTTTCCTTATTCCTATTGGCAAATCGGTAAACTGGCGTGACCAACTTGAATTTAATTATGAGAAGGAGTTGTATTGTAATATCTTCCCCATCATCAAATCAGGTTAATGGCGGCGTTATGGTTCTACGACAATGAAAAAGGCTCATCAATGATGAGCCTTTTTACTATATAGCTTGTCCAATAACGTAAGTGGTTACTTACGCCATACCTTGGATAATAACGAACTTTTCTAGCAGTTCGTCATCACTCTCAATGTGGTTTGGATCGGTGATAATGCACTTTGTTATAGGACAAACAGACTGGCAAGTCGGTTTATCGTAGTGACCTTTACACTCAGTACATAGGTTCGGGTCAATCTCAAAGATTGAATCACCCATGCTGATTGCGCCATTTGGGCATTCAGGGTCACACATATCACAGTTGATGCATTTATCGGTAATTAGCAGTGCCATGTATTCTTACCAAGTAGTGGTTACTTACCCGTTGGGTTACGAGTATCTTGACCATCGTTTAGGTTACGCATTAGTAGGCCGTACTCTAAATCCATATCTTGTGGCACTGGGATAAAGACAAAGTGGCCATTACCTTTCGCATCATCAATCACTTCTGACTTACGGTTTTCCATCGCTTCAAGCGTGAAGTTTACATTACCTTTTGGTGTCATCAGTTCTAAGCTGTCGCCAACAATAAATTTGTTCTTAACTTCAACTTCCGCCAGATCACCACGACGTTTACCAGTGAATTCACCAACAAACTGTTGTGCGTCTGATACAGAGTAACCGTAGTCATAGTTCTGGTAGCTATCATGAGTATGACGACGTAGGAAACCTTCGGTATAGCCACGGTGAGCTAGGCTTTCTAGTGTGCTCATTAGGCTCTCATCGAATGGTTTACCCGCCACTGCATCATCGATCGCTTTACGGTAAACTTGTGCAGTACGAGCACAGTAGTAGAACGATTTAGTACGGCCTTCGATTTTCAGTGAGTGCACACCCATTTGCGTCAAACGTTCTACGTGTTGAATCGCACGCAGATCTTTTGAGTTCATGATGTAAGTGCCGTGCTCATCTTCGAACGCCGCCATCTTTTCTTCAGGACGGTGGCTTTCTGAAAGTAGCACCACATCATCGATAGGCTTACCGCGACCGATAGTCGTCTCTGGACGCTCATCAGCCACTTCAATTGCTTGCGCAGCCGCAGGATCGAATTTTTCAACGATCTGGCCAGCGTCATTTTCTTTTGCTTCTTCTACCTTATATTCCCAACGGCATGCATTAGTGCAAGTGCCTTGGTTAGGGTCACGTTTGTTGATGTAACCAGATAGCAGACAACGACCAGAGTAGGCCATGCATAGAGCGCCGTGAACGAACACTTCAAGTTCAGTTTCAGGACAGTGTTCACGGATCTCTTCAATTTCTTCTAGAGAAAGCTCGCGAGAAACGATAACGCGCTCAACGCCGTAAGCCGCCCAGAATTTAACCGTCGCCCAGTTTACCGCGTTCGCTTGAACCGATAGATGGATCGCCATATCAGGGAATGCTTCACGCACCATCATGATTAGACCAGGATCTGACATGATTAGAGCGTCAGGGCCCATTTCAACCACAGGTTTTAGGTCGCGAATGAAGGTTTTTAGTTTCGAGTTGTGCGGTTGGATGTTGCACACCACGTAAAGCTTCTTGCCTAGAGCATGTGCTTCGTTGATACCAATTTGTAGGTTCTCGTGGTTAAACTCGTTGTTACGTACGCGAAGGCTGTAACGTGGTTGACCTGCGTATACCGCATCAGCGCCGTAGGCGAATGCGTAACGCATGTTTTTAAGGCTGCCCGCTGGTGACAGAAGTTCTGGTACGAATGCTTTGTTAGTCGTCATTGCTCAATTCTCTTTTTATCTGATCTCAAGTCAGGCCAATTCCACCTGATGGAATAGGGGCGCAAATTTTACGTTAAAATGTGATGAGTGACTAGGAAAAACTGGGATCTGGCGGGCAATAAAAAGCCCTCGAAAGAGGGCTTAGAAGTCAGAATTAAGCGTTTGGATTAGGGAGACCACCTAATGCGTCGTACAAATTGGGTAAAAATGCACTTAGCTCGCCACACATTAATGAGAAGTCAGCATCGAAACGTGCCGCTTGATCTTCGCGTGGGATATCTTCGTTTTGATCTTTTAATTCATCTGAGAATTTTAGGCGTTTAATGCTGCCATCTTCAGCCAGAAGGAACTCGATACGATCTTGCCAGTTCACGGCCAATTTCGTCACCATTTTATCGGCTTCAATATGGCTGCGGATTTCGTCTGCGGTCAGCTCTTGTTTCTTACAACGGATCACGCCGCCTTCTTCTAGAACTGATTTTAATTCCGCTTCATCAAGCATAGAGAAGCCCGCTGGTGTGTTGCCTGTCTTCACCCACTCAGTCAGCGTTGTCTCAACCGAGTTCTCTGGAATAGCAGGAACCACAGGCAAGCTGCCCATGGTTTTACGCAATAGCGCCAATACGTCTTCTGCTTTCTTGTAGCTGCTCGCATCAACTAGGATAAACCCTTGTTTTGGTAGGATAAGAACAGAAGTGTAGTTACTGCGGCTAAAGGCGCGCGGTAAAAGATCCATAATGATGTCGTCTTTTAGGTTGTCCTTCTCTTTTTTCTTTAGAGGACGACCTTCCTGCGCTTCAAGCGCATCAACTTTGGCATTCAGTGAATCTTTGATTACTGATGCTGGCAGCATTTTTTCTTCTTTCTTGGCACACACGAGAATGCGGTCTTCTGACAGGTGAGTCATCATGTCACCATGACGGCCCATTGCTGAAACCCAGCCAAATTTTTGCTTATCCTGACTACCACATGGGGTAAAGCGGAATTCAGCCAGTTGCTGTTCTAATTGGTCAGCTTTGAAGTCGACTTCACGGTTTACACGATAAACCAGACAGTTTTTAAACCACATATTGTTTCTCTACTTTAACGACGTTGGCATTAGTGGCCTCATGATAGGAAATTTTTTCTCGCTTGTCCTATTGGATCTGAAAATTCGCAACCGCTAGCGCGAATTGATGAAAGTTAAAAGGTTTGATTAAGAAGCTTCCATGAAAATTTGTTTTCAAAGGTCACAAAAGTGTCATAATTACTAGCAATAATGCTTATGCATCGAGAGGCGCTTGCGTCTCAATTTCAATTAGCTCAATACCATAAGGTTATTCAATTATGTCTAGAAGGATTCTTGTTGTTGAAGATGAAGCGCCGATTCGCGAGATGCTGTGCTTTGTACTTGAACAGAAAGGTTACCAAGCCGTCGAAGCGGAAGATTACGACACCGCGGTGACGAAATTGGCGGAACCCTTCCCAGATCTTGTGCTACTTGATTGGATGCTACCGGGTGGTAGCGGTATTAACTTCATCAAACATATGAAGCGCGAAGAGCTGACACGCAACATTCCAGTCGTGATGCTGACGGCACGTGGTGAAGAAGAAGATAAAGTGCGTGGCCTAGAGGTTGGCGCCGATGATTACATCACCAAACCATTCTCACCAAAAGAATTGGTTGCGCGTTTAAAAGCAGTGATTCGCCGTGTTACACCAACTGCACTTGAAGATGTGATTGATGTACAAGGCCTTAAACTGGATCCTGTTTCACACCGTGTGACCACCAATGATCAAGCATTGGATATGGGCCCAACTGAATTCAAAATGCTGCATTTCTTTATGACGCATCAAGAGCGCGTTTACAGCCGTGAACAGCTACTTAATAACGTTTGGGGTACCAACGTTTATGTTGAAGACCGTACGGTTGATGTCCATATTCGTCGCCTACGTAAAGCACTGGAAGCGGAAGGGCACGATAAGTTGATTCAAACCGTTCGCGGTGCGGGTTATCGCTTCTCAACCAAGGCTTAATATTCGTGGAACGATTAAGTTGGAAGAAACTGCTCCGTGAGCTGGTTTTTTTTTACACCCCTTGGATCATTGTGGGGTGGATGTTCGGTTACATGCCGTGGTTGCTGCTAGCAGCCACGGTTTTGCAGCTTGTGTGGCATCTGCATAATCAGATGCGTTTGTCAGCATGGCTGTGGGATGAGAAGCGTCTTACTCCGCCATCAGGAACCGGCAATTGGGAGCACCTGTTTAACGGCATTTATCGTTTACAGCAGCGCCAGCGCAGAAAGCGTAAAGAGCTGACCAATCTTATTCGCCGTTTCCGTAACGGTGCGGAATCGTTGCCCGATGCCGTGGTGGTTTTTCGCAGTGAAGGCAATATCGTTTGGTGCAACAAACTCGCGCAGCATTTGTTGGGTTTTCGTTGGCCTGATGATTCTGGTCAGCCAATTTCCAATTTGATCCGCACGCCGGATTTCATCAAATACCTCACCAAACAAGATTTTTCAGAACCGCTTGAGATGCGCTCGCCACTTAATGTCGAACGCATGTTGGAACTGCGTATCGTGCCGTATACCGAAGGTGAACACTTGATGGTGGTCCGTGACGTTACTCAGGTGAAGCAGCTAGAAGGTATGCGTCGTAATTTCTTTGCCAACGTTTCTCATGAATTGCGTACGCCAATGACGGTACTGCAAGGTTACCTTGAGATGACCGAAGATCCTGAAATGCTGGTTGGGCCTATGTGGCCAAAAGCGCATGGCGTCATGACCGAGCAGCTCAATCGTATGAATAGCTTAGTAAATCAATTACTCACCTTATCGAAAATTGAAGCTGCGCCAATGCATGAGCTGGATGAAGTGGTTAATGTGCCAGTGATGCTGGAAGTATTGGAAAAAGAAGCGATCAGTTTAAGTGGCGATCAGCAGCATAAATTACGGTTTGATGTTGACCAATCTTTATTAGTTTTGGGTGATGAAGATCAGCTACGCAGTGCGATATCCAACTTGGTTTACAATGCGGTTAAGTACACGCCAGCCGGTGCCGATGTGCATGTGCGTTGGTATAAAACCAGCCAAGGTGCTTGCTTAGAAGTGTCTGACAGCGGCGAAGGGATCGAACCGCAGCACATTCATCGTTTAACTGAGCGTTTTTACCGTGTCGACAAAGCGCGTTCGCGTGATACTGGCGGCAGTGGGTTAGGGTTGGCAATTGTCAAACACGCACTTTCTCACCATGACTCCCATTTAGATATCTGGAGCAAAGTTGGCGTGGGCAGTAAGTTTTCTTTTGTTCTACCGACTCGTTTGGTGGTGAAGTAATGGCATATTTAACGAAACCTCGTTTGTCGCATTGGTTTACTTGTATGGTGATGAGTGCAGGTATCGTTAGCGGCGCAACGAGCTTTTCTGCCCATGCAGAGCAGCCACTACGGGAATACCATAAAGTGCCTGGCATTAGTGGTGCACTCACCAGTGTTGGGTCTGATACGTTGGCCGGAATGACGACCTTATGGGTAGAGGAGTTCCAACAGCTCTATCCGGGGGTGAATGGTCAAGTTCAAGCGTCAGGCTCTGCCACGGCTCCCCCTGCTTTAACCGAACAGACGGCACAGTTTGGCCCTATGAGCCGGCCAATGCGTAATCGAGAGATAGAAGCCTTTGAGCGTGAGTTTGGTTATAAGCCGACCGAGCTGAGAGTGGCGATTGATGCGATTGGCATTTTTGTCCATCGAGATAACCCAATCGAAGGGCTTAACTTTGTTCAGCTCGACAGTATTTTTTCGGCCACGATGCGCTGTGGTGGAACAGAACCGATTCAAACCTGGCAACAGCTTGGGTTGAATTACCAGTGGGCTGAGCGAGCGATTCAAAAATTTGGGCGTAACTCTGTTTCTGGAACTTATGGCTATTTTAAGAAAAACGCACTGTGTGGTGGGGATTTTTTAAATAATGTTAATGAGCAGCCAGGTTCCGCTTCGGTCGTGCAATCTGTCGCTTCGGCGATTAACACCATTGGCTATTCTGGTGTTGGGTATAAGGTCTCTGGGGTAAAACGTCTGCGTATCGCCCAAGAGGGTGATCAATACGTCGATGCTACAAGAGCGAATATCTTATCAGGTAAGTACCCACTCTCTCGTTACCTCTATGTGTATGTAAATAAACACCCACATAAAGAACTGTCACCGATTGAGCGTGAGTTTATTCGTTTTATCTATTCGCAACAGGGGCAGAAGCTGGTGGAGCAAGATGGTTATGTGGCGATCTCTCCAGAAATTGCGCAGCAAGAGCTGGAAAAAGTCGGCATTAACTATCAATAACCGATCAACGATTTAAACATCATATCGTGCAAGGCGTGTTCGAATGCTGACTTGCCTTCGTCGTGGCTTGCACTACTTGGCCTAATGAATCTCTAATTGCCATCCGAGTTGATGCCAGTAAGCTTGCTCTGCGAGTAGATTAGCGTTGAGTAGCTTATGTCTTGTTAGCCAGTTAAATTCAGAGCAACTTAGCTGCCATTGATCTTGTGTGGTTATCGTGAGCTCAAATGGAGGCAGTGGAGAGTCGCTGCGTTGGCTATTGAGTAAAATAGCTAAACGTAATACTCGAATTAAACTCAGCAGCTGTGGTTTTTGATAGAGAGAGAAGTTTTCTATTTCATTTAAGTTCATTGATTTGCGTTGAAAACGAGCTAGGGTGGCGAGCACGCGTTGTTGCTCAATATTGAAGCCCGGCATGTTGCTATGCTGAAGTAGGTAAGCGGAGTGGCGATGATAATCGCTTAAGCTAATGCTTAAACCAACCTCATGCAATAAAGCGCTCCATTCGAGTAAATCAAATAATTCGGAGTGCTGTTTTATGGCTAATGGCTCGTGAATTTGCTGCAGAAACTCACGCGCTTGTCCTTTTACTCGTGCAGCATGTTCTAAGTCGACAAGGTGTTTAATCGCTAAATTTTCGGTGGTACGCATACGAATGTCACTACGTTTCAAACGAGCTTCCATTTCATAGAGTAAACCTTCACGTAACGCACCTTCAGTGTAAAACATTTCGCGGATTTTCAGACCAACAAACACCGCATACATAATCGCAATGCCTGCGGCAAATACGGGCTTACGTGCATCGGTAAGGCCAGTCAATTCGATATCATTAATGTTCCCTTTTTCGGATAGGAGCGCGATTAATTGCAGCAGCCGTTTAGCGGTAATCACGCCATCTTGATAGCCAAGGCCACACAGTACATCTCGGATCGCTTTCACCGTACCAGAAGAACCAAAGGCACTTGACCACCCTTTGAGACGATAATGGTGAGCTAAAGATTCTAACTTTTGCTCTGCAGCTAGAATGGCATTGGTAAAGTTGGTGTGGGATAGCTTTCCGTTGGCAAAAAATTGCTGCGTAACGGTAATACAGCCAATCGGTTTACTGTTTAATAGTTCTGGCTCAAAACCCGAACCGTAAATGATTTCGGTACTGCCGCCACCAATATCAACAATCAGCTTACTGTCTGATTGCGATTGAGTGTGGGAGACTCCTTGATAGATCAAACGCGCTTCTTCGGCGCCAGAGATAATCTCAATCGGATACGGTAAGATTCGTCGGGCTCGCTGGATAAATTCATCAGCATTGATGGCTTGGCGTAAAGTATATGTCGCAGCAATACGCACATCGGCTTGTTTAAAACCTTGGATACGTTCGGCAAACATCGCTAAGCAATCTAAGCCGCGTTCGATAGCAGCATTATCTAACTCGCCTTGTTCATTGAGACCATTGGCCAACTGAACGTGTTGCTTGTGACGACTAACCAGTTGTAGCTCTTGGCCAACTATTTTAGCTACTACCATATGAAAGCTATTGGAGCCTAAATCAATGGCGGCAATATAACGAGTCTGCGAAATTGGATTCATGGGTTATCTTTGCCTACATATGTGGTTAGTAAAGTTAACTGAAGCCGCGATGGATGAAAGCCGACTTTTTCCGTAGTGCTGCACCAAATCTTCATTCAGTACTCAACAATAATAGAAGGTGTTTTTATTTATGAAGTAGCTGTTGTTGCAATATTTTTACAAAGGTAGCAAAAATAATATGTGATTAGTGTGACAGTCGAGGAAGAAACGGCGTCAGGATAGTTGATTCTTTTCAGTTGTTTATTTTCAACTGTAATATAATTGTCATCTTGGCGAAATACTCTATCGTCGGGCAATATTAGGTAGGTTGAGATGGCAAAGGCCGAATTTTCATTACGCGAAAAAGATAGAAAGCGGCTAGTCAAAGATCGTTTAGTGCGTTTAGCGGTGACGTTTGGCGGTGTTGGCGTGCTTGCGGCATTGGTCTTAATCTTCATTTATCTAGCGATGATGGTACTGCCTCTCTTTTCGGATGCCAAATTTACGCCTAATGTAGCAAGTCAAACTATCACCACTCCAGCTCCGGTTGCGGCGGGTATTGATGATTATGGTGAACACGCTTTTGTTATCTCCCAGCAAGGACAGTTGGACTTTTGGCCATTGTCTCAGCCTTCAGAGCAGCCACAGTTATCGGTTAATTTCGGTCAACAATATAGCTTGTTTTCTCAAATGCCCAGAGCACAAGGCTGGTATGCGTTTGCGGCTAAAAATGGTGACGTTGCCCTTTTTCAGCCACAAATGGCAAGTACTCTGGAAAATGAAGGGCGTCTTTTTACCCCCAAAGTGACGCGTTGGCAGCCAGTTTTCGACCTCTCTTATCCTGATGTTGAGTTGCAAAATTTCACCTTCGCTAAGGGTGAACAAGTGATATTAGCGGGCTACTTTAGCGATCAACGAGTGCGAATCCGTTGGCAAAATAAAGATGCCAGCATTAGCGACTTTCAGTTTGAAACCCCAATAGCCGATGTGCAACAACTGCTATTAACCCCAGATGGCAAAACGCTTTATTTACGTGCTGGCTCTGAGCTCTATGTGGCGAAAAAGCATGGTGATGCATTTATTATTCGAGAAATCGTCGATCTTAGCCAAGGCAAAGAGCAGCACGCGGTGAGCGATATTGACTTGCTATCAGGGGCTTATTCATTGCTCGTGACCCACCAAGATGGCTTAGTGTCACAATGGTTTGATGTCCTGAAAGATGGTCAGCGTCATCTCACTCATATCCGTGAATTTAAACTGGCCGCAGAGCTGCAATTTTTACTGCCAGATACTTACCGCAAAGGTTTTTATAGCTTTTACATTAATGGCACCGTGCAAAGCCACTATACCACGAGCGAAAAGCTGGTGATGTTCAAGCGTGCTTACGAAAAAGTGCCGCAACTTGCGGGCATGGCGAATAACGAGCAATATTTAGTGGCTTTGTCAGGCAATCAATTGAGTGTGGCGCACATTGATAACCCATATCCAGAGATCTCACTCTCTTCGATGTGGCAGAAAGTGTGGTATGAAGGTTACCCAGAAGCGCAATATGTTTGGCAAACGACCTCGGCGAGTGATGAATTTGAAGCCAAGTTTAGTTTAGTACCAATTGCCTTTGGTACTTTAAAAGCCGCGGCTTTTGCCATGATGTTTGCAATTCCAATTGCAGTACTAGGCGCTATATATACCGCTTATTTTATGACAGCCAAGATGCGCCGAGTGGTGAAACCATCAATTGAATTGATGGAAGCGTTGCCAACCGTCATCATCGGTTTCTTAGCCGGTTTATGGTTCGCCCCAATTGTTGAAACGCACCTTGCCGCAGTGGCGGCGTTATTGTTGCTGTTGCCGTTTACCATCGTGGCGATTGGCGCAATGTGGCATTTACTACCAAGTCGCTGGACGCGTCGTTTGCCTAATGGTTGGCATGCGGCGATATTAATGCCGGTGATTGTATTACTAACCGTGGTAATTTTGCAGCAGAGTAGTAACGTAGAAATGTGGCTGTTTGATGGTGATGTGCGTGCTTTTCTCGATCTACAAGGTATCGATTTTGACCAACGTAATGCACTTGTTGTCGGCTTTGCGATGGGGTTTGCGGTAATACCGACCATCTTTACCATTGCTGAAGACGCGATTTTTTCTGTACCTAAGCACTTGTCGGACGGTTCATTGGCTTTGGGTGCGACACCTTGGCAAACCTTAATTTATGTGGTGCTACTCACCGCCAGCCCCGGTATTTTTTCTGCCATTATGATGGGGCTAGGTCGAGCGGTGGGTGAAACCATGATTGTCTTGATGGCAACCGGTAATACGCCCATTCTTGATTGGAATATTTTAGAAGGCATGCGCACCCTTTCCGCGACGATTGCGGTTGAGATGCCAGAGTCAGAAGTCGGTAGTTCTCATTTCCGCTTACTGTTCCTCGCAGCGCTGATCTTGCTTATCTTTACCTTTGCTGTGAACTCGTTAGCCGAATGGGTTCGTCAGCGTTTACGTGAAAAATACCGTGCTTTGTAATGGGCAATTAATAGGAATCAACCAACGTGTTTAAGTGGCTAAAATCAGGCGCACCATGGATCTGGTTAACGGGCGGAGCGGTCAGCATTAGTTTGCTGTCAGTGCTTGGCTTGTTGCTGCTTATTGGCTGGAAAGGGCTCTCGTATTTTTGGCCTGCGCCACTTTACCAATGGACAACCGATGAAGGTCAGATTTTGGTTGGCCAGCTCTATGCTGAAGAATACGTTCCTATCAGTCATTTGAAAGAGATGGACATTAGTTTGCCCCCTCACGTAGAGCAAAGTGGCAAGGTGAAACGCTTACGGATTAAGGTCGCAAATCGTGATATCTATCCGGCTGATTTTATTTCTATTTTAGAAATTGATGTACTAAAGCGTAGCGAACCACAAGGTTGGGCGGTGATAGAGCGAACTCGAGGTGGTGACTTCTATGGGCTACCTATCGCTTATCAACTTGCAGATGGAACCAAGCTAGAACAATATCAATCCGAGCTCAAGCGAGCTCTAAATTACAGCCATTCAGTGCGCGAGCAGATTAATCAGATCATTACGCAAGAGATCCGCGTGATCAGTGCGCAAGCGAATGATTTACGACTTGAAAAGCGTAAATATGAACTTAATCATCCGCAAAACAGCCTTAAAAACGAAGAGTTTATTAATCGCTATACGGCTCAGTCGAATCTCTATAGCCAACGGTTGGCTGAAGCGGAGGCTAAGCTTGATGATTTACGTGCCAAATTAGCCAAACAAGGTTTGTTAGTACAAGATATGACGGGGAAGACGATGTTAATCCCACTGAGTCATATTTTGGATATGTGGTACCCAAATCAAATGACGTTTATGGAAAAAGGCGTCCATTGGGGCAAGCAAGTATGGAAGTTTTTAGCCGATAATCCACGAGAATCAAACTCGGAAGGCGGGGTATTTCCTGCCATGTTTGGTACGGTACTTCTGGTTTTGATTATGTCGGTGATCGTTATGCCTTTAGGGGTGGTTGCCGCGATTTACTTACATGAATATGCCAAGAATAACCTCTTTACGCGGATTATCCGTGTAGCGGTCATTAACTTAGCAGGTGTGCCATCGATCGTTTACGGTGTATTTGGTTTAGGCTTCTTTGTTTATATTTTAGGGGCTTCGATTGATAACGTTTTTTATGCTGAGCAATTACCAGCGCCAACGTTTGGTACGCCGGGGCTATTATGGTCGGCATTGACCCTAGCAGTATTAACCTTGCCGGTAGTAATTGTTGCCACAGAAGAGGGTTTAACACGTATTCCTAACTCAGTGCGTCATGGTTCATTAGCGCTGGGGGCAACTCAGTTTGAGACTATGTGGCGTATCGTTTTACCGATGGCCAGTCCGGCTATTATCACTGGGCTAATTTTAGCGGTTGCCCGTGCCGCCGGTGAAGTAGCACCACTGATGCTGGTGGGGGCGGTAAAATTTGCTTCAAGCCTACCCGTTGATGCACAGTTCCCGTATTTACATTTGGAGCGCAAGTTCATGCACTTAGGTTTTCATATCTATGATGTAGGCTTCCAGACCACCAATATTGAAAGTGCGAGACCTCTGGTTTATGCCACTTCCTTTTTGTTGGTTACGGTGATCATCGGGCTTAACTTAACGGCGATCAGCATCCGTAACAATTTGCGTGAAAAATACCGAACTTTAGGACAAGACTAAACATGTTTTCAGTCAATCAAGCGCTAGGGTACCCAACCCCATTAGATGTGAACAATCTCAGTGATGAGCAAACCGCGATTTCGATCGAAGGGCTTAACTTGTTCTATCAAAATACGCAGGCGTTGAGTGATATTTCGATGCGTATTCCTAAAGGTCAGGTGACGGCGTTTATCGGTCCATCAGGTTGCGGAAAATCGACCTTATTACGCTGCATTAACCGTATGAATGATTTAGTCGAAGGTTGCCGCGTTAATGGCCGTGTGACACTGCATGGTAAAAACGTCTACGAACCAGATGTGGATGTGGCGACGTTGCGTCGTCGTGTGGGGATGGTGTTTCAAAGGCCAAACCCATTCCCTAAATCGATCTATGAAAACGTGGTTTATGGACTTCGTTTACAAGGTATTAAGAAAAGCCGAGTATTAGACGATGCGGTTGAGCGAGCGCTACGAGCAGCGGCACTATGGGATGAAGTCAAAGATCGCTTACATGAAAATGCTTTTGGATTATCAGGTGGTCAGCAGCAGCGATTGGTGATTGCACGTTCGATAGCGATAGAACCTGAAGTATTACTCTTAGATGAGCCGACCTCCGCTTTGGATCCTATTTCGACATTAACCATTGAAGAGCTGATTAACGATCTCAAAACCAAATATACCGTGGTGATCGTGACCCATAACATGCAACAGGCGGCGCGAGTGAGCGACCATACTGCCTTTATTCATATGGGAAAGTTGATCGAGTACTCAGACACGGATTCTATTTTCACTTCGCCATTGAAAAAGCAGACAGAAGACTACATTACTGGTCGGTATGGCTAACATTAGCACCAATGTTGAGTGCTAATAAGCCACTATCACGGCTATGATTGAGAAATACCTACGATCTCTGTTTTTATCTTACAAGGAACTACACTTTATTCATGAACTTTGGACGCCACATTTCAGGTCAATTTAATGTCGAACTAGAGTCGATTCGAACCCATGTTCTTACCATGGGAGGCCTCGTTGAGCAGCAGCTCTCTTTTGCGATGCAAGCATTGCTTAAAGAGGATATGGAACTGGCGAAAAAAGTGGTGCGTGATGATCATAAAGTGAATGCGATGGAAGTGTCGATCGATGAGGCATGCACGCGAATTATTGCCAAGCGTCAGCCCACGGCAAAAGATCTGCGCTTGATTATGGCGATCATCAAAACCATCACGGATCTTGAGCGTATTGGTGATGTTGCGACCAGCATTGCCAAAGTCGCGATGGAAAACCCTTCAACTCGCGAGCATCAATTTAATGTCTCGCTTGAACCATTGTGCCGTCAGGCAGTGAGTATGTTACATCAAGTGTTGGATGCCTTTGCTCGTATGGATGTTGGTGCAGCCGCTGCGGTGTATAAGCTCGATGACCGTTTGGACGCTGAGTATGAAGCGCTGGTGCGCCAGCTGATGGCTTACATGATGGAGGATCCGAAAAATATCCCCCATATCTTACAAGTTATGTGGTCGGCTCGTGCGATTGAGCGTGTTGGTGATCGTTGCCAAAACATCTGCGAGTACATTATTTACTTCGTTAAAGGTAAGGATGTTCGCCATCTTGGTGATCAAAGTATCGATGATGCGCTGCGTTAAAAACGCAGCGTGATACCGGTGCTGAAGGTGGTCGAAAAGTTACTGTTCAAGTAAGTATCTTTCTTATCGACAAAGTTAATGTCAATGCCGGCGCGAAAACCCAGATTGTCGTTCACTTGTAGTACCCAAGCGCCCGCAGTGCTGATCCCCGTGCCGTCTCTGTATTCTCTTGGCGAGAAGAAATAGTGGCGGCTACCTTCATATTCCACTCCACCAATCTCTAATTGAAATCCAACCATAGGTGCTTTGGGTAAGTTATATTGTGCGCCAACACGATAGGTTTTAAGCCGATCTTTGTCAGTTAGAATCTTGGCCGAAGTATGGCTATAACTCACATATAACGCGTCTAACCCAAGCACGTCAGTTATGCCGACTTGTAAACCTCCGCCTAAATTCCCCGAACCCACATATGGGCCTAATTTTAGTTCTGGTGAAATATGCAGCCCTGAAGCAAAGGAGCCAAAACTTGCCAATAGTGTGGTGGCGAATAGTATTTTTTTCATTGTCATACCTTAAAAAGAAAATGCACCACCAATAGTCCAAGTAACTTCAGAATTCGTCATTCCGTAGTAGCTTCCATTGGGTGAAAATAATCCGACCTTGGCATACGGGTAAAAGTGCCAAATTGGTTTCATTGTGCCGATTGAAACTTCCCATTCATTGGCATGGCCTTGATTAAAGTCGATCATGTCTGATTCATCCGTGGCATAGTGGTGTTCATAGCGACCGGATAAATAGATGTGTTGAAAATAACGCGCAATACCCGCATAAGCTGAGTACTTATTGGCATCATCTACCGTAATCCAAGTGAAACCATTGCGTACTCTTTCAGCGGTAACGCCCGCTTTTAGTGAATATTGTTGCCAGTATCGGGTGGCGGATAAATCAACAAGGTGACTTTTGGTTTTTACACCATCAATGTCGGCCATATCATTGAGAAGCCAGTCATCGTATAAGCCATATTCGTAATAAGCGTGGAGTCGCCAATGTGGATTTGGTTGATACTTGTAACCAATACCGACCCCCAACCAGTCATCACTATCAGCGCCAACAAACAGATAGCTTCTTTCTGTTAAAGCAGCGCTTAAGCCAATTTCAACAAAATCCTTTTCAAGAGAAAAATTGACTGCAGCTGAAACGCTACCGGCAAGCCCTAGGCAAGCAATGGCGAGTGAAATCTTGTTCATGCAGCAAGTCCAAAATATGCCCCTAACTCGTTGTTAGGGGCGAAAGGATTATTTATTTAGACGTGAGCGAATCGAATCGCGAATTGACTGACGATCAATACGATCCGCTTCAGGGATTGGACGGTCTGGTACCCCAACACCTGGTTTTGGAGGTAAAGCTCCACAGTTCGCGCCACCATCAGGAGAGCCGCATTCTCCGCCCCATGTTGGCATGTCTTCGCCAAAATCAGGACTTGGACGATCAGGTGTTTGGTCAGTTGGCTTACCAAAATCAGGGTCTACGTTACCATCTACGCCTCCCCAAGTTGGTGGCAGACGGTCCGGCGTCATGTTGTCGTCATTGACCGGAGGCTGTACTGGGGCGAGAGGGATACCAAAGTCAGGATCTATAAGCCCAAAATCTGGGTCAGGTTCATCCGTCATTGGTGGTTGTACTGGCTCCATAGGTATCCCAAAATCGGGATCAACTCCTTCTATTGGAGTATCTGGATGATCTGGAACTACTGGCTCATTCCATACTGGAGGCAAACGGTCAGGAGTTAATTCTGTATCGGTACCAGAACCATTAGTTGAACCAGATGATGAGCAGCCAGCCATCACTAACGAGCTTAGAAGGGTTGCTGCAATAAGCGTCTTTTTCATAGTCATAACCTAAAGTCAGTAAAAATTGGTCACCTTGCCTCGTCCTAAGGCGGTGGAAACTGGCTGACAAACAGGTCAATAAAAATGAACCCTTATCGGTTACTCTTCAGCCTTTCCTTATTCGCCATCCATAACGAAGCAGTGGGAACACGGGCCATGATAGTGATAAGTAATTCATCGCTCTAATGGTTGTGACTTATTGGGGTGATAAGCTTTAGTTATTAGCTATTTGTTCGTTGAGAACATGTAGAACTTGGTCATAGAGCCAGTTTATCAGGGGGTTATGACGATATTTACGATGGTAATAAGCGTAGACAGGGTAATGAAATGGTTGGCCTTTGACGTGTGCCGTCATACTGCGTAACTGCGGGAAGTTATGAATTGGAAATAGGTTCGAATGAGGAAGAAAGAGATCGCTATGAGTGACTACATCGACGGCAGCCATGACAAATTCAGAGCGAAATTTCACGTTGACCTCAATGCCCTCACGTCTCATCACCTCAGCGGCAAGGCTAAAACTCTCATTCCAACCGGGGATGATGATCGAAGCGATGTCATACCCTTGCATATCGTGGGCATCAACGCTGGGTTGATTAACCGGGTGGCCTTGTCGAACAAGAATTTTTGAGGTCAGTTCAACTAGGAGTCGAGAGTAAATGTGCTGAGGGAAATCATTGTCGTAGTTAATCCCAAACAGTACTTCTCCATTTTTGATCTCATCGAAGGTGGTTTTACTCCAACTGATCAATTCGATACTGCAGTTTGGTGCCACTTCCTGCAGACGTTGAAAAAGTGTACCAGATAAACAAGTGAGAACGATGGGGGCAACGGCAATACGCAACGGCATGTCGATGTTTTTTGGGTCGAACTCTTGATTGCGATTTAGACTTGCGGCAAGACCATCGAGATGAGGTGTGATGGCATCAGCCAGATCTTGAGCAAATGGGGTAGGCTCTAAACCGCCATGCACTTTGACAAATAATTCATCGGCAAAGTGATGACGCAGCTTTTGCAGCGCTTGGCTGATCGCCGGCTGTGAGACAAACAGGCGTTTGGAGGCTTTGCGCATATTGCGCTCTTGTGAGAGGACAAGAAACGTTCTCAGTAGGTTTAGGTCTAAACTGTAAAACAGATCTTTGTTCATGCCACTCTCCTTATGTGCCTCCTCATGCTAACACCTGTTTGCGGGCGATTAAATGGGGTTATTGGTTTAACTGGCGGGCAACGGCGGCGATCTTGTTACCATCCGTAACGGGAATGATGAAATCATCAATGGAATTATTACCCATTTTTACCTCATCAGAGAGGGTCTCCATTACGCTAGGGCGAGTCGATTTTCCAGACAGATGCACCTGAGTCACTCCCGTTTGTGTGGTAATCGCAACCACATTGTCCGCAGTTAAACCGGCTCCGGCCATGACCGAAAAACGACCATTGGCTTGTGTGACCATTTGTTTGAGTACAGCGACACCTTGTTCAACATTCGCGGCTAAACCAGAGGTTAAAATACGTTCACAGCCGAGTTGTGCAATTTGCTCAATGGCTTGTTCAATATCGCTACATTGGTCGATAGCGCGATGGAAAGTCACCCCCAAATTGCATTCTGTTGCCGTTGCCACTAAGCGTTCAGCTTGAGGCATGTTGATATGGCCTTGCGCGGTTAAGACACCAAAAACAACGCCTTGCAATCCAGCTTGTGCCGCCGCTTTGATATCCAGTAGCATGGCATCGATATCATCTTGATCGTAAATAAAATCGCCTTGGCGAGGGCGAATCATGGCGTAGACTGGAATCGTAGATAGTGCGGCTGCACGTTGCATAAAGCCAAAGCTTGGGGTTAGGCCACCTAGTGCCAGAGATGAGCAAAGTTCGATGCGATCAGCGCCACCAGCAATTGCGTGATGAAGAGATTCTAAATTATCAATACATACTTCAATTTGGTAAGTCATCAAAGGGACACTCAGGTAGTTAAGATTGAACTATTTTAGCTCAGTGCCGTAGCTTGAATAGGGTAAAAATTTCAGCCTAACATTTCCCATTTCTCGTCGTGTTGAATAGGGGGGATGAAAACAGTACAGGGCGGTAAGATGAGGTCGGTATAAGATCGAGCAGAAATGAAAAAAGCCAACTCAAAGAGCTGGCTTTTTAAACAATATGGTGGAGGGGGACGGATTCGAACCATCGAAGGCGGAGCCGGCAGATTTACAGTCTGCTCCCTTTGGCCACTCGGGAACCCCTCCAGGGTGTTTTCTTACTCTTCGCAAAGTAAGCTTAAATGAGGTTTTCCCAACACATCATTCAAGTTGTTCTCATACTTTAATAAAGCAGAGAGAATATGGTGGAGGGGGACGGATTCGAACCATCGAAGGCGGAGCCGGCAGATTTACAGTCTGCTCCCTTTGGCCACTCGGGAACCCCTCCAGGGTGTTTTCTTACTCTTCACAAAGTAAGCTTAATTGCTGTTTTCCCAACACGACAATCAAGTGGTTTCTCACGATATCTCTTAGAGTATCACAAGAAGAATATGGTGGAGGGGGACGGATTCGAACCATCGAAGGCGGAGCCGGCAGATTTACAGTCTGCTCCCTTTGGCCACTCGGGAACCCCTCCAGGGTATTTTTATACTTAAAAGAAGTTTTCCCAACGCATCTCTCAAGTTCGGAGCGCATCATAGCAAACTCATAAACACTGTAAAGCGTTTTTCTTCTGATTTTGAGTTGAATGATGCCTTTTTGGACAAAGATGCCTGTAATTGAACGTTTTGCTACCAATTGGGGCGAATTTTAATTGCGATGAAGGTTATAGGATTTACATTCCTTGACGTTTCAAGCACGAAATTACGAGTAAAATAAGCTTAGATATTTCTGGATGAATACATAGTAATGAAAAACAAACTGATCTTAACTTTGCTAACGGCTTCTATTTTAAGCTCTTCCCCAACTGTTTTTGCGCGTGGTCCTCAAGGCCCACAAACGATCACAGTGGTGACTGAGCAAGTCCAAACCCATCAAGTTTCTCAATCACTTTCGTTAGTGGGTAAATTGGCAGCAGCGCAATCGGTCATGGTCTCGCCAGAAACCACTGGAAAGGTAGAAACGATCGCTGTGAAAGCCAACCAAGAGGTCAAGAAAGGTCAATTACTGATCCAACTAAATGATGACAAAGCGCGCGCTGCAGTAAAAGAAGCACAGGCTTATCTGAAAGATGAACAGCGTAAGCTGAAAGAATTTCAGCGTTTGGTGAAGCGTAACGCGATTACTCAAACCGAAATTGACGCACAAAAAACCAATGTAGAGATTGCTCAGGCACGTTTAGATGCAGCGAATGCCAATTTAAAAGATCTGCATATCAGCGCCCCGTTCTCGGGCACCATCGGTTTTATCGATTTTAGTCGCGGTAAAATGGTTTCTGCCGGCACTGAGTTATTGTCGTTGGACGATCTTTCCGTGATGCAACTAGATCTACAAGTGCCTGAGCGTTATTTGGCTAAGATAGTGCAAGGTATGCAAGTCACCGCCACCACCAGTGCATGGGGCACTCAAGTATTTCAAGGTGAAGTGGTTGGGATTGATTCACGTATTAATCAAGAAACGCTTAATTTGCGTGTACGGATTCACTTCAACAATAACGATTTGAAATTGAAGCCGGGTATGTTGGTTTCTGCCAATATGGCCTTTCCTGCGATCAATGCCCCGATCATTCCAGTGCAAGCATTGGAATATTCAGGCACTAAACGTTATGTCTACGTGATTGGTGATGACAACCAAGCCAAACGAACTCAAGTCTTGTTAGGTGCGCGCATTGAGAACCAAGTGGTGATCACTGAAGGACTGAATATTGGCGAAAAAATTGTCGTGCAAGGCATTGTCAACATGCGTGATGGCGCGACAGTGAAAGAGCTCGGTAGCGCTGCTAAGCCTGCTGCAGAGCAACAATCGCCAGCAAAAGGTGACAAGTAATGTGGTTGTCTGATGTTTCAGTGAAACGACCAGTCTCAGCACTGGTTCTCAGTTTGCTTTTGTGCGTGTTCGGTATTGTTTCTTTCTCTAAGCTTGCTGTACGAGAAATGCCGGATATCGAAAACCCTGTGGTCTCGGTGAGCACTCGTTATGACGGTGCATCGGCAACCATTATCGAAAGCCAGATCACCTCAAACTTAGAAGAGCAGTTATCGGGTATTAGTGGTATCGATGAAATTTCATCGACCACCCGTAATGGTATGTCACGCATCACCATTACGTTTAACCTTGGTTATGATCTTAATACCGGTGTCAGTGATGTGCGTGATGCGGTTGCTCGTGCCCAGCGTTCACTACCTGAAGAAGCCGACGACCCAATTGTGTACAAGAACAACGGGTCTGGCGAAGCATCGCTGTATATTAATTTGAGTTCATCTGAATTAGACCGTACTCAGCTAACCGATTATGTTGAGCGCGTGTTGATGGACCGCTTTAGCCTGATTTCCGGTGTTAGCTCGGTTGATATCTCCGGTGGCCTGTACAAAGTTATGTACGTTAAGCTCAAGCCTGAGTTGATGGCAGGACGCGGCGTCACCACTTCCGATATTACTCAAGCTCTGCGCAGTGAAAACTTAGAAAGCCCGGGCGGTGAAGTTCGCAACGACCAAACCGTCATGTCAGTGCGCACCGCGCGTACCTATAAAGATGTTGAAGATTTTGAGTATCTGGTTGTACGTCGCGCCAGTGATAACACGCCGATTTATCTAAAAGATGTCGCAGATGTTTACATTGGTGCTGAAAACGAAAACTCGACCTTCAAAAGTGATGGTGTGGTAAACGTTAGCTTAGGCGTTGTACCGCAATCGGATGCCAACCCTCTTGAGGTGGCTCAACTGGTTCATCAAGAAGTAGAGAAGGTACAACAATTTTTGCCAAGCGGAACCCGCCTAGCGATTGACTACGATTCAACGGTCTTTATTGAACGATCAATTGAAGAGGTCTACAGCACGTTATTTGTAACGGGTGGTCTGGTTATTTTAGTGCTGTATATTTTTATTGGTCAGGCTCGTGCAACCTTGATCCCAGCGGTCACGGTGCCGGTTTCATTGATTTCCTCATTTATTGCCGCTTACTTTTTTGGCTTTTCGATCAACTTAATCACGCTTATGGCGCTGATCCTCTCCATCGGTTTAGTGGTGGATGATGCCATTGTGGTGGTGGAGAATATCTTCCACCATATTGAACGCGGTGAAAAACCGTTGTTGGCCGCTTACAAAGGAACGCGTGAAGTTGGCTTTGCGGTTATCGCGACCACCTTGGTATTGGTGATGGTATTTCTACCGATCTCCTTTATGGATGGTATGGTGGGTTTGCTGTTCACTGAATTCTCGGTGTTGTTGGCGATGTCGGTGATCTTCTCTTCATTGATTGCCTTAACATTAACACCTGTATTAGGCAGTAAAATCCTGAAAGCCAATGTCAAACCGAGTCGTTTTAATCTGTTTATTGAACGTATGTTTGCACGACTAGAACAGGGTTATCGCAACCTTCTCACCGCAGCACTAAAAGCGAAATGGGCAGCGCCTGTGGTCATTCTCGCTTGTATGGGCGGCAGTTACGGTTTGATGCAGCAAGTACCTTCGCAATTAACACCTAGCGAAGATCGCGGAGTTATCTTTGCTTTTGTTCGTGGTGCAGATGCAACCAGTTACAACCGCATGTCGGCGAATATGGACATCGTTGAAGATCGTTTGATGCCTTTACTTGGTAAAGGTTTCCTCAAATCCTTTAGTATTCAAACCCCAGCTTTTGGCGGTATGGCAGGTGACCAAACTGGCTTTGTGATCATGATTTTGGACGATTGGAATGATCGTTCTGTCACTGCGCAGCAAGCATTGGGAGAAGTCCGCAAAGCACTATCAGGTATTGCTGATGTACGTGTTTTCCCATTTACACCGGGTTTTAGAGGGGGCTCAAGTGAGCCTGTGCAGTTCGTTTTGGGCGGTGCTGATTATGAAGAGCTTAGAGATTGGTCGGAAAAACTGAAGTTGTTAGCTGAAGAATCACCATTCATGGAAGGGGCTGAAATTAACTACTCAGAGAAAACCCCTGAGCTACTCGTGACGGTTGATAAGCAGCGTGCCGCTGAGTTAGGCATCAGCGTTTCGGAGATATCTGATACGTTAGAAGTGATGTTAGGCGGCAAGCGTGAAACCACCTTTGTTGAGCGTGGTGAAGAGTACGATGTTTATTTACGTGGTGATGAAAACAGTTTTGGTAACGCAACCGATCTGACGCAAATATACATGCGCACCGCTTCTGGTGAATTGGTTACGCTTGATGCTGTGACGAAGATTGAAGAAGTAGCTTCGTCAGTGCGTCTATCTCACTACAACAAGCAAAAAGCGGTGACGATTTCAGCTAACCTTTCTGATGGTTATACCTTAGGTGATGCACTGAATTACTTGGATCAACAAGCCATCGAACTGTTACCAAACGACATTAGTATTAGCTACTCAGGTGAGTCGAAAGATTTCAAAGAAAACCAATCCAGCGTGATGGTGGTGTTCGCGTTAGCACTGTTGGTTGCTTACCTTGTTCTTGCGGCACAATTTGAGAGCTTTATAAACCCGTTGGTGGTGATGTTTACCGTTCCTATGGGGGTATTTGGTGGCTTCTTTGGTCTATTTGTTATGGATCAAGGCTTCAACATCTATAGTCAAATCGGCATGATCATGTTGATTGGTATGGTAACCAAGAATGGTATTTTGATTGTTGAGTTTGCCAACCAACTACGTGATCGTGGTTTGGAGTTTGAAAAAGCGATTATTGATGCATCTGCGCGTCGTTTACGCCCAATCTTGATGACGGCATTTACTACCTTGGCAGGCGCGATTCCACTCATTCTGTCAACCGGAGCTGGTTATGAAAGCCGTGTCGCAGTGGGTACTGTGATCTTCTTTGGTATGGCCTTTGCCACCTTGATTACCCTGTTTGTGATTCCGGCGATGTACCGTCTGATTTCTGGCAGCACTCAAGCGCCAGGTCATGTTGAAGCAGAGTTGAATAAAGAGCTTAACCATGACTTCAAAGGGCGCACTTCACATGGTGAGCTAGGGGATCTTAGTGAACACTAACGTGGCAATTTGAAGATAATAAAAAACCGAGGCGCTGGCCTCGGTTTTTTTAATTAAAGCTTTGTCTCAATCGACGAAAAGAAAACAGGCGAGTTACGCTGCGTCTTCTTCTTGCTCGTCTTGCTCAATATCAGCAACGGCTTCGATTTTTTTCGCTTTCTTTGGTGCAGGACGACGTTTCGCACCAATCGCGTAAAGCAACTCATCTTTGTTTTGCGCTAGGAACATCGCTAAGTCTTCTTGCTTAGCTTCGTCTTCTAAAATGTCACTTTTACCTAGTAGTGCAAACAGCTCGTCTGCTGTATCCAGCATTTTGTCATAAGCATCCGCTTCCGCTTTAGAGGCAAAAGTCATTTTCTCTTCTCCGTTGCGTTCTACTACGTATTTTACGATTACAGCCATGGTTGTTCCTCTAGCTCTAATGAATGTTCAATTACTGGCTGTTTATACAGTTTTTAACCAAGTAAGTCTAGGTGACAGCTCAAAAGTGCGACTTAGATGCTCACCATTTGCGCGTGTCTTCGTTACGGTGCTTTTTGGGGCATCGCCTGTGGTTAGCCTTAATGGCATACCTATGAGGAGGCTTGATCCCATTGGTAGCAAAACTCGATAAAGCGTTTTAGGAGTGGGTTTTGATACTTTTCTTTATGCACCAATAGCCAAAAGCGACGTTTCATATCGAGTGGTAACTCAATCGTGATAACTCGACCATCTTTTATCGCTGGTTCGGCAGCGAGGCGTGAAAGGCAGGCAAGGCCAAGGCCTGCAGAAACACAGTTGATCAGCGCTTCGGTGGTATTGAGCTGAAATGCTTCTTGCCAATGCTCGATGCGCGGAGCGACAGCGCGTAGGAAAAATTCGCGAGAGCCAGAACCTGGCTCACGTAAGATCCAAGCGCTGTTTTCCAAATCGCTCACCGCAGGTACGGTAATGTTCGCCAATGCCGAACTTGGACTACAAATGATGCACATCTCGTCTTGGCTAAACTGGGTTGAGATCAGTTCTGGATGCAGTGTTTTGCCTTCAATGAGCGCAAGATCGAGCTCATAGTCCACCAACTTTTCGCAGATAAGTGCCGAGTTGGAGATAAACAGGCTTTGGGCCTGATGCGTAGTTTGCTGGCGAAAAGCGCTGAGCAAATAAGGCGCGACTTGGTTACCGATGGTATCACTGGCGCCAATGCGCAATTGGCCGGTTAAAGTGGAGTCATCTTCGAGTAACTGTTCGATATCTTGCGCGCGATGCAACAGTTCATCGACCAAAGGCAGTAATTTTTGCCCCTCTTGATTAAGCACCAAGCGTTTATTAACCCGATCAAATAGTGAATGGCCCAGCTGTTTTTCTAGCTCAGCGAGCGCCATACTTACCGCAGCTTTAGAGAGAAACAGCGCTTGTGCCGCTTCGGTTAACGTATCGCAGTGGTTAATGGTCGAAAAAACCTTGAGCTGCTTTAATGAGATATTAACGGCCATAGAGAATTCAACTTCTGAGTTAATGTGGTTGGGGTATGGATTAGTTGAAGTGTCGTTTAGTTTATCTGAACACGTGTTTTGAATAATTAGATATATCTTAACAAAGTGCAAGCGTAGAATGGCGCCATAACAAAGAGATTGAGCGGAGTGTGAGCCATGATCACAGCAACAAAAGCAAAAGTATTCGGTGCGCCAACACCAATGGCAGGATTGGCATTAGGTATTGCAAGCCTTGGTTGGTGTTGGGAGAACGCCGCTGATTTGAATGGCATCGGTCAATTAATCGGTGCCGCGATCGCTTCACTTTTGCTTGTCATTTTAGCGGTGAAATTCCTGCTCCATCGTCATCTTTTATCTGAGGATCTTGCTCACCCTGTAGTGGGTAGCGTGGTGCCTACTTTTGCGATGGCAACCATGGTGGTGTCAAATGCGCTTGGTCATTTTTCTCCTTGGGCGGGGGATGCCCTGTGGTTATTTGCGGTCGCGCTGCATGTGGCGTTTTTAGCCAGCTTTATTTACCACCGCTCACAAGCATTTGAACTGCACCATATGGTACCAAGCTGGTTTGTTCCACCTGTGGGTATTGTGGTGGCGGATGTCTCTTTTTCGGGCAATCCTCATCTGGCTTTTATCGCACAAAGCACATTGATCTTCGGCCTTGTTGCTTATGCCATCATGCTGCCAGCAATGATCTACCGTTTGATCTTCGCGCAAGAAATTCCAGATGCGGCGAAACCAACCTTAGCCATCATGGCTGCACCAGCGAGTCTTTCATTGGCGGGGTATTTAAGCGTAACGAGTGATCCATCACCAGTGATTATCGGCGTGCTGTTTGGTATCGCAGTTTTGATGACCGTAGTGATCTACTTAGCTTTCATTAAATTACTGCGTTTACCTTTTAGTGCTGGTTTTGCGGCGTTCACCTTCCCAATGGTGATTGGTTCTACTGCTCTATTTAAATTGAGTGCTTGGATGAAAAACATCCATGTCGCGGATCATTACATCGCGCAAGTACATGGTTTGGCCGTGGCTGAGTTATGGATTGCAACCATAGTGGTGGGTTATGTTGCCGCGCGTTACTTCCATTTTTATCAGCCACACAAAGTGATGATGCGTCGCGATAAAAAATAATTTATAGCATCAAGTTGGCAGGCAATAAGGCTTTCTCAGTAAGCAACCATAAAGAGCGAAACGCACGGTTTCGCTCTTTGCACAATTAAGCGGCAATACCACGCAATCCCACCTAAAATCGGCAGTAAATACAGGGCAGTTATGCTACGCTCAGGTCAGTTTTGCTAACCATTTTGAGCGTCTATTTTGTTTACTGTTTATCACTCCAATCAAGTCGATGTGCTTAAATCTTTGCTGGTTGAGCTAGTCAAAATCGACCCGCTTGAAAACCCATTTGAAAAAGAACAAATTCTGGTGCAGAGCCCGGGTATGTCACAGTGGCTCAAAATGGCATTAGCGAAAGAGTTTGGTGTAGCTGCCAATATCGATTTTCCTCTGCCTGCGACCTTTATTTGGAATATGTTCACTCACGTGTTGGCCGATGTGCCCCAGCGCAGTGCCTTCAATAAAGAGTCGATGAGCTGGAAGTTGATGCAGATCTTACCAAGCTTGTTGGATCAGCCTGAATTTACCCCTTTGCAACGTTATTTAGAAGATGACAGTGACAGTTCAAAGCTCTATCAATTAGCGGAAAAAATTGCCGATATCTTCGATGGTTATTTGGTGTACCGCCCAGAATGGATTGCCGCTTGGGAGTCTGGTCAAGTAGTGGCTGAAATTGGTGATGAGCATCCGTGGCAGCCAATCTTGTGGCAAGCGCTCTATGATCACACCCTAGCACTTGGTCAATCGCCGTATCACCGTGCCAACTTGTATGAGCATTTTATTGATAGCTTAGCCAACTACCAAGGCCGCTTTGAGAATCTACCCAAGCGTCTGTTTGTATTCGGTATTACTTCTTTGCCACCGCGTTACATGGACGCGCTAAAAGCACTTGGTGAGCATATTGATGTGCACCTAATGTTTACCAACCCGTGTCGCTATTACTGGGGGGAAGTGCGCGATAGAAAATTTCTCGCCAAGTTAGCAGCAAAACAGCGTAAACATCTGGTGTGGCGCGACGATCATTCTGAAATTGAGGGAGAAAGTGAGCAGCTTAAAGGCACGATTGAAGAGAACCTCGCTTATGACGACGCCGCTTATCATGAGATGGTGGATGGCGAGAGTATCGACCTACTGCACACCGATGTGGTAGGTAACAGCTTATTGGCATCAATGGGCAAATTGGGCCGCGATAACATGTATCTGCTATCACAACTCGAATCGAATGAGATTGAAGCGTTTGTTGATTTGGGCCGAGACTCCTTGTTGCAGCAATTGCAGGCCGATATCCTCAATCTTGAAGAGCATCAAGACGATCAACAATTAACCACAAGTCAGCATAAGCAAGTGGTGCGTGGTGATGACTACTCATTAACTCTGCACGCTTGCCATAGTCCAATGCGCGAGGTGGAAGTGCTGCATGATCAGTTGCTCAATATGTTTGATGCAGATCCAAGCTTAAAACCGCGCGATATTATCGTGATGGTCGCCGATATCAATGCTTATAGTCCTGCGATTCAAGCGGTGTTTGGTAATGCGCCAGGCGAGCGATTTATCCCATACTCGATTTCTGACCGTAGCGCCGATCAAGAAAGCCCAATCCTTGCGGCGTTTATGCAGCTACTCAATTTAGCCAATACTCGTTGCTTAGCCTCCGAGCTATTAGAGCTGTTGGAAATTCCGGCCATCCTTAATCGTTTTGGTTTGAGTGAGGATGAATTCCTACAAGCCAAAATTTGGGTGGAAGAGTCGGGTATTCGCTGGGGATTAAATCCTGCTACGGGTACTGAGTTTGATCTGCCAGCCACAGCGCAAAACACTTGGCAATTTGGCATAGAACGTATGCTACTTGGTTATGCGATGCCGGAATCTGCTGGATTGTTTAATGATGGTCAACAGTCGTTATCCCCTTACAACGAAGTTCAGGGGATGGGGGCGGAGCTTGCTGGTAAGCTGGCGCACTTTATTGAGACGGTCAGTGACTATCGTCAAGCGCTTGCGCATACCCACAGTATTGATGGTTGGCGTCAATTATTAACTGCGATGCTGGATGATTTCTTCCAAGTAGAATTAGAAGGTGAAGTGGCACTAAAATCGATTCGCGACACGCTCACTTCGCTCAAAGAACAGTTAGAAGATGCCGCTTATCAGGCCGAACTTGCGCCAAGTATTATTTCTCAATACCTACAAAACAAACTCTCTGGTACCCGGGTTAGCCAGCGTTTCTTAGCTGGACAAGTGAACTTCTGTACCTTGATGCCAATGCGCTCTATCCCATTTAGAGCGGTATGTTTGCTGGGGATGAACGACGGCGTTTACCCGCGTTCGATGCCGCCTGAAGGTTTTGATTTGATGAATGGGCGCACTCGTGCGGGAGATCGTTCTCGCCGTGATGATGACCGTTATCTGTTCTTAGAGGCGCTCTTATCGGCGCAGCAAACTTTATATATCAGCTACGTTGGTCGTTCGATTCAAGATAACACTGAGCGCGTGCCATCGGTACTGGTGTCTGAATTGATGGAATATTGCCACCAAAACTACCGTTTGGCGGAAGATGCGGATCTGAGCTGTGATGAATCTGGCGATAAGCTGCTAGCGAACTTACATCGCCAACATGCGATGGTGCCATTTAGTCCTGCTGCGTTTAGTGATTCATCGAGTGACTTTTCTAGCTACAGCAGTTATGCCAAAGAGTGGTTGCCTGCGGCGAACCGTCAAGGTCAGCGCAGTGGTGAGTTCAATCGTCAATTGAGTGATTATCTGGCCGATGTCAGCTACCCACTGGATCTTGATTTGGTTGAACTGCAGCGTTTTTGGCGCTTACCAGTGCAGTATTTCTTCAACCGTCGCTTAAAAGTAATGTTTGAACCGCCTTTGCCAATTATGCCCGATGAAGAGCCGTTTATTCTCGATGGTTTAGAGAGTTTCCAGATCCGTGATGCGCTGCTAAACCAACTGCTGAGCGATCAATTGCAAGCCAATAGTAATCCAGATCAAACGGTGCAAAACTTTGTCGATCAGCAACGCGCCCAAGGCAAGTTACCGGTGGGGGCATTTGGCGATATTGAGTTTGATACCAACCGAGTGCAAGCTGAGCAATTGGTAGAAGCACTGCGTTTTGTCACTAGTGCGCCGGTGGATGATGTTGAGATTAATCTTAATTTTGACCTGCTGGGTGAAGGCAAACCGATCGTTTTACAAGGTTGGCTCACCCAAGCTTACCAATCTGGTTTAGTACGTTATCGTAGTGGCAAAATTCGCCCGCAAGATTATTTGGCTGCGTGGATTGACCATTTGGCGATGTCGGCGATGGGCGTGGCAAAACGTACTCACATGATTGGTTATGATCGTAAAGAGGGCGTCGTACATCTTATTTACCCGCCGATCGAAGATGGTGATTATGCCAAGAATCTGTTGGCCGAACTGGTGCGATTATTCTATCAAGGTATGACTCAGCCGTTGGCGTACTTCCCTAAAACATCGTTGGCAGCGATTGAAGCAGGCTTTAGTCGCGGCGGCGCTTGGGCAGATGATGAAGAAAAGTCGCTCAAAAAAATGGCCGAAGCGTTTAACGACGGCTTTATGAGTAGCGGTGAAGGCAACAATGCTTACATTGGTCGTATTTGGCCACAGTGGAATGATGCTTTAGCGCAAGAAGTTCGGACCTTGGCGGCGTTAGTGATTCAAGCACCAAGATTATTGGTCAAAGACGCGCATGATGAATAACGACGCGTTGGCGGTCGCAATCCTTTCGTTTGGTGAGAGCCATTTACCTGAGGGTTGTTTGATGAAATCACAGAGAAGTGGTTGGCCGCCAGTAAATCGTTATTAATGTGTAGGGCGTTCGCTGTGCGGCCAGTGGTCAGAGGGACCATTATTCGGTGGGTTGCAGCGAAGTTGATAACTTGCTCAACACGTGGCGCGGATAGTAAAGCTTAACTGGGGGAGGTTCTGTGAGAGCGCTCCCATTAAATCTGCCACTTTAGATTTAGCGGCAGTTAAACACTCAATATCAAGGCTAGGTCACACTCGAAGGTGTGAATGAATTGATTCAGAAGTTACATAAAGGTTTGATTGTTATGACATCGTGTTCAGTTGTCACCTCACTAGATACCATGACATTTCCGTTGCATGGTGCGCGACTTATCGAAGCTTCGGCGGGGACGGGGAAAACCTTCACCATTGCCGGGCTCTATTTGCGTTTATTGTTAGGGCACGGAAGTGGCGAGAGTCGTCATCAAACGCCATTAACGGTCGATCAAATTTTGGTGGTGACCTTTACTGAAGCAGCAACCGCTGAGTTGCGCGATCGTATTCGCGCGCGTATTCATGATGCGCGATTAGCCTTTGCTCGCGGTGAAAGCAGTGATCCCGTGATCAAACCTTTACTCGCAGAGATTGATGACCATAAACAAGCGGCGATGATCTTGCTGCAAGCTGAACGACAAATGGACGAAGCGGCGGTGTATACCATTCACGGTTTCTGTCAGCGCATGCTCACGCAAAATGCCTTTGAATCAGGCAGTCGTTTTAACAACGAATTTGTCACCGATGAAAGCCATCTTAAAGCGCAAGTCGTTGCGGACTATTGGCGTCGTAACTTCTACCCATTGCCACTAAAACTGGCGGGTGAAGTACGTTCAATTTGGAGTTCGCCAGCCGCTTTGTTAGGTGATGTTTCTCGTTACTTAACGGGGGCGCCCCTGCAACTCTCGGTGGCGGCGATGCAAGGTGACTTGAGTGAATTACATCAGCAGAATCTGGCTAAAATTGATCAGCTAAAAGCGCAATGGCGAGAAAGTAGCGATGACTTCCTAGCGTTGATTAGTGAGTCTGATATCAACAAACGCAGCTACACCAAAAAGTCCCTGCCAACTTGGTTAGAGGCCGTCGGCGCTTGGGCAAGTAGTGAGACCAACGGTTACGAGTTTCCTGAGCAGCTAGAGCGCTTTGCGCAAAATGTGTTGATTGAGAAAACTCCCAAAGGCAAAGCGCCTGAGCATGTTGTCTTTGCTCAAGTTGAAGCTTTTATTAGCCAGCCGATCAGCTTAAAAGCGCCACTATTGGCCCATGCGATTGAGCATTGTCGTGTTAGCTTAGCGAAAGCGAAACAGCAAAAGCAGTGGTTATCGTTTGATGATCTGCTGACCAACTTATCTGCCGCGATGGACGCTGATGAACTCGGTGCATTAGCTGAGCGTATTCGTAGTTTATATCCGGTGGCGATGATCGATGAATTCCAAGATACCGATCCTCTGCAATACAGCATTTTCAGCCGAATTTATCTCTCTCATCCTGAGTGCGGTTTATTTATGATCGGCGATCCTAAGCAGGCGATTTACGGCTTCCGTGGTGCGGATATTTTTACCTACATCAAAGCGCGTAATCAGGTTTCCTCGCATTTCACTCTGGGTACTAACTGGCGTTCGAGTGCTGATATGGTCGCGGCAGTAAACCAAGTGTTTGCCTTGCCAGATAGCGCCTTTATCTACGATCAAGACATTCCTTTTCTTCCCGTTGCGGCTAGTCCAAGTGCTGATAAACGTGCGTGGTCACTAAGCGGAAAAACTCAACCCGCGTTGACCTATTGGTTACAAGAAGCGGAAGAAAAGCCACTGGCTAAAGGTGAATATCTTAAAGCGATGTCGCAAGCCACAGCCGATCAAATTCAGACCATTTTAAGCGCTTCACAGCAGCAACAAGCGCATTTTAGCAGTGATAAAGGTGATAAGGCGATTCAAGCCGGCGATATTGCTGTATTGGTGCGCACCGGTAATGAAGGCCGCATGGTTAAAGAGGCGCTTGCTAAACAAGGCATTGCCAGCGTTTATCTCTCTAACCGTGACAGCGTATTTAGTTCGGCGGTAGCGCAAGATGTACAGCGCCTGCTGCAAGCGGTCTTAACCCCAGAAAACGATCGTGCACTGCGCGCCAGCTTGGCGTCAGAATTGTTCGCTCTCGATGCGGGCAGTTTAGATGCGCTCAACAACGATGAAACCGCTTGGGAAAACGCGGTGAATGAATACAAAGAGTACCGCAAGTTATGGTTACAACGTGGCGTGTTACCGATGCTGCGCGCGGTCATGAGTAAGCGTCATGTCGCTGAGCGTTTACTAGAAGAGGAAAGTGGCGAGCGTAACCTGACTGATTTGATGCATTTAGGTGAGTTATTACAGCAAGCCAGTGGTGAACTCGACAGTGATCATGGTTTGCTGCGTTGGCTCGCACAAGCGATTAGCGATGCGCAAAATGGCCTTGGTGGTAGCGAAGACCAAATTCAGCGTTTGGAATCTGAGCGTAATTTGGTGCAGATCGTCACTATCCATAAATCGAAAGGTTTGGAATATGACTTGGTCTTTTTGCCGTTTGTATTGAGCTATCGCGAAGCGAGTGAAGCCAAATATTACGACGCCGAAAGCGATCGCACCATTTTGGATATCAACCAAGATAAAGCCGCGTTAGCGCAAGCGGATAAAGAGCGTCTCGCGGAAGACTTGCGTTTGATCTACGTAGCGTTAACCCGTGCCGTTTACGGCTGTTTTATTGGTGCTGCGCCGCTACGTAATGGCCGTTCAACCAAAGAACCAACGGGTGTGCATCACAGTGCCATGGGCTATTTATTGCAAAATGGCCAAGCAGGTGGCGTGAATGATCTTACCCAAGCGATTGAGCTGCAAACCAAAGGATTATCGTGCGTTGCACTGCAAGGATTACCCGAATCGCATCAGCAAACCTTTGTGACTGATGATGAAATTGAACATACCTTACATGCCAAAACACTCAGCCAAGCGATTGATCGTGCTTGGCGCATCACCAGTTACTCTGGTTTAGTAAAACAAGGCTCTCACCACCATGATGACACCTCTAGTGAGCTATTAAGACTCGATGTTGACTCCTCCGGTGAGCAAGATGAACAAGAGTTAGTTGAACCTGAACGTTCAATCTTTACCTTCCCTCGCGGTGCACGTCCGGGCACATTTTTGCACACGCTGTTTGAAGAGGTGGAGTTTACTTTGCCTGCGAACAGTGAAGAGAACCAAGCCAAAATAATGGCACTGATGGAGAGTGAACAGCTCGAATTAGAGTGGCTGCCAATCTTGCAACAACTGGCTGATACCGTATTAGCGACCCCATTGGACGGTAAAGATCTGCGCCTCAATCAAAAAGGACCCGCGCAGCGTTTGGTGGAAATGGAATTCTTACTGCCGATTGAAGTATTGGCTTCGGCAGAACTCAACCGGGTGATTCAACGTAACGATCCATTGTCAGCTAAAGCGGGCGATCTCGGCTTCCAAACCGTGCAGGGGATGTTGAAAGGTTTTATCGACTTAGTGTTTGAGCACCAAGGTAAATACTACGTACTGGACTGGAAATCGAACCATTTAGGCGATGAGATTGCCGATTATCATGGTGATGCTTTACGCCAAGCGATGGCGGATCACCGTTACGATCTGCAATACCAAATTTACGCGTTGGCACTGCATCGTTTTTTACGTAGTCGAGTAGCGGATTATGATTATCAGCGCCATTTTGGTGGTGTCTATTATCTGTTTTTGCGTGGTATGGATGGCGAAGGTCAACACGGCATTTTCTCCGCAAAACCAAGTTTTGAATTTTTAACTGAGTTAGATAAATTGATTGATGGCGAGATAGTGGAAAGACGCGACAACGCGGCAGGGCAAATGGAGTTAGGTCTATGAGTGGATTAATGCTAACTCTCAAGCGCTTAGCCGAAAAGGGCTCAATTCGTCAGCTTGATTATCAATTTGCGCGCTTTATTGCGGCCAAATCTCAGCATGTTGAACTTGCGTTTATCGCGGGTGTGCTCAGCAGTGAGCTAGGCAAAGGCCACATCTGTTTGCCACTGCATGATATGCAAGGGCAAGCGGTCGATCTTGCCGCTAAAATAGGCTTATATGGCGAGGCGGCATTAGCATTAAACCAACAACTCTTATCCATTGATTGGGCAGCGTTGCTGCAACAGTCGCCATGGGTGAGCAAGCCAGTCGCACACAATGCTGATCCATTGCCTTTGGTGTTTGATGGTGAAAGGTTATATCTACACCGTTATTGGCACTATGAAGTGACGTTGGCAGAGAAGCTAACCAGCTTTGGGGTTGCCATGATCCTAAAGCCTACCGAAGTACAAAAACTCGCCAAATTGCTCGATCACTTGTTTGCGCGCAGTGACCATTTCTTGTTTTCCGCCTTATCGCGTTCGAGTGGATTAAATCAGGTGCAGCGCCAGCAAATGGTGTGCGATCACCTTGATGTGGTCGATGAAAGCCAACTGGATTGGAGCGCAATTGATCAAGTGTTGTTGCAAGCCACACGTGCCGAACAGCTTGCGCCACTAGAGCAACTTGTTCCTCAGGCGGCGTGTGTTAACTGGCAGAAAGTGGCGGCGGCGATTGCACTCACTAAGCGTTTTGCGGTGATATCGGGAGGCCCTGGTACTGGTAAAACGACCACGGTAACTAAACTGCTGGCAGCCCTGATTGAGCAGGCTGAACAGAGTGGTCACACCCCAACGATTAAGCTGGTGGCACCGACGGGTAAAGCAGCGGCGCGCTTGACCGAATCAATTGGTAAAGCGGTCGACCAACTGCCGGTTAGCCCAGAGCTGAAAGCCGCGATCCCAACCGAATCCAGCACCTTACATCGATTGTTGGGCGCATTGCCAAACAGCGCTGAATTTCGTCACAACCAAGCGAACCCGTTACATCTTGATATCTTAGTGGTGGATGAAGCCTCGATGGTCGATTTACCGATGATGTACAAGGTAGTGGATGCTTTGCCAAAACATGCCCGTTTGATTTTATTGGGCGATAAAGATCAGCTTGCCTCAGTCGAAGCGGGGGCGGTACTCGGCGATATCTGTTCTTTCTATCATTCTGGTTACAGCAGTGCACAAGGTGAATTGATCGCACAATTATCCGGTTATACGACCTTAGCGACAGCCAATCAAAATAACAAAGGCAGTCGAGTTGGGGATAGCTTGTGTATGCTACAAAAAAGCTATCGCTTCGATGCGCGTTCAGGCATTGGTCAGTTGGCAAAAGCGGTCAACTCCGGATCGGCCTATCAATTAGATGCGGTATGGCAGCGCGGTTTTGACGATATCGAACAGTTCCCGCTTGATATGCAGCACTACAATCAGCTAATCCAAACCATGGTGGCGGAATACAGCCACTATCTTAAACGTATTGCCCAACGCTTAGTTCATCCTGACAGTGGTGAAATAGAAAGTATTACCCAACAAGCCAAAGCAGGGTTAGATGCTTTTGCGCGCTGTCGCTTATTGTGTGCGATGCGTGAAGGGGACTTTGGCGTGAGTGGTTTAAATCACCGTGTTGAGCGCGCGCTGGTGGCGCGAAAACGCATCCAAACTCAAGATGAACTTTGGTATCACGGTCGTCCGGTGATGATCACTCGTAATGATCATGCACTAGGCTTGTATAACGGTGATATTGGCATCTGTATGCTGGATGATTCACTTGCAGAACCGCGCTTAAAAGTGTTTTTTGAATTACCAGATGGCAGCGTCAAATCGGTGTTGCCAAGCCGCGTACCAGAGCATCAAACCGCTTATGCGATGACGGTACATAAGTCACAAGGCAGCGAATTTGAATTTACCGTAATGATTCTGCCAAAAGATTTTAGCCCTATTTTAACTCGTGAGTTGATTTATACCGGCATTACTCGCGCCAAAAAACGATTGGCATTGTATGCACAGCCAGAGGTGGTTAAACGAGGGATTAAAGTGATGACAGAGCGTGCAAGTGGTTTGGTGATGAGATTAAAAGGTTAATGAGCGGAGATTTCGTCACCATCCTTGGTGTCGCAGTGAATAAAGTTAGTTAACCGAGCTAAAAGCGGCGGTAAAAGAGATACTGCGTATTTGGTACTTTTGTTGATAGTCGAGAATAAATTTCTTTAGTCGATCTGAGGTGGGAAACACACAGTGCACATCAAGGCCGATCAGCAGTTCGTTTTCTGCCATGTCCCAGAAGCTCTGTAGAGAATTACAAATTATAGTTTTCATATTGATGCTCTTAGTTGACGTTGATATCTACCAAAGCAATCCGTGCGGTCTAGCAAGCTAGTTGAAATTGAATCCAATCAATAGTGCGAAGTAATGTGATACGGGCAAATAGTAACCAACAAAGAATATGAAATAAAGCTTATATTTGAGACAAAAAACCAACAATGGACACGGAAAGTGGCCATTTTTATTAAATATTGAACTGTTTTTGCTTAATTTTTAATAAGTTAGTTCAGAGTTTAATTCTAGGTACGAGTGGCCAATATTTTTGAGTTTCTTTGGTAGTTATAGAGGTTTTGCTTTTGTGATGGCAATTGCTCCACCCCGACCTCATAGAAACCTTGCTCCCTAAACCAATGCAGACTGTGTGTGGTTAACACAAACAACTGATTAATCCCTTCTTGGCGGCACTGCTGCTTCATATAATTGAGTAAAATCAAGCCACGGTTACCATCGCGATAATCTTTATGGATTGCCACACAAGCCATTTCTGCCATGCTGTCATCAAGATAAGGATACAGGGCAGCACAGCCGATAATCAGGCCATCTTTTTCAATGATGGTGAATTGATGAATTTCTTGCTCCAACTGCTCACGCGAACGGCGCACGAGAATGCCTTGCTCTTCCAGTGGGCGAATTAAATCGAGGATGCCGCCGATATCATCAATGTTGGCAACGCGCACGCGTTCAGAGCTGGCATAAACAACCTGAGTACCAATACCATCAATAGAGAACAGTTCTTGGATTAACGCGCCATCTTCTTTGTAGCTAACAAGGTGGCTACGTGGCACACCGGCTCGGCAGGCGGTAATGGCTGCGCGAAGAAAACGCAGTGTCCCTGAGGCGCTGTCGTGAGAATAGTCAACATCGGTTTCTAATTTCGCTAACACACTTTCTGCTTCTCGCGGCACAAGCTCTGCCACGACAGAACCATTTTCATCGATGATGCCTTGCTCAGAACAAAAGCCAATCAGCTTGTCAGCATTTAAACGGATCGCGACTTGGGTGGCGACTTCTTCAGAAAGTAGATTGAATGACTCGCCAGTCACAGAGCTAGCGATAGGTCCAAGCAGTACAATCGAACCTTGATCGAGCATACGGTTGATGCCCTGAATATCGATACGACGAATGCGACCACTGTGGCAGTAATCGACGCCATCATCCACGCCAAGAGGTTGAGCGATAACAAAGTTTCCGCTAACCACATTGAGTTGTGTCCCGGCCATCGGCGTGTTGCTCAAGCTCATCGAGAGCTGGGCGGTAATCGCAAGCTGTAATTGCCCCGCAGCCTGCATAACTAGCGACAAACTGGTTTCATCAGTGATGCGAACGCCTTTATGGTAGTCGTTGGTGATTTGATTTTTGGCTAAAATAGCGTTGATTTGTGGTCGCGCACCATGCACCAAAACGATCTTAACTCCCAAACTGTGGAGTAAGGCTAAGTCACTGATAATATTTTTAAAGTTATCATCAGCAAACGCTTCACCACCCAGCATGACCACCATGGTTTTCCCTCGGTGAGCATTGACATAAGGTGTTGATTGGCGAAATCCTTTAACTAATGCGGTGCTACGTATTTTCACATTACAATCCATCTGTGAATTTATATGTGATTATAGTGCAAATTTATTCTCAATTAGGCAAGCGGTTTTTTGGAATAGAGACCCAATAAACACTTTTGTGAGATTGTGAGCATGAAAAGAGCATGCTATAGAATAATTTTCCCCATTAGGTCATTGGTTTATGAATATTAGCGTCAAAAATAATATAACAGCTAAACAAGCTCAAAGTGGCCGTTTCTTTCCTCGTAAATGGATGAATGTCGCAGCTTTGGTGGTTGCATTGATATGTGCCTATGGGATTGTTCAAGGTGGCTTGTGGCTCAATAACAAATATCAGCAAGTATCGCACCCCCCTACGCTTATTTATGGCACCTGGGTAGAAGATAACGTCGCTCCGTACCTAGCTGAGAATATCGTGATTAATCAGTCAGGCGTGACCGTGAACGGGGGCGTCGTAAGCACAAAATTCAGTTTTGATGGCGAGACATTCCGCTATCAACATGGCACTGAGGAGCGGGTTTTTCGCTTTGGCCTTGGTAACTTTAGTTCAATGAAGCTGGACACCAAGGTGGCTTATCAGCCGGTTTATGTCAAAACTCTTTAAAATTCACACTCATTAACGATCCTTGCGTTGACTCAGCTAGTAAGAGTTTGTCATGCTCAGGACTTGGCGTTAATGGACTCTTATTCGTAATGAAAAAATACCTTTTCTTAGCAACGGCCTCGTTGCTATTTGGCTGCGCTCAGCCAACCGAACTTGCTCAGCAATACCGCGATGGCGAATTTAAAACCACGCTTAATCGCGTTGATTCAGTGCAGTCAAACAGTAGCCGTGATTTTACTGAATTTCATAAGCAAGCGGAGCAAGTAGTCGAAAAATCACCGTCAATGGCCAAGATTTATCAACCGCTGTATGAAAAGCTCAATGAGTGGGTATTAGAAAGTGGTAACCCGAATGAGTTGGCCAATTTTGATATTCAAACCGCGCAATTAGGCGGTGGTGACAAAAAGGGCAACGTGCTGTTTACCGGTTACTTTTCACCAGTGATGGAACTGCGCCATCAAGCGAATGAACAATTCAAATTCCCTGTTTATGCCAAACCAGCCTGTGCCGCTGATTGCCCAACTCGTGCGGAAATTAACGCCGGTGCGCTCGATGGTCAGGGGTTAGAGCTTGGCTATGCCGCTAACCGAATCGACCCATTTTTAATGGAAGTACAAGGCAGTGGCTTTGTTCACTTTGAAGACGACGATTCATTGGAATACTTCGCTTATGGTGGCAAAAACAACAAAGCCTACGTCAGTATTGGCCGTGTTCTCATTGAGCGCGGCGAAGTATCGCGTGAAAAAATGTCGATGAAAGCGATCAAAGATTGGGTGCTTGCCAATGATGAAGCGACCGTACGTGAACTGTTAGAGCAAAACCCATCGTATGTCTTTTTTGCTCCGCGAGCAGATGCTCCAGTAACGGGGTCTGCCGGTATTCCACTACTACCAATGGCGTCGGTAGCGGGTGACCGCTCTATTTTGCCAATGGGTACGCCGCTGCTGGCTGAAGTACCACTGTTAAATGCTGATGGAACGTGGAGTGGGGCACATCAACTTCGTTTGCTCATCGTATTAGACACTGGTGGTGCGGTGAAACAAAACCATCTTGATTTGTACCATGGTATGGGGGCTCGTGCTGGCACAGAAGCGGGTCATTACAAACACTTTGGTCGTGTTTGGAAGTTGGGTTTAGAAGGTTCTGCAACCCAAGCGCCTTGGGCTATGCCGCCTGAGAAACTAAACTAATCAATACCTATTAGCGTCATTTCGGACGACTATAGACATTTCAATAAAGAGTGCGTATAAAACGCACTCTTTGTTTTTGTAACCGATTTACAGGCTTTGCGTTATGCGTGAATTAGACACTCCAGCTTCAGATAACTACAACCAGCGTTTTGGTGGTACTCGTCGTTTATATGGCAACAGCGAAGTGGAGATCCTCCGAGCTGCACACGTGTGTGTGATTGGTATTGGTGGTGTTGGTTCGTGGGCTGTAGAAGCCTTAGCGCGCAGTGGTGTGGGTGAGTTGACACTGATTGATATGGACGACGTGTGCGTGACCAATATCAACCGTCAAATCCATGCGATGAGTGGTACGGTAGGACAAAGCAAAATTGAAGTGATGGCTGAACGCGTTAAGTTGATCAACCCAGAGTGTAAGATCAACCTTATCGATGATTTCATTACCCCGGATAATCAGCATGAGTACCTCACGAAAGAGTACGACTATGTGCTGGATGCAATTGATAGTGTCAAAGCGAAAGCGTCACTGTTGGCTTACTGCCGTAGCAATAAAATCAAGGTCATCACCACGGGTGGTGCGGGTGGTCAAACCGATCCGACGCAAATCAAAATTGCCGATTTAACCAAAACTATCCAAGATCCGTTGGCGAAAAAAATCAAAGACACCTTGCGTCGTCATCATAATTTTCCGAAGAATCCGCAGCGTAAATTCAACATCGACTGCGTATTTTCAACCGAACAGCTGAAATACCCACAAGCCGACGGCTCAGTGTGTGGTGTGAAAGCGACCGCGGAAGGTCCAAAACGTATGGATTGTGCTAGCGGCTTTGGCGCGGCGACGGTGGTGACGGCGACATTCGGCTTTGTTGCCGTGTCACGCATTATTGAAAAACTGATCCAGAAACACGCGAAGTAGGAGAGTGGTTATGTCATCGTTTCCTTCATGCCCTTTTGGCAATAGTTCCACTGCTGAGAACATTACGGCGGAGCAAATTGCACAAGTGATGCAGAACTTTCGTGGTTGGGAAGATCGTTATCGTCAGGTGATTCAGTGGGGCAAAAAGCTACCAGTGATGCCAGAAGAGCTAAAATCAGAGCAAGTCACCGTCTCAGGTTGTGAAAGCCAAGTTTGGCTGGTGAGCGAGCAAGTTGATGGCGTATGGTACTTTTGTGCCGATTCAGATGCCCGCATTGTACGCGGCCTGATTGCCTTAGTGTTAGCGGCATTTAATGGCAAAAACAGTGCTCAAATTCAAGCGTTTGATATTGATGCTTACTTCGACCAATTGGGTTTAATTGCCCACCTAAGCCCATCTCGCGGCAATGGCTTAAAGGCTATTGTTGAACAGATAAAACAATCGGCCGGTTAATCCGGCTGGTTAAAGTTTAATCACTGCTATTTTAATGCCTTAGCAAAAACAGACGCTTGTCACACTTGTTGTCACTGGCTAAAGGCTGTAAAATCCGCGCCCTAAATAATTGTTCCGTTGCTTGAGAGACACCATGACCTCTGAAAAAATCAACCTGCTCGATTTCGATCGCCAAGGATTGCGTACATTCTTTGCTGAAGAATTAAATGAAAAAGCATTCCGCGCCGAACAGGTGATGAAGTGGATCTACCATTTTGGTGTTGACGATTTCGACAACATGAACAACATCAACAAAGTATTACGTGAGAAACTAAAACAACGCTGCGAAATTAAAGCACCGGTTGTTTCAGAAGCTCAACACTCATCGGATGGCACCATTAAATGGGCAATGCGCGTGGGTGATCAAGACGTTGAAACCGTATACATCCCTGAAGATGACCGCGCAACACTATGTGTTTCTTCTCAGGTAGGTTGTGCACTGGAATGTAAATTCTGTTCAACTGCTCAACAAGGCTTTAACCGCAACCTGAAAGTATCGGAAATCATCGGTCAGGTATGGCGTGCAGCGCGTGAAATCGGTCTGCAAAAAGAAACGGGTCGCCGTCCAATTACCAACGTGGTAATGATGGGTATGGGTGAGCCGCTACTGAACATGAAAAACTTGATTCCAGCACTGGAAATCATGTTGGACGATCTTGGTTTTGGTTTGTCTAAGCGTCGCGTTACGGTATCAACATCAGGTGTTGTATCGGGTCTTGACCAAATGACCGGCAAAATTGACGTGGCACTTGCGATCTCACTACACGCGCCAAACGATAAGCTACGTAGCGAAATCATGCCAATCAATGACCGTTGGGATATTCAAGAGTTCCTCGCGTCAGTACGTCGTTATATCGCATCATCAAATGCCAACCGTGGCCGAGTGACGGTAGAGTATGTTTTGCTTGACCATATTAACGATGGTACTGAACACGCCCATGAACTGGCAGAGTTGATGAAGGATACACCTTGTAAGATCAACCTGATTCCGTTTAACCCGTACCCAGGTTCACCATACAAAAAGCCAAGCAACTCACGCATCGACCGTTTCCAAAAAACCTTGATGCAATACGAGCACACCGTGACGACTCGTAAAACCCGTGGCGATGATATTGATGCCGCATGTGGCCAGCTAGTGGGTGACGTTATCGACCGTACAAAACGTACTGCGATAGCAAAAGCTGCTAAAGGCGAAAGTATCGACATCAAAGCGCTATAATTGAGTCAAATTTGAAAAAGCCAGAGCATCGCTCTGGCTTTTTTGTTTTCTGAAAAAAGGAAAATAATCTACGTAAGGCGATATTTGTCGAAGTTTGTTACCTTTTTAGTCACTTAGAATGTCAATTTTTAGAAAAACCTTGAGCTTGCTGTAATTTATCTATCTTAGTTGTGTTGTTTCATGCCTGATATCTATTAGAATTAACAGTCATACTCATAGCCGCATTGCCTGTTGAGTGAGTTTGTTCATTTACCCAAATGCGGTTGAGGGCAAGAAGACGAGATTTACCGACATAGTGACTGAACTATCTTGCTAAAAAGATGCCTTAAATCGGTAGATATATAAACGAATTAAATGACATTGGGTACCACTCACCACTAACGAAAAATAATAAAAATGGTGCACCCAACGTAAACCAGAGAAATTGATAATATGAACACGGATCAACCAACCCCAGTTACAGACGACAATGTAGATACCATCCTAGTAGAAGCGGGCACCATTCTTAAACAGAAACGTGAAGAGCTAGGCCTATCAAAGAAGCAAGTCGCTGACCGTTTGCGTTTGCGTCTTACGCTTATCGAACAAATTGAAAGTAACCAGTTTGAGGCGGATCAAGTCGCCACTTTCACGCGTGGTTACTTACGTTCTTATGCCAAAATTGTTGGCATCGATGAAGCGGTCGTGTTAGCCGCTCTCGACGAGCGAATGGGCACTCAGCCACAAGAACAAACCATGAAAAGTTTCTCGCGTAAGACTAATCGTGAAAAACATGACAGCCGTATCATGGCACTCACTTGGGGTATCTTGGCGGTCATCGTTGCCATCTCTTCAGTTTGGTGGTGGCAGAATCAACAAAAAGATGTGGTTGAGATAGCAGTTGAAGAGCAACCGGCGGTGGTGGCACCAGCGCCAGAAGTCAGCATGCAATCGGTGACCGAAGCGGAAAACGCATTAACGGCAGAAGAACAAGCACCACAGGTCGATGAGTTAGAGCCAGCAACAGATGAGCTTGCGACCTCAACGATTGAAAACTCAGCAGAGGCAGCGAACGACGCAGGCGATACAACCACTGATTCAGAGGCGAAGGTCGAAGATGAAGCTACCGCAACTGAAAGCGTTAACGAAACAACGACGCCTGCTGCTGTGAACGCAAACCTTATGCAAATGAACTTTAGCGATGATTGCTGGGTTCAAGTGAAAGATGCTGCGGGCAAAACATTGACGTCAGGCATCAAAAAAGCCGGACAAACATTAGAAGTTGAAGGTAAGAAGCCTTATAAAGTTATTTTAGGCGCACCGGAAAACGTTTCTATCACATTAGCGAGTGAACCTGTCGACCTTTCTGGGTATACTGCAGGCAAAGTAGCAAGATTCACCTTACCTTAGACACGATTATGCAATACGAATCCCCTATCAAACGTCGCCCATCGACTCGAATTTACGTGGGCGATGTGCCTATTGGTGACGGCGCACCGATTGCGGTGCAATCAATGACGAACACCAGAACAACAGACGTGGAAGCGACTGTTGCACAAATTCGAGCGTTGGAAAATGTCGGTGCGGATATCGTACGCGTTTCAGTCCCGACGATGGATGCTGCTGAAGCATTCAAATTGATCAAACAGCAAGTGAATGTGCCGTTAGTGGCAGATATTCACTTTGATTACCGCATTGCCTTAAAAGTGGCAGAGTACGGTGTTGACTGTTTACGTATCAACCCGGGCAATATCGGCAACGAAGAGCGTATTCGCGCGGTAGTTGATTGCGCTCGTGATAAAAATATCCCAATTCGCATCGGTGTTAACGGTGGTTCACTGGAAAAAGAAATCCAGATGAAGTATCGCGAGCCAACACCGGAAGCTTTGGTTGAATCTGCCATGCGTCATGTTGATATCCTTGATCGTCTTAACTTCGACCAATTCAAAGTCAGCGTGAAAGCATCAGACGTCTTCCTTGCCGTCGATTCATATCGTTTGCTAGCGAAGCAGATTGATCAACCGCTGCACTTAGGTATTACAGAAGCTGGTGGCGCTCGAGCGGGGGCGGTTAAGTCATCCGTTGGTCTCGGTATGCTGTTGGCAGAAGGCATCGGTGATACGTTACGCATCTCTTTGGCAGCAAACCCAGTTGAAGAGATCAAAGTGGGCTTCGATATTTTGAAATCACTGCGCATCCGCTCACGTGGTATCAACTTTATTGCTTGTCCAAGCTGTTCACGTCAAGAATTTGATGTGATTAATACAGTGAATGCGCTTGAAGAGCGCTTAGAAGACATTATTACGCCAATGGACGTTTCGATCATTGGTTGTGTGGTGAACGGTCCGGGTGAAGCGGAAGTTTCTCATCTTGGTCTAGCGGGCAGCAGCAACAAAAGTGCCTTCTATGAAGATGGTAAGCGTCAGAAAGAGCGTCTTGATAACCAAGACCTCGTGGCCACTTTGGAAGCGAAGATCCGCGCCAAAGCCGCACTTATGGACGAGAGCAACCGCATCAACATTAAAGTACAAGATTAAATCTCAACGAAGTAATACAAATTACGGTAATTATTGTGGCAAAAACTATTCAAGCAATCCGAGGCATGAACGACTGCCTTCCAACTCAATCACCACTGTGGCAAAAACTTGAAAACACAGTGAAAAACGTAGTTAGCGCATACGGTTATAACGAAGTGCGCATGCCAATCGTTGAAGAGACAAACCTATTCAGCCGCGCGGTTGGTGAAGAGACAGACGTCGTTTCAAAAGAAATGTACACCTTTGATGATCGTAACGGCGATAGCCTAACACTTCGTCCTGAAGGTACTGCGGGTTGTGTACGTGCATGTATTCAAAACAGCCTGATCAACCGTGACGAACAGCGTCTGTGGTACATGGGGCCTATGTTCCGCCATGAGCGTCCACAGAAAGGTCGTTACCGTCAATTCCACCAGTGTGGTGTTGAGGTGTTTGGCCTAAATGGTCCAGATGTTGATGCTGAACTTATTATGATGACAGCACGTCTATGGCGTGATCTGGGTATTAATGAACATGTTCGTCTTGAGCTTAACTCTATCGGTTCTCAAGAAGATCGCGCAGTGTACCGTACTGCATTGGTGGCGTTCCTTGAGCAACACATCGATGTGCTCGACGAAGATTGTAAGCGTCGCATGCACACGAACCCACTGCGTGTTCTGGATACGAAAAACCCTGACGTTCAGGCTATTTTAGGTGATGCGCCTCGTCTTTCTGAGTACTTAGGCGAAGAATCTAAAGCTCACTTTGCAGGTCTATGTGAACTTCTTGATGCTGCGGGTATCGAATACAAAGTTAACGAGCGTTTAGTTCGTGGCCTTGATTACTATAACCGCACAGTATTTGAATGGATCACTGAGAGCTTAGGTTCTCAAGGCACCGTTTGTGGTGGTGGTCGTTACGATGGTCTTGTTGAACAACTAGGCGGAAAAGCAACACCAGCAGTTGGCTTTGCTATGGGTCTTGAGCGTCTAGTATTGATGCTTGAAACACTAGAGCTGACTGATGTACGTCGCAGTGTAGATGTCTACATGGTTACCGCTGGTGAAGGTACTATGATGGCGGGTATGAAGCTGTCTGAACAGCTACGCGGACAAGTACCAGGCCTACGTGTAATGAACCACTTTGGTGGTGGCAACTTTAAGAAGCAGTTTAAACGTGCAGATAAAGTGGGTGCGATTGTTGCACTTGTGCTAGGTGAAAATGAAGTAGCAGACAACACAGTGGTATTGAAAGACTTGGTTGGCGGCACACAAGAAACTTACACCCAAGCAGAAGTTATCACTAAATTGGTTGATTTAATCTAAGCAAATTTATATTCAACAAAGTGGCGATCAACGTCGCCATTTTTAAATGTTAATGTCGCGCGTCTCCTATTGATGGCATTGGCATAAGTTTAAGAGGACAGGAAGTGGAACTCTACGATACCGAAGAACAACAAGTTGAAGCGATCAAAGATTGGTGGAAAGAGAACGGCAAAGCCGTGATCTTTGGCGCGGTTATTGGCCTAGGTGGTTTGTTTGGCTGGCGCTATTACCAAGATACAACTTTAGCGGCTCAAGAAGCGGCTTCTGAAAGCTACACTAAAGCAATGGAAAGCTTAGCGGCGAGCGGCGCTCAAGCTGAAACACAAGTACAAACCTTTATTGAAGCGAATGGCAAAACAGAATACAGCATTCTTGCCGCGCTTCAGTTAGCGAAAGTACAAGTGGAAGCGAACCAATTGGATGAGGCGATCACCCAACTACAATGGGCAAAAGACGCAACTCAAGACCAAGCACTACTTGCGGTTATTAACTTCCGTCTTGCACGTTTACAAGCAGAGCAAGGTGATTTTGATAGCGCAATTGCTCAACTAGCAAACATCACGGATGCTGGTTGGACAGGTCGTGTTGAAGAACTAAAAGGCGACATCTTACTGCGCAAAGGCGACAAAGAAGCTGCGTATGCTGCATACACCGAAGCTCAACAAGCAGGTGATGCAACAGAAGTGCTGAAAATGAAATTGGATGATCTCGCCAAGTAAGGGCTTTTTGGATGAAGAAAATGCTGAACAAGGCATTAACTGCCGTTGCGATTGTCGGTGTGCTAGCCGGTTGTGCGAGTGAAGAAGACACCATCATCATGGCACCAGTGCCGCAAGTTGATAGTGAGTTTACGCCAACCTCAGTGTGGAGCGCTTCAGTAGGAGATGGTGTTGACCAATACTTCTCGAAACTCTCTCCTGAATTTGCTTATGGCAAAGTGTTTGTTGCGAGTCGTGATGGTGTGGTTAAAGCACTCAATCCTGAAAGTGGCGAAACATTATGGCAAGCTGAGCTAGAAGAGGATGTGCCTGCACGTTTTTCTGGTGGCATTACCGCAGCTTACGACAAACTGTTTATCGGCAGTGAAAATGGCGAAGTGATTGCGCTTAACCAAGAGACCGGCGAGCTTATTTGGCGCGTCAGTGTTCAAGGTGAAGTGTTAGCAGCGCCAGTCACGGATGAAAACTTAGTCCTTGTTCATACCAGCGAAGGCTTTTTGCTGGCGCTGAACCAAGTTACTGGTGAGCAACAATGGGCCATCGGCACCGAAGTGCCTAACCTAACGCTACGTGGTAATAGTACTCCTGTGACCGTTTCTGGTGGCGTATTCTGGGGTACCGCCAATGGTCGCCTTGCGGCGGCAATTGTTCAACGTGGTCAGCTGATTTGGCAACAACCGATTGGTACGCCAAAAGGGGCAACAGAAATCGATCGCATCGTTGATGTTGATGCCTCTCCAGTGGTACTTGGCAGCACCCTATATATTGTTGGTTACAATGGTCAGCTAACGGCGATTGATTTGCGCTCAGGCCAACCGGCCTGGAAACGCAGTTACTCATCGGCGACGGATTTGACCAGCGATGGTCGTAGTTTGTTCGTAGTGACCGATAAAGACCATATTGTTGCTGTTGATGCACGCAGCGGTACGGAGTTATGGAGCAATAAGCAGCTTGAACACCGCTTAGTGACCGCTCCAGAGATTATTGATAACTACCTCGTAGTTGGCGACAGTGAAGGCTACCTTTACTGGCTTGACCGCTCAACAGGTGAGTTTGTTGCACAACAAGAAGTGGACAGCAGCGGCTTTGCTGTACCGCCAGTGCAATTGGATGATGGTTACGTAATTATCACTCGCGATGGCGATGTAAAGAAACTAACGATCAGTCAATAATTTCGTGATATAATTCACATTCGGCTCCTTTCTGGTGACAGATAGGGGCCGTTTTGTTCATATAAAACAAGTGTTTAATCCTGAAATTGTGGTTATAGGTAACTATTTGGTAATGAACTTGGCAATAAGCAAAGTTGCCAGTCGTTACCTATAACTACATAAGAAAAGAATATTGTAGAGGTTGTTATGGTTCCTGTTGTTGCTCTGGTAGGGCGTCCTAACGTAGGTAAGTCTACGTTGTTTAACCGCTTAACTCGCACGCGTGATGCGCTTGTAGCGGACTTCCCTGGCTTAACTCGTGACCGTAAATATGGCCAAGCGAAGCTTGGTGAGCATGATTTCATCGTGATCGATACCGGCGGTATTGATGGCTCGGAAGAAGGTGTAGAAACCAAAATGGCACAACAGTCGTTAGCCGCGATTGATGAAGCCGACGTGGTGCTATTCCTTGTTGATGGTCGCGCGGGCTTAACGCCAGCTGACCAAGCAATTGCAGCGCATTTACGTAAGATTGAAAAACCAGCGATGCTGGTAGTAAACAAAGTTGATGGTATCGACCCTGATGCAGCAAGCGCCGATTTCTGGCAGCTTGGCATGGGTGACATGTACCAAATCGCAGCGGCTCATGGTCGTGGCGTTGGTCAGCTAATTGACCTTGCTTTGAATCCATTCGCTGAAAAAATGATCGAAGATCAAAAAGGCGAAGGTGAAATCGAAGACCTAACTGACTTCATCGACGAAGACGAAGAGAAGCTAGATTACACAGAAGAAGAAGCAGAAGAAGAATTCAAGCGTCTACAAGATCAGCCAATCAAAATGGCAATCATCGGTCGTCCAAACGTAGGTAAATCAACACTAACTAACCGTATTCTTGGTGAAGAACGTGTAGTTGTGTATGACATGCCTGGTACTACTCGTGACTCTATCTACATCCCAATGGAGCGTGATGGTCGTGAATACGTATTGATCGATACTGCAGGTATTCGTCGTCGCAAAAACATCAATGAGACGGTTGAGAAGTTCTCAGTTGTTAAAACATTGAAAGCGATTGAAGATGCCAACGTTGTACTATTGGTTATCGACGCGCGTGAAAACATTTCAGATCAAGATCTAAGCCTACTAGGCTTTGCGCTAAACTCTGGTCGTTCAATCGTACTTGCAGTAAACAAGTGGGATGGTCTAAACAACGACGTGAAAGAGCAAGTGAAGAAAGAGCTTGATCGCCGTTTAGGTTTCGTTGATTTTGCTCGTATCCACTTCATCTCTGCATTGCATGGCACGGGTGTGGGTCACTTGTTTGAATCAGTACAAGAAGCATACAACTCGGCAACGACACGTGTAGGTACTTCTGTTCTGACGCGTATCATGAAAAACGCAACCGATGATCACCAACCACCAATGGTACGTGGTCGCCGTGTGAAACTGAAATACGCGCACGCGGGTGGTTACAACCCACCAATCATCGTTATTCACGGTAACCAAGTGAAAGAACTGCCTGATTCATACAAGCGTTTCTTGATGAACTACTACCGTAAATCGCTAGAGATCATGGGTACACCGATCCGTATTCAGTTCCAGAACAGTGAAAACCCGTTCGAAGGCAAAACAACTAAGATGACACTATCTCAAGAGCGTAACCGTAAACGCATGATGAGCATGGTTAAGAATCGTAAAAAATAACGCTCGTTTGATCGTTTAAATAGAAAAGCGCCTACAATAGAGGCGCTTTTTTTATACCTGCACATTTTGTTTGCAACTCAGTTAGGACGTTTAATGTAATGACCGTATCAGTAGTGACCCCTGTAACCGCAACCATGACACAATTTTGCCACCAAACATGGCAGTTAGACGCGACAGTTCAACTTGTTGAACGCGAGGATCAGCGTCTGTATCTCGTTACCGATCAAACCCCATTTCATCCAGTTAGCCATATTTGGCCTGATCACCCTGCCGATCGTGGTTTTATCACTATTGGATCGCAACAAATAACGATCGTCGATTGTCTTGTTGGAGCGGTAGAGCTGAGCAGCGGCCAGTTGTGTGTTGATAAGGCTATTACCGTAAAACGTAATGAACCGGGCTGGGTGTTTGTGGTTGTGCATTGTTTAGACGATAGCGACGAATACACACTCAATGTTGATGACAAAGTGACCTTGGTAGTCGATAAAGCTTACCAGCAGTCTTTGAGCCGCGGTCACAGCGCGGGACATTTAGCATTCTTAGCACTCAACAAAGTGCTTTCGACTCAAGGTTATTGGCGTAAAGAGGCAGACCGTAAAGATCCGCACGGCTACAACGATTTCAATAGCTACGCGCAAGAAACCAGTTTTGTCACACCGGATCGATGCCTCGATAGCTACCGCCTAGGTAAGACATTACGTAAGCGTGGCTTGAATAGTGCAGAGATGGTAGAACAACTAAAATCCATAGAAGAACTTGTTAATCAACAAGTTAGAGATTGGATTGGATTATCATCTGCCGTTGAAATGATCTGCGATGGGCAAAACTTAACGGACTCTCGCTACTGGCAGTGTGATCTTGGCGAAACCAATAAAGCCACAATGCCTTGCGGTGGAAGTCACATTAGTAGCCTAATCGATCTGGGAAGCATGCAAGTCACGTTACGAGAAACACAGCCAAATTACATTGAAATGCAGACCGATGTCATTAGAGTGAACAAATAACCACCATGCTTTTATAATATTCTAAAAAAGTTGACTTTAAAACTGTAAGTAGAATTTTATATTGCCAGAAATGCAAATACAGAATATGTAACTTATGCTTTCGGTGTGTGGTTATATAAATGTTCTTTTTGGGGTTGATCGCTGATCAACTTGGATTTAGCCGATGATCTTATAAAGATCATCGTGACCGAATTCGTGCTCTTTGGTCAACGAGAAGCCAGTAATAGTGTGATGTGACGAAGATCAAAGCCGACTATACGCACTCGATCCACAATACGATCAGTATCAACAAGGAAGCAGTATCATGAACGAAAATCATTGCCCACAATGCGACAACGAGCTGCAATGGCAAGGTCACTACCATTGCATGCAGTGCGATGTGGATTTCAAAAAAGTAGCATTTTGTCCTGACTGTGACAGTCAGTTAGAGAAACTGCAGGCGTGTGGGGCGGCGAACTATTTTTGCCACAGTGAGAGTTGCAACGAACTTAAATCAAAGTCACGCGTTCGTTTTGAGTTTCAAAAGCAGGCGTAGAAAAGAAGTTAACGGCGTAAGCAGAGAACAGTTTGAGCTGATTTAATCGCCGCTGACAAAGTTGTCGCGGCATGATTTAAATCAGTAACTAAATTTGGCTTCGATTAGCCAGTAGGGTCAAGCATCGATTTAGATAGAGACTAATTTACGGTAGAACGAACTTCGCCATTAGCCAAACGGGTGACCAGAGTGTCGCCCGTTTTTACATCGGTAGTAGATTGAACCACTTGTCCTTGCGCGTCTTGAGTGATTGAATAGCCACGCTTTAAGGTTGCGAGAGGGCTGACAGTATCAAGCTTCTCGGCAGCAATAGCGAGTTGATGACGCGTATTAAGCAGTCTTCTATCCATAGCATCCAACAACTTCTGTTCGACACGAGCGAGCGTTGCTTGTTGTAAGCTTAAGCGTTTCGCTGGTGAATGCAGTTGCAAGCGATGTAATTGTCGTTCCACTTTCTGCTGATGCAGAGCAGTAAATCGTTGCATTGCGCGTTGTAAACGGCCATCAAGTTCATCAAGCTGTTGGCTCTGACGCTGCAATTGCTGGCTAGGGTGTTGCCTTTCAAGACGATGCTGAAGACGGCTAACTTGCTGCTTTTGTTGTGACAGATAGTAGCGCCATGCACCAAACAGCTTTTGCTCACGTCCGGCGATGCCTTGTGCTTTGTGGCTATTATCACGGCTAACCAATTCAGCAGCAGCTGAAGGGGTAGGGGCACGCATATCGGCGACAAAGTCTGCGATCGTTACATCGATCTCATGACCAACGGCACTGATGATCGGGATCTGACTCGCCGCGATCGTACGGGCAACGATTTCATTGTTAAAGCACCACAGATCTTCTAATGAGCCGCCACCACGACCCACGATCAAGACATCACACTCGTTACGGGCATTAGCACGGCCAATCGCTTGGGCGATCTGAATCGCCGCTTCTTCGCCTTGTACCATGGTTGGGTAAATAACCACGGGTAGAGAAGGGTCGCGACGCTTTAATACATCTAAGATGTCGAATAGGGCTGCGCCTGTTTTCGAGGTGATAACGCCAACGCACTTAGGGTGCTCAGGTAAGATTTGCTTGCTGGTTTGGGCAAACAATCCTTCACTGGCCAACTTCATCTTCAGTTCTTCAAACTGTTGTTGTAAGCGACCGTCACCTTCAGGCTGCATGCTTTCGATGATTAATTGATAATCACCACGCGGTTCATACAGAGAGAGACGAGCTTTAACTAAAACTTGATTGCCATTGGTAGGCTTGAAACTGACATGACGATTGTTGCCACGGAACATGGCGCATTTTACTTGGGCGCGGGAATCTTTAAGTGTGAGATACCAGTGGCCAGAGACAGGTGCAGAGAAGTTGGAAATCTCGCCAACTAACCAGACAATTCCCATTTCATTTTCGAGTAATAAGCGAACTTCGGCATTTAGACGAGAAACAGTGAAGATGTTTTGATTGGTCAGAGATGACACAGCTAAATTCCGTGGGCGTGGGTATGGAAGTTAGCGGCAATATAATACATAGCAAGGGGGTAAATGCAAGAAAAAAATTAAAAAAATTAGTGGTCAAGCGTATGCGTTAACCGTATAATCCCACCGCAATATCTAATCCAAATGCAACGAGTCACCCTGACGAATTGCCCTCATTATGCGAAACGATGAGACTGGATTGTTTTTTTTACTCCTCTAATTGTGAGATATTGCAAATGCTAAGAATTGCCAAAGAAGCGCTGACATTCGATGACGTACTACTCGTGCCAGCTCACTCCACTGTTCTCCCAAACACAGCTGATCTTCGCACTCAGCTAACGAAAAACATTTCTCTGAATATCCCAATGATTTCTGCGTCTATGGACACAGTAACAGAAGCTCGCCTAGCGATTGCCCTAGCGCAAGAAGGCGGTATTGGTTTTATTCACAAGAACATGTCTATCGAGCAACAAGCTGAGATGGTTCACCAAGTGAAAATCTTCGAAGCGGGCGTTGTTACTCACCCTGTAACGGTACACCCAGATGCAACAATTGCTGATGTGGTTGAATTAACAAGAAAACACGGTTTTGCCGGTTTCCCTGTTGTTACTGAGAGCAACGAGCTTGTTGGTATCATCACTGGTCGTGATGTGCGCTTTGTTACTGACTTAAGTAAGAAAGTAAATGTAGTAATGACACCGAAAGAGCGTCTAGCTTCTGTTAAAGAAGGTGCATCTCGTGAAGAAGTTCAAGAGAAAATGCACAGCGCTCGTGTTGAAAAAGTATTGGTCGTGAACGACGAGTTCCAACTAACCGGTATGATCACCGCAAAAGACTTCCACAAAGCAGAAACTAAGCCGAATGCATGTAAAGATGCGCAAGGTCGTCTACGTGTAGGTGCTGCAGTTGGCGCAGGCGCAGGTAACGAAGAACGTGTTCAAGCATTGGTTGAAGCGGGTGTTGACGTTCTACTTATCGACTCATCTCATGGTCACTCAGAAGGTGTTCTAAATCGTATCCGCGAAACTCGCGCTGCATTCCCAGATCTAGACATCATCGGCGGTAACGTTGCAACAGGTGCTGGTGCTAAAGCACTGATTGAAGCGGGTGTAAGCGCAGTGAAAGTGGGCATTGGCCCAGGTTCAATCTGTACTACTCGTATCGTAACGGGCGTAGGTGTTCCTCAAGTTACCGCTATTGCTGATGCAGCAGAAGTGGCGAATGAATACGGCATCCCAGTTATCGCTGATGGCGGCATCCGTTTCTCTGGTGATATCTGTAAAGCAATCGCAGCGGGCGCATCATGTGTAATGGTTGGCTCAATGTTCGCAGGTACTGAAGAAGCACCGGGTGAAGTGATTCTTTACAACGGTCGTTCATACAAATCTTACCGCGGCATGGGTTCACTAGGCGCGATGTCACAAGGTTCTTCAGATCGTTACTTCCAATCTGATAACGCAGCAGACAAGCTAGTTCCAGAAGGTATCGAAGGTCGTATCGCATACAAAGGTCACTTGAAAGAGATCGTTCACCAACAAATGGGTGGTCTACGTTCAAGCATGGGTCTAACTGGCTCAGCAACGATCGAAGCAATGCGTACTAAAGCAGAATTTGTTCGTATCTCAGGTGCAGGTATGGCTGAATCTCACGTACACGATGTTCAGATCACTAAGGAAGCGCCAAACTACCGTCGAGGTTAATTCTTTCGATAGAATTTATCTTACGTAAACGTTTGCTTTTTCCTTGAAGCATTAATGTGAGGCGGGTAAACTCGCCTCCGTTGTAATAACTCAGCTTATAAGACTGCCCAAAATGACAAAAAATATTCATGACCAACGTATTCTGATTCTGGACTTCGGTTCTCAGTACACTCAGCTAGTAGCGCGCCGTGTTCGTGAGATCGGTGTTTACTGTGAGCTATGGAGCTGGGATGTAGAAGAAGCGGATATTCGTGAATTCAATCCAGATGGCATCATCCTATCTGGTGGCCCTGAGAGTGTGACTGAAGCAAACTCTCCACGAGCTCCTCAATATGTATTCGACTCTGGTGTTCCTGTATTTGGTGTATGTTACGGCATGCAGACCATGGCTGAACAACTTGGCGGTAAAGTAGCAGGTTCTACTGAGCGCGAATTTGGTTACGCTGCAGTACAAGTAACGGGCGAATCAGCACTGTTCGCTGGCCTTGAAGCGACACAAGATGTTTGGATGAGCCACGGTGACAAAGTTATCGAGATCCCATCTGACTTCACCAAGATCGCACAGACAGATACTTGTCCTTATGCTGCGATGGCAAACGAAGAGAAGAAATACTACGGCGTTCAGTTCCACCCAGAAGTAACGCACACTAAAAACGGCCTTAAGATGCTAGAAAACTTCGTACTAAATGTATGTGGTTGTGAGCGTCTATGGACTTCTGAATCAATCATTGAAGACGCGGTTGCTCGTATTAAAGAGCAAGTGGGTGACGATGAAGTGATTCTTGGTCTATCTGGCGGTGTTGACTCTTCTGTTGTGGCAATGCTTGCGCACCGCGCAATCGGCGACAAGCTAACGTGTGTATTCGTTGATAACGGTCTACTACGTTTAAATGAAGGCCAACAAGTGATGGAGATGTTTGGTGATCAGTTTGGTCTAAACATCATTAAAGTTGACGCAGAAGAGCGTTTCCTTAAAGCACTTGAAGGTGTGTCAGAGCCAGAAGCAAAACGTAAGATCATCGGTCACGTTTTCGTTGATATCTTTGATGAAGAGTCGAAGAAACTGACCAATGCTAAATGGCTAGCACAGGGTACGATCTACCCAGACGTTATCGAATCAGCGGCGTCTAAGACAGGCAAAGCACACGTGATCAAATCTCACCATAACGTAGGCGGTTTGCCAGACGATATGGAAATGGGCTTGGTTGAGCCACTACGTGAGCTATTTAAAGATGAAGTGCGTAAGATCGGTCTAGAGCTAGGCTTACCTTACAACATGCTTTACCGCCATCCATTCCCAGGACCAGGCCTTGGTGTTCGTGTTCTTGGTGAAGTGAAAAAAGAGTACTGTGACTTGCTACGTCGTGCTGATGCTATCTTCATTGAAGAGCTTCACGCAGCGGATCTTTACAACAAAGTATCGCAAGCATTTACGGTATTCCTACCAGTACGCTCTGTAGGCGTAATGGGTGATGGTCGTAAATACGATTGGGTTGTATCGCTACGTGCGGTAGAAACCATCGACTTTATGACGGCTCATTGGGCGCACCTACCATACGACTTCTTAGGTAAGGTTTCTAACCGTATCATCAACGAAGTAGACGGTATTTCACGCGTGGTTTACGACATTTCAGGTAAGCCACCAGCGACGATCGAGTGGGAATAATTTCCGCTTAATTGACCAAGTTAAGAACCAGCCTTAGGGCTGGTTTTTTTTCGTCTTAATCTCCTCATTCTCGATAATTCAAACCAATATAAACTTTTGTATTAGAACTGATATACAACACATTAAGTTGCATGTATATTCGATTTTTATGACTAATTATTTTTGATTGGATTTTGCTATGGAACAGCCGGGAATCATCTCTCTTCTACCAATTATCGTTACTCTGGTGCTGGCATTAACCACCCGCAATGTCGTTTTAGGACTGTTTGCAGGTGTGATTAGTGGCGTGGCAATGTTGGAAGGTACTTTCGTAAAAACGGGCTTGCTCGACTCTTTTGGTGCCTTGATGAAGAGTTACCTTCTTCCTCAATTGACCGACAGCTATAACGCCGGCGTGATATTGCTACTGGTCTTTATTGGTGGTTTTGTCGCCTTGATGGAAAAATCAGGGGGTGGTGTTGCCTTTGCCGAGCGCGTGACTAAATTAGTGGCCAACAAGTGCCAAGCTCAGCTTTCTGCATGGTTAGGCGGCATTGTTATCTTCTTTTCTGACCTAGGTACACCGCTTATTGTTGGCCCGGTATTCAGACCACTGTTTGATAAGCTTAAAATATCGCGTCAGAAGCTCGCGTTCATTATCGATTCAACCTCTTCTCCTGTCGCCATTCTCGTGCCGTTTATCGGTTGGGGGGTCTACATCATGGGATTGATTCAAAAAGAGTTTACTCAGTTAAGTGTCGGCATGAGTGATTGGGATGCCTTTATCGGGGCGATTCCGTATCAATTTTATGCCTTTTTAGCGATTGCGATCATTCCAATTATTTCCATTTTTAAGCTCGATTTTGGTCCTATGGCCCAAGCAGAAAAGCAAGCAGAGCAAGGCATTATTAGCCAACCGATTGAGCAAGAACAACATCAGGCATTTACGCATAAAAATGCAAAGTCATCTTTTGTTTGGGCGCCGCTGATGGTAATGCTAGTGGTATTATGCTCAATGCTTATCCCACAAGGTTTTCCATTTCAAAAAGTCGCGGGTTCCACCTTTAGAGCTGCACTGTCTACCGCTTACCTTTTTGCTGCCTTTACGCTTATTAGCTTAATGGCCTTTTATAGTGTGAGAAAAATCGCTGATAGCATCCAAATCTATTTGAAAGGGATGTCAGGAATGATGTCTGTCGCCGTCATCTTGATCTTGGCTTGGTCCCTTAGTTCTGTCGGTAAAGAGCTGGGTGCTGCCGCGTACATTGCTGAGCAAGCACAAGCAGGATTCCCTCACTGGTTATTGCCTTCCATTGCCTTCTTGCTTGCGGCGATTATCTCTTTTGCTACCGGTTCATCATGGGGCACCTTTGCGATTATGATGCCGCTGGTTATTCCAACGGCGGTAGCCATTGATGCGCCGCTATTGGTTTGTATTGGTGCGGTACTTTCTGGTGGTCTATTTGGTGATCACTGCTCACCGATTTCAGAAACTACGATTTTGTCATCGACAGGGGCGGCTTGTGAGCAATATGAGCACTTTAGAACACAGCTTCCTTATGCGCTCGTGAATGGTGCAATAGCCCTTGTGGGCTTTCTGTTTGCTGGTATTACCGAATCACCATTGACGCTCGTATTGGCGCTGATGGTGCAATTGGCTCTCTATTTCTTGTTGACCAAAACAGCGGTAGGGCAAAAGCTGTATCAAGCACGTGCTTAAACGTTTTCAAACCGATCAACTGGCGAATAACGCTTTTCGCCAGTTACATTTCAACTTGAGAGAATGCTAGATATTCAAAATGGTGCTTTTGGGGTTTGGGGCGATTAAAAAATCCGCAATTATGTTGTTTAACACTGCAATCTAGTGGTAAGTGTTGGAATAGTTAGAGTATTCGTCCGATTGCTTATTTGTGTAATCTAAGTTTTCAATCCTCGCTTCTTGTGTTTAATTGGGTGTACCTTAAAATTCGCGCGTAATTTTTATAAACATTTTTGAAAGGTACGCGCCAATGTCAACTAAACTGGCTAACCCAGCCCCACTAGGCCTAATGGGTTTCGGTATGACAACTATCCTGCTTAACATCCATAACGCAGGCTTTTTTCCAATCGATTCAATGATCCTAGCAATGGGTATCTTCTACGGTGGCCTTGGCCAAGTTCTTGTTGGTATGATGTGCTTTAAGCGTGGCGACACCTTTGGTACCACTGCTTTCACTTCTTACGGTCTTTTCTGGCTGACTCTTGTAGGTATTCTTGTAATGCCGAACATGGGCCTTGCTCCAAGCCCAGCAAGCTTCATGGGTTGGTACCTAGCACTTTGGGGTATCTTCACTGGCTTCATGTTTATCGGTTCTCTTTGCTACCCAGTGGCAAAACAAGTGGTATTCGGCTCTCTAACGATCCTATTCTTCCTACTTGCAGCACGTGATTTCACTGGTAGCTCACTGATCGGCACTATCGCTGGTATCGAAGGTATCTTCTGTGGCGCTAGCGCAATCTACTTCGCAATGGCACAAGTGCTAAATAACGAATTCGGTCGCGTAGTACTGCCAGTTGGTGAAAAGCGTATCAAGCCAATCGTTGCTGCTGAGCAGGTAGCTGCTTAATCGCGCTATTGTTCTACAACGATAAAAGAAAAGGGTTAGCCAATGGCTAACCCTTTTTTGTACCAATCAGATAAGCGTGAGTAGCTTATGGCGATTGGAACATACACCGCTTTTTCTTATTGTGGTGAGGTCTGTGAGACGACCTCGATCGGGTTATGCCCTGTTTTACGACGATAGCGTTCTTCCCAATAATGAGCACCTTTGATGCCCAGTTTTAACGGGTTGAACGTATATTCTGTTACGCCTTGCTTCTGTTGCTCTTCATAATCTTTCAGCGCCTTTAGTGCAGGTTTAGATAGGAAGAAGATGATCAAAATACCGACGATATTGAGCCATGCCATCAGTCCAACCCCGACATCACCCATCGCCCAGGCCAGATTGGCCGTTTTTACCGTGCCGTAAAATACCGATGCGATGATCACCAGCTTGAGGATGAACATCAGACCGCTCACTTTGAAAGTACGACGGATGTAAGCAATATTGGTTTCAGCAATGTAGTAGTAAGCCAGAACGGTGGTAAACGAGAAGAAGAACAGCGCCAAAGCAATAAACGGTTTGCCGATCCCCGGCAGCGCGCTTTCAATCGCCATTTGGGTAAAGACTGGGCCATTGGCACTAATATCGGCCGCAAGGTGCTGTACTAGGAATGCGCCTTCGCCCGCGCCATGAACGTTATATGCGCCAGTGATTAGAATCATAAACGCAGTGGCTGAACAAACTAATAATGTATCTATATAGATTGAGAAAGCTTGCACTAAACCTTGTTGAGCTGGGTGTTCCACGTTTGCCGCTGCGGCTGCATGAGGGCCCGTACCTTGGCCCGCTTCATTAGAGTACACCCCACGTTTTACCCCCCAACCAATTGCGGCACCAAAGCCTGCCATTGGTGTAAAGGCATCGCCAACGATCATTGAGAAGATGCGTGGCACTTCGCTGATGTTCAGCAGAATAATCACAAAGGCGGTGATGATGTAAGCCAGCGCCATAAAAGGCACAACAACCTGAGTGAAATGAGCAATACGTTTTACGCCACCAAAGATGATGAAGGCTAAAATGATCGAGATAACCGTGCCGGTAAAGATTTTGGCAAAACTAAAGGTGCCGACAGCAGTTTCAATCATCTCACCACTACCAAACGCCGCTTCAACCGCATTACCAATGCTGTTTGACTGTACGCCAGGTAATAACACACCGCAGGCAAAAATCGTGGCAATAGCAAAGATCCATGCATACCAACGTTGTCCCATGGCTTTTTCGATGTAATAAGCAGGGCCACCACGGAACTCTCCGTTATCTTCTTCTTTATAGATTTGGGCAAGTGTCGATTCAGCGTAGGCTGTTGCTGCGCCAAAAAACGCCACCATCCACATCCAAAACACCGCACCAGGGCCACCAAAGCCAATAGCAGCGGCAACGCCAGCAATATTACCAGTACCTACACGGCCAGAAAGTGAAACCGCAAGCGCTTGGAAGGAGGAAATGCCTTTGTCAGAACTTTTACCGGAAAGGAGCAAGCGCCACATTTCAAAGAAATGGCGTACTTGGACAAATCGCGTAGTGATTGAGTAAAACAAGCCGGCACCTAGGCATAAATAAATCAGTGCGGGGCTCCAAATGATTCCATTCAGAAAATCAACGAAAGACTGCATAAGTAGTTTCCCTGTTACTTATTGGTGTATTTACTTTATTTATCGTGTCGACAAATATTAACCTTTATGTAAGTTATTTGTTAAATAAAACCTGCTTTAATTGTGATGTGCGTGATATAGAGCACAAGAAACCATGTCGTTATTACTTTTTGGCATTTAAACGTAAGTAAGCTGGGATTATTGATGGGATCGTTGGTCAGCGAGCTTGTTGCTAGATGAAAAGTAGGGGAATTTAGCGAGATCGGGCTAGTGTACTTCGCTAGAAACGGCAGTCATCATCAGTGATTCGTTTCATAGACGAAACCAAAGAGCAGACAAAAATCAGCCTTTGGCTTTAATTTCACCGACTCGCCTCAAATCTCTTAGCGTTGTTGCTTTATTCGCCAATCGGAAAGGCGCATTATCATTTTATAGTGAGTAAACAAACGGCGGGCGAGTTACCCAGCACGCAAAACAATCAATCAATATCATGGATGAGTTATGAAAGACGAAACACTAGCGATTCACTTTGGCTATGAAACCGAGCCGACCACCAAATCAGTCGCAACCCCGATTTATCAGACTGTCGCGTATGAATTTGATAGCGCACAGCATGGCGCCGATCTGTTTAACCTTGAAGTCCCAGGTAACATCTATACCCGTATTATGAACCCGACTAATGACGTTTTAGAGAAACGCATAGCGGCATTAGAAGGGGGGATTGCTGGTTTAGTGGTGAGCGCGGGGAGCGCGGCAATCAACTATGCGATTTTAACCTTGGCTGAAGCGGGCGATAATATCGTTTCGACTCCGCAGCTGTATGGCGGTACTTACACCTTGTTTGCTCACATGCTACCAAAGCAAGGCATTGAAGTGCGTTTCGCCAAAGACGATAAACCAGAAAGTTTAGCGGAATTGATCGATGAAAATACCAAGGCGGTTTATTGCGAAAGCATTGGTAACCCAGCGGGCAATATTATCGATCTTGAACGCGTCGCCGCAGTGGCGCACGCGCAGGGTGTGCCTGTGATTGTAGATAACACCGTAGCAACCCCTGCTTTGTGCAAGCCGATTGAGTTTGGCGCTGACATCGTGGTGCACTCGCTGACCAAATACGTCGGTGGCCATGGTACGACATTAGGCGGCGCGATCATTGATGCTGGCACCTTCCCTTGGGCGGAACACAAAGAACGTTTCCCGGTCATGAATCAACCTGAGCCTTCTTATCATGGCGTGGTGTATACCGAGGCATTTGGTCCTGCGGCCTTTATTGGTCGGGCACGTACCGTGCCGCTGCGTAATACAGGCGCTGCACTATCACCAATGAATGCGTTTATGTTAATGCAAGGATTAGAAACCTTATCGCTGCGTATGGAGCGCCATACCGAGAATGCGTTGAAAGTCGCGCAATACTTACAGCAGCATGAAAAAGTCAGTTGGGTCAGTTACGCCGGTTTAGCGGACTCGCCATTCTACCCATTGGCTGAAAAGTACATGCAAGGCAAGCCGTCGGCGATTTTGTCGTTCGGTCTTAAAGATGGCTATGACGCTGGTGTGCGATTCTATGATGCGCTGCAAATCTTTAAGCGCTTGGTCAATATTGGTGACGCGAAATCACTTGCCTGTCATCCTGCTTCAACGACGCATCGCCAGATGAGCACAGAAGAGCAAGCCAAGGCGGGCGTCTACCCTGAAATGATTCGCCTATCGGTTGGCATTGAGCATATCGATGACATTCTTGATGATTTAGATCAAGCACTTAGAGCGTAATCGTTTTCCTAGTTGTTTTTGTATTTTTTTAGGCACCTTATGGGTGCCTTTATTTTTATTTACAGCAGTGATGAGAGTTTTTGGCCTATGATGATCTAAATACTATCCATGCTTAAAAATAAGGAAACAACAATGGCAGGATTAAGTTTACTGACCCTACTCGATGATATTGCTTCCGTGCTTGATGATGTCGCCTTGATGTCTAAAGTCGCGGCAAAGAAAACTGCCGGTGTGTTAGGGGATGATTTGGCGTTAAACGCGCAGCAAGTTTCTGGTGTGCGTGCCGAGCGAGAAATTCCGGTGGTGTGGGGCGTAGCGAAAGGTTCTTTTCGCAATAAATTGATCCTTGTGCCAGCGGCGCTGCTGATAAGCTCTATCGCTCCGTGGTTGATTACGCCACTGTTACTGATTGGTGGTTTGTTCTTGTGTTTTGAAGGGGCTGAGAAAGTGCATGAGAAGTTTTTCCATCATGCAAGCTCAACAGAACAAGCAGAGCATAAAGCTGAAATCGAACCCTCGGCCGAAGATCTTAGCGATTACGAGCAGAAGAAAATTAAAGGGGCGATTCGTACCGATTTTATCCTCTCGGCTGAGATTATTGTGATTGCGCTGGGCACCGTGCAAGGACATCCATTCCTGACTCAAGTATTGGTGATGAGTTTGATCGCTATCTTGATGACTATTGGCGTATATGGCTTGGTGGCCGGCATCGTTAAAATGGATGACTTAGGCTTTTATCTGCAACGCAAAAGTGGCGGTCAGGGGGCATTAGGCGCTATTGGTGATGGGCTGGTGGCAATGGCACCCAAGCTAATGAAAATCCTAACCGTTGTCGGCACCATTGCGATGTTTTTAGTTGGGGGCGGCATCGTGGTGCACAGTTTGCCATTTGTGCATCATGGCTTGGTCAGTGTGGTGAATGTATTGCCAGTGATCCCTTATGTCACGCCGACTTATTCGGTGATTGGTAACGGCATTATTGGCCTTGTGAGCGGGTTTATTATCCTCGCTATCATGACGTTTTACCATTCGCTACGTGGTGCAAAAAGCGGTGCGAAATAGAGAAGGGAATAAGAGCTGATATCGCATGAAGAGTAAAAAGATCATCATGATCCTAAAGCTCATAAATGATTGAATAGCTGATATTTTCATTTATTAAAAACGAATGTAAAACAATTCTGGTTTGTAAGAGGGAGCTTACAAACCACTCGCAATTTGCAACCTTAGACTGGCACTATCTCGATAGAATCGTTGTTGGAAAAGTACCTTACGAAAAAAGTACCTCACAACAACAGATGGACATGAATTATGATAGACAGTCTAAAAAGTGGTTTATCAAAGCTTTCCTCAATCGGCAAAGCGTTGATGTTACCTATCTCAATCCTACCTGCCGCAGGCCTATTGTTGGCTTTCGGCGCAAAACTCGACATGCCGCTGATGATGCGCGCTGGCGGGGTCATCTTTGATAACCTAGCACTGCTGTTCGCAGTTGGTGCGGCGGTGGGTCTAACCAAAGAATCCGGTATCGCAGCATTAGCAGCCATTGTAGGTATGGTGGTAATGAATGCGACTATGGGCGTTGCGTTGGGCATTACCCCAGAAATGGCGATGTCAGGTGGCCGTTACGCGATGGTGATGGGTATTCCTACCCTACAAACAGGCGTATTTGGTGGCTTGATCGCTGGTATTCTCGCCGCAACCATGTATCAGAAGTTCTTTGATACCAAACTGCCAGATTTCCTCGGTTTCTTCGCCGGTAAACGCTTCGTTCCTATTGTTACCGCTTTTGCTGCGTTTCTTATCGGCCTTGTTCTGCCTTATGTTTGGTCTTACATCCAATCGGGGATTGATGCACTGTCGCACATGGCAAACGGTGGCAACATGTACCTCTCTACCTTTATCTATGGTTTTATGGAACGCGCTTTGATCCCAGTGGGCCTGCACCATATTTTCTATAGTCCTTACTGGTTCTCGTTTGGTGAATACACCACGGCGGCAGGTACCGTGGTTAATGGCGACCACACCATTTGGTTCAAAATGTTGGAAGATGGCGTGAAAGACTTTTCTACCGAGCAGTATGTGGATGCCGGTAAATTCCTTTCAGGTAACTTTGCTATCTACATGTTTGCTTTTCCAGCGGCATGTTTGGCGATGTATCATGAAGCCAAAGATAAGAACAAAAAAATCGCGGCGGGTATTTTGGGCTCGGCGGCGCTGACTTCATTTGTTACCGGTATTACTGAGCCGGTTGAGTTCGCCTTTATCTTTGTCGCGCCAGTGCTGTATATCTTCTCCGCTATCATGGCAGGGGTTTCTTATGCAGTGACCTATGCGTTAGATGTACACATTGGTAAAACCTTCTCTGCGGGCATTATCGATTTCATCTCATTCGGTGTATTACCGGGTATGGATGGCTTCAAAACTAATTGGGTCAACGTGTTAATTTGGGGCCCATGCATGGCAGCCATTTATTACACCGTCTTCCGATTTGCGATCCGTAAATTCAATCTAAAAACCGTTGGTCGTGAAGATACAGAACGCAAAGAGATCACGTTAGAAAACGATGAACTGGCGGCGGAGATTACTAAGTTGCTGGGTGGTCGAGGTAACATCACAACCGTTGGCGCCTGTATTACTCGTCTGCGTTTAGAAGTCAAAGATGTGTCCATCATTGATGAAGAGGGCATTACGGCTCTGGGTGCAATGGGCGTGATTAAAGTGGGTAAGCATGGGGTACAAATTATCCTCGGTGCTCGGGCTCAATTTGTGGCAGATTGCATGAATGGCGGTGCTAGTGGTCATCAGCCTGCGACCGCCTAATACCAATTGGGCCAAGTTAACGGGCAAAGGTGATGTGCAAAGGTGATGTGCCGTCCGTTGTAATTTGATCATTGCTTCCCTTTGAATGCTCCTCCCCCTTTTCAAACATCAAAAGGAAACAAGCAATGATAGAGAGTGCCAGCGATGGCGCTCTTTTTTTGTATTCACTCCCTACTCAATACATTCTCTACTCAATGTTCATGTTCTACTCAATGATCGCGTGATAGCCTTTGCTGCGCAGTTGCTCGGCAAACTGCGCTTTAACGTTAGTTTCACCATGGATTAAGTGGATTGCTTTCGGTGGCGTCGGAATACCTTGAATAAAACCCAGTAAATCCGCTTGGTCAGCGTGTGCGGAATAGCCCGACATGGTATGAACTTGAGCGTTAATCTCGACAGTTTGATCATCAATGGTGACTTGCTTGTCTCCATTTTGGATGGCCCAACCCAATGTGTTTTGCGCTTGGTAGCCGACTAACAGTACATCGGTGCGCTCATCCGCGAGTAGAGCCTTTAAATAATCCATAATGCGTCCACCTTGGCACATACCCGAAGCGGCAACGACTATCGCCGCTTCGCCTGTTGATGCAAGGCGATTGACTAAGCGTTGATGAGTACGATGATCTTCGACCGTGATGCATTGCTTAAAGGCCAGTGGATGACGTTGTTCTATTAGGCGCTCTTTCGCTTCTTTTCCCCATAGTGTTTTAAAGCGGCGATAAGATTTGGTCACCTTTTGCGCCATCGGTGAATCGAGAATGATTGGCAAGGTCGCTTCAATTTTTTGCTGGTGGATTAACTGCTCAATATCGAACAACAACTCTTGTGTTCGCCCAACACTAAAGGCGGGAATTAAAATCGCGCCACCATCAGCCAGCGAACGCTCAATAATAGCCAACAAGCGCTGAGAGCGAGTTTGAATATCTTCATGAGTTTTACCGCCATAGGTAGATTCAATCAGTAAATAATCCGCTCTAGGTGGCGCAACCGGATCGGGTAGCAGTGGTGTATTGCATGGGCCTAAATCACCAGAGAAAACCACCACTTCTTGATTGGGCAGCAACACTTCAATATAAGCGGATCCCAGAATATGGCCTGCATGTTGAAAGCGTGCTTTGAGCGGCTCAGTGGCTTCAGATGCAGATAGGTGGGTGCTGGAAGAGGAAGCTAAGGCGGGGAGCGTAAACCACTGATTATAAGCTTGAGGACGCAGTAAACGCGAAATATGGCGTAGGACTCGTTCTGTTTTCTTACTCGATAATCCCAATTGCAATTTCAGACTATCTTCTAACATTAAAGGCACCATTTCGGCCGTGGCTTCGGTGCAATAAATTGGTTGTTTAAAGCCCTTTGCCAATAACCAAGGCAATCGGCCGATGTGATCAATGTGAGCGTGGGTCAGTAACAGAGCTTGGAGATGTTGGGTGGCAAACTCCACCTCCAATGGGCGTTTATCTTGGCCTTGAAACAAACCACAATCGACGAGAATTGCTTGCCCATCCACTTGTAATTCATGGCAAGAACCTGTCACCGTATCTTTCCCCCCGTGGTGAATAAATTTCATACCTTGCCCTCCCAAAAGATGAATATAGCAAGCCTTTGATATCGAAGGCTATCCACCAAACTGCCTTGATTATATAGCTTACACAACTGTCTCTGCGTTAAATGTGAAGCAGTAAAAATAATCATGATGTAAGCGAAAAACCGTCGTTGATTTTTCCTAGAGATACGAGAAGGAAGAAACGAGAAATGAGAAACGGGAAATGAGAAACGGGAAATGAGAAACGGGAAACGAGGCGTGAGAATAGTTCTGATCTCATGCGGTATTACTCGGTGAGGTGACGACAGGATGAGTTGTTATTTTTGGATACCATATCACGTTTCATATCATTACTTGTGTAACAGGATGTGACGAGTTTTCAGTAGTTAACACCTAAAGTCCTTTCATTACAGTAGCTTAATTCCAATTAATGGATGTGATGCTTTTGATAAAAACATTATTGTTCAAAAAATGTCCGCTGTAATGGTATTTCTGACGCAGCTCACTCTTTCAGCTAAGAAATATGCTTCGACGACAAAAAATATTGTGAGAAATGTTCGTCGTAATACACAAGCGTTCAAAAACCCATGGTTGAGAAGTAAAGCACCACTACATGGGTCAGCACTAAAATAATAAATTCAGAAAGGTTGTCTATTTTTATCGTTGGAGATGAAATGAAAAATAATAACAACAGCTCGCCATCTTGGCTTACGAGCTTATCTTTACGTACATTATTGCTGTTGCCAGTAGGGATATCGCTACTGGCTTCTGCCGTTGTTTCTTGTTTGATCTTAGTTTTTTTAGAAGAGATGAAACATGGGGTTGAGTATTCAACATCACGCGCTGAACGCGCGGAATCTGCAGCGATGCTGGATAATAATTGGAACAATATCCGCGTTCACACCCGCGATATGATGATGGCCGATACCGACCAATTACGATCAGAGCTGATTGGTATTGAGAGTAAAGTTAAAGAGACTCAAGATCTTATCACTAGCCAGTTTATTGCTAATCCTTCGATGTCACAAAGCACCAAAGATGATATGCAACGTGTGCTGGAGAATATGAATGGTTACTCAAAGACGTTGACGACGACGGTTGAGCAATATGAATTGATCCATGAACAGTGGTGGACGCATACGCCGAATATGTGGGCGCCGTTATTTGCCATGGTGAATGAGGTGATGGAATACGCAGAAGTTAACGATGATCTCGATGTTGCGGTGTGGCAAAAGCAAGGCGAGCAGTTGGTTAAAAATCTAGACAGCTACTATTCAAGTATGTCGATGAATGTCTTCATGCGTGTTGATGTAAGCCGTGATCAGACACTTGGTTACCTCACCAATGCCGGAAAAATATTAGATGAGTTTGACTGGTTACCTGCGGTGAAAAACTTTAAAGACACCACTTTCCAAGGGTATATCACTTCAACGGATGTTATTTTTGCCGCGCTAGAAGCCGATAAGCAAGCAACCACGACTCGTGTTGAATTTGCTGGTGATATTCGCAGCGCGATTGTCACTGTGATTGAGCGCAACATGCAAATGCTAGGTGAAGCGAACAATACCTCGCTCGCCACGATCAACAAGGTTATCTCAGTTCAAGTGATCTCTTGGATTGTAGCGGCGTTAGTGTCGATTGCTTTCTGTATCTATCTAGTGCGCCACTTTATTCAGATCTTTGGTCAACTGACGGTCACGTTGCAATCGATGGCCAATAAAGATTTCTCAACCAGAACGCACATTAAAGGTAAAAATGAGTTAGCTCGCCTTGCAATGAACGCCGATGAAACCGTTGTGTCGATCAGCCGTGTTATTGATGAAGTGCGTGGGCAGGGCGCTGAAGTCTCAGCCAGCTCAACACAGTTGGCGGCGGTGATGGTGCAAAGCTCTGCCAATGCCCAAGAGCAAAACCTCCAAGTACAACAAATTGCCGCAGCCGTGACCGAAATGTCAACGTCGGCGGGGATTGTGGCTGAGTCAGCGAAACAGACTGAATCGCGTGCGATTATGGCTTACAGCGCGTGTGAAGAAGGTCAATCGTTAGCACAAGAAAATAGCCAACGCGCGAATGATCTAACCGCGCAACTGGGTGAAACCGCTGTGGTGGTTGATAACCTTAAACAGCGTTGTCACAGCATCAGTGAAGTGGCGGAAGTGATCAGTGCCATTTCAGATCAAACCAACTTGTTGGCACTAAACGCAGCAATTGAAGCGGCGCGCGCGGGTGAACTCGGCCGTGGCTTTGCCGTGGTTGCCGATGAAGTTCGCTCACTGGCAGGCAAAACGCAAAACTCGACCGAGCACATCAAATCGATTATCGAAGAGTTACAACGCCAATCGGATACAGCGCAAATTACCGTACAAAGCTGCTTAGAGAAAGTAGATGAAGTGCGTGAAGCATCGAGTGTCGTCGTCGATAAAATTTCGGCAACCCAGCAAGCGGTGGCTGAGATAAATGATAGCTCGACAGAAATGTCGGTGGCGGCAGAGCAGCAATCAAAAGCGTCAGAAGAGATCAGTGAATCGCTGCATGGCATCAAAGACACCATTGCACAGAACATGGCTGGTATTGATGAATCAAGCCAAGCATCGAACTTCTTGTCTGAGTTGGCAGAGCGTCAAAGCAGTCGTTTGAAAGAGTTCCAGCTAGCAGCGATAAACAGCTAAGTTCGACAAAAAAGCCGCTAACGTTTGAGTTAGCGGCTTATTTTTTACGGCTGTTTGGCTTGGGTAAAGCCACCATATAAATCGGTCCGACGATGACGTAAGTTAGTCACCGACCCTTCAGTATTAAGCTGCTTGAGTTTAGTTAAATCCACATCGGCAAAAATGATCATCTCAGTATTGGCATTGGCTTCGTTTAAGGTCGCATCATGTGGGAAGTAGATATCCGACGGTGAGAATACCGCCGATTGGGCATATTGAATATCAACGTTATCCACGCGTGGTAAATTCCCTACACTGCCACCAATTGCCACATAACACTCATTTTCGATCGCTCGAGCTTGTGAGCAAATACGTACTCGTTGGTAACCATTTTTGGTGTCGGTCCAAAATGGCACAAAGATGATTTGTACCCCTTCTTCGGCCATCATACGACCAAGTTCAGGAAACTCACTGTCGTAGCAGATTAGAATGCCCACCTTGCCTGCGTCGGTATCAAATACCGTCACTTTATTGCCGCCGTCGATTACCCAATCTTTCTCTTCGTGCGGCGTAATGTGCACCTTGTATTGCGCATCAATCTGGCCATCGCGTTGTAGTAAATAGGCAACGTTGTACAGCTTGTCATCTTCAATCACCGGTATACTGCCAGCGATAATGTTGATGTTGTAGGTTACCGCCATTTGCGAGAATCGATATTTGATTTCCTCGCTAAAGCTGGCCAGAAAACGAATCGCTTCCACCGAATTTTGATCTTTTTGTAGCCCCATTAATGGCGCATTGAAAAACTCCGGGAAGAGGGCAAAGTCGGCTTTGTAGTTCGCCAGCGACGAGATGAAAAATTCCGCTTGGTCGAGCAGATCTTCCAAATCATTCATCGCACGCATTTGCCACTGCACCACACCGATACGCACTAAGGTTTTTTCAACATCGTGGACAGATTGCACGTCCTCTTCGTAGAAGAAGTTATCCCACTCCAACAGTGTCGCGTAACCTTTCGAGGCATCATCTTCAGGGAGGTAATTGCGCATGATGCGTTTTACATCAAAGCCGTTCGCCAGTTGAAAAGAGAGGATCGGATCATGTAACTCGCGGCGTTTTACCTTATCAATATAATCCGCCACGCTCACTTCATTGGCATGCTCGTGGTAATGCGGAATACGCCCACCGGCCAGAATGGCTTTAAAGTTCATGCTACGACACAACTCTTTACGCGCATCATAAAGTCGGCGACCTAAGCGCAAACCGCGATAATCAGGGTGAACGAAAACATCCAAGCCATACATGGCATCACCCGTCACTTGGTTTTGAATGACATTGTTTTCGTTAATGATATCGGTATAGAGATGGGGGAGAGAAAAACGGTTGTAATCGACCTTAATCGTCAGCGCTGCGCCAACAATTTTGCCATTATCTTCAATGCATATTTGTCCATCGGGAAACTGATGGATTAAATCCATGATGGTTAAACGTGGCCAAGAGCCCCCCACATCATGAAAAACTAAATCCATTAACTGAGCCAATTCAGGGTAATCGGTCGGTTCTATCGTTCGTAGTGAAAGCTTTGGCGAATTGCCGTCCATATCAGGTCATCCATTTTACCGTTTCATAGAGTATGGCTGAGAATGCCATAAATAGAATAGAGCAGATATATCGGTGACTCACAGTTTTAAAGCGTCGCCGTAAGCTTTCACGGGTTAATGGTGTGCTTGAAGTGTCGCTAGGGTTTAAGCGTCGAAAACCTCCTTATAGGAGGTCTTGGGCAGGTATTTATTTTTGTCGCGTAATTTTTTGTCGCGCAATCAGATGACGACTGCCCATTACATCAAATCACGCATCAAGGTTTCATACTCATCATTGGCATTGTCGACCAGAGTTGAGAGTTCCAAACCATCTCCGGTGGCTAAACTTAACTGCCACGGCAAGGTTTGTTCTTTACCACAAACATGAATTGCGCCTTGGCTGCATTTAAAAGAGAGATCATCAAACTGGGTGGTATGACGTTCGTTCAGCTCGATAATTTCGACATCAAGTTGACCAATGGGGTTCACTTCAATACGCGCATGTAGGTTAGGGTTATTGGACAAACAGTATTTTCTTTCAATGGCAATCATGACGGCCTCCTTTCGTTAATGATGCTTAGCGCATTAACAGTGTAGACAAGCGAGAGCGGTTGTTGAGCGAAATAAGCTCAAAATTGCTCAGGGGAAAATCTGGCCGCCTTTGCCTTGTCAATGAAAGCGAAAGTAGGTGAATGAAAAGCTGGGGAAAAAAGGAAAGCTATCTTTCGCAGAATTTGTGAATTGCATCGCTTAATTCTGCGTAATTTATCTACTGTTTTCTCGATAGTGTGGCTAATATCGCTGGCATATTTGTCGTTCAATATTGAGTTGTGTACATAGGTAAAGGTATGAAAATAATAACGAAAACCCTAATGGCCAGCTGCATTGCTTGTGCATGTGCCAGTCTGCCCGTATTGGCTGCTGAAAAAGTCGATCTGATCATCACCAATGCCCAAATCCTACCCATGGATGGTCAACAACGTGTCATCGATGATGGTGCGATTGTGGTGAAAGGTAATAAGATTGTTGCCCTAGGTGAGATGAAGATTGCCAGTCAATATGAGGCGAAACGTACCATTGATGCTGGTGGTGATATCGTCATGCCGGGCATGATCAACACTCACAACCACATCCCAATGGTCGCGTTTCGTGGCTTGGGAGAAAATGGGGTTGAGAACCGTCTGATCAACTTTATGTTCCCGCTTGAAAAAGAGATGCTTTCGCGTGATTTGATTCGTACCGCCTCTCGTCATGCGGCGATGGAATTAGCATTGTCTGGTGTTACGCTGATCACCGATATGTATTACCACGAAGATGAAGTGGCGAAATCGGTCGCCGAAGTTGGTATTCGCGGCGTGCTAGGTGAGACGGTGATAGGTTTTCCAGTCGTCGATGCCAAACAGCCTTATGGTGGCCTTGAGTACGCAGAAAAATTCATTGATGAGTGGAAAGATCACCCATTAATTACCCCAGCGGTTGCCCCTCATGCGCCTTACACTGTTTCAGCTGAATGGCTGATCAAAGCCAAAGATCTCGCGGTAGAAAAACAAGTCCCTTTGCTCACACACCTAGCAGAATTTACTTGGGAAGAGTCAAAAACCGATGCCTTCTCTGAGCAAATGCAGCCAGGCCAATCGGTCATTGAGTATTTGGATTCGATCGGCTTTTTGGTGGATAACTTAGTCGCCGCCCACGTAAACCATCTTGACGAGCAAGATATGGCACTGCTCAAGAAACACGGCGTGGGGATTGCTCATAATCCGAAAGCCAATACCAAAGGCAACAATGGCTATTCGCCATCATGGGATATGGTCAATAAAGGCTTGGATGTGGGATTAGGGACTGATGGGCCGATGTCATCGAATCAAATGGATATCATCAATGTGATGGGTTATGCCGCGGTGGTCGCGCGTACCAACCATGGTGATAATGCTAAATTTACCCCTTATGAGCTGGTGGAACTGGCCACGATTGGTGGGGCACGTGTACTGGATATGGATGATGAAATTGGCTCGCTAGAAGTGGGCAAAAAAGCCGATATCGTTATCGTGGATACTGATGCACCAAACACCCAGCCAAACTACGATCCCTTTGCGACTCTCGCGTTTTCGGCTTATCCACAAAACGTCACACACACCATTGTTGATGGCAAAGTGATTGTAGCCGACGGTAAGCTAACCACGGTATCGCAACAAGCCCACGATAAAGAGTGGCTACCGGTGACGAAGAAAGTGGGCGAGTTTGCCAAAACACTCAACTAATTAGAATCGGAAGTTAATGAGCGCTTTGAGGTGGAAATGCGATATTTTTCCGCTTTGAAGCGTTTTTTTATTCCCTGCACTTTTTTATCGATATGACGATAAATTCTTACCAGTTTAGCTTAATAGGCGCTGGTTATATTAGGGCGTAGTTGTTAACAACTCTGTTATTTTTCATATATTTATCATGAGTTTTATTTGAGTTCTCTGTCAGTAAATGCGATGCAAATCTCAAACAGTCCATTATTGAGTTTATATAGTTGTTGCGAATTCTGGCTAACGAATGAGTGACGGATTATGAATAAAATAATGATGGCGATGCTATGTGCATCAGTAATATCGGCTCCAGTCTTTGCTGATAGTAGTGCAAACAGCAACAAAAACAGCCGTGAAGTGAAGAGCGCTTTGAACGGTGTGGCAAATAAAGTGTTTAGTGAAAAAGACGCCCCAGAGTTGACCATTGCGTCGTTTAATATTGCGGCGGGCAAAGTATCATCAGCACAAGATATTGCCCACGCGATAAAAGCGATGGATGCGGATATAGTGGCTTTGCAAGAGGTTGATAAACTCACCGCAAGAAGCGGTAAGGTCGATCAACTAAAAGAGATAGAAAAGATCACAGGTATGCAAGGTGTCTTCTGTCGTGCGATTGATTTTGATGGTGGCGAATATGGCCTAAGTATTCTTTCTAAGTATCCAGTGACATTGGATGAAATCATACAACTGCCATCCGGTCAGCGTGAACAACGTATTGGCTGTATCGGTAATGTTGATGTCCCTAATTTTGCAGCGCCAATTACTGTTATCAACACCCACCTTGATACCAAAGAAAACCCACAGGTTCGCTTAGAGCAAATTCGAGATTTGAATGATAGAACCATGGAAATGCGTGGCATTAAAATTCTGCTTGGCGACATGAATGATGTCTACAGCACGCCGAACATGACCGAAGTAACCAAATACTGGAACCCTGTGACACCATTTAATAATGACCATAGAACTTGGCCAAGTGTTAACCCTGAAATTGGTGTCGACTACATCTTTACCAGTAACGCACAACGTTGGGATATTGAAGAACTCAAAGTGCCGCAAGGTATGGAAGTGTGGTCAGGAGTGAATTGGGCTGAAGTGAGTGATCACTTACCGATCTTTACTAAACTAACATTGCTTGAGCAATAAGGCTTAACATGAAAGAAGGGCTGCCCAATGGCAGCCTTTCTTTTTACCGATGTGGTGAAACTTATTTACCCAAGCCACCGAAATAATGACAGCGAATTGGCGATCACTTCAGTGTGCCGATATTGAGCGCATCATTACTGCCGAGGGCTTGGTAAGGGCGCAAGCCAAACATGGGCATAATGGAGTAAATATGATCGAAAAGATCCGCCTGAACACCTTCGTAAACCGCCCAATCGACATTGTTACTAAAAGCATAAACCTGTAACGGTATTCCTTCAGAAGTTGGTTGCAACTGGCGCACCATGATTAGCATGTATTGGTGAATATCTTTATTGGCACGCAGATAAGCGGTGAGGTAAGCTCGGAACATGCCTAAATTAGTTATGTGGCGCTGATTGGCGACGTCTTGATCTTCTTCATCCAAATCATCGTTGAACTCATTTATGTCGCGCAATTTCTCATAAATATATTGGCGTAGAATACGAATCTTCTTCATATCTTCCACTTCATCCGCACTCATAAAACGGATTGAGGTGACGTCAATATTCACTGAGCGTTCAATGCGGCGACCGCCAGAATCAGACATGCCTTGCCAGTTGATAAACGCATTTTGCACTAATGCATAAGCAGGCAGCATGCTCACGGTATTATCAAAGTTCCTCACTTTCACCGTGGTGAGCGAGATCTCTTCAACCGTACCATTGGCGCCATAGGCGTTCATTTGAATCCAATCGTTCAAGCTGATCATTCGGTTAGCCGAAAGCTGAATACCCGCGACAAAGCCCAATATGGTGTCTTTAAACACCAGCATGACAAAGCCCGTCGCCACCCCTAAACCCGATAAGAAAATAATCGGCGATTCATTGGCAAGAATAGAAACGAACACGACTAAGCCAATAAAGAAGGTGAACAGTTTGATCAGCTGCACAAAGCTTTTGATCGGCATCTTACGGGTAATGCCTTTAAAGGTGGCAATGTCGTTGAGGGCATCTAAAATCGCGAAGATAATCCACACGATCATAAATAAAACCAATGCGCCTAACAGGCGATCAATAATGCCGGAGAGAATGGTGTAGTGCCCAACGGCAATCGGCAGCAATACATCTAATACCAGAAGGGGAATAAGTAGCGATATTTTTCCCAGCAAGTCGTATTTGGCTAAACTTTCCGCCAGCGGTTTGTTGGTCTTTTGCAGTACATTTTTGACTGAGCGAACGATTAAGTGGTGGGTGATTAAATAGCTCACCCCAGCGACGGCAAGCACGACCAGTGCAAACGCAGTGGTTAACTCAACCCCATAGGGATCGCTGTTAATGCCAACATTAGCCAATTTGGTCGCAATGTAATCGCGAATATGGTGCTCAAGCAAAATAGCATCCTCTATTGTTATTGGTCTAGGAGGGAAAAAGCCCTGCACTCGATGCGATCATCCAAGCGCAAACAAAGCTGTTTTAAAAGTGTAGCTCTAATGCTAACAGACTCACCTGATTTTTGCGTGAGTGTTTGATTGAAATGATGTTTTTGTGTGGTCTTAGTAGGGATGGCAAAGAAAGACTAGCGCTAGGCATAGCCTTTCTAAATGAATCGTTGTAAATGCTCAGTTTCTGTTGCGTGTATTACGGTTGTCCCTCAGCGGGTTGATCCCCTTCGGTCAGTAATGCGTTTAAGCGCTGAAACAGAAAATTCACATCGGTTTGTAAGTCAAGAATGTGCATTTTCTTATGGCAGTTTGGGCAAAGCGCAATGGTATTATGGGGTGTATCATCCCCACCACGAGACAACCAATGGATATGATGGGTCTCTAAATAAGGTACGCCTTTGGGGGTTGAGAAGGGTGCTGGTGTTATACAAAGCTGGCAAATGCCATTTGCTAGTCTTTTGGCATGTTCAGTTACCCAGACATTTCGTTCGTAAATGGTTGCTGTTGATTTGGTAACACTTGTCTTTCGTTTTGACTGATAGGCTCGGCGTGCAAGCTCCGCATCGCTTAACTTTTTAGCTCTCTTTTCCTTGATTTGATAAACATGCTGCCTGTCTTCTTCAACAACGAAATGCGCTCCGGATTTTAGTTGTAAAGGAAAGACGTAAACTAACCGAGACTGCCCTGCTTGATCGGGCTGGTATTCACTGTATGGCTTTGCAACTAAGGTAACTTGCCCCGCGTAGGTGTACTGTTTGTCTCGAAACACTTCAAAAAGATGCACCTTTACGTTATTGGTTTGCGAATTAGCGAGTGTTTTATTTTGTGCGAAATCTAAGCTCTGATCGCCAGTCGTTCCCATCCCGGTGTAGTGGAGAATGTCATTTTCCCATCGGTCATCGTAGATAGAGTTAATGTGATTTGAGATCAGCAGCAGCGTGTTAGTCGAATTTGACTTTCGCATCCCTCCTTGAGGGCTGCAACCAAAGAGATCACACAGTTGTTGATTATCAAGTACTTCGCCGACTTTAAGTTGACCTATTTCTTCAATGTTCATGCTTGCTACTGCCGATAACGTTCTGTTATTAAACAAACTTTGCAAACAGTTTGTCATGCGGATTCAATATGCAACAAGTGGTTATGTTTGTTTTTGAGTAGTCGGTTAGTGAGAGTTTTTTATCGTTTTTACAAAAGGATTTTGTAAGTGGATCTGCATGAAAATTTGGATCGAGAAATGTAGAGAAAGGTACGAATAGGGGAGGAGGGATATAATGGTATTTGCATTGTTCAGACAAACAAAAAGGGCCAACTCTTGCGAGTTGGCCCTTTCCAAACGTTTGGTGGAGCTGGCGGGAAGTGCTGTGACCGTCAGACCATCATAACAAAGGCTTATATAATAATAAGTTACGTTGAATATAGCATTATGTGGATCAGTATGTGTAGCACTTTGTGGATCAGTAGATTTAGCAATAAATGCGCAGTAGGGAACTGAACCCGCGTCTTAAAAAGTCAGGCTGGCTGATAAAAAAATGGTCAAAAGTTTTCGATGGGTGGGGTAAGGAATAGGTTTTTTGGCTGATTTTAGGGTATGGGGGGCTTCGGGCTGGTATTCGCTTTTATAGGTTTAATACTATTGTTCGCCTTTTACTTATTTTAAAAAGCGAACCAATAAGAATCTTGCATTAAACGTCGATGATGAAGCTGTTGTCCGTTGTGTGTCCTGTTGTATTACTTATTCCAGTGACGCTTTACTGTAGCGATTCCAAGGCTTGTAGCGGCAGCAGTTTTGGACTGTGATAATCCTTGTGCCTTGTAATACTGAACCTGCTTAGTGGTTTCTTGTGCTTCTGGTCTACCTAATTTCTTCCCTTGCTGCTTTGCACGTTCAAGCCCTTCTTTCGTTCTTTCACTGATGCGGTTGCGTTCAAATTCAGCAAAAGCACTGAACATTTGAAGCATCAACTTACCTTGTGAAGATGAAAGGTCGGGTGTTGGTAGGTCTAAACAAACAACATGAATTCCTTTCTGAATTAGCAATTCAACTGTTTGCTGTACATCTATATTGTCACGCCCAAGACGATCAAGCTTCAACACAATCAACGTATCGTTTGGTTCAAGTTTGTGGTCAACCAGTGCTTTGAAATTTGGACGTAGCATTGCTGACGTTGCACCGGATACCGTTTCAGATATCACGCGACTGTCGTCAACGCTGTAGCCAGAATTTCTAATAGCAACAATTTGGTTTTCGGTTGTTTGTTCCGTTGTTGAAACTCGGCAGTAAGCAAATGTTCGCATTAGTATCCGTTTAGTTTTAATTGGTATCATCTATGGGTGGTATCATCACTCTGTGGTATCACAAAGTCAATAGGTATGATTTATGATACTGAAATGGCATATTAGAAATGGTATCAGCTAACGGTCAATTTTTGATGCTACTTTATTTGTGCATATAAACCACCAGCAAATGTGCGCTGTGTTTAGACCGAACTCTGTCACGTTGTAATGACGTTACTGCTCAAAGCCAATTGCTGAATACTGGATTCTGATTTACTTCTTCTTTATAACCTTCGTCATCACTGATGTATTGCTGCATTAAGTGTTCATGAATCTCAAACGTTTCGTACTCATTAACATGATCCATTCCGCCGTTATTAGTAATGTTCACAACAAAGCGTTCTGGTTTTTGCATTGTTGATATACTTACTGTGTATCTGATCGACAGGTCTTCTATATCTAATATGTATTCAAGCCATGCATCTTGTATTATGAATTTATAATCATCTTGATCTGTTTCATGAAACATGTCGGGTACTAAATGCTGAGGAATCCCCTAATGATTTTGATAAAAATCATAAATTTAAGGTAGATGCACATCTTGTCATGTGATCAAATGGTTCTGAGAAAAATCAATAACCAGACAACAAGATGTGCGAACTCGATATTTTACACGACTCTCTTTACCAATTCTGCCCTGAATTGCACTTAAAACGACTCAACAGTTTAACGCTGGCTTGCCACGCATTACTTGAATGTAAAACGCTCACTCTTACCGAACTTGGTCGTAACCTGCCAACGAAAGCCAGAACAAAACATAACATCAAACGAATCGACAGATTGTTAGGTAATCGTCACTTGCACAAAGAGCGACTCGCTGTATACCGTTGGCATGCCAGCTTTATCTGTTCAGGTAATTCGATGCCCATTGTTCTTGTTGACTGGTCTGATATTCGTGAGCAAAAACGGCTTATGGTATTGCGGGCTTCGGTGGCACTACATGGTCGTTCTATTACTCTTTATGAGAAAGCCTTTCCGCTTTCAGAGCAATGTTCAAAGAAGGCTCATGACCAATTTCTAGCCGACCTTGCAAGCATTCTACCGAGTAACACTACACCGCTCATTGTCAGTGATGCTGGCTTTAAAGTGCCATGGTATAAATCCGTTGAAAAGCTAGGTTGGTACTGGTTAAGTCGAGTCAGAGGGAAAGTGCAATATGCAGATTTAGGTGCGGAAAACTGGCAACCTATCAGCAACTTACATAGCATATCCTCAAGTCGCTCAAAGACTTTAGGCTATAAGAGGTTGACTAAGAGCAACCCAATTTCATGTCAAATTGCACTGTATAAATCACGTCCTAAAGGCCGAAAAAATCAGCGTTCGACACGGACTAATTGTCATCATCCGTCACCTAAAATCTACTCCGCTTCGACAAAAGAACCATGGGTTTTAGCGACTAACTTGCCCGTTGAAATCCGAACACCAAAGCAACTTGTTAGGCTCTACTCGAAGCGTATGCAAATTGAAGAAACCTTCCGAGACTTGAAAAGCCCAGCCTACGGTTTAGGCCTCCGTCATAGCCGAACTAGCAGCTCAGAGCGCTTTGATATCATGCTGCTAATCGCCCTAATGCTTCAACTGACATTTTGGCTTGCTGGAGTTCATGGTCAGAAACAAGGTTGGGATAAGCACTTCCAAGCTAACACTGTCAAAAATCGAAATGTACTCTCAACAGTGCGCTTAGGGATGGAAGTTTTGCGGCATTCTGGCTACACAATAACGAGGGAAGACTTGCTCGCGGCTGCAACCCTGCTTGCTCAAAATCTATTCAAACATGGTTGTGCTTTGGGGAAATTATGAGGGGATCCCTCAGGGCTTAGCTTGTTTGATACGGGTAATAGCGTAGGGATAAGGTTGGTTACGGTGATGATAGCTTGTAATACAGACACGACGTGTCCTCCTATGATTGAAATAAGATAATGGTTTGGTTAATCGAGTTGAGATTAGATGGGGTTAAAGGTGTATTTCGTTGGCGGAGATATCATCAAAATGTTGATTGCGTAGTTGATGACAAAAGGCGATTGCCCATGACTTGAATAGGTCAACGACTTGAGGCCTCGCAAGCTCACAGCTTTGAATGTCGGCTGATAGAACCAACCACGTTTAAAGTTGAAATAGAGCTCAGGTGCGACGTGCGGGCTGTGTTCATCGGGATAAGAAAAGCTGGCGATAAACACCAACTTCCATATGTGACGATTCTCGCCATCCCGCTCAAAGCGTATTTCCACAGGGTGCAATCCCTCTCTTCGGTGGTAGTAACCGGTATCTCTAAAATTCACAGAGAGTCGATGAATGTCAGTACGAAGAGAAAAGCTATCGAGCACAGCTTCAAGCTGACGATGCAGATTGAGCGGTAAGGCTAAGTCTTTGCCGTGAACCATGATTTCTCTTTTCATTAGATAAGCCCTCGCTCTGCAAAAGAGACACAGACCAAGCCCACCACCACATGGTCAAGCACTCGAATGTCTAACAGCTTCAATGCGTCCACCAATCGAGTCGTTATGCGTTTATCACTTGATGAGGGTTCGGCTAAGCCGGATGGATGATTGTGCGCAAATATTACCGCTGCGGCATTGGCTTGCAGTGCGGCCTTAGCGACTTCACGAGGATAAACCGAAGCGGAATCTACTGTTCCATAGAACAGCTCTTGGTAACGGATGAGTCGATTTTGGTTATCTAAAAAAAGCACCGCAAACACTTCCCGCTCTTGATGACCTAACTTCATCGAGAGGTAGCGTTTGGTGTGGTCAGGATTAGTGAATGAGTGGTCGCGTTGGTATTGGTGCTCTAGTAACTCTGCGGCTTTTTCGAAGACTTGTAAGGCTGTCATTGGGGCGGTGGTGACGTAATCGGTATGCATAATAGCACTCCTTGAATTGATTAACGGGTAGATACAAGGAGGTAATATATGGTTGAAATTTGTTGGAAACGTGGCAAGCCAGACCAGCAAGAAGCCGCCATCAATATTTTTTAATCGCGAAGGGGATTCTTTTGAACTCATACCTCAAAGGATAATTCTCATGCGATTTTTAAGACTAAAAGAAGTGATGGCGTTAACAGCATTAGGCCGTTCAAGTATTTACAAGTTTATGAATGAAGAGCGATTTCCGAAAAGTGTACCACTCGGTGATAGGGCTGTTGCATGGGTAGACAACGAAGTTGAGGACTGGATGCACGAGCGCCTAAGCAAGCGTGATGAATAACAAGCGTTGCTACCAACTACCTAATCAACATCCCCCCTTAGTCAGTAATGACGGCAGGCCTTATCACAAGGGCTGCCGTCATCCTAGAAAAGCCCTTATTACAATCTACGTCAATGACAGTACGCAGTTATTGGAGGGGGCGCCTGGAAAAGATAAGTCATGGTACCACTTAAGTGTGATGCTATTCATACTATGAACTTGTCGTACCTGTATTGACGATATGGGTAAATAAAATAGTCAAAATTGGAATAAGGTTAACATTACTTAAGGGTGGGATTGTAATGCAATGATTTTTCAGTGCTTTTTGATAAATTACACTGATCGATATGATCATTATAATTTATCGCACTGATCGTTATGATCAAAATATTTGATCGATCGATTTCTCTGATCTTTACGTGAAATAAATTGGTTCGTTATTGTGTCATTTGAAAGCTAGCATTGACTGAAATCAATGAACGTAGTGATTGGCTGAATATGAATAAGTTGCATTGTATATTTGCGTAGTAATTCATTCTTTCTGCCATTTAAGTCGTTCGTATAGTTGATAAAAATGCATAACAATCAAAGTTGAGAGTAAAGATATGAATAAAAAATATTTATCGGCGCTTATGTCGACAGTTTTATTGGGCGCAGGGCTTACTTCTGTAGCAGCAAACGCTGCACCGACTAATGGTAATCTTTCTTTCACTTTTAGTGGGACGATTCCAGCGTTGCCTGTTGAGGGCGGTGCTTGGAAATTTGTTCAAGCAGATGGAACAACCGCGTACGTGCCTCCGTCATCAATCGCATTCAGTGCAGCTGATACGGCAAGTGGCGTTCAATTAACATCAACATCCGAATCTTTTTATATAAAGCCTAATACTGGAACTTTTACTGGTTCATCTAAAATTACCGCGATGCTGACGAGTAATCCAACGATTGCTGGTACCGCGATTAAAGCATCAGCAAGTAGCACGGTAACGACAGCGATTACAATAAACGGTACGGCAATAAGAGTGGGTACCGTTACTGATATTGCTACTCCTACAGGTAGTGCGGCATTCCGGCTGACTCTTGGTGCCGTGGTGGATATCCCAACAGCTGCTCGTAATGCGGCAGGTGGTAATATCACCGTAACGGCACCAATTCGTTTTGCCGCTGATATTACGGCTCCTTAACTAATGTTAAATGGTATTGCAACCTCTTCTATAGAGTGCAATATCATTTAAATACTTTAGGTGTTATCAATCCCCATATCCGCTTTATTAGTGGAGGTGTTGTGCGTATAAAATATTACACATTAGTTATTTCCTTGCTTTTTTCTATTTCAGTGAGTGCTATTACCGTTGATAAAATGGTGATTATACCAAATGAAAGTGATGCTAAATCAGACATTAAAATTACTAATCCTGCATCATACCCGGTATTTTTAAAAGTGACCTTGTCTGAATTAAATAGTGATAATGAAACCGTAGAATTTAAAACTGACGAGTTTCAAAACTGGCCTGTCTATGTTGAGCGTAATGAGTTTTTGGTTGAGCCAGAAGAAGAGATTGTCATCGCAATTCAACATCTGGCGAAGCAGTTGAATAAAGCATCAGATAGAGACCGCATAATCGCCATTGATATCATGCCCGAATCGGTAATTGATGACGGTCAGGTGGGGCAGAAAATGAGCATCCTCATTGGTTATCGAGTGTGGATGATTATCGCTAAAGATGGTGCGTTAAAAGGCGAACCAAGTGTGTTGAAAACTGAAAAGGGCTATGTGCTCAATAATGCATCAGACAGTGTGGCTATTTTTAATATTAATTTGTGTGAAACTGAATTCAAAAAAGGCACAGAGTGTAAGGGCTCAGAGTTTGTTTTAAGTGGTAAAGAGAAGGCTCTTAATTTATTAGAGTTTAAAAACGGTAATGCCAATATCTCTATTCGCGACCCGTACGATAGATACCTAATAAAAGAGACTATAAAACTTTAGTAAAATAAATGAACGAGATAAATGAATTACGTAGTAACGCGATTTCTGTGTGCCTATTTTTTGATGATGATGGCGAAAGCTTACAGTCAAGATGAAATGTTGGTTGCTCGAGAAAATACCGAGGTATTGGCCAGTTTAGCCACCATTGATAAGCGATATAGCAATATCGCTTTGGTTGCGAATGCCAATCAAAACTACGTCGGTTTCTTTGAACTGGACGATAAAGAGATTACGTTGTCAGTTGTCGGTGCTTCTGAGGCGCCGATTCAATTGGCGGGAAAATTGTCTTTTTTTAAAGCGCAGATAGAGAAAAGTGAAGCGGATAAATTACAACGTTATCTCAAAGTTGTGGGGATTAAAGAAGCAGATATTGCTGGTTTGGTGAATGAGCTTACGCGTGGTGTTAATGGCTCTCGTGAATGCAAAGGTAAAAAGTCAGACTGTTTGGTTTTTACTCCAGAGTTCACAACCGTCGTGGATTTCTACAATAGTAGCTTACGACTGTTTATTCCCAGTGACTTGTTTGCAACCACGCAACAAAAGATAGTGCTGGAAACGTTTGATGAAAGTTTATTGGTGAGCAGTTGGTACGGCAGTTTCTCCTACACAGACGATTTTTCATACTTCTTGCGTTCTGAAAATACTTATGGGTTAGGCGATGGTTACTTACGCTACGACTTTAATGCGAGTGAGTATTCTCAAGATATCGGTCAATTTAATTACAACTATGATGCGGCTGATTATTCTGCAACCGCTGGGATTATCGCGAATACGGGGCGATTAGGTGTTGCAGCGCAAAACAGTCTGATGAATGAACGCTTTGTTGGTGTGGAGCTTTCAAATCAAAAGCGGCTTGAGATTAAGAATTTTGCTGCGCGTAGTGTGGATTTTTTTTCTCCGTCTGAGGGGGTGCTGTCAGTCTATAACCCTCAGCGAGAATTGATTTATCAAAGTAATATCCAATCGGGTAGAAATAGCATTCCTTATTCAGGGTTACCTTATGGGAACTACGCAGTGGAGTATGAAGTAACAAACAACGAAGAGGTTGTGTTTAGCGGTAATAATTTTGTTTCTAACAGCGATGCGTTTGATGCTAGTGAGCTCTCTTTCTACGGTCGCCTTGGCGCTAAAGAGCAATATGGTACAGAAGAGCGAGATAGTCTGGTTTTTGATACGGGCTTGAGTCTTCCCCTTTACCAACAACAAAGTGCGATAGGCAATCTGTCTTTGGTTGAAGAAGAGTGGTTCGCCGGGCTGGGCTATTACGCCAACATCAATGATTATCGACTGAGCGTAAAATATTCGTTGGGGCAAAATGGCAGTCGTGTGAATGCGGACGTGTATTCGAATGCATTTAACTTATCAGTAGCGAGCACGGATGTGGATGATGAGCATCAAGAGAGTTATCTAGGTAACCAAGATAGCTTATTGATTTCGACAGGGATGAATCAAAGTTTTGGTCTGTTCAGCTTAGGAGTGAGTGCGAGTTACAACGAGATAGGGCGAGACGATTACCTCAGTTACAACGTGAACACGAACTATTCGTTTCGAAATGGGGTTAGCTTATATGCTTCCTACAGCGGTAGTGATAATCAAAATAACATCAACCTTGGCTTGTCTATTCCGTTGAGTACGCAAACGCACTATAGCGGCACATATACACAAAATGACGGGCGTGGGGAGTTTAATAATCAGTTATCAACCAACGCTCGTTTGAATGATGAGTTGTCGTTAAATGGTGGAGTTTCGCACCGTTATGTGTCGGATAACGACTCTTCTTCTCGACAAAATAACGGAATAGATGCCTATATCAATGGCAATTATCGTCATGCAGCCTTTAACAGTTCGGCGGGAATTCGCCGTCAAAAAGAGGGGACGGTCACTTACAACGGTTCATTTTCGACGACTGCCTATGTCACTGAGAACCGTGCATATTTTAAAGAGTCGCGCTCTGACAGCACAAGTGCGATTGAAGTGAATGGCATTGATGAGGCTTTAGAAGGCAAGGTCAAAATACACGATAAGGTCTCAGGCCGAAAAGCGACACAAACCATTGCGAATAACACGCTGATAGAAATGAAACCTTATAGCCAAGTGGTGGTTGACTATGCGTTTGATAACGATGGATACGCTTTGGAATCGGTCAATATGGAAAGAAACACCACAGTGAATATGCTGCCGGGCAAGATTCATTATCTTAATGTGAAACAGCAACCGATAGGGAATGTGTTGATTGTCAGTAATGGTGCCGATACCAATGGCATTGTGTGTACAGGTAGCGCGTGTGTGAGTGACAGTAATGTTAACGACAAAGTGTTGAAGTTTCGTGTCAAGCCTGGCCGCCAGTTTGCGATTCATCGAAATGGACAAATGTGTTTTTCTGGGCAAGTGGAGCAGGGAAAAACCAATATCGGGGTGTGTCAAAGTGAGCCGATGACAGGAATAAGTGTTCAGTAATGAAGAAGATAATATCCAAGATTTACCCGATGTTACTCGTTATTGCCTCTTTCACTTTAGAGGCCAAGCCGCCTATCCCGACTCCAACGATAGGGATAGGTTCTTTTTCTGGCCAAGAGGTGTGGGGCGGTCAATTGGCTGTAGGGGTGCAATTTGACGAGTTAGCGAATGGTTACATTGATTATCAAAGCAGTGAAATAACCAACCAACTTTCGTTGATGGTGGATAGGCAACTTTATATTACCGATTCACTCTCGCTTATTGGCAGTGCTGGATCAACTGTTTGGCTTGATGCTGAAGACGTCGAGGAGGTGACATTTGAGCCTTTAGTGGCTATGGGTATTCGATACGACTGGTCACCTTATGTGGCTGCCTCGGTCAGTTATCGCTATCCGATCACACAAGACTACCCCAATGTACTCGAGCCTAGCATTCAAGTGGGGTTAATTATTAAGCCATTTTATCGTGGTGACAAGAATGTCGTAGTTGTGGCAGAACGACCTGTTAGACCGATAGAAGTGTTACCTATCGTGGAAAGCCTAGATGATCTAGTGGACCGCTGTGATGTGGGGGTGTTTATACAGTCATTTTACTTTACTCATGATAGCGCTAAGACAGAGATTCGCCCTGAGGCCGTGGCTTTAATGCAGGCATCAGAGGGAACGCATTATACCGTTATTGGACATACGGATAGGTCAGGTAGTCGAGATTATAACTTTCAGCTTGGCTTAAGACGTGCTGAGTTTGCTAAACAAGTCATGATGAATAATGGCGTTGGTGAAGGGAATGTATCTGCGTGTAGCCGAGGAGAACTTGAAGCTAATGAGCAAAAAATGGGTTCTGACAATGCATTACAAAGACGAGTAGATATCTATTACCACGAATAAAAAGTAATACAGAAAGAAAAGTAATTATAAACATCTCTGAATGTATAAATAAAAGTTCAGAGAACGGTTTGCTACATCATTAAAAATGAAAGGCAATTAGCGATGAAGGCAAATGAATATAAAGTCATGTCGAATTAAACTGATATTTAACTTGGTTGCAATGCTAATCTTGTTTGTTATGTCGCAGTTAGCAATTGCTCGCCCTCAGTTTGCTGAAAAACAAATTCGGTTGAGTGCAACCATTCCGGCCGATGAGGTTTCAGGTAATTTAGTGAGCTATGTGTTGGACGGTGACTACCGAAGGTTAATTTATAACTTAGATACGAATAGATTTAATGATATTTCATTTAATATTCGTACAGAGGCAGAATTTGGTTCAAACCCAGCCGGATACAGTTTTATTCAAACCTACAACAACCTATCTTGTTATGGTGGGGAAACCTCTGATGTAGTTGAAATGAGTATTAAAATTAATAGTCAAGAAATGGTATCTAACCGAGTTGATTTGACGGAAAGTGATTTATGGTATCGAGGCGCAGATAAATATTATTCTGATGTACCCATTGAGATGAGTAGCCCCGTGATTAATAACAATAAATCTAAGTGGTGTGTCGGCCAAGTTTCATTGGTGGTTTTTAAGGCGTTAGGTTAATAATGATTCGAATAATATTTTTATTTTTTATGGCATTTTCTAACTCTTCCTATGCTTCTTGGAATGTCGTTCCTAATCTTAATTTGGAGATTAATTTAAAGTACGATCCTTATCTTAAAAGTTTTTACGATCTGACATCATCTGGCTCAGTTCTACTAGATTTAGATGAAGTTTCTAGAGGGGAGTTTAAATTTAAACATGGCCGTGATTCATACATCGGTGTGTCTATTCCGGACCCTATTCATGGTTGGTATGAAAACATTCAAGCTAAAAGGCATGTAACTATAACAACCTTATCGATGGAAGGTGTCAATTCAGGGGTGTCAAAGCGATTTGATATTTTAACAACTTTAGGCGTTGGTCGCTATATTCCGGAATTGATTCAGAGGGTTGCGTGGTGGGCATCCGCTGATGGTTGTGTTGCAACGATGGGAAACTCAGGAGTTATAATAAATCCAAACAGTATCAGTTACATAAATTCCTGGTGTAACTCTGATGCGTGGGGAATGAAATCTAACGCCATATTAAGCCCAGGTGGAACAGTGGAAAGATATTTTAAATTTCCTTTGGATGAATTAAATAAACTACCATTTGGTCTTTATAGTGGGGTGTTGAACAGCCGGAATCAAGAATATCTCAGTTCCCCTGATAGAGGAGCTAATGCTGATGGTCATGAAGAATATATTTATACAGTTAATTTAGAAGTTAGGCCCAGCATAACAAACTTCACTGTTGACGACGAATATCTGTCTTTTTCGATTACCAAACAGAAAACAGGTATTATCGGGCTATCACAAACTGGATTTAATATTCAAGGTGCTTTTCTAAATTCTCAAGCTTTTGATTTGACATTAACTAGCAGCAACAATGCATTGTGTAGTGGTGAGTTGTGTTTATCTAATAGTGTAGCATCAACGGTTATCCCATATGTGGCTAAAGTATTTGATCCATCAACATTATTAGAAAAGCGAATTTCACGTAGTGGTCAAAAAATCACCATTTACTCTGATAAAGATTACCATTTGTCAGGCGGGTTGCTTTTTGAATTTGATACGGAAAATACAGCTTTATCCGGAGAGTTTAACGATATATTAACAGTTCGAGTGGAGTTAAAGTTAATCTAGAGATCAATTTTATGAAAGAAATAATTAACCATATTTATAATCAGTTCGGATATGAGTTTTTCTTGTTTTTTCCGTTGGTGGTTGTTTTTTTGGTTTTGGTTTTGTTATTAGCGATTACATTTTTATTAAAGAGGTATGATGGACTATTTTCGTTTGTCTTCGTTAAACGTTCTAGTCGTCGATGACTCGAAATTGATGTTGCAGTATTTAAAAGAACTGTTAATAAGTATTGGTTTTGATTCTGGAAAAATAAAAACAGTAGACCGATATAAAAGTGGAGCTAAGTTACTTAACCAGGTTTTCGATTTAGTGATTTGTGATTATCACCTTGATGATGGTTACAATGGTATCGAACTCATTGAGCTTCTTAGGTGTAATGGGGTTATTAGACAACACACCATTTGTATTATGGCATCAGGCGAAACATCAAAAGTCATTGTTCAGAGATGTATTAGTGCACGAATAGATGATTATATGGTTAAACCATTTGATATGGCCTTGGTGAAAGCAAGGGTGTTACGTTCTGTTAGTAAAATAAAAATAACGGCAGGCGGGGTGGATATAAATGGTCATTCATCAAAAAAAAAGCGAGTGCAGTGGTGATGTTAATATTCATTGTTTACTGTGCTCAGAAGCGATGCAATGTGATAAATACATTTGTGAAATTTATCCACCTCAAATGCCTGTTGTTGAATTACCATTTAAGTTATTCATGATAGACGTTAAGGTTGATATGGTTAAATTTATTTAGTAATAACTCTATTGAGATGATGCATGGAAAGTAAACATAAAATAAATGACATTGCAATGGTCTTTTTAAATAATTTCATGGAAGAAAAACTTGATGAAATGAGATGTGATCTTCAAAAGATAAAAGATATCCAAACGATTCGTGCGTTTTTAGAAGAACAAAAGGTCATTGTGCTTTCTTTTAGTGTTAGCGAGTTTTCCATTATGGATAATAATGAAAAAGAAAAGTTTGAAAGTTTAAAGCGTCAGTATTTGACGTTATTCGATTTGTATCTGGATTCATAATTATAGTTCCGTTTGTATTATTGAAATAATAACACATTAAAAATGTCACCAGTTATATTTCATTATCTGATCGTGTTAAGGAAGTTTGCGATGTTTAATCGTCTGTTGAAACAAGAAAATAAAGCACTTGCTGAAGAGGTCGCGAGTTTGACCCTTCAGCGTGAAATTCTAATTGAACAATACCAAACTCAGACAACGGCTCACGAGTGTGAAATAAAATCGCTTAAAACTGCTATATCACTTGATAAACAAGTATTAGATTCGTTGTTAAAAGGCGCGCCACTATTAGACAATATTCGTAATGGCTTAGCGGAGTGTGCACACCATCTAGACGCTGAAAAGCAAACTCTGAGAGCGATGGATGGCATGTTCGAGAATGCTCATGAAGCGCTTAATTGTTTAACGAACGGTGCTGAGCATATTAATACTCAAACAGAAGACAGCCGAAAAGTTGTAGGTGCGTTAGTTGATACGACCAGTATTATTGGCAAGCTCGTAGACAGCATTAAAGAGATCTCCGAGCAGACCAACTTGCTTGCTCTGAACGCAGCAATTGAAGCTGCCCGTGCGGGAGAATCTGGGCGTGGTTTTGCTGTTGTAGCTGATGAAGTCCGAACGTTAGCGAGTAAAGCACAGCGAGCGAGTATTCAAATTGAAGAGCTCGTAAAAAAAGTACTTTCTCAAACCAATGCGATAAGAGACGTTATTGACTTGAGTGTTGGTTCAGCTTTTGAAATGGCAGAAACGACACATAGGATTGGTTCTGTTGTGAATGATGTTATTGGGCAATCCCAACATATGCAAAAGGTGATTAACTTAGCATCAACCCGTGCTTTCTTAGATACGGTGAAACTTGACCACGCAGTGTGGAAAAACAATATCTATCAGATGATTGCAAATCGTCAATTCAATATACAAGTCAATAGTCATCAAGAGTGTCGTTTAGGTAAATGGTATTTTGACGGTGAAGGGGCAAACCGTTTTAGCCACCTGCGTAATTTCGTCACAATAAACCCGCCACACGAAAAAGTACATTTCTCTGGTAAACAAGCGCTTAAATGCGGTTTGAATGGTGATCATGAAGGGATGACACAAAATATTGAAGTGATGGAATTGGCCAGTCAAGAGGTGGTGTTTAGCTTAGAAGCCATGCTCGACGAATTGCTACTCTCTGAACATGGTATGAAGTCTTAGGTTATGGCCATAGCACACTGATAAAAGGTAGATCAAAGTGAACAAAACGACTCAGCTTTCGGGTGAGGTTTCAACTCCATGGTAAGACCCCGCTTCTCTACACACTTAATAGCTATATAATTGAACAACCTATGAGGTGTTGTTATGAGCGGAAAACGTTATCCAGAAGAATTTAAAATTCAAGCCGTCCAGCAAGTCACAAAGCAAGGCCATACTCTCAGCTCAGTAGCTGAGCGGTTGGGTGTCAGTTACAAATCCTTGTGTGATTGGGTCAAAAAGTACGATAAGCCAGAGAATCTGCGTAAAAAAGAAGACGATCAAAGTGCAGAGATACGCCAGCTGAGGGCTGATTTAAAGCGGGTTACGATGGAAAGGGATATTTTAAAGGAAGCCGCTGTGTACTTTGCAGGGGAGTCAAAGAAAAATACACGTTCATAAGAAAGCGACTTCAGAAGTATCCGCTGCTGGTTGTGTGTGGCGCACTTGGATTGCGCAGTGGCTTCTATGCCTGGTGTCGGCACCCTCTTACTTTTCCTAATATCTATCTGTCGAAATAGAGCTGATAATCTAAACAATTTCTGTCCAAAACCTTTGTAGTAGGCACTTCCTAGCATGTGTGATCACCAAGCGATTCTGTCGTATCATGACAAACAGTGGCTCTTCTCCGCTTCATTGAGTCAACTAGTAATGACCTTGATCTCTACCATACTGACTAGTAAGCATTTTTCAGTCAGTATGGATGGTTCCTATTTTGACCCAGTTACTTTCTCAGCTTTTGCACATCCAAGGGCAAGCAATCCAGTCGATTAAGATCGACGAATCCACACAAACTGTTGATGTTTACTGCCGTCGAGATCGACGTTTTAAAGTGACGGACCCAAAATCCCATCAAGCTTGCACTGTTAATACTTACGTTTCTCGAACCATTTATGATTTACCTATCAGCGGGCGGTGTTGCCGAATTCACATAGAGCTTGCGCAGGTTCGCACAACCGAAGGTGAACGACGGGTTGAAGAATGTGCATTTGTTGAAAAGGGTGTTCGTTATTCCAAGCGATTCTGTGAGCAAATTAGTGGCCTGTGTCGTCATATGCCTATCAGCGTGATTGCTCGACATTACGGACTTCGCTGGGAAACGATAAAGAATATCGACAAGGCATCATTACATAGAACGTTGCCACCATCAGAGCCATCAAAACTTCGTGGACTCAACGTATTGGCGTTGATGAAGTCGCTGAGGGCAAGGGCCACGATTATATGACCGTGGTGTACGACATGGATAATGGCCAATTGATTTGGGTAGAGCATGGTCGTGCACACCGTGTTCTAGAATCATTTCTCACGCAATTGACCGAACAAACCGCGCAAGGAATTCAAGCTGTTGCAATGGATATGGGGAAGGCTTACCAAAAAGCCGTTAGAGAAAACCTCCCTAATGCTGATATTGTTTTCGACCGTTTCCATGTTGTCCAACAATTTAGCCAACTCATTCGGCGCGAGCGTTCATATGAGTTCAAGAAAGCACTTTGTCGCGAGGATAAATCTCTGATTAAAGGCTCTCTTTACCTTCTATTGAAAAATCCAGATAGGCTCTCTGAAAATCAAACAGACAAACTAAAAATGCTACTCAAAGCTAATCGCCGTCTGAACGAAATCTACGTTCTCAAAGAGCAGTTAAAAAGTATCTGGAGAGCTGAGATTTATCTGCGAATGACTTACCGTTTAGACGCTTGGTGCCAGTTAGCAAACGCCACAAAGATATTGAGCGTAAAAGGGTTCGTATCAATGCTTCAAGACCACAAAGAAGGCATCTGTACTTTTGCAAAGTATGACCGATTAACCAGCGCGATTATCGAAGCTGGCAATGTATCAATAGGGTTATTACGCAGAAGAGCACGAGGGATTAGAGATACAGAATACTTCAAGCTCAAGATTAAACAGCTATCAGTACCAGAGGTGAATTCAATGTCTTATCCTTCTGTCAAGCTCACGTAAGCGGAGAAGATCCCAAACAGTAATGACGCAAATTGCCAGCAATTATTCTTTAAAGTGACACGGAATTAGTGTCACTTTTATTCATTGCGTCAGGAATGATCATTCACCCAAAGGAGCATGATGATCTTATTTATTTTTAGCCAAGAACGATGATTGATGTATCGTAATGGATCATTATTCTCTTGATTACCCAACCAAAGACAAGCTCTTCATCCCTGATATTGATAAGCTTCCCTTCGATGCTTCGTTAATATGCCCACTCCACCAGCTCATCATCGGTATCCTGCGTTCAAAATAATCTGTACGGTTATAGGCCGCACGCACTTGGCTATCATCAACGTGAGCAAGCGCAGCTTCAATAAGATCAGATTCAAATCCTTGCTCATTTAAAGTCGTACTAGCAAGTGAGCGTAAGCCATGGCTAACGAGACGATCTTTAAATCCCATTCGCTTTAATGCCATATTAGCTGTCTGGCTGTTGCATGGTTTTTTTGGATCGCGATCTGAAGGGAACACAAATTCCCGATGTTCACTAATGGGCTTCATTACGGCTAATAACGATAGTGCTTGCTCAGTTAGAGGAATACGATGTTCTTTTCGCTTTTTCATTCGCTCTGGTGGGATTGTCCAAACTTTCTTTTCTAAGTCGATTTCTTCCCAACGAGTGCCTGATGCTTCTGAGGGACGAGTCATTGTATGAAGCTGCCATTCAATTAAACAACGAGTAGTACGCTTAATAGAAGCATTAGCGATAGCCATCATTAATTCTGGTAACTCACAGGGTTTTAATGATGCCATGTTTTCTTTTTTCGGTTTTTTAAAAGCAGCTTTAATGCCAGCCAGTGGATTTGCATGGATAAGCCCACAGTTAACCGAATAGGTCATGATCTCATTTAGTCGTTGAGTGAGTCGCTTAACTGTTTCTAAGCTTCCTTTTGCCTCGATTGGTCGAAGTAACTCGATGATCATTGGTGCAGTTATTTGAGATACAGGAATAGTTTTAATTATTGGGAATACATGCAGCTCTAAAGAACGCCAAACGTCTTGAGCGTAATCTACAGTAATTTCATCTTTTTTACGCTCGATCCACTCAGATGCGACATTAAATAAAGTATGTTCATGGATTACTTGGATTTGGTGTTTTTGTTCATTTCGATATTCTTTAGGATCAATTTCTTGAGCCACGAGCTCTCTTGCTGAAACCGCTAACTTTCTTGCATTCGCAAGGCTGAGGGAAGGGTAAGATCCTAAACCCATGTTCAAACGTTTTTTTGTTTGAGGGTGGATGTAATTGAAGTTCCATAGTCTAGAACCGTTAGTTCGTATGCGTAATTGCAGACCTTCACCATCAGAAAGAACGTAATCTTTGTCACGTGCTTTTGCATTATCAATTTGTTTGTTGTTTAAGCGAGCAGTCTTTAATGCCATGGTAAAGTCCCTGTTATGTATTCCAAGAATGATCATTATAGCTTTGGAATACATAAAGGAATACATGAAATGATGGAGGTAAACGGATGCTAATGGACACTAAAAAGATGTGCTTACACGTAAGTTGTTGATTTTAGGTTGGTCTAGATACAAAAAAAGACGCCCTAGGACGTCTTTAAATGTTGAATTGGTGGAGCTGGCGGGAGTTGAACCCGCGTCCGAAAACCTTTCATCATTGGTACTACATGCTTAGTCGATCTTTAATTTCACCACCCACCTGCGAACCGACACGCTAGTAAATGGCTATCCTGAATTATAATTCGAACTTCATCTCTCAGGCGGGAGAATCCGATCTAGCTAGTTTGGGTTTGACTCTTTGTTGTTCCCCGTCTTACAAGCGGAAGCTAGGGCAAAGAGGCTCTTGGCAGGTTATTAAGCTGCTAGTGCGTAGTTTTCGTCGTTTGCGACTATTTTTTTGCGGTTTATTAACGAGGCCTACCGCACCTCGGCATGCACCTCAGACTTCTGAATTCCCGTCGAATCCTAAATCAGCCCCAAGTGTTTGAAGCATAGTATCAGAAAAGCTAGGCCTGTCTAGTACTCTGCGTCTAAGTGGTCAAGTTTAACGCAATGAGCTCTTCATTACGCGCGATTTCTCACGAGCCCAATCTTTTTCTTTTTGATCAGTACGTTTGTCATGAAGTTTTTTACCTTTGGCTACGCCAATCTTAATCTTCACCCAAGAGTGAGACCAGTAAAGTGCGAGTGCCGCCAAAGTCATACCTTCACGGTTGATTCTGCCAGTTAGGTTATCGAGTTCACGGCGGCTCATTAGGAGCTTACGAACGCGAGTAGGGTTCGCGACAACGTGAGTCGATGCTTGATTAAGAGGAGTGATCGTCATTCCGCTGACAAAGGCTTCACCGTCACGCATATACACATAGCTTTCTGCGATATTAGCTTTACCTTGGCGAAGGGCTTTCACTTCCCAGCCTTGTAGCTCCAAGCCAGCTTCAATTTCATCATCAATGAAGTATTCGTGGCGAGCTTTCTTGTTAAGCGCGATGGTATTGCTACCCGCTTTTTGTTTTGTTTTTTTCTTTGCCATAATAGCTGCATTATACGGTGCACAGTGGGGTTAGCATATCCCTTTATTTGCGCTCACCGCAAATAAAAGTAAAATTGCTACGAACATACGTTTTGAATGTTCGTCTTGAGGAGATTATATGAAGCAAGTCAGCCGTTCTGCGTTGGTATCATTTAGTGCAGAGCAGATGTTTGATCTGGTGAACGATGTGGCTCGTTACCCAGAGTTTTTACCCGGATGTTCTGGATCGCGCATTCTTGAATCAAGCGCGTCGGGTATGGTTGCTTCGGTCGATGTTTCTAAAGCCGGAATAAGCAAAACCTTTACCACGTCTAATGAGTTAGTCGCAGGTGAGGCAATTTTGATGAGCTTGGTTGATGGCCCGTTTAAAACCCTGAAAGGGGGGTGGTTCTTCACTCCGTTAGATGAGCAAGCCTGCAAAGTGGAACTTAAACTTGAGTTTGAGTTTTCGAGTAAGATGATTGAAATTGCTTTTGGTAAAATATTCAATGAGTTGACCGGTAATATGGTGAGTTCATTTACCAAACGTGCCAAACAGGTGTACGAGTGTTATGAGTATTGAGTCGGAAATGATCCACGTTGAGGTGGTTTACGCACTGCCACAAGAGCAGCGTGTGTTTACGCTTGTGGTGAATAAGTCGATGATCGTTGAAGATATTATCGCGCAATCTGGCGTGTTAGAGCTTTATCCTGAGATCGATTTAAAACAGAACAAGGTGGGTGTATTTAGCCGTAATGTTCGTTTAGATGCTTTAGTTCGTGATGGCGATCGTATTGAGATTTATCGCCCATTACTCGCAGATCCTAAAGAGATCCGTCGTAAGCGTGCTGAGCAAGCAAAGGCGTCGGGCGTTGCTGATCCTGTGACAGGTGGCAAACCAAACTTGATGCGTAAAACAGACTAATTTCCATCTGTTTCAAGACGATGTGACAAATAAAAAAGCTCGCCAATGGCGAGCTTTTTAGATTCTACGGTTTGGTTAGTTGATGCTTTCAAAAAAAGCGCCGCTAACTGGGAAGTCTCCAGTTACTTCAACTAGGCGTCCTTGGTCGTCAAAGTTTGCGATCAAGTCATGCTGGATTGGAGCGTCATGGCCCTTCGTATGAAGGTAAATGTAATACCAAGTGTTCGGGTATCCATTTTCGACCAGCATTGGCGAACCTAGCACGTAACGTACCTGTTCTTTACTCATACCAAACTTTAGTTGATCTACCGCTGATTGCTCGACGTAGTTACCTTGGTTGATATCAATACGATAAACCAATTTTTCTAATAGTGAACAACCCGTCAGCATTGTCATGGCGAGCGGTACTATGATAAGCCACTTTTTCAATTGCATACTCAAATTCTTGTAACTATCCATTTTAAACTGCGCTGATAATAAACAAGCTTGGCCTTAATGTAAAAAACTCATCTTGTTTTGAATAAGTTCAGACCGTGATTTTTGAGTTAGGTTGCAAAGTCGATACGTATTTTACGAAAAAACTGCGATTAAGCGGCAATCAGTAGTTCACGCGCATTGGCCAGTGTTGATTCAGTGATCTGGCTGCCGCCAAGCAATCGCGCCAATTCTGCGACGCGTTTTTCTTCACATAGCGGGTGCATTTGCGTTTCGGTTTTGCCTGCTTTGGTCTGTTTGGCAACGAACAGCTGCTGGTGGCCACAACCGGCAACTTGCGGTAAGTGGGTAACACACATCACTTGGGTCGATTCACCCAATTTACGCAGCATTTTGCCAACCACAGCTGCTGTTGGGCCGCTGATACCCACATCGACTTCATCGAAAATTAGGCTTGGTGTATCCACTTTTTGTGCGGTGATCACTTGGATGGCTAATGAAATACGCGACAGTTCACCACCTGAGGCGACTTTGGCGATTGGTTGCATCGGTTGTCCCGGGTTAGTTGAAACCACAAAGCAGACGCTATCTAGGCCTAATGGTGATGGGTGTGCTCCTTGGCTATTCACGTCTATGCTGAATTGCGCTTTTTCCATGCTCAGTTCGTGCATGCTGGCGGAGATCAATTTATTCAGCTCTTTGGCATAACGGCAGCGAGATTTACTGAGTTTTTCGGCGCTGGCACCAAAGGCTTGATATTTGGTTTCTACATCTTGTGCAAGCTCTTCGAGTTTTTCATCTGAGCAATCAAGCTGTTCGATTTGCGCGAGCAAATCTTGGTGATGGCGGTAGAGCTCGTCAGGCAACACGTGGTGTTTGCGTGAAATCGACATCACTTTTGAAAAACGCTCTTCGACAAAAGCCATACGCGCGGGATCAACATCAATGCTGTCAAGGTAGCTACGCAATTCGTTGTTGGTCTCTTCTATCTGGATGATCGCTTCTGACAGCATGTTAGGCAGTTCTGCCAATTGTTCGTCAAGTTCTGCCAGTTGAATTAGGGACTGATTGGCTGATTGCAAAATACTAAGCGCATTAATTTCTTCGCCTTCGTATATAAGTTCGATGGCTTGCTGACAGGTACTGGCAAGATCGCCGCTATTGGACAGTCGTTTATGTTCTTGTTCGAGTTGTTCATATTCTTCCTCGCCAAGAGAGAGTTCGTTAAGCTCTTTAATTTGGTATTCAAGTAACTGCTTTTGCGCCTGATTTTGCGCGCTGTTTTCACGTAGTTGCTTGAGGCTGTTATCCGCCTGACGCCAAGTTTGGTAAGCGTTGCGGGTATTTTTCAGCAAGTTAAGGTGTCCGGCGTATTGATCAAGCATCGCCAACTGATAATCACTTTTCATCAACTGGTGGTGTGCGTGTTGGCCGTGAATATTAATCAGCAATTGCCCAAGAGATTTGAGTTGCGAAAGGGGAACCGGGCTGCCGTTAATAAACGCGCGCGAGCGACCATCTTTGGTAATGGTGCGGCGCAATATGCAGTCATTGCCATCTAACAGTTCGTTATCTTCTAGCCAGCGCATGGCATGGACGTTGTTCTCCAATGAAAAAGCCGCACTCACTTCGGTTTTTTCTTCACCTTGTCGCACCATGCCTGCTTCAGCGCGACCGCCAAGACAAAGGCCAAGTGCATCAATAGCGATAGATTTACCCGCACCCGTTTCACCGGTGATGGTGGTCATTCCTTTGGAGAGCTCTAGCTGCAAAGATTTAACAATAGCGAAATTATTAACACTTAGATGAGCCAGCATTTTGATTACCTGTTTAAATGAACAATACTGTATATAACGTCAGTATATACTGTTTCTTTATACAGTAAAGTCACTGGTGAAAAAAATTTTGTGAACAAGATCAGGATGCTGTGAAAAGAGAGAGGCGAGATACGAGAGTCGAGAAATCGAGAAGCGAGAAGCGAGAAGCGAGAAAGATGCGAGAATGGAGAAACGAGAAAAGGTTTCCGACTCGCTCGTGCCTCGCTCTCGAGAATGATGGTGGAGGGTGAATTGAGAAGCGAGAGGTTAGGCAGAGAAATCGAGAGGCGAGAATGGAGAAACGAGAAAAGGTTCCCGACTCGCTCGTGCCTCACTCTCGAGAATGACGGTGGTGGGTGGATTGAGAAGCGAGAGGTTTGAGCAGAGATTAGAGAGAGTAGAGAAATCAAGAATCGAGAAGGAGGCGAGAATGGGGGGAACGAGAAAAAGATTCCCGACTCGCTCGTGCCTCGCTCTTGAGAATGACGATGGTGGGTGGATTGAGAGGCGAGAAGTTAGGCAGAGAAATCGAGAGGCGAGAATGGGGGAACGAGAAAAAGATTCCCAACTCGCTTGTGCCTTGCTCTTGAGAATGATGGTGGTGGGTGGATTGAGAAGCGAGAGGTTTGAGTTGAGATGCGAGAATTTGGAAACGAGAGAAAGATTCCCGACTCGCTCGTACCTCGCTCTCGAGAATGACGATGGTGGGTGAATCGAGAAGCGAGAGGTTAGGTAGATAAATTGAGAGGGGAAAAGCGGAGTTACGCTGCTTATCGCTAAACGGTCATTCCCTACAGCGACGTAGTCGCGTGGTAGGGAATCTAGCTTTTGGAGGAACCAAAGCGGGGTTAGAACAGTTTGCTTGACCACCCGAGCTTGCTACGCAGTACGTGGTAGTAGCTGTAATCTTTTGGATGAATCAAGGTCAACATATTTGGGCTTTGGTAGATATGAATTTCATCACCTGGAGAAACCGGTAAAGAGACTTGCCCATCGCAGCTTACTTCTTGGGTGCCGCGGTTATCCGGCGAAACAATCAGTTTGATGCGGCGCTTGCTATCGACCACTAGTGGGCGGCTTGAAAGCGTATGTGGGAACATAGGCACTAACGAAATTGCATTTAAGCTAGGCGAGAGGATCGGGCCACCGCCGGAAAGTGAATACGCGGTCGAGCCAGTAGGCGTCGCAATGATCAAACCGTCAGAGCGCTGAGAAAAGGCGAACGTATCATCAATATAGACTTCAAATTCAATCATTCGCGCTACTTGTCCTGGGTGAAGGACAGCTTCGTTTAAGGCCGCGTTATGACTTTTGATTTGCTTGTGTCGATGGATCTCGGTTTCAAGTAAGAAACGCTCTTCTTCAATGTATTCGCCATCCAATACTGCTTTAAGCGTAGAATGGAAATCCTCTGGATTGAGATCGGTTAAGAAGCCCAGATTGCCACGGTTGACACCAATCACACGGATATCAAAGCGTGAAAGCACACGGGCTGCGCCCAGCATATTGCCATCACCACCCACGACGATCGCAAGATCTGCTGCTTTGCCTAATTGAATTAAACTGGCAAAATGTTCTTGAGGTACATCGTCAAGAATTTCGCTCAATCTATCATCAATGTATACGCGATAACCTTGTTCCATTAGCCAGTCATACAATTCTTTATGAGTTTGAATTGCCTGCTGATCTCTAGGTTTTCCAATGATGGCGATCACTTCAAAAGGTTTTTTCATAGCTTTTCCGACCGAAATGGGCTTGAATCGATAATCTTCATCCCCATAATAATGGCAAGTGCGCTAAATATGCGAGTTTTTGTGTAGTTAACGGCGAATAATCGTGACGTGTAGGTTGCACAAAACGTTGAATTCTGGAGATATCATGAGCAACGAAGACAAAAAAATCCAAGAAGAAGAACTACAGCAGCAACAAAACGCAGCGCAAGCTGACGTTGAAGCAGTTGGTACAGACGCAGATATCGAATGGAACGAAGGAACTGCGCTAGAAGAGCAAGAAGCGAAAATTGCTCAACTAGAGGCGGCGTTACTTTCAAGTGAAGCGAAAATCAAAGAGCAGCAAGATGGTGTACTTCGTGCGAAAGCAGAAGTTGAAAACATGCGTCGTCGTGCTGAGCAAGAAGTTGATAAAGCGCGTAAATACGCACTGAACAAGTTTGCTGAAGAACTGCTTCCAGTAATCGATAACCTTGAACGCGCTATCGCAGCAGCAGATGCTGAGAACGAAGCCGTTAAGCCGCTATTCGAAGGTGTTGAGCTAACGCACAAAACATTCGTTGATACACTAGCGAAGTTTGGTCTAAAAGAGATCAACCCTGAAGGTGAAGCGTTCAATCCTGAATACCATCAAGCGATGTCAATTCAAGAAAGCCCTGATCATGCATCAAACACTGTGATGTTTGTAATGCAAAAAGGTTATGAGCTAAACGGTCGCGTAGTTCGCCCTGCAATGGTAATGGTTGCGAAATAACGCTCATACCATTGAGTAAAAATTTGAAACGCCCTTTCTTTTGGAAGGGCGTTTTTTTATGTCCCAAGTTCACACTTTTGTCATTTTTATCGCAAGCGAGTTGAGTATTTTTCGGTGAAGACGATGAAATTTGTCTGCATGAATAGTGAGTGTTCTGGTTCATGAATGATTAAAAGGAGTAGATTAAATTCAGCTAATTAGAAGGAGATTGTTGTGGCGGTCAAAAAATAAATAGGCGCTCTAGGTGAGCAAATATGCGTGCTCTATGTACTCAGATGTCTATAGGATGATCAAGTATTGCTTGGTGATAAAAATGTAAACAGAGTCTTTTAATTGTTAATTTGCTGTGTATCATCCGTGTTGCTCGTCGCAAATGACGGGATTTATAAAAATAAAAATATCAGCAAATACAACATTTGGGAGATTTAGAATGGATAAATCGCTTTCAAGTAAGATTTTTATCGGCTTGTTCTCTGGCTTGCTGCTGGGAACGGCGATTTAGTACTTATTTAGCGGTATCGCGATTTTTGATACGTACTTACTCGGCACTGCTGAAGGTGTCGGTGGGATGTTTGTTTCATTGATCAAGTTACTCGTCGTGCCTTTGGTTTACGTGTCGATCGTTTGCGGCATTGTTGAATTAAAAGATATTCGCTCTTTTGGTCGTCTCGGTGGCAAAACTTTTGCTCTTTACATTTTTAACACCGTGATTGCGATTGTAGCGGCCTTGAGTGTGGCAATGATTGTCCAACCAGGTGCAGGGGCTCACTTAGCGGGCACGATCTCAGATGCCGTGGCTCTGAAATCGACCGAAACCCCCGATATTTTCTCGATGGTGACTAACATCGTGCCAAGCAATCCGGTTCAAGCGTTTGCCGATGGCGATATGCTGCAAATCATCTTTATGGCAATTTTGACAGGTCTTGCCATTCAAGCGCTGGATGAAAAAGGTGGCCCTGCGGTCAAAACCTTTAACGTTGCTAACGCGATTATGATGAAGTTGATCGGCTTGGTGATGAGCCTAGCGCCTTACGGTGTCTTTGCGCTAATGATCCAACTTGGCGCAACACTGAATGCGAATACGCTTGCTTCGGTAGCGGGTTATGTTGCACTGGTGGTTAGCATGTTGGTGTTGTGGATCTTTGTGGTTTATCCGCTGGCTGTGCAACTGTTTACTGGTATTTCAGCGCGTGAGTTCTCACGTAAAACCCGTGAGCAGGTGTTGTTCTCATTATCGACGGCCAGCTCGAATGCGACTATTCCCGTTACGATGCGCACGTTGACGGATAAGCTGAACGTATCAAAGTCGGTGGCTGGTTTTGGTGTACCACTAGGTGCAACCATGAACATGGCAGGCGCTTCTATCTACATCGCGATTGCCGCGGTTTTTTGTGCCAATGCGTTTGGTCAGCCGATTGATGTGACGGACTTAGTTACGCTTGGCTTTACGGTGTTATTGCTATCGATTGGCGCGGGTGGTGTACCGGGCGGCGGTGTGGTGATGGTTGGCGTAATCTTGCACCAATTAGGTCTTCCACCAGAAGGCTTGGCGATTGTTGCCGCCGTTGACCGTATCAACGACATGTTCTGTACCGCATCTAACGTCGTTGGTGACACGGCGGTGAATACCATTGTGGCGAAGTCTGAGGGTGAGATTGGCCTCACCGCTGAAGCGATGGAAGCTGAGCTTGCTGCGAATAACGCGTAAGTAATTGGATTGGTTATTAGAAAGCGAGCCCAAGTGGCTCGTTTTTTTTTTGATAGAAGCGAGAGTGGAGAAAAAGAGAGGCGAGAATAGAGAAAAGAAGAGGCGAGATTGTAGAGACGAGAGCAGAGAAAAGAGCAAGATTTTAGAAGCGAGAGTAGAGAAAAGAAGAGAGGTGAGAGAAAAATAGAAAGATTGAAGCTTAAGCTTTTGTTCTGTGTTTGATGATCAAGGCTCCCAATATACGAGCGATGTCTTCACAGTTGGTACAAAGCTCATTGCATAGGCGAGGGTGGATATATTTGAGCTCGGCGGCTAATAACAGTTGGGTTTTGAGTTCGCCTACCGATCCTTTTGCGACATTAAAAAAATAAGCGGTTTCTTTGGGGCTTGTGCGCTCCACGCCCTCAGCTATGTTGCTTGGTATGGAAATGCTAGAGCGACGAATTTGATCCCGAAATGAGTAGTCTGGCATATGTTGTACGCCAATATAGGTTCGTTTACAGAGTTCAAAACTGGTTTTCCATACGTCGAGTTTTTCGTATTTCATAGAACTTGTTAAAAAGTTTAGTTTGGCGCTTTGGCTGATGGTGAGAGTGTGTAAAAAGTTGCGGTAAATAGGAGTTGATTCATTTTTCCGGCAAAAACAAAATAATCTCGCTTCTCGCTTCTCGCTTCTCGCTTCTCGCTTCTCGCTTCTCGCTTCTCGCTTCTCGCTTCTCGCCTCTTTTTTTTATTTTTTTTCACCTTTTCCCTTGAAATGCGTTTTGACGCCCTTATCTAAGGTGCATACAAGAAGCAAACATAACAATGTTTGTTTGTGAGCAAGGGTTGAAACCCAATTCTCTATCCCCACATATGGGATAGAGCAAAATAAAATAGAATTTATTCGGAGATAGCCTGATGGGTAGAATCATTGGTATTGATTTAGGTACTACTAACTCTTGTGTTGCAGTTTTAGACGGCGACAAACCACGCGTAATTGAAAACGCGGAAGGCGAGCGTACAACCGCATCTGTTGTTGCATACACAGACGGTGAAACACTAGTAGGTCAACCTGCTAAGCGCCAAGCTGTTACAAACCCAACTAACACGCTATTTGCAATCAAGCGTTTGATCGGTCGTCGTTTTGAAGATCAAGAAGTTCAACGCGACATCGAAATCATGCCTTACAAAATTGTAGCGGCAGACAACGGTGATGCTTGGGTAGAAGCGCAAGGCCAAAAAATGGCTGCTCCTCAAGTTTCAGCTGAAATCCTGAAAAAAATGAAGAAAACAGCAGAAGATTTTCTTGGTGAAGAAGTTACTGCTGCTGTTATCACTGTTCCTGCATACTTTAACGATGCACAACGTCAAGCAACTAAAGACGCTGGCCGTATCGCAGGTCTAGAAGTTAAACGTATTATCAACGAACCAACTGCAGCAGCACTTGCATACGGTCTTGATAAGAAAGGCGGCGATCGCACTATCGCAGTATACGACCTTGGTGGTGGTACATTCGATATCTCTATCATCGAAATCGATGAAGTAGAAGGCGAGAAAACGTTCGAAGTTCTAGCAACTAACGGTGACACTCACCTTGGTGGTGAAGATTTCGATACTCGCATGATCAACTACCTAGTTGACGAGTTCCAAAAAGAGCAAGGCATCAATCTTAAGACTGATCCTCTAGCAATGCAGCGTGTTAAAGAAGCAGCAGAAAAAGCGAAGATCGAGCTTTCTTCTACTACTCAAACTGACGTAAACCTACCTTACGTAACTGCAGATGCAACTGGTCCTAAGCACATGAACGTTAAAGTGACTCGTGCGAAACTAGAATCTCTAGTTGAAGACCTAGTACAACGTTCTCTAGAGCCTCTAAAAGTTGCTCTAGCAGATGCAGACCTATCAGTAGGCGACATCACAGATGTTATCCTAGTGGGTGGTCAAACTCGTATGCCTATGGTTCAAGCGAAAGTTGCTGAGTTCTTCGGTAAAGAAGCACGTCGCGATGTAAACCCTGATGAAGCAGTAGCAATGGGTGCTGCAGTTCAAGGTGGTGTACTAGCGGGCGAAGTAACAGACGTATTGCTACTAGACGTTACTCCACTGTCTCTAGGTATCGAGACGATGGGCGGCGTAATGACTAAGCTTGTTGAGAAGAACACCACTATCCCAACAAAAGCAAACCAAGTTTTCTCTACTGCAGAAGACAACCAAAGCGCAGTAACTATCCACGTAATCCAAGGTGAGCGTAAGCAAGCTAGCCTGAACAAATCTCTAGGTCAATTCAACCTAGAAGGCATTCAAGCTGCACCACGTGGTATGCCACAAATCGAAGTAACTTTCGACCTAGATGCGGATGGTATCCTGCACGTATCTGCGAAAGACAAGCAGACTGGCAAAGAGCAGAAGATCACGATCCAAGCTTCTGGCGGTCTAAGCGATGAAGACATCGAGAAAATGGTTCAAGAAGCTGAAGCTAACAAAGAAGCGGACAAAAAGTTCGAAGAGCTAGCGACAGCACGTAACCAAGCTGACCAAATGATTCACGGTACTCGTAAGCAAATCGAAGAAGCTGGTGAAGCACTTCCTGCAGATGAGAAAGAGAAGATTGAAGCAGCAATCGCTGAACTTGAAGTTGCACGTAAAGGCGACGACAAAGAAGCAATCGATGCGAAAGTTCAAGCGCTAGCAGCAGCAGCTCAAAAGCTAATGGAAATCGCTCAACAGCAAGCTCAAGCACAACAAGGTGCTGAAGCGGGTCAACAACAACAGTCTCAAGAAGATGATGTTGTAGATGCGGAGTTTGAAGAAGTTAAAGACGACAAAAAATAATTTCGTCGCAGAGTAGCCTGATTTCGTTGTCGGAAGTGCTCACCTACTAGCGTAGGCTCCGCGCTTCCTCCTAGAACTCAAGCTATCTGCTTAGAAATTTGTCTCGAAGACTTATTAATACGGGCGTCAGAGGTAACTCTCACGCCCGTAAATTTGTATTTAGACTTGTCGATCTAGATAATAGCTTTATTCGGCGTTTCAGCCGGCAGAACTTTTATCTAGATTGATACACAGACTACTGAAGTGACCATTCGGTAGTAGCAATTATTTTGGTGACCTAGAACATGTCAAAACGTGATTTTTACGAAGTATTAGGCGTAAGCCGTGATGCAGAAGAGCGCGAAATTAAGAAAGCGTATAAGCGCTTAGCGATGAAATTCCACCCAGACCGCAATCAGGGTGATGAAACTGCATCAGACAAGTTTAAAGAAGTAAAAGAAGCGTACGAAATCCTAACCGATCCTCAAAAGAAAGCGGCGTACGATCAATATGGTCACGCAGCCTTTGAACAAGGTGGTGGCGGCTACGGCGGTGGCTTTGGTGGCGGTGGTGCTGATTTCGGCGACATTTTTGGTGACGTATTTGGCGATATCTTCGGCGGCGGTCGTCGCGGTGGTGGTGGCCACTCACGTGCACAGCGCGGTTCAGATTTGCGTTACAACATGGAGCTTTCTCTAGAAGAAGCGGTTCGTGGTGTATCAAAAGAGATTGAAATCCCAACGCTGGTTCATTGTGATAGCTGTGATGGTAGCGGCGCGAAGAAAGGCACTTCAGCAGATACTTGTGGCACTTGTCATGGCCACGGCCAAGTACAAATGCGTCAAGGTTTCTTCGCAGTACAACAAACCTGTCCTACCTGTCATGGTCAAGGTAAGATCATTAAAGACCCATGTAATGTGTGTCATGGTCAGGGTCGTAAGCAGAAGACGAAAACCCTTAACGTTAAGATTCCAGCAGGCGTGGATACCGGTGACCGCATTCGTCTAACCGGCGAAGGTGAAGCGGGAGAAATGGGCGCACCAGCGGGTGATCTATACGTTCAAGTACATGTTAAAGAGCACCATATTTTCGAACGTGAAGGCAATAACCTTTACTGTGAAGTACCAGTGAGCTTTGCAATGGCAGCACTGGGTGGTGAAGTTGAAGTCCCAACGCTGGACGGCCGTGTTAGTCTGAAAGTACCTTCTGAAACGCAAACTGGCCGTATGTTCCGTATGCGTGGCAAGGGTGTGAAAGGCGTTCGTGGTGGCGGTATTGGCGATTTGATCGTCAAACTTGTTGTTGAGACACCAGTTAACCTGAGCTCACGTCAAAAAGAACTGCTAAGAGAATTTGAAGAATCTTGTGGTGGCGATGCAGCAACTAAGCATAAGCCTAAATCGGAAGGTTTTTTCAACGGTGTGAAAAAGTTCTTTGATGATCTAACCAGTTAATGTCGTTATGACTTGATTTGAAAGCCCGCTAATTTAGCGGGCTTTTTTGTATCTGCGATCAGCATGGTTTGATCATCTGTTGTCTTGTTCACTCATATTAATCAAAGTGCTAATACCAACAAGTTGACGGCTGTGCCACTCCAGCTTGGTTCAAACTTAGCGTATCGGTTGGGGTATTTAAGCATGGATCATCTTGTTGCTGGTTGAGCGGTAAGGCCATTAAGGTGTAACCGTCAGCGGTAATGACCACCGAGAAACGATAATGCTGCGTATTACTTTGACAAACTAAGCAGTTGGCCGCAGAGATGACACTCTGTTTTGCTACGGAATAGTCTTGATTTGCATCTTGGTTGTAGCTGTTTTCTAAGTAGAGTTGCATTCGGCTTAGGTCCGTCAGCGCAACCATCCGCTTGGCTTTGATGCTTTGCCTTTTAAAGCTAGGGTAAGCAACGCTGGTGATGATTGAAATTATCGTCATTACGATCAATAGCTCGATCAGTGTCATTGCCTTTAATCTTTTGTTTGCCATGTTTGCACCGTCAAATTGGATTCGTTTTCAGAACTTTCTACCTGCTTTATCGCTTATTTTTCTGAGCTGCTAGCATGGATGCAAGATTGAATTTACTTACCCATCGGCTTGCAAAGGATTTTGAGAAATGGTTCGAGGCTTTACCTTAATAGAGCTGATCATCACTTTGGCGATAACGGTGAGTCTGCTGTTTTTCGCTGCGCCTAGTTTTGATGCGCTATTGAATAAAGTAAAAATGCAGCGTTTGGCTGGTGCGTTGAATGGATTTTTAATGCAAGCGAAGTCAGAAGCGATTACCCGCAATAAAAAGCTCTATGTACACTTTTCATTTGCTCACTCTACGCGGATAACCGGCGGAGTTTGGCATCTCACGCTTACCGACTCTTCTACATCAACAGGGCAATTATTGCTGCATTTGGATGGTGCGGCTTACGCCAATATCAGCATTCAACACAGTTACCATTCGGCATACATTAGCTTTGATGGAGTGCGTGGTCGTCCTAATGGTGGTCATATCGCTTTTAATCCACACAATGATCCCAGTGGCGCGCTGCGTGTGATCATCGCCAATCCACCTGGAAGGGTGAAAGTATGCAGTGGCAGTGAGGATCGATATGGTTATCCCGTTTGCAGTTAAACACCGTGATAGGCAAAAGTCAGGGCGGGTAAATGCTGGATTTTCGCTGGTGGAAGTGATGCTCGCTGCGACCTTAGGTTCACTGGCCCTCGCGTTAGTCGGCAGTCTGTTTATTTCTGCACAAAAAATTGCACGACAAAAAAGCCAACAACTCTATTTGCTGCAATCGATGAGCAATGCTTTTCAAACCATTGAGGAAGATATTCAGCGTGCAGGATTCGATAATGGTTTTGGTCATACCTTGCGCTTAATGAGTGCCGCGAATGTGATTGAGCAAAATGGTGCCAGTGAATTTGGCTTAGCCTATTACCGAGAGATGGCGAGTAATGATAACTATCGAATGGTGCGTTATTACCTCAACAGCGGAAAACTAATGGTGTGCGAGCAGGGGAGTGCTTTATCTTCAGCAATAAAACCCCTTCATCAGATCCAAGCGTGTCGCAGTTTACTTGATGAGCGTGTTCTACGGGTTACCTCGTTTGCCATAACCTCTTCACCTCTGAGTAACAGCCACGCCCATTCTGCGTTGTGGCATTTAACGCTGGCAGTGCAAAGTCTAGATCTTAATTATTCTCGCCAGCTAACCGTTGATGTCACGCAGAGAAATTGGCAATGAATTCATCATTTTCAATTAAGCCTCGATGTTCATTCAGGTTGCGACGTCCAACAAGGCGACAGCAAGGTGCCGTTACTTTGTTATTGACCTCATTGTTGCTGGTCGTGATTTTGCTGCTCACATTGGGCAGCTATCGGATCACTTTCCATCAAATCAAAATTGGTCAGAATGAGCTAACAGCGCGCCGCTTGCACTGGATGGCTGAAGGTGCCATTGAATGCCTTTTTACCTATCTTCGAGTCTCCAATGTCAATCCAGCCGAACTCACTGAAGGAAATAGCTCAACGGCGTTGAGTGAGATGCAAAGTCTCTGTTTGAGTGACTTAACTCATCAAGCGCTCTTTACCGAACTGGACGCGACTCATCACTATCGTTTGGTATTTGCATGGCAGCATCAACGGTTGGTGAGTAAAAGTGTGGTCGCTAAACTGCATGATGGGCAAATGGTCTATTTTTGGTTACAGGGATCGTGGCGTGATTGGTAAAGCGCACGGTTTTACCTTATTGGAGGTGATGGTTTCGTTTGCTTTGATCACGGTAGCAGCGTTAGGTTTGATCCACTTACAAGCGAAGCTCGCACAGCAGACGAGCTTTACGCTCCATAGCTTAGAAGCACTGCATTTGGCTGAACAACAAATGGAGCGCTTTCGTACTCGTGCGGCGAGCACGAGCGGCGGTGTTGGTTTGATCGCTTTTGCCGATCTAGCGCTACCGCAATATTGTGGGCAGGGCATAAATGCTCTGAGCGGATCTCGGTATAATTTGACCTGCGAGGTAAAGGGTGTGAGTGGCGCCTTAGCGGGGGAGTTAAAACAGGTCACCGTTATAGTGAGTTGGCCGCGAAGAGTTCAAGGGCATCCATTGATACCCGTATTGTCGCTATCATCTGCTGTAGGCTCTCATCAGCTCTCTTTGAACAGTTACTTATCGAGATACAGTGAGTTCGATGAGCAATAAATTGCTTCTGGCACGTTAAAATTGCAATTCTTTACATAATCGTTAAATACAGTTTGCTGTTTGTGAGTGAATTGGTGTTGTGGTTGTTATGTTGTCTTGCCAGTTTTGCAAAATATGTCTCCAAATATGGAAATTCTTTCAGGACTATGTGCTTTTGTGTTGTGAATTGAATAAAATGCACAACTAACAATCGACCGAAATAATAATTCTATCTATAGGTCATAAGTCACAACATCACATATGGAATTACCATGAGTAATCAAGCTGTAAATAAAGCACCATCACCAAAGCCGAGTGGTATGGATCGCTTCCTAAACGCGATTGAACGCGCCGGCAACAAAATTCCAGATCCAGCGATTCTGTTCTTCTGGGCTCTCGTGATCACTTGGGTGCTATCTGCCCTTTTATCAAACGTTACGTTTGATCTTGTAAACCCTCGCACCGGTGAAGCACTTTCAGTTACTAACCTGTTAACGGGCGAAGCGCTTGCGAGCTTCCTTGCGAACATGGTGACGACATTCACAGGTTTTGCGCCACTAGGTATCGTATTGGTTGCGATGCTAGGTGTTGGTGTGGCTGACTCTTCAGGCTTTATCACGACTGGCCTAAAGAAAATGCTGAACTTCACGCCAGCAAAACTATTAACGCCAATGCTGATCTTGGTTGCGATCGTATCGCACACAGCAGCGGATGCGGGTTACGTATTGGTCATCCCTCTTGGTGGTATCATCTTCCACGCAGCGGGTCGTCACCCTCTAGCGGGTATTGCAGCAGCATTCGCTGGTGTATCGGGTGGTTTCTCAGCGAACTTTATTCCTTCTGGTATCGATCCATTATTGGCAAGTTTCACGCAATCTGCCGCTCAAGTTTTAGATCCAGAATACATTGTTAACCCACTAGCAAACATTTACTTCACGGGTTTATCTTCAATCATCATCATCTTGATTGGTTGGTATGTAACTGAAAAGATCATTGAACCACGCTTAGCAAATATGCCTATGGATGAAGATGCAGAAAAAGCACCGGATCTAGGTACGTTCACTGCTATTGAGTCAAAAGCGTTCCGCGCTGCGGGTTGGGCGATGGTGGCGGGTATCGCACTACTTGTCGCGGCACTTATTCCTGAAACGTCAGCGTTGCGTTCACCAAATGGTGAATTGACGGCTTTTGACGCTCCAGTAATGAAGTCAATCGTTCCACTGATCTTTATCCTGTTTATCATTCCTGGTTACGTTTACGGTAAAGTAGCGGGCACGTTTAAAACCAGCAATGACGTTATCAAAGCGATGGCAACGACCATGTCTACCATGGGCGCATACATTGTAATGTCGTTCTTCTGTGCACAGTTCCTATCTGTATTTGCTCAGTCAAACATCGGTACTATGCTGGCGTTATACGGTGCTGAAGGCCTGAAAGCGATGAACCTGTCTGGTGAAGCAACGATCGTTGGTATGATTCTACTAACGGCGTCGGTTAACCTACTTATCGGTTCTTCTTCTGCGAAATGGGCTTTGATTGGTCCAATCCTAGTACCAATGCTAATGGCAGTGGGTATCTCTCCAGAGCTTTCTCAAGCGGCATACCGCGTGGGTGACTCGGTATCGAACATCATCTCTCCACTGATGGTATTCTTCCCGCTTGTTGTGGTTTACTGTCAACGTTACGTGAAGTCGACGGGTATCGGTACGCTAGCATCTTTGATGATGCCTTTCTCTATCGCAATGCTAATTGGTTGGTCTATCTTCCTAATCGCATACTGGATGATTGGTATTCCTCTAGGTATCCAAGCGCCGTACACTTACGCGATGTAATCACTGCTTAATGTAGTCGATACAAAAGTTTATAAGCCTACCCGACAGGGTAGGCTTTTTTTTATTTGCGGCACGCTATACACTGCATGCGACGGCAATTGCCGTTATACATGGAAAATCACCAACTATGAAAATTCTGCTTTTAGTAGGGTTAATTGTTTTAAACGGTCTATTTGCGATGTCAGAAATCGCTTTAGTCGCAGCCAAAAATAGTCGACTTAAACGCTTAGCTGAAAAGCATCGTGCCGCTCAAGTTGCACTCGACCTAAAAGAAAATCCCACGCGTTTTCTCTCTACCATCCAAATTGGTATTACCGTGATTGGTCTATTGAGCGGTATTGTGGGTGAAGCCACGTTATCAGTGCCATTAGCGGCACAGCTTGAGCTTTGGGGCTTAGATGCGACTCAAGCTGATATTTTTTCGACTGCTATTGTCGTGGTGGGTATTACTTATTTTGCGATTGTTGTTGGTGAGCTTGTGCCGAAACGTTTTGCGCAATCTCAAGCAGAAACGATTGCCGTGTTGGTCGCTTTGCCAATTTATTGGATTTCAAAAATCACCACGCCATTTGTCTTCGCGCTATCTTGGTCTACTGAGACATTGTTGAAATTATTGGGTCAAAAAAGCCAAGAAGACAGTGTGACGGAAGATGATATTCACGCGCTGGTGAAAGAAGGTTCAGAGTCAGGTGTGATTGAGCGCGGTGAGCAAGAGATGATCCGCAATATTTTGCAGCTTGATGACCGCTTAGTCAGTTCGTTGATGACCCCGCGTCGCGACGTAGACTTCATTGATATCGATCAGCCGATTGAACAGCTCCTCAAGCGACTTCGCTCAACCAAGCACAGTGTCTTCCCGTTGTGTCAGGGGCATATGAATAAGATTGTTGGTACGGTGTCGGCCAAGGCTCTACTCAACCAAGCAAATAACCTCAATATGCAAGTGATTATGGGGCTGTCGAAAGCACCGGTCTATATTCCTGAATCAATGAAAGGCTTACGTCTACTGACTTACTTTAAAGAGTCAGGCACTGAGATGGCGTTTATTGTTGATGAGTATGGCGATGTCCAAGGCCTTGTGACTCACTATGATGTGTTGGAAGCGATTGCGGGTGAACTGTCAAACAATCCTAATGATCTTTGGTCTGAAGAGATTGATGGCGAACTGTTCGTCGATGGTTTGATTCCAATTAGTGAACTGAAAAACCGTTTAGAGCTGTCTGAGCTCGAAGGGGAAAGTGAAGGCTTCCAAACGCTGAATGGTTGGGTTACATGGTTACTGGGTCGTCTGCCAGAGATCGGTGAAGTGATCGATTGCCAGCAGTGGCACTTCGAAATCGTGGCGGTGGAAAATAACCGTATCGTCAGTGTAAAAGTGACGCCAATTGAGCAGCAAGCGAGCGAGTAATACACGCACTGTTGTCCATTGTGTCTAAGATTAGGTATGCTTTGCCGCATACCTATTTTTTTGTTCGTCTTTAGGAGCCGACTTTGTCGCAATCCCATTCTCAACTACACTCTTCACTTCAATCTGCGACGTCCTCGCCTGCGGATTCGTCGTTGCAATTTAGCGCCCAAGATGAGCATTTTATGCGCCGCGCGATGGCTTTGGCTGCACAGGCTGAGTTGGAAGGGGAAGTACCGGTTGGCGCGGTGCTAGTGAAAGATGGTGAAGTGATTGCAGAAGGTTGGAACCAATCTATTGGCCAGCATGATGCCAGTGCTCACGCCGAGATGCAGGCAATTCGTAAAGCCGGACAAGCGGTGGAAAATTATCGCTTACTGGATACCACGCTCTATGTCACTTTAGAGCCATGTCCAATGTGTGCTGGTGCTTTACTGCATAGCCGTGTGAAGCGTGTTGTCTTTGGTGCCCCTGACCTTAAAGCGGGCGCGGCGGGAACGGTTCTCAATCTCTTTGAACATCAAGCGGCGTATCATTACGCACAGGTTGAACATGGGTTACTTGAAGAGGATTGTCGCAGTCAATTGCAGGCTTTTTTTAAGCGTCGCCGTAAAGAGATTAAAGCGCGTAAGCAAGCAGAAAAGAAAGAAGCCGATCAGGGTGAGTAACCCTTTGGAAGTGAGGTTAGTAAATATCAACCGCTATTTACTAACCTTCTCGTCTCATCTAACACTCAAGTTGAGCTAAAGTCAGCTGAAGGCTCAGTAACTTGATAGCTGCATGAACGCTCGATGGCGGGCAATCACCTTTTTCTTGTTGTTGACTAGCTTGCGTTTACGGCGGTTAGCAGCAACAGTCTTTGTAAGGCGTTTTGATTGCATGCGACGTTTACGCATAATCACAATCTCCTACAGATATCTGTAAAATCAAATATTCCTAAAATTCAACACAAACGTCCCCTCTCTTGCTCGTAAAACGGAGTGAAGAGTGAGTGCAGTGTTGTGTGGTATTAGGAGTCCGAAAGCAGCTTCGCGGATGATAGTCAGCAGAGGCCTATGAGTGAGTCAGTTGCTCTGCTTGCGCGAAGGGCAGTGAGTATCTCTGGTTTGTAGGGTAAATATCAAGCAAGAGCCTCAACTAAGTGAGGCTCTTTTGATTTGGATTCGCTTATCTCGCCGTTATTCTTCGCTTTTGGCTACGCTAGCGGCGGATACACTGCCTGAAACGGCAGGTATTGCGGTAGAAGCAGGGCTTATTGAACTGCTTGCCGCTGACAAGACGCTCGGGTCGAGTTGAATCACTGTTAAATCGTTGATATCAACTTCTCCTTCATCCGGCGTTTGCTGCTCAATGTGGCCAATAATGCTCTGGTAGTAACGACGAATATTCTCGACGTAGTTTTTCGCTTCATCACCACGCGCATAGCCGTAACGGGTTTGGCGATGGTACTTCGCTTGGCGTAAAAGAGGTAAACGCTCTTTTACATCAGACCATTGGTCAGGATTACCGCCTTGCTTCTTAGTGAGGCGACGAGCATCCATCACATGACCGTAGCCGACGTTGTAAGAAGCTAACGCAAACCAAATCTTCTCATGTTGCTCAATCGAGTCAGGAATGCGTGCCACCATTCTACGTAGGTACTCAACCCCGCCTTTTACTGATTGTTCGGGATCAAGGCGGTTGGTTACTCCCACACTTTTCGCCGTTGGCAGCGTCAGCATCATCATTCCGCGTACGCCTGTTGGTGATTTTGCCATTGGGTTCCAATGTGATTCTTGGTAAGCCAATGCTGCGATTAAGCGCCAATCGAACTCTTCGGAATATTGTTTAAATAACGGTGACCATTTTGGCAGCTTGTTATCCAGTGCACGGATAAACGCACGGGTATCAACGTAATCAAATGAGCCTACATGACCGATGTATTTCTCTTCTAATTGAGCTAGTTCACCCGATTGTTTTAAATGACCGAAAAATTCAATCACCATCGCATAAAGGCTTTCATCTTCAGAGCGGCGTAAGAACCAAGAAGTAGGTTGATCTTCTGTTAATTCAAATGCGGTCGCCACATCAGGATAGATGCGCTGTGATAAGGAAACTTCCACTGAATCTGCCACAGTAAAGCGAATATCACTTTCAGAGACTTCTTTTAGTAGGTCATTGACATCGGCATTGGGATCAATCGTAAACTTAAACTCAGGGTGTTCTTGCTGAATTTTGCTGAGTGTCTGGTTGAAATGAGAATCGCCAACGATAGTGACAATCGGCTGTCCTTCATTTTCTTCAATTAATTCGTTTTGCTTGGCTAACAATTGCTCAAGATTACGTGGGCGCCATTTGCCTTTCTCATAGATCAACTGCTGGCTGACGTAGTAATACGCAGGGCCAGGGCGAAAGCGCTGCATACGTTCAGGAGATTGGGTAAGGCCTGCGGCAATAATATCTATTTCGCCATTTTCCAATGCAGGATAAAGGTTTGAAATGCGATAAGCGGGTTTCATTTCCAAACGTACGCCAAGCTCTTTAGCGAACTGACGCGCAATTTCATAATCCAAACCAGCAGGGCCATCGGGACCGATGTAGTAAGAAAGCTGATTATTTAGGGTACCCACACGCAATACACCGCGTTCGCGGATTTGGTCTAGGTCGCTTTTTGGTTCAGATTCGATCTGACAGCCAGCGAGTAAAACCGCGCTGAAAACAAGCACAAAATAGGTCCGTGCTTTGGTTAAAAATTGGCTACTCATTTAGTGATTCTCATACTTCATGTACGGCCTTTATATCAGAGTGGCGAGATAAGGCAAAGTGCAGCGAAAGCGTTCGCGACCACCGCTTTGTTTTTGCACAATTTAGCTGTAATTCAAATTTGACAAAAAAAAGTGCGCAAACGTTTGCTTTTGATGTTACATCACAAAAACAATTGCTTTATAATGCCTGCGCAACGGCTAGGTAGGATTGGCATGAGTTTGTAATGGATGTTGTTTAACCATTTGAATTTATTCCAATATTACTTTCATTAATCGTAGAGAGACCTAAGCACATGAGAATTTTGCGTGGCTCCCCAGCTCTTTCAGAGTTTCGTGTTAACAAGCTTCTTGAACTTTGCCGTGAACAGCAATTACCTGTGACCGCTATTTACGCTGAGTTTATGCATTTTGCTAACTTGACGGCCGAGCTTGCTCAGCCTGAGCTTGAGAAGTTAGAAAAACTCCTCACTTATGGCCCAACTATTGAAGAGCACGATCCAGCAGGATTGCTACTTCTTGTGACGCCACGCCCAGGCACTATCTCGCCATGGTCTTCAAAAGCAACAGATATTGCTCGTAACTGCGGTTTGGACCAAGTTCAACGTCTTGAGCGCGGTACAGCGTATTATGTTGAAACCTCTACAGAGCTGAACGAACTGCAAAAGCTTGAGCTTAAAGCCATCTTGCACGATCGTATGATGGAAGTGGTTTTCACCGATGTTGAATCTGCAGAGGCACTGTTTAAAGTGTCACAACCTGCACCATACGCTGAAGTGGATCTACTGGCCGGTGGTCGCGCTGCGCTTGAAAAAGCAAACGTTACCCTAGGTCTTGCTTTAGCTGAAGATGAGATTGATTACTTGCTAGAAAGCTTTACCGAAAAGCTTGGCCGTAACCCTACTGATATCGAATTGATGATGTTTGCTCAAGCGAACTCTGAGCACTGTCGTCATAAGATCTTCAACGCAGATTGGACTATCGACGGTGTTAAACAAGATAAATCATTGTTCAAAATGATTAAGAACACCTTTGAAGTCACCCCTGATCACGTTCTTTCTGCTTATAAAGATAACGCGGCAGTCATGACGGGCTCAGAAGTGGGTCGTTTCTTCCCAGATCCAGAAACTCGCCAGTACAACTACCATCAAGAGAAGACTCACATCTTGATGAAAGTTGAAACCCATAACCACCCAACGGCTATTTCCCCATGGCCGGGTGCATCAACGGGTTCTGGTGGCGAGATCCGCGATGAAGGCGCAACGGGTATTGGTGGTAAGCCAAAAGCAGGTCTTGTGGCATTCTCTGTCTCGAACCTTAAAATCCCGAACTTTGTTCAACCTTGGGAAACCGATTTTGGTAAGCCAAGCCGTATCGTTACTGCGTTAGATATCATGCTTGAAGGCCCACTTGGTGGCGCTGCATTCAACAACGAATTTGGTCGTCCAAACCTACTAGGTTACTTCCGTACTTACGAAGAGAAGGTAAATTCTCACGCAGGTGAAGAAGTACGTGGTTACCACAAGCCAATCATGCTAGCTGGTGGTCTTGGTAATATCCGTGATGAGCATGTGCAGAAGAAAGAGATCCCAGTCGGTGCAAGCCTAATCGTTCTTGGTGGTCCTGCGATGAACATCGGCCTTGGTGGCGGAGCGGCATCTTCTATGGATTCTGGTTCTTCTTCTGAAGATTTAGATTTCGCTTCGGTACAACGTGAAAACCCAGAGATGGAGCGTCGTTGTCAGGAAGTGATTGACCGTTGTTGGCAGCTAGGTGATGCGAACCCAATCGCGTTTATCCATGATGTGGGCGCGGGCGGTATCTCGAATGCTCTTCCTGAGTTAGTAGACGATGGTGAGCGTGGCGGTATCTTTAACCTACGTGACGTACCAAACGATGAGCCGGGTATGAGCCCACTTGAGATCTGGTGTAACGAATCTCAAGAGCGCTATGTAATGGCGGTAGCGGATAAAGACATGCCAACGTTCGATGCGATTTGTAAGCGTGAGCGTGCACCATACGCAGTGGTGGGTAAGGCAACGGAAGAGCGTGAACTTAAACTGCAAGATTCACACTTCGACAACACGCCAATCGATATGCCAATGGACATCTTATTAGGTAAAACACCTAAGATGCACCGTGACGCGCAAACGCTAAAAGTGAACAATCCTGCGATTGACCGTTCTGGTATCGAAATCAACGAAGCGGTTGACCGTGTTCTTCGCCTACCAACTGTGGCAGAGAAAACCTTCCTTATTACAATTGGCGACCGTTCAGTAACTGGCCTTGTGGCTCGTGACCAAATGGTGGGTCCATGGCAGGTACCTGTTGCTAACTGTGCGGTAACGGCGGCAAGCTACGATTCTTACCACGGTGAGGCGATGTCTCTTGGTGAGCGTACGCCAGTGGCATTGCTAGACTTCGGTGCATCGGCTCGTCTAGCCGTTGGTGAAGCAATCACTAACATCGCAGCGACCAATATCGGCGATATCAAACACATTAAACTGTCGGCGAACTGGATGTCTCCAGCGGGCCACCCTGGTGAAGATGCCGGTCTTTACGAAGCGGTTAAAGCGGTTGGTGAAGAGCTATGTCCAGCGTTGGGTCTTACTATCCCGGTGGGTAAAGACTCTATGTCGATGAAGACTAAGTGGGAAGAGAATGGCGAGCAGAAAGAAGTGACGTCTCCGCTATCTCTTGTTATCACTGCATTTGCTCGTGTTGAAGATGTTCGTAAAACGATTACGCCTCAGCTGCGCACCCCGAGTAACCTTGAAGGCTTAGGCGCTACAAGCTTAGTTCTTATCGACCTAGGTAACGGCAAAAACCGTTTAGGTGCCACGGCACTAGCGCAAGTTTACAAGCAGCTTGGTGATAAGCCCGCTGACGTAGACAACGCGGCGCAACTAAAAGGTTTCTACGAAGGTGTTCAAACGCTGGTTGCTAACGACCAAGTTGTGGCTTACCACGATAAAGGCGACGGCGGTCTATTCGTTACTCTAGCTGAAATGGCATTCGCAGGTCACTGTGGTGTTAATGCAAATATTGAAGCGCTAGGTGAAGACACTCTGGCTGCACTATTCAACGAAGAGCTAGGTGCGGTCATCCAAGTTCGCAACGATGATTTAGATGCTGTTCTTTCTACGCTTGCTGCAAACGGTCTAGAAGCGTGTTCACACATTATCGGTTCTGTTGAAGATTCTGATCAGCTCGTGATTAAGTCTGGCGAGTCTATCGTGATTGAACGTAACCGTACGGAACTACGTACTATCTGGGCTGAGACGACGCATAAGATGCAAGGTCTACGTGACAACCCAGCATGTGCTGACCAAGAACATGAAGCGAAGAAAGATAACTCAGATCCTGGTCTGAACGTGAAACTGAGCTTTGATGTGAACCAAGACATTGCAGCGCCATATATTGCCAAAGGCTTGAAGCCGAAGATGGCGATTCTACGTGAGCAGGGTGTTAACTCACACGTTGAAATGGCCGCAGCATTCGACCGTGCAGGTTTTGAAGCAACGGATATTCACATGAGCGATATCCTAACCGGTCAAGCGGTACTTGATGAGTACCAAGGTCTTGTGGCTTGTGGCGGTTTCTCTTACGGTGATGTACTCGGCGCGGGCGAAGGCTGGGCTAAGTCGGTTCTGTTTAACGACTCGACTCGTGAGCAATTTGCCAACTTCTTCAAGCGTGAAGATACTTTCTCTCTCGGTGTGTGTAACGGTTGTCAGATGCTGTCTAACCTACGTGAACTTATCCCAGGTGCTGAGTACTGGCCACGTTTCGTTCGCAACGAATCAGAGCGTTTCGAAGCTCGCTTCAGCCTAGTTGAAGTTCAGAAATCGGATTCTGTCTTCTTTAACGGTATGGAAGGTTCTCGTATGCCAATCGCGGTTTCTCACGGTGAAGGCCGCGTAGAAGTGCGTGACAACGACCACCTAAATGCGATTGAAAACTCAGGTACGGTTGCACTGCGTTACGTTGATAACCACGGTAACCCAACGCAGCAATACCCGAACAACCCGAACGGTTCACCAAACGCGATCACCGGCCTAACAACGACGGATGGTCGCGTGACTATCATGATGCCGCACCCTGAGCGTGTATTCCGTACCGTTGCCAACTCTTGGTCTCCAGAAGGTTGGGGCGAGAATGGCGCGTGGATGCGTATGTTCCAAAACGCACGTAAGAATGTGGGTTAATCGCGATAAAGTTCGTCAACGTTAACAAAAATAGAAAAGCGCTGGTTGAGAGACTGGCGCTTTCTTTTAGGGCTTAGCCTGATAGGACGCTACGCTTCGAGAGGCGGGAACGCTTCGCTCTAGAAATCGAGAGGTATGCGCTGGAATATTAAAGAGAGATACATGGATTCAAAAGTGGTTGACAGTACTTGTCCCTAAATAGGCAAAATGAAATCGTCTCTCGTCTCTCGTCTCTCGTCTCTCGTCTCTCGTCTCTCGTCTCTCGTCTCTCGTCTCTCGTCTCTCGTCTCTCGTCTCTCGTCTCTCGTCTCTCGTCTCTCGTCTCTCGTCTGCGGTAAAAAACTTGCAGCGTTTCGATAACTTTTATGCTCTAATACCGCGCTTACCAAGGGATGGTGTTAAACAGCTCAGCTTCGATGGAGTTATCAAGTTGACCGATCCCTGAATAATCCCTAGGAAATAGAAATGTCTAAGAACAAAAAATTTGCAATTCGTGTGTCTGAAAAGCGCACTGGTTGGACTGCTGAAATCACTCGTCAAGTGACCTCTCGTAAAACGGTTGTTTCTAAGCGTGAAGCTGGTTTTGAAAGTGAAGAGCTTGCACAAGCTTGGGCTGAAAAAGAGCTATTGGGTTTTGTGAAAAACCAAGCAGAGCGTAACGAGCGTAAAGGCCAACAACGTGTTGAGCGTAACGAACGTCAAGAGCGTCTAGAACGTGAAGCAGCAGAACGTAAAGCAGCGTTCCTTCAAGCTCGTAGCGAAGCTAACGATGCGGCAGACGAAGATTTCGACGACTACGAAGACTAATATTTAGTCTTATCTCGTTGTAAAAAAACCGCCCTCAGGCGGTTTTTTTGTCTCTAAAATCGCAGTTTCGCGTTTAGCGAAACTGACCAACCTCAGGTAAAAACTCAAATCCAGCACTGGCCAGTTTGGTTTCTAAATCAGTTTTATCGATATCAAAAAATGCAACCAACTCATCCAGATCGCCATTGAAATCGTCGCGCAGTTTCAAGTTGACGATACTCATCAGCATGATGGTATCCATGCTTTTAAAATTGGCTAAATCCATGTCTAATCCTCGAAGTCAGAGATAAGCAGGTTAGCTGCCGCAAAGGCCGCTTTTTCACGAATAGCAAGCTCAAGCGTTGTATCCGCAGCAATTTCATTTAACGTACGAACCGCGCAGGTAATGGCTTGAGGGATATAGCCTTGATCGCCACTGCCAATCTGTGCATAAAGCTCGCGTATTAAGTCACAACAATCATAAACTTTCATCGTCATTTACTTCCAATCAAAATGAGAACTGGTCTCAATATACACAGAGTCACGAGCAAACTCAAAGTGAGAGCTTGCGCTATCTCAAGGCTTGTGTGGAAATGCGGTTAATTTATGCAATCCGATTAGCCAATGCGGATTAGCTTGGGCTGTTTACTTGCATTTCAAGCTGTTGCGTGACCTCTGGATCCAGTTTTAGTTGCTTCGCTAATTCTTGCAGATAAGCCTTTTCCATAAAGTTTTGTTCATCAACCACCAGTAGAGATGCAAGATAAATTTCAGCCGCTTGTTGCGGTGTTGAAGCTAAACGAGCGATTTGAATTGGATCGAGTGGTTTATTGAGCTCTTGCTGTACTAGCTCACGCAGGTGTTGATCGCCACCGGATTGTTCAATAGCGGCATCGATTTGCGCCATCTCGTCATTGTCCACGTGACCATCGGCTTTTGCCGCAGCAATCATGGCTTTAATGATTAGCTGACTGTGTATGGGTTGGTTTTGATCAAATGGTTCGTTGCTGGTGGCTGAGCTAGATTGTTTGCCTTGCCAATCGTTATAGACCTTATAGGCAAGCGCCCCAAGCGCGGCTGCGCCACCAACCTTGAGGGCGTTTTTACCAATTTTAGCGCCCATTTTTTTACTCTTTTTCGACCCCATGAGTAGCCCGACTAAGCCGCCGCCGACTGCACCCGCGCCAAGAGTCTTCAATGATCCTGAGCTGGATTGTTTTTTGAGTTGCTGTTGACCTTGGCGCACGATATCTGAATTCAGTGCTTGGTTCAGTAGAGATTTTAGATCCATAAGAAGCTCCAGTAGTGGCGTAATTAACTCTTAGAGTGAGTGTAAGAACATTAGCAGAGCAAAAATGAACGTAAGATTAATGGGATAGGGTTTTGAGAGTCGAGATTGAAGCGAGAATAGAATCGGGAAGCGAGATTGAGAGGCGAGATTGAAGAGACGAGAAGCGAGATTAAAGAGGTGAGAATCGAGAGTTTAGAAGCGAGATAAAAGAATCGAGAAACGAGAGGTGGGTAACTTCTCGCCTCTCGCTTTTCTCGCCTCTCGAGCGAAGCGTTCTGCTGTTAGCTTTTTCTCGTCTCTCGAGCGAAGCGTTCTGCTTTTCTCGAATCTCGAAGCGCTACTCCGGTGCGTAACCGTGCATGCTGAGCAGATCGCCATCAAGGTAAGCGGCTTTGCCATCGACCATTTCTAAACGGCCTTCAACAAACCATTTTGCGACCATTGGATAGATGCGGTGCTCTTGGTTTTGCACGCGTTCGGTGAGAGTTTCTACCGTGTCTTCATCAAAGATAGGCACTTTAGCTTGCAAGATCACCGGACCACCATCAAGTTGCTCGGTAACAAAGTGCACACTGGTGCCGTGTTCTTCATCACCGGCATGAATGGCACGCTGGTAGGTGTTAAGGCCTGGATATTTCGGCAATAGAGAAGGGTGGATGTTAATCATGCGGCCCATGTAGTGGCGAACGAATTCGCCACTTAGAATACGCATATAACCAGCAAGGATGACTAAATCAGGTTTAAACTCATCCATTTGGCGCATCAACTCATGATCGAAAGCGTCGCGAGTATCGAACGCTTTAGGATCAAGAAATACTCCAGCAGCTCCGGCGTTTTTTGCACGCTCAAGCGCATAGGCTTCCGCTTTATTTGAGAATACGGCGGTCACTTTGCCATCGGTGATTGAAGAATCACACGCATCAATGATGGCCTGTAGGTTGGAGCCATTTCCAGAAACTAAAACAACGATACTCTTCATACTTAATTGATCTCTACTTGCTCTTCGCCTGCTTGTGCTGGAGCAATTTTACCAATTACCCATGCATTTTCGCCTTCTTGTTGCAGCAACTTGACGGCTGCGTCTGCTTGGTCAGCAGGTAGTGCAACAACTAAGCCTACACCACAGTTGAAGGTACGGTACATCTCGTGTGTCGTGACGTTACCTTTCTCTTGTAGCCATTTAAAGATAATTGGCCACTCCCAGCTGTTACCATCAACCACGGCTTTAGTGCCTTGTGGTAGAACGCGTGGGATGTTTTCCCAGAAACCGCCACCAGTAATGTGCGAGATAGCATGAATGTCATGCTGCTCGATCATTTTTAGTGCCGATTTAATGTAAATACGAGTGGGTTCAAGTAGGTGCTCACCGATAGTACGACCTGCAAGCTCTTCGTTCTTGTCTGCGCCAGATACTTCAAGGATCTTACGCACCAAAGAGTAGCCATTTGAGTGAGGGCCGCTAGAACCGACAGCAATCAGTGCGTCACCAGCGGCCACTTTGCTACCGTCGATGATGTCTTCTTTCTCGACAACGCCAACACAGAAGCCAGCAACGTCATAGTCTTCACCTTCGTACATGCCTGGCATTTCTGCTGTTTCACCACCAATGAGTGAACAACCCGCTTGAATACAACCCTCAGCAATACCAGTAACAACGTCTGCTGCGGTATCAACATCGAGTTTGCCTGTTGCGTAGTAATCAAGGAAGAATAGTGGCTCGCCGCCTTGAACGATAAGATCGTTAACACACATCGCCACAAGGTCGATGCCGATGGTGTCATGTTTGTTCATATCCAATGCAAGGCGAAGTTTTGTACCCACGCCATCAGTACCCGATACCAAGACTGGCTGCTTATATTTGGTTGGCAATTCACAAAGTGCACCAAAGCCACCAATTCCACCCATAACCTCTGGGCGACGAGTACGTTTCACCGCACCTTTAATGCGATCAACAAGTGCATTACCTGCATCGATATCAACGCCAGCATCTTTATAACTTAGAGAAGTATTATTGCCACTCACAGGAAGTCCTCGGTTAAGTAAGTTGGATATGAGAAAACGGCGTTATTCTACCAGTTGATAAATACCAATAGCAAACGTTTGCGTGAGTTTTTTATCTTATACAAGATCAAGAAATTGAGAACGAAATCGTTTATAATCTGAAGGTTTATTTGAAAAATACCCTATTTGCCGGAGATGGACATGAAAGTTGTTGAAGTAAAACACCCGCTTGTTAAACACAAAATTGGTCTAATGAGAGAAGGTGACATCAGCACTAAGCGCTTCCGCGAGTTAGCGACTGAAGTTGGTAGCCTACTAACTTATGAAGCAACCGCAGACTTTGAAACAGAGAAAGTGACCATTGATGGTTGGAATGGCCCTGTTGAAGTAGATCAAATCAAAGGTAAAAAAGTAACGGTAGTGCCAATCCTACGTGCTGGTCTTGGCATGATGGATGGTGTACTTGAGCATATGCCAAGCGCACGTATCAGTGTTGTTGGTATTTACCGTGATGAAGAAACACTTGAGCCAGTACCATACTTTAACAAGCTTGCTTCAAACATCGATGAGCGTATCGCACTTGTGGTTGACCCAATGCTTGCAACGGGCGGCTCTATGATCGCAACGATCGATCTACTAAAAGAGAAAGGTTGTCAGGCAATCAAAGTACTTGTACTTGTTGCGGCTCCAGAAGGTATTGAAGCTCTAGAAAAAGCGCACCCAGATGTAGAACTATACACGGCTGCGATCGATGAAAAACTGAATGACAAAGGTTACATCGTTCCTGGTCTTGGTGACGCAGGCGATAAGATCTTCGGTACTAAGTAAACCGAATCCAATAAAAAAGAGGAGCTGATGCTCCTCTTTTTTTGTGTTTAGAATATCTTCTCACAGAGCACGTTAGCCCGAGTAGGGGATCTCGCCCTTTTTCTCGATTCTGCTCTTAGCTTCTCGATTCTAAACTCTCGAATCTCGAATCTCGAATCTCGAATCTCGAATCTTGTTTCTGCTCTCAGCTCTGTTTACTTCTTCAAACCCAATGTACCACCAACGCGTGGTTTATTGCTTGGGCGTGATGAGTTTGGACGCGATGAACTCGGACGAGAGTTATTGTCGTTCGAACGGCCTTTATAGCTCGGCTTGTCATTGTACCGGTCGTTATTGCGCTTATCGTTGCTACGGTCGTCGTTGTTGTTACGATTACCTGAGCGATCATTGCTACGACTTTGACCACGTTCGTTACTACGCTCACGATTTTGCTCACCATGACGACCTTTCTTTGAGTTAGGTGCATGGCGGAACTCGTCAGCATTACGGCCTTTAAAAGTACGTGTGTTTTGATTACGGCGCGCGGTTGACTCTTGGTTCTCTTCGCGGCTATCAAACAATTTAGCGTCAGTTGCTTTGCGAATGTGTTTGCCTTTAGCATCGGTCTTTGACGCTTCTTCGGTACTGACAGAACCTTCACACATGGCATGAATTTCGTTGATTTCGTCATCGCTTAAATAGCGCCAGCGGCCATTTGGAATATCATCCAGCGTGATGTTCATGATACGAACACGACGCAGTTTAAATACTTCATAACCCAGAGCTTCACACATGCGACGAATTTGACGGTTTAAGCCTTGCGTCAATACGATGCGGAATGAAAATTTGGTTTCTTTGGTGACTTTACATGGCAGAGTAACGGTATCAAGGATGTTAACGCCTGCGCCCATACGACGGATAAAATCGTCTGTGATTGGCTTATCAACACGCACCACATACTCTTTTTCGTGGTTGTTGCCAGCACGCAAGATCTTGTTAACGATGTCGCCATCATTGGTTAGAAAGATCAGACCATCAGAAGGTTTATCAAGACGACCAATCGGGAAGATACGTGAGCGGTGGCCAATAAAATCAACAATGTTGCCCGGAATGTCGCGTTCGGTAGTACAGGTAATACCGGTTGGCTTATTTAGAGCAATATAGACAGGTTTTTCTTTGGCTTTGAGCGGTTGACCGTCAATGCAAACATCATCACCAGACATAACTTTGGTACCCATTTCAGGGATCTGACCATTAATGGTGACACGACCTTGGTCAATCAGCTTATCTGCTTCACGACGAGAGCAGTAGCCAGTTTCACTGATGTATTTATTTAGACGTTTAGCGTTATCTTGTGACATTTAGGTCTTCCTCAACGTTTCCCAACGGCAGTTAATTAGAAAAAAATGCAGCCCTATGGCTGCATTTCACATTTTAACACTAAGAGAAAGCCTTAACCTAACCGTTTTTGATGGCGCTCACGGTTTTCTAGCTTCTTTTCTTGGCTTTTTCGCAACAAGACATAAACCGCGCCAGTACCACCATGGAATTGTTGAGCGCTGTGCACCGATTGCACTTCTTTAATCTGCACTAACCATTGGGCAAGATAGCTTTTCATCTGTGCGGGTGGATTAGAACGCTCACCACGACCGTGCACAATGAGCACAGTACGAATATCCATGCGGATACATTGCTTTAAGAAGATCACTACTTCGTCGCGGGCTTGCTTTAGCGTGCGACGGTGTAGGTCCAATTTCGCTTGAATGGGGTACTTGCCTAATCTGAGCTTACGGTAGACGCCTTCTTGCACACCATCGCGTTTGAACTCGATGATCGCTTCTGGTTTTAGCGAAGGGGCGTAATCAATCGAGAGATAATCAGGATCTTCTTCAGTTAGCCAAATAGCCGCCGCTTGCTTAGCGAGCTGCGCATCACTGGTGTGATGAATCTTTTTTAGCTCGGCAGTGTCGTTATTAATTGGTTTTACGTCACCCATCATTTGCTGAAAAAGGGTGAAATCGTCGTCTTGAGACATAGAGGCATCTCAGGGTAAGAATCTAATGGGATAATTATACGAAAGCTTAATGGTAAAAGGGCAAATTTTTAAGGGATACAGAGCAGTTAGTGAACGGAGTGTGATTAGACGAGAGTGGAGAGTTAAAATGGTTGTAGAGTGGCTTACGCAGTAACGCGAAAAACCCGAAGTAGATAGATTATCTACTTCGGTGCAAGGCGCTACAGTTGCCTACCGCGATGCTAAGCGATCTAGTGAGGAGATTTGTCAGTCATTACTTTGTAAACGATGAAGCCACCGTAGAAGAACATAAGACCTAAAGCGCTGAAGATGACTAACATTGATGACAGCCCTACCGCATTACCAAAAAGAAGTTCAAGCCAAAAGTCCATGTTTCCCCCAAAGTTTTTGAAGACAGGTTTACGTTAACGGATGGGGTTTAAAATGATAATGATCTGGATCAATTGTATCCTTTTGGTTGTTATTGTGTTCTTTTTTGTGCGCTTCCAATCACACTTTGTGGCCCGTTGCTGATGTTTTAGGCAAACGAACAATAAAAGCAAAAAAGCTTAATGAAATCACTTGCGTTAAGTTCAGGAATCCGTAATATACGCCTCGTCGACAGGCAATACGACTTGTAAGACATCTCGGTGAATAGCGCAGCTTGGTAGCGCATCTGGTTTGGGACCAGAGGGTCGGGGGTTCGAATCCCTCTTCACCGACCACTTTTAAGAAAAAGGCTCTACAGAAATGTAGAGCCTTTTTCGTATCTGTACGTTTTATATATCCCCCATGCTCAAAGCGCAGGAAAAGAATCAGCACTTGGAAAAAGATCTCCGATCTCTCGGTGACCCTAACGTGCATGATGAACCTATAAACCTATGAATTTAGTACTTAAATTCGCAGTTCGCATTGCTGCTGGTTGAGCGCTGAGTGACGGTAAAGCCTTTATTACGCAGTAGTGACACTAGGCTATCTCGGCCTATCAGGTGTAATGTCCCCACAACCACTAAATAGTTGCCTTGTTTCTTTGGTAAAATTTCTCTGCTCGCGAGCTTATTCGCCCAATCTTGATTGCGCTGATAGATGAATGCTTGCTCAAATTCAGGCGACATTTCTGTTAAGTACGAAAATTCATTGAGTTTCGCGATATCACCACTCTTCCAGCTCTTAATTAAGCAGTGCATTGCATTTTCTGAATGATCAAACTGTTCGATCGCATTCGTGAGTAGCTCTTGCCCACCATTGGCTTGCTGGGTGAGAAGATCAATTTGAAATTGCAGCGACTCTAAACCCAGCACGGGCTTACCTTGGTTAATCGCTTGCGACAGTAGCCAAAGATCCACCCCATCTTGAGGTTTGTAGCCTAAGTATTCGATTTGCTTCATTTGTATTGCCAATGCAGATGCCCAAGGTGGGGTTTGTAGCAGCTGTTCTCCATTTAGATTGAGCAGGTTGGCAATTCCAAGCAACTCCTTTTGCTGATGTTGTGAGAGAACATCTTGACTGAGAACTTGAGAGTGAGGGTATTGCACCTTGTTCTGGTTGCGGATGTCAGCCTCAAGGATGATGCCATCAGAATGGGTTAAAAAGGTGGTGATAGCCGCGGGCAATGGGTACATGTCAGCATCACCGACGTGGACTGAGCCGACGAGCAATAAGTTGAGCTTACCCTTGCTTGCTTGCCAGTAGAGAGGCTCTGCAGTGGATAATTGGCTAAAGAAGAAGGTTGTGAGTAAGCAAATCAGTCGAATCATAGAGAGTCACAAAAGGCGCATTAATCAGATTGATTGTAAGCATGAGTCTAATTGCGTTGCTATGCAACACTCATCGTCAGGCCTTTCTGCTGGTTATCTCTGATCGGTTGAACAAAGGGATTAGTTTGCAGTAATAATTAAGCCCTCGTCAAAGTGAACTAATTTTTTGATGTGAAATAACTCGCAAAAAATGAATCGTGTCTCACTGGGTAGAGATAAAAAAGCCCAGTCTAAAATGACTGGGCTCTATCAATCGCAAAAGAACGAATTAAGCGATTTGTGACTGCTGCTCTTCGAGCTGTTGCTCGATGCTGATCGGTGCTTCTGCACCGTGCATCCAGCGTACCAGAGTGTTTGAGAAAAACAGGAGTACCACACCGCTAATTGTTGCGGTTACCGCGATGCCACTAAAGATAGACAGTGCACCTAGCTCACCCACGTGCGAGCCAACGTAACCTGCAACATAGTTTGCGATAGCATTACAACCAAACCATGCTCCCATCATCAGTGATGCTAGACGCAGTGGCGCTAGTTTAGTGACCAGTGATAGACCAATCGGTGATAGGCATAGCTCACCCAGGGTATGGAAGAAGAATGCGCCGACTAACCAAAGCATAGAGGTTTTTACGGTTGTATCACCGCCTTGTTCCATGACAGCACCTACCATACATAGGAAGCCAAGTGCGAGGAAGAACATTGCCATAGCAAACTTCACTGGCGAGTTTGGTTCACGTTTGCCCAGTTTTACCCAAAGAACAGCAAGCAACGGCGCAAGTGTAATGATAAAGAATGGGTTAAGTGACTGGAACCAAGCCGCGGGCACTTCAAAGCCACCGATCATACGGTCGGTATATTGTTGAGTGTAGATGTTCATCAGACCGCCAGCTTGTTCAAAGCCAGCCCAGAATACGATAGTAAAGACACTCATCACTAAGATAACTTTAATTCGATCGAACTCTTCTTTAGTCAGAGGTTCTTTTTTATTTGAGTTTTTAAGCTCTAGATCGCGCTTAGCTGCAGGCTCACGACCGATATCGCCAAGGCATGATTGTGCGAATGAAAGTTGCATTACTAGGCTCATCAGCATACCAATGCCAGCAGCAACAAAGCCCGCTTTCCAACCAAATTCATTAGTTACTGAACCCGAAACGACACCGGCCAGTAGTGCACCAATGTTGATGCCCATGTAGAAGATAGTGAATGCGCCATCACGACGGTTGTCGCCTTCTTGGTAAAGGTCACCCACCATGGTTGAGATATTTGGTTTAAACAGACCATTACCGGTGATCAATAGCGCCAAACCGAGGTAGAAGCTGTGCATCATCGTCATGCCAAGCATGTCAGATGGCAGTGCCAAGGTAAATTGACCGATCGCCATTAGTGCGCCACCAATTAAAATTGAGCGACGTTGACCAAGGTAGTTATCGGCTAACCAGCCGCCGATAAGCGGTGTGATGTAGACGAGTCCAGTATAAATGCCGTAGAGATCTAGAGCATCTTTAGTCGACCAGCCTAAGCCACCATTTATAGTTGTATCTGTTAAATACAAAACCAAAATAGCGCGCATCGCATAGTAAGAGAAGCGTTCCCAAAGCTCAGTGCCGAAAAGCAGAAATAGACCACGAGGATGGCCCAAAAATTGTCGATGTTGTGTTTGCATAAGTTTTACTAATAGTTATGAATAGAGAATTTTATAGCGGTAATACCTATACATGATGAAATTACGTAATGCAAATTATCTATAATTAGGAGTGATAAGGAAAAGTGTGATAAGTGGCTGAAATTTGGCTTTTTAGTGTTGAAATTGCGCTATTTTTGTTCGTTTAAAAACTAAGGTTTCATATTTGAGTGGCAGTTTTATAGCGATAAAAAGGTGATTAAATGATTGGTTTTATTCTACAAAATAAAAAAAGGGACGCCAAAGCGCCCCCTTTTGATGTGATTGACTTTTAGTAAGCGTCGTTGTGAACAGCTTTCACCGCGCGCCCAGAAGGATCTGCACAGTTTTTGAACGACTCATCCCACTCAATCGCTTTCGCTGATGAACAGGCGACAGATGGACCACCAGGAACACACTCTGCCGCAGAAGGCAGCGGGAACAACTCTTCAAAGATTTCACGGTATACGTAGCCTTCTTTGGTGGTCGGTGTGTTGTATGGGAAGCGGAACGCCGCTGTTTCTAGTTGCTGCTGCGTTACTTTTTCTTCTGCTACTTCTTTTAATGTATCAATCCAGCTATAACCAACGCCGTCAGAGAACTGCTCTTTTTGACGCCATGCAATCGACTCTGGCAGATAGTGTTCAAAACACTCACGTAAGATGTGTTTTTCCATCTTACCGTTGCCACACATCTTATCCGCAGGATTGAGGCGCATTGCAACATCGATAAACTCTTTATCAAGGAAAGGTACACGGCCTTCTACGCCCCATGCAGCGAGTGACTTGTTGGCGCGAGCACAATCGAACATGTTCAGTGCTAGCAGTTTACGCACGGTCTCTTCATGGAACTCTTGAGCATTAGGGGCTTTATGGAAGTAGAGGTAACCGCCAAAGATTTCATCCGCACCTTCACCAGACAACACCATCTTGATGCCCATGGCTTTGATCTTGCGACCAAGCAGGAACATCGGCGTTGAAGCTCGAATCGTCGTGACATCGTAGGTTTCGATATGATAGATAACATCACGAATCGCATCCAAACCTTCTTGAATGGTGTAGGTCATCTCATGGTGAACGGTACCAATTTGATCGGCGACTTCACGAGCGGCTTTCAAATCAGGCGCACCTTCAAGACCAATCGCGAATGAGTGCAATTGTGGCCACCATGCTTCTGATTGCTCATCATCCTCGATACGCATTGCTGCATAGCGTTTTGCGACAGCAGAAGTAATTGATGAATCAAGACCACCAGAAAGAAGCACACCATAAGGCACATCGGTCATTAGTTGGCGTTTAATCGCTGCTTCAAGCGCTGCGGTTAGCTCTTCTTTACTGGTGTGGTTATCTTTTACTGCGGCGTAGTCGTTCCAATCACGCAGGTAGTAGCGTTGTGGCTCGCTATCTTGGCTGCTGTAGCTGCAACCCGGAGGGAATTCACTAATGGTTTTACACACCGGAACCAGGGCTTTCATCTCAGAGGCGACAAAGTAGTTACCGTGCTCATCGTAGCCTTGGTAAAGAGGGATAATACCAATGTGGTCGCGGCCAACCAGATATTGATCTTTATCTTCGTCATAGAGAACAAAAGCGAAAATACCGTTAAGTTCTTCTAACAGTGCTTCACCCATATCTTGGTAGAGTGCCAGAATGACTTCGCAGTCAGAGTCAGTTTGGAAGTCGTACTTGCCTTCGTAGCGGGCACGGATCTCTTTATGGTTATAGATTTCGCCATTAACCGCCAGTATGTGTTTGCCATTTGGGCTATAGATTGGTTGCGCACCACTGTTGAGGCCGACGATGGCTAAACGTTCGTGAGCAAGAATCGCTTTATCTGAAGAATAGATACCCGACCAATCCGGTCCGCGGTGGCGTAGTTTTTTCGACATCTCAAGTGCGATAGGGCGCAGTTGAGCAGCGTCACTTTTAATATCTAAAATGCCAAAAATTGAACACATACTAATCCCTTATTTAAACTGTATTTATTTCTTGTATATAAACTTGCCATTCTGGTTAAGAAATGCAACCCATAGCGATAAAAAAAATCACAAAAGTGCCATTGCATTAAATAATATTTAATTTAACTTCGTTTGATTAAAAAAAATCCACCATTTGGTGGATTTTAGACCGTTTATCTAAGGGCACTAACTAAAGCATTAAAAAAACTATGGTTTTTCAAAACTTGGTCGCAACTGTTCGCAAACGTGACGGGCAAAGCCGCTACCTGCCTCACTATAAATGTTAAAGGCTGCGTCAACGCCATGCTCTAGCAGTGTATCCAGTTGATCTGGGTATTCGGCAATCGCCGCTATTTGGCCTTGATAGTTTCTTAGGTGTAATTGTTCGAGTGCGATTTGGTTACCTTGATGGTGTGGCATTGCTAACAGCACAAGTTTCACTTTACCAGTATCCAAAATACGCTCCCAAAAATCGGGGTCGGTCGCGTCACCGGAAATCACGTTTCGGCCATGCGCTTTATGGATATGCGCCGCTTCTTCACGTACCTCAATCCCTAGGCTGATTTTGCCGTAACGTTGGCGTAGTTCGTCGTAAGCACCAGTACCAATACGGCCCATACCTAAGATAAGAATTTGTGCGTGGCCAGGATTGATTAATTGATCGCGCACATTCAATTTTTCTGCAGCGTGCTCTTTTAACCAACGTCCTGAACGTTGATAAAGTGCGTGACCTTGGCGGTTGATTGGCGCGGCAAGGACAAAAGAAATTGATACCGCAATCGCCAGTGCAACCAAAATGTCACCGCTCATCCAACCCATCTTAAAGGCCAAGCCGCCAACAATCAGGCCAAACTCACTGTAGTTAAATAGACTAAGTGATGAGAGTAGTGAGGTACGCACGCGGAATTTGAATGAGTTCAGTACTAAGAAGTAGAGAATGCCTTTTAGTGGCAGCATCAGCATAAAGATCAAAGCCAAGGCAAAGCCAGCCAGCGTTGGTTGTTCTGATAAACCGATGTTGAGGAAGAAGCAGACTAAAAATAGCTCTTTGAGGTTAAACAGTGACTTGGATAACTCTGAGGCTTTTTTGTGTCCAGCCAGCAACATACCCAAAATCAAAGCGCCAAGATCGGCTTTCATACCTACCAATTCGAATAGTCCAGCCCCGACAACGAGTGCGAAGAAGATGCCAAAGAGTACCAGCATCTCACCGTGACCAACCCAGTCGAGCAGTTTATAGAATAGGGGACGCATTAATGGCAACGCGAATAAGACAATCGCATACCATTCCGGCAATTTTCCAGTCGATGCCGTTAGGAAGATCACCGCGAAGATGTCTTGCATAACCAAGATGCCAATCGCGATTGTGCCGTAGGTTGCGTTGAGCTCGCCTTTTTCTTGCAAAGATTTTACCGCAAAAACGGTACTAGAGAAGGAGAGGGCAAAGCCAAGCAAGACGATTTGATCAACGCTCATTGCGCTGAGTGAACCCACACCGAGAATTTTTAAGCACAATAAAGCGGCTGAGAAGAGTGCAGTAGACAACACATTGTGAATGGTTGCTCCGGCCCAGATCTCTTTAGACAGCAAGGTTTTGAGGTCAAGCTTCAAACCAATGGTGAACAGCAGCAAGGTTACACCCAGATCGGCGAGGGTAATGATGGTGTCGTTGGAGCTAAAACCTGCGGCTTTTAAACCAAAACCAGCCAGTAAGAAGCCAACCAGTGGGGGCAGGTTACATTTCAACGCTACAAAGCCTGCGATAAATGCAGCTGAAATTAAGATGATTTCCATACAATAAAACTACTCTGTCCCTAAAACGAAAAAGGCTATGTCATTGACATAGCCTGTTATTCTAACTCAACTTGTTGCTTAAGCGATCAGTCTTCCAGTAATTTTTGTAACAAAACCCCGTTTAACATAGCGCGTTTGATCATCGCAAAGGCACTCATGGTCGGTTGTTTGTCGATCTGTGAAGCGACTATCGGTAGTTCTGCGTGGAAAGTTGGCAGCGATTGGTTTTCAACATTACGACGAATCGCAGGGAAGAGAATATCTTCACAGCTGGTAATGTCGCCAGCAATGATCACTTTTTGTGGATTAAACAAGTTGATAGTCATTGCGATGGCTTTACCCAATTGGTTACCAACACGAACCAGACTTTGGGTGGCCAGTTCGTCACCTCGATTGGCGTGCTCGCAAACATCTTTAATGGTAATGCTGCTCAGTTCACTTAGGCTTGACTCGTAGCCTTGTGCGGTAAGCTTTTTCACACGTTCAATAATGGCAGGGTTTGCGGCGACGGTTTCTAAACAACCGAAGTTCCCACATTGGCATTGCTCACCAAGTGGATCAATTTGGATGTGACCAATTTCGCCTACGTTGCGGTTATAGCCTAAGAATACTTGACCATTAACGATAATACCCGCACCAGTACCGCGATGAACACTCACTAGAATAGAATCTTGGCAATCTTGACTGGCACCAAAGTAATGTTCGGCTAATGCCATGCCACGCACGTCGTTGCCGACGAAGCACTCAACATGGAAGGTATTAGTAATGAGATCACCAATCGCCAAGTTATCCACATTGATATTAGGCATATACTCAACCACACCCGTTTCAGGGTTGATCAAGCCAGGTAGCGCAACACCAATAGCGATTAATTGGTTAATGGTCGATTGATTATATTGAATGAAGTTCTTGAGGAATAACAGCAACCCATCGACAAGCTCGCCCTGGGTGGTGTAATAGAACTCTTGATAGTCAGACGCCAGTTCTTTACCGCCAAGATCAAACAGACTGAACTGAATGTAATCTCGACCTAAACGAACGGCCACTGAGTGAAAGGGCGCTTCTTCTGTCGTCAGCGATATTGCACGACGACCGCCAGTAGAGGCTTGTTGAGCGACCTCTTTAATGAGGCCGCGTTCGAGAAGTTGGCGGGTAATCTTAGTCACGCTCGCAGGAGCTAGATGACTGACATCAGCAACCTGTATCCGCGAAATAGGACCTTGTTGATCGATCAGTCTGTACACTGCTGCACTGTTTAGTTGTTTAACTAAATCTACGTTACCTATTTGTCCGCCATTCATGTCTACACTTGCTCGTATTGTCCGTTAACAATATTCGCTTGGATTTGGAAGTCGCGATTAAACACGGTTAGGTTAGCAATCATGCCTTTCTTAACTCGGCCTAATTTGTGATCAACTCCAATTGCTTTTGCTGGGTACAAAGTAGCCATGCGGATAGCTTCATCCAAAGCGATTCCGACGTGCTCAACAGTATTTTGTACTGCTTCAATCATAGTGAGAGCTGAGCCGCCCAATGTGCCGTTTTCATCAACACACTTACCTTCTCGGTAATATACTTTCTTACCAACAAAAATAAAGTAATCCATGTTGGCACCTGCAGGAGCTGTGGCATCGGTCACTAATACTAATTTTTCACCTTTAATTTTGTGAGCGATACGGATGTTTGCGTAGTCCACATGGAAACCATCAGCAATGATACCGGCATAAACATCAGGCGTATCGTAAATAGCACCAACCACACCCGGCTCACGGCCGACCATTGGTGTCATCGCATTAAACAGGTGAGTGGCAAAAGTGATACCGTGCTCAAAGCTTTCACGTGCTTCTGCGTAAGTTGCATTGGTGTGACCGATAGAAACCACAATACCCGCTTCTTTTAGGCGAGCGATGTGCGCAGGATCGTTATGCTCAGGCGCCAGTGTTACTTTGGCGATAACGTCAGCGTTAGCACACATGAAGTCAACCATGCTGTCATCTGATGGACGAATGTAATCAACGCTGTGAATCCCTTTTTTCGCTACGTTAAGGTAAGGACCTTCAAGGTGCAAACCTAGCGATTGGTTTTGGTATTTCTCTTGGTATTCACGAGCAGCGGCAACAGATTGACGCATATCTTCATCTGAAGAGGTGATAAGCGTAGGGAGGAAGCTAGTACAGCCAGATTTTAGGTTAGCTTCATGCATGGTTTGCATTGTTTCTGCGGTGATTTCATCATTTAACATCACACCGCCACAACCATTCAACTGCAAGTCAATAAAGCCAGGGCTTAGGTTTGCACCGTCTAGGTCACGGGTTTCGATACCTGCTGGTAACTCAGAAACAGGACACACAGATTCGATGACGTTGTTATTGATAATGACAGCGTGGTCAACCAGAACATCGTTGCCTGTATAGATTTTACAGTTTGTTAGCGCATACATGATTAGCTAATCCTTATAAAGTTGAACTCTTGAAATTTTGTCGCGACCCAAAACTGGAGACAAAATCCTCACTTGTTTACTTTATTTGTGAGCTTCAATTAGGTCGCAAAATATCTTTAGCAAATGAAGGATATTCCCTCTCTTAGCATGATTGACGTGCACTTCATCGCGAAATCAATCCATTAGTAATGGCAATATTGTTATTAGAGCTAAGGCCTTATGCAATAAGACATTAAACTTGAATGTTTCGTATTTCAGTGCGGCGAATAATATCTGCTAAATGGCATTTTTTTGAATTGTAAAATAAGTTTTATGATCTCGCTAGCAAAAACCTTCCGCTATACCTATTTCTGGTGATTATGATCACAAATGATAAGGTTTTAATTTGCGGAGCAAAATTAATGTCATAAACTGAGTTCGACTAAATTGAGCAACAAAAAAAAGTCGCTCGACCAAAATACAAATCCTATAGGGGGAACTAAAGGTGAATATTCTTGGATATGCACAGAAGTTAGGTAAAGCACTTATGCTTCCTATCGCAACACTACCTGTTGCGGCGCTTCTACTACGACTAGGTCAACCAGACCTACTAGACATCGCGTTTATGGCATCAGCTGGTAACGCGATCTTCAGCCAACTACCACTACTATTTGGTCTAGGTATCGCAATCGGTCTTTCTAAAGACGGTAACGGTGCTGCAGGTCTTGCTGGTGCGGTTGCTTACTTCGTACTAACAGCGACAGCTGCAACAATCGATGCAAGCGTTAATATGTCATTCTTTGGTGGTATCATTGCTGGTATCATCGCTGGTCACTCTTACAACGCTTTCCACATGACTCGTCTTCCTGAGTGGTTGGCATTCTTTGCTGGTAAACGTCTAGTTCCTATCATGGCTGGTCTGTTTGCTCTAGTAATGGGTGCAGTTATGGGTGTTGTATGGCCTTCAATCCAAGGCGGTCTTGACGCTCTAGCGCACGCAGTATCAACTTCTGGCGCTGTTGGCCAATTTGTATACGGTACTCTTAACCGTGCACTTATCCCTGTAGGTCTACACCACGTTCTGAACTCTTACTTCTGGTTCGGTATGGGCTCATGTCAAGAGATCGTAATCTCTGCTGCATCTGCTGCTGGTCAAGCTCTACCATCACTAAAACAGTTGTGTGTTGACCCTGCTCTAGCGAAAACTCTAGTAGCTGGCCAAGAGTACACGTTCAACTTTGTTAACACAGTAACGCCTGAAATCACTGCAACTGTTAACTCTGTAACTGAGACTATCAAGTCTGGTGACCTACACCGCTTCTTCGGCGGCGACAAGTCTGCTGGCGTATTCATGAACGGTTTCTTCCCAGTAATGATGTTCGGTCTACCTGGTGCAGCTCTTGCAATGTACCTAGCAGCGCCTGCTGAAAAACGCAGCCAAGTTGGTGGTGCACTATTCTCAGTAGCATTCTGTTCATTCCTAACGGGTATTACAGAGCCTCTAGAGTTCATGTTCGTGTTCCTAGCGCCTGCTCTATACGCAATGCACGCGGTATTCACTGGTCTATCTCTAGTAGTAGCTAACATGTTCGGTACACTGCACGGCTTCGGCTTCTCTGCAGGTCTAATCGACTTCCTACTAAACTGGGGTCTAGCGACTAAACCACTAGTACTTCTAGTAATCGGTCTAGGTTTCGGTGCTCTATACTTCTTCACTTTCAGCTTCGCTATCCGCGCTTTCAACTTGAAGTCGCCAGGTCGTGAAGATGATGACGAAGCAGCTACAGCAGCTCCAGCTGGTGAAGCAGTTAAAGGTGACTTAGCTCGCCAATACCTAAAAGCACTTGGTGGTCATGACAACCTGACTTCAATCGATGCTTGTATCACTCGTCTACGTCTTACTCTAAAAGACCGTACTGTTGCTAACGAAGATGTTCTTAAGAAGCTTGGTGCGAAAGGTGTTGTGAAACTAGGTGAAAACAACCTACAAGTTATCCTTGGTCCTCTAGCTGAAATCGTTGCTGGCGAAATGAAAGCAATCGGTGCTAACGAAGACCTATCTGATGTAAAACTTCCATAGTAACCACGGGTTAATATGTAAGTCTAAAAGCCTCCTTCGGGAGGCTTTTTTACGTTTGGAGGAATTAAAAAACCACTCTAAGGCTGTAGCTAGCGCTGGGAAGGGATTATTTAGCAATAAAAGACGAGTTCTTGTTGTGTCTTGAGTCAGAATTGTGGATCATTAGTCTCACTATGGTCTGAGCAGTGATTTTGCTGTCTCAGAGCCACTTTTATCTGACAATACTAAAACAATTGAGGTGCTATAGATGAGTGAAGCTGAAGCTCGTCCATCGAATTTCATTCGCCAAATCATTGATAAAGATTTAGCAGATGGTACACACACAAGCGTGCATACTCGTTTCCCGCCAGAGCCTAACGGTTATCTGCATATCGGTCACGCTAAGTCAATTTGCCTTAACTTTGGTATTGCTCAGGACTATCAGGGTCAGTGTAACCTTCGTTTCGATGACACAAACCCAGAAAAAGAAGACGTTGAATACGTTGAGTCAATTAAGAATGATGTGAGCTGGTTAGGCTTCGAGTGGAGTGGTGATGTATGTTACTCATCAAACTACTTCGATAAGCTATACGGCTACGCAGTGGAATTAATTACCAAAGGCTTAGCGTATGTTGAAGAGCTAAGTCCTGAGCAGATCCGTGAATACCGCGGTACGCTAACGCAACCTGGTAAGCCAAGCCCATACCGCGATCGCAGTGTGGAAGAGAACCTTGCGCTATTTGAAAAGATGCGTGACGGTGGCTTCCAAGAAGGTACAGCGTGTCTACGTGCGAAGATCGATATGGCATCATCGTTCATCGTAATGCGCGATCCTGTTCTTTACCGTGTGCGTTTTGCAGAGCATCATCAAACCGGTGACAAGTGGTGCATTTACCCAATGTACGACTTTACGCACTGTATTTCAGATGCGCTAGAAGGCATTACTCACTCAATCTGTACGCTTGAGTTCCAAGACAACCGTCGTCTATACGATTGGGTTCTTGAAAACATTACGATTGATTGCCAGCCTCGTCAGTACGAGTTCAGCCGTCTAAATCTAGAATACACCGTGATGTCTAAGCGTAAGCTTAACCAACTTGTGACTGAAAAATTGGTTAACGGTTGGGATGACCCACGTATGCCGACTATCTCTGGTCTACGTCGCCGTGGTTTCACGTCTGCGTCTATCCGTGAGTTCTGTAAGCGTATTGGTGTAACCAAGCAAGACAACATGATCGAAATGGGCTCTCTTGAGTCTTGTATCCGTGATGATTTGAACGAAAACGCACCTCGTGCGATGGCCGTTCTTGATCCGGTTAAGATCGTGATTGAAAACTTCGAAGCAGGCAAAGTTGAGACATTGACGATTGCTAACCATCCAAACAAACCTGAAATGGGTGATCGTGAAGTACCCTTTACTCGCGAAGTTTGGATTGAGCGTGAAGACTTCCGCGAAGAAGCGAACAAGAAGTACAAACGTTTGGTGCTAGGCAAAGAAGTTCGTCTACGTGGTGCTTACGTGATCCAAGCTGAACGTATCGAAAAAGATGCTGAAGGCAACATCACAACAATTTTCTGTAGCTACGATGCAGAGACGCTAGGTAAGAACCCAGCTGACGGTCGTAAAGTGAAGGGTGTTATTCACTGGGTATCTGCAGAGCAAGGTGTACCAGCGGATATTCGTCTATACGACCGTCTATTCACTGTGCCTAACCCTGCGGCGGCGGATAACTTTGCTGAAACAATTAACCCTGATTCACTGGTTGTGTTGAATGGTTTTGTTGAGCCAAGCCTAGCAAAAGCGGAAGCAGAAAAAGGTTACCAGTTCGAACGTATGGGTTACTTCTGTGCGGATAAGAAAGACTCTTCTGCTGAGAAGCTTGTTTTCAACCGTACGGTTGGCCTACGTGATACTTGGGCGAAAATTGACGCTGAGTAATCACGAGCAATAGATATGAAAAATGCCAGTCGAATGACTGGCATTTTTGTATCAACAGTATGTATGACACCACTAATAAAAAAGCGCCAAATAGGCGCTTTTTTATTTTATTTTGCTTTATGAGCGTCTGGATTACCTTTGCAGGTACCATCGCCACATTTACCGTAAAGGTATAGGCTGTGATTGGTTAGAGTCACATTAAATTTGGCTGCGATTTCGCGTTGACGTTCTTCAATGACGTTGTCAGAAAACTCGATTACTTCGCCACAATCAAGACACACTAGGTGATCATGATGATGTTGAGTTGATAGTTCAAAGACAGATTTACCGCCTTCAAAATGGTGGCGCGTAACGATACCTGCATCATCAAATTGGTTTAATACACGATAAACCGTTGCAAGACCAATCTCTTCACCAAGATCGATCAGTTTTTTGTACAACTCTTCAGCACTGATGTGTTGGCAGTCAGGTTGCTGTAGTACTTCTAATATTTTAAGTCTAGGTAGCGTTACCTTTAGACCAGCATCCTTGAGCGCTTGATTATTGTCTGACATATACTTTCCTGTTGATGATCTGCAGTGTTGAACAGAATTCAATATTCCCACCATTATAGGGCAGGTTACGATAACAATAAACCACGAACTTCAAAGGGTTACTTATATTTATTGTAAAGTTGTGGGGTGTCACGGATAAAACTGGTCTAACCAGTTACAATTGATTAACCTTTGTGTGTTCGTTATCAGTATTGTGCTATGAGTTCTTTATTTTCAAGAGTTTACAAACCTGGCTTTGTTAAATTTGCTTTAAATTCTTGGCCGCCATTTTGGGGCGCCGGGATAAAAATCCTTTATATCAGCGATGATTTTCGCCAAGTGCGGGTACGCCTAAAGTTGCGCTGGTGGAATAAAAACGCCAATCGCAGTCAGTATGGCGGCAGTATGTTTTCACTCACGGATCCGATTTACGCATTGATGTTAATGGGGATTTTGGGTGAGCAGTATTTTGTTTGGGATAAACAAGCGAGCATTAACTTTATTCAACCTGGTCGAGGTGACCTTTTTGCCGATTTTGATTTAACCGCTGGTCAATTAGATGAGATTTATCGCCAAACATCATCAGGTGATAAGAGCTTTCCTGAGTTTATAGTACATATTAAGGATGATCAGGGTGACATAGTCGCTGAAGTGCAACGTAAATTGTATGTGCGTAAAAAACCGAAGTATCGAGAAGAGGGAGCGGAGAAATAAAAAATAGGGGAGATAGAAAAAAACCTCCCGGAGGAGGTTTCTTAGAAACTAGCCTTCTAGCTCAGCTAGGCACATTTCATCGTAAATCTGCTTACACCAGTTATTTACACGTTCTTCGGTAAGTTCTGGTTGGCGGTCTTCATCGATACATAGACCAACAAATTGGCTATCGTCGCCTTCAACAAGCGCTTTTGAAGCTTCAAACTCGTAGCTTGCTGTTTCAGTGTAACCTAGGATTGTGCCGCCTTTCGCTTCAACGATATCGCGTACAGTACCCATTGCATCACAGAAGTACTCTGCGTAATCTTCTTGATCGCCACAACCGAAAATTGCAACAAGCTTGGTAGAGAAGTCAACTTGCTCAAGTTCAGGGAAGAAATCATCCCAGTCACATTGTGCTTCGCCGTAATACCAAGTAGGGATACCTAGTAGAAGAAGATCAAAGTTATCAATGTCTTCTTTGCTGCTTTTCGCAATGTCTTGAACGTTAACTAGCTGCTTGCCTAGTTGTTTTTGAATCATCTTTGCAACAGCTTCAGTGTTACCTGTGTCACTACCAAAGAAGATACCTACACTTGCCATAGATTCATTACCTTTACAATTGTCTACTTATTAGCATTTGGCTAAGGGTTAACCTAAACCTGTCCCTTCCCAGCTTATCTGGATTAATCCTTTAACGATGAATCCAGCACAGCCAAGAAAGAGAACCAACCACACGATGCGACGCCCAAAGGGAGGAACATTACCTGCCTTTAATACATCTTTAATCGCCATACCAATTAAGAAAAAGATAGCAGCGAACAACAGGTCGAGACCAATAGACTCGATCATGTTCATGTAGTCGTAAAGCATGGTATCCCTTTATGCTAATTTACTTGCGCAGCACTATACCACTGTTATTCACCAAAGTTAATGCGATCGTCTCTCACTTTATGCTTATACCATTATAAATCAGTATCGCCGCATTAGGCCGGATCAAAATCGTGGTTAACTGTGATATTGCCTCGTAGTAAAGTTATCGTTTCGTTTTTAATCATCGCATTTTTAGGCAATAAATTTACGAATAGTACGCAATACCTCGGCTGGTTTTTCTGCATGCAACCAATGGCCAGTGTTGGCAATGACATGCGCTTTGGCTTGTTGGAACTGAGCTTGAATTTGTGCTTGATACTCTGGCAGCAGGTAATCTGAATCCGCCCCTTTAATAAATAAGGTTGGGGTTGAGACCGTTTTGATTGGTTGCCAGCCCATAATATGGCTGTAATTGTCCCATAAGTGAGAGACATTAAAACGCCAAGTAAGATGTTCTTCATTTTTGTACAGTGATTTGCTCAAAAATTGTCGAACACCATCGATCTCAATATGTTTCGCCAGTATCTCCATCGCTTGTTTGCGATCACTTGGTTTTTCCGCCTCGACGGCTTTTAGGCCTGCAAAGACATTGGTGTGACGTTGTTGGGTATATTCCACTGGTGCCATGTCGAGAACGATCAGTCTTTCTACTTGATCTTCGAGTAGCTCGGTCAGTTTCATTGCCACTTTACCGCCCATCGAATGACCAATTAAGGTAAAGCGTTCAATCGATAACACTTTCAGTAAATCCGCAATATCCTGAGCTTGCGCTGCATAGGTATGTTCACTGGAATGTAACGACTGACCATGGTTACGTAAATCGATACTCAGTACTTGGTAGTCGTGTTTTAAGTCGCGCGCAAGTAGGCCAAGGTTATCGAGATTTCCGAATAAACCGTGGATCAAAACAATGGTGTGACCCTCACCTTCGAGTTTGTAGTTGAGCTGTTGTGACATTTTATCTTATTCGTGACTGGTTTAACGTAGAGTCTGAGAGAAGATCTCGCTATAATCGCCTCAGAGTTTAAACATAGAGATTGTGAAAAGCGAATGAAAACAATTGAGGTTGATGAGGATCTATACCGTTACATCGCAGGTCAAACCCAACATATCGGTGAAAGTGCATCCGATATTTTGCGTCGATTGTTGAATGTAGATGGACAAGTTCAGGCCGCTCAACAGCAACCTATTATTGAGCCAATCGGCTTAGTAGTGAGTAAAGACGCTGTGAAAGAAGTTCAATTGGATGGCGTGAAAGAGATGCGTTCCCTGTTGATTTCAGATGAGTTTGCTGGCCTTAAAAAAGCCATTGACCGTTTTATGCTAGTGCTTTCTACGCTGCATCGTATTGATCCAGAAAGCTTTTCGGAAGCTACCCAAGTTAAAGGCCGTAAGCGTGTCTACTTTGCTGATAATGAGCAAACGTTGCTAGCGAACGGTAACACCACGAAACCGAAGGCAATTCCAGCCTCGCCTTTCTGGGTGATTACTAATAACAATACCAGTCGTAAAAGACAAATGGTTGATCAACTCATGTCACGGATGAGTTTCCCTGCAGACCTGATTGAAAAAGTAACCCTCTCAATCTAGTTTGTAGCACAGAGCCTCATAATATTGCGTTAACAGTTATGGGGCTTTTTTGTATCTATAAAATTTAGAAAGGATGTCAAAATGGCTATGCACCCGAGAGCTGGACAAAAGGCTCAACAACAGGATCTTCATAATATTCCTGTTTTAGTTTCGAATTACTTCCTGTTGCAACCAGACCCAAGCAACCTAGCGCATAAAGTTGAGTTTGGTACCTCAGGTCACCGTGGTACGGCAGACAAAGCGACTTTTAATGAAAACCACATCTTAGCGATCGCACAAGCGATTGCGGAAGTACGTGCTGAGCAAGGTACTAAAGGTCCGCTGTTTGTCGGTAAAGATACTCACGCCTTGTCTGAACCTGCATTTGCTAGCGTACTTGAGGTATTGGTGGCAAACGGTATTGAAGTGATTGTCCAGCAAGATAATGGCTATACGCCAACACCGGGTGTGTCTCATGCAATTTTGACTTACAACCTTGCGCATCAAGATAAAGCCGATGGGATCGTGATTACGCCATCGCACAACCCGCCACAAGATGGTGGTATTAAATACAACCCAACTCATGGCGGCCCTGCTGAAGATACTCTCACAAAAGCGATTGAAAACCGTGCGAATGTTCTGATTGCAGAAGGTTTGCAAGGGGTGAAGCGTATGCCGTTAGCCGATGCCAAAGCATCACCACTGTTTAAGCAAGTGGATTTGGTTAAGCCATACATTGATGACTTAGTTAATGTTATCGATATGGAAGCGATTCAAAAAGCCAACTTAAAGCTGGGTGTTGATCCACTCGGTGGTAGCGGTATCGATTACTGGCGTCAAATTGGTAAAGCGTACAACCTTGATCTGACCTTGGTAAGCGAAGCGATTGATCCTACGTTCCAGTTTATGTCATTGGATAAAGATGGTGTTGTTCGAATGGACTGTTCATCGCCGTATGCAATGGCGGGTCTACTGGCGCTTAAGGACGATTATGACTTGGCATTTGGTAATGACCCTGATTACGATCGTCACGGCATTGTGACCGCAAAAGGGTTGATGAATCCAAACCACTTCTTAGCGGTATGTATCGACTACCTATACCGTCATCGTCAAGGCTGGGGTAAAGAAGTTGCGGTAGGCAAAACACTGGTTTCTAGTGCTCTGATTGACCGTGTTGTTGCTGATCTTGGTCGTGAACTGTGCGAAGTACCGGTTGGCTTTAAGTGGTTTGTTGATGGCTTATACAGCGGTCAGTTTGGTTTTGGCGGCGAAGAGAGCGCTGGGGCTTCATTCCTACGTAAAGATGGCACGCCTTGGTCAACTGACAAAGATGGCATCATCTTATGTTTACTTGCGGCGGAAATTACGGCAGTAACCGGTAAAAATCCACAGCAATATTACGAAGAGCTTGCGGCGAAGCACGGTGAATCGAAATATAACCGTATTCAAGCGGTGGCGAATGGCCCACAAAAAGACGTATTGAAGAAGCTTTCTCCAGAGATGGTCGCTGCCGATACGCTAGCGGGTGACGCGATCACAGCTCGTCTTACGCACGCTCCAGGTAATGGCGCAGCAATCGGCGGTTTAAAAGTGACCACCGAAAATGGCTGGTTTGCCGCTCGTCCATCAGGCACTGAAGATATCTACAAGATCTATTGTGAAAGCTTCAAAGGTGAAGAACACCTCAAGCAAATCGAGCAAGAAGCGCAAGAGATCGTAAACCAAGTGTTCAAGGACGCGGGTTTATAGAATCAAGTTTGATGTTGATAAAAAAGAGCTGACGAAAGTCGGCTCTTTTTTTTGAGAATCGAGAGGCGAGAATAGAGAATTGAGAAAGAGCAAAAGCATCGAGCGCAATGTTCGGCTTTCGCTTTTCATCTCTCGTTTCTCGCATTTCTCGCCTCTCAAAGCGCAGCGTTCTGTTTTCGCTTCTCATCTTTCGCTTCTCGCATTTTCTCGCTTCTCGAAGCGCAGCGTTCTGCTTTTCACCTCTCGCCTCTCGAAGTGCAGCGTTCTGTTTTCGCTTCTCATCTCTCGCTTCTCGAATTTTCTCGCTTCTCAAAGCGCAGCGTTCTGCTTCGCTCAGCGGTGCGGCCAGCAATCGGGTACTACAAACCAAAACTGGCCCTGTTTAGTTTGGGCATGGATAAAGCGTTCTGGATTTGGGTTAATTGGCTCTAACTGCTCTCCTAAGCCAATCGCCCAACGCTCTTTCGGCAGATGAAATAGTGGTTGCTTGATTTGTTGAGATTGCGAGTAATAGCACCAATAGCCATTGATGAGTTGATCATTTAGCGGGTAGCCAAGGCAATGGGTTGGGGTGATTTCGTCACTAAATGGGTTGGTGTAAAGCCGCCCTTGCATCAATAAATGATGCGATGCCACGTCAAGCTGCGGGTACTGCTGGTGGAAGGTGTCAGAGCAAGACATCGCCAATTGATGATTAAGCATACGGTCGAGCTTTTTATCAAGCTGATCATGCGCATTGGGGCCAAACCATGTCTCTTGATGAAGAAGATAAAACTTGATCGCCACTTCCCAATGTTCAAGTTGATCGCGTTGCTGGTTATGCAATAACAGATCGATGGCTCCGAGTGTTTTACCCGCTTGGTTTAGTTGGATTTCTTCCATTGCAACGCGGTAATTGTCGCTGTGCTTGAAGGCTTCGGTACACAAGTGTTGATAAAGAAAGCCTAAGCGGCGATTGCCCTGATACTGGCTATTTTCAGCCAGAGGCTGTACCTGCAAATGGCTAAGATCAGCAAAGGGCTGATCGGCGGCTATCAGGTTAGGCTGGGTAATAATCCAATCATAAAAATCAGTCAGGGCAGTCATGATAATCCGTTAGCAATTGTTCGCGTTTTTTTCGACATTGAGCAGTGAAGTTGCTATAACCACGACAATACACGTCGCTCAAGTCAGGATACTGGAAAGTAAGATGAATAATCTACAACTAGAAAAATTACTTAACGAAAAATTGTCCCCTCAATTAATCAAAGATTACAGCCCAAACGGCCTACAAGTCGAAGGGGCGGTTGAGGTTAAGGTTATTGTTACTGGTGTCACAGCATCGCAAGCACTAATTGATAAGGCGGTAGAGCTTAACGCCGATGCGCTGTTAGTGCATCACGGCTACTTTTGGAAAGGTGAACCCGAGCCAATTAGAGGCATGAAAGGTAAGCGCATTCGAACCTTGATTAAAAATGACATCAATCTATTAGGTTATCACTTACCACTTGATATTCATCCTGAGCTGGGCAATAACGCGGAATTAGCCCGTTTGCTGGAGATTGAAGTAGAAGGTGGTCTTGAAGGTCATCCTCAATCAGTGGCTATGTTTGGTCGTTTAAAACAGCCTCTAACGGGGGCTCAGCTTGCGGAACGTATCAATCAAGTACTTGATAGAGTCCCATTGCATATTGCGCCTGACAACGCAGACAAGCTGATTGAAACGATTGGTTGGTGTACAGGCGGTGGTCAAGATTACATTGAATTGGCTGCGCAACACGGCTTAGATGCGTTTATCTCTGGTGAAATTTCAGAGCGTACCACTTACAGTGCGCGTGAGCTTGATATTCATTACTTCGCCGCAGGCCATCATGCAACAGAGCGCTACGGTATTAAAGCGCTGGGCGAATGGCTCGCCGCTGAGCACGGTTTGGATGTGACCTTTATCGATATCGATAATCCGGTTTAGAGAAAGGAAGGAACGGACTTCGTCCTTTGAGAGGCGAGAGTTTAGAAGCGAGAGCGGACTTCGTCCTTTGGAATGACCCCTTAAAAGTAGACACTGAGGGTTAATTCATTAGTTCAAAATCTATGGGACTCACTCCACCTAGAGTCCCATGTCTTCTTACTGGATTGTAATACGTATCGATATAAAGTCGACTTTGCATTGTCATTTCCTGACGAGACATCCCACCTAGATTGCTAATCCACTCTTTTTTATACTGAGCAAAGAAGCTTTCTGAACAGGCATTATCCCAGCAATTTCCTTTACGCGACATACTCACGGTAATCGCCTTTTTCCTATGCCATCGTAAAGTTTCTAGCGCTCGATATTGAACACCTTGGTCCGAATGAAACATTAACTTCCGGCCATCTGGTCGGCGGCTTTTCCATGCCTTATTCAGCGTTTTTAGCACTAAACAAGCGCTGTTTATACGACTTGTTGACCACCCGACCACCTTTCGCGAATACAAATCTAATATGACACAAAGGTAATTCCAGCCTTCTTTACATCGAACTTGAGTTATATCCGAAGCCCAAACTTGATTTGGCTTACTTACGTCAAATTGGCGGTTGAGAAGATTGTACGCAGGCATAAGCGTTTTCTGTCTAGGTGCTCGACCATGACGCTTTTTACTGGCCTTGGAACGATAACCTAATGACTGCAATAACCTTTGAACTCGCTTCTTATTGCAAATAAAACCATAAGCCACCGCGGCTTCCCATAGCTTCCGGTAGCCGGGGATACAATGTTGCCTATCACTTTCCTCTTTCAGGAAGTCGAGCAAACTGTCATTGCCTTGCTCTCGCACACTTGGTTTTCGATGAAGCCATTTATAGTAACCAGCAGACGATACGCCTAGCCATTGGCACAGCCTTATCACAGGTCGCTGAATGCTCGTATATTTTAGAATGTATTCAAATCTTATTCTTTTAGGCTGTCGAAGTAGACTTTCGCTTCCTTTAAGAATTCGTTCTCCATCTCCGCCATTTCAAGACGTTTTTTCAGTCTTCGAATTTCTTTTTCTAATTGAACAACGGATTTTTCCGGCCCTGTGTTAGGAAGAGGGGGTGAGGTGTTTTTTTGAGAGGTCATTTCAGTCCTCCATTTGGACAGTAAACTAGGGGAAATACCTAATGATTTCGCCACTGATATTACGGTATCTGGAGAATCTAAAGATTGCTGTACGGCCTGTTTCTTGAAATCGTCTGAATGTTTTCGGACTGTTTTTACTTTCATAGCACTCTAATTCCAATATTGAGTGTCTACTTTATTGGGGTCATTCCACTTTAAGAGGCGAGAATTGAGAGCTTTAAAGCGAGATCCCCAACTCGCTCGTGCCTCACTCTTGAGGATGACGGTTAAGTGTAGGGCTTAAATGATGTTATTCCCAATAGTGCAATCGGGAATCTCTCGAATCTCGCAGCGAAGCGTTCTTGAGAGCGCAGCTCGTTCTCGATTCTCTGTTCTCTAACCTCAAAGAAAAAGGGTTGACGCTTTCACGCCAACCCTCACAATTATTCGCTTCTCGCTTCTCGCTTCTCGCTTCTCGCTTCTCGCTTCTCGCTTCTCGCTTCTCGCTTCTCGCTATTCGCGCTCGTGAATTGGTGCAAACTCGCGTTGTGTTTGACCAGTGTAAAGCTGACGAGGGCGACCGATGCGGTTAGCAGGATCACTGTGCATTTCATTCCAGTGTGCGATCCAACCGATGGTACGAGACATCGCGAAGATAACCGTAAACATAGAAACAGGAATACCAATCGCTTTAAGAATGATGCCTGAGTAGAAATCTACGTTCGGGTAAAGTTTCTTCGATACAAAGTATTCATCAGACAGTGCAATTCGCTCAAGCTCCATCGCAACATCGAGCAGTGGATCTTGGATGTTTAGCTCTGTCAGTACTTCATGACACGCTTCACGCATTACTGTTGCACGAGGATCGTAGTTCTTGTAAACACGGTGACCAAAGCCCATCAGACGGAATGGGTCATCTTTGTCTTTCGCGCGTTCCACAAACTCAGGAATGTTATCGACACTGCCGATCTCTTCCAACATCTTCAAGCAAGCTTCGTTTGCGCCACCGTGAGCAGGGCCCCAGAGTGATGCGATACCCGCGGCAATACATGCAAATGGGTTAGCACCAGAAGAACCCGCTAGACGAACAGTCGAGGTGGATGCGTTTTGCTCGTGGTCTGCGTGTAGGGTGAAAATTTTATCCATCGCACGTGCAACCACAGGGTTCACTTCGTACTCTTCACATGGGTTAGCAAACATCATGTGTAGGAAGTTTTCTGCGTAGTTAAGGTCATTACGCGGATAGATGAATGGCTGGCCGATTGAGTATTTGTAACACATCGCCGCCAATGTTGGCATTTTAGACAGTAGACGATATGCCGCAATTTCACGGTGAACGTCATTATTGATATCGAGTGAATCGTGGTAGAAGGCCGCAAGTGCACCAACCACACCACACATAACCGCCATTGGGTGTGCATCGCGTCGGAAACCATGGAAGAAGCTAGCGATCTGCTCATGTACCATAGTGTGACGAGTAACGGTTGTTTTGAATTGTTCGTATTGCTCACGAGTAGGGGCTTCACCGTAAAGAAGAATGTAACAAACTTCTAAGTAGTCAGCATTGTTTGCTAACTGATCGATAGGGAAACCGCGGTGCAGTAGGACACCCTTGCCGCCATCGATGTAGGTGATTTGGGATTCACAAGATGCAGTGGCAAGAAAACCTGGGTCAAAGGTAAAGTAGCCATTTGCTCCAAGTTTACGAACATCGATTACTTGAGGACCGATAGTCCCATCCATAATCGGCAGTTCGATTGGCGCAATGCCTTCGACATGAAGGGTCGCTTTCTTATCCGCCATAACAATCTCCTTTGTTTATTATTTAATCCATCCAGGATGTTTATGTGCCATTTTTGTACGTCTCTTCACGTACAAAGTCAATTTTTCTCCTCTGATGTGTGCACTTGTTATTATTTTTTACGCGCATTAAGTTAAAAATCTGGTCTGTGTAGCAAAAATTGTTACATCAATTGTATTAGAATGTTGCCAATCGTATAGTAACGATGTGAAATTTGAGAGAAACCTAATAAATTCAAGGTTCGAAAGTAATTATAGTTTGAAACTTGAGTGCTGTTGTTAACATTGTATTTACAATTAAAGGGTGCCATTTGGCGTTTGCTTGTTAATTTAATGTTAAGTTTTGTTCGGTTCAGCTCTTAATTTCTTTAATAACTATAAATGCTCTAGTGAGCTGAGTGAGCAAGCCCGTGAAAGAAAGAAAGTCAAGACCAGTAAACCTAGACTTGCAAACCATGCACTTTCCGATCACTGCTATCGCATCCATCGTCCATCGTGTGGCGGGTGTGATTACATTTGTAGCAGTCGGTATCCTGCTGTGGTTGCTGTCTCTATCTCTATCCTCTCCTGTAGGATTTATGCAAGCGGCTGACCTGATTGATGGTTGGTTCGTTACATTTATTCTGTGGGGAATCCTAACCGCTTTAGCTTACCACATCGTGGGTGGTGTTCGTCATTTACTGATGGACATGGGCTATTTTGAAGAACTCGACACTGGCGCGTTAAGCGCGAAAGTCTCTTTTGCTGTGACTGGTGTGTTGTCGTTACTTGCGGGGATTTTGGTATGGTAAAACACGTTTCATCCTTCGGTCGTAATGGTGTACACGATTTCCTATTGATTCGTGTGACGGCCATTCTTATGACCTTATACACGATCTATTTGGTGAGCTTTTGTGCGTTCACCGATATCTCTTACGTTTCTTGGACCCAGTTTTTCGCGGGAACCTTCACCAAAGCCTTTACCATGGTGACGCTTACTTGCGTATTAATCCATGCGTGGATAGGCCTCTGGCAAGTTCTGACTGACTATATCAAATGCACCAAATTGCGTGGTGGATTGCAAGTTGGTGTTGTTGCGTTGCTATTAGGTTACTTCTTCTCTGGTCTGTTTATTTTGTGGGGTGCGTAAGTGTCTATTCCAGTTCGTGAATTCGATGCCGTAGTAATCGGCGCAGGTGGTGCGGGCATGCGTGCTGCACTGCAAATCTCTGAGCAGGGCCTTTCATGTGCGCTGCTGTCTAAAGTTTTCCCAACCCGTTCTCATACGGTATCTGCCCAAGGTGGTATTACGGTTGCGTTAGGTAATGCGCACGAAGACCATTGGGAACAGCATATGTACGATACCGTCAAAGGTTCTGATTACATCGGTGACCAAGATGCGATCGAATACATGTGTAAAAACGGTCCTGAATCGGTGATTGAACTTGAGAAGATGGGCCTACCTTTTTCTCGTTTTGATAACGGTACAATCTATCAACGTCCGTTTGGTGGTCAGTCGAAGAACTTTGGTGGTGAACAAGCCGCTCGAACCGCTGCGGCGGCTGACCGTACAGGTCATGCGTTATTGCATACTTTGTACCAACAAAATATCAAACATAAAACGACCGTATTTTCAGAATGGTATGCGCTAGATTTAGTCAAAAATGAAGACGGCGCCATTCTCGGTTGTACAGCACTTTGCATGGAAACGGGTGAAGTGTGCTATTTCAAATCGAAAGCAACGATTCTGGCCACGGGTGGTGCTGGGCGTATTTACGCATCAACCACTAATGCGCACATCAACACTGGTGATGGTGTTGGTATGGCAATTCGTGCTGGCGTACCGATGCAAGATATTGAAATGTGGCAGTTCCACCCAACCGGTATCGCTGGCGCAGGTGTACTAGTAACGGAAGGTTGTCGTGGTGAAGGTGGTTACCTTCTTAATAAAGATGGCGAACGTTTCATGGAGCGTTATGCACCTAATGCGAAAGACTTAGCTGGTCGTGACGTGGTTGCTCGCTCAATGATGATTGAAATTCGTGAAGGTCGTGGTTGTGATGGCCCATGGGGTCCACACATTAAACTGAAGCTGGATCACTTGGGTAAAGAAACATTGGAATCGCGTCTGCCTGGCGTATGTGAGTTGTCACGTACCTTCGCCCACGTTGATCCGGTGAAAGAACCAATCCCTGTGATACCAACTTGTCACTACATGATGGGCGGCGTGCCAACACAGGTGTCTGGTCAAGCGATTAAGCAAGACGATGCCGGTAATGACGTTGAAATCCCAGGTCTATTTGCTTGTGGTGAAATTGCTTCTGTATCGGTACACGGCGCTAACCGTTTAGGCGGCAACTCATTGCTTGACCTTGTGGTATTTGGTCGCGCGACGGGTCTACACCTTGGTGAAGTGCTGGATAAGCAAGCTGAGGCGAAACCTGCAACGGATGCGGATATTGAGCGTTCACTTGAGCGTTACAATCGTTGGGAAAACAGTACCGACGGTGAAGACCCTGCTCAAATTCGTAAAGACCTACAGCAGTGCATGCAAAACAACTTCTCGGTATTCCGTGAAGGCGATGCAATGGCCAAAGGTCTTGAAGAGCTAAAAGTAATTCGTGAGCGTTTGAAAAATGCACACCTTGCCGATAAGTCGACAGAATTTAACACTCAACGTATCGAGTGCCTTGAGTTGGAAAACTTAATGGAAACGGCTTACGCGACTGCGGTGGCTGCAAATTTCCGTACGGAAAGTCGTGGCGCTCATGCTCGCTTTGATTTCCCTGATAGGGATGATGAGCAATGGCTATGTCATTCGATTTACAACCCTGAGACAGAAGCAATGTCGAAGCGTGGTGTGAATATGGAGCCTGTTCATCGTGAAGCTTTCCCGCCGAAAGCTCGTACATACTAAGGGAGGATAGATGATGAAAATGAACTTCTCTTTGTATCGTTACAATCCAGATGTTGACGATAAGCCGTACATGAAAGACTACATTCTTGAGGTAGAAGAAGGCTCAGACATGATGCTTTTGGATGCGCTGATTCTACTCAAAGAACAAGATCCAACCATTTCGTTCCGTCGCTCATGTCGTGAAGGTGTGTGTGGTTCCGATGGTTTGAATATGAACGGAAAAAATGGTCTTGCTTGTATTACGCCATTATCTGCGCTTGCCGGAGATAAGATAGTGATTCGTCCGCTGCCTGGCCTACCTGTGGTTCGTGACCTGATTGTTGATATGACTCAGTTCTACGATAACTACGCGAAAGTTAAGCCATTCTTGCAGACGGAAGGGGCCCTACCACCATCGCGTGAGAATTTACAAACACCCGATGAGCGTGCCCATCTTGATGGTTTATATGAGTGCATCATGTGTGCATGTTGTACCACTTCGTGCCCATCTTTCTGGTGGAATCCGGATAAATTTATTGGCCCAGCTGGCTTATTAGCGGCGTACCGTTGGCTAATTGATAGTCGTGATACTGCAACAGATGAGAGATTGTCCGATCTCGACGACGCTTTTAGTGTTTTTCGTTGCCATGGCATAATGAATTGTGTAAGTGTTTGTCCTAAGGGATTAAATCCGACCAAAGCAATTGGCCATATCAAGACGATGCTGGTCAATCGCTCAGTGTAAATAGAGATAAGATTGCCGCTGTTCATTGTTGAACAGCGGCTTATTACAAGCTCGGGATAGACCGCAGCAAACGTGAAAACTACTGGTTAAGGGAAAATATGCACAACGGCGTGATGAAGGCATGGCTCGAGTCTTCACACTTGGCTGGCGCCAATGCAACGTATGTAGAGGATCTCTACGAACTGTATCTAAGTGATCCCGATCTGGTAAGTGAGGAGTGGATTCGTGTATTTGATGGGCTGCCTAAGCCTGATCAGGATGTAGTTGAACAACCGCATTCACGTGTCCGTGATTACTTCCGTCGACTCGCTCAAGAAACAAAGCATTACAATGTCCAAGTTAGTGACCCCGATGTCGATGCTAAACAAGTTAAAGTACTCCAGCTGATCAATGCGTACCGTTTCCGCGGCCATGAAGCAGCTGAACTCGATCCCCTCGGTCTATGGAACCGCCCTCCGGTGGTTGAACTAGATCCTTCGTTCCACAATCTCACCGAAGACGACTTAGAAGAAAGTTTCAACGTAGGTTCGTTCGCCATTGGTCAAGAGACCATGCGATTGAAAGATATTCTTGCTGCGTTGAAAAAAATCTACTGTGGTTCTATCGGTGCAGAATACATGCACATCATCGACACCGAACAGAAACGTTGGATCCAACAACGTCTTGAGCCGGTGGTTGGTGAGCCTCAATTTACTTCTGAGGAAATGCGAGACTTCTTGGACGAGCTAACTGCTGCTGAAGGTCTTGAGCGTTACTTAGGTGCCAAATTCCCAGGCGCGAAGCGTTTCTCATTGGAAGGTGGCGATGCCATGATCCCAATGATGAAAGAGCTGATCCGTCATGCGGGTAAAAGTGGCATGCGTGAGGTTGTGATTGGCATGGCTCACCGTGGTCGCCTTAATATGCTGGTCAACGTTTTGGGTAAAAAGCCTCAAGATTTGTTTGATGAGTTCGCGGGCAAGCATGGTGAATCGTGGGGTACTGGTGATGTGAAATATCACCAAGGTTTCTCGGCAGATTTTGCTACGCCGGGCGGCGATGTCCACTTAGCACTGGCATTTAACCCTTCTCACCTTGAGATCGTGAACCCAGTTGTTATGGGCTCGGTGCGCGCGCGTCAAGATCGTCTTGGTGATAAAGATGGCAGCACAGTATTACCGATTACCATTCACGGTGACTCAGCGATTGCGGGCCAAGGTGTTGTAGCAGAAACCTTCAATATGTCGCAAGCGCGCGGCTATCGAGTTGGTGGCACGGTACGAGTCGTGGTCAACAACCAAGTTGGTTTTACCACCTCTAACCCACGCGATATGCGTTCAACCATGTACTGTACTGACATTGCGAAAATGGTACAGGCACCGATCTTCCACGTTAATGCTGATGATCCTGAAGCGGTGGCGTTCGTGACTCGAATTGCGCTTGATTACCGTAATGAGTTTAAGCGTGACGTAGTGATTGATTTGGTTTGTTACCGTCGCCATGGTCACAACGAAGCGGATGAGCCAAATGCGACTCAGCCGTTGATGTACCAAAAAATTAAGAAGCACCCAACCCCACGTAAACTATACGCTGACGTGTTGATCGAACGCGGTGATTATGACATTGAAACGGCAACGCAAATGGTCAACGAGTACCGTGATGCGCTAGACCGCGGTGAAGTTGTAGTTAAAGAGTGGCGTCCGATGGCGTTGCACTCTGTCGATTGGTCACCGTACCTTGGTCATGAGTGGGATACGCAGTGGGATAGTCAATATGGCAGAGAGCGTCTAGTTGAGCTTGGCCATCGCCTATGTCAGGTTCCAGAAAGTCACAAGTTACAGAGCCGCGTAAATAAGCTTTACAACGATCGTATTGCCATGATGAGTGGTGAGAAAGCGGTTGACTGGGGCATGGCTGAAACATTGGCTTACGCAACCCTTGTTGATGATGGCAAGCGTATCCGAATTTCGGGGCAAGATGCCGGCCGTGGCACCTTCTTCCACCGTCACTCGGTACTGCATAATCAAACCGATGCAAGCACCTATATCCCATTGGCTAACGTGCATGATAAACAAGGTCCATTCCAAGTAATCGACTCGGTGTTGTCAGAAGAAGCGGTATTGGCTTTTGAATATGGCTATGCGACAGCCGAACCAGGTGGTTTAACCATTTGGGAAGCGCAGTTTGGTGATTTCGCCAATGGTGCTCAGGTGGTGATTGACCAGTTTATCTCATCAGGTGAACAGAAATGGGCACGTTTATGCGGCCTTACTATGTTGTTACCACACGGCTATGAAGGTCAAGGTCCTGAACACTCATCGGCACGTTTAGAGCGCTATCTACAACTGTGTGCTGAACAAAATATGCAGGTGGTCGTTCCTTCGACTCCAGCTCAAGTTTATCACATGATTCGTCGTCAGGTTGTACGCCCAATGCGTCGTCCTCTGATTGTGATGTCGCCTAAGTCCTTGTTGCGTCACCCATTGTGTACCTCAAGCTTAGATGATTTATCGGAAGGCACCTTCTTGCCAGCCATCCCTGAAATTGATCAGATGGATGCGAGCAAAGTAAAACGCGTGGTGTTCTGTTCTGGTAAGGTTTATTTCGATCTACTTGAACAGCGTCGTAAGGATGAACAGCAAGATGTTGCGATTGTCCGTATTGAGCAGCTTTATCCATTCCCACTGGAAGAAGTGAAAGCGGCGATAGAAGCGTATACCAACGTAGAAGATTTTGTTTGGTGTCAGGAAGAGCCACAAAACCAAGGTGCTTGGTATTGTAGCCAACATAACTTCCGTGCGGCGATCCCGGCAGGAACTGACCTAAAATACGCAGGTCGTCCGGCTTCAGCATCACCAGCGGTCGGCTATATGTCGGTTCACTTGAAACAACAAAAAGCGTTGGTTGAAGATGCTCTGACTATTGGTGCAAACACCTCAGATTCTAAAACCTCGAATAAAGAACTAGAAGTATAAGGAAGATAGAAATGACAATTGAAATTCTGGTTCCAGATTTACCTGAATCAGTCGCTGACGCAACCGTTGCTACTTGGCACAAACAACCGGGCGATATCATTGCTCGTGATGACGTCTTAGTTGATATCGAAACGGATAAGGTTGTGCTTGAAGTCCCTGCACCAGAAGCGGGCATACTTGAAGCCATTATTGAAGTTGAAGGTGCAACGGTGCTGTCGAAGCAGTTAATTGCCAAGATCAAACCGGGTGCGGTAGCGGGTGAGCCAACAACCGATACCACTGAAGAATCGCAAGCGTCACCAGATAAGCGCCACAAAGCCTCTCTAACTGAAGAGAACAATGACGCACTAAGCCCTGCAGTTCGTCGCTTGTTAGCAGAACATGGTCTTGAAGCGAGCCAAGTAAAAGGCACGGGTGTGGGTGGTCGTATCACTCGTGAAGATGTTGATGCTCACCTTGCTAATGCAAAAGCGGCGCCTGCAACTCAAGCCGAGATTGCACCCGCTCCAGCGACGGCGCGTAGTCAAAAACGAGTGCCAATGACTCGTCTACGTAAGACGGTTGCAAACCGTCTGCTTGAAGCGAAAAACAGCACGGCAATGCTTACGACGTTTAACGAAGTGAACATGAAACCAATCATGGACTTGCGTGCACAATATAAAGATCAGTTCGAAAAACGTCATGGTATTCGATTGGGCTTTATGTCGTTCTATGTAAAAGCGGTAACGGAAGCGCTAAAACGCTACCCAGAAGTGAATGCATCGATCGATGGTGAAGATATCGTTTACCACAACTACTTCGATATCAGCATGGCAGTATCTACACCACGCGGCCTAGTGACACCAGTCCTTAAAGACTGTGACACATTAGGCTTTGCTGATGTTGAAAAAGGCATTAAAGAGCTCGCAATCAAAGGCCGTGACGGTAAGTTAACGGTTGATGAATTGATGGGTGGTAACTTCACCATCACCAATGGTGGTGTGTTTGGTTCACTGATGTCGACGCCAATCATCAACCCGCCACAATCGGCTATTTTGGGTATGCATAAGATCCAAGATCGTCCAATGGCCGTGGATGGTAAAGTTGAAATCTTGCCAATGATGTATTTGGCATTGTCTTATGACCACCGTTTAATCGATGGCCGTGAGTCAGTGGGTTTCCTTGTGACAATAAAAGAGTTACTTGAAGATCCAGCACGTCTCTTATTAGACGTTTAATATCGCTGAAACGTCGAGTTATCGCCGATAGCTCGACGCATAAAGTGGCAGAGGCTAGACTCGCTCAACGGTCCGGCCTTCATTTGAATCGTATTGCGATTGATTTGAGAAGACCCTACAGACGTAAAAGCAGTGCTCAAACTGTGACGTTATGGAAATTATAAATCCCTTAAGGGAATAATAAACGGAATATCAAAATGAATTTGCATGAATACCAAGCCAAACAGCTGTTTGCAGAATTCGGTTTGCCTGTGCCAGAAGGCTATGCTTGTGATACCCCGCAAGAAGCGTTCGAAGCGGCAGGCCGTATTAGTACTGAGAAGAAAGTCGTTAAATGTCAGGTTCACGCTGGTGGCCGCGGTAAAGCGGGTGGTGTTGAATTACATGATACGAAAGATGGCGTAAAAGAATTTGCGCAAAAGTGGCTAGGCAAAAACCTAGTAACTTACCAGACTGACGCCAATGGTCAGCCGGTATCGAAAATCCTAGTAGAAGAAGCCTCAAGCATTGCTAATGAGCTTTATCTAGGCGCGGTTGTTGACCGTTCGACTCAACGTATTGTATTCATGGCTTCAACTGAAGGTGGCGTGGAAATTGAAAAAGTAGCGGAAGAAACGCCGGAACTGATTCACAAAGCGGCTATCGATCCACTGGTTGGTCCTCAGGCATATCAAGGCCGTGAGCTGGCATTTAAACTGGGCCTTAAAGGCGACCAAATTAAGCAATTCGTGAAGATTTTCATTGGTCTTGGCGAGATGTTCGCGCAATACGATCTTGCGTTACTTGAGATTAACCCTCTGGTGATTACTGGCGACGACAACTTGTTGTGTCTCGATGGTAAAATCAATATTGATTCAAATGCACTCTACCGTCAGCCAAAACTGCGTGAAATGCACGATCCTTCGCAAGAAGATGAGCGTGAAGCACATGCGGCTCAGTGGGAGCTAAACTACGTCGCACTTGATGGCAATATCGGCTGTATGGTGAATGGTGCGGGTCTTGCGATGGGAACGATGGACATCGTTAACTTGCACGGTGGTCAGCCAGCGAACTTCCTTGATGTTGGTGGCGGCGCAACAAAAGAGCGCGTAACAGAAGCCTTTAAGATCATCCTTTCTGACAGCAATGTGAAAGCGGTGTTCGTTAATATCTTTGGCGGTATTGTTCGTTGTGACCTAATTGCCGAAGGCATTATTGGCGCAGTTGAAGAAGTTGGTGTTGAAGTGCCAGTGGTTGTGCGCCTAGAAGGTAACAATGCACCACTTGGTTCACAAAAATTGGCTGAAAGTGGCCTAAACATCATCGCTGCAAATTCTCTATCAGAAGCTGCAGAAAAAGTCGTAGCGGCAGCGGAGGGCAAATAATGTCAGTACTAATTAACAAAGATACCAAGGTTATTTGTCAAGGTTTCACGGGTGGTCAGGGGACTTTCCACTCTGAGCAAGCAATTGCTTACGGCACAAAAATGGTTGGCGGTGTGTCACCAGGTAAAGGTGGTCAAATGCACCTTGGCCTACCGGTATTCAATACTGTGCGTGATGCGGTTGAAGTAACGGGTGCTACCGCATCGGTTATCTATGTGCCTGCGCCATTTTGTAAAGATGCTATTCTTGAAGCTATCGATGCTGGTATTAAGCTGATTGTCACTATCACAGAAGGTATTCCAACGCTTGATCTGCTGGATGTAAAAGTACGTCTTGATGAAGCAGGTGTAGTGATGATCGGTCCAAACTGTCCGGGTGTGATCACGCCAGACGAATGTAAGATCGGCATTATGCCAGGTCACATTCATAAGAAAGGTAAAGTCGGTATCGTATCTCGTTCGGGTACCTTGACTTACGAAGCGGTTAAGCAAACCACAGACGAAGGCTTTGGCCAATCGACGTGTGTGGGGATTGGTGGTGACCCAATTCCAGGTTCAAACTTTATCGATATCTTGAAACTGTTCCAAGCAGACCCTGAAACTGAAGCGATCGTGATGATCGGTGAAATCGGTGGTACAGCGGAAGAAGAAGCGGCGGCATTTATCAAAGATAACGTCACTAAACCCGTTGTGTCATACATCGCAGGCGTGACAGCGCCTCCGGGTAAACGTATGGGCCATGCTGGTGCCATCATCTCTGGTGGTAAAGGTACGGCAGAAGATAAGTTTGCTGCGCTTGAAGAAGCGGGTGTTAAAACGGTGAAGTCGTTGGCTGATATCGGCAAAGCACTACGCGAGATTACCGGTTGGTAATAGGTAACGGTTAACCAAACGACAAAGGCTCAGCATTGCTGAGCCTTTCTTTTTTAAGACGGTTGAGAATTGAGAATTGAGAATTGAGAATTGAGAATTGAGAATTGAGAATTGAGAGGGAGGCCTTTCTTAACCTAACTTCGCTTCTAATGCAGCAAGTCGTTGTTGCAATTCGAGTACTTGTGCTTCTAATTGAGTGATGCGGTCCGATTCTGGTTTTTTCTCTGCGGCAACCTCAATTTTTGGCACGCGATTGCTGCTCTTCCAACTTTTTATTGTGCTGATGAGTGCAGGCATCGGCACTGATGTTTTAAGGCGTGCTTTAACCAATGCGACGGTCGGCTCTTTGCCTTCCGCAATTAAGGTCGTAATAATTTGCTCAAGTTCTAAGCTGACATCTTTGGTAAGCATGGCGTTTCCTTTTTAGCGCTCTAACATCATTGTTGAATTTATTGGCATCATACTAACTTGCGTTGAAATTGGCGAATGGAAAAATAGGAAATCGCCTGTGCGAGATCTCTCACAAGCATTGTAGGAAAAAGAACTGACTGCATGAAGATGTTAGGATATTAAAATAGTTAACCCTATGACTTATAAGGCTTTGCGTGTTTGTTGTTCAGTGTCGAATTCTGTAAGTGTGATTGGGTGCAATTGTTTCTGCTTAGGATTCGCGTAAATTAACCCTTGTCGAATGGAGTTTGGCAAGAAATAGAACCACTAAGGATGTGGTGATCTTCAGGATGAAGGTTTTAAGTTCGCACGGAGTGATGAACTTAGCATGGAGCAAGGACTGTAGAAGGATCTCACTGCGCTAAAGGTATAGCGTAGGCACGGAATGCATAGGACATCTCTAGGATAGAGAAAGGACAGCATTAGGATGATGCAAGGGACACCGCTCAGGGATCAAGTGAAGTGCGCTAACGGGGATTGGTTAGCTAATAGGAATTAAAGGACACCGCTAGGACAGCGATGAACGGATATTACTGAAGGATTCAGTAGCTATTAAGGATGATGCATGGAGCATCTATAGTGGCTGGATTGCTGCGAGTGAGACTATAGCCCCGATACTCACGTGTCGGGGCTTTTCTTATTACCAAAAATAAATCTAACAACGTCAATTCTAATCATAATAAGAACCCAACCTAGCTTCATGAAAGTGTACGGTATAGAGGTTCGGCTAAATAAATTCGGCTTAGGCTCTTTCTTTACGGATAGGGTATTTATTACAAAGATTGTTTATTAAGCAAGGAAGTGTTGTGACTATAGTAACTCGCCGAGTGTTATTAGTGCCTTATAACGAGTCGTTACAGTCGGATTTTCTGGTCCTAAATTGTTGTGCAAAAAATCGTGCACAAATGAATGGGCCACATACCGTTGCTACCGCTAAACTGCTATTCCAAAATATCCTCAATGATGAAACCTTATATGCCCGAGCGGTACTTGATGGTCGTACACGTGATTACGTGGGGCATATTTTTATCAGCCATCTCGATAGTAAGCCAGAGCTTGGGTATATTTTCGATAAAGCGTATTGGGGGCAAGGTATTGCCTATGAAGCGCTTAGAGCATTTTTTACCAAAGCGGTAAGAGATTTACGCTTACCGCAAATTAACGCTACCTCAAAGGTTGGTCACGTAGCCTCAATTCGCTTATTAGAAAAGTTAGGTTTTGAATTAATAGGCCAAAAATGCGATGACTTTGGCCCGTATAATCAGTACCGATTTATCTCGGATGACTTTCGTTCTGATGATTATCTAGCTGATGACGCTACATTCGGTGAGGGGGAAGATAAAATTTTGCGACCCGAAACCCTTGCATAATGAGTTCGCCTTGGTAGCAGTCATCACCCAGTGCTGAAAACTCAAATTGATAGATACTATGCCAACGCCAGACTCCGTCTGGCGTTTTGACTTTATGCGTTTTTAATGCAGTGCTGATTAGCTGTAGTTCTAGCTGTTCACATTTACGTTGAATCGCGATTTTGGCTAATTCAGATTGGCGACGTTGCTGCCAGAAAAGCATACAGAGGAAGCATAACGCTAAAATGGCCAATAGATCAGAAATCATAGGTCTTCTCTTGCTTAAGCTTTGGTAGCTTGTTGCAGTTTTAATAGCGCATTAGCCAGTTCTGGTGAAGGCGAAGAATGCAACAATGGCAAGAGCACCATACGCAGCTCAGGTAACATGACTAAATCTGCAAAAAGCTGATTGAAGAGTGCTTGGTTACCCGTTTGCGCTAAGCGGAGAAGAAATTGTTCAGCAGTCGTTGCGTTGGCGAGTAAATGCCAGCAGCGGCCTGCAATGCCGATCAGAACTTCTTGGTGACTTAAACGTGGATGAGCCAGGATTGCATCAATCAGTGGTGCAGAAATGGTGATGTCAGCTCCGGCAAGCGCGCGCGCATAAGCGGATAGCAAAAATAGATCGGGATTCTGACCGTCGATCTCAATGCGTGCAAGCTCAGCGATACGCGTAGCCAGTTTCTCTTTGATATCGACATGCTCAAGCGCCCCCAAGGTGGCATAGAGCGGTTCGTTGGGTAAGTGTTTGAGTGCTTTACGGAGCGATACGCCATTCTCTTCTTGGCCTAAACGGGCACACATATCTGTGATGCCTTGCAAACCGACAGTCTGCCATTTTTCCCAGCCGAGGCCGCCAGAGAAATAGTGTTGAGCATGTTCGTAGTATTGGCTGCATGGAAGATTTAATTCGGCACGAATCTGGCTGTGAAACACCGCCATTTTTTCTTCAGCAGGCTTAAACGTATAAGGATTATTCGCCAATTTTTGCTGTTGGTCTTCATTCATCTCTTGGTTTAAGCGTGTCCCCATTGCTTCTAATACATACTTAATGAAGTTGCCGACTTCTGTCTGCTTTAGCAAGCCGCGTTCATCGAGTTCAAACTTGAGAAACCAAATCCAAGGTTGCTTCGCTTCGTTCCAATAGGCAATCGCAAGGTGCGCTTTACGTTGCAACGGATATGGGTAAGGTTGCTGACCCTGTTCAATATCGGCAAAGGTTTGGTTTGAGATGGTTTTAATTCGACGTCCCAAATCAAAGATTTGGTAATTACAGCCGCTGTTTTTTAACAGTTCACTTAGAGTATGAATCGTATCCATGGAAGACTTTTCCTAACTTTCTTTCCCTTATAGATGGTACTCTATGCGCTATTTTCAAGGTCCTCGACAAAGATAAATGAAACAAGATATTCCTTTGCTGGCATTATTAGATGAGCTAGAGCTGCAAATGCGCACTCTAGGGTGTTGGCAACATGAAATGCCCTCCTCACAAGCATTGGCGAGTATAGAGCCTTTTGCGATTGATACTCTTGAGCCGCAGCAATGGTTGCAGTGGGTGTTTTTGCCGAAAATTCGCGCCATGATTAATGCTCAACAACCGCTGCCATCAGGATTCTCTATGGCCGCTTATTTTGAACAGAGCTGGCAGCAGCAGGCGCAATTCTCAGCGTTAATTGCGGTCATTCGCCGTATCGATCAAGAGGTCGCTTAGATGTTAGAAATCGTTTATCAGGACGAATATTTTATTGCGATTAATAAGCCAGCAGGCATGTTGGTGCATCGCAGTTGGCTCGATAAGCATGAAACGCAATTTGCTATGCAAACCTTGCGCGATCAAATTGGGCAGCATGTTTTTCCTTTACATCGACTAGATCGACCAACATCTGGTGTCTTAGTGTTTGGTTTATCTAGCGAGATTGCTGCGAAAATGATGCCCATCTTTGCTAACCATGAAATGAAGAAAACCTATCATGCGGTGGTACGCGGTTGGATAGAAGAGGGCGGGCGTCTTGATTACGCCTTGAAAGTCGATCTGGATAAAATTGCCGATAAATTCGCTAAGCAAGATCAAGAAGCGCAAGAAGCGATCACCGATTACCTTCCTTTGGCGAAAGTAGAAGTACCTCATTCCACGGGCAAGTTCCCAACGACGCGTTATAGCATGGTGGAATTGAGCCCTCTAACCGGACGTAAACACCAGCTACGTCGCCATATGGCTCATCTGCGTCACCCGATCGTCGGAGACACGACCCATGGTGAAGGTCGTCATAATCGCTTGTTCAATAATGTTTATGATTCGCATCGTTTGCTTTTGCATGCCTCATCGCTTGAATTTATTCATCCGTTTACGCAAGAGAAACTCACTATATCCGCCGGATTTGATCACACGTGGCACTCTTTGAGTGAGCAATTTCACTGGCCACTCCCGCAGTAGTTTTGACTAGCCCAGCTTTGCTGGGTTTTTTTTGTTTATTTACCCCTTAGCGTTGCTCAATAGGTTGCAGTGCAAGCTATACACTGAAAAGTAATGACTAAGAAATATTTTGTTTCATTTTTGAGATGTTAATTCCTAATGCCATAAACAGTATGTATGAACGGTAAAAAACAATACTTCCAGTGAATAATTTCAACATAGAATTCGCACGCTATGAGATTTTGGCTATTTATCCTCGCCAAAATGAGTCGCGTATCTTCGGCCGAGATGCAGAAAATTCGATTTCTATTTGTTATCAATGATCCGTTGTGGAAGTTCTAATGATGAAAAAAACATTACTCTCTTGCTTGATTGGCGCCAGCATTGTCGGCTCTGTACCGAGTTTCGCTAATCAAGAAAATACATATTTTCAAAGCGTCTACCAAGATACCTACGAGCAAATTAATCAACGTATTGAAGCATTGCGACAACTGGCGATGAACGATGAAAATGTTATTGTTGAAGATGGTGTTCGCTACCTTGTCGTTAACGACTCTCGTTACAAGTTGAACAAAGACAACTATCTGCGATTTGAGGCAACATTCCCTAATTTTTATGATGAAACGACCTTCCGTAATGTATTTGATTTTCTAGATTCATCTTGGGAGTTAACTTGGTACGAAGGCGGTATGATCGCCGTTAATAAAACCTTCGGCAATTACGATTGGGATCAAGGCTGTCTTTTAGAATATGTCCCGAATGGATTTATTGGGAACTCTGGTGTCGAGCGAGTATTGATGGAAACCGATACTTGCTCATTAAACGATTTTAATAAAGAAGTCGCTTTCATTACGAAGCCTGAAAAGATCGAATTAACAGATTTTGAGCAAAATGGCTTTGAAGTTACGGCAGTGGATACTTATCAAAATCGCCTTTACGTGACTCATTCAAAAGGTGGTGAAGGTACCGTTAGTATTTATGACCTTGCAAGCCAAGCGCTGCTAGGCACTATTGATGGTTATGAAAAAGACGGGGTACATCATGCTTATAACGTTATTACCGAGCTGAATGTCCATGATGATAAGCTGTATGTATCTTCACTCTCTGCAAACCGCGTCGATATCTTCGATTTAACCAATGACCATGCCCATGTAATGTCTTTGGGTACTGGTGAATGGAATGGCGAAAATGCCATTGTTCATGCGCAAGCTTCGGCGGCAAACCAAGACTACGTATTTGTTTCTGATGCGATGGGCATCAATGTCTACCGTCAGCAAGATGCGACACCTGAAAATCATGGTCAATTAGGACGCTATGCTTCACTGCGCTTTGGGAATGGTCAAGATACCTACCGCAAAGTGCAAATGCATGTGATTGGCGATTATTTGATTGCCAATGTGATGGGGCGAGAATATTACATCTATGATATTACGCAAATTGAAAACAGTGTTGCTACGCCACTGGAGCCAGTTAAGGTAGTCAGTAGCGCGATTCAAAAAATGGCTCTACTTAACGATAGCTTAATGGTGAGTGAGCACTCGAAGTTACGCTTCCAAGCGGTCGATGATTTCATTGCTAATGATTTCCAGTTCAGCGAAACGGCGCAAACCATCGAGCAAATCAGCGGCACTTCGGTGGGCAACCATCGTGATATCGCCCTTACTGATCAGTACATGGTATTGGCAAATGATGAGGCTTTAAGTATTGCTCGTCATCAGAATAAGGCGATTCAATTTGTCGCGGACAAGAGTGTTGAAACCAGTAAAATTAGCTTCGACTCTATACCAGCAATGTCGGTCAGTAAAATTTTACAGAATGATGAAAGCTACGACACGTTAATCAATGAAGACCTTCGTTCAGTTCGCGTGAATTCATTGGTAAAAACAGAGCTGCTTGATCACGATATGATTAAGATCACCAGCTATGTGGCACAAGACCTCACTGACATTAATATTGAAATGCGTTTCAACGGATTAAATAAGTGGTTTACGTTAGGTAATTTCGATCGTATTCCAGCATTTACTCAGATCATTTTACCTTTGTCGGCGTTTGGCGATCAGTATCAATTCAATAGCGCTAATCGTGATGGCGTGTTCGATTTAAGTGAGTTTGTTGATAGTGGATTGGATATCAAAGCTGCGCTAACCACTCGTTTTTCGTCTGATACCGATAAGTTTGCTCAGGTATTGACCAGTTTAAAACCAAGTTGGAACCTTGTGTTCGCGCCGGACTGGGGGGGGAACTGGCGCTCGATTAACGGTCTGTATGCGCGTGAGTGGATTGTTATTATGACTAACTTCGCTTACATGATGTCGCAGGAAGAGTTCAAGCATTTGTGGTTTAACTTCAATACGGTGTTTGGCCACGATATGTCGGGCCCGAACAGCCAAGAAGATGTGTTTACCGCCGAAGAGTACCAACACTACTACGATGGTATGCTTGCACGTGACAAGATCCAGTTGGGCGTTGTGAACTATGGTGGTTTGGGGGGCTTATCGGGGTATGGCGTCTTTACTCCGACATTCTATTCACACTATTACGGTGAATGGGAAATCGTGCCGCACGAATTTGGCCATGGTTCAGACGGTAAAACCTTTTTCCCAGATGGTTCAAGTTTTGCTGCAAGTTGGTTTGGTTGGCAGCCGTTTATGCATGCGTTAGGTAACTACCATATTCGTAAAGGTGACTTACCGTATATGGACGACAAAATCAGCGGTTTCTTTAAAGAGGAAAATGCCGCTTACCGCTATGATCCGATTCAAGATTGGCGTCGTACCTACCGAGCAGATACGCACATGAACACTGTTGATACTTACTTCATGAGTTTCTCGACGATGCCGCAAGGATGGTTTGAAAATAATAGCACCTTTGATTTGAATCAATTGAGTAAGCAAGAACGTTTAATCTTGGCGCGCTTCAATGTGGAGGGCAACAGTGAGTATGCTTGTCGTTTCAATTTTGTTGATGGTGATGACAGTGTCGTACTTTATGGCCATGTGAAACAAGACGAGAATGGTGACCGTACCTGTATCGGTGGTGATGCGCTTTATTTCCAAAAATCAGATGGTAGTAAAGCTGAGATTGTCTCGCCTCTCAACCAATTTGATTGGTTATCCCTGCATAAGCCTGAGTCTCATGGCGAGCCTGTTGTGGATAGTCAAGGAGCGACATTATGCAGCACTTATCATGCTGAATTTTACGGTATGGGCTATCAAACCGAATTGGGCCAATGTGTACAAGATGAACGCGTTCGTGTTCAAAATGGAAACCACTGGCTGCTAGGTTCTCACGTAAGTAGCTATTTCTATAACTAATTCTATAGAGTATAAAAAAGCCCTCGAGAGAGGGCTTTCTGAATTTGGCAGCTTAACGAAGGAATCGAGTCACTTGGCTTGGTTATTTCGCCAAATAGTCACGGATGGCTTGTTCAATACCTTGAGCATCTAAGCCAAGTTCTGCGTACAGTTCTTCTTGAGTACCTTGCGGCACAAAGTAGTCCGGCAAACCAAGGTTCAATACTGGTTTGAGGATCTTCTCGTGCATCATGTATTCAATCACACCTGCGCCAGCACCGCCAGCAATGGCATTTTCTTCGATCGTTACTAGTACGTCGTGATCGGCGGCAAGCTGTTTAATCAAATCATGATCGAGAGGCTTTGCAAAGCGCATATCTGCGACCGTAGCATTCAGTGCTTTGGCTGCTTCAAGTGCGTTTGGCATGAAAGTACCGAAGTTTAGAATCGCTACTTTTTCACCTTGACGAACCAAACGACCTTTACCTATTTCAAGTGCGGTAAACTCAGTTTCAATGTCGGTACCCATACCGCTACCACGTGGGTAACGTACCGCACTTGGACCAGTGTGAATATGACCGGTGTAGAGCATTTGACGACACTCATTTTCGTCACTTGGTGTCATAATCACCATATTAGGAATGCAGCGCATAAAGCTAATATCAAACGCACCTTGGTGAGTTTGACCATCAGCGCCAACCAAGCCCGCACGGTCAATGGCGAACATCACAGGCAAGTCCATGATCGCTACGTCGTGGATCAATTGATCATAACCGCGTTGTAAGAACGTTGAGTAAATAGCCACAATCGGGCGGTTGCCCGCAATCGCCATACCTGTCGCTAGTGTTACGGCATGTTGCTCAGCAATCGCAACGTCAAAGTACTGCTGTGGAAATTCTTTCGAGAAACGAACCATGCCTGAGCCTTCACGCATTGCTGGCGTAATCGCCATCAACTTAGGATCTTGCGCGGCCATATCACACAGGAAGTCACCGAAAATCTTAGAGAAAGTCGGTTTGCTGCTGGTGCTCTTTGGCAAGCTCGAATGGCTTGGATCGAATTTTGGTACGCCATGATAACCAATCGGATCTTTCTCCGCTGGCTCATAGCCTTTACCTTTTTTGGTCATAATGTGCAGAAATTGTGGGCCTTTAAGTTCACGCATATTCTTGAGTGTTTTCACTAACTCAATCACATCATGGCCATCCACTGGGCCGATATAGTTAAAACCAAGCTCTTCAAATAAAGTGCCCGGGATCATCATGCCTTTTAAGTGTTCTTCTGTACGTCGTACCAACTCTTTGATTGGTGGTACTCCTGAAAGTACGCGTTTGCCACCTTCTCGAATTGAGGTATAAAAGTTACCCGATAGCAGTTGTGCAAGGTGGTTATTCAATGCACCGACGTTCTCAGAAATCGACATCTCGTTGTCGTTGAGGATCACCAACATATCTGGATGAATGTCACCGGCGTGGTTCATCGCTTCAAAGGCCATACCTGCGGTAATTGCACCATCACCAATGACACTAACAACTTTACGATTCTGCGCTTCTTTGTGAGCACTGATTGCCATGCCAAGTGCTGCGCTAATCGATGTTGATGAGTGGCCGACAGAAAGCGTGTCGTATTCGCTTTCACCACGCCATGGGAACGGGTGCAGCCCGCCTTTTTGGCGAATGGTTGGCATCTGCTCACGGCGACCGGTCAGAATTTTGTGTGGGTATGCTTGGTGGCCTACGTCCCAAATAAGTTGATCAAACGGGGTTTTATAGACGTAGTGAAGCGCCACGGTTAATTCAACCGTGCCTAACCCTGATGCCAAGTGACCACTCGACTGGCTCACAGAGTTCAAAAGATAGGTGCGTAGCTCATCACATAGCTTGGGCAGCACATCTTTCGGTAGGCTGCGCAGCTCATCAGGCGTATTTGCCAGTGCCAGTGTTGGGTACTTTGATATATCAAGAGTCATAGTATTGCGCGCTTATAGTGTTAATTTTTGCGCTCGATGACGTATCGGGCGAACTCTTCTAGTAATCGGGTATTGTAGGGGATCGCTTGCAAAGCTTGAAGCGCTTCCTCTAATAGATTGTTAGCTTTATTTACAGCACCCTCTAATCCTAGCAAAGCCGGGTAGGTACTTTTATTTAATTCTTGGTCCGAGCCTTGTGGCTTACCAAGGGTTTCTGTGTCGCCGATGATATCTAAAATATCGTCTTGTACTTGGAATGCTAAACCGATGGCATCGGCGTATTTATCCAGTAAAGGCAATACTTCAACGCCTTTTTCACCAGCGGCGAGTGCGCCTAAACGAATCGCACATTTCATCAATGCGCCAGTCTTATTACGGTGAATTTCTTCCAACTCACTCAAGCTGACCAAACGATTTTCCGCTTGCAGGTCAAGCGACTGACCCATACACATGCCGGCTGCGCCAGAGGCTTGTGCCAGCACTTGTACCATTTTAATACGTTGTGCTTCGGCGATCGGATTAAGTTGACCTTCAGCCAAAATGGTAAAAGCCATTGTTTGCAGTGCATCGCCAGTTAAAATCGCGGTCGCTTCGTCAAATTTGATATGGCAAGTCATTTGGCCACGACGCAGTTCGTCGTCGTCCATCGCGGGCAAGTCATCGTGAATCAGCGAGTAAGCATGAATGCATTCAACGGCGGAGGCTGGCGTATCGAGATGCTCGACGTCACAACCTAGCATTTGCCCTGTGATATAGACTAAAAATGGACGTGCACGTTTTCCGCCTAGTAAAAGGCCGTAACGCATCGCTTCAATCAGCGTTTGATTTTGATGTGGATATTGCTCTAGCCACCATTCGAGTTGCTGGCTATTTCGTTGTTGAAACGATGTTAATGCTTCAAGCATACAGTAATCTTCTAACGGTATTATTCAGGCTGAGAGGAAAAATCAGATAACGGTGCGTCATCGTCATTTTGCAATAAGATGCTAACGCGCTGTTCGGCGTCATTCAGTTTGCTTTGGCCTGCACGAGCTAAAGAGATGCCACGCTCAAATTTCTTCAGCGCATCATCCAGCGCTAAATCTCCATTTTCTAAGTCTTCAACGATGGTATCTAACTCGTCAATGGTCGCCTCAAAGGTCATATTTTCAGGTTTCTTGCTCGCCATAATATTTCTAGATTAGGAAAGATGCACGAAAGTTACCTTAGCCGCTAATGATGGTCAAATTTAACCGCGGAAAATTGTGGTAAAAATCGAGCTTAAACAGGGTTAATGTCGCATTAAAAACGGCTTATGACTGTTGGTGTTGAGTATCAATTTGGTTACAGAACGCTACTCGCGCAACAAAAGTAACCATTCATTTGGGGAGAATGTGAGTGTGATACCAATAAAAAGCTAAAGATTCACAACCGCAGCCGATATAATTCCAGAGAAAGTTTAAAAGGTTAGCATGAGGAGTGCTTTGTGGATTTAGCAACGCTAATTGGACTCATTGGCGGTTTCGCATTCGTTATTATGGCGATGCTACTAGGCGGAAGCCTAGGGATGTTCGTCGATACTACGTCTATCTTAATCGTAATTGGCGGTTCTTCTTTTATTGTGTTGATGAAGTTCACCGCGGGGCAATTCTTTGGCGCAGCAAAAATTGCTGGCAAAGCATTCATGTTTAAAACCGATGAGCCAGAAGATTTGATTGCTAAGATTGTCGAAATGGCGGATGCCGCGCGTAAAGGTGGTTTCTTAGCACTTGAAGAGATGGAAATTACCAACAGCTTCATGCAAAAAGGGATCGACTTACTGGTTGATGGCCATGATGCTGATGTGGTGCGTTCGGCACTGCAAAAAGATATCGCGTTAACGGACGAGCGTCATGAGAAAGGCACTAGCGTATTTAAAGCCTATGGTGATGTTGCCCCCGCGATGGGGATGATCGGTACTTTGGTGGGTCTTGTTGCGATGCTTTCCAACATGGACGACCCGAAGTCGATTGGTCCTGCAATGGCGGTGGCACTTTTAACCACACTCTACGGTGCGGTATTGTCTAACATGGTGTTCTTCCCGATTGCCGATAAATTGTCACTGCGTCGTGAACAAGAAAAACTCAATCGTCGTTTGATCATGGATGGCGTGCTGGCAATTCAAGATGGCCAAAACCCGCGCGTGATTGATAGCTACCTGAAAAATTACCTCAATGAAGGCAAACGAGCCATCGACGTGGACGGTTAGTAAGGAATCGCTATGGATGATGAGAACGACTGTAAATGTCCCCCACCGGGTGCCCCGTTATGGATGACGACATTTTCAGACTTAATGACGCTGCTAATGTGTTTCTTCGTACTGCTGTTGTCATTTTCAGAGATGGACGTACTGAAGTTTAAACAAATCGCGGGTTCGATGAAGTTTGCTTTCGGTGTACAGAATCGACTAGAAGTGAAAGATATTCCTAAAGGCACCAGCATTATCGCTCAGGAATTCCGCCCTGGTCGCCCAGAGCCGACGCCGATCGATGTGATTATGCAGCAGACCATCGACATTACTCAGCAGACGCTAGAGTTTCATGAAGGTGAGTCAGATCGTGCTGGTGGCACCCAACGTGAGAAAGGTAAATTGACCGGTGGTCAATCACCAGAAACGTCAACCAAAGACAATCAGAATACCGAATCAGATAAAGAACAATCGCAAGAATCTGAGATGTCGCAAGAGATGGAGACCTTGTCTGAAGCGCTGAAAAAAGCGTTAGAACGCGAGATCAAAGATGGTGCAATTGAAGTCGAAAACCTCGGTCAACAGATTGTGATTCGAATTCGTGAGAAAGGGGCATTCCCAGCCGGTTCTGCGTTCTTGCAACCTAAGTTCCGTCCGTTGGTGCGTCAGGTGGCTGAGTTGGTCAAGGATGTTCCGGGGATCGTTCGCGTTTCAGGTCATACCGACAATCAACGTTTAGATTCGGAACTGTATCGTTCAAATTGGGATCTCTCCGCGCAGCGTGCGGTGTCTGTCGCGCAAGAGATGGAGAAGGTCCGTGGTTTTTCTCATCAGCGCTTGCGTGTTCGTGGCATGGCCGATACGGAACCGTTGGGGCCTAATGATACTGAACTACAACGTTCGAAAAACCGTCGGGTTGAGATCAGTATTATGCAAGGTAAACCGCTCTATAGCGATGAAGTTCCCGCTATCGGTCACTAATAAATGACTAAACTAAAAAGACGAGCATCACGCTCGTCTTTTTTATGCTCTTTTCATCATGTATAATCCGCGCCCTTAGGATCTCTATACTGTGATGCTCGTGAATAAACGGCCGGTATATTGATGATGATTGCGAATAACTGTTAACCAGTGAAGTGAAGTATGAAATTTATTGTAAAACCTCATCCAGAAATTTTTGTAAAAAGTGAATCGGTGCGAAAACGCTTCACAAAGATTCTTGAAGGGAACATTCGCAACATTATCAGAAACCGTACTTCGGCTGTTGCGGTATTTAACCGTCGCGACCACATTGAAGTCACGTCAGAGAGCGATCAGTACTACAAAGAAGTACTAGAAATCCTGACACACACACCAGGCATTCATCATGTACTGGAAGTGAAGCAGTCAGAATTTACCGATTTACACAATATCTATGAGCAAGTGCTAGAACTTAGCGGCCCATTGGTAGAAAACAAAACGTTTGTGGTACGTGCTAAACGTCGTGGTCAACATGACTTTACCTCTATCGAACTAGAGCGTTATGTTGGTGGCGGTCTAAACCAAGCCGTTGCAACCGCAAAAGTGAAACTGAAATCGCCAGATGTGACGATTAAAGTAGAAGTAGACCACGATAAACTGAACCAGATCCTTGCGCGTCATAAAGGCCTAGGTGGTTTCCCTCTAGGGACACAAGAAGATCTATTGAGCCTGATTTCAGGTGGTTTCGACTCAGGCGTTTCGAGCTACCTGCACATCAAACGTGGTTCAAAAGTGCACTACTGTTTCTTCAATCTTGGTGGCCCTGCACACGAGATTGGTGTTAAACAAGTCGCGCATTACCTATGGAACAAATATGGCTCATCAGCCAAAGTGCGTTTCATCTCGGTGGACTTTGATCCTGTTGTTGCTGAAATCCTTGAAAAAGTCGATGACGGCCAAATGGGCGTTATCCTGAAGCGCATGTTTATGCGTGCGGCAGGTATGATTGCTGAGAAGTATGATATTCAAGCGCTTGTGACAGGTGAAGCTCTAGGCCAAGTATCGAGCCAAACGCTAACCAACCTCCGTCATATTGATAACGTGACAGATACCTTGATTCTACGTCCTCTTATCAACTGGGATAAAGAAGACATCATCAACGTTGCGCGTGATATTGGTACCGAAGATTTTGCAAAAACGATGCCTGAATACTGTGGTGTTATTTCTAAAAAGCCAACAGTGAAAGCGGTGAAATCGAAGCTAGAAGCTGAAGAAGCGAAATTTGACTTTGATATCCTAGAGCGTGTTGTTCTTGAAGCGCGCAGCATGGATATCCGTGAAATTGCGAAACAAACGGAAGAAGCGGTTCCTGAAGTTGAGCAAGTTCAAGCGGTTGAAGAGAATGCTGTTGTGCTTGATATTCGTAGCCCAGATGAAGAAGACGAGAGCCCACTTGAGATTGATGGTGTTGAAGTAAAACACCTACCGTTCTACAAGCTAGGCACTCAGTTTGGTGATCTTGACCAGAGTAAGACCTACCTTCTTTACTGTGAGCGCGGTGTAATGAGCCGTCTGCAAGCGCTTTACTTGCAAGAGCAAGGCTTTGCTAACGTGAAAGTTTACCGTCCATAGCCAGAGGCGAACGACGTTAGTGTTGGTGCATGGTTAGTGCATCGATGACTGAGAATAAAGGCGCAAATCGTTGATTCGGTTTGCGCTTTTTTGTTTTTGTGGGAATAGAGAAAGCGAGAAGAGAGAAGCGAGAGCGGAGAAGGCGAGAGACGAGAAAAGCGAGATTCCCTGGTGGAATGACCCCTTAAAAGTAGACACTGAGGGTTAATTCATTAGTTCAAAATCTATGGGACTCACTCCACCTAGAGTCCCATGTCTTCTTACTGGATTGTAATACGTATCGATATAAAGTCGACTTTGCATTGTCATTTCCTGACGAGACATCCCACCTAGATTGCTAATCCACTCTTTTTTATACTGAGCAAAGAAGCTTTCTGAACAGGCATTATCCCAGCAATTTCCTTTACGCGACATACTCACGGTAATCGCCTTTTTCCTATGCCATCGTAAAGTTTCTAGCGCTCGATATTGAACACCTTGGTCCGAATGAAACATTAACTTCCGGCCATCTGGTCGGCGGCTTTTCCATGCCTTATTCAGCGTTTTTAGCACTAAACAAGCGCTGTTTATACGACTTGTTGACCACCCGACCACCTTTCGCGAATACAAATCTAATATGACACAAAGGTAATTCCAGCCTTCTTTACATCGAACTTGAGTTATATCCGAAGCCCAAACTTGATTTGGCTTACTTACGTCAAATTGGCGGTTGAGAAGATTGTACGCAGGCATAAGCGTTTTCTGTCTAGGTGCTCGACCATGACGCTTTTTACTGGCCTTGGAACGATAACCTAATGACTGCAATAACCTTTGAACTCGCTTCTTATTGCAAATAAAACCATAAGCCACCGCGGCTTCCCATAGCTTCCGGTAGCCGGGGATACAATGTTGCCTATCACTTTCCTCTTTCAGGAAGTCGAGCAAACTGTCATTGCCTTGCTCTCGCACACTTGGTTTTCGATGAAGCCATTTATAGTAACCAGCAGACGATACGCCTAGCCATTGGCACAGCCTTATCACAGGTCGCTGAATGCTCGTATATTTTAGAATGTATTCAAATCTTATTCTTTTAGGCTGTCGAAGTAGACTTTCGCTTCCTTTAAGAATTCGTTCTCCATCTCCGCCATTTCAAGACGTTTTTTCAGTCTTCGAATTTCTTTTTCTAATTGAACAACGGATTTTTCCGGCCCTGTGTTAGGAAGAGGGGGTGAGGTGTTTTTTTGAGAGGTCATTTCAGTCCTCCATTTGGACAGTAAACTAGGGGAAATACCTAATGATTTCGCCACTGATATTACGGTATCTGGAGAATCTAAAGATTGCTGTACGGCCTGTTTCTTGAAATCGTCTGAATGTTTTCGGACTGTTTTTACTTTCATAGCACTCTAATTCCAATATTGAGTGTCTACTTTATTGGGGTCATTCCATATCACGCTCGTGCCTCGCTGTAGGGAATGACGAGGTGGTTTTTTGTTTGGTTGTTAGCCAATAATATACGAACGTCGTCATTCCCTAGACTGACGAAGGAAGGAGTAGGGAATCTTTATGCTGAATGAGAGTATAGAAGCGAGAATAGAGAAGCGAGAAAAGAGAAGCGAGAAAAGAGAAGCGAGAAAAGAGAGCCGAGAGCGAATTTTAGGCATAAAAAAACACCGCCTATAGGCGGTGCGAAAAAATTTGACAGACAGGTCAAAATAAATACAGGAAGTATACGTTTCGTCTCTGGGATTGATGAGACAAAACCATGGTAGAAATTCTACCCAACTCGAAATACGAGTTTGCAAACACAACATCGCAACAACAAAGCCAATTGATTTCAAAGAAACCAAGCCGTTCAGGCTTGTATTGCGAGACGAAATATAGAATTTCTCTGGTCGTCAGGCAATGGACATTTTATAATGTTTCAGATTAAAAAAACTAATCCAATTTATTGAAGGCGCCTATGTCCAGAAGATTACCCCCTTTGAACTCGTTGAAGGTATTTGAAGCCGCGGCTCGCCACTTGAGTTTTACTCGTGCGGCAGAGGAATTATTTGTGACGCAGGCAGCAGTTAGCCATCAAATCAAGGCGTTAGAAGAGTTTCTTAGCTTGAAGTTATTCCGCCGTCGTAACCGTTCATTGTTGTTGACGGAGGAAGGGCAAAGTTACTTTCTCGACATCAAAGACATTTTTACTTCATTAGCTGAAGCGACAGATAAAGTGCTTGAGCGCAGTGAAAAAGGCGCACTAACCATTAGTTTGCCGCCGAGTTTTGCGATTCAATGGTTGGTTCCTCGCTTAGCGGATTTTAATCAGCAAGAACCAGATATTGATGTACGCATTAAAGCCGTTGATATGGATGAAGGTTCATTAACTGATGATGTGGATGTGGCGATTTATTATGGACGAGGTAATTGGCCGGGATTACGAGCCGATAAACTTTACCAAGAGTTTCTTATCCCACTGTGTTCGCCGTCACTATTATTAGGCGCTAAGCCATTAGAAGAATTAGGTGATCTGAAAAACCATACCTTATTGCACGATACGTCACGTAAAGATTGGAAGCATTTTGCTAAATTTCATGGTGTTGAGGGCGTGAATTTAAATCATGGACCAATTTTTAGCCACTCAACCATGGTGCTACAGGCGGCGGCGCATGGCCAAGGTGTTGCGTTAGGCAATAACGTATTAGCGCAGCCTGAATTGGAAGCGGGTCGTTTGATTGCCCCGTTTGATGAAGTATTGGTGTCAAAAAATGCATTTTATGTGGTCTGCAATGAGAAACAGGCTGATATGGGCCGAATTGCGACCTTCCGCGATTGGATGCTAGCGAAAGCACACAGCGAGCAAGAGGAATTATTGGAAGATGACGAATAAGGTAATTATTGATGGCGCTGAGAATGCGCCGCTGTTCATTTTTGCCCATGGCGCCGGAGCGGGAATGGATCATGCCTTCATGCAGCAAGTCGCCATGGGGCTGGTTGAAAAAGGCATTCGCGTAGTACGCTTTAATTTTCCTTATATGGTGCAACGCGCTGAACTCGGTACCAAACGCCCACCCGATCGTGCGCCTAAATTACTCGAAACCTTTGAGCAGATCATCGCACAATACACCGATAAACCGGTAGTGATTGGCGGTAAGTCGATGGGCGGGCGCATGGCGAGCTTATTGAGCGAGCATCCTCTGGTTGCGGGTATTGCTTGTTTAGGTTTCCCTTTCCACCCTCCGGGCAAACCTGAAAAATTTAAAGGTGAACACTTAGCGACGTTGAACAAGCCGTGTCTGATTCTCCAAGGTGAACGTGACACTTTTGGAACTCGTGATGAGCTTGAACAGTTTGATTTAGCCCCGAGTGTACGCAGTAGCTTTATTCCTGATGGCGATCATGGCTTCAAGCCGCGTAAACGATCGGGGTTTACTGAGCAGGGTAATATTGATTTAGCGGTTGAAAGATTGAGTCAGTATATTTTTGAACTCTACGATACGGCCGAGGAGTAGTATGAAAGCGAATAATGTGCTGGCGGCTGGGGGACTTTTAGCAGGCATTGGTGTTGCGTTAGGGGCATTTGCTTCGCACGGCTTAAAAGCAATGTTGTCACCCTATCTACTTGAAGTCTTTAATATTGGTGTCCAATATCAATTTATCCATGCATTGGCGATCATTGCTTGTGGCATCCTAATGACGAACAAAGTCAGTGCAAAAGCGCAAAAGTATTTTTTCATCGCCGCGATTTGCTTTATTATCGGCATCTTTTGTTTTAGCGGCAGCCTTTATGCCTTAGCGCTAAGTGGAATTAAATGGTTTGGACCAATTACTCCGCTAGGTGGCATGACCTTTATGTTAGGTTGGGCTTTGTTCGTCTATGCAGCACTACAGAACAACAGAGGTGAGTAAGTGAAACAACTAATGCTCTATTGCCGTCCTGGCTTTGAGAAAGAGTGTGCGGGTGAAATTCAAGATCGAGCGAGTTCGCTGGAAGTGTTCGGTTTTCCGCGCGTTCAAAAAAACTCTGGATTCGTGTTGTTTGAGTGTTACCAACAAGGTGATGCAGCTAAGCTAGTGAAGTCGTTAGATTTCAAATCGCTGATCTTTGCTCGCCAAATGTTTGCCGTTGCTGTTGAACTGACCGACTTGCCACGTGAAGACCGTATTTCGCCAATTCTGCAAGAACTGAGCGAAGCGGATGGCATGCCAATGTGTGGTGATCTACGCATTGAAACACCGGATACTAATGAAGCGAAAGAGCTGCTCAAGTTCTGCCGTAAGTTTACCGTGCCAATGCGCCAAGCGTTGCGTGGTAAAGGTATCTTGTTTAATAAAGATAACCCGAAGAAACCGGTATTGCATATCTGTTTCGTTGAGCCGGGTCATTGCTATATTGGTTACTCACTGCCGATTAATAACTCACAGTTCTTCATGGGCATTCCTCGTCTGAAATTCCCAGCAGATGCGCCGAGTCGCTCAACGTTGAAACTGGAAGAAGCGTTTCACGTATTTATTCCTCGCGAAGAGTGGGATGAGCGTTTGGCTTCTGGTATGTGGGGTGTCGATCTGGGTGCATGCCCAGGCGGTTGGACTTACCAACTTGTGAAACGTTCAATGTTCGTTCACTCAGTGGACAATGGTCTGATGGCGCAAAGCCTGATGGATACTGGTCAAGTAAAACATCACCAAGAAGATGGCTTTAAGTTTGAGCCACCACGTAAGAACGTGACTTGGCTGGTATGTGACATGATTGAAAAACCATCACGCGTGGCGCAACTGATGGGTGAGTGGATCATTAGTGGCTGGGCAAAAGAGGCGATTTTTAACCTTAAACTGCCAATGAAAGGTCGTTACGACGAAGTACTGCAAGATATCGAAAACCTTAAAGTATTCCTAATTAAAAACGACGTGAAGTTTAAGCTGCAAGCGAAACATCTTTACCATGATCGTGAAGAAATTACTGTTCATGTACAGAGCTTGTCGAACATCTCGCCTTACTAAACCAAGCGCTATCGCAACGATGCGTTGAGTATGTATGGTCAATTAAAAAGCTCCCAATGGGTAATGCCGATCAGTTAAGAAATTTGTGAGATCATTTGACCGATCCTCAAAAGGCTTCAAAATCCGATATTAGGAAACTAATATCGGATTTTTTATGTCTTTAGAAAGCCAACTTGCCAATACTTTTCGGTCGTGTAATACCTTCCACCACTTTGATAAATACTCTGACATTCTTAGTCCAGAGCTTATCCAGCAAGGTTTTGAGCAAGCTGGTGTCGCAACCGTTAGAAGAAGACGGTTACCTTTAGAAGCCGTACTTTGGTCCGTTGTTGGAATGAGTCTCTTTCGTCAACAATCTGTTTGGGATATTGCTAACCAACTCGATATTGTCCTGCCAGACAAACGACGTTTTGTTGCACCAAGTGCTGTTGTTCAAGCGAGACAGAGATTAGGCGAAGAAGGTGTAAAGCAAGTCTTTAAGAAGATGGCTGCGCACAGCTATCAGTCGTCTAACTTCGAAACTTGGTGTGGACTAAACCTTCTATCCGTCGATGGTGTCGTTTGGAGAACGACAGATACACCCGAAAATCATCAAGAGTTTAAAGCGCAGTGCAATCAATCATCTGAGAATATTTACCCTAAGATCCGTATGGTTTGCTTGATGGAGCTTACAAGTCATCAGCTAATCGATAGTGCATTCTCTGACTATCGCACCAGCGAAATGCGTCTCGCAGAAGAGCTTATTGAACAAACGCCAGATCAATCACTGACTATTTTTGACAAAGGATATTACTCTTTAGGACTGCTTAATCGCTGGAACAAAGTCGGTCAAGAAAGGCATTGGATGCTCCCTGTGAGAAAAGACTTTCAGTATGACGTTGTCCATAAATACAGCCAGAGTGATGCTATCGTTGCTATAAAAACATCACCTCAGGCAAGGAAGAAATTCAGTGACCTGCCTGAAATAATAGAAGCAAGGTTGGTATCGAAAGTCATCAAAGGTAAGGAGTATCAGGTTCTTACCTCAATGCGTGATGGGTTGCGCTTTCCTGGAGAAGACATTGTAGAGCTCTATCGCTATCGCTGGGAAATCGAATTAGGCTATAGAGAAATGAAGCAAACCTTGCTTGATAGTGAATATACATTGCGAAGTAAGCGCCCAGATATGGTTAGACAGGAGCTCTGGGGGATTTTGTTAGCCTATAACCTTATAAGGCAGGTTATGACAAAGGCAGCGAGTAATTTAGATAGCGTTTGGCCGAACCAATTAAGCTTTACGAGTAGTGCCATGGCTGTGACTCAATACTTTGCAGCTTTACCTTTAACGAGTCCAGGGAAACTCCCTAAACACTATGAAGTGCTACTACAGCAAATATCCATGTTTATCCTACCACCCCGAAGAGACGATAGAAATTATCCTCGTTGGGTGAAACTGAAACCCAAGAAATATGCGACAAATAGAAAAAATGCCAGTCAGCTTAACTGACTGGCATTACTCCCAATGGGAGCTTTTTTGTTTTTCTGCTGGGTTTTGCGTTCGTGTTGTCGACGGCCTGCAGCAATCAGAGTAACAATCACAGTAACATCAAGTTATGCTTGATTCGGCCCTTCGTAGCGTAAATCTTGCAGGTTAAAACCTAACTCAATATCGGTTTTTAGCTGCGCAACTTGGCGGCAAGTTCGCGCCATTTCGATATGTTCATCAAACTTTTTACGGTACTTTTTCACCAGTTCGTCAGCGCTATAAGCCTGCTCAATGGTATCAAATTGCGTTAAGATCTCTTTGGCTGCTTTTGGTCCGATACCAGGGATCCCCGGAACTTGGCTAGAACTGACGCCTGTTAATCCCCAATAATCGGCCAATTGACTTGGCTTCACGCCAAACTCTTTTTCTATAAAAGGTGCATCTAACCAGCGATGCTGGAAGTAGTCACGAATTTGCAGCGTTGGAGAAAGCAACTGACAGTAGCCTTTATCGGTGGATATGATGGTGACTTTCTCGTTGTGGCTTGCGACCTTAATCGCTAAGGTTGCCACCAAATCGTCAGCTTCATCACCATCAGAGAGCAGCGAATCAATGCCCATTTTCCACCATGCGTCTTGAATCGCGTCAAGCCCTTTGAGTAGCGGCTCTGGCATGGGTTTACGGTTTTGTTTGTATTCAGGCAGAATTTCCGCGCGCCAACCGCGTTCTTGCAGGTGATGATCGAACACCGCGACGATGTGTGTCGGTTGCGCTTCATTGATAATACGGGTGAGGGTTCGCCCTGTGGTTTCTATCGTTCTTGCAATGTCGGTAGGATCGGGCTGTACAGAGTGTACGCGGCGAATCAGGTTTAGAGCATCGATAATGACAAGATGAATAGACATAAGCGTTTAAAAAGTAAGGGCCTCAAGGCCCTTATTGTAAATGAAGTGTGGGATAAAGCCAGCCAGAGACGGCGATATCCCAATGTATCAATGACTATTTTGAATCGGTTGAGATTCGATAGCATGGCTCGTAAGCGGTATTGCCGGGGAGTTTCATGCGGTGCTGGGTGACGAAGTCTTTTAGCAATAAGTCCATTTTCTTCATCAGTTCTCTATCGCCGTCTAAGATGAATGGGCCGTGACGTTCTATTTCACGGATACCTTCTGCTTTTACGTTACCGGCAACAATACCAGAGAAGGCTTGGCGCAGTGCCGCAGCCAAATTTTCTGGACGTTGATTGAGATGTAAATCAAGACTGGCCATGTTTTCATGGGTCGGATCGAACGGTAACTGGAATTCAGGTTCAATTTTTAGTGACCAGTTAAAGCTATAAGCATCGCCGGTATCTTTACGATGTTGACGGACTTGATCCATACTTTGCTTCATGATTTTGGCCACTTTAGCCGGATCATCAATTACGATTTGGTAATGTTTTTGCGCCGCTTCACCTAAAGTGTCACCAATAAATTGGTCGATTGAGCGGAAGTAAGCTTCGCTCTCTTTAGGGCCAGTGAGTACGATTGGCAGCGGTTGTTCGGCGTTCTCTGGGTGCATCATGATACCCAAGATATACAACAGTTCTTCTGCTGTGCCTGGGCCGCCAGGGAAGATCACAATACCATGTGCCATACGTACAAACGCTTCAAGGCGTTTTTCAATATCGGGCATGATCACCAATTCATTCACGATTGGGTTTGGCGGCTCTGCAGCAATAATTGAAGGTTCTGTTAAACCAAGATAGCGTTGCGAGGTATAACGTTGCTTGGCATGACCAATCGCAGCGCCTTTCATCGGCCCTTCCATCGCACCCGGTCCACAACCGGTACAGATATTCAGTTCACGCAACCCCATTTCGTTACCCACTTCACGGGTGTACTGATATTCGGTAGGGTTAATGGAGTGGCCGCCCCAGCACACCACCATATTTGGCTCAAGGCCTGGGGTCAGGGTGCCTGCGTTACGTAAAATACCAAACACCAAGTTGGTGATATGGGTGGCATTGGTTAAGTTTAAGCGTTGGTTGTCAGCCAAATGCATGTTGACGTAGACAATGTCACGTAGCACCGAGAACAGGTGTTCTTGGATGCCTTTGATAATTTGTCCATCGACGAAAGCATGCTCAGGTGGATTGGTTAATTCGAGCTTGATACCACGCTCACGGCGCATCACGTTAACATCAAACGATTTGTGCTTTTCGAGCAGCTCTTTTGAGTTGTCGGTGTGGCTGCCTGAGTTAAGTACGGCTAGCGTACAGTTGCGATAGAGTTGGTAAAGATCACTGGATGCCGTTTTTTTAAGGCGCTCAACTTCAAGTTGAGAAAGTAAATCCATACTACCCGCTGGGCTGATGTGGGTGATCATAGTGACCTCCTTGTAATAATGATCGATCGCTGCTTTGTGGCGAGCGAGTCCTTAGCAAGCCTGAGTGGCAAAATACGGTGGTGTATGCAGAGACTCGATAACATGACCGTATTTTTGAGCTTAGCACTGTTAGCGTAAGAATAAAGACTAACCAATTGATATCAATACATCTATCACGCTTAGCGTACGATAATTGACTTGGGAGAGAGTGTGAGAAATAAAAAAGCCGCTTGGTGATAACTCAAAGCGGCTTCATTGATTAACGGTTTTATTTGTCGCGGTTATTTCCACACCAATTGATTGGTGCCCACCTTTTTGCTTTCTTGCAACTGTACTCGCAGTCGTTCCAGAACTTCTTCCGGTGTGTCGGATTCTTTAAATACGGTACTGACGGCTGTAAGCGTAATGCTTAAGCTTTGTTCGCGGAATTTGAAAGGCAAACGCGCCACTTGAGCTTGAATGGCTTTGACCAGTTCGAGACTCTCAGGATCGGCACGTTCTGGCATGATCACCAAGAACTCTTCACCAGAATAGCGCGCGATAATATCGGCATCGGTTAACTCGGCTTTGATACAGCGGGCAATGATCTTCAGTGCTTTATCACCGGCGGTATAGCCAAAACTGTCGTTAACTGATTTGAAGCCATCAATATCGAAGTGCACTAAACGCAGATTATGTTGATTGCGGATCCAGCGACGATATTCAATTTCCATTTTCTCATTGAACGCTGAGCGATTCAGCACGCGAGTCAGTGGGTCTTGTTGGATACGTTCCGCTTGATCTTCCAAGCGACGACGGTGGTCTTGGGCGGTTTCTGATAACGACTCCAATTGACCATGACCAAACTTCATACGCTCAAGCAGTGCTTTTTCGCGGCTTTCAGCATGCTTCAAACGCTCAGAAAGTGAAGATAGCTGATCCAACAATGGGGATAAATTTTGCTGCGCGGCCTCAAGTGATTGAGCCCCTTGTAAAACGGAGTAGCTGTTTGTAATCAAGGATTGCAATTCTTTACCATGCTCAACACGCTGATCAAAATAACTGATGCTTTGATCGGTAATTTGCGCGGAGCTTTTTAAAGAACTGGAGATGGATTCGTTAACTTGATTGAGAAACTGCTGCGAGGTTTTACGTTCAAAATCGGTGCCTTGAATGACCAACTTTAGTATGTGTAAGGTTTCTTCGAGTAGTACCTGAGTGTTGACGCCCAGTAGTAATTTGGCACGAATATCATTCAGTAATTCACCTGACTCACCAGTAAAATCCAGCTCCGTAATCAGATTTTGTAGCTCTTCGTTGAGTTTGTTGAGTAACTCTTTTTCGCCATCGCTACTCGGTAAAGAGGCACTACTATCAGGGTTCGCGGTGAGGATTTTGAGCGAGCGTTCATAGATAGTAAGCAACTTGATTGCTTGCTCTGAACGAGAGGTTGGATTACTGGCACATAAGCTCAATAAATCACGCAGATCTCGTTTGATTTTCGATGGGATACCAGCGACCCGTAATAGGGTTTCACCAGCATGTTTCACTTGTGAATCAAGCTGTTTTTTCTGTTTATCCATAACCACTGTGTGTTGTTTTATTAAACGTTCTAATATCACCAATTTCGGAATTAGCGAGCTAATATCTTTCTGTTTTTCAATCGCCACTTTTAGCTCGAGCAAGCTCGTAAGTAATCGTGGATCGTTGGTGCAACAGGCGTCACTCAAAGAGGTGACGACACGCTGTAAAACCTGCTGCTCTCGTTTAAACTTGAACGAGCTATCTCTTTGTGTCAATCGAACTTGTTCCAATTGAGACTTCAGATTGTGTAACTGCGACTGAATATCTTGTTCGAGTGCACCCATGTAGATCTAAACTTTATGATTACGTGATCTAAAAAGATCTTATTAATTAATTTATTGATAATAACAAATTAATTTCGTTCGTCACGGCTTGTCACCGCGGAACGGCACGGTTTTACTCATCTTTTAATATTTTTTTGAGGCTCTCCTCATTATTGTAAGAAGAGTGTACCTTTATTAACCCTTGGTTAATTGCGTGCTTACAGGCTTTGCGTACGTTACCGGTTGCTAGACTGGCTGCAGGGGCATTTTCAATCGCTTTCAAATAAACCCATTGGCTCGTCTGTTCTTGCATGCTGATCGTGCGTGCAGCGCCAGTTGCCATTAACAAGATATCTAGCAACTCTTTGTCGTTCAGTGCGGTATAGGCGCGAGGAAGAAATGGGTAATCCACCATTCCGACACGGACCACTCGGTTAAGAGATCGCTCTGGTTGGAACTGATCGACCCATTGTTGAATCTTATCAACTAATTCTGTTGGGTCACTGTTGCGATTAGTGTTGGGCTCGATATAAAGCAAATTAGCATCTGAAAAATGGTAGATGCGCGCTGGAGACGTGATCTCTTTACGCAGGTAACGGCCAAACTCTTTTTCCAATTTTAAGCCTTCACTGTAGCCGTGTTGCATGTGTAGATTACGTAGAAAGGGAACGTCGATCATCACAAAACGTAGACGGTCATTAAGTGGCTCGTGGATCAGTTCGCCGATATGCCATTTTTCAAATTGACCGCTGCTGGCTTCCAAAGAAGCGGCTAACTTAGCATTTAGCATACGTAAGTTGCGTAACCCTGAGCGGGAGTGGGTGAATAGGTTTTGATTTAACTTGTCGATCTCCGCTTTTTGCAGCTTGAGGATATGGCCTCGACGCAAAAGGAAGGTAAATAGAATTGAGCTGATAATAAACAACCCAAAAGCGATTTTCTGGAATTTTCGATACTCAGTTTCAGCGTGATCGAGTTCTTGCTGTTGACCACTCATGTGAATCGAACGTTCAACAAAATCCTTTTGCTGACGGAAAGCATCCTCACTGATGATGTCGAGCTCTCTTTGTTCAATAGTGGCAAACTTATTGTATTGTTTGAAGTATTTCAACGCCGTTTGATATTGTTTGTTGAGCTCGTAGCCATGATAAATCAAGCTGTAGGCGTTTTTCTGTAGTGCAACATTATTTAGCTGAGTACCAATTTCTAACGCTTTTTTGGCATTGTCGATGGTTTGTTGACCTAGTCCTTGGTGCGAGGCTAAGCCCGATTTTAGTAAGTAAGCGTAAGCTTGCAGCTTAGGTGCATGGGTGCCAACCAATAACTCTTCCGCACGCTCTAAATATTGTTCTGCTAGGGTGAAGTTAACCAACTTTAGGTAGGTCGCAGCTAATGAAATACGAATATCGATCTCATTGATAACGTTGTTCTGCGTACGTTCATGATCCATCGCATTGAAGAGTTGGACCAGTGCGAGATTGTATTTACCTTGCTGGTAATAGATGTCACCCATCATTTTTAATACTGATGGCAGTACCGGCGAGTTTTGGTAGTTATCGTAAAAATCGGCGGCTTGTGATAGATGGACAATGGCTTTATCCAGTACACGGCGATCATAAAACAGCGCACCTAAGCGATAGTTTACTTTGCCCAGTTGTGCGCTTGAATCTTCTTCAATCGCTTTCCAGTAGGCAATTAAAAACTCTGATAGCGCTTTATTGTATTGCTTGTGGGCGAGGTAATGCTCGCCGACAGTAATGTGGTAGTTAATCAGCGTATAGGTCGATTTTATCTGATTGACATACGGTGTTAGCTGAGCAAAAAGTTGATTCGCTAACTCGACTTCCCCTTCTTTAGAGGCGATCTCTGCCTTGAGCATGACGTGCTGATATTTTAGCCCTTTTGCTAATTGCTCCGGGCTTTTGATCGACTTATAGATGTCGCTGATTTGATGCAGTTGTTCACGTGCTTTAATGCCATCACCGGAATATAACCAAGCTAAACGGATCTGTTGCAGTTCGACATCAAGGCCAAGATAGGGCAGGTGATAGAGTTTGGCTAACGCTTTGGCTTCATCAAGATGAGTCAATGCCAGTTTTGGGTTGCCAAGATTGAATTCCGCGTCAGCTAAAATTTTCAGGGCGTCGATGGAAGCCCCTGGGCTGCGGACGCGGTTATCGGCTTCATCACGTGAAATAGCGGAAGGGCTTTTTTCCGCATTATTAGTCAGTGTGCGCTGGGTGAGAAAGTCCAAAGCGAGTTGCCGAGCTTGCTTTGGAACAATATCAATCAGGCTATTGGCTTCATTTAATATCGGCGAAGTGTACACCGGTGTCGCAAAGCTCATCGGTGACAATAATAAAAGCAATAAGCAGAGCCAACGCTCCCAGCGCAAAGTATGCATCCTAAAAACTATCCTTATTGACGAGCCATACGCTGATTATGGTTAGGCTGTGCTTGCTCTGTCGAACGGTAAGGGTTGATATCTAAACCACCTCGACGAGTGTAACGCGCGTAAACAGTCAACTTTTCTGGCTGACAATAGGTCATGATGTCAGTAAAGATGCGTTCAACACACTGCTCGTGAAACTCGTTATGTTCACGAAACGAAACGATGTATCGTAACAGAGCTTCACGGTTAATTTTTTGACCGTGATATTGAATTTCGACACTGCCCCAGTCCGGTTGGTTGGTAATTAGGCAATTTGATTTCAATAAATGGCTATGCAGTGATTCGGTGACAATCTCTTGTTCCGCAGCACCCTCAAGTAAGCTTGCGTCAAACTCATAATGCGTGATTTCTATATCTTGATGATCAATGCACTCACCTGCCATCGTGACGATAACCGTGTCGGTGTAATCTTCGACTGAGCGCAATGTTACGCTGACGGTTTCACCAGCGCAGTGAGAGAGATCTTTGATCAATGTCGCTTCGACATCATCCCAGCAAGTAAAGCGCGTTTGGTTCAAGCTATTAAGGTAAAGTTTAAAGGACTTTGATTCGATCAAGTTTGCGCTGGTGGCGGGAATGCTCACATCACCCACCGCAACTTGAGGTAATCCTTTGTCGTTCAACCAAGAGAGTTCATACAAGGTCCAAATGTCGCAACCATGAAAAGGGAGCGTGTCACCCAGTTCAAGATCATCACGGTTTAGGCTACGTGGTACAGGCTGAAGTAGCGATGGGTTGTAGAGACTTGCGTACTCAGTCTTTTGGCCTAGTGTTAACCCGGCGAGCTCTTTAGCGTTGGAATATTTACTCATACTTTGGATCGATTTGGATTAGAATGACGGGAATTTTACGCAATCTCGCACCCAGTGTCATTAAATTGGAGAACCGAATGGCTGACAACGTTTTGCAAGCCTTACGCACATTCAGTGAAAAATACCGCTCAGCCTTCCAAGAGCAACACGGCTCATTGCCAATCAGTGAAGAATTGGCCGATCTCGTTTCCCCTTGTGTTGAACAAAAACGCGCAGATAGCGTTGAGTGGCAAGCATTTTCTCGTGATGAGTTTGCTGATTTCACTAATGTGGAACAAGGCATTGAATTGACATTGCATGACGATATTAAACATTTTTATGGCAGCCAATACAGTGCCGACATGGATGCAAGCTGGAATGGTAACGGTTTGTCACTGCTGCAAGTTTGGAATGATGAAGATTTTGTTCGCCTACAAGAGAACATTCTTGGCCACTTGGTGACGCAACGTCGTTTAAAACTTAAGCCAACGGTATTTATTGCGGCGACAGACGCGGAGCTTGATGTGATCTCCATTTGTAACCTCACCGGCAATGTCGTGCTTGAGCGCCTAGGCACCGATAAGCGTGATGTCTTGGCCGAGAATGTGGCTGAATTCTTAAATCACTTAGAGCCTGCGGTGTAACCATGTACGTTGTTGAACTTCAATTTGAGTGTTTTGATAACACCACCATTAGTGCCGTAGACAAAGCCATCAATGGTTTGATGGATGCGTTACGTTACAACGGCCAAGTGCTTGGTCGCGAATTCCCGATTGTGATGGGGGATGGCGAGTTTTATGTGCGTGTTGTCTGTCCTGAAAAACAGAGCTTACATCCTAATAACCATTCTGACTTTGTTAAAGTGTGCATCAACCGTTTAGCGGAAGCGAGCTTACTGGCACCCAAAATGCGTATGCTGGGGCGTGACTTAAATTCAGAAGAAGCGGCAGAAGAAGAGACGCCAAGTTGGCAAGTGCTCTACACCACTTACGTTCATACGTGCTCACCACTGCGCAGCGGTGAAACCTTGTTGCCAATCCCTCTGTACCGTAATGGACCAACTTTAAATGGCGATCATAAAGCGGTAGTGAAATGGCAAACAGAGTGGCAAGCGTGTGATGAATTGCAAATGGCGGGCGGTTGCCGCGCTGAACATGCCGCGCTGCATGAGATTTGCGATACCGACAGCGTATTATTCCGCCGTGGTTGGGATTTGCGTGGTCGGATTGAGTTTTTGACCACCATTCCGACGTATTACTATCAATACCGCGTTGGTGGTGCGAGCTTAGCGGAAGAAAAGAGCCGCAAGTGTCCCAAATGTGGTGGAGAGTGGCTGTTGGACGCGCCGTTACACGATATTTTCTACTTCAAGTGCGATGATTGCCGAATCGTCTCTAATATCTCGTGGGATCACATTAAGTAGCGCATATTAAACTGCGTGTGAGCAAAAATAAGCTAGTCATCGTTTAGATGAAATAAAAGACCCGCCGGACGAGCCCATAGTTGGAGTATTAGTCTTTAGGCGGGTTTTTGCTTTCAGGCTGTTCATCTTGATGTGACGACGTTTTGTGATCGGTGGGGTCGCGCTTTTTCATCTGCCCCATTTTCATATTGGCGGTATATTTTAAGGCGGCGATATTACCAATGATGACGCATAAAACGATGGTAATGATGACCCACGGATTAGTTAGTAAATCCATCATACTTCTCCACAAATATTGGTAATAAACTGAGTGTAGATGTAATCAAGCTGGCTTAACACCTCTTCCATCGCCAAGATGGGATCAAGGCGCAATTGTTGCTCAAGTATTGCTGGAGAGAATTGTGCTAAACAATCCTGCGCCGTGTTCTTATGGCTAATATGCCAAGGCTCAGGGGCTACGCCACCAAGATCGTCGGCATAGGGAAAGAAAAAACCAAATTGAGTGAGATTGTCTTTTAACCATTGATAAAATGGCGTTTGATGACCTTGTAAATACTCCCATGGCTCCAGCTTTAACTGCACGCCTTGTGGTAACAAATCACGGTCAAACAGATCAAATTCACACCCCCAATGATGACGACTGCCGCCGGGCAGTGCTGACCAGCGTAAAATTGCCATCACTTTCTCTAATTCGCTCAGTGTTGCGCCATCAATGGGTTGACTATCACTATCGAGAATAGCGCTGTGACCTAAAATCTTATTGTTCCAAATGGTTTTCTGTCGTTCAAAGTCGCGAAAGCCACTGGCGATATTGAGATTAAACCCCGCCTGAGTCGCCGCTTGCTTGAGGCGTAGCAAATCATTGCCAACCTCAAGATGAACTAAGAAGGCTTTCTGACCAATCACCACCTCAGAGAGGTGGCTTTGGCTTTGGCCTGTGAGCTGCTCAGGCGTCATGATCACGCGAGGATATTCTCCAGTACTTTTTGATACATATCGGTCAGTTTTTCTAGGTCGGCAATACTGACACACTCATTCACTTTGTGAATGGTGGCATTCACAGGACCGAGCTCAACCACTTGTGTCCCCATTTGTGCAATAAATCGCCCATCAGAGGTGCCACCGGTGGTCAGTAACTGTGGTTCTTTATGGTTTACGTCGGCGACGCCTTTCACCACCGCACTGAGTAATGTCCCTGTATCGGTTAAAAATGGCTGGCCGCTTAGCGTCCACTTTAGATCGTAGTCTAAACCATGCGCATCGAGGGTTGAGTGTACACGGCGTTTGATTTCACTATCCGTTAGCTCGGTACTAAAACGGAAGTTGAACTGCACGTCGAACTCGCCAGGAATAACATTTGAGGCACCAGTGCCTGCGGCTAGATTCGGGATCTGGAAGCTGGTGGGTGGGAAGTAGTCATTGCCATTATCCCATTGCGTTGCAGCAAGTTCAGCTAAGGCCGGCAGTGCTTGATGAATCGGGTTGTTGGCTAGGTGAGGATAGGCGACATGGCCTTGGGTTCCCTTCACTCGTAGATCACCGGTAATTGAACCGCGACGGCCATTTTTAACCACATCACCGACGGCATGCGTACTTGATGGCTCGCCAACAATACACATATCGATGATTTCATCACGCGCCATTAAGGTATCAACGACGCGAGTTGTGCCATTAATAAACGGGCCTTCTTCATCGGAAGTGATCAAAAAGGCAATCGAACCTGTATGGGCGGGATTCTCTTCGATGAAACGTTCGACAGCCACAACCATACAGGCGAGTGAGCCTTTCATGTCTGCTGCGCCGCGGCCATGTAAGTAGCCGTCAATCACGGTTGGCTCAAAGGGCGGGGTACGCCATTGTTCTACTGGGCCTGCAGGCACAACATCAGTATGACCGGCAAACGCAAATAGGGGCGCTTCCGCACCACGGCGAGCCCAGAAGTTGGTGGTGTCTTCAAACACCATCACTTCAATCTCAAATCCGAGTGATTTGAGACGATCTATCATCACTTGTTGGCAACCCGCATCTTCAGGGGTTACTGATTGTCGGCCAATTAAATCTTTTGCCAGAGCCAATACAGGGCTATCGCTCATCCTTGAAATCCTTTTAATAAAATATTGCTATGCAAAAACTGCTGCGTATTGATCGGCTTTAAAACCAAGGTGATATTGCCCATCAACCAGTAAAATTGGTCGCTTGATCATTGCTGGCTGCTCAACCAACAGTGAAATTGCGCTTTGCTCGTTTAAGCCGTCTTTTTGTTCCTGGCTTAGCTGACGAAAAGTGGTGCCACGCTTATTGACGACATTTTCCCAACCGAGTGCTTGGCAAAACTGAGTAATCATTTCGGAATCAACACCTTGCTTACGGTAATCGTGAAAGTCAAATTCCACGTTTTGCTCGCTGAGCCATTTCTTCGCTTTTTTTATCGTATCGCAGTTTGGAATACCATACATGGTGACTTTCATTTTTCTCTCCTAAGAGGCATTTATTGTTATTTATGAATCCTATCAGGAAGTTGGTAATGAGACAAAAGTGTGACGGATATATTTTGATGAGTAAAAAATACCCCCTAAAGGGGTAGGGGAATGGCGAGTTATTGATCAAACGCAACAAACGGATTGGATAAAAGGAAATAATGTCCTTTGAAGTTTATAGGAGGTATCAATGGAACTGAGTCCTGTGTTTGCAAGGCGTTTGTATTTAGCTCTGCTAGTTGAAAGTCTAGAGAGACCAAATGTTCCTAAATTAATTGAGCAGACTGGCTGGCCACGTCGCACAATTCAAGATGTAATTAAAGCTTTGCCGGGTATCGGTATTGAACTTGCTTTTGTTCAAGATGGTCGACGTCATAATGATGGCTATTATCAGCTATCGGATTGGGGCCCTTTTGATAGTCAGTGGGTGACAGACCGTGAACCGGATATTGCTGCGAGCTTAGGTTTCCGAGCTTAATCTTTGCAATAGCGTTTTACAGCATCGTGTTTGGAACTTATGTTTTTGCAATAGAGATTTTTGAAACATAGAGTTTGAGCTGAAATCACAAGTAAATGAATAACTCCCGTATTCTGGCCGTCGTTTCTATTTCGTTATGATCCCATGACATTGATATGCATTGCCAACGACGGTGAACGAGGTTGCAAAATCTTGTGGGGTGATCATGTACACCGTGTCCGCGCCAAGTTGATTGGCGCGGTTTTTTATGTCGTGCAATGCGCCCTGAATCAGCACATCATTGGCAAAGAATAAGTAAGAGTACCAGTGACCTTCACTGCCCGTAACTTCCCCTAACCACAAACAATCATCCGCATTAAAACCACTGTCCATTCTTAAATGAACCGTTTCGGCATGCTTGTCCATTATCGTTGTGGGTGTCGTGCAGCCCAATATGCTGATTGAGAATAGTGCAACGACAACCGATTTACATAGCCTGTGAAACATAAACAAAAAATCCTATCCAGCTGACGGCAAGTAGCATCCAAGGCAGTATAGATCTTTTTGTGTTTGTTGAAGTTGATGTTGTTTCAGGCTGTTGAGTCTCATCACTCTTTTCGTTGTCAATGCGTTTACTTCGCTGAATTTTTTTCTTCGCTTTGTCTGCTTGGCGTGCTTTTTCTTTTTGCTGTTTTTTATATTGTGCGATGCCTTTCTCAATCCCTTGCGCGATCAGTTTGGTCTGCTCTTTCGTTTGCCCTTGTTTTTGCGTTGCCTTGGCGATGCTGGTGGCTTCTTGTTGTGTTTGTTGCGATGGGATAATTTTGTTTTTCATCTGAGGTATTTACTACTGGATCAAAGATAAGCTCATCCTAGCACGATATAATCTGTAATTAATCGCACAATCTAGCAAGAGGCACATTTGATGAAGAAAATGATTCTCGCCAGTATTCTGGTTTCGGTGCCTCTGTTTGTTTGGCTGAGAGGTTCGCCTCCGCCCAATGCATTGTTAGAGCAAAGTGCGTTTAGCCATCAACAACAAATGAGCGATTTGCAAACCCAGTTAAAGGCAGATCCTAATCAAGCTGATTTATGGTTTCAGCTAGGTCACGGTTACTTAAATCAACAAGAGTTTACGGCTGCACTCACTTGCTTTGATTATGCGATGCGGCTTAGTGATACACCTACGGCCAGCCAATTATCGGCTAAGGCGAGCGCCCTGTACTATCAAAATAAGCAGCAAATGAGTGCTGAAGTGAAAGGGTTACTTAACCAGTCATTGGCATTGGAGGCGGATAATTTAACTGCATTGACTTTGCTCGCGAGTGATCACTTCATTAGTTTTCGCTATCAGCCCGCCATAGAGCTGTGGACACAGATTTTAGACTCGCAGCATCCAGATGTGGATCGCATCACGATCATTCAACTGCTCAATCAAGCCAAGCAGATGCAAGCGGGGCGATAAACCTATTTCCGTTGACTTACCCTGACGATTATACCTCTAGTGAGCAATTCGCAATGAGAGCAAGTGATTAAAACAAGCAAGAAAAAAAAGCCGGCAATCAGTGCCGGCTTTGTGTTTAGAGGGATTGTTTAATCAGGCATTAATATTGCGCTTCGCGTTTTTCTGCCTTTTCTTCCCATTGTGGAACCACGGTGTCTAAGAAGTGCTTCTTCTCGCTGTTCATCTTGTCCATATCCATACCAAGGGCCTGTTGTGCTTTGGCTTTGGTTGAAATGTCAGGCATTTCAATTGGATCGGTGATGCCTTTTTTCGCCAGCAAACGAACCAACTTGGTACGTGCATCAGCGGCTTTATCTACCGCAGTGCCGAGTACTTCTAGCGCGACTTCCGGTGCGTGCATGTGCACCCCGTGAGAAGCAATCGCGTAATCCCAGCGCCACTGAGCATGGCGAATGTCTTGGAGGATCTCGGCCATTTCGGCGTCGGTCGCGCCTGCTTCCCATGCTGCGCCCGCTTCAAAGTGTGCGGCAACAATTTGTTTTTCAGCGGTCAACTTCATATTGAGGACTTGTGCTTTACGAGTGTTTACAATCTCCAGCATTTGATCTTTTGATTGAGTATGGCAGTTGGCACAGGTGTCTTCGAAGCGGTCAAATGGATTACCGACTTTATGATCGGTATAAACAGTGCCATCTTCTTTGGTGACCTTTGGCATATGACAATCGACACAAGCCACTTTGTTTTTGCCGTGAATCCCATCTCGCCATGTTTCATAACCCGGGTGCTGCGCTTTTAGCATTGGTGCTTTTGATACTTTGTGCGTCCAATCCTTGAAGCCGATTTCATCGTAGTACTCTTCCATTGCGCCAACAGTGGTGCCTTTATCCCAAGGGAATTTGACCGCTTTGGTTGGGCCGGTGAAGTAATATTCCACATGACATTGGCCACACACAGAGGCTTGCTGATCAAGTCGAGACTGCTGGTCGAATGGTTTGTCGATCGCTGTAAATGCGCGTTCTACATAAGGTTTGGCAAGTGCAAGGGCGGGTTCACCATTTTTGAAGCCTTCACTGCGGGTATCGTGACAGTCAGCACAGCCAATTGGGTTGACGATTTGCTCGCCTCCGCGCGCCCACTTACCAGAGAAGTAGCCGTCTTCACCTTGCTCGTCGATTACGCGCCCCACATCCGGGCTTTTACAACTCCAACAAGCCATTGGCATTGGCCCTGAGTTTTCATCGGTTGGTCCACCGGTGCGCAGAGTTTGACGTACATCATCTAGGGCGTAAAAGTGGCCGCGGGCTTTGTTGTAGTCTTTGGCAAAGCCATAACCTGCCCACAAAATAACCATGTCAGGGTCGTCCGCCAAAGCATCATCAATGCCATCACTTTCTGATGTTGCTCGCCATGAATGATATTGGTCGGGGTGTTGTTGCTCGTAAGCGTCGTTACGAGGATCGATTAACGCTTTGTCTTCAGACGCAGCAACGCTAGTAGCCGTCATGATTGAACTTGCCACTATCACTATTGCTGCAGCGGAACGTTTTATCCATTGCAATTTATTCACAGTGCTATCTCCATATTCTGTTTTTATTAGCAGCGTTGTGATCTGGCTATATTCCAAACTAAGAATTGGAGTTGCTAAGAGTGAGTTTAAAGAATTGTAAATATTTATGTTCTGGTCATTTATTGTTCATTGTTTGAGATCAATTTAAGTAGGTGACCGAGTTCAAAAATGGCCATTTATACCACTAAAGGGGTAGTTGCTCTTATTTGTTTGGTAATGAGTTTCAATTGCATTACTTGTTTTTATTCAGTGGGTTACCGTGAGCGTTGTGACTGGTAAAGGGTGATCAGTATCGAGTTTTTAAGCTTGTTAGGTGCGGGATAAAGTCAACAGGGGTAGTATATCGATAGAAGCGTTGTGGCTTTATCCAAAATAGGAATTGATTTCATTTGATACAAAGTGTGTATCAAAGGATTTTAATTTTTACTCATTTCTATGTCAGTTGTCTTTAGAACTGTGGAATAGAATGAGAACAAGGAAAGGATAATATGGGCAATATAAAGTTGGCCATAGTCATAATGCTGAAGTTATTCCTCTCATTATGCCTCTATGGTTATTCTCTTCATGCCGTTGCCGACACAATAGCGGTTGAGTCTCCAACCTCCTCTGCACGACATGAAGTCACTCTGATCCGTGATAAAGACTACAAATGTATTCAATGTCATAAGGATTCCAAACAAACCTTATCTGGTTCGCATGGTGAAACGGCGCATCAAGCGCTCGGACGAGATGTCAATTGCGTTGATTGCCATAGCAGTATTGGCCCAGATCACCGTGAAGGCGCACCTAAAGTCATTAAATACTCGAGTGCACAATCGCAAGCGGGCAGTGATAAAGTGTTTCTTGATCCCGACACGATTCTTAAAGCCAATAGCCAATGTGTTGACTGCCACCAACCTAGTGATTTACGTGAATCAAGTTGGACGCATGATGTACACGCCAAAAACTTAACCTGTTCAAATTGCCACGATGTTCATGCGACCAAAGCCAAAGTGTTGGAGTTTGAGCATAAGCAGCGCGTTAAGCTCTGTGTTGATTGCCACGCGGATTTCACTCAATTGAATAAGGAGAAGTAGCATGAAATGTTCTCGACGAAACTTCTTAACGAGTGCCGGTGCTGGCGCGGTGATCTTTACCACTGGCGGGTTGGGTGTGGCGGCTCTACAAAATGCTCAGGCAAGCAGTGATGAACAGAAGTCCCCTAAGCGCTATGGCATGGTGCATGACGAAACTGCTTGTATTGGCTGTACCGCTTGTATGGATGCGTGCCGCGAGGTGAATAAAGTGCCAGCTGGCGTTTCTCGCCTTGAGATCTTGCGTAGTGAGCCGCAAGGTGAATTTCCTGATGTTGATTACCGTTTTACCCGAAAATCTTGCCAACATTGTGAAAATCCACCGTGTGTTTACGTTTGCCCTACGGGCGCTGCTTATAAGGATGAAGAGACAGGTATTGTTGATGTACACAAAGAGAAGTGTGTCGGCTGTGGTTATTGTTTAGCCGCTTGTCCTTACCAAGTGCGCTTTTTTAATCCGGAAGATCACGCGGCGGATAAATGTAATTTCTGCCGAGATACTAATTTGGCACAGGGCAAGCAACCAGCCTGTGTTGAGTCTTGTCCCACTCAGGCGCTCACTTTTGGTGATCTCAATGATCCGAATAGTGACGTCAATAATATTATCGACAATAAGGTGGTTTATCGCGATAAGGCCCATTTAGGCACCAAGCCTAAATTGTATAAAGTGCCTCATCAAAAAGGGGAGATCTCATCATGATAGGATTCGACAGTGCGTTCCAATTTGATTCGTTGGTTTGGGACTGGATTATTGCGGTGTATCTCTTCTTGGCTGGTATGTCTGCGGGTGCTGTGATGATTGCGCTTTATCTTAAGCGCCGTGTTATTGAGGGCGACCCTGCTAATAATGGCATTATCAAAGCCATGGCGTGGCTGGCGCCGTTTGGCATCATCTCTGGTTTAACCATACTTATTTTCCACCTGACGAAGCCGCTTTCGTTTTGGAAGATCATGATCTTCTTCAACCCTAATTCAGTGATGTCGATGGGGGTGATCTTATTCCAAGTCTATATGGTGGTTCTGTTTATCTGGATAGGTATGCTGTTTAGAGCGCCAATCATGAATTGGTTTGATGGAAAACTGCCCGATAAACTGCTCAATTTTGCCGATGGCCTGTTGCTGAAAAGTGGCCGATGGAGCAATGGTATTGAGCTGTTCCTTGGTTTTCTGGCGATTGTGCTAGCCGCTTATACTGGCTTTTTACTATCGGCATTGAAAACCTATCCAATGCTCAATAACCCTGTTTTACCTTTGCTGTTTTTGTTCTCAAGTCTGTCATCAGGTGTCGCAGCGTGTTTGATGTTTGGTATCTTGCTGTTTAAAGAGCCTGTGAGCAGCCCAAGTGTGGCTTGGGTGCACTACATTGAAAAACCGATTGTGATGTTCGAGCTGTTTATTTTGGTCACTTTCTTTACCGGTTTGATTTTCAGCGGCGGGCAAAACGAAGTGTCTGCTTGGAATGCCATCGGTGGTGGTTTCTGGTCAAACTGGTTCTGGTTTGGTGTGGTCTTGATGGGGATGTTACTGCCATTAACACTGAATAGCGTGACGTCGAAACGTGTTCAGCATCAAGGTGGTTATATCTTTGTTGTCACCATGCTGAGTTTAGTTGGGGTACTGATGCTACGTACCTTTATCCTTTATGCTGGTCAAATGACGGTGGTGTAATCGATGATTGGAGAGGTAGGGCATTTTGCTTTAATTTGGCTGGCAGTCTCGAGCTTAATGAGTACGGTTTGCTATGCATGGCAAAAGTGGCAACTAAAGCGAGTGCCTACTTCTCTATCGTTTATTGTCGGTCTTAATGGCGTGTTCGCAACGTTAAGTTTATTGATGTTGGCGCTACTGTTTGTTCAAGACCAATTTCAATATGATTACGTGGCTTCTCATTCCAATTCGGCTTTACCTGTCTATTTTAAGGTGGCCGCAGTTTGGGGTGGCCATCAAGGTTCGATGCTGTTTTGGGTCTTTACTTTATCACTCTGTTCGGCATTAATTTCACGTCTAAGCACGAGTAAAGAGTCTGCTTTAACCGGTTATATTGAGGATGTCTGCTGGGTGGTGCAGCTGTTTGTGGCTGCCTTTGCCTGGTTTACCTTGTTGGCCTCCAATCCATTTGTTTATGCTTCCGTTCTGGTCGAACAGGGGCGCGATCTTAACCCTATGTTGCAAGATATTGGGCTGATCTTTCATCCACCGCTGCTCTATTTAGGTTACATTGGTTTTTCTACTGTATTTGCTTTTGCTTTCGCGGCGTTACTTCAAACACCTTATCATCCCGCTTGGATAAAACTCTGTTTGCCTTGGACGATTCTTGCGTGGTTCTTTCTCACCATTGGTATCGTTGTGGGGGCTTGGTGGGCGTATAACGAACTCGGTTGGGGTGGCTGGTGGTTTTGGGACCCGGTGGAAAATGCTTCACTTCTCCCTTGGCTTACTGGTAGTGCATTGTTGCATGTCATGCTCGCGGCAAGGCGCCAGCAACAATTGATGATCTGGGTGGTCATTCTGGCACTGGTTACCTTTAATTTGAGCATTCTTGGCACTTTTATTGTGCGCTCAGGTATTTTGACCTCCGTACATGCATTCGCCGTCGATCCGAGTAAAGGCATTGCGCTTCTGTTGATTTTAGCAGTGACCTTGCTGGTGGGCTTTGTGTTATTGATGCTGAGGAGTGACATGATTCAAAGCGCGCCGATTCAATCGTTGTTCGGTCGAGGCTATTTGATTCTACTCTCACTGGGCTTGTTTTTAGTGGCTACGCTCACGGTGCTACTTGGTACCTTTTATCCGATGTTGTATGAGATGATCGGCTTGGGGCAGATTTCAGTTGGGGCACCTTATTTTAACACCCTGTTTTACCCATTAAGCTTGATCGCATTATTGGTCATGGGGGCGGTTCCACTTCTGAAATGGCATCACGGCAGTCATCTAACACCAACTCAGATCATTTCCCTTGCTAGCATCAGCTTAGCGGCGGGTGCAAGCCTTTACGTACTGCAAGTTGAGGCATTTTCCTTTGCGACATTACTGGTTTGGGCTGGCGCGTGTTGGGTGATCGTGACGCACAGCTATTTCGCTATGATGCAGCGAAAAGTGACCTTTATGTTACTTGCTCATGTCGGCTTTGCGATAGGCTCGATTGGCGCGGTAATGAATGCTGAACACTCTTATGAACTGAATCAGAAAATGTCAGCCGGGACGGTGATCGAAGTGGGTGACTGGCAGGTTGAGTATCTAGAGAGTCATTGGTATATCGGAGCAAATTACACTGCACAGCAAGGCATTATTGAATTTCGTCGCGGTAACGACCACTTTATCGTTAAGCCTGAACGTCGCCATTATCCTGTACGAGTGATGAACATGAGTGAGCCATCAATCAAGAGTGTTTGGAATGGTGATTACTATCTTACGCTCGGCCCAAAAGTGAGTGCACAAGCCTACGCGGTTAAGATTCAATTCAAAGCATATGTTAATTGGATTTGGTTCGGTGCACTGCTGGCGGCTTTTGGGGCTTTAATTCCTTTATCAGCACGAGTTGTCGCTCGTTATAAAGCTCGGAGTGCGTATGGCATTATCGCGCAAGCCTAAAGTCATTATGCTGCTCGCAGGGCTTTTGATTTTTCTTCTTTTTTTATTGTTGGGTATTCGCGCGCCTCACTCGCCGTCGCAGGGAAAATCGGCTGTGGCGATGTTTCCAACTCAGGCAGTCACCACGTTGGCAGCAACAAAACAAATTACACCTCAAACTTTGTTTCAATCGGACTACCAGTTGGTGAATGTGTGGGCTTCATGGTGTGGTGTTTGTCGTGTCGAGCATCAGTTCTTAAACCAACTCGCGGCAAAAGATATTCCCCTGATTGGATTGAATTATCGTGACAGTCAGACGCAAGCTCAACGTTACCTCGACTCACTGGGTGACCCTTACCAAACGGTGATCTATGATCCTAACGGCAACCTTGCGATTGATTTAGGAGTAATAGGCACACCGGAAACCTATTTGGTGGATCGGCATGGCGCCATTTTATATAAACACACTGGCGTGCTTGATCAGCAAGTATGGCAGATTGCTTTTGCTGATTACTTTGACTGACAAGGAGGGGGGATGAGGACGATAGTATGGTTATCACTGTTGATGGTGAACCTTGTTTGGGCTGACTCTTCTGAGTTGTTTATCCCATCGGCACAATCGCAAATTACTCGCGTTGAATTATTCCAATTTACCTCGCCGGAAAAGCAGCGTCAGGCAATTGAGTTGGCGAAATCATTGCGTTGCCCACAATGCCAAAATCAAAACTTAGTGGAATCTAATTCACCGATAGCACTGGATCTACGCTTGTTGGTGTTTGAAAAAATCAATCAAGGTCAGAGTGAACAGCAAGTGATCGATTTTATGACCGCAAGATATGGTGATTTTGTGTTGTATAAACCGCCATTTGTCTGGGCGAATGCGTTATTGTGGGGGCTTCCGGTATTTATGCTGTTGCTGTTTTTGTTGCATAGTGCAACGCGGATTCGAAAAGGGCGCTATGCTTCGGCTGAGGTTTCCTCTGATGATTCAGGTGCACAACGTAGATAAATAGCCGCCCTATGGTATTACCCCTCTCTTCATTTTATCTAACTCGTTCAGCAGCGGTACTTTTCTAAAATGGCTGGAAAAATTGTCTTTAGTTCGTCGCCAAAGATGGGGTAGAGTGACGGTAAATTCAATTCAGAAAAGTCTTTCCCCGTGCAGTACGCAATTGAACAATACGATAAAAATGGCTTTCTTAACGCACCGAAATGGCTTTGGCTCGGCTGGATGTTACTGGCAAAAGCATGGGTGGTTTTTGTGGTTGCAGGCGCGAGCCGTGATAGTGGTAGTACGATATTAAGTTACGTCTACCCAGATCATGACATGCTGTATCTCGGTTTGATGATGGGAATTCCGAGTATCGCGTTAATGTGGTTAGTCAGTTTACGCACACCAGAACGCCGCTGGGCAAGTCTACTTGTTTCTTGGGGCAAGCCGATTACGCTCGCAACTGCGGTTAGCCAATTGATCCAAAGTGTTTACCATGTTTATCTGCAGGCAGGCGCATTTAGCTGGGCTAATGGCTTAATAATGTTACTACTTTTATGGTTTTGCATTTATGTTTACAAAAGCAAAACGGTACGAGATTGTTTTCTGATCCCAGCAACAGATAACAACTGATCCCAATCAAAACACCGATTTCAATAATCATTACACTGAGCAAAAATAAAATAACGAGGAGCTCTTAAATGTCACAGCCTCAAACGGCCATCCTTCCAGAAGCGGAGCCATTTGCACAGTACATTCAGCTAAAAGTACGTCAAAATGCCGCGCAAGTTCTTACTCAACTACAAGCTTTACCAAGCTTGGTGGACGAACTTAATCAACAGCAATGCAATGCGAAGTTAAGTCTTTCTATCGCATTCACTCATCATTTTTGGGCGCAATTGAATCAAGCCATGCCAGCTGAGTTGATTGAATTTCCTCAACTAGGTGAAGGTGACATTGTTGCTCCAAGCAGCGATGTTGATGTTTTGATTCATCTGCATTCAACCCGTCCTGATTTACACTTTTATGTGGTACGCAAACTGCTTGCCGAAATTGCAGATGATGTTGTGGTTGTCGATGAAACCGCCGGTTTCCGCTACCTTGATGCGCGTGACATGACGATGTTTATCGATGGTACTGAAAACCCGAAAGAAGGCATGCGTGAAGAAGTCGCCATCGTTCCTCAAGGGGAGTTTGTTGGCGGTAGCTACGTGATGGTTCAACGTTTTATCCATAACTTACCGGCATGGAATCGTCTTAGTGTACAAGCACAAGAGAAAGTGATCGGCCGAACTAAACCTGATTCGATTGAGTTAGACGATGTGCCTGCCGCTTCGCACGTGGGTCGTGTTGACATCAAAGAAGATGGCAAGGGATTGAAGATTGTTCGTCATAGCTTGCCATATGGTAGTGCAAGTGGCGAGCATGGACTGCTGTTTATCGCTTACTGCAATACGCTACATAATTTTAAAACCATGCTAGAAAGTATGTATGGTGTAACCGACGGTAAAACCGACCAGATGTTGCGTTTTACGCACGCGGTAACCGGTGCGTACTTCTTTGCACCAAGCCAAGAAATGTTACAGAGTCTTCGCGTTAAGTAATCACCCATTACCTAGCATGATAGATTGATAAACCGAGCCTGCGAGCTCGGTTTTTTTATACTTGTTCCTCTCATGCGCAAAAAAACTAAAGATCTCTGAGATTTGCCGATAAAAAGACAATACCGGTAAAAGGCTATTTATCTTATGACGATCACTGTTAATACCAATGTCTCGGCAATGACCGCGCAACGCCATCTTGGCAACGCAACGCAATTGCTGAATCAATCCTTGGAGAGACTCTCTTCAGGGAGTCGTATTAATAGCGCTAAGGATGATGCGGCGGGATTGCAGATATCCAATCGTCTTGAAAGCCAAATGAGTGGGCTTGATGTGGCGATGCGTAATGCCAATGATGGTATTTCCATCATGCAGACTGCGGAAGGGGCGATGACAGAGTCGACCAATATCCTGCAACGCATGCGTGATCTCTCTTTACAATCTTCTAATGGCTCGAATAGTGGTTCGGAGCGGCAAGCCCTTCAAGAAGAAATGACGGCTTTGAATGATGAATTGAACCGAATTGCTGAAACCACCTCTTTTGGTGGTCAAAAATTGCTCAATGGATCGTTTAAAGAGGCTGCTTTTCAGATTGGTGCCAGTTCTGGTGAAGCGGTGCAGGTATCATTGAATAATATGCGTACCGATACGTTGGCTATGGGTGGTTTTAGCTATGTCGCGGGAGCTAAGGCGAGTGAAGAGTGGCAGGTTGGTGCGGATAATCGCCAATTAAATCTCTCTTTTACTAACGCGAAAGGTGTGCAAGAGCAAATTAATATCCAAGCCAAAGTAGGTGATGATATCGAAGAGTTGGCTACCTATATTAACGGTCAAACCGATAGAGTATCGGCTTCTGTGAATGAAGAGGGACAACTGCAAATCTATATGGCTGGCAAGGAAACTTCCGGTACGATCAGCTTTTCCGGTAGCTTAGCCAACCAACTGCAGATGAACCTGACTGGATATGAGTCGGTTGATAGTCTCGATATCACTCAAGCCGGTGGAGCACAGCGCGCGGTCTCGGTGATTGATACTGCTTTGCAGTTTGTTGATAGCCATCGAGCTGAGTTGGGGGCAATGCAAAATCGTTTTGGTCACTCGATTAATAATCTCAGTAATATTAACGAGAATCTTGCTGCCTCGAACAGTCGGATTAAAGATACCGACTACGCCAAAGAAACCACGCAAATGGTTAAGCAGCAAATCTTGCAGCAAGTGAGTACCTCTATTTTGGCGCAAGCGAAACAACAACCTAACCTCGCTTTAACCCTTTTAAATTAATCTTGTATAGCCAATAGGGCGCGTGAATGCGGATAGTATAAGGCGTGGCTTGTGCGCTTGTCTTAAAAAAGAGAACGCTATCGACCAGTGATAATAAACCTTTAGTAAATAAATCGACTTTTTATTGTTTTTATCCCGCTCATCACACTCTTCTGGCTAAAGCGTCTTTTTTCAAAAAAAACTTAAAAAAATTCTAAAGGTTTTCAAAACCGCGCCGTTAATAAAAGTAACTTTGAGAGAACTACTTGGTTTTCCGAGACGTCGGAAACCGGAAACATCGGAAAATCAATTGGAGATAACACCATGGCAGTGAATGTAAATACTAACGTTTCAGCAATGACAGCTCAGCGTTACCTTAACCAAGCAACTAGCGCACAACAAACTTCAATGGAGCGTCTATCGTCTGGTTCTAAAATCAACAGCGCAAAAGATGACGCTGCTGGTCTACAAATTTCAAACCGCTTGAATGTACAAAGCCGCGGTCTAGATGTTGCAGTACGTAACGCGAACGATGGTATCTCTATCGCTCAGACTGCTGAAGGTGCGATGAACGAAACAACGAACATCCTGCAACGTATGCGTGACCTATCGCTACAATCTTCAAACGGTTCTAACTCTGATTCAGAGCGCGTAGCAATCCAGGAAGAAGTAACATCTCTAAACGATGAGCTTAACCGTATTGCTGAAACAACTTCTTTCGGTGGCAACAAGCTTCTAAACGGCACGTTCAGCACTAAATCAATGCAGATTGGTGCGGACAACGGTGAAGCAGTAATGCTAACGCTAAACGACATGCGTAGCGACAACGCAGGTATGGGCGGCACGGCTTACAAAGCAGCGGCTGAAAATGCTAAAGATAAAGATTGGGGTGTAGAAGCGGGTAAAAACACGCTAGAAATCACTCTAACTGCTAAAGATGGTGCAGCACCTGAAACTATCGCTATCAACGCGAAAGAAGGTGACGATATCGAAGAACTAGCAACTTACATCAACGGTCAAACAGATAAAGTTAAAGCATCTGTTGACGAAGATGGTCGTCTACAAGTGTTCGCTGGTAGCAACAAAGTTGACGGTGCAGTGTCTTTTGGTGGTTCACTAGCGGGTGAACTAGGTATGAGCGCAGGTAAAGCGGAAACGGTTGATACTATCGACGTAACTTCTGTTGGTGGCGCACAGCAATCTGTAGCGGTAATCGACGCAGCACTAAACTACGTAGATAGCCACCGTGCAGAACTAGGTGCATTCCAAAACCGTTTCGACCATGCAATCAGCAACTTAGATAACATCAACGAAAACGTGAACGCATCTAAGAGCCGCATCAAAGACACTGACTTCGCGAAAGAAACAACAGCGCTTACTAAGTCGCAAATTCTTTCTCAAGCATCAAGCTCAGTTCTTGCTCAAGCGAAACAAGCGCCAAACTCTGCACTAAGCCTACTAGGCTAATCGTCAGAATAAACAAAAACCCAGCCTCGGCTGGGTTTTTTTGTATCCGGCTATTTCCACTCAACAAAAGATTTCGATGAATTTCACGCTTTTGTTATCAATTTAGCCGAATGATAAAAAAAGCGAATTTTTCTCTAAAGGTTACATTTTCCTCGCCGTTAAAGGACTGAGAGAAATGATATGCGTCAAAGTGAGGTGAGAGACACTGCGGCGCATGCCCCGATGCCAAAGGAGATCAATTATGGCGATCAACGTAAACACGAATGTGTCTGCAATGACAGCACAGCGGTACGTAAACAATGCAACCGACGGGATGCAGAAGTCTATGGAACGCTTGTCGTCAGGTTACAAAATCAACAGCGCGAAAGATGATGCTGCTGGTCTGCAAATTTCAAACCGCTTAACATCTCAAAGCCGTGGTTTGGATATGGCAGTAAAAAATGCCAATGATGGTATTTCGATTGCGCAAACCGCAGAAGGTGCGATGAATGAAACCACCAATATTCTGCAACGTATGCGCGATCTATCATTGCAATCATCAAACGGTTCGAACTCAAGTTCTGAGCGTGTTGCGATCCAAGAAGAAGTAACAGCATTAAACGATGAACTCAATCGTATTGCGGAAACAACTTCCTTTGGTGGTAATAAGCTATTGAATGGACAGTACGGCAGCCAATCGTTTCAGATTGGTTCAAGCTCGGGTGAAGCGGTAAAACTGACCATGGGTGACATGCGTTCAGATACGGCCAGCATGGGTGGTAAAACGTACCAAGTGACAGCCGGTAAAACGCCTGATTGGCGAGTACAAGCGGATACCACTGACATCACATTTGATTATTCAGATGCGAACGGTGAAGCGAAGTCATTGACGATCAACGCGAAAGCAGGCGATGATATTGAGCAATTGGCCACTTATATTAATGGTCAAAGCGACGATGTTAAAGCCTCTGTGGGCGAAGATGGTAAAATGCAGTTATTTGCAGCAACAAACCAAGTGAAAGGCGAGGTCACCGTGGGTGGTGCACTGGGCAGTGATCTCGGTTTTGCTGCCGCAAAAGACGTGACAGTCGCTGACGTGGATGTGAGCACAGTGGCAGGATCGCAATTAGCGGTTTCTGTGATTGATAGCGCGCTTAAATCCGTTGATAGCCAACGAGCATCGTTAGGTGCTTTCCAAAACCGTTTTGATCATGCGATCAGCAATTTGGATAACATCAATGAAAACGTAAACGCATCGCGTGGACGTATTCGTGATACTGACTATGCAAAAGAAACAACCCAAATGACCAAGTCGCAGATTTTGCAGCAAGCCAGTACTTCGGTTTTGGCACAAGCGAAGCAGAGCCCAACTGCAGCATTAAGTCTCTTGGGTTAAGGTCAAGCAATACCGAGCTGACTAAGCCAAGCACCTGAAGGTGGATTGGCTTATGAGGTGGAAGGGAGATTGTTATGGAGATACCGTCCTACGCATCGAACATCCAGTCCCATGGCTCACAAAGTGGCACTAAAATTGCTTCAGGATATGATAATTCGCAAGGCACTTCCTCGGCTTCGAAGGCAGTTGTGGCATCAGAAATAAGCCAGTTAACCTCACGCGGAATTGAACAAGCAATGGAAGCGACTCAGTCTCAACTGAAGTTTTCAGAGCAAGAACGTGAGAAAGTAGTGGAACAGATGAATGAGTTCATCTCGACCATTCAAACTGGCTTATCGTTTCGGGTAGATGAAGCGTCCGGACGAGATGTGGTGACCATCTATGAAGAGAGTACTGGTGAAATTATTCGCCAGATACCTGATGAGGAGATGTTAGAAGTTTTGCGGCGTCTTAGAGAACAAACAGCGCGTTATTCGTCAGGGCTGTTGATCGATAAGGTGTAATGTATTTTTGAGGTGATTAGATGAGTTTTGGCCCCGTAGGGATGAATTCTGGCATGGATATCAATGCCATGGTAGGCAAAATTGTTGAGGCGGAGCGTGCACCTAAGCAGCAACGTATTAACAATGAGCAGACCAAAATTGAATCCAGTGTTAGTGCCTACGGCCGACTCAGAGAGTCGCTGGATACGATGAAAAACTTGATGGCGAGTTTTCGCCAAGAAAAGGCGTTTGCGGCAAGAAAGGTTGATACTACTGATGATGCCGTCGTGTCAGCAACCGCCACTACTGAAGCGATCGCAGGCCGTTATGCTGTCGATGTGTTGCAACTTGCTCAAAGCCATAAGATTGCCTCGGATGTTTTTCCAGACGATGCAAAATTTGGTGAGGGCAAGTTGCGTATTTCGCTTGGTAACAAGTCATTCGATGTAGACGTAAAACAGCACTCTAAGCTAAGCGATGTTGTCCGTGGAATTAACGGCAGCAAAAGCAACCCTGGAGTGCGTGCGTCAGTGATCAATGATACCAACGGTCCTCGTTTGATTGTTGCCTCTGATTTATCTGGTCAAGACCATGCGGTCAGCATGAAAGTGGAGACCAACCAACCGAATAACCTTCTGAAGCAGTTAGAGTACAAAACTCTAGAGCAGCGTGTCTCTGATTTAGAAAAAGCACGTGCCACGGCTCAAGAACTGCTGAATCCTTTAACGCCTCAAGAGCAATTGGTCGCCGATCGTATCGCCCAACGCAATATCGATGCGGCAAAGGTTGTCGATAGTGAGATTGCCGATGCAAGCCGACAGGCGGCAACGGTTGTCGACCCTAATGCGGCAAAAGACATCACACCGGTTAACCAAATTTCCGAAAAAGCCATTGCGGCTGCTGCGGGCGCAGGGCAAGCGGCCAACAAATACATCAAACCAGAAGATCGCATCCCAGGGTGGACACCAACTGCATCGGGCACGTTACTCGATTCTTATTGGGAGCCAGAGCCACAGCTAGATGACAAAGCGCGTGAAAAAGCGGGCGATATTCCGGGATGGAGCAATACCGCTTCTGGGACACTGACCGATTCTTATGTCACGCCTAAAGAAGCGCAAGCCGCACTGGATAAGAAACTGGCTGCCGAACAAGCGGTCATTAAGGCTGCGCATCAAGATGAAATCGATCAAATTGATGCGGCATTGGCGGCGGGTAATATGGATGATGCGCAAGCCAAGCAGGCAAAAATGGAGATGTTACCGCCCGAACAGCGCGATTATTTACAGCGTATCGAGCAAGCTCAACAGGCGTTAAAAGCGGCACAAGGCTCATTTGATACCTACAGCGGTATGAGTCAGGTGCAAGCCGCGCAAGATTCTAAAGTCATGCTTGATGGTGTTGCTCAGCTATCGAGTAACAATAACATCATTGAAAATGCGATTGATGGGGTCGATTTGACTCTTAAAGGTCGCACTCAACCGGGTAAACAAGCTTCGGAAATCGACATTGAGTATGATCGTCAAGGTGTGCGTGAAGATATTGAACAGTTCGTTTCGGCGTATAACCAGTTCTACCAATTGTCGAAAGATCTCGCCACGTTTGACCCAATGACAGGCCAAGCAGGCCCATTAGCGGGTGACAGCATTATCCGCAGCGCAGATTCACGCTTAAAGGCGGTTTTCTCCCAATCGGTCGAGCCTGCACCACAAGATCTAAAGTCACTGACGGAATTTGGCATCACCACGACTCGTCAGGGGTCATTGGAAATAAACTATGAAATGCTTGATCGCCAACTGAACAACAATTTCAATAAATTGGAAGATTTTTTCGGCGGCAATCAGGGATTCGCTAAAAAAGTGGAAGATGCGATCCATGGCTTAACTGGCGTACAGGGTTCGCTGCGAACTCGTGAGCAGAGTCTTGTTGAACGAAACTACCGTTTGCAAGATGATCAAGTGAAACTTGATCGTCGTATGGAAGGCTTACAAGACCGCACTCACGCCAAATTTAGTGCGATGCAAGATTCAACCAGCAATATGCAAGCGCAGTTAGCGGGGATGATGAGTGCACTCAACCGATAATTTCACCGAACAACTTAAGCAGTTAAGTGATCTAGATCACATAATAAAGAGTGAGCTTTCAGCCAGTGACATTAACACTGAAGAAATCACTGAGTTGGTCGATAAAAGAGAACAATTGTTGCAGAGACTGCTCTGCACGATAGACGAGTTGCCACAATTATCTCAAACTGAGCAGTGGCAACAAGCAATCAAAGAGACTCAAAATGTGGTGCTGCTGATGCAAAGCAAAACCACATTGATCGGTCAAACATTATATAAGTATCGTCACGGCAATAAGTCCGTGCAGCAATATAAAAAGTTTTTGTAGAAGAGGAATGCTATGCGCGGTTCATTACAGGCTTATAAGAAGGTATCGGTAGATAGCCAGCTCACCGCGGCCTCCCCGCATAAAATCGTTCAGATGCTGATGGCTGGCGCAATTGAGCGCTTGATTCAAGGCAAGGCTGCAATGCAGCAAGGAAATATTCCTGTAAAAGGTGAACGTTTAGGTAAAGCGCTCGACATCATCATTAGTTTACGCAGTTGTTTATCGATGGATGATGGTGGAGATATTGCGCAAAACTTGGATCAACTCTACGAATTTATGATTACGCAGATCACTGCCGCAAATCATAAGAATGACCCTCAACCTTTGGATGATGTGATTGACATTATTCGTGAGATCAAATCGGCGTGGGATCAGATACCAACAGAGTTTCATAACTTAACTGCGCAAGATGTAGGGATGTAATAAAATCATTAAAAAAGGTTAAATTATTTAGATATTTAAAAGAAATAGCCTTGGCTTAATATCACACCTCCTAATTGCTTGGTTGCCTTATTTTTTTTATCAAATAAAATAGAAGCCACTAACTAGCCTAGTGGCTTATTTTATTGCCGAATTTTGTAAATTGATTGTCGTTAATAATTACTCGAACTAAGAGACGCGATTTTCATCAGTTTGGCCGATTCAAGTATTTAATGAAGGCAATCATTCTCATCTATGCAAGGCTTAGCAAAACTACTTGTTATTGAAGACGACGCTCAGGCGCAAACGAATCTAGCTTCTATTTTAGATTTTGTTGGCGAGCCATGCGAAGTTGTCAATGCAGCACAAATTGATACGTTAGACTTTTCAGGCGTTTGGTCTGGTTGCATCATTGGTTCTATTCTTCAACCAGCACACGCAACCAAGCTTAACGACAAACTGTCTCGCGCCAGTCATATTCCACTTCTGATCGCCAACAAGCAGTTTACGTTTGCCGAGGAGTTGACTAACTATGTTGGTGACCTCGCTTATCCGCTGAATTACCCGCAATTGAGTGAAGCTTTACGCCATTGTAAGGATTTTCTTGGTCGCAAAGGTGTTAACGTTGTTTCTTCTGCTCGTAAAAATACGCTCTTTCGTAGCCTAGTTGGTCAGAGCCGTGGCATTAAAGATGTCCGCCACCTGATTGAGCAAGTCTCGTCGACGGAAGCCAATGTCTTGATTCTTGGTGAGTCGGGAACGGGTAAAGAAGTAGTGGCGCGCAATATTCATTATCACTCTTCTCGCCGTGGTGGGCCTTTTGTGCCAATCAACTGTGGTGCGATTCCACCTGATTTGTTGGAAAGTGAGTTATTTGGCCACGAAAAAGGCGCGTTTACAGGTGCGATCACCGCGCGTAAAGGCCGTTTTGAGTTAGCAGAAGGCGGCACGCTATTCCTTGATGAGATTGGCGACATGCCAATGCCAATGCAAGTGAAACTACTGCGTGTGTTGCAAGAGCGCTGTTTTGAGCGAGTGGGTGGCAACAACACTATTCGTGCTGATGTTCGCGTGATTGCCGCAACGCATCGCAATTTAGACATCATGATCAGCGACGAATCTTTCCGTGAAGATCTTTACTACCGAATTAATGTTTTCCCGATTGAAATGCCAGCTTTGCGTGATCGTAAAGAAGACATTCCTTTGTTGTTGCAAGAACTGATGACGCGTATGCAAGCAGAAGGGGCACAACCAATCTGCTTTACGCCACGGGCAATCAACTCCTTAATGGAACATGATTGGCCAGGCAACGTGCGTGAGTTAGCCAATTTAGTCGAACGAATGATCATTCTTTATCCCAACAGTTTGGTCGACGTCAATCACTTGCCAACTAAGTATCGTTATAGTGATATTCCTGAATTTCAGCCAGAATCGAACCCATTGGTTTCGGTTGAAGAGCAGGAGCGTGACGTACTACACAACATCTTCTCTGACGATTTTAGTTTGGATGAGCTCGATGTATTTGCTGATAATGAACACGCACCACAAGCTCTACCACCAGAAGGATTGAATCTTAAAGAGATGCTGGCAGAGCTTGAGGTTAATATGATCAACCAAGCGCTTGATGCACAAGCGGGTGTGGTGGCACGTGCTGCTGATATGCTGGGTATGCGTCGTACTACCTTGGTAGAGAAGATGCGAAAGTACAATCTTCAACGTTAGTTTTTCGTAGTGTCAAAATAATGGCATTGAATTAAGTTGTTGAAAATTAAAAATAAATGGCTTGGCGTGTATTTTGCATGTCAGGCCATTGTAGTATTCAAGGCAAAAAAACGGCGTAGGCGCATAACCCATGGACAACCATTTAGGCTCATTAGAAGAACAAGTAGAACGCTATAAACAGGTTTTAGATGTGATGCCTGCGGGAGTTATTCTGCTCGACACTCAAGGTGTGGTGCGTGAAGTAAACCCAGAAGCGGAACGTCTATTGGAAGTACCATTGGTGGGATATAAATGGTTTGAAGTCATTCAGTGGGCTTTTGCCCCACGTGAAGACGATGGCCATGAGATTTCGTTACGTAATGGACGTAAAGTGCGTTTAGCCATCTCTGCTTCAGCGACGGGACAGCTCATTCTGATTACGGATCTGACCGAGACCCGTTTATTGCAGTCACGCATTAGTGATCTACAGCGCTTATCTTCGTTAGGAAGAATGGTGGCATCCTTGGCACATCAAGTGAGAACACCACTCTCGAGCGCGATGCTTTATGCCTCAAATCTTGCGGCGCCAAATTTACCGCCAGCGACAAAAGATCGCTTTCAAAGCAAGTTAGTTGATCGACTGCAAGACCTTGAAAAACAAGTTAATGATATGCTGTTGTTTGCCAAAGGTGGCGACAACAAGGTTGTGAAAGCATTTACCGTTGCCGAATTGGTGGCGGAGTTCTCACCTATGGTCGAAACGGCGTTGAAGAATAACCTCATCGACTATTGCCTAGAAGTAGAAGGCGAAGAGACTCGGCTGTTGGGTAATGCTAATGCCATTGCGTCAGCGCTGAGTAACTTGGTGATGAACGCGATTCAAATTGCGGGTAAAGAGTCACAAATTGATGTCTTTTTCCGTCCGGTAAATAACGAATTAAAGATCTCGGTGCAAGACAGTGGGCCGGGTGTTGCGAAAGAATTGCAGCAAAAAATTATGGAACCTTTCTTTACCACTCGCTCACAAGGTACTGGCCTTGGTTTAGCGGTAGTACAGATGGTTTGTCGCGCGCACGACGGAAAATTGGAACTCATTTCTGAGGAAGGGGATGGAGCATGTTTTACCATGTGCATACCACTGGAAAGTGCTCCCCAACTCGACCAATCAGTCACGACTGGAGAATAACATGGCTCAAAGCAAGGTACTTATCGTAGAAGATGACGAAGGTTTACGCGAAGCACTCGTTGACACCTTAGCGCTTGCTGGCTACGAATGGCTTGAAGCGGACAGTGCGGAAGACGCATTGGTGAAGCTGAAATCGAATGCCGTGGACATTGTTGTGTCTGATGTTCAAATGGCTGGCATGGGCGGTCTTGCGCTGCTACGCAACATCAAGCAACACTGGCCTAATTTACCGGTATTGCTGATGACGGCTTACGCCAATATTGAAGATGCCGTTTCAGCGATGAAAGATGGCGCTATCGATTACATGGCAAAGCCTTTTGCACCAGAAGTTCTGTTGAATATGGTCAGTCGTTATGCCCCCGTCAAATCAGATGATAACGGTGATGCAGTCGTCGCTGATGAGAAAAGTTTGAAGCTACTGGCATTGGCTGACAAAGTCGCTCGTACTGATGCCAACGTCATGGTGCTTGGCCCGAGTGGTTCAGGTAAAGAAGTGATGTCGCGTTACATTCACAATGCCTCATTACGTAAAAATGGCCCATTTGTGGCGATCAACTGCGCCGCGATCCCAGACAATATGCTCGAAGCGACGCTGTTTGGTTACGAGAAAGGTGCCTTTACTGGTGCTGTGCAGGCGTGTCCAGGCAAATTTGAACAAGCGCAAGGCGGTACGATTTTGCTGGATGAAATCAGCGAAATGGATCTGAGCCTACAAGCCAAGTTATTGCGTGTATTGCAAGAGCGCGAAGTGGAACGCTTAGGTGGCCGTAAGAGCATTAAACTGGATGTGCGTGTTTTGGCAACCAGTAACCGAGATCTTAAACAGTACGTTCAAGAAGGGAACTTCCGTGAAGACTTGTATTACCGTCTTAACGTTTTCCCAATTGCGTGGCCTGCCTTGTGTGAACGCAAAGGTGATATTGAGCCACTAGCGCGCCATCTTGTGGAACGTCATTGCCAGAAGTTGGGTATGCCAGTTCCAAGCTTGAGCGAACAGGCATTGGCTAAACTGCTGTCATACCCTTGGCCGGGTAATGTGCGTGAATTGGATAACGTGGTGCAACGCGCCTTGATCCTGAGTGAAAATAACCACATTGGTGGTGAACATATTTTGCTGGAAGGATTGGATTGGCAAGATGCTACCAGTTTGCAACAAGTGGTGGAAAATGGCTCAGTGGCGATGCCAACCATCAAACCGGTTGCAGAAGTGGACGCTTTCAAAGGTTTATCGACGCCAACGGGTTTGGGCAATGAACTAAGAGACCAGGAATACACCATTATTCTTGAAACTTTGGTTGAGTGCGCTGGACGCCGCAAAGAAATGGCCGACAAGTTAGGCATCAGCCCCCGCACTTTGCGCTACAAGCTCGCAAAAATGCGTGATGCAGGGATTGATATTCCAAACTAACGTGCTATTTTCGTAGGCTTAATAGTGCGTGGCATACTCTTTGCAGCGTCAGTAATACAACGAAGTTGCTTGTCAAAGAATTGACATTAGAGGTAATGATGAGAATTGATGGATTTAACAGCGAAATGCAGGCCATGATGTTGGATGCGGCAAACGCCAAACCGGCAATGACTGGTCAGGCCGTTGGAGCAGATTTTAAAGATCTGCTGACGAATGCCATCAATAACGTCAATAGTCTTTCTAAAACATCCGGCGATCTGCAAACTCGCTTTGATCGCGGTGATGAAAATGTCTCGTTATCTGATGTGATGATCGCTCGAAATAAATCGAGCGTTGCCTTTGAAGCCACTATCCAAGTACGCAATAAACTGGTTGAAGCGTATAAAGAATTAATGAACATGCCAGTGTAATTTAGGTAGCACCCGTGTCTGATCGAAACCAATCAACAGATTTGGCTTTGTCTGAGTCAGCGTCTGACAATGCGATGATTGCGCATGGTGGCGTAGATGGCTCAAGCCAAAACCCGGATCTTGATGAAAAAAGCAGTTCTAAATTTGATTTAGCCGTCGGCGATCTTGACCTTATGCGTCAAGTCGTACTCGTGCTCTCTATTTCTATCTGTGTTGCCTTAATTGTGATGCTGTTTTTCTGGGTGAAAGAGCCGGAACTACGTCCACTTGGCGCCTATGAAACTGAAGAACTGATCCCTGTTCTTGATTATCTCGATTCGCAAAAACAAGATTATACGCTGGAAGGTAACACCGTCATGGTGCCTGTCAGTGAATACAGCGGCCTTAAACTTAACCTCGCACGTGCTGGTTTAAACCAAGCAACCGATGAGGGTGATGACATCTTGCTACAAGATATGGGTTTTGGTGTTTCACAACGTTTGGAGTTGGAGCGCTTAAAGCTCAGTCGTGAGCGCCAATTGTCAAAAGCGATTGAAGAGATGAAGCAAGTGCGTAAAGCGCGCGTGTTGTTGGCGTTGCCAAAGCAGAGTGTCTTTGTGCGTCATAATCAAGAAGCCTCGGCCTCGGTGTTCTTGAATCTCAAATCTGGTAATAACCTTAAACAAGAAGAAGTCGACTCGATCGTTGATATGGTATCCAGTGCTGTTCCTGGTATGAAACCCAATCGTATTACGGTCACTGATCAACATGGTCGCCTGCTAAGTTCTGGCTCACAAGATGAAGCCTCAATGGCTCGTCGTAAAGAGCACGAACTTGAGCGTAAACAAGAATCCGCACTGCGAGAAAAAATCGATTCAGTCTTGATCCCTATTTTAGGTTTTGGCAACTATACCGCGCAGGTGGACATTGAACTCGATTTTAGCGCAGTTGAACAAACCCGTAAGAGCTTTGATCCTAATACGCCGTCGACCCGCAGCGAATATACTCTGGAAGATTACAACAACGGCAGCATGGTTGCCGGTGTCCCTGGTGCTTTGAGCAACCAACCGCCTGCTGATGCCTCGATTCCACAAGATGTGGCGCAGATGAAAGATGGCAGTGTGTTAGGCCAAGGCTCAGTACACAAAGAAGCGACACGTAACTTTGAATTGGATACCACGATCAGTCACGAGCGTCGTCAGACTGGCGTGGTAAATCGACAAACGGTGGCGGTAGCGATCAAAAATCGCCCGGTAGTGAACCCAGAAACAGGCACCACGACTTATCAACCATTGTCAGAGTCTGAGCTTAACTCGATTCGCCAAGTTTTGATTGGTGCGGTTGGCTTTAGCCAAAATCGTGGCGACTTACTTAATGTTTTGAGTATGCAATTTGCTGAGCCTGAAATGGAAAGCATTGTTGATGCGCCAATTTGGGAACATCCAAACTTTAACGATTGGGTTCGTTGGTTTGCCAGCGCGCTGGTGGTGGTGATTGTTGTCTTAGTGCTGGTTCGTCCGGCAATGAAGAAATTGCTTAACCCAGCCGCTGAAGAAGATGATCAACTTTATGGCCCTGACGGCATGCCAATCGGTATTGACGGTGAAACTAGCCTAATTGGTGGTGATCTAGATGGTGGTGAATTGTTTGAGTTTGGCTCTAGCATTGATTTGCCGAACTTGCATAAAGATGAAGACGTATTAAAAGCGGTGCGCGCTCTGGTCGCAAACGAACCAGAGTTGGCTGCGCAAGTAGTGAAGAACTGGATGAAAGATGGCTAACGAAATCGTACCGCAGGAACAAGGTGGGGATATTGCTGAAAACACTATCGACATCTCAACCATTCCTGGTGAAGAGCGAGCAGCAATTTTATTGCTCAGCCTAAATGAAGAAGATGCTGCAGGCATTATTCGTCACCTTGAACCGAAGCAAGTGCAACGCGTGGGTAGCGCGATGGCGCGCGCGGCGGATCTGAGCCAAGATAAAGTTGGTGCGGTGCACCGTGCATTCTTGGAAGATATCCAGAAGTACACCAACATTGGTATGGGCAGCGAAGACTTTATGCGCAACACCTTGATTGCGGCATTGGGTCAAGATAAAGCCAATAACCTTGTTGACCAAATTTTGTTGGGCACCGGTTCTAAAGGCCTCGATTCATTGAAATGGATGGACCCACGTCAAGTGGCGAGCATCATTATCAACGAGCACCCACAGATTCAAACTATTGTATTATCGTACCTCGATCCCGATCAGTCTGCGGAAATCTTGTCGCAGTTTGCAGAACGTGACCGTTTAGACTTGATGATGCGTATTGCTAACCTTGAAGAAGTCCAACCATCGGCACTAGCGGAATTGAACGAAATCATGGAGAAACAGTTTGCTGGTCAAGCGGGCGCTCAAGCAGCCAAGATTGGCGGCCTGAAGGCGGCGGCAGAGATCATGAACTACATGGACAACAACGTCGAAGGCGTCTTGATGGAGCAAATCCGCGACCAAGACGAAGATATGGCAACACAAATCCAAGATTTGATGTTTGTGTTCGAAAACCTTATCGAAGTCGACGATCAAGGTATTCAGAAATTGCTGCGTGACGTACCGCAAGATGTTCTGCAAAGAGCGCTTAAAGGTGCCGATGATGGTCTACGTGATAAGATCTTCAAGAACATGTCTAAGCGTGCCGCTGAGATGATGCGTGATGATCTCGAAGCGATGCCTCCGATTAAAGTCTCTGACGTTGAATCCGCACAGAAAGAAGTGCTGGCGATTGCTCGTCGTATGGCTGATGCCGGTGAGCTGATGCTGTCTGGCGGCGCGGACGAATTCCTCTAATTATTTGCTGTTACAGGTAAACGAACATGTCTGGTGAGAGAAAACGTGGCTTTTTACGCCTCGATGACGATCAACAAGTAGAGAAACCGCAGAAATGGGGTTTGCCTGACTACACCTCTGAAAATCGCTCGCAAGCACGCGAAACCGCGATGAATTACGATCCGGGTTGGATGCCAAGTTTTAGTGAGCCTGAAGTTGATGTTCCTGCTGAATTGACCGATGAAGAGATCGAACTGATTAAGCAACAGGCGTATCAGGAAGGGTTACATCAAGGCCAAGAAGCGGGCTTCAAACAAGGTTACGATAAAGGCAAAGAGCAAGGGCTGGAAGAAGGTCATCAAGAAGGTCTTGAATCGGGTAAAATCGAAGGCGTTGCGGCAGGCCAAGAATTTATTCAACAGCAAGTTCAAACGTTCGTGAATCTTGCCAACCAATTTGCTCAGCCACTCGAGCTAATGAACGCTCAAGTCGAGAAGCAGCTGGTTGATATGGTGCTGACTTTGGTGAAAGAAGTGGTGCATGTTGAAGTGCAAACTAACCCACAAGTGGTTCTTGATACTATCAAGCAATCGGTTGAAGCGCTGCCTGTTTCTGGCCATGCCATTACATTAAAACTGCATCCTGATGATGTGGAAATCATTCGTTCTTCTTATGGTGAAGAAAGCCTTGAATTCAGAAATTGGACGTTATTGGCTGAACCGGCTTTGAATCGTGGCGATGTGCAGATTGAAGCGGGCGATTCTAGCGTCAATTATCGAATGGAAGAGCGAATTCGTAGCGTGTTACAAAGCTTTTGTGGCTCTAATCGCCATCAAGGCGGCGAATAGTGCTGCAGCTGGCTGAACGACTCTCACAATACAAAACCAAAGGGTTAACCTGTCGCCCTGTTGCGTCAGGAAAGCTCGTGCGCGTAGTGGGTTTGACATTGGAAGCCACGGGCTGCCGAGCGCCAATTGGCAGTTTGTGTAAAGTGGAAACCATGCACGGCGAAATGGAAGCTGAAGTCGTGGGCTTTTCTGGTGAAAACCTCTTTTTGATGCCAAGTGAGCAAATTACAGGCGTCATGCCGGGGGCGAAAGTGACGCCCTTGACCAGCGAAACCGGGCTTCCGGTTGGAATGGAATTGCTTGGCCGGGTGATTGACGGTGTCGGTAACCCACTTGATGGTCTTGGCCCTATTTATACCGATAAACGCGCTTCATTTAATGCCGAGCCCATCAACCCGCTATCACGCAAACCGATTACCGAACCTCTCGATGTAGGCTTAAAAGCGATCAACGGTTTATTGACGGTCGGGAAAGGGCAACGTATAGGCCTATTTGCCGGTTCGGGTGTAGGTAAATCGGTGACGCTAGGCATGATGACTCGCGGCACGACAGCACAAGTGGTCGTGGTGGGTTTGATTGGTGAACGTGGCCGTGAAGTAAAAGAATTTATCGAAGAGATTTTAGGTGTCGACGGCAGGCAACGTTCTGTCGTTGTCGCCGCGCCCGCTGACTCATCACCACTGATGCGTCTTAAAGGGTGTCAAACCGCCCTCACCATTGCCGAGTACTTCCGCGACCAAGGCTTAGATGTATTATTGTTAATGGACTCTCTAACGCGTTTTGCTCAAGCTCAGCGTGAAATTGCCTTGTCGGTTGGCGAACCTCCGGCGACCAAAGGTTATCCACCATCGGTGTTTGCTAAGCTACCTGCTTTGGTGGAACGTGCCGGCAACGGCAGTCCAGAGCAAGGTTCTATTACCGCCTTTTTTACCGTCTTAACCGAAGGTGATGACCTACAAGATCCCATTGCCGATGCATCCCGCGCTATCTTGGATGGTCACGTAGTGTTATCACGTGAAATGGCGGATGCGGGCCACTACCCAGCCATTGATGTTGAGAAATCCGTCAGTCGTGTTATGCCACAAATTACCACGGATGAGCATGTGCTGATGTCAAAAGCAGTGCGTCAGGTATTATCGATTTGCCGTAAGAACCAAGATTTGGTTTCTATTGGTGCTTATAAGCCAGGGACCGATCAAGCGATCGACGCTGCCTTTACCTTAAAACCAAAACTAGATGCCTTCTTGCAGCAAAGCATGAAAGAGAGTGTCCCTTACGATATGTGCGTCAACATGCTTGGCCGCTTATTAAAAGGAGAGCAATAGATGGATAACGCACTCGAGTTTCTGGTTGAGCAAGTCAAAGAACGTGAAAACCAAGCGGTGTTAGCGTTGAACCAAGCTCGCAGTGAGCTACATGGTTATTATCAACAGCTCGAACAAATCGAAAAGTATCGTCTAGATTACTGCCAGCAGTTGATTGATCGTGGTAAACAAGGCTTAACCGCCAGCCAATATACTCACTTGAACCGCTTTTTAACCACGCTCGACAATACCTTGTCAAAGCAGAAACAGGCTGAATCTCATTTCAAAGATCAAGTCGATAACTGCGAAACGCATTGGTTAGAGTGTCGTAAACAACGTCGTTCTTATGAATGGATGATTGAGAAAAAGCAGAAAGAGAAGCAGCGGCTAGAAAACATCCGTGAGCAAAAGCAAATGGATGAGTTTTCGACCCTGCAATACTCTCGCCGTACGCTCTAAATCGACCATGCCATTTCTATAGAGCGCTCCCGTTAAACATACTCGTTCACTACTCAGCTAGCTCAGTAGTTGGCGCGTATCTTGCTTGTTTAATCACAATTATATTGATGGCTATTACCGGCCATTAAGTGACCATCTATGCTTGTCAGCGTTTGTGCTTGGCAAGTCATGGCAGTCATTAGTGATTGTTATATGCGTGCGCGTTAGCCGAGAGTGAGTCTGCGAATAATGAATGTGAATTTATCCCCATCAACTGAAGTCACCAAAGCCACTAAAGGCGTTGTCGATGGCCAAGCCACTACGACGGAATCCAGTGAAGACGAAGGTTTTTTTGCTAAGTTGGCGGCATTTATTAAGGGTGAATCTAAAGCGGATACAACTAAAGCAGATGTAGCCAAAGGTGAGGCCGAGGCAAAAGTGAATGCCGAAGTCGCGGCAGATGCTGAGGTTGAAGCGGCGTCTGTGACCACAGAGCAAGGCGACGAAGTCATGATGCTGGATGATGCCAGCTCAGAGCAAGCGCTACTCGATGGTGACGCTCTCGGTACTGGCGAACAACAAAAGGCACAAAAAAGCGCGACGGATGATGGCGAGCACAACGCGACCTCAATTCCACCACAATTGGAAAAGTTTATCGAAAAACCAAGCTCTGATTCAGCGCAGGTTGAACAAGCTTTGGCGGAAAACCAACAGTTTTTAGGCCGATTAGACCAATCAGTAAAATCGCTACAAGCAAAAGACGGCAAGCCTTTGCCACCACAAGATGCGACAGCATTAGATGCTGACGTTGAGCTCATTGACGGGCAAGCAAACTTGATGACAGAAGCCCAAGCTCCGATAGCGGGTCAATCTGCCAATGTCACTGAAGATGATCTCGGCAAGATTGATTCACAAAATTTGAGTGAACAGCAAAAAGCAGAACTGGCGGCGTTGATGGGTCAAACCGCTTCTCAAGTGCAAGCTGAAACTCAAGACCCAGCGACAGTAGACTCGGTGGATAACTCGGTGATCGCTCAAGACACCGAAGGAAAAGAAAAAACTGAAGGCGCTGCAATTGCCTGGAATAGTCAAGCGAGCAGCCAAACTAGCAGCGGCGATACGGCAAAATTAGGCAAAGAAGAGGTTGTTCTAAAAGGTAATGCGCAGTCTGCGGCAATTTTGCAGCAAGCGCAGAACCAGTCGCAACATTCAGCTCAGACACCAGCACAAACATCAGCGGCGCAAGCAAATAATGCAGCGGCTGCGAGCAATGGTGCTATCAATGCGGCGGTATTAACCCCGACAGCGCCGATGGATGCTTCTGCTGCGCAACAGTTGCAAACTGTAACTGCACCGGTTAATAGTGCTGCGCAGGCTGAACAAATCATGCAAGCGGCGATGGGCTTAAAAGGCACCGCAGTAGCGGGTAAACTCGCTTCGTCAGCCGATGGTCAAGCTCCCGCAGGGATTGAAGCGGCACTTGCACAGCAGTTGGGGCAAACGGCCGGGGCTCAGGGGTTAAACAATCAAATTCGCCCAGAGCAAGTCGCTCAACAACCGCCAATGCCACTTAATCGCGAGATGGCGAGTGAGCAAGTGGCAGAGCGGGTGCAAATGATGCTATCGAAGAATTTGAAAAACATTGATATTCGCCTCGACCCGCCAGAGCTGGGCCGAATGCAGATCCGCATGAATATGAATGGTGATGGAACCAATGTGCATTTTACGGTGGCGAACTCGCAAGCCCGTGACATTGTTGAACAAGCGATGCCGCGTCTACGTGAAATGTTGGCTCAGCAGGGCTTGCAATTGGGCGATACCTCTGTGCAACAGCAAGCTTCAGGGCAGCAGCAAAATGGCTATGCCGCAGCAAATGAAGGTGGATTTGGTCAAGGTAGCAGCGATCAGCATGCAACAAGTGAAGAAAACCTTGAACCAGACGTCAAACTTGATTTGAATGTGGCGACAAAGCGTGATGGAATCAGTTATTACGCTTAGACTAGGCGTTAGAGTATTAACGAATTGAATAGTTAGAGAAAGTTAAACTATGGCAGCAGAAGAAGTTGAAAACGGCGCTCCTAAGAGTAAAAGCAAACTCATTATCATCATTGTCGCAGTGGTGGTGCTATTACTTGGTGGTGGCGGCGCCGCATTTTTCTTGATGGGCTCAGACGATGCCGCTTCATCACAGCAAGCAGCTCAACAGACAGCGGCCGCTGCGGAAGCGCCTGTTTCCTACGTTAATATTGCTCAGCCATTTCTATTCAATGTGACTGGCGATAAAAAAGATCGTCTGGTACAAATTAACGTTCAGTTAATGGTGCGTGGTTTTGAGAATGAAAATTTGGCACGTTACCATTCGCCGTTGATTGAAAGTTCGCTGCTTGGCACGTTTGCATCAGCAACGGTAGAGCAGCTACGTAACGCCAATGGGCGCGTCGAGTTGCGCCAAAAAGCAACCGATGATATTAAAGCGAGTTTGACTCGCGCAGTAGGCCAACCCGTGATTGAACGCGTGTTGTTCACTGACTTTGTTATTCAGTAGGAATTAGTGTGACCGATCTATTAAGCCAAGACGAAATTGATGCGCTATTGCATGGCGTCGATGATGTCGATGACGTCGAAGATGATGTCGTCGCTGACAGTGATGCGGTAGACTTCGATTTCTCTTCCCAAGACCGTATTGTCCGCGGTCGAATGCCGACGCTTGAATTGATCAACGAGCGTTTTGCTCGTCATATGCGTATCAGTCTGTTCAATATGTTGCGAAAAACCGCTGAGGTTTCGATCAACGGTGTCCAGATGATGAAGTTTGGCGAATACCAAAACACCTTATACGTACCAACCAGTTTGAACATGGTGCGTTTTAGACCTTTAAAAGGCACCTCGCTCATCACAATGGAAGCGCGTTTGGTGTTTATTTTGGTTGAAAACTTTTTTGGTGGCGATGGTCGTTTCCATGCGCGTATCGAAGGGCGTGAATTTACTCCTACCGAGCGTCGTATTATCCAGCTCCTGCTAAAAATTGTATTCGAAGATTATAAAGAAGCTTGGTCGCCAGTCATGGGGGTTGAGTTTGAATACCTCGATTCAGAAGTGAACCCGAGCATGGCGAACATCGTGAGCCCGACAGAAGTGATTGTGGTGAGTTCATTCCATATTGAAGTGGATGGCGGCGGCGGTGACTTCCATATGGTGATGCCATATTCCATGGTTGAGCCGATTCGTGAATTGCTCGATGCCGGTGTTCAGTCCGATAAAATGGAAACTGACGTACGTTGGAGTAGTGCTCTGCGTGAAGAGATCATGGATGTTCCGGTGAATTTCCGTGTCGACTTACTCGAAAAAGATATTTCATTGCGTGATTTGATGGAGCTACAACCGGGTGACATTATTCCCGTTGATATGCCTGAAAACGCGGTGATGTTTGTAGAAGAATTGCCAACCTATCGAGTTAAGATGGGCCGCTCCGGTGAGAAAATGGCGATTCAAATTTCAGAAAAAATCCGACGCCCTGATGTGGTGAAAACTGATATCGCGTTCCTTGGAAAAGATGTTATTTCCGACTTGGAACGTGATGATGGCGAGATTGAAGATTAAATAGGTATTTAGGTATGGAACCAAGTGACGACCAAAGACTAGCCGACGAATGGGCGGCGGCATTAGGTGAAGATCCAAGCGCTCCGAGTATTGATGTTGATGAAGTGATGTCTGCACAGTTTGATGAACTGCAAGATACTTCATCGCCAATTTCTGATGATGAACGTCGTAAGCTCGATACCATTTTGGATATCCCTGTTACCATTTCGATGGAAGTAGGCCGTTCGCAAATCAGTATTCGTAACTTATTGCAATTAAACCAAGGCTCAGTGGTTGAGCTAGAGCGTTTAGCGGGTGAATCACTGGATGTATTGGTGAACGGCACACTGATTGCGCATGGTGAAGTGGTTGTGGTGAACGATAAATTTGGTATTCGATTGACCGATGTGATCAGCCAAACTGAGCGTATCAAGAAGCTAAGGTAATGTATGAAGCCTAATTTATATTGGCTATTACTGCTTTCTCCAACGGCTTTTGGTGCGCCAGTCGCACCTTCTAGCCAATTTGACTGGGCGACCACCTTTGGGTCGCTCTTGTTCGTTATAGCCCTAATCCTTTTGTTGGCATGGATGTTAAAGCGCATGCGAGTGCCCACCATGACCAATCAAAAAGGCCTCAATGTGGTACGCCAAGTTGCGGTCGGGACACGTGAACGGATCATTATTGTCCAGGCTGGAGAAGAGCAGTTTTTGGTTGGCGTGACTCCGCAATCAATACAACTGATTTCTAAGCTGGAAAAACCTTTGTCTCAGGAGGAGCTGGCGAGCAGTCCGTTTGCAAATCAACTGACTCAGCTACTGAAAAAGAATGATAAAAAATAATCACTTGTCGTCATTTATTTTGGCGTTTGTCTTGGCTATTTTTTCAAGTTTCTCTGTTGCATCGGAAGAGCTTGATACCCCAATTAACAGCAAGGTTGCCAGTAATTCGGTGACAGTGTCAGCCATGGAACAAGAACAAGGCGCAGCACGAACGTTATCAACCAATATGATCGCAGGTTCCGGTGGCGGAGGCATTCCAGCCTTTACCGTGACCACCAATGCCAATGGTGGCGAAGATTATTCGGTTAACTTACAAATCTTAGCGCTAATGACCATGTTGGGCTTTTTGCCGGCAATGGTTATTTTGATGACCTCATTTACCCGAATTGTGGTAGTGATGTCGATCTTGCGCCAAGCGATGGGTCTACAACAAACGCCGTCGAACCAAGTGATCATCGGTATCGCTATTTTCTTGACCTTTTTTATCATGTCGCCCGTGCTAAATAAGATTAACGAAACCGCCGTACAGCCTTATATCAATGAGCAAGTGACCGCTCGTCAAGCTTTCGATCTTGCCCAAGAACCAATGAGAGATTTCATGCTCAAACAGACGCGAGTCAAAGATCTGGAAACCTTTGTTAATATTTCTGGCTCAACGGCGACAGCGCCTGAAGAGGTATCGATGGCGGTGTTGATCCCAGCGTTCATCACCTCTGAATTGAAAACCGCTTTCCAAATTGGCTTTATGCTGTTTTTACCCTTCTTGATTATCGACTTAGTGGTGGCATCAGTGCTAATGGCAATGGGTATGATGATGCTCTCGCCAATGATTGTGTCGCTACCGTTTAAACTGATGCTGTTTGTGCTAGTGGATGGGTGGAACTTAATCCTCTCAACCTTAGCCGGCAGTTTTGCCTTGTGACGGGAGAAAATCATGACTCCTGAGATGTTTGTTGAGCTGTTTCGCGATGCCCTGTGGATGGTATTGATCATGGTGTGTGCCATCGTCATTCCGAGTCTGCTAGTGGGCCTTGTGGTTGCTATTTTCCAAGCTGCCACCTCCATCAACGAACAAACGCTGAGTTTCTTGCCTCGTTTGGTGATCACCTTGTTGGCCTTGATGTTTTTTGCCCACATGATGACTCAGATGATGACGGAATATTTCTACTCGATCATTGAACGCTTACCGCAAGTGCTCTATTAGGATTTGAGATGGAATACCCCGCGAGTATCGTTCTAGATTGGATTGCTAACTACTTTTGGCCTTATACCCGTATTGCTGCCATGCTGATGGTCATGACGGTGACAGGCGCACGCTTTGTGCCAACGCGTGTAAGGCTCTATTTGGGGTTAGCGATTACCTTCGCGGTGATGCCTTCGGTTCCTAAAGTACCTGAGGCGATTGAGTTGCTCTCATTTGAAGGTTTTGTGGTCACCTTTGAGCAAATTGTGATTGGGGTTGCAATGGGCACCGTTACTCAGTTTATGATCCAGATTTTTGTTATCTTGGGTCAAATATTGGGTATGCAGTCGAGCTTGGGTTTTGCATCCATGGTCGATCCTGCCAATGGTCAAAATACGCCGCTGCTCGGCCAACTCTTTATGTTTCTCGCGACTATGTTCTTTCTGGCTACCGATGGGCACTTAAAGATGTTGATGCTGGTGGTGATGAGTTTCAAATCTCTCCCAATTGGTGTTGGAGCCTTAACGGCGGTTGATTTTCGTGAGCTTGCTACTTGGCTTGGCACTATGTTTAAACTGGCCTTGAGTATGTCACTCTCGGGGATTATTGCGCTGCTGACGATTAACTTATCGTTTGGTGTAATGACGCGTGCCGCACCGCAGCTGAACATCTTTGCTCTCGGCTTTACCTTCGCTCTGGTCGTTGGTTTGCTGTTGTGTTGGTACATTATCGGTGGTCTATTTACTCACTATGAGTTGATTTGGCTGCAAGGCGAGCAGCAGATTTGTCGCTTTATTCGCTTATCTTGTTAATCATGGTCTTAGGAGACTGAATTGGCAGAATCAGACGGTCAAGAACGTACCGAAGACGCCACGCCCAAGCGCTTGCAACAGGCCCGAGAAAAAGGGCAGGTTGCAAGGTCAAAAGAGTTGGCGTCAGTTTCAGTATTAGTTATCGGTTCGGTCGCCCTGATGTGGTTTGGCGAGGGATTGGCGCGCGCATTGTTTAATGTGATGGGGCGTTTATTCAACCTCTCGCGCGAAGAGATATTCGATCTCGATAAGCTGTTTGATATCGTCTTGGGCTCGATGGGCGGCTTGTTGTTTCCACTGCTGTTGATCTTGTTTGTCTTGTTCATCGCCGCCTTAGTGGGCGCGGCGGGTATCGGTGGGGTGAGCTTTTCTGTTGAAGCTGCAATGCCGAAAGCGTCGAAAATGAACCCGCTTAGTGGCCTTAAACGAATGGTGGGCATGCAAAGTTGGGTTGAGTTGATTAAGTCAATTTTGAAAGTTTCGCTGGTTTCCGGCATGGCGTTTTATCTGATTGATGCCGCGAAAGAAGATTTATTCCAATTGAGCTTGGATGTTTACCCGCAAAACATTTTCCACGCCCTCGATATCCTACTTAACTTTATTTTACTGATCAGTTGTTCACTGCTGATTGTGGTGGCGATCGATATACCGTTTCAGATTTGGCAACACGCCAATCAACTGAAGATGACCAAGCAAGAAATTAAGGACGAATACAAGGAAACCGAAGGTAAGCCGGAAGTAAAAGGTCGTATTCGGATGTTGCAACGTGAAGCGGCGCAGCGTCGTATGATGGCTGATGTGCCTCAGGCAGATGTTATCGTTACCAACCCAGAGCACTTTTCTGTTGCGCTACGTTATGATCAAAAAAATGACCGTGCTCCAATAGTGGTGGCAAAAGGGGTTGATCACATGGCGATGAAGATCCGTGAGGTTGCTCGTGAGCACAATATTTACATTATTCCCGCACCGCCTTTAGCTCGCGCGCTCTACCATTCTACCGAGCTAGAGCAAGAGATCCCCGATGGTCTATTTACTGCAGTGGCACAAATTCTGGCGTATGTTTTCCAATTGAAACAATACCGAAAACGTGGCGGGCAGAGACCGAACTTAAAAACCTCAGAGCTACCGATCCCAACGGAACTGCGTAAATAGCTTAAGAAGCGAGAGTCGAGAATTTAGAAGCGAGTAATATAGAAGCGAGAATCTAGAGCGCTGCGCTTGAGAGCCGAGAGGGTTACTCGCTTGGTTTTTAGGATGACGATGAATGTTGGAAATTTGGATGCCATCATTCTCGATAGCGATGATAGGGCGTAATCGGAAATCTGTTTGAGTTATGCGGATTCGAGAAACTTAAATTCCGTCATTCTCGATAGCGACGAAGGAGCGCAGTCGGGAATCGGTTTGAATTGTGCGTTTGCGATAGATCTCTAACTCGTTCGTGCCTGTGCGACCTGAAGTCGTATGAAGCGTTGTTCACCACGACAAGAGTGAACCATCTGTATCACCAGATGCCCCTAGGATCCTGAATAAAGTAGCGGATCTGACAATGTAACGAAACTTGGCCGTTAGGCTGAGTGGGAACAAAATCGTGAGAGGATGTTCCTCCTGAAAACCACAATTCGGGTAAGTGCTAGGGAGTCAATATGATGAACGTATGTGAATCCATTAAAGGTGCGTTATATGATGAAGCAGCGGAAGTGGTTAATACGCTGTGGCCAAAACGGCAATGAGAGTCGGAAAGGAGTTGGGCATTGGCCTTTCGTGATCAAAGTACTCTCCGCACTAGAGTGGGCATCTAAGTTGACATTTTACGTAACATACGGAACAGGGTAAGCCTGTATCGCTCCCTATGGGAAAGCCCTTGTGGCCGATAGCGATGCGGGTAAAGGAGGTCGGAGAAAGCGAAGGCTGCATTGTAACGATGCAGATACAGACACGTGTCTGGTCACGAAAGTGAGCCCACTTCCGACTGGTCTTTCGTTGCGAGAAAGTTTGAAGAACTTTATTTAAGGAGAAACGCAAATGATGATTTCTAAAGAGATTAGTGCCTCTCCTGACAGTGCTCAATGGCAGTCTATCGACTGGAAACCTATTGAATCGCATGTATTAAAGCTTCAGATGCGTATCGCAAAGGCAACTAGAGAGGGTAAACACGGTAAAGCGAAAGCCTTGCAGTGGATACTAACTCATTCTCGCTCAGCTAAGTTTCTTGCAGTAAGGCGAGTATCTCAAAATAAAGGTAGTAAAACGCCTGGAATAGATGGTGTCATCTGGAACACAGATGTACGCCGCATAAAAGCAGTTAATCAATTGAGTCGAAAGGCGTACAAAGCTCAACCGCTCAAGCGTATCTACATCCCCAAAAAGAACGGCAAGCTCAGACCATTGGGAATTCCATGCATGATAGACAGAGCGCAACAAGCCCTCCATCTTCTTGCATTAGAGCCTATATCGGAAACGCTTGCTGACCCCAATAGTTATGGATTTAGGCCAAATCGCAGTACTGCCGATGCAGTTGGGCAGTGTTTCAAATGTTTGGCATTAAAGAAATCAGCTAAATGGGTACTTGAAGGGGATATTAAAGCTTGTTTCGACAAGATCGGCCATCAATGGCTTCTTGATAACATCGCTATTGATAAGAGAATGTTGGAACAATGGCTAAAATCTGGCTTTATGGACAAAGGTCTGTTTTATCGCACCGATGAGGGAACACCACAAGGTGGGATAATATCACCAACCTTGATGCTAATGACTCTTGCTGGACTTGAGCAGCATATTAAGTCTACGGCCCTCAAAAAGGGTAGTAGAGCCAATTTTATTGGATACGCCGACGATTTCGTCGTCACCTGCGCTTCAAAGGAAGTGTTGGAGAACGATATCAAACCGTTGATCGCTGACTTTTTAGCGGAAAGAGGATTAACATTATCCGAAGAGAAAACGCACATTACACACATCGATAACGGCTTTAACTTTCTAGGGTTCAATCACAGAAAGTACAAAGAGAAATTGCTCATTAAACCGAGTAAATCTAACACATTGCTGTTCTTGAGTAATCTGCGCGAACTCATCAAAAAGCATGCAACAACCTCTGTAAACGATCTTATCAAACTGATAAATCCGAAATTAAGGGGTTGGGCTAATTATTATCGCCATTGCGTGGCTAAACAGGTATTCGGATATGTTGGTCATAAGCTATTTCTTGCATTATGGCACTGGGCAGTGAGGCGTCATCCGACAAAATCCAAAACTTGGGTGGCCCTTAAATACTTCGTCAACCGAAAAGGCCAATGGCATTTTCATGGTTGGCAGAAGATCATGGATATGGATTGCCAGTTCAATCTCTTCCAAATAGCCAAAGTACCGATCGAGAGGCATGTAAAAATCCGAAGTGCAGCGACACCATATGACCCTCAACACCAACAATACTTGGCTAAGAGAAAGTCAAAAAGGCAAGCTCGCAACTCTTGGAAGGAGCCTACTCTCGCTGCTTTATAAGTTGCTGGGTATCAAACGATGCCTTCGTGAAGGCTTGAGCCTAGTGCAGTGAAAGTTGCACGCTGGGTTCTTAGGGGGACGGCACTTGGTAACAAGTGTCGTCTACCCGACCACTCTTGAGGATGACGATTTACGCTCGAAACTTAAATGCCGTCATTCCCGATAGCGAAGAAAGGGCGTAATCGGAAATCTGTTTGAGTTATGCGGATGCGATAGATCCCCAACTCGTTCGTACCTCACTCTTGAGGATGACGATCAACGTTTGACACTTAAATTCTGTCATTCTCGATAGCGACGAAGGAGCGCAGTCGGGAATCTATTTGAGTTATGCGTTTGCGATAGTTCCCCCAACTCGTTCGTGCCTCACTCTTGAAGATGATGATAAACGCTGGAAGCTTCAATACCGTCATTCTCGATAGCGACGAAGGAGCGCAGTCGGGAATCTATTTGAGTTATGCGTTTGCGATGGATCCCCAACTCGTTCGTACCTCACTCTTGAGGATGACGATAAACGTTCGAAACTTGGATGCCGTCATTCTCGATAGCGACGAAGGAGCGTGAGTTGGAATCTATTTGAGTTATGCGTTTGCGATGGATCCCCAACTCGTTCGTACCTCACTCTTGAGGATGACGATCAACGTTTGACACTTAAATTCCGTCATTCTCGATAGCGACGAAGGAGCGCAGTCGGGAATCTATTTGAGTTATGCGTTTGCGATAGATCCCCAACTCGTTCGTGCCTCACTCTTGAGGATGACGATGAATGTTGGAAATTTGGATGCCATCATTCTCGATAGCGACGAAGGAGCGCAGTCGGGAATTTTTTACGAGAACTAACCGCCGTCGCCTCTCGCTTCTCGAATCTAGAAGCGAAGCGTTCCATAGAGCGCAGCTCGACCCCGACTCTCGACCTCTCTATTTTTCCGGAATCGACAGCAACACCAATAACGCACCATCGCCACCAAACTCCAATGGGGCTTGGTGAAAGGCCATTACGTCTGGGTGTTGAGCCAGCCATAAAGGGGCTTTCTGCTTAAGTATGTGCTTACCAATGCCGTGTTGAACACAGGCACAGTGCACATCATTTTTTACGCAGTAGGCCAGCATGGCGCCTAACTCGCGTTTGGCTTCTACTTGTGTCATACCATGCATATCTAAGAAAACGTCAGGTACATACACACCGCGGCGTAATCTTTTTACCTCATAAGTTGAGACATCATCGCGCGCATAGCGAGTTGGTCCCTCTTCATTTAAGCGAGGAACAAACTCGTCAGAGAAGTAAAACTCCGCATCACTGCCTTCTCGAGCAGTTCGCTTGATTTCTTTTTGCTTAGTATTCTTTTTTGGTTGCTGGACTATGGTATCCTGTGGCAACTTTTTTACGCCTTGTACTGCATCCCTAAATAGGGCGAAATCGTCATCAGCGTTGGTGTCTTTTTGGCTCATAGGTATAAAATTATGGTTAACACAACAGGGTTAATTTCATTAAGCAGTATTGTAGCGCTTTTCGGAGGCAAGTTTGGATAAGATTTTTGTAGAAGAAGCGGTATCAGAATTACACACGCTTCAAGATATGGTCCGTTGGACAGTGAGCCGCTTTAATGCCGCGAACATTTTTTATGGCCACGGTACCGACAATGCATGGGATGAAGCGGTTCAGCTTATCTTGCCAACCCTTTACCTGCCAATCGATGTGCCTCCACACGTGTTGAACTCACGCTTGACTACTAGCGAGCGAATGAGAATTGTTGAGCGCGTGGTTAAGCGTATTAATGAACGTACGCCAACGGCTTACCTTACCAATAAGGCTTGGTTCTGTGGCCTTGAGTTTTTCGTTGATGAGCGTGTTCTTGTACCGCGTTCGCCAATTGGTGAATTGATTCAAGCTGAATTCCAGCCTTGGTTAATTGAAGAACCAACACGCATTATGGATCTTTGTACTGGCAGTGGTTGTATTGCGATTGCTTGTGCGAATGCGTTCCCTGATGCAGAAGTTGATGCGATTGATATCTCAACGGATGCTCTGCAAGTTGCAGAACTTAACGTTCAAGATCATGGTCTAGAGCAACAAGTTTTCCCTATCCGTTCCGATCTATTCCGTGATTTACCAAAAGAGAAATACAACGTGATTGTCTCAAACCCACCTTATGTGGACGCAGAAGACATGAACAGTTTGCCAGAAGAGTTTACTCACGAGCCAGAACTGGGCTTAGCAGCGGGTACTGATGGCCTAAAACTGGTACGTCGTATCTTAGCTAACGCACCAGATTACTTAACCGAGAAAGGTTTCTTGATCTGTGAAGTGGGCAACTCAATGGTTCACATGATGGAGCAGTACCCACATATTCCATTTACTTGGTTAGAGTTTGAAAACGGCGGTCACGGTGTATTCTTACTGACTCGCGATCAAATGCTTGAGCACGCTGATGAGTTTTCTATCTATAAAGATTAATTTTCAGCATTAAGAGTGATTTTTAAACGCCATGTACGTCTTAGTGCATGGCGTTTTTTTTATTTGTGTCGCGGATTTTGTTCTCTTTTAGGGGTTTACATCAATGGATAATCAAGCGACTATGAATCTACCAACATCAGGAAGAAACGCTGTGAGCAGGTCATTCACAGCCTAAAAGTTGAGGACGCAATGGCAGGAAATAGTATCGGACAACATTTCCGAGTAACAACATTCGGAGAAAGTCACGGTATCGCATTAGGATGTATCGTAGACGGTTGCCCTCCGGGGTTAGAAATTTCAGAAGAGATGATTCAAGTTGATCTTGATCGTCGCCGTCCAGGCACATCGCGTTACACCACCGCACGACGCGAACCGGATCAAGTTAAAATTCTCTCAGGTGTCTTTGAAGGTAAAACCACGGGTACTTCTATTGGCCTGCTAATTGAGAACACCGATCAGCGTTCAAAAGATTATTCAGACATTCAAGATAAATTCCGTCCAGGTCATGCTGACTACACTTACCATCAAAAATATGGCATCCGTGATTATCGTGGTGGCGGCCGTTCGTCAGCGCGTGAAACGGCGATGCGTGTTGCTGCTGGTGCAATTGCTAAACAGTACTTAAAGCAAGAGTTTGGCGTTGAAGTACGAGCATACCTATCACAAATGGGTGATGTGGCGATTGACACGGTTGATTGGAACGAAATTGAAAACAACCCATTCTTTAGCCCAGATGCAGCGAAAGTGGATGCGTTTGACCAACTGATCCGTGATTTGAAAAAGCAAGGTGATTCGGTTGGCGCTAAAATCCAAGTCGTTGCCACCAATGTTCCGGTCGGATTAGGTGAGCCAGTATTCGACCGTCTTGATGCTGATATCGCTCACGCACTGATGAGTATCAATGCGGTGAAAGGGGTTGAAATTGGCGATGGTTTTGATGTGGTTAAGCAGAAAGGCAGTGAGCATCGTGATGCGTTGTCACCGCAAGGCTTCGACAGCAACCATGCGGGCGGCATCTTAGGTGGAATTTCGACTGGGCAGGATATTGTCGCCAATATCGCGTTAAAGCCTACCTCGAGCATTACGGTTCCGGGCAAAACGATTGATAAGCATGGTGAACCAACTGAATTGATCACCAAAGGCCGTCATGATCCATGTGTTGGGATCCGCGCCGTGCCGATTGCTGAATCTATGTTGGCGATTGTGGTGATGGATCATTTGCTACGTCATCGTGGACAAAACCATGGTGTTGTCACTGGTACGCCAAAGATTTAATCGATTTTTTAAACGCATAAACAAAAACGCCAATCATCCGATTGGCGTTTTTTATGTTTGTCTATTAGCAACCACATTGCGACTTAGTGTATTGCCTCTTAGTGCAGTGGTTCGTCACTTTCTAAATGGAACGAAGGTAGACGCCATTTGAAGCGAACGGCGGCCATACGCAGCAGATAACCGACAATCAGTGTCGCGATGGTTGCGGTAACGTCATCAATGCCAAATTCCAATAACGCAAGGTAAAGCCCTGACGCTACCAATGAAACCGATGCGTAAAGCTCTTCATGCAATACTAGCGGTGTTTGACGACAGATTAGATCACGCAGTAGACCACCAAATACCCCAGTGACCAGTGCCGCAACCATACAGATGCCAGGATGCAGGCCCATGCCCATCGCAACCTTGGTGCCGATAATGCTAAACACAATCAAACCTAGCGCATCAAGACGGATAAACAAGCCTTTGAATTTGATTACCCATTTAGCCAGCCCAGTTGTAAGTACGCCAGCAATACACGTAATCGCAAGGTATTCCGGGTTTTTTACCCAGCCTAGTGGGTAGTGACCAAGTAGAATGTCACGTACCGTGCCGCCGCCAATGGCTGTTGCACTGGCAACAAGCATAACGCCAAACCAATCCATTTTTCGGCGACCAGCACTGAGAGCTCCAGTCATGGCTTCGGCAGTGATACCAATGATGTACAACACACTTAACAGCATAGCGATTACTCAAATAACGAAAACAAAGCAGTAGGGCGGATAGAAAAGCCCTATCTTATAAATGAAGGCGAAAGTGTAGTGGTTATAGCGCTAAAAAACGAATGAGTTTTTGTGGTTACGAAAACGTTTATCAGATAATTATTTCTAATGGCAAGAGTATGACCAGTACTGTGCTAAACAGAAGAAAAATGCGAGAATGCGGGCGCTTAATTTCATTTCATTAGCCAGGCATTATGAATCACGATTACCAAGATTTAATTAAAATCTTTAATGACACGTTTTCCGCGAGTTTTAATACCGTATTAGAGCTGGGAGGGGATGAGCCTATTTATCTTCCAGCCGATGAGCAGCACCCTCAACATCGGATCATTTTTGCGCGGGGATTCTACGCTTCCGCGTTGCATGAAATTGCCCATTGGTGTGTGGCAGGTCCAGAGCGTCGTTTACTCGAAGACTTTGGATATTGGTATGAACCCGATGGTCGTACCGCGCAAGTACAAGCTGAATTTGAAAAAGTCGAGATTCGTCCACAAGCTTACGAGTGGATTTTAGCGTTAAGTGCGGGTTTTGCGTTTAGTGTCAGTTGTGACAATCTGAATGGTGATTTTGAACCGGACCGCTTGCTGTTTATGAGCAAAGTACATGCAGAAGTTATGTCTATTCTAGATCAAGGTATTCCGCCGCGAGTTGAAATGTTGTCTGAAGCGATGCGTGGCTTCTATGGTATTGCGCCTCTCAATCATAGCGATTTTATTGTTAAGTAAACCGTTTATCTCTTATCGATACTGACCAAAAAGCCGACATAATGTCGGCTTTTTGGTCAGGCTTTCGAGCTAATAGTTTCGATCTAATGGCTTCGCGCTATAGGCCTAATTAATATCCCAGTAGGTTTGCTTCTGGTTATTGTGCGTCAGCGTGTAGGTGAGCGGAGCTCGGTCTTTCTCCATAATCCAAATTACGGCAATTAATTCATCGCAATGATTGGCAACACGAAGATCAAACTCTCCTTTACCATCGACAAGGCTGGATTTGAGTAAGCACATGTTAAAATCCAACTTGGTCAAATCGCCTTTGGCTGTACCGTTATCACAAATTGAGATAAATGCTTTTTCGGTTGAAATTGCGGATATATCGACGTTGACGTCCACTTCATACACCGATTCTAGATTGTTTTCCGCGGCGATATCTAAATCCGTTACTGACAGACTTGGCGTTACAGCAGGAGCGGTACTGCCACCTGAACTTGAACCACCGCCGCTGTCACCACCGCCCCCACAAGCTAATAGTGCTGCGGTAGCGGTGAGTAAAACTAAGGATTTAAAAGAGTTAGAAAAATGATTCATAGCTTGCCCCTTAGTCCGTGTAGGCTTTGTTGGTGATTGGGGTGACATACCAGCTTTGTTCGGTCAAACCTGATGGGTCTTGAGAGAAATCAGCAAATTTTGGATAGGTATCGAGAATGCTGATGGTTTCAAGTGGGTGCTGCCAGTCAAGCGGCAATTCAATCCCCCAAGGGAGTCCGTTACTGGTATGGAAATAAGTCCCGGCACCAGTATCTGTGGCGTCATCTTGCTTGCCCACGTAGCCATAATTGAACTTAGATGTCGGGGTTTTGTTTTTTAAATGAACTTCGAGCGCGCGACCGGGGAAACCTCCGCTGACTTGCAAACCAGTTTCACCATGATAGTAACCAGGGGTCGCAAAGATAAATGGGTCGTACGGGAACTCGGGCATACGAGCATTGCTAATTGGAGAGCTGAACGGAATAATAAGCTCCCAACTTGGTCGATAGCTTGTGCCGCAACCCGCTTCGGTTCTAAACATGGTACATCCATCATCTTCACCGGATTCGGTCATCGACCATAAATCTTCATGAACAATGAGTACCGCATCTGTTGTGCCAGATTCAACAATGTCGGCCGATTGTAGCTCGCCATCAATATAGAGTTTGGCTGAATCGGTTTTGATATCATTTGGATCAACCCCCGGTAAGCGAATCGCAAAACCGGAACGATAGGTCCCACCAAGTGCGGCGATTTGGCCTTCGATTTTCAATTGGATTACTTCGTTATTCTGACTGTATTCGGTGTACTTGACGTTCATCAGTACATCGTTCATGTCGTAGTCGCCCATTTTCGGGAATTGGTCTTCATAAGCAAAGGTGGTGTAAGACGCACCTGAAGGGTAAGTCTCAACCGTGACACCTTGATCCGTCACCGAGACTAAGTGATCTTCTACTTCCCCTGCGCCGACACCACCGGTCGGGCCGACATCGTATGTGGTACTGAGACGGAAACGAGCCCAAGTATCACCGGCAAGCGCCCAGCTAGGCACCGAGATGTAGAGCTGGTTTTGACCATCATCGACAAATTCACTGTTGAGTACCAATTCATCATCATTGAACTCACCATCTTGGTCCCAGTCAATCCAGGCACTCAATACCCCTTCACCATCTGCACCATCGACTGTCGCGTATAAAAAGCTTGTTTCACCCACTTCGATCGGGACAGGGAAGGCAATACCATCTTCATCGTTGCTGCTGTCTGCGGTGTCGTCTGAGAGAGGGTAGACATAAGCTTCATTCTCACCATCGACAAGAGTGCCGAGTTTCAAGTCCGTGATGCCATGGCGAGCCCCAGAGGCTGCATAAGTGGTTCCGTAACTATCTGGCGCATCACCGAAATCGGTAGTGTCACCGGGGATCACCGCGGCGAGGGCACAACGGGCACCATCATTAGAGTTGCTCGACGGTCCATAGGCAAAGAATTCAGCGCTGGAATCATTGCCATCGATGGTCACTTTGAAGACATGTCCATTACCGTTATTACTCAGGTATAAGTTACCGTCGACATCAAAATATTGTGCGCCAAAAGCCAGACTGTGCCCGAGCGTACTGCTGTCGAGTATCTTGTTTAATTGTGTGCTGCTGCCTTCACTCACATCAATTTGATACAAGTAGCCTGAGTTGTCGACACTGTAAACAAAACCGTTATCGGGATGAAAGGCCATATCGAGAATACGAATATTACCCAACTCAGCGGACGTGGCGACTTTTGTCATAGCGGCCGTACTAATGTCGATACGAAATAATCCATAGTTGACTCGATAGCCATACCAAGCATTCTCATCAACCGAGACATCACCCACGTAGAAAGAGGTTGGGCCGATACCTAAATTGCTGACGGTGATTGGGTTGGATGTCAGCTCTGAGCCAATACGGGTTAAAGAGTCTGCGCCGTAATCCCAGCCATAGATATAATCATCATGGACACTAAAACCGACACCATTGATTTTGGCACTACCGATGCTCCAAGAAAGAGCGGAGTAACTACCTACGTCTAGACTTACGCCATAGGCGATAGGTGTTCCTGATGGGTTTTGAATCAGAAAGGCTTGCGTGGGACAGGATGAAAATGGTGTGGCTGCGTGACTTGCCGTGCTGACCGCAAGCGCGGCGCATAGCAAGGGTAGGTGAATTCTTGCTTCTAGTTTACTCATGACTATCCCTTCATTTTAGAATGCGTAGGAAGGGAGTTGCATAGCTTGTGCCATGTTGTTAGTTGTTGAATTTAAAAGAGTTTGTTTTTATATTCTCAATATGAAAAGCTAGGCGTTCATTTTTGAGAATTAAACTGATTGATAAAACCGTCGATGGAGTAGCCGATGCGTGTCGAATGTAAACTGATGGGGGATTCTCGTGCTTGGCGACGAGCTATTGCTGTTGTGTTCATCATCATCACACTCGCTGCTTGTAGCCACCAAGTGGAACAGAAAAGCACGTTCGATCCATTCTGCTCCTATGCGGTTAACGAACTTACCGATCAAATTTCGCCTTACTGCATCGATAATGCTGAGCAAAACGACCCTATCGCGGCCACTAATTTAGGCTATCTCTACTCAAAAGGAATGTTGGTGGAGCACGACCCTCAGCGCGCTATGACTTTATATCATGTTGCTGCTGAGCAAGGCTTTCCGCAAGCGGAATATAATTTGGCTGAGTTATATCGAAGTGGAGTGTATGGTGAAGAACGGCCGGATCTTGCTCGTTACTGGTATCAAAAATCGGCTGGTCAGTTGCCCGTTGAGCAAAGGAAAGAAGCGGAATTTATGCTAGGTTTGCTGTGGTTAGAGGGCAGCGGAGGCGAGCAAGACTTAGCCATCGCAAAGCAATGGTTAGTTGAGAGTGTGGTTCATGGTCACGCTGAGGCTGCGTATGTATTAGGTAATATTTATTTAGACGAAGAGAATAACGTGATTGAAGCGATAAAGTGGTATCAAATCGCGACTGAACGAAATTTTGGCCCAGCGATGCATAAGATGGGGCTTTTATATGTGGATGGATCTCTTGGGGAGAACGACCCAGATAAAGCCAAACCGTGGCTGCTACGTGCTGCGACCTTAGGGTTACCAGAGGGGCAGGTTGATTTGGCAACGCTATTGTATAATAGCGAAGCCACCCGCTCGGATTATGTACAGTGTTATGTGTGGTTAAGCGCAGCCGATTCACAGGGTTTTGAACTAGCCAATCAGCGATTAAAGTTATTGCAGACAAAATTAACCGCGGGTGAACTAGAGCAAGCTCAAATATTGAGTCAGGCGTGTATTGAAAGTGCCTTTCAACGTTGCGAACCACAACAGTAAGTATAGAAAACTGAGCCAATGAGGGTTTGATGATAGTTTGCGTTCATTTTCGCAATATGAGAAGCTTCAGCCCTATTTTGTGGTCAAACCGAGTGATTGAATATACATCATGATTATTGAATTTGAAGAGAAGCTACTGACGTTAATTGATGAGCGAATAGCGACCGCTTCGGATGATGAGCTGTTTGCTGGTGGCTACTTACGAGGGCATATTTCTTTGTCTGCTGCGACTTGCGAAGAAGAAGGTGTCAACGACGTAGATGAGTTGAAAAATCGTATCGTAGCAAGCTTAGATCAAGCCCGCGCGGAACTCACTCCGGCAGATCGTATTGTCGTTAATGATTTGTGGTTGGAACTCAGTAACCACGGCTAAACGACCGTCTTTTAACAGTACGCATCCAGTCCAAGAAAGTCACACTTTACAACATTATGGTTGTTGCTTATCGGTTCTGTTCTATGCTGAGCATGGAGCATTCTTTAAATCGAAGGGACAGCCATAATGAATATCCTTGCTTTTGCAGCCTCAACCAGTTCAACCTCTATTAATAAAGCCCTTGCATCTTACGCCGCGCAGCAGTTAGCTCAACGAGTGGCTGAACCACAAGTGACCTTGCTTGATCTCAACCAATTTAACCTACCGCTGTTTAGTGAAGATGTTGAAAAAGAAATCGGCCAAGCACAAGACGCAGCTAACTTTCTGCAGCAGATTGCTCAGGCAGATGTTTTGATCATCTCGTTTGCTGAACACAATGGTTCTTACACCGCCGCTTACAAAAACCTATTTGATTGGGCATCACGTATTAACCCGCAAGTGTTTCAAAATACTCCGGCAATCTATTTGGCCACTTCACCAGGCCCTGGTGGTGCTCAAAATGTACTGGCGCAGGCAGTGGCTTCGGCTGGATACTTTGGCGCAGATGTTAAAGCGTCACTCTCCATTCCCAATTTTTATGACAACTTTGATTTGGCAACCGGTCAACTTAGCCAAGCAGATTTGGCTGAACAAGTTGTAAAGTTAGTGGAAACGTTGCTCTAGCGAATATTAGATGTTGTGCATCTTAACGTCTGAACGAGACAAAAGTGCTGCCAGTTGATCTTTCCGATCAAAGGCGGCACTTTTTATTACCAATGTTCGATGAGCATCTATCGTTGGTAAATTGAGATTTAGTGCGTCAATTTATAGCACGTCAACTTAAAGCTCAGTGATGGCCTTACCTTTACGAAGTTTGCGCACCCACATACGGCTAGGATCAAGGGTCTCTAATACATCTACTGGTAGCGGTAGGGGATCGCCACAAATTTGTGAGGCCAATAGTTCAGCCATTAATGGGGCAGAACTTAAACCACGAGAACCTAATCCTAGCAAACAGAATAGATCTGGATAGTGTGGCGTAGGCTGTGCTTGCTCAAGCTCCAGCTGAGCTAAATGTTCATATTGCGCTTTGACTTGCCCATAATCGGCCAGATTACCAACAAACGGTAGATGGTCGCGACTGACGCAGCGGATGCCTTGTCGTGATTGGTTACCTGACGTATCCACCGTTAATGGCCAGCTTTCATTAGGAACACAGTGACGTAACTTATCACCATTTTCTTGTTGTGCTGTGGCATCAAATTGATAATCAAGGTGGCTTCGGTCGTAGCTGGCACCAATACAGTGTTGTTGGTTATTGGGATTCGCTGGCGTCATATAGCCATCATAACAAAGCACGCTTTTCAGTGAGCTTAATTCAGGCGTAGTAGGAATATGACTGACTTGCCCTTTGACTTGGCCAAGCGGGATATGCGCGCTCTGCTCGAAACTAGCAAACTCATTACCATTAGCAATGACCACACAATCATGGGTGACATCGCCCGCTTGACTGCTCAGTGTCCAATGGTCATCAACGCGCGTAATTGCGTCGATTTTGTGATTGTATTTAATCTTAAATCGAGCGTCTTTTGTCAATTCGTCAATCAGACCTTGAGTCAGTTGCGCCGGGCACAACCAGCCACCCAATGGATATTGAATGCTTTCCATCGTAATCGGCAAGCCAATCGCCGCACTGGTTTGCTCTGCGTCGAGGTGATGAATCAGCATAGGATCAAACCTGCCTTCAAGCATCTTACTCAGTTTAGTGGTCGATTTTTCATCCCACATTAACTGAGTAATACCACACCAATCATGATCGAATGAGATTTTCTCTGCCGCTTGATCAACAAACTGGCGCGCAAATAAAAAGCCCGGAGCGAAAACGCGTGATACGCCGCGATGTTCGCCGTTCAATAATGGGTAGACCGCGCCTTGGCGGTTGCCTGAAGCACGTTGGGCCGCGTGCTCATCTTGGCAATAAAGAGTGACCTTTTGCCCACGGCGCAATAGGGCGGTTGCAAGCGTGGCGCTGGCGATTCCGCCACCAATAATGGCAATGTGTTCATGTTGACTGCTTGGAGTGCGATGAAACCAAGGTTTGAAGTTTGTCACGGCCTGACGCTCAGTCAGATTGCCTGCAATCATCTCCCGTTTGGTGCCAAAGCCTTTGACTTTTTTCATCGCAAATCCGGCCTCGATTAAGCCTCGGCGGACAAAACCCGCGGCGGTAAAAGTCGCGCAGCTACAGTCTTGCTTCGCTAAACGCGCCATGCCATCAAACAGGTTTTGATTCCACATTTCCGGATTTTTGCTTGGCGCAAAGCCGTCGAGGAACCATGCATCGACCAAACCTTGTGCAGAAACAGGTACTAATGGCATGCAATCTTTGATATCACCAAACCAAAGGTCTAGAGTGATGGCACCATCAGCGAGTACAATACGCTGGCATTCAGGCACTGCGATCGGGTAGTGTTGTTGTAATTGAACAGCGTAGTCGGCCAGTTCAGGCCAAGACTGATGAGCTTTGATTAGATCCGCTTTACTGAGAGGGTACTTTTCAAAGCTAATAAAGTGCAGTTCTTTAAGAGGTGCATTGGGATGCTGTTGTCTAAATTGTTCGAACCATTGCCATACGGCAAGGAAATTTAGACCAGTGCCAAAGCCAGTTTCAGCAATCACAAAACGACGCTGGTCATGTTCTTGCCATCTTTCTGGTAGATGATTTTGCTTGAGGAACACATACCGCGTTTCTTCCAAACCATTTACGTTAGAGAAATAGACGTCATCGAATTGGTCTGAAACGGGCGTGCCAGCTTCATTCCAGCCGAGTTGAGCATTGGTAATAGAAGTCATAGTGTCTGATTTTTGTGAATATCGACCATAAATATAGGTTGATTGTACGGTTTTAAGGGAAAGCTGACCACTTTTCCTAGCTAACTTAGTTATCATCTAGCGGTATCTTGAATTATAGGAATGTCATAATGAAACGAGTCGTAATCACCGGTATGGGTATTGTTTCAAGTATCGGTAACAACGTCGAAGAAGTTTTATCGTCTCTAAAAGCGGGTAAATCTGGCATCACTGCTTCAGAGCAGTTCAAAGAAAAAGGTCTACGTTCACAAGTATGGGGTGATCTTAAAATCAACCCAGCAGAGCATATTGATCGTAAGCAGATGCGCTTTATGGGTGATGCGGCGGCTTATGCATACCTATCAATGCAGCAAGCAATTGAAGACGCAGGCTTAGCCGAAGATCAAGTCTCTAACGACCGTACAGGTATCGTCGCAGGTTCAGGTGGTGCATCATCATTAAACCAAGCGGCAGCTGTAGATATTCTTCGCGAGAAAGGCGTAAAGCGTGTTGGTCCTTACATGGTACCTCGTACAATGTCTTCAACGGTTTCAGCTTGTCTAGCAACCCCATTTAAAATCCGCGGCGTGAACTACTCAATGAGTTCTGCGTGTGCCACATCAGCACACTGTATTGGCCACGCAATGGAGCTTATCCAATTAGGTAAGCAAGACATCGTATTTGCTGGTGGTGGTGAAGAGTTGGATTGGACATTGACGATGATGTTCGATGCGATGGGCGCACTATCGACCAAATATAACGATACTCCAGAAAAAGCATCGCGCACTTATGATGCGGACCGTGATGGTTTCGTTATCTCTGGTGGCGGCGGCATGATGGTGATCGAAGAGCTTGAGCACGCATTGGCTCGTGGCGCGAAAATCTATGGTGAAATCGTTGGTTACGGCGCGACATCAGATGGCTACGATATGGTAGCACCATCAGGTGAAGGCGCAGTACGTTGTATGAATATGGCGATGGCAGCGGTTGATGGCGTTGATTACGTGAACACGCATGGCACATCAACGCCAGTGGGTGACGTAAAAGAGCTTGGCGCTATCCAGCAAGTATTTGGTGGCAACAGCCCAGCAATCTCTGCAACCAAAGCAATGACAGGTCACGCACTTGGTGCTGCGGGTGTACACGAAGCGATTTACTCAACGCTAATGCTACACAACAACTTTATTGCGCCAAGCATTAACGTTGATAACCTTGATGAAGCGGCAGCTGGCCTAGATATCGTGACAGAAATGCGCGAAGCCGAGCTTACCACTGTGATGTCAAACAGTTTTGGTTTTGGCGGTACAAACGCGACGCTTGTGATTAAAAAATTTCAAGGTTAACTGATTTTGCCAGTCAACGTTGTTGGCATGGCAGCCAGTTTCCAGAGCTTGACTTAGGTAATGCTTAAGTCGAACAGACGCAGATTTTGGCTCATGGAGAGCGAGTCAAATTCCTTTTGTTCTGGATCTTACCGGCCTCAATTGAGGCCGGTTTTTTATGCGTCGAATATTGTTATCTTTCGGCCACTAAGCACATCGCACCATGAATTTCCCCATCTTGACCTGAAGATATGGTGACTTTCTCTCATCCGCAGGTGTACATCTACGCAACAGAGCTGGTATAACACTCTTCTAGACAGAAAGTTTTGCCGATTAATCCCCAACCGACGAATTCACGCAGATGAAAAAAATTCTTATAGATGAAAACATGCCTTATGCTGAGGCGCTTTTTAGCCAATTAGGCGAAGTGATTTTGAAGCCAGGTCGTAGCTTAACTGCCGATGACTTGATCGATGTTGATGCATTGATGATCCGCTCAGTCACTAAGGTAAATGCTGAATTGATCGCGAAAGCGAACAAGCTTAAGTTCGTCGGTACTGCAACCGCAGGCATGGATCATGTCGACCAAGCACTGATGATGGAGAAAGGCATCTTTTTCACCGCGGCGCCGGGTTGTAACAAGGTCGGTGTGGCGGAATATGTCTTCAGTGTCATGATGGTACTGGCGCAACAGCAGGGTTTTTCGGTCTTCGATAAAACCGTCGGTATTATTGGCGCTGGTCAAGTTGGTAGCTATTTACAGCAATGCTTAGAAGGGATCGGGATTAACGTACTCATTAATGATCCGCCTAAGCAGCGAGACGGCGACACCCGTCAGTTTACTGAATTGGATGAGCTGCTAGAGCGTGCAGACATTATCAGCTTGCATACGCCAATCACCCGTGAAGGGAATGATGCCACTCACCACTTGATCAATGACCAGGTATTGAATACGTTACGCGGTGACCAAATTTTGATCAATGCTGCGCGTGGCCCGGTGGTTGACAACCAAGCACTAAAACAACGTCTCGAGAAAAAAGATGGCTTTACCGCGGCTTTGGACGTATTTGAATTTGAACCAGATGTTGATATGGCACTTCTTCCTCTGTTAGCATTCGCCACCCCGCACGTTGCAGGCTACGGTTTAGAGGGCAAGGCGCGTGGCACGACCATGATTTTTAATAGTTATTGTGAGTATTTAGATGAGCCTTTGGTGGCCAGCGCACAAGAGCTACTGCCCGTCGCGCCGATTCCGCAACTAACGTTAGATCGTGGTTGGGATGAAGCGACACTGCACAATTTAACGCAAATCATCTATGATGTGCGTAAAGACGACGCATTATTCCGCCGTCAAATCCAACAGCCAGGCGCTTTCGATCAAATGCGTAAAACGTATTGGGATCGTCGTGAATATGGCGCTGTAAAGTTAGTCGGTGATTCAGAGTGTAATTTGGCACCGCTAGCGAAATTAGGTTTTCAAGTTGAGGTAATTAAATGAGCCAACAATATAACGTGGCCGTTTTTGGTGCGACAGGTGCTGTCGGTGAAACCATTCTAGAAGTATTGCAAGAGCGCAAGTTCCCAGTAGGTAACATTTACCTGTTGGCCAGTGAGCGCAGTGAAGGTCGAACTAGCCGCTTCAATGGAAAAACTGTACGCGTAGAAAATGTTGAAGATTTTGATTGGTCTCAAGTTCATATCGCACTATTTTCAGCGGGCGCTGAGCTTTCTGCAAAGTGGGCACCGATTGCGGCTGATGAAGGCGTTGTGGTTATCGATAACACCTCACAATTCCGTTATGAATATGATGTTCCTCTGGTTGTGCCAGAAGTAAACCCAGAAGCCATTGCTGAGTTCCGTAACCGTAACATCATCGCAAACCCGAACTGTTCGACCATTCAAATGGTTGTGGCTCTAAAACCGATTCAAGATGCTGTGGGTATTGAGCGTATTAACGTTTCAACTTACCAATCGGTATCCGGTGCGGGTAAAGCGGGTATTGATGAATTAGCCGGCCAAACTGCGCGCCTGCTGAACGGTGTGCCAGCAGAAAGCGAACACTTCTCGCAACAGATCGCGTTCAACTGTATTCCACAAATCGATCAGATGATGGAAAACGGCTACACCCGTGAAGAGATGAAAATGGTGTGGGAAACGCAGAAAATTTTCAACGATCCAGGCATCACAGTAAACCCAACGTGTGTACGTGTACCGGTATTCTACGGTCATGCAGAGTCACTTCATGTTGAAACTTGTGCGCCAATTGATGCTCAAGATGTAATCCAGCTGCTGGAAAATACTGAAGGCGTTGAAGTGTTCCAAGGTGATGACTTCCCGACTCAAGTACGTGATGCTGGTGGTAAAGACCATGTAATGGTTGGCCGAATCCGCAACGATATTAGCCACCACAGCGGTGTGAACCTATGGGTTGTCGCCGATAACGTGCGCAAAGGCGCTGCGACAAACGCGGTACAAATTGCCGAAGTACTGATTCGTGACTACTACTAATAGTCATACAATTGCTTAGCAAACTCTATGGGCCCTGCGTTTACGCGGGGCTTTTTTAATCAATCCTGAAAAAAATGTGTGAGATTAATGCGATTATTAAGCTAGGGACACATTTTTTGCCACAACGGCTATAGTTTTGCCCTCATGATCCGATATATTTAGCAGATCACTAAATTTATTTCCCATGAGCACCTAACTGAGCCATATATGCGTCGAATTCTCCAACGTCTCCTAATGCCAATCGCCTTAGTAGCCGTGACTCAGACAAACATCGTAAGTGCAGAAAGTATTCGCCTGACAGGGCCAAATGGTGAGCTGCAAAACTCGCCACAATACTCTGAACAGATTACGCGCCATTCATCGGTCGCGAGTGAACCTTCACGCTTCTATGGACCAACCTCAGGGCAAGACACCCTATGGGGAATCTCATCGCGTCTTAAACCGTCTAATCAAGTGTCGGTGCAACAGACGCTGCTGGCGATCTATCAGCTCAACCCGCAAGCGTTTGAAAATCAGAACATTCATACTTTGATCCCGGGTAGCACCATTCGTGTTCCTTCGTTAGCACAGGTACAGAGCGTTTCGACTGATGAAGCGGTTCGTATTATGAACTTGCATCAAGCGCGTCTGGATGGCAATGAATCGGCAGCCGATAAAGCGAAACCCCAAGCGACTAAACCGTCTGTATCAAAGCCTCAGGTTATGCCATCTCAACCGAGTACGGCACCAAGCATCAAACCACAAGCCACTAAGCCAACTACTGTTAATAAAGCGCCACAAGTCGAGGCTTTAGAGCAGCAACTGACCAGTTCTGAATCCGAGTTAACCGCGCTGGAAGAGAAGAATCATCGCCTACGTTTGATGTTGGCAGAGGTGCAAACTGAAGTTGATGGCTTAAAAGAAGAGCTGGGTGATGAAAATCGCATTCGCTCAGAAGTGGAAAAACTATTAGAAGCAGAGCGTTTGCGCGTTGCCGAGCAACAAAGTAATGCCCCAAGTACGTTGGACAATATTCTTTCCAATGGCTGGCTGGTTGCTGGGCTTGCCATCGTTCCTGGTCTTTTGATTGGCCTGATGATCATGCTATTGCTTGGTCGCAAAAAGGCACAAGCACAGGCTCAAGCAGAACAAAACGATAATTCTCTGCCATCAATGGCTGCCGCTGCGTCAATGGCACCTTTGGCCGCTGGTGCCCTTGATGATGACGTCGAAGATGAACTGGATCTGGACGATGATCTGTTTGGTGAGTCAAGTGATGACGAAACATTGTTCTCAGATGAGCTTGATGGTGACACCGAAACGACGCAAGAAACGGATATCTTTGCTGGGTTAGATGACAGTGCGCTCGATTTCAACCTTGATGATGACGATGACAGCGACCCATTTGCCGCTATTGATGATGACGGCGATCTCGATGAGTCCTTGGCGTCGTTTGATGTCAGCTCCAATGGTATCAGCGTAGATAGTGGTGAAAAAGCGCTTGGCCTTGAAGAGATGGAGCGTGCGCTAAATGATGTAGTCATCGAAGATTCATCGGAAGATGACGACGGTTTCGATCTTTCAGACACTGGCGTGAGCCAAAGTGAGCTTGATGATCTGTTTAGCTCAGCGCTTGACGATATTGATGAGGACGAAGATAGCGCTGAACAAGCGATGCTCGATGAGTTGCTCAGTGAAAGCGCTGAGGGTGATGACGCATTCTCATTTGATAATTTGCTTGATGATCCCGAAGGGTTTGATTTAAGTGAAGACGATAGCGATTTTGCAAACCAAGCGATTACTTCAGATAGCGATATTGATGACCTATTCGCCCAAGTTCAAGCGGAGCAAGAGAGTGTTGCTGAGTCGCTTGAATCCGACATTTCAGCGACTGAACAACCAGATGAAGCATTACAGAAATTAGAAGATGAAAGTAACGCATTGTTTGATGAACTGTTCACCGAGTCTGCGGAAGATAGCCAATCAGAGCTGACGAATACTCAAATGCTCGATGAGCTGCTTGATTCTGATGAAAATGGTTTCGATCTCGACTCTGGTGAAGAAAGTATTGATCTGCTGGATGAATGGTTAGACGACAGTGATGAAGACGAAACACTGCAACTGTCTGATGACTCCACTGCGATGCTTGATGAGTTATTAGGAGAAGAGGACGAGCTAGACAGTGAAGTTAAGCCGAACTTAGAAACTCAATCGGAAGAGCCTAACCTTGTGGAAAGCCCACAGGCGCAAAGCGAAGAGGGTTTAGATTCAGAAGCTGATGACTTAGACGATATTGCGTTTGATCTCGACTCAGTCTCCATGTTGGATGAGTTGCTGGATGAAGAAGAGTTAGAGGAAAGTACCGCTAAGTCCGCGTATGACGCCGACAGTACGGATCTACTCGATGAACTGCTTGATGACCATAGTGACAACGGCGATGCGTCGTTAAGCGTAGAAGATTTATCGGCCGATGATTTCGGTGACGATGGTATTGATCTGTTTGAAGAACTGCTCGAAATTGAAAAGAGTCAGCCGGAACAAGTTCAGTCGGAAGATAGCTTAGCAACGTTAGAGGCGGCAAGTGAGGTGCAATCAGCACCAAATGCGCAGCCAAGTAATGATGAAATCGAACAGCTGCTTGCATCAACAGGCACAGAGGCGGAAGAGCCAACACTTGACGAACAAGCCGAGCTTGCAGCGCTTAACGATGAGCTAGAACATATTGAAGAGACTGTTGTTGAAGAAGAAAAAGCGTTTTCGAGCGATGACTTTTTGGATGACATGCTCAATGTGGCGCCAGAATCGGATCCATTACTTGGTGAGTTCAATTTTGACCAAGTGGAAGACGATGAACCAGTATCACCAGCACTTGACACCGCGGAAAGTGTGAATGAATCCTCCCTGCCAGAGCCAGAGCCAGAGCCAGAGCCAGAGCCAGAGCCAGAGCCAGAGCCAGAGCCAGAGCCAGAGCCAGAGCCAGAGCCAGCGAAAGCGGCATTGCCAACGGTTGATAACGAATTTGGTACGCCAAGTGATGATGATTGGTTGTTTGATGGTGATAGTGACACCGCAGATGCATTAGCGGCGCTACAAGAGCAAACGCCTGCTGCGCCACTTGAGCAAGTGAATGAAACCGCTCAAATTGACGATTCACACAATGAACCGTTAACGCCAGAGCCTGCTCAATCAGCTGAACCTGAATTTGAGCCAGAGTTCGATTTTGTTGAGCAAGATGCCGAGACAGCCGACGTTGCAGAGGTGGAACCTGTCGCTAGCGAAGGTGATGGTTCTCAACACATTGATTCTGTCGATGCGCCTGACGCTCCATTGCCAGAGCCAGAGCCAGAGCCAGAGCCAGAGCCAGAGGAACAAGCTGAGTCAGTTGATGTTGCAAACGATCTACCATTTGAGTTTGATGAACTTGAGTTACCTGAATTTGGTGAAGAAGAAGCGTTAGCTGACGCTGTTGAGCATCAAGCTGATGATGTTCAAATAACTGAACCATCTGCAAGTGCTAGTGAAGAAGCCGTAGCTGAGCCGCAAGACGAGAGTCAGGCTGCATCATCAGATGCGTTCGACGAAATTATCGGTGACGGCGTTTATGACAATGAAGCTGCTAGTGATGAAGCTCATAGCACAGAAACTGTCAGCCCAGAAAACATGGCTAACGAAGAGATTGCCAACGACGAAAGAGATTCTGGCGAAGTGCCTATTGAGCCGCAGGCTGAAGCACTAGAAACTGAGCCACAAATCGCTCAATCAGACGCTGAAGAACGTTTTGATTTTGATGACTTAGATCTACCTGAGTATGGCGAAGACGATGCAATAGCGGATTTCAAGGCTGAAATGCCAAATCAAGCCGCATCCATCGCCAATGAGTTATCAACTGAACCCGCGTTCAATTCTGAGTCAGAGTTAAGTGATGTTGATGTTGATGTTGATGGTGAAACTCGTTTTAGCTTTGATGATCTTGAGTTGCCTGAATATGGTGAAGCGGATGCATTGGCCGATGCGACAGCCGAAATGGAGCAAGACTCTGATGTCGCGCTTGCAGAAGCGCCTGTAGCAAATGAAGTCGTTACTCAGACGCCAGAGCCAGCGCCAGAATTATCTCAAGAGCAGACTCAAGAGCTGCCTCAAACGCAGTCTGATGAAGTGTTTGAGTTTGATACTGCTGACAATACAGCGTCAGATATCACGGAGGCATTTGAATCTGCTGCAGACCCTGTAGAAGCGGAGCCGGCTGAGCAAGGTTCGGCAGAGCAAGAACCAGCAGAGATTCGCGATGGTGAACTGCAGCAACAAAGTACTGTAGAAGAACCAGAAAGAGCGCCGAGCTTCGATTTTAACGATCTTGAGCCTGTTGACATTGATAATGCTGATTTGGACCAACGTTTAGATGAACAAGACGTATTGTCTGGTTTATTTGGTGACGCTCCATCTCTAGAACCTGCTCCACTTGAACCTCAAGAGCAAGAGTATAGAGATAATGCTGCGATTAAGTCTGATTATGATGAAAGCGCGTTTAATGAATTACTTGCAGAAGGCGATGATAGCTATACTCCAGTAGAGAAACCGATTGACCAGCGTGCCAGTGATTCTGCTGGAATGGATATCGATGCCATGCTGGAAATGGGCGGCGAAGATTGGAATGGCTTTAGCCTTTCTCCTGAGTTACAAGCGTCTATTTCGGATGATATTCCAGAAGAAGATCGCCATGCTTGGGATGAAGGTAACCAGCCTGCTCAAGCAAAAATCTCAAACGAAGATTGGGAAAATCAAGACGATCTGATCGACTTCAATCCACGTGACAATCAATATCGCACCATTGACGAATTGATGGCAGAGGTGGACCGCGAAGAAGGGCTGTTTAACCCAGACGAAGAAGCGCTAAAGTTAGATGTCGGTTTAAGTGATTTCCCTGATGTGATAGGTCAGATGTCTGATATTGATGTCGATAGTAATGCGGAAGCATCGGGTAAACTCGATCTGGCTAAAATCTACATGGAAATGAACGACGCTAGTGGTGCTAAAAAACTGTTGGAAGAGGCCATCGTCGATGGTAACGACGACATTCGCCGTGAGGCGAAGCGCCTAATTGACGCAATTAATGGTCGATAACAAACAATAAAGGGGCGAAAGCCCCTTTATCTTTAAGAGTGATATCCATAATAGCTTGATCTATAAATGAGTTGAGCTAGGAAATTTAACCGAACTTTACCGGGCGGCCACTTGAAGCCATGGTCAGTTTCGCTATACTGCCCGACCCATATTCCAAGAGAGTCCAAGATGAGAATCGCTTTAGGTATTGAGTATGATGGCACTCACTACTTTGGCTGGCAACGTCAAAGAGAAGTTCAAAGCGTGCAAGAAAAGCTTGAACGTGCATTAAGTTTAGTCGCCAATCATCCCATAGAAGTACAGTGTGCAGGTCGTACTGACGCTGGTGTGCACGGTACGGGTCAAGTCGTGCATTTTGATACCACAGCCAGCCGAAAAATGGTGGCTTGGACTATGGGTGCCAATGCTAATTTGCCAAAAGACATCGCGGTTCGTTGGGCAACAGAAGTGTCGGATGAGTTTCACGCGCGTTTCGCCGCGACAGCTCGTCGCTATCGCTACATCATATTTAATAGCAAGCTAAGACCAGGTATTTTGCATTCTGGAGTGAGCCACTACCATGGTGAATTGGACGAAGTCAAAATGCATCAGGCAGGCCAATACTTGTTAGGTGAGAATGATTTTACTTCTTTCCGTGCGATCCATTGTCAGTCACGAACGCCTTGGCGCAATATGATTCATTTGAACGTGACGCGTCATGGGCAATATGTGGTGATCGATATTAAAGCTAATGCCTTTGTTCACCATATGGTCCGCAACATCACCGGCAGCTTGCTGTGTGTCGGCCGCGGTGAGCAAGAACCGGAATGGATCGATTGGCTGCTTAAAGCCAAAGATCGTAAGTTAGCTGGGGCAACGGCGAAAGCGGAAGGGCTCTATTTAGTCGATGTTGATTATCCGCAAGAGTATGGACTGCCTCGTGCACCGATCGGTCCGCTATTTTTGCCAGATAATTTGAACTAAATCTCGCTAATCTATTCATAATAAATAGAAATTATGTTTTATTAGTTCAATGAGAGACGGTGTGTGAAGAGTCAATAAAGCGAATGCGTGAGTGAGCAAAAATAGGTACAACCAGTTTTTTGTCTACACTTGGCATTTTATATGCTTTAATCCTCACGCATAAATTCAGTTTTTATATCTTTTGCATGGCGCGAAAGAGTGATAGAGAAAAGGTCTTCCATGAGTTGGCTTGAAAAGATTTTAGAAAAAAGCAATATCGTTAGTTCACGTAAAGCATCGATCCCAGAAGGGGTATGGACTAAATGTACATCATGTGAACAGGTGCTTTACCATGCTGAACTAGAGCGTAACCTAGAAGTATGTCCGAAATGTGACCATCATATGCGTATGAAGGCACGTCGTCGCTTGGAAACGTTCCTAGATGAAAACAATCGCGTTGAACTTGCGAATGAACTTGAGCCACAAGATAAGCTGAAGTTTAAAGATTCAAAGCGTTATAAAGATCGTCTGTCTGCAGCACAAAAAGCCAGTGGTGAGAAAGACGCCCTTGTTGTGATGCAAGGTGAAGTAATCGGTGTTCCTGTGGTTGCTTGTGCATTCGAATTCTCGTTCATGGGTGGCTCAATGGGTTCTGTTGTTGGTGCCCGTTTTGTTCGCGCTGTTGAAGCGGCAATGGAAAACAACTGCGGTCTAGTTTGTTTCTCTGCTTCTGGTGGCGCACGTATGCAAGAGGCACTGATGTCTCTAATGCAAATGGCGAAAACCAGTGCGGCGCTAGAGCGTTTATCGAAGAAGGGCTTGCCTTTTATCTCGGTTATGACTGATCCAACCATGGGTGGTGTATCTGCAAGTTTGGCAATGCTGGGTGACATTAATATCGGTGAGCCAAAAGCGCTGATCGGTTTTGCTGGTCGCCGCGTTATTGAACAAACGGTACGTGAAGATCTTCCTGAAGGTTTCCAACGCAGTGAGTTCCTGCTTGAGCATGGTGCGATTGATATGATCGTCGATCGCCGAGAAATGCGTCAACGCGTGAGTAGCCTTTTAGCTAAATTGACCAATAACGCATCACCGTTGGTCGTTTCTGTGGATGATTCTCCACAAGAAGCTGAGTATTCTGTACCAGAAGCCGACGAAAAAGGGTAAAGTATCTCACTAACAAACAACCACGGATTTATTGGTTAAAGTTAGATGATTCAATCCCAAATTCCTCAAGCCACATCCCCACTTGCGATGTGGCTTGATTATTTAGCAGAGCTACATACCTCAGCGATTGATCTTGGTCTCGACCGAGTTCAAGCCGTCGCAAATAAAGCCCAATTGACCAAACCCGCACCGACGGTGATTACGGTTGCCGGTACCAACGGTAAAGGGTCTACCTGTGCATTGATGGAAGCCATTCTACTCGATGCTGGTTATTCGGTTGGCGTTTATAGTTCCCCACATCTCATTCGCTACAATGAACGCGTTCGCGTTAATGGCGTTGATCTTAGTGATGAAAAACATACCCAAGCTTTCGACTTTGTTGAACAGCAACGTGGTGACATCAGTTTAAGCTTATTTGAGTTTGGCACCCTTGCTGCTTTGCGCTTATTTCAAAGTGAAAAAGTGGATGTGGTATTACTTGAAGTGGGTTTAGGTGGGCGATTAGACGCCACCAACGTGGTTGATCATGATGTGTGTATCATCACCAGTTTGGCCATCGACCATGTTGATTGGCTTGGTGACGACATCAACGTGATTGGCTTTGAAAAGGCGGGTATTTTCCGTAGCGGCAAACCCGCTATCTGTGGTCAACCTAAAGCGCCCGCAACTGTTGCGGCTCATGCAGATGACATAAAGGCCGAGTTGTTCCAAGTCGGCATTCAGTATGACTATGCACTCACGGACAACAACACTTGGTGTTGGAGCCATGGCAGCTTTCAGTTAGATGACTTACCGCGACCAAGCCTACCTTTACCTAATGCTGCAACAGCACTGATGGCGCTCGCCAGTGCGCATCTAGACCTCTCTGATGTCAATATCGTGAATGGCCTACGCAATGCCTCACTGCCGGGTCGTATGCAGGTCATTCATCAAGCACCCACGGTGCTACTTGATGTTGCCCATAACCCGCACTCAGCCCAATATTTAGTCGAGCGATTGCAACAGCAATACCCGCAGCACACCATTCATATGGTGGTAGCGATGTTGCATGACAAAGACATTAAATCGACGCTTGAAATCTTAGCGCCAGTGGCTAGCCATTGGTACCCAGCCTCACTTACGGGACCTCGAGCGGCAAAAGCCGAAGAATTATGTCGTTATTTAGGTGCAGAACAAGCGCAATTTGCCACGCCTGTCGCTGCATTTGAAGCGGCAATGACAAAGGCTCACCAGCAAGATGTCATCATTGTTGTGGGATCATTCCATACCGTTGGTGAAGTGCTTGAATACTGGCAGAGCAAAGGAGAATAAATGGCAAGTAAATTTCAAAACCGCCTTGTCGGCACCATTATTTTGGTCTCGATTGGTGTGATCGTGTTGCCTGATGTATTAGATGGCAAAAAAACACATTACCAAGAAGAGATCGCTAGCATTCCGATTAAACCGGAGTTGCAAAGTGATGTGGAAACGTTCGAAGTGCTGGAGCCAGAAGACGACAGCGCGGCATTACCACCAACACCAGTGGAAGTTACATTAGAGGTAGAAGATCAAGGTGAGCAAGCTCAACTTGAAAATAAACCGTTGCCGGTGGTGGTAAAAGAAGTACCAGAACGCAATGAATACCAAGAGAGTGCTTGGATCATTCAATTGATGGCGCTGAAAAATGCTGAGAACGCGGAAAATGTGGTGAAAGATCTACAAAAGCGTGGTTATCAGGCGCATACCAAGCTAGATAATAGCTTTACGCGCGTGATTATTGGCCCTGATATTTCAAAAAATAAGCTCGAGCGCCAAATTAAGGAACTCGAAAAAATCACGGGCTCAAAAGGCCGATTGCTTAAATTTAAACCGTTAAATCCTTAAGAAAACGTTTGCGTCAGCGTTTTTTCTGTTAAAATGCGCGCAAACTGAAGATGTGAATACACATGAATTGGTTAGATATTGTCATTTTGAGTGTGATTGGCCTATCGGCTTTAATCAGCTTAGTTCGCGGCTTTGCTAAAGAAGCATTGTCATTGGTTATTTGGTTTGGTGCATTTTTTATCGCCAGTCAGTATTACAGTCGTTTGGCGGTTTACTTTACCAAGATCCAAGATGAGATGTTTCGCAATGGCGCAGCGATTGCTGCCTTGTTTGTTGCCACGCTAATTGTAGGAGCGTTGGTTAACTATGTACTTGGGCAGTTAATTCAGAAAACGGGTCTATCGGGTACCGACCGCGTGTTAGGTATCGTATTTGGTGGATTGCGAGGAGTGCTGATCGTTTCGGCGGTATTGTTCTTCGTTGATACTTTCACCACTTTCAATGATAGCGAATGGTGGACAAGCTCGGAGCTGGTTCCACACTTTAAGTTAATCATTGAGCCGTTTTTCGAACACCTACAAGCTTCATCGAGTTTCTTATCTGGCGCGTCATAGCGCGCCAGCCATTATCGCAAATCGAGGGTTAGGACATGTGTGGTATTGTTGGAATCGTGGGCACTTCGCCTGTAAATCAGTCTATTTATGACGCTTTGACTGTATTGCAGCACCGTGGCCAAGATGCCGCCGGTATTTGTACCATAGAAAGCAATCGTTTTCGTCTGCGCAAGGCGAACGGTTTAGTCAAAGATGTATTCGAAGCAAAACACATGCAAAGACTGCAAGGAGACGTTGGTATCGGCCATGTACGTTACCCAACCGCTGGCAGTTCAAGTGTCTCAGAAGCCCAACCTTTTTACGTAAACTCTCCATTCGGCATCACCCTCGCTCACAACGGTAACTTGACTAATGCACATGATGTGCGTGAAAAGTTGTTTGCTAAAGATCGCCGCCACCTAAACACCACCTCTGATTCGGAAGTGCTGCTTAACGTACTCGCACATGAAATTGATATGGTGAAAGGTAATGTGACATCCGAAGATGTTTTCCGCGCCGTGACAAACGTTCACCGTACTATTCGTGGTGCGTATGCGGTAACAGCAATGATCATTGGTCATGGTCTGGTTGCATTTCGTGATCCTAAAGGCATTCGCCCTCTATGCCTAGGTAAGCGTGAAGTGGAAGGTCGCACTGAATACATGGTGGCGTCTGAATCGGTGGCATTGGATGCGGTTGGTTTTGATTTCATCCGTGATGTTCTGCCGGGTGAAGCAATTTATGCCACTTTTGATGGTGAGTTATTTACTCAGCAATGCGCTGATCACCCAGAGCTAAATCCTTGCTTGTTTGAGTTCGTCTATTTTGCTCGCCCAGATTCGTTTATCGATAAAGTTTCCGTTTATTCTGCCCGTGTTGAGATGGGGAAAAAATTAGGTGAGCGTATTCGTGATGAATTTAGTCATCTCGATATTGATGTGGTCATTCCAATTCCTGAAACGTCATGTGATATCGCGCTGCAGATCGCTCAATTGATCGATAAACCGTATCGCCAAGGTTTTGTTAAAAACCGCTATGTCGGTCGTACCTTTATCATGCCTGGTCAGCAGCAACGCAAGAAATCGGTGCGTCGTAAGCTCAATGCGATTCGTTCGGAGTTTAAAGATAAAAATGTATTGTTAGTTGATGACTCGATCGTACGTGGTACCACTTCTGAGCAAATCATTGAGATGGCGCGAGATTCTGGTGCGAAGAAGGTCTTCATGGTTTCAGCGGCTCCAGAGATTCGCTTCCCGAACGTTTATGGTATCGATATGCCTAGTGCGAATGAACTGATTGCTCATGGGCGCGACAATGAGCAAATCTGTAAGCAAATCGGTGCCGACGAACTTATCTTCCAAACCCTAGAAGATTTGGTTAGCGCGGTTGGTTTAGGCAATTCAGATATTGCGAAGTTTGAAACGTCGGTATTTAGCGGTGAGTACGTGACTGGCGATATTACTCAGCAATATCTTGAGTATTTAGAGTCATTACGTTGCGATGATGCCAAATTGCAGGCTGAACTACAGCAAGACCTCGCTAGCCTAGAGTTGTATAACGAAGGCGCATAATTGCTAGAGAAATAAAACGGCTTCCCTTGGGAAGCCGTTTTTGTTTATTCATACCGTCAACGCAAATAAAGCTAGTAACAAAAACCTAGCTACGAAACCGATTTTTTTACCTGACTCAGTAAGAACAAGGCGCTGGCGCTGATCACCACCGAAGGGCCTGCTGGTGTGTCAAAGTGCCAAGAGAGTGTCAGACCAAGTAAGACGGCTATCGCTCCAAGAATAGAGGCCAGTATCGCCATTTGTTCCGGTGTTCGAGAAAAACGACGAGCCGTGGCTGCAGGGATGATCAATAGTGACGTCATGATCAAGGCACCAACAAACTTCATACCCACCGCGATCACTAAACCGACCAACAACATCAAAATCAGACGCATTAGATCGGTATCATGGCCTTCTACGGCAGCCAGTTCTTCATTGACCGTTGAGGAGAGTAGCGGACGCCAAAAAACAGTTAAAGCGATACCCACCACCGCGACACCGAGGTAGATAAAGATTAAATCGCTTGGTGAAACAGCCAGTAAGTCGCCAAATAAATAGCTCATCAAATCGATACGAACATTGTCGAGAAAGCTAACCGCGACTAAGCCGAGCGATAATGAACTGTGGGCGAGAATACCTAATAGAGTATCAGTCGCTACCAGTTGCTGGCGCTGCAAAGTCACCAGTAATACTGCCAACACTAAGCAGCAAACGACCAGTGCGAGATAGAGGTTTACATCTAATAGAAAACCAAACGCCAATCCCATCAAAGAAGCGTGCGCTAATGTATCGCCAAAATAAGCCATTTTGCGCCATACGACGAAAGAGCCGAGTGGCCCAGCAATCAGGGCAATGCCAAGGCCTGCAAAAATAGAAGGCAGTAAAAACTCAATCATGGTGGTGATGTCCGTGTGAATGGTCTCCACAACATGATCCTTCCCCTTTAACGGGTTGGCCAGAAAGGTCATGGTGGTGGTGGTCGTGTTGATGATGATAAATGGCAATTTTTTCTTGGCGTGCTTGACCAAACAGTGCGATATATTTCGGGTGCTGAGCGACGGAGGCTGGTGCACCAGAGCAGCAAATATGATGCTGCAGGCAAATAACATGGTCGGTTTTGGCCATCACTAAATGCAGATCGTGTGAGACCATAAAGACCGCGCAATGGAAGCGATGACGGATAGTATCAATTAGGTCATAGAGATCAATTTGACCTTGAACATCAACACCTTGTGCTGGCTCATCGAGTACTAATAGCTGTGGGCGTTGGAGCAGCGCACGTGATAGTAGTACGCGTTGTGTTTCGCCACCCGATAATGAATGCATGTTGGCTTTGAGCAGGTGTGATGCCCCCACCAAACCAAGTGATTCTTGAATTTCTTGCTGGCTATAGCGGCCCGCTAAGCGTAAAAAACGTTCCACGTCGAGAGGTAAAGAATCATTCAGTTTGAGCTTTTGTGGGACGTAACCGATTTTCAGCCCTTTTGGCCTATTAATGGTTCCCTGTGAACAACGCTGTAAACCTAGCAAGACTTTAACCAGTGTCGATTTTCCTGCACCATTTGGCCCTATAAGGGTGGTGATTTCGCCACTTTTTAAACTTACGCTAACATTATCGAGTACTTTGCGTTCACCGAACTGAACGCAAATATTAGTAAGGTCGACTAACGAGGTCATGAATGGAACTCATTTGCAATTGAATATTGTTATAATGTAACATTTATCACTTACAAATTCTATAAGTCACGATGTGGTTAACTGATGAAAAAACGAATTACCCTCGCACTGGCATTATCCAGTTCGACAGCTATGGCTCAAGAGCCAGTGGTTTTAACCAGCATTAAGCCGATACAGATGATCACTCAAGAGTTAATGATTGATGTCGGTCAACCGGAAGTCTTACTTAATTCTAATGCTTCACCACACGACTATGCATTGCGTCCATCGGATGTAAAAAAAGTAGCCTCTGCGGATTTAGTGATTTGGTTCGGCCATGATTTGGAACCTTTTTTAGACAAGGTCGTGACTAAGCAAGAACATGTTCTTGAACTGTCGAAAATCGATGGCTTACCCCTACATGAATTTGATGGAGATCATGCCGATCATGATGGACACGATCATGGCAGTCATGACCCACACTTTTGGCTTGGTTACCAGCCGACACAACAAGTTGCCAAGGCAATCACTGAGCAATTGAAACAGCTTGATAGCGATCACGCGACACAGTATGAAGCAAATTATCAACGTTTCACTCAGCGACTCGCGACTCAGCGAGAAGAGCTTACAGAGCGTTTAGCGCCAGTAAAAAATGTAGGCTACTTTGTTTTTCACGATGCCTATGGTTATTTTGAACAAGATTACGGCTTAAATCATTTGGGGCATTTTACCGTCAGTCCTGATCGCAAGCCAGGGGCGAAAACCCTGATTCGTATCCGTACGGCATTAGCTGATAAACAGGCAAAGTGCGTTTTTGCAGAACCACAATTTACGCCAGCAGTGGTGAAGTCTGTTGTTCGCGGAAGCAGTGCTAAAGTGGGAGTATTAGATCCTATTGGCTCAGATGTTGAGGTCAAAGCAGGGAGTTACTTCACATTTATTGATCAGATGGCTAATGACTTTATCACGTGTTTAGCGCAATAGATCGCTATTGATAGTTTTTCCAATAAAACACAACGGTTTAGGTATTCTTCGCGATACGAATGCAATAGAATAAACAGCACTCTTTATCATTGAGCGCTACGGATTAGCGCTCATTGTTTGCTTTTCGTTATGCTGCTAAGGAATTAGCTGGTGAAAAAAGCCTTTTGGGCCGTGCTGCTCTATTTCTTTTCAAATATTACGCTCGCATTTGATTCTACGCCATCGGTGTTCTATCCGTTACCGACGGAGAATCAAGGGCGCATCTTTGCTGCAAAAAATCTATTTCTAGCACCTGGTGGTGGTCTTTGGATTCATGACGTCCGAGATAAGGTGTTATTTTTTGATGGTAGAACGGTTTCGCCAAAACAAGGCTCAGTTTTGCCTTATCCAACCGAACATTTTCAATTTCAAGCCAACAGCTTCTGGACTTATCAAGCAAACCAGGTTTACCGTTCTGTTTCTCACCAACAACGTGAAGTGATTTTTAGTCTGCCTCCCGGTAGTGAAATCAACAAACTTGGTAGTAATAAAGACTACATCTGGGTGACTGACGACAGTCATTTCTACGCTTATCAAATTTCTACTGGTGAACTTGAAACCCATTCACTTATGGGCTTGTATCGATTCAATGATTCCACCAAAATTCGCGTAAATGACGCGCTCAAAGTAAAAAAGAAGTGGATTTTAGCCACTCAAAGTGGGGTGTACCTGTCTGAAGAGTCGGGTTTTAGCCATGTTTCACGTTCTAAAAACCGCAATATTTCCAAGCTCTATTTCTCTGAAAGTCGCCGTGAGTTACTACTAGGTTCAAGTAACGGCGCGGTGGTGTTTGACTTATATGATAGCCGTGGCCCCAAATTTATTATTCCTTCTCCTCGCGTTACCGCTTTTGCCGAAACCAAACAAGCCTACTGGATTGGTACGGAAAATGGTTTGTATGTTTATTCATTCTTGAGCGGAGAAATCACCAAGTACTCTGGTGAGCAGGATGCTGGGTACTGAGGGATCCCCTCATAATTTCCCCAAAGCACAACCATGTTTGAATAGATTTTGAGCAAGCAGGGTTGCAGCCGCGAGCAAGTCTTCCCTCGTTATTGTGTAGCCAGAATGCCGCAAAACTTCCATCCCTAAGCGCACTGTTGAGAGTACATTTCGATTTTTGACAGTGTTAGCTTGGAAGTGCTTATCCCAACCTTGTTTCTGACCATGAACTCCAGCAAGCCAAAATGTCAGTTGAAGCATTAGGGCGATTAGCAGCATGATATCAAAGCGCTCTGAGCTGCTAGTTCGGCTATGACGGAGGCCTAAACCGTAGGCTGGGCTTTTCAAGTCTCGGAAGGTTTCTTCAATTTGCATACGCTTCGAGTAGAGCCTAACAAGTTGCTTTGGTGTTCGGATTTCAACGGGCAAGTTAGTCGCTAAAACCCATGGTTCTTTTGTCGAAGCGGAGTAGATTTTAGGTGACGGATGATGACAATTAGTCCGTGTCGAACGCTGATTTTTTCGGCCTTTAGGACGTGATTTATACAGTGCAATTTGACATGAAATTGGGTTGCTCTTAGTCAACCTCTTATAGCCTAAAGTCTTTGAGCGACTTGAGGATATGCTATGTAAGTTGCTGATAGGTTGCCAGTTTTCCGCACCTAAATCTGCATATTGCACTTTCCCTCTGACTCGACTTAACCAGTACCAACCTAGCTTTTCAACGGATTTATACCATGGCACTTTAAAGCCAGCATCACTGACAATGAGCGGTGTAGTGTTACTCGGTAGAATGCTTGCAAGGTCGGCTAGAAATTGGTCATGAGCCTTCTTTGAACATTGCTCTGAAAGCGGAAAGGCTTTCTCATAAAGAGTAATAGAACGACCATGTAGTGCCACCGAAGCCCGCAATACCATAAGCCGTTTTTGCTCACGAATATCAGACCAGTCAACAAGAACAATGGGCATCGAATTACCTGAACAGATAAAGCTGGCATGCCAACGGTATACAGCGAGTCGCTCTTTGTGCAAGTGACGATTACCTAACAATCTGTCGATTCGTTTGATGTTATGTTTTGTTCTGGCTTTCGTTGGCAGGTTACGACCAAGTTCGGTAAGAGTGAGCGTTTTACATTCAAGTAATGCGTGGCAAGCCAGCGTTAAACTGTTGAGTCGTTTTAAGTGCAATTCAGGGCAGAATTGGTAAAGAGAGTCGTGTAAAATATCGAGTTCGCACATCTTGTTGTCTGGTTATTGATTTTTCTCAGAACCATTTGATCACATGACAAGATGTGCATCTACCTTAAATTTATGATTTTTATCAAAATCATTAGGGGATTCCTCAGTGCTGGGTATGCATTAATGGGGCGGAAAATTAATGCGATTATTAATGATAATGTTGGAGGAATATGGATAGCGACCAACAAAGGCATTCAATATTACTCGTTGTTTGGTGATAAGTTTGAGCGTTTTCCGACCAATGATTTTCAGTTGCGTGTCAGCCATGACACGGATCATGGGCAACTGAAGAGTTTGGTACCGATGGAACAAATTCCTGGTTATTGGGTTATTTCAGAATATGGGCTGCAACGAATCAAAAGCGGGGAAGAAAGTGTTAAACAAGTGATTCATCGAGGTTTGGTTTATGATCTTGTTGAAGCGGATGGCTTGTTATGGGTAGCAACTTCGCAAGGGATGCAGGTATTTGATGCGATTAGCGGCGAGCGCTATGAAGATTTTAGTTTGCCAAGCCTATTATTAGAACAAAATACTTCACTCCTTGCTCGAGGCAATGACAATAGCTTATGGGGTGTCAGCGACGGTAAGCTATGGCGCTATAATATCTCCAGCCAACGCGTCACCGAATATGGTGATAGTTGGCTTTCCGCCAATTACCCATCTTCGCGAATTACCTATCTGATGGTTTCGAGTAATGATCACTTATTGATTGGTACTGAACATGGCATTTATATGCTACGTGAAGGACAGATCCATTTTGTGGCCGAGAGCGCTAAGTATGGCGTGGTACTCAATATGGAAGAGGGAGAAAACGACCAAGTGTGGGTTGCCAGCAACTATGGTGTCAATATTCTCGATGTGAGAAATGCCCAGTTAGCGCCGCTTACGTTAATCGACGAACATATCAACCCGCAATGTTTATTGAGAAACAATTCAGGAATGTGGCTCACCTCTTCATCCGGCCTATCGCATTACTCGATGGAAGGAAAGTTTGTCTCTCACTATAGCCAACCATTTGGTGTGATTAACAACGAGTTCCAGAACGGCTTCTGTCTGCCCGATACCAGCAATTCAGAGTCGTTGTTAATAGGCTCATGGCATAGCCTTGTTCGAGTTAATAGCGAAGACCTTGTTGTCAGCCCTCTACCTGAAGCGAAAGTGATATTCTCACAAGTCAAAATCAACCAGAGTTTGGTTTCATTTGGCTCGATTGCGCAAGCCGAAATTGTGGCACCTTATGGCGATTCGATCAGCGTGCAGATGGGCATACTCCCGTATGTGAATGGCTCGATACTGGAGTATCGCCTCAATGAGGAAACGCACTGGACTCAGTTGGACGGCTACCAAATTTTGATGGAAGGCTTGGCGCCAGGGGAATATGAGCTTTATGTACGTCCTGTGGTGAATGGTGTCGAACGAGGCAGCAGTAAAAGTATTGCTTTTTATGTGACAGAGCCTTGGTATCTGACCGCGGCTGCGATTACGGGATATGTGCTTTTTGTTATCGTAGTTCTGTCGGTCATTATCTTTTTCCGTTCTCGAGTGATGAACCGATCTAACCGCGAGTTGAAGGCTCAAGTAGCCTTGAAAACCAACCAGTTACGACATCAAAGTCGTATTTTGCTAACTAACAATCATCAATTACGTAAGCAGCTTCAAGTAAGAAGAATTATTTTCACTCAAGCGATTCAATCGTTTAGAGAACGCCTTTCACATGCGAAGTCCACGCAATCGGGGCAAGATGAGAGTCAACAAAATCGAATTATTGATAGAATTTCAAGTGAGCTTGAATTGCTTATTAATGTGAGAGAGTCGCAAAGTGATGAACTAGCGGCGTACAATCTATCACTGATCTTCTTATCTATTGTGGATGGTTGGCGTGATGACTTTGCCAAGGCTGGGATTAGCATTGAAATCGATGCCGGGACTCAGCAAGGTCAGTATGTATTGTTGGAATATTTCAATCTGGATGTTTTGTTTAATTTATTGATGGATGGTTTGGTTAAACGTTGCTTTAGGCATCAAGTTGTCCATGTCGCTATTGAGCACGGTGATGAGAGTGTGACACTCATCATACGTGATCATGGCTTAGTGATAGAGCATGAGAAAGACAGCAGTTGGTCTGAAGTCGTCAGTTTAGTTGAAGCCAGTGGTGGTAAACTATTACTACAAAGTGTCGATGGGCAGAATAGTGTCATGTTGACGTGGCAAAGCAGCCAAGGGTTTGATGAAAATTCGGTAATGGAGTTTAGTCATATTCCGTCAATGCTTGCTAGCGGTGAGTCAGCGCAAAATTCGGATCCTTGGATCGATAAATTAGAAGAATTGGTTAGATTACATTTTTCTAACCCAGACTTTGGTACTTCTACTGCTGCGAAGTTGATGTTCGTTTCTGAACGAAGCTTACAACGTCGCTTTAAAAGTGCCACACAACGAACCTTTACCGACTATCTAAGTGAAGTTCGCCTTGACCATGCTTGTCGACGTCTTCTCGCTGGGGAAAAAGTGTCTGATGTTGCTTTTGCTAGCGGCTTTAATGATCCATCCTATTTTAGCCAACGGTTTAAACACCGTTTTGGTGTCTCTCCAACCCAGTTTGTTGAGGAGCAGGACCCGCATATCGAAATGGGCTCTGGAATTTAGACCGTCAAGCAACTATTTGTGATAAAAAAAGCGCTCAGTTGAAATGCTGAGCGCTTTTTTTATGGAGATAGCTTTTTGATTCCAATCGCCATAAGCCTCTTACCATTCTTTCTGATTTAAATCGCTGACTAGGTTGTAATAGCTTTTGGTCGCAACCGTACCTTTAGAGTTACGATCTAACTGCTATCTGTGCTTAGTTCTAAGCAATTGTCTTGAGCAAATATCCCTGCTGTTACTTAGCCTAACGAACTGAATGGTAATGATAAGGTATGAGTTCACCTGCTTTCGTGCTTGTAGTATGAGCCCTAAGTGGGCGATTGTTTGTTGCCGATTAGAAGCTCAGCGATAAAACGAAGTGAGATACGCGCAATGTAAGGGCATAAAAAGAGCGTGTCATTAAATGCAAATAAGTCAAAAGGATAGGTCGGAGTTATCGAGCAGATGGTACTTATTAGCTAGTTTCTAAATTTGCATTAAAAAAAAACGCATTAAGGTGTTTTTTAGAGAGATTGCTTCAAGAAAGTAGAACTAAGTTTCTGGAAAATGTGATGTTTTGCCAAGGAGGAGAAAAAAATATCGTGGTATAGCCGGGGGGACTATACCACGGGTGTCAAGGACACCTTCGCTTGCTGCCGGAGTGGTGCTAGGCACCACCTCTGGAATTCATTGTCAAAAGGCATTGCCTGCCCGACGAAGAACACTATAAAGTCTCGAACTTTTTTTCTTTATAAAATTAACGCCAACTTAGCATAAGATTTGCGACATGATTGTAAGTTTATGAAATTACTGGTTAATTTTTACAAAAAGCTAAAAGTATCGAATTAAACAAAAAAATGAAAGATTAAGTAAAAACTAAAATTGACGTTTTTGACGTTAGTTTTTTAACGAAAGTAACGGTGAGACCATGTGCATGACATGGTTTTAAAAACGCAAAATTTGATTTCAGACAAGAATTGCAACCCGTGGTTTAGTTAAAATCCTCAACAGAAATGAAAATAACTCTCATTATTAAAAGCAACTCAACTTATTGGGCTCTCCATGGAATTATCAAAATTACAGCAAGGGCAAGAAGCCACTATTATCGGTTTTGACGGACTCTCGAATGATGTACGTAAAAAATTGATGGTGATGGGGCTACTGCCAAACACGCCGATCAAACTAATCCGTTTTGCCCCGATGGGAGATCCGATCCAAGTTGAAGTTCGTGGAGTCTCTATTGCGGTACGCGCGAATATGGCCGCGTCAATTTTGGTCGAGGTGAAGTAATGGACTATAAAATTCTAACCGTTGGTAATCCAAATAGTGGTAAAACGACCCTGTTTAATGGTTTAACGGGCGCTAAACAACAAGTGGGTAACTGGGCGGGTGTAACCGTCGAGAAAAAAACAGGTCGTTTCAATCATTCTGGTGACAGTTTCTTCTTAACCGACCTTCCGGGTATCTACGCGCTTGATAGTGGCAATGATGGTAATAGTATTGATGAATCTATTGCATCGCGCGCTGTTCTTACTCATCCGGCTGATTTGATCGTCAATGTCGTTGATGCGACCTGTTTAGAGCGCAGCTTATATATGACATTGCAGTTGCGTGAATTGGGTCGCCCAATGATCGTGGTACTCAATAAAATGGATGCGCTTAAACGCGAGCGTCAGGTGATTGATACCAAAGCGTTAGAAAAAATGCTGGGTTGTCCTGTGTTTGCAATTTCGGCCAACAATAAAGGCCAAGTGGTTCAGTTCAAGCAACTATTGCATAAGTTGGTAGTCCAAGGTGTTACGCTAGATGAATTGAATTTGGCTTACGACAGTGCATTTGAGCGTGAAATTAGCAATATTATGCCTATTTTCGCGGGCCAAGAAGTTGCCGCTCGTGCACTTGCTATTCGAGCATTAGAGAATGACGTTTTAGTCCTTAATTCGGTTAAATCGGAACAACGAGATGTCATTTCTCAAGCTCAAAATTCACTCGAGCTTGATATTGATTTGCATGTTGCTGATGTGAAATACACATTCCTTCATCAACAATGTCAAAAAGTACGCCGTAGTGAAGGAAAGCTCAGTCATAGTTTCACCGAGAAAGTAGACAATATCATCCTTAATAAGTGGGTTGGTGTGCCTTTCTTCTTTGTCGTGATGTATTTGATGTTTATGTTCTCAATTAATGTCGGCGGCTCATTCATCGATTTCTTCGATATTGGTGTGGGCGCGGTATTGGTTGATGGTGGACACTACTTGCTAGATGGTCACTTGCCTGTATGGCTGGTAACGCTAATTGCTGATGGTGTTGGTGGCGGTATTCAAACAGTAGCCACCTTTATCCCAGTGATTGCCTGTCTTTACCTATTCCTTGCTGTTCTAGAAAGCTCTGGCTATATGTCTCGCGCTGCTTTTGTATTGGACAAAGTGATGCAGAAGATTGGCTTGCCCGGTAAAGCATTTGTGCCATTGGTGCTAGGTTTTGGTTGTAACGTTCCTTCAATCATGGCCACTCGTACCCTTGATCAAGAGCGTGAGCGTAAACTGGCTGCTTCTATGGCACCATTTATGTCATGTGGCGCACGTCTACCTGTTTATGCGCTGTTTGCAGCGGCATTCTTCCCTGAAAGTGGTCAGAACGTCGTATTTGCTCTTTACCTACTTGGCATTCTAGCGGCTGTATTTACAGGTTATGTGTTGAAAAAGACGCTTTACCCAGGTTCAAGTGACAGCCTAGTGATGGAAATGCCAGACTACGAATTACCGACCATGCAAAATGTGATGATCAAGACTTGGCAAAAGCTGAAACGTTTTGTGCTTGGTGCAGGTAAAACCATCGTTGTGGTTGTGACGATTCTAAGTTTCCTTAACTCGATCGGTACTGATGGTAGCTTTGGTAACGAAGACAGTGAGAACTCAGTACTATCGAAAGCGTCGCAAGTGGTTACGCCAATCTTCTCACCTATGGGTGTAAGAGAAGATAACTGGCCTGCAACGGTCGGTATTATTACAGGTATTTTTGCTAAAGAAGCGGTTGTTGGTACTCTGAACAGTCTATATGCCCCATCTGAAGGCGAAGACTCAGAATACAACCTAATAGCGAGTCTTCAAGAGGCAGTTATGACCATTCCAGATAACCTTGCGGGTCTAAACTATTCAGATCCACTAGGTGTCGAAGTGGGTGACCTAACCGATAGCTCGGCGGTAGCAGAAGACCAAGAAGTGGATGCGTCAATCTTTGGTAATCTACAAGGTTATTTTGCAAGTAGCCATGCTGCATTTGCTTACCTAATCTTCATCTTGCTCTACACACCTTGTGTGGCTGCGATGGGTGCTTATGTGCGTGAATTTGGTGCTAAATATGCTCGTTTCATTGCGGTGTGGACTATGGGGCTAGCTTACGGTAGTGCAACACTTTATTACCAAGCGAGCCACTTCGCAGACCATCCCGCGACGAGTGCTGCTTGGATTGGTGGTATTTTAGCCGTCGGTGGCCTGACTTACTGTGCTTTGAAAGCGGCAGGTAAGAAACAACAAACGCTAGAGGTACAAATTGCATGATATTGACTGAATTGAAGCAACACATTGACGCACAGGGGAGTGCTTCGCGCAGTGAATTGGCGAAAAAATTTGCCCTAAGTGAAGACGGTGTTGATGCGATGCTGTCAGTTTGGATTAAGAAAGGTGTGATATCGCGTATGATTGACACCAATAAAGCTGACCATGTTACTCGCGTTCGCTATTCAGCCAATAAGCAAAATGGATTGTCTTTGACGGTGACGATGTAATGATTCATCCTCAGTAGTCACCTGATAATAAAAACGCCACTCATCGAGTGGCGTTTTTATTTGTATCGAGTCTGTTTTTAAAGCAAAGAAATGTTCTACTTCGCTTTACTGAATAAACTGCTCAGGCTGAGTACATTACTAATGCGAGTATGCAGCTGCTGTTGTTCTTCATCATCGCGGAAAATGCCTTGAGTGTTGCCCCAAATCGGCCCTGGCCAAGCCGCATCCGTTTGGAAGCGTGCGATATGATGGATGTGCAGTTGTGGCACCATGTTACCCAACGCGCCAAGGTTTAGTTTGTCTGGCTGGAAGGTTGCTTCCAATGCTTGGCTGACGGCTTGAGATTCTAACAAAAACTGCTGTTGCTCATGCATAGGCAAGTGGTGCAACTCTTTAAGATTATTGCGCTGTGGTACCAAAATAACCCATGGCACCGTGTTGTCTTTATGCAAAAGCGCGACACAAAGTGGGAAGTGACCAAGTACCGTGGTGTCTTTAGCCAGTTGAGGGTGAAGTTCAAAGCTCATAGTCTTTCCAATTAATTGTTTTGCTTGAGTATAAGGTTGGAGGGAAGGTGTGGCTAGGTTATTGCCGATTAAATGCAAGATTCCCTATCACGTTCGTCCCTCACTGTAGGGAATGACGAATTTAGGTTTCCCGATTGAAAGGAATGACAGGTGAAGGTTTGGTCTTCGTAGTTATAAACGGTGATACCGTGAAACGTTGTCATCTTCAACAGCGAGCTAGAGCTCAGATTTTACTATTTATTCAGTAAAGCAAGATTCCCTATCACGTTCGTTCCTCACTGTAGGGAATGACGAATTTAGGTTTTCCGATTGAAAAGAATGACAGGTGAAGGTTTGGTCTTCGTAGCTATAAATGGCGATACAGTTAAATGTTGCCATCTTCAACAGCGAGCTAGAGCTCGGATTTTACTATTTATACAGTAAAGTGAGATTCCCTATTACGTTCGTCCCTCACTATAGGGAATGACGAATTTAGGTTTTCCGATTGAAAAGAATGACAGGTGAAGGTTTAGTCTTCGTAGTCATAAACGGCGATACAGTGAAACGTTGTCATCTTCAACAGCGAGCTAGAGCTCGGATTTTACTATTTATTCAGTAAAGCAAGATTCCCTATCACGTTCGTTCCTCACTGTAGGGAATGACGAATTTAGGTTTTCCGATTGAAAGGAATGATAGGTGAAGGTTTGGTCTTCGTAGTTATAAACGACGATACAGTGAAACGTTGTCATCTTCAACAGCGAGCTAGAGCTCGGATTTTACTATTTATTCAGTAAAGCAAGATTCCCTATCACGTTCGTTCCTCACTGTAGGGAATGACGAATCAGGTTTCCCGATTGAAAGGAATGACAGGTGAAGGTTTGCTACTTCCGTAGACAAAAGCAGCGACAGCATTAAACTTTGTCATCCTCAAGAGCGAGGTACGAGCGAGTTGGGGATCTATTTTTCTCAGAAGGCCTAGCAAAACTACTTCTCGGCTCTAAAAGCAAAGCGCTCCATAGAGCGAAGCTCGTTCTCGATTCTCTGTACTTAAAAAAGAAAGGGTTGACGCTTTCACGTCAACCCCCACAATTATTCGCTTCTCGCTTCTCGCTTCTCGCTTCTCGCTTCTCGCTTCTCGCTTCTCGCTTCTCGCTTCTCGCTTCTCGCTTACATACGCTCTAGCGTATCGATACCAAGAAGAGACAAACCTTGCTTGATGGTTTTTGCGGTTAGTGCAGCCATTTTCAGACGGCTTTGTTTAACAGCGGCATCTTCAGCAACCAAGATTGGGCATGCTTCGTAGAAGCTAGAGAACTGACCTGCTAGTTCGAATAGGTAAGCACACATGATGTGTGGCTGGCCTTCACGAGCAACAGACTGTACAGCCTCTTCAAACTGAAGCAGTTTAGCCACAAGTGCTTTTTCTTTTTCGTCAGTGATAACGATGTCGCCTTGCAGCTCATCCATCGATACACCCGCTTTGGCAAAAATTGATGCTACACGAGTGTATGCGTATTGCATGTATGGCGCCGTGTTACCTTCGAACGCCAGCATGTTATCCCAATCGAACACGTAGTCAGTGGTACGGTGTTTAGAAAGGTCAGCATATTTTACCGCTGCCATTGCAACCGTATTTGCGATTGTCGCCTTTTCTTCTGCTGCTAGCGTTGGGTTTTTCGATTCGATTAGCTGCGCTGCGCGCTCTTCTGCTTCATCCAATAGATCCGCTAGGCGAACCGTACCACCGGCACGAGTCTTAAATGGACGACCATCTTTACCTAGCATCATGCCAAATGCGTGATGCTCAAGAGAGACTGATTCTGGTACGTAGCCGGCTTTACGAACGATAGTCCACGCTTGCATTAGGTGCTGGTGTTGGCGTGAGTCGATAAAGTAAAGCACGCGATCAGCGCCTAGCTGTTCGTAACGGTATTTTGCACAGGCAATGTCTGTGGTGGTGTATAGGAAGCCGCCATCGCGTTTTTGCACGATAACGCCCATCGCTTCGCCATCTTTGTTTTTGTATTCGTCTAGGAAGACAACTTGCGCGCCTTCACTTTCAACCGCAAGACCTTGCGCTTGTAGATCTGCAACGATTTTAGGCAGCATGTCGTTGTACTTACTTTCACCCATTACGTCATCGCGAGTCAGTGATACGTTTAGGCGATCGTAGTTACGCTGGTTTTGGATCATCGTAACATCAACCAGTTTCTTCCACATTTCTGCGCAGAACTCGTCACCACCTTGCAGTTTTACCACGTACGCACGTGCTTTAGCTGCAAACTCTTCGTCTTCATCGTACAGTTTCTTCGATTCACGGTAGAAGGCTTCAAGGTCTGAAAGTTCCATCGATACTTCACCAGACTCTTGCTGTACACGCTCAAGGTTTGCAATCAGCATACCGAACTGAGTACCCCAGTCACCGATGTGGTTAGCACGGATTACGTTATGGCCTAAGAACTCAAGAGTACGAACCACTGCGTCACCGATGATGGTAGAACGTAGGTGGCCAACGTGCATCTCTTTAGCGACGTTTGGTGCTGAGTAGTCAGCTACGATGGTTTTTGCTTCTTCAGCCGTTACGCCTAAACGAGCGTCGTTTAGTGCTGCTTCTGCTTGTTTTGCAAGAAACTCTTCAGATAGGAAGATGTTGATGAAACCTGGGCCGGCGATTTCTGTTTTGCTCGCGATACCGTCTAGGTCTAGAACATCCAGTACTTTTTGCGCAAATTCTCGAGGGTTAGTGCCAAGTTGCTTAGCAACGCCCATTACACCATTTGCTTGGTAGTCACCAAACTGTGCTTTTGCAGATTGACGAACCACAGCAGGGCTGCCTGCAGGTGCGCCAGCGGCTTCGAGAGCCTGAGATACTTTGTCATTAATCAGTGCTTGGATATTCACACGCGTTTCCTTCATTTCAAGGACGAAGAACTCAACATGATTATGGCTGAGTTCTGTTGGAGTTCACAAAAATGGCGCTAATGATAACAATTTTATTGCTTGCCATATAGAGAGGATAAGATGAAATTTAGACTTTTTATAGCCAATAGAAATTGACAATGTTTGCGATTACTATAGCCAACCCCATTTCGGCATAAAAATGAGAACAGAAATGACAGCACAATTGGAAGTTAAACGCTTAACACCGCAACAAATGTTGCAAGATCTAGATCTGTTTACCGCTAAGATACAAGCATTGGCGGAACGTATTGGCTTGGATCTCTCGGCAGCACAAGCCGATCATATCGCATTGCGTATCAACGAGACTGAGATTGCTGCGCAAGCACATCAAGCATGGTCAGCGTATGGCGAGGTCATTTCGTTAGCGAAAATTAACGGTCGTCCTATCGTGGTCATTGCGTTTGACCGCCCATTAAACAGTAATGGCTGGCATATCGAGTGCCTCGAATTGCCTTATCCTGCACCAGGTAAAAGTTACCCAAATGAAAGTTGGGAGCACATTGAGTTTGTGATCCCTTCAATGGCACAAACCGCAGAAGACTATTTGGCTGATTTGCAACGTCAATTGCCAGTCTTTGCTGAACGTTTTGAACAGCTAGCGGACTTGGGGGTTAAAGTAAAACTCTCCAGCCCGAAAGGCGAGGGAGAACGCTTGAATAATCCGACGGTAGCCTTTAAGTATGACGGGGTGTGCATTAAGCTTCACCCGCATACATTGAAGGCTATTGTGGCGTCAGAGCAAGACTAATCAAGCTTTATATGGATGTTAAATTAACCTAATTCAACGTCTTTCGCCCGTAGTTGAAATTCGTCAATCGAACCAATTTCCTGCCCAAGGCTTAATGGTGCACTAGTTTGATGCGCATTGCCTTGGGTATGCATGATCAATCGGTTCGCAGTACGTGGCTTCAGTTCATTCACCACAAAACGGATCATATCACTGCGAGATAATTTTTTGAGTTCAGCTAATACGCGTTGGCGCTGATCAAAGTTTTCATCCTTGTTACCAATACCAACCCATAGTCGCTGCGCTCGACCACGTAAGGTGGTATCCGGCGTGGCGATTTGATTCCAAAGCCCACGTTTACTGCTGTGCCACTGATATTCATTGAGTTCTAACAACACCATGTAAAAGGCATTTAGGAACTCGTCGATGGAACTGATTAGCTCATTGGGTGCTGCATTTGGTGATTGCACATAAAGCACGATACCGGGATGTCGGTTGAGCGGCATATTGCCAGTGCCGACCATATAGCCGAGTTGCTGCTTGGTGCGTATTTCATGGAAGAAGGTGGCAGACATGAGATGATTAGCCAGTGAGTAAAGCGCAATACTCTTCGCCTCAGTATCATCACATTGGTAGTAAACAACGATAGCGGAATCTTCCTGATTACAAACCACCTCTCGCTGGAACGTACCGTTTTTACCAAGCATAACCAGCGGACGCAGCGCTTCTTCATACTGCTGATCTTGTACGCGCATGGCTTCTTTAAGCGTTTCGCCTAGTGCTAAAGCATCACTCTGCGTCCAATCTCCATAGACAAACATTTCTACGTGCAGCTCTGCCAAAATAGCTTGTACGAAGTTCGATAGTGACTCGACTTCGATACTTTCAAGTGCTTCCACCAAGGTTGCGTAAGGTGGATTGTTGGGTTGCAAAATACCAGTCATGGCATTGAATAGCTGAGAAATTGGGCGATCTTGCGCTGAATTTCGCCAATTACGTAATAGCTGTGTTTTGATGGTATCAAAGCGCTTTTTGCTAAATTCACGATTCGCAAAGCGTTTAAGGATCATTTTCAGCAGTTCGGGCTGTTTTTCACTAAAGCCAGAAATGGTCAATGTCACGCCGCCTTGGTGCGCATAGAGGTTGTAACCCATGCCGGCAATTTCAGCTTGATAGGTTTCAGTGGCTAACGCATCAAGAAACATCTCAACACATAAGCGAGTCTTGACGATGTTTACCGGGTTTGCCACGGCATGTGGACTATCGATAGCAATGTACATCACGCCTTTAGGCACGCGAAACTCGTTGTCTTGCAGATGCCACAGCTTAAATCCGGGCAAGTCTTGCAATAGTGTTGGGACGTCGGATTCTGTCTCTAACTCTTTTGGCGTGAGGTCATAGCAAATAAAAGGGTTGCGATCTGGCAACGCCATTTTGAGTCCGCAAGGTTGCTGATAAAAATCACGTTGTTGTTGATTTAGAGGCACGACAGAGTAGGGGGTAAAGTACCACTTAGCTTGCTCATCGTAATCGAGACCTTTAGCGATCAGCGTGACACGAAGGTTATCAACCGTAAAGTTTTGCGCTAACGCTCGTAGATGATCAGGTTGGTACTCTTGCATCATGAAGTCGCCATAAATTGTGTCTTCACTGGCGTAATGCTGCATGTTAATCACTAAGTGGCTAACCAAATCCATCGCGCGTGTCGGTTCTTGAAAGCGAAATGCCGATTCCAAAACCGCTTGTTTCTCATAGTAGCGCCAGTCATCAAAACCACGTGCTTTGATCACGGCAATATAATTAAAGATGGCTTGAATTATGTTGTCGGTATGCTCTAAACCATGCTCGGTTAATGTGCAGCTAATAGTGAATTCACGATAATTGCTGCCGCTAGCGCCTCCGCCGGCAGAGAGCGAGGTGATCCAACCAGCATCTTTTAGCGCCAGCATTAAACTGCCTTCACCTTCATAACCGAGCAGATGGGCAAAATAAGAGAGAGGTTTACTGCGGTAATAGCCGTCCATGCTTGGCATTGGGAAGGTTAAGATTAGCTTACGAATCTCTTTAACAGGCTCCACGTTAACCCAAATGCTGGTGGAGCGTAGGTCGGTGTATGGCACATCGATTTGCTTGCTGGCGAGATTTAAGTTGGCGATGGTCGTAAATTTTTCATTCGCCCACGCTTCGAGTTCATCAAGTGTTTGCGGTCCGACGAGTGCGAGCGTCATTAAATCGGCTGAGTAGTGTTGTTGATGAAAAGCAATGATCTCATCGCGAATCGATTTGCCGTCACGATCGCCTAATGTCTCGTGATTACCAACCGAGAACTTAGCAAACGGATGTTCTGGGTTGATGATCTCTTTGTTGACTTGATATAAGCGACGGGAATCGTCATTGAGTTTCATTTTATATTCAGAGTCGACGGCTTGGCGTTCTTTATCTAGCGCTTCGGCATTAAATAGTGGAGCACTAAAAAACTGGCTAAAACGGTCAAGGCTATTTTCGAATGCATTCGGGTCACAATCGAAGAAAAAGCAGGTATGTTCAGTACCAGTCCAAGCATTGTTTGTACCACCATGTTGGCTGGTGTAGCTTTGGAACTCACCAACCTTTGGGTACTTCTCGGTACCAAGAAATAACATGTGCTCTAAATAGTGCGCCATACCTTGGCGATCGATCGGATCATCAAAATGACCGACGTTAACGGCGAGCGCAGCCGCCGATTTCTGCGCATGTACATCGTGAATTAATAACGCCCTTAAGCCATTACTTAGAGTGCAGTATCGGTATTGATTTGTATCATTTGGGCTTACATGCACAATCATTCTCCATGCGTTAACGTAGACAGTAAGTATGTACGCGTTTTAAAACGCTGCCAGTTTTCCAATTTCCGAGCCAATGAGTTCGCTCATCTTTGTGCAAATTGCGGTGCTAAAGATGTGTTATAACAACACGGACATCGCTGCTCACACAGCGATTGAAACAAAAACCTCGAGCTTACCCTTAAGATTGTTAAGAAAGTCCGAGTCTTTGGCAAGTTACTTGATATAATTAATTTTATTACTCATGCCCAAGAGATGTTGTGAGAAGGCCTACGATCTCACACCACAGGAAATAATATGAAAATCGTGATAATGCGCCACGGTGAAGCAGAACACTTTGCTTCGAGTGATGAAGATCGTTCATTAACGACTCATGGTCGAACTGCCTCTTATTCGGTTGCCCAGCGTTGTGTTGCTCAAGGTGTTCAGCAGTTTGACAAGGTGCTCGTGAGCCCTTACTTACGCGCCCAGCAAACGTGGCAAGAAATTGCGCCGCTGTTTGCAGCCAAACACGTTGAAGAGTGTGATGATATTACGCCGTATGGTGACTCCGCGACTGTTGTTGAGTATATCCGCGCACTTGCCGAGGTAGAGCAATTACAATCGGTATTGTTGGTATCGCATCTTCCGTTAGTCGGTTACTTGACGGCGGATTTTGTCACAGACATCGCTCCCCCTATGTTCCCAACCTCTGGGGTAGTGTGCATTGAGTATGATCTTGATGCGGGTCGCGGTCGTTTAGTTTGGAACATCAATCCTTAACCGCCAAGCTCCATCGCAGTGCCATAATTTTGACATTTTCGGTGGACTAAAATTTGCATGAGTGGCTTACTATAAATGTAAGCCACTAATTTTAGTCGAAATAGCCACGAGTCTATGAAGTTTTCTTTGCCATTTGCGGATAAGTTACCTCCGTTACCCCAACGCGCATTACCGGCCATTGGCGCACCTGTTATGGTGTTGTCGACTTTGGCGATGGTGGTTCTACCCATCCCGGCTTTTTTGCTCGACTTGTTTTTTACCTTCAACATCGCTCTGTCGATGGTGGTACTACTGGTAACGGTTTATACCCGACGTCCACTCGATTTCGCTGCTTTCCCTACCGTACTGCTGATTGCAACACTATTGCGTTTGGCGCTGAACGTGGCCTCAACCCGTGTGGTTTTACTCTATGGCCACGAAGGGCCGGGTGCGGCGGGTAATGTTATCGAAGCGTTTGGTAATGTTGTTATCGGCGGTAACTACGCTGTAGGTCTCGTGGTCTTCATCATCTTGATGATCATCAACTTCATGGTTGTCACCAAAGGTGCGGGACGTATTTCGGAAGTAAGCGCTCGCTTTACCTTGGATGCGTTGCCTGGTAAACAGATGGCAATCGATGCGGATTTGAATGCCGGTCTTATCGATCAAGATCAAGCGCGTACTCGTCGTCAAGAAGTGACCAAAGAAGCCGACTTTTATGGTTCGATGGATGGTGCGTCAAAGTTTGTTAAAGGCGATGCCATCGCCGGTATTTTGATCCTCTTCATCAACATTATCGGTGGTCTCGCTATTGGTATGGCGCAGTATGGACTGGGCTTTGGCGAAGCGATGAAAATCTATACGCTACTAACCATCGGTGATGGTTTGGTTGCGCAGATCCCTTCTTTACTTCTTTCTATTGGCGCCGCGATCATGGTGACGCGTCAGAATACCGATGAAGACATGGGTGAAGTGCTTGTCTTCCAGCTGTTTGATAACCCTAAAGCACTGACGGTTACCGCGATCATCATGTTTATCATGGGTATCGTGCCGGGTATGCCACATTTTGCCTTCTTGCTGTTAGCGGCAATGTCGGGCGGTGGTGCTTACTGGATGTATCGCAAACAACAGAAAAAGAGCGAGGAAAAAGCCAACCCTCCAGCCTTGCAAGAAGCAGAACCGTCAACACCAAGAGAGCTGTCATGGGAAGATGTACAGCCAGTCGATATTATTGGTCTAGAAGTCGGTTATCGCTTGATTCCCTTGGTTGATAGAGATCAAGGTGGTGAACTGCTGGAACGTGTCAAAGGGGTGCGTAAGAAACTCTCGCAAGATTTTGGCTTTTTGATCCCCGCGGTGCACATTCGCGACAACCTTGAGTTAACGCCAAATAGTTACCGTATTACGCTAATGGGTGTCGCCGTGGGTGAAGCGGAAATTCGCCCCGATCAAGAGCTTGCGATTAACCCCGGTCAAGTTTACGGCATGATTGAAGGCGAAGTAACCATCGACCCTGCATTTGGCTTGGAAGCGACGTGGATTCGTGAAGATTACCGCGAACACGCGCAAGCGCTCGGGTACACCGTCGTGGATTCTTCCACCGTGCTGGCAACCCATTTAAGCCAACTTCTCACCAATAACGCATCACAGCTGCTTGGTCACGAAGAAGTCCAAAATCTATTGGAAATGCTTGGCCGTAGTACGCCGAAGTTAGTCGAAAACTTCGTGCCGGATCAATTGCCGCTCGGTGTTGTGGTGAAAGTACTACAAAACTTGCTTAATGAAGGCGTACCCATTCGTGATATCCGCACCATTGTTCAGACTTTGTCGGAATACTCAGCTAAGAGTCAAGAAGCTGACATTCTTACTGCAGCTGTGCGCATATCTCTTAAGCGACTAATTGTTCAGGAAATCAATGGCATAGAGCCAGAATTGCCGGTGATTACTTTAATTCCCGAGCTGGAACAAATCTTGCATCAAACCATGCAAGCATCCGGAGGAGAGTCTGCCGGTATTGAGCCTGGTCTTGCTGAGCGTTTGCAAATGTCACTGAGCCAAGCAACGCAAGAGCAAGAGCTAAAAGGGGAGGCAGCGGTGCTGCTGACTTCGGGCGTATTACGTTCGACTCTCGCGAAATTCGTCAAGAATACAATACCGACATTGCGCGTACTCTCTTATCAAGAGATCCCTGATGAGAAACAGATTCGCATCGTACAAGCGGTAGGTAATTAGTTCTGTTACGACCAATAATGGATATCGACTTTGAAGATTAAACGATTTTTTGCCAAGGATATGAGAACGGCATTACTCCAAGTGAAAGACGAACTTGGGGTCGATGCGGTGATCATGTCGAATAAAAAAGTCGCTGGTGGGGTAGAGATTGTCGCCGCAGTTGATGGTGATTCCGCAGCTGCCAAGTCGAGCAGTAGCTACGGCTCAAGACCACGAGCTGCTCAAGCGCAAACGCAAACGCAAACTCAAATCTCGCCAAGTTTGGCCATGCGCGAGGAATCTCGTCAGTTAGATGACGATCGTGTCAGCTTGAATGCAAGCGCCGAGAACGGTCGCTCGATGACCAAACGCTTTGCTAGCATGCTCAAGCAATACAGCACCAGCAAAGGCGGTTATGAAGAGCCAGAAGCGGCACCCGGTGAAGATTCACTAACGGCACTGCTTAAGCGACAACACTCGCTGCGCAATCAAACCTCCGCGAGCGATATCAAACTAAAAGAAGACTCGCCTCTCGCGCGTCTGATTGCGGAAGATCGTCGTATTGAGCGCCCGGCACCAAAGTTGGATCCCTCTCGCTATGAGCGTGGTCAACCGCGTGAGCAAGCGGTATCAAATGAAGAATTGACTGATATGCGCGAAGAGATGACCTCAATTCGTCGTTTATTAGAGCATCAAGTGTCCGGTTTGATGTGGCAAGAAGTGGAGCGTCGCGAACCATTGCGCGCCATGTTGATCAAACGATTAGAACGTATGGGCTTATCGTCTGAGTTGGCTGACCAGCTGGCTTGCTATATCCCGGAAGACACCCCGCCGAAAAAGGCGTGGAAAGCACTACTAGGCTTAGTGGCCGATCAAGTGCCTATTTCCAAACAAGATATTCTAAAACGTGGTGGCGTAGTGGCACTGTTAGGCCCTACGGGTGTGGGTAAAACCACTACGGTAGCAAAACTGGCCGCCCGTGCTGCAATGGAGTTCGGTTCTGACAACGTCGCACTGGTTACAACCGACACCTACCGTATTGGCGCACATGAGCAACTCGCTATTTATGGCAGAATTATGGGTTGTCCAGTAAAAGTCGCTAAAGATTCCAACGAGTTAGCCGATGTAATATACCAGTTACGCCATCGTCGCTTAATTCTGGTGGATACGGCAGGGATGGGACAGCGAGATGTTCGATTATCTGAACAACTGGATACCTTGATGCAAAATAGCGATGAAGTCATTCACAGCTATCTTGTTTTACCCGCCACGGCACAGCGCAAAGTATTACAAGAAACCATCGACCATTTTAAACGTATACCACTTTCAGGCTGTATTTTAACCAAGCTCGATGAGTCACTTAGCTTAGGTGAGTTTGTCAGTGTCGTAGTACAAAATGCATTGCCTGTAGCATATATCGCGAACGGACAACGCGTACCAGAAGATATCGTCATCGCTCAGCCTAAGTACATGGTGGCAAAAGCGAATGATTTATTAGAGAAATCGGCGGACGATGAACCTCACTATTGGAATAGTGAAGTAGAAAGGTTCTAGGCGGCGACGATTATGATAGAGAATATGATTCAAGACCAAGCAAGCGGATTACGCCGCCTAACACAACCATCACTAACCAAGGTTATTTCGGTCACCGGCGGTAAAGGTGGGGTGGGTAAATCAAATGTTACTCTCGGCCTTGCTATTTGCATGGCTCGCCAAGGCAAAAAGGTCACGGTTTTAGATGCGGATTTAGGTCTAGCCAACGTTGATGTGATGTTGGGTATTAGAGCGAAGCGCAATCTCGGCCATGTTCTTGCGGGTGAGTGTGAACTGGCAGATGCCATTGTTGAAGGCCCTCACGGTATCAAAATCATCCCTGCCACTTCCGGAGCACAGGCGATGACCGAGTTAAGCCACGCGCAACACGTTGGGCTAATTCGTGCTTTTGGTAGCTTAGAAGATGAAATGGACGTGCTGCTGATTGATACTGCTGCCGGTATTTCAGACATGGTGATTAGTTTTTCACGCGCGGCTCAAGATGTGGTTGTGGTGGTGTGTGATGAACCCACATCGATCACCGATGCCTACGCATTGATCAAATTACTGAGTAAAGAACATCAGGTCCAACGCTTCAAAATCGTTGCAAATATGGTCAGAAGTTACCGCGAAGGCCGAGAATTGTTTGCAAAGTTGACCTTAGTCACAGAGAGATTCTTGAATGTGAGCCTTGAGCTAGTCGCATGTATCCCACTAGATGATAAAGTGCGACAAGCGGTTAAAAAGCAAAAAATTGTTGTGGATGCGTTTCCGCGTTCACCTGCTGCATTAGCACTAAGTTCATTAGCGAACAAAGCGTTAACATGGCCAATTCCGAAAACTCCAAGCGGACATTTGGAATTTTTCGTTGAACGATTACTAAATCGACCAGAACCATTAGAGGAACCATTTGGTGAATAAGGCATTGACCTATGACCAATACGGCAATCACAACAGTCAACGAGTATTTTTAGAAAAATACTCGGTGTTAGTGAAGCGTATTGCTCATCACTTGCTTGGCCGTCTGCCACCAAGTGTCCAGGTTGAAGATCTTATTCAAGCGGGAATGATTGGCCTTCTTGAAGCGCAAAAGAATTATGATGGCAGCAAAGGAGCAAGTTTTGAGACCTATGCTGGAATCCGTATTCGTGGCGCTATGCTAGACGACATTCGTCGTGGAGACTGGGTACCACGATCAGTGCACAAACACAGTCGTGAGTTTAACCAAGCCATTGCAACTTTAGAAGGACAACTAAATCGAGATCCGACAGATGCCGAAGTGGCAAATTTTGTTGGGATGAGTCTGAACCAATACCACAGCGTATTGGCAGATATAAATTGTTCTCGCTTAGTAGGGATCGAAGACTTGGGCGTATCTGACGATGTCATCAAATCGGATGATGATTCGGAAGAAAATACACCTTTTCAAGGTGTTGCGGATGAATCTTTCCGTAAAGCTCTGGTAGAATCGATAAAATCTTTACCGGAGCGTGAAGCTTTAGTGCTATCTCTTTACTACGACGAAGAGTTGAACTTAAAAGAAATCGGTGAAGTGATTGGAGTTAGCGAATCACGCGTTAGCCAAATCCTGAGCCAATCAATGCAACGTCTGCGTACTAAATTAAGTGCGTGGACAAATAATGACTAGAAATCACTGACATCATACTCAGTGGAGGCAATTTTGAATAAAAATATGAAAATCCTTATTGTTGATGATTTTTCAACAATGCGCCGCATCGTTAAAAACCTACTTCGTGATTTGGGTTTCAATAATACCCAAGAAGCGGACGATGGCTTAACTGCATTGCCTATGCTCAAGAAGGGCGATTTCGATTTTGTCGTGACTGACTGGAACATGCCAGGAATGCAAGGCATCGACTTGTTGAAACATGTTCGTGCAGATGCAGAGCTTAAGCACTTGCCTGTACTTATGATCACCGCAGAAGCGAAACGTGAACAGATCATTGAAGCCGCTCAAGCAGGCGTAAATGGTTACATTGTAAAACCGTTTACAGCAGCAACATTGAAAGAAAAATTAGACAAAATTTTTGAGCGCTTATAGTCAATTATTTGACATTAGCTATTCGGCGACAAAGGCCAATTAGTAATGATTTCATTAGAACAGGCAAAACAACTCGTTGAACTGTTAGAAAGTGGTCAGCAGCAGGAAGCAGATGCTCTTGTAAAAAATATCAACGATGCGACTAGCGAACCTATGTTGCAGGAAATCGGCGAATTGACTCGTGAGCTACAAGAGTCGATTAGGCAATTTCGCCTTGATGACCGTATCGCTGAACTTACCAATGACGAAATTCCTGATGCAAGGGAACGCCTCCAATACGTCATTGAAAAAACAGAAGTTGCAGCGAACAAAACGATGGATGCGGTGGATCGATGTATGCCGATTGCCGACAGCCTTCACGATGGCTTACTCAAGGTACGTCCACAATGGAATGAGTTGATGCATGGCAAGATTGAGCTTACGGAATTTAAAGCTCTCTGCCACCGTATTGACGAACTGTTAGGGCAAGTTGAAGGGAATAGTAGTGAACTACATAGCCTGTTGACCGATATTCTCATGGCTCAGGATTTCCAAGACTTAACCGGACAAATCATCCGTCGTGTTATTGAGTTAGTGCACGAGGTTGAACTCCGCCTCGGTGATATTCTTACGGCGTTCGGTGACGATAAACAAGAATCCGACGCGACTAACAACAAGAAAAAAGCATCAACTGACCCTGAGGGGCCAATATTAAACCCTCATGAGAGGGCGGATGCGGTTTCATCACAAGACGAAGTCGATGACTTACTCTCAAGTCTTGGGTTTTAGAGGTAACTTATGAGCTACGATTTAGACGAAGATATTCTTCAGGACTTTTTAGTTGAGGCGGGTGAAATTCTCGAACTGCTTTCAGAGCAGTTGGTAGAGCTTGAAAATAACCCGGATGATAAAGATCTGCTTAATGCGATTTTCCGTGGTTTCCACACGGTAAAAGGCGGTGCAGGCTTCTTGGCGCTAACGGAACTGGTTGATACCTGTCACGGCGCAGAAAACGTGTTTGATATTCTGCGTAATGGTCAGCGTAAAGTAACGGCAGATCTTATGGATACGATGCTTCGTGCATTGGATGCCGTTAACGTGCAGTTCCAAGCGGTGCAAGATGGCGAACCTCTTCCTCCTTCTGAACAATCTCTTCTTGATGAATTACATCGTCTAAGCAAACCAGCTTCAGCGGAAGAAGCTGTCGTAGCTGCACCTGTCGCTGAACCTGTGATTGAAGCGCCTGCCCCAATCGTAGAAACGCCAGTTGCCGCGCCTGCAGCATCATCGGCAAGTTCGATTGATGAAATCACGCAGGATGAGTTTGAAAAGCTATTAGATGAGCTACATGGTTCAGGGGCTGCTCCTGGTTCAGCGCCAGCACCTGCCCCTAAAGCACCAGAGCCAGCGATGGCTGCTAGTGGCGATATCACTGATGATGAATTTGAAAAGTTATTAGATGAACTTCATGGTCTAGGTAAGGGCCCTGGTAAAGAAGAGAACGTTGTTGCGAGTGCACCTCCAGCGCCGGCAGCTCCAGCACCTACTATGAGTTCAGGTGATGAAGATCTAATGACAGACGCCGAGTTTGAAAAATTACTCGACGAATTGCACGGACAAGGTAAAGGCCCAAGCCCTGAAGAGCTTGAAGTTGCCACCAAACCAGCAGCACAAGTTGAAGCACCTCAAGCGGCTGCGCCAGAGGCAATTGCACCACCACCGGTGATGCCAGCTCCAGTTGCGAGCGCGCCTGAAGCCGTGCCAGCAAAAAAAGAAGCGCCAGTACCGGCGAAGAAAACACAAGCCGAAGCTACCGTTCGTGTCGATACATCGACACTCGATATCATCATGAACATGGTTGGTGAATTGGTATTGGTTCGTAACCGATTATTGAGCCTCGGCTTAAATAGTGCTGACGAAGAAATGTCGAAGGCGGTATCAAACCTTGATGTCGTGACAGCCGATTTGCAAGGTGCGGTGATGAAAACACGCATGCAGCCAATTAAGAAAGTATTTGGTCGCTTCCCTCGTGTTGTTCGAGATCTTGCTCGTAGCCTAAACAAAGACATCACGCTGGAAATGCGTGGTGAAGATACTGATTTGGATAAAAACTTAGTAGAAGCCCTTGCGGATCCATTGATTCACTTGGTGCGAAACTCAGTTGACCATGGTATCGAAATGCCAGAAGACCGCGTAAAAGCGGGTAAATCACGCACTGGTAAAGTCATCCTTTCTGCAGCACAAGAAGGGGATCATATCCAATTAGCCATCGTCGATGATGGTGGCGGTATGAACCCTGACGTACTACGTGGTATCGCGGTTAAACGCGGGATGATGGATGAAGATGCCGCTTCACGCTTGACCGATAAAGAGTGTTTCAACCTGATCTTTATGCCGGGCTTCTCAAGTAAAGAGAAAATTTCTGATATCTCAGGTCGTGGTGTGGGTATGGATGTCGTGAAAACGGCGATTAACACACTAAATGGTTCAATCGACATTGATTCTGAAATGGGTAAAGGCACCCAAATTACCATCAAAGTGCCGTTGACTCTTGCGATTCTACCAACCTTGATGGTTGGCGTTGCAGGCCACCCATTTGCCTTACCATTGGCAAGTGTGAATGAGATCTTCCACCTTGACCTTAGCCGTACCAACGTGGTTGACGGGCAGTTGACGATTATCGTTCGCGACAAGTCGATTCCATTGTTCTATTTACAAAACTGGCTCGCGCCGCGTGCTGGCTTTGTTGAACAGCGCAAAGGTCATGGGCATGTAGTGATTGTGCAATTGGGCAGTCAGCGCGTTGGCTTTGTTGTTGATACCCTTATTGGTCAAGAAGAAGTGGTGATTAAACCACTAGATAATTTGCTCCAAGGTACGCCAGGAATGGCGGGTGCGACGATCACAAGTGATGGTCATATTGCCTTGATTTTAGATGTGCCAGATTTGCTAAAGCGTTACGCATCAGCTTCTCGAATCTAATTAATCGTTGAACAATTAAAGGAAAATCATGGCAATAAGAGTTTTAGTCGTCGACGATTCAAGTTTCTTTCGTCGTAGAGTCAGTGAGATTATTAATTCCGACGCACGTCTAGAGGTTCTAGACGTTGCAACTAACGGAAAAGAAGCGGTAGAGAAAGCGCTGCAGCTTAAACCTGACGTTATTACGATGGATATTGAAATGCCAGTGATGGACGGTATCACAGCCGTCCGTGAAATCATGGCATCTAATCCGATTCCAATTTTGATGTTTTCATCACTGACTCACGATGGCGCTAAAGCCACGTTAGATGCACTGGATGCAGGCGCTCTCGATTTCTTACCGAAAAAGTTTGAAGATATTGCTCGTAACCGTGATGAAGCGGTGAGCTTACTGCAACAACGTGTCATTCAAATCGCCGCACGCCGCAACTTTATGCGTCGTCCTGCTGCGCCACGTCCAGTTGCGACCGCTGCTACTGCGGCGACGCGAGCGACGACCACGTCATCTCTACGTAGTGCTCCGACGGCAGCTCCGGCTGCGCGTCCGTTGTCACCGGCTGCAAGATTTAAGGCGAGTGGTAAAAAATATCAACTGACCGCAATTGGTACCTCGACAGGTGGGCCAGTGGCTTTGCAGAAAATTTTGACCAAGTTACCAGTGAACTATCCGCATCCGATTGTGCTGATCCAGCATATGCCTGCGACATTTACTGCCGCTTTTGCCAGCCGCTTGAACTCGCTGTGCAAGATTGAAGTAAAAGAAGCTGCCGATGGAGATGCGCTAAGACCGGGTGTGGCTTACCTTGCTCCTGGTGGCAAACAGATGATGATTGAAGGCCGCCCGGGTAGTGCTAAATTGCGCATTATCGATGGTGGTGAGCGCATGAACTACAAGCCATGCGTTGATGTGACATTTGGCAGTGCGGCAAAAGTCTACGGCGATAAAGTACTATCGATGGTTCTTACGGGTATGGGTGCTGATGGCCGTGAAGGTGCGCGTATGCTGAAAACAGCGGGTGCAACCATTTGGGCACAAGATGAAGAAAGCTGTGTTGTGTACGGCATGCCTCAAGCAGTGGCTAAAGCGGGTATCTCTACTGAAGATCTTCCGCTCGACCGCATTGCAGAGCGTATGCTGGTCGAAGTCGGCCTAGCTTAGAGGTAAGGCAATGATCGTTTGGAGTATTGCAAACCAGAAAGGTGGGGTGGGTAAAACTACGACCACCATTACGTTGGCTGGTTTGTTAAGCAAACAAGGTAAGCGAGTATTACTCGTGGATACCGATCCACATGGCTCGCTGACAACTTATTTGGGTTATGACTCTGATAACGTGCCTTCTAGCTTGTTCGATCTGTTTCAGCTAAAAGAGTTTACCGAACATAGTGTGATGCCGCTGGTGATGGATAGCGATATTCAAGGTATCGATATTATTCCAGCGCACATGTCTTTGGCGACCCTTGATCGTGTGATGGGCAACCGCAGTGGTATGGGATTAATTCTGAAACGTGCTTTGGCAGCGGTGAAGAATCACTATGACTATGTGTTGATTGATTGCCCGCCGATTTTGGGTGTCATGATGGTCAATGCCTTGGCAGCTAGTGATCGTATTTTGATCCCAGTACAAACAGAATTTTTGGCGATGAAAGGGCTAGAGCGCATGGTGCGAACCTTGGCTATTATGCAGAAGTCGCGCAATAAACCGTTTAAAGTCACCATCATCCCAACCATGTATGACAAGCGAACGCGAGCATCATTGCAAACGTTGCAGCAGTTAAAGAAAGATTATCCAAATCAAGTTTGGTCGTCGGCAGTGCCGATTGATACCAAATTTAGAGATGCAAGTATTAAGCATCTACCGGTTTCTCATTTTGCCTCCGGCAGTCGAGGTGTCTTTGCTTACAAACAATTGCTGCTGCATCTAGAGAGGCTGGCAATTAATGAGTGAAGAGACACTACTTTCGAGTGAGCAAGCGCTAGACGACTACTTTACTTCACTGCTTTTTGAAGACGAAGAGTTACAAGCACTTGTGACGCCCGATTTAGACGATACAGTGCTTGCAGAGCCAGAGCCAGAGCCAGAGCCAGAGCCAGAGCCAGAGCCAGAGCCAGAGCCAGAGCCAGAGCCAGAGCCAGAGCCAGAGCCAGAGCCAGAGCCAGAGCCCAATGACTATACACTTGAGCCGATGATTCAAACGGCGCAAGAGGCCTACTTCTATCATCCGGTGACGGCAGAGATTGAAGTCCCTAACCTTGAAGATGTTGAACGGTTGCTGAAACAGCTCGAAGCCTCAAATCCTGTTGAAGAGCTTGAGCTGGATCAGGTGATGGATCAGAATACCGTCCAGATCGCGCAAGAAGTTCAAGCTAAACAACTGGTTGATGAAATTCAAGAGTGGGATGTTGAGCCTTATGATGAAGAGGTTCAAGAGGTTGAATTAGAACCAGCAACATTTGACGTTGCTGATAAGCGAGTAGCAGAAACGGTTTTCTCTCAACCAACAATGAGTGAAGCTGAACCTGGGCTTACGACCGACATTCAAAGTATTCCTGAAACCCAAGCGGGTGGCTTACTGAGTGGCACTTGGCAAAGTACCCAGCGTGAGCAAGATTTTCAGGTGCTCTATTTTGATGTAAATGGCGTCACATTTGCTGTTCCGCTTGACGAACTTGGTGGTATTCATCAGCTGTCAACGTTGAGTCACCTGATTGGTCGTCCAGCTTGGTATCTTGGCTTACAGTCAACACGTGATGCTCAGTTCGATGTTGTCGATACGGCAAAATGGGTGATGCCAGATAAGCTGCTCGATGATGAATATAAAGAACAATACAAGTACATTGTGATGCTCGGTGCGAGTCTTTGGGGCTTAGCCTCGACACAGTTAATGGGGACAGAGCTTCTCAATACTGAGAAGGTTCGCTGGCGAGAAACCGCAGGGAAACGACCATGGCTAGCTGGCATGGTGAAAGAAAAAATGTGCGCTTTGATCCATGTTGAAGCATTGATCACTATGCTAAATGCTGGACTTGATGTAAAAGCATTAGACAATTAGATAAGTACGCCAATAAGGGCTTAGAGAGGTTAAGGTATGTCTCAAACTAGCGAACTTGAAGTAAGAAAAGATCAGTTAAATGACGAAGTACTTCAATGGGTTACGTTTCAGCTAGAAGAAGAAACGTACGGCATTAATGTAATGCAAGTACGTGAAGTTCTACGTTACACGGAAATTGCTCCAGTACCAGGTGCTCCAGACTATGTTCTAGGTATCATCAACCTTCGTGGCAACGTGGTGACTGTTATCGATACACGTTCTCGCTTTGGTTTGATGGAAGGCGAAATTACGGATAATACACGTATTATCGTTATCGAATCCGAGCATCAAGTTATCGGCATCTTAGTCGACAGCGTAGCTGAAGTGGTTTACCTACGTTCTTCTGAAATTGATACCACGCCAAGCGTTGGTACGGATGAAAGTTCTAAGTTTATTCAAGGCGTAAGCAACCGTGAAGGTAAGCTACTGATCCTAGTTGACCTGAATAAACTGCTTTCTGACGAAGAATGGGATGAGATGGCTCATCTGTAATGAATATTGATACTGGCTGGTTTAACCAAGCTCCTGCTATTGCAGCAGGAGTGATCTCGTTCATATTATTGGTATTGCTATTTAGTGTACTACGATTGAAACGTAACCAGCGACTTGCGACCGAGCAAAGCCGACAACAGCAGCGTCATCTTGAAAGAGAACTGCAAAAAGCCAATAAACAGCTTTTAGAGGTTCGTTCAGTGGTGATTGGTTTAGGCCAAAAAGTGAGTGAGCAAGAAGATATTATTCAACATCTTTTACAGCGAATTAAAGAATTAGAGCAAGCTGATGGTGATGGTCGCATGTATTCACGAGCGACGAAGATGGTTCAGCTTGGCGCCGATTTAAATGAGTTGATAGAAGAATGCGAGCTGCCAAAAGCAGAGGCTGAGTTGATGATGTCTTTGCAAAACAAATTGTCAGGTCGAGAAAAAATCCCACCGCTTGAAGGGATGCCTGACCAGTCGTTGCAGAAACGCCGACGGATGCAGATGAAATAAAATAAAAAGGATGCCATAAGGCATCCTTTTTTGTTGGTAAAAAATACCGCAGGCATGATGCGTGAATAGTTGTAACTAAATAATGACAGTTGCGTCAAATTATAGATAAATATTAATAACTTCTTACTTAGTTTCGTGATTCGTAAAGCTCTAGCACTATGTTGTCAAAAAGTGGCTGTGGTAAGATACCTACTTCAATTCTTTTAGTGGCAGCACATGCTTGAAGTAAAACAATTAACTGCGATTCGTGATGAAAGAGTTTTGTTTGAATCTCTGTCTTTTACCATAGAGGGCGGCGAACTCGTTCAGATAGAGGGTCGAAACGGCACCGGTAAAACCACTTTGCTGCGAATTGTGACAGGGTTAGGTGATCGCGATGACGGTGAGATCTTCTGGAACAATGAATCGATTGAATCAAACCGAGATGCATACCATCAAGATTTGCTGTTTCTAGGCCATCAAACGGGAATAAAACGTGAGCTAACCGCTTACGAAAATCTCAGATTTTACATTTCGATCCATAGTAAAAAACCAGCCGATAAAGAGACGATCTATAATGCGCTGGTGAAGGTGGGTCTTGCTGGGCGCGAAGACGTTCCTGTCGCACAGCTATCGGCAGGGCAACAACGTCGTGTTGCGTTGGCTCGCTTATGGTTGAGTGACCATAAACTGTGGATTTTAGATGAGCCGTTGACCGCGATCGATAAGCAAGGTGTGAAGGTATTGGAAGCGCTGTTTCTCAAACATGCTGAGCAGGGTGGCATAGTGGTGTTAACCACACACCAAGATATGTTTGCGGATAATCCAAAATTACGAAAAATCAAGTTGGGTGGTTAACCGTGCTAGGCATAATGAATTCAATTATTCGACGTGAGCTATTGATTGCGTTTCGTCGCCAAGCAGACGTGTTTAACCCACTATGGTTTTTCATCATAGTGATCACCTTGTTCCCATTAAGTATTGGCCCCGAGCCGAACTTATTGGCGCGCATTGCCGCAGGCATTGTTTGGGTTGCGGCGTTGTTGTCGGCGTTGTTGTCATTAGAGCGATTGCTGCGTGACGATTTTCAAGATGGTGCGCTTGAGCAAATGATGCTGATGCCAGTGCCTTTGCCATTAATGGTGATCTCAAAAGTGATTGCGCACTGGGTGCTGACCGGATTACCTCTTATCTTGATCAGTCCTCTGCTGGCCATTCTGTTATCGCTCGACTTTAATACCTGGCTTGCGGTCGTCTTAACCCTATTGGTGGGTACGCCAACATTGAGTTTTATCGGTGCGATTGGGGTGGCACTAACCGTCGGGCTGCAAAAAGGCGGTGTGTTACTCAGTTTATTGATTTTGCCTTTGTATATTCCAGTGTTGATTTTTGCGACATCAGCGATTGATGCGGCATCACTGGGAATGGCTTACAACGGCCAATTAGCGGTATTAGGCGCAATGTTTATGGGGGCATTAACGTTAACACCGTTCGCGATTAGTGCGGCATTGCGTGTAAGTGTAAATTAATTGTTTTTGATCAAGCACGAAAATTCCCCAGTATATAAATTACAAAACTATTAATAGCTAGGTGCAAATGATGCCTAGTCGAAAAATGAAGTAATAGAGTGAGAATGACGATGTGGAAATGGCTTCATCCGTACGCTAAGCCTGAAGCGACTTACCGACTGTGTGGTAAGTTACTACCATGGTTTGCCGTCCTAGCTTTGTCTTGCCTAGTGATAGGTACTGGCTGGGGGCTTGCGTTTGCTCCTTCTGATTATCAGCAAGGTGACAGTTTTAGGATTATCTACATACATGTGCCTTCGGCAATTTGGTCGATGGGCGTTTATATGTCTATGGCGATTGCTGCTTTCATCGGTTTGGTTTGGCAAGTGCGCATGTCTGACATGGCGGCACTCGCGATGGCTCCCATCGGCGCATTGTTTACTTTTATTGCACTATTAACCGGTGCAATTTGGGGTAAGCCAATGTGGGGCGCATGGTGGGTATGGGATGCTCGCTTAACTTCAGAATTGATTCTGCTTTTCCTCTATTTAGGTGTAATTGCACTTTACCACGCGTTTGATGACCAAAAAACTGCAGCGAAAGCCGCAGGTATTTTGGCGATTGTGGGGGTAATCAATTTACCCATCATTCACTTCTCGGTTGAGTGGTGGAATACGCTGCACCAAGGCGCAACAATCACCAAGTTTGACAAACCATCGATTTCTAACGACATGCTTTGGCCACTGTTGCTCAATATTGCCGGCTTTGCTTTCTTCTTTGGCACCGTCACTATGATCCGTTTACGTAATGAGATCATCAGTAAAGAGAGCCATCGTCCTTGGGTTGTTGCATTGTCCTCACGTTTATCTTCTCACGCAGACAAGCAAGGAAACTAATCATGCATTTTGACTCTTTTAGTGATTTTCTTGCCATGGGTGGCTATGCCGGTTACGTATGGAGCGCGTTTGGTATCACATTCGCGTCGATGATTATTCTGCTGATCAGCAGTGCTCGTCGACACACAAACCTACTTAATGAAGTTCAGGCAAAAGTCGAGCGTCAGGCTCGTATTGATGCAGCTAAGAATTTGGAGAACACTCTATGAACCCAAGACGTAAAAAGCGGCTCGCTATTGTTCTAGCCATCGTTCTTGGCATTGGTTCAACCGTGGGCCTAATGCTTTATGCTTTAAACCAGAATATGGATCTGTTTTATACCCCAACCGAATTGGTACAAGGTAAACCAGACGGTAGCAAACCCACTGTTGGCCAGCGCTTACGCATTGGCGGCATGGTTGCTGTTGGTTCGGTGAAACGCGATCCGGACTCATTACGAGTGTCGTTCGATTTGCATGATGTTGGTCCAATGGTTACGGTTGTGTATGACGGTATCTTGCCGGATCTATTTCGCGAAGGTCAGGGCATCGTGGCGCAAGGCGTGTTAGTCGATGCGACGACAATTGAAGCGCATGAAGTGTTGGCGAAGCATGATGAAGAATACATGCCGCCAGAAATTGCTGAAGCGATGGAAAAAACCCACCAACCGCTTAAATACACAGAATCACAAAAACAAGGAAGCGGTCAATGATTGCTGAAATTGGTCATTTTGCGCTGATTTTGTCGCTTGCCATGGCAGTGCTGCTAAGCATTCTGCCATTGGTCGGTGCATCGCGTAATAACACCTTATTAATGAACTCTGCTCGTCCATTGTCATGGGCAATGTTCTTGCTATTGTCGCTCTCATTTGCGATTTTACTGTGGGCTTTTTATAGCAATGATTTCACACTGACGTATGTCGCGAGTAACTCAAATACCTTGCTGCCTTGGTACTATCGTTTAACGGCGGTTTGGGGCGCACACGAAGGTTCACTATTGCTCTGGGTATTGATCCAAGCGGGTTGGACTGTGGCGGTAGCGACTTTTAGCCGTGGCATGCCGCAAGAGTCAGTGGCTCGTGTTCTGGCTGTGATGGGGATGATTAGCGTTGGCTTCTTACTGTTCATCATTCTAACTTCGAACCCGTTCTTACGCACACTGCCATTCTTCCCTGTTGATGGTCGCGACCTTAACCCATTGTTGCAAGATCCGGGTTTGATTATTCACCCGCCGATGCTGTACATGGGTTATGTAGGTTTCTCAGTTGCTTTCTCTTTTGCAATTGCGTCACTAATGACTGGTCGCCTAGATACGGCATGGGCACGTTGGTCTCGTCCTTGGACGACTGCAGCATGGCTATTCCTAACATTGGGCATCTCACTAGGTTCATGGTGGGCATACTACGAACTTGGCTGGGGCGGTTGGTGGTTCTGGGATCCAGTAGAAAACGCATCATTTATGCCATGGCTTGCGGGTACGGCATTGATGCACTCTTTAGCGGTAACGGAAAAACGCGGCACCTTTAAAGCGTGGACGGTACTGTTGGCGATTTCAGCGTTCTCATTGAGTTTGCTAGGCACCTTCCTAGTACGTTCGGGCATTCTTGTATCAGTACATGCATTCGCCTCTGATCCATCACGTGGTATGTTCATTCTCGGCTTCTTGGTGTTTGTGATTGGTGGTTCGTTGCTACTGTTCGCTGTTAAAGGCGCGGCGGTTCGTGTTCGTGGTAACTTTGAGCTGGCTTCACGTGAAAACGCACTGTTAGCTAACAACGTACTACTAATGGCTGCTTTGATGGTGGTGTTAGTCGGTACACTTCTACCGTTGGTGCATAAACAGCTCGGTCTTGGTTCCGTCTCTATCGGCGCACCATTCTTTGATATGTTGTTTGCATGGCTAATGATCCCATTCTCGTTTGTATTGGGTATCGGTCCGCTGATCCGCTGGAAACGTGACGATCTTAGCTCACTAGCAAAACCGATGATCATCAGCGGTATCGGTGCTGTACTCTTAGCTGCACTGTTCAACTGGATGTTCTCTGATTACTTCGTCTTCATGACCTACCTTGGTTGGTTGATGGCGATGTGGATTGTATTGCTGCACGGTTTTGAATTGCACCAGCGTGCAACGCACCGCCATAGCTTTGTTGTTGGTGTGCGCAAATTACAACGCAGCCATTGGGCGATGATGTTGGGTCACATTGGTCTTGCGGTCACCATTATTGGTATCGCAATGGTACAGACCCACAGTATTGAACGTGATGTCCGTCTATCGCCGGGAGATAATTTCCAGCTGAAAGGCTACAACTTCCATTTCTCTGGTGTGCGTGATCATGACGGCCCGAACTACGATGGCTATATTGCAGACTTCGAAGTGACGCAAGATGGTAAATACATCAATACGCTACATGCGGAAAAACGTTTCTATAAAACCGCACGTTCGATGATGACAGAAGCGGCGATTGATCGCAGCGTAAGTCGTGATCTTTATGTGGCTTTAGGCGACCGCTTGGATGACGGTAAATCATGGGCAGTGCGTTTGTACTATAAACCATTTGTAAACTGGATTTGGGCAGGCTCAGTGTTTATGGCGCTTGGTGGTTGTGTCGCAATCAGTGATCGACGCTACCGTTTCCGCAAGCCAGCAAAAAAGCAGGAGGCATAAAATGAACAAGAAACTGTTATTTATTCCACTGTTTGCTTTTTTAGCACTAGTGGCCGTATTTACCACTCAGTTAGTGCGTAACTCAGAAGGGGATGACCCAACCAAACTCGAATCGGTTTTAGTTGGTAAACACGTCCCTGAGTTCCGCCTAGAAGACTTGGCTGAGCCGGGTAAGCTATACGACCAAAGCATCTTTAAAGGTGAGCCTTTACTATTGAACGTATGGGCAACGTGGTGCCCAACATGTTACGCCGAGCACCACTACCTCAACGAGTTAGCGGGTGACGGTGTAAAGATTATTGGTCTGAACTACAAAGATCAGCGTGATAAAGCAGTGACCTGGTTAAATGATTTGGGCAACCCATACTTGATCAGTCTATTTGATGGCAATGGTATGTTGGGGCTTGATCTGGGCGTGTATGGCGCACCTGAAACTTTCCTGATTGATGCCAACGGCGTGATTCGCTACCGCCATGTCGGTGATGTGAATGCTCGCAACTGGAAAGAGACTTTGCAGCCGATGTATCAACAATTGGTTGAGGAGGCAAAATAATGAAAAAATGGTGTATCGCGTTATTTGTCGCCCTGACATTTTCAATGGTCGCGCATGCGACGATTGAAGTGTACGAATTTGATACCTTGGAGCAGGAACAGCAGTTCAAAGACCTTGGTAATACGCTGCGTTGTCCTAAATGTCAGAATAATACCATTGCGGATTCTAATGCTGAACTTGCGCAAGACTTGCGTCATAAAGTGTATGAAATGACCAAAGACGGTAAGTCAAAAGGTGAGATCGTCGATTACATGATCGCTCGTTACGGTAACTTCGTTACCTACAATCCACCGTTTACCTTAGCGACGTCGATTTTGTGGTTAGGTCCACTGTCGGTAGTGGTGATTGGCTTTGCTGTGATCGTGCTACGCAGTCGCAAGTCAAAGCAACCTCAGGTTGCTGATGACAAATGGGATGAGAACAAAGAGCAACGATTAAAAGCTCTGCTCGATGAAGAGAATGATGGAGACAAGCAGTAATGACATTATTTTGGATTGCATCAATCATTCTTGTTGCGTTGAGTGGTGTTTTGATTGCGTTGCCATTTATCAATCGCAAAGAGAATACCGACGAAGCGCTGCGTGATGAACTCAATAAAGCGCTGTATAAAGACCGTCTGACTGAACTGGAAGTTGAAGCGGAAGAAGGTTTGATGGACGATCAGCAAGAGCTGATCGCGGATCTTAAACAGTCGCTGCTGGATGATATTCCAACCGAAGCGCAAACTAAGGTCGAAAGTAGCATTAACCCATGGTTGGTGATTGTGCCATCGATGTTGCTGACAGTGATTATGTCTTACGGCCTGTACTTTAAGTTTGGCGCCGCTGATGATGTGATGGAATGGCAACAAGTGAACGATAACTTGCCAGCGCTATCGAAAAAGCTGATGTCACCGGAAGGAGCTGCGTTAAGCGAAGATGAAATGCGCGATTTAACCCTCGCATTACGTACCCGTTTACACAACCAACCCAAAGATGCGACCGGTTGGTTACTGCTTGGTCGTATTGGTCTGGCGAATCGTGATGTTGATACTGCCATTGGTGCAATGAACAAAGCGTATAAGCTTGAATCAGATAACCCTGATGTCATGTTAGGTTATGCTCAAGCACTGATGCTGTCGCAAGACGACGTTGATCAAGATAAAGCGCGTTCAATCTTAGGGAAATTGGTGCAGAAGAATTACATGGATGTCCGTGTGTTCTCATTGCTCGCCTTTGATGCTTACGAGCGTAAGGACTTTGCCGCGGCGGTTCGTTACTGGAGCATCATGCAGCAAATGATTGGCCCACAAGATGAGCGTTACCAAATGCTGGATCGCAGTATTGACAATGCCAAAAAGCAGATGGGTGATAAAGCCGTTGCGGGAGCGAGTGTGTCAGTGGCGATTTCTTTGGCCGAGACTGTAAAAGCGAACCCTGATGCGTCACTGATTGTATCGGTACACACCGCTGATGGTGCGCCAATGCCGGTGGCAGCAGCCCGTTATCCTCTTGGCTCATTCCCACGCACAGTGGTGCTCGATGATAGTAACAGCATGATGCAAGGGCGTAAGCTGTCTGAACTCGAAGATTACATGGTTCGCGTACGAATTGATGAAGATGGCAACGTCGCCACCTCTCAAGGCGATTGGTTTGGTGAGAGCCAGTCGGCTAAAATGGGCGAATCGGTAGCAGTTATTGTGGATCGACAGTACCAATAATAGCGATTAATGCGTAAACTTAGGCCGGTAACTTACCGGCCTTTTTTATGGAAAAAATATCAATGAAGAGCCTTAAGCCTAAGGTATGGACATCGTTGCTTTCTGTTGCTTTGCTAGCAGGGTGTGCGACTGCCCCTGAAGAGCAAGAAGCAGCAGCGTCTAATGTGAGCGACCCGATCGAAGGATTCAACCGCAGTATGTGGGCATTGAACTACGATTATCTAGACCCCTATATAGTGCGCCCAGTTTCACTGACTTACGTTAATTACACGCCTCGTCCTGTACGTCTAGGTATTTCCAATTTTCTTAGTAACCTTGATGAGCCATCTAGTGTAGTGAACAACTTGCTGATGGGTAATGGCGGCAAAGCACTCGACCACTTTAACCGGTTTTGGATAAACAGCACTTTTGGTTTGTTGGGCTTAATTGATATCGCCTCTGATGCCGGTATCACTAACCATAAAGAGAAAGCTTTAAGTGATGCGATTGGTCATTGGGGGGTGGGAAATGGCCCTTACGTGATGGTGCCGGGTTATGGCCCGTGGACCGTGCGGGAAACCGCTAACTTTGCCGATAGTGCCTACTTGCCTTTGTCGCTGCTTAATTTCTGGGCAGGGCTGGGTAAATGGGCATTTGAAGGAATGGAAAGTCGTGCGGCGGTTGTTTCGCAAGAATCAATGTTAGAAAACTCACCAGATCCATATGCCTTAACGCGTGAAGTGTATATTCAGTACCAAGACTTCAAAGCAGAAATCGAAACTCAGCAGCAAGAGGTTGATCATGACGAAGAGGCCTACCTCGACGAGTATCTCGACGATCTGTAGTTTGCTTTGTCTTTGTGACTCAATTGAACAGCAACAAAAAAGGCTTGGGAATCCCAAGCCTTTTTTTTATCTATCTAAAGCGTTTACGGAAAATTAGAATTTGTAGTTCGCTTGCACACCGATTAGCCAGATGCTGCCAGTTACTTCGCCTTCAAAACTACCTCCAAATGCGTCAGCACCTAGGCCAGGATCTGTTTCATGCATCTTAGCGTCTTTAGCCATGATGTAAGTGAAACCCGCATCAAGAGACAGTTGCTCAGACCATTGGTAACCGGCACCAATGCTTAGCCATAGACGGTCAGTCTCTGGAATGGTCGCTGTGCGGTGCTCTTCACTTACCGCTGATGTATCGTACGCCACACCAGTGCGAAGTTGCAGCTTATTGTTGTATTGGTAAGTTGAACCAATCGCAAAGCGGTAGTTGTCTTCCCAGTTTTCGTGTTTGATTAGCTGAGAGCTTTCGGCACCAAATTCAGGAATGTTCGCTTCTAGGGTTTTGAAGCTACTCCAATCGGTCCAGTTGATGCTGGTATGAATTGCTACTTTTTCTGATACTTGGTGGTAAGTGGCAATTTCAGCCGTCGCAGGTAAGGCAAGATCCATGGAGCCTGAATATCTGGCTTGTTTTGCGGCTCCTGCAACTTTATCAAAACCTAAGCCTTCTGCATGACCAGTTAGAGTCAGATTTACTTCAGACTTATAAGTAAAACCAATCTGGTTTGCATCATTAATCTGCCAAAGTGAGCCAAGTTGCCAACCCCATGCTTTGTCATCGCCTTCCATATACTTCAAGTTATCACCAGGTTGTGCGTTGATAAGACCTGGAATAATTAGTTCACCGTGCTCAGAAACTACAGCACCAAAGCTACCTTCAGCGATGATATAGCGCACACCACCACCGATGCTGACTGCTGGAGTTAGTTGGTAGGCCGCATTTAGATTGGCTTCCTTGGTAATAACACTGGCTTGGTTGCCATGGTTCGCTGCAGCAAAGTCTTTACCTAAGTCAGTTTCCATGCCGTAGTTGGTGCCTAGCGCAAAGCCAAGTGCAAACTTGTCGTTGTACTTATGTGACAGATAGAAATTTGGAATCACCGCATCATGAGCAAAGTCATCAGAGCTGGCTGAATATGGCTTGCCACGATGAGTTGAAGTACCTTCGATATCAATATTTGGATCAACATAGATTGCGCCAACAGAAACTTGAGTGCCTTCTAGTTGCATTAGCAACGCAGGGTTACGCCATTGTGAGCTTGCATTGTCAGCCATTGCTGCTTCACCTGCGTATGCACGGCCAAGACCTGTTGCTGAATATTCTGCTAGCTGGAAACCTGCGGCGTTTGCGGTGGTTGCCACTGACATTAGACCACATGCTACCGCAAGTGATAGAAGAGACTTATTTGTTTTCATTGTTATGTTCGCTGAATATGTTGTTGATTCGTCGCAAGATGGTAGTTTTAGAGCTTTTGCTTTAAAAATAGAAAACACTGTAAACGGTAAATTCAGGATAAAAAATAAATAAAAGCCAAATTTAAAGCATAAAAAACCAGAAAAGTGGTTAGACCACTTCTTTTTTCAGCGCACGACTGTGTTGTTAAATTTGTGTTTTGATGCACAAGTGTGCGCTTAAAAAACTCGCATTATTGTACGCTGAAAATGTTGAAAGGATTTATTGATCTAAGATAGGCAAAACGGCAGGCAACAAAAAGGGCTGGATAACCAGCCCTTCAAATAGTGAGGATAGCGTCAGTGCTTAGAAGCTGCGGCTGTACTGTAGACCCACAAGAATAGCATCCGCGCGAGTGGTTGCGGTTAATGTAGATACGTTGTCGAACGGCAGTCCTGCTGGAGCCGGAGTTGACTCGCTCACAGATACATCATCGCCCATCAGGTAAGTAAAACCAAAGTCGATGTTGGAGGCAGTATCTATGTGGTAAGTGAAGCCCGCAGAGAACCACTGGCGATCGGAATCCGGTACAGATACTGAAGTCAGTGAATCCTGAGCGCTGGTGTCATACATGTAACCAGTACGCAATGTCCAATCATTGTTTAGGTAGTAGGTACCACCGATCGCGTAGTGCCAACCATCTTGCCATTTATAATCTTTATCGTATGAACCTGAGGCGCCACCAATAGGAGATGCTTGAGCGTCTAAATCACGGAATTTGATCTGATCAAATGCTCCCCAACCAATGTATTGGATTGAGTAATGCACTGCGAACTTGGTGTCTTCAATTTTGTGGTAACCAGAGAACTCGGCAATATCGGGCAGAGGTAGGGTGATTTTTTGACCGTGATCATCTTTGGCTTCAAATTCAGGGCTGTAATGGTAAGCAAAGCCAAAGCGATTGTTCTCGTCCAGCTCAAACACGGTACCAAGGTTAAATCCGACAGCCAAACCATCAGCTTTATCTATATTCAGGGCATTTTCAGCAGCGCCGAACACTCCTGGGTTACCACGCTTCATCGTGCCTTGAGCATAGATAAGATCTAAACCGGCACCAAAACTCCATTGCTGATTCAGGCGGTATGAACCCGCTAGACCAAAGTTAAAGCTTTTCACATCGGTTAGACCACCGTATTCGCTGGCTACATAATCGTCTTCAAATTCAGTTTTAGTACCGAAGTTTGTGTAAGCGTTGACACCCCAAGCAAATTGGTCGTTCACTGGCACGATTAGGTGGATATTAGGCGCAATAGATGTAGAACCGACATCATCTGTATCAGCTACATCAACGTTAGTTGGAGCGCCGCCACCAAGGACTGGTAAATTGTTTGTGTACTTAGCATCTTTCACTTCAATCATTGAAGTAATGCTTTCAAAACCTAACGACAGTTCCATTTTGTCAAATAGAGCCATTGCTGCTGGGTTACGTGCCATTACAGATGCGTTATCGGCAATAACAGCGTCACCAGCAAATGCACGGCCGATACCGGTTGCTGATTGTGCGTTAAGTTGGAAACCAGCAGCCATAGCTTGCTGAGAGGCGATTGAGGTTGTTGCGATTGTCACTGCTAACAGTGTCTTTTTAAACAGACGCGAGTTGTTCATGGTGCTTTTCCTTTTTAGTCGCCTCTTATACGGGCGCTGTTTTTTGAGCAAATGCTCAGTTGGGGCTGATATTAGTCTGAAGTATAGAATATAGAAATCCGACCATTGGCTAATATGATGATAAAATTATGGAAATGATGGGTAACAGGCGAGAAAATGCTGTGAAAATCGTCATTTTAGAGTTTGTACTCTATTTTTATGTGGCAGTTTTACTAAACACCATGCACATTCGGGCATAAAAAAAGCCTGAATGAGAAATTCAGGCTTTAATGTCGCAAAGTTGGCTTAAATTGCCATAGGTTTGATGATGTTCATGATGCTTTTGGCAATAGCGGTGACATCTTCGCCTTTTTCGCCCACCACAATCAAACTGCTGTCACCAACCGGCTCAACGACCCCCGACATCCCTTGTTGAGTGAAGTCTTGCACGCTGGTGCTGGATATGTTGGTAATAAAGAGCGTGACCTTGCCATGTTTACCGGCAAACACCATGTGCAGAGCATTGGCATTACCAAAACCACAATGGTTAAGGTAATAGACATGATAAGGGAACGACTTCTCTAATTGTTGATCAAATGGCTGCATCTTGGCATTGATTTGCGCCGAACTGACCTGTTCATCTAAATGATCAACAAACGGCTTCTCGGCAATCACATGTTCAATCGCCGTGTCGGCTAAACTGGCTTGTGCGGGCGTGACCAGTACATTTCCCCAGTTAATTTGCCCAACCAGTAAACCAAAGGCGAAGGCAACTGAAGCGGCCATTGCCATGCTACGCTTAATAAAGTTAGGTCTGATGACGTTAGTCGGCTGTTGTGAGCTTTGATGAAAGAGAATGCGATCAGCAAGATCATCAGGCACATCGACATTCATCGCTTTTGCGATTTTTGCGTCAAGTTCATTGATGTCATCAACAAATTTGCTATGGCTTTCGTTGGCTCGCATCGCATCGACGATGTCACTGCTCCTATGTTTAGGATCGGACATGATTCGACGGCGGAATTCTAACTCATCCATTGTGCGCTCCTTTATGATTCTCTGCTGACTCCATCATCTCTTTGAGTTGATTACGTGCTCTAAAGAGGCGAGTCATCACGGTATTTTTATTTAGCTCTAAGATTTGACCAATTTCATCGCCACTAAAACCTCCAACCACTTGTAAAAACAGTGGCTCGCGGTAATCAACTTCAAGCTTCATGATTTGCGCGTGGATCCATTCTGTTTGATGGTGCGCATCGTCACTTACTTTGGCGTCATTACTGTGATCGTCAATATCAACCAAATCAAATTGTTTACGTTCGAAGCGGCGGGCATTTTCGCGGCGCAAGATAGTGATCAGCCAAGATTTAGCTGCCTTTTCATCTTGTAAGCTATCGAGTGACTTCCATGCCCGCAGGCAGGTTTCCTGTACCAAATCTTCGGCAATGGTTGGATCTTTACACAACCAATAGGCGTAACGATACAAGTCACGGTGATAGGCGCGTACCAGCGCTTCGTATTTTCTTTGTCTGTCCATATCAGAGTCGACCGGACTTTTTGTCTTTTTCTTCCCAAAAATTTCTAAAATTGCCACAAAAGCCTCCAACAAGGGGTTTGGGATTAGGTCGAGATGACTTCAAAAGAGAGGATTGAGAAAAACAAGCCATTTTGCGCGAGTTAATGTCAATTAGCTGACGATATGGTCAAAAATCGCATCAAAAATTGATCTAATTCAAAAACCATAACAATCCAGCGGTTATAGTACATCTTGTCATCTAGTTAGTGTTTCACTAACGAGTTGAGCAAGATGACACTTCCTTTTGAAGGCTGACTTTACTTTCTCCTAATCAGGAAACTGATTATTTCAATTGGCGTGAGTTAATTGCTTTATACATTCCAACCACACAGTATTGTGTGGTTTTTTTTTGCCTAAATTTGGCGACCTCACAAACCTATCGCCCTAAATATAGCCAAATTTTACTTGGCGACAACTCTTATTTTTCATTTAGTTAGCAATTCTCTCGCTTCGTAAATCACGTTTATTTAAACAGGTGTTTGATTGATTTAACAAACCCATTACAATAATTCTGGTCAGACCTCTAAATGAACTAAAATAAGTCATAGATAACAAGCTTGTTTTGGTTGGCACTTATTGTAAGGAGAAACAATGGGTAAGCAGGAAGTAACCACTCGCAGTGGCGAGCGAGTCGCGATAGTTGCCGGGCTACGAACGCCGTTCGCGCGTCAAAGCACCGAGTTTAGCCAAGTCCCTGCCATTGATTTAGGCAAGATGGTGGTGAGTGAAATGCTCGCTCGTAGCGATATTGATGCCAAACTGATTGAGCAAGTGGTGTTTGGTCAGGTGGTACAGATGCCTGAAGCGCCAAATATCGCCCGAGAGATTGTGCTCGGCACAGGAATGAACATTCATACCGACGCTTATAGTGTCACACGTGCTTGTGCAACCAGCTTTCAAGCAGCAGTGAATGTGGCCGAGAGTATTATGGCAGGCACCATTGATGTGGGTATTGCCGGTGGGGCGGATTCGTCTTCTGTCTTGCCAATTGGGGTGTCGAAAAAAATGGCAGCCAACCTGCTTGCGCTGAGTAAAACCAAAACGATGGCGCAAAAACTCCATATTCTAAAATCCTTCTCGCTAAAAGATCTGATGCCAGTCCCACCTGCGGTCGCTGAATACTCGACAGGTTTGTCAATGGGGCAAACTGCCGAGCAAATGGCGAAAAGTCATGGTATTAGCCGTGCAGAACAAGATGCACTGGCGCACCGTTCGCATACGCTCGCTTCGTTAGCATGGCAGGAGGGTAAGATTGCGGGCGAAGTGATGACGGCTTTTCCTGCTCCTTATAAAAAGTGGTTGGCTGAAGACAACAATATTCGCCATGACTCCACCTTGGAGAGCTACGCCAAATTGCGCCCAGCGTTTGACCGTCAGTATGGCAGTGTGACCGCCGCCAACAGTACGCCATTAACTGATGGCGCTGCGGCTGTGATGTTGATGCGTGAAGGCAAAGCGAAAGAGTTGGGCTTAGAGATTTTAGGCTACATTCGCTCGTATGCGTTCTCAGCTATCGGTGTTGAACAAGATATGTTGATGGGGCCATCGTACGCCACGCCAATGGCGCTCGATCGGGCAGGTATAACCCTTAACGATTTAACCTTAATTGACATGCATGAAGCCTTTGCCGCTCAGGCTCTGTCTAACGTCAAAATGTTCGCTAGCGATAAGTTTGCTCAAGATAAGTTGGGGCGCAGCAAAGCGATTGGCGAAATTGATATGGATAAATTTAACGTGTTGGGCGGTTCGATTGCTTACGGTCACCCATTTGCCGCTACGGGGGCTCGTATGATGACGCAAACTCTGCGCGAGCTGAAACGACGTGGCGGTGGCTTGGCATTAAACACTGCTTGTGCTGCGGGTGGTCTGGGTGCAGCGATGATTCTGGAGGTTGAATAATGACGGATCTTAAAGCCTTTAATCTCACCATCGATGAGCAGAACATTGCATGGCTGTGTATCGATGTGCCGAATGAAAAAATGAACACGCTTCAAGCGGCTTTTGCCGATGAAATGGAGTCGGTGTTCGCTGAACTTGAACAGCATAAAAGCGCCCTAAAAGGGTTAATCATTCACTCGGGTAAGCCGGACAATTTTGTCGCGGGTGCCGATGTTCGTATGCTGGATGCTTGTCAGAGCGCTCAAGAAGCGCAGGCGCTCGCAACGAAAGGGCAAGAGATGTTTGAAAAACTCTCTAAGCTGAGCTTTCCCGTTGTTGCGGCGATCCACGGCCCATGTCTCGGTGGGGGTTTAGAGCTGGCTCTGGCGTGTGATTACCGAGTGTGTAGCGATGATGATAAAACGCGTCTTGGTTTGCCTGAAGTGCAATTAGGTCTATTGCCGGGGTCGGGCGGTACTCAACGCTTGCCACGCTTGATTGGATTATTACCGTCGTTGGATTTGATTCTAACGGGTAAACAATTACGAGCAAAGAAAGCGAAAAAGCTTGGGGTCGTTGATGCCTGCGTTGCGCCGACGATCTTATTAGAAGTGGCAAAACAGTTTGTTGAAAGCAAAGACAAAGCCAAGCATAAGGTGAGCACCAAAGAGAAATTAATGGCGCAAACGGGCTTTGGTCGCAAAGTGATTTTTGAACAAGCAGCGAAGAAAACCCAACAAAAAACCCGTGGCAACTATCCAGCCACCGAGGCCATTTTAGAGGTGATTCGCTATGGCTTAGAACATGGTTTCACTAAAGGGCTAGCGTATGAAGCTGAGCGCTTTGGTGAGTTGGTGATGAGCAATGAATCCAAAGCACTGCGTTCGATCTTTTTTGCTACCACAGAGATGAAAAAAGAACATGGTAGCGACGCAGAGCCATCCTCTGTTAAGCGGGTTGCTGTGCTAGGTGGTGGTCTTATGGGCGCGGGGATCAGTCATGTCACGGTAGCGAAAGCTAAGGTGCTGGTCCGTATCAAAGATGTCAGTAATGATGGAGTATTGAATGCGCTTAATTACAACTTTAAGTTGTTTGAAAAGCAGCTTAAACGCCGAATCTTGAGCAAGGCACAATTGCAAAGCAAAATGCAGCAGCTCTCTGGAGGTATCGATTTCATCAGTTTTAATCATACCGATGTCGTGATAGAAGCCGTGTTTGAAGATTTAGCCCTTAAGCAACAGATGGTGGCGGATATCGAGCAAAACGCCAAGCCAGATACGATCTTTGCGACCAATACGTCTTCACTGCCGATTCATCAGATTGCCGAACAAGCTGCACGTCCTGAAAACGTGATTGGCTTGCATTACTTTAGCCCGGTGGAAAAAATGCCATTGGTGGAAGTCATTCCGCATCAAACGACCTCAGATCAAACCATCTCCACTGTAGTTGAGTTGGCACGCAAACAAGGGAAAACCCCAATTGTAGTGAAAGACTGCGCTGGGTTTTATGTAAACCGCATATTAGCACCTTACATGAATGAAGCGGCGCATATTTTACTCACCGGCGAGCCGATTGAACAACTTGATGGCGCGCTACTTGATGCCGGTTTCCCAGTTGGGCCTATCACGTTATTGGATGAGGTAGGGGTGGATATTGGTGCTAAGATCATGCCGATATTAGTCAATGAGCTCGGTCCTCGCTTCCAAGGCCCTGCAGTGTTTGACACCTTACTCAATGATGGCCGTAAAGGGCGTAAAAGCGGCAAAGGCTTTTACACCTACAAAGGGAAAGATAAGCAGGTAGATAAAAGTGTCTATAAGCTACTTAATCTTACCCCTGAGTCAAAAATGGCTAGCCAAGAGATGGCGATGCGCTGTTTGCTACCGATGCTTAATGAGGCGGTTCGCTGTTTGGATGAAGGGATTATCCGCTCACCAAGGGATGGTGATATCGGCGCAATCTTTGGTATTGGCTTCCCACCATTCTTAGGTGGCCCGTTCCGCTATATGGATCAGATTGGTATCGTTAAGCTGGTGGAGATCATGAATGAGCATGCGGCGAAATATGGTGAACGTTTTGCCCCATGCGATGGTCTGCTGACGAGAGCCAGCTTAAATGCCCCATTTTATGATTAGAATTTAGTAGAGCGATATCTGCGCATCATCAAGTTAAAAGCGAGCGTGAAGCTCGCTTTTTTTATGGTTATTCGTGACACAAGAAATTGCAGATTTTGTATGAACACCGTTATGATTACAGAAAATACCGTCACATAAAGGGATACTATGGATGCTCTAGATTTGTTGCTTAACCGCCGCTCGATTGCCCGATTGTCAGCGCCGGCACCAGAAGGTAAAGCATTAGAGAATATTATTCGTGCTGGTTTGCGCGCGCCAGATCATGGCGGTTTAACACCTTGGCGTTTTGTCATCGCTCAAGGAGAAGGGCTGCAAAAGCTCGCGGATATATTAGTTAGTGCTGCAACGGCAGAAAACAGCGATCAAGCGGTGATGGATAAAGTCAGCCAAGCGCCGTTTCGTGCGCCAATGGTGATTACGGTCATCGCCAAAGTGACAGAGCATGAAAAAGTGCCTGCATTTGAACAGCATTTGTCGGCAGGGTGCGCTGCGCAGGCGATGCAAATGGCTGCGGTCGCTCAAGGGTTTCAAGGTTTTTGGCGTTCAGGTAAGTGGATGTTCCATGATGTGGTACGCGATGCGTTTGGTGTGAGCGGAGACGATCAGATCGTTGGTTTTCTCTACCTTGGCACACCGGGTTGCACGCCAATGAAAGTACCAGAGCGTGATTTGGCAAAATTTGTTGAGTTTCTCTAGTCGAACGGTTTTGTCGATATTGAGGTTGGATCAAATAGAAAAGAGCTTGGCATGGCCAAGCTCTTTGGTTTGCGTCGAACGTGGAAGTATTAGTGGATGTTGTAAGCAATCACAAAATCGATAAATAGACGCACTTTCTCTGGTAAATGATCTTTGTGGTTATAAAGCATATAGATATCACGTGGGTTAGCGCTCCAATCTTGCAGCACTTGTACCAAGCTACCATCTTCAATAAATTCACGGATCATCACATCAGGCATCAGCGTAATGCCAAGGCCATCTGAACAAGCACTGCGCACAACATTGAGCGCATTGGCTTGGAAGCGACCATTGTCATTGTTGATAACAGTCTCGCCACTTTCGTTGATAAGCTGCCATTTCTTCAGTGGGTCGCCTTTTAACAGCGAGTGATTATGCAGTTCTTCAGCATGAACAGGGGCGTGATGAGCGCGTAAATATTCAGGGCTTGCAACTAGGATATCTTTTACTGCACTGATTTTTCGTGCGATTAGGCTTGAATCACGCTGCGGGCCGACACGGAAAATAACATCCCATTCGGTTGGGTCGAGTTGATCGGCATGATTGCTGGTGTTCAACTCAATGCTGATATCTGGGTATTGCTGCATGAAGGCATTGAACATCGGCATCATCATGCGTTTAGTCAGATTTGATGGAGATGAAATTCGAATTTTTCCTGCCGCACCGCGACAGTCGTCGGAAATCTCTTCGGTGACGAAAGACAAACGCTGTAATAAAGGTGAACATTCACCGTAGAAGCGTTCACCAGCTTCTGTTAGTGATAGCTTACGCGCATGGCGATTAAGCAACCTTAGGTTCAAAGCATCTTCTAGTGCTTGGATGCGTCGCGTAATGGTTGCAACCGGAATCATGGTTTTTCGTGATGTTGCAGTATAGCTCCCATTTTCGACTACCAGTCGAAACAGGTTTAGATCGTCTAATTTCATCATCTGGACACATTTTTTTACGAATTGGGTTAATTTATATTGAACATCTCGCATAAAGATTGAGACACATCAACAAGTAATGCGATCTTTATCATTTCATACATCTTGTATGCAATAAAGTGAGAGATCAGCATATTTGTATAAATATAGGTTCACGACTATTTTTAAGAAGTTCGATCATTCTACTTATAAATATAACAATAAGTCATAATTATTAAATTTAAGAAGTTGTGTGAGGCATTTCCATGCATAAGATATCAGAGGCTCAGGTCTTGCCGTCAGACCACGCCGGAGCGCAAAAAAAACGCGTATTGTTGGTTGATGACGACCCTATTTTTCGCCGTATTACGACGTCGATTCTGTGCGCCCAAGGCTATCAAGTGTTGGAAGCGGAGAATGGATTAGAAGGATTGCGACAACTTCGTTCGTTTGAACCCGATTTGATTTTATGTGATCTGGCGATGCCGGTACTCAATGGAATCGAGTTTGTTGAAGAGGTGAGCTTAGAATATCCCTCTTTGCCGATGATCGTTGTTTCTGCGACAGAAGAGATGTCAGATGTAGCGAAAGCGCTGCGCTTTGGTATTAAGGATTTTCTCGCCAAACCAATCAGCGACCCCAGCAATTTAATTGATGCGATTGAAAATACATTGGAAGACTCAGATTGTCATGTCGGTGATTCTCGTGACTTCTCTAGCCAATGGTTTCGCGTTGATAGCGGTGACATGCCCGAAGAACAAGAGCTTCATTGGCATTTAGGTCACCTAGAAGATAATCCGAGCGCGGCGAAAGATTTGTTGCATGCGTTATTACCGGAAAAAGACACCTCACAAGGTGATTGGAAATGCAGTTATAGGCTGCTTCAGTCAGCGGATATTATGCCATTAGTGTTCGATTATGCTTGGCTAATGAATGGTCAATTTATTTTCTATCTGGTTGATTCGGATAGTGAATATGGCCATGGCGCTGCGAGCACGTTATTGGTACGAGCGCTGTTCCACGATTATCTACGTAACTTAAAATCCTTTAATGCAGATTTGAAGGATCTGGCTGATTTATTGGAAAAAGGGATTAAGTGTACGGATTGTGCCATGCCCATCCGAGCGATGTTTGGTGTCGCCGATGTCGCAGAAGGGACGATTCGCCTATTACCTGCTGGGTTAGAAGCGAGTTATCGCAGTGGTTCTCGTAGTCAGCAAATTGAAGCGGGTGCGCGTTTAGGCGATAAATGCGTGAAAAACTTCACTACTACAGAGCTTTATATTGATGAGCGTTGTTCGATTAGTTTGAGTCGCTTAGGTGCAAGTAGCTTCTCGTTAGATTTATCGAGAAAAAAGTGACGACTAAATTATAACGTCAAATCTCAAAACACTCCCATGACCAAAGCAGCCTTAGTGCTGCTTTGGTCGTTTTTGGCCTATCAATAATACCCACAAGATTAGTCGGTGTTTGTGCCAAACACATTACGCTATAATTTATTTTAACAACAATGAAACGAGCTGATATCCAAATTGTAACCGAGTATTTTGCGTGGCGATGATTAGGGGTAGGCTTTCTTTTACAAAATAGAGTGTGAGCAATGGCAGACAAAGATTTTAAAGAACCTTATAATATTTATTACTTTCTTGGATTTATCGCAGTGCTTTTAATCCCGACGCTTCCAGCAACATTGACTTGGATTCGCGTATTTAATGGCTATGCGGTTTTCAATTAAATTTGGAGTAAAGCCATCGCTATTCGTCGTTTTTTCTTAAACCTGATTGGTGGCTTAAGTCTGTGCCTAGGTATCTTAGGCATTTTCCTTCCTATTCTTCCTACGACACCATTTATCCTCCTTTCAAGTGCATGCTTTATGCGCAGCAGCCCACGTTTTCATCGATGGCTGAGCGAGCATGACACCTTCGGTCCAATTATTAGCAATTGGCATCTACATCGCGCGGTTTCTCAAAAAGTAAAAAGGCGCGGGGCATTGGTGATGTTCGCCAGTTTTTGCTTTTCGATCTATATCGTGCCGCATGATTGGCTAAAGATTGCGCTGCTAATCATGCTGTTGGCTTTGCTTAGCTGGTTTATTCGCTTACCTGTGATAGAGCACCTTGCTGATAAAGAAGAAAATCACTAAGATTGGCGAGAAGTGTGCCCACATTTTTTGGTGGGCGTTTGTTTTTTCACCCCTACGTTTTTTTCTCGATAGAGGGCTGGAATAATCAGTTTTCGCCCGCCGTAAGCTAAAATGATTACGACGGCGTAGCCAATTTTAAGTAAAGAGTTATGACGACTGAAACTATCTCATTGATCAAAGCGAGCATCAAAAGCATCGCTGATTACCCAAAACCAGGCATTCTATTTCGCGATGTAACTAGCCTATTAGAAGATGCTCAAGCATACCAAGCAACCATTCAGCTTCTTGTCGATAAATACAAAGACATGGGCTTCACCAAAGTGGTGGGTACAGAGGCGCGTGGCTTTTTGTTTGGTGCTCCGCTTGCGTTAGAGCTAGGCTTGGGTTTTGTTCCAGTACGTAAACCGGGTAAGTTACCACGTGAAACTGTCGCGCAAACTTATGAGCTTGAGTACGGTACAGATACGCTTGAAATTCACGTTGATGCTATCAATGAAGGTGACAAGGTGTTAGTGGTTGATGATCTACTAGCGACTGGCGGCACTATTGAAGCAACCACTAAGCTAATTCGCCAACTTGGCGGTGAAGTTGAGCACGCAGCATTCGTTATCAACCTACCAGAGATCGGTGGTGATAAGCGCCTAGAGAAACTAGGTCTGAATATTTACAGCATCTGCGAGTTTGACGGTCACTAATCGGAACGATACATGAGTTATCTTGCCTTAGCGCGAAAATGGCGACCAACTAAATTTAACGAAGTGGTTGGTCAAGCCCACGTATTAACAGCTTTAGAAAATGCTTTAGCACAAAATCGTCTTCACCATGCTTACTTGTTTAGCGGTACGCGCGGTGTGGGTAAAACCACCATCGGTCGTTTGTTTGCTAAAGGTTTAAACTGTGAAACGGGAATTACCTCTACCCCTTGTGGTGAGTGTGATACTTGCCGAGAAATCGATGAAGGTCGTTTTGTAGATCTGCTTGAAATCGATGCGGCGTCGCGCACCAAGGTAGAAGATACCCGTGAACTGCTCGATAACGTGCAATACAAACCGGCACGTGGTCGATTTAAAGTCTATCTCATCGATGAAGTTCACATGCTCTCTCGTCATAGCTTTAACGCGTTACTTAAAACGCTGGAAGAGCCACCAGAGTATGTGAAATTTCTCTTAGCGACGACCGATCCGCAAAAGCTGCCTGTCACGATTTTATCGCGCTGTCTGCAATTTCATCTCAAACCAATCAGTGTTGATGATATTCATCAGCAGCTAGAGCATGTTCTTAGCCAAGAAAAGTTGGAGTTTGAACCGCGCGCGCTCGGTATGATTGCTCATGCTGCAGATGGCAGTATGCGTGATGCGCTGAGTTTGACAGATCAAGCGATTGCGCTTGGTAATGGTCAAGTGAAGTCGGAGTTAGTTCGTCACATGCTGGGTACGCTCGATACTGATCAAGCCTTGCATTTGCTTGATGCGATCAGCTCAAAACAGCCTCAACAAGCGATGGATAGCCTCAGCAATTTGGCCCAGAACGGGGTTGAATGGGACGGTTTACTTAATCAGCTTGCCGCCCAGTTACACCGTATCGCGTTGTACCAAGTACTACCGTCTACACTTGATAAAGCACAGCCTGACGCGGAAAAAGTTGAGTTATTGGCGCGTGCGTTGTCACCACAAGATGTACAGCTTTACTATCAAATCGCATTGAAAGGTCGCCAAGATCTGCCATTTTCACCTTCTGAGCGTATTGGGCTTGAAATGGTTGTGTTGCGTATGATGGCTTTCCGCCCTGTGCAATCTGCCGCGAATATGATTTCGACAGAGGTTCGCTCAGTGCAATCCGCGCCAGCCTCGGCGCCGCAAGTAGCAGCTGCATCTATGCCGTCCCAAGTGCCAGTTGCTCCAATGCAAACGCCAGCTCCTGCTGTACCACAAGTGCAACCGCAATCGGCTCCGCAGTACAATGCACCACCGATGTCAGCTAGTGGCATGCCAGAAGCGATGCCAATGGCGCCAGAGTACGATATAGCGCCGCCAGAAGCTTATTATGATGGTTATGATGCCTCGCCAGCATCAATGGCACATCAAGCGCCGAACTCTGCGCCTGTGCCTTCTGAGCCAACATCAGCACCAGCATCGCAAGAAGCGCCAGCAACACGTCCTTCGTTAGGGGGGTTGCGTCATCAACTGCGCTCTCAGCGTTCGAGCGCGAGCAATCCAGGCGGTGAGCCAAAAAAGGCTAGTGCGACATCTGCAGCCAAGAAAGAATCGGTACTTGATCGTGTTGCTCAAAAACACGCAGGTTCCGCGCAGGTGTCGTCGCTCGAAAATGGTTTACCTTCGGTTCCCGTAGAGGAACAAAAGGATGAAGCCTATCGGTGGAAGCCGACGTCGCCTCAACAGATAAAACAAGAGAAAAAAGAGCTAACGCCAACGCAAATTAAGCAGGCGTTAGAGCATGAAAAAACACCTGAAATGGTGCAAAAGTTGGCGGATGAGTCGATCGAGCAAAATGCTTGGTCAGCCCTTATCGCGAAGCTGGAAACGGCAAAGTTAACTGAGCAGCTCGCGCTCAACTCATATTATGAGAAGAATGATTCGACGATCTCGTTAACATTGCGTCCAGAACAAGCACATTTAAACTCCGACCGCGCACAAGCAGAGTTGTTGGCTGCATTGAATAGCGTGCTAGGTGAGGAGTGCCATTTGAGTGTTGAAATTGGTAGCAAAGGTCAAACGCCTTTGGAACTGCGTGAAGCGCTCTATCAAGGCAAATTACAACAAGCATTTGACAGTTTAGACACCGATCCTCATGTACAATTTATTGAAGCGCGTTTTGCTGCTGTGCTAGATAAAGACAGTGTAAGACCGATTTAATTGCCTCCATTGGATGTGATGATTTGGAGAAGTGAATTAAACGTATGTCGAGCGAGATTAGGGTTGAAGTTACTACTTTTGACCCCATCTAATAATGTAACCACAAGCTAATACTTTACCCCCTACGAGTAGGGGATATGAGTAAACATAATCAGAGAGATAACTATGTTTGGTAAAGGCGGTATGGGCAATCTGATGAAGCAAGCCCAGCAAATGCAAGATCGCATGCAAAAGCTTCAAGAAGAAATCGCAATCATGGAAGTGACTGGCGAATCAGGTGCTGGCCTAGTGAAGATCACTATCACCGGTAGCCACAGCGTGCGCCGTGTTGATATTGACGAAAGCTTGATGCAAGACGACAAAGAGATGCTTGAAGATCTAATCGCAGCGGCATTTAACGATGCAGCTCGTCGTGTTGAAGAAACTCAAAAAGAAAAAATGGCTCAAGTGACTGGCGGTATGCAACTACCACCAGGCATGAAAATGCCATTCTAATCGACAAGGTTAGTTAATGCGCACCAGTCATATGCTGGAGCAATTGATGGAGGCCTTACGTTGTCTGCCTGGGGTTGGCCCCAAGTCGGCTCAACGTATGGCCTTTCATTTGTTACAGCGAGATCGAAAAGGTGGTTTACAGCTAGCGGAATCGCTTAGCCATGCCATGACAGAAATTGGTCATTGCAATGAATGCCGCACCTTTACCGAGGAAGACGTCTGCCATATTTGTACCAATCCGAAACGTCAGGTAAATGGTCAAATGTGTGTGGTGGAAAGCCCTGCGGATATCGCTGCAGTCGAAGCCACAGGCCAGTTTTCTGGTCGTTACTTTGTCCTAATGGGACACCTTTCTCCGCTCGATGGGATTGGTCCAAGTGATATTGGCTTAGATGTACTGGATTACCGTCTACGCCGTGGTGATGTGAGTGAAGTGATTCTTGCCACTAACCCAACGGTTGAAGGGGAGGCTACTGCTCACTATATTGCTGAGCTATGCCGAGAACACCAAGTGGATGCAAGTCGCATTGCTCATGGTGTTCCTGTCGGTGGAGAGCTTGAGTTAGTCGATGGTACGACGCTGTCACACTCACTGCTGGGCCGACATAAAATCTAGTTTTCCTTGATGATGAAAAGCCGCTTTTGCGGCTTTTTTTGTATTCAGAGAAAAGAGCAGGGAATCGAGAAACGAGAATAGGGAATAGAGAGCCGAGAATAGAGCGATCCCCAACTCGCTCGTGCCTCACTCTTGAGGATGACGGTATTCGGTTCGTCATTCTTAAATGTGTGCATTCCCAAAGTTCTATAGCTTAAATTTTGTCATTCCCGAAAGCGACGAAGGAGCGCCGTCGGGAATCTTTCTTTAGATGTTGTGTGTTTGAGATCCCCAACTTGCTCGTGCCTCGCTCTTGAGGATGACGATATTCGGTTCGTCATTCTTAAATGTGTGCATTCCCAAAGTTCGATAGCTTAAATTACGTCATTCCCGAAAGCGACGAAGGAGCGTAGTCGGGAATCTTTCTTTAGACGTTGTGTGGTCGAGAACTCAACTCGCTCGTGCCTCACTCTTGAGGATGACGGTAAAGCCCTGAGTCGAAATTACGTCATTATTCCCGAAAGCGACGAAGGAGCGCAGTCGGGAATTTTTCTCTAGATGTTGTGTGGCCGAGATCCCCAACTCGCTCGTGCCTCGCTCTTGAGGATGACGGTAAAGCCCTGAATCGAAATTACGTCATTCCCGAAAGCGACGAAGGAGCGCAATCGGGAATCTCTCGAATCTAGCAGCGAAGCGTTCTCTAGAGCGAAGCTCGTTCTCTAATCACCCTTTCTCGCGTCTAATTCTCGATCTCTTTCTGTCCGGCAATCACTTTATAGAGCAGAGCGCCGATCACCGCACCTACGATAGGGGCGAGCCAAAATAGCCATAATTGACTGACGGCCCAATCACCAACGTACACTGCCACCCCAGTACTTCGTGCGGGATTAACCGAGGTGTTAGTGACCGGAATCGAAATTAAATGTATTAGGGTTAGACATAGGCCAATCGCGAGGGGAGCGAAGCCTTGTGGTGCACGTGAATCGGTGGAACCCATGATCACCAGTAAAAACATCATAGTCATGACAATTTCACATACAAGTGCAGCAGTCAGTGAATATTTTCCGGGAGAATGTTCGGCATAGCCATTGGCGGCAAAGCCGGAAGCGGCGAGATCAAAGCCGGCTTGACCGCTGGCGATAATGTACAAAATCCCACCGGCGACAATGCCACCAATCACTTGAGCGATGATGTATGGTAAAACACATTTTGCTTCAAACCGGCCACCAGCCCATAAGCCAATGGTGATCGCGGGGTTTAAGTGACAACCGGAAATATGGCCGATGGCATAGGCCATTGTGACCACGGTTAAACCGAATGCCAGCGCAACACCGACAAATCCAATGCCTAATTGGGGAAAACCTGCGGCTAAAACGGCGCTACCACAGCCGCCTAATACTAACCAAAATGTGCCAAAGCCTTCGGCGAGTAATTTGTTCATAACGGCAAAATCCTCGATTGAGAGTACCCGCTGAACATAGTTAATAATTTGAGGTTTTGCGTAGTTTTAAGCGCAGAAAATGCTAATTGAACCTGCTGGACTCGATGCTAAAGGGAGAGGGTTCAAAGGGAGTCTAAGGTCTAAACCGAGCGAAGATACTCCCCAGAATTAGGTTTTGGTGCTTAACGTTTGAGGTAATGTTTGTAGGTAATGGTTTCTGGTTTAGAGACAATTTTGGTGTACTCAAAGATACGCCCATCAACTAATTTACCCACCGATAATAACTGGATTAGCGGTTTTCTTTGGCTGACGCCGAGAATTTCACACATGTGTTTATCGGGAAGAATCGCGTTAAAATCTTGAAATGCGCCGTCGATTTCGAAACCAAGTTCGTTTTCAAGGTAGTGGTACTTTGAGCCTTCCATCGACATGACATTCATTTTTGGGTACATCGACATCGGCATGTAAGAATCTTCATAAACCGATGGTGCGCCATTAATCAATTTAAAGCGTCGAATAAAGTAGACCTTTTCGCCTTGGTTGATTTCAAGAATTTCTGCCAGTTCATCGTCAGCATCCATCAAGGTAAATTCACAAATCTTGTATTCAATCTTCGCACCAGTATCAATGAGATATTCACTGGTGCTTTTGAGACTGAGCACTGAGGAATCCCCTAATGATTTTGATAAAAATCATAAATTTAAGGTAGATGCACATCTTGTCATGTGATCAAATGGTTCTGAGAAAAATCAATAACCAGACAACAAGATGTGCGAACTCGATATTTTACACGACTCTCTTTACCAATTCTGCCCTGAATTGCACTTAAAACGACTCAACAGTTTAACGCTGGCTTGCCACGCATTACTTGAATGTAAAACGCTCACTCTTACCGAACTTGGTCGTAACCTGCCAACGAAAGCCAGAACAAAACATAACATCAAACGAATCGACAGATTGTTAGGTAATCGTCACTTGCACAAAGAGCGACTCGCTGTATACCGTTGGCATGCCAGCTTTATCTGTTCAGGTAATTCGATGCCCATTGTTCTTGTTGACTGGTCTGATATTCGTGAGCAAAAACGGCTTATGGTATTGCGGGCTTCGGTGGCACTACATGGTCGTTCTATTACTCTTTATGAGAAAGCCTTTCCGCTTTCAGAGCAATGTTCAAAGAAGGCTCATGACCAATTTCTAGCCGACCTTGCAAGCATTCTACCGAGTAACACTACACCGCTCATTGTCAGTGATGCTGGCTTTAAAGTGCCATGGTATAAATCCGTTGAAAAGCTAGGTTGGTACTGGTTAAGTCGAGTCAGAGGGAAAGTGCAATATGCAGATTTAGGTGCGGAAAACTGGCAACCTATCAGCAACTTACATAGCATATCCTCAAGTCGCTCAAAGACTTTAGGCTATAAGAGGTTGACTAAGAGCAACCCAATTTCATGTCAAATTGCACTGTATAAATCACGTCCTAAAGGCCGAAAAAATCAGCGTTCGACACGGACTAATTGTCATCATCCGTCACCTAAAATCTACTCCGCTTCGACAAAAGAACCATGGGTTTTAGCGACTAACTTGCCCGTTGAAATCCGAACACCAAAGCAACTTGTTAGGCTCTACTCGAAGCGTATGCAAATTGAAGAAACCTTCCGAGACTTGAAAAGCCCAGCCTACGGTTTAGGCCTCCGTCATAGCCGAACTAGCAGCTCAGAGCGCTTTGATATCATGCTGCTAATCGCCCTAATGCTTCAACTGACATTTTGGCTTGCTGGAGTTCATGGTCAGAAACAAGGTTGGGATAAGCACTTCCAAGCTAACACTGTCAAAAATCGAAATGTACTCTCAACAGTGCGCTTAGGGATGGAAGTTTTGCGGCATTCTGGCTACACAATAACGAGGGAAGACTTGCTCGCGGCTGCAACCCTGCTTGCTCAAAATCTATTCAAACATGGTTGTGCTTTGGGGAAATTATGAGGGGATCCCTCAGGACTGAGCATCGATCCAACCATGGTTTTGCCAATGATGGTGGAACCTGCGCCTTGACGTTTTTCCACCATGCCTAATTTGACGAGTTCTTCAATGGCTTTGCGAATGGTTATGCGGCTAACGGAGTAATGTGCCATCAACTCTTTTTCAGTTGGTAGCGTGTCGCCAATAGTAAATTCATTTGAATCAATGCGGCTTTTCAGCTCAAGCATAACTTTCTTATACAACATAATTAACCTCTCTGAGCTCACTCTTATTGCTTACTGGTACGTTCACCATTGAGTGCCCCCACTGATACCAATCATTTCACTTCATTTTTCATAATCACACAGCACACGTTGTAATTTGCTTTTTTAAAGCAAGCCCAAGAATAGTGTGATGATGACGCAAAATTATCATTCAAAATAGAACAAATCAATGACCTTTTGTTGATCTTGGTCGAAATCATATTTTCTATTGCGAATAAAGGTTATCGATATGTCCTATTTGGTGAGCTAACCCTCATTAAACATCCTTAATTTGTACTTGATCACGAATTGCTTATCATCTATTTGTTCTATTTAATTTTCGGTAGTAGTTTAAACCTTGTCGAAAGACGGAACACTCTGGAACATATTAATAACAAATTTAAGGATCCTGCCATGTTGAGTGCGATACAACGATTAGGCGGAGCAATGTTTACCCCAGTTTTGCTGTTCCCATTTGTAGGGATATTAGTTGGCTTAACCATTGTTCTTAAAAACCCGATATTTGTTGGCGATTTGGCTGATAAAAACGGACTGTATTATCAAGTGTTACAAGTCATTGAAGAGGGTGGCTGGACTATCTTCCGCAACATGGCGCTTCTATTTGCGGTTGGCTTACCAATCGGCTTAGCGAAAACCGCGCATGCACGAGCGGTGATGGTAGTGATGGTTTCTTACTTAACCTTTAATTACTTTGTTGGCGCGATGGGTGGTTTCTGGGGTGGGTTCTTTAATGTGGACTTCTCTCAACCGATTGGCGGAACGTCGGGTTTAACTGAAATTGCAGGTATCAAGACTATTGATACTGGTATTTTCGGCGCGATCATTATTTCAGGTCTGGTGACTTGGATTCATAACCGCACGTTTGAGAAGCAACTTCCTTCTTACTTAGGCATTTTCCAAGGTGCTTCATACGTTGCGATGATTTCTTTCTTTGCCATGCTGCCAGCGGCGTGGTTAACACTCTATGTATGGCCTTCGATTCAGCATGGCATCTTAGGGTTACAAACCTTTTTTGTTGAATCAGGTGCGTTTGGTGTGTGGTTGTTCACTTTCCTTGAGCGCATTCTTATTCCAACAGGTCTGCATCACTTTATTTATACCCCGTTCCAATTTGGCAACGTTGTGACACCTAACGGTATTACTGTGGATTGGTTCACTAACTTAGAAGCGTTTACTCAATCAAGCCAAAGCATGAAAGAGCTGTTCCCAGCTGGTGGCTTCTCTTTACACGGTAACTCGAAAGTCTTTGGTTGTATTGGTATTGCGCTTGCGATGTACCACACCGCGAAACCGGAAAATCGTAAGAAAGTGGCAGCTTTGCTGATTCCTGCAACGTTTACCGCGGTATTGGTCGGTATTACAGAGCCACTTGAGTTTACCTTCCTATTTATTGCGCCTTGGCTATTTGCGATTCACGCGGTACTGGCTGGCACGATGGCAATGGTGATGTATCACTTCGGTGTGGTCGGCAATATGGGTGGTGGTCTGATTGAATTTGTCACCGGTAACTGGATTCCTCTGCTGGGTAACCATACCAGCATGGTGGTGACGCAAATTTCAATTGGTCTTTGTTTTACAGCGATTTACTACGTCACTTTTAAGTACCTCATCGTCAAATTTAATGTGCCAATTGCTGGTCGCGGTGACGCTGAAATGAAGCTGCACAGTAAAGAAGATTTTAATAAAAAGCACGGCATTACCGGTAAAGGGGAGCAAGGTGTTAATCCATTACACATCCAAGCAGTTGAAACAATTGAAGGGCTTGGTGGTGTAGAAAACCTAGAAGATTTAAGCAACTGTGCAACCCGTTTACGCGTCACTGTTTTTAACCCAGATAAAGTCCAGTCAGCAGATTACTTCATGAGTACGGGCGCGGTTAACTTGGTGAAAAACGGTAAGGCAGTGCAGGTGATTATTGGCCTAAGTGTTCCTCAGCTTCGTGAAGAGTGTGAACAGATCGTTAGTGCCTATAAAGAACAAAAAGCGGATGCAGAAGCGCTAACACTCAGTACGGCGAGCTAGCAGAGACCGCATGGCTATATAGAAACATCAAGGCTTAAAACAAGATTTAGAGATACAGACATTTTATTTACATCACGATTCAAACACTAATTTATCCGGGCGGAATAACACCGCCCACATTAAACGAGGCTTATTATGAAAACAGAATTCTCAGTAGTTATTGCAGGCGGCGGTTCAACTTTTACTCCTGGTATCGTTATGATGCTGCTTGAAAACCAAGATCGTTTCCCTATCCGTAAATTGAAGTTTTATGACAACTTTGCCTCTCGTCAGGAAACGATTGCAGAAGCATGTAAGATCCTACTTAAAGAGCGTGCTCCGCACATTGAATTCTCGTATACCACCGATCCTGAAGAAGCCTTTACTGACGTTGACTTCTGCATGGCTCATATTCGTGCTGGCCTATACGCAATGCGTGAGCAAGATGAGAAAATTCCACTACGTCATGGTTGTGTTGGTCAAGAAACTTGTGGTGCGGGCGGTATGGCTTATGGCCTTCGTTCTATCCCTGCTGTGATTGAAATGATTGATTACATGGAAAAATACTCGCCAAATGCATGGATGCTAAACTACTCAAACCCAGCGGCGATTGTGGCAGAAGCGTGCCGTGTGATGCGTCCAAACTCTAAAGTACTCAACATCTGTGATATGCCTATCGGTATCGAAACCCGCATTGCAGAAATCTTGGGTTACGAGGATCGTAAGCAGTTTGACATCATGTACTACGGTCTAAACCACTTTGGTTGGTGGAAAGAGTTCAAAGATGCGAAAACGGGCGAAGATTTAATGCCGCGCATTAAAGAGTACATCAAAGACAACGGTTACCTGCCACCAAGCGTGTTGAGCGGTGCTCAGCATACGGATGAGTCTTGGAAAGAGACCTTTATTAAAGTACGTGATGTGTACGCATTGGATCCAGATACCATTCCAAACACATACCTAAAATACTACATGTACCCAGACTACGTGGTTGAGCACTCAAACAAAGAATTCACTCGAGCGAATGAAGTGATGGAAGGCCGTGAGGCAGAGGTGTTTACTGAGTGCCATCGTATTATTGCCAACGGTACTGCCAGTGATACCACGATCGAAGTGGAAGAGCACGCTTCTTACATTGTGGACCTTGCTACGGCGATTGCCTTCAATACTAAAGAGCGCATGCTGCTGATTGTGCCTAACAACGGTGCAATCAGTAACTTTGACCCAACAGCGATGGTGGAGATCCCATGTATTGTTGACAATACAGGTGCTAAACCACTGCAAATTGGTGAAATCCCTGAGTTCCAAAAAGGCATGATGAGCCAACAAGTGTCGGTAGAAAAGCTGGTGGTTAAGGCGCACGTTGAGCAATCGAAACAACGACTATGGCAAGCATTAACGCTGTCTGCGACGATTCCAAGTGCCAGTGTCGCGAAAGATATTTTAGAAGACCTACTCGAAGCCAACAAAGAGTTTTGGGTTGAAATGAAATAGTCTCGTTGAGTTATCAATGCCCTGCTTTGCAGGGCATTTTTTCAGGAGTTAACCATGATCTTTGATGCGACAGTCATCGGCTATATTGCGGCAGTTTGCACCACTTGCTCTTTTATTCCTCAAGTCTTTCATATCCTAAAATCGAAAGATACACGCTCAATCTCTTTAGCGATGTACAGCATCTTCGTAATGGGTGTTTTCTTGTGGTTTGTCTATGGCGTGTCGGTACAGGATTGGCCGGTGATTATTGCTAATGCGGTGACATTGATGCTGGCAAGTATCATTTTAACGCTAAAAATTCGCGATTTACTCAAAGCAAAGCTCGCAGTGAAAGGAAATAACGGAGATAAACAATTAGTATGATGTTTAAACAGATCAAAGAGATGCATGCGTCTGCGGTCGGCTTTGGCTGCTGGGCGATTGGCGGAACATGGAATAATGTCGCTGATGATGAGTCAATCCGCGCCATCAAAACCGCGATTGACACCGGTATTAATTTTTTCGATGTTGCCCCTGTTTATGGTAAAGGCCACGCTGAAAGCATACTGGGTAGGGCACTGCAAAGCGAACAACGTGAATCAGTCATCATTGCGACTAAGTGTGGTTTGCCATGGTCACAAGATGAGCGTAAGAAAACCCGCAAAGACCTGTCAAAGCAGAGTATCTTTAAAGAGATTGATGATTCATTAATGCGTCTGCAAACCGACTATGTCGATCTGTATCAAGTGCATTGGCCAGATCCTAATACGCCAATATGTGAAACGGCCGAGGCATTGGCGGAATTGAAGCAGCAAGGCAAAATTCGTCATGTCGGCGTGTCTAACTATTCACTGGATATGAGCCGTGAAATGATGGCGGGTGTTGAGGTCGCAACTTTCCAAGGTTTGTATAACCTACTGGAGCAAAACCCCGACCATTACCATAATATTCCGCTGCAATACCGTGCTCGTGAGGAAGCATTGCCATTTTGCCAACAACACGATATGAAGTATTTACCGTACTCGCCGCTGATGCAGGGTTTGTTAACCGGTACGTTGAACCGCAGTGGGAACTGGGATGAGAATGATGACCGCCGTAATAACCCGAAATTGAACGGTGAAGCATTTGAACCTTACTTTAACTGTGTGGAAGAACTCAAAGTATTAGCGAAAGAGGCCAATATTCCTCTCGCTCATCTAGCGATTCATTGGTTAGTGGCTCAGGATGAGGTTGGCCCGGTGATTGCGGGAGCGCATACATCGCAGCAAGTGCGAGATAATGCGGCCTTTGTACAATCGGCCTCGAGCGTAGAGCTTTTGAAGCGTGCAGAAGAGATTGTTGCCAAGTGGCAACTACAATAATTGCTGGCGTAATGAATGCTGAAAACCCAGTCGTGAGACAACCTGCTCTCGCGGCTGGATGATTAATCTTGAGTATCCGTGCGCAGACGTTTTACAAATGACTCATGTCATCAATGGCTTAGCTTAATGAGCTAGTGGCCCCTTCTAAATCTAATAAAATCGTGAGCGCTTGTTCTGCGCCGTCGTAACAAATCACTTCGTCACTACTAAAGGCAAGGCATACTTTGGGTCTATCGGGTTGGCCAAAAATTTTACACAGATTGTTGTCATCGAGTTGAATGCAGCGAACACCGGCCGGTTTGCCATTTGGCATACCTGGAATTGGTGAGCTAATTGATGGTGCAATACAGCATGCGCCACAACCTTTGCCAGATGCTGAAACGCACGGGAACCAATCAGAAACGGCGATAAGATTGTCAGACATGTTTAATACCAAAGAAAATCACAAAAGTTTGTCAGCGGCGACAAAAGAGGAGGGCGATTCTAGTCCATCGTTGCGTGAGTTTCCAGCGCTACTCGAATGTGCGGATAGCCAAGGAAAGAAGCGGCCAAGTAAATAGCCCCGATTAAGGGGCTGTTTAGCGTAGCGATGAAGCGGCGTCGTTATCCTCGCATAAAACGGTTATAAACGAAGAGTAAGACGAAAGCGCCTAACGTTGCGGTAAGAATACTGCCGATATTAACGCCATCTGCTCCACCAAAGCCAAGCAGTCCGCCAAGGAATCCACCGACAAATGCGCCAGCAATACCGAGCACCATGGTTGCAATCCAACCGCCGCCATCGTCACCGGGCATTAACCATTTTGCCAATGCACCAGCAATTAAGCCTAGAATGATCCACGAAATAATACCCATGAGTTCTCCTTAATTCGTGTGTCTATGACGTATTAAGGATAGAACAGACTGAGTAAAGCGCTTATTTTAGCCGAGGGCTTGCACTTATCGAATGAGAGCGGTATAAATCGCACCCTGTTTTGAATCGAAGTATGGGTCTATGAGCGAACAATTTTGGCAAACAAAAAAACTAGAGCAAATGAGCGATCAAGAGTGGGAAGCGCTTTGTGATGGTTGCGGCAAGTGTTGTCTACATAAACTCATGGATGAAGATACCGATGAAATCTACTACACCAACGTGGCGTGTAGTTGGTTAAATACCAAGACGTGTTCATGTAAAGATTACGCGAATCGTTTTACCTCAGATGAAGATTGCACCAAGTTGACTCGTGAAGACATCGAAGACTTCGAGTGGCTACCGCACACCTGTGCTTACCGTTTATTAGCACGTAATGAACCGTTGCCAGAATGGCACCCATTGATCACCGGTTCCAAAGCCGCTATGCATAAAGCCGGCGCAAGCGTACGCAACAAAGTGGTGTATGAGATTGAAGTGGTTGATTGGCAAAACCATATTCAAAACTTGCCGGATTGGGCAGCGAAAAAAGTATAATGAAGCACTAAGTATTGTGGCTTGAACACAAATATTGTTTTTTGCTTGAAAAGGCTTACCTCGGTAAGCCTTTTTTGTATCCATAATATGGCGACTTTTTCCGCAAGAGAGCGGTTTTTATTCTTTAGTCACTGTTCTGTTTTAACAATCCAACTACACTTACGTTTAACCGTAGATTGATACGGTAAGGAAGGGATTCTGCTAGGCTTTTCTGGCTAGCGTTCGTAAGTGAGGTATATATGTCATTCCATTTGAGTAAGAAAATTTTTCTTGCTGTGTTTATTAGTTTCTTCTCTTTCTCGGTATTTGCCGAACAAGCTGTCGAAGAGCCTCAATTCTCTAAAACAGAGTTGGCGATTCGATCAATCAACCAAGATATCGTCGACCTTTCCCATAGTTTAGAGTCAGCCTCAGGGGATGAACGTGATGCCATTCAACTGCAACTATTTCAAAAAAATGAAGAGCTAAGAGCCAAGCTGGCCGCGGCTGTTAGTAGTGGAAGCCTTGATGAGGCTGAGCTTTTAAAGCAAGTTAATATTCAAAAACAGTATGCCAAAGGTGCAACGGCCTATCTGGATAACAAGATAAAGTTAATTAATGAGCAGATTGATAGCGCGAAACCAGAAGATAAACTGGCGCTGCTCAACCACTATCGTGAACTACAACATTACTTAGATTCGGTTTATCAGGCGAGTTGGCAAAATATTTCTTGGCTGAAAAAACTGGGTAAACCCGATCCAAAGTTGGAAGAGTCTCTGCGTGAAGCTACCAGCACTCGCTTGCGTTTGCTCTCAGCATCGGTGGAGTATTTTAACCAGCAACATGAATTTACTACCGCACAGTTGGCAACCAGTCCTGAATCAGAAAAATCCTCAATTCAACTTAGTCAATTGATCATCAAGCAACGTTTGGATATCGCCACCACGAGTATGCGTGATCTGATTACTATCGGTGATCATCTCGGCATTGAAACTTCTGAATATAAGCGTCTGGCGTTTGAGGTGACGGGTAGCATCACGCACGACTTACTCAATACCCAGGTAATCTTGGCGATCATTACTAACTGGTCAAGCAATGCGTTTGATTGGTTGGTCGACAACGCGCCGCAACACCTCTTCCAGTTAATGGTGTTTGCGCTGATTTTGTTGATTGCTAAGGGGCTTGCTGGGGTTGCACGTAAATTGGTGACTCGCACCGTATCATCGAAAAACCTGAAGATGTCGCAGTTGATGCAGGATTTCTTTGTTTCGATGTCAGGTAAGGCGGTCTGGGTGATCGGTATCATGGTCGGTTTGTCGCAGATTGGGCTTAATCTTGCTCCGATCTTGACCGGTTTTGGTATCGCAGGTGTGATCATTGGTTTTGCTTTGCAAGATACGCTGTCTAACTTCGCTGCTGGTATGATGCTGTTGATTTATCGCCCGTTTGACGTGGGTGATTTTGTTTATGCAGGAGGTGTGGATGGTAAGGTGAGCCACATGAGCTTGGTCAATACCACCATTCGTACCTTTGATAACCAAATCATCATTGTGCCAAACAGTAAGATTTGGGGCGACGTGATTAAAAACGTCACTCATGAACGGATCCGTCGTGTTGATATGGTGTTTGGTATTGGTTATAGCGATGACTTACTGCATGCAGAGTCGGTATTAAATGACATCGTCACTTCACACCCAATGGTGTTGCGTTCGCCTGAACCGATGATCAAAGTGCATACTCTCAATACCTCATCCATCGATTTTATTGTTCGTCCTTGGGTAAAAACCGAAGACTATTGGGATGTATATTGGGATGTGACCAAAGAAGTAAAACTGCGTTTTGATCGTGAAGGTCTCTCGATTCCTTTCCCACAACAAGATGTGCATCTGCATATGGTTGAGAAAAAAGACGCATAAGTGGTTAGATAGAAAAAATACGCTCTAAAACACAAAGGTCACAGACCAGATAGAAAAGCGCCCTGACTCAATATCAGTGGCGCTTTTTTATCGGTTGAAATGGACAGCATCGAGGAAACGAAAAAAAGCCCACAGCGTGGGCTTTTAATTAGGCATGGAGAATACCGTTGTTACGCGCTTGGAATAACGTTATTGAAGTCGATTCGAGCTTGTTGTGATAACTCAGAAGCTTGCTGCTTATACTCTTTCGCTTTGGCGATATTATCTAATGCGTGTTGCAGATCATCTTGCAGCTCTTGCGGTAAGTGATGGTCTGCGTAGTTTTCATCCAGACTATGCTCTAAAGCAAAGGCGCGAATACGTTTACGTACATGCATCAGTTCGGTCATTGCAAGACGTTCAGCTTCTGCCGCTTCTTGCGCAGTATCACGAGCCTTCTCGAAACGAGCTAGTGCCATACCTTCTGAAGACCATGGATCGACATCTGGCAGCTCTTCAATATTAATGGTGGATTCTACGTAGTCTTCTTGATGGCGCAGATCGAGTGTGGTCGCACGCACGGCAGAAACCATCAACATCACCGAAATACCCAATAGCGGTAAACCACCCACGATTGCTGCTGTTTGTAAGGTGCTTAAACCACCCATAAACATCAGTACCGTTGGCAGGAATGAGAGGGTAAATGCCCAGAACATACGGTTCCAACGCATTGGTTCTTCAGTGACATTGTTTTGCACCACCGAAGCTAAGATGTAAGAAATCGAGTCAAAAGTCGTGGCGGTAAAAATAATACACAACACGGTAAAGACAGCGATAACCAACGTACCCATTGGTAGCATCTCTAGCATAGAGAAGATCGCTTTGGTTGCGCCTTCGCTATTGAGGATACCAACGATATCCAGTTCACCGGAAAGTTGCAGCGATAAGCCGTAGTTACCTAAGATCATAAAGAATAGGAAACAGCCCAATGAACCAAAGAAGATTGAGCCAGCGACCATTTGCTTGATGGTACGTCCGCGTGAGATACGGGCGACAAATAGCCCCATGCTTGGTGCAAAAACCAGCCACCATGCCCAGTAGAAGATAGTCCAATCTTGTGGGAAGTGAGTATCTTCAAACGAGCCATAGCCGCCAAATGGTTCAGCCCAAGTCGCCATCACAAAGAAGTTAGACAGCATGCGACCCAGGGAATCGAGCCCGGTTTCCAGCATAAAGATGGTTGGGCCAGCAACCAGCACGAATGCCAATAGCCCCATTGCACCCCAGAAGTTTATATTACTGAGGATCTTAATGCCTTTTTCTAGGCCAGCATAGGAAGAGTAGGCAAAAATAGCGGTACACACTAGCAGTACTAAGACTTGGCTGAAGGTGTTTTTCGGCATGCCGAATAAGTAGTGTAAACCTTCACCAATCAGTGGCGCAGCAAGACCTAAGCTCGTAGCAGCACCACCAAGTAGGCCAAAGATGAATAGGACGTCAACAACCTTACCCCAGGCACCTTTGCTGCGCTCTTCGCCAAGAACGGGCATCAGTGCGCTAGAAACTTTAAGAACAGGTTGTTTACGGACATAGAAGAAGTAAGCAATGGGTAGCGCTGGGATCAAGTAAATTGACCAAGCAATAGGTCCCCAGTGGAAGATTCCGTAAGTGGCAGCCCAACGTACCGCTTCCTCACTGCCCGGTTCCAGTTGGAAAGGCGGTGATTGGTAGTAGTAAGCCCATTCGATACAGCCCCAGTAAAGGATACTGGCGCCGATACCACCACAAAACAGCATTGCTGCCCAAGACATGGTGGAAAATTCTGGCTTTTCGTCAGCTTCGCCAAGTTTGATCTGCCCCATATCACTAAAGATGACATAGATCATAAAGAATAAGGCACTGATGCCTAAGGCGAGATAGAGGAAGCCGAGTTTATCGGTCATGAAGGTTTTGGCTACCGCGATCCAATCTGCACCTTGTTCAGGGAACAAGATCAGTGGTACAACAATCATGAGTAAGAGTGCAATCGCACCAAAAAAGGTAGGTTTGTCGATCAATGAAAAGTCATTTTTCATAGTTTGCTTTATCCATAAAGGCAATTAAGTAACTATTATGATGGCGATCTCATTTTCATGACAAACAGCAAATTGATTCGTGACGATTAATAAAAAAGAACAAGCCGGCCTGATCTGTGGGATCAGGCAAGCATGAGTAGAATGCCGCCTACTGTTGCCGCAGCGGAAAGAAATTGCCCCGCAGAATAGGAGTCATCATCTTCTTCTTTGATGGTATCTGGGTGATCCATGCCAAGAGCACCAGCGGCAAAAGATTCGACTTTATCGCCTACGGTTTTCTCTGGAGCACTCTCTTTTTCAATCTCTTTTAATGCCGCTAACAGAGCTTTACCTTCATCGGACAGCGTGACTTTATTTTGTTCTACTTTCAGTGGTGCAGAACTGGTGGTCACATCTGCCGTTTTCGCTTGAGGTTTGACTTGCTGGGTTGGTGTCAGCTTTGCTGGCTCCATGCCTACCGGTGTCATAAATGTCTCCTATCACAGTCCTCAATCATTATATCGACCAAGATGAATAAAACTTGTGGGAAATATTCGTTGGAGCGATAACTTTTTTTGAGCAAAAAACGCGCCAACTTAGCTGTGCTTGTGGTGTAGGCATTTGTGGATATCAATATGTACTGTGGAGCGCTATTTTGGCAAGAGGATTATGTGTAATAGAACCATGTATATGAGAACTATGTATAAGAGAATGATGTTTAAGAATAGCTTATAAGAGAATTCTAAGCCCGACTAGGTCCGATATGAGACCCAAGTAAGGCTTAGAAGAGACGTATCCCGCTATGATTTTGAGCCGCTTATTGTGAGACTGCTTTACGATAAACACGGATCATAAAGTCCGCTTCACAATCAAAGTGCGGTGCGGTTTTCAGTAACTCGCGCAATTCGTCGCTGGCTTTCCACGCAAACGGTGTCATTTGCAGCAAATCAAAGCCATCACCTTGAGCTAAGTTCATCACATAGTTGAGCTTTTGTTCATGCTCAAGCGTGAAGCCTTCCAATTGCTCTGGTTCTTCATTGTGCAGGCGAATCTCTTGGTAGATGTGTTCACGCAGTTGGTATAAATGGCGACCGGCAGGTGTCACGGTGATCACGACACCATTGTCGGTTAGGGTGCGAGCCATCTCTTCAGCTTTACATGGTGCATAGATACGCAAGATGCCATTTAAACTGTGATCTGCAAACGGCAGGCGATGGCTCGACGCAACGCTAAATTGACAGTTCGGGTAGCGTTTTGCCGCAAAGCGAATCGCAATTTTAGAAATGTCTAAGCCAAAAACAGCAGCATCGGCTGATTGAGCAGTAAGTGCCGTAGCCACTTCATCGGTGTAGTAACCTTCACCACAACCGATATCAAGCAACTGATGTTCGCTATCCACAAGATACTGTGCGCACAGTTGTGCAACAGCTTGCTTCATCGGTTGGTAATAGTCTTTTTCTAAGAAACGACGACGCGCTTGCATCATCTCTTTATTGTCGCCTGGATCTTTTGAGCGTTTGTGCTGCACGGGCATCAAATTGACATAACCTTCTTTGGCGAGATCAAAACCGTGGTTGTTAGCACAACGGTAAGTTCGCTCAGCAAAAGCAAGCGGCAGGTGACAGAGAGGACATTGATAAGACATAACGATCTCAACGGATAAAGTTAGGCGGCAGAGTCTAGCAAGAAACCGGCTGCGGCAAAAGCTTGGCAAACTGGATTTTTTTGCCAATAGAACAAAAGAGCCAGCATGATCGCTGGCTCTTGGAAAATGACACTGTATTGCCTGAGGGCAGGGAGACGTTTAAGCTGAGATGATGGTGCTTAGCTCGTGTGTTTCGTTCGGCTGGAGTGTGATGCCATCGTCAATGGTCGGCGCGTGAATAGTCGATTCAACACAGAACATAGTTTTGTAGCCATCGTTTTCCATATCAGCCATGTCGGTCGCCACTTCAATCCACGGATTCCATAATACCGCCGAGTTATGACCGCTATTGGTAATATGCAAAGTGCGGTCAAGCACCTTATCTTCGACCTTGATGACGGCTTCAGGTTGGGTGTAAACGCGGTCAATACCCGCAGTCAGCTCGAGTGTGTCGCCACCTTGGCACACTTTGTTGTCTTGTAGGCCATCAATGTATTCAGCACCCATACCTGTCGCTTGCATTTGCGTGATTTCGCTGATGTTAAGGTAAGTGTGTAACGCACCTGAGAAGGTCCAAGCGTGATCGTCGATGTTACGTACTTTAAGAGTCACTTTGAGCTCATCGCCCACTTCCATCACTAAACGTAAATCGAATAGGTGAGGCCAAATGCTGAGAGTGTCTTCGCTTGGGAATAATGCCAACTCAACAATCACACCATGCTCATTCTCACGGTGTTCTACTAATTCCCACTCTTTGCTACGCGCAAAGCCATGAGCAGGGTTAGCAATACGACCAAACCAAGGCCAGCAGACTGGAATACCGCCACGCAGTGCCTTTTCGCCATCAAAAATTGCCGCTTTGCTCATCCAAATAAGATCTTCTTGACCTGTTGGTTGATAAGACACGACATGACCACCCAGTAGTGAGATACCAGCCACGGCTTTGTCATGCATGACACGCACAATTTTTACTTCGCCATGCTGAACGATAGTGACGTTGTCAGAGAGAACTGCGATTGCAGGCAATTGAGACAAGTTCATAAATGAGTCCTCGAATTTGAAAATTAGATTCTGTTGGCCATTGTGGTGTAAAGCGATGAGAGATGAAAAGCCAATAGGACATAATTTCGATAAAAGTCAGTGTTTTAAATGAAATTTACTACTTTTTAGATACTAAAAAGGCGACTCAAGAGCCGCCTTTTTTCACGATTTTTCTCAAAGAAAAGTTCGCTAATTGCTATCTAAGAAATTACTTAGAGATGTGTGCAATTAGGTCTAGAACTTTGTTTGAGTAACCGATTTCGTTGTCGTACCAAGATACAACTTTAACGAAGTTATCAGTTAGAGCGATACCAGCTTTAGCATCGAATACTGAAGTTTGAACTTCGCCAATGAAGTCTTGAGAAACAACTTGGTCTTCAGTGTAGCCTAGAACGCCTTTTAGTTCGCCTTCTGATGCTGCTTTCATTGCTGCACAGATAGTTTCGTAAGATGCGCCTTTCTCTAGGTTAACAGTTAGGTCAACTACAGAAACGTTAGCAGTTGGTACGCGGAAAGCCATACCAGTTAGTTTGCCGTTTAGCTCAGGAAGAACAACGCCTACTGCTTTAGCAGCACCAGTTGATGATGGGATGATGTTCTGAGAAGCACCACGACCACCGCGCCAGTCTTTAGCTGAAGGACCGTCTACAGTTTTTTGAGTTGCTGTAGTAGCGTGTACAGTTGTCATAAGACCTGAAACGATACCGAAGTTGTCGTTTAGAACTTTAGCGATAGGCGCTAGACAGTTAGTAGTACAAGAAGCGTTAGAAACGATGTCTTGGCCTGCGTAAGTTGAATCGTTTACGCCCATAACGAACATTGGAGTTGCGTCTTTAGATGGACCAGTAAGAACAACTTTCTTCGCGCCAGCTGTGATGTGCTTACGTGCTGTTGCGTCGTCTAGGAATAGACCAGTAGCTTCTGCTACTACGTCAACACCGATTGCATCCCATTTTAGATCTTCAGGGTTGCGCTCTGCAGTTACACGTACAGTTTTACCGTTAACGATTAGGTTACCGTCTACAACTTCAACAGTACCGTTGAAACGGCCGTGAGTTGAGTCGTATTTCAGCATGTATGCCATGTATTCTACGTCGATAAGGTCGTTAATACCTACAACTTCGATGTCGTTGCGCTCTTGCGCTGCACGGAATACGAATCGACCGATACGGCCAAAACCGTTAATACCTACTTTGATAGTCATTATAGCTGCTCCACAACTTAATTTCTGATTAAAGATAACTGGTAGTAAAATTACAGAATCCAGTAAATGTCTGCAAGAGATAATCGGACTTAACTTGTTTAATGTCAAAAAAAAGCGACGCTTTTTTTCACAATTAGTCGCAAATGGTTATCTTTTATACGGATATTTACTTTTTTCAGCTGCCAGTTGACATAAAATGGTCGCATGACTAAATCTTAGCCAGCTGTTGGACTACTCTATCACGGTGAGAAAGTATGTGCTACAAAAGGTCGATAAAGGTAAATTTTTAGCGATAATCTAGGTAAAATTAGATTAGTAAACAAAGGAGTAAGCGAATGAAAAGAGAAATTGAAAAGGTTTCAAAGCCAGATGAATACTGGCGCGATCGCTTGTCTGATGAGGAGTTTCGAGTTTGTCGAGAGCAGGGGACTGAAGCCCCTTTTAGTGGCAAGTTGTTACACAACCGAGAAAGTGGGGTTTATTCCTGTACGTGTTGCCAAGCGCCACTCTTTCAATCGGATAATAAGTTCGACTCAGGGTGTGGTTGGCCAAGTTTTGATGCCCCGATTGACGACCAAGCGATTCGTTATTTACAAGACTTGAGTCACGGAATGGTTCGTTCTGAGATCCGCTGCGCCCGTTGCGATAGCCATTTAGGTCACGTTTTTCCCGATGGTCCACCAACGACGGGTGAACGATTCTGTGTCAATTCTGTGTCGTTAATTTTCAACAATCAACAAAAAAGCGGTGAATAAATCACCGCTGTTTGTTTGAATCTTTCAGGTGGAACGATCAGTTAACTCGTTCCGTTAGCGTCGATCTCACTCATATTGTGCTCACTCATATTGTGGGATCATGCTGGTGGTATATTTGCCATCTTCAATCGCATTGTGCACCTTATCTGCAATATCACTCAGTTGCTGATATTTGTCTTCACTAAAGCCATACATTAACTGTCGATTATTGGCTGAGGCGGTTTTGACATCGAAGTGACTGGCGACGAGTGCCCATATATAAGCCAACTCTTTGCGGTTTTGCTGGAAGTTGATACTGGCCAGTGTTTTGATTGCATCAATATTGGGCTGTTTACCATCCGCTAATTCAAGTGAGCGGTTAAGTAAGTAGAGCGTCTTCTCAGCATCACGACTGGTATAGAAGGTAGCTAACGCATATTGCATTTCGGCACTCTCTAGTGCTTGTGTCCCTTCAAGTTGCAAAAATTGACGCTGTGCCTGTTCATCACCTTCTTGGCTCCAGAGGAAATAGAGCGCTTGAGGCGAGGTTGATTGCTTTAACTCGTTAATTAAGCGAACTTGATCATCCGTGACATGCATCTGTGAGGTAAAGCGTTTTTCTTTGCGGTTATTTTGATCCATCGGCTGAATTTGTGCAGCTAACGTCAAACACTTTTTATAGTCAGCCAAGAAATGATACTCGCGAATTTTGTTGATATCCGAGGGATCTTTCAGCACTTCGAAGCGATGCCAAACTAAGTCTGTGCGTGGTACACGACATTGTCCATCATCCATATTGAGTAGTTCACAGCGGAGTGCAGGGTTTTCTGCACAAAGTTGCTCGGTATTTTTTCGTCCTTCAAAACATCCGCTGAGGAGAAAACCTAAGCCAATGGTGGTTGCCAACTTGAGTCTATTCATAATTTCAATGCTTGTGATCAGATACGCTTATTCTGGGTTCTTGTCTTGACTCATATAGCGAGCCAGTTATGTTTTGCTCATAACGATGATAAGAAGGATAACTCATGGACGCAGAGCAGTTAGTCAATGCCATAACGCCTGATGCTTACCAACGCTTACTTTTTGCCGTTGAGACAGGCAAGTGGCCAGAAGGAACCGTACTTTCTCAACAACAACGTGATTCGTGTATGCAAGCCGTCATGCTCTATCAAGCTAAGCACAATGAAGAAGCTCAGCATATGACGGTTGCTCAGGGAGGCGAAATTAGCTTTAAATCCAAAACGGAGCTGAAAAAGCAATTTCAGAAACAACAATCCGATATTGTTCGTGTTAACCCAAATGACAGTGAATAACGTCAAGTTGTCGATAATAAAAAGGTAGATGCACAATCATCTACCTTTTTTGTTTAATTATCCGCAGCACTTCTTAAATTTTTTACCGCTGCCACAAATGCATGGGTCATTTCGCCCCACTTTGAGACTTTTGATTGGTTGTGACAATCTTTCATCTTGTGGCTCGGCAGCTTGTTCGGCATATTCCCCATCAATGTAGTACCAAAGATCGTTTTCACGTACAAAGCGTGAACGTTCCTCAAGGCAAAACTCGTCGTCTTCTTGTTCAAAATAAGCTTGGAATGTAACAAAACCTTCGTCGCTGTTTTGACCATCTTCACTTCCAAGTACATCGAGTGAGAGCCAGTTGCTGTTTACTGAGTCTGCGATGGCGTCACGTTGTGCTTCGGCTTCGCAACTTGGGTGATAGGTTGCTACGACAAAATCGACCAAACCTTTTACGTGTGCACTGTAACGAGCACGCATCAGTTGCTCTGGCGTTTTAGCTTGGTGATGATCAAGGTGAACAGGTTGGCAGCACTGTTCGTAATTCGTTGGGTTACCGCAAGGACAATGACTCATACGAGTACCATTAGTTAAGCTGAAATTGGCGCTAGTGTATTGAGCCACTCGCTGAGAGTAAAGCGCTACTGCACTTCAACCAGTTCTGCTGTCCAGCGTATTGATTCTTGATAAGCTTTGGCAACGGCTTGGTCACTGAGTTTGAGTTTAAAACTAATGCTGGCGGCTTTATCCCAATGTGCTTTTTCGTAAGCGCTGACCAACATCAATAGCCCGCCTAACACGCCGCGTTTTTCGATCAGAGCTTGAAAGATCGCATCGTCGATCGGCACATCATTGAGAATGTCTTCTAAAGGGCGATCGAGCAATGAATCGAGCAGTGAAAACATGCCGGTTAAAAACGCATGGCTCTTCTTAGGTGTCTTACTCAACCGCATTTGCTGGCTTAACAGTTGACAGAATTTCGCGCGCTGAATTGACAAGGTATAAAGATGATCCGGTTTACCTTCTTGCGTGGCTGAAAGGGCGACGAGAGAGATAAATTTGCGCAGTCGGTCTTCACCGAGGTAAATCAGTGCTTGTTTGAAGGAGTGGATCTTGTTGCTGACCATGGCCGACGCGTTGACGTAGCGCAGCAATTTGTACGATAAGGTGACGTCTTTGGAAACCAAATGCTCCAACACTTTGAAATCCAGCTGATCTTGAGATATTTCAGTGATCAGTTCAATCACCGTCATAAACGATGGCTCTAAAGCTTTCTTTTGTACCATTTCAGGCTTGGCAAAAAAGTAACCTTGAAAGTAAACAAAGCCCGCCTGTAGTGCTTGTTGGTATTCTTGGTGTGTTTCAATTTTTTCAGCGAGAAATTCGATGTTGTACTTATTCAAGCTATCAATATAGATCTTGGCTTTTTCAATCGGTACGACATGGATATCGAATTTAATGATTGAGATGTAAGGCAGAAACTCGCGCCATTCTTTATTGGGAATAAAGTCATCCAACGCTAGGGTATAGCCTTGTTGATGTAGCGAACGTACAGCCGCCAACAACTCTGGTGTTGGCTGGCAATCTTCAAGGATTTCAATCACCATATTCTCGGCGGAGAACAGGCTAGGTAGCTGCTTGATCAAACTGGCATAGGGAAAATTGATAAAGCCGAGTTTGTCACCCAAGGTTTCACTTTGGGTGGTCAGCATATGATCAGACAATAAACGACTGGTCGCCAGTTCGGGATCGATATTGGGGAAAGTGTTGCTTGGACCATCTCGGAACAATAGCTCGTAACCGATGGTTTGTTTTTCCCGGTTCAATATCGGTTGGCGTGCAAAATAAGAATACTTCAAGAGAGACATCAACCTAATTTCTATTTCAGGGCGATGATAGGGATACCGTGAAGTTTTGCTTTGAACTAGTTCAAACTAACACTCATTGCTGTGCAAAGGGCGCGTTTCTAATGTCAAATTTTCCGTGTCACAGCACAAAATGGAGCCCTGGTCATACCAGTCACCCAGTACAATACGGGTCATCGATTGGTTATTGCTGCTCGTAAAGTGATGGGTATTTGGGCGATGGGTGTGGCCGTGAATCATCAAATCGACACCATGTGCGATCATGACATCTTCCACTTCGCTTTGCGTAACATCCATGATAGTCAGTGATTTTGACTTCTTGGTATCACGTGCGCCTTGCTGAATTTTACCAACGATTTTTCGTTTAAGCGTCATTGGTAAGCGATTGAATACCCATTGCAGCCAAGGTTGATTCACTTTGGCACGAAATGCCAAGTATTGGGTATCTTCGGTACAGAGTGTATCACCGTGTAAGATCACTGCTTTGCGCCCATACAGGTCGATCACCGTTTCATCACCCAGTAACGTAACGCCCGTTTGCTTGGCAAAGCGCTGACCGACAAGAAAGTCACGATTACCTTTGACAAAAAAGCAAGGCACGCCGTGATTGGTGAGTTGTTTGAATTCAGCGCGAATTTGCTGAGCAAACTCACTGCGGTCATCATCACCTATCCAGAAATCAAACAGATCACCCAACACATACAGCGCATCAGCATGAATGGCTTCGTTACGCATAAACTGGGTAAAACAGTGATTGATCTCGGTCGTGTTTGGCGAGAGGTGCAGATCGGAGATAAAGAGAGTAGTCATGATACCTGTAGAGCTAAATAAAAAGGGCGCCAAAGCGCCCTTTATTGACGATTATGCTTCGATAGTCGTGCCAGTGATAACCACGTCTTCTAGTGGTACATCTTGGTGCATACCGTAAGAGCCAGTGCTCACACCTTTGATTTGGTCTACTACGTCCATGCCTTCAACTACTTCAGCAAATACACAGTAACCCCAACCGTCTAGGCTTTCGCTACGGAAATCTAGGAAGGTGTTGTTGCTCACGTTGATGAAGAACTGAGAGCTTGCTGAATGCGGTTCCATAGTACGAGCCATTGCTAGCGTACCTACTTTGTTGCTTAGGCCGTTGTTAGCTTCGTTTTTGATTGTTGCACGAGTCGCCTTTTCACGTAGGCCAGACTCCATGCCACCACCTTGAATCATGAAACCATCGATAACACGGTGGAATAGTGTGTTGTCGTAAAAACCATCACGGCAGTACTGTAGGAAGTTTGCGCTTGTTTCTGGAGCGTTCTCAGTGTCTAGCTTAACTTTGATGTCACCAAAATTAGTGTGAAGGGTGATCATGATTGTATCCTTAACCGATGTTTTTTGATTTGAGCTGAAGATTCTATCTTAACTTTTCAGACATTAATACGTGAAAAGAAGGGGTTCACACATCAGTATAGGCGCTAATGATGGCTTTTTAACCGTTTGAGGGATTACCTAATCAAGTGTGAATTGATATACTGAACCACTATTTTGTTTCACCCAGATAAAGCATAGAGATCATGTTAAAAATATATAACACACTCACAAGACAGAAAGAGGAATTCAAACCAATCAATGCTGGCAAAATCGGCATGTATGTCTGTGGGGTAACCATTTACGATCTCTGTCATATCGGTCATGGCCGCACGTTCGTTTCATTTGACGTGGTTTCACGCTACTTGCGTTACCTTGGTTACGATTTGACTTTCGTTCGTAATATCACGGATATCGATGACAAGATCATCAAGCGCGCAAATGAAAATGGCGAAAGCTGTGAGTCACTGACTGAGCGTTTAATTGGTGAAATGCACGCAGACTTTGATGCGCTGAATATGAAGCGTCCAGATGTCGAGCCGCGTGCAACAGAATTTATTCCAGAAATTATTGCATTGGTTGAGAAACTGATCGAACGCGGTTTTGCTTATGTGGCAAGTAACGGCGACGTGATGTTTGAAGTGAGCAAGTTCGATGAGTACGGCAAACTGTCTAAGCAAGATCTTGATCAACTGCAAGCTGGTGCGCGTGTTGATATCGAATCAGCTAAACGTAGCCCGCTAGACTTCGTGCTATGGAAAATGTCTAAGCCAGGTGAGCCTACATGGGAATCACCATGGGGCGCAGGTCGTCCGGGTTGGCATATCGAATGTTCAGCAATGAACTCGGCGATTCTAGGTAACCATTTCGACATTCACGGTGGTGGCTCTGATCTACAATTCCCACACCACGAAAATGAAATCGCTCAATCGTGCTGCGCGCATAACACCCAGTATGTGAATACTTGGATGCACAGCGGTATGGTGATGGTTGATAAAGAGAAAATGTCTAAATCGCTAGGCAACTTCTTCACTATTCGTGATGTGCTTGGTCATTACGACGCTGAAACCGTGCGTTACTTCTTGATGTCAGGTCACTACCGTAGCCAACTAAACTACAGCGAAGAAAACCTCAATCAAGCACGCGCTTCACTTGAGCGTCTATACACCTCATTACGTGGTCTCGATTTGTCAGTTGAAGCGGCGGGTGGTGATGAGTACCAAACACGCTTTAATGACGCGATGAACGATGACTTCAATACACCAGAAGCTTACTCAGTACTGTTTGATATGGCGCGTGAAATCAACCGTCTTAAAGCAGAAAACATTGAGCAAGCAAGTGCTCTAGGCGTTGTTATGCGCCAAATGGCGGAAGTGATTGGTATTCTCCATCAAGATGCAGAAGCTTTCCTAAAAGGTGATGCGGGTAACGATGATGAAGTGGCTGAAATTGAAGCATTGATCAAGCTACGTAACGACTCACGCGCATCGAAAGATTGGGCTAACGCGGATTTAGCGCGTGATAAGCTTAACGAGATGGGTATTGAGTTGGAAGATGGCGCAGAGGGCACAACCTGGCGTCGTAAATAATATCCACATCAATTAAGTTAGTGGATGTATAAATAATTTTAAGGGGCTGAGTCGTCAGCCCTTTTTTCTATCCGATTTGTCTATTCTATAGGATATTTTTCGTGGCTCAGATGTACTTCTATTACTCGGCAATGAATGCGGGTAAATCTACGACGCTTCTTCAATCTTCATTTAATTACCAAGAGCGTGGCATGAACCCAGTGATTTTCACTGCGGCATTAGATGATCGTTACGGTATTGGTAAGGTGAGTTCGCGCATTGGTTTGCAGTCAGATGCTTTTTTATTCAAACCAGAAACGGATTTGTTTAAGGCGATTGAAACGCTTAATAGCGAAGAAAAACGTCACTGTATTTTGATTGATGAATGTCAGTTCTTATCGAAAGAGCAGGTATATCAGCTAACGGAAGTGGTCGATAAACTGCATATTCCTGTTTTATGCTACGGCCTTCGTACTGATTTTCTGGGTGAGTTATTTGAAGGTAGTAAGTATCTACTATCGTGGGCAGATAAGCTGGTAGAGCTTAAAACTATTTGTCATTGTGGTCGTAAAGCAAACATGGTGATTCGTACGGATGAGCATGGCAATGCGATTGCTCAAGGTGATCAAGTGGCGATTGGTGGTAATGACCGTTATGTTTCGGTTTGCCGTCAGCACTATAAAGAAGCACTAGGTCAGTAAGATCTTTTCGACAAAAACAAAAAACGGAGCCACTGGCTCCGTTTTTTGTTGTATTCGTAAATCTAAAGATTAACGAGCACGGAAGACGATGCGGCCTTTAGATAGGTCGTATGGAGTCATCTCTACAGTTACTTTGTCACCAGTAAGAATACGGATGTAGTTCTTACGCATTTTACCAGAGATGTGAGCAGTAACTACGTGACCGTTTTCTAACTCAACACGGAACATTGTGTTTGGAAGAGTATCAAGGACTGTACCTTGCAACTCAATTACGTCTTCTTTAGCCATTTATTCCTCTTTTTCAAATGGACAATTTCAACCGGCTTAGTCGTACCGATAAAAATGAATTAAGTAAAGTTGGGGCGTATTCTACCCCTGCCAAGTCTGATTTACTAGCCTTTGATGAGGTTGAAAGCGGACTTTGTAATTCATGGCCGGGCATTCATCGATTTGATACCCCAGATAAAGCCACTGTTTTCCTTGGTTACGACAATAATCAATTTGCAATAATACTCCCAAAGTACCCAGTGAAATTTCGCAGTGTGGGTCAAAAAAAGTATAGAACGCGCTGGCGCTGTTACTGAGAATGTCGGTCACTGCAATGCCAATCAACCGACCATTATCATAGATGTGTAGATACTGAGTGTTCAGCCAAGTGCAATGAGAGAACTGAGCGAAGCTATCACGATTCGCTGGATACATACTGCCGTTACGATGACGAACTTCAATGTATCGGTTGTAGAGTTCGAACCACTCATTGTCCAGTTCTTCTTTCAATTGATAAGTGATGGTTTTGGCTTTCGCTAAAAGCCGCTTTTGGCTGCGCGATGGTTCAAAATTCGGTACTGAGATACGAATGGGTTGGCAGGCTGAGCATAATTCACAGTGCGGTTTATAAATGGTATCGCCGCTGCGACGAAATCCATTTGCGAGTAAAACTTCGTAGTTCGATGAACTATGCAATGCCGGTTCTAGTGCCACCGCAACGCGCTCCTGTCGATTAGGCAGGTAGCTACATGGGTGGTTATCGGTCAGACCAATACGAATTTGCTGCAAGTCAGAACTCATCTCATATCTCAGCGGGTAAATGAAGCCATTGTGGTTGAAAGCAATGCTCGTCAAGAGCTTGATATCTTAAGGATAGCAGGCTTTGAATAAAGCTTTCGCGTTCTAATTCAAATGCACCTAAAGATTGAGTGTGCTCGTTCAAAACTTGGCAATCAATTAATTGCCCCCCGTGTTGGTAGAAATGGGAGCAGAAATACCACAAGGCAATTTTTGATGCATTGCTCTCGAGGCTAAACATCGATTCGCCACAAAATAGCTGGCCAATAGAAAGGCCATACAAGCCCCCAATCAAACGGTTCTCTTGCCATACTTCGACAGAGTGGCATCGGCCTTGTTGTGCTAATTGCTTATAGGCTCGACGCATATCTTCATTGAGCCAAGTCTCTTCAGCGCTTCTCATTGCCGCGCATTGGTCTATCACTTGCTCTGTCGCATGGTTGATACTGACGCGATATTGATGCTTACGCTGAAATTTTTTTAAACTTTTCGAGGGTTTAAAAATATCAGGCTTGAACACCGCTCGTGGGGAAGGGCTCCACCATAAAATCGGCTCATCCGGGCCATACCATGGAAAGATACCATTGTGGTAAGCTGTTAATAAGCGAGCGGCCGACAGATCACCGCCAAAAGCCAATAAGCCGTTGGGATCATCCAATGCGTCAAATGGCGACGGGAAGCTCAAGTCGTTAGGGTCGAGTTCTGTCAGATAAATAGCCATCAAGAGGTGTTCAGTATGATGAAGAAGTGGGTATGGATATTATTGATTTTTCCTCTGTTTGCCAATGCCGCATATCAAAGGAATGTGGCTCGTCCGGTGAATGAGGTTGTTTTCGGTAAAATAGATTCCGTCCGCTATATCACTCAACAAGAGATTGTCGAGTCAAAAGGTAACGGGTGGGAAACATTGTTAGGTGCCGTGGTCGGCGGGCTGGTCGGTAACCAATTTGGTGGCGGTTCAGGCAAAGAAGTCGCGACGGCTGTGGGGGCGGTCGCTGGGGCGAGTGTGGCGCGTAACCGTGCAAATCAAAGCTACAGCATCGAATATCGTTTGGTGGAATTGCTTATTTTGACCGACGATAAACGGCTGATTAACGTGATTCAAGATGTCGATAGTTCAATGATTTTTCAACGTAACGACCCAGTTAGGATTCTCTACTTCAATGATGGTGTCAGAGTGGATAAAGAGTACTAATTAATTGAACGTGAGCGGCATAAACGGATGATTTTTCCTGCCGTTAAAACGGGATTTACTCTGGTTTTAACGGCGGTTTTTCGTTAGTCTGCCAGTACGAAGAATTTTTCATCACCCTAAGGATGCTGGGTGAGCAAGGAATAGTAGTCTCAAATGGAAAGCCTTACATTACAACCAATCAATAAAGTCGATGGTGAGGTCAACTTACCAGGTTCTAAAAGTGTTTCAAATCGCGCTTTACTGCTGGCGGCTCTTGCGCAAGGAACCACACGTTTAACGAATTTGCTAGATAGCGATGATATTCGCCACATGCTCAATGCGTTAACTTCGTTAGGGGTTAACTATCGTTTATCCGATGATAAAACGGTGTGTGAAGTCGATGGCCTTGGCGGTGCGTTTACAGGGACAGGGGATAATGCTGCCCAAGCGTTAGAGCTTTTCTTAGGCAATGCCGGTACAGCGATGCGCCCACTCGCGGCCGCTCTTTGTTTGGGCTCTGGTGAGTATGTACTGACTGGCGAACCACGCATGAAAGAGCGTCCAATCGGCCACTTAGTCGATGCGTTGCGCCAAGCGGGCGCTGAAATTAGCTATCTTGAGAACGAAAATTACCCACCCATCAAGATTGTTGGCTGCGGTTTAAACGGTGGCAGCGTTGAAATTGATGGTTCAATTTCAAGCCAGTTTCTCACTGCGTTTTTGATGTCAGCACCACTGGCCAAAGACGATGTTGTTATCAACATTGTCGGTGATTTGGTGTCGAAACCTTATATCGATATTACCTTGCATATCATGGCTCAGTTTGGTGTTGAAGTTGAAAACCGCAATTATCAACAATTCGCCATTAAAGCGGGTCAGCAATACGTTTCTCCAGGTGACTTTTTAGTCGAAGGTGATGCTTCTTCTGCGTCATATTTCCTCGCAGCAGCGGCGATCAAAGGGGGGGCGATCAAAGTAACCGGCATTGGTAAAAACAGCATTCAAGGCGATATTCAATTTGCAGACGCGTTAGAAAAAATGGGCGCTGAAATTGAATGGGGTGAGGATTATGTGATTTCACGTGTCGGTAAGCTTACTGCCGTGGATATGGACTTTAACCACATCCCTGATGCGGCGATGACCATTGCAACGACTGCTCTGTTTGCTCAAGGTACGACAGCAATTCGCAATGTCTACAACTGGCGCGTAAAAGAGACCGATCGTCTGGCTGCGATGGCGACAGAACTACGCAAAGTGGGGGCTGTTGTGGAAGAGGGTGAGGATTACATCATTGTTACGCCGCCAGAGGCTCTGACACACGCTGCGATTGATACTTATGATGATCATCGCATGGCGATGTGTTTTTCACTAGTTGCGCTGAGCGACACGCCTGTGACGATTAATGATCCCAAGTGTACCTCGAAGACCTTCCCTGATTATTTCGATAAATTGGCGGGTTTGAGCTGCTAAGCTAAGCGAGAACACTGGATTTAGAGCTTGGTTTCGACAATAAAGAAAAATAGAGGTTTCCTACTCGTGCTAACGTACACTATGGAATGACTTAGTTAAGGAATGACCTAGCTAAATAGTGGGTAAAAGGTCAGTTTGTCATTCTCGAGAGGGAGGTACGACCGAGTCGGGAATCTCAAAATAACAAAGGCTGACACCGTGTCAGCCTTTTCTGTTACTCGAAGCAAAAGCGCATGTTACGCTTTCGATTCTCGATTCTCGATTCTCGATCAACTGACTATTTTTCTAACGTAAACTCTTTTGACAGATGATGTGCAAGGTATTTGAACATGTTGAATACCGCAGTCGTGTTTGCGGTTGGGATACCATTATCATCTAAGAAATAGTTGCCTTTAAAGACCAAAACTTCTTCTTTTTCTTCTACGCTATCAGCACGCATCCCTTCGATATAATCATCGTGGGCTTGAATAATTTGGTTAGCGATCAGCAGGAGATCAAATTGGGAGATGGTTTTCTTTTCGCTCATCACGATTACCTTTAAATAGAGGGTTTGACGGGATATGGCAGGGATTGTACGTGCAGTTAATGGCATTTTCCAATGACCTATAACAATTTTAGCCATGGTGCTGAGTGGAAATGTTTTGTGACGGGCTACATAAATCTGCTTACTTTGTTGGCGGAGATATAAACCACACGTTTAGTATGTGGCACTTCATAAGGTAAGGCATTGATTGCGTAACCGAACTAACCATTGAATTGGTTTTATAAACACACTTAACGTCTTGAGTGAGATCGCGCATTTGTCGAGCAGTCAAAAGTGATTTTAAAAAAAGATATTGATCTTCTGGTCATCTCGCTCGATAGTAAAAAAAGAAGCAATATTTTAAGTATGTTGTGCGATAAGCTCGCGTCATCAGTCACTAAAGGACACTAGAGTCAGTTATGGGTAAGTCACTCGTTATTGTGGAATCGCCTGCTAAGGCTAAAACCATCAATAAATATCTCGGTAAGGACTTCATCGTAAAGTCTAGTGTGGGTCACGTACGTGATCTACCTACTGCGGGACAAAGCACCGGCCAAAAAGCAGCGGCGGTATCGACCAAAGGTTTAAGCCCGGAAGAGAAAGCTCGTGTGAAGCACGAGAAAGATCGTAAATCGCTGATCAAAAAAATGGGTATTGATCCATTTAATGGCTGGGAAGCGAATTACCAAGTCTTACCGGGTAAAGAGAAAGTAGTCGCTGAGCTACAGAAACTCGCCAAAGACGCAGATTGCGTTTATCTCGCAACCGATTTGGACCGCGAAGGAGAAGCTATCGCATGGCACCTTCGTGAGATCATCGGTGGCGATGAAGAGCGATACAAACGTGTAGTGTTTAACGAAATTACCAAAAATGCTATCCAACAAGCGTTCGAAAAACCGGGCGAACTTAGTATGGATGGCGTTAATGCCCAGCAAGCACGTCGTTTTATGGACCGTGTTGTAGGCTTTATGGTCTCCCCACTGTTGTGGAAAAAAGTGGCTCGTGGCCTGTCGGCTGGTCGTGTTCAGTCTGTGGCGGTGAAGCTATTGGTTGAGCGTGAGCGCGAAATCAAAGCGTTTATCCCTGAAGAGTTCTGGGATATCCACGCCAATACTCAAACGCAGAACAAAACAGACTTCCGTCTACAAGTGGCGCAGAAAGATGGTGTGGTATTCAAACCAACCAATCAAGCGGACACCATGGCAGCGGTTTCTGTGCTTGAAAATGCGGCTTTTGAAGTGTGTAAACGTGAAGACCGCCCTACGTCAAGTAAGCCGTCTGCACCCTTTATCACCTCAACACTGCAACAAGCAGCAAGTACTCGTCTAGGCTACGGCGTTAAAAAGACCATGATGCTGGCTCAGCGCTTGTATGAGGCGGGTTACATCACTTATATGCGTACTGACTCAACTAACTTGAGTTCAGAGGCTGTAGAGACGCTACGCGAGTATATTGGTTCAGAGTACGGTGAGGCTTACCTGCCAGCGAGTAAACTGGTTTACGGTAGCAAAGAGGGCGCTCAAGAAGCGCACGAAGCGATCCGTCCATCAGATGTAACGGTGAAAACTGAAGATCTTGTGTCTATGGAAGCAGACGCACACAAACTGTATAACCTGATTTGGAACCAGTTTGTTGCCTGTCAAATGACGCCAGCGCAATACGATTCAACCACTGTGAGCGTCAAAGCGGCAGAGTACACACTGAAAGCGAAAGGTCGTATCCTTAAGTTTGATGGTTGGACTCGCGTACAACGTCCAATGGGCAAGAATGAAGACCAAATTCTACCTGCGGTTCAAGTGGGTGATAAAATTGACTTGGTTGATCTTGAACCGAAGCAGCACTTTACTAAGCCACCAGCACGCTTTACTGAAGCGGCATTAGTTAAAGAGCTTGAAAAACGTGGTATTGGTCGACCTTCAACGTACGCATCGATCATCTCGACGATTCAAGATCGTGGCTATGTGAAAGTCGAGCAGCGTCGTTTCTACGCTGAGAAGATGGGTGAGATCGTAACCGACCGTCTTGATGGTAGTTTCCATGAGTTGATGAACTACGAGTTCACCTCAAAAATGGAACAGAAGCTTGACCAAGTTGCAGTCGGTGATGCCAACTGGAAGTCGGTGCTGGATAACTTCTTTACTGATTTTACCGGTGACCTTGAGAAAGCGGAACTGGATGAAGATGTGGGTGGCATGAAGCCTAACCATATCGTTTACACCGATATTGAGTGTCCAACCTGTTCACGCGAGATGGGTATTCGTACTGCGTCTACAGGCGTGTTCTTGGGTTGTTCTGGTTATGCATTGCCGCCAAAAGAGCGTTGCAAGACCACCATCAACTTGGGTGACGAAGAAGGCATTATTAACGTACTTGAAGAAGACGTTGAAACGGCAGCACTGCGTGCGAAGAAACGTTGTCCAATCTGTGAAACAGCAATGGACGCTTATCTGATTGATGATAAGCGTAAGCTTCATGTTTGTGGTAATAACCCGAACTGTGAAGGCTACGTTGTTGAGTTTGGTGAATACAAAGTTAAAGGCTATGAAGGCCCACTGGTTGAATGTGACAAGTGTGGCAGCGACATGGTGCTTAAGAACGGTCGTTTTGGCAAATACATGGACTGTACTAGCGAGACATGTAAGAACACGCGTAAGATCCTGAAAAATGGTGAAGTGGCACCGCCAAAAGAAGACCCAGTACACCTACCTGAACTTCCATGTGAAAATTCAGAGGCATACTTTGTTCTACGTGATGGCGCGTCAGGCTTGTTCCTAGCGGCGAGTACTTTCCCTAAATCGCGTGAAACACGTGCGCCTTTGGTGGAAGAGTTGAAACGCTTTAAAGATCGTATCTCAGCTAAGTTCCACTACCTAGCGGACGCGCCAGAGAAAGATCCAGATGGCCTGCCAATGGTTGTTCGCTTTAGTCGTAAGTCTAAAGAGAACTATGTACGCTCTGAAGTAGATGGTAAACCGTCAGGCTACACTGCACTTTTCGTTGATGGGAAGTGGGAAATTACCGATAAGCGTAAGAAAAAGTAATCATTAGATTGAATTGAAAAAGCAGCGAGTAATCGCTGCTTTTTTTATGCCTGTCATATTAATTTGTTAACACAGTGTGTGAGGAAAGAGTGTGGTTTTTCGGCTGATAACCCAAAGCGAGATGGTTATTGTTAAATTGCTCAGTAGCCTGCGAGGCAAATCACATTCTTGTTTTCAAGATGTTAATTGTTTTGATAAATGTTACCAAATGTGTGAGCTAGGTCAGGTGGTGATTAAGTAACCTGTGAGCATTTGCCGGTATAGCGTATTTAAAATTGTAATCTTTGTCAGATACGATAATTTATAACCAATAACTTGCACATCAATAAGGGGGAGCGACACCGCGTAACACCGAACGAATTTTTATAGCTGCTCAAACTAGGGAATAAAGGTGCCAAGATTAGGCATCGAACGATAAAAAATAATATGGAGAATAACGAATGGCTGGTGTATTAGGAATGATCCTTGCTGGTGGTGAGGGCTCAAGACTGCGTCCTTTAACTGAGTCTCGGAGTAAACCTTCGGTTCCTTTCGGTGGTAGTTACCGCCTTATTGATTTCGCGCTGAACAATTTTATCAATGCTGATCTTATGCGCATTTATGTGTTAACTCAGTTCAAATCTCAATCGTTGTTTCACCACTTAAAAAAAGGATGGAATATTAACGGCATCACTGACCGTTTTATCGATCCTATCCCTGCGCAAATGCGTACGGGGAAACGTTGGTATGAAGGCACGGCAGATGCTATCTACCAAAACTTACGCTTTATGGAACTGGCAGAACCTGAACAAGTGTGTATTTTTGGTTCTGATCATATCTACAAAATGGACATCAAGCAGATGCTTGATTTCCACCAAAAGAAAGAAGCGGCACTGACGGTTTCTGCACTGCGTATGCCACTCGATCAAGCCTCACAATTTGGGGTAATTGAAGTGGATACGGAAGGGCGTATGGTCGGTTTTGAAGAAAAACCGCAAAATCCTAAGTCAATTCCTGGGGATCCTGGCTTTGCACTGGTTTCGATGGGTAACTACGTCTTTGAAGCAGCAACGCTGTTCGCTGAATTGATTGAAGATGCGGACAATCCTGATTCGTCACACGACTTTGGCAAAGACATCATTCCAAAGATGTTCCCGCGTGGCGATGTGTTCGTTTACGATTTCAGCACTAACCAAATTACTGGTGAAAAAGAAGAAGTGTACTGGCGTGATGTTGGTACCATCCATGCGTACTGGGAAGCACACATGGATTTGTTGCACAAAGATGCCCCATTCTCGCTGTATAACCGTAAGTGGCCGCTGCACACGTACTATCCGCCATTACCACCTGCCACATTTACTGACTGTGATAATGGTCGTGTACAAATCATCGATAGTTTGGTTTGTAATGGCAGTTTGGTGCGTGGTTCAAGAATAGAAAAATCAGTGTTGGGTTTCCGCAGCAATATCGCGTCTGCGTGTGACATCAGTGAAAGTATTCTACTTGGTGATGTCAAAATCGGTGAAGGTTGTGTGTTACGCCGTGTGATCATTGATAAAGATGTGGATATTGCACCGGGTACACAAGTGGGCGTGAATCTAAAAGAAGACCGTAAGCACTTCCATGTCTCGGACGAAGGCATTGTGGTGATCCCGAAAGGAGTCAAAGTTGGCTACTAAGCAATTGTCGATTCTCTTTGTTGCATCAGAAATTGATGGTTTGATCAAAAGCGGTGGCTTGGCGGATGTCGCCAAGGCACTGCCTGAAGCTTTGCGTTCAATGGGGCAAGATGTGCGAGTTGCGATACCGGCGTATCGCAAAATCGCCGATGTCGACCAAGCGCCAATTTTATTGGAAACGCAGTTAGAACATTGGCCTCATACACCTTATAAAGTGCGCCAGTTGTCGGTTGGTGAAACTCCCGTCTATGCCATCGAGTGCGATCAGTATTTTAGTCGTGATGAAATGTACTCAGAGTACAACCAAGCCTATCCAGATAACGGTGAGCGTTTTGCCTTTTTTAGTGCCGCGAGTTTGGATATGCTGGCCAAGCTCGGTTTTCAACCAGATATCGTGCACGCCAATGACTGGCATACTGGCTTTGTGCCATATTTGCTCAAACATCGTTATGCTGAATGCCCATACTTTGCCAATACTAAGAGCATTATTTCAATTCATAATGCGGTATTTAAAGGTGTGTTCAGTTATGAAGAAGTCCATTCTTTACCTGAGATGCAAGTGCATTACGCTCCTGATGCTGCGGTGAGCAATAGTCATATTACGATGCTGAAAGCTGGGGTGATGACGGCAGATAAAATCAATGCTGTCAGTCCGACCTATGCGCAAGAGCTACAAACGGAACTTGGCAGCCATGGCATGGCCAAGGAGTTTCAAGCGCGTTCTGCCGACTTGGTGGGGATCCTAAATGGTTGTGATTACAGTGCATGGAGTCCGGAGACGGATCATTATTTGCCGGTGAATTTCAAAGCCAACAAGCAGAGCATGTTGAAAGGCAAAAAAGCGAGTAAAAACGCGCTTCAGCAACGTGTTGGTTTGCCTGAAAATGACATCGCGATGTATGGCATGGTTTGTCGTTTGACCAATCAGAAAGGGGTGCAATATTTGATCCCGATTCTTGAGCGATTTTTGAAACTTGACGTGCAGGTTGTGATTGTCGGTACGGGTGATCCTAAACTCGCTTATCAACTCAAAGCGATTGCAGAACGCTACAGTGAAAAGTTCGCCTTTGTTGAAGCGTACGACAATGAGTTGGCTCACTGGGTTGAAGCTGGGGCAGATTTCTTCTTGATGCCTTCTGAGTTTGAACCTTGTGGACTAAATCAGATCTACAGCATGGCTTACGGTACGTTGCCGATTGTGCGTGCAGTAGGGGGCTTGAAAGATAGCGTGATTGACTACGATAGTGCACCAGAGCAAGCGACGGGTTTCGTTTTTGAACAACCAGAACCGTTGGAATTGCTGAGCATCATGCAACGTTCATTGCTGCTGTACACGCAAAACCCAGCAGAGATGAGACGAGTGCAGCTGTATGCGATGGAGCAAAAATTTTGTTGGAAACAAGCTGCGGATGAATATCTGTCGCTCTATCACGCAGCGTTAAGCTAAGTAAAACCAAACGAAAGGATGATTCATTTCGTTAACTTTTGCATTAAACCTTGAACGTGGTTGACTAAAAAGGCGTCTAGTGACGCCTTTTTTTACACTTTTCTCGTCGCAACCCCTCATAAATTGACCGAAGCTGAATTAAGATTTCATGACTTTATGGTAGTCTGCCAATCCCTAATAGAAACCAAATCAATTCTCATAGATGAGCAATACTCTGCTGTTTCATAAAACCTATCCTCACCCAACGAGCAAAGAGTGGGTGGTCTTCATCCATGGTGCTGGAGGCAGTTCATCGATATGGTTCAAACAAATCAAAGCTTACAAAGCCCATTTCAACTTGTTATTGGTCGATCTTCGTGGTCACGGTAAGTCGAGTCAGTTGCTCAAAGATCTCATGACCAATCGCTACACCTTTAAGACGGTGACCTTGGATATCTTACAAGTGCTCGATCATTTGAAAATTCAGTCAGCTCACTTTGTTGGTATGTCACTTGGCACCATCATCGTGCGCAATTTGGCTGAATTGGCCTCTGACCGAGTTAAGTCAATGGTGCTAGGAGGCGCTGTAACACGCTTGAATACGCGTTCACAGCTTTTGGTGAGGCTCGGTAACTATTGCAAGCACATCGTGCCTTACATGTGGCTGTATCGCTTATTTGCTTATATTGTGATGCCACAGCGTACGCAAAAACAGTCGCGGCATCTATTTATTCGTGAGGCAAAGAAGCTGTGCCAAAAAGAGTTTAAACGCTGGTTTATTTTGGCGGCAGATGTCAATCCGCTCATGCGATACTTTAAAGAGAAAGAGTTGCCAATCCCGACGCTTTATTTGATGGGCGATCGTGACTATATGTTTATTCAACCGGTCAAAGAGATGGTGGCCGTGCACCGTTCCAGCCAGTTACGTGAAATCGCAAACTGTGGGCATGTATGTAATATCGAACGACCAGACGAGTTTAATCAGCATTCGATTGAATTTATTCGTCAGCAAATTGTGGCGAAGTAATCTGTTACACCAGATAAGGGCCTTTTACTTGGCTCTTATCGTTTATTCTTGTTTAAATTTATGACAAATACGCTAGGAACTGTGCGATGTTCCGCATTGCCAACATAAAGCAAATTGGCCTTCATTTTCTTCACCACAATTTGAACAATGCCAAGGCGGCGCCGATAGTGGCTGCTCAAACTGTGTAATAACTTCGTATGCTTTATTTTGTTGGCTGCTATCGAGTAGCCACACGTAAGGTTCACTTGCTTCACCAAAGGGCAACTCACCTTGTAGGCCGAAAATCCCTTCGCCACGAACTTCACAATCAATATTATTGGTACGCAAAAGCTCACAGACAATGTGAGCTTGTGGTGGATTATTTGCACTAAATATTTTCACTAAGCCTCTCCGTTAGACGCCTTGTTCGAGGTTTTGTCGCTCTGTTTTATTTTAGCCATTACCCATTTCGCGACAATCGGGAACAGGCCAAGCAATGCAAATGAGGCTAATACCGAAGGTGAAACAATACCTGAGAGTGAATCAATTTGTGCTAATTGGGTCCCCGCATTGAGATACACCGCAGTGCCCGGTAGCATACCGATTTGACTCACCAAATAGAAACGCGCGGTAGAAATCGGGGTTAAGCCCATAAGTAGGTTAATTAAGAAAAATGGGAAGACCGGAATTAAGCGCAGTGAGAAAAGATAGAACGCGCCATCTTTTTCCACCCCTAGATTAATGGCGGAGAGTTTGTCACCAAATTTGCTTTGTACCCAATCGCGTAGCAAGAAGCGGCTGCTAAGAAAAGCCAGTGTCGCGCCAAGCGTGCTGGCAAAAGAGACTAAGATTAAGCTGGCCCAAAAGCCAAATAATGCTGCGCCAAGCAGAGTGACGACGGCCGCGCCAGGAATCGAAAAGGCCGTAATCGCAAGATAAGCCAAAAAGTAAACCGCCGCCGCTAGAACAAAGTTCTGCTTAATATACAAGGCTAACTCTGCCTGTTGTGCTTTGGCATTTTCGAGGGTGAGTTGATCGCCAAATTGAGTGATAAGTAGCGCTATGATGGCAATCAGCAATAGGCCGAAAATCAGTTTTTTATTCATCTTGGTTCTCACTTATCTCTGGTAGATATCTATTTTATAGCGCGATAATTTCACTATCTTAGATACGCATCTTACGATCGTATTGTTGCATCGTTCAGTCATGAATACGGTTCTTTGCTCGTTGTTTTATATAGGAACTTCAAAGCACGCAAAAAATTTCAAAAAAAAAGCCAGCAACAATGGCTGGCTTAATTCAATTTATTCATTTTCTAAATTAATGCTCAAGGCGAGACATCAGTTCTTGGCGGCGAGCTTGAGGAACGACGGACCAATGCGTGCCTTTAATTGCGCCTTCAAGTGCCCAAAGCAACTCTAAACTCACCTGGGTATCATGTGAGGCTTGAATGGCTTTGTATGCTTGAACTGAACCCACTTGTTCTAAATTCTCAACTGATTCGATACCGGCTTTTTTCAGCATACGTTCAGTTGCAAGACGCAAGTTTGGTAGATCTTTAATACGAGTTGGTTTTGTTTTCGCTTGAGTGCTCTTTTCTTGCTTAGCGAGAGAGAGTGCATCGGTAGCCGTTTGCAGTGTTTTTGCACTGTCTTGGTACCACTCTTCACTTAAAGCAAAATATTTAGTAACAACAGGGAAGCCTCGTTTGTGATACACGTACGGTTCTAATCCTTGTTGCTTAAACTGCTCAGTAAGGGCATCGTCGGCACGAATATGAAGCTTGTCGTGTACAACCAATGCAAACATTGTGTCGTCTGCAAAAATGCCGAACCCACCAAACATAGAGCGAGATTTAATCCGACCTAAGGGCTCAAAAAGCCTCATAGAGTCTTTAAGTATTGGTTTATCCATTCAGTACTTTCTCGGTGTATGTGTATATACGCCACCAAATCAGGTCCGAGAGAATAGCAGTCAATGCAGATTTCTGGAGAGTAATCAGTTAACGTGTTGCATTTCTACCATCGGTAACCCCGCTGCCGTACATCATTACAATGTTTAGGCCGGTGGCTTTGCGTCCCAACTTTTCAGTTTGGTTTGCCCTGTGCGTGACTTAATTTGCTCTGCTAAAGATTAAATTACTTCTGTCAGGAAGTAGTCTATTAATATGGGATAATTGTGATCTTTATGCAAGAATAACTTTCATTTATGAGGCTTTAGCCGAAGGATTGCCCCTCGGCTAATCTTTATTGAATCATTAACTTAGTCGATTCTTGCAACGGTGCTACGCTCAACGATTTCTGGATGCATCTCAAACACGCGTTTTTCGTGTTCTTTATCTTTAATACGCTCTAGCAGAATTTCGAATGCGTTTTTACCAACACGACGCTTTGGTTGGTGAACTGTCGTCAGTGGTGGAGAGAAATACTCTGCCAATTCGATGTTGTCGTAGCCGATCACTGAGATGTCTTCTGGCACGCGAATGCCTTTTTGTTGCAGACGGCTCATTAGGCCTAATGCCATGGTGTCATTGAAGCAGAATACAGCCGTCGGGCGTTTGTCCATAGCAACGAGTTGGTCGGCGGCCAATACGGCCGTGTCACACTCAAAGTTACCTTCAAGAATCCAATCTTCGTTAACTTCAAGTTGTGCTTGGTTCATCGCACGTTTAAAGCCTTGGATACGCTCTTGGCAAACTGCTTTTTCAAAGTGACCGCTTAGGCAAGCGATGTCTTTGTGACCGTGGTCGATCAAGAATTTCGTTGCTAGGTAGCCACCTTCTTCTGAGTTGTCGATGATGTTGTCTGCTTGAGAGGTCTCAGGGCCCCAATCCATCACAACTTTAGGAATGTCTTTGTGGTTGTTGAGCATTTCGCTCAGTTCTTCTGTTAAGTCAGAACACATCACCAAAATACCATCAACGCGTTTTTCTGCGAGCATGCGAATGTAGTCGCGTTGTTTCTCGTAGATACCACCAGTGTTACATAGGATCAGTGTGTAGCCTTGGCGGTAACAGTAGCTCTCGACGCCATCAATTACTTCAGAGAAGAATAGGTTAGTAGATTGAGTTACTAGCATACCAATGGTACGAGTCGTATTGCATTTTAGGCTACGAGCAACGGCACTTGGTGCATAGTTTAGCTCTTTCACTGCTTCCATCACGCGCTCTTGCGTTGTCTCTGCGACAAAGCGAGTTTTATTGATCACGTGTGAAACAGTAGTGGTTGATACGCCAGCAAGGCGAGCAACGTCTTTAATAGTGGCCATAAGGGGTTGTCCTATCTTTAGCTGCCACGGCGGTATTCACATATCAGAATAATTTGGCAGAAAGTATTAAAAACACAAAAACCGCTTGATTACAGCGGTTTGTATTTAATTCATTATTTTTTTATCGTTTGCGCTGTCGATTCTAGACCGCATCTCGTTTGGGGGCAAATAAAAATCCCGTCCCCCATACTGTTATGCCCACCATGATAGGTGAGTGATTAGGCATCAGCCGAATAAAAATCACTTAAAACAAGGAGTGGATGAGGTGTCACTCGTTACTTTTATTACACCACACCAACCCTAGAAAAAGCCGTTATTCGCGAATTTATTCAGCATCAACTCATTACGCATCAACGCATCAAACACCTATTGGGTAGATATTGAGCGTCATTCACCCGTTAAGTATTGGCAATCAAGCTCTAAAAACGCAACCAGCAGCGCCGCAACGGCAGAGTAGAAACCAAACTTATCTAAGCCTTTGCATTTGGTCGCAAATTTAGCCACCCAGCTTAGAATGTGTTGACGGATAAAGGCTTCTTGTTCAACGAAACTTTCTTCAAAATGACGCTCTTGCTCAAGCTCGTTTGAACGAATAATGATGTTACCGAGCAGATCAAGTTCAATCGCAATATGATCCGCAGGCTCGTTCAAGCCTTGTTCAACCGCAACACCGTACTTTTGAAGTAATGCGTCCATTTCGTTCGCTGGTTTATCATGCAGTAGACCGGTTGTACCGATGTACATAGAAGCATAAGGCAGTGCAGATTCTTTATCAGACTTTAAAAATAAGTCACAAAAGTCAGCCGCCAACTCTAGCTGGCCATCTTCGCGGTCTAGCTGACGGTTAAGTGCATCCACTACATCATCAATGGCTGGTTTTAGGCTTGGGTTTTCACCAAGGCCAGATAAAAAGCTACGAATCTCAGGGCTTTGATATTGCTCTAGATCCGCTTCAGTTAGCTCTTTGGCAAATAAGCTAGAGAACCACCAGTAAATTTCTGCACGCTTTTCGTTAAACGCTTTTAACTCTTGCATCAAACAATGCTCCTATTTTCATTCTCCTACTATTCTAGCGAAGAAAAATGAATAGGGATAACACACAATGCGTCAAAATAAGTGCAAAAATGGCAAAATGTTAATGCTTGGGCTAGTTTTGTTTTGAATCAATAAAAAATCATCTTTCTTGATTTTAATGTAACAAATACTAGAAATGTTACGATATATGAATAGAATGTAGGTCGTAAACAATTCCCAATGCAAATTAAGTGGTTTAGATGAGCTATCACGTACTAGTTGTAGAAGATGACGCAGTAACTCGCAGCAAGCTGGTTGGCTACTTTCAAAATGAAGGTTACACCGTCAGCGAAGCAGAAAGCGGCGAGCAGATGCGCGACACACTACAAAATCATGCGATTGATTTAGTCATGCTAGACATCAATCTTCCTGGTGAAGATGGCTTGATGTTAACGCGTGAACTACGCAGTCAGTCTGACATTGGAATTATCCTGGTAACAGGACGCACGGATAGCATTGATAAGATCGTTGGTTTAGAAATGGGTGCCGACGATTATGTAACAAAACCGTTTGAACTTCGCGAACTGTTAGTTCGAGTGAAAAACCTACTGTGGCGTATTTCGTCAGCGCGTAATGCCGGTAGTGTTGTTGATCAGAAAAACGATTCAAATTTAGTTCGTTTTGGTGAGTGGATGTTTGACGTTCAACGCCGTGCGCTTAGCCGTAACGGCGAGCCAGTAAAACTGACTAAAGCGGAATACGAGCTTTTGGTTGCGCTTTCAACTTACCCTAACCAAGTGCTAAGTCGCGAACGCATTCTTAATATGATCAGTCACCGCGTTGATGCGCCTAACGACCGTACTATCGACGTACTGATTCGTCGTATGCGCGCTAAGATGGAGTTCGACCCTAAGAACCCGCAAATCTTTGTCACGGTTCACGGTGAAGGTTATATGTTCGCAGGCGATTAATCGTCTTTGAAACAACCCAACAATAAAAAAACCGAAGCCTAGGCTTCGGTTTTTCTTTTTCTATGTGGCGACAGCATCAGTCAGTCTTTTTTGGCACTTGAGTGAACGTTAAAGATTGCTCTGTGATGCTTCAATACTTTGCTCTTCGTAATCGGAGGCCCAGTCACGCAAGCTTTGCCAGATACGACCAAGCGTTTCATGCCAGTAACGTTCAGTTTGTTCTAAGTAAATCGCTTTTGGCGTGTACTTACTCCAGAACTGATGAATTTCATCTTGAGCCAAATAATTGGTTGGCGCAGGGTATGGGTTTAATCCTGCAGAGTGAAACTCATTCAATGCACGTTGCATGTGGCTTGCCGAAGTCACTAAGACCACTTCTTTGCGTTTGACAAATGCGGCCGCCTGGCGCGCTTCTTCCCAAGTGTCCTTCGCTGTTTCCAGCAAAATAATATCAGATTTAGCGACACCTAAAGCCAAAGCGACTTTGGCCATCATGCGTGCATTACTGACATCAGAACCGCCAGCATAACCTGACAGAATCAACTTGGAGCCCGGATAGATACGCATAATACGGATGCCTTCGGCCAAACGCATTAAACCAGTGCGACTTAATTCAGAGGTAGGTGGGATGGAATCGTCCACCACATGACCACTGCCTAGCACCATGACGTAATCGATCGACTTATCGACGGGTAAAAAAACGCTAAATTGACGCTCAATCGGCATCAATAAACGAGAGGCAACAGGTTGGAATGAGATCAAAAACATTCCAATAAATGAGAAGAGAACAATCAGGCAGCCTGTTTTCTGCTTTCTTGTAAACATGATCAGCATTAAGCCGATAAAGCCAATGATCAGCATTGCTGGTAAAGGCATAAGTAAAGACGAGACGACTTTTTTCAGCTCAAACATACTTAAATAGTCCGAAAAAACACCAGTTGATGAGAATTTAAGAGAATCCCTCTTTATATCTGCCCTTCTTGTGACAGAATAGCAGGACGATTAGACATGATAACCCAAGCTGCTGTGACTGAAGACCGTAATTTCGACGATATTGCCCACAAATTTGCAAAAAACATATACGGCTCTGACAAAGGCGAGATTCGCCAAGTCATTGTCTGGCAAGATCTTGAGCAAGCGCTCGCCAAACTGGGCGCCGAGACTCAAACCCTGCAAGTGCTCGACGCAGGCGGAGGCCTTGCGCAAATGTCGCAAAAGATTGCCAAGCTCGGACATCAAGTGGCGCTGTGTGATCTATCTTCTGAGATGCTGCAATTAGCAAAACAAGAAATAGAACGCAATGGTCTACTCGACCGCTACCGCTTGATCCATTCTCCTGTGCAGGAGATTGCTCAGCATATGGATAACCAAGTGGATTTGGTGATGTTCCACGCCGTAATGGAGTGGTTGGTCGATCCAAAAACAGCGTTGCAAACATTGCTTGAACAAGTCAAAACCGATGGTATCGCTTCGGTGATGTTTTATAACCATCATGGTTTGGTCTATAAAAATGTCGTATGTGGCAACATTCCGCACGTGCTAGATGGCATGCCACACCGTAAACGATTTAAACTCCAGCCGCAGAAAGGCTTGATTCCTGAAGAGGTCTATCAATGGATCGAAGAGGCGGGTTTTGAAATCTGTGGTAAATCTGGCATTCGCTGTTTCAGTGATTACATCGGTAATCGCCAAAATATGGGCGAGTTCCAGTATGAAGATGTGTTGGCACTAGAAGAAAAATTGTGCCGACAAGAGCCTTACCTCTCACTAGGTCGATACATTCATGTATGGGCGAAGAAGAAAGATAAACAGGAAGAACAATGAGTGAGATGACTCTCAATGTTGCTGAGCAGCCGATTGATGAATTGGTCGGCTGGGTTAAGCAACACGATTTCTCATTGAACCTAAGTAGCGAAAGATTGGCTTTTCTTATCGCGATCTCTGTATTGAGTAACGAACGGTTTGATGAAGAATTGGGTGAAGGTGAACTCCATGATGCGTTCACTATCGTCACTCGATTATTTGAAGATACGGGCGAAGCCTCTGCGTTTCGTGCGAACAATGCCATCAATGAAATGGTAAAGCAGCGTCTAATTAGCCGATTTACCAGCGAAATCAATGATGGTGTCAGTATTTATCGCTTGTCGCCTTTGGCGATTGGTATTACCGATTACTATGTGCGTCACCGTGAATTCTCTCGTCTTAAGCTATCGATTCAGTTGTCGATGGTGGCCGATGAGATGGCAAAAGCGATTGAAGCGGCGCAAAAAGGCGGCACGGCCGGTCACTGGAAGAAGAATGTTTATGGGGTTCTAAAATACTCAGTAGGCGAAATCTTTGATCAAATTGATCTCAACCAGCGTGTGATGGATGAGCAACAGCAGTCGGTTAAACTGCAAATTGCCGAACTGCTCAATAAAGATTGGCGTGAAGCGATCAACAACTGTGAAGCTCTATTGTCTGAAACCTCAACCACTCTACGTGAGTTGCAAGATACCTTGCAGGCGGCGGGTGATGAGCTGCAAACGCAAATTTTAGATATCCAAGAAATCATCTACGGTGATGAAGAGCTTGAGTTTGTCGAAGAGACTTTGTTTGGCCTCCAGATGAAGCTCGACCGCATTACTCGTTGGGGTCAGCAAGCAATTGACCTCTGGATTGGCTACGACCGTCACGTACATAAGTTTATTCGTACCGCGATCGATATGGATAAGAACCGTGCCTTTAGCACGCGTCTGCGCCAATCAATGAAAGACTACTTCGATATGCCTTGGTTCTTAACCTATGCCGACGCTGAGCGTCTGAGCGACTTACGTGATGAAGCCCTTGTGCTGCGTGACGATGAAGTGACCGGTCAAGTGCCACTAGAAGTAGAATACGAAGAGTTTCAACAAGTCAATGATGAGCTGTCTGAGCGCATTGGTGAGATGCTTAAAGCGCATAAAGAGCGTGGCATGCCAATCGATTTAGGTACGGTGTTGCGCGATTATTTGGCTCAACATCCTCGCACTCATCATTTTGATTTAGCCCGAATAGTGGTCGACCAAGCCGTCAGAATGGGTTATTCCGAAGCGGATTACCAAGCGGTTCAGCCAGACTGGCAAGCGATCAACGAATTTGGTGCAAAGGTACAAGCAAATGTCATCGACCGATACTAATGAATACATGCCAGAAAAACTGGCAAAAGCGATTTCCAACCCTCTGTTCCCAGCACTCGATAGCGTGTTGCGTGCCGGGCGTCATATTTCAAGTGAAGATCTAGATAACCATGCTTTGTTGTCAGATTTTGAAACCGAATTAGCGCTATTTTATCAGCGTTACAACACTGAACTTGTAAAAGCACCAGAAGGCTTCTTCTACTTGCGTCCACGTTCAACCTCATTGATCAGCCGCAGCGTGCTGTCTGAGCTTGATATGCTGGTGGGCAAAGTACTGTGTTTCCTATATCTGAGCCCAGAGCGTTTGGCTCATGAAGGTATTTTCACCAATCAAGAGTTGTACGACGAACTGCTGCAATTAACTGATGAAAATAAGTTAATGAAGTTAGTGACCAACCGTGCAACAGGGACCGATCTCGATAAAGAGAAGCTATTTGATAAAGTGCGTACCTCTTTGCGTCGTCTTCGTCGTCTTGGCATGATCATCAATATCGGTGAAACCGGTAAATTCCGCATCAGTGAAGCCGTGTTCCGCTTTGGTGCGGATGTTCGTGTGGGTGATGATATGCGTGAAGCGCAATTGCGTCTGATCCGTGATGGTGAGGCTGTAATTCATACCCAAGAGCCAAGCCAAGGTAGCTTGCTTAATGACGATGATCACCAAGAACAAGAAGAATTAGAGGGTGAAGCATGATTCAACGCGGTAAATATCAATCACTGACCATGATCAACTGGAACGGCTTTTTTGCTCGTACTTTTGATATTGATGGTCTCGTTACCACCCTATCAGGCGGTAACGGCGCAGGTAAGTCGACCACGATGGCGGCATTTATCACAGCCCTTATTCCTGACCAAACACTATTGCACTTCCGTAATACCACAGAAGCGGGCAGTAGCCAAGCTTCTCGCGATAAAGGTTTATACGGTAAGCTGCAGCCTGGCGCCTGTTATGCTGCGCTAGACGTAGTTAACTCTCGTAATCAACGTCTATTATTTGCTGTGAAGCTACAGCAAGTTGCGGGTCGTGATAAGAAAGTAGATATCAAACCGTTTGTGATCCAAGGCTTACCAAGCCATGTAAAACCAACCGATCTACTGATTGAAAGCGTGTCTGAAACACAAGCTCGTGTGCGTCAAATCAACGAAGTGAAAGAGAGCGTTGCGCAGTACGAAGGTGTGCAATTCAAAGCGTTTCCATCGATTGTTGATTACCATGCGCAAATGTTTGAGTACGGTGTTATCCCGAAAAAACTGCGTAACTCAGCAGACCGTTCAAAATTCTATCGCCTGATTGAAGCCTCTTTATACGGTGGTATCTCAAGTGCGATCACTCGTTCACTGCGTGACTACTTACTGCCACAAAACGGCGGGGTGAAGAAAGCCTTCCAAGATATGGAATCGGCACTGCGTGAAAACCGCATGACGCTCGAAGCGATCAAAACCACCCAAGCTGACCGTGACTTGTTCAAACATTTGATTACCGAATCGACTAATTACGTGGCGGCTGATTACATGCGTCATGCCAATGAGCGTCGTAACAAAATTGAACAAACCATGTCATTGCGTGGTGAATTGTTTGGTTCGCGTCAAAGCTTGATTGAGCAAAACAATCTGCTAAATCGCGTGCAAGAAGAGTTAGAACTGCTGATTGAAGGTGAAGCGGCACTAGAGCAAGATCACCAAGCGGCATCAGACCATCTGCAATTAGTACAAAACGCTCTGCGTCAGCAAGAAAAAATTGCCCGTTATCAAGAAGATCTTGAAGAGCTCAGCGAGCGTCTTGAAGAGCAAGCGATGGTAGTGGAAGAAGCGCAAGAACGCGTGTTGATGTCTGAAGAGCAGGCGACCGTTGCAGAAGAAGAAGTCGACAGCCTGAAAACGCAGTTGGCTGATTACCAGCAAGCGTTGGACATGCAGCAAACTCGTGCATTGCAATATCAACAAGCGGTTGAAGCGTTAGGTAAAGCACAACAATTGTTGGCGGATAACTCTTTAACGGCCGAGACGGCACAAGCGTTAGTTTCAGAGTTAAAACATCGCGAAACCGAAAATACCACCACGCTATTAGCACTGAAACATAAATTAGATATGTCATCAGCGGCGGTTAAGCAGTTTGAAACTGCATTGCGTTTAGTACGTAGCATCCAAGGTGATGTGCCTCGTGAGCAAGCAGCAGCCCAAGCTAAGCTAGTGATTAATCAAGCTCGTGAAGCTAAGCAAGTCAGTGAGAACGAAGCGCAATGGCGCGCGCAACATCGCGATCTTGAGGGGAGCTTGAACCAACAGCGCCAAGCGCGCGAGTTGGGCCAAGATTACCATAAGCAGCACAACGTTGAGCTGATTGATGAGCTGAGTTTCGAGCAAGAGCGTGAGCGTCATGCTGCGCAAATTGAATCGCTAGAGTACGCGCAAGAAGATTTGCGTGAACAACGCAGTGAGCAACGTCGCGTAGAGCAAGATGCACAGGCTGAAATTAGCAAACTTGAAGCGATTGCCCCGGCTTGGATTGCTGCAAATGACGCTCTTGAGAGCCTAAAAGAGCAAAGTGGCGCAGAGCTGTTTGATAGCCAAGCGGTCATGACACAAATGCAATTGGTGCTTGAGGAAGAGAAACAGCAGTCGATCGCTAAAGATAAGTTGGCAGAGCGTCGCAGCTTCCTTGATAGTGAAATTGAACGTTTAGCCTCTCCGGGTGGCTCGAACGATCCGCGTGTAAAAGGCCTCGCTGATACACTTGGTGGTGTGCTGCTGTCTGAAATTTACGATGACATTACCTTGAGTGATGCGCCATATTTCAGTGCGATGTACGGCCCGGCGCGTCATGCGATTGTGGTCTCTGATCTTGCGGGCATCGAAGAAAAACTGGTCGAACTGGATGATTGTCCAGAAGACCTTTACATCATCGAAGGTGACATTGACGCGTTCGATGACAGCTCATTTGATGCGGAAGAGCTTGAAGGCGCGGTATGTGTTCGTTTGAATGAGCGACAACTACGTTACTCGCGCTTGCCTGAGATCCCATTGTTTGGTCGCGCTGCTCGTGAACAACGTTTGGAGTTGTTACGTGAAGAACGTGAAGAAGTGGTCGAGAACCATGCTAAGGCTGCGTTCGATTCACAAAAGCTTCAGCGTCTATATCAAGCCTTCAACAACTTTGTGGCTAAGCATATTCAAGTGGCTTTCCAAGCTGACCCAGAAAAAGCGCTATTGGCGGTACGTGAAAAACGTAGCCAAGCAGCCCGTATTCTCTCTGATCTTGATAGCAAAGAGCAGCAGCAACGCACTCAGCTAATGGCGAGCAAACAAGCGGTTTCATTGCTTGATAAGTTAGCTCCAATCATGCGTTTTATCGAAGACGAAACGCTAGAGGCGCGCTTTGCTGAAGTGGAAGAAAAACTGGCGCAAGTCTCGCAAGCGAAAGGCTTCTTATCACTGCATGCGAAAGCGGTGAGTGAACTGGAAAGTGTGATCAGTGCGTTGGATGTTGACCCTGAGCAGTTTGATGCGCTTGAAGCGGATTACCAAGCCGCGGATGGTCGACTGCAGACTCTGAAGACACAAATCTTTGCTCTATCAGATTTAGTTGAACGTCGTCATTACTTCGCTTATTCCGACTCTGTGGCGCTACTCAGTAAGAGCAGTGAACTGAGTGAGCAACTTAAAGCGAAACTGGTACAAGCTGAGCGTATGCGTACTCGCAGTCGTGATGAGCTAAAACAGACTCGCGAACAGATGAACCAGTACAACCAAGTATTGGCGTCATTAAAGAGCTCTCATCATGCGAAGTTGGAAACGGTTCAAGAATTTAAGCAAGAGCTACAAGAGTTTGGTGTAACCGCAGACGAAGGTGCAGCAGAACGTGCCCAGCGTCGTCGTGACGAACTGCAAGAGCGTCTACATACCTCTCGTAGCCGTAAGAGTGAGCATGAGCGCACGATTACATCAACTGAACTTGAAATGAAGACGCTGGCTAAGCGTATGAAGAAAGTGCAGAAGGAATACACTGAGCTGCGCACTTTTGTGGTGTTAGCGAAAGCAGGTTGGTGTTCAGTGCTGCGTCTTGCACGTGCGAATGACGTAGAGCGTCGTTTGCATAAGCGTGAATTAGCCTACATGTCTGCGGCTGAGCTACGCTCAATGTCGGATAAATCGTTGGGTGCATTGCGCTTAGCAGTCTCTGATAATGATGATCTGCGCGATTCATTACGTCTTTCTGAAGATACCGCTTACCCAGAGCGTAAAGTGCTGTTTTATATCGCGGTTTACCAACATCTGCGTGAGCGTATCCGCCAAGATATCATTCGCACCGATGATCCGGTGGAAGCGATTGAAGAGATGGAAGTGGAGCTAGCACGTCTAACTGAAGAGCTAACTCAGCGTGAGAATCGTTTGGCGATCAGCTCTGACTCGGTAGCGAGCATCATTAAGAAGACCATTCAACGCGAACAAAACCGCATTCGTATGCTGAACCAAGGCCTATCTAACATTGGCTTTGGTCAAGTGAAAGGCGTGCGTTTGAATGTTAAGGTGCGCGAAAGCCATGAGGTGTTACTCCAAGGTCTTGCGACTCAACAAGAGCAACACAAAGATCTGTTTGAAAGCCCACGCTTTACCTTCTCAGAAGCGATGGCCAAGCTGTTCCAACGCGTTAACCCACATATCGACATGGGTCAACGTTCGCCACAAGTCTTGGGTGAAGAACTGCTGGATTACCGTAACTACCTAGAGCTAAGCGTTGAAGTTTGCCGTGGTGCAGATGGTTGGTTACAAGCAGAGTCGGGTGCACTTTCAACTGGTGAGGCGATCGGTACTGGTCAGTCAATTCTATTGATGGTAGTACAGAGCTGGGAAGAAGAATCGCGTCGTCTACGCAGTAAGGACATTATTCCATGTCGTTTATTGTTCCTTGATGAAGCGGCTCGTTTGGATACCAAGTCTATCTCTACTCTATTTGAATTGTGTGACCGTTTGGATATGCAGCTTCTTATCGCTGCACCTGAAAACATCAGCCCAGAAAAAGGCACAACCTACAAACTGGTGCGTAAGGTGTTTAAAGACCACGAACATGTACACGTGGTGGGTCTACGCGGTTTTGGTCAAACAGAGCAACCAAAGAGTGATGCACAGCAGTTGATCGAAGAGTTGTAATTTGTCACTCTTTCACTGACAGCACAGAGATTGAAAGGCTACCTTCGGGTAGCCTTTTTTCATGGTGTGATGGGTGAGGACAATAAAAAAGCTGCCCAAGGCAGCTTTTAAAATCAGGGAATTACGTCCAATTATTTGAGCGGTGTAGCGAAGTGTTTCACCGCATAGGCAACGCGTTCTTCAGGTTTTGGATAGTCTGCAGGTATGCCAAGGTTTTCAATATGCCGTAGACGAGGCAATAAACCAGCACCGTTGGCGATTTGAATCGCCAAGCCCGGACGCGCATTGAGCTCTAATACCATTGGGCCTTCTTCTTTATCGAGAACCATGTCGGTCCCCATGTAGCCTAGTCCGGTCATCTCCCATGCACTTGAAGCAAGCACGAGAAGTTTCTCCCAATGCGGCACTTGCAGTGTCATCAGATCTTTATCGGTATCAGGATGAAGGCTGATAGGTTGGTCAAACTGTACCGCACGAATAGCGCGGCCAGTGGCGATATCTAATCCAACGCCGACAGCACCTTGGTGTAAGTTTGCCTTACCATCAGAGGCAGAAGTTGAACAGCGCATCATCGCCATAACAGGATAGCCTTTGAAAACGATAATACGCACGTCAGGTACACCTTCGTAGCTGAAGCCCTCGAAGCAGTCATCAAACTTGATAAGGTTTTCGACCACTGCGACATCGTTTTTACCGCCAAGCGAGAACAATCCCGCAAGAGCGTTACTGATGTGACGTTCAACATCTTCTTGGTTGATGGTTGCACCAGACGGTTTAGTGTAAACACCATCTTTATGCGAAGTCACCACCAAAATACCTTTACCGCCACTGCCTTGAGCTGGCTTAATGACAAAGCCAGGCCAGTCCTTGACCATATTATGAATCTTGCCCACATCGGCTTGATGGCGGATCACCCCAATCAGCTTCGGCACCGTCGCCCCGGCTTCTTGGGCGATAATTTTAGTTTTTAACTTATCATCCACCAAAGGGTATTTTGAGCGATCATTGTAGCGACCAATGTAACTGTGGTTACGTTGGTTCATGCCCATAATACCTTTATGTCGCAACTTGAACGGCGAGGTAAAGCGAGAAGCTAAGCGAGAAAGAAACATAGGCTTAATCCTCAACTAATGGCTTAAAGCGACGCAGTTCAGTCAGGCGGTAACCTGTGTAAGTACCGAGTAATAGAATACAAGCCAACACGACTAGCTGTAGGCCGATAAAGTTAAAAGTAAGGTGCTGAACATAAGCGTTAGTCATCGCTAGATAAACAAGAACCGCGGTCATCAATGAGCCACCACCTTGCAGTACCACTTCTTTCGGCCCTTCCTCTTCCCATAGAATCGACATACGTTCGATAGTCCATGACAAGATGATCATTGGGAAGAAAGTAATCGATAGACCTTCAGTCAGACCTACTTTAAAGGCCACGACGGTAAATACAGAAATAATCATGATTACGGTGATGATCACCGCAGAGATCCGAGCGACGAGCAACAAGTTAAGCCTTGAGAGGTAACTACGGATCACCAAACCCGTACCGACAATCAAAAGGAAGCCGACAATGCCGGTGACAAGCTGGGTCTGCACGAAGGCTACCGCAATCAGCACTGGCATAAAGGTACCTGAGGTTTTCAAACCAATGATCACACGCAGGAAGACCACGATTAGCGCACCAATTGGGATCAGCATGATGGTTTTAAACATCGCTTGCTCTTCTAGCGGTAAGCTGTGGATCGATAGGTTGAGTAAGCCGTCCGCTTCTACTTTATCTGCCGTCGCCTGCTGTGGCGAAACTTCTTGAGCAATCATCGAGAAGTGTACTTGGCTGTTCTGACCACCGACTAAATCAAGCAAAGAAACGTTAGATTCATCCCACACCAAAATATTGGGAGAGATAGTTTGGCTTGCGGTTTCAGGGTTAAACAGTTGCCATTGGCTTCCGTCCCATACTTGGTTCATGTGTTGAATGGTTTGACGACGACGGCCATCTTCCAGTTCAATGACGCCGACAATTTTGCTTTCAATCTTGCTGAAAGAGAGAATTTTGTAGACCGCTTCGACCTTCGACATCTTATTGAGAATTAATGCCGCGTTTTGGCTGTCATTGTCATTCAGTTGTTTGATCAGTTCGCGAGTGAAGGTTACATCATCGGCAGAGCGTTTATTCGCGCGTTCAATAAGCGCGATAGCCGCTGCTTCAGTAGGGCCATCAAAAGTTGGCGCGGTGATTTCTGCGTCAGGTGCAATCGGTGCAACCTTGGCTTGAGGGTCGACTAAAAACTGTGCTTTATAGTAGATAGTTTCCGCCCCAGAAGCTTGGCGAATAGACCATTCTGCGCGACGGCCAGAATCGGTTTTGACGTACGAAACCCCGTAGCCTGGTGATGAGGAGGACTCGCTAACAAGCGTAAAGCCCGTTTGCGTATCAGGTACGGCTAATGACGCTTTAACGGGTTTATTTTCGGCATCAAACTGCACGCGCGCTTCAATGTCCCAAACCTGACGTGTTTCGCCCGGTGTCCATGGTACGCCATAGCTTTGGTGTCTAAAGATACTCAGTGCAATACCGGCAATAACCAGCAAGCTGACGAAAATGTAAAAAGGGACTTTTGAAGTCATAAAAGGCCTTTGTGGTTTATTCTTTTTCAGACTGAACGTATTTCTTACTTACGTCCACGACGGCGATATCTTTAATAAATTCACGCCCGAGCAGTACAGGATGGCTCATTTGTGAGCGGTCTGCCAAGGTAAACTGCGCTTTTTCATGGATTTTCCCAACTTTAACCCATAGCTCAACAACCGCACGACGCTCAACTTCTTCGTTGGTTGACTGGCGAATTTTAACGAACTTCAGCACCGGTGCTTCAATCCAGTTTTCGTCATTCATTGGGGTTTTATCATCAGAAAGGTGGAAGCGAACCCATTTCTTACCGTTACGTTCAAATTGTTCGATATCGACGGCGTTAAGCGAAGAAGTGGCCGCGCCAGTATCAACACGGGCATCGAAAGTTTGCTTGATAGAGTCAATCGTTACACGTTCGATTTCACCAAGCACGACTCCGTGGGTTGGATTGGTCGCGGTTGGCACAACAACGGGAACAACACTTTTGTTTTGTTGAACAGAGACTTCGCTGATTTTTGCGAGAGTTTCTTGCTGCAATTCCTGCGAACTTTGATGAAGTTGGGTAAGTTGCTCTTCTAAGCCAGCAATTTGATCAGATTGGAGTAAAATTTGTGAATGGAGAGATTCAATCTGCGTGCTTAGATTAGTTTCAACGTCGTGAAGGGTAGCAAGAGTTTGCTGATGATACTGTTCGCCTTTAGTCAGTGTGCAACCTGACAAGAGTGCAACAACGATAACTGGAGTGATACGGATGAACATTAAAACGCCTACGGTACATTGTGTTTGTTATCAACAATCAGAACTGGCTGAGTACGATTGCTGATAATGATATGAGTTAACTAACATTTTGATTTTAGCCCAAGGTTTGGGAAACCTCATAGAGGAAGATCAAAAAGTTCTCACAAGGAGAGAAAGTAACCCTAAAGCAGTATAAAAAAGTAAGGATGCATTATGCATCCTTATACCGTTTTGTCTAAGGTTACTGATATGAGATTTACTCTGAGTTAAATCTATGTCAAGAAATGATAAGTGTGCGACGTTTTTGCTTAATAAATCTATGGTTTAGTTGCGACCAATACTGCTCTACGTGGCGCAGGATGACCTTCAACCGTTTTGCTTGAATCATTTGGATCAAGATAATCTGGCAGTGAATTATGCGTCATCCAATCTGTGGTGCGTTGTTCACCCACCGAAGTGACATTCTCATCGACGATGCGCACATCAACAAAGCCGACTTGCTCTAACCATACTTTGAGCGCTTTTGCCGACGGGAAGAAGTAGACGTTGCGCATTTGCGCATAGCGGTCAACAGGAACAAGAACAGACGTTTCGTCACCTTCAATCACCAAGGTTTCTAGTACTAACTCACCACCTGAGACTAATTGGTCTTTAAGTTGAATCAGATGATCCAGCGGCGAGCGGCGGTGATAAAGCACACCCATACTAAATACAGTATCAAACGCTTCCAGCTTTGGTAATTGTTCAATGCCTAGTGGCAGCAGGTGAGCGCGTTGATCATCCCCCATCATTTTGCGAATCGCTTCGAACTGAATGAGGAATAGGTGTGACGGGTCGATACCGACACACAAACGTGCACCCGCACCAAGCATGCGCCACATGTGGTAACCGTTACCACAACCAACATCAAGCACGTTACGATTTTTCAGTGGGCTGATGTGTGGCAATACGCGATCCCACTTCCAGTCACTGCGCCATTCAGTATCAATGTGAATGCCATGTACATGGTACGGGCCTTTACGCCATGGGTGGAATGTACGCAGCAAGTTCTCTAGTTTTTTCAGCTCGCCAGTGTGCATTGGCTCGTTATCCGAGATCGTAACAGACTCGGTGATATCGATATTGTCTGGCGTCCCCGCTGGGATTTTATTCAGTGCGCGCAACCAGCGATCAAAGTCGCCATGTTCGGCATTCTGCCAATCGGTCAGTTGTTGTGGCAAAACATTCAACCAAGGTTGCAGGCGCGTATCTTGGGCAATGAGTTGGTAAAAATTGGCAAAATTAAACATAGTTTTTCACTGAGTAAATAAAATATAAATTTGACACAAAGCGCAGAGCACCAAAAATGTCTCGCTTCTCGCTTCTCGCTTCTCGCTTCTCGCTTCTCGCTTCTCGCTTCTCGCTTCTCGCTTCTCGCTTCTCGCTTCTCGCTTCTCGCTTCTCGCTTCTCGCTTCTCGCTATTTAATCGCGAACATTGAACCGAAGTTGAAACATTGGAACCACACATCAAAGCTGGTGAAACCAATTTTCGCGAAACGTTCTTTGTGCTCTTTCTTAGAATCAGGGCGCATGACATTTTCAATCGCACTGCGTTTTTGGCTGATCTCAAGTTCGCTGTAGCCGTTAGCACGTTTGAAATCATGGTGCAGGTCGATCAGCAGATCATTGGCTACTCCGTCTTCAAAGACAAACTTTTCAGACAGGATCAAAATGCCGCCAGGGCGTAAACCGGCATAAATTTTTTCAAGCAGCGTATAGCGATCCGCTGGAGAAAGAAATTGCAGCGTGAAGTTTAAGACCACTACCGACGCATCTTCAATTTCGATATGGCGAATATCCGCTTCGACAATCTCAACCGGGGTATCACTGCGGTAAGCATTGACGTGCAGTTTGCAGCGTTCAACCATTGCCGAGGAGTTATCTACGCCAATGATCTTGCAGCCTTCTTGCTGGATGTGACGACGCATTGACAGTGTTGCGGCACCTAACGAGCAGCCGAGGTCGTAGATATTACTGTGTGGTTTGGCAAAACGTTCTGCCAGCATGCCAATCGCTGAGATAATATTGCTGTAGCCCGGGACGGAGCGCTGAATCATATCAGGGAAGACTTCCGCGACACGCTCATCAAACGTGAAATCACCAATTTTATCGATTGGGGCCGAAAAAATGGTATCCGAATTGCTCTTAGGGTTCATAAGTTATCTCGCGCTATTACGACTAGCATGGAAAAGGGCGCGTATTTTATGAAAATTTCACGCCTCTGTCATGTATTGCGTTATGGAGAGCAAAAACTGCCTGCAAACCGCTCTAATTAAAACATCGCCAGTTGGTTGTTACCATCATTGACTGGAAAGGTGGAGAGGTTGGGTAAAGCGCAGTGCTGTTGTAGTTGTTGATATAAAGCTATAGCCAACTCGGGTGCTATAACATTGTCTGGGGTGTGCACCATCAAATAAGGTTGCTTTCCTTGCTCGATCCACTGAGGCAGTTTACTCAGCCAAGGGGCAAAGAATTCGAGGTTGGCTTCTACCTCTGGGTGGCCAATAAAACGGATCATTGGGTGATGGCTTGTTGAGATGGCATGCACCGGGACACGGGGCTTTTTCTTTTGCGCGTCGATGATCTCCGCGTTATTCGGCTCGGCGGAAAAGAGTGGGCGGCTATCCATAATAATACGGTCAATTCCGCTTTCCATCAGCCATTGATTAAAGCGTTTCTCATCATCATTTTTGGCAAAAAAGCCAAGGTGGCGCACTTCAACACCAAGCGGGAAGTTGGGCGGGAACAGGGCACAAAATTTTTGCAGAGTAGGCAAGTCGGCCGGGGAAAATGCCGCGGGCAGTTGAATTGTCCATTGGCCTATACGCTCGTGTAGAGGCGCCATAACGTGCATAAAGTCTTTTAGCTGCGCTTGGCACCCTTTGAGCATCTGCTGGTGCGTAATGGCTTGAGGTAGCTTGAAGGTAAATTTAAAATTGTCATGGCTGGCGGCGTGCCAGTTACGTACCGTGTGGTTATTGGGGGTCGCGTAGAAAGTGGTGTTCCCCTCAACGGTATGAAATACCTGAGTGTACTTTTCTAGCCGCTCAGCGGGCTTGGTACCGGAGCCATAAAAGCTCTGTTGCCACTGATTGTGTGACCACATAGTGAGCCCAAGTCGAATCGGTAATGACGTCATAATCTCGCTTACAAATTTTCCACTGCAGATACTTTACGAGACTTTTGCCGAAATCACTAATCTCGGGCTATAATCAGCGCCAATTTTCGTCATTGATGCCGTTTTACCCCTTAGCTGGTTTAAAAAGCACCAATAGACAGTAAATCGCAATAAATTGTATGTTGAATAGTCGATTTTCCGTCGCTTTCAGCGTATAAATGGAACTTTGCTCTGTCGATATTTTTACGCTCGACAGACGGTATTAACAAAATTAGAGAGATTGGGAATTTCATTATGCGTACCCATTACTGTGGTCACCTGAACAAGTCCCTTGCAGGACAAACTGTAGAACTTTGCGGCTGGGTTAACCGTCGCCGTGATTTAGGCGGTCTTATTTTTATCGATATGCGCGATCGCGAAGGTATCGTTCAGGTAGTAGTTGATCCAGACATGGCTGATGCTTATAAAGTCGCAGAGCAACTACGTAATGAATTCTGTATCAAACTGACGGGTGAAGTACGTGCACGTCCTGAGAGCCAAATCAATGCTGGTATGGCAACAGGCGAAGTGGAAATCCTTGCTTCAGGTCTTGAAATCATCAACCGTAGTGATGTGCTTCCTCTAGACTTCAACCAAAAGAACTCTGAAGAGCAACGTCTAAAATACCGTTACCTAGACCTACGTCGCCCAGAGATGAGCGACCGCATCAAACTACGTGCAAAAGCATCAAGCTTCGTACGTCGTTTCCTAGATGAGAATGGCTTCCTAGATATCGAAACACCAGTACTAACCAAAGCAACACCAGAAGGTGCGCGTGACTACCTAGTACCAAGTCGTGTACACAAAGGCAGCTTCTACGCATTACCTCAATCACCTCAGCTATTTAAACAGCTGCTGATGATGTCTGGTTTTGACCGTTACTACCAAATCGTTAAATGTTTCCGCGATGAAGATCTACGTGCTGACCGTCAGCCTGAATTTACTCAGATCGATATCGAAACTTCTTTCATGTCAGCTGAGCAAGTACGTGAAAAAACAGAAGCAATGATTCGTCAAATGTGGCAAGAGCTGCTCAATGTTGATCTGGGTGAGTTCCCAATCATGTCATTTGAAGAAGCCGCGCGTCGTTTTGGTTCAGATAAACCAGACCTACGTAACCCACTTGAGCTTGTAGACGTGGCTGACATCCTGAAAGATGTTGATTTCAAAGTGTTCTCTGGCCCAGCGAACGACGAAAAAGGCCGTGTAGCGGTAATTCGTGTTCCTGGCGGTGCAGCACTGTCTCGTAAGCAAATCGACGAATACACCAATTTCGTGGGTATCTACGGTGCGAAAGGCCTAGCGTGGATGAAAGTGAACGATCGCGCTGCTGGCTTTGAAGGCGTGCAGTCTCCAGTGGCTAAATTCCTAAACGAAGAAGTGGTTGCTCAAATCCTAGAGCGCACTCAAGCAGAAACTGGCGACATCATCCTATTCGGCGCAGACAGCAAACGTGTTGTGACTGAAGCGATGGGCGCACTACGTCTGAAGCTGGGTACTGACCTTGAGCTTACTGATAAAGCAGCATGGAAACCGCTATGGGTTATCGACTTCCCAATGTTTGAAGAAGATGACGAAGGTAACCTACATGCAATGCACCACCCATTCACTTCTCCTCTAGGCTTAACAGCTGAAGAGCTAATCGCAAACCCAGCGTCAGCAAACTCAAATGCTTACGACATGGTTATTAACGGTTACGAAGTTGGTGGTGGTTCAGTACGTATCCACAACGCAGAAATGCAATCAGCAGTATTTAGCATTCTAGGTATTGAAGCGGACGAGCAAAAAGCGAAGTTTGGTTTCCTACTTGATGCTCTAAAATTCGGTACGCCACCACACGCAGGTCTTGCATTCGGTTTAGACCGTCTAGTGATGCTGCTATGTGGTACTGATAACATCCGTGATGTTATCGCGTTCCCTAAAACAACAGCGGCTGCGTGTCTACTGACCAACGCACCAAGCTTGGCAAACCCTGCATCTCTAGATGAGCTAGCGATTGCTGTGACAGCTGCTAAAGAGAAATCAGCGGAATAATATCTGCCTTGATTCTAAAAGCCACTTCAAATGAAGTGGCTTTTTTGTTTTCAGCGTTCCAAACAAGTTAAAGTCTCAGCATTCCGCTAAGTACTCTAAGCAAAGAGCATTCGTAGCCACAATCCCCATGGCGTGGTTATTCCTGCTGTGAGGTATTTAATCTCACCATTTTTGATGATGGCAATGGTTGGAGTTACGCGAATACCCCACTCACGGCTAATGGTGCCTTGTTGATCGTTAATGACGCTAAAGTGGTACTGCTTAGCATCGAGATAGCTGTGTACACGCTCATCCTTTCCAGATGAAAGTGCTATGGTGACCACGGAATAATCCTCAGTAAACCAATCTACCGTCGGGCTAACCCATTTACACGCTCCGCACCATGTCGCCCAAAAATAGACGATCACCGGCTGGTCGTTTTGACTCATGGCGTTGACATCAATGAGTTGGCCATCGATATCGAACGCTTGGATTTCAGGGGCTTTTCCCTTGGGCGCAGCATTGCTGTGGTAGAAATCCATCGCATATGACGCAACTGCAATAATAATGACGGCGAAAAACAGCTCTCTTAACCAGTATCGCCAACGTGGCTTTTTATTCTGTGTGCTCATGTTAGTGGCTCGCTTGGTTAATGGCTTGAATGACATCGTTTTCAGATAATATGACCGGTAGCGCAATACCTTGTGGTGCATTAGGGCCATAAACAATATTAAACGGCACGCCATAGCGACCATTGCTTTGTAAGTATTGCGTCACGCTGTCATTTGGCCTTGTCCAGTCACCTTTCATCAAAATCATGTTGGGCTGTTTGAGGGCGGTGTAGACGGGATCTTGCAAGATCACGCCAATCTTGTTGGCTTTACAGGTAATACACCAATCGGCGGTAACATCGACGAACACCGTTTTGCCTTGGGCGGTGAGTTGATCAATCTTCTCGCTACGCAGCTTTTGCCAGCTTAGATCATCAACGGTTGGGGTGGCCCAATGATCTGCGGTTAAACTACCAATCACTAACATCGTTCCAGCTCCGAGAGTGAACATCGCGATGAGTGGAATAAGCACCTTGCGACCATATTGTTTTACTAGCCATATCAAGGTGAACAGAGTAATGCTAAGGCTAATCAGCCAAGTGACCATTGCGCCCAAAAATGGCGATAGCAAACTGGTTAGCCAGTAGGTGGTCGCTAACATCATGATGCCGAACACGATCTTGATGCGGTTCATCCATGCGCCTGGTTTTGGCATAAATTGAACCAATTTGGGTACGATAGCAAAGAGCAACCACGGCGTGCTCATACCAATACCCAGCGCAATAAAGATAACCCACAATTCGTAGAAACTAGCGCCTAACGCGTAGGCGACCGCTGTACCGAGAAAAGGCGCGCTACATGGCGTGGCGAGCAATGTGGCAAACATACCTTGCACAAAATGGCCTAAGTAATTCTGCTTTCCTTGCTTTGCCGCCCATGTATTGAGGCTGGATGGTAGATGAAATTCAAATAAGCCCAGTAAATTGAGCGCAAAGAGCAAAGTGACCGATAGCATCAATACTATAAACGGCAGACTTTGAAACTGAATTCCCCAGCCCACAATGCCGCCTGCCATTTTGAGTATGGTAAGCATACCGGCAAGAAGGCCAAATGAGGTGATAATCCCCAATGCCGAAGCGAGAAATGATGCTCTGACTTGTTGTGGCGAAGCGCTGTGTTGCAGTGCGATACTATTAAGTTTGAGTCCTAACACCGGCAAAACGCACGGCATAATATTGAGAATCAGCCCCCCTAATAGCGCGAACGCGAGCATGGTTATCATGCTGGTGGTTTGGTACTGAATGGGCGTAGTACCAACGGTGCTTGTTAGCTCAGTTGCAAAGGTGGTATCAGACACGGTAATTGAAATCGGTTTATGGCTAAGGTCAGCATGGCCTTTCCAGTTACTGACGGCGAAAACTGCGGTGAGCAGGTTGTTTTTCTCACCAGAGTGTTCGCCAGTGTGGTTGGCAATGATCAATTTCGGTGGAGCGAAAAATTCATTCTCTACCTCTCGTCCATCGGCGAGAACCTGTGGGGATTGCCAGAGATTTTTATTACTTAATTGCACGACTAACTGTTGCTGCTCACCATCCCAATAGCTCGCCATAACATCGATGTCAGTATTGGCTCGAGGACTCTGGCTGAGGCCTTGATTGAATAAAAACATCGCCTCTTGGTCGAGGTTTAATGTTTGGGGATTAATCGCAAGTTCGATTGGATAATCGGTGATAACGCAAATATCAGTACAAGAAGGCAAACGTAAACGAGCACTTAAATGTGCCGGTTGATCGGCGTGCGCTAAGGTAATAGTTAGTGGAAAGGCAACATGAGATTTATAGCCTAGGGTTTGAATACCAAGCTGCTCAAAATAGCGAGGGACAGGCCAGTGCCAATCGATAGATTCGATATTACTAGAACTTGACCAATCCAGTTCAGGCGCAATACCAGCTTCACCGGGACTGCGCCAATAGGTTTTCCATTCGTCAGCAAGTTCAACATCCAGCACGGCCTGAACCGTGTTGTTACGGGCATCGGACTGCCCCGTCATCATGAGACGTAATTTCACCGGGGGATGGGCAGGATCGCTGATCCAGCCAGTAGTTTGCGCGGCCGTCATGTGAGTAAAGAAAATGCTCATACATAAGGCGATAAATAGCCTCGCCTTGCACAAAAAAGCACGGAATGTTGTCATTGTTGTACCCGCAGAACCAAGGGTAGGGCAAGACATTGTTGGTTTTTCTAACACAAAAAAATCTCCAATAAGTAATAAAAATATACAAGCTTATGTAGAGAATTTTTATTCTTGGAATACGCACTGTGTCAGGTGCAGTCGTCGTTTGGGCTGACGAGTTTGACTTGCTGCGCGAGGACGAATGGGCTCGATTAATCGACCACAACAATATAGCAGTAAAAAAAGTACAATGAATGGTGCGAGCCAATCAGTTTTAGACGGAATAGTCGGCAAGGTTGGGCTGCTTGAATGGCAAGGATCTCCGGGGCCTGCGAGTGCTTTGTTTAGGACAGATTCGTCTTGGCTTTCAGCAAATACACTTTGATAGAGTGATTGCCACTGTGTTTGTGGCTGATCAGTGGTGTTAAACAAACGAGTGCTCTCGCTTTGAAACCATTGGTTTGCTTGGATTAAGGTTTTATTCAGGCATGACAAAGCGACGAGGCTAACGAGAAGTAGCACCCAATGGTTAAAGTGGTGTCGTCTAACGGTGAAAATAGAAATAATCAATGACAAACAGATTGGAATAGCCTAAGCGTCAGCCTAGAGAAGATAACGAATAGATTCAAGCGCCGAATTGTAAAACGGCATGACTGGTTGAGTTCATATCAATGAAGCACAGATGAGTCTGCCGTTTAATCTGCCGTTTAATCTAGGGGGGACTTAAAGAGTGATCTCTTTCCATTCTCCAGGCTGTAAGTCACCCAATTCAATCTCACCAACTGAGTAGCGAATTAAACGCAAGGTTGGAAAACCGATATGCGCCGTCATGCGGCGTACTTGGCGATTGCGACCTTCAATAATCGTTAGCGCAATCCAAGTGGTTGGAATGTTGGCGCGAAAACGTACTGCTGGAGTTCGCTCCCATACGGCTGGTTCGCTCATCACTTCGACTTTTGCTGGTAGAGTCATACCATCTTTCAACTCTACGCCCGCGCGCAGCTTATCCAAATCCGCTTCACTTGGCGCACCATCAACTTGTACCCAGTAGGTTTTTGGCGATTTAGAGCTGGGCTGGGTCAGTTTAGCCTGCAAAATACCATCGTTGGTTAGAACCAATAGGCCTTCACTGTCGCGGTCCAGACGACCTGCTGGGTAAACATCTTTCACATCAATAAAATCGGCTAAGGTTTTGCGACCTTCACCATCAGTAAATTGGGTTAAGGTGTCAAAAGGTTTGTTGAACACCAGCACCTTACGTTGCTCCGGAGAAATACGAGGTTTGCTTGAGGGTGTTTTTTTACGATGCGTAGAGGAATGCGTTTTATTACGCGAAGGTCGCTCATCGCGTTTGAAACGATTTGTCGTGCGTTGAGATGATTTATTTGAAGACGAACGACTAGAGCGTGCCTGCATGTTAACTACCCTGCAAAAATGTAAATAAAGTGTGGTGATTGGTTTAAAGGCTATACGGTTTAAGCTATTATTTGCGCGCCGAAATCTGGATTGGCGCACAAGATAATAGACTATTATCGTAGTTTTGTTTAATTATAACGATTAGCTCTCATGGATTTTGCCAAAATTGGCAGAGAATTAAAGAGACGAACAAATCGTAAGCAAGTGAGGGGATGAAGCATTAACTTGCCAGCGAACACATACTCAAAGTCACTCATCCCATAGGCTTTGTTAGAACAATAGGGAAATTTCATGCCTACAGATAAACCTACAATCATTTATACCATTACTGATGAAGCACCCGCATTAGCGACTTACTCGCTATTGCCAATCATCCAATCATTTACTGCTTCATCAGGTATTGCCGTTGATACTCGTGATATCTCTCTTGCTGGGCGTATTATTGCTAACTTCCCAGACTACTTAATTGAAGAGCAGCGTATTGGCGATGCACTCGCTGAATTGGGCGAATTGGCAAAAACACCACAAGCCAACATCATTAAATTGCCAAACATTTCAGCGTCAGTTCCGCAATTGAAAGCCGCGATCAAAGAGCTACAAGCAAAAGGCTACCAGTTACCAAATTACCCAGAAGAGTGTCGCAACGACGAAGAAAAAGCGATTCAAGCCACTTACGACAAGATTAAAGGCAGTGCGGTAAACCCAGTATTGCGCGAAGGTAACTCTGATCGTCGAGCGCCTCTTTCAGTGAAGAATTACGCGAAGAAAAACCCACACTCAATGGGGGCGTGGTCAAAAGAGTCGCTTTCTCATGTGGCGAGTATGGATGATAAAGATTTCTTCGGTAGCGAAAAATCAACCACAGTAAATGGTGCAACCAAGGTTAAGATTGAATTTGTTGCTGCGGATGGCACAAGCAAAGAACTGAAAGCGCCGTTTGCAATTGAAGATAAAGAGATCATCGACTGTTCAGTGTTGAACAAAAATGCATTGGTCACCTTCTTTGAAGAGCAGATTGCCGAAGCTAAACAGCAAGACGTTCTACTGTCTTTGCACCTTAAAGCGACCATGATGAAAGTCTCTGATCCAGTGATCTTTGGTCATGCCGTAAAAGTGTACTACAAAGATGTATTTGCTAAATATGGCCAGCTATTTGAAGAGCTAGGCGTTGATGTGAATAACGGCCTTGGTGATGTGTACGCGAAAATCGCAACATTGCCAGACGCACAGCAAGCTGAAATTGAAGCGGCATTGCAAGCCGTCTACGAAACACAACCACCATTGGCGATGGTTGATTCAGATCGTGGTATTACCAACCTACATGTACCAAGTGATATTATTGTTGATGCCTCTATGCCAGCAATGCTTCGCTCATCGGGTCAAATGTGGGGGCCAGATGGCAAGCAGAAAGACACCAAAGCGCTGATCCCTGATCGCAGCTACGCTGGTATCTATCAAGCAGTTATCGACTTCTGTAAGCAATATGGTGCGTTTGACCCAACCACAATGGGCAGCGTACCAAACGTGGGTTTGATGGCTCAAAAGGCGGAAGAATATGGCTCACACGATAAGACGTTTATCTTAGATGCGGCCGGTACGGTACGTATCGTTGATGCTTCTGGCACGGTGCTACTAGAGCAAAGTGTTGAGGAAGGCGACATCTTCCGTATGTGTCAGGTAAAAGATGCACCGATTCAAGATTGGGTGAAGTTGGCGGTAACGCGCGCTCGCGCAACCAACGTACCAGCCGTCTTCTGGTTAGATGAAGCACGTGCTCACGATGCTGAATTGATCAAGAAAGTAAATGCCTACTTACCGGATTACGATACGGCTGGCCTTGAGATCAAGATCCTTTCGCCAGTTGAAGCTTGTCAGTTCTCGCTTGAGCGTATCAAAGAAGGTTTAGATACCATTTCTGTAACCGGTAACGTATTGCGTGATTACCTCACGGATCTATTCCCAATCTTAGAGCTCGGTACCTCAGCGAAAATGTTGTCGATTGTCCCGCTTATGAATGGTGGTGGTCTATTTGAAACGGGAGCGGGTGGTTCAGCGCCTAAACACGTACAGCAGGTCGAAAAAGAAAACCACTTACGTTGGGATTCATTAGGTGAATTCTTGGCACTAGCGGCTTCTCTAGAGCATTTGAGCACAGTGTCAGGTAACGCGAAAGCACAAGTTCTGGCTGATGCACTGGATAAAGCAACCGGTGAATTCCTCGATAACAACAAGTCGCCATCACGTAAAGTGGGTGAGTTGGATAACCGTGGCAGTCACTACTACCTAGCAACTTATTGGGCACAAGCTCTTGCAGCACAAACCAGTGACGCTGAATTAGCGGCTGAATTTGCTCCAATCGCTCAAGCGTTAGTTCAAGGCGAAGGGAAAATTGTTGCGGAGTTGAATGGCGCGCAAGGTGTTGCGGGTGATTTAGGTGGCTACTATGCATTGGTTGATGCACAAGCATCGGCATTAATGCGCCCAAGTGCGACACTTAATGCGATTATCAATGGCTAGTTCGTTACGCTAGTGATGATATAAATAAGAAACCCGCCTCTGGCGGGTTTCTTTCTTCTATTAAATCATTACATCGGCAGCGACTATTTTGCTAGTTGAGCTTCCAGCGGAGTAACGATACTTGCGTGGTAGCCTTTAGGACCTTCTTCTACTTCGAAAAAAACTTGTTGGCCAGCTTTCAGAGTACGATAGCCATCCATTTGGATAGTGGAATAGTGTGCGAATACGTCGCTATCATCCCCTTCCGCACAGATGAACCCAAATCCTTTGGCGTTGTTAAACCATTTTACTGTACCTGTAGCCATGCTATACATCCCTCATGCATTTTTTACTTAACGTTGTGAAACTGACGCACTCCAGTACGTCAATATGATAGTGAATATCCATTCAGGCGCTGCCGAAATTTTAAGCCACTATTTTTCCAGAGTAGTCAATGATAGAGTACAGTCAATAGTAAAAAGGTATTACTTGCTAAATATTTACACACATTCGTGCTTCATCTTTTACATTTTAATAACTGTTTTCACTGCGGTGACATGAAAGTTTGAATGAATTTAGTGACTTTAGATGCGTTTTTAGTCAGTTGTTAAGTATTTATCTCTACAAGGAAATCTTTTATTTGCAGCGATCCCATTGCTGCATTAGTCTCTAAGTATGGGGTTTTTAACTGCAAACGTTTTTTGCTCTTACTAAGAGATCCATCCATTTATTCCGTATAACGGAATGTTAAAGTAACTAATGAAACTGTCTAGACAATACAAATCATGAGCAAGCATTTTGAATGGGTAACTCCAGACTCAGATCTTCTGGAGTTAGAAAAAACAGAAGTTAAACCACCATCCATGTATCACGTTGTTTTAAATAATGATGACTACACACCGATGGACTTTGTAATTGAAATTCTTGAGCGTTTCTTTTCAATGGATATCGACAAAGCAACGCAGATCATGCTCCAGATTCACTATGAAGGGAAAGCAATTTGCGGCACCTTTACTGCCGAAGTAGCAGAAACCAAAGTAGCGCAAGTTACAATGTATTCAAGGGAAAATGAACACCCGCTGCTTTGCACTATGGAACAAGCTTAACGCTTGATCGAACAATTTGAATTGTTCTTTGAGGAGGTCCCTATGCTGAATAAAGAATTAGAATCGAGTCTCAATGGCGCATTCGCTCGTGCCCGAGACAAACGACATGAGTTTATGACTGTCGAGCACCTCCTGTTGGCATTGTTAGAAAACGATGCAGCGCGAGATGCCCTCACGGCTTGTCAAGCTGACATTGATGCACTTCGCAACGAGCTTGATGTATTTATCGATCAAACTACGCCTCTTATTCCTGAAAACGATGAAACACGAGAGACGCAACCAACATTGAGTTTCCAGCGCGTACTGCAACGTGCCGTTTTCCATGTTCAATCGTCAGGACGCAGCGAAGTGACGGGGGCGAATGTGCTGGTTGCGATCTTCAGTGAGCAAGAGTCGCATGCCGCTTACCTTTTAAAGAAAAACGACGTAAGTCGTTTGGATATTGTTAACTTTATTTCTCACGGCATTACTAAGGGCAGTGGCTCAAACGATGAGCCGTCATCTGATTCCTTTGGCAGTGATGCTCCGGTTGAGGAAGCGAATGGTGAAGAGCGTTTAGAGAGCTTTGCACAAAATCTTAACCAAGCGGCGAAACAGGGTCTAATCGATCCCTTGATTGGTCGTGATAAAGAGCTCGAGCGTACGGTTCAAGTTTTATGTCGACGTCGTAAAAACAACCCGCTGCTGGTGGGTGAGGCTGGCGTTGGTAAAACCGCCATTGCGGAAGGTTTAGCTTGGCGTATTGTGGAAGGCCAAGTACCAGAAATCATTAAAGACAGCGTAATTTACTCGCTGGATATTGGTTCGCTACTCGCTGGGACTAAGTATCGTGGTGATTTCGAGAAACGTTTTAAAACGATTTTGAAACAGCTGGAAAAAGAAGAAGACGCGATTCTATTTATCGATGAAATCCACACTATTATCGGTGCTGGTGCAGCGTCAGGTGGCCAAGTGGATGCGGCAAACTTGATCAAACCTCTACTGAGTAGCGGTAAGTTACGTTGTATTGGCTCTACCACCTATCAAGAGTACAGCAACATTTTTGAGAAAGAGCGTGCCTTAGCGCGTCGTTTCCAAAAAATTGATGTGGTTGAACCATCGCTGGATGATACGACTAAGATCTTGATGGGCTTGAAACCAAAATACGAAGCGCACCATGAAGTTCGTTACACCAACAAAGCGCTTCGTGCTGCAGTTGAGTTATCAGCGAAATACATTAATGAGCGTCATTTGCCCGATAAGGCGATTGATGTCATTGATGAAGCCGGCGCGCGCAGCCGTTTAGCACCAGCAAGTCGTCGTAAGAAAACGGTAGGCGTAGCAGATATCGAAGCGATGGTCGCTAAGATGGCACGTATTCCTGAAAAATCAGTTTCATCGTCTGACAAAGAAGTGCTGCAAACACTAGAGCAGAAAATGAAGATGATGGTATTCGGTCAAGACAATGCCATCGAAGTGCTGACTGAAGCGATCAAGTTAACGCGTGCTGGTTTGGGCGCTGACAACAAGCCTGTGGGTTCATTCCTTTTCGCCGGTCCAACCGGTGTGGGTAAAACGGAAGTCACGGTACAGCTATCGAAACTATTGGGTATTGAACTGCTACGTTTCGACATGTCGGAGTATGGCGAGCGCCACTCTGTGAGTCGCTTGATCGGTGCGCCTCCTGGCTATGTTGGTTATGATCAAGGTGGTTTGTTGACGGATGCGGTATTAAAACACCCTCATTCAGTTGTCTTGCTCGATGAAATTGAAAAAGCCCACCCAGACATCTTTAACTTGCTGCTGCAAGTGATGGATAACGGTACGCTGACAGATAACAATGGTCGTAAAGCGGACTTCCGTAACGTGATTTTGGTACTGACAACCAATGCTGGTGTACAGGAAACGGAAAAACGTTCTATTGGCCTGGTGCAACAAGATCACAGCCCAGATGCGATGGCAGAAATTAAGAAGGTATTCACACCAGAATTCCGTAACCGCTTAGACAACATTATGTGGTTCAACAGCTTAGATGAAGAGGTTATTCATCAAGTGGTGGATAAATTCATTGTTGAGCTGCAAGCACAGTTGGATGCTCGTGGTGTATCAATGGAAGTGTCTGATGAGGCGCGTAAGTGGTTGGCGGCGAAAGGCTACGATAAAGCGATGGGTGCTCGTCCAATGGGACGTGTGATCCAAGATAAACTGAAAAAACCACTGGCGAACGAGCTATTGTTCGGTGCATTAGTGGATGGTGGCTCAGTGAAAGTGACCTTGAAAGATGACGAACTTGAGTTCTTCTTTGATCAAGAGAAAGAGGCTGTTGCTCACTAAATTCACACCAGTATAAAAACCAAAGCCAGAGCAAATGCTCTGGCTTTTTACTGTGTGCGTATGTTGCGAGCGTATTGAGTAGAGATTATAACGCCAACGACTGACGAATAGCCTGATAAGCGTTATCGACCTCTGCGGGGACCGGCTGCTCTATTTGAAAACCTTTAGCGGGATAGCTCTTAATTCGCTCAAAGTCGCCCATCATCGCTTCAAGCACGGTAAATAAATCAATCTCTTCAGTAAAGTAGTCGCTAAAGCTATGCTTGGTCGAGGTTACCGTGACATGCTCAACAGGCAATGGCCATTGTTTGAGGAACGTTGCATAGGCTCGTCGTTCCATATAAGGCTTTTGTACCAAGATGAAACGGGTAAAATTCAGCTTTAATTCTTGTAGACGCTGAGCGCTAAACAACACATTTTCACCGCTATTAGTTGAGTGCTTTTCAATGATAATGTCTTCTGCAGGCACGCCAAGATCTTGGGCGATGGCGGCAAAGGTTTCGGCTTCACTTTGGGTAAAAACGCCCTCGGTTAAGCGACCAAAACCACCGGAAAAGAGAATTTTCCCGGCCAACCCTTGTCGATAAATCTGGGCGGCGAGCTCAGCAACCCTTGGGTCATTGCTGCCTAAGACAAAGATACAATCGGCAGGCGTGAGATCGTGGTCGAGTTGCATATATTGCCACAGAGTATCAATGTGGCGGAACAGCGGGATGTTAGTGCTCACTATACCTTTCCTTACAATAGCTCTAGAGTATGTTGGAAGTGAAAACGATAACCAAGCTGACAGATCTTATCTGCGCTCACCAGCTTGTCTTCATTATGCACGATGGGTGGTAGCGCTTCATCACGACCGGCACGTTGCAGCGCCGTTTGATAAAACTCAGCCTTGTTGGTGGTGTTAGGGGTGGTGGCATTGACCACATCGGCGGAAAGATTTAAGGCAGCAAAACTTACCGCGCCAACCGCGTCAATTTGATGCAGCATGTTGGCGGGCGCGCGATCGCTGACTTGGCGTAGCTTACTTGCAAAGTTGGCCGGATTTCGGTTGGGACCAAGTAAGCCACTACAACGGACAATCGCGTACTCTAAACCGCTGTCGATGAGTGTTTGTTCCGCTTCCAGCATGATTTTGGCATTGTCGGAAAATGCTTCGTTGTGTGCAGCCAACCCGAGTGTCGCTTGCTCTTCATGCATGATGCCAGCGCAATCAGGGTAGACCGTCGTTGAGCTTACCATGACTACTTTTCGCACCTTTAGTTGTAGTGCGATGTTAACCAGTTTATGCCAATATTCTGCATATTCACGGCCTTTTCCTCGACGAAATCCAGGAGGAAAACAGCCAATCAACATATCAAGTTGCAGCGGTTTCAAGACCTGAAGATTATTTTTCAGATCATCTTCCAAATTGAGTTTTACGCTATGAAAGCCAAGTTCTGTTAATGCCTTACAGCCTTGTGACGTTGTCTTGCTGACGGTAACGACATGGCCTAAATTCGCTAAAAAATGCGCAAGAGGCTGACCAAGCCATCCTCCACCAATGATCCCTATCTGTTTCATCATTCACCTCCGTCTAGCTTTGTTTTTCTGCGTTGAGCAACATTCGCAATTGATGGCGCATAAAGGTGTGCGCGGGACAATGGCTGACCGCTTGATGTTGGATCACATCGATGTTGGCATGCCATGATAAATTTTCGAATTGAGAACGCAATTGAATCAATTTGCTGCTTTCCAATGCAGGCAGTGCGATGTGCTTTGGCAGCATCCCCCAGCCAAAACCGCTACTGATCAGTTCAAGTAAAATATAGTGGCTATCAGCGAACCAGACTTCTGGGCTGTGTGCATGTTGAAAGCTGCTCATTTCGCTCGATTTAGACCGTATCACGATTTGTCGGTGCAATCTAAGCATATCAAGGTGTGGCACAGTCTCTTGAGCCAAAGCGTGATGGCTTGCCACATACACATCAAACTCGACACTGCCAAGCCCTTCAAAGTCGATATTATCGTCTAGTGACACCTCATTAAACATAATCCCCATCGTGGCACGCTGTTGTTTGACAAGGGCAATAATATCGATGCTTGAAGCGGTCAAACACTCAAACCTCAATGTGGGGTAGCGTTCGCATACGGCAGTGAGCGCTGCTGACAGCTGGGTCATAGGAATACCTTCATCAACCGCTAAGGTAATATCTTGGAAATCAGAATGTTCAAGTTGTTGGGCGCAGTTCAGCAAGCGCTGATGTTGAATCAGAGAAGCTTTGGCGTAGGGCAGCAGGCGTTGGCCATGTAAGGTGAGTTTGGGATAACGTGAGCTGCGGTCGAAAAGCTCAAAACCGCAATCTATCTCAATATTCATCACATGCTGGCTGATGGCGGATTGTACCTTATGGAGCTTTCGGGCCGCGGCAGAAAAAGATCCTTGTTCCACTGTGGTCACAAACGCTTCGAGTTGCTCAATACTAAACATATCTCTTTTACTGATGGTAACTAACTTTTTAATATCTTAATTGTAGATGAAAATGAGCGCCATCGGAAAATGAACAAAGAGTTATCTCATGCAAACTAAAGAAAGAATCTTCCATGCTGTGAGTTTTGAAATGATTGCACTGGCGATTATCATTCCAACCACCGCTTTGATTACGGGCAAGGCAACTGGCGATTTGGCCATTGTTGGTGTTGGTTTAAGTCTGTTCACTGTGGTGTGGAACTACTTCTACAATATCTTGTTTGACCGCTGGTTTGGCAGTGAGCGAGCAAATCGCTCATTGGCACTACGCATTGGCCATACCTTCGGTTTTGAAGGAGGGTTGATTTTCTTATCGGTACCGACCATTGCATGGTTTTTACAAATCGGCCTGGGAGCTGCGTTATTACTAGAAGCTGGATTTTTAGTCTTCTTCTTTTTCTACGCGACGGGTTTTAACTGGTGCTATGATCGCCTGCAGCCATATCGTGCAATATTCGGCCACAAAGCTGCGCTGTAATAGGCGAGAAGCCGTAAGGCAAGATGTGGGAAGAAAGTACAGTGATTAAAAAAGAGCACCTCGGTGCTCTTTTTTTGCGGATTACTTTTGAGTGCTTAATACACGCAAAATTTTGTCAGCGTTTTCGGCTACTTCAATACCTTCATCGGTCAAGTAACCACCATCTGGTAGGGTACAAAGTCCCTTGTCAAATAAACGTTTCACAGCAGATTGCATATCTTCTGATGCATCGCTATGAACTTTAATGCCAGTAGCTGAGCTACTAATGTCGAATTGCAGTAGCAAATTAAGTTCTGATAAATATTCTGGCAAGTATTTCATGGTTTGTTCCTTATAATTAGTACCAACACCCATATAACGTCACGAGGAGCTTTATTTCCAATCCGTGATCTTGTGTTACGGGGTACCCTAAAAGTACTGCTAATACGGCTTGGAAACAATGCTCTACGATAAGAATTGTTAGGCAGCCCAAAAAAGAAGATTTTTGCATAACGAATACTATTAATATGAAAAATTAGCCTATATAGGGGGAAATGCCAGAAAATAAATCGAACAATAAGGTTAATGGTTTGATTTTGTTGAACTTGTTGCGATTGTTATTAGATAAATTTACCAATTTTTATAGTATTGGTGACAGATTAAAATCTTGCTTAAAATCCCATTTAAAACATTTTAAGTTAACTCCAAAATTAGTACTTGAATTTGTTTTTAATTAGGGGGATTATCCGCGGCCTCCAATCCCTGTATCAAATTGTTACGCTACGACTATGAATCTTAATCAATTTGACTCTTTATTGCCGCCACAAATGGCTGAGCGCGCTGCTGAAATTGGCCTAGGCAAAGCAACCAAAGATCCCGTAAAGTCCTTTTTACTCGCAATCTCTGCTGGTATTCATATTGGCATCGCCTTTATTTTTTATACGACGGTCACAACCGGAACATCGGAAATGGCTTGGGGTATGACGCGCCTCATTGGGGGTATTGCGTTTAGCCTTGGTCTGATTCTCGTTGTTGTAACGGGTGGTGAATTATTTACCAGTTCTGTATTGACTCTCGTTGCCCGTGCTAGCGGCAAGATTTCTTGGGGAATGTTGTTTAAGAACTGGTGCGTCGTCTACGTAGGTAACATGATTGGAGCGGTACTTCTGGTTGGCTGTATGCTGATGACCAAGCAGTACATGTTCGATCACGGCCAAGTTGGACTAAACGCCATGGCGATCTCCCAACATAAATTACATCACGGCTTTATGCCTGCGGTTGCATTGGGCATCATGTGTAATGTGCTGGTGTGTATTGCTGTCTGGATGACCTTCAGTGGCCGTACATTGACCGATAAGATCATGGTGATGATTCTGCCTGTCGCGATGTTTGTTTCAGCCGGTTTTGAGCACTGTATTGCCAATATGTTCCAAGTTCCGATGGCAATTGGTATCAAAAACTTTGCTCCAGCGGAGTTTTGGCAGATGACTGGTGCGAATATCGCCGACTATGCCGATCTGAATATGGTTGATTTTATCATCAACAACCTGATCCCCGTGACCTTGGGTAACATCATTGGTGGCGGCGTGTTTGTTGGCATGTGGTACTGGTTGATTTATCTGCGTGATGATCAACATTGATATTGTTTTACTATCTTTGACTAGAAGGCTCGCATTGCGGGCCTTTTTATTTATCGCGACAACATCTATCCGTTACATCCACGGCTCATTCCCATCAGGATGCGTAAAGTGTTAGAAATTTGGGTAAGACAAATCCTTTAAATATTGGAATGAATAGAGGTTAAACCGCTTAGATGATCAGAGAGTGGTGTTGATTGATAATAATATCCTCCCATTGAAAAAGAGGCACTTCCTTAGGTTTATCAATCAGCCAATCACGTTGGTCTTGTCGTTGGCTCTGGCAATCGTACTTACGGTTACCATGGGTGGTATAACAACGTGACAGCACTGGTATTTCAAGTTGCATTAATTTTCCCTCACCTCAGATCTCTCTAATGGCAATTCTTGCCGACAGAGTGAAAGTGTAGTGGTGGTTTTTTACGCAACGATGACACGGATTGTAATGAAAATTCGCGATGTTAAATAACTGCCTACAGTGTTATCCACAGATTCTGTGGATAAGATCTTAAATTGCTGGTGGGTAAAGTGATTTGTCGGTTAATTGTTGTGCGGCTTGGCCAGTATGCGACCGTTATTATTGATGCATATACGTACCGCTAGCGATAAGGTTACCGTGGTTGAAATCGACAACACAACAAAAATAGCCACCATGATCATTAGCTGATATTTGATGGCGATCATTGGGCTTGCTCCGCCCAGAATTTGTCCTGTCATCATGCCGGGTAAAGTAACAATGCCCATGGTGCTCATACTTGCGAGAGAGGGCGCGAGAGACTTTTGAATCGCTTCACGAACAAAAGGTAAACTGGCAAATCTTGGTGACGCCCCGAGCGCAATTGCGCCTTCATATTCCGCTTTACGTTGTTCAAAGCTGGAGAACAGATTTTGGAGCGCGACAATGTTACCGCTGAGTGAGTTGCCTAATAACATGCCTGCGAGGGGGATTAGGTATTGAGCATTATAAACGGGTGTTGGGCGGATCACAGCCAAGCAGATCAAGGCCAATATGGGTAATAAACCGACCAATAGCCCTAATGCAGTAGGTAAAAGCAACATTTTTTTTGGTAGATTTGTTTTACTAACAATGGCACTGGCACCAATCAAAAGCATCACTAGTAGCCAAGCTAAATTGATGGCGAGACTGTTAATTTGAAATAAATATTCAAGGTATAGGCCCACTAAGATCAGTTGAATAAACATTCGACCTATACTGACAAACAGTTCTTTTTCGATGCATAACTGTAGCTGCCGACTGATCATTATCGGGATTAAAAGAGTAGATAAAAAGAGGGTAAGCGTTACCCAAGGGATGTCGACGACTGATGCCATAATACCTCTCCAAATGACAAGGTTAGTCTACCTTATTTGGTGATGTAAGGCGTACTTAAATGCGATTAAAGCAATGATATCTTCAGATTTTTTAGTTATCCTACCATTAACGAAAATGCAACATTATGAGTAAATAATAGGCAGATTTGAGCTAAAATTGAGAATGCAGAGCGCTTGATATTGGCTAAAAATGTTATAAATTTCCGATATTAACGGCATTAACATTTTTACATAAATTCATGCATGTTTTCACATGACCCCTTAATTAAACACATCTCTGTATCAGCTCAAAAAAGTATGCAATAACGCGGTTTCTAAAGGAGTAATTGATTGAACCCTACAAAGAATATGGTCTAGAATTTTCCATAGAAACAGTAAAACAAATAGTCCCATTTTTAGGGCTAACCAAAAACACTAAATACACAATAGGCAAATGTATGAGTGATGTTAACAAAATTGAAAAAGGCGAGAAGCTTTCGTTGGAGTGGAAATCTTTCCTCTTCATCACAGTGATTCTCTTTCCAATTCTTAGTGTCGCATTCGTAGGCGGTTACGGATTTATCGTTTGGGCACTGCAAGTGTTCTTCTTTGGTCCTCCTGGCGTGCATGGCATGTAAGCCTCGGCTCACAACGACACTTCTATATAAGAATTTTAAGAGAGCAAATCATGAAGAGTATGATTATTAAACTGTGGCGCACCATGTCGCGTCCTGCGGTTCATATCAGCCTAGGTGTGCTGACAATGGGCGGCTTTATCGCTGGTGTTATCTTCTGGGGTGGCTTTAACACGGCACTAGAACATACTAATACAGAAAAATTCTGTATTAGCTGTCACACAATGCGTGACAACGTGTATGTAGAGCTTCAAGACACGGTGCACTGGAAAAACCACTCAGGTGTTCGTGCTACGTGTCCAGACTGTCACGTTCCACACAACTGGACAGATAAGATCGCACGTAAGATGCAAGCTTCTAAAGAAGTATTTGCACAAGTATTTGGCAACTACGACGAACCGGGTGTTTTCGAAGAACGTCGTATCGAACTTGCTAAACACGAATGGGATCGTTTCTCTGCAAACAAATCTCTAGAGTGTAAAAACTGTCACAACTACGATTCAATGGATTTTGAGCAAATGTCTCCGACTGCTCGTATCCAAATGAAACAAGCGGCAGAAAAAGATCAAAGCTGTGTTGATTGCCATAAAGGTATCGCACACAACCTACCTGCGGGTATGGATAGCATCGGTGGTATCGTTGGTGATCTTGAAGGCTTGACTTCAAATACTAACTACGATGTAGGTCAAGAATTGGTAAGCGTTCGTCACCTTCCGATTTACTTCGATGATAAAGGTGAGAAAGAAGCAGGTCTTCTGAATCCAGCATCGATTGTAAAAGTGATTGCTGACAAAGGCGACTACGCTGAAGTTGAAATCGACGGCTGGCGCAAAGCGAAAGGCTTTGGTCGCGTAATCCAAGCTGATTTCGGTAAAAACATTGCAGTTGCGTCTCTACTTAAAGAAGCATCAACTGACAGCAACGTAGTAACCACTGGCGAGAAAAAAGTGGATGAGCTAACCGGTCTTCCATGGGAAAAAGTGGCGGCAAAAGTATGGATTAAGAAAGAATCTATGCTGAACGACATCACTCCTGTATGGGAAAAATCGGCTGAAGCGTACAAAACAAACTGTTCAGTATGTCACACTCAACCAGCCGAAGCGCACTTTGATGCGAACACTTGGCCTGGTATGTTCGACGGTATGCTTGCGTTCGTTAACCTAGATACCGATAGTGAAGCATTGATCTTGAAGTACCTACAGATGCACTCTTCAGATTTTGCTGAAGGTCACCACTAATACGCGTCGGATGGAGTAATTTAAATGGCAATTACACGAAGAAGTTTTCTTAAGGGCGTAGCAACAACAAGTGCTGCGTCAGTAATCGGTCCTAGCCTGTTAGCATCAGCTTCAGCTAGTGCTGCTGAGACTACGGGTACTTGGAAAGTAACCGGTTCTCACTGGGGCGCGTTCCGCGCCCACATCTACGCGGGTAAAGTTCAAGAGATCAAACCAATTGAACTAGATAAAAACCCAACTGAGATGTTGAACGGTATTAAAGGTATTATCTACAGCCCATCACGTGTACGTTACCCAATGGTACGTCTAGATTGGTTGAAGAAGCACAAATACAGCGCTGAAACTCGCGGTAACAACCGTTTTATCCGTGTAACTTGGGATGAAGCACTAGACTTGTTCTACCGTGAACTAGAGCGCGTTCAAAAAGACTACGGTCCTTGGGCTTTGCACGCAGGTCAAACAGGTTGGAACCAAACCGGTTCATTCAACAACTGTACTGCGCACATGCAACGTGCGGTAGGTATGCATGGTAACTTCATCACCAAAGTAGGCGACTACTCAACGGGTGCTGGTCAAACCATCATGCCTTACGTACTAGGCTCGACTGAAGTTTACGCACAAGGTACTTCTTGGTCTGAAATTCTTGAGAACTCAGACAACATCGTACTTTGGGCAAACGATCCAGTGAAAAACCTACAAGTAGGTTGGAACTGTGAAACGCACGAGTCATTTGCATACCTTGCACAACTGAAAGAGAAAGTAGCCAAAGGCGAAATCAACGTTCTTTCAGTTGACCCAGTGAAGAACAAAACTCAGCGTTACCTAGAGAACGATCACCTGTACATCAACCCGATGACAGACGTAGCGTTCATGCTAGCAGTAGCTCATGTGCTTTATAATGAAAACCTATACGACAAAGAGTTCATCGCAACTTACTGTCTGGGTTTTGAAGACTTCATCGGTTACGTTCAAGGCGAAACCAAAGATAAAGTTGTTAAGACTCCTGAGTGGGCGGAAGAGATCTGTGGCGTTAAAGCTGACAAGATCCGCGAATTTGCTCGCATGCTAGTGAACGGCCGTACACAGATCCTGATGGGTTGGTGTATTCAACGTCAAGAGCACGGTGAGCAGCCATACTGGGCTGCAGCAGTTGTTGCAGCAATGGTTGGTCAAATCGGTCTACCTGGCGGCGGTATCTCTTACGGTCACCACTACTCAAGTATCGGTGTTCCATCAACTGGTTTTGCTGGCCCTGGCGGTTTCCCTCGTAACCTAGATACAGGTATGAAGCCAAAATGGGACAACAACGACTTTAACGGTTACAGCCGCACAATCCCTGTTGCGCGTTGGATCGACTGTCTACTTGAACCAGGTAAAGAGATCCGTTACAACGGCGGTAAAGTGAAGCTTCCAGACTTCAAGATGATGGTGATCTCGGGTTGTAACCCATGGCACCATCACCAAGACCGCAACCGTATGAAGAAAGCATTTATGAAGCTTCAAACGGTAGTAACGATTGAATTTGCGTGGACGGCGACTTGTCGTTTCTCTGATATCGTGCTTCCAGCATGTACTCAGTGGGAACGTAACGATATCGACGTATACGGTTCGTACTCAAACAAAGGTTTGGTTGCGATGCACCGTCTAGTGGATCCACTATTCCAATCTAAGACAGACTTCCAAATCATGAGTGAGCTAACTCAACGCTTTGGTCGTCGCGACGAGTACACTCGTGGCATGAGCGAGATGGAATGGATTCAAAGCCTATACAACGATTGTAAAGCAGCGAACGCTGGTAAGTTTGAAATGCCAGAATTTGCTGAGTTCTGGGAACAGAGTGTTCTAGACTTTGGTGTTGGTAAACCTTGGGTTCGTCACGCGGATTTCCGCCAAGATCCTGAGATCAACCCACTAGGTACGCCGTCAGGCTTTATCGAGATCACTTCTCGTAAGATCGGTCGTTACGGTTACGAACACTGCCAAGAACACCCAATGTGGTTTGAAAAGACAGAACGTTCACACGGTGGCCCAGGTTCAGACAAACACCCGTACTGGCTGCAATCTTGTCACCCAGACAAGCGTTTGCACTCACAAATGTGTGAGTCTGATGAATTCCGTGCTACTTACACCGTTCAAGGTCGTGAGCCGGTTTACATCAACCCGCTAGATGCTAAAGCAAAAGGCATCAAAGACGGTGACTTGGTACGCGTATTTAACGACCGTGGTCAGCTAATGGCTGGTGCTGTACTAACAGACAGCTACCCACGTGGTGTAATTCGTATCGAAGAAGGTGCATGGTACGGTCCTCTAAGTGAGAAGATCGGTGCTATCGACACCTACGGCGATCCAAACACACTAACGCTAGATATCGGTTCTTCTGAGCTAGCTCAAGCAACGTCTGCAAACACTTGTATCGTTGATTTTGAGAAGTTCAAAGGCAAAGTACCACCAGTAACTTCATTCGGTGGTCCAATCGAAGTTAACTAATCATTAGTTAATCCGCGATAACGAAACGCAAAAACCAGCCTACGGGCTGGTTTTTTTATGTCTGCCTAAAATGCATTCACTCTATTAGGTGAAGTATCTAGTACCAAATGACCATAAACAGCAAAACGTGATTGGACTAACAGTCTTGCTCTAAACCAACATAGATTTCATGGTTTGGCGGTGTTGTAATGCAGTTTATAAACAAGCTTGGCAAATACTGAGTTTTTCGTTGCAGTGATTGTAATAGGGAAGAAAGATGCAGAAGCGAATTACCATTGATGGAATGCTGGATCTGCATATCGCCAATAAGGACATTCTGGCGACTTACGACAATCATGAGGTCCACTTTACTTACATTGGTCTTTCCAATGATCGTGTCAGTGAGCGGTATTTGCTGTTTTCTCTTGATTACCATATCGAACCGCAAGCCATTCTCTATGGTGACGGTTTTCAAATGCACAGCCAAGTTTGTGGTCAGTTAGAGGACTTGCGCGATATTGGACTGGGCCAAGATAATAGTTCGACCTACCGTCTCTATCCTCGTTCAGAAGCGAAACGATTCTATAATCATGTGATCGTCTCAGACTCGCTTGGCTACACCTTGTTTGGTTTCACTTCTTGTCATCGTTTCTCGGGTTATTTTCAGTTTAGTGAGATGAAGGGTATCCATAAACTAAGTGCCTTTCTTGATGGCGAAAACACGTATCCGCAAGATTGGACCAGCAGTCAATTGGAATCAGTGTTGGTATTACAATCGGCCAACTTACAGGATCTCTATGCTCAATATGCCGACCGCCTCGCGGTACAACATCCGCCACGCCGACCGAACAGCAGTGCAGCTCCAATTGGATGGAGCGGTCACCACGCTTATGATATGGCGGTTAACGATCGCCAACTTCAAGCGAATTTAAATGCTTTGCCCATCCTGTCGAATGCGGTCGAGTACGTCTTGATTGATGATGGTTATCAAGCGGCAATCGGTGATTGGCTCACGCCGTCAGAGCTCGGTGGCATTGATGTCAAACAGCAGATTAAGCAGATCCGCGCTGCTGGTAAAAAGCCAGCAATTTGGCTCGCGCCTTTTATTGCTCAGCAGCAATCCGAGTTGTTTAAACATTACCCTGATTGGTTTGTGAAGAACGAAGCAGATCGCCCACTCAAAGCGGAAGAGATCACTCATGCCGGATGGCATTCAACGCCATGGTACATACTTGATATGACCAATCCTGATGTGCAAGAACACATTGGGGAAGTCGTTCGTTATATGCGGGTAGAGTGGGGAATTGAACTTTTCAAACTCGACGCTTGTTACTGGGGCGCAATTAAAGCTCAGCGATCGCAAACTGGTTTGACTGGGGTTGAAGCTTATAGAATGGGGATGCAAGCCATCACTGATGCTGCTGATAGTGCCATTGTAATGGCCAATCATGCGCCGCTTTGGCCGTCATTAGGTATGGTTGATGTGATGGGGATTGGCGCTGACGTAGTCCGTGATGAACGGCGCTTTGAACAACATGCCAAGGAGGTATTGCTGCGCAGTTGGCAACATCGCCGTTTGTGGCAAGTTGATCCAGATAGCCTGGTGCTTATTTCATTACCGAATCAAGGTACTGAGCGTAAATATTACGATTTTCATCGCACGGTTCATCTTGCGTGTGCGGGCGTATTGATGTTGGGCGACCCGCTGGATGAGATGACCGCATTTGCTAAGCAAAGCATCGATAAATTGATTATTCGCCTGCAACACAACCAAGAGGCGGTCCGGTTTTCTACGCTAAACCTTCAACATGGTTCATTAGCCTTAACCGCGAACAACGATCTTCATTGTTTGTTCAATTACCAACAACCGGCACGAGAGGTGACCTTAGCGGCTGATCATCCTGTTGATTGGCATGACTTTTGGACCGGAGAAAAGCTCAATCAACAGCCGATCCAGGCATTCGAAATTACCCTCGAGTCAGGATTGTCAGCACGTGCCATACTTACCGTGGGTTAGGCTCGCCAATCTGTGATGCCTGCTATACACTAAGCGCCAAAGTAAGGCATTGATTAGGTTTTAGTATGTCTATTATCTTGGGGATTGACCCAGGTTCACGCATTACCGGCTACGGTGTGATTCGGCAGCAGGGGCGTCATCTGCAATATTTGGGCAGTGGCTGTATCCGTACTTCAGAAAAAGAGTTGCCCGGCCGACTTAAACAAATTTACGCTGGCGTGACGGAAATCATTACTCAGTTTCAGCCGGATGTATTCGCGATTGAACAAGTGTTTATGGCGAAAAATGCCGATTCAGCGTTAAAGTTAGGACAAGCCCGCGGTAGCGCGATTGTGGCTGCCGTTAACGCGGATTTACCTGTGTATGAATACGCAGCAAGGCTAATTAAACAAGCCGTGACGGGCACCGGTGGCGCGGATAAACAACAAGTGCAACACATGGTGAAGCAGATGCTCAAATTGCCTGCCTGCCCACAAGCGGATGCGGCGGATGCTTTGGGTGTCGCAATTTGTCATGCCAATACCAATAAAACCTTAGTCGCCTTAGCGGGCAAAGCAACCAGTGCCCGACGGGGTCGTTACCGTTAAGCGCATTTTGAACCTTGCTCGATAACTAGTTTTTACTGGCTATCCATCCAGTTATTTATTATTATCAAACCAAACTTTATTACACTAGGTACCTACCGTGATTGGACGTCTCCGCGGCATTCTGCTGGAAAAGCAACCTCCTGAACTCCTGATTGAAGTCAATGGCATTGGCTATGAAGTACAAATGCCAATGAGTTGTTTTTACGAGTTACCCAACATCGGTGAAGAAGCGATTATCTATACGCATTTTGTGGTGCGTGAGGATGCGCAGTTACTGTATGGTTTTAATACCGTGAAGGAGCGAGCGTTGTTCCGCGAAGTTATTAAAGCTAACGGCGTAGGGCCAAAGCTTGGTTTAGGCATTCTTTCAGGTATGACGGCCACTCAGTTTGTTGCCAGTGTCGAGCGTGAAGATATTTCGACCTTGGTTAAATTGCCGGGTGTCGGCAAGAAGACGGCAGAGCGCCTAGTGGTTGAAATGAAAGATCGCCTTAAAGGCTGGAGTGCGGGTGACTTGTTTACCCCATTTACCGACGCAGCACCGTTGGATAACAGTACCGGCTCGTCTCAAAGCAACGCGGAAGAAGAAGCGGTGAGCGCATTACTTTCATTAGGCTATAAACCAGTACAAGCATCTAAAGTAGTTTCTCAAGTGATGAAGCCAGGCATGACCTGTGAAGAGCTGATCAAAGATGCTCTAAAATCGATGGTGTAACGGGGATAATTCATGATTGAAGCAGACCGTTTAATTGCACCCGATAGCCCGATTTTTCGTGATGAAGACGTTATTGACCGTGCGATCCGTCCGAAAAAATTGGATGACTATCGTGGTCAAGATCATGTCCGTGACCAGATGGAGATCTTCATTCAAGCGGCAAGATTACGCAATGAGCCACTCGACCATCTACTGATTTTTGGTCCTCCGGGTTTGGGAAAAACCACCTTGGCTAACATTGTCGCGAATGAAATGGGCGTAAATATTCGTACCACTTCTGGCCCTGTGTTGGAAAAAGCGGGTGATTTGGCGGCCTTATTGACCAACCTTGAAGAAAATGACGTGCTGTTCATCGACGAAATCCACCGCCTCAGCCCAATGGTTGAAGAGGTCCTTTATCCGGCGATGGAAGATTACCAGTTAGACATCATGATTGGTGAAGGCCCGGCCGCGCGCTCAATCAAAATTGATTTACCGCCTTTTACCTTAATTGGTGCCACTACGCGTGCTGGCTCACTGACCTCCCCATTACGTGACCGTTTTGGTATTACGCAGCGACTAGAGTATTACCAAGTACCGGATCTACAGCACATCGTTCAACGCAGTGCCGATTGCTTAGGCTTGTCGATGGAATCGGAAGGTGCACTTGAAGTTGCACGCCGTGCTCGCGGCACACCGCGGATTGCCAACCGCTTACTACGTCGTGTACGGGATTATGCTGAAGTGAAAGGGGACGGTCATATTAGCCCTGACATCGCAGACAAAGCACTCAATATGCTCGACGTCGACGCACAAGGCTTTGACTACATGGATAGAAAGCTATTGTTGGCGATTATGGAAAAATTTGGTGGTGGCCCAGTGGGTTTGGACAATATGGCAGCTGCGATTGGTGAGGAAAAAGACACCATCGAAGATGTACTAGAGCCTTATCTTATCCAGCAAGGTTACCTCCAACGTACCCCGCGTGGACGAATTGCCACCGATCGCGCTTACTTACACTTCGGAATCGATAAGTAAACTTTGATTACCGATTTGATCGCATCCACTCAAGTGTTCGTAAAAAAATACAATAAATTGTGAATACTTGAGTGAGTTTGTTTTGGTTTTCTTCTCCAAAATGGCGCTTTGTGGCATAGGTCACATTTAGTAAATCTTACCTAATACTCTCTAAGTAGCTGAAAATGATGGGTTGTTAACGATTGATGTTGATCGTCTTTGGTTTAACTTCGCATTTTTGCCATCTTCCACTCGTATAGTTGCTAAACTCTTGATTTGGATCAAATTGATGCATTTCTGTTCGAAAATGCAAATTTAATCTTGATACAGATCAAAGCGAACCTTTGCCATAAACCTTTTGAAACATTGGTCTTTTCACAGTAATATTAGCGATAGCTATATTAGCTGATGCTTAACAATTAACTAACCATTGCGGCACATGTTTGTAACAACAGTGATGTTTTATAAACAACTCTCGAGTTTGTTCAACTATTGAGGTGCCAAAGCAATTAATGTAGAGCGTGTCTTTCAGCCGACACATAGGAGTTACCATGATTGACATAGTTGATCTATCGCGGTTGCAGTTTGCTTTAACTGCGATGTATCACTTCCTATTCGTACCACTGACCCTAGGTATGGCATTTCTGCTTGCCATCATGGAATCACTGTACGTAATGACCGATAAGCAAATCTATAAGGACATGACTAAGTTCTGGGGTAAGCTTTTTGGTATTAACTTCGCCCTTGGTGTGGCTACAGGCCTAACCATGGAATTCCAGTTTGGTACGAACTGGTCTTACTATTCCCACTATGTAGGTGACATTTTCGGTGCACCACTGGCCATTGAAGCCCTCGTTGCTTTCTTCTTAGAATCCACTTTTGTAGGTTTATTCTTCTTTGGTTGGGATCGACTGACAAAACGCCAGCACTTAGTGGTGACGTGGTTAGTTGCACTTGGTTCAAACTTCTCAGCACTTTGGATTCTAATTGCGAACGGCTGGATGCAAAACCCAGTTGGCGCAGAATTTAACTTCGAAACCATGCGTATGGAAATGGTGAGCTTTGCTGATGTGGTATTAAACCCAGTTGCTCAAGTTAAATTCGTTCACACGGTAGCTTCTGGTTACACATGTGGTGCGATGTTTGTTCTTGGTATCAGCTCTTACTACCTAATTAAAGGTCGTGATATCGCCTTTGCACGTCGCTCATTTGCGATTGCGGCTTCGTTCGGTATGGCTGCAATTCTTTCAACAATCGTACTGGGTGATGAATCTGGTTACGAGCTAGGCGAAGTTCAAAAAGTGAAACTCGCAGCGGTTGAAGCAGAATGGCATACAGAGCCAGCACCAGCAGCGTTCACGCTATTTGGTCTGCCAAATCAAGAAACGATGGAAACCGACTACGCGATTAAGATCCCATACGTAATGGGTATTATCGCTACGCGTTCTTTCGATGAGCAAGTGACGGGTCTGCACGATCTTCGTGATGATCACGTCGACCGTATCCGTACCGGTATGTACGCTTACGAATTGCTAGAAAAACTGCGCGCAGGTGATAAATCTGAAGCAAACATGGCCGCTTTCGATGAAGTGAAAGGTGACCTTGGTTACGGCTTACTGCTTAAGCGTTACACTGACAAAGTGACAGATGCAAGCGAAGAGCAAATTCAAGCGGCAGCGGACGATTCAATCCCTACTGTTTGGCCACTATTCTGGTCATTCCGTATCATGGTGGCATGTGGCTTCATCATGCTGTTCGTCTTTGGTGCTGCATTCCTACAAACTTGCCGTCAGAAGATTGAGCAAAAACCGTGGGTTCTTAAAGCTGCACTATTCAGTATTCCACTACCATGGATCGCAATTGAAGCGGGCTGGTTTGTCGCTGAATACGGTCGTCAACCATGGGCAGTAGGTGAGATTCTACCAGTTCACGTTGCCGCATCTGCTTTGACTGCCGCTGAGATCTGGACTTCGCTATTCGCAATTCTAGCGCTTTACACAGTGTTCTTGATTGCTGAAGTTTACCTAATGGTTAAGTTCGCACGTAAAGGACCGAGCAGCCTGAAAACAGGCCGTTATCACTTCGAGCAAAACGCTGACTCTGTTGAAGACAAAGTTAGTCGCCAAGTAGAAGCGTAAGGAGAAAGAATATGTTTGATTACGAAATCTTGCGATTCATCTGGTGGGTACTGATCGGTGTGCTGCTGGTTGGTTTCGCGATTACGGATGGCTTCGATATGGGTGTGGGCGCGCTTGTACCTATTATCGGTAAGAACGACAGTGAACGTCGTGTGATGATCAACTCGATCGCACCACACTGGGATGGTAACCAAGTTTGGCTTATCACTGCCGGTGGTGCATTGTTCGCGGCATGGCCACTAGTGTACGCAACGTCGTTCTCTGGTTTCTACCTAGCGATGATCCTAACACTTGCAGCGCTTTGGCTACGTCCAATTGGTCTGGATTACCGTTCAAAAATTGAAGACAAAAAATGGCGTAGCACTTGGGATATCTGTATCTCAATCAGTGGCTTCGTTCCACCAATCATCTTCGGTGTTGCGTTTGGTAACTTACTGCAAGGTGTTCCGTTTGAACTGAGTGATTTCATGATGCCGACGTATCATGGCAACTTCTTCGGTCTATTGAACGGATTTGCACTACTGTGTGGTTTTGTTAGCTTGTTCATGATTTTGATGCAAGGCGCAGCTTGGCTTCAAATGAAAACAACCGATGATGTTCATGTTCGTGCACGTAATGTAGCGCAAATCATGGGTCTTCTAACGGTTGCGACGTTTGTGACTGCAGGCTTCTTCATCCAAGATATGGAAGGCTACGTTATTAAATCTGTGATTGACACTGGTGCTGCATCGAATCCACTAACGAAAGAAGTGGTTCGTGAAGCGGGTGCATGGATGAATAACTTTGAGGCTTACCCAGCAATGTGGGCGGCTCCTATCCTAGGTGTTGCTATGCCATTGCTAGCTGTGGTTGCTTCTCGCTTTGAAAAAGGTGGTTTTGCGTTCCTATTCTCAAGTCTAGGTAACGCTGGCATCATCTTCACCGCGGGTCTATCAATGTTCCCATTCGTGATGCCATCAAGCCGCGTACCAAGCCACAGCTTGACAATGTGGGATGCGACTTCATCTGAACTGACTTTGAACCTAATGACTGGTGTTGCATTTGTAATGGTACCAATCATTCTTGGCTACACCACGTGGACGTACTACAAAATGTTCGGCCGCTTGGATAGCAAGTTCATTGAAGAAAACAAAAACTCACTTTACTAAGGAGCAATCACTATGTGGTATTTCGCATGGATTCTAGGTGTACTACTTGCTTGCGCATTCGGTATCATCAACGCTCTTTGGTTAGAGCATTCAGAAATGATGGATAAAGACAGTGAGTGATCTCGCTGAAAAGGTGGCAAAAATACATGCCCCTTTGGATAAGACCCTATTAAGGGTCTTATCTCTGGTTTTAGGTTTTTTCCATGTTGCGATGGTGATGTGGGATCCTCATGCGTATTCAGAGGCGATTGGCGGCTTTAATGCAGTCATTTCACCGCTGATGATATGGGCGATTTGCTCAAGCATGGTGTTTGGTTTGTCATTCAAACCACACAACTGGTATTGGCAAATTCTGTTTAGCCCATACTTCAGTTTGTCGATCCTGATTTACCTAACGATTATTTACGTTTCGTAATAGATTAGCCTGAAAAATCATCAGAAAATCATTTAAATAGCGCCACTTTTGATAAGTTGGCGCTATTTTTTTGTCTAAGTTCTTAAATCGTCGATTCGCCAGTGCACATCCGCAGCACAGATGGGGTATAGTAGTCGTTAAGTGTACAAATTTTAGAGTGTTACCGTGGAAGCAGCCCCTCATGGCTTTGAATGGCCAGTGACCGTTTATTATGAAGATACCGACGCCGGTGGCGTGGTTTATCATTCAAACTATCTAAAATATTTTGAGCGCGCACGAACGGAGATGCTTCGCAGTGTTGGCGTATCACAACATGCATTGTTGGAACAAAACATTGGTTTTGTAGTCCGACATATGGACATAGACTTTTTACAAGGGGCGCGCCTTGATGATCAGCTCGTAGTGAGAACGACAATCGCTGAACTCAAGAAGGCCTCTTTGACCTTCTGTCAGGAGATCGTCAATCCTGATAGTAAAACATTGTGTAGAGCAATGGTTAAGGTAGCATGTATCGATAATCAGAGGATGCGACCGACTGCGATTCCTCAAGCAATTTATATGGAGTTTTCTCGAAGTGACCGCTGATATTTCAATTCTTGACCTGTTTTTGCAAGCCAGCTTGCTGGTAAAAATGGTCATGCTGATCCTACTTGGTATGTCGATTGCCTCATGGGCGATGATCATTAAGCGCAGCAAAGTGCTTTCTCAAGCAACCAAAGAGACAGAAGCCTTTGAAGATAAGTTTTGGTCTGGCACCGATCTTTCAATTATTTATCAAGCGGTAAACAAGAGAAAAGATGAACTCACGGGTACCGAAGAAATTTTCTATGCCGGCTTTACTGAATTTGCACGTCTACGTAAATCCAATGCAAATTCTCCAGATTACATCATGGAAGGCACAGGCCGAGCAATGCGCGTGGCGGTCGCCCGTGAAGTAGATGATCTGGAAACTAATCTGCCTTTCCTAGCAACAGTCGGCTCTATCAGCCCATATATTGGTTTGTTTGGTACGGTATGGGGCATCATGCATGCGTTCATCGCGTTGGGTGAAGTGAAGCAAGCGACCCTGGCAATGGTTGCGCCGGGTATCGCAGAAGCCTTGGTGGCAACGGCAATGGGTCTATTTGCCGCAATTCCGGCCGTAATGGCATACAACCGCTTAAGCAACAAAGTGTCAAAACTTGAGCATAACTACGCGACGTTCTCAGAAGAGTTTCACAGCATTTTGCACCGTCAAGCGATGGCTGGCAGGGAGTAACGCATGGCGGGTTATCAACCTAAAAAGCGTAAAATGACATGTGAAATCAACGTGGTGCCGTATATCGATGTCATGTTGGTGTTGCTGATCATTTTCATGGTGACCTCACCCTTTGTAACACAAGGTGTTGAAGTTGAGCTGCCAAAAACGGCGGCGGCAGAATCGATGCAAGAAATGGCGGAAGATCCGAACATCAGCTTTATTATTGTTGAAGTGGACCGTGATGGTAATCTCGGATTAAGCGTCAATGATGAAGAGGTGATGCGGGGTATTTCACTGCAAGATTTGATCGTGCGAGTGAAAGCTGAGCTTAGTATCAAACCTAACTCACCGGTTGCGGTGGGTGGGGATGCAGCTACGCCTTATGCGGAGATTGTATTGGTTTTAGATGAGTTGGGCCGAGCAGGGATCCCGAAAGTGGGTCTGCTAACGGACATCAAGGAATAAGTTCAATCACTCCATGAAAGACAAAAAGCCCAATAAAAATAAACTTGGCAAACCAATGGTTATTTCGTTTGCCTTACACGCAGTCTTACTTGCTGCGTTGCTTTGGGGCGCGGATTTTACGATGTCGAAACCTGAACCTGTCGGTCGAATGGTGGAAGCGGTTGTGATTGACCCAGCCTTAGTGCGTAAACAAGCACAACAAATTCGCGAGCAGCGAGAAGAGGCGTCGCGCAAAGAGCAAGATCGCCTTGATAAACTACGTCGTGAAAGTGAGCAGCTTGAGAAGAACCGCAAAGCGGAAGAAGAACGCATTCGTAAACTGAAAGAGCAACAAGTCAAAGAAGCGAAAGCGGCGCGTGATGCGGAAAAACTACGTAAGCAAAAAGAGCAAGAACGCAAAGTTGAAGAAGAGCGTGTTCGTAAAGAAAAAGAACGCGCAGTCAAACTTGAGCAAGAGCGTAAAAAGAAAGAAGATGCAATACGTGTAGCGGAAAAGCAGCGCTTAGAGAAAGAGGCTGCGGTAGCCAAAGCTGAGCAACAACGTATTGAAAAAGAAGCGGCTGCAGCGAAAGCAGAGCAGCAACGCATCGAAAAAGAAAAAGCAGCAAAAGCGGCGCAAGAGGCCGCCGCTAAGGCTGAAAAAGAACGCATAGCAAAAGAGAAAGCGGCAAAAGAAGCGGCAGAAAAGGCACGTAAAGAAAAGCAACGTTTAGAGCGCTTGGAGCGAGAACGCAAAGAGCAAGAAGCTGCGATGAACGATATTTTTGCTGGCTTGGAATCAGAAACGGAACAAAATAGCGCGGCGCGCAATCAATTTGTTGATAGTGAAATTTCGCGCTATGCCGCGATCTACACACAACTGATTAAGCAAAATTTGCTCGTGGAGGACTACTTCCGGGGAAAGTCTTGTCGAGTTAACTTGCGCCTTATTCCTACCGGAGCGGGGGCTATTGTCGGAAACTTTAGTATCCTTGATGGTGATAGCCGAGTTTGCTCAGCAACGAAACGTGCGGTAGCTCAAGTGCCAAGCTTCCCACTGCCGACAGATGCGGATCTAGTCAACAAACTGAAAAACATCAATTTAACCGTTGAACTTTAAATAAAGGATTAGCTTGTGTTAAAGCGACTGATAATAGGATTCTCGCTCGTGATTGCGAGCTCGGTTCAATTTGCCAATGCGGCTCTTGAACTGGTCATCACAGATGGTATTGATTCGGCCCGCCCGATAGCTATCGTGCCATTCAAATGGGAAGGCGCTAAGCCTCTACCACAAGATGTGTCAGCGGTGATTGCTTCTGACTTGCAACGCAGTGGTAAATTTAGCCCAGTGCCGACCAGTAAAATGCCACAAACCCCTTATAACGAAAGCGAAGTCAACTTTGACGCCTGGACACGTCTGGGGGTTGACTCATTGCTAACGGGATCTATCACACAAGATGCCAAAGGTGATTATGTGATTAATTACCAATTGGTCGATGTTGTGCGTGGCCAGTTAACGCAAGGTCAAAGCAAAGCGTTGGGTGAAGATGGCGAGTTAGTACTGTCTAAGGATCACGTTTTGTTTAACAAACGTGCCACGGTACCTGAGAGCCGTTTGCGTGAATACGCACACCGAATCTCTGATTTGGTTTACGAACAATTAACGGGTGAGCGCGGTGCATTTTTGACCCGCATCGCATATGTCGTCGTTAATGACAAAGAATCCTACCCGTATCAATTACGCGTCGCAGATTATGACGGTTACAACGAACGTTTGGTGTTGCGCTCAAAACAGCCATTGATGTCACCGTCTTGGTCACCAGATGGTAAAAAGCTTGCATACGTTAGCTTCCAGAACGGTCAAGCTGAAATCTACATGATGGATATCTACACCGGTGAACGTGAGAAACTTACGTCATACCCTCGTCACAACGGGGCACCTAAGTTCTCTCCAGACGGTAAGACATTAGCCTTGGTATTATCAAAAACCGGCAGCTTGCAGGTTTATACGATGGATATAAAGACGCGTAAGCTCACACAAATAACGCGTGGTAGATCAAATAATACAGAACCATTTTGGCACCCAGATGGGAAATCCTTGATATTCACTTCTGATCGGGGTGGTAAACCTCAGATTTATCAAGTAAATTTGGCTGGCGGAGATACTAGCCGCATAACATGGCAGGGCAGTCAAAACTTGGGTGGTCAAATTACCCCAGATGGACGCTTTCTCGTAATGGTGAATCGCAGCAATACTGGTTTTAATCTTGCCAAACAAGATCTTGAGACTGGTGCGGTGCAGGTTTTAACCAAAACATTGTTAGACGAGTCGCCGAGTATTGCCCCAAATGGTGGAATGGTTATCTATAGTTCGATTTATAACAAAACCAACGTCTTATCGATGGTTTCTATAGATGGGCGTTTTAAAGCTCGATTACCCGCAACAAACGGACGAGTCCGTGCACCTGCGTGGTCACCGTTTTTGTAGCAAATAAGTATTTAAAAGTAAGGAAAACATAACAATGCAACTTAACAAAGTTCTTAAAGGGTTACTCATTGCACTACCTGTTCTAGCAATGACAGCATGTAGCTCGAGCGATGATGCTGCAAACGCGTCTGGCTCAGAAACGAACAACGGTTCTTCTACAACAGTAGTAACGCCAATCGATCAGAATGGCCAACTATCTGAGCAAGAACTAAAAGATCAAGTAATGCAAGCTTCAACTATCTACTTCGCATTCGATAACGCAACTATCGCAAGCGACTACGAGAAAGTTCTAGCACTACACGCTGCTTACCTAAGCTCTAACCCAGCGCTTAAAGTAACCGTTGAAGGCCACGCAGATGAGCGCGGTACTCCTGAGTACAACATCGCGCTAGGCGAGCGTCGTGCTCAAGCGGTATCTATGTACCTTCAAGCACTAGGCGTAAATGCTGACCAAATCGCTATCGTTAGCTACGGTGAAGAGAAGCCTCTAGTACTAGGTCAATCTGACGAAGCTTACGCTAAGAACCGCCGCGCAGTTCTAGTGTACTAATTCGGGGATAACCTCATGTTCAGTAACTTAAAGCATGTCTTTTCGCTTACGTTACTGGCCAGTGCAGCGAACTTAGCGTTCGCTGCACCAGCCCCAGTAGCAGATATTGGCGGCAGCACCAGTAGCTCTAGAACATTCTCTAGCAACGAAACGGATATTCAGCGTTTAGAACGTTTGCTAGAAAATCGTAACCGAGTGCAACTGCAAATGCAGCAGCAATTGGACACGATGTCACTCGAAGTGAGTGAACTTCGTGGCCAAATTGAAAAGAACAACTATGACATGCAGCAAATGTTGCAGCGTCAAAAAGAGTTGTTTGTTGAACTTGATAAAGTTCGCCAAGAAGCAAAAGCTGCGCCTGTGATCGTCGCTGATGTGACAACAACAGAACCTGTTGAGTCGAAAGGCACATACAGCAGTAATGTTGATGAACAAACCGCCTATCAAAATGCAGTCGATTTGATTCTTAAGCAGCGTGACTATTCCGGTGCGATAAGCGCTTTTGTTCAATTCCAAAAAGATTTCCCAGATTCAACGTTTACCCCTAATTCACATTATTGGCTCGGCCAACTTTATTTTGCTAAGAAGCAAGATAAAGAAGCGGTGAAAAGCTTTGCTGCAGTGATCGCTTATAAAGATTCGAATAAGCGCGCTGATGCGCTAGTGAAGTTAGGTGATATTGCTGAGCGCAATAATAACGTTGAGCAAGCAAAGAAATACTATCAACAAGTGGTGACTGAATACCCAGATAGTGCTTCTGCAAAAGTTGCGCAGCAAAAGCTCAACTAAAGGCTAATTGACGAAAAAAGGCGCTTATGCGCCTTTTTTTTATCCCTCTTTTAGCGCCAAACAGCTTTGATTCTTGATGTCGATCGGAGTTACAATGTTCGAACTAACGGAAGTTGCGTAGAGCAAAGCAATGAGTCACATTCTAGATAAAATCGATACTGTTTACCCTTTTCCTCCTAAGCCAAAGCCATTGACGGCTGAGCAAAAGCAAGCCCATATTGCCAATATCAAGCAACTGCTGATTGATAAAGATGCCGTGCTGATTGCCCACTATTACACGGATCCTGAGATTCAGGCATTAGCGGAAGAAACGGGAGGTTTTGTTGGTGACTCACTGGAAATGGCTAAGTTTGGCAACCGTCATCCTGCCAGCACCCTAATAATTGCCGGTGTGCGCTTTATGGGTGAATCCGCCAAAATCCTTACACCAGAAAAACGCATTCTAATGCCAACACTTGACGCAGAATGTTCATTGGATCTTGGTTGTCCTGCAGACAAGTTCTCTGAATTTTGTGACGCGCACCCTGACCATACGGTTGTGGTTTACGCGAACACCTCTGCGGCAGTAAAAGCTCGCGCAGATTGGGTGGTAACCTCCAGTATTGCACTTGAAATCGTTGAGCACCTAGATAGCGAAGATAAGCCTATCATTTGGGGCCCAGACCGCCATTTAGGTTCATACATTGCCAACAAAACTGGCGCAGAAATGCTGTTGTGGCAGGGCGAGTGTGTGGTTCACGATGAGTTCTCTGCTGACGCACTGCGTAAGATGAAGAGCGTTTATCCTGATGCCGCGATTCTTGTTCACCCTGAATCACCAGCAAGTGTGGTTGAATTAGCAGATGCTGTTGGCTCAACTAGCCAATTGATCAAAGCGGCAAAAGAGCTGCCACAGCAAAAAATGATTGTCGCGACTGATAAAGGCATCTTCTTCAAGATGCAGCAGTTAGTGCCGGAAAAAGAACTGATCGAAGCACCAACAGCAGGTGCAGGTGCGACGTGTCGTAGCTGTGCACATTGCCCTTGGATGGCGATGAATGGTTTGTTTGCGATTGAGCAAGCGTTGAGTGAAGGCGGCGAGCAGCATGAAATCTTTGTTGATGAGGCATTGCGCGTAAAATCGCTGATCCCATTAAACCGTATGTTAGATTTTGCTGAACAGCTTAACTTGCAAGTAAAAGGCAACGCATAAGCTACGATTGGTTTAAGCCAAAATTACCTATTAGCCAGCCTCGTGCTGGCTTTTTTACGCCTGAGGTTTGCTCCCTAAATTAAATACAACAAAGGATTTTAGCCACTTCACCAAGTACGTCATTTTTGTCTTACACTTCTCAACAATCTATTTTTGATGCCAAGCAAACTCGAAAAGTCGCGTTAGTTCTGCATACAATAAGTAGAGTTATCAATTGAACAAAGCTAAGACAAGGAAATGGTATGGCGATCTGGTTCTACTTACGGCGCAAACTGCGCTCCACCTTGTTTGATTTGAGTACGCGAAACTTAGCCATCCTTACACTGCTTTATGTCATTCTTTCGTGGGTGTTGCTGACTGCTGCGGGAGAGCCCGATCTTACCGATAATTTCTCCAACTTTATTTATTACTTAATGGTTACTGCGAGTACGGTTGGCTATGGCGATCATTCACCCGTAACCGACATGGGTAAATGGGTGGTGGTGCTATTTATCATTCCAGGTGGATTAGCACTGTTCGCTTCAATATTGGGGCGTATTGGTTCAAATCTTGTCGACTATTGGCGAGCTGGCGTATTAGGGAAACGAAAAGTGAATACACACAATCATATTTTATTATTGGGCTGGAATGGCCAACGTACCTTGCATTTAATCCGCATGCTGCAGCATGAAGAAGAGGGCAACAGGCCCATTGTGCTGTGTACACGTTCTGAAATTGAGAACCCATTACCGGGCGAGATCGGTTTTATCAAAGTCAGCAGTTACACCGATAGCCAAGAAATGAAAAATGCGAATATCGAACAGGCAAGCTGCATCGTAGTCGATAATCTTGAAGATGACATAACGCTCTCAGCATCGCTCTATTGTGCCAATGTTAATTCTAGCTCCCATCTTGTCGCTTATTTCAAAGACGAAGCCCTCAGCTCGCTACTGAGCCAGCATTGCCCAAATGCAGAGTGCATTCCAGCCGTTGGTGCTGAGATGCTAGCGAAAGCGGCGGTGGATCCCGGATCAAGTGCATTGCATCAAGAGTTACTTGCTTCTACGCGGGGGATGACCCAGTACTCAACTTATTACCCACAAGAGGCCGCAGCAGTGGAGGTCGAAGCGGTGTTTCTCTTTTTGAAAAAGCAGTACAAGGCAACCTTGATCGCATTGGAGGGCGAGCAAGGCATGGCGCTCAATCCTGATCTGGATGTTGAGATACGTCCTGGGACTAAGCTGTTTTACATCGCCGATGAGCGTATTGAGCAGATCAATTGGTCGAACCTTTAGGCCGTGCTATCCGCTGACTTTAGTGATGAAATGATGTTTTTACCGAAAAGAAACCTCTGGCGTTAAAAAGGCTTCCAATCGGAAGCCTTTCTCATCTTGAATCAGCGCCACATGTGCGGATTACTGGTCTGCTTCAACCAATTGCATTCCACGCATCGTTAAGCCAGAAAGCATGGTTGGGGTCGCGTTGAAGATCTCTTCAAACTGCTCCAGACCTTCGATGCCTTGTTCAGCAATCGTTGCGAGTGACGTTTCTGGATCGTACAGCATGCTTAGCGACAGCAATACACCACCGAGTAGGGCGTTTTCTGGGCTATCTTCAGGCATGATTGACTCCCAATCATCGCGCGATAATTGCCAGCCTTGTAGGAAGCCTTCGCAGAAATCGCGCGTTGCTTCTGTTACGATCTCTTCTTCGTCTAATACGCAGCCTTCAGGCCACTGCCATTGATTGTTTAACAATGCTGGACGATAGTTATTCCATAGCGCGATCACATGTTCAATATAACTCTCTAACAGCTCACCGTCGCTAAATGGTGCAACTTCTTCACCGCCCCATAGAAACGGGAGCCACTCATGCGGATCAAGCGTATGCGGTGCAGCCGCCATTGCCGTAACAAAACCTTGAGTTTTGGCCTGATTAATCAATTTTTCTTGCAGTTCAGGAAGGGCGAGAATGTCTTGTAGAGTCAAAATGAATACCACTACTTAGGTTGTAAATGTTGATATGGATATAGTAACAGCACCTTTGCGACAAAAATAGGTTGCTGTTACTCAGTATTGACTATAATTTTATATAAACGTCAAAAATTCAGTTGGTTATGGTTAAGAGCTCGTCACTAAAACGGAAAAGCATATTTGCCCTTGGCTTGTACCTTGCGTTCGTCGTTGCGACGGTAGGGACAGTAAGCTATTTGGTGGTAGAGCCTCCCGTTCGCGATCAACTTGTTATCAATCTAGATTCTCGCTCAAAAATCATCTCCAGCCAGATTGAAGCCCCACTAGAAAGCTCGTTAAGTGTTTTACAAAGCATTGTTAGCATTGGGAACACCGGTTACGACCAATCGCTGCAAGTTGAATTACTCCAATCACTCTTTCAAGTTATTGATGGTGTCACCACAAGTGGTGGACTATGGCCAACACCCCATTCAGTCAATCCCCAAGAGCCCTATTTAAGTCTATTTTTCAATCGTGCGATTGATGGCAAGGTCGATAGAATCCACGCTTGGAACAACGCCCAATCTGGTGGATACGATAAAGAACCTTGGTATTTGTCGTCCGTCGATAAACCACTTGGCACGGTGTCGTGGTCACCCGTGTATATTGACCCGTTTACACACGTACAGATGATAACCGCTTCTTCGCCGTATTTCGTTAAAGGCGAATTTGCTGGTGTCGCGACCATTGATGTTTCGTTGGTCACTCTAATCGACTTTGTGCGCAAGCATGCTGAACAGCATGGTCTTGGTGTGATTGTGCGTGATGGTTTTGGCGATGTGATCGTTGAGCATAATTTTAATGTCGCGGAAGATGTTTACATCAGCCGCCAGCAGTTTGGTAGCTTTCACTGGACGATTGATGTGGTTAATGCCAATCGTTTAGTGGCTGATCAAGTATATGATTTAGTAAGCAAAGTTGAAAAGGGCATTGTGCCAATCATGCTACTTTGTGTGTTGTTTGGCTATGTTCTTATCAGCCGCTTTATCATTGAACCGATAACACGGATTGCACAAAAGGTAGATGACTCTAAAACCGGCGGAATCATCGATATTGGTTATCGCAGCAATGATGAGATCCAACATCTTATTGAAACCTTCAATGAGAAGACGGTATTTCTTGAGCAAGAAAAGAAAAAGGCACAGGCCTCCACTCGTGCGAAGAGCGCCTTTTTAGCGACTATATCGCATGAAATCCGAACGCCAATGAATGGCGTGCTTGGTACCGCTCAGATTCTACTTAAAACGGATTTAAGCGACGAGCAGCGCAAGCATTTAAAAACGCTTTATGACTCTGGCGACCATATGATGTTGCTGCTAAATGAAATTTTGGACTTTTCGAAGATAGAGCAAGGGCACCTTGAACTCGAGCAAGCCCCGTTTCCGCTGGAATCGATCGTGGGGAGCATCAATAGTGTCTATTACACCTTATGTTCAGAAAAAGGCTTGGATTTCAACATTCACAACGAAGTGAGTAAAGATCGTTGGTATCTCTCTGATAAAGCTCGCTTGCGCCAAGTGTTATTTAACTTATTAAATAACGCCGTGAAATTCACCTCTCATGGTTTTGTCGATGTGCACTTTTCGGAGGTCACGCTGGATGGTCGCAATTGTTTAAATATTCGAGTCTCCGACTCGGGTATCGGTATTGATCGTGCGGCGCAAAAGAAAATCTTTAATCCGTTTGAGCAGGCTGAGTCGTCAACCACTCGTCGCTTTGGTGGCACTGGGCTTGGCCTCGCTATCGTTAAACAAATTGGCGAATTAATGAATGGTGATGTTTCGGTTCAGAGCTCTATCGGAGTGGGAACGACTTTTGACATTATTCTCGAAATGGAAATTTGCCCACCAGGCACGGCAGAGGTCATTGAGCTGCGTAAACATGACTATAGTGGCCTTAAAGCGCTTATTGTTGAAGATAACCGCACTAATACCATTATCATTAACTCTTTCATCAGCAGCAAAGGGTTTGAATGTACTAATGTTGAAGATGGCCAACAGGCTGTGGAGGCGGTACAAAACGGTCAGTATGATTTGATATTGATGGATAACCACATGCCCAATAAAGATGGCATAACGGCTACCGCTGAAATTCGCGCGTTAAAAGGCCAACGGGCCGATACCTTGATCTTTGGCTGTACCGCAGACCTGTTTAAGGAGACGCGAGAAAGGATGTTAGCGGCCGGGGTAAATTGCATTATTTCCAAGCCAATCGATGAAAAAGAGCTGGATGATATGCTGCATCGGTATTACGAAAAGCTGTATCAATTCAAATCTATCGCAAGCGATAACCAGTTTATTGCTTTTAATGCAGAGCAGCAGTTAGTCTCGCTACACATCGCGGTTGAAGACCAAAAAACCGAAGATGCGCATCAAATCTTAACCACGATTAGCGAGTATGTTCATCGCAATTCATCCAGTAATGGCACTCAATTGGCTGAGACGCTTGCTCCGCTACTACACAGCAAATCGCTCCCTTCAAGTCATGAGCTTGATGTTCTTACCGTACTGTTGAAAGATAGCTGACTCTAAACGACACATTTTACTCAATATAACCGACTCAAACCGCTATTTTTGGCGGTTTGAGTTTTTTTGGCTATTTTAAGCCTAAACACCAGCAGTTTATTGACTCTTGATATTTAAAATTGAAATCTAATTCTTTATTACTTGTGGTTTAATAGCGAATAAATCTGGTTTAATTCGCTTTGTTGGGCGTTTTATATTGTTCTTTATTCACTATGCTAGTGATATATGTTGAGAATTTGCAATGAAAGCTCGTGGGTCTTTCTGTTTTCGTAGCGCAGTAGCAGATACGTTTGCGATGGTGGTGTTCTGCTTTATTTCAGGCATGTTTATCGAAATTTTTATTTCGGGTATGACATTTGAGCAGTCGCTGGCTTCTCGATTGCTTTCTATTCCAGTTAATATTGCCATTGCTTGGCCCTACGGTGTGTTTAGAGATTTCATTTTGCGCCAAGGCGCCCGAGTTTCATTGTCTAAACGGATGAAGAACCTGTCAGATCTGGTCGCGTATGTACTGTTCCAGTCTCCTGTTTATGCCGGTATTCTCTATACGGTCGGAGCATCAACTGACCAAATTATTACTGCTGTCGCTTCCAATGCGGTTGTTTCTTGTGCGATGGGTGTATTGTATGGCTACTTCTTAGATCTATGCCGTAAGTGGTTTAAGGTGCCGGGTTACTGTTCACAAGCATAAGTACTCGAATTTGATGGACAAAGTGTCATCAATTTAGCTAGAGAGTGACCAATCGATCCGTTAGTACGTTATTTTTTTGCCTTTTGGCTTGACCTAACTCTATAGAATCATTAAATTAGCGCCTCGTTAGCCAAGTTGTTAACGATTCGGTGAGTTGTCCGAGTGGCTGAAGGAGCACGCCTGGAAAGTGTGTATACGGCAACGTATCGAGAGTTCGAATCTCTCACTCACCGCCACATTCTAGAAGAAAGACGTCTTAGGACGTCTTTTTTTGTATCTAAAATTCACTAAATCAAAAAGTTATGGTTTCGTAGCGCCCCATAACATTCCAGAAAAGCGTTTGTTTTTAGTAATACGTAAAGTAATACCCAGCCTTCCTATCTAATGCGAGTATTACTTTTGAGCACTAAATCAGGTATTACTTTGTTGTCATGTTCTCTATTAGTTCGATCTTTAACTTGATGTAAGTTAAGCAGTTATCGACCAAAAGTAATACCTAGATTTTTCGAAAATCGAGCTTTGTTCAGGTATTACTTGAGGGATCAAAATGGCGAATAATCTCATGCCACATTTTAAGGCCTAGAAGAAATGTTGGATTTTTTCGTTTCTGCTTTTCAATACCATATCTAGCCAGCTAATCTGTGTTGTTAACTCAATATGATCTTGCGCACATATTTCAATGCTTTCCTACGACCTTATCGCCATAAAGGTTTAAGCCTTATATCATCAGGTTAGTTTTTATCTGGTATGGTATATGAGCATAACATCCTCTTTTTACGACAAAAATGCTGTTGAGTTGGCGAAGCAATATGATGGCCTGTGCTTCGAGTCTGTGCATCAATCATGGAAGTGCTATTGGCCACAATCTGGATCTAATGTATTGGATATTGGCGCAGGGTCGGGTCGAGATGCCAAATGGTTCGATTTACTCGGTTGTGACGTAGTCGCCGTTGAGCCAGCGAATGCATTACGTGAATTGGGCATGCGCAATACGGGTTCTTCAGTCTCTTGGTTTGATGATGGTCTGCCATTACTCAATGCAGTCAAATCTCTCTCACTCCAGTTTCAACTGATCGTTGTGTCAGCGGTATGGATGCATATTCCAACCAATCAACGGCAGCCTGCCTTATTGGTACTAGATGAATTGCTTTCGCCAGAGGGAAAACTGGTGATTACATTGCGCGATGGTGCGTTCTCGGATGGACGAGAGAGTTATGGTGTATCAGTCGAAGAGCTAGAGGCAATAGCAGCAGATGTAGGACTTGTGGTCTGCCATATCAGTGAATCGAAGGACGTTTTAGCGAGAGATGCGGTGCATTGGAAAACTGTCGTGTTGAAGAAAGCTTGTATCGAGAGGAAATGAGTGGTGTCTCTTGAATATTATCTAGATCGTTTTCAGAACTTAAAAATGAATAGTTCTGGTGGTAAGAAAAGCCCACATAAAATGTGTATGTTGCTGGCAGTAATAGATTTAATTCAAGCGGGTAATTTGACAACGAATCGGATCGACTTTAACCAAACTCTTAAAGATCAGTTTACCTATCATTTTGACAATTTAGCTCAAGGAAATGATAAGAATACACCAGAGAATCCTTTCTTTCATTTGAGAAGTGAAGGCTTTTGGCATCTGTCTTACCTTGAAGGTTACGATTACTCATCAACGAACCGTTATTCTGCTAAGTCGATAGCTTACGCTTATCTTGATGATGAGCTGTTTGACTATATGAAAAGTTACATCATTGCCAATGAACTTAAGGAAGTGCTCGTTGCCAATTTGTCGGATTTAGCCACCTTATATCACCAATGGTTGGTCGATATTGGTAAGTCAGAAAAAACAGCTAGTAATTATCTTAGTGCAATAAAAGGTTCTATTTCCAACTGGTTGATGGAGGTTGGAGTAATAGACATTCGTTTAACTGATATCAATTCATATCGAAAGTTTGTCGCTTTTGAGGAAAAAGCTCGGCAGTTAGAGGTATTTAAAGATCGTGATGCGAAAGGTAAGGGCATGTACAGTGCGGCTCTTTCTCATTACAGCAAATTTTTGGCAGATCTCGCGCAGTTCGATGTGAATGCCGATATTAAGCAAGTGATGACGGATAAAACGTTGTCCGAAACCGAGAAGACCATTTTAGTCAAAACCCGAATGGGACAAGGTTACTTTAGATCTAAGTTGATTCATATGTGGGGAGGGTGCGCTCTAACGGGATATCGCAATACTCAGCTATTGTTGGCTTCCCATATCAAACCTTGGCGAGACTCCAATAATAAAGAACGATTGGACGAGTTTAATGGGTTACTTTTACTCGCAAACCTTGATAAAGCTTTTGATCTTGGTTTTATATCGTTTGCAGATAGTGGCAAGGTGTTGATATCTGATCATCTTGAAACGCCAGAAGTCATTGGTTTACGAGAGAATATGTCTATTCGAGTTAAAAAAGAGCACAAGTTTTACCTAGGGTATCATAGAGAAGCATTGTTCAAAGGTGATGTCCAAGCTTAACGTTATCTAGTATTCAAGCTACATTTCATGCGGGTTATGCACAATTATCTATAGGTATCAGCAAGCTCACCAACGATTTTAGCTGAGAATTACCTTCGGTAAATTTGTTCGGTGAATTTCCATCCATGGCATGCATTGTGATACACAGTTATCTGCAATGTGAATGGTGAGTTTCTCTCAATGTTGAGGTGCAGGATGTCTGTTTTTTTGGTGGTGGGTAACTCTGGGCTAATGCGTATCTAACTAGGTTAGCGCTGTGCACTGAGGGATCCCCTCATAATTTCCCCAAAGCACAACCATGTTTGAATAGATTTTGAGCAAGCAGGGTTGCAGCCGCGAGCAAGTCTTCCCTCGTTATTGTGTAGCCAGAATGCCGCAAAACTTCCATCCCTAAGCGCACTGTTGAGAGTACATTTCGATTTTTGACAGTGTTAGCTTGGAAGTGCTTATCCCAACCTTGTTTCTGACCATGAACTCCAGCAAGCCAAAATGTCAGTTGAAGCATTAGGGCGATTAGCAGCATGATATCAAAGCGCTCTGAGCTGCTAGTTCGGCTATGACGGAGGCCTAAACCGTAGGCTGGGCTTTTCAAGTCTCGGAAGGTTTCTTCAATTTGCATACGCTTCGAGTAGAGCCTAACAAGTTGCTTTGGTGTTCGGATTTCAACGGGCAAGTTAGTCGCTAAAACCCATGGTTCTTTTGTCGAAGCGGAGTAGATTTTAGGTGACGGATGATGACAATTAGTCCGTGTCGAACGCTGATTTTTTCGGCCTTTAGGACGTGATTTATACAGTGCAATTTGACATGAAATTGGGTTGCTCTTAGTCAACCTCTTATAGCCTAAAGTCTTTGAGCGACTTGAGGATATGCTATGTAAGTTGCTGATAGGTTGCCAGTTTTCCGCACCTAAATCTGCATATTGCACTTTCCCTCTGACTCGACTTAACCAGTACCAACCTAGCTTTTCAACGGATTTATACCATGGCACTTTAAAGCCAGCATCACTGACAATGAGCGGTGTAGTGTTACTCGGTAGAATGCTTGCAAGGTCGGCTAGAAATTGGTCATGAGCCTTCTTTGAACATTGCTCTGAAAGCGGAAAGGCTTTCTCATAAAGAGTAATAGAACGACCATGTAGTGCCACCGAAGCCCGCAATACCATAAGCCGTTTTTGCTCACGAATATCAGACCAGTCAACAAGAACAATGGGCATCGAATTACCTGAACAGATAAAGCTGGCATGCCAACGGTATACAGCGAGTCGCTCTTTGTGCAAGTGACGATTACCTAACAATCTGTCGATTCGTTTGATGTTATGTTTTGTTCTGGCTTTCGTTGGCAGGTTACGACCAAGTTCGGTAAGAGTGAGCGTTTTACATTCAAGTAATGCGTGGCAAGCCAGCGTTAAACTGTTGAGTCGTTTTAAGTGCAATTCAGGGCAGAATTGGTAAAGAGAGTCGTGTAAAATATCGAGTTCGCACATCTTGTTGTCTGGTTATTGATTTTTCTCAGAACCATTTGATCACATGACAAGATGTGCATCTACCTTAAATTTATGATTTTTATCAAAATCATTAGGGGATTCCTCAGCGCTGTGCATTTGGGGCCGATTTAAATATCAAATGATGCGCGTATATTTTAGTAATGCGTAGCGCGAAAATTTGTGTAAAATGCGCCACCTTTTAAGAATCATAAAACTAGAAACCCAATGAGATTCAAAACGATTGTCGCTCTTGTTATCGCGGCTAATTTGACTGCGTGTGCTACTCCTGTAAACAAAAATTGGTTCGTGACTGATGGCAGTAAGGGTGATGCAACTATCACGCTAGCCTATGATGAAGGCTTGCTTCAGCAGGCAGTGATTGACGAACAAGAAGCTTTTTTAATGGCAGAAAACGGCTGTAAAGCTTGGGGATTCAAAGGCGCACAGGTTTTTGGTACTCCGCTAGATAAATGCGCTCGTCGTGATAAGTTATTTGGCTGTATTTCTACGCGTTATACTCAGCTTTATCAATGCGTTAATTAATCACGCGTATCATTCTACAAGGGGCTGCTTAGCCCCTTTTGTTCATTAAAATCTTTTAATTAATGCTTTGTTGTATCGGCTCAAATTTGGTTAAGCCGTTTTCTAAGCTTGTTCAGTGAATATCCCACCTGAGTATCATTCTCAGCATCGATCCATTTTCTTCCTTGCCGTTTAAATCGCCGCTAAAGTGGCATATCCCAATGTGAATATGACTGTTTATAGATGAAATTTCTCTGATGTTTAGTTAACCGAATCTCAAACCCTGCCTATCTCGTGTTTCCTCAATCGCTCTAGTTACGAGATAGCTCACCGTTTTGCCCTTGTGACCATGTGCTCTCTATCGGATAATTATTCAATAAGTTTCATTTAGTTAGAGCTGAATGTTACCAGATCAGGGAATAGAGGTTGATATGGGTTTTTGGAATAAAATAATGGGCGAGTTTATTGATATCGTCGAGTGGATTGACGATAGCAATGACACCTTGGTGTGGCGTTTTGAGCGCCATCAAAATGAGATCAAGAATGGCGCTCAGTTAACCGTACGTCAGGGGCAAGTTGCCATTTTCGTCAACGAAGGCCAAATTGCCGATGTATTTGAATCTGGCATGTATCAACTCACCACCGCGAACCTGCCTATTCTCAGTACACTGAAAGGTTGGAAACATGGTTTTAATTCACCTTTCAAGGCTGAAGTCTACTTCGTCAATATGCGCCTATTTACTAACAACAAATGGGGAACGAAAAATCCTATTATGTTGCGAGACCCTGAGTTTGGTCCTGTACGCCTTCGTGCTTTTGGTAATTATGATATTCGCGTGAGTGAACCACTAAAGTTGCTTGAGCAAGTAGTCGGTACTGACGGTTGTTTCCAAATCGATGAAATACAGGGGCAGTTGCGCACCATGGCGGTCGCTCGTTTTACCGATGCGGTGGGCGAAAGTAAGTTACCCGTGCTTGATATGGCGGCAAACTATGATGAATTTGCGCTGCTAATGCGAGAAAAAATGAACGGTGACTTCGCCACTTATGGTTTGACGCTCGCAAAGTTCATGGTCGAAAACATTTCGCTACCGCCAGAAGTAGAAGAGGCGCTGGATAAGCGTTCTTCAATGGGCATTCTTGGTAACTTGAATCAGTATACCCAATTCCAAGCGGCAGAAGCGTTAGAGGCCGCTGCGCAAAATGGGGGTGGTAATGCCAGCGCAGGAATGGAAATGGGGATGGGTTTTGCGATGGCGCAGCAAATGGCACAAGCGATGACCCCACAACAAGGGTCGCAACAACACTACCAACCTCAGAGCTCTCAATCACAGATTGCTCCGCCACCATTGCCACAACAGAGTGAGTATTTTGTGGCGGTGAATGGGCAGCAAGCAGGGCCGTTCGCGCTAGATACTCTTCAGCATCAAATTACCGCAGGACAAATCAGCCAAGATTCTTTGGTATGGAAGCAAGGTATGGCTGCATGGGAGAAAGCCAGCACAGTCGCAGAGCTACAAAATCTGTTTCAAGCCGCACCACCACCGATCCCGGGAGCGTAACGGATGTTAGTCGATGTAAAGTGTAAGAGTTGTGCTGCTGATTTATCTTATGAACCCGGTACGACTTCGTTGATTTGTAACCATTGCCAGTTTGAAGTGGAGATAGAGCAACCGCTAACGGTAAAAGAGGCGCATCATGAGGTCGATCTAGAGAGTTATTTAAATAATTTTGACGCTTGTCAGGAGAAGATCGAGTCACGCATGATTCAGTGCGAGAGCTGTGGTGCGACAACCGAGTTTGGCTCTGATGTGAAAGCGACACATTGTGCGTTTTGCGATACGCCGTTAGTGCTTTCTCGAGCTGAGAATACTAAGCGTATTAAGCCACAAGGCATTATTCCTTTTCAGATCAAACGTGAACAAGCTATCTCCAATTTTAGCTCCTGGGTAAAAGGGTTATGGTTAGCGCCTCATAATCTGAAAAAGCATGCAGAAAAGCTGGATCGTTTCCAAGGAGTGTATATTCCGTATTGGACTTATGACTGTAATGTTGCGACTTCCTATACAGGAAAAAAAGGGGTTAATTATAAAGAATCGGTAACGGTGACCAACTCTGACGGTAAAACAGAAACGCGCACGGAAACCCGTACTCGTTGGTATTTTGCTTCCGGGCATGTAACCAATAACTTTGATGATGTGCTTGTCCCTGCCACATACTCGCTTGATACCACGCAACTGCATCAATTAGAGCCATGGGATCTGTCTAAGCTGGTGGATTACACCGACAGTTATTTGCAAGGGTATCAGGCTGAACTGTACCAAGTGAATCTTAAAGAAGGTTACGCAGATGCCAAAGTACGTATGCAAGAGAAGATTGAAACCACGATCGATCGTGATATCGGGGGCGATAAACAAATAATCAGCACGAGAGATTCAACCTACACTGATGCTACCTTTAAACACTTGATTTTGCCTGTCTGGGTCTCCTCTTATCGTTATCGAGAAAAGGTTTACCGTGTGTTAGTGAATGCCCAAACGGGGGAAGTGACGGGTGAGCGTCCGTATTGCCCATTTAAGGTTACGTTTATGGCTACGCTGGTGCTGACGGTTTCTATCGGAATCGCGGTGATTTACCATAGAATGGAATACTAGTATTCATTTCGCTGTGTAATAATATTTGTTATTGGAAAGCTCCTGTAATGGGAGCTTTTTTGTTGATAGCGAGAGTTAAGAAGAAATAATGAATTTTATAAGCTTGCAGTTAGATGACAATGCGAAAGCGATAGTCAGTGATTTTATCGATGGTCTCAATGAGCAGGATGGTTGGATTCAAATGACGGCAAGAATTGCCGCACAAATCGATACCGAGTTGAGGGATAACGCTTATATTGGCCGCGTTATGTGGTTCAGTGAATCGGATTTTATTGAACAAGTGATTGAATATAAGGGTTAAACCGCTTCACTAGCGTTGCTTTGGCCTTTGGGCTAAAGCAAGTTGCGTTACTTGCATGTCGTGCTGGCAACGAAATTTAGCGAAATGGCCTAGATTTCGTAGTTGGCTTTATTCCCAATATCAAAGTGAAGTGGCATGCGCCATTTTGTGATTGATAAGTTGCCCATAACCAGCCCCGCCAATGCCAATAAAACAGAACCACCCCAAGGCTGTTCAAGCCATAGAGAGAACGTAGAGAGCGCCAATAATACGGGAACAAGCTTTAAACCGAGTACTTTAAAGCAAAACGACTCTTTAAGCGCAATACCTGAGAACGAGACAAACAGAAACCCTAGCGATAGCCATACTCGGCTTTGGGAAGCGTCGCTTAACATCAGCAAAATGCCAATCCATGCCGACCAGCAAATCACCGCTCGAACATGTTTACTGTACACATGAAGGTTTGCGGCAGTTAAAGCCGCCGATATGCAGATCACTAGCAAGGTTAATGAGTAATACTCTGACAAGTGAGTAAAAAGACCACTTAGAATCGTTGATAGAGCGAGTAGCGATAGTGAAAAGCAACTGATCCCCACGCGATACAAACAGACGCTTATTCTATCCAACGTATCTAACGTTTCTTTGAATTCAGGATTTGCCATAATTTGCCTGCTAGAAGCTTCACAATATTAGTGGTAATTATGCCAGATTTTCAAAAGTATCGCTTATTTAGTCGCCGAAGTGTCAGGATTTTTGTTCACGATCTCATTCTTTTACATCTTACTGTTCGCTTTGGTTGATGGGCTCTTTTATGATGCGCGCGATTTTAGTTTAACGTTTGCTTAATTGCCGATTTAAAGAGAACAATAATGAATAAACCTACTTTGCTGGCCTCTATTATTACGCTAGCGCTTTCAGGTTGTGCGCAGTTTGCGCCAAGCTACAATGCCGATCTCATCATCACTAACGGCGAAGTACTAACGATTGATGGCAATATGTCAGTGATTGAAAATGGTGTTGTTGTGGTGAAAGACGACAAAATCATTGCGGTGGGTGAGGCGGTTCTTGCTGAGCAATACCGTGCACCGAAGCTGATTGATGCACAAGATGGTATTGTGATGCCAGGCATGATTAATACCCATAACCATCTGCCGATGATTGCGTTTCGTGGTTTGGGCGAAGAGGGTATTTCGAATCGACTGTTTGCTTACTTCTTTCCGTTAGAGGGGGAGAAGCTAAGCCGTGAGCTTATCTACAATGCGACGAAATTAGGCGCCATCGATTTAGCGCAAAGTGGTGTGACAACATATGCCGATATGTACTACCACATGGATGAGATGGCCAAAGCGACTAAAGAAGTGGGCTTGCGTGCCGTACTTGGCCAAACCGTGATTAAGTTCCCAGTGGTGGATAGCAGTGCTCCTTATGGTGGCATTGAGTACGCGCAGAGCTTTATTGACCAGTATAAAGGTGATCCTTTGATCACGCCTGCTTATGCACCGCATGCGGTGTACACCGTGAGTAAAGAAAAACTCCAGCAAATCAATCAACTTTCTAAACAGCAAGATGTGCCAGTGTTGATCCACGTGGCGGAATTCCCTAATGAAGAAGCGCGCATTAAAGAAGAGCACCAAGCGAGTTCGCCAGTTGAGTACATGGCGCAAATTGGTATTTTGGATGAGCGCGTGGTGCTCGCTCACGGGATTCATTTCTCTGAAAATGACATTGCGTTGGTTAAGCAGGCTGATGCGGGCGTGGCTTATAACCCAATGGCAAACGCAAAAGGCGCGACAGGAATGGCGCCAGCGTGGGAGATGTATCGCACGGATGTTCGCTTGGGATTAGGTACTGATGGGCCAATGAGCTCAAACCAAGTCGATCTATGGCGTACATTGAGCTATGCCAGCACGATGCAGCGTCTTAAACATGATGATCGAACCATTATGATCCCAGAACAAGTGATTGAAATGGCAACGATGGGCGGTGCGAAGGCTTTGCATATGGAAGAGCGTATAGGCTCTTTGGAAGTAGGCAAGCAAGCGGATATCATTATTGTCGAAACGCAATCAGCGAATATGATGCCAAACTATGATCCATACGCAACACTGGTATTTCAAGCCAACCCAAGCAATGTGGATACAACCATTGTGAACGGTGAAGTGGTGATGGAAAATCGCCAGATGCAGACGGTCGCGCTCGATGATGTACGCAGCACGATTGATGCAATGGAGGCTGATATCAGTGCGTTTGCCAAAGAGTTGGCGAAAAAAGCAATTAAATCGAAAAGCTTGATGGACTAGTGACGTCTCTCGTTTTAGCTCGAGTGTTGCGAGTCAATCACTTGAGAATGAGATGAGCCAAGGCGATCGAAAAATAGTCAGCTAGAAAAATAAAGGCCGTCTTCAAAGATAGTGTTGAAGACGGCCTTTATTATTGGATGAGCCTAACCTGATGGGGTTTAGTGGGTCGGTTTAACGCCGTTGCGAACCATATCTTGACCTGTTTTAAAGACTTCTTCGCTGACCCAGCGACCTAGCAGCAGCTGATGTTTATCATCAAGTACTGCAACAAAGTGACGACCGCTGCTATTGTGTGTCGCGAGTGCCAAACCTGCGACGTTTTGTAGGCCTAGTACGCCACTCTCTACAGCAAGTAGAAACGCTTTTAGCTCGTCTAAAGTTTCAATAATTTTATCATCAGTAATCATGGCATCGTCTCGGTTAACTGCTTTCGTTATTATTGAAACCAGTTCTAAAAATTTAGGAGCGATACTTTAGCTATCATGGCTGAAAAAATCCATCGTGTTTTATCGCGATAGGTTATTTTTCATCATTAGGCCTTTATTAGCGTGCGCAGTTTCATTGCTCTCTATTACAGCATCGATGTTTTTTTCTAATAGTCGGTTACCTTGGTGAACATTGACACTGAGTCGATTGATCAATTTTTGAAAGTTATCGATACACGGTATCTTACTCTCACGGACCTGTTGCTCCATTTCGATGGTTAGATTGGCGAGATTATCAAGTTGCAGATTGAGCGTTATCCCTTTCAAGCAGTGTAATGTTTTACCCAATTGCTCAGTATCGGCAGCCTCAAAGCCGATAATAAGCTCATCGATATGAGTTTCAAAATCTTCAATTAGAGATTGCAACAAACTCTGGTAGATATCGATATCTTGCTTTACTTCGTTGAGTAATTCACTTTTTGACAGTTCTTCTTCAGTCAAGCGTAAATCTTGGACATTTTCACGATGTAAATGAATCACATTGGTGCCTGGCAGTGCCGGTGTGTTCTGGGTTTGAATACGATGGCTGAAGTTACTGATCGCATCGTAGAAGCTTTCATTTTGTAATGGTTTAGTGAGAACATGGTCCGCCCCTGCATTGATAAAATCGTCATGAGCCTCGCGGAACACATCGGCGGTGTAAGCAAATATTAAGGTGTTGATACCAAGTACTTGACGCAAATAGTAGGTCGCTTCGATGCCATTCATTTCGGGCATGTGATTGTCCATTAAGATCAGGTCGTATGATTCTTTTGTTGCTTTATCTATGGCGATTTGTCCATTTTCTGCGATATCAACACGATGACCTAGTTTATTACAGAAGCCTTTAGCGACAATTGCATTTACGCGGTTATCTTCGGCGAGCAAAATATGGAGTGGGCGGGTTTCTAGCGGTGAAGCACTCACGGGATCTTGATTGGTAACAATCGCCTTTTCTCCTCGAGGGAGGGGAATGGTTATGGTAAATGTGCTACCGACATTTTCGCGGCTGATTAAGGTGATGGTACCGTCCATGAGTTCGGTGAGTTTTTTTACGATGGCTAAACCTAATCCACTGCCACCAAACTTACGAGTCGTTGAAGCATCGGCTTGTTCAAATGAGGCAAAAATAGCGTCGTGCTTATGTGGAGGAATACCGATCCCCGTGTCGGAAACACTAAGAATGAGATGAGACGGCGTGATATTGTCGAGTTGAGCTTGAATGGTGATCTTGCCTTTGGCGGTAAATTTTATCGCATTACCCGTTAAGTTAAATAGGATTTGTCTTAGCCTTGCACTATCACCGATTAAATAGATGTTGTCGGGAATCTGATTGTCGATTTCTAAGGTTAAGTTTTTTTCTTCAGCGAGCGGGGTGATGGCACTGACAACCGGCATGAGGATTTGGTTAAGATGAAAGTGAACAGCCTCGAGTTCTAATTTGTTCTCTTCAATTTTTGAAAAGTCGAGAATATCGTTGAGCACCGTCATGAGGTGTTGGCCTGATTCCAGAATAATACCGACATTTTTTTTAGTGGCGCTCTCTTTTGTTTCTCCTGCAATAATTTGGGCAATGCCCAATACTCCGTTCATTGGGGTGCGTAACTCATGACTCATCGTGGCAAGAAACTGTGATTTAGCTTTAGCCGCGTTTAAGGCTTTTTCTGATGCTGCTGCCATCTCTTTATTGAGCGCTTTTAAGTGGGTGAAACGCAAATAAGCTTGAATCGAGAACATTAGTATCAAAACGGTGACGGCTCCCAGGCAGTACATTAGTGCATTGTTGAGTTCACTATGGCTATATTGGCGTAAGGCCGTTTCGGTTTTTTCGATAAATTCATAATTATGCTCATTGAGCAAATCAGTCCGTAATGACGTTCTTCGCTCGTCTATTTGGCGAAGTTGCATTGCAAATTGTTTGATTTGTGGATTGGCTACATTGTTATCAAGCAAATGCTGATTCATAAAATCAACAAAGTGCCATTCTAGACCCAAATTGTTTCGCTCGTTTAGTGCTTGCTTGAATAAGGACTCTAAAGATAAGTAAGCGTATTTCCGAGCCACTTGGATACCCACGAGCATATCTAGCATGGTACTGGTATGAATTAGCTTTTGCTCAAATGAGGCTAATTGCTGGTTGGTTTTATTTACGTTGCTACTAATAGGAAACCAGGTAATTGTCGTGTTCTTTTTCAGCATGGCTTTGGCCAACTTTTCAATTTCAGTAATTCTCTGAGTGATCAAAAAATGGCGTCGTTGCTGCTGATACTGGTAGTTCAAAATGGTATCTCTATGGCCCAATAATTCGTGCCCAACCGTGGTGACATCGGTGAGTGTGTTTTCGATGTGACGGCTGTTTTGATAGCTCATATAGGCAACGGTAAAAAGCGCAGCGACAATGGATGAGAGGAGCAGTGTAACGATTTTAGGGCTATTCATTTTCAAACTCCTCTAAGATCCTTGGCCTGGGTGCGCTAAGTGTGTGAAGAAAGGCCTCAACGTCAGAGATTGTATCGCTATCCATGGTGATCCCGAGCTGCCCCTGAGCCATCACCTTAATGGCTTGTTCTAGTGTTTCGGTTCTACCATCGTGAAAGTAAGGCGGTGTTTGAGCGACATTTCTTAAGCTCGCAACCCGGAAGTAAAATTTGTCTTGGCCTTGCTCGGTGATGAGATGCTTGCCTGTATCTTGGATCGAATTAATAGAAGTGAAGTAACCAAATTTTTGGATCATATTTCCACCAACATTCTTACCTTGATGGCATTGAACGCAACCCACCGCTTGAAAGGTTTGCCATCCCCGAAGTTCTTGTGCTGAAAGGGCTGTTTCATCGCCTTGTAAGAAGCGGTCAAAATCGGAGTTAGGCGTTTGCAGTGCCCGCATGAATTCGGCTAAGGAAAAACGAATTGAGTCACTTGTAATTGGAAGGTTATCGGCTGAAGAAAAAAGCTGTTGATAGCGGGCCGAGCGTGAAACATAACGCTCTATTTGCGGCCAATCAGAATCCATTTCTAAAGGGTTAGTTATTGGGCCGTTAATTTGTTCTTCTAAGGTATTGGCTCTGCCATCCCAAAAAAAACGATAGTTAAGTGCGGTGTTAAATACGGTTAGTGAATTGCGCAGACCAATGCCATTGACACCGGTTGATACTCGTGTGGTTTCTGCCCCATTAGTCAATAAATCATGGCAAGATTGGCAACTGACAGCTTGATTGGAAGATAGATTAGGATCGTTAAACAATACCCAACCGAGCTTAGCGATGTCTCGGTTAAATTCTGTATGTTGTGGTATTGGTTCGATTAAGCGTAACTCAACAACTTCTTGCACATGATCGTCATGACTATGGTCATGTGCGATAACCACAGGAGAAAAAATAAAGAACGTCACTATCCATGTCTTGCATCTCATATCTGCCTGCCAAAGCGTTATTTCCTTACTATGAATTTAGTTGCGTTTCACATTAATTCAATTTTGCAATGCAATATGACCGTGGTTTGAGAACCGTTAAGGCTAGTTTTATTGAGGTGTTAGACAATGTTTGCTGCTGTAGTATTTTCCTCTTTTTCTTTGATAGTGAATAGGATAGTCACTATCAACGGCATGAGAAACTGCCACTAAGGTTGAGAATGGTCTAGGTTCGACTTATCTAGAGTAATCCATTTTAACGCGCCGTTGCTTTCAAAATCATTCGCATTATCACAGCGCATAATATAGCCACCGACTTCGATAAGAGCACCAAGGGAATAAGCTTGGTCTTGGTAATAGCAGATGCGGTGTTTGACATCAGAGCTGTTGACGATCACGGCCGTTTTTTTTGGCGTAGAGAAGCTTTTTGTCTCACTATTTGCAAGTGCATGATGGCCATAGGTGAGAAGAAGAATCGGAACGAGCGCTAACATGACTGCGCGGTTTAACCTCAATGCCATTTTTCTCTCCTAATATTTGCGTTTCGTCTTCGTGCTTTGGATTACACGTCGAATTTGCGTTGATAGCGAGGCAACATACTCTCGTTGCCTAATAACCCACCTTGGTGAATATAGATAATAGGCTTGTCGGTATTATTTGGATACCAATTTAATAGGCAGTGCCACATCATCGGATCGTAGAGTAAGTCAAACTCCACATTCGTTTCGCTCAGTAGCTGTTGCCATACCACATAGTCGTCTTGATACAATTTACCAAAATGGTGTTTGTTTTCCAGTTCAAGAATAGTGGGGTGATCGGCCTCTCCCAATTGGTTGAATTGCTTGGTGAGATATTCTTTTCCTCCCACACAGGCACATGTAAGAACTTCAATGCCATGTACCTTGAGCGCTTTATGGAGGAAAAGTGCGGTGGTGCCCGTGCCTGCTGGTAGCGCAACCACGAATTGTTTGTTGGCTTGTAGTCGAACCCAACTGAGAATCTCTGATGCCAACCGATTTACGCCAAATTCAGCTAACGAGCAGCGGCCACCTTCAGGTACAACTAAACAATTTTCATTAGGTTGACGAACTTGGGTAATGTAGTCGTTTGGGTGTAAACCACTCTCTGCGGTGGCGATAATTTTCGCCCCAAGTTCTAATGCGCCGCGATAGTTGCCCATTGGGCGCTCTTTGAGCCATTCAGGGATACGATCAACGTAAAACTCTAATTGCCAGCCTTTAATGCTAGCGAGCGCCGCCATCGAATAGAGCGAGTTAGCTTGCGGGCTGCCGTAGCCAATGAGGGTATCTACTTGTGGAAAGTCTTGTTCCAATAGGGCCATGAACTTTCGAGCTTTGTTTCCAGAAAAGTGACTATGTAACTGGTCATCACGCTTGAGATAAAAATCAATATTGGCAAATTGGTGCTGGGTGATGGGCGTGTCGGCAAGCTTCATAAGGCGGTACTTTATCGTGTCACTATTCTAGTTAGGCTAAGGCGATGTTATCAAAGCACATAATACCTTAGCCACCCCATAAAGACTTTACTTTCTCATCAGCGTTTGAGTACTAAAACGTTATTTTGGCTACGCAACCACGCGTTGGATGGTTGTATAACTCAAAATGCCATTGGTAGCGTCGGCTGAGATCTTCAACGATCAGTAAACCAAGACCGTGCCCATGCAAAGAGGGTTGATCACTGAGCCCTGCTCCATCATCAGTGATGGTCACTCTTTGTTCGGTTACGTGAATCGTCACTTCCCCATGAGCTGTTGCGGCAATCGCGTTACGGATGAGATTACCCAGGATCATATTCAGCACTGCGGGGGTGGCTTGCACCTGTGGTAACGATTCAATCAGCAGATTGATACATAATGCTTTCTCATGGGCTTGCGATGAGTTGCTCATCACGATCGTATTGAGTTCGCTCTCGGTGACCCTGCGTAATGGCGTATCGTCTGTGTTGCGTTCGTAACGAACTAGGCTCAACAATGCATCAACCATGCTGCTCATTTGAACTGTCGCACTGTCGATACGGGATATTTGACGCTGATTAAATTCGGTTTGTTCAGATCGAGCGAGTAGTTTGTTTGCACCTTTCACTACTGTTATTGGGGTTCTTAACTCATGGCTGGCATAGCGGGCAAAGGCTTGTTCGCGCTTTAAGACTAAATGAAGATCACTGCGGTATTGGTTGAGTTGTTGCGTCAGCACTTGAAACTCTTGTGCTGCTTCGTTGGAGATGGTGAATTCACTTTCACTATCGCCGCTTTGTTGTTCGAGTTGCAGCACAATGCCGTTTAGTGGCTCAATCAGTCGTTTAGACAAACGGTAGAGTAGCGTGCCAAAGAGAAACATCAGTAAGGCAATCATTGTTACCACGATGATACTGGAGTAGACAATTTCTTCTGCACTAAATTCAACCGTATCAATCGTTGTTAAAAGTACGATATCGCGCAGTTGGCCTTGATCGGTATATTGTCCTTTATAGACCATGCGTGAGTCACGCTCTAGAGAGGGTTCGAGCTCGCCGAGAAAGTGGCTTTTTCCACTCAAATCGTGTTGATACACTTCGGGAATCAACGAGAGGTCGTTATAGGCGATGGTCAGGACATCAATCTTAATTTCCCCACTTTCACCTGCGATAAAGCGTTCAATTGCGATATCTTTGTCGAGTAGAATCCGTCTTTCTCCGACTCGATCCTCTGACCAATGCAACGCCAATGAGAAAATAACGAGAGTAAACAGCCCAAGAGCAATTGAGATGCCAATGAAAAAGACTGCCAGTCGGCCGGTGAGCGAGCGAGTACTGTTTAACAAATTAATCATTGCGGCAACTCAAGACGAAATCCACATTTGGGTACCGTAACCAGCATCGCTGTGGCAAAAGGTTTATCAAGCTGAATTCTTAGTTGATAAATATGGCTACGCAGCACATCGTTGTTTGGCTCTGATTCTTGCCAAAGCTTTTCTGTGATTTCCTGACGGCTAACTACTTCGGGGGCTCTGACTGCCAGCATTTCTAAAATGGTGTAAGTGGTCGGGTTAAGCGCTAGTGGTTTGTCTTCGCGGTAGGCTTGGCGAGTTTTTTGATTTATCAATAGAGGGCCAACCGTGATCTTGGTTGATGCCGTTTTACCTCGATAACGTTTAATCAGAGCGTGCATTCTGGCCTCGAGAATGTCTAAATCGAACGGTTTCGTTAGGTAATCATCCGCGCCGTGACTGAAACCGGCTAACATATCCTCTCGGTTATCGAGTGCGGTTAGCATTAAAACGGGTGTGGAATCTCCCGCATCGCGTAACTTATTACAAACGGTTAGACCGTCCATTCTTGGCAACATAAGATCGAGAATAATCATGTCAAAATTGCCTTCGAGTGCAAGCTGCAGGCCGAGCTCACCGTTATCGGCGTAGTCAAGCTCCATGCCTACGCTTTCAAAGTAGTCAAACAAGATACCGGCAATTTCACGGTTATCTTCTACCAATAAAATTTTATTCATGTCTTACCTACTACTTATTCAACAAGAGAGCGAGTGAGCGGAATTTTATCGTTATGCCAGTCAAAAAAAAGTGAAAAAAACGTCAATAACATTCTTTTCACACTGTCAGCGATAAAGTCCAGCATATCATCTCTGAGTATGGAGCTTAATAGAGTTGCCATACGGATAAAAGTAATTAGGCGGTTTTATGAACGTAATAACATCTCCTCATCAGCGTGTTGAATCCGCAATCACATTGACGGTCGTCGTGCCTTATTTCAATGAAGAATCCGTGCTGCCAGCACTGCATCAACGTTTAACGAAAGTGTTAGACGCGCTTCCGGAACGGTGTGAAATCGTGTATGTCGACGATGGTAGCCATGATGGAAGTTTGGCTATCGTTGAGTGTTTTCAATCATCTACCAGTTTGGTACGCAGTATTTCATTGAGCCGTAACTTTGGTAAAGAGTCGGCGATGAGTGCAGGGTTGCAATATAGCCATGGTGAAGCCGTGGTGCTGATTGATGCTGATCTGCAAGATCCGCCAGAACTGATCCCTGAGATGCTGGCTAAGTGGCGGGAAGGGTTTGATGTGGTCAACATGCAGCGTCAATCTCGTCACGGAGAAACGTGGTTAAAGCGTCAATCTGCTGCTCTGTATTATCGTTTACTGAATACTCTGGTTAAATCAAGCATTCCTGAAAATGTCGGTGATTTTCGTTTATTGAGTCGCCGAGTCGTTGCGCATATTAACCAACTTCCTGAACGAAATCGCTATATGAAAGGGATTTTTGCATGGCCGGGTTTCAATCAAGTCACGCTTACATTTGATCGCGATCCGCGCTTTTGCGGTGAAACCAAATGGAATTATTTCAAGTTGTTAGGGTTGGCAGTCGATGGCATCACGGCCTTCTCTATTCGCCCTTTGCGTTTGGCGACAGTGGCAGGAGCATTAGTTGCAGGCAGTGCTTTTGTATATGGTTTAGTGATCGTATTGAAAACGATGCTTTGGGGTGATCCTACGGTCGGCTATCCATCATTGATGGTGGTGATGCTGGCATTGGGAGGGATTCAGTTATTGAGTATTGGTTTGCTAGGGGAGTACATCGGTCGAATTTTTATTGAGTCGAAGCAAAGACCGTTGTATCTCGTTCAGTCAGTTAAAGAAAAACCCGCTGTGATGTTGTTTCAAGTAATGGAGAAGCGCGCGTGAGTTTTAATCGAGTTCACCTATGGGCGATCTTAGGTTCAGCCTTGCTTATTCGCCTTATTTCACTGGGGGCTTATCCATTAATGGATACCACCGAAGCTCGCTATGGCGAAATGGCTCGCTTGATGATTGATACGGGTAATTGGCTAACTCCCCAATTTGATTATGGCGTGCCATTTTGGGGGAAACCACCATTGTTCACATGGATGAGTGCTGTTGGTATTGAATGGTTTGGTATTAATGAGTTGGCGGTTCGAGTACCTCATTGGTTTGCTGGTGTTGTTGTTATTGCTATCACGGCTTATTTCGCCAAGCGTTTAGAGATTAATGCGCTTGTTACTTCAGTTGTGCTAGCAACTTGCGCTATTTTTTCGATTGCAGCGGGTGCCGTCATGACCGATATGGCACTGACCTTAGGCATGACGATTGCGATGGTCGGCTTCTATTTTTGTTGGCAGGGAGAGCGAATCTGGGGTTACGTTGGGTTTGTTGGCCTGGCGATAGGTTTGCTTGCTAAAGGTCCATTGGTCATTGTATTGGTCGGCATTGCTGTTATGCCATGGCTCATTTTTCAGCATGGGTTCAAAGGGGCATTTGTTCAATTATGGCGACGTTTCCCATTGTTAACTGGAAGCGCTTTAATGCTGGCGATTGCACTGCCTTGGTATTGGTTAGCGGAAAAAGCGACGCCGGGTTTTATCGATTACTTTATCGTTGGGGAGCATTTTAAACGTTTTGTCGTCAGTGGTTGGGAGGGTGATTTATACGGTAGCGCCCATGATGAACCAAGAGGCATGATTTGGCTGTTTTGGCTTTATTCTGCGGCACCTTGGTCTATCGTGTTACCGGTGTTGTTGTTTTGGCGAGCAAAGCATAATCCGCAGCCGTGGTGGGACAAATACCAGCCGGTCGTTAGTTTTGCGTTTTGCTGGATGCTTGCACCTCTCGTGTTGTTTACTTTCTCTGGCAATATTCTTCCAGCCTATATTTTGCCAGGAGTGCCTGCATTGGGGCTGGTCATTGCTATTTTACTCAATGATATAAAGCATGATCCTAAATGGTTTAAGTTCATTGCCGGGGCGATACCACTCCTTTTGATTATTGCTGTTGGTGTTATTCAATCAGGAGTCGGGGCTAAGAAAAGCGACAAAATGATTTTGTCTCGTGCCGATCTCTCAGTACCCATATTCTATGTGGGAAAAAGGCCCTTCTCTGGGCAGTTTTATAGCCAAGGAAAAGCACAAACACTGGTGCAATATGATCAGCTTTTGACATTGGCGAAGTTTCAACTGGTTGGTAAACCGAAGCAAGTTAGTCAATTAGTTGAGGAGCATAAGTTTAACTGTGTGGTTGAGCAGACAGCGGAAAGCAAACGTAAATTATATCGTTGCCAGCAGGATCGGCAGTGAAGCGGCTACAGCAGCACCGGCTGCTTAAGTTTGCTCTTGTTGGGGGGATGGGTTTTATCGCCGATGCGTTGGTCTTCATGTTGTGTGCTTATTTGTTTTCTCTACCGTTATTATGGGCTCGGGGCATCGCCTTTTGCTGCGCGGCGTCGGTCACTTGGTTTGGTAATCGCCGTTTTACTTTTAGACAAGGGCAGGCTCCTTGGCAAACAGATAATATCAAGAATTTGCTTAGCCAATGGTTAACCTTTATGAGCTGCGCTTTAATTTCGGCATTGCCAAATTTTCTGGTCTTCCAATCGATTCTCTTAGGCTTGGGCAAACAAGGTTGGGTGCCTTTGTTTGCGCTCACCGCTGGAGTGCTTGTCGGTATGTTGAGCAATTATATTTTAAGTTGCCGCTGGGTGTTTCGTTAGCCTAGTTGATTAGAATATCGCCTTAAAAGGTAATTCCTTTCAAAGAATGATTAAGTCTTCGTTTGCGTTTACGCAGCGAAGACTTCGTTATTTCTGAAACGTGGTTAGCAGGAATAAAAAAAGCCCAGAGCAAAGTGGCTCTGGGCGGATACATATAAGTATAGGAGTTAATTTGGAAAAGCAGTGTAAAAATCTTTCAGAAGTAAAGTGAGCTCGACGGCCAGTTAAACTCATTATCTTTGCTATCTACACTTATTCAGACCCACCTTTTTCCATTCAGTTCCAAAAAAGTTTAAAAATATTTGCTTCTTTTCTTTTCGCCTGTTTTCAGAGGCTTATTTCGCTAGCTTGTTATTCTGGTCTAACCAGTACGTAAAAGTGTGATGTTAACCGCTTGTTAAGTTTGTATGCGGTGTGTATATTTTCAAACAAGCGTTTGATACGGGTGATTGAAATGACTGCCAAGCACAAAACCAAAGAGAAAATTCTGGATGTAGCAGAAGCTCTGTTTGCCGAGCAAGGCTTTAATGATACCTCTCTACGCACGATTACATCGAAAGCAGGGGTGAACCTTGCTGCGGTCAATTACCATTTTGGGGATAAGAAGACCTTAGTTCGTGCAGTGTTGAGTCGTTACTTAGAGGCTTTTATGCCAGCGGTATCAGACGCGTTGATCACACTGAATCTCAATCCAGATTATTCGATGAAGCAGGTTTTTGAAGCGCTACGAGGGCCTTTAATGGCACTCAACCATGTAAGACCGAATGGCACCAGTCGATTTATGTTGCTGATTGGTCGAGGGTATACCGATGTGCAAGGTCATCTACGTTGGTTTATCAGCACCCGTTATCAAGAGACGTTAGGGCTTTTTACTCAATCGGTGCTTGCTGCCAATCCGCAATTAAGCCGTGAAACCTTGTTTTGGCGACTGCACTTCACATTGGGGGCTTGTGTTTTCACCATGGCTTCAAGCCAAGCTTTAGCAGAAATTGCGCACAATGATTACGCTCAAAATGCCGACGCACAGGCCGTACTGGATCAATTAATTCCATATCTTGCTGCTGGCGTTTCTGCGCCGTAGCACTTTTAGCGCATTAATGACGTATAAAAATAGGGTGTGCCAATGAATAACTCACCCCATAGCGACATCGTAATAACAAAAGCTGTAATAACAATAACAACAGACCTGCAAAGGTAATAACGTGAACAAAAGGAACTGGTTATGAGCTCTCTACGCAGAAAATGGATCAGCGATCCAGCATTCAAATTGTTTAAGCAAGTGTTACCACCGCTTTCTGAAACGGAAAAAGAAGCGATGGAGGCGGGTAGTGTCTGGTGGGATGGCGAGCTTTTTTCAGGGCGTCCTGACTTCAGCAAGTTACACCATTACCCAAAACCGAGCTTGTCTAGTGAAGAGCAGTCGTTCATGGATAATGAACTGAACACGTTATTAGCCATGCTTGATGATCATAAGATCAATAAAGAAGATCGTGATTTGCCTGCCGAAGTTTGGCAATACTTGCGTAAAGAGCGTTTCTTTTCGCTGATCATTTCTAAGCAATACGGTGGTCGTGAGTTTTCCTCATTGGCAAACTCCACCATTGTTTCTCGTATCGCTACTCGCAGTATTAGTGCCGCAGTGACGGTTATGGTGCCTAATTCACTCGGCCCGGGTGAGTTGCTTTCTCACTATGGTACCCAAGAGCAAAAAGAGTATTGGTTGCCGAGATTAGCGGACGGTACCGACATCCCTTGTTTTGCGCTAACTGGTCCCGAAGCGGGCTCTGATGCGGGGGGCATACCAGATAAAGGTGTCGTCTGTTATGGTGAACATAATGGCGAAAAGGTACTTGGTATTCGCCTTAGCTGGAACAAACGCTACATTACTTTAGCGCCTGTCGCGACAGTTCTTGGACTGGCATTCAAAATGTATGATCCAGATAATTTATTAGGCGAAGAACAAGATTTGGGTATTACTTGTGCGTTGATCCCTGCTGATCATCCGGGAGTGGAAATTGGTGAGCGTCATGACCCGTTAGGTTTAGCGTTTATGAATGGCCCAACTCGTGGTGAAGAAGTCTTCATCCCGATGGATTGGCTGATTGGGGGACAAGAATACGCTGGTAAAGGTTGGCGTATGCTGGTGGAGTGTTTATCCGCAGGGCGCGGCATTTCACTGCCAGCACTTGGAACGGCTATTGGCCATTTAACAGCCCGAACGACTGGGGCTTACTCTTATGTGCGTAAGCAGTTTGGTATGTCGATTGGTAAATTCGAAGGGGTGGCAGAAGCACTCGGACGTATTGGTGGTTTAACCTATTTGTTGGAAGCGACACGAACGTTGACCACGACTTCACTTGATATGAAGGAAAAACCGGGCATCGTGACCGCAATTGCCAAATACCACATGACGGAAATGGCTCGTACGATTTTGAACGATTCGATGGATATCCATTCAGGCCGTGCGATTCAAGATGGTCCAATGAATTATCTTGCCAGCCATTACCTTGGTATTCCTGTCGCGATCACGGTTGAAGGCGCGAATATTCTGACTCGTAACTTAATGATTTTCGGTCAAGGGGCAACACGTTGTCATCCTTACGTTTTACAAGAGATGGAAGCGGCAGCCAATCCGGATAAAGAGCAAGCAGCCAAAGATTTTGACTCACTGCTGTTCAAACATATTGGTCATGCCACTAAAAACACACTGGGTGCGTTTGGCGCGGCATTAACTGGCTCACGTTTCATCAAGGCCGATATGAGCGGTGCAACTCAAGGTTACTATCGTGAGATGACACGCTTGAGTCGAGCCTTAGCGGTGAGTGCTGATTTTGCCATGCTGACACTCGGTGGCGATCTCAAGCGTAAAGAATTGATTTCAGCTCGTCTTGGCGATGTTTTGGCTTATTTGTATATGGCGTCGGCTGCGTTGAAGAAATACGAAGATGATGGACGTCAGCAACAAGACCTGAATTATGTGCATTATGCTGTGCAGCATTGTTTGTACCAAGGTGCACAATCGCTACAACAAGCTTTCAGTAACTATCCGCACAAAGGGGTGGGGCGTTTACTTAAAGTGATCATCTTCCCATTGGGTAATCGTTATAAAAAGCCAAGCGATGATTTAACGGTGAACTTAGCTGAGAGCCTAATGACGCCTGGAGCACATCGTGATCGTCTGACTCACCTTTGTTATATCGGTGAAGATGAAAATGACAGTGTGGGGTTAATGGAGAATGCCTTTTTAGCCATGTATGGCGTGAAAAGTCAGGAGCGTAAACTCAATCGAGCGGCTAAAGATGGCATTGTGGCGCGTAAAGGTGATCTGCAAGCGCGTTTAGAGCAAGCCCAGCAAGCTGGCGTATTGACGTTGCAAGAAGTCGAGCAAGTGTTGCAGGCAGATAAGCTGCGCTATAAAGCGATTCAAGTGGATCACTTTAGCCATGATTTTAGTCAGGTACGCACCCATAGCGAGGCGGAGAAGCCAAGCAAAAAAACTAAGGTAAAAGCTAAGTCAAAAACAAAGCTAAATAGTGTTGCATAAACGGCGCGGCACCAACGAAACTGTTTTAATGTCACTAAGCAATGGTACCTGAAAGGGTGCCATTGTTGTTTCTGACCACAAATTATTGAGTGAAAGTGCTCCAACCACTTGCATTTTCCCTGCAATTTTTAAGAAATTAGATGCGATTTCCCGACGAACCTTTTATCCTAGCGAAGATTTTTAAAGGAAGTTGAATATGATCATCAAACCTAGAATTCGTGGATTTATCTGTACCACTACACATCCAATCGGTTGTGAAGCTAACGTAAAAGAACAAATTGCTTACACTAAAGCACAAGGCCCTATCAAAAATGCACCTAAACGTGTGCTTGTGATCGGTTCTTCAAGTGGCTACGGTCTCTCTTCTCGTATCGCTGCGGCATTTGGCGGCGACGCATCAACCATTGGTGTGTTCTTCGAAAAAGAAGGCTCAGAGAAGAAACCAGGTACAGCAGGCTTTTATAACTCCGCTGCATTTGAAAAACTCGCACGCGAAGCAGGCCTATATGCGAAAAGCCTAAATGGTGATGCTTTCTCTAACGAAGCGAAACAGAAAACAATCGATTTGATTAAAGAAGATCTTGGTCAGATTGATATGGTGGTTTACTCACTGGCGTCTCCAGTACGTAAAATGCCTGAAACGGGTGAAGTTATCCGTTCTGCTCTAAAACCAATTGGTCAAACTTATACATCAACAGCGGTTGATACCAATAAAGATATGATCATTGAAGCAAGCGTAGAGCCTGCAACAGAGCAAGAAATCCAAGATACTGTAACGGTTATGGGTGGCGAAGATTGGGAACTTTGGATCAATGCACTGTCTGATGCGGGCGTATTGGCAGAAGGTTGCAAAACCGTTGCTTACAGCTACATCGGTACTGAGCTTACTTGGCCTATCTACTGGGATGGCGCACTAGGTAAAGCGAAGATGGATCTGGATCGTGCCGCTGCGGAACTGAATACCAAACTGGCAGCGACTGGCGGTAGCGCAAACGTTGCAGTTCTAAAATCAGTTGTGACGCAAGCAAGTTCAGCGATTCCTGTGATGCCTTTGTACATCGCGATGGTATTTAAGAAAATGCGTGAGCAAGGTGTCCATGAAGGTTGTATGGAGCAAATCTACCGCATGTTCAGCCAGCGTCTTTATAAAGAAGATGGCAGCGCAGCCGAGGTGGATGATTGCAACCGTCTACGTCTTGATGATTTAGAACTACGCGAAGACATTCAGCAACACTGTCGTGAACTTTGGCCTCAAATCACCACTGAAAACCTAAAAGAGCTAACGGACTACGTTGAGTACAAAGAAGAGTTCTTGAAACTATTCGGCTTTGGTATTGAAGGTGTTGATTACGAAGCAGATGTAAACCCAGCAGTAGAAGCAGGCTTTATCGCAATCTAATTTGCGCTGATGCCATAAAAAAACCGGAGCAATTTGCTCCGGTTTTTTATTGTGTGTCGTTAGTTATTATCTGTTGATAGCATTGTATCGCGTTTTAATATCGGGCATTAAGGTCTCTCTCTGTCGCCAAGACTTGCGAAGAGAGCCGATAACGAACGGTCTTTCGTTATCGACTATGGTCATTAACTAATGACTATTTATACGCCGATTTCTGGCTCAAGGTAGTCCCACTCGACATCACTATAAACAGAAACGGTATCACTGCCGTTGGCAAAGGTGTAACTGTAGATCGCACCATCAACCCCCAATTGTTCAAGATGAGACTGCAATGCGCTATCGAGATCGGCAACATGTGCCTCATTGACGGCTGCTAGCTGGAAGTCATCATTAGCCAGTGTCAGTTGCTCTATGTTTGAAGCAAAGAAAACATCCGATGGCTGGCCTGTCAGAGATTGTGTTGACTCATTGACGACGTTGAGATCAAGCAATAAAGTATCTTGTTGGTCAGTGCCGATGACCGCTTCGATGTTTTGTAATTTTGAGCTTTGCGTCACTTCAAAGTCTACCGCGTGCTTTACGTTGTCGGCCATATCAAATATACCAATGACTTGTTGAGTCGTCACAACATCAAAGCCTTCGCCACCATCGATGAAATCGTTACCATTGTCATGAATCAAATCGTTACCTTCACCGGCATCAATAACATCAAAGCCTTGGCCACCAGCAATCAGATCATTACCTTCGCCGCCCACCAATAAATCATCCATTTGATAGGTGGTGATTGATGATAAATAATAGTCACTGGCATCGGTCGCACCAAAACCACTTTTATCAAAGGTGCCTTTAGCTGCTGAGAGCTGAATTTCATCGAAAGTGGTGTTTGCCGTATCGGATGGTGAAATGGTGAACTCACCATGGCAGCAGTCATCGCCTTGCTCAAGCACTTTAATGTTGTCTGCGGTAGGATCGATACCGTAAGTCGCCAGTGTTGCATCGTCCATTTCAGCGGCCGTAAAGTAACCCGTGGCCACTTCAACGCCTTGGTCGAAGACAGTCCAAACGCCAACTTCGTTCGCACCATTAAATGCTTCATCGGCAAAGAGTTTATCGACGGATAGATTGGCTGCGGCTGTATTGTCATCAACCGCAATGCAGAGTGTTTCTGATTCGCCACTGATATCACCAGCGCCATCATCAATAAAACTAAAGCCTATTTGGCTTGCAATACCACTTTCACTATTGCCTTCAACACCAAAGCCATTTTTGTTTTCGGTCAATCCGGTTAAGCTACCATCAGGAGCTAGAGCTAAAGCGTCACTTATCTGTTCATCTTTGCCTGCCGTAATCGTGGTGGCTTGGGTGTAATCACCAGTGAGAATATCGTCTCCTGTACCACCAATAAGTACGTCCTGGCCATAACCGCCTTCTAAAAGGTCATTACCGGCGCCACCATCAAGCCAGTCATTGCCTTCTGGGTTGCTTCCCTCAAGTGAATCACTATCGAGAACGGTGATATCTTTAATAAAGTAATCGCTTGAATCCCAATAGCTGTTGCCATTTTTATCGAATACGCCATCAGCCGCAGAAAATTGAACTTGGTCGAAGCTCAGGCCATTGGTGTCTTGTGGCGTGATATCGAAGAAACCATTATTATTCGAAGCGGAGTTGTTAGCTAGCACTTTGATATTGTCACTAAGATCGATACCAAAGGTATCGAGAGTCGCTTGGTCAATATCTTTGGAAGTGAAGTAGCCAGAAGCGACAACCTTGCCGTCATTAAATACCGTCCATACGCCAACTTCATTGGCACCATTAAGTGCTTCATCTGCGAACAGACGATCAATTTGCACGCGAGCAGCATATTGATCTTCACCAAGGTGATAGGTGAGGGTTTCAGATTCGCCCTGTAAAGTATCAGGATCGAAGGTGTGACCAAGTTGATCGGCATTGCCTGACTCATGGTTGCCTTCTACGCCGACACTCCCATCTTGACCTTGGCTAACTACCCCATTACCTGAAACGGGATTGTTTGCTCGCGCAGCGGCTAAGTCAATACTTTTACCGTGGTCAAAATTATGGTAATCATCACCAAACAGGTAATCACGACCATCACCTCCGAGCAAAACATCATCATCATTGCCGCCAAAAAGGTCATCAAAGCTGACATCATTTGGATCACTTTCAAATGTAACTGTTTTAACGTCTCGGACAAAGAAATCACTGGAATCTAAGTAGCCATAGCCATTTTTATCATAATGACCAATGGCTGCGGAGAATTGAATTTCATCAAAGGCAACAAAACCGGTGTCTTCCGGTTCAATGGTGAAGATGCCGTTAGAACGGCCATTGCCGTCGCTAAGCACTTTAAGGTTATCTGTTGCAGGGTCTAAGCCGTAGGCATCAAGGGTAGCTTGATCAAACTCACCAGCCGTGAAATAACCACGTTCGATAACAATACCGTCTCTTAATACCGTCCAAACACCTACTTCATCGATATCACGAACTCTGGAACCTTCAGATTTTCCTTCATCTTTGAAGAGCTTATCGATAGAAACTTGCGCAGCGTAGGAGTGTTCATCCACAGAGATTGAAAGCACTTCTGATGCGCCTGTGCGATCGCCTTTGTCACCTGCATCTTCAAAGCTGTAGCCAATCTGGCCAGCTACGCCACTTTCATCATTGCCAAGAACGCCAAATCGGCCATTAGATTCAAACAGTACAGCTTCGGTGCCATCTGGGTTGAATACCTTTGCTTGGCCCATATCGGCCGTTGTCGCATGGCTAAAATCGACAGTCAGTTCACCGCTTACAGGATCAAGAATCAGATGTTGCGAGAAATCGTCGCCGAGTAGCACGTCATTGCCGTTTTCACCAGCTAATTGGTCGTAGCCGCTACCACCATTAACAAAATCATCACCAGAACCGGCTTGAACGAAATCACCTTGGCTACCACCATCGATAACATCGTCACCACCATTGGAATGAATATAGTCAAAACCGTCGAGGCCGAGAATAACGTCATTACCGTCTTGTGTTGTAATATGATCGATACCGTCAACATCGACGACTAGTTGGTCTTCAGGTAGCTTGCCTGATAGTGGTGCAATATCCACTGTGACCAAGCGATTTTCGCTGTTATCGGATTGTTCGTGCTTAATTGTCATGAAAATTTCCTCTATCAATCGGATGATTAATGTGAGGCGGCTCAGCCATCTCAATGGAATGAGACCTGCAGCTTTCCGTCCCTACCTCGCGATAGGTTTGGCTTTTCTCGTTGTTATGTTGTTTGGGATATCGCTGTACTAATCTGCTTTGTAGTGATGTAGATTGGCACTAGTAAAACAAAGGGAGATATCCCGCTCATTTCCCTTAACTAAATTTCTCGCATCGCTTTATACGCACTGACCGATAATGGGCTAAGTAAGTAATCAAGCGGTGTTTTTTCATTGAGTAGTATCATTACTTCAGCGGGCATACCTGGGTATAACGTCACGTCTTGCAGTACGGCTAAATCGTCTTGATTTAGCGCGATTTGGGCAAGGTAAGCTGAAGATCCAGATGCTTGATCGGTGATTCGGTCAGCAGAAATGTGGACCAGTTTTCCCCTTACTGGCGGGGTGCGGCGAAAGTTGTACGCGGAGAGTCGAACTTGGGTATCCAGTCCAAGGTAAACCACATCGATATCTTCTGGTTTCAACAAAGCCTCTACAATCAGTTGATCTTGCTGAGGAACAATTTCCATGATTTTTTCTCCAGGCGAGATGACCGATTGCTGAGCAAATACAGAGAGGCCAACCACGACGCCTGACTGAGGCGCACGGATTTCAATTCGATTCAGAACTTGTTGGGCATTAATCATGGCTTGATTGGTTTCGTTGATTGAACGCTCGAGTTGTTGAATCTCTTCACCAATTTGCTTGGCATAATCGAAGTCGGCATTGGTGTCTTGCAATTGTGCCTCTGAAACACCACGTTGAGCGCGATTAATCTTGATATCTAATTCCGCGAGGTTGCCGTTTAAATCGCTGTATTCTCGTTTTAAATCGAGCAAACGAGATTTGGATGTATTACCTGTTTCAAGCAGAGTTTCGTGCATTTTTAACTGCTCAGTTAAGTAAACCAAACCTTGTTCATCGGCTTGATAACGTTTACGCAGCCCATCAAGATCGAGATTCGCTTGAGCAATTTTTTCGTTGAGGATTTTATCCTCACCACGACGTAATGAGCGGCGTTTATCGAATAACTTCGCTTGTGTGTCGAGTATGGTTTGCACGCGAGGATCGTCTTTAAGTTCAATTAAGCGAGGATCAAATTGAATGCGTTTTTGGTCACTGAGTTCGGACTGTAATCGATTTAGCCGCGCAAGGTCACTTTGCCATTGTGCACGTAAACCATAGAGTTGGGCGTGCGCTTGTGACGCATCGAGGGTGATCAATAGATCGCCTCGTTCAACCGCTTGACCATCGGCAATATGAATGGTTTTAACGATTCCCCCTTCTAGGTGTTGAATCGGCTTACGTTTTGATTCAACAATGATGACGCCCGGAGCGATCGCGGCGCTACTCAGCTTGGCAAAGGTTGCCCAGAGTAAAAAGCCGAACAACATCAATAGAACAACACCAAGCGTTATTTTGCTGGTGGTACTGGGATCAAAACTCAAACTGCGTGAATCTTGATACTCGATACCATCACTTTTTATTTGGTGAAACATAGGATCAGCCATGGGATACCGCCTGTTTTATTTCGCGCACTTTGCTTTCTTGTTCGGCAGTGATCTGCTCAGCTTTTTTCGCCGTTGTAATTTCACCTTGCTCTAGCGTAACCACCCAATCGACACACGCAATCAGCTCGCGTTGATGAGAAATCATCACCACAGCGCTACCTTGCTGTTTTTGTTGTAGGAGCAGCTGCTTGAAAGCACCGAGCCTGATGTTGTCGAGGTGGGCATTTGCTTCGTCGAAAATAAGCAGCTTAGGGCGGTAGTAGAGGGCGCGGGCAATGGCGATTGCTTGCGCAAGTCCCATTGAAATAGGCAGATCAGTGGGGCCCAACGGCGTATTATAGCCATGCTCAAGGCGGACAATATCCTGATGGATGCCGATGGCTTTGGCAGCACTGATAACGTCACTATCATTTATGTTCTGATCAAAATGGGCGATATTTTGTTTGATCGTTCCCGGCAAAAAATCAAATTTTTGTGGTACGTAACCAATGACCCCTTTTAGTTGATTGGCATCCCACTGCGGTAAACTCGCAGTGTCGATTCTCACAGAGCCTGAACTGGGTTGTGATAAGCCGACCAACAGTTGGCACAAAGCGGTTTTTCCTGAACCACTGGCACCCATAATCATGACACGGTTGCCGGGCTCCAATTTAAGGCGAATATTTTTGAGTAGTGGTAGCTTTGCTTTTGGTGGATACCAAGAAACATTATCAATGTGGAGTGAACCATTAATGTCGCTAAAGTGGGTGGTGTTATTACTTTGAGGTAGATTGGCAAAGTAGGCGCAAATGCGTTGATTGGCGGCATTGGAATGTTGCCATGCTTGCAGAGTACTGGCCAGTTGCTCAAAAGGTTGCAGCACACGAGACATAAGAATGGAGCCGGCAATAATGCCACCAGCGGACATGGTGTTTTCGATAACCAGCCAAGCACCCACGGCCATAATGGCCATCTGCAAAGTGAAACGTAGACATTTGGCGATAGAAGCCAATGTTGTTGAGGTCAAGCCAAGCTGTTGATCAAACCAGACTCTTTCTGCAGTCATGTGCTGAAATTGTTGATTGAGGCCATCGGCTAGGTATTGAGCTTGTATATTGTCACGCTGGGTGGTGGCTTGTTCGCTTGCAAAACGACACGCAGACGTTGCAACTTGTGAGTCTGCATGTTGCTGCGTTTTACTTCTATAAATATAGAGAGAAAAACCACCCACAAGTAAAACGGCGCTTAGACCGACAAACCCCACGACAGGATGGAGAAGAAACATCACCAGGAGAAATAATGGTGCCCAAATCATATCAAAGGCGAGCGAAAATGCCGGAGAGGTCATGAATGATTTTATCTCGCGCACATCTTGCAAACTGGCGCTATTTTTACCGTTACTTATCGTCAGTCTTTGATAGAAAAAGCTGGAAATCAACGCATCTAACTTGGCTGATTTTTGGTGTAGATAACGATTTTTTAAAATGTCTAAGATAGATTGGATAATCAGTAAAAACAAAACAATCATACTGATTAAAAATAAGGTATCGAGACTTTGGCTAGTGAGTACGCGATCAAAAACTTGTAGGCTGTAAATCGGAACAACCAAAATAAGAGCGTTAAGAACAAACCCCGCCATAATAAGGGTATAGAATACCTTTTTGTTAAATGGGGTAAGTTGTTCCCAATCTTTCTTTTTGATTTCCATATCAACCAATGCTACATCGCGAAAAATTAACGCAATCCTAACATTGTAATAATCAATAGAGCGAGGAAGACAAATGGCGAATATTAGCTTTGAATAATATTCGGTAAAAATTTATGTTTTAAAATCAAGTGGATATGAAGGGTTTCCTATTTTTAAGAAACCCTTTAATTATGCAGCAATACCTTGTTGGTATTGTTTTTATTTAAACGTTGACCAAATTGGTGCGTGATCGGATGGCTTATCGATACCACGCAGAGGGTAATCAATATCGGACTCAATACAACGTTCAGCTAATGATTTTGTTGCAAGAATAACGTCAATACGTAGACCGCGATTATCATCAAAGCCACGAGAGCGGTAGTCAAACCACGAATATTTATCGGTCACGTCAGGATGAATTTGGCGGAAGGTGTCAATGAATCCCCAATCAAGTAGATCTTTTAACCATTCACGCTCTTCTAATTGGAATGAGCATTTACCCGTTTTTAGCCAACGCTTACGGTTCACTTCGCCAATACCAATATCACTATCGAGTGGACTGATATTAATATCACCCATCACGATAATTTGTTCATCGCTGCTGTGATGATCATTTAAGTAGTTCATCAGATCTTTATAAAACTGGCGCTTGTATGGGTATTTGGTTTCATGGTTGATATTGTCACCTTGAGGGAAATAGCCATTTAGCACCGTCACTTTTTCCCCCGCCGCATTTTCAAATGTTGCCATGATCATGCGTTTTTGATGTTCATCGTTATCGGTTGGAAAACCTTTTTGTACCGAAATTGGTGCTTGTTTACATAACATTGCGACGCCGTAGTGGGCTTTTTGGCCGTGATAGTAAACTTTGTAACCCATCGCTTCGACAGCTTCTAGCGGGAAAGCTTCGTCATGAACTTTGATTTCTTGTAGGCCAATGACATCAGGTTGATGTTTTTCAATTAGCGCTTCGAGTTGGTGAAGTCTTGCACGCAAGCCATTAATATTAAAAGAAACTACTTTCATGTTTGATTCCTTATCTCATTTCTTTTCGGATACGATGGTTAGGCTACGTACCAATAGCCGAGATTAATCAGCGTCATTAAGGTATGACGAGTTTTAGGTTGCAATTCGCGATGAATGTCGTCACTGCTGAAGGATTCTTGATCGCACAGTAAGCTGATAATTTGCTTATCTTTACTATCGATATCGAAGCATTCACCATTGACGAATAACTGCTCTGAATTTTCACTGAGATAGAGCGTTTTTAATCCAGCTACTTTTTCCCAAACCGTATTTTGCATCAACAATTGATCGATTTCTTCGAGGCTGTATTCCGGTTCGGCTTCAATGATATTCATTTGGTGGCGAGATTGACTTAGCTGTGTCGCAATAAAGCGATCAATGACATCATCATCTTCTAGAGCTTTACGCAGCATTTGCTTTAACACGTTGAGGCTTTGCGTACCAACTTGACCATGCTGAGTTTGTGCAGGAAGCGCTGGATCATGCATGTGAGTGTTGCCAATATCATGAGCGATCAGATGATCGGCAAAATGACTCAATAGCTCTTGCTCCGTCGGTGAACGGTAGCCCAGTGAATAACTCAAACTGGCTTCTAATGTTGTCCCTTCATGAGGGAACCCCGGCGGGATATAGAGCATATCGCCCGGCTGCAAAATTTCATCGATGATTGAATCAAAGCCTTCGATTTGTCGCAGCGCACCACCTTGAATGATTTCTTGGTATTGACCAATGTCTTTAGCGCCAACTTTCCATTCTCTTTTGCCTTGGCCTTGAATGATGAAAACATCATATTGATCGATGTGGGGGCCAACCCCACCGTGAGGAGCGGAGTAGCAAACCATTACATCATCAAACAGCCATTGAGGCAGCTGCTTAAAAGGTTCGATCAGTTGTGCGGTTTCACTGTGCCAATGGTTGCAAGCCTGAACGATCAACTGGCAATGGGTTTCCGGTAAATCGTCAAAGAAAGATTCCTCGAATGGGCCGTGTTGGGCTGTCCATTGCGAATCTTTGTTGGAGACAAAACGGGAATCGATCATCTCTTCCAGCGAGAGGCCGGCAATTTCTTCAGCGGAAATTGGGTCAACAAAATCTTTGAACGCATTTTTGATCACGACCGGCTTTTTTTGCCAATAAGTTTCTAGAAACTCGGCGATGTTGATATTGAGTGTGAACATCTCTCTTTCCGTTATGCTTGGGTGGCCAGTTTGGCTTGAAGATCCGATTGGACGATTTCAAGCGCGGCTAATGCGGTTTGAGGGTCCACTTCGTTGCTTTCTAATAGATAGATAAGATCGACGGCCAGCTTTATCTCATCTGGCGCATTATCAAGGCCGCTTACAGATTGCGTCATAGTTATTGATGTCTCTCACGGTAGGTAATTTGTTTTTCTATTTTGAGCTTCGCAGCACGACAGCGTTCTAGACGCTGCTCAGTAGAAAGTAACGCTTGTTGAGCGGTTTGTTGTGCAAACGGGGGAGCACTTTCAAGTTCGGCAAGTTTATCGCGAACCATTTCCATCAGGCGTCTTTCCCAATCTTGATGTTGGGCAAGTTCTTGATAGAGTACATTGATCGGCTTTTGGTAATGGCTATAGTGCTTCGGCTCGTTTTTACGGATTGGCTGAGTGGCGATTTCGCGTTGCAGCGCCGCCAATTGAGCGTATAAACGTTCGGTTAAATACTCGGCTCGTAATGAGGTCAGTCGACCGCTATCTTGTTCGCGAATAATCGTATCTAGCGTTGAGTGCGTTTCTTTGACGCAAGGAACCAATAAACGAGCTTTGCAGTGAAAAAGGGTCTCATCAAACAGGGGTTGATGGTGTTCATTACGGCGACGATCGATCTGCGCCGCTTGGATGGCGAGTTGGTCGAGTGTCGCGACAAGTTGTTTTAGTTGATTCATACAGCCACAAACCACGCGTTATAAGCCAGTTTTATCGCCAGTATGCTGACGACAGTAACAAAAATCGGGCGAATAAAGTTGGCGCCAAATCGGATGGCGGAGTGTGCACCAACAAAAGCGCCTGCCATCAAGCATACGCCCATTGTTAAACCGAGTACCCAATCAATATGGCCTAAGATAGCAAAAGTGATCAGCGAGGTGAAATTACTCGTGAAGTTCATCGCCTTGGCAACACCTGAGGCCACTAATATGTTGAGGCGGTAGAGTGCCATGGTACTAACGGTCCAAAACGCACCGGTTCCAGGCCCTGCCACACCATCATAAAAACCGAGAATGACGCCTTGGCCAACCTGTTTTTTGTGGAAGGTTGGGCAGGGTGGTGGTGGTTCATTACTGCTATTTTTCGGTGTTTTATGCCAAATGGTATAAATCGCGGCGGCTAAAATGATCAGAGGCAGCGTTTTTTCAAGCCATTGGGTGCTAATCGAGTCCACCACTAGCGTACCAATAATCGCGCCAATAAAGGTTGCAACGAAAGAGCGCCCCCAACAACGAGGATTGAATAAGCGCTTTTTATAGTAGGTAAATGCGGCGGTAGAAGAGGCGAAACTGGCCGCAAGTTTGTTAGTGCCAAGCGCAACATGTGGCGGTAACCCGAGAGAAAGGAGGGCAGGCACGGTTAACATGCCACCACCACCAGCAACAGCATCAATAAATCCAGCAAAAAATGCGACAAGCGCTAATACCAACAACATGGTTGGCTCTAACATTTCCATTTAGTCTTCTTCTTTGTCCGTGGTTCTATTTTTATATCGGCTAGAGCGTATGTCGCTAGCTTGTCCCACTTAATTTATTCAATGATTCGTTTGAACGGAGGTAATGAGTCCAGTAGTGATTGACCATAGCGTTTAGTCACGATACGTCTATCAAGAATAATCACTTTGCCGCAATCTCTTTCTTTACGTATTAAACGTCCTACCGATTGAATCAACTTTTTGCTCGCGTCAGGTACAGTAATTTGCATAAACGGATTACCGCCTTTTTGCTCAATGTACTCTGCGTGAGCTTGTTCTACGGGTGAAGTCGGTACGCCAAACGGAATCTTAGTGATTATCAAGTTTTCTAATAACTCGCCGGGAAGATCTAACCCCTCGGAGAAGCTACCAGTACCAAACAATATGCTGGTTTTTTGACATTGTACTAAGGTTTTATGTTTATTGAGAATTTCAGTACGCGACTCTTTGCCCTGAACTTGTAAAGCCCAACCTTTTTTTATAAATAGAGATTCAAGTGCTTGCGCGACCTGATTCATCTGCCAGTAAGAAGAGAATAAAACTAAGTTGGCCTGTTTGTCTTCAATTAGGTTAGGCAGAATATCAATAAGATATTCCGTAAATTCACTCGCTTGCGGTTCATACTTCATTTTGGGTATGTGTAATTCCGCTTGATTCTGATAATCAAACGGTGAAGCGAGCGCCAGAAAGCGAGTGCCGTCCTCGTTTTTCTCACTGATACCGGCTTGACGACAAAAGAAGCTAAACGAGTTGAGTGCCCGCATCGTCGCTGACACCAATACAGCGCCTAAGCAGCGGCTCCAAATTTGCTGATCTAACTGCCAGCCAACTTCTAACGGTGACACATTCACGACAAAATCACTTTCTCGCTCAGGGCTGACGGCTAACCAACGTGCCAGTGGCGCGCCTTTTTCTCGTTGTGGCTCTGCCATTAGGCGCCAAACTTGGGCGAGGTTATCCATACGTTGGATATAGAAACCCAGTTCAGCCAGCGCCGGTTCAGCGAGACGCGCAGCAATTTCGCCCTCTTTAACACGTTCGGCAATCAGGTCGGCAATTTTAGCGGTGGCTTGTGCGCCTTTATGTGACAGGATTTTTAGCTGCTTTGATTCTTCTTCTAACCAACTCGGCAATTCACCATGTTCAAAACGGTAGAGACCATCAACAAAGTGGGTAGGATCGAAGCGGCCCGATAACTGCGTTAATGAGGGGATCAGTTGTTGGATTGAATCTTGAAGTTCATTACGAAAGCGACTTACGCGCTTTTCATCCGCCAAGTTAGCAAACTTGGTCACCGATTGGTTAAGCCGTTCCAACCATGTCGCTGCGCCTTTTAGGCTAGCCGCGGCCGAGGAGTGATCTCGTGCCACATGTGGTAGGTGGTGCGCTTCATCAAACACATAAATGGTATTTTCAGGTTCAGGTAAGATCACGCCACCACCAAGATCGGCATCCGCCATCACTAAGCTGTGATTGGCAATGATTACGTCGGCCTTGTCGAGCTCTGAACGGGCTTTTTGGAAAGGACAGCCTCGATGTGAAGGCATACTGTTGTTGCAGCTATGCTTATCACTGACGATATGCAGCCATAATTCGTCGTCAATGGTTTTTGGCCATGAGTCACGGTCGCCATCCCACTTGCCTTGTTGGAATGCTTTATGTAAGCGCTCAAGCAGTTCGATATCTTTCTTCTTTGGCTTAGATTCAAACATGGCGAGTTGGCCACCGTCAGCGCCACAGGCGGTGGCGAGCTTTTCTGCGCAGCAATAGCGTTGTCGGCCTTTGGCAAGCTGGAATGAAAATTCACGGTCGGTGATGCGACGAAACAGAGGTAAGTCTTTATCGATTAACTGTTCTTGTAGCGCCACGGTTGCAGTCGAAATCACTACCTTGCGGTTACTTTGTACCGCAACAGGTATAGTGGCCATTAGATAGGCAAGTGATTTTCCGATCCCTGTTCCTGCTTCCGCGACAATCATACGGTTTGATTTATGGTACTCACCGCACAATGTTTTGGTAATTTCTGCAACAAGGTAGTTCTGTGCTCGACGAGGGACAAAGTTATCCAGCTGAGCTTGGAGGTTTTGATAACTTTTGCGAATTGATTGTTGTATTTTACTGTTTGACATACGGGCGCCTTTCTCACGGAAAGCGAGTGTAGCACACTTATCTAAGCGTTACGTAGTTCACGAAATAGAATCCTTTTCAGCTAAATCTCGATCTCCTTCACAAAAAAAGATTGAACCTTCATGAACTTAGAATTAATTCTAAATGTGAAAAATATCCTCAAGCTAAATGGCACTAAAAATAGCATAAAATACCGCGGTAGTGATTTTTGTCGCATAAATTAAGGGGAATGCACTAATTTTGCGACGAACTTCATCTAGTGATAAAAGCATCACAATGGTTAGAAGTTAATCGAAAAATGGGGTGCAAATTATGTAAATTACTGTTTTAAATGGTTTTTATGTTTTTTTATATTTGGTTTTTATAAGATTTGACACGCAGAATAATCTTTTGCAATCTAGGCTTCGAAATTTGAGAGCGGTGATATTGAGCCATTAAAGAGCACAAATCGCCACCAAACATAAAGGGAACCGGATACGGATTTCCTCTCTAAAGAAAAGGCAGTGGATTATTATGAAAAAGACTCTAGTAGCTCTTTCAGTACTTTTTGCAGCAACATCTGCACAAGCATTCGAAGTTTACAACCAAGACAGCGTAACTGTTGACCTACACGGTGACATCGAAGTTACTTACCAAAACTCTTTCAAAGAGAGCTCAATGAAGCAACAAATCGAAGATGCAGATTTCGGTTTTGACGTTCGTTACGCAATCAACGATGATCTACAATTCGGCGGTTACTGGGCATTTGATGGTTCTAACGATAACAACGCTAAAGTAACTAAAAACGGCGATACTTACGTAGCGCTTTACTCAAAAACTTACGGTTCTATCAAGTTCGGTCGTCTTTGTACGGCTGTCGATGACCTAGGTGGCATCACTAGCGATTACCAATTTGACGTAAACAAACTTTACCAAGGCGCTTCAGGTGATTACGCATGTCGTGACGAAGGTATCCGTTACGATTACGACAACGGCACTTTCTACACTACTGTAGGTTTCGTTCAAGATAAAATGGGTGACGAGCACGGCGCTAAAACAGATGCTGATTATGTTGATGGCCGTATTGGTTACCGCGTAGCAGACTTTGACCTATCTGTATTCTATGCAAACCTTGATTTCGAAGTGCCAGCACTAGGTACAGATGAAGATGCACACGGTTTTGAAATCGATTACTCTGGCCTTGAGAATATCCGTCTAGGTCTTGGTTACTACGCAACTAACAAAGATGCAACAGATGCAGACACTAACGTGTACACGTTTGGTGCTGATTACTACCTAGGTAAGTGGACGTTTGCAACTGCTTACTCTCTAGCTGCTGAAGATAACGCGAAAGACGTAAACAGCTGGTTCCTAAACGCAGGTTACAACCTAGCACCAAACACAACAGTTTACGCTGAAGTTGCTGGTAACGACGGTAAAACTAACATGGCAGATGCTAACCAGCCTGCTGAATACCGTGACAACACAACTGCATTCGCAGTAGGTGTTAAAGCATCATTCTAAGAATGCGCTAACATAGTTATACTAAAAGCCACCTTCGGGTGGCTTTTTCAATTATTACATCAAACAAAGACTATTTTTAGGAGATTCCTTTGAACGCTAAAGGTTTATTTGCATTTGCAGCAACATTGCTAGCCCTTCCTCTTCAAGCTGCTGAACTGAGCGCTAATCGAGGAATTTCTATTCTGTACATTAACGGTCAAGCGGCTGAGCAAAAAATTGGCACAAACGAAATTGATGAAGGTTTTACCCAAGTTATCGTTAAATTAGATGACAAGTTGGGCAAGGGTGGTAGCGCTAAGGTGTTTACTTCTAAACCTTACACCATCAACTTTGATGCTCAAGATGCGGACTATAAAATTACCTTGCCAAAAATGTTTAGCGAGATGGAAGCGCAAGAAGAATTCGCTAAAGCAAAACCGGGTTGGGGTGTTGAAGCGAATGGTCAACCGGTTGAATTTACTCAAGCGGTAGTCGAAGGCAAAAAAGGCTTCATGCCATACGCGGGCATGGACGAAATCGTTGCAAAACATAATCAGCAACGCGGTATCTACTTCCAAGATGGTCAGTTGATTGATGCACCAGTGGCGGTTGAAATGGCTCCAGTAGCTGTTGCGACTGCATCGGCAGTAGCAACTGCGAATAGCACTGCAAAAGCAACCACTCAAGCACCTAAAGCGGTAGTGAAGAATGTTGAGCAACTAAAAGCTTGGTACTTACAAGCGAATAAAGAAGAACGTAAAGAGTTCCGTCGCTGGATGATCGATCAAGAGTAATTGAGTTCGATAAACAGATTTTAAAGGGTTGGCATTATGCCAACTCTTTTTCGTTTACGAGAGGGATTGAAAGCACTCAGGGCGATTTAATGCGCTGTGAACCGCTGCAATGAGTGTGTCTATTTGTTGTGGCGTACTAATAAATGGCGGCATCATATAAATCAGTTTGCCAAATGGGCGAATCCAAACCCCTTGCTCAACAAAGTGCGCTTGGATGGTTTCCATATTCACCGCGGTGGTGGCTTCGACAACCCCAATCGCGCCTAGCCAACGAACCTCTTTAACTAAAGGGTGTTCGGTTAAAAGCGGCAGTTGCTGTGCAAATTGGGTTTCAATCGCTTGCGTTTGCGCTTGCCATTCTTCTTGCGCAAGAATCTCCATGCTGGCGTTGGCAACTGCACAGGCGAGGGGATTGCCCATAAAGGTAGGGCCATGCATAAAGCAACCTGCTTCCCCACCGCAAACCGTATTGGCAACATGCGAGGTTGTCAGCGTGGCAGAAAGTGTCATGTAACCGCCGGTGAGCGCTTTGCCTAAACAGAGTATATCGGGTTCGATTTGCGCATGTTCATACGCAAACAACTTGCCGGTGCGGCCAAAGCCAGTCGCGATTTCATCTAAGATCAGCAACACGCCAAACTCATCACACAAACGGCGTACACCCTGTAAAAATTTCGGGTGATAAATACGCATCCCGCCAGCACCTTGCACGATTGGCTCTAAGATCACTGCTGCAATATCGTGGTGGTGCAGGGTAAGTTTGGCTTTAAAATCATCGAGATCACTCTCATCCCATTGCTGCCAAAAACCGGTTTTTGGCGATTGAGCAAAGATATGTTGAGGCAGAAAGCCTTTGTAGAGCGAGTGCATTGAATTATCAGGATCGGTGACAGACATCGCCGCGAAGGTATCACCATGATAGCCATCACGCAGGGTAAGAAATTGACTGCGCGATTCGCCTTTCGCTTGCCAATATTGCAACGCCATTTTTAGGCTAACTTCTACAGCGACCGAGCCGGAGTCGGCGAGAAAAACATGCTGGAGAGGCTCGGCTGTCATCGCGACCAACTGCTTACATAAATCGATGGCGGGTTGATGGGTAATGCCACCAAACATGACATGGGACATCTGATCGATTTGCTGATGAGCAGCTTGGTTAAGATGCGGATGATTGTAACCATGGATGGTTGACCACCAAGAGGACATGCCATCGATTAACTCGCGACCATCTTCTAATTGTAGATACACGCCATGGGCGCGACTGACAGGATAGCAGGTCAGAGGTGTCAGGGTTGATGTGTAGGGATGCCAGATATGACGACGATCAAACGCTAAGTCCATAAGTACTTCCATGATTAATCTGGTTAATAAATAACCAATTGTAAACTTCGGTTTTTCATTTGTGTTGACAGTCTAACGTCTGTGGTTAGACTAGCCAAGAGCAAAATTCAAGTGAGCACTCTAGTTTCATCATGAACTAGCAGGGATATAAAAAGGAAAACACGTGGAAGTTCGTCATAACTGGACTGTTGCAGAAGTGCAGCAGCTAATGGAAAAGCCGTTCATGGATCTGTTGTTTGAAGCGCAGTTGGTTCATCGTCAATTTCAACAACATAACTATGTGCAGGTCAGTACGTTGCTCTCAATTAAAACGGGCGCTTGTCCAGAAGATTGCAAATATTGCCCGCAGAGTGCTCGTTATACCACCGATGTCGAGAAAGAACGTTTGATGGAAGTTGAACGTGTTCTAGATGCGGCACAAAAAGCGAAAAATGCCGGCTCTACCCGTTTCTGCATGGGGGCGGCTTGGAAAAACCCTAAAGAGCGCGATATGCCACACCTGACCGAAATGATTAAAGGTGTGAAGGGCATGGGTTTAGAAACGTGTATGACCTTGGGCATGCTCACGCCAGATCAGGCTGAAAAACTCGCCGGTGCCGGCCTTGATTACTACAACCACAATCTTGATACCTCGCCTGAGTTTTACGGCAATATTATTACCACGCGTACTTATCAAGATCGCCTTGATACCTTATCTCACGTGCGTGATGCGGGAATGAAAATTTGCTCCGGTGGCATTATCGGCATGGGAGAAAGTGCCAGTGATCGTGTCGGTCTTTTGGTTGAGCTAGCAAACTTACCCACTCACCCTGAAAGTGTACCGATTAACATGTTGGTTAAGGTAAAAGGCACGCCACTAGAAACCGTCGATGATGTTGAACCGTTCGACTTTATCCGCCTTATTGCGATTGCCCGAATTATGATGCCGCAGTCAGCAGTTCGCCTATCTGCAGGGCGTGAAAACATGAATGAGCAGATGCAAACCTTATGCTTTATGGCGGGCGCGAATTCGGTTTTCTATGGTTGTAAACTCCTGACCACACCAAACCCGTCTGAAGACAAAGATATGCAGCTATTTAACAAGCTGGGAATCAATAGTCAGCAAGTGTCGCAACGCCCTGATGAGATCGAAGAAAACGAATTGCTTGATCGCGTTGTGGAACGAGTAGCAGCAAGACCTTCGGCGGATGATCTTTTTTATGAAGCTAACGTTTGATCAGCGCATAAGCCAAGCACTTGCTGAACGGAAAAAGCATGGACTTCAGCGACAACTGACGCGTTTGGATTGCGCCAATACCGCCAAGTTATACCAAGCTGATCAGAGTTATATTAACTTTTCCAGTAACGATTATTTGGGGCTTGCGAGTGATGTAGAGCTGGCGGGAGTCTGGAAAAAAGGCATTGATCGGTTTGGTAATGGCAGCGGTGCTTCTCCTCTGGTTACTGGTTTTAGTCATGCTCATCAAACGCTAGAGCAGCGTTTATGCCAATGGTTGGGTTACACGCGCGCGATTTTATTTAGTTCGGGATTTTCTGCCAACCAAGCGTTGATATTTGCTTTGCTGCAAAAAGGCGATTTATTGCTGCAAGATAAACTCAATCACGCCTCATTAATGGAAGCGGGTATGTTGTCAGAAGCGACAATGAAACGCTTTAAGCACAATAACCTCACTCATCTACAGCATCTTATCGAAGAGCATTCGTTAGTGATGACTGAAGGCGTCTTTAGTATGGATGGCGACCTCGCACCTTTGCGAGCAATGGCAGACATCACTTGTGATAAGGCGTGGCTGGCGGTGGATGATGCCCACGGTATTGGTGTGTTAGGTCAACAGGGCCGTGGCAGTTGTGATCAGGCGAAAGTCAGACCCCAGTTATTGGTCGTGACATTTGGTAAAGCCTTTGGTTTATCAGGGGCGGCGATACTGTGTGATGAGCCAACGGGGGATTACCTCACCCAATTTGCTCGTCATCATGTTTATTCCACGGCGATCCCACCCAGCCTCGCATACACCCTGACTCATGCCATCGATATGATTGATAGCCAGCAATGGCGTCGCGATAAACTCCAACAGCTGCAAGCGTGTTATCACGACTTGTGTGGACAACTACCAGGCTATGTCGATACTCAAACACCGATCAAGCCGCTGTTAGTCGGATCCAGTGAGAGAGCATTGTCGCTGGCAACGCGACTTAAAGAGAAGGGCTTCTGGCTAACCGCGATAAGGCCGCCGACCGTTCCCGTTGGCAGTGCGAGATTGAGAATAACCTTAACGGCGAATCACACTCTAGAACAAGTGGCTCAGTTGGCCTCAGAGTTGAAATTGGCGTTGGAGAACTGATTTATGAATCCTGCTTTACGAGTCGATGAACTCGATATGGATGTAAGTTATATCGATAAGAACGCGATTGCCGAGGCGTTTGGCAAAGCGGCATTAGGTTATGATCAGCACGCTGCTTTCCAGCGTGATGTGGGGACTCGTTTGATCAACCAATTACCGAGCGATCTCTCCTCTTATCGTATTCTCGATGTCGGTTGTGGGACAGGCTATTTTAGCCAGCAGTTAAGAGATCGAGGGGCAGAAGTCGTTGCGTTTGATCTCTCGAGGGCGATGTTGCAGCAAGCTAAAAATCGTTGCGGGGAAGAAAGAGTCCACTATCAGCAGGGCGATGCAGAGCAATTGCCTTTTGCTGATAATCAATTCGATTATGTTTTTTCAAGTTTAGCGTTGCAATGGTGCCAAGATCTTGCGGTGCCACTGCGAGAAATGCGCAGAGTCACCAAACCCGGTGGACAGCTGTTGTTTTCGACTTTGTTAGATGGCTCTTTACGCGAACTTAAACAGGCTTGGGCGAAAATTGACACATATCAACACGTCAACGATTTTATCTCACTCAATCAGGTAAATATTGCGTTAGCTCAATCTCACTGTCATACCCATCACTTAGACTTGCCAGCAATTGTGGTTTGGTATGACTCTGCACTTGGCTTGATGCGAGATTTAAAAGGCATTGGGGCAAATTATGTTGTAGGGCGCTCTCAAGGTTTAACGAGTCGACATTCGTTGAGACAGCTTGAGCGCGAATATCAGATCTTTCGTCAAGAACATCAGGGTCTTCTACCCGCAACATATCAGGTTTGTTTGGGGATAATTAATCTATGATTGATGCATTTTTTATTGCAGGTACGGATACCGATGTTGGGAAAACAGTCGCATCAAAAGCGATTTTGAACGCGTTAGCGGCAAAGAATTTACAGACGATAGGCTATAAGCCTGTTGCCGCAGGTAGCGACAAAACAGAACAAGGCATGCGTAACTCAGACGCCTTATATTTACAGAATGCTGCGACGGTTGATGTTGATTATGCGGATGTAAACCCTTATGCGCTTGAGCTACCGGCTTCGCCACATATTGCGGCTAAGCGCGAAAATGTCGTGATTGATTATGCGCTATTAAGTGAGAAGCTTGCTCAACACAAGCAAAACTCAGACATCGTATTGGTTGAAGGCGCGGGTGGTTGGCGCGTTCCTGTTTCCGATACGGATTGCCTATCAACTTGGGTTCAGCAAGAGAAGTTGCCTGTCGTTTTAGTTGTTGGCATTAAATTAGGTTGCTTAAGTCATGCATTGCTGACCTTGGATGCAATCAAAGCCGATGGCCTTGAGTTAGCCGGTTGGGTAGCGAACCGCATTAACCCAGGTACGGAAAACTACGCGGAAATCATTGAAATGCTGGAGCAAAAAATCAGTGCGCCAAAAATTGGTGAAATCCCATATGTACCCGCAGTAAAGAGAAAAGATCTCGCTAAGTATATTGATGTTTCTCCATTACTTGCGTAGAAATACCGGTTGATAAAAGAAGCGTTCGAAAAAAGAAAGGCTGCCATTTGGCAGCCTTTTTTTATCAAATAAGTGTACACCAACCAGGTTATGGCAGTGGTGGTATTACATCTCAGCGGTCATGCCAAACAGGGCTGATTGCGTTTCTGCAACGCGCTGCTGCATTTGTTGATCAGTGGTTAAGCCTAGTTGTTGCTTTGCTTCATCTTCAGTAATGCCAAGGTGACAGCACAAAAGATCGATAGCCATTTGATAGTTATTTGTTTCAACCATTTTGCATTCCTTTGACGTTGTTGCATGAAATATAGATACAAGCGAAATAACTGTATCTTTAGAAATTTAGCACTTTTCTCGTGGTCTACAATAAGACCAAAGTCTAACGTCTTGGGGCGTATTCTGCCGTTTATCTGTTTTGTGGCGGTTGAGCTTTTAATTTAAGGTGCAAACAAATGTTTCAATTTACTTCTAGCCCTTGTGTTTAAAGTGATTAGACTATATCTATATGCTAACCGGATGAGTGGAATCAGATGGTAGACTAAAGGCTGCGGTGTAATTTATCTTTAACTCGATATGCTATGCACGTTAGCCACTAACAAAAAGCTTTCTGTTTCGGAGAAAAGTAATGAAACGAGTCATGTTATTCCTTGCAACCAACTTAGCCGTCGTCTTGGTTTTAAGTGTTGTTCTGAATATTGTTTATGCTGTTACGGGGATGCAGCCTGGTAGTCTATCTGGCCTATTGGTCATGGCGGCTGTATTTGGTTTTGGTGGTTCATTTATCTCATTGATGATGTCAAAGGGTATGGCCCTACGCTCAGTTGGCGGCATGGTGATTGAGAGCCCACGTAATGAAACTGAACATTGGTTGCTAGAAACGGTTCGCCGCCAATCTCAACAAGTTGGTATTGGTATGCCAACGGTCGCGATCTACGAATCGGGTGATATTAACGCATTTGCGACAGGTGCTAAGCGTGATGATTCGCTAGTGGCTGTTTCTACTGGTCTACTACACAATATGACTCGTGATGAGGCAGAAGCGGTTCTTGCACACGAAGTGAGTCACATTGCGAACGGTGACATGGTGACGATGACCTTGATGCAAGGTGTGGTAAATACCTTTGTTATCTTCCTATCGCGCTTTATCGCTAACATCGTTTCATCGAACAGTGATGAAGAAGGTGAAGGTGGTAGCAACATGATGGTTTACTTCGGTGTTTCGATGGTGCTTGAACTGGTGTTTGGTTTCTTAGCGAGCTTCTTGACGATGTGGTACAGCCGTCATCGTGAGTTTTATGCCGATGCTGGTGCTGCTCAATTGGTCGGCAAAGAGAAAATGATCGCTGCACTAGAGCGTTTGAAAATGAGCCACGAATCTCAACTTGAAGGCTCAATGATGGCATTTGGTATTAATGGTAAAGCGTCAATGACTGAACTGCTAATGAGCCACCCGCCATTAGACAAACGTATTGCAGCACTGCGTAACGGTTTGTAACGATTTAGTTAACCTCATCAATTTACGACAAAAGGCTTGGATAATCTCCAAGCCTTTTTTGATCCATCTATCTTCGCTTACGTAAGTCAAATAAGTTATACAAAATTAATCTTGTACAACTTAATTTATTGTTCTACGTTTATTGTACATTAAAAATTACTGTACAAGTTAGTTGAGGGGATAGCATGGACGTTGCCGATGTTGGTTCAATATACCAACAACTTAACAAATCGAACTTGTATCTTTTGGATGACGTCTATCACCAAGATGTTGTGTTTGAAGATGCAGCACATCGCCTTGAGGGGTGGGATGAGTTAAAGCGCTACTTTGTAAACTTGTATAGCAATGTCCAGCGCTGTGAGTTTGATATTCAAGATCTACAACAGCAGGGAGCGGCTGGATTTATCACATGGACGATGGCACTCGAACATCCCAAGCTCCATCGTGGCAACACCATCTATGTGAATGGTGTCAGCCATATTAAGTTTGCAGAGGGTAAAGTTATTTATCACCGTGACTATTTTGATCTCGGTGAGATGCTGTATGAGAATTTGCCGCTGCTTGGCTCGGTTATCCGTACCATTAAACAGAGGCTAGGCGAATGAAGACGGTATTTATCACTGGCGCAACCTCAGGCATTGGCCATCAATTAGCGCAAGATTACCTAAAAGCGGGGCATAGAGTGATTGCCTGTGGCCGAAATCAACAAGCACTGGAGAGTCTGGGCAGAGACTATAACGGGTTAGAGGCCTTGTGTTTTGACCTGACAGACAAACAGCAAACGCAGCAAATTCTCTCAACCCTGCCTCTCATCCCGGATGTTTGGATCTTTAATGCCGGTGACTGTGAGTATATCGAAAAAGGGCAATTGGACAGTGACATCATTCGTCGCGTGTTTGAAATTAATGTCATGGGGTTGGTGTATGCGATAGAAGCAGCGCAACCGCATTTTGTTCGCGGCACGCAGGTGATTATTGTTGGTTCGATTTCCAGTGAGCTGGCATTACCCAGAGCCGAGGCTTATGGCGCTTCAAAGTCGGCGGTGAGTTATCTCGGCCGAACATTGCAACAGACACTAAAACCCGACGGCGTCAACGTTACTGTGGTTTACCCCGGATTTGTGCGCACACCTCTTACTGACAAAAATACCTTCGATATGCCAATGATGGTTGATGTCGACCAAGCCTCGGCAGCGATTCGCAAAGGTATTGAGCGCGGTGATAGCTATATCTATTTCCCTACACGATTCACCTTGATTCTACGTTTGCTTGGCTTACTCCCTTATCGCTGGCAAAACCGAATTACGGCCAAATTAATCCAAGAATAAAGGAACGATAATCATGAGAATTGCAATTGTTGGCACCGGTATATCAGGATTGACTTGCGGCTATTATTTGCATCAACAGCATGATATTACTCTGTTTGAGGCTAATGACTATATTGGTGGTCATACCGCAACGGTCGATGTTGTCAGTAACGGAATCGAGTATGCCGTAGATACAGGCTTCATTGTTTACAACGATCGTACCTATCCTAACTTTATTAATTTAATGGATGAGGTAGGGGTGAAAGGCGTTGCGACGGAAATGAGTTTTAGTGTTTCTAACCAAGCGAACGGGCTGGAGTACAACGGCCATACTCTTACGACGTTATTTGCTCAAAAGCGCAATTGGTTCAAACCTGGATTTTATAAATTTATTTTCGATATTTTGCGTTTTAACCGTTTAGTCAAAAATCACGTTGCAGCGCTTGAACCTCACCAAAGTCATGGGGAGCAAACTCTCGGTGACTTTTTACGTCAGTACCAATTTAACGATTATTTCAGTGACAATTATATTTTGCCCATGGGGGCGGCGATATGGTCATCCACCTTGGCAGATATGCGAGCCTTTCCTCTGGATTTCTTTGCCCGATTTTTTCTTAACCACGGCTTGCTTGATGTGGTTAACCGTCCGCAGTGGTATGTCATTGATGGCGGTTCAAGGGCGTATATACCGGCTGTCACTAAAGGGTTTGCTGAGCGTATTCGCCTGTCATCACCGATTGAATCAGTCTGGCGTGATGTGAGCGGGGTACAGGTGATGGTGAATGGTGAGGTGGAGCATTTTGACCAAATTATCTTTGCTTGCCATAGTGACCAAGCACTCGCAATGTTAAATGATGCGACTTCTGAGGAGCAAGACGTTCTCTCCAACCTTGCGTATCAAAACAATCAGGTGACGTTACACACCGATACCAGCTTACTCCCTAAGCGACAAGCTGCCTGGGCGGCTTGGAATTATCGCCTAACAGGCTCCGATGTTGAGCAGAGTGTACCGCCGACGCTGACCTACAATATGAATATTTTGCAGCATATCGAGAGCAAAGAGACGTTTTGTGTTTCCTTAAACAGTGATAGCCAAATCGATCCGAGCAAAATATTGCGCACTTTTAATTACAGCCATCCGGTATTCAGTCGTGAGTCAATGATGGCTCAATCCAAACGAGACAGTATTAATGGCGAGATGAGTAGTTGGTTCTGTGGTGCTTATTGGTACAACGGTTTCCATGAGGATGGCGTGCGCAGTGCGCTAGATGTAGTTAAAGCGATTGAGTCTCAAGCTGAGATAAAGGTAGCGCCTCGCTTACAGCAAGGGGCGGCTTGATATGAACAGTTCTTTATTGGTCGGCATGGTGAGGCACAAGCGGCGTGAGCCAATTCAGCATGAGCTGAACTACCCGATGTTTATGCCGTGTCTGGATCTCGATGAACTGGATAGCGTATTCACAAAGGTGTGGGGAATAGGCCAACGCTGGTGGCATTGGGCGAGGTTTCGTCGAGCGGATTACCTCGGAGAAGGCGACTTAAAACAAGCGGTATTTGATAAGGTCGAAGAGTTAACAGGGGAGCGGTTGCAAGGCAAGGTTGAAGCGGTTATTCATTTGCGTTACTTGGGTATCTACTTCAGCCCGGTGAACTTCTATTACGTTTATGACCGACAAGGCGAATGGCGTTATTTGTTGGCAGAAGTGAGCAATACACCGTGGAATGAACGCCACTACTACGCTATTCCTGCGACAGAATCTGGATGTTTTGAGCATCAGAAAGCATTCCATGTTTCGCCATTTAATCCAATCGAACAAACCTACCGATGGCGTATTAAGCCGTTAGATAGATCGCTCAATGTTCATCTCGAATGTCACCGAGAAAGCAAAGAGTTTGAAGCGACGATGGTGATGAAAAAAACGCCGTTGCGTTCAAATAATCTCATACGTCACTTGATCGCAACGCCTGTGATGGCAGTAAAAGTCGTCGTCGGAATTTATTGGCACGCCTTCAAGTTGTGGATAAAAGGCGCACCTATTTACACCCATACCAAGTTAACTGCGGCAAATAAATCGATGCCTAAGCATCAAAAATATGACAGTACCAATAGCTGCCCAAATAACAGTAACGATAAGCAAGGAGCATAGGAATATGGCTACTCAAACACTGACACTTCCTAAGCAACTCAGTACATTAGATAAAACCGCACGTAGCGTGGCATTTAATTGTTTGTGTAAATTGTCGATAGGCACTTTGAATATCACCGAAGAATTTGAGCCGGGTAAAGTGGTGCATCGCGAACGTTTTGGCCAACATAGGCCTAACCAACCAGCGGCGATGATTACGGTGAAAAATCCGGCATTTTATAGTCGCCTGTTGAAAGGCGGCAGTATTGCAGCCGCAGAAGCGTATATGGATGACTGGTGGGAGTCTCCTGATTTGACCGCGTTAATGGAATTAATGGCATTAAATTTATCCGCACTGGATAGTATTGAAAGCCGCAGCAGCTTTCTCTCGACGATGTTAAATAAATTTAGTCACTGGTTGAATCGCAATACGGTCGAAAACTCGCAAAAGAATATCTCTGCGCATTATGACTTGAGTAATGAGCTCTATGAGACTTTTCTTGATGAGAATATGCTTTATTCGTCAGCGATATTCGAATCGAATCAAGACTCTTTAGCCCAAGCGCAAATTAATAAAATGGAACGCTTGTGCCAACAATTACAACTGAAACCAACCGATCATGTGGTTGAAATAGGTACCGGTTGGGGAGCTATGGCGATATACATGGCGCTAAATTATGGCTGTAAAGTCACCACAACCACTATTTCTGACGCCCAGTTTGATTACACCAAAAATAAGATTGAACAGTTTGGTTTAACCCAACAAATTACGTTACTTAAAAAAGACTACCGCTTGCTGGAAGGTCAATACGACAAATTAGTTTCGATTGAAATGATTGAAGCGGTCGGTAAGGAGTATCTTTCTTCTTATCTTCACAAGTGCCAAACCTTACTGAAACCACAAGGGTTAATGGCTATTCAAGCGATTACTATCGCGGATCAACGTTATAAAAGTTACAGCAACAATGTTGATTTTATACAGAAATATATCTTTCCCGGCGGTTTTTTGCCTTCTATTACCGCACTGACTGGAGCTGCGACGCAAAATAGTGATTTAGTGATGAGAGATCTCTTCGACATTGGTGAGGAATATGGAAAAACACTGCGCCATTGGCATGACAGATTTAATCGTAATCTCGATACGGTGACAGAGCTCGGTTTTGATCAGCGCTTTATTCGTATGTGGAACTATTACTTCTGCTATTGCGAAGGCGGTTTTCGAGCCAAAACCATTAGCACGGTTCACATGACCTTTCAAAGACCATAGGCAAAACTGATGAGCCAGTTTAAGAGGTTATTGATTGCTTCTACTTGGTTTCAAGTTATTTGGTTTGTGGCCGTCGTTGGCAGTGAACAATGGCAATGGCTGACGTTGGCTTGCTTACTGATTACCTTGGGCCTGAGTGTGAGATTGAGGGTAATAGTTTGGCAAAAATGGTTGCTGTTAACTGGTATTGGTATTGGCATCGATATGGTCAATTTACACTTGGGGATATTGATATTTGATACCCGTTTTCTGCCTCTGTGGTTAATCGTACTTTGGGCAATGTTTATGTGGTATGCGCAGTTTCTGGTGCCTGTTGTGAGCCGTTATCCACTTGCGCTCGTATCACTTATTGGGGGCCTAGCTGGCAGTTTAAGCTACTTGGCTGGTTACAAGCTCGGCGCGGTTCAATTGGGCTACTCAATACCGTTTACCTTTACTTGGTTATTTTTTGTTTGGGCTGCAATTACGGCGTTGTGTATCAGGAGTTTGCAAGATGAAGAAGCAAGGATGGGTTAGTCGATTATTACTGGTCCGGTATTTGATTGCTGCGGCTTTAGCGTTAATAAGCATCAACGCATTTGCTGTTAATGTCGCCGAAAAAGATCAGTGCAAGTCCTGTGCTTGGCAACAGTGGCCTACGGTTGGTCGCGCTGAGCTAAGCGTGCTTTTTTTTGATGTTTATAACTCCACATTGTTGAGCCCGACTGGGCGCTATCAGGTAACTCAAGATCTGAGCCCACATCCCTTAGCATTAAGCATTGAATATCAGCGCAGTATCAGTCAGGAACAGCTGTTGGATGCCACCTATGAGCAGTGGATAAAGCAAGGCTACAACCGCGTACAAGCGAAGCAATGGATAGAGGAGTTGACCTCTATTTTTCCCAGTGTGAAGCAGGGAGAGAGGTTAACCTACATCACAGATGGAGAGCGTGGTTACTTTGAGTTTTCTCCAAATGCGAAGTCAACCCAAGCGTTGGGAACGATTGATGATGAGCAGCTTAACGATGCTTTTTTAGCGATTTGGTTATCGCCTAAAACGGAGTATGCAGACCTGCGAAGGAATCTAATAGGGCAAACAAAATGAAGACAAAATTCGCGCTTATCATTATTTTCATTGGGATGCTGCTAGGTTGTAATACTCAGCTCAGGGAATACCGTTCAGAGACGTCGACCCCGACCTTTAATCTGTTTGAGTATTTTAGTGGCGAAACGACCGCATGGGGGATGGTACAAGACTTCAGCGATAAGCAAACTCGCCGTTTTGAGGTGGTGATAGTTGGGAGCGTTGAGGGCGATCGTTTGACTTTGGTCGAGGATTTTGTGTTTGACGATGGAGAGCAGCAACAACGAATTTGGGTTATTGAGCGCCAATCTGATGGACGCTATCAAGGCACGGCCAACGATGTAGTTGGGGTAGCAAAAGGGGCTGAGTTGGGGCATGTGATGCACTGGCAATATGATCTGCAATTGCCTTGGGGAGAGGGAACCACTCAAGTTTCAATGGACGATTGGCTCTACCGTCAAGATGACAAGCACCTGTTTAATATTACCAAAATCAGTAAATTCGGCTTAGAAGTCGGACAGGTGACGATCTTCTTTCAAAAACAATAAACGCATAGAGAAACAAAAAGGGTTGCCCTAGAAGACTAGGGCAACCCTTTTGCGGTATTCTAATGGCGATTACAGCTTGTCAGTTAGTTCGATTGCTTGACCGATGTAGTTCGCTGGTGTCATCTCTTTAAGACGCGCTTTCTCGTGCTCAGGAAGCTCAAGACCGTCAATAAAGTTACGCATCGCTTCACCATCAACACGCTTACCACGAGTAAGCTCTTTTAGCTTCTCATATGGCTTTTCAATGCCGTAACGACGCATAACGGTTTGTACTGGCTCAGCCAATACTTCCCAGTTACGGTCAAGCTCAGCAAGTAGCGCTTCACGGTTTACTTCAAGCTTGCTGATGCCTTTTAGGGTTGAAGTGTAAGCAATGATTGCGTAGCCAACACCTACACCTAGGTTACGTAGAACGGTTGAGTCGGTTAGGTCACGCTGCCAGCGAGAAACAGGCAGTTTTTGTGCTAGGTGGCCAAATACTGCGTTCGCTAGACCAAGGTTGCCTTCTGAGTTTTCAAAATCGATTGGGTTTACTTTGTGCGGCATGGTTGAAGAACCAATTTCGCCAGCAATGGTTTTTTGCTTAAAGTGACCCAGTGCAATGTAACCCCAAACATCACGATCAAAGTCGATTAGGATGGTGTTGAAACGTGCTACTGCATCAAATAGCTCAGCGATGTAATCGTGAGGTTCGATTTGCGTAGTGTATGGGTTCCAAGTAACGCCGAGTGATTCAGTGATGAACTCTTCACTGAATTTGTGCCAATCTAGTTCTGGGTAAGCCGAAAGGTGAGCGTTGTAGTTACCCACTGCGCCGTTGGTTTTCGCTAGAATTTCAACATTCTCGATTTGCTTGTATTGACGTTCCATACGGTAAGCAACGTTCGCCATCTCTTTACCCATGGTAGAAGGAGATGCTGGTTGGCCGTGGGTACGTGATAGGAAAGGAATATCACGGTACTCAGCAGCAAGCTTGCTGATAGCGTCAATTAGGTTGCGGATTTCTGGAAGAATCACGGTTTCACGTGCTTCTTTAAGCATAAGAGCGTGAGAGGTGTTGTTGATGTCTTCAGAAGTACAAGCAAAGTGAATGAATTCGTTTACTGCGTGTAGTTCAGGAATACCAGCGACTTTTTCCTTAAGGAAGTACTCAACCGCTTTAACATCGTGGTTTGTGGTACGTTCGATCTCTTTGATGCGTAGTGCGTCTGCTTCAGAAAAGTTTTCTGCAAGGTTATCTAGGAATTGATTTGCTTCCGCGCTAAATGCTGGAACTTCCGCAATTTCAGCGGTAGCAGCAAGCTTTTGTAACCAGCGGATTTCAACGATAGTACGGTACTTCAATAGACCGTATTCACTGAAAATTTCGCGTAACGCAATCGTCTTGCTTCCGTAACGACCGTCTACTGGTGAAACAGCTGTCAATGCTGACAATTCCATGATTTTCTCCTGAATTGGGTTTCTAAAATTCGTGTGCTTTATACCAATAACTGTGGCAATTGTCACGAACATTGCGCAAACGTTTGCGCAAGGGTTGTCTGATTTAAAAAAATAAGCTCGCAATTGATGCGAGCTCTTATTTAATTTTATTTACATGCGAGCGAGTAGAATCTGCGCCTGCTCAATCATTTTCTTGCGACCAAAAATTAAGTGGCGGCGTTTTCCGCCGACTTGACGCCACAATACCGCACAACGAATACCAGAAAGTAACAAGGCGCGTACTTTATTTTGATTGCTCGACTGTTGCAGTACAGATGGTGTGCCTGTCACTTGAATACGAGGGCCGACAGGGCTAACGACATCAAGGTAAACGCTCGCTAAGTTGCTCATCATTTGTTCGTCAGTCAACGAATAATGGTCAGCTTGTCTTTCAAGCATTTTGATGCGGTCACCAAGTTGAGACATGGCATCATTACGGCTACTTAGTTTGCGCTCAAGCGCCATTAAACTAATGATATAACGCGTAATTTCACTGCCAGCAGGAGTGCTGTCAATGCCTTTTACTAGACACTCTAAGCCAAGTTTCAAATCGGCCTCGCGGCCGAATACGCTCACGGTATTGCTTGGGTTAGTGTTTAGTATCGCCTTTAGTGAAGTTTCAAACGCGTCTGAGTCACAATGGCCGTTTTTTGCTGCTTGCTGAACTAAAGCGACTGCTTGGCAGATACCAGCAAATGCGATGGTACGGTCATAAAGAGTATTCGCCACGTAGAGTTACTCCTAGTTATACGTCAATTAAATGCGTTGTTCGATGATACCACCACCAAGACAAACATCACCTTGGTAGAATACAGCGGATTGCCCAGGGGTTACCGCGACTTGTGGTTCGTCAAAGATCACTTTGATGGTTTCATCATCGACCGGAATGATAGTGCACGCGATGTCAGTTTGACGATAACGTGTTTTCACTGTGCATTTTAACGGTTCTTTAATCGGGGTGCGATCTACCCAGTGTAATTGTGATGCAACCAACCCATTAGATTTCAAAAGTGGGTGGTCGGCACCTTGCACTGCAATAAGAACGTTACGTTTTAGATCTTTTTCTGCTACGTACCAAGGTTCTTCGTTACCGCCGCCGCCTTTTTGGCCACCAATATGTAAGCCTTTGCGTTGACCTAATGTGTGGTACATCAAACCTTGGTGTTCGCCGATTACTTGACCTTCAGGTGTTTCGATTTTACCCGGTTGCGCCGGTAGGTAACGACCAAGGAAGTCAGTAAACTTACGCTCACCAATAAAACAGATGCCGGTGGAGTCTTTCTTCTTCGCGGTGATCAGGCCTTGTTCTTCCGCAATACGGCGAACTTCAGGTTTTTCAATCTGACCAACAGGGAATAGACTACGGCCAACTTGTTCGTGACTTAGCGTGTACAAAAAGTAGCTTTGGTCTTTGTTGCTGTCTTTACCACGTAGCATTTGCGGTTTTTCACCGTTTTGTGGGAAAGAGCGATCAACATAGTGACCCATGGCGATGTAATCGGCATCGAGCACTTCGTCAGCGTACTCTAAGAACGCTTTAAACTTGATTTCTTTATTACAAAGAATATCCGGGTTTGGGGTGCGACCTGCTTTGTATTCTTCCAGGAAGTACTCAAACACGTTGTCCCAATATTCTGCGGCAAAGTTAATTTTGTGCAGATGGATGCCAAGCTTGTCACAAACTTCCTGCGCGTCGGCCAGATCTTGGGCCGCGGTACAGTATTCTTCGTTGTCGTCTTCTTCCCAGTTCTTCATGAAAAGACCTTCGACTTGATAGCCTTGTTCTTTTAGAAGATACGCGGAAACCGATGAATCAACACCGCCAGACATACCAACGATGACTTTCTTTTGACTGTTGTCAGTACAGTTCTCAGACATTGCTTAACACCACAAAAATTTACTGGAGGCAGATTCTAACAGAAAGCATTTCACGGTGACAGATCCGAGATCGAAATCACACTTCGAATTTAAGGGATTTTAACCACTTTGCTTAAAGAGTCTGCATTAACGATTAATGATATAGCCGTTTTACTTGATGTTACCGTGGTATGGGCCTTGTCTTGTTGTGCTCGCTGTCGGATGTCGCTGGCCTTTCGAGGGGCACTCGTGCCATCGGTTAAATGTTCAAGTAATTTGGGTATAAGTCTTCTATATATGGCATAGTGGCGAAAATTCAAGTGGTAAGTTGAAGGTACAACCAAGTGACAGATGAAAACCAAGTATTAGAAGAAGCCGATTTGATTGAAGTGATTGAGAATCAGCTTGAAGATCGTAATCCAGTAAAAGTGACAGAGACTCTAATGCGCTTGCGTATGAGTGGTACCAGTCGTGATGATGCCGTTGCGATGATGGCTTGTGCGGTTTCGATTGAAATTTTTGATGTGATGAAAAATGGCGGAGAATTTAATTTGAAGCGTTATTCTGAGCATTTAGATAGCCTGCCAGACCTCTACTTTATGGAAGGTGAATAGGGCAAACGTTTGCTATAATCCCAGTTATTGCCGCGCTATCCACAGCGCGGTAGAATCCGCGCTCCTGTCATCCCTTAATCAGAATCATAGTTATGAAATTTCCTGGTCAACGTAAATCGAAGCACTATTTTCCCGTCCATGCTCGCGACCCATTGGTAAGCCAAGCGCAAGAGAGCAAGAAGATGTCTCGTACCCATATTATTGGTATCGATCAGACGTTAGTGGACATTGAAGCGAAAGTCGGTTCGGAGCTGATCGAAAAATACGGACTGAGTAAGGGACACTCATTGGTTATTGATGACCAAACGGCAGAAGCGTTATATAACGAATTGAAAGACCAAGCGCTTATTACTAACGAATATGCGGGTGGTACCATTGGTAATACACTTCATAACTACTCAGTGTTGGCAGATGACCGCTCAACATTACTGGGTGTTATGAGCCAAGATATTAAAATTGGCAGCTACGGCTACCGTTATTTGTGTAATACATCGAGCCGAATGGATCTTAATTACCTACAAGGTGTTGAAGGTGCGATTGGCCGTTGTTTTGCATTGATTACCGAAGATGGCGAACGTACTTTTGCGATTAGCGAAGGTCAAATGAACCAACTTCGCCCTGATAGCATTCCTGAAAAGATTTTCAAAAATGCATCAGCCTTAGTACTTACTGCTTATTTAGTGCGTTGTAAGCCAGGCGACCCTATGCCTGAAGCAACCATGCGTGCTATCGAATATGCGAAGAAATATGATGTACCAGTGGTATTAACACTTGGTACTAAGTTCGTTATTCAAGACGACCCTAAATTCTGGCAAGACTTTTTACGCGACCATGTTTCTGTTGTGGCGATGAATGAAGATGAAGCAGAAGCTTTAACAGGTGAAGTTGATCCACTAGCGGCTTCAGATAAAGCGTTAGATTGGGTTGATCTTGTACTTTGTACTGCAGGCCCTGTAGGTCTTTACATGGCAGGTTATACGGAAGAGGGCGCTAAACGCGAAACTTCATTACCGTTATTACCGGGTTGTATTGCGGAATTTAACCAATATGAATTCAGCCGTCCGGCAGTGAAAGCATTGTGTGAAGAACCGATTAAAGTCTATTCACATATATCACCTTATATGGGTGGCCCAGAAAAAATTAAGAATACTAATGGCGCTGGTGATGCTGCGTTATCGGCTTTATTGCATGATATGGCAGCAAATAAGTACCATAGAGAAAACGTGCCGAACTCAAGTAAGCATGCTCACGCTTTCTTAACGTATTCGTCATTCTCACAAGTGTGCAAATACTCTAATCGAGCAAGCTATGAAGTATTAGTGCAACATTCCCCTCGTTTATCTCGTGGTCTACCGGAACGCGAAGATAGCTTGGAAGAAGCATACTGGGAAAGATAGTTGTTCAAATAATACCTGCTATTAAGCGGGTATTATTTTAATTGATGAAAAAAAGGCTCCTAATAAGGAGCCTTTTTTAAATCTCATTTTAATCTATCGTTAAACTAGATTAAAAACTCTTCAAGCTTACGGCCTGAATCTAGTAGAGCTTGGATTGCTGATGGAGTACGACCTTGGCCTGTCCAAGTTTTTTCGTCGCCGTTAGCATCTTCATATTTGTATTTTGCAGGGCGTGGTGCACGTTTTGCTTTAGTTTTTGTTTTAGTTTCACCAGCAAGTGCACTAATTAGTGCTTCTACATCAATACCGTCTTTTGCGATTTGTTCAGCAATAGCAGCAAGCTTTGCTTCTTGCTCAGCGCGTTCTGCTAATTCAGCTTCGTCAGCTTCTTTACGCTCAGAAACAACAAGCGATAATTTTTCTAGTGCTTCTTCTAGTTGCTCTAGAGTTAGTTCACGAGAAAAAGCACGTAGGCTACGAATGTTTAAAAGTGTTTTTGTTAATTCCGACATAAATTGCACCAATATAGTAAGCGATAAATGGATATTAATCCGGTAATGTGGATATTACAATTCAATTATATAAAATTAAATAAAAAATAATACGAACGATTTTCTTGAAAGTAAGTTTTAAGCTCACTTCACATTCTATTGTTTACCTCATACTTCAATTTAGATAGAAGTAACGACTTTAAGTTTAGTGCGTGGTTTCATATATGCTAGTCAGAAAGAAAAATTATTTGTCATGATGATTGCAGGTGTTTTATAAATTCAGTGTGTCGATATAAGTGGTTATTAACGGTCTCTTTACACTGCGGTATGAAATATATGCGTTTTTTACTGAGCGGTCTCTCTGGTCTAGTTGCATATAAAGGCCCCGCTTGAAAAGGATTGGAGTAATTAAAAAAGAGCAATAAAAGTTTAGGTCGATGTATTGAAATGATGTTTAAGATAAGTACAATGGTCGTCACCTGATGCGTTATCTTAGTTAAAGCTATGTTAAACATTGTTTAATTTAGCATTGTCTTTGGATAGTGCGGTAGAGGAGCGGAATGAATGAGTCGCGTTTGTTGGGGTGATGCCAATGAGCAAACGTAAAAGGTCTTATCCGCCGAAGTGAGCTGATACATCAACATCTCTCGCTGGGGTTGTACTCGAATAGGGACAACACTGCCATAGTCTATTATTTGTATAACTATGGAGCGCTACTGTAGGCTTGGGATAAGTATTCACTTTCCTATCGCTAATTTTTAAATGTATAGGCTATCTATGTAGTTTATGCGTCTGCAGTAGATCTCTAACCAATTATTACTGGTTTTTGAAGATCATGAATTTAATCGATTTTGCTACATCCCCTTTATCATTGCTTCCTCCGGTAGTCGCTCTTAGCTTGGCTATTATTACTCGTCGCGTACTGCTTTCTTTGGGTGCGGGTATTGTTTTAGGCGCTATTTTACTTGCAGATTACTCACTTGGTGGTGCGACTAGCTATGTGAAAAATACCGTATTCGGTGTTTTTGTTGAAGATGGCTCTTTGAATGCTGGCAACATGAGCATTATTGGCTTCCTATTACTGCTTGGCATGATGACAGCCCTGCTGACATTGTCTGGTGGTACACGCGCGTTTGCTGACTGGGCTCAATCACGCATTAAAAGTAAACGCGGTGCGAAACTATTAGCGGCATTTTTAGGTATTTTCATCTTCATTGATGATTACTTTAATAGCCTTGCAGTGGGTGCGATTTCTCGTCCTGTGACTGATCGCTTCTATGTATCACGCGCGAAACTTGCTTATATTCTTGATTCAACTGCTGCGCCAATGTGTGTTGTGATGCCCGCTTCTAGCTGGGGTGCATACATCATGACCATTATTAGTGGTATTTTGGTCTCGCACGGCATTACGGAATATTCTGCTTTAGGCGCGTACATGCGCTTAGTACCAATGAACTTTTACGCTATCTTTGCGTTGTTAATGGTATTTGCCGTAGCGTGGTTTGGCTTATCGGTTGGTAAGATGCGCGAGCACGAGATCTCAGCTTCACAAGGGCGTGGTTTTGATGATGAAAACCAAATGGATGAGCTTGAAGAAGCGCGTTCGTTAGATGAAGAACTTGATATTCGTGAAAGCGACAAAGGTCGAGTGTCTGATTTGATCCTACCGATTGTATTGCTGATTGTTGCGACCGTTGCTTCTATGTTGTACACCGGTGGTCAAGTCTTGGCAGAAAGTGGTAAGCCATTTGCACTATTAGGCGCATTTGAAAATACCAATGTCGGCATTTCACTTATCTACGGCGGTTCAGTTGGTCTAATTGTTGCCTTGATTACGGTCATTCGTCAGCGTATTCCAGCGATTGAAGTGACGCGTACTTTAGTCATTGGTGCAAAATCGATGTTTGGCGCGATCTTAATTCTGATCTTTGCTTGGTCAATTGGCACTGTGATTGGTGATATGCAAACAGGTAGCTACCTTTCGACGATGGCGCAAGGTAATGTGAATCCTCACTGGTTGCCAGTAATCCTATTCCTATTGTCTGGTGTGATGGCTTTTGCAACCGGCAGTTCATGGGGCACGTTTGGTATTATGTTGCCAATTGCCGGCGATATGGCGGGGAATACCGACATTACGCTTATGCTACCAATGCTTAGTGCGGTACTAGCCGGTTCAGTATTCGGTGATCACTGTTCACCAATCTCAGATACGACCATCCTGTCTTCAACCGGTGCTCGTTGTTGCCATATTGACCACGTAACGACGCAGCTACCCTATGCACTATCGGTGGCGCTGATTTCATGTATCGGCTTTATTGTGCTGGGTATGACAGAATCACTAATGTTGTCTCTAACCGCGTGTAGTGCTGCATTTGTGGCGGTGTGTTTTGTATTGAATATACTGTCAAAATCAAAAATGACGACACAGTAACCACCACAGTTGGGTGACTTTGTTTGATGAAGAGGGCTTAGGTCCTCTTTTTTGTTTTAAGCTAACTCAGTTAAGGCAGTCGATCGAATAAGTGTGTGTAGTGCGTTTAAAAAAACTTAAATTAAAGGTTGAAAAAAGTTAATGGCTTGGTTAGTGTGGTAATCAACCAAGCGGAATTGAAGAGCTTATAAGTATGCGTAAATTAGTAATGAATATTCATCATCACCATCACCCAATGTAGTCTTTCGGGAGATGAACGCATACCCGGGGGACAGGAAACTCCCGGAGGCTAAATCAAAGATTTTTAGAATTAACCCTCGGGAGACTCACATCTTCCGAGGGTTTTTCAATTTTAATGGCTTGAAAACTAAGAATTATCAGAAATTTGCACAGGGATATCGCAATGCAAACACAACGCCTAAGAATCGCAATTCAAAAGAAAGGTCGCCTAAGTAAAGAGTGTCAGCAACTGCTGAAACAGTGCGGCGTAAAATTCACAATCATGGGTGAGCGCCTAGTGGTTCATTCGCAAAATATGCCAATTGATTTGTTACTGGTTCGTGACGACGACATTCCTGGTTTGATTATGGATGGTGTGGTTGATTTGGGCTTTATTGGCGAGAACGAACTAGAGGAAGTTCGCTTAGATCGCAAAGCGCTCGGTGAGCCAAATGAGTTTCTACAGTTACGCCGTTTAGACTTTGGTGGTTGCCGTCTCTCTATTGCGATTAACAAAGATCAAGAATACCAAGGGCCACAAGATTTGGCGGGTAAACGTATCGCAACCACGTATCCACACCTATTGAAAGCCTATATGGATGAGCAAGGTATCCCATTCTCTACTTGTATGCTGACTGGTTCGGTCGAAGTTGCACCTCGTGCGGGTTTAGCCGATGCAATCGCTGACCTTGTGTCAACGGGTGCAACACTTGAAGCCAATGGCTTGAAAGAAGCAGAAGTCATTTTCCGCTCTAAAGCGACTCTGATTCAACGCACTGGTGAATTTGCCGCTGACAAACAGGCGTTAATCGACAAGCTGCTGACTCGTATGCAAGGTGTACAACAAGCAAAAGAATCAAAATACATCATGTTACACGCGCCTGTAGATCGTTTAGAGCAAGTGAAAGCCTTGCTACCGGGGGCGGAAGATCCAACGGTGTTGCCTCTTTCTGCTGATAAACAAAAAGTTGCGGTTCACCTTGTGAGTACCGAAAACCTTTTCTGGGAAACCATGGAACAGCTTAAAGAATTAGGTGCAAGTTCAATTCTAGTCCTTCCAATCGAAAAAATGATGGAGTAAGCCAATGAGAACAGTGGTATGGCAGTCTCTAAGCGAAACACAGCAAGATGCGGTGTTAGAGCGTCCAGCGATTGCAGAAGGGGCAAATATCACAGCGGCAGTGTCGCAAGTGATCGCGCAAGTTCGCCAACAGGGCGATGCTGCAGTGCTTGAACTGACAGAAAAATTTGATCGCGTAACGCCAAGCTCGATTCGCGTTTCTCAACAAGAAATCGATCAAGCATCAGCGCGCCTAACCGACACGATGAAACAAGCACTTGAACAAGCGTATAGCAATATTGCCAAGTTTCATAAAGCACAGAAGCCGCAGCCGATCAAAGTCGAAACACAACCGGGAGTGATGTGCGAGCAGGTGACACGCCCGATCCAAAATGTGGGGCTGTATATTCCTGGCGGTAGTGCACCACTACCATCTACAGTATTGATGCTCGGTGTTCCTTCACAAATTGCCGGTTGTCAGAAGGTTGTGCTGTGTTCACCACCGCCGATTGCTGATGAAATCCTTTACGTCGCTAAGCTATGTAACATCGACGAGGTGTATAACGTTGGGGGTGGCCAGGCGATAGCGGCGATGGCTTATGGAACAGAGTCGGTCAGCAAAGTCGATAAGATTTTTGGCCCGGGCAATGCTTATGTGACCGAGGCTAAGCGTCAAGTGAGCAATGATTTTCGCGGGGCGGCAATTGATATGCCCGCCGGCCCTTCTGAAGTGCTCGTTATTGCAGATGAAACCGCTGATCCAGAGTTCATCGCCTCAGATTTGCTTAGCCAAGCGGAGCATGGTCCTGACTCCCAAGTGGTTCTTGTCACTCCTTCTCCTGTCATTGCCGATCAAGTGGCAGATGCAGTACTGCGCCAGCTAAAAGAATTATCGCGTGCGGATATTGCCGAAAAAGCACTTGCCTCTAGTTTGATTATTATTTCGGAATCCTTGACGCAAGCAGTGTCGATTTCAAACTTCTATGGCCCAGAGCACTTGATTGTGCAGACCAAAAATCCACGTGAATTGCTGCCGTTACTTGATAACGCCGGTTCAATCTTCTTAGGAGATTGGTCGCCAGAATCTGCGGGTGATTATGCTTCAGGGACCAATCACGTGTTACCAACCTATGGTTACACTCGCACTTACTCAAGCCTTGGCTTAGCCGATTTTTCTAAACGTATGACGGTGCAAGAGTTGTCGGCGGAAGGTTTAAAAGCATTGGCACCAACTGTGGTGACAATGGCAGAGGCAGAAGGTCTCGATGCACATAAACGTGCGGTGACTATTCGTGTTGAAAAATTGCTTCAACGAGGAGAAGCATAATGGAAAAGTTAGCGCGTAAGCAGGTCCAACAGCTAACGCCATATTTATCAGCGCGCCGTATTGGTGGTTGCGGTGATGTATGGCTTAACGCAAATGAATCGCCATTTAATAATGAATATAAGACCGATTTTGCTCGTCTTAACCGTTACAGCGAATGTCAGCCGAAAGAGTTGATTGAGGCTTACGCTTCTTATGCGGGCGTGAAGCCAGAGCAAACGCTCACTTCTCGTGGTGCTGACGAAGGTATTGAGCTGCTCATTCGCGCTTTTTGTGAGCCAAATGAAGATGCCATTCTATTTTGCCCGCCGACTTATGGAATGTACGGCATTAGTGCTGAAACCATGGGCGTTGCGCGTAATGTGGTGCCACTGACCGCAGAATGGCAATTGGATTTAGCGGCTATCGAGCAAAACCTAGAGAAGGTTAAGTTGGTGTTTGTTTGTAGCCCAAATAACCCAACGGGTAACTTGGTCAAGCGTGAAGATATTGTCTCACTATTAGAAATGACCAAGGATCGCGCTATTGTCGTTATGGACGAAGCGTATATCGATTTTTGCCCTGAAGCGTCGACGGTTGATTTGCTGGAACAATATCCTAACTTGGCGATTTTGCGCACCTTATCTAAAGCGTTTGCTCTTGCCGGGTTGCGTTGTGGATTTACTTTGGCAAACGAAGAGATCATCAATGTCTTGCTCAAAGTGATCGCGCCTTACCCAGTACCAGTGCCGGTTGCTGATATTGCCATTCAAGCGCTCTCTGAAGCGGGCCTTGCACGCGCTAAATACCAAATGCTCGATCTCAATGCCAACCGTGCTTACTTACAAGTGGGTCTATCAATGATTGCCGGCGTCGAAGTGTTTGAAGGTTGGGGCAACTACTTATTAGTTAAGTTTAGTGATGGTGATGCTCTGTTTAAAGCGGCATGGGATACCGGCATTATTTTGCGTAATTCACCGATAGAAAATTGTGTTCGCATCAGTGTTGGCAACCGTGATGAGTGTGAAAAAACGGTTGGCTTTATCCGCAACTTTTACGCTTAATCCCCCTAAAACGTTAAGAGTTTGCATAGCAATAATAATGAAAACCCTTTTGTTTAATTAAGAGGGTAAAAATAGAAATAAGGATGTTCGAGTGAGCAAGCAGCAAAAAATACTCTTTATTGACCGTGATGGCACCTTAATTGTTGAGCCGCCGGTTGATTTTCAGGTTGACCGTTTAGATAAGTTAAAGCTGGAGCCGTATGTCATCCCAAGCTTGTTAGCGTTGCAAGATGCTGGTTACCGCTTAGTGATGGTGACCAATCAAGATGGTTTGGGGACGGATAGCTATCCACAGGCCGATTTTGACGCACCGCATGACATGATGATGGAGATTTTCGCATCGCAAGGCGTCAAGTTTGATGATGTATTGATTTGTCCGCACTTTGAAGAGCAAAATTGCTCTTGCCGTAAACCTAAGCTTGGTATGGTAAAAGAGTACCTGCAAAACGGTAAAGTCGACTTCCAACACTCGGTTGTGATCGGTGATCGTCAAACAGATCTTCAGTTAGCTGAAAACATGGCAATTCAAGGTATCCAATACCACCCGCAAACTATGAATTGGCCGCAAATTCTCAAAGATCTCACCGTTAAGGCGCGTGTGGCGGAAGTGATTCGCACCACCAAAGAAACCGACATCAAAGTGTTTGTTAATTTGGATGAACAGGGCGGCAATGAGATATCGACGGGGTTGGGCTTCTTTGATCACATGCTCGATCAAATAGCGACGCATGGCGGTTTCCAAATGAAGTGTACCGTGGAAGGGGATCTCCACATTGATGATCACCATACCATTGAAGATACCGCTTTGGCTCTTGGCCAAGCGCTAAAAGATGCCCTTGGTGACAAGCGCGGCATTGGCCGCTTTGGTTTTAGCTTGCCGATGGATGAATGTTTGGCCCAGTGTGCTTTGGACCTTTCAGGCCGCCCGTACCTTAAATTTGATGCCAAGTTTAGCCGCGAACAAGTTGGTGATTTATCGACTGAAATGGTGGTGCACTTCTTCCGCTCATTGACGGATACGTTAGCGTGTACTTTGCACCTATCATCGACGGGTGATAACGATCACCACATTATCGAAAGCTTATTTAAAGCGTTTGGCCGTACGTTACGCCAAGCAATTAAAGTGGAAGGTAACGAGTTGCCAAGCAGCAAAGGCGTATTGTAAGGAGTGGTCATGAGCGAGCAGAAAGTCGTCATTATCGATACCGGCTGTGCCAATGTTTCTTCGGTAAAATTCGCCATTGAACGCTTGGGTTTTGCGGTGGAAATATCGAAAGATCCCCAAGTGGTTCTGAGTGCTGACAAGCTATTTCTTCCCGGTGTCGGTACGGCCAGTGAAGCGATGAAAAACTTGCAAGAGCGTGATTTGATCAGCTTGGTTAAGCAAGTAGAAAAACCGCTATTAGGTATTTGTCTTGGTATGCAGTTACTTGGCAAATCATCACAAGAGAAGGGCCAAAAGGCAGACCAACAGGTTGAGTGCTTGGGTTTGTGTGAGGGTGAAGTAAAACGGATGGAAACGGGGCATTTGCCGCTTCCTCACATGGGATGGAATACCGTCAAATCAGTGCCTGAACATCCATTGTTTAAGGGGATTGAAGAGGGCGAGTATTTCTACTTTGTGCATAGCTTTGCCATGCCAGTTGGAGAGTACACTATTGCGGAATGTGATTATGGCAATCCATTTACTGCCGCAGTACAAAGTGGCAACTATTACGGCGTGCAATTTCACCCAGAACGTTCGAGTAAAGCGGGCTCAAAGCTTATTGAAAACTTCTTAAACTTATAAAGGGAATTATTTGTGATCATTCCAGCATTAGATTTAATTGAAGGACAAGTGGTTCGCCTTTATCAAGGGGACTACGGTCAAGTAACCGAATACAAAGTCGATCCAGCAGAGCAATTTAACCTCTACCATCAAGCCGGCGCAAATTGGCTGCATTTAGTGGATTTGACTGGCGCAAAAGATACCACCGCGCGTCAGTTGGATTTAATTGCCAAGCTGCTTGCCAGCACACCTGCGTCTATTCAAATTGGTGGTGGCGTGCGTAGCGAGCAAGATGTGGTTGATTTACTTGAAGCGGGTGCGCAGCGTGTGGTGGTGGGATCTACCGCGGTAAAACAACCAGAACTTGTTAAAGGTTGGATGGAAAAGTACGGCGCAGAAAAGATCGTTTTAGCATTGGATATTAATATCGATGCTGATGGTACGCGTAAAGTGGCGATTTCAGGCTGGCAAGAAGACTCTGGTGTGACGATTGAAGCGCTGATTAACGACTACCTTACGGTTGGCCTAAAGCACGTACTGTGTACCGATATCTCACGTGACGGCACATTGGCGGGCTCGAACGTTGAGCTATACATCGATTTGTGTCAGCAATACCCACAAGTGCAATTTCAATCTTCGGGCGGTATTGGCAGCCTAGATGATATTGCTGCCTTGAAAGGCTCGGGTGTAGCGGGTGTGATAGTTGGTCGCGCCTTGCTTGATGGCAAATTTACCGCAGAGGAGGCATTTGCATGCTGGCAAAGCGAATAATTCCTTGTCTTGATGTGCGTGATGGTCAGGTGGTTAAGGGCGTACAGTTTCGTAACCACGAAATCATTGGTGACATCGTGCCACTGGCACAGCGTTATGCTGAAGAAGGCGCTGATGAGTTGGTGTTTTATGACATTACGGCATCAAGCGATGGTCGTGTGGTCGATAAAAGCTGGGTGAAACGTGTTGCCGAAGTGATTGATATTCCATTTTGTGTCGCTGGTGGTATTAAGTCGGCTGAAGATGCGGCGCGTATTTTAGAGTTTGGTGCGGATAAGGTTTCCATTAATTCTCCTGCGCTGGCTAACCCACAATTGATTACTGATTTAGCCGATAAATTTGGTGTGCAGTGTATCGTGGTAGGCATCGACTCTTATTACGATAAAGAGACGGGACAATATCAGGTCTACCAATTTACGGGTGATGAAGCTCGTACCAAAGCAACACAGTGGCAAACCCGTGATTGGGTGCAAGAAGTGCAAAAGCGTGGCGCGGGTGAAATCGTATTGAATATGATGAACCAAGATGGCGTGCGCAACGGCTATGATATCGAGCAGCTTAATATGGTACGTGAAGTGTGCCATGTGCCACTGATCGCTTCAGGTGGCGCAGGTGCGATGGAGCACTTTGCTGAAGCGTTTGATAAAGCCAATGTCGATGGCGCACTTGCTGCATCGGTGTTCCATAAACAAGTGATTAATATTGGTGAGTTGAAGCAGTACTTGATTCGTCAAGGTGTCGAAGCTAGGCCAGTAGAGGTGAAATTATGAGTTTTCAAACAAGCGATGTGAGCGCCCTGATTGAGCGTATCGATTGGCAAAAAGTCGATGGCTTGGTCCCAGTGATTGTACAAGATTTTCTTTCTAGCCAAGTGTTGATGATGGGTTACATGAATCAAGATGCGCTGGTGACGACAGGTGAAACGGGCCATGTGACTTTTTTCTCACGTACTAAACAGCGCCTATGGACCAAGGGTGAGAGCTCTGGCAACGTACTAAAACTGGTTAATGCTGCGTTAGATTGTGACAACGATACATTATTGGTTAAAGTGACTCCGGTTGGGCCAACGTGTCATACCGGAACAACGACATGTTGGGATGGCGATAAGCAAGAAGAGTCGCAGCTGGTGTGGCTTCATCAACTTGAACAGCTTTTGGCTGATCGTAAAAATGCCGATCCTGATTCGTCTTACACCGCCAGCCTCTACGCTCGTGGCACCAAACGTATTTCGCAGAAAGTGGGCGAAGAAGGCGTTGAAGTCGCGCTTGCGGCAACGTCGGGTGACAAGGCGGAATTAGTGTGTGAATCCGCGGATTTGATTTACCACCTGTTTGTGCTGTTACAAGATCAAGGCTTGTCATTTAACGATGTGATTAACAAGCTTAAAGAGCGTCATCAATAAATCGCTCTAGTATAAAATAAAGGGTTGCCTATCCTAGGTAACCCTTTATTCTCGCTTCTCGCTTCTCGCTTCTCGCTTCTCGCTTCTCGCTTCTCGCTTCTCGCTTCTCGCTTCTCGCTTCTCGCTTCTCGCTTCTCGCTTCTCGCTTCTCGCTTCTCGCTTCTCGCTTCTCGCTTCTCGCTTCTCGCTTCTCGCTTCTCGCTTTTACATCTCAAACAAGAAATAGAACCCATAGCCGACGATTAAGGCTGGAATGGCTGAGTAAAATGTTGCCACCAGCGCAGCCTTCGGGGCAAGAGCAATGGCAGGGAAGAGCGCATCACCGTCATTCGATATCGAATTGGCTAATTGCGCCGAGAGCGGTGCAGCGCCAGAAATATATAAACTGGTGACTAAAATTTGTGGACCACAACCGGGCAACAAGCCTACGGCGAGTCCCATAAGAGGCATATAAGCTCCCCAGCCAGAAAATACGCTTGGTAAATCAATATGACCAAAATAGGTGGTCAGCTCAAACGCCATAAAAGCCACAATCACCCATGCAGTCACAAAGTTGGTGTCTTGCGCCGCTTTTTGTAAAGGATGTGAAGAGACGCATTTTGTATCTTCAGACACGGTTGACTCATAGTCTTCAATTTCTTTGGTCATCGCCCACAGCAGCATACTGACGATGATCAGTACCGTACCGATCCATTCAATGCTCATTTCAGGTAGGTGCAATAATTGATTGATATCCACTTGGAATGAGCCTAAACCTGCGATGATAGTCGCCGGCACAATCAGCCATTTCCAAAACGTACCTTGCAGGTTGATGGCCTTTTCTTCCAATTGCGTTGGTACTGAATTCGCTTTGCATGCCCTAGCTTGAAAAGCTTCTTTTAATTCCGGTCTTAGAAAATCATCTTTATGAATAGCATTGACCGCCCAACCAGATAAGCAGCCAACGATGACGCCCATGGCGACGACGGCTAATCCCACATCGGGTTTGCTGGCGAGCAATAAAAAGGCTGCGTCACCCATGGTCGCGGTTAGTACCGCCACGATGGCGCCGAACCCGACACGGCCACTGACGAATTGCGTCGTAACAATGATCGCACCACCACATCCAGGCAGTGCGCCAAGAAGGGCTGCAAACGCAACTTGATGACTGCGAGACTTGTTGTAGAGCGAAATGAGCTTACTTTCTTTATTCATAAATAAAGAAGCGTAGTGGTAAATGGCTAAAGTGAAGGCAACGTAACTGGAGACGGCCCAAAAGGCATCAGAAAGCGTGTTTACGGTTACATTACGGGTGATATCCGTTGCGACCAATGCGATAAGAATGACCGGTAATATTAGACGTTTGTAAGCTAATTTAAATTGTCCTAACGACAGCCAGTTAGGTAGCGATGAAATAGATATAGGATTCATACAAGGCGCTCAATAAAAATGATTCTCATTCTTAATATATGCAAATGAGAATTATTTGCAACAAAATGTTTATATTGAAGCTTCTTTTTGATTGCCATCCGCTGAAAGCGATGACAAATGATAAAAATCAGGTAAAGTATCGACTTTCGTAAGTAAAGTGCCTAAATCACACTAAAAGCGTGAAAACCACGATGTAAAACGTGGAGGTACGAAATAAGACTTAATAGGAAGAGCAATGATTTTAGTTGTAGGTCACAAGAACCCTGATAGTGATAGTATCTGTAGTGCAATCGTAGCGACTGAGCTACTGACAGCACGTGGCGTTGAAGCGATGCCAATTCGCCAAGGCGAAATCAACCGCGAAACTCAACACATCCTAGATGTAGCGGGTGCCGTTTCTCCAGAGCTACGTACAAGCGTTGCTGGTGAACAAATTTGGCTAGTAGATTACTCAGATCTTGCACAAGCTCCAGACGATGTGGCTGACGCTGAAATTCTTGGTATTGTCGATCACCACCGTCTAGGTGATGTGATGACCGTAAACCCAATGGAAGCTTGGATCTGGCCTGTAGGCTGTACTAACACAGTACTGTTCAACATGTTCAAGATTGAAGGTCACGAAATCAAGCCTCAAATCGCTAAACTAATGATGTCAGCAATCCTATCTGACACCGTTGGCTTTGCATCACCAACTTGTACGCAAAAAGATAAAGATGCAGTTGCAGAACTTGCTCAAATCGCAGACGTACAAGATGTTGACGCATTCATCAAAGATCTATTGATCGCAAAAACGAACATCGAAGGTCTATCGGCTGCTGAGCTAGTAGAGAAAGATCTGAAAGGTTACCCTTTCAACGGTCGTGATGTTGTTGTAGGTCAAGTTGAGCTAGCAACGCTAGAGCAAGTTGCAGAGATGATCGAAGCATTAGAAGCCGATCTAGAGCGTCGTTGTATCGAAGAAAACCTAGCATTTGCAGCAGTAATGCTTACTGACATCACAACAGCACAAACTCGTCTGCTACATAAAGGTGAGTGGTCTGAAAAACTTCTAAAACATGAAGTTGAAGGCATGCTAATGATGGAAAACACGCTAAGCCGTAAGAAACAAGGCTGGCCTTGGCTACAAACTGAGCTAGTGTAAGCTATCGACCCTGTCGTCACTGAATGACAGCGTAGAAATAAAAAAACCATCCGAGTGGATGGTTTTTTTTCGTCTGTAATACGGTGTTTTTTGTTTTTAGGTGAGTTGCTAGCGCTTGGTCACTCTTTATTTAAAGCAAGGTGCTTTATTAAAGTGGCTTTCAATCAATCGCTGAGTAATCGGATGCTCTGGGCAACTAAGTACCTGTTGAGTATCACCTGCTTCAACGACTTCACCTTGGTGCATCACCATCACCTTATCGGTAATGTGCTTCACAATACCGATATGCTGCGATACATAGACAAATGAAACGCCCATCTCTTCTTGCAGTTCGAGGAACAGGTTAATGATCTGCGAACGCATCGCCATATCGAGACCGTTGAGCGCTTCATCGGCGACGATAATGGAGGGTTGCAGGATAAGCGCTCGCGCGAGACAGACACGCTGCTTTTGACCTGTCGCTAGCATTTGTGGGTAAAAATAGGCATGTTCAGGCAGCAGGCCAACGCGCAGTAAAGTATCTTTAACGCGTTTAATACGCGCTTCCTGTGGCATGCTGGTATTTCGTTTCAATGGACCTTCAAGGATACGACCAATTTGAATACGTGGATTCAACGAGGTATTTGGGTCTTGGAAGATCATACGGATCAGCTTACAGCGCGTAGAATAATCTTTATGCTCCAACAAATCGCCGTTAACGCGAATTTCACCTGACGTTGGTTCAACCATACCGGCAAGCATGCGTGCTAGGGTTGACTTACCAGAACCATTTTGACCAATAAAGCCAATCGTCTGTCCAGCTTCTAGTGTGAAGTTAACCGGTTTAACCGCGTGCTGCTCTTTACGACCAAACAAGCCAGAACGAGTCTTAAAGGTTTTCGACAAGCCTGTCACTTCTAACAGAGCACTCATGATTTCTTCTCCATATTAAGCGGGAAGTGACACGCATATTTATGGTTTTTAACCCGTTTAGCCGTTGGGATCTCGACGCATTGACGCTGAGCGTACGGGCAACGAGGGCCTAATCGACAACCAATCGGCAGATGCTGCAGCGGTGGAATACTGCCCGGCAACGACTGCAACTTCTCTTTATGTGGGATCCATTCAGCAAAGTCCGGCATCGCTTTTAGTAGTGCAACCGTGTATGGATGCTTGGGTTGGGCGAGGATTTTGTCGGTATCTGCCGACTCAACTGATTGGCCGCAGTACATGACGGTAATGCGTGTCGCCCATTGAGTAATGGTCGTTAAGTCGTGACCGATTAGCATGATACTGGTGTTGTGCACCTGATTCATACGACTTAACAAACGCAAAATCTGCGACTGAGTGATGGGATCTAAGTCGTTAGTGGGTTCATCAGCAATCAGCAGTTTAGGCTTAGCGGCGATTGCCATCGCAATCATGACTTTTTGGCATTCACCGTCGGTCAGTTCATACGGATAGCTGCTCATGATCTGTTTGTGATCTTTGATGCCAACTTTGTGCAGCAAAGCGACGGCTTGTTTTTTACGCCAAGTCAGTCGTTGCCACCATTTGCCTTCAAACGCGCGATGAGGGATCGATTCTAATAGCTGTTTGCCCACTTCTTCAGAAGGGTCTAAACAAGTCGATGGTTCTTGGAAAATCATTGCAATATCGCGCGCAATGACGCGGCGTCTCTCGCGTGGAGTCAATTGCAATAGGTCGATGTTACCTAAACGCATTCGGTCGGCAGTGACTTTCCAGTTATCTTTACATACGCCGACGATCGCTTTGGCGACCAAGCTTTTTCCTGAGCCTGATTCACCTACTAGACCACGAATTTCACCTTCGTTCATGGTCAAACTCATGCGATCAACCGCTTTCACCAATCCTTGTGGCGTTTCAATCTCAATGGTTAAGTGTCGAATATCTAATAACGGCATTATTCGATTCCCGCGTTAAGAGCTTGGCGTACACCTTCACCGACTAAGTTAACCATCACGACAGTAAACATGATAGCAAGTCCGGGTAGTGTCACGGTCCAGGGAGCTAAATAGATCAATTCGACAGAATCACCTAGCATCGCGCCCCATTCAACGCTCGGTGCTTGCGCGCCAAGGCCGAGAAAGCCAAGTGCAGTGATGTCGAGAATCGCAATCGACAAAGCAAGCGTCGCTTCGCTAGCAATCACGACTAATACGTTTGGCAAGATTGAGTTCCACAATAAGTAGAAGTCATTCGCCCCATCAAGACGGGCAGCCATCACGTAGTCTTTTTCAACTTCGTTGTGCACCGCGATGTAGACCGAACGAATGAAACGAGGGATCAGCGCAAGGCAGATCGCTAACAAAATGTTGAACTCACCAAAGCCTAAGAAGGCGACGAAAATAATCGCTAGCAGTAATGACGGAATCGACATGACAGTATCGAGTAGGTGGTTCAGGGTACTTGAAAGTAACCCTTTGGTCATGCCTGCCAAAATACCGATAGCACAACCAATCGCAGCGGCGATTGCGGTGATCAATACTGCGGCGCCAAAGGTCAGTTGAGTTCCGGCAATCAGACGCGAGAGGATATCTCGGCCCAAATCATCAGTGCCAAGAAAGTACTCTACGGTGCCAGCTGGGCTCCAAGAAGGGGGGAGAAGCAGTTCACTGGTTTGCGCTTGTGGATCATGAGGTGCGAGCCATGGCGAAAGTAGCGTGATTAAGACGATAAGAATTAAGCACCAAAGGCCAAACATAGCCAAACTATTGGCTTTGTAGCTGCGCCAAAAACGCTCGAATTGAGTCGGAATGCGCTCTTCTTGATAGATATTATCGGTTAGCATACCATTCCTTCCTAATTAACGGATTGATCATCGCACCGATCAAGTCTGACAAAATGTTGGCCGTTAATACCAAGGTGGCCACCACGATTACCCCTGCTTGTATCGCGACATAATCTTGGTTTGACAATGCATCAAGTAGCCAGCGGCCAATGCCCGGCCAGTTAAAGATCGATTCGGTGATGATCGTAAGAGTCAACATACTGGCTAACTGCACGCCAATTTTGGGAATAATCGGTGGAATCGCGTTACGCAGTACATGCTGGGTGACGATTTCGTGATTCGCTAAACCTTTAATTCTCGCCACGCGAATGTAGTTTTTGCTCATCACTTCTGCCACTGAGGTACGCATCAAACCGATAACTTGCGTGGTTGGGGCGAGCGCCAGCACCAAACACGGTAAGATCAGATGGTCAATGACGCTTTGCAGTGCATGAGCACGGTAAGGCCCTTCCGTTAGGAAGGCATCAATGAGAGCAAAACCCGTAATGTGATCAATTTGGTAGAGCAAGTCATAACGGCCTGCAACGGGAAAGATTTGATAGTTGAGCGAGAATATCATGATCATCATTAACGCAACCCAAAACAGCGGTGCAGAAGATCCTGACATAGAGGTAAATGAAATCACCGTATCTAGCCACTTACCCTGTTTCATCCCGGCGATCGTACCAATAGGAATACCGACCAGAAGTGAGATGGTAAAGGCGATGATGCACAGCTCAAGTGTCGCCGGAAAAACAGCGCGAAGTTCATCAATGATCGGCACGCCGGCTTTGTTGACGCCAAAGTTAAGGTGTGAAAGTTCACCAAGATAGGTCGTCCAACCACTCCAGTACTCTTGCAGAGCCCACGGCGAGGTTGGATCGAGACGTAATAGGCTATAACCGATAATCGTTAAGATCAGCAAGGTGATGAAAAATAGATTTAGTCGGCGGATGGTATAGATCAACATCTATTTTATCCTCTCAATACTATCAAAAGGCTGAGCGTGAAATGGACTCGCTTTAAAGCCGGTCAACGAATTATCATGAGCTTGGAATTGCATGCCATGGTTCAATGGAATCACCGGAAACTCTTCATTCAAAATATTTTGCGCTTGCTTGTACAAGTTAAGGCGATAGCGCGGCTTATCAACTTCCAGTGCGAGATCGAGCAAGAAGTCAAAATCAGGGTCACACCAACTGGCAACGTTTAAGCCAGCTCGCTTTGAGTCGCAAGAGAGTAATGGACGCAAAAAGTTGTCAGGATCACCCGTGTTAGCAATCCAACCCGTTAGATATAGGTCCATATCGTCGATGTTTTTCACTTCAGAACGGTCGAGGCGATCATCCATAAACAGATTCAATGTTATGCCAATTTCAGCCAAGTTCGCTTGAATTAACTCGGCCGTTTTACGTGGACTTGGGTTGTATGAACGTGGCTCCAGAGGCACTGACATATTTAAGGTCAATCCTTTGCTGTAGCCTGCGTCATGTAACAGCGCAATAGCATAATTGCGATCATAACGCACTTGAATGCTGTCGCCGTTATAAGCCCACGAACTTGGTGGTAATACCGAATATGCTTGGCTACCGGTGCCGTAATAAACCGAATCTAAGATATTTTGGCGATTGATCGCGTAGTTGAGAGCCTTACGCACACGTGAATCACTCAAGGCTTTATGCGCTGTATTGACGGCAATAAACGAAATGTTCATGGCGGGATCAGCGGTAAGCGTTATCGCATCGTGATTTTCGATAGTTGGAATTTGGCTGGAACGAGGGGCGGTAAGTACATCGCATTCATTGCGCAGCAATTTGGCTAGCGTCCCTGTTCCGCGATGAGAAATATCGAACACCACTTGTTGCATTTTTGCTTGCCCCGCCCAGTATTGCGAGTGGCGTTTTAGGCGAACCAAATCATTGATCTGGTAATCATCCAGATAGAAAGGCCCTGTGCCTACCGGATGGCTATCAATCATTGAAAGGTCGTCACTCAATAGTAATTGATTGGCATACTCTTTTGAGTGGATGACCGCATGACTGGTCGCAATATTTGATAGGAAAGTATTATTAGGGCGTGCAAGGGTAAATTTAACCGTCAACTCGTCCAGAGCTTGGACATCGACTAACAAATTTTGCAAATCAATACCGGTAAACCAAGGGTAAAGCCCACCGCCAACGTAATGGAATGGATGGTTGGTATCGATAATACGCTCAAAGCTAAACACGACATCATCAGCGGTTAAAGTGCGCGAAGGGGTGAACCATGAAGTCGTTTGAAACGCGACATTCGGCTTAAGCGTGAATATGTACTCGGTGCCTTCTTCGTTTACTTGCCAACTTTCAGCCAAACTTGCGACCGGTTGGTAAGTGTTGGCATCAAGTGTTAATAAGGTATCGAAAAGCTGAGAGCTTAATGTTTCTGACGTAATGCCACTGTCCACCAATTGTGGGTTAAATGTGGTTGGGCCGGCTTGACCACAAAACACAAAACCGTTTTGGCGTATTTTTTCGTGACTGATTTCTTCCCCACATCCGGCTAATAAGCCAGCGGCGACAAAGCTCAGGGTCAGTTGTATGAATGCTTTCATATAATTTTGGCTTTTAAAGCACAACGGAACTCCCCATTATGCCCGATTCAAGACTCCATTGACTACTAATTGTTGATGACAAACGGTTTTTCAACCTGATTTGATCAATCAACTCGACTGTTATTAGTTTATACCGATACCGTCAATATAGAAGCCCCCTCGATGGAACTCCTGTCTAATCGATGTTTGGCCGCTAATCTTCGCGTGTTAGGTCGTACTTTCTTACCATGCCACGTAATTGATGGTAGCTAAGGCCTAATAGTTCGGCCGCTTTGCGTTGATTGAACTTGCTTTGTTCAAGTGCGGCATTGAGTAGTTGTTGATCTTGCTGCTCTTGCCACGCTTTGTAATCGAGAGGAAATTGAAAACCGATTGGGGCTGCGGTGTCGCTCGTTTGCGTGACAGTCTCTTTGTTGGTTTCGGTTTCATTTGGCCGCTGAAAGGGATCAAACACCAATGTGTCAATCATAAACTCGGATTCGCCATGTTGATAAATCGCTCGTTCAACGACGTTCTTAAGTTCGCGAACATTGCCCGGCCAAGGGTAGTTAAGTAGACTCTGTTGTGCCTGTTCACTAAACCCAACAAAATAGTCGAAACCGAGTTCACGGCACATCTTGATGGCGTAATACTGCGCCAACAACAAAATGTCTTCCTGACGTTCACGTAGCGAAGGTAGGTGGATGACATCAAACGCGAGACGATCAAGTAAATCCGGGCGGAAGCTACCTTGATCGGCCATCGCTGGTAGATCAGCGTTGGTGGCACACACCAACCGTACATTCGCATTGCGTAATTCATGGCCGCCAACACGTTCATATTGACCATATTCAATTACGCGCAACAGCTTCTCTTGCACTAACAAAGGTGCAGTGGCTAATTCATCAAGAAATAGAGTGCCATTTTCTGCTCTCTCAAAGCGACCTTTATGGCGGCCTTTTGACCCTGTGAATGATCCTGACTCGTGGCCAAACAGTTCCGAATCAATTAAACCTTCGCTCAGTGTTGAACAGTTGAGGGAGATTAAAGGCTGATCCCAACGTTTTGATAGGTAGTGCAGGCGTTGGGCAATTAATTCTTTGCCGGTGCCTCGTTCACCAATGATAAGAACAGGACGCTCAATTGCGGCAAGTTTTGATACTTTATCAAGGACAGCGAGAAAAGCAGGGGACTCGCCGATGAGGTTCTGATTCATAGTTCACCTAAAGCTAGCGTAGTGGAGCAACCAATGGATTTACCAGTCCTGTTTAAGAGTCAGTAAGCCGATTGGTAAATTTTACCTATAGTTGGTTAAAATTGTCATGCATACAAGTCTTGTTTACGACGAGTTTTTGTAAGTGTTTGTTTTTGCTTTTAATTAAAGTTGGCATGCGATTTGATATAGGTAATGGTAAGTAAGCTACGCAGATATGAACATTGATAAGGAGTCATTCATGGGTATTTTCTCTCGTTTTGCCGACATCGTAAATTCAAACATCAGTTCGCTTTTAGACAAAGCGGAAGATCCAGAAAAAATGATCCGCCTCATCATTCAAGAAATGGAAGACACGTTAGTTGAGGTTCGTACTAATTCTGCTAAAGCGATTGCGGATAAGAAAGAGTTAGCACGCAAAGTAGAAGCGATTGATGATCAAGTGCAAGATTGGCAACAAAAAGCCACGTTGGCACTGACAAAACAACGCGACGACTTGGCTCGTGCTGCATTGATTGAAAAGCAAAAACTGCAAGACGTTTTGAAAGGTTTGCACACAGAGCAAACGCTGGTGGAAGAGACCATTAATAAATTGACGGGCGAAATCGGTAAACTAGAAAGTAAAATTACCGAAACACGCGCTAAGCAACAAGCGTTGGCTATTCGCAGTCAAACGGCTTCAAACCGCCGTGATGTTCAGCGTCATTTGCATACCGCTCGTACTCATGAGGCGATGGCAAAGTTTGATCAATATTCACGTAAAATCGATGAGTTAGAAGCCGAAGCGGATATTTACGCGAAAACCGGCCAAGGTAAATCGCTTGATCAAGAGTTTGCAGAACTGCAAGCGCAAGACGAAATCGAACAAGAGCTGGCGAAACTTAAACAGCAAATGGAAGAGAAAAAGTAATCAGCGCATTTGCTACTTTGCTAGACGGAAAATAACTAGATGGCAGGTTAACAGCCTGCCTAATGACTAATTTAGGAGTGACTTATGTCTTCGTTTTGGATCGCATTACCACTGGTCGTTTTTATGATCTTTGTGGCTCCAATATGGCTGATTCTCCATTATCGCAGTAAGCGAAAAACCAGCAGTGGTTTATCGCAAGAAGATTACCAGCGTTTAGAAAAGTTGTCAGAGCGTGCAGAATCGATGCAAAAACGCGTCGACACTCTTGAACGCATTTTAGATGCGGAGTCGCCAACGTGGAGGCGCCGTTATGAGTAAAGAACTTTATCGCGACACGCGCAATGGTAAATTGAGCGGTGTGTGTGCAGGTCTTGCTCACTATATCGGTGCAGAAGTATGGTTGGTGAGGATTTTATTCATTTCAGCCGCTTTGCTGGGAGGCTCTTTCTTAGTGCTATTGGCCTATGTCGCGCTTAGCTTTATGCTGGAAAAGCAGCCTGATAATTATGTTGAGAGCTTGAAGAGTCAGCAAGAGCACAAGCTGAAAAATAAGCCGTGGCAAGCAGGTCAATCTCCGGAGCAGCTACTTAACACACTGGAGAAAGACTTTGAACAGTTGGAGGGTAAAGTGCGTGGTATAGAAGCCTACGTGACGTCTGATACGTTTAAAGTTAACCGAGAGTTTAGCAAGTTATAATCACCACAGAAAACGGTTATAGCGCAAGTGATTGACAGCGTTGAGGGGTGTTCATCACCTCTCAAACTGTTCATTTTATTAATGAATCATCCATGGGAAAAGTGCCACGCAAAGTGGCAGAGTATGCAACGGTCATCTATCTTTGGTTTAAGGCTTTGTTTGCCAGCAATTTGTTAGCCAGCATTAGGGATGATTGATTATGCACAAGACCTGTCTTCTACTCGCCATGGCTATCATGCTTTATGGCTGCGGTAAAGATCTCCCCCCCGTTCCTGAACCCGACTCGCGTCCCGCAAAACTCTTTTCTGTTACTGTTGGTAATTCGGCCTTTGTACGCACTTTTCCTGCTACGTCAGAAGCGGGCGATAGGGCGGTATTGGCCTTTAGGGTACCCGGCCAACTGCAAATGATTGATGTGGTTGCAGGTCAGGCGGTGGCAAAAGGTGATGTACTTGCTTCACTAAATCCAGATGAATATGAACTGCTTGCTCAGCAAGCTCAAGCGCAGTTTCGTTTAGCAGATGTGCAGTATCAGCGCTACAGAAAACTGCGCCAGAATAAAGTGGTCTCCGAGCAAGATTTTGATCAAGCCAAAGCCAATCGCAACTCAGCGCGTGCCACTTTAGATCAAGCGAAAGCGAACCTCAGATACACCCAGTTAATTGCGCCTTATCATGGCACTATCTCACTGATCCCCGGTGAAAACTACGAGTACATTGCCGCGAAACAAGGGGTGATGAATATTCAAACCAATCAATTGATCAAGGTATTCTTCCAACTGCCCGATCATCTCCTCAACCGTTTTTCAAGCGGTGCTGATCCTGAAGCAAATATGATATTTGATGCGTTTCCTGATAGTCAGTACCCGCTTACGTTTCAAGAAATAGATACTGAGGCCGATCCTAAAACGGGTTCATATAAAGTCACTATGGTGATGGAGCGCCCGGCCAATGTTGGCATTTTACCCGGCATGTCAGGGGCGGTTCAGGTGGTTGCCGCTTCATCGACCGCAACTCGTATTCCCGCGTCTGCGTTATTTCAAGAGAACGGCAATACCTGCGTATGGCGTGTAAAAGCCGATGGGATTGTTGAGAAAGTCTCGGTAGAACTTAATGACCGTCAACAAGTTGTTTCGGGCTTAGAAGATGGCGATCAAATTGTGATTTCCGGCGTTAGTGGTATTCAAGCGGGCATCAAAGTTCGTGAGTGGGTGAAAGAACGGGGATTATAAAATGAAAACTACAGTGATTTTATCCACAATAACCGTCGTACTTGCCATGGTTGGCTGTGGGGAAAAAGTGGAGTACGCCGATTTTGGTTTGCCTAAGGTTACGGTGGTCACGATTGATAGCGCCTCTCAAGGAGACAGCCTCTATTTTCCCGCTGTGGCAAATGCCGCCGAGCGCTCTCATTTGAGTTTTCGTGTCTCTGGTGAAATCAACAAGCTCTACGTTAAAGAAGGCGACAAAGTTGAGCAAGGCGCGATGATTGCCCAACTTGAACCGACCGATTTTCAACTTGATGTGGATAATGCCTCTGCGCGCTATTCGGTAATCAACAGCCAGTATCGTCGCTCAAAGCCATTAGTTGATAAGGGGCTGCTGGCTAAGTCACAATTTGATGAAATTGCTGCACAGCGCCAAATTGCGTGGGCTGAATTGCAACTAGCACAGCTACGTTTGTCCTTTACACAATTAAAAGCTCCAGTGGATGGCATCATATCGCGCGTGTCAGTCGATCAGTTTGAAAATGTGCAAGTGGGGCAGCAAATCGTCAATATTCACAGTCTTGATGATGTGGAGGTTTTGATTCAACTACCAGACCGCATCTATGTTAATCAGCCACAGCAAGATAATTTGGCGCGTATAGACGCCATCGTCAAAGTACAAAGTGGTAAAGAATATCACGCCACCATCAAAGAATTCACCACTGAGCCAGATCCAAAGACAGGCACATTCAATGTTACGCTTTCACTGCCAATGCCCGAAGATGAATATATCTTGGATGGCATGGCAGTTGAAGTGACCTCTATGAGTGAACAAGTTGGCTTGGACTTAAAGCGTGGAGTTCAAATTCCGATTGAAGCGATCTTTAACGCTGATGGTGATGATTTGGCACCAAGTAACAAGTTCGTCTGGGTGTTAAACGACGACAGTACGGTGACTAAGCAAAAAATAACGGTAGGAAAAGCGAGTCAGAAAACGATTCAAGTGCTGGCTGGATTGCAAGCTAAGCAAAGAGTGGTGGTAGCAGGCGTAGCGAAGCTTCGAGATGGTATGAAAGTCGAGGTCATTAGCAAGGAGGCTGATAATGAGTAATACCTCAAACACACCGCAAGATGATAGTGAAATCACAGGCGTAGCGGCTTACTTTATTCGAAATCGTGTGATTAGCTGGATGATTGCCCTAATTTTCTTAATTGGTGGCGTGGCTTCATTTTTCGGTTTAGGCCGCTTAGAAGATCCTGCTTTCACCATCAAAGATGCCATGGTGGTGACCTCTTATCCGGGGGCAACACCGCAGCAAGTGGAAGAAGAGGTGACCTATCCGCTAGAGAAAGCGATTCAACAACTGACGTATGTCGATGAAATTAACTCCATCTCAAGTCGTGGCTTATCACAAATTACCGTGACGATGAAAAACAACTATGGGCCTGATGATCTGCCGCAAATTTGGGATGAATTACGTCGCAAAGTTAACGATCTAAAAGGGACATTACCTCCGGGGGTGAATGATCCTCAAGTGATTGATGACTTTGGCGATGTGTACGGTATTTTGCTTGCGGTCACTGGTGAAGGATATAGCTATAAAGAGCTGTTGGACTATGTTGACTATTTGCGGCGAGAACTGGAATTGATTGATGGTGTCAGCAAGGTCTCAGTCTCAGGCGAGCAGCAAGAACAAGTCTTTATTGAAATATCGATGAAACGTTTGAGCAGTCTTGGTCTTGCCCCCAATACCGTCTTCGACTTACTTTCCACTCAAAACATCGTCTCTTCAGCGGGAGCGGTGCGGATCAGCGATGAGTATATCCGTATTCATCCCACTGGCGAGTTTGAAAATGTCGACCAACTTGGCGATTTGATCATTACCGAAAGTGGTGCGCAAGGGTTGATTTATTTACGCGATGTCGCGGATATCACCCGCGGGTATATTGAAGTTCCGAGCAATATTATTACATTTAATGGTCGATTAGCGCTCAATGTTGGGGTCTCTTTTGCTCAAGGTGTCAACGTCGTCGAAGTTGGCGAGCGGTTTGATCGCAGACTGGCGGAGCTGAAGTATCAACAACCAGTCGGGGTGGGGATTTCTGAAATCTACAGCCAACCGAAAGAAGTTGATAAATCGGTACAAGGCTTTGTGGTGAGTTTGGGGCAAGCCGTTGCGATTGTGATCATTGTGCTGTTGTTCTTTATGGGACTGCGATCAGGTTTGCTGATTGGTTTGATCTTACTGCTGACGGTTCTGGGGACCTTCATTTTTATGAAGTATTTCCAAATCGATTTACAACGTATTTCTTTAGGTGCATTAGTGATTGCGCTTGGGATGCTGGTGGATAATGCCATCGTGGTGGTGGAAGGGATCTTAATTGGTACCCAGCGAGGGAGGACAAGACTACAAGCTGCAACCGATATTGTCACGCAAACCAAGTGGCCATTGCTCGGTGCGACAGTGATCGCGGTGACAGCGTTTGCCCCAATCGGCCTCTCGGAGGACTCAACGGGTGAATATTGTGGCACTTTATTTACGGTGTTATTGATCTCTTTGATGTTGAGTTGGTTCACCGCCATTTCCTTAACGCCATTTTTTGCTGATTTGTTCTTTAGAGGTATGAAAACGCCGCAAGGCGATGAAGAAAGTGACCCGTACAATGGGGTCATTTTTGTCGTTTACAAGAACTTTTTAGAGTTCTGTATGAAACGAGCTTGGCTCACCATTGTGGTTTTATTAATGGGTCTAGCGGGTAGCATTTATGGCTTTACGCATGTCAAGCAATCCTTCTTTCCTTCTTCAACAACGCCGATATTCCAAACGGATGTTTGGTTGCCCGAGGGGACGGATATTCGCGCCACCAATACCAAGCTAAAAGCGATGGAAGAGTGGTTGGTTAACCAAGAGGGGGTGAGTCACGTTACCACGACAGCAGGCAAGGGCTTACAACGTTTTATGCTGACTTATGCTCCGGAAAAAAGCTATGCCGCTTATGGTGAAATAACCACGCGAGTGGAGAACTATGAAATCCTCGCTGACTTGATGAGTCAGTTCCGAGAACACTTAGAAAATGGTTTCCCAGAAGTAAATTACAAGCTAAAGCAAATTGAACTTGGCCCTGGTGGTGGCGCAAAAATCGAAGCCCGCATTATCGGTTCCGATCCAACGGTATTACGCTCAATTGGTGCGCAAGTGGAAGAGATCATGCGCGCGGATGCGGGAGCGACCAATATTCGCCACGACTGGCGTGAAAGAACCAAGATCTTAGAGCCTTTGTTTAACGAAAGCCAAGCGCGACGTTACGGCATCACTAAATCCGATGTGGATGATTTTCTGGCGATGTCTTTCTCCGGTAAATCTGTTGGTATTTATCGTGATGGTACGACCTTGATGCCGATTGTTGCACGGTTACCGGAAGATGAGCGGGTCGACATTCGCAATATCGAAGGGATGAAAATTTGGAGTCCTGCGCTGAGTGAATACATTCCACTGCAGCAAGTCACCTTAGGCTATGATTTGCGTTGGGAAGACCCAATCATTGTGCGTAAGAATCGTAAACGTATGCTGACCATTATGGCCGATCCTGATTTGCTGGGTGAAGAGACTGCTGCGACACTGCAAAAACGAATTCAGCCATTGATTGAAGCGATTGAATTACCGCCGGGTTATAGCCTTGAGTGGGGCGGAGAATATGAATCTTCAGGTGAAGCTCAAGCATCACTATTTACAACTATGCCGATGGGTTACTTATTTATGTTCTTGATTACGGTGTTTTTGTTTAACACGGTTAAGGAACCTCTGATTGTGTGGTGTACGGTACCGTTAGCGATAATAGGGGTGACGGTTGGTCTGCTGGCACTCAATACACCGTTTGGTTTTATGGCATTACTTGGTTTCTTGAGCTTATCTGGCATGGTGCTGAAAAACGGTATTGTGCTATTAGATCAAATCAACATTGAGATCCAATCAGGCAAAGAGGCTTATATCGCGGTTGTTGACGCGGCGTTAAGTCGTGTTCGACCGGTATGTATGGCGGCCATCACGACCATTTTGGGCATGGTGCCATTGCTGCCGGACATTTTTTTCAAGCCGATGGCGGTAACAATTATGTTTGGTTTGGGTTTTGCTACCGTGCTCACGTTGATTGTGGTTCCGGTGCTTTATAGGCTCTTCCACCGTGTTGCTATTCCGAGTTAAGCTGAAGGGATATCTGAGTCGGTGAAGGCCGCAACATAATAAGAATCGATGATGGAACAAGAAACTTGCGCTTGGGCGCTAAAACATCCGTTAGAGCAGGCATATCATGATGCCGAATGGGGTGTACCAGTGTATGACGACAATACACTGTTCGAGTTTATTACTCTAGAAGGCGCGCAAGCGGGACTTAGTTGGATCACTATTCTCAAAAAACGAGAGGGTTACCGGCAAGCGTTTGAAGAGTATGATTTGACCAAATTGAGCCGCTATAGTGCCGAACAAATTGAGGCGAGAACGGAAGAGATCATTACCCAGTTTGATGTGGTCAAACATCGTGGAAAAATTAGGTCTGTATTTAGTAATGCACAAGCTGCACTTCGACTGGTTGAAGAATATGGTTCACTCTCAAATGCATTATGGCAATTTGTCGAGCATAAACCGATCATTAATCACTGGAAGACGATGTCAGAGGTGCCGACCTCGAGTGCTGAGTCTAAGGCGATGAGTCAATTTCTTAAAAAACGCGGCTTTAAGTTTGTTGGCGAAACGATTTGCTACGCTTTTCTGCAAGCGACGGGGATGGTTGATGATCATCTGCAAACCTGTCCCAAAAAGGCGCATTTGTAACACAATCACGCACTGAGGACATATCCCATCATTTGGTGCGAATGAGAAAGCCCGCGGTTTATACACGGGCTTTTTTAACCAAGTTATCGGTTAAAACAACGGATGAGCAGTTTAATAAGACGTCTCTTTTTCTAATATGAGTGCGTTGTAACGAGCGAAACCTTGCTCTAGGTCGGCGATGAGATCGTCAACATCTTCCAGCCCAATATGCAGTCGAACTAAGGTGCCGGTAAAGTTTGGATGCGCGACAGTGCGTAAACTATTAAAGCTCTTCGGTTCATTGGCTAGTATAAGACTCTCATACCCCCCCCATGAATACCCCATACTAAAGTGTTTCATACCGTCGAGTAATGCAGTAGTTGCTTTAGGGTAGCTGCTTTTTAATACCACAGAAAATAAGCCATTGCCGCCGGTAAAATCTCGTTGGAAAAATTCATGCCCTGGGCAGGTTGTAAGAGCGGGGTGACGTACATGGTCGACTTCAGGACGAGTTTGTAACCATTGAGCGACTTTTAAACTGTTTTCAGCATGCTGACGCAAGCGCACATCTAAGGTTCGAATACCTCGCAAGCCTAAGTAGGCATCGTCAGCGGATACGCATTGACCCATCAAGTAGCTCTGTTCGCGCAGTTGATCCCAGTGTTTTTCATTGGCGACCGCGGTGCCTAACATCACATCTGAATGGCCGACAATATATTTGGTGGCAGCTTGAATGGAGATGTCTACACCAAAATCAAATGGGGAAAAGTTAACCCCCGCCGCCCAAGTATTATCGAGCATGACCACAATCTCTTGTTCATGAGCAATGCGGGCCAGTGTCGGCACGTCTTGCACTTCCATAGTGATAGAGCCGGGAGACTCTAAAAACAGCACTTTCGTATTTGGTTGAATGAGTTCGCGTATCTCTTCGCCAATCGTTGGGTCGAAGTAGGTGGTTTCAATGCCCATTTTCTTCATGATCTTGTCGCAGAAATCACGCGTCGGTTCATAACAGGTATCGACCATCAAGATGTGATCGCCCGTTTCGACAAAAGCAAGTATGGCATTGGAAATCGCAGCGGTGCCGCAGGGGTAGAGAGCACAACCCGCGCCGCCTTCGACTTCAATCATAGCATCTTGCAGCGCAAAGTGAGTATTGGTACCACGACGACCATAGAACAGGGTTTTCTTTGCTCGATTAAGGATGGCGTGATTTTTCTCGGCAACGGTATCAAATACAACCGTTGACGCGCGTTGAACTGGGGGATTAACGACACCGTTGGTCCATTTTTTATCGCGACCAGCGGTGATGAATGTGGTTTTTTTTCCTTCTGACATAAGCAGTCCTTGTCCTAAATCGTGGGATTATTTACTGGGTATATTTAAAACATGCTCATAACGACAAAGCAAGGGTAGTCGGCATTATCATGCTGAATAGGCAAAAAAAGACCGAGCATAGCTCGGTCTGGGATGATGAAATTAAATCACAGTAACGGATTAAATAGATAGAAGGTGCGCTCCAAGAAGCGGAAATAGATTGAGCGCTGTCGCCACTCGTCTAAGGAGACTGTATGGGACTGCGCAATATAGCCCGCCTGAAGTTGATGCATTTTCTGCGTGAATTCTTGATCATCAATTGCGAGGGTCACTTCGAAATTGAGCCATAAGCTACGCATATCCATATTCACCGTGCCGACTAAGCAAAACTGCTCGTCGATCACGACCGATTTGGTATGCAACAGACCGCCATCAAATTCATAGATTTTTACACCCGCTTCCATTAGCTCACTGTAGAAAGCTCTTGATGCCCATTGCACCATCAGTGAATCATTCTTATGGGGAATGATTAACTCAACGTTAACGCCTCGCTGCGCCGTCATTTTTAATGTTTCGAGTAAATCAGAGCTTGGAACAAAATACGGTGTCGTGATGCGAACCGAATCATTGGCTTGGTTGATTGCCAACGTCAATACTTGATAAATTAAGTATTCAGGCATGCCAGGACCTGATGGTACGACTTGAATGGGGTGTTCTGAGCTACTCTTGTCAACATCACATTCAGGCATAAGTGGAAAACTACGCTCGCCCGTTTCGACCTCCCAATCCCAACTATGGATAGCAGAAAGCACATTTACCGTTGGCCCTGTCACTCGTACCATGATGTCAATCCACTGACCTACACCAGAATTCTGTTTAAAGAAGGCGGGATCGACCATGTTCATCGAACCGGTATAAGCGACTTTCTCATCAATCACGATGATCTTGCGATGTTGGCGTAAATCTAGACGACGCAGGAAAATCCGCCAAGGGCTCACAGCGAGTGCTTGTACGACGTGAATACCCGCTTGTTCCATCTTTGCCAGCCACTCGCTACGGAAAAAACGTGGGCTACCCGCTGAATCAAGTAACAGTTTGATCTCAACACCACGACGGGCAGCAGCAATTAAAGCGTTAGCGACTTCATCTGCCATTCCTCCTGGGTGCCATATATAAAAGACCATTCGGATGCTTGTTGTGGCTTGATTGATGTCGTCAATCACCGAACGCATGATCTCTTGTGGTGAACTTTGCAAAGACAATTCATTGCCGCTGAGGGCGGGTAGGCCAAGACGGTTATTACATAGCTCATCAATGCGAGAAATATGTCGACCGAAGTTTTCTGTTGAGTGTGCTTGGCAGTGACTTAATTTAGAGAACCATTCCACGAAAGGAGACAGCATTTCTCGAGCACGATCGGCCCGTTTACGGCCGAGGTTGAGTTCACCAAATAAGAAATAGCAGAGCACACCAACAATTGGGATGATGTAAATCACCATCAACCAAGCAAGTGAAACGCTGACAGCGCGGCGCTTGAGGACTACTCGCAAAGTGACACCGGCCACCAAAATCCAATACAACACGATACCTGCAAGCGTGACGTAGTGATAGAACTGTTCCATCGAGATTCCTAGATAAGGATGATTGCTTCAATCTTGGCCGATTTTGCGAGCTATAACAATAAAAGCCGAACGAAATTAGGTAATTAATGGTCAGAAACTAGGGTGGAGCACAAACCGCTTAACAAATAGGCGATACGTGTAATGAGTTGGAGTGAATTGTTATAAAATGTTAAACCTGGTCAAAAAGACAGCAAATGAAGGCTGATAATTGTGTGCTGAGTGGTAAATATCCCTATCGGGGTTTCAATTTTATTCTCAAACTGTTTTACTTGCCATACATCGTGCGACACTAAATTTTTAACGAAGTGTAAACATTGATTTACACCACCCTGTTTGACGCCTGCGATGACACACAACAATGCACACACAACAAAAAGCGGTAAACAATTATGGCAAGTAATTCAAGAGGCCATTTCTCTACGAAATTAGGTTTCATTATGGCGGCGGCAGGTTCTGCTGTTGGTCTTGGCAATGTATGGGGATTCCCAACGAAAGCTGCGAGCAATGGCGGCGCGGCATTTTTAGTCATCTATTTAGCGATGGTGTTTCTACTCGCATTTCCAATGCTAGTGGCTGAACTTACTATTGGTCGCTACGGCCAGTCTAATCCGATCGCTTCACTACGTAGCGTTTGGACCAAAAATCGTGCGGCTGCGAGCTTTTTTGGCGTAATAGCCATGATTGCCGCATCAATGATTTTGAGCTTCTATTCCATTCTTGCTGGTTGGTTAATGGGGTTTGCCGCAGCACCGGTATTAGAGATTGTCGGTTTACAAAGTGCCGCTGATTGGTTGGTGAACTTTGGCGATGCACGCAATGTCATTCTTACTGTTTTGTTCTCTCTTTTAACCATCTACGTGGTGCAAAAAGGGGTCGCTGATGGTATTGAAAAATGGTCAACTCGTTTAATGCCGATGCTCTTCGTGCTATTTGGTGTGATGATTATCTATATCCTGACGCAAGATGGAGCGATTGACGGGCTTAAAATGTATTTGATCCCGGATATTTCACATGTCACTCCGAGTTTACTTGTTGATTCGATGGGACAAGCGTTCTTTTCGCTGTCATTGGGTGTTGGGTCGATGATGGTGTACGGTTCATACCTTAAGAAAGATGTGAACATCCCTAAAACGGCAGCGCAAGTTGCTGCGATTGATACCGCTGTAGCATTTAGTGCCGGCTTATTGATTCTTCCTGCGATGTTTGTGGCCAAGAATAATGGGGTGGAAATTTTTAATGCAGCCGGTGAACTGATGAGCTCAGGTGACCTTGTTTTTGCTGTCTTACCTGCCATGTTCGATACCATGGGAAGTATGGGTTTTATTGTCGGCACGGGCTTTTTTGTCTTGATGGTGATAGCGGCGTTGACCTCTTCTATTTCATTGCTTGAAGTGCCAGTTTCTTGTGCTCAAGATGAACTGAATATGACACGGGGTAAAGCAACTTGGGCAATTGGTGGTGCGATCTTAGTGCTGAGTATTGTTATCGCACTTAACTTTGGTTCACTGTTTGGTTTGGTAGCGGATATTTCGACTGTCTACATGCAGCCGTTACTTGGTGTTATTTGGGCGATTGTGGTCGGGTGGATTTGGAATCGCAACAAATTACTTAATGAACTAAAAGAAGGAAACCCAGAGATCGCTCAAGGACTATTTTGGAAGATTTGGCCTTGGTATGTGCGTATTGTCTGTCCAGTTGCGATTATGGCTGTGTTCCTTTTTTCCATTTTGTAATGGTAACGCTGTGATTTAACTCGCATAAAGCCTCCTTATTCAGGAGGCTTTTTTATATTGAGCCAATTACTAATAAAGAAGTCTGACCATTAGACGATAACAATATGATAATCGGTAAATCGTGTTAAGCACGTGAGATTGAAAAGCGTTTTATTACCACTAGGAAGGTGTATTTTGGCATTGTCAGTAAGAAAGAAACTATATGTAGGGTTTGGCATAATCCTAGCAGTATTGATTTTGATGGTTAGTTTAATTTGGAAAGAGGTATTGTCATCACATGCTGTTGCCGATGAAATCCGCCTGGATGATGTACCAGAAGTCGTCAATTATTTGATTATGATTGATGAAGCAGGAGATGTTTACCGTGATGCGACCGCTGCGATTACGGTAGTTGAAAATGGCCTATCCCCATATTACTCGAGCAAACAGCAGTTCGCTGACGTTGTCGCTTTGCTGAAACAACTAGAAGCGGGCAAGGTAGAAGATCTACAACGTATCACTGAGATTGAGCGCCTAATGGCGCAATTTAGTCAGCAGTTTGAAGCCAATATCATTCCGATGCTCAAAGGAAGCTATTCCCTTGAAGATATGTTGGTTCTGCTGAATCAATACTATCAAAATTCATTGATTCCAATAGAAAATATCTTAGATACTGTTGCGACTGGTGAAATCGCTGATACAGATGGAGCGTTGGCGGGCTTAAGCGAGTCATTTACCCAAATTGAATACACTATTGTAGTACTATCTTCGATTGCACTATTGCTCACCTGTGTCATTGCGTATGTTCTATCAAATTCGATTACCACTCGATTAAGCAAACTAGAAGAAGTTGCTCAAGCAGTTGCTGAAGGCGATCTTACTGCAGAAGCGATCGTCGATAACTCCGGCGATGAACTAGCCAACCTTGCGGTATCAATCAACCGAATGCAGGGTTCATTAGTCACGCTGATCGGCTCTATCTCTACCGTATCTAATGAAGTTAAGTTGGTCACTACAGAGCTGGAATCGATTAGCCAAGATGCAGTGAATGGCGCTTCTGCTCAGGCCGATAAAGCGGGTTTAATCGCGACGGCGGCGGAAGAATTGAGCCTAACAATTGCCGAGGTGGCGCAGCAAGGCAGTGCGACATTTGAAGAGTCGAAACGTTCGGAAGAAACGGCTGAAGGTGGCCGAGATGTTATTCGTGACATGGTGGCAAGTATTCAACAAGTTAGCCAGCAAATGAGTGACATGTCGACGCAGATGAACCAACTCGGCAGCCATGGTGAAAAGATAGGTTCGGTGATCAAAGTGATTGAAGATATCGCCGAGCAAACCAACTTACTCGCATTGAATGCGGCGATTGAAGCGGCGCGTGCAGGTGAGTTTGGTCGTGGTTTTGCTGTGGTTGCAGATGAAGTGCGAGCATTGGCGGAGCGAACGACGAATGCGACCAAAGAGGTGGCCGGTATCATTCAATCTATACAAGCAGGAACGCAAGAAGCGGTGACCTTTACTGAAGACAACTGCCGTTTGGTTGAAATTGGCGTGAGTCAGAGCGAAGGTGCCGTCAATGCCTTGGAAGAGATTGTGGCAGGTGCGAGCCATGTACAAAGCATGATCAATTCCATCGCAACAGCAGCGGAAGAGCAAACGGCGGTGACACGTGAAATAGCCGCGGACATTACCTCTATTAGTGATATTTCGGCTCATTCATTGGAACTGGCCAACAGCAGTTCAACCAATGTGGCTGGATTGAATCAGAAGGTGTCGCAACTTGAGGCGCTGGTGGGTAAGTTTCGAATTGCTTAATCACGCCTGCTTGTCGCACCAGCGTTTGATTTAAAGTTAAACGTTACTCAACACTCCTCAAGCCTTTATATGGCGCAGAGGAGTGTATATACTCTCGGCTCCCAAATGGAGCCTTTTTCATGTTTGATATCCTCTTTAACCATTCTGATTTTCTCATCATCAATAAGCATCCTGATGTTTCCGTCCATAAAGATGATGGCGACACCATGTTATTGCAGGAAGTGGCCAAACAATCAGGCGACAACCAGCTTTTTCTGGTCCACCGCTTAGATAAAATGACGTCGGGCTTGTTGATCCTTGCGAGACACAGTCAGGCTGCGAGTGTGTTGTCGTCGCTGTTTGCGCAACGTCAAGTGGGCAAGTTCTACCTTGCGATTGGCAGTAAAAAACCGAAAAAGAAACAGGGCTTGGTTCGTGGTGATATGGCTCGCTCACGCCGTTCATCATGGATGCTACTGAATAGCTTAGAAAATCCTGCAGTAACGCAGTTTTTCTCATTGGCAGGCGAGGACGGTGAGCGACTGTTTCTATGTAAACCTCACACCGGCAAAACCCACCAGATCCGCGTCGCACTGAAATCGGTTGGCTCTGCTATTGTTGGCGATCCAATTTATAACGTTGCCAGTGACGCTGATCGTGGCTATTTGCATGCGTTTGCGCTGCGTTTTGAATATTTGGGTGAGTCGTTTGATTTCATTTGTGATCCGCGTGACTATCCTCAACTGGGCAGTAAATGGTTGAACTCGTCGGTACAGGCGGGGATCGAACAGTGGTTATCTCCTTGGCAGCTCAATTGGCCAGTAATTAAGAAATAAGAAGTATTATGCAAATTAATCAATTAGCGACTTTTTTTGATCATGTGGAAGCGCAGCTCAATGTTGCACCAGATGAAGTGCGCCGTTTGTTCCATGGCCGAGGTCAATGTTGGCAGGGACTAGAGCAGTTAACGTGTGATTGGCTACAAGGTCAATTGATTGTAAATCTGTTTAAGCCAGTCGATGACTCATTTTTAGAGCAGTTAAAGCAACGTCTAGTGCAATTAAGCCAAACACAGACATGGCAAGAGAAACAAGGTCGTACCATTTTGTTGCAACATCGCTATAGCGATGGCGCGCCATCAGAAGTGTTGCTTGGTGATTTTGATTCTCGCCCAGTGGTGGTTGAGTCTGGTTTAAAATACCAACTTGATATTGGTCGCAACCAAAACTTTGGTTTGTTCTTAGACATGCGTTTAGGCCGAGATTGGGTCAAAGCGCATGCGAAGCATGCCAATGTTCTCAATTTGTTTGCTTATACTTGTGGTTTTTCACTTGCGGCAATTGCGGGAGGTGCAGACCAAGTGGTTAACGTGGATATGGCGCGTTCCTCTTTGAACAAAGGTCGCGACAACCATAAATTGAATGATCACAATATCAATCAGGTACGTTTTCTAGGCCATGATATTTTTAAATCGTGGGGTAAGATAAAGAAAGCGGGCCCTTACGATATGATCATTATTGACCCACCATCATTTCAAAAAGGCAGTTTTGCGCTGACCAAAGATTATCAGAAGATTTTGCGCCGTTTACCAGATTTGCTGACGGAGAGTGGTCAAGTGCTGGCCTGTGTTAACTCACCAGCGGTGGATTGCAGCTTTCTTATCGATGGTATGCAACAAGAAGCGCCAGAGCTGAAGTTTATTGAACGCCTTGATAATCCACCCGAGTTTGCTGACATCAATGAGCAAGCCTCATTGAAGTGTTTAGTGTTCTCTAAATAGTTAAAGCCCCGAAAGGGGCTTTTTCATTATAAATGGAAGCCAAATTCTTTTTGCATATCACTCAGGCAGCGTTCGTTTTTTCCGCCTAATACATTGATATGCTTTAACTCAGGCGTATCACCTGAAAGAAAGTGAAACTTGTTTCTATACGCAGTATTGAGTGGCATTTTATTGATCTCGATATTTGACGCTTTTGCTAAATAATTGATCCATATATCGTCAGCATTAGGGCATAATTTTAATGCTAAGTCTTTATTTAAAAATGCTTTTCGATCAATAGTATGTGGGAAAAGAGTACCGCCACCTGAAGTGAGAAAGGCATCATTATTGTCGGCCTTATCAACTTCGTTTAGCCATTCTGTATAGGGCTTCGGCGTAGTATCAGTATTACGAACGATTTTATGAGCTCGGCAACCAATAATAGCCAAAGGTTGCTTTGTGTGATGATTCAATAGACGTTCGACAAGGTCGTATGGGTATAAAATATCATCATCAACGGTAATGATGTGCGTATCAGAGAATGCCTCGATGGCCGGAAATAGTTTTTTGTACGATCCCGTGTTGGCTGTGTAACGAATTTCTAATCCTTTTTCTCTCTGTTTTTTCAGTGTTCCGGGTAAGGACTCTTCGTTGAACTCATTTTCATCGAGCCATAAAACAATTTTATTTGGTTTTACAGTCTGATTGCCAAGAGATTCAATCGTTAAAAACACATGGTCTATACGAGTTGTATAAGTGGTCAAACTTAGCACGACGTTTGCGGTGGAATTTGGGTCAACAAGTGATGTCGTTGAGTCTAAACACGAACTCTGGTATTTATCTATTAGTATAAATTCTTTAATTTTCCCATCAGAAGAAAATCGATTTTCTATTCTGGTAATTATTTTTTTTAACACAAACTTCTCACAAATTATATTTTAAAGTGCATAGCCTCGAGTGTTATTAACGACAAGCTGATGCGCACAAATTTGCGTAATAATTAGCTGAATTGAAAAATAAGTGGAGAGTTTTATTGAAAAAATTATACTTGCCATCCTAGTTGCGACTTAATTTTCATCAATTACATATTTACGGGATCTTATCCCCAATATTTAGGCATTACTGGTTCAGCGCCTGATAACCCCCGTAAATCCGTGTTGCAGTCGTAAACCAACATGCTGCGCCATACACATAGGCGATGATGGCAAAGTATTGGGGTAATAGACAGAACAGTACAAAACAAGCAATAGTTTCAGTTCCCTCGGTCAGGCCACTCATATAGTAGAGTGATTTATGTTTATAAACTGGGTTTTCGATCCCTCTTTTGCCCGCCATGACTGCAAAGGCGAGAAAGCTAGATCCGGTGCCAATGAAGGCAAAAATGATGAACGCACCAGCAATTGCATTTTGTTCTGGGTTCGCTAATACAAAACCAAATGGAATCAATGAGTAAAATAAGAAATCCAGACTAATATCTAGGAAGCCACCCGCATCCGTAATGCCTTGAATGCGCGCTAATGCACCATCTAACCCATCACAAATTCGATTGAGAACAATAAAAATCAGCGCCAAAAGATAGTGTTGTTCAATTAACGCCGGTAGTGCCAAACAGCCGAGAAAGAAGCCAAACAGTGTGACTTGATTCGCTTTGATATTGGCACTATCAAGTTTTTTTGCTGCGCAATGCAGCGGTTGGCGAATTATTTGGATACTGAACCGATCTAGCATGTTTATTCCTTAATGCTCATATTGTCATTATTAATCACTGGATTTGGCCATTGCAGAATATGAGCGTGACTTGGCACGTCATCAATATCATGAGTGACAAGCAAGGTGGGAATATTAGCGTTCGCAAGTTGCGTCATCACCCAGTCGCGAAATTGTAGACGTAAGGTTTTGTCTAATTTACTGAAAGGCTCATCGAGGAGAACAAGTTTGGGTTTGGCTAGCAACATGCGCAACAAACTGATCCTGGCGCGCTGACCACCGGAAATTTGTTCGGGAAATGAGTTAGCCAGCTCGATGAGATCGACCGATTGTAAACAGGCGAGAGCTTGGACTCTGCGTTCAGTTTTACGAACATGATTGGGGAGAGCAAACGCGAGGTTCTGCCAAACATTTAAGTGCGGAAATAATAAGTCGTCTTGAAATAGAATGCCAATAGCGCGTTGATGAGCGGGTAGATGGTCAATCTCTTGCTGATTTAATACCATCGTACCTTGATAGCGAAATTCGTCACTTAAATGGCCGGCAACAAGGTTGAACAGGGTAGATTTGCCACAGCCGCTTGGTCCCATTAGCGCGATAACTTCGCCGTTACTAATCGTCAGGCTAATTGGTGAGCACAGCGCTTGGCCGTCTTGTTTATAAATGACGAGGTTTTCGAGCGAAAGTGTCATGAATACGATATTCCTTGGATTGACCTATTTTGCGACGCAGCGTTAAGCGACCAAGCAAAATAGCCATTGAGAAAAAGACAAAGGGTAAGAGAGCTTGCCACAAAGCATAAATGGCCGTCACTCTGCGATCAAAGCCACTCGATAGCGCGACCGCTTCTGTGGTAATTGTGGCGATACGTCCGCCACCAAGCATCAGTGTGGGAAGGTATTGCGCAAGACTCACACTGGCGCCCACAGCCCAAGCGTAAAAGATCGCTGGTAATAGCAACTGCAGTTTGATCTGAATGAAAACACGCAGTGGTGACTTGCCGAGACTGAGGGCTGTTTTAGACAGATTGAGATTATAGCTTTTCCAAGGCCCATCAAGCGCCAGATAAACAAAAGGGAAAGCAAAGAAAACATGAGACCATGTCACCCAGAGAAAGTAGCGTTCGCTGGATAAATATAAACTCGCAACTTGTAAGCCAAATAGCAGCGACAACTGCGGGAGCAGCATCGGTAGCGCAATAACATAATCAGGAATATGACGATTGTGCTGAGTTTTGTATTCGTGTGCAATCAGGGCCAGTAATAATGCGATGCTCGCGCTGACGAGCGCTAAAACTAGGCTGTTTGTTAACGTCGGTGCCATGTTGGCCCATTCAAGTTGCCAAAAACGGTCGCTAAAGCGACTCGGTAAGAGATCCGGGAAGCGCCAGCGATGTGCAAAACTCCACAATAACAGCAGTGGAAAAATCAGGGCTGCGAGTAGCGCTGAGATGGAAAAAATGGCTAAACCGGGTAATCGCCAACCGAATCGACCTGAAAATTGCCACGTTTTCCACCATTGCGTCAGTGACTTTTCAATACCGATCACCATCAGCATCAGGCCGCTTGCCAATAGGAATAGCACAACTGCGCCGGCAGACGCGCGTGGCATTAAGGCGAGATCGGGGTCATTAAACCATTGCCAAACCAGCACTGCTAAAGTGGGGGGATTCGTTGGTCCAAGGATTAAGGCAAGATCAACCACGGATACGCCATAAGCAATGACTGCAAATAGCGCGAAACGCATTTTGGCCAACCATTGTGGAAAGATTAACTTTAACCAAGTTTGTTGAGTTGAATAGCCTAATGAATAAGCGACCTGCTGGCTGCGCTGTAAATTGAGTTGTTGCAACACAGGAATGCTCATTAGGAGTAGAAAAGGTATCTCTTTTAGTGCTAACGCTATAGTTAAGCCCACTGCGTATGGGTCGTTGACCAACCAAGTCGTGTTAGCGCTGTTCGCGGTAATATCGAACCATTGACTGGCAACCCGAGCGAACATACCTGTGGGAGCAAATAAAAATGCGAAACCAATGGCAAAGGCGACATGAGGCATTGCAAGCAGCGGGGAGAGTAGCGTTTCCACTTTGTGCCAATATTTTCGTCCCCACAATTGCTGCAAAACCGCAAAGCAGAAAAAAGCCGCAAGATAGGTGCTGAATAATGCACTAAAAAGACTGATTAGTAGCGATTGTTGCCAACCACTCCATGTCACTAATTGCACGTAACCAAGCCAGGAAGGCTGTGTAAAACCTAGCGATGGTATGTAATTAAACGACGAGAGTATCACGCCACTTAGGCCGGGAATCAGCGGTAGAATCCCAACCAAAATCACTATTAGGTACGATAGTCTAAACATCGGGCTCTCGTCATTCTTTACTCAAAACTACTGGCTAAAATTAGTTGCCGTAGCGTTTTTGCCACTCTTTTTCGAGAGCGACTTGCCAACTAGGGTGCGGCTCTGCCACAGAAGGGAATAACTTGGTCTGTTTTGCTGAACCTTGTAAGTGCTGATTTTGTAGTACAGAGGGATCACCCCATATATTTAAATCGCCTTTGCGTGACTGTGCTTCAGGACTAAGAAGGAAGTTAATCACCACTTGTGCTCCTTGAGGAGAGTTTGCATTCCAAGGAATGGCTAAAAAGTGGATATTTGATAGTGCGCCCGCTTCCATTGCATAGGCTTTGGTGGTGTCAGCAAGCTTCCCGGTGGCTTGTGCTGAGAAAACGGCGTTGGGATTAAACGTAATAGCAAGATCGATTTGGCCATCGTCGAGAAGCTGCGTCATTTCTGAGGAGCTTGCTGGGAATTGCTTCCCTTGTCGCCACGCAACGGCATGCAACGCGTCTAGATACTGCCATAACGGCTGGGTAACGGTGTTGAAATCGACTTGCGTAACGGGTTGACTCAATGCCGTATCGTTGGCTGTTAGCTCAATCAATAATGCCTTTAAGAAGCTTGTACCGTGAAACTCTGGTGGGCGAGGGTAGGTGATTTTATTAGGAAAAGCTTGTGCGTAGCTGAGTAATTCTGCAAAAGACTGTGGTGGGTTATTAAGACGTTCACTATCGTGAATAAAGACTAACTGTCCTACGCCCCAAGGCGCTTCTAAACCAAGAGTCGGTTCTGAAAAATCGCTGTCGACAGGCAGTGATTTGTCGACCATTTGCCAACTTGGCAGGGCATCAACAAAAGGACCAAACAACAAATTATGATTTTTCATTGATTTGAAGTTTTCACCATTAATCCAAACCATATCGACACTCCCACCCTCATTTTTACCCGCTGCTTTTTCAGCCAGTAATCGAGATGTGGTTTCCGCTATGTCGGTGACTTTTACATGTTTGAGAGTGACACCGTACTGTTGTTGAACCTGTTGAGCGGCCCAGCGTAGGTAGTTGTTGATCTCTTGGCTTCCGCCCCAGGCATGAAAGTAGACCGTTTGGCCTCGCGCTTGGGTCATGGTTTCTTGCCATTTATCCGCAGCAGTGGAAGAAAAGCTAATAAAAAGTGTCAAAATAAAAGTTAACAGCCTTGTCATAATAGTTCCTATCGTTATGTATGGGGCTTCATTAATCAATGGGTCTGTTGTGTTAGACCGGATCTGAGACCAATTTCATTCATTATGACGTAAAAAAGATGATTTTTTTTAGGTATTTGGCAATATTGTTAGCTAATTGTATGGGAAGTGTGCGTTTTGATAAGTGTTCGGCTAAATTATTCTCCAGCGTTGAGGGACTCAAGGTAATCGGGGGCGAATAAATGACTATCTAAGCGAGAGGGAATAGCAGATCTTGGCTAGGCAGAATAGAGAAATGCGCTGTTTCAAGATAACAAAAAGCAGCCAATAAAGGCTGCTAGAATATTGCAAAGCTAAGTGAGGGGAGATTATTTCCAATCACTTAGTTTGAACGTTAGCGTGTGCGCATCGTTCTTTAACACTAGACCATCTTTAGTCAGTGTCATGTCACTCCAATCTGAAAGCGTTTGTGAGAATGCTTGTTCAACATCCATTGACTCACCCATACACATTTTCATGGTTAGTGCCATTTTTTCAATGCGGAATTGATTGTTTTTCAGTTCTGCTTGACCAAAGAAGTTGTTGCAGCCTGCATTACCATTTGCCGTCATTTTTTCGCCGACTTCTAGATTTGGCAGAGCTTGGCCTTCTTCTGCAGTTACTGCTTTACCATCAACACTGATTAGAGACCAGTTGTGGTGTTGTAGATCGGCTGCTGTGATTTCTTTCACATCATCACCATTGCTTGCACACGCAGTCATCAGCATAGGAAGAGAAAGTGCTGCAAGTAGCTTTTTTGAACTAAGCTTCATAGATATAAACTCCAAAAAACAATAAGGTATACGCATGTATACTTGATTAAAGCTTCAATGGTCATAATTATAAGTGATGCATCAATGTTTGTGTTAGCTTTTGGTCATAGTTTGATGTTTTATTTTGTAATTCACCTACTTATGGAGGGAGTATGGAGCAGTTAGAGTTCTTTTCTATCCAAAGTCCCTGTATTGGGGTCTGCTCGGTTGACGAAAAAGGCTATTGCAAAGGCTGCATGCGTAAGCGCGAAGAACGCTTTAATTGGCTATCAATGACCTCAGCGCAGCAGTTGCATGTGATTAAGTTGTGTCGCCAACGTTACCGGCGTAAAAAACTGCGCGACAATGGCGCGCAGTCTAACAATGAAAGCGAAGAGATGATCAATTCACAAAGCGACTTGTTCGATTAAATGAACGAGATCTTTTGCTATGGTTTAAGCTATTCACCCCGACTCATTCGCCTTTTCCTGCTTAGTTATTTCATTCCCCATTTATCACTCACCCAACCACCAGCATGGTCATCAAAGTGACACCCTGAAAAACGATGATTTGCTTCGTAGTTTTTATCGAATTCTGGTTCATCATCAATTAGGTGTTGTACATATTCCGCCATGGGATCACCGCTTTTCAGTCGATGCTGCCTCGTCGCGACTTCCTTGATGAGTTGAAGACGGTAAGTATTGCTAGCACGTTTCATAACGGGATCCTCTGTTGTTCTGCCTTTAAAAAAGTTAGAACTCCAATCCTCGAGCGTCAATGCACTTTTAGATAATTTTTCTATTACTAAGCTTTATTTATGCTTGTAATTGGAGTGAATGAGTAGTTAAAGGTATGAATAGCAATATATTTAACCAACTTTAATTGTAAGGTATCTGCAATAAAATATTCATATTGACCTTACCGTAAGGGTAGGGCTTAACCTGAGAGTGAAAACTTCAGTCGAGAAAGAGATATGTCATGTTGTAATAAAGCGCCGAACGGCGGAAGTCGTCAGCTAGGTGCGTTACTGAAATTTACTTTGTGTATATTTATTGGCTTAGCGCTGATGGTGGCGGCGTTTGGTTGAGCGCGAACAAAAAAACCTGCCGCACAATGAAGTGTCGCAGGCTTTTTCTTTAGTGGTTCATGATAAGTAATTTTCGATATCGCTTATTTTGTCGTACACGTTTCTTGTGATACAAACTCGTCAGCCATCAATTGACCACGGCTATTGCGCATTTTGATTCGGTAGCTTAATCCAGCATCCAAATTGGCCTTGGTGTCTTTGTTGGTACAGTAACGAGTAATGCTGGTATTCAACACTTGTTGCAATGGTTTCGCACCTTGCTGCTCTTGGTTATATACCATCATGATTTCAATCGTCGTTCCTTTTGACGATGCACGCATGATCGACAGAGGACCCGCTTCTAACGGCAGTTCAGCAGCTAATAGGCTGGCACGGTTAGATGCAAGCAATTCTAATTGGCGCTGTTGATTGCCATCAGAGGCGCACCCCATCAAAAAACTGGCAAGCAGTAACGCTGAAGCCAAACGTGCTCTCATGATCAAAATACTTTCTTAAATGGTTTCACGATAACCGATTGATAAACGCCAGCGGCAATGTATGGGTCATTATCTGCCCAATCTTGTGCATCTTGCAGCGAGTTAAATTGAGCGATTACCGTTGAGCCTGTGAATCCCGCTTCGCCTGGGTTATCTGAGTCAATAGCTGGCATTGGGCCTGCGGTTAACAAGCGACTTTCATCTCGAAGCTGTTGTAAACGTTCTAAGTGTGCAGGGCGAACGCTCATTCTTTTTTCAAGTGAATTCTCTACGTCTTGAGAGAAAATTACATACCACATATGGTGTCCTTGTCAGCTGATGGGATAAATTGCAACTCTACGCGAGGGATGGAAAATTTAAAGTAACGCATAGGGAAAATGTGAATCTAATTCGTTATGTTTAACGTACTCGCTATACAACGATAGCGCGTGGCTTGCCTGATGAGTCAATCGCAACGTAGTTAAAGGTTGCATCACACACCATAAAGCGATCTTCAATGCCATGCTCTTTGACGGGTTTGACCCACACTTCAAGATCAATGCTCATTGAGGTACGACCAATTTTGGTACATTCACCATAGCAGCACACCACATCGCCCACTCGAACCGGTTTCTTAAAGGTAATGCTCGAAACTGAAACGGTTACGATACGGCCTCCTGAAATTTCTTTGGCTAAAATGCCACCCGCTAAATCGAGTTGTGACATGATCCAACCGCCAAAGATATCCCCGTTGGCATTAGTATCCGCTGGCATGGCTAAGGTACGAAGAAGGAGTTGCCCCCTTGGTGAACTGTTTTCCTGACTCATTTTGACATCCACAACATAATGACGTCAGTTCGGCTAAGTGAACTGAAATTAATCGGCGTTATCTACTAAAAAGCGACCTAAAAATGGTCGCTTATTTAACTATTATACTGCTTTGGCTAATGAAGGTCATTAGCTATATAGCGCAGCCAAAGCACCAAAGCTACTCGCTGTGCTCTTCTTTTTCTTTTGGCATGTGCTTGTAGATGTAAACACCGGAGAGCAGGGTAAAGCCGAATGTTGCGGTTAGTAAACCGAAGACTTTAAAGTTAACCCATACATCAAGGGACAATTTGAATGCGACATATAGGTTTAAGCCTGAGCAGATGAGGAAAAAGATGACCCACGCCCAAGTGATTTTCGCCCAAACCTGTTCAGGTAAGGTGATTTCTTTACCAAGCATCCCTTTAATGGCTGACTTACCCATTAGATGGCTAATCGTCAAACCAACGGCAAACATAGCGTAGACGATGGTCACTTTCCATTTTATGAAGTTGTCATCATGAAGAAAGATCGTCATACCACCAAAAATTGCGACGATTAAAAAGGTAATCAACTGCATTTTTTCGACTTTTTTGTATAAGGCGAAAGTCAGTATGATCTGAATAGCACTTGCGGCGATAAGAGCACCAGTGGCGATGTAAATATCATACATCTTGTACAAGGCGAAAAAGATAATGAGAGGGATAAAATCGAGCAATTGTTTCATTGTTAGGTTCTGCAGCTATCGAATCAGTATCGGAATGCTCTCAGTCTACCCAATTCACCTAGGAACACCAACCCGTTAGCGTGTAATCGAAACGATACTCTTTTGGTCAGTCGTGTTAGTGGGGAATCGTTGTCTTTAATTCCTCAAGGTATCCCTCATCACGTAAAGCATTGACAGTGCCGATAAGCTCTTCATTACTCATTGAAAAGCAACTTGATTTCCCCGTCATGACATTAAGGTATTGGTGATATTCAGGCTCAGTAAAGTGGCCAATTCTATCCACGAGCAAGCATTTAATGCCATGATGAATCAAGTGATAGTAGGTGTGGCGCTTCATCTCCATAACATTTCTCCAATAGGGTACTGCGAGTTCTATCGCGAAGTTCGATACCAGATCAACAAGCATATTGGATGCCAACATAGATAGCGTTGGGATGATAAACCGAAATGAGTAATTAGGACGTTGGGTGATGAATGGCTTAAATTGAACCAAGATTTTGGGATTTACTCGTCAATAAAAGAGGCAAAATGAGAATAATACTGCACTAAGCGCCGACAGATGTTTTTTGCTTTTCACCTTGAATGGTGGCGAGTAAAGCTTCTTTAGATGTCGGTTTAGTTAAGTGGCCATCCATTATTTGACGGATTTGATCTAATTCTCGCTGACCCGACTCACCGGAAAGGGCATAGACAGGGATCTGCGGATAGGTTTGTTTGATGATGGTTGCCGCTTCAAAGCCATTCATCACAGGCATTTGGATGTCCATAAACACTAAATCTACAGGATTACTTTGTATTATTTCTAGTGCAACTTGGCCATTGTTTGCCAATATAGCATCGTAACCGAGTTGATTAAGGAGCAGTTTTACTAATTGACGTTGCACTTCTTTGTCATCAACCACCAAAATTGTGTATCCATTGTCGGCGGTATCATTTTGCTTCGCGATATTAATCGGTACAAATGCGGTGTTCTCTTCTGTTATTACCGGTGAGTTCGCAGGGCTCACCAGTGAATCGACAGGAAATGACAGATGGAATTCAGTGAATTTACCGAGTTTAGAATAACATTGAATTGAACCACCAAACGCTTTCATGACGCGTCGACAGTAGCCTAAGCCTAAGCCACTTCCGCCACTTTTATTGTGTGAATAGAAGTCGTCAAAAATACGTGCTTGGAGACTTTTAGGAATGCCGGGGCCGGTATCTCGTACCACCACAAAGTGTTCATATTTCCCCACAATGGTTCGAATGTCGATATGGCTTTGTGGATAAGAATCGAAGTAATAACTAGCATTACGTAATAAATTGAATATCACAAAGTTAAAGAGGGTGTCGTTGATTTTTGCATGAAAATCTTGCTCGATACTGATGTGCAGGCGTTGACGCATTTCGTCAGATTCAAAAGCATAACGTTCAACCGCTTGTTCGATAGCCTGCTTAATTGACGTCTGTACGGCAGGCTCTTGTTCAAGAGATGCATCGTTGACTTCGCGAAGAATAATATCAATTAACTGACGGCCACGTTCAATCGCCACCTTACCTTTGATAAGCTCTTGCTCTAACTCTATCTTTGGTGCGTTAATTTGCAGCTTGTTATTGAGTTGTTCAAATTGCAGTTGAACTTGTGCTAACGGATTACGCATTTCATGGGCGATTGAATTCGCTAATGCTTGCGCCTGATGCACTTTTTTGTCGGCATTAATGTAGCCTTGCGCTTTCTTCAAGACATACTGCAAGGCATGTATTTCCTCGCAGAAGTAAAGATGTCCACTGCGCTTTTGGCGGGCAATCAGTAAGTGACTCATTTGATCTTCGTGATCAAAGATGGGCAAAACGAGCGCAACACTCTCTCGCTTCATTTTTACGTACAGCTGTTTTAAGACAGAACTGACACTGGAATGAGTGAGTACCTGTTCCTCAATTTCTTCAAAAATGATCACACTGTTTTGATTGTACAGTTGTGAGGTATAAGCCTTTTCATCTTGTAGGTTGTAGACCAATTGCAGGTCGTGTTGGTCAATATCAAGTGTTTGTGCAATTTGACTGATTGCAGAATGGGTCGATTTTTGGAATTCACGGGTCAGCGCATTGAGTTTTTGGGTCGGAGATAGCGCTTGCCCATAGACAAGTTGACTGGCTAGGTGAGTGGTGGTGCGAAAAATAACTCGCCATGCAAGCCCTGTCACTAGGCAAGATAGCGCTACAATGATTGTCGCATCGTAGAGTGAAATCGAATTAATGATCAGAATCAGTGGCAGAGCAATGGTGCTACAGGCTAGCAGCACGGATAACAATGAAAACAGAATGTGTCGATTACTGTAGAAGCGCGAGGTGACCAGCGCATACCCCATCAGCAGCATTTCAGTCACAGCGAGAGCTGGCGGTAACCATGACAGGGTGAAATTCTCCCAAATGAGTGGGATAAAAGCGTGAATGACAATGGTTGAAACCATAAATACACTGATGCCAAACAACATATAGAGTGACTTAATGTGTTGTAGCGGCCTTGCGTGTCGTGAATAAAGCAAAATATTACGAAACGACAGAACAATCAGAACCATAGCAGAGAGAAAGAATGTTGTAGCTTGGCTGCCAAGCTGAATGTTAAATCGGCCGATCGCATAAACAGAGACCCCCTCTACAGTACTGCCGGCACGATGATTCCAATAAATAGCCGCCGAAATAAGCACGATAAAAAGCGTATTCTGCAAATATCTAGAGAGTGTGGAATCAATATCACTGACGAGTTGGCGAGTAACGAGATAGGCAAAAGCGAACGCAGAAGACGAGGCGAGATTGGCGAATAGTGCCATAAAGACAACGGCGTCATTATCTGCTTTGAGTAACAAAGGAGAATAGAAAAACGCATTGCTTAAGATCCAAGCAAAGACAGAAAGTGAATAGAAAAGATAGGGAATACTGATCTTTCGTTCGAACGTGCCGCCAGACATCCTAAGTGAGTAGACGAAATAAACCGTCCAGCCTAATACCAGAGACGCGACACCGAGCAGCAACAATAAAATGGGGTGCACAAAAGGCTCAAACATTTGAGCATCCGTTAAAATGTAGCCGTAAGCTTGCGAACCATAAGGTTCTTAGCCACAAAGTAAATTGGAGCAAACTGCTTCCCATCCATATAGTGACGGGTACATCACTGTTCATCTAAGCCAACATTATTATTTAAGTTGTCGTTTCTATGTCATTAACCCACAGATGCTCGCATATTGTAAATAGATGGTCGCTTGTTCACACGAGCGATTGGTCACAAATATTCTGAAAGCTCGTGAATTAATGTGCATCAAGTTGCTTTTATGTTGAATTTATCAGCAGTTTCATCTGTTAGAATTAGGTTAATTTGTATTGTTGATTGTATTAGAACAACCAATGTAAGGTTTTTTTGTTGTAGTGCCTGATATAAGCAACTGATTTTTATGAGTTTAGTCGTATTGTGCAAAAAAAATCAAATATACTTAATTAGTTGTTAATTCTCATTGATTGCACTTTTGTGGAATTTAATTCTGATTTTTTCTGGTGTTTAAATTTTTAATGTTATATAAATGCCATGTTTGATACGTTTATCTCGCTGATAATTATGAGAAAAGTGTTAACTTGCTATAAAAATGTTGGCGAAAATCAGAAGCTTGGCATACACTTTCCAAGTAATGTCTCTATGTTATTGATTGACGAGGCGAAATGCTTTGGCGCTGTCTAGCGACAGTGATGTTTAACACAGCTTTTGAGGAAAATTCTATGGCGCTCACTAAAGCCGATTTGGCAGAGAACCTGTTTGAAAAGCTTGGATACAGTAAACGAGATGCCAAGGAAACGGTTGAGGCATTTTTTGAAGAGGTTCGCAAAGCACTCGAAAATGGCGAGCAAGTGAAACTTTCAGGATTTGGTAACTTTGACCTACGCGAAAAGAATGAACGTCCTGGACGTAACCCTAAGACGGGTGAAGATATTCCGATTAGCGCGCGCCGTGTTGTCACTTTCCGCCCTGGTCAAAAATTGAAAGCTCGTGTCGAGACTATCAAGGGCGACAGTTAACACGTTATCGATGGATTGAAGTCGTTTTATTATTGTGGAAAGAGAGGAGCTCTCTGATAAGCAATAATAAAAAAACACCCAAGCTTAAGCTTGGGTGTTTTTGTTTATATGGATGTCACTGTATAACAAGAGGTTAATCAGTCACGCTTCCATAGAATATGGCAGAACTTATGCTCAGGATCTCTGCTTACCAATAGGCGAGCAAAAACATCGTCTAACACATCATTTTCTTCGTTGACCAAACCGATACGTACTTCCGCATAGATTTCTTTATCAACATCAAAGCCGACATGTTGAGCCCAATCATCACCGGTCTCAACCAATTCTGCTGCGCCACGATCTTCAAACTGAGCAGTGAATAGAATCACATCAACAGCTTCCAGATTATCAGGCGCCATCTCAAGAAAGATATCGTAAGCGGTGTCGATTGCATCGTCGTAAGAAATGAGTTCAGCCATAATTATGCGCGGCTCATGTACTTGCGTTCAGCAGTATTGATGATCAAGCGGTCACCATTTGCGATGTACTCTGGTACTTGCACTGTTAGGCCTGTTGCAAAACGAGCTGGCTTGGTACGAGAAGCCGCAGAAGCGCCCTTGATTGAAGGATCGGTTTCTTCGATAACAAGCTCAACAGTTGCTGGAAGTTCTAGCGCAACAGCTGTGCCGTTAACCAGAACAACCTGAAGACCTTTAATTTCTTCAGTAATGAAAAGAAGCTCTTCTTCGATCTCTTCTTTCTTAAAAGTAAATTGAGTGTAATCTTCATTATCCATGAAAATATACTCATTACCGTCAACATACGAGAAAGCAACTTGACGTTTGAACATGTCAACAGTTTCTACCACGTCGTCAGACTTATAACGCTCGTCAGCACGTGCACCAGTGTTTAGGTCAACACAACGCAGTTTGTAAATTTTTGCGCCGCCACGACCGCCAGGAGTCGTCACTTCGATGTCTTTAATCAGTAGGATTTTGCCGTTTGATTCAATCGCAAAACCTTTCTTTAGCTCACTCGCCTTAGGCATGAACAATTTCCTTCATATGAGTTGTAAGGGCGGCATTATATACCCAACTAATTGGAAGATGCTATTTGAACTCGCACTGATATTGCTAGTTTTCAGCGATTCTCAGCGTGATTATCTTGATCGAAAAGCGACACTAAGAGAACATGTCCCATAATCTGTCATATTCCACGATTCTTTGATGATTTTAGCCACAATTAATCCAGCCTTGCCGTTTCAAGCTGAGTATAGTCAAGCGATCCAAGATTTGGTGCGTTTCTTACGCTCGGGCTTGGGTGATAACCTGCACAGTGTTTATGTTTTTGGCAGTGTCGCGCGTAAAACCGCCGTGCCACAGCGTTCCAATCTGGACGTTATTGTCGTTACTCAGCAGAGTTTTGCTGATAAACGCAGTACGGTGTTCAATACAGTGCGTTGGCATTTTCAAAAGTCACACCCACATATAACCGAAGTTGCCTTCAAAACCGCATTAGTTAGTGATATCGCCTCATTAGATAGCATTTTCTCATGGGGTTTTTTATTACGCCATTGCGCGGTTTGTGTGCATGGTGAAGATCTGTCTGAGTGTTTTGGCGATTATGAACCAAGCTGGGAGATCGCTAAGCACTGGAATATGGATGTGGAGGATTGGTTGTCTGTTTATCGCAATCGAATCGTGCGTGCAAAAGAGGATGCTGAGCAACTTAAAGCACAGCAAATTATCGCTAAAAAACTGCTCAGAGCGAGTTATTCGCTGGTGATCCCACGCGCGAAGGGTTGGCATGATGATCCTGTGGCCTGTGGTAAGCATTTTCTGCGCTACTACCCAAGCTTCCAAGTTGAAATTGAACGCTTGGTGATCTTGCTGTCAAACCGAGTGGTGGCCAAACGTTCTGTGCTTGGAATATTGGATTCTTATGGCGAGTGGTTGGTGAAGCAATATAAGAAAACGGAATTTAGAATCGGCTAGGTCACCGAAGTATTTTTGCTGTCTCTAAGGGTCTTTGCACCTATTGAAATGCGTCACAAATCTTTACACAACTGATGTATATATCAACTAGGTGATTTTATCTGCACCGTGTTAGGTGATTGACTTCACAGCCCTAAGTAATTGTTTGTTTTATTATATTGAGGATAACAAAACGTTAAGTTGGGGCTATTAGATTGTCAATTGTCGTTACACAGAGTTTGATGAGAGTGAAAAAGATCATTGCGGAGCAGTTGCAGGCGGTTCGCGAAGGCTTGCTGTGGATACTGCCTTGTTTAATGATCATATCATTGATCTTATTTGTGGCCTCTCTTGGCGAATTTTTGTTCGGTAAAGATGAGCAATGGGTCGTCACTCTGTTTAAACTCTACTATTTCGTTAACGACCTTTTCCCCATTCTACTTACTGCCGCTTTAGCGTATATCTTGGCCATGCGTTGGCGTTTACCAAGACCTCCAATTGCGCTGGTGCTGATTGTTTATTTGTCTCTTTTTAATCAATTATTTAGCTATACTGGCAGTACGGTTGTCTTCGAATTGATCATTTCGATGATCACGCCGCTCTATGCCGTTCCTTTGATTTCCTACCTCTATAAACTGCGCTGGATGAAGTTTGTTCGTAACAACCATCTTGGCCGGATTGTAAAAGAATCACTCAACTTAATCTTGCCTTGTGTATTGGCGGGTATTTGTGTGTTGGCGATTAATGCTGCAATAATTTTTATCATCGAAGCGAGTAGCGTTTTATCTATTTTTGATATCCAATACAGTGATTCACCATTAGAGTTTGGTGCGATTTTTGCCATGGTGAACTCGTTCCTGTGGTTTCTTGGTGTACACGGATACTACGGTTTATTGCCATGGGTTGATGTATTACAAGGTGCGGTTGATGTCGCACAAAATGACATGCTGACTTATGGTGTCACTGACCATTTCGTTAACCATTCGTTCCTTGCTGTATTTACGTTTGTTGGCGGCGCAGGTGCCACCTTAGGTCTGACGTGTGCACTACTGCTATTAAGCACCAATCGCGCTTACCGACTGATTGCCTTGGCGAGTTTGCCATTGGGGTTATTGAACATCAATGAAGTACTGTTGTTCGGCTTACCCATCATCTTTAATCCGAGATTGTTTTTACCTTTTTTACTTGCCCCAGTTGCCAATACTATCGTGGCTTATTTTGCGGTCAGTTTTGGATTAGTGAGCGCTCCGGTGACGGGAATGCCTTTTAGCAGTCCCGTCTTTTTTAATGCTTGGATTGTGACACAAGGCGATATCAACGCGAGCTTATTGCAGTTATTCAACATTGGTGTATCTGGTTTGATTTACGCGCCTTTTGTTTTGATGCTAAACAAAACGATGGGTGAAAAAACCATCCAGTTTTCCTCGCTCGATACCACTTATTCGAGAAGAGCAGAAGAAGCGCATACCCTTAGTGATGATCGTGTTACTCAGTTGGTTAATGCTCATAAACGTCAGCAAGATCTGGAGCGTAAACTGCACACGTTTACGGAAAAAGAATTTTGCATGGAGTACCAACCTCAGATTTGTCGAGTCACGGGGCAAGTGATTGGCAGTGAAGCTCTGATTCGCGCAATGGATAAACGAGGCAATATTGAATATCCGGGCGCATTTCTGCCTGCTTTCGAACAAGCGGGGTTGATGAAAGACATTGACCGGTGGGCGGTGATTCAGGTTGTGCATGACTTGAAAATCGCGATTGCTGAAGGGTGGGCGGTTCCGACCAGTGTTAACTTAACGCCAGAAACGATTATTGATACTGAGCTCATGACGCAGTTAACCTCCTATATCAGCAGAGTAGGAGAATATGTTCATGTCGAGATCACTGAGCAATCTCTACTGTTAGATAAGGATCTTGTTTCCGCTTCACTGCACGCCCTACACAGTGTTGGGGCGAAAGTTTATATTGATGACTTTGGTTCCGGTTTCTCATCACTGAGCTATCTCACTATGTTCGATATTGATGCAATAAAGATTGACCGTAGCTTCGTGCAAACGATTGAAAACATTAAAGGGCAGAAGGTCTTTAATGGCTTGATTAGTGTTGCTCAAGACCTTGATTTAGCGGTGGTGGTTGAAGGGGTGGAGACTGAAAGCCAACTTGAACGCATCCCATTACGCAACCATCTATCGATTCAAGGTTGGTTTTACAGTAAGTCGATTCCTTTAACGGGATTACGCCACTATGTAGCGGATCGTAATCGCGTACTCAACGAGCTAGAAGAGTCCTAACTGCGGCTCACTGAGGGTTTTGAAGTCGAGACCGATAAACGGCAAAATGGCTTCCGCGACCGGTTTTAACTGTTTGTCGATATAGTGCTGATAGTCAATCGCACTGCTGAGATAATCTTTTGGCTCTGGGCCATTGATGGTCATCAGATATTCGATTTGGCCGCGATTTTGGTATTGTAATGCGCGGCCTAGCTTTTCATTGATATTATCGGCCATACGCGCTGCTCTTACTTGTGGCGGCACGTTTTTCTGATAATCGCTTAATTTGCGACGTAATCTTTTTTGGTAAACCAAGCGCTCATCGTAGCGTCCCGCTAAGGTATCCTCGACAAACTGGCGCACATAATCGGATGGGTCTTCACCGTGGAAAATCATCTGATAGAGTTGTTGTTGGAAAGATTGCGATAGCGGTGTCCAATCGGTTCTCGCACTTTCGAGACCTTTAAAAATGATCTTTTCTTGTTCACCTTCGCCAATTAATCCGGCATAACGCTTCTTCGACCCAGTCTCTTGGCCACGAATGGTCGGCATCAAGAATTTTTTATAGTGAGTTTCATACTCAATCTCAAGAATAGAGTTGAGGTTGTATTCTTGCTTGAGATGCTGCGTCCACCATTGGTTGATATGCTCGACTAACGATTGCCCAATCAGATCGGCTTGTGCTTGTGAAACTTGGCTATTGAGAGAGACAAAGGTTGAATCAGTGTCGCCATAGATCACCTGATAACCCTGATCTTCAATCAGTTTTTTGGTCTGTATCATGATTTCATGCCCACGCATCGTAATGCTTGAGGCAAGGCGAGTATCAAAGAAACGGCAACCCGATGAACCCAATACACCGTAAAAAGAGTTCATGATGATTTTGATTGCCTGCGAGAAAGCTTTTTCATTATTGCGTTTGGCTTCATCGCGCGCCGCCCACAAATTTTCGATCATCTTAGGTAAAAAATGTGCGCTACGATGGAACTGACCGCCGCGAAAGCCGGCGACTGCTTGATTAGCTTCGTTACCTAATTCAAGTTTGAGTCCTTCTATCAGCCCTAAAGGATCGATCAAAAAGGAACGAATAATCGAGGGGTAGAGGCTTTTAAAGTCCAACACTAGGACCGAATCATAGAGATTAGGAAGCGAGTCCATCACGTAACCGCCGGGACTCGCGAGCCAGTTTTCCGGCTGCAAGTTGGGCGCCACATAACCAGCGCGGTGAAGTTGTGGTAAATAGAGGTTGGTAAAGGCGGCAACGGAGCCGCCAATTCGATCCAATTCCACTCCAGTCAGTTTGCTACGTTCGATAGCAAACTCGAGTAAATGTGTCTGCTCAAATATCTTATTAACAAGAACGCAATCTTGTAGGTTGTAACGGGCCAGAGAGGGCTTATCATAACGATACATATGGTTAATTTCAGCCATACGATCGTGTACGTTGTGAATCTGCTTTCCTTCGCCCAATAGCTCTTGAGACACAGACTCCAACGACCAGCGACGAAAGTGATAAGTGGCGGTTTTGAGTGTGTCAATGCCATCCATTACGACGCGACCTGGAATAGAAATAAAACCTTGCTGGGTGGTATTTGAGCTTCTAAAAAAGCTAGCTTGATTAGCCCGTCCAAGTGCGAGTTTCACATTGTGCCATTCCGCACGTTTGTGCAGCAATCGAAAGTCAAAATCAATCACGTTCCAACCAATAATCACGTCAGGGTCAAATTCCGCGAACCACGCGATTAAAGCTTCGAGCAGCGCTTTTTCATTACTGACCCACTGCATTGGCGTATCACATTCTTGCGACTCTCCAACCATGATCACGCGGCTATCCATCGGACTGGCTAAGCCGATCGAATACAACACCCCTTTTTCAGAGCATTCGATATCCAATGAGACGACGTTCAAATTAGGCTGGTAAGAGGCTTTGCGGCATTTAGCCTGCGTGACTTTTGTGTAGTCTTTACGCTGTGATTGAGAGCCAGTGAACTCAATCGCCCCTTGAATAAAACGCTCCATCAAGAATCGGTCAGCAAGACGAATATCATCCTCATAAACCGTGATGTCATGTTGTTTTAAGCTTTCAGCGAGTTGGCGAGCAGCCTTGATGGTATCGCAGTAACAAGCGCATAACGCTGCTTGATTAAAATGTTTCAGTGGTAATGGTTTAATTTCATAAGCAATATTGAGCTCCGCAGCAATTTGCATCGCACCAGCTTGCTGTTGCAGTTCAAGGAAAAATACTGGACGCTCACCATCAACCAACAGCTGATAGGGGCCTTGGTCTGTCGCAAGCCAGAGCTCAATTTGCGTGCTGTTATTGAGGTCGCGAGCTTGGCGCGTAAGTAAAAAACCTTGTTGAATCGTCAACGATGTATTCCTATCAATGGCGAGCGAATTATAGATGCATAGTCGCGGAGTGATTAGGGATTGTATTACGAGTCGACGAGCTGACGCAAAGTTAAAGCGGCTGGTGGCTGGAATTGTTGAATGAAAATGAAGTAGAAAAGGAGAGGGATACGAATACGTATCCCTCTTTGTCGGTGGCTCAGGTTCGGTTAGAAGTACAGATAGGCAGTGAGTTTGCCACTTAACTCTTCTTCTCCCCAATTGAAATAGCTCACTTGGCTGCGCAATGCGGTATTGCGACTAAGTTGCCAATGCCAACTGGCGGTTGCTTTGGCATTTTGATCGGCATCGCTATCTATCAGAGCAAGGTATTGGCCTTCTAGACCAATCCGGTGTTGGTCTGCGAGTTGGTAAATCAAACCCGCTTCGATGCCGGCGCCGAAGGTGGCCTCATAATCGGTTAGTTGACCTCCACTTATCTCAGCAGACAGTAAACTGTAAAAATGCAGCGTTTTTGCATCGCCCCATGCTTTACCGTAACCGCCCTGGCCGAACCAGCGACCTTCTAGCTTGCCGTCGTTTGGCATTCGGTCATAACCGATACGCGCATTCCATGCCAAACTATCAAAGATGCGATTGCTTGGCGCCAGAGCCATTGCATCGATAAGATAGAAACGATCGAAGCGCGAAGTGCCTTGTTCATCGACACTGACTTGTGTATCCAAGAAGCTGATTTTCGCTCCTGGAATAAAGCCTTGCTGTGAATCCAATAAATCGTGGTAAGCAACACGCCACTCTAACGTGGCTTGTTGACCATAGTGGTCACTATATTGGTAACTTAATCCGCTACGAGCAGAGGCATGGCCTTTTTCTGGTGAAATTTCCGGTGTAGGCGCTTGCGAAAACGGAGAATCGACTTTAATTCGGCTGCGTTGATAAAGCAGTTCGGTTAAACGCTTTGCAGTTGGGTCGCGCTCTAAACCCAAGTCGTATAGCTCAAAGTTAAGCCACTCGTAAGAGAACTCTAAAATCGCCGCACGTTCGGTGTCACTGTATTCATCGGCAGAAGGAAAATCCCCTTGCTTGGCGGTAACCGCAGCATCAAAGAGTTCAGGATCAATTTCATTCGCTTGATGCAATAATCGTGTACCAAATGATTCGCGATAGTTGGGTTGCTCAAGCAGTCCCGCTTGATTTAACGCTTCTACGGTATCGGATGGAATCGCGTGCATCGGAAATTGTTCGACTAACGAGAGATCATCTCGTGCTAACTCAAGTAACGCGAGTAATTGGTAGGAACAGTTTTCATCAGCGAAATAGTAATCAAATTCTGCCCGTTGCATTTCCCAAAGGTGAAGCAGCACTCGCTCTACTTCTGCTTCATTTAATTTCAGACGATATTCCCAAATATCGCGTGATTCGATGTCGTTGTACTCGCGAACCTTGCGATAATAAGGCATGACAGTAAATCGACCGGGATAGCTGCCAATCAGCCCTTTAAGGGCATATAAAGCTGCGTTGTCGTCAGTTTCTGGTTCGGCTGCAAAGTTAATCGCAAACGCAACCAGCTCCTTATGACGAGTTTGGTCTTTGGCATCAATTCTTAATAGGGTGTGGCCAAACATCGAAGAGGGGTTGTTCATAAAGGCGGTCGGGAAAACCAAGGTTAACCCTTCTGGGTCGAGTACCTCACGCCATGTTTCTAACTCAGGACAGTTGAGATCCGCTTGTTCGCCTTTTTGGTTTTGCAGCCAAGTATAGCGCGCAGGGTACTGACAGCGAGTTTGCTCGGCTATCGAAGTATCTGCATTATAAAGCGCGTCGATGGTGGCTTGTAACTCACTTTGCGGTGAGCGATAGCCATCTTGGGCGAGGTAAAATTCGTCGTTATCCACCGTACTTTTATGGCTAGAAAGTGTCGCTGGTAAATAATGGCCTAGTTTTAACCAATACGGATCTTGGGCAAGCTGTTCGACGTTAAGGCTATTGGCTGAAAACGCCAGTGAGGATGCACATAATCCACATCCCGTGAGTAGTGCTTTAGATAATACAGAATAGTTCATTCAAATCCGTAGAAAGGTCATTGTGTAGATGGCTAAATACTCTCGAGACAAAAGTACTTAACGATAGACACGGTCATATAAAATATGACCAGAGCCTCGTGATGAAGAGGCTGATATAAAAAAGTGCCCTAAAGAGGGCACTTTAATCACGAACTGAGTTCGAAATTAGATTGCGTAACCCGCTAGAGTTGCGTCAGCTGCAACTAGCGTGTTTAGGTTAGCAAATACTTCTTGAGAAGTTACGTTTTCAGATTTGAATACTTCTGCGAAGTTCTCTTGAGCTAGCTCGTTGAAAGCTGCTTTGTCAGAAGCTTGAACGCCCCATACTTCAGAAAGTGTTGCTAGAGTTTCGCCTTCACCTTTAGCGATATCACGAGCAAGGTTGTCCATGTTACCGTCGATGAAAAGAGCTAGCTTCTCAGAAGAAGAAATAGTGCCGTTACCGTCACAACCTAGAGTACCAAAAGTGATACCGAAAGTTTGGTTACCAGATGTACCGTTAGTCGTCGCACCTAGAATTTTAAATACTTTGCCTGACTTACCGTCAAAAACCATAGTACCTAGACCACAACCGATGTCTGCATCAGCCATTGCAACATTAGAAAGAGGTAGTGTTGCAGCTAGAGCCGCCACTGCTAGTAGCTTTTTCATAAAATATCCTTAATCGTTATCGCTTTACCAACGTCACTCGTTAGTTTTTGGAATTGATAATACAAATTATCAACCGCAGCAAATTAAATGAAATTGGTTTCATTTTCAATGATTGTTACAAAATAAAAGCGACCAAAACCTCAAAATGCTAGCTATCTCAACACTTGACGCTAATCCATTGATAAACAGGATATTTGCTACTACGGCGTCATAACTAAAAATTAGTACTTGCTAAACTTTACATTTCAGCACATATTCATCGGAGTAGTATAAATTTCATTTTTTAAGTTAAAATAGGCAACTAAGTTGTTATCCACTGTCCTCGGTGGGTGCAGAGCCAATTAACATAGTGTGGAGATACAAGTGTGATTAGTGTTTTCCTTGTAGATGATCACGAGCTGGTTCGCACAGGGATACGACGTATTATTGAAGACGTCCGTGGAATGAACGTAGCAGGGGAAGCTGAAAGCGGTGAAGAGGCAGTAAAATGGTGTCGTAATAACCATTCTGATGTCGTATTGATGGATATGAATATGCCGGGTATTGGTGGCTTAGAAGCAACCAAAAAGATCCTGCGTTTTAATCCAGATGTAAAAATTATCGTTTTGACTGTTCATACGGAAAATCCGTTTCCAACGAAAGTGATGCAAGCTGGTGCTGCTGGTTATTTAACCAAAGGTGCTGGTCCTGATGAAATGGTCAATGCAATTCGAGTGGTGAATAGCGGTCAACGCTATATTTCACCAGAAATCGCTCAACAGATGGCGTTAAGCCAATTTTCTCCAGCATCGGAAAACCCATTTGCCGATTTGTCTGAGCGCGAATTACAAATCATGATGATGATTACCAAAGGGCAAAAAGTGACTGACATTTCAGAGCAGTTAAGCCTAAGCCCAAAAACCGTCAATAGTTACCGCTATCGACTGTTTGCCAAATTGAATATTAGCGGTGATGTCGAATTGACCCACCTTGCTATTCGCCATGGAATGCTAGACACCGAGACATTGTAGTGAGTTCATCTTTCGACTCGGTCTCTTTCCTAAAGACAGTGACTAACCAACCCGGTGTTTATCGAATGTATAACGCCGAGTTGGTGGTTATTTATGTCGGCAAAGCCAAAGATCTCAAAAAACGCCTGTCGAGCTACTTTCGTAAAACGATTGATAGTGAGAAAACGCGCGCGCTGGTCAGTCATATCTTTAAAATCGATGTCACAGTAACCCATACTGAGACAGAAGCGCTGATCCTTGAACACAATTATATCAAGCAGTATTTGCCTAAGTACAATGTGTTACTGCGTGATGACAAATCCTACCCATATATTTTCATTAGTGCTCACAAGCATCCGCGCTTATCGATGCACCGTGGAGCAAAGAAGAAAAAAGGTGAGTATTTCGGCCCTTATCCCGATTCCGGGGCGGTGCGAGAAACCTTGCACTTGATTCAGAAAATATTCCCAGTACGTCAGTGTGAAGATACGGTTTATAGCAATCGAACCCGCCCTTGCTTGATGTACCAAATTGGCCGTTGTGCCGGTCCTTGTGTAAGCACCATTATCTCTGATGACGATTATGCTGAGTTAGTGGACTATGTACGGTTGTTTTTGCAGGGTAAAGACAAGCAAGTTCTGGAAACCTTAATCGGTAAAATGGAACAGGCCAGCCAAGCCCTCAAATTTGAACAAGCGGCTAAATTTCGCGATCAAATTCAAGCCATTCGTCGCGTACAAGAGCAACAATTTGTCTCCGATGATTCGATGGATGACATGGATGTGCTCGGTTTTGCCCAAGAGAGTGGCATCGCCTGTATTCATATTTTGATGATTCGCCAAGGTAAGGTGTTGGGTAGCCGTAGTCATTTTCCTAAGATCCCTAACAATACCAGCCAGCAAGAAGTTTTTTACAGTTTCCTTAGCCAGTATTATCTTAGCCATAATGAAGCTCGGACTGTTCCGACTCGTATCATTTTGAATCAAGGGTTACTTGAGGATGTCGCGCCACTTCAAGAGGCCTTATCAACTATCGCAGGGCGGAAAGTGCAATTTCATGCCAATCCTACAGGGATACGAGCCCGCTATTTGAAATTGTCCAACACCAATGCGTTGACCGCATTGACCAGTAAGATAAACCATAAGATGACAATCTCTCAGCGTTTTAAAGAACTGAGGGATCTGCTTGGGCTTGAGTCTATCCAGCGTATGGAGTGTTTTGATATTTCACACACCATGGGGGAGAGCACGATCGCTTCTTGTGTGGTGTTCAATCAAGAAGGCCCTGTGAAGCAGGAATATCGTCGTTACAATATCACCGGGATAACGGGCGGCGATGATTATGCTGCGATGGGGCAGGCGTTAGAACGTCGCTATTCAAAGCAACTTGATATTGAGAAGATTCCAGATGTGGTGTTTATCGATGGTGGCAAAGGGCAGTTAAATCGTGCTTATGAAATCATCAGTCAACACTGGCAAGATTGGCCGAAGCGGCCAAGGTTGATTGGTATCGCAAAAGGAGTGACACGTAAACCGGGCTTAGAAACGTTAATCACCACCGATGGTGAAGAGTCTCATCTTCCGAGCGATGCCCCCGCGCTACACTTAATGCAACATATTCGTGACGAAAGTCATAATCACGCCATTGCTGGTCATCGCGCCAAGCGTGGAAAAACCAGACGTACCAGTGCCTTAGAAGGCATAGAAGGAATTGGTCCTAAACGTCGTCAAGCTTTACTCAAATATATGGGTGGATTACAGGAGTTGAAACGAGCCAGTGCTGAAGAAATAGCCAAAGTACCAGGCATAAGTCATTCTTTAGCAGAAAACATTTATCAAGCATTGAAACAATAACAAAAATCCAGCACCATATGAGCCTGTTTTTAGGCAGTAAACAGCGCTATACGCAAACGATAAGAGCCAATAAATATGCGTTTCAACATTCCTAACATTCTTTCTCTATTACGACTGTTCTTAATTCCAGTTTTTGTCGTAGTGTTTTATCTTCCTTATAGCTGGGCGCCATTCGCGGCCGCTATGGTTTTCTGGGTGGCTGGTTTTACCGATTGGTTAGATGGTATGTTGGCGCGCAAGTTGGGCCAAACCTCGCGTTTTGGTGCATTTATTGACCCAGTGGCTGATAAAGTATTAGTCGCGACCGCCCTGATATTGATTACAGAACACTATCATAATATTTGGATTACCATCCCTGCAGTAACCATGATTGGTCGCGAAATTATTATTTCAGCGCTACGCGAGTGGATGGCTGAAATTGGCAAACGAGCGAGTGTTGCGGTTTCTTGGGTTGGTAAATTTAAGACGGTTGCACAGATGTTTGCTCTATGGGTCTTGATTTGGCGTTATGATGACTGGATGATTTGGCTGGGTTACGGCGCATTGTATATCGCGACATTCCTCACCTACTGGTCGATGGCCCAGTATCTGATGGCTGCTAAAGACGACTTGCTCGCTGAAGAGCATCAATGATCAATTTGAAAAGCGAACTTAGGTTCGCTTTTTTTTAATCTCAAAAAGCACTTTTAGTAGTAAAGTCATTAGATTAGCGCTTGAAACTGATAGAAAAATAGCCAATTCACGCTTGTTTGGCGGTAATTTAGCCAAACGATTCAAAAAACAAAAAATAGTGTTGACTCATCTGTGCGAATCCGTAGAATGCATCCCGTACCCAAGAGGAACGCAGCAATGCAAAGCTCGAAGGGACACGAAGGCGCCTTGGCAGAGTGGCTATGCAGCGGATTGCAAATCCGTGGACCTCGGTTCGACTCCGGGAGGTGCCTCCATTCTCTCTTAGATTTTAATGCTAAGAAATGAGAATTTGCGACACTAGCTCAGTTGGTAGAGCGCAACCTTGCCAAGGTTGAGGTCATCGGTTCGAACCCGATGTGTCGCTCCAAATTATTAAGATAGCGATTAACCAACAATCGATATCAAGATGGTGTCTTACTTTTCAGTAAAGGCCTCACAAATTTAGATTTGTGTGCCCTGGTGGTGGAATTGGTAGACACAAGGGATTTAAAATCCCTCGGCGTTCGCGCTGTGCCGGTTCAAGTCCGGCCCGGGGCACCATCTAACCCGCTTATATAGCAAACAAATGCGACACTAGCTCAGTTGGTAGAGCGCAACCTTGCCAAGGTTGAGGTCATCGGTTCGAACCCGATGTGTCGCTCCAAAAAATGAAACCTCGACGTCATGTCGAGGTTTTTTTTTGCCTAAAATTTGCCATGTTTCTTTGTTGCACCAAATCTCATTATTTTGTGTTCTCTATAAATATCAGCAATATTGATTGTTAATACGATTATTATTAGGTATTGAGATGGCTAATAGCGCATTTTGCTATTCGATAAACATGAAACAGATACAGAAGAATTTGAATCACTCCGCAGGCTTGCAAGTGAGCCGACGCTATTCCATGAAATAAATACAAATATTTGCCAGAATTGCATACCATTAGTGTGTTTGTTTGCATATGTCATTGTTACGATCTTATCTGCGCTTAAGTAGGTAAGTGGAAGATGGTATTTAAGGTTGATATGAAAGCACTGTGGTTATTTAGCCTGTTATACGCGCTGTTGCTTTCGAGTGCAGTGAAAGCGGAATCGATAGCCAGTTATCCAGTCGGTTGGCAATTTTGGCCTATCGTAAAAGAGAGCATTCTTTACCCTGAGAACAGTGATCTTCCACTGGATACCACTTTGTTTGCTCAAGAAACATTCCGAGCCTATAGCTGGATAAATAATGGTGAAGGCACTTCCCTGACGATTCGAGTTCATCCTAGTAAGATCAAACAATATCTGAATCGAGGTCCTTATAGTGATGGGCCAACAGTCGTCGCTATTTCTGAAGACCCTAGCATTATTTGGGTCACGGAGCACATTGGCTCGGAGCCAATATATGGTAGCTATAACCGTAAAGGGGAGGATATTAGTCATACTCATCCAACATTAAAGTCGGATTACTGTACTAGCTGCCACACTTCGTACAAAGATATTTGTCACCATGGTGTTTGTTCTGTTTTTGGCAGCCGTCTTGAAAAATAGCCATTCTTTTGCCATTAGGATTAGCCGTTATGAGCACAGTATTTAAAAGATTGAGCATTAATCAAATGCTATTTATGTCCCATCTTTGCTTGGTGCTGTTGGTTATTGCTGGCTTAAGTATTACCCGCTATGAAAGCGAATGGCAGCGCCAAGTTGACTACTCTGCCGCCTTTGCTAATCAAGCATTGCAATCTCAAGTTCATTTTTTCTCAACGTCGGTTGCTGGTGTGAACTACGCCAATCTGACCATTCCGTCAATTGTGGAGCATTTGGCTTCGGTGAATGATCTACAGTTCATTGAGGTTAAGGGCATTTCCGATTATTCGGCGCAAGAAGTCCACATTCGTTATCTTCCCGCTTATGGAAAAGTATGGCGAGCAAACGTTACGCCACAAGAGCTGCAATCGTCCCGTGACAGTGTTGCAAGCCTGCAAACCATGCTCAAAAGTGTTGAAACACACAATACGCTCAAAGTTCGTAAACTCAATTATCTGTTGCTTAATGCGCGAGCAGAATACAGATCTTTGCTCAAAAGTTCGGATTTAGCACAGAGTGAAGTGATTGAATGGTCTAAACCGCTCGATACAAATCAGGGTTTCTTTTTAGATGAACAACGCTATTTACTTAATATCGAGATCCCATTACGTAATCAGAATGGTGGTTATATTTGGGCGGTATTTGATGCTAGTAAACTTGCGGCAATCAAAAAAAACATTATTCGTGAAATCGGCTTTGAGGCGATTGTGGCTCTGCTGTTGGTGGTCTGTATTGCGTACTGGGTGACGTATTTTATTGTTGCTCCCCTTAAGAATCTTGCTGTGAGTATGAATAGCGGCGCGCGTTATAAGACCATGAAAGAGCTTGATGAACTTCATCGAGAAGACGAAATTGGTCAGTTGGCGCGAGCTTATAAAGGCTTGTTGATGAAGATCGATCAGCAGCTTGATTCATTACGAGCTAAATCAGATGCCGATTTGCTGACAGGTTTGGGCTCTCGTTATAAATACTCGCGCACCGCACTCCCTTATATTCAGCAAAATGTGTTACGTGGTAAGTATGTTGGGCTGCTGATTTGCGATATCGATAATTTTAAGGCCTATAACGATCTCTATGGCCACATGGCAGGCGACGACGCGCTAGCCAATGTCGCCGGTCAATTACAGCAGCGACTGACCAATGTTGATATGGCTTTTCGTTATGGGGGAGAGGAGTTCGTCATCCTTTGTGCTCGTCATGATCGAGAAGAACTGGAGCGAACCAGTGAATTATTGCGTCGTGCAGTGGAACAATTAGCGATCGATCACGTGGGCAACGGAGATTACGGTAAAGTCACGGTCTCGATTGGCGGGGCATTGGCGCAACGCGACTCCCTTCATCGCTGTGACGCAGGGTTTGAAGAACTGGTCGAATCGTTATTCTCAACAGCAGACAGAACCTTATACGAATGTAAGCGAGCAGGGCGTAATCGCGTCGCCTGGGCCAGTGTTTTCACGACGCAACTAGCCTTGTACGAGAAAGAATCTTCGCTGGTGTAAGCGGTAATTCTACTACGTTTAGAACGCACTTTTCTTTACCCTCCTAGCATTATAATCGTTCGACTTCCCGTGCGAGGGAGGCGATTCAGCTATTTATTCATATTCTGTATTGTAATATCAAAGTTAATTTTCATTAATTTTTTGTATCAATCGACTTGAAGTCGCTTCGATTATCCCATATTGTGACGATGTGTCACAAATGACGAATCGTCATAATTTTAATTAATCGCTTGAGTGAGTAGCTTGAGTTCATAGTTTAAGTTTACAGGTAGGTTCGGAGGTTAGATCGAACCGTGTTATAATGCGGAGGTCAGGGAGTACAAACAGAGACGGGCATCAATAATCATGTTTGGTTTTAGTTGTAAAAAGAAACAGCAAAAAGAAGGGCCGGGTTGTGTATTTGGTTTATCCAAAAAACAGCAGGCAATTGCGGATCGTGAGATTGAGCTAATATTATTAGCGAAATCTATGGTCCAAGAGCAAGGCTTTAGTAATCTGACCATGGATAAACTCACTGCGATGAGTCCTTATTCTAAAGGTACGATTTATAACCATTTTTGCAGCAAAGAAGATGTGATTATCGCATTGTGCATTCATTCGCTTAGAACAGAAGCGTTGATGTTTGCGCGTTCATCGGAATTTGGTGGTAATACACGAGAGCAAGTGATTGCTCTGCATGTTAGCTATCGAATTTATGCCCGTATGGAACCTGTACTTTCTACTTGCGCCATTATGGCGAAGAGTCCTTGGGTATTGGAGAAAGCGTCTCCAGCTAGAGTTCAGCAACTCAATGAACTTGAAGAACAAGTGATTAATTTTGCGGATGGTTTGATCAGCAGTGCGGTAGAAGCGGGTGATCTGAAGTTCTCTTCAGGTATTGGCTCTGACTCTATTGTTTTTGCGAATTGGGCCATTGCTTTTGGTTCAAACGCCTTAGCGCAGAACGCTTCGAATAGTCATTGTATTAGTCGATTACAAGACCCTTTTTCGGTATTACATAATGCCAATATGTTGCTCGATGGCCTGAACTGGCAGCCCCTTTCGACAGAATGGGATTATCGTAAAACATGGCAGCGTGTCGAAAAAGAGCTGTTTAAAGATGAGATTGAATACCTTGCTTCAGTTGGTCGTTAGTAAAGCCCATTAGGGCTTTTATAATCGCCGTCTGTGACGATTCGTCAAAAAATGACATGTGAAAGCCAGAGCATTGCGCTAAGTGAGTGAAATGCGTTTTTTTGGCAAAGCATTTATTTTGAAACCAGCCTTCGCTGGTTTTTAAATGAATATTTTTGACGAACCGTCACAAATGGAGAGTGTGATGAACGCACAGAGTTCAAACTCAACGACATGGTTTACTTGGCCGACAAGGTTTGCTTGGTGGGTCATTCTATTGACTAGCTTTGCCATCGTCGCTGCGACGATTGGTGCTAAAAATTTGTACTTTCGTGGGGATTACGAAATATTCTTTGATGGTCAAAATGAGCAACTATTGGCCTTTGATGAGATTCAAACAACATTCGCTAAATCCGACAATATTTCGATTGTTATCGCTCCACAAGATCAAACGATCTTTACTAAAACCAACCTTACGCTGATCCAGCAACTGACGATAGATGCGTGGCAAATTCCATATTCTAGTCGTGTGGATTCTTTAGCGAACTATCAACATACCGAAGCGCTACAAGATGATTTGATCGTGGAGGATTTACTCTATGAAGACTACCCGTTAACCGCGGAGCGAATTCAACGAGCAGAAAAGATCGCACTTAATGAGCCCGCACTCGTTCACTCTATGATTTCGCAAAACGGTGATGTGTCGGTGATTAATGTCACGATACAAATGCCTGAAATGGATAAAACGGCCGAGTCGATTGAAGTGATGGCTTATGTCGATGATCTGATTGCAAAATATCAACAGCTTTACCCTGATGTTCAATTTTATAAAGCAGGGGTGGTGGCGTTAAATAATGCCTTTATGGTCGCCGCGCAGCAAGATTCGACTACGCTTGTGCCAACGATGTTTGGTGTCATCTTATTGTTTCTAGTATTGATGTTGCGCTCCATCTCCAGTGTTGTTGCCACCTTAATCATCATTATTGCTTCAGTGACGACCACGTTAGGTTTAACCGGTTGGGCAGGGATGTTTCTTAGCACTGCCACGGTAAATATTCCGACCTTAGTCATGACGCTTGCGGTCGCCGATTGTGTGCACGTGATCGCCGCCATGCGCCAGCGTATGCAAAAAGGGGATTCAAAAGTTAACGCGATTACACACAGCGTAGAGATCAATGCACTGCCTATTTTCATCACCTCAGTCACTACGGCCATCGGCTTTATGATGATGAATATGTCGGATTCGCCAGTACTGAGGGATTTTGGCAATGAAGCGGCGTTAGGGGTGATGATTGCGTGTTTGCTCTCAGTTACATTACTGCCTGCATTACTTAAAGTTTTGCCGATAGGAATTAAACCGTTGGCAAATGCCGAGCAGACCGAGTCGGGCTTTATGGCTTCACTTGCTAATTTGGTCGTAAAGCATCAAACCAAACTGTTACCGATTTCTGTTGCTGTGATTGCATTGGCTGCAGCGGCCGTTCCGTTGAACAAGGTGAACGATGACTCGGTGCGTTACTTCGATACCAGTAGCGAGTTTCGTCAAGCGGCTGACTTTATGGAGCAGCGCATCAGCGGTATGACTAACATCAGTATTGCGATTAAAACGGGTGAATCACAAGGCATTGCCGCGCCAGGTTTTATCGCGACGTTAGGCGATTTCACCGATTGGTTGAGAGCACAACCAGAAACCGACCATGTAGCGTCACTTGCCGACACTTATAAGCGCCTCAATAAAAACATGCATGGTGATGACCGCGCGTATTACCAATTGCCTCAAGACCGAGAGTTAGCGGCGCAGTATCTTCTTTTGTATGAAATGTCGCTGCCGTTTGGCTTGGATCTCAACAATCAAATCAACGTTGATAAGTCTTCGCTGAAACTGGTGTTGACGACGAAGAACTTAGGCAGTGTCGGTTTGGTCGATTTGGAAAATCGCATCTACCAATGGTTCATTCAGCATGCTCCGCAATATCAAGTGGTGGCATCGAGCCCCAATTTGATGTTTGCCCACATTGGTGAAACGAACATGACCAGTATGCTTTCCACCTTACCTATCACACTTATTTTGATCTCGGGGTTAATGATCTTTGCCTTACGGTCGGTGCGATTGGGGGTGATCAGCCTAATGCCTAATATTGCCCCTGCGATTATCGGTTTTGGACTGTGGGCGCTCATTTCCGGCGAGATCAACCTTGGCTTATCGGTAGTGGTGACATTGACACTGGGTATCGTCGTGGATGATGCAGTGCATTTCTTATCGAAATATCAGCGTGCGCGAAAGCAAGGCCAATCGGCTGAAGCGTCAGTTCGTTATGCCTTTCATACCGTAGGTCGTGCGTTGTGGATCACCACAGTGGTGTTGGTCGCCGGTTTCTCGGTACTGGCAATGTCATCATTCAGACTCAATGCCGATATGGGCATGCTTAGTGCCATCGTGATTTTTATCGCGCTGGTGGTCGACTTTATCTTTCTACCAGCATTGTTGATGAAGTTCGATAAGGCGGATTATGTGGTGGCAGCCTCACCGTCAAAACAAGCATCAGTAGTAACAGAAAGCAATGCATAACCACTGAGCAGCACGCGTTAGAAATAAGGATATTTATGATGAGAATACATGTAGAAAAACAGTCGTTTAGCATTACGACAGCACTTTTATTGGCTTTGGGTATAGGCTTGTTCAGTTCTGCCATGGTAAATGCTAGCCCTGGGCGAGGATTGGAAATTGCACAAGAGCGTAAAGCGCGCGATGAAGGGTGGGGAGATTCATTGGCGACGATGAATATGGTGTTAAAAAATGCCCAAGGTGAAAGCAGTACCCGTGCAATGCGGCTCAAAAACCTAGAAGTTGCAGATGATGGTGATAAAGGGCTGACCATATTTGATGAGCCTCGTGACGTCAAAGGAACTGCATTTCTTAACCACTCACACATTGTCGATGCGGATGATCAGTGGCTCTATCTGCCGGCGCTAAAGCGAGTAAAACGTATTTCTTCACGGAATAAATCTGGGCCATTTATGGGCAGTGAGTTTTCCTTTGAAGATCTGAGCTCATTTGAGTTGGAGAAATATCGCTTCAATTACCTTGGGGATGAGCAATTAGATGGTCAAGCCACGTACAAGCTAGAACAGGTGCCGACCGATAAAAATTCGGGCTATACCAAGCAGATCTCTTGGATTGATATCGAGCATTATCGTCCGTTAAAAATTGAATTTTATGATCGTCGCGGCGCGTTACTTAAAACCCTGACGTTTTCCGAGTACACGCTCTATCTCAATAAGTACTGGCGTGCTCATCGCATGGCGATGCTCAATCATCAATCGGGTAAAAGCACTGAACTTATTACCAGCGATCTCGCATTCCAAACAGGTCTGACAGATAAAGATTTTCAAAAGAATATCTTAAAGCGAGTTAAGTAGGAGCGCCGATGAGAGCAAGTATGACGATTGCTGGCAAAGTCATTGCCAGCTTTATTATCGGCAGTGCCGCGATGTTACCTGCACAGGCCGTTGAATTTTCAGGCCAGACTAATCTTGAACATCGTCAGTATATTGATCAGGGATTGCAGGGACAGGACAAGGGGCAGAGTTCCATGGTGTTGCAGCCAGAATGGTATTGGGATCTTTCAGAGGGAGAAGCCAGCTTTACCTTTGTGCCATTTTACCGCTATGACGAAATGGATACACAGCGCACTCATGGCGATATCCGCGAGGCGCTTTATTTAACCTATTGGGATGACTATGAATTGCGCGTCGGTATCGGCAAAGTGTTCTGGGGAGTCACCGAGTCTGCCCATTTGGTGGATGTGATCAATCAAACCGATGCAATTGAATCGGTCGATGGCGAAGATAAACTTGGTCAGCCAATGCTGCATCTGAGTGTAATTAAAGAGTGGGGTACCGTGGATGCGTTACTATTGCCTTATTTCCGTGAGCGCACTTTTGCTGGAGAAGAGGGACGTTTAAGGCCGTTAATACCGGTGTCGGATGAGGCGATTTATCAGTCATCACAAGAGCAGAAGCATATCGATTATGCGCTACGCTACAGTACGATGGTCGAGGATTGGGATTTTGGCTTGAGCTATTTTCAAGGCACTAATCGAGATCCTTATTACCGCTTTGATGGTAATACCTTGAATCCTTATTATGCCCAGTCAAAGCAAGCGGGTTTAGATATTCAAGGGATTGTTGGCGATTGGTTATGGAAGTTGGAAAGTATTTATCGTGACAGTGACGATCATCACCTCGGTGCTGTCGGTGGTTTTGAATATACTTGGGTTGGGGTGTTTGACTCTATTTGGGACATTGGTTTGATCAGTGAATACCTTTACGACAGCCGTGGTGACAATGCGCAAATGATCGGTCAGAACGACGTGTTTGTGGGGACAAGATTTGCGTTCAATGATGCGGCTGGAACCGAAGTGTTGATTGGTGCGACGCAAGATCTCGACCATAGTGACGTGTACACCGCCAAGCTTGAGGCATCCAGTCGTATCAACAACGCGCTTAAATGGCGCATTGATGCGTGGTTATTTGAAAATGAAACACCAAGCGACTTACTTTACTTTGCCCGGCAAGACGATTTTATCGAGCTGTCTTTAGAGTACTATTTCTAGTCTTTAGTCGCTTATTTCAGCGGAAACTAATTTAGCGCTAAAAAATAAACCAAGGGAGCCGATCTAGCTCCCTTTTTCATTATTTTGTATGAACTTAGTAAGTCATTATATGTAGACTAAATAACTTAGATATTGAGATTTAGCACCAGTAAGTTTAGTCATATAAGGCGAGCGTATGAATTCATTCCAATGGGATATCTGCTATGAAACCGGCATCGACGAAGTGGATGAGCAGCATCAGTTTTTGGTTGATATCATTAATCGTTATGGCGAGCTTGTAACTGAAAACATCATCTCTATCCAAGATATTCGTACCATTTTATTTGAGCTCTCTCGTTACGCGGAGTTTCACTTTCGTGAAGAGGAAGCGCTGATGAGAAATCAGGGCATTTATGCGCAACATTTAGAAAAGCACATCAAAGTGCATCGCGCATTTATGACGGAAATTATTGGTATGCAGGCCTTTGTCAGTGACAAGAATAAACAAGCCGCAGTGCTGCTGCTCAACTTTTTAATCCATTGGTTGGCGTACCATATTCTTGGCATTGATAAAAACATGTCACGTCAATTAGAGAAAATTGCGCGTGGTGTTCCTGCAAAAAAAGCCTTTGAAGACGAAGAAAAATCCCGTGACAGCAGCACCGAACCCTTAGTCGCAGCTTTAAATGGTTTATTTGAACAAGTGTCGGAGCGCAATAAAGCGTTATTAGAGCTTAATCAAAACCTCGAAGATATGGTTGAAGATCGCACTAAGCAGCTACGTAAAGCCAACAAACAGTTAGAAGAGTTATCACTGACGGACTCACTAACTCAATTACCCAATCGTCGCAGCGCGATGCGTAATCTCAAACAGTTATGGCAGATTTCTCAGCAAAAATCCGAACCGTTAGTGGCGATTATGATTGATGTTGATCACTTCAAAGAGGTCAACGATAGCGCAGGGCATGACGCTGGAGATCTAGTCTTACAAGAAATTGCCACGTTATTACAGCACCATTTTCGCAATGACGACATTGTTTGTCGTTTGGGTGGCGATGAGTTTTTTGTACTTTGTCCGAACACGGATCAGAGCGGTGGCTTGTATGTGGCGAGCCAAGCACAGCAGTCTATTGCTGAGTTGCAATTAGATTTAGGCAAAGCCTATTGGCGTGGCAGTATTAGCGTTGGTGTTGCGGAACGTACCAGCGATATGAGCGATTTTCACGATTTGATCAAACAGGCTGACAATGCGGTTTACGCGGCGAAATCGAAAGGGCGCAATCGCGTATCCGCATGGTTGAGTGTTGAATAGTGACGTATAAATATTCAGCGGTCATATAAGGGGGGTAGATGTGACTTATAGTGTTTTTAACATCCACACATCACAACCGCCATGCTCAGTGCCTTGGACGGGTTGAGTTAAATGCTCAAAGCCAAGCTTCTCATACAAGGCAATGGCAGAATGCATCGAAGAGAGAGTATCTAGGTAACATTGTGTAAAGCCTTGTTGCTTGGCGAACTTCAAACATTGTTCACTCAATTGTTTTCCTAGCCCTAAGCCTCGTCCTTGCGGCAATAAAAACAGTTTTTTCAACTCGCAGATCTGATCGGAATCGTTAAACGGCGCTAAGCCACAACCACCAACGACATGACCATTGACTGTGGCCACCAAATAAAAACTGCGCTTGTCTAGGGTGTAATGGCGGCTCATGGCTAATACTTCTGCATCCGCTGGCCCAAAGCCTTCACCAACCGCGCCAAATTCTGCGCCGACCTGTTTGATTATTTGACATATCTCGTCATCTTGTTTGGCTGTGATCGGTGCAATGTTTACCGTCATAATGGCGACCTTTATGGGAGAATTATTGCCATGATATGGGCATGAAATTCATCACATTCAATATTAAAGCCGAAAATTTACGCAAAGGCAGTGAGAATAGTGATTTGCGATTGGATTTAGAGTTGGCATTCGTTACTATGTAGGGCTATTTAAAGACCCAAGATCCCTGTCGGGACGCTTATGGACACTACCGCTTATGTGGTTTGTTTCGAAGCTAGACTCGGACAAAGACATAGGTAGATGAGGAAACGATGCAACATCTAGAAGAGATCATTGCTAATGCGAGTGCCGCTATTGAAGCTGCGCAGTCGCTAGTCGCACTTGATGAAGTGCGTGTTCAGTATCTAGGCAAAAAGGGTGAGCTAACGACTCAGCTTCAAAGCCTAGGCAAACTGCCACCAGAAGAACGCCGTGAAGCTGGTCAAGAGATCAACAAAGCGAAAGGCGTAGTTCAACAAGCAATCTCAGCTCGTAAAGATGCACTACAACGTGCAGAGCTGGAAGCGAAGTTGGCTGAAGAAACGATCGACGTAACCCTACCAGGTCGTCGCATCGAGAACGGTGGCCTACACCCAGTAACTCGTACTGTTGAGCGTATCGAGCAATTCTTTGGCGAACTTGGTTTTACCACTGAATCTGGTCCAGAGATCGAAGATGCATTCCACAACTTCGATGCACTGAACATTGCAGCCGATCACCCGGCACGTACTGATCATGATACCTTCTTCTTTAACCCAGACTTGATGCTTCGTACTCATACTTCTGGCGTACAGATCCGTACTATGGAAAGTGGCAAACCACCATTCCGTTTCATCGCTCCAGGCCGTGTATATCGTAACGATTACGACCAAACGCACACGCCAATGTTCCACCAAGTGGAAGGCATGTTGGTTGATGAGAACGTGAACTTTGCACAGCTGAAAGGCACGCTACATGACTTCCTATGTAACTTCTTCGAAGAAGAAGTAGAAGTGCGTTTCCGTCCATCTTACTTCCCATTCACAGAGCCTTCAGCAGAAGTGGACGTGAAAGGTAAAAACGGTAAATGGCTAGAAGTGCTAGGCTGCGGTATGGTTCACCCGAACGTACTACGTAGCGTAGGCATCGATCCTGAAAAATACTCTGGTTTCGCATTCGGTATGGGCGTTGAGCGTCTAACTATGCTGCGTTACGGCGTAAACGATCTACGTTCGTTCTTCGAGAACGATCTTCGTTTCCTAAAACAGTTCAAGTAATCCAGAGGGTCCATCACTATGAAATTCAGCGAATCATGGCTTCGTGAGTGGGTAAACCCTGCGGTTACCACTGACGAACTAACACACCAAATTACAATGGCGGGCCTAGAGGTAGACGACGTACTACCAGTAGCAGGCACGTTTAACGGCGTTAAAGTCGGTCTTGTTGTTGAATGCGGTCAGCACCCAGATGCTGACAAACTGCGTGTAACGAAAGTTGACGTAGGCGCAGAAGAGCTTCTAGACATCGTTTGTGGCGCTTCAAACTGTCGTCAAGGCATCAAAGTTGCAGTTGCAACAGTAGGTGCTGTTCTTCCTGGCGATTTTAAAATCAAAAAAGCCAAACTACGTGGTCAACCTTCACACGGCATGCTTTGTTCATTTACTGAACTGGGTATCGACGTGGAATCAGAAGGCATCATGGAGCTTGCAGAAGACGCAGTTATCGGTACTGATTTCCGTGAATTCTTGAGCCTAGATGACGTAACGGTAGACGTAGACCTAACGGCTAACCGCGCGGACTGTTTCAGCATCCGTGGTATGGCGCGTGAAGTTGGCGTTCTAAACCGTGCTGACGTTACCGAACCTTCTGTTGAAGCGGTTGCAGCATCTATTGAAGACACGGTTGCTATCGAAGTAAAAGCGCCAGCAGCGTGTCCACGTTACCTAGGTCGTATCGTTAAGAACGTAAACGTTCAAGCGGAAACACCACTTTGGATGCAAGAAAAACTGCGTCGTTGTGGCATTCGCTCGATCGATCCTGTTGTTGATATCACCAACTTTGTTTTGCTAGAGCAAGGCCAACCAATGCATGCATTCGATCTTGCTAAGATTGAAGGCGGTATCGTGGTTCGCATGGCAGAGCAAGGCGAAAAGCTGACTCTTCTAGATGGTAACGAAGCAGAACTAAATGCAGATACTCTAGTCGTTGCAGACCAAAACAAAGCGCTAGCGATTGCTGGTATCTTTGGTGGTGAACAATCAGGCGTAACGTCAGAAACCAAAGACGTACTGCTTGAGTGTGCTTTCTTTGCCCCTGACCACATCCGTGGTCGTGCTCGTGCATACGGTCTACACACCGATTCATCTATGCGTTTTGAACGTGGTGTGGATTACGCACTACAAGTAAACGCAATGGAGCGCGCAACTGCGCTGCTGGTTGAAATCTGTGGTGGTGAAGTAGCACCTGTGGTTGCAGTAGAGTCTGAAGCAGACCTGCCAAAAGCAAACCAAGTTGCACTACGCCGCACTAAACTAGACAACCTATTAGGTCACCACATTGCAGATGCAGACGTGGCTGAAATTCTAGAGCGTCTAGGCATGGCTGTAGAAGCGAATGCAGAAGGTTGGGTTGCTACGGCACCAACATGGCGTTTTGATATTGCTATCGAGCAAGATTTGATTGAAGAAGTTGGCCGTATCTACGGTTACGACAACATTCCTAACCAATCACCAGTTGCTGCGCTAAGCATGCATGATCACAAAGAAGCTGACCTACCGCTTAAGCGTGTACGTAATCTTCTTGTTGACCGTGGTTACCACGAAGCGATCACTTACAGCTTTGTTGAACCGGAACAACAAAAATTGGTTGTACCAGGTGTTGAGCCACTAATCCTGCCATTCCCAATCTCTGCGGATATGTCAGCGATGCGTCTTGGCCTAATCCAAGGTCTACTAAACACGGTTGTCCACAACCAAAAACGTCAGCAACCACGTGTTCGTCTATTCGAATACGGTCTACGTTTTATCCCTTGTGAATCAGCGGAAAACGGCATGCGTCAAGAGCCAATGCTTGCGGGTGTTATCGCAGGTACTCGCGGTGAAGAGCACTGGAACGTAGAAACCAACACGGTTGATTTCTTCGATCTTAAAGGTGATCTAGAAGCGGTTCTTGAACTCACTGCGAACGACAAAGCATACGCATTTTCAGCGCTATCTGCAGAAGCAAAAGCGGCGAATCCAGCGCTTCATCCAGGTCAATCAGCAGCAATCGTTGTTGATGGCAAAGAGGTGGGTGTGATTGGTACTGTTCACCCAGAGCTTGAGCGTAAATTTGGTCTAAACGGCCGTACTATCGTATTCGAAATCGAATGGTCTGCGATCAACACCAAAGTGATCCCAGAAGCGGTAGCGCTTTCTAAGTTCCCATCAAACCGTCGTGATATCGCTGTGGTTGTTGACGAAACTGTAGCTTCTGGCGACATCGTTGCTGCGTGTCTAGAGCAAGGTGGTGAGTTCCTAAAAGACGCGAAACTGTTCGACGTTTACGTAGGTAAAGGGGTAGAAGAAGGCAAGAAGAGCCTAGCTATCGCCCTAACACTACAATCTGTTGAGCGTACGCTTGAAGATGCAGACATCGCTGGTGCGGTAGAAGCAATCGTAGCGCACGTATCAGACAAGTTTGGCGCATCACTACGAGATTAATCGTTAGTTGATACATTAAATATTCAAAACCCGCTAATTTAGCGGGTTTTTTTATGGCTAGTTGTGAGTGTCTAACTATTGAAACTAAGTTGCATATTACATTCTCGTTTGAGTTAAATGATAGAAATTTAAATATTTATACCTAAAACCAGTAAAAATTCATGGAATAATAGTCTACGCACTTCTAATGGAAACAATACGCTCGGCATTACCTTAGAGTAATGACAACATATTGATTTTTGTTGTAGGTACTAGACCTAAGTGCGATTCATGAAAATTGATTGCTAAACTATAAATTCTGGTAGGTGTTAAATGATCTTAGAATTGTCACCCAAAAATATTTTTAAAGTTCATGTAACTTTTGTTGTCTTGTTATTGTGTGCCAACGTTATTTCTAGGTTGAAAGGGGTATATCTAGGTGATCCTATTGATTTGTTTAATTTCAATGCTGAAAGAAATGTACCTACTTTCTTTTCTGGACTTATGATTGCTGTGTGCAGTGTGGTGCTGTATTTGATTGCAGTTGATAAAAGAAAACAGAAATTATCCTATGTTCCTTGGCTTGGGCTTGCTTTTATTTTTTTGTTTCTTTCTATTGATGAAATAGTATCGATCCACGAAAAGCTTACAACACCGATGAGGGATACATTTGAAACGTCTAAGTTACTCTACTATGCTTGGGTATTGCCCTATGGTATCGCTTTAATGGTATTTGTCGTGGCATATTCCCGTTTCTTGTTCAGTTTATCAACAAAGTTTAGAGTTTTATTCGTATTATCGGGATTTACGTTTGTTTCTGGCGCTGTCGGTTTTGAAATGCTTGGAGGTGGTCAAGCAGAGGCGATGGGTATTGATAATACACGCTACTTCATATATTACACTTGTGAGGAGTTATTAGAAATGCTGGGTATTTCTATTTTTTTATATACTCTGCTGTCATATATTACTCAAGATTCCAATTCACTTAACATTGTAATTTCAAAATAAAAAGTCATTATTGATTTAATGGTAATTAGTGGGTCGCATCATTGATGAATGATGCTAGAGTGAATGACAATAGATTATCCAAGTTTTAAAGTTGAGCATGTGTTTGTTTTATTTAGAGTGTTACTTATAAATTATTTTTATAAGCGGTTGTACATAGTTAAATAATAATGCTGACTTCCAAACTAATACCTGCCAGAGCAAATCGCTCGTAAGGATCTTTACGCTCCGATTGATACCACGATGCAGGCATTGCTCTGAGGGATCCCCTCATAATTTCCCCAAAGCACAACCATGTTTGAATAGATTTTGAGCAAGCAGGGTTGCAGCCGCGAGCAAGTCTTCCCTCGTTATTGTGTAGCCAGAATGCCGCAAAACTTCCATCCCTAAGCGCACTGTTGAGAGTACATTTCGATTTTTGACAGTGTTAGCTTGGAAGTGCTTATCCCAACCTTGTTTCTGACCATGAACTCCAGCAAGCCAAAATGTCAGTTGAAGCATTAGGGCGATTAGCAGCATGATATCAAAGCGCTCTGAGCTGCTAGTTCGGCTATGACGGAGGCCTAAACCGTAGGCTGGGCTTTTCAAGTCTCGGAAGGTTTCTTCAATTTGCATACGCTTCGAGTAGAGCCTAACAAGTTGCTTTGGTGTTCGGATTTCAACGGGCAAGTTAGTCGCTAAAACCCATGGTTCTTTTGTCGAAGCGGAGTAGATTTTAGGTGACGGATGATGACAATTAGTCCGTGTCGAACGCTGATTTTTTCGGCCTTTAGGACGTGATTTATACAGTGCAATTTGACATGAAATTGGGTTGCTCTTAGTCAACCTCTTATAGCCTAAAGTCTTTGAGCGACTTGAGGATATGCTATGTAAGTTGCTGATAGGTTGCCAGTTTTCCGCACCTAAATCTGCATATTGCACTTTCCCTCTGACTCGACTTAACCAGTACCAACCTAGCTTTTCAACGGATTTATACCATGGCACTTTAAAGCCAGCATCACTGACAATGAGCGGTGTAGTGTTACTCGGTAGAATGCTTGCAAGGTCGGCTAGAAATTGGTCATGAGCCTTCTTTGAACATTGCTCTGAAAGCGGAAAGGCTTTCTCATAAAGAGTAATAGAACGACCATGTAGTGCCACCGAAGCCCGCAATACCATAAGCCGTTTTTGCTCACGAATATCAGACCAGTCAACAAGAACAATGGGCATCGAATTACCTGAACAGATAAAGCTGGCATGCCAACGGTATACAGCGAGTCGCTCTTTGTGCAAGTGACGATTACCTAACAATCTGTCGATTCGTTTGATGTTATGTTTTGTTCTGGCTTTCGTTGGCAGGTTACGACCAAGTTCGGTAAGAGTGAGCGTTTTACATTCAAGTAATGCGTGGCAAGCCAGCGTTAAACTGTTGAGTCGTTTTAAGTGCAATTCAGGGCAGAATTGGTAAAGAGAGTCGTGTAAAATATCGAGTTCGCACATCTTGTTGTCTGGTTATTGATTTTTCTCAGAACCATTTGATCACATGACAAGATGTGCATCTACCTTAAATTTATGATTTTTATCAAAATCATTAGGGGATTCCTCAGGACTAAACTCGCAATGATAATACTGACCAATAGAGTCGCACCGATAAGCAGGTTACGATTAAAAATAGATTGGTTATAAACTACGGTGGCGTATTGCACCATATCGGTTTGAATCGCGTTACGTAATTGGTTAATAAGGCCAATGCGTTTGGTCGCCATAGGGAACCATTCGGTTGCACTTGGGCCTTGAATCGCATCTAACGAATTGGCTTGAGCAAGAAATTGCTCTTGGATCTGCTCTACAGATTGCCATGCTTGTTGTTGCTCAAGCTGAGTGAGTTGAGTGAGATAGGCTTCAGGCATAATGATTTTCGCACTGCGCAGCGCATAATCGCTCGATTGAATATAGTCTTTTATGCTGGTGTAAGTGACAGCATTGGTGCCCCCCTTAGCGTACACGCCATTGAGTGCACCTCGTGCTTGGCCTGCTCTTTCCTTAATAATGACTACGGAAATAAGCGATTTACCTAAAGCACTTAATTCGTGACTTTGTGTTTCACTGATTAACAAATCAATGTTGTCGATAATCAATTGGTTTAGATGAGAATAGAAGCCAAATGGGGCAATGTCTGGTGCTAAGCTATCGACACCTTGACGGACAGCTTCAATACGAGAGAGTTCCTCTTGTACATCCTTCTGTAAGGCTGAATTCAAATCAGAATGGAATAATGAGGCTTTGTTTTGTTGCAATTCGGCCATCGCGATATTGACGACTTTTCGTTGAGCTTTTAGGTTCTCAACGATCTCTGGATTGCCGTTACTACCCAATACCCCAGCGGTTAGTCCTCGCTCAAGTGCGAGGTTATGGGCGAGATCGTCATATTTAACCACCAAATTGACCAATTGCTCATCTTTGAGTGCAGAGCTTGATTGTTTATTGAGTTCAAAAATATCTTGTGTGGCAAGTGCGATGGCAATGATTAATGGAACTCCGGCCACCAAACTGACGATAATATAAAGTGGAAACTGACGTAAAAAAGCAAACATTGCGATGATCCCCCGAGCAAGTTTATGTGTTCTTTTTATTATTAGTTTAGTTGTATATAAACCAATCAAATGGATTGAGTTGTTAATTAATCTCTTATTTGTGATAGCGAGCATGTGGCAATTTGTTAACGCTCAGTATAGCGTTCTGATGAATTGGTTTCGGTGATAGGGCTGACAAACCATACAAAATAATGGAATAGAAATGTTAAAAAATGTGTTGGATGAATATCAGTAAAGCGGTGAAAATTGTTTCTTAGCGAACACACTCGCTTGTGTATCGAACCATCGATATACGGTAATATGCTTAGAGTGAATATCACCCCCAGTGAAGATATCAATGACAGCTTCGATATCGGAAATACTCTTTGGTGGGACAGACAGGAAAGGATACTTGGTGCAATACGTAAAAATTAAAGATTCAATTGTTGAGCAAATTGAATCCGGTATGCTTTCAGCGCGACAAAAATTACCGTCAGAGCGTAAACTGGCTGAATCGTTTGACACCACGCGTGTTACGTTAAGAGAAGCGTTGTCACTGCTTGAAGCAGAAGGGCGGATTTATCGCGAAGATCGTCGAGGCTGGTTTATTTCACCAGCACCGCTACGTTATGATCCGCAGCAATTAGTGAGTTTTTCTATGATGGCGGCGGCACAAAATCGAACGCCGAGTAGTTTATTACTCAACGCCAAAGCAATGCTTGCCAATAAAGAGTCCTCACAACTATTGGGGCTTGCACCGTTTTCTGATGTGTTCTGTATTAATCGAGTACGTTGTTTGGAGTCGCGGCCTGTCGCCTATATCACTCACTATGTGCGCCCAGAGCTATTTCCTACTCTACTTGATCACGATTTGAGTGATTCTTTAACGGAAGTCTATCGTCATCATTACGCCACCCAATATGAACAAATTCGCTATCGAGTATCCGTTAGTATTCTTAGCGGCGAAGTCGCACAAGCTCTTCGCGCGACGGTAGGGACACCGGCAATGAAAATTGAGCGCACCCATTTCGATAAGCAAGGCCAAACCATTGATTGTCAGACTGAATATTGGCGCCATGACGTGATAAATATTGAATCGCACTTACGATTTTAGCGGTCGCTTTAAAGAGGATCTGAGAGGCTACAATTCACATTGTTTGCAGCGTGTTTGACCGGTCAGTAAATACGAAAGCTGGTAACGATAGCGGGCAAATAACCAATAGCCACCTCTGGCAATGCTGCGCAAGATTGGCCATCGCAAGATACGCAGTATCGGTTTCTTACCTGCGAGCTCCCATAAGTAAATATTGGCGTCTACTCCGAGTCTAAGTTGACCGCTTTGGTCGATGACATGCAATACTCTTAAACATTCAGACTGTTCCACAGTAGGGTAGTGCTCCATCATTATCTCATTCTGTACATTCACAAAGGTGACATTGTCACCTAGGTGTGTTTTCAAACTCGACATCTCTTTGACACACAGTGGGCATGAAGCATCATAGAAAATGGCGACTGCAGAGACTGGTTGCTTCAGATTGTGCATGTTAGTCCTCTTCCTAGTATGACGGTGAGCAGACCATCCAATTAGGTCTTCAACTGTTACTTAGCGGCTCATATCTGTGCTTTACCCTATCTCTGTTTTCTACGGAGGAGCAATTGAACAGATCAAAAGAGATGTGTTCATCACAAGCCGTCACTGAATTAACCCATCGCGTAAACAGAGGCATACAAAAAAGCCACAAAATGAGTATTTGTGGCTTTTGGAATAGGCAATGTCGTGTTAGTTGAGTGTGTTTACTCGTTCAATTTAACCCTAATTGGTTTAAATCGTGTCTACTGCTTTACGCATTTGTAAACCAAGGAATATGAAGCTCACGCCTTCAAAAATAAGCGAAATACCGACAAAAATACCCAGTAGGGAGAGCGAGAATGCAGGATCGCTGAGCATAGAGAAGAAGTAACCGCCGATCAATAGTGAGATAAGTCCGCTTAAAATAATCCAGCTACTACCAGGCAATGAACGGTTTCGAAAACCGAAGATCATTCGAGTTGCTCCATTGAACATCATCACGACGACCATCAACATGGTCATTGTTACTAGCCCTGCGAGGGGTTGGAATAGAATAAATAAACCGCCGATGATGTACAAAAGTGCACTGAGAACATACCAAGTTTTGTCTTTCCATCCTTGAATACTAAAGGTGTGGTATGCCTGTACTAAACCGCTGAATAAGAAGATGCCACCGACAATAGTTGTGATGGTGATACCTGCGGCAACAGGTAGACTTATGGCAGCGATACCGGCCAGTGAGACTAGCACTCCGACAATCGCAAACCATTTCCAGCCTTTTGATAGTAGTGTCTGAGCTGTCATTTGAGAGTTAGCTTGTTGTGTTTCGCTCATCGTGAATTCCTTTACGTTATTTAATTCATCTGATGAATCCAATTTACGCCTCTTTCATCGCTCTACAACTGATTAATACACAACTATAAATTCCATTTTTGTCGGTTGTAGTGCTTAAACTGAGGCGAAACGGGCCTTCCGCAGAGTAAACCTAAACCGAGGGTGACGATTTAGGGGAGCAATAGCGCAACCTATTGATTGCACGTGGCTCTTTATTTTGTTTTCAAGTTTAGTTGAGGTTTGTTTAGTGTGCAGGAGATTCAAGTTGAAATTATCCCAAAGATAAAAATTATTATTACAAATAAGTAATAGTCATTTGTAATTTGCGCGGATTATCAAAAAAACATCAGGCAATATAATGTGCGCCATCAGTTGATATGTAAGCTTTGCGTGCTACATGTCACAACAGCATTTTCACGGTATCTAGGGTGAACCTAGTGCTGTAAGCACAATTGGAGAGCACGATGTCTAGAATCGTAGTTGTTGGCGGCGGTGCCGCAGGTCTTGAACTCGTCACTCGCTTAGGTCGTAGTTTTGCTCGACGTCGTGAGCATGAAGTCATTTTGGTTGAACCAGCAAGTCACCACTATTGGAAGCCTCGTCTACATGAAATCGCGGCGGGAACATTTGACGATGAACTCGATGCTGTCAGCTATTTACAGCATGCATACTGCAATCAGTACCAATACCTTCAGGCGTCAATGAGTGGTCTAAATCGTAACAAGAAGCAGCTTGAAATACGTAATGTAGACGGTGACATTTCAACGCTTGATTACGACTATCTTGTTATCGCCGTTGGTGCAGTAAGCAATGATTTTAAAACCGAAGGGGTGAGCGAACACTGCTTGTTTTTAGATTCAGCAGAGCAAGCTCAACAAGCATGGGATCAAATTAACCCATTGCTTCGCGCACAAGGTGAGCAACATATCTCAATCGTTGGTGCTGGTGCGACAGGTGTTGAACTGGCTGCAGAGCTTGCAAAAGTGAGCGAAAAGCTAGGTCGTTATCGTCACGATGCCAAACTTCGAATCACTCTAATCGAAGCGTCTCAACGTGTTCTGCCAGCAGGGCCTGAATGTATGTCTGAGAAAGTGCAGCAGGCGCTGCTCAAGCATGGTGTGGAAGTAAGAACCAACACCCGAGTGAAACGAGCTGAACAAGGTAAATTGATCACCGATAGCGGTGAAGTGATTTCGGCGGATTTGCAATTATGGGCTGCGGGTATTAAATGTGCTCCTTGGCTTGCAGAGCTTGATGGCTTGGAAGTTAACCGATTGAATCAGTTAAAAGTTTACTCCACGCTTCGTACTACCCGTGACAATGCGGTATTTGTTATCGGGGATAGCGCTGAATGCCCTCAGCCGGATGGCAGCTTTGTTCCACCTCGCGCACAAGCGGCGAATCAAGCAGCAATGCACCTAGCGCGCCAATTTAAGCGCTTGCTTAAAGGTAAATCCATTAAACCATTTGTGTTCCATGATGGTGGCATGGTGATTGCGGTCGGACATGACTACGCAGTCGGTAGCCTAATGAACAATAAATTGGTGCTGCGTGGCCGTTTGGTGCGCAATTTATACGACACGATTTTTCGTTTACACCAACGGATTTTATTCGGTTGGGGACGAGTCACCGCGCTGGTGGTGCTCAAGCGTGTTAAAGGCTCATTGAACCCATTTTATAAAAACAACATTTCGTAAATTGACTCGATTGAACTGAGAAGTACTGCGGTGCTTCTCAGCTTTTCTTATGCTATTTGGCACGGTTTTACACTCAGTATTGCCGAGCTTAAACCGCAAAGCTTTACCTATTCGGAATAACAATAATGTGGAATAAATTACGTGATTCACTGCCTTTGCAGTTGATGATTGCTGCCATCGCTGCATGGGCCGTTGCTAGCCTATTTTCATTGAACCATTTAGCGAGCGACGTAACGCAACAGGGTTGGTATCAAGTTATCTTGCTGGGCAAAACAACCTACCTTGGTTTATTGAAGATGGTGGTAGGCGTTGTCGTGATGTTGTCGTTATTGCAAGGTATCACCAGCATTGGTTCGATCATGCGCTTGAAGAAGATTGGTCGAACGACGTTACTGTTCTATAGCTTTACTACGTTTATCGCCATCAGTTTAGGTTTGGGCGTTTCGCTTATGTTACCTGCGTGGCAACCGTTGACGACTGCTGTACCCGTTGAGGAAGGCGTCAAATTGATCAGTGCCGAGGCGGCTAGTGGTGGTGCGATTGCCGCAAAACTGCTTAACATGGCATTAGTCAACCCCGTTGCGGCTTTGTCTCAAGGTAACTTATTAGCCATTGTATTATTTTCGTTTTTGTTAGGTATCGCCTTGCTGTCTGCGCTACCTGAGAAGCATCCTTTGTTTGAAGTTCTGGCAGGGCTGAACAAAGGGGTTAACACTTTAGTGTCAGCGATCGTGCGTTTAGCTCCACTTGCGGTTTTTTCAATTGTGTTTGAATTTACGGTAACGGGCAGCAGTTCGCTGTTTAAACAGTTAGCACTATTTGCGCTATTGGTTTTTGCCTTAACGGTGGTACATGGTGCGATTGTGTTGCCAAGCATTGCCAAATTCGTCACTGGCATCAGCATTAGAAGACTTTTCAAGGCCATTTCGGCACCAATGGCGATGGCATTTGCGACCTCGTCAAGCTCCGCTACGTTACCACTTTCTATGCAAGTTGCAGAGCAAGAGCTTAATGTATCGCAAAGTACCAGCAGTATGGTGTTGCCTCTAGGGGCGGTGATGAATATGGACGGCACCGCGCTGTTTGAAGGCGTGGCAGCCATTTTTCTTGCTCAGCTATTTGGTGTTGATTTGACGACCTCTGGCTTAGTGATGATTTTTATTATGGCGATGGTGTCATCCGTCGGTGCACCAGGTATGCCTTCAGGCTCTATGTCAGGCATGCAAATGGTGCTACTTGCCGCGGGTATCCCTCTAGAGGCGATTGCGATATTACTGATCATTGAACGCCCGTTAGATACGTTTAGAACCGCGGTTAATGTGGAGGGAGACTTGATTGCGTCATTAGTGATTGATAAGTGGCAGCAAGATGAAGTGGACACTGAGCAGCCTGTCACAACTCGCCGACTTAGCACTCATTGTTAACGTGCCAAGACAGAATAAATTTGGCTGTCAAAGCAAGAAATACAAAGGGCGGATTATCCGCCCTTTGTGCTATTTCGAGTTCTTTCAAAGGTGGTTTGTTTAATGCTCGCGGTTACGTTCCACCACACTGATGGCGATCGCTAAAAAGAGAATGTCTTTGACCAAGAAAAAGTTGCTAACGAGGATGCCGTCAGACACTTTCCAAGTATTGGGTGTGGTGACCAAAAAGCTCAGCGTAGCAAGGAAAATGATTGATGCCGCGATACCTGAATAGAAGGCGATTTTGGGTTTAGACAAACCAATTAACAAGCCCGCCGCGACAATGATTTCGGTTGCACCGATAAGGTTAGAAACCATTTGTACTGATAAAATGGAGTACAGCCAGCCCATTAAAGGGTGGTTGTCCACTAACGGTTTAATCAGCGCCGCTTCTGTCGGTGTAAATTTATAAACGCCAATCCACACTAATACTAAAACAACACCAAGCACGCCGAGTGTATAACCGATATTTCCATTAATATTATTACGTTTAACTGCAATTGTTTGCTCTTGCATTACTTTACTCCAAATTCAATAGGCCAGAATATGACCCTTGAACTTGAAGATAAATTTCGACTTAATCGTTACTTTTTAACGATTTTGCTTTTAAGACTTTGTTTTACTAAGTGAGTTTTAACGGCTTTGCTGCATCTCCTCAAATCCACCAGCATTGTGCACTTGAGTAAAGCCTTGAGAGATCAAGTAGTCATAAGCTCGGCCTGAACGCGCACCGCTTCGACAATAGACCACGATGGCTTGCTGTTTATCGATGTTGGCAAAGTGTTGTGCGAGATCGGAAAGGGGGTAGTTGATCGCGTCGTCTAGGTGGCCAGCTTGAAATTCTTGTGGTGTTCGTACATCAACCACTAGCGCGCCTTTCTCAATCCATTGCCAGCCCTGTTCTGCGCGGGGAGACGCAAGGGCGCTGGCACTTGCTACATTCAGTATCACAATCAGTACAATGAGGGCTTTGTTCATGGTTGATCCTTGATAATTTAGATAAGAATTTGGTGATTATAAGAGACGTCAGATCACAATGTTGATTTTAGAGGATCTCATCGTAACGATGCTGTGATTGATGAAACGATACGTGAAAATATTCATGCTGATTTATTGTAAGCGTTAGGTCAGTGGCAGGTGATATTTTACCTTTGGGTAAAAATACTATTAACACTTATTCCTATAAATCCATAGAATGCGCGCACTTTGTTCACTAACGTACAATTCATGAAAATTAAATCCATGCTAATTGGTTCGCTTATGGCGGCCACGTTATTTACCACTCAAGCACAAGCGGACGATAAGTTTACGCTAGGCCGTACTATTTTATTAGAGCATGGCAAAAGTGCAGCTAAAATCCCAATGGTGATTTGTCGTCGTACTAATGCCATAAAAATTAAGGCTGAGCGTGATATCAACTTACGTAAAGCAGTGGTGAAATTTCAAAATGGTGAAAGCAAAACCATCAGCTTCTATCGTGATTTCAAAAAAGATGAAACGAGTGATTGGCGCCGTTTCGGTTACCGTCGTTGCGTGAAAAGCATCGATGTGTACGGTAATTCAGAGCGCTCCACTGGTGGCGTGAGAGTTTACGGAAAAGAAAAAGACTAGATTTGAGATTAGCCACCAGATAGGTGGCTTTTTTTTGTTCATTTTTGGCCATCGAATTGGTGATTGCCACAACGGAGTTTGATTGCGTTTATTCGAGGCTTATTAATGATGGTCATAAAATCTGCAATTGTGGATAACAATTGCAATTAATCGAAACGATAAAAAGTCAAAAAAGAACAACACTAGCCAGAGCGGTATGGTGATGGAGTATTTTGTATGAATCAGGAAAAGTTGGCACAGTCTCACGAATTTTATAGGGTTTGTGGTGATTAACATGGCTGGTTTGTTGGTAATTTGTAGTAATGCGTGGCGATTATTGTTGTGCGTTGCGCGTTATTCATTCTTGATTGGTAATGTTAGCTAGGTAAGGGTGCTAGGATTTTTCCTACAAAAGCCTTGCCGAGTGTCGATGTTGCTGCTTAAAAAAAATACAAAACGTTCGTTGATAGGAGCAACGAGTGAGAACAATGTTGTTCTATTTGCAGATGGAAGGATTGCCGTATTTGTATTGAGTATAACGATTAGGCTATATAAAAATGAACCTCAAATTCCTCTCTGTGTTAACTGTTTTAATCTCTATCATCACGCCATCAATGTATTCCATTGGTCTTGAGCTTGATCGTCACACCGCCAGCGTTCTTGTGGCAATATTCACCTCGATGACTGTGGTCAGCTCCGTATTATTCATTCGTGCTCGACTAAAATTAACAGAAGTGAATTCGGATCTAGGGAATTTTCTCAACGAACTGCACTCCTCGTATCAATCTTCTTATCAGAGTTTGAATAACAACGTAAAAGAGACGGAAGAGTGTTTTCTCGATCTTGAACAGATCTCTGCATCGACCGTTGAACTCTCCTCAACATCGCAAAGTGTGTGTCAAGAAGCGTCAGTCGCGAATGATGCCACTGAGCAAGTGCTGAAAGATCTACAAAATGGTCGTCGCTTAATGGAGTACGATGGTCAAATTGCTATGCAAGTCTTTAACTCGATTGAAGATTCTGCTCAGATATTTGCTAAATTGTTTGAGTGTTCAAGCAATATCAACTTGGTCGTCGACACGATTAACCAAGTCTCGAATCAAACATCATTGTTGGCACTCAATGCCTCGATCGAAGCAGCACGTGCCGGTGAGCATGGAAAAGGTTTCTCGGTGGTTGCTAGTGAAGTACGTAAACTATCGATGCAGACTCAGCAGAGTACCTTGGTGATAAAGGATGCCGTTGAAAAACTCAATGCCTACAGCACCAAAGCACAAGATCACATTAATAAAAACCAAACAATTATTAAGAAGTCATTTGCGTTGTCGAAGCATTTAAATGAAGCCTTTGAAAGTATTAACTCAAGCACTCTAAAGCTTGCATCAATCAATGCCGTAGTGCATGAAACGTCAAGCAACCAAACGGTAGTGACCAGCGATTTATCATCTCGTATTGAAGATGTTTATAGTAAGTTAGATAACAGCTTGGCAAATGCAAAATCGATTCAAGAGAAAAACGCTTATATTAGCGCCATTATTACCAAGATGAAGCAATTCAGCCGCGACGACCACTCTAATGTGCTTTAGCAAAAGAAAGGTGCTAGGCACCATTTTATTGTTAGGCACCATGCTATTGTTCGGGCTTACATCGTCTCCTTCGATGGCTGCGATTACCTGCCAAGAATTTACTGAGCAATTTAAGCGGCAAGATTTTACTAAAATTGAAAGTATGTTTGAACGAGCCGTTCAAGAGATGGGCTACCCACACTCTTCGGTGTACCTCAATCAGTTTTATGCCAAATCACCCTCTGAGCAGGTCAAAGAGATCAGGCGAGTTTATCGTGGGTGCTATTCGCTAAAGAAATCGAATGAGCACTTGGTGAATTTGATTCGCTAAACGTTAACGATGCTAGCCGTTACGTAGAGAAGCAATACCGTAATGTGTTCTCGTATAGTCATGCAAAGGAGCTAAACGAGCATGTTGAGTTCGCCGTAAAGGCACTCATTACGCTACTTGTTACGTTGATCTGGTGAGAATTTGTTAATTATTGCGGCGTTTGTTTAAAATAAGTCCCCAACGTGCGGGTTCTGCTCTATAATCTGCGACCGTGTTTTTGGTTATGCTTATGTTTGGTATTAGCCGTTAGTTTTAGGAACAAGATATGTCATTTGCATCACAAAATTTTTCTCCAGAAATCGTAAAAGCGCTCACTGAATGTGGTTACGAGAAGTTAACTCCTGTTCAGCAGCAAGCGATTCCTATGGCTCGTCGTGGCCACGACATTCTTGCTAATGCTCAAACGGGTACCGGTAAAACGGCTGCGTTTGCGTTACCAATCATTCAAAACATTTTAGATAAACCAAAATCACGCAACCGACACCAAGCGCGTGCTGTTATTTTGGCACCTACTCGTGAATTGGTTGCTCAGATTGCCCAAAATGTTCGTGAGTACACCAAATACACTGAGCTAAAAAGTGTCGCGATTTACGGTGGCGAAAAAATGGCCTCTCAACAAAAAGCACTTGAGCAGGGTGTGGATATTTTAGTTGCGACTCCTGGCCGTTTGATTGAGCACTTAGAGCTGAAAAACGTATCTCTAGTGAATTTAGAATTCCTCGTATTTGATGAAGCAGACCGTATGCTAGACATGGGATTCATCTCTGCGATTGAAAAAATCATGCAAGGTGTGAAGACTAAGCCACAAACCATGTTGTTCTCAGCGACGTTCTCAGCGCAAATGAACAAACTGGCGGGCGAGATCCTACGTGCACCTAAGCGTATTGCGGTTGCGCGTGAAAACACCACGGCAGAAACCATTGCTCACGTGGTATACCCAGTTGAGCAAGAGCGTAAGCGTGAACTATTGTCTGAGCTAATTGGCCGCAAAAACTGGAAACAAGTATTGGTTTTTGTAAACTACAAAGAGACGGCGAACGAGCTAGTCAAAGAGCTAAAGTTAGACGGTATCAAAGCGGTTCTTTGCCATGGTGACAAAGCGCAAAGTGCACGTCGTCGCGCTCTGGACGAGTTCAAAGAAGGTAAAGCACGCGTGATGATCGCAACCGATGTTGCTGCTCGTGGTCTTGATATCCAAAACCTACCGCATGTAGTGAACTTTGATATGCCATTCCTAGCGGAAGATTACGTACACCGTATCGGTCGTACTGGCCGTGCAGGACAAAAAGGTAACGCAATTTCATTCGTTAACCGTGAAGAAGAGCTAACTTTACAACAAGTAGAAACCTTGATCGGTCAACGTATCTACCGTAAAGAGTTGGAAGGTTACGAGCCGAAAAACCGCGATGCGCTGATTGAAAAAATGCACTCTAAACCAGCATTTAAAAACCGTAAAACGCGTACCAACAACCCAAGCGATTCAAACCAAGGTGATGCAGAGCGTCGCAGCCGTTTGATGCGTATGATCCGCAATAAGAACAAGTAATTCTATAGTTGCAGCTGTCTGCACAAGAATAAATGACGAAAGGCGATACCATGGGTGTCGCCTTTTCTATATCCCTCCTTCCTTGTCGAATCTTTGAAAAATTGGCTTCTCTTTCACATTTGTCGAGCAAATAACAAAGCGATACGTTTGTGTTCACGCATAATGATGGGATAAATCCAACATTAATGATGTTAACCATTAGTGGTATCAAGCATGAGTAGCATCAAGCAAGGGACAAGGGAGTGACGATGTTTTCTTACGAGCATTTAAAATCGTTCTGTGCAACGTATGACGAGAATAGCTACAGTGGCGCAGCTCGCCTGTTAGGTAAAGATCGCACCACCATCCGAGAGCAGATAAAGGCGCTCGAAGATAGCTATCACGTAATGCTATTTTCGATAGAAGGAAAAAAAGCGGTACCGACTGAGTTCGCGCGCTCTATCTACAAGCAGGCCCAGTTGCTAGTGAGAAACAGTGAGCGGCTTGATGTTCGAATGCTACAAGCTTATCAACAGCCGTTAAGCTCAATTGATTTTTACCATGATACGCTGATGCCGAACGACTTAGTCATCCAGATTGAAGCGTTTGTCATTCAACATCATCCGCATGTGATTTTAAATTGGTTGCATCGCAATCGAGATGAAATTTTGCAGGAAGTGGCCAATGGTCACAACCAGATCGCCATTATGCAACATCGCATGGAAAGCTTCTCTGAATACCCTATAGCGGCAATCAAACTTGGTGATGGTGACTTTGCTGCGTATGCGCGAGTAGGGAGCCCATTGTTTGATTTGGATGTGGTGCAATTGGAGGATTTGCAGTTAGAAGCGCAATACATCAGCGAAAACCAAACTAAAACCATGCCGGAATGGTTGGGAATTTCACCTTACTATCGCACGGTCAGCAACAACGACATGCTACTCGACTTGGTTAAGCATCATGGTTGGGCGTTGTTACCTTGCAATCTCGCCGAGGAGGCGGTGGAATCCCAGCAGATCCGCCGCATTGAGTTAAAAGAACTGACTCGCACCGCTAAGTTTGGCTTATCATTTTTTTACCCACTGAGTTTTGAGGCAACTGATGTCTATCAAGGCTTAGTTGAGGTAATAAAGCGTTACTCTAAAAAGCATCTATGAGTGTGCGCCAAGAAGATAGGCATAAATCAAAAGAGTAGGGTTAAGCCGTGAGTCACTAGCCACTAATGAGCTCACCGCCTAACCCCAAATTGTATCGACTGATCTATAGACAGCAAGGCAAGTCGAATGTGTTTGTGCGAAATCTAACGACCAGATTCAATGATCTGCTGGGTTACTTCGCCAATCAAGCCCGGCTGAACCAGTTTGAACTCGATTTGTTTACCTGATGCTTGAATCTCTTTCATATTGTATTGCAACTGGGTGTAGTCATCGCCCCACTGGTAGCGCATCAAGGTTTCACCTGACTGCAGATGGTAGTTAACGGCATATTCAGTTGCGTAGCCAGCCATTACGCCATCAATTGGCACGTTGGGCGCGTCATGGGGAATTTTATAGGTGACCGAATCGAGCTTGAGCATGCCATTAATGATGCTACTTGGCTCGGTTAAGTGCCCCATATAGTAACTAGAGTGAATAAAGCGATCTTCTGGATTCGCATTACCCCCTGTGCCTAAGTTGGTTTGAGAATATTGGTTTTCCTGCTCGCCCCAACCGCGTTTTGAGCGTTCAACATTGGCTAAGTGTTGATCGTAGTCAGGTTGGTTCGTCATCACCGTGTATTGCTTACCATGCCAAATACGAGGGCCTTCTTCTCTAAACTCGATAATCGCAGAGTCGCCGCTGGTGTCTTGCAAGCTGATGTGCAGCGCAATACGAATTGGCACACCTTCGATAAAGTCAGTTTTGGCCGGATTCTCTTCGATAAAGGCGACCGCTTGATCCACCGTTGCAAACTGAGCCAGCAGATGGGTGAGGTAATTTAACGAACCAAAGTCATCACTTTGGGTGCTTTCTTCGGTTGCCATACCACGATCATACAATACGTTGCCACTTAAGCCTGCGCTATTGATCCCATCAGTAATCACGCCGTAAGTGGTCGTGCCGGTAACATCGAACTTGGCCGTCAACTGATTATTGTGAGCAAAATGGGTGAGATATGAGTTGCTCTTTGGCAGATTGACCAAGTGTGGGTCGGTTTGCTCAGACCAGTCAATGGTGCGTGACACAAAGGTACCGTTGCTCTCGGTATCCCACAATAATCGAGTGCAAGCTTCCGCTGCAGTCACCATGCCGATAGAAAAGGTCGCAATAATCGCGCTAGAAAGGACTTTTTTGTTCATAGATGTGGCCTCGTTTATTGGGGAACAAGACCATCATAGTGGGAATTAAATTAACGATATACTGCATTGTGATGGGTTAAATCCATCATTTAGGCGGTGGATATCAATTTATGTTTGATGGCTAACAACGCAAATATTCAATACACAGCTCGTGAAACGCATGCGCTTGGGGGGAAATGGTGCGATCCATTAAACGAAAAATACCGATCTGGCGCTCCAAAGGCGGATCGATGAGCGGGATCCACACTAAGCGTGTTTCGTTGGTGGGAAAGGCCATTTTCGGCAGAGTGGTAACACCAATGCCCAACTCAAGCACTGAAAATAGCGAAGTGATGTTTTCGACCGAATAGAGTGCTTGCTCGCTTAGAACCCGCGCTGGTGTGGGATCGAGCAGGGTACAAGTACCATTACGAATAAAAGGCTGTTTGAGTAGGGTTTGCCACTCGATGCCTTCAGGATGCGCTGCAATCGGGTTATCGCGCAAGCAAACCACACCAATCGGATCGGAAAGCAGTGGTGTGAAATCAATCGCCCGATCATCCATATAGGTGAAGTTACCCACCGCAAGATCCACTTCGCCGGATAACAAACGGCTGGCGACCCCTGCGGCGTTGTCATCAATTAAGCTCACTTCTACCTCAGGGTATTGCTGACAAAACGTGGCGAGTACGCTAGGGATCAACTTAGCCGCCACCGATGGGACACTCGCAATACGAACTTTACCTTGTTGACCGGCAGCGGCAGCGCGCAAATCGTTATCGAGTGCACTATACACATTCAGAAACTGCACAATTTTCGGCACGCAGATCTCACCAAAGGGGGTTAACTTCGCCTTATTTCCCGCCTCAAACAGTGGCTGACCGAGCAATTTTTCCAGCTCTTTTATCGAAGTCGAGAGCGCCGCTTGTGAACGATTGGCACGATTTGAGGCCGCGCGAAATCCTCCTTCTTCTACCACCATCACAAAATGCTTTAATTGTTGCAGCTTGATACTCATCAGTACGACTCCTGCCAGCCCTTTATTCACCACACTTTGTTTAAGGTGATAAATAAAACTAATCAAATGAAAAAAATTTACCGTTAGATTTATCGAATGTCAAAGTGCAATATTTAACTAACGAGAAACATATTTATTACATCTTTTATTGCAAGGGTGAAGATTGATGAATAAACACAATAAAAAGACGCCAGTTAAAACAGCATTGTTTGCTTCGAAAGCCCCGTTAGAGTGGGCGATTGTTAATAATGGCACTCTCTATACTGCGCAGATCCCAATCGATGACACTGGTGTTGTCGTCGCTGGTGGTATTGAAGCACAAACGCGTCAAACCTTTAACAACCTTGTTCACACTTTGGAGTGTGCAGGTGAGTCGTTAGATTCTGTGCTGCAAGTACTGATTTATGTCACTGACCGTGAGTACCTAAAAACGGTCAATGAAGTTTATGCCGAGTATTTTTCAGCGCCGTACCCAAATCGCGCAGCGATGGTGGTGGCAGGGCTCGCTCGTGAGGAAATACTGGTGGAATTTGTTGTCTATGCCAGTGCCACTAACGCGATGATTGACTCAGCGGCGCCATAGCGGCACTAGCACATCAAGCAGGTAATCACACCGCTATACTCAAACGAGTTAACTTAGATTATTAGATTGATATTAAACGCTGGCTGGGAAGATTAAGTCGCCGCCAAAGTGAACAAGGAAAGCATCATGACTCAACATCAATACGCACAAAAAACCTTTACTCAAATCACCAATGTGGCGGCAGAAAAGGCGCTTTACATCGGTGGTGAATGGCAATCAGGCGTGAGTACCGTCAGCAATATCAATCCATCAGACATTGCTGAAAATTTAGGCGAGTTTGCTCAAGCAAGTGAAGCTCAGGTTCAGCAAGCCATTGCTGCGGCAAAACAAGCACAACCCGAGTGGGAACACACGCCGATTGAGCGTAAGCAAGCAGTATTACAAGCAATTGGTGATGAACTGATTGGGCGTTGTGATGAGCTTGGTGCACTGCTGGCGCGTGAAGAGGGCAAGCCTTTTGCCGAAGGTCGTGGCGAAATTTATCGTGCCGGTCAGTTCTTCCAATACTTTGCGGCAGAAGTTCTACGCCAGATTGGTGATAACGCGGCGTCAGTTCGCCCGGGTGTTTCGGTGGAGGTCACTCGTGAAGCGGTGGGGGTGATTGGCATTATTTCTCCATGGAATTTCCCAACTGCGACGGCGGCTTGGAAAATTGCACCAGCGCTGGCTTTTGGTAACAGTGTGATTTGGAAGCCTGCCAATTTGACGCCAGCGAGTGCGGTTGCGTTGACTGAAATCATTCATCGCCAAGGTTTACCAGCAGGCACGTTTAACCTGGTATTAGGCGGCGGCTCAACCGTAGGTAATGCGCTGATTCATTCAAAACAGATCAACGGCGTCAGCTTTACTGGATCGGTCGATACGGGCCGTAAAGTGGCCGCTGCAACGGCGCCAAATTTCATTCGTTGCCAGCTTGAAATGGGCAGTAAGAATGCCTTGGTGATTGCTGATGATGCTGACATTCAAATTGCGGTTGAAGCAACGATTGCGGGTTCATTCTCTGGTGCAGGGCAAAAGTGTACTGCCTCCTCGCGCTTGGTGGTGATGGACAGTATTCACGATGCGTACGTCGAAGCGTTGATTAAACGTATGAGTGAGCTGAAAGTCGGTCATGCGCTTGACGAAGGGATCTTTATGGGGCCGGTCGTAGATGGTAAGCAGTTGGATGCCAACTTAACGTGGATTGAAAAAGCCAAAGACTGTGGTGCAGAGTTGGCGTTTGGCGGTGAGCGTCTAACCATGCCGCACGAAGGCTTTTATATGTCACCAGCGCTGTTTGTGAATACGAAAAATAGCTGGGAAGTGAACCAAGAAGAAGTGTTTGCACCGATGGCAAGCGTGATTCGCGTAGCGGATCTTGATGAAGCTATCGCGACCGTTAACGACACCCGCTTTGGCCTAACTGGCGGCATCATAACGCAAAGTTTGCGCAGTAGCGCCATCTTCAAACAACAAGCTCAAACGGGCTGTGTGATGGTTAACCTACCGACAGCAGGAACCGATTACCACGTGCCATTTGGTGGCCGTAAAGAGTCAAGCTTTGGCCCGCGTGAGCAAGGCCAATACGCCAAAGAGTTCTACACCGTGGTGAAAACCGCTTATCAACGTCCGTATTAATCGCTCAAAACTTGGGGTTAAGGGAATAGCCGCAAGCAATGGCGTAGAGATTGGGTGTGAGAAATGGACGCGTTAGGAATGGATGCTTTAGAAATGAATGCATCAGAAATGGATAGAGGAGTGGCTATGTACCAGCAACGGATCGTGATAGATGGATTGCAATACTGCAATTGGGATCGAGAGTATTTCCAAACGCTGAAAGCAAGTGGCATTACCGCCGTGCATGCCACGATTGTCTATCATGAAAATGCTCGTGAAACCTTAACGCGTTTTGCGGAATGGAATCTGCGTTTTGAGCAAAATGCGGATCTGATCATGCCGATCCACTCCATGGCTGATGTGGAAAGGGCCAAGCAACTAGGCAAAGTGGGTGTGCTATTTGGTGCGCAAAACTGCTCACCGATTGATGATGAGATTGGCTTGATAGAAGTGATGCGTCACCAAGGTTTGCTGATCATGCAATTAACCTATAACAACCAAAGCTTATTGGCGACGGGGTGTTATGAGCAGCACGACACGGGTATAACGCGCTTTGGTAAACAAGCCATTGCAGAGATGAACCGTGTTGGCATGATCATCGATATGTCACACAGCGCTGAGCGCTCAACGCTTGAAGCGATCGACCTTTCCTCTCGTCCAATCTGCATCAGCCATGCAAATCCTACCTTTGCCCATGACGCGCTACGCAATAAATCCAATACGGTGATCAAAGCGCTGACTGAACGTGGCGGCTTGATTGGCTTTAGTTTGTACCCATTCCATTTGCCAAATGGTAGCCAATGTAGCTTAGACGACTTCTGCCAAATGGTGGCGAAAACGGCCGACATGGTTGGGGTTGAGCATCTAGGTATTGGTAGTGATTTATGCCTCAACCAACCACAGCAAGTGCTGGAGTGGATGCGCAATGGTCGCTGGTCAAAAGCGATGGATTACGGTGAAGGTTCTGCGAGTAATTCGGGTTGGCCTGATGCCTTGCCATGGTTTAGTGGCAGTCAGGGGATGGAGAATATTTACCACGGCTTAATGCAACATGGATTCAGTGAATCCGAAGCAGGCCAAGTGATAGGAGATAACTGGTTCCGCTTTTTACAACAAGGGCTAGAACCGAGCTAACAGCCATTAATGCACGCTGCCACAATCATAATTATAGAGCAGGTGTGAAATACACTTTTTGTTGCCAGCCAATGCATCTTCACTGCCTTGGCGCGACATAAAACCTCTGGAGTCAGAGTATGTCTGATTTATCTGATAGCATGAAAACTGCTTCCGCGAAGTCATCTTCAAAGAAGCAAGCAACACTACCGCATAGCAATGAAAGCTCGGTAGAAAAATTGGGTTTAGATAATCCTGCCTTTTGGTACAGCGGTGGCTTTATCGCCTTGTTTGTTGGCCTCGCTTTATATGATGGCGAGTTACTCTCATCACTGGTTAATTCGGGGTTTGGCTGGGCAGTAAAAGTTTTCGGCCCCTACTGGCAATTACTACTTCTTCTCACTTTTCTTATTGGTCTTGGATTAGCGGCAGGGCGAACAGGCAAAGTGATCTTAGGTGGCATTGCCAAACCTGAAATGGATAGCTTTCGCTGGATGGCGATTATCTTTTGTACGCTGCTTGCTGGCGGCGGTGTGTTTTGGGCGGCGGCAGAGCCCATTGCACACTATGTGAGTCCACCACCTTTGTATGGCGTGCAAGACAATCCACAACAAGCCGCAGTCAATGCACTTTCACAATCCTTTATGCACTGGGGTTTCTTAGCGTGGTCAATTGTCGGCAGTTTAACCTCGATTGTGGTGATGCATTTACACTACGAGAAAGGATTACCGCTTAAGCCACGTACGTTGCTTTATCCATTGTTGGGTGAGCGCGCACTAAAAGGCCATACCGGTGCATTGATTGATGCGTGTTGTATTGTCGCGGTGGCGGCGGGTACGATTGGGCCAATTGGCTTTCTAGGCTTGCAGGTTAGCTACGCGTTAAATGCTTTGTTTGATGTGCCAGATGGCTTTACTACACAACTGATCATCATTCTTTTTGCTATCGCTCTTTATACTCTATCGGCCCTGAGCGGCTTGAATCGCGGCATGCAAATGCTTAGCCGCTACAATGTGATTCTCGCGGTCGCTTTAATGGCTTATATCCTTATTTTTGGTCCAACCAACTTTATTTTTAATGGCTACATTCAAGGTGTGGGCAGCATGTTGGATAACTTCATCCCAATGGCCACCTATCGTGGTGATGAAGGATGGCTAAGTTGGTGGACGGTCTTCTTCTGGGGTTGGTTCTTAGGGTATGGCCCGATGATGGCGATTTTCATCGCACGTATTTCTCGGGGTCGCACCATTCGCCAACTTATAGTGACTATTAGCATCATCGCGCCATTGGCCACCTGTTTTTGGTTCACCATTGTCGGCGGTTCAGGTCTTGCGTTTGAAATTGCCAATCCGGGCAGTGTCAGCGCCGCTTTTGAAGGCTTTAATTTACCGGGTGCACTATTGGCCGTGACGCAACAACTGCCAATGCCAATGGTGATTTCGATTCTGTTTTTAATTCTCACCACCATCTTCATCGTCACCACAGGGGACTCAATGACGTACACCATTAGCGTGGTGATCAGTGGTGAAACCGAACCAAATGCCATTATTCGCACCTTTTGGGGCGTCATGATGGGGGTAACGGCGTTGATTTTGATTTCGCTCGGATCCGGGGGGATCTCTGCCTTGCAATCATTCATCGTCATTACGGCTGTACCGGTATCGCTTATCTTGCTTCCTTCGCTGTGGAATGCGCCAAAAATCGCAGTCAAGATGGCAAAAGAACAAGGGTTATAACGAACAGAGTCAGCCAACAAGCAACAGCAATAACGTGAAACGCGGGGCTTTATTCCCGCATAAAACCTAATACCGACTTGAGGAGTCACTATGCCTTTAGTCGGTACCACAATACTTATAATGAATTAGGTGGTGAGCAAAATGGATGCACATCGTTCAACAGATTCTAAGGCAGTTCTGCGTAAAGCAGAGATTGTTATGGCCCCTGAAAGGCTAGGAGCTATGCATCAAAGTCGAATCAGTTTTGTACGCAGTTTGATTCGAAAAATGGCGCAGCAACAATGGCGAGTGACCAAGCATGAATGGCAATTATGCCCACAAGGTTTCGGCCATGTGATTTATAAGTTGGTTACGCCCGAGCACGTCTACCATTTGGTGGTGTTTTGTGACCAAATTGCTGACAGTGAACGTAACGATCGCGTGATTGCCGAAAAGTGGGATGTGACGTTTGCGCTGGTCTATGGTGATGTTGATATTCCTTTGCTAGAACAACTACGAGCGAACGTGCCGCTACAAGAGGCAGGACGTAACCCCAATAAGGTACTCGTACTCGCGCGAGCCAACAAAAGTGTGCGAGTGTTTGAGCATATCGTTTCTCGCTTGGCGCAAGGTATCCAGCCAGATCCGCAAGAGTTAGCGGAAGTGGGTTACATACTGCGTACCACAGCGGTATATGGCAACGGCAAGTTCGGCATCGCCGATTTCAAATTGCTTGAGAACAACGCCGATTTCAGCCAATCCTTTAGCGCGCAAATGTGCGCCGTCTACTTGATTCGAGAGTTCAGTTTGGACTGGGTTCATTATTTGGCAGAGCAACAAGGAGGCGCTCAAGCGGCAACTCTGCATCGCGGTCTACAACGTTATTTAGGCGTGGGTAACGCGACAGGTCTTGGTATGGCGCCGTATTTAATCAATCACCCTTGTGTGGTCGATCAATGGATGACCACCCGTGAACGCGCAATCTCTCAAGTGTTATCGATGCCTTGTGAGATGGGGTATTACGCGCCGTTATATGATTTATTAGCCAAAGCACAATCTCATCTGCAACAAGTGATCACCATTAATCCTGCGCAAAATCAGCTTAACCTGCGAGCAATTGATGAACTTGCTCAGTTAAACCGACAGCTCGACGACTATCTTCAACAGTGTCCGACGTGGCGTGAGCTATTGGAACAAACCGCAACATTGAGTTTAGAGACACAGGAGATGCTGCTGTCTAGCCTGATAGAGCTTTACCCTGAACTGGTCGATGATTTCGCTGAGCAAATGAATTGCGATGAAACACTATCATTAGCTAACGGCAAAAAGGCGGCTGACTTGTTAGCGTTACTTGATGAGAAATATCGCTGGGCGATAGACGCTGACTTTACTCAGGCTGAGAATAACTATTGGTTCTGGTATCGTTCGCAAGATAAAGAAGAGCCACGCATGGGGGTACGAGGTGAGGAAGCGGGAGAAGACCGCGAGTTACCCCTTGATATCGGTCGCCAAGTGAATCGTTTATACCACGCACTAAGTACGCATTCAGCCGAGACGACATTGGCTGAGTTTCTGCTGCGGGAGCCCAAATACCGTGCCATTGCACGTCGTGTCTGGACGCTTGGCAATAAAGAGATGGGTGACATTCAGATGAACGTGTTACGCGAAGATGCGTTGCCGATGCATTTATTGCGTTGCAAATTGGCCATTTTTGGTGCTACCAAGTTTGATCCGCGTTCAGACAGATGGGTGCGAGTGACCTTTTTCCAAGGCTCACCGTTGCTCGACGAAATTCAAGACCCGAGTTACCAAGACAACTGGATATTCCCGTTGTTACCAAATGATGTCTATTTCAACGAAGCCTATTTTGATGACCAGAATGCGGCTAACTGTGATGTTACACAAGGTGAGGGGGGATCCGCACGATGATCGTTTCGCATAATGAATTGGTGGCAGCAGTCAACAAAGCGTTTATGGGTATGCGCCGTAGTTGTGGTGAAGGTGACGTGATCGCCAGCATGGTTGCAGACCTACAAATGGTAGGCCTGAATGGTGTCTATCATTTTAATAACGCCAGTAGCTATCTTGGCCTTGAAGATGATAGTCCGGTCGATATTGAGAGTCTCGCCGATGGAAAAATGAGTATTGATTTGCATGGTGGTAGCGTTGCCTGTCACTTACCCGTGGTGATTGACTATGTGTTGGAACAAATGGTCGGCGCTAAATCAGTTAATGTCACCTTAAGCCGTTGTCATAACCGTTGGTTAGCCTACAGTGAATTAGTCAAGTTGGCGGCTAAAGGGATTGCTTGCCGCGCAAGTTGGGACAATGGTTCATCGCCAAAACGTACCTTGTATATACTGAATCGCGGTTGTATCGCACCAGAGCTCTATTTCTCAGACAATGTGGCTGAGGATGAAGCAGACTTACATTCATTGACGCTTGAATTGTCGATTGAGGATTTTGCTTTACCTGTTAACAGTCATGAGTACACGACTCATATTGAAGCGCAAGAACTGCAACAATCACTTCAAAGTGCGTGGCAAGATGGCATCTTTGTTGATGACGGGGAATGGGCGACTTTGAAGCAGAATGCGACGGTGTTTTTAGTCGAAAATAGCCAGCGTTCAATGCAAGGTGCAGGGGAGTTGGTTTAACCCATCTTGATTAAACTAAGCGACTGTTTATTCGGTTAAGGCCGGAAATAAGACTTAACGGCACGCTAAGCAGTGCCGTTTTCGTTTCTACTATTTAGCGAATTACCGTGAGATCTTGGCCTTTAAACTTGGCGACACTAAAATCGGTGTCGCTGCTGTAGACCTGACAGTTAAGCTTTTCTGAGCCTTTCTTTGAGCCGTACGCCAACTCATAGCAAAACACGTTGCCGTATTGGCTTAAATCAAGTGCTTTACCCTGTTCATCTTGCGCTTTAACGCCTTTTTTTACGCTTGCCCAAAACGGCGCATAGTCAATCGCTTGTTGTGCAGGGCACTGCCAAATATTGACGGGAATGAAATTTTCAATCTCGATACTGGCCGTTTTCACAATGCCGAATGAGTCGACCATCTCAAGGTCGAGAATGCCATAAAAGCGATCAAATGCGCCGCGCGAAAGGGATTGCCACTTCACATCCACTTCAGTACCTATGTTTAGGTATTTGTCTTTATGTCCCCAATAACCGTTTGGCAACTCTTCAGATTCAGGAACAATCTGTATATTTGCGCTTGGGTTAGCTTCGTAGTGTGCAGGGCGAAATTTAGGATCAACCGAAAGATAACCGATTGAGCCCATATAGACAGGGTCAGAACCAAAGGTCGAAATGGTGAGTTCACAAGGGTCGACTTGGGCTGATGCGACAAAGGAAGCGGTGGCAGTCGGTATCAATGCGAGTAAAAAAAGTAGTGGTTTCATCGGCTTATCCTTAACAAATGAGGCGTTTTTATAGCAGATTGATCACCATTTCACTAGTTGAATAAAAAGCAGATGCCAAATTTTTGATCACACGATGGGGGTAAAATTGCGCGTATTGGTGGCATGTTATGCTCTCGCCGTATAAGATGGCATCTTATAAAATAAAGCTAGATAAACAATGAGTTATGATGATGTTTCATTCTTAATAGCTTAGCGGTTTTATCAATATGGATAATGAGTTCTTGTGGTTAATAAACTGAAAAGTGCCGGAATCACCATCATCGGTACTATTGTCGTGGCATTTGTCTTTTCATTGTTCAAATTCGACGGTATCCAGCTCTCGGGCATTGAACGATATGCCGAAAAAGTCTCGGTAGAAGAAGCTCGTCAGATCGGCTTTACCTTAATGGGCGATAAGCAATATGCCCAAGCGCGTGCTTTTTTTGAGCCAGCCGCTATGCAAGGTGATGTGCCAAGCCAAATTACCTTAGCGACACTCTATTATTACGACACCACGGTGAACGATCATTTTAAGCTTTCTTATCAGTGGTTCAGTAAGAACTCTGATCACCCACTGGCGCAGTACTACCTCAGCCTTATGTATCATCTGGGGGATTACGTCACAAAAAATGCTCAGCTTGCCCAGTATTGGCAACAAAAAGCAGCACATCAATCTTTGCCTGTCGCCCAACACAATCAAGCAGTGATGTATCTCAATAATGGTCAATATGCGGAAGCTTATGTTTGGGCGAGCTACGCACGTAAAAACGGTTTCTCACGTGCATCTGCTGTGGTTAAACAAGCGGCTGAGAACATGACTCCACAGGAAAAAGCGCGGGCGCAGGTGCAATATGATGGCAATAAAGCCAAGCATATCTGGCAAGGTGAAAGCGACAATTCGTTCAGTGCATTATTAGAAGGGGCATTTTAGCCATGTATATTCAGTCGCTAACTTTGCATCTAGATGATGAGCAAGCTCGCCATTCACCCGTGATCACGAGCCGACGAGCCTTGTTACCTGCACTTAACGACCTCTTACAGGGCGTTGAGGTGGATTTATCGGCAGCGGATGAACAGGGTGTGGTGTTACCGCTACTCGTCGCAGAGGCGAAAGTCAGCAACAGTCGCATTTATCTAAGTTATCACCTGGTTGATCAAGAGAGTGGGTTACTGACCTTAAGTTATGAGAACGCGAGCGGTAAACTGCGTGATAAAGAACTCGGGCAAGTTGCGCGTTGTGAGCTTGAACATTATCTCGAACAGATGCTGACTTTGGGTAAAAATGCGTTTATCGAACAATACTTTCCACCCGCCGTATTATTGGAAAAAGCGGCCAATATTATGGCTCTCAGTGTGGTGCTCTCTGCGGTATCGGGGCTTTTATCGCTGTTCTTTTTCTCCGACCTAGTTTGGCAAGATGAAGTGTTCGATCAAATATGGCCAGTCGCTACGGTGGTCTATCTAGTCAGTGGCGCCATGCTTTTACCCAAAATGCTGTCAAAACAAACCCGTGAACGTGCACAAATGATGGGGCAAAGTCTACCAAGACAAATGTTTGGCTTAGTCGTAGGGAACCTGGTGCTGACCTGTGGTTTGATGCTCGGTGGTGCGAGTATTTGGCACTATTTAGATGCCAAACCCGCCCAAGTGGATATTGTCTTCGCCGACAAGGCGCGTGATTACTACAGTAAAAATTGCAAAGGTTCGGTGCGCTTAGAGCATTTTTCAGGATCGATCTGTTTAGAAAATAAAGCCTATTGGCAAGTCATTGAAGCAGGCACTCAAGCGAAAGCAACCGGACAGCTATCCCCGATCGGTTTTGCGATTGAAGCCATAGAGTTGAAATAAGTAACGTTACATCAAGTAAATTGATTGTCGAAAAACCAAAACAGAGTTTATTAAACCCGGCGACGTTTTATAAAGAAATTGCTAAGAATACCGAACTTGTGCGGGTGAAACGTATATTAGGTTTCGCTACCGATCTTGTTCGTTATAACGATAATAATTTTAAGTCGGACAGTTAATTCGACATAATTGAAAGGGAAAGAATCATGGATATAAGTGTGTTATTGGTCTTGATTGTGGTTTTAGTCGCAGGCTTTATTGCGATGCAATATAACGCCATTATTGCCAAGTTTAACGCAGTAGAGCGAGCGTGGGCATCAGTTCTGACCCAAGAGCGCCAAAAAAACAAAATTATCCCTCAGGTAGAAGCGTTGGTAGAACAGTACCGTCTACACGAATCAGATGTACTGACCAAGGTGACTGAATTGCGTTCGGCTTTGTCTGCGATGGATGCGAGTGCCGGTATTGATACCGCGCAACTGGCGGCAGCAGAGCAACAAATGCAGTCGCTAATGCAGGGGTTAAAGGTCGCCGTAGAGGCTTACCCAGAGCTCAAAGCATCGGATGTATATCTAAAGCTCATGGCTGAAGTAAGCGAGCAGCAAGAGCATATTGGTGCCGCGTTACGTATTTTTAACGCTAATGTGGAAGACTTTAATAATGTGATTGAGATGTTCCCGAGTTCAATCGTTAATAATATGCTGCTACGTAAAGAAAAAATACAAACGTTCACGGATAGCGAAGCGCAAGCAGGCTTTGAATATAAACCTAACTTTTAGTCTTTCATGTTGAGATAGGTTTAGGGCGTCATTGATTCAGTTATATAGGCTTTAGTCATGCACAGTAACCGTATTGTTACCCGCAACATCGATAAAATTCGCGATGATGTGGAATCGGCAACCACTCAAGACGATTTGCTTACACTGATTAAGCATGTTGAAACCCATTCTGGGCCGTTGAATTATCGCGATCCTACTTTGCAGGCACTTAAGTGGTTGTTAACCGCGTTTTGTGCGCTGTTACTGTTCTTGATCTTTATTCATAATGACTTTGAGTGGGTAAGCTACATAACCCACTACCTGATTGATGATGCTGGCTTTTGGATGCCTGTGATATGGGCGGTGATAGCCATGAACTTCCTCTATGATAGAGGCATCTATCCGATCTCGGCAGGCTTAAACTTACTGTTGCTTAGCGCTGTGATGGCGGTGGTGGCGACGTACGTGCCACGTTGGCCTAAAACGTTTTGGAATGCAGTTGAAGAGTTGATTGCCCTTATCAGCTTTGGCTTTTCAGACTATCGGTTTGATAAAGAGTTGACGTTCGTGGTGCTGGTGTTTCTGCTGACCATTGGCTTATGGGGATGGCTCTATTTTCGAGCCAACTGGCGTAAGCCAATGTCAGATAGAATATTCTTGCGAGATGCGCTGATAAACAATGAGCTAACAGAAATTACTGGCCAAGATGCTGATAACGCAAAATCGCTCGCCAAGCAGTTTAATGAGTTTCGCTTAGGCGGGAACAGTGGAAAAATAGTCTTGCTATGCCAAGGTCGCTACCAAAAACCGGGCAGTCAATTCGCATTTCGCCTGTTTCATTTTCAATATACAGTGACTAAAAATAAGACAAAATCGACCAGTGGCGGTGGTTATCAGAGTACAACAACCGAAGAAGTGCACAATCGATACGGTATCTTACTCGATTTTCCGTATGCGAGTAGTTTGACGATTAACGGTTATAAGAAGGCAAGCTATAAGGGCGTTGACTACCATAGCGAATCAACAGCATTCAATCGTTTCTACACCGTGCGGTCAAAAGAGGCATTAACGGCGGCGCGAGTTCTTAAACCAGCCGTGATTGACCGATTAATCGAACTTAGGCAGCAATTTGATTATCCAACACTTGATATCAATGACCAAGGGCGCATGTGTATATCAACCTCCACGCCACTGATTAGCGAAAAACGTCAACATAGTCTGTCTAATCCAGCGGAGTTTTATCAAGAGATTGCAGGCCATACTGAGCTGGTTGGTGTAAACAAAATGCTCGACTATGCTCACGATTTACTGCGACTCAGTGATAATAATTTTCAGCAAGATAGCTAAAATGTGAATCAACAAAAAACGGGCATCATGCCCGTTTTTTATTGGTTAGCCGTTTAATGATCTCTTTACTGCTCTGCGCGATAGACAAATAGTGCCATGTTCGTCACCGTCTCATCGATAGGTGTTTGGTTAAACTCGCCGGTTTTCTCATCGGTAATCGAGTATTTCATCTCACCCGCTTTCGCTAATCTTGTCGTTTTGCGGCAAGTTTGCATGTTTTTCACGTTGCAGTTTTCTAACCAAGCTTCGGTTGGAAAGTAGGTTGCATATAAGGCGATTTCGTTAGTCGTTGCGTCTTTGGTATGCAGCACTTTTATTTGAACAATACCGTCAATCATCCCTTCTGATAGCACGCTATTGATGACTTTTTGGTATTGATCTTTATAAGTATCCGCGTTATTGCTGACAAACAGGTACGATTCAAGGCCAAACTCCTCCAGCTTTAAGCCGAGCTTGGTTGCAAAGGTTTTGCTCACCTCATGAAAGAAGGCATTGGCATTAGGATTATCGTAGCTTGAGTTAAGGCCATCCCCAGCCACAACCAATACCCGTTTATTTTGTGCATTGTCTATTTGGGGATTGCTACAACCTGCGAGCAAAGCGACTAAGGCAACGAGCAGCAGTTTATGCGGCAGTTTGAACGGTAGTTTACGTAACAGAGTAAAACGTAGCAGAGTAAAACGTGACATTGTGGAATTGTTCATGAATAAAGTTCTCGATAGATCAGAAAGCGTCGCACGCAGTAGTTGAATAGTTGAGTGTTTGCGCTGCGATAGTCGACATTGTAACCGAAGGCATTACGCCGCAGTCACCATTTAAGTCTTTATTAGTTAGTCGATAAATTGCCTATTGAACTTGGGACTACTGAGAAACAAGCGCTTGTGCTTCTTTAAGGGTTAACGCTTTATAGCCTTGCTGTTTTAAGCGCTCAGCGATTGTTTGCTGCAACAATGAACTTGTCAGCTTCTTATAGCCTTGATAGCTAAACCCGATTGCCGATTTAGAACCCTTCAGCACCAATACATCATCAGGCTTCACTTCATACCAGTCTTCTTCCGTTAAGCCGCAGATAAAATTGTTGTACCAGAAACGATAGCCGTTAATGTAAACACAACCGTCAGGGCCTTTGTTTTTATAGCCGTGACGAGTCTCTTTGACGCTGTTCAAGATAATCGCCTCATCAGAGATGAGATGGTGGATTACCACCGGCAGTCCTTTTGCTAGCGATATTTGCAGAAAAAGAGGGATAACGATGACGATGCAAAGCACAGCCTTCCAGCGTTTATGGCGCATCTCTTTGATATGCAGGCTCAGTTCTGACTGTTCATCTCTCATCAACCACAACATGAGTATGACGATAACGGCTGAAATTAGGCCTGCCCCGATGGACAATATCGCATAGAGTTGGTCGTTGATCAGCGTGGAAGTCAACACACCCACCAGAGATAACGCCAACAGTGCCATACCAATATAACCTATCACTTTTTTGTAGGTGGGCGTGCCGGGGGCGTAGATGCTCATTGATTCTCTCGTGGTGTGATGTGCGATTAAAGGCTCTAAGTTTATCGTGGTGATTATAATCATTCCTGATGATAGCGGGCATATTTTCCTATCAAAATACGCCCTATGTTGGCCATCAAAATAGAACCTTGCGAGCTATCCCTCTATCGCAATGCATTACATTAAGTATTGGCGGTTGAAGCAGGAGGCTAGTATAGGAAATCTTGGCAGGCAAAAGACAAGGCCTGATCCTAGCGGCTCTTCTGATAAATCGCCTCTGAATCTTCGGCGTTAACGTTACAACCTAGCGCCAACATTGCGTGCGATCATCAGCACTTCATCAGCGGAATAGAGGTTTGAGATCGTTGCTTCGATTTCAGCGCCTAACGCATTTTTGTACAGCTCTTGAGCGTAGTTATCAGCGCGGGTGGTCACCAATACATGTTTTAATATCGCGTCTTTGCTCGCTAATAGTGTTTTGACTAACGGTAAGGAGTCCACAATCAGTTTCTTGCCGACGCCTTTACCCTGACAATTTGGTTTCACCGCTAGTAATTCGAGTTCGAGTACTACTTCGCGTCGAAAGCCGCTTTTTTGTGTCCAAGTAATAAAGCCGAGGATTTCATTGTCGCTCTGCGCGACAAACATCATGTAGCGAGGGAATGCGTTTAAATTGCATTGTAGCCATTCAAGGGAATGACTCTGTCTGACGAAGGTGGCCTGATAAATTTCCGCCGCCGCAGTTAAATCGCTTTGTTCCATTAAACGGATGTTCAAACTGGTATACCAATCCTATTACTGAGTGTTGCGTATTGTATGTGTGAAATCGCGTCATAACCTTGCTAAGCATCACTCTATCGTAATCGGATAACTGACATTAGATATAAGTGGTTAAAATGCAGTCAGGGTAGGCCGGTTTGGTCTAAGTTGTTTTTGGACAAAATCGTGTCAGTGATATTGCTAATTTAGCTATTAATGAATTAGTTCAAGTATGGAAAGGATTCCCTTATATGAAGCCCGACTGCAGCTTATCCGTACATAACACTCAAGGTTTTATGTAGCAACTACATCAAAGTAATTAAAGCCTCAGGTAAATTCTTAATTTTGTGATGATATCAACTTCAGTTGTTGGTTCTGCTGATATCATATTGCAACGATTAGGCTGATATAAAAAGATAAGTATGGCAATAGACCCAGTATATAAGTTCATGAGTGGGGAGTGCTTCCATCTCAAAGGCTTACGAGAAAACACTGTGTGGTTTTCTAGCGTTAAAGATTTAAATGATCCCTATGAAGGGCGTGTGAGTCTAAAACATAGTGATGTATCACTAATTGACAGAAAAGTAGCCCTAACTCATGTTTTTGACGAGGAAAATAAAGACCTGAAGAAATCTCGTAAGGAAGTTGAATCATTCCTAAAAAGAGTAGGTATAGATAAATTCAATGAGCATGTAGAAAAGAACACGAAGAGGCACTTTGAGGATTTTTTAAAGTTTCATCATGAGCAACGTCACGTGCTCTCGTTATCTCGAGCGAGTGAGCCATTAAACGAAAACCCTATACCAAAACCTCTTAGTCTAATGATGATGTGGGGGCATTATGCCAACGGCTTTAGAGGTATGTGTGTTGAGTATGACTATCACGAGCTAGTCAGAAGTATCAATGTGTTAAACGATATCGCAGTATCTGCTAAAACGGTTGATTATGTTGAAGGAACTCTCCCAATAATAGAAACTAAAACTATCCTTGATGACATAGTTTATAAAAACGGAAACACTTCGAGAGAAATACTCAGAGCTTACTGTACCAAGCACAAGGCTTGGGATTATGAAAATGAAGTCAGGGTCATTAGTCAGCTTCACGGAGTTAACAGACATAGTGAAAAGAGTATTAACAGAGTCTTTATTTCAGACCAAAATCCTGCATTAATAGAAAAGGTCAAGAGCATCCTTAAGACCAAAAAACAAAAACCTGAGTTATTGAAAGTTTCATTACATAAGAAAGAGTTTGGCTTCTACTTTAATACTATTGAATACTAAAGAAAGAACTGATTTTTCTAGAGTCTGTAGATATGTTACAGCCACGAACTTGATGTTTTTGGGCACTTCCGTTTCATCAGGGGTCGCGATGAAACGTATCTGGACAAAGACGTGCTAGGTATTTGTTAAATTAACATTTATTGTATTATCTAAAGTATTGCAAAAGCTATTTATCCTGCTCATTTACTCGACAAGTTGAGTCAATATAAAGCGGCAATGATTTGGCAAAATTTCTCTCGTTTAACCCTTGCTCCTTGAATGTCGAGAATTGTTGAACACAAAGTAGAATAGTTCTAGCTACAAATTGTTTTGCGTTAAAGCTTAAAACCTTGGTTAAGTGTTCACCATGAGATATTGTGCACCTGGCTCTGTATAGTTCATCGGCTTTTGTTGATGACTCAGAATCAAACTGATTTACAAGACCAACTCTGCGTACAAAAATCTCTTTAAGTCCTTCTTCATTTTCATCGTAAGTATCACTTTTAAAATTAAGAAGAGACTCTAAAGCAATGGTTAACTTGACGATTGCCACGTCGTGGTCTTCCTCGTTAATGGCATCAGAATACCAACGTAAAGAGCGTTCGACGAGATAACCTACGGTTTTATTTGCGTCACGGTTGTTCAAGATAAGCTCAGGAATATTAAACAATAGTTCATGTAACTTTGCCTGATAAGTTTCCATCTGTACTATATTTTTCCAAAAAAACTCATGCTCTTTAATGTTATATCTTGTTGAATAACTTCTGTTATCAAAAAGTTCATGTCCACGTTCGCCAGATAGGAAATATGAGAATACATGAGGGTTATTATCCTTTTCCTTTATTATTGGACTTAACCAGGAGGAGCCTCCAAAATCACAACCATACAATAGTTTGAGAATATTAATGGTGGATTCTTTAGCTCTGATTGCATTGGCCTTTGCATAGGAGTATGTAGATTTTGATTGCGTAGAAATATGAATGAAGAAATTAGGTTCGAACGCCCTACTATATAAATATTGCTCTAAATCTTTGTCTGATAACCTTTGGTCATTTATTTTTTCAATATATAGCGATTTGTTTAGCCTCATTGCCTTATCTAAACCTATCACATGTATTGGAAACTTAAATTCATAAAAGGCATAGCCCTTTCTCAAATGAATTAATTTATCTTCAATAACAGCTTTCAGCAATGACTTGGCTTTATCTTCACCGAATGGACTTGATTGTATAACTAGATCGTTTAAAAATTTGAATGCAATACTATCTACAGCGGCAATCATTTCACTAGCTTCACACTTTAGTTGATTGCTACTATCTAATAGTTCTGCGATTTCTCGCGTTATGCTTATAGATAATAAACTCTTAAGTAATTGAGGTACACACTTGATTCCCTTGGATTTTCTATCTTCTAGAGCATCATACTCTTCTTGTGATGAAGGGTTGATCAAGCCACCAATGATAAAATCTGAGTTTTTGATGTATTCAGTAGGGTTACTCTGGAATTTCGAGCTTTCTTGTGAGTACTCTTTGATTAAATCATCGAACAAATTGTAAATCTTGTTGGGGATTTGAGTTGTAGTGGTCAACTAAAATTGGCCACGGTTTTAGAGTTTTCCCAATATAATCGTTCTGACTCATTGGGAGTTAGACCACCGTTATACTGATGTGGCCTGAGTTGGCAGTAATATCCAATGATGTATCGAGTGATCTCTTGTTGAGCTTCTGCAAAGCTACGATAACCCACCGTTGGCACCCATTCCGTTTTCAGACTTCTAAAAAAGCGTTCCATCGGCGCATTATCCCAACAGTTTCCTCGGCGAGATAAACTCTGCTTTATTTGAAAACGCCACAGTAATTGGCGGTATTTACGACTGGTATAGTGACTACCTTGATCGCTATGGAACATGACACCTTTAGGCTTTCCACGAGACTCATAAGCCATCGAGAGAGCTTTGCCTGTTAGCTTAGAATCTGGTGATAACGACATCGACCAACCAATCACTTTGCGGGCAAAAAGATCGATAACAACCGCTAAATACATCCACCGATTACCCGTCCAAATATACGTAACATCGCCAGCCCAGACGTCATTTGGCGCGGTAACCGCAAACTGACGACCTAAGTGGTTTGGAATTTCAATATGTTCTTGTGAAGCCTTTCTGTAACGATGCTTTGGCTCTTGACAACTCACAAAACCAAGAGTTCTCATCAGCTTAGTCGCTCGGTAACGACTAAGCTTTATGCCCTGGTTTGTGACTATATCTGCAATGGTTCTCGCTCCTGCTGAGCCATTGCTTGCAGTATGGGCCTCGCTAACCAAGCTGCGAAGGTTTACTGTTTCAGCATTAATTACAGTTGGACGTTTAAGCCAATAGTTATAACTACTTCGATGAACATTGAAGACTTCGCATAATGTTTTTACGCTGTAGCTCTGCTTGAGTTTCTTGATGATCAAGAATTGTTCAGTGAGTCCGACATCAACAGAGCCGTGGCTTTTTTTAGTATTTCATTATGCTCTTCAAGGCGAGCCAGCTTCTTTTTTAGTTCCCGAATTTCTATTTGCTCAGGGGTCATAGGTGAAGCTTTCGGTGCTTTCCCTTGGCGCTCTTCTCTTAACTGGCGAACCCATTTATCCATCGTGGATTTACCTACATTCATGGCTTGGGCTGCTTCAGTCACTGAATAGTTTTGGTCTAGGACTAACTGCGCCGCTTCTAACTTAAATTCTGCGCTAAATAGTCGTCTTGTACGTTTTGTCATAATGTCACCTGTTAACTTATGAGGCGATGATATCACCTCTAACTAAGTGACCAAATTCACTATGCCACTACAAGTTCTCACGCAAGCACTCTTAAGTAAAGTTAGGAAAGGCTATACAAAGTACATTACATGCCTTAGTAAAAGTAAGTCAACTTCTTGTCCTGTCATTTAAGTTACCTGAGGCGGAAAACAAGAAAAGGGGCATTTTCTTCTTAGCAAATTTAATCAAACTTAAATCGAAGAGACCGATGATCGGCTGTCGATGCGCAAGCGAGCTTCCGAAATATAGACGTTTTGGCAGAACTTTCTGGGGCAGTGCTTGCCGACTTGCTGAAGTATCTGCGCATGAGGTCGTTCCTAGGCATCCTGCCTTCACGACATTTGTGCGTCCATGCTCGGAACCTGTGGCAGAGAATTGATAAAAATGAAGGCACGACTTCAATTGGATCTGCCAACGCCAATTTAGCCTTTGAAATGAGGCCTATTTTTAAACGCGTTATAGCGAGCGATACACGACCTGCTCAAAGCCTTGCGAAATAATCTCATCCCCTTGGATCACAATGCCAAAGCCATGCTCTTCATCCCAAGCGCATTCAAAAACCATCCCTACAGCATTTTTGTCTGGGTGGTGTAAAACAAACGCAGAGAGTTGCATTAACTTAAATATATCCCCAGCCTGCATATCAGCTTCGCTTACCTCACCAACATTTGTCGGGTAAGTTTCCGAATCTTCGTCAAACACATCGAGAAACTCTGACTCTTCAAGTAGCTCCTGATAGTTTTGCTTAACGTAATCGCAGACTAGCGCATAAATACGCTTTTCATTAGCAAAGAACCATTGCTGCATGCTGTCCGCAATAGACAGGTCTTCTTTAGTGCGAAAACCAACATTGCCGTAAGCCTTAAAATTATGCCAAGCACGCAGCTCAGTCGTACCTTCGTGAAGCTCTTCACCTGCTTGCCAAGTGATTTTTGTCGTTTGCATAATAAACTCGTAAAGTGATGATTATATTAAAAATAGTTTGTCACAGATGTGCAGTTTAAAGCAAAGAATAATATTCTTGGCTAAATAGATCGAATGAGAGAACGAACGGTGTCAGGGGTTTATTTCCAAAGCACTATTGACCTGTCTACAACTTCACACTTTATAGTGGCTATATTGATTGTGAGGGCGCTTTTTCTGCACTCTCCAAAGTAAGCAGAGAGACATTATGAAACGTTTAATTTTACGCATTACACTCTTGGTATTCATGGCGCTTGGTAGCGTAAATGCCATCGCTGATGATTCAATGGTGAAGTACGGTATTGCGCTATCTCATGATGGTGAGCAAATTGCGTATGGCAAAAGTGGCAGCGGGGATACGGCGCTGATCTTCATTCATGGCTGGAGCTTAGACAGCAGACTATGGCAAAACCAAGTGAGCGAGTTTTCCAAGCAGTATCAAGTGATCACTATGGATTTAGCAGGCCACGGTAACTCGTCGTTCAACCGCGAAGAGTACACGATGGTTGCCTTCGCCCAAGACATTAAAGCGATCATCGACAAAGAACAACTTGATTCCGTCATCTTAGTCGGCCATTCCATGGCGGGTGGCGTGATAGCCGAAGCAGCGAAACTGATGCCGAAAAGAGTGAAGGGCATTATTGGAGTCGATACATCGCAAAACGTGGCGCTACCGGTTTCACAAAGCGACTTAGATGCAATGACCGAACCGTTTGAAGACGATTTCCAAGCGGGTATGACGCTATTCGTGCAAGGCTCGCTACCCAAAGAGGTAGACTCAGAACTTCTTTATTGGGTGACGCAAGACATGGCCTCAGCACCGCCAGTTGCTGCGATAAACCAGTTCCGCCATTATCTCGGCCAATATGTGACAGGCGAAGCACACCGCGTGTATGAAAGCGTGAACGTGCCAGTCATATTAGTCAATGCGCGCTTATGGCCAACGGACTCAGAAGCGAATAAGAGACATATTAAGGACTACAGCATCTACTACATTGAAGACTCAGGTCACTTCCCAATGCTAGAGCAAGCAGAGCAGTTCAACAGTACATTGATGAAAGCGATCAAGTCCGTCAAGTAGGGCGGTGTATTGGTGAAAGGATAGCTGTAATCGTTCTATAGCTAAAACGAAGGCCTCGCGTTTGCGAGGCCTTTTTGTGTTGCACAGAGAGTAAATAACTTGGGCAGATATTCGTCTGGTTTAACTGACAATCCTTTTTTAACCTTCTCTTAGTTTACATTTACCATCCCTTGGCTTGTTATTCCTGAAAGAGACCAGTTTGATTGAGCAATAACCGAGTTAGTAGAAATGCTCTTTATATTGGCTTGGTTAGAAATCGAATAGCATGTCGGAAAAGAGTTGTCTTGATTCTGAACTATTGTCACGATGTGTCACGTATTCGACATGGACGTCCGTATTCGCTGATGGCGACAGCTTGACGCTCCAAAGCGCGTTGAATTGATTTGGGACCATTGAATATCGTACATCGATGATATGTAGTTCGTCGTCGGGGGATCTCGCTAGAAAGCCGTTTGAAAACTGACTGAAACGTTCAATGTCTTTGGCTTGTTGCGAATTAGGGTCTAGCCACGGAAAATCCCGGCTTAGATCGAGCTTTACGATGGACTCGCCGGGATATTTTTTTATTGAACGAGTAACTCGAATGGCGTCAACATGGTAGCTCTCCTCCGTTTCATAAATGACCTTCCAAACCAAAATATTTGCAAAAGTCGGCTTGGCTTCTAATTGAATCGGTACGTGTTGCCGTTCTTTCGCCAGTTGCCATCCTATCGCCTCAGCCCTGTCTCTTTGAATCATGCCGAGCGTGGGATAAGTTAAAGCCCAAATTACTGCGATACGTGCAAGCCACGCGTTTCGTTTTAGTAGGGTAAATACGACTAAGATCAATAGGGGAAGGGTGAACGCTGGATCAATCACGGACACAAGATTCCAAGCGTAACGTTCTTTGGTTAGAGGCCAAAACAGCTGAGTACCATAAGAGGTACAAGCATCCAACAACGCGTGAGTGCTATAACCTAGTGCGCAATAAAGCCAGCTTTGCTGAAATGATAGTTGGTGCTTTTTGCCTAATAGTCGGTGTAAAACCAGAGCACATAGGAAACTGCCAAGAGGAATAAAAAAGAGTGAATGAGTAAACTGACGATGGAACTCTAAAAAGAGTAAAGGATCGCTTTCAGACCGGATCAAGACATCCAGATCCGGTGCCATTCCAGCGACTAGCCCGAAGAACCCAGCGATAAGTACGTGTTGTTTTTTGCTCGCCGATAGAGAGAGGGACGCGCCCAGTACACCTTGCGTTAGTGGATCCATCATTAACTCATTGATTACGTATTAATTAATAGTAGGTCATTGGCTGAGCTTCACCACTAAAATGCCAGTAATACGAATGAATGCCCGCACATTGCCATCGACACAGAAGCGAATGAGAAACTTATTAAGACCTCACGTGCACGAGGCTTTATTGTGTTCTGAATAATACTCAATATTAATCGCACTCGTGTTTCAAGCTGGCGTAGGATTTCTGAAAATGGCCTTGAATTACCGTCCTTAGACGCTCAATTTCTACCACGTTTTTCCTCTGATAGTGATAGAATCTCTGCATCAGAATTATCGTGAATCTCTATGTTTATTCATCATGTTAACGACATCGACTGGCTGGTGATTACAGCATTTGAAGAACTGAAATCGATGTTTATCGAAGATGCCGGTCCAATCCCGTCTTACTTCTCTACCAGCAGTGAATTGAGCCTGATTGATCAAGCCAAACGCAGCTATGGATTTTTGCCTACACTCCGCGGTGTGATCACCGATACCGGCACGTATCAAAGTCAAGAGCTCGAAGAAGATTTGATCCCACAGCTTGCATGCTTAGTTGAAGGGCGTGGTCGAGTGTTCATCTATCACGGCAGCTACGTCGCTTTTGTCGATGATGAGCAAACCTTTATCACCCGGATGGACTGAAACTTACCCAAAAAACTTATGACTTAAAGGATTCATACGATGGCAAAAACGATCTCTCTTGTACTTGGCAGTGGTGGAGCAAGAGGCTTAGTTCACGTTGGAATCATCCGCTGGTTAATTGATCATGGCTATCAGATACAATCTATCTCTGGCTGTTCAATTGGTGCACTTATCGGTGGTGTCTACGCTGCGGGTAAGTTGGATCAATTTGAAGAATGGGTCACCAGTATCGACCAAAAGGATATGGCGATGATGCTGGACTTTTCATGGCAGTCGAGTGGTATGTTTAAAGGGGACAAGATCATCGACACACTGCGTGAACTGATCGGCGAGATTTCTATTGAAGAGCTGCCTATCCCTTATACCGCAGTAGCCGCCAACGTCGCCGAAGAAAAAGAGGTTTGGCTGCAATCCGGCTCTCTGTTTGATGCCATTCGCGCCTCGATATCTTTACCATTGTTCTTCACGCCTCATGTCATCGGTGGTGAAGAGCTCATTGATGGCGGAGTGCTCAATCCCGTACCGATTGCGCCTACCTTCGGAGACAAGACAGACTGGACATTGGCTGTAAATTTAGGTGGTGAACCTGAAACGGTTAAACCGGAAGCGCCACCTGTTTCCCGACCAATAAAAGAGAGTAATCTGCATGAGAAGGTTGTTCATTTTATCGATAATTTAGGTAGTAGTGTAAAAAGTAAAATGACCCTTAATTTTGCTGCCTACGACATTGCCAACCAAGCATTTGATGCGATGCAATCGACCATTGCTCGCCAAAAATTGGCCGCTTACCCCGCGGATATTACGCTGGAGATCCCACGTAATGCCTGTGGCACCTTAGAGTTTGATCGCTCAAAAGAGATGATAGACAGAGGCTACCATTTGGCGCAGGCTAAACTGGGCAACCGGCTTTAATGGTTAGCTCGTTGACGTGACGGAGAGAGTCTTTATGCCAACTGAACTCAAACAACTTGAACTCCACGAGCTTGTGGCAACAAGAGATGTCATCGTACTGACCAGCTTAGAAATGCCTGCGGTATCTTGGCTGATTGATTGCTATCAAGAGAGTGCGGATATCCAGATTATCGAGAATGCACATCAATTAGATACTGAAACGATTTTAGCGCAATGTCGAAGCAGCCTTAGTGACAGCAAAAAGGTCATACTTACCGCGCAGTTTCGGAGCCAACTGCCTATCATCAAGATCGCTTCACTGTGCAATGAGAAGCGTAAATCATTGATCAATATTGAGCTATCAGGCTGGGATGAAGAAAAAATCCGTCCCCACTCTTACAGCAGTTTCTAGGTAACGCTGTGAAAGCGATTAAGTCCGTCAAGTAGGGCGGTGTATTGGTGAAAGGATAGCTGTAATCGTTCTATAGCTAAAACGAAGGCCTCGCGTTTGCGAGGCCTTTTTGTGTTGCGAGTAAAGCTAAATCTTAAAAAGGATCAAACATTCAATCACTCTTATTCAAAGGTTAGCGAAAACTTGGCATGATTGCTGGAAGCCCAGGTAGCAGGCCAACCAATGCCATCACGCCACTTAGCACAATAAACATAATGCCAGGCAACACCCAACGGCTCATTTTACTCAGTTCACTGCTACGTTCTTTACAACCGACTAAGCCTAAATTGTCCAACAGCATGGTAAGAGCCCAGCCAAATGCAGGGTTAACGAGCGCTGAAGAAAAGACAACAATTGCTGCCGATTGGGTGGTTTTCCCTTCACGCGTCATTTCCATTCCCGCTTCTAGCAATGGCACAAATACCCCAACAATGAGCGCAACACACAGTACAGGTTGCCATATCGCTAAATCCATTGGGTAGCCCCAAACCGCAGCGATGATACAGAACAGAGCCGTCAGCAAAGCGCCGGCAGGAATAGGGCGTTTGGCAATCGCTGCCGGTATGATGTAAGTGCCCCATGAAGAGGTGAAATTCGTGCCACCAAGCAGAGAGCCGAACATTTGACGAATAGAAGCAGTGGTCATGGTATCGTCAATGTTCATATGGACTTTTTCGGTACGTTTTGGATAGCTAATTTTTTGAAATACTTGATGGCCTAGAAAATCGGGTGACCACATCGCGACAGCTAAAATCGCAAACGGCAATACCACCATGAAATGCTCAATCGTCGGTAAGCCTAGCATCCAGCCGGTGTCTTCCCCCCACCAATACATAGGGTTCATATTGGGCAAACCCGGTTCGGTTTGAAAAGAAAACGGCGCACCCATGGCAAAAGCTAACGTACCACCTAGCAAGCAACTAAGAGGGACTGCTAGCCAACGTTTGCGAAAATGTTCCAATAAAGCATAGAGAATAATGGTGCAAAAGATCACGACAAAAGCAATATGGCTCATGTCGATTCCTTCAGCCCAAGCGAACAGCTTTTTCACTTGAGAAACGGTTCCCACAAAGCCAAGGTAGAGTAACAAGCCACCACACACGCCTTTACTGGTGAGGTTTGCCAACATGCTGCCACCTTTACTGATGGCTAAGAGTAAGCCAAATGTGCCAATCAGCACACCAAATGCCATAGGGTGCCCGCCTGCGGCAACCACAATAGGAATTAAAGGGATGAGCGGGCCGTGTGTTCCTGCTAGGTTCGCGGTCGGCAATAAAAAACCGGAGAAAAGAATGATGAAAATAGAGGCGATGAGTAACTCATAACGAACATTTTCTAAAATAAAGTCTTCGTTTAGGCCTAGCGCCCCGGCAAAAGTTGCAGCAATGGCACCCACCATAACCACTTTACCAATGGTTCCCGCCATTGCAGGAATCGTATCTTCTATCTCAAATCGATAATCTTTAAACGGTAGATTGGGACGCCAACGTTTAGGCGCCATGATTTGTAATTCATGCTCTAAATATTGTTCTCGGGAAGCAAATTCTGAGCTTGGTTTATGTTGTTGTTCATAAGTGAGTTCGCCCTCATTGGCTTGAGGCTGATCAGGTCGTATATGTTGGGACTCTAAAGTGCTGCTCATGTTGATTCCTTTCGTTCACACTCTAAGGTGTGTTATTTCAACAAACGTTATTGAATCACGGCGCGAAGATTTAGCGGAGTCGCTATATATTTTCTGCCACAAAGAACTCGGTGGTTCTATTTTATTTATAAGTAAATGTATTAATTAATAAGTTAACTCACTATTAAATAGGGATATCAAATTAACTTTTTACTAAAACTCATCATTGAAATTAAGTTGTTGTTACTCTATACCAAACCTAAAAAAACAAACAGTCTCAGTCAGTTAGACATTAGTCGTAGAGCGCTCTGGAGAGTATGAGAAGCGTTGGCGAGTAAGGGGGATTGAATTTATAGGCTACTCATTTTATTAGTAATTAAGTAAGGCGATAAGCTGGAGGATGGTCTTATCTTTTGTCGTTATTATTTTTGTAATACAGACACTAGATGCTTATTTGAATTAAGACGTTGGGGCGTAAGACAATTGTTGTGTTAACGAGTTAGCCGATAAATGACTGAGAATTGCGGTGTTAAATCGTGGTTGGAAACCATTCTGTATGGGATGGTTTGGCGAATATCGATTAACGAATTTCTCAACCGGCGAAAAGCCGTTTCATTCAGCGGCCACCAAAGCCTGTTAGCCGCTTTCATAGCGCTTTCATAGCGCTGAAACTGCACGTGAAGTGCGCCGCATTTTGTGTGCAAATAACATGTCATTTATTCTGCTATGACGTCCTCAGGATTACATTGAGTCAACCTGTTCTAATAATAAAATAAAGGTGTACCCAATGGTTCATTTGGAACTCAATGGAACGTGGCGTTTGACGTCGCCACAGCGTCCAGATATCGATATCGCAATGACGTTACCGGGCGACAACGTAACGGCATTACTGCAAGCAGATCTCATTCCCAATCCTTATCTTGCCGACAACGAAGCCAAAGTTCGTTGGATTGAAGAGTGCGAATGGTACCTCTCACGTCAGTTTGAGGTAGATTCAGCCATATACTCAGCAAAGCACGTTTGGTTGACGCTAACCCGCGTTGATACCTTGGCGACCTTCTACATCAATGGTGAACAAGCATTCCAGTGCAGTAATATGTTTGCGCAGCAACGTGTTGATATAAAGCCGTTTTTAAAACAAGGCAGCAATACGATTCGAGTGGAGTTTGCTCGCGTGGATTTGGAAGGATTAGAGCGCGCAAAAACATTGCCGTTTCCGATCCCTTCCGCCATGGGGAATAATCAAATACCACACATGAATTTGATCCGTAAAACGCAATGTCATTCCGGTTGGGATTGGGGGATCTGCTTGATGGTCTCGGGCATTTATGACCCGATCCAAATTGATGTGATCAGCGATGTGTGGTTAAAAGGTTTTTCGACCGATCAGCAATGGCAAGCGGATGGCAGTGTGATCGTAACGGCATTGGTCGAAGTGGAAAGTGACCATCATCCGCACGAAGTGAGCGTGGATTTGAATGGGGAGCGCCAAACCATTCAAATCCAAGGCAGTGGTCACTATCCATGTCAGTTCCATATTCGTCAGCCTCAGCGCTGGTGGCCTGCGGGCTATGGTGAATCTTACCTTTACCCGATTAGCGTTTGCTGCGCCGAGCAGACGTTGTCACGCAAGATCGGTTTACGTCAACTTCATTTAAATAATCAAACCGATCAACATGGCTCTGCGATGGAATTTGTCGTTAATGGTATTCCGATTAATGCCAAAGGTGCTAACTGGATCCCGGTCGATGCCATGCCCGGGAGAGAGAGTGAAAAGCGCTATCGTGATCTGTTACAAAGTGCTGTCGATGCCAATATGAACATGATTCGCGTTTGGGGTGGCGGCCAGTATGAAAGTGATACCTTCTACAACCTGTGTGACGAGCTAGGGTTGTTAGTTTGGCAAGATATGATGTTCGCGTGCTCGTTGTATCCTTCTGATGATGGCTTTTTGAAAGAAGTGGAGCAAGAACTTCGTTTCCAAATTCCGCGCTTAAAAGAGCACCCATCGATTGCGTTGTGGTGCGGCGATAACGAAGTGATTGGTGCGATTGGTTGGTATGACGAATCCAAGCACAACAAAGTGAAATACACCGTTAATTACGATCGCCTCAATCGAATGATAGAGCAGGTTATCGGCCAGCAAGATGACTCACGCCGCTTCTGGCCTAGCTCTCCATGTAATGGCGAATTGGATTTTGGCGATGCGTGGCATGACGACAGCAAAGGCGATATGCACTTTTGGGATGTTTGGCACTCAGGTAAATCATTTACGGCTTATCTTGACGTTAAGCCGCGTTTTTGCTCGGAGTTTGGTTTTCAATCATGGCCATCTTTTGCTGAAGTGAAGCAGTTTGTGCCCGAGCACGATTGGAACGTGACATCGGCGACTTTTGAGCAACATCAAAAGAACCCGCGCGGTAACAGCATCATCACCGAGATGTTCACGCGCTATTACCGTTTCCCGACAGGCTTTGAACAAATGCTGTATCTAAGCCAAGTGCAGCAGGCTATGGCGATCAAAACCGCTTGCGATCATTGGCGCGCCATCTCTCCAGTGTGTCGCGGTATGCTTTATTGGCAATTAAATGACAACTGGCCGGTAAGCTCTTGGTCTAGCTTGGAGTACAGTGGCCGCTGGAAGCAATTGCATTATCACACTAAGCGTTTTTTTGCCCCGCAGTATTTGGTGTTCTCAGAACACACGGGCAAGTTAAGCCTGCATTTGTTGAATGATGGCAAGCAATCCGTCACCGTTAACGCGCAGCTTCAATGGGTGGATTGGCAAGGTAACGTAAAACAGCAGTGGTCGATTGAACATACCGCATTGCCAGACAGCAACGTAGTGGTTTGGCTGCTAGATGACGAGTTTAAGACGCTAGACCTAAAATCCGGCTTCTTCTATGTTGAATCGCACGGTGCACAAACCCGTATCAGCAATACATGGTTTAGCACCCATGAGCTGAAAACATTGCCAATGGAGAAGGCAAACATTGAAGTGAGCATCGTAGACCGCCAAATTACGTTAGTGGCCGACAAACCCGCCTTCTTTGTGCACTTAGAGTGTGATACCGCTGGCCGCTTCGACGATTCCAGTTTCACGTTACTGGCTAATCAACCGCTGACCATCACCTTCTTAGGCGAGGATCTCGCGGCAATGGCCGATTCGTTACGCGTCTACCATTTGATGCATTAAGTTTGGGCCATTAAGCGCACGGGATTATTAATACTAGAGGGGTTATAAAGACGAAAGGGAGCTTCGGCTCCCTTTGTGGTTTCTGGCTTAGCACGAGCGGGATGGGGCTTTGCATTCGTTGCGGGTTCCCCATAGGTTTATTCTTCGTTGATTAGCTTATCGCCGATGAGAACCTCGTTCACTTGAACAACGGTGACGTGTTCCGCTACAACCGCCAGTATCTCTGCTTTGACGCGTTCAAAAAATGCTGGATCGCGATAGTAGAAAGTCAGCGTCGGTTTATCGATTTGACTATTGCCCATCTCATCCGTGTAATGAATGGCCGCAAATACCATCGCTGCCTTGCTTTTATTCGTAGTGCTTTTATCTATGGCGACTATCCCTTTTTCAGGACACGAATGCTGACGACACGACATCGCGATCACCACTTCTCCATTATCTTGATAAGCCTGAGGAGGGCCACTCATCAACGCCGCGAAAGCCTCTGAGGTTAATAATGGTGTTTTGCTGAGAAGGTAGCTGGAATGATCGCCAAAGAAATCAGCTCGCAATAACCTAAATTCTCTATTCCAAATAAGCTGATTACTATCTGAAATATGTGCCAATTCAGCGATTAGGCCTTGTTGGTCAGTCTTTTTTTGTAGTGTAGCGATGCGCTTCGCGTAAAGAACCGCACATTCAAACGGTGTTATACATTGCTGATTACGCGCCTTGAGCCAAGCGCGTTGTTCGCGTTTTATTTGTTGTACAACATCATTGCTATCTTTGTTTAGTGTCAGATAAGCGTAATACTGGTGATGCAATTGCTGATCTAGATTTGACAGTTCATCATTGCTACAGATCATCTTTTCAACTGGCGCACGCGCTTGGGTGCAATCAAAGCTAGCCGCATAGCTAAGGTTGGCAAAAAGACACAGACTACTAACGATCGATAGAAGGGCGAGCTTCATCATTATCATTCTCTTTATTATCACAGCTTGATTCCTAGCTCTTTATCAAAAAAGCTTAAAAGTGATAGCGCATCTCTTTGGCGACAGGGTATTGCGTGCCATCAAAGCGCAGCGTGGTGGTTTCTTTCTTGATATCAATAGTGTTATCGATGCAATCAAAGGAATCTTGCTCTCGGGTACTGCGGAAATGCTTAACTTGCGTTTTAACCGTCAATGGCGATAGGTTAGGCGCTTGCTGCTTAGCATTATTGATGATCACAATACGTTTGGTACGCCAAAACTCACCAGCACAGGTGGTATCACTCTCACCGCCAAATTGATTAACGATCAAACTGTCGACCAATAATGAAATTTGCTTGCCTTGGGGCTGAGTTGCGTCAAATTGAAACAAGCTGAGCGTTTTACTGTTATAAGGATTTGGACCAGAACGCGAGCTGCGTTTGACGGTAACACCAAAGGCGGTGATGTGATCATTTAAATGATATCGCGCGGTATCCAGTGCTATCGAATCAACTGATATTGCGTCGGAGAAAAGTGCATCCACAAGAAGTTGGCGCGCCAAAATCTGTTTGGATTTGGTGTCGACCACCAAGATTTCAAGATCAGCCGTTGAAGCGGCCCATCCCTGTTGCTCCTCTTCATAATAATCCAGCTTTACCGCGAGTAGGGTCAGCTCCGGGTTGGCAGGCCATACTTTGCACACGGCATGTGAGCTAAAACCTAGGTCGATAGAGCGCTGGTATTCATCATGCAGCTGCAATTGATAAGGCTCACCGTCATTATTGGTAAGCGCTGTGGCCGTTGGGTAAGCCTGTTTTAAAATCGGCAGTAAATTCTGCTGACAAAAGTCATTTGCGCTAGCAGAAAAAGAGATCAGCGACAGCAGAGCTGTCGCGATAGTTAGCTTTACGGAATTAATCGATAATTGCATTGTTCTTATTTACTTTTACTGAGCTGCTTTAGTTGGATTACTTTTGGTTGCTCTGCTTTTGGTATTCGCTACTTGAGCAAACAGCTACCGACTTGGCTAACATCCAGATTGCTGTCGTGTTCTATATAGTTTTTCGCCATACACGCAGTATAAGAGCTAAAAAAAGCTTTTAATTGTGCTTGAGTAGTTTGACGAAGATGAGGCTCCATCGCCTTTAGTGCCTCTTGCTGGCATTGTTCTTTATAAGGTTTTAATGCTGACACACAGCTTTTTGGATTATCGAATGCCAAGCAAGAGCGGTATTTGTCTTGCGCACACAACACCCCTTCACCTTCTTTGATCAGTGTCGCCATGGTAAAACGAGGATCGTTGGTTTGATTTTTAGCGCTGTTGTCATCGGCATTTAGCAGCATAAATGAGCGTTTGGCGATCACCGAATCGCGATAAAGGATTTCCAGCGTCCAACGACCTTCGACTAACTCGTACTTTTCGCCAAAGTACCACAGAGCCAAGTTGTTATCATGGGCGAGCATGGTGTCGTTCCAGCTTGATGTGGTGAAGCCTTTACCACTTTTCGGATCAGTAATGGTTGGGTGAGTCATGCGCACGGTGATCGGGAATTGTTTTTGATTTGCCAGTGCTGGGCTGACTTCACCTTGAGCATTTTTAGGTAAGGTGACGGCATAGCGAAAACCAATATACTGGCCAATGGTTGGCATCACAATTTGGCTAGCAACAATGTTATATTGGCTGCCGTTTTGGCTAATGGTGCCACCTTCAATCACGCTCACTCGTGGTGAGAGCAAATTGGCGATGCCTTGTTGATCGAGAGGTTTGTTTGCCAATGCCACCGGTGTGCCTTCAATCGACAGCATTTCAGGGTAGTAGTCGACGTTAAAGATTAAAGTGCGTAGAGGATTATTAAACGCGACCAGTTTATCTATTTGGGTAAACGGTGCGAGATCCAACTCGGCAATGCGGTTATTGTTTAATTCAAGCTCGCGTAGCGGTGCTTGTGAATTAAATTCAATATGATCAATTTGGTTATAATCGGCTTTGATTTTCTCGAGTTTGGCATTTTGACCTAGCATCAGTTCTGGCAGCTGATTATTACGCACCGACAGGACTTTTAGATCTGGATTTTGGCTCACATCAAGCTGCGACAATTGGTTACTTGGCAGGTAAAGAAATGCCAGTTTTGGATTGTGCGATAAGTCGATGTTTTCGAGTGTCCCGACCGATAAGTTCAACATTCTAAGTTGCGGGTTATTCGATAGGTCGATCGTCGACAACTGATGGCGGCTGACTCCAAGATCTCGTAGTTTGCTTTGCTGGCTCACATCAAGGCTAGTGAGCGGTGTTTTATACACATACAGGCTAATCAGTTCCGGATTGTCGCTAACGTCAATCTCGGTGAGTTTATTGCCTGAAATGTTCAAGCTGCGCAATTTTGGGTTACTAGAGACATCGATAGCAGTGAGTTGGTTTCCGCCAAGAACTAGGCGTTCTAGCTGCTTCAGATGGCTGACATCAATTTCGTTAATCTGATTATCTAGCAGCACGATATCGGTTAGTGCTGGCATATAGCGGATTTCGCTTACATCACGAATTTGTTGGCCGTTACAATTTAGTTCAGTCACTTGTGCAAGTTCGGTCGCGCCAGTTTCTTCAACGCATTGGGCGAAATTGGGGTCGACAAAGTTAACCTCGCTGATCAACTGCGGCGTCGGGGACAGAGTACAACCATTTAAGGTCAGTAGGCCGGAAGTCAGTAACGCAAGTGATAACGTCGAGGTTTTCATGTGTGCTATGTCCTTGATATAAAGCGTGCTTGGAAAATGTTGTTCACCAAATTGAGACGGCGAAATTACCACAAAGCGAGTGCGCTACGATATAAGCAGTTGATTCATTTACACTCGAAGTGTGACATTTGAATCAAAACCTTAGGTTTCATAACGGATACAGCGTAAATTCATGTAGAACTTTAGCTTTTAAGCCACTGACAGTGGCTTGCAAGTGTTAACATCTGCGTTGGCGAGATTAGGCGGCTTTTACGTTTCATTACTTTTACGTTTCATTACTTCGAGAGATTAAGACATTGGCTACAAAATATTACGTTGTCTGGAAAGGGCGTGAAACTGGCATTTTTACTACGTGGGCACAATGCCAAGCGCAGGTTGATAAGTTCGCTGGCGCAAGATTTAAATCGTTTCCAACCTTAGCGGAGGCGGAAGCAGCGTTTGGTGGCAAAGCGAGCGCGAGGACTAGTCGTTCTACCAGCAAAGGGTTTAAATCGACGGCTTCTAAAGTGGCGAAAAAGCCCAAAGCGGCGCCGCTTAGCCAGCAACAAATTACCGAGATGCTGTTCGATATCAAAATCTTTACCGATGGCGCGTGTGAGCCGAATCCGGGCGAGGCGGGTACGGGTTTATCGATTTACCAAGATAACCAACTGTCTGAGTTGTGGTATGGCCTTTATCAAGGCATGGGCACCAACAATACGGCTGAATTGAATGGTTTATACCAAGCCTTTTTGATCGCTCAGCAGAAAAGTGAGCAAGGGCTGAGCGTCGCGATTTACTGCGATTCAATGTATTCGATTCAGTGTATTACGCAATGGGCGGCTGGTTGGGAGAAAAGAGGCTGGGTGAAGCAGGGGGGAGAGATCAAGAACCTTGAATTGATCCAGCAGATGTACGCGTTGTATAAGCAGATCAAGTCTAAGATGACGATTTATCATGTTAACGGCCACGTGGGCATTGAAGGCAATGAATTGGCGGACCGTATGTCGATTATTGCGATTGAATCGCAAGAAGCTGCGCTGAGTCTGTACCGCGAATCATCGAACATTGAAGAGATTTTGGCCTCACGCCGTGGCTAGTCACTAGGTAAAATCAATAAATGGGCAAGTCACATTATGGCTTGCCCTTTTTTGAGGCTAGTGGTGATCTTGGCTGTTTTCTAGCGCCATAAGTCCTTATTTGGATCGTTAGCCTCTACCCAATCGGCGTCTTCTCGCGCGTTCAAATAGAGCTGTAACCCGTTATAAGAAGCAAACGTCGCGGCCCCGCCTAAATGCTCAAATTCGTCAAAATATTCATCTTCTAACGCGCACAAGTCAGCAAGTGTGTGAGCGCCTTTTTCCATCGCCCACTGAATCGCAAAGATAGGTGCAAGAGTGCCGGCAACCTCAACCTCTTCAATGGCATCATTGATGGTAGTTAGCGCCAATCGTTCAAACTCCGCCTCGCGCTTTTCAGCTTCTTGTAGGCTTATTTCTTCGATGATCTGGTGACGACGAGCTGGTGAAATACGCTTATTCAATTTGGCGATTTTTAGCGCATAAGCAAATTGTTTTGGCGTTACGATATCCACCAGTTCAGTCAGTAGATCTTTATCGATGCCAGTTGCATCGACAAAAAAATCGATACAGGCATTGAGCGATGAATAACGGGTACCATTGAATTCAAAGCCACTGGTGTCATCGAGTGTATAGAAAGGTAGGTCGTCAATACTGAGCGGCCAGCCTTCAAATGCTATACGTTGTTTGGCAATCTCATACATCTGCCACGCGCTTTGGCCAAATCCCCCCAAAATCGCTCCTGAAAAATTACTCTCAAGCAGCTCTTGTTCTGTCCAGTTTTCACCAATCGCGAGGTGCTTGGTGTATTTGGTGAGCAAGGCTTGTTTTAGGTATGCACGCAACACCCAAATTGAATCGACTTTGCTGGGATATTTAATTGAATCACATTCGCTACAGGCTGGCACACTGAGCGCGGTGTGTTGTGACTTTTTGCTCGCATGACGAGGAAAGAGCAGGCTTCGCGATGAAGGCTCACCACAAAACCAACAAATATGGCGACAATTAAACGGGATATCGATAGAGGTATGAGCGTGATTTGGCATAGCAATTTAAAACGAGTTCTGATGGCAGTAGTGTACTTGCTAAATGGCACTATGTATCTAGTGATGTGACGGTTACTCAATGGTTTTTGAATGCTTGAGTTTACAGTTAGAGGCAGGCACCTTTAAAACTACCACTTATGTAACTGACTGAAAGGTGTATAATTATCGCCTTATTTAAGGCTGTCGGTAGGATTTTAGACAGGCCATGCACAACGGATTACTCATGCAATTACAGACTATCGATAAGCAACTATACCGTTCACGTTTAAATATCGTCATCGTCGCCTGCATTGCCAGTTTGGCGATATCGAGCCTTGCCATATCCCAGAGTTTAATTTACCTGTTTCCCTCTCCTGAAGGATCTCACTTTCATTGGAACCTACTTGGCGTCGTGCTGAGCGCTATTGGGCTGGTGGCGATTTTGCTCAAGCTAAAAACACAGCCGAAAATGCGTGAAGTGGCTTATGTGTGGGATCTTAAGCAGGCGTTAAACCTTATTTATCGCAAGAATAGAAAGCTGCTTGCAGCCGCAAAATCGGGCAATCAAGATGCGATGCTCGCACTGCAGTTTAGTTATGCAGGCTCTCGCCAGTTATGGCAACTCGATGACAACACCATCACCATGAGCAGCCTTAATGAAGCGCAATCTCAGCTTGATCAATGGCTTGAACAGTACAATGTCGAGCTGGATATCAGCCGATACAATTCAGATTTACTTAAAGCATTTTAATTTAAAGGTATTAAACAGAAATGAAGCGGTTTACGTTAGGTTTGGTCGTAGTTTCTACGCTTTTTTCCAGCTACTCATGGTCAAACGATGAAGAGAATAACACCCCACTGGATGAGCAACAGCAGATTGACCAGATGGTTAGAGAAAGATCCTTTCCAAAAATTAAAGGTGAATCGATAGAAACGAGAATGACCAAAAATCCGATGGATTGGGAACTCTATGTTGATATGTCGGGTGAGCATCCACTGGAAATGTGGGACGCTCAACATGAGCAGCCACAATTGATGTTTTACTACCAGCCTTTGTCGGCATTCTACATTATGAACTTGAATGGTAGTGATGTTCGCAAATTGCCAATTAAAGAAGAAATCCCGCGCTTTTACAATTCTGATGGTGTGCTTCGATCCCCAACAGGACAGTACTTTTCCCAGAATCGCTCCTTGTATGATTTAAAGACAGGAGACAAGCTTGCCATTGAGGAGTTAAGTCGTGTTTATAGCTTCTCAGCGGATGGGATTAGTGCTTATGTTGCAATCAATAATTTGCCTTATAAGTTAAATTTACAAAGCTTAGAAAAAACGCCAATGTTGCCCGAGAGAGTGGAAATTAAAGGCATAACGAGTTCGCCAAAAAAACGCAATAGAGGCGTGATTGTTGATGAGACGAATGACCGTTTCTATTGGATTGCTGAGCAAGGAAATTATTACTATTACAGGGCATATCGACTTTCAGATGCCAGTTTAGATGAACGTCTTATTGAGGGTGACTGCAAGTACGACGACGGTGAAGAGGTTAAAAATGAATTTGGTAAATTTGTTTTATGTGGTGTGGGTAAACGAGCTGGCAACTATATAAGTACGGACCCATTAAGCTATAACTATAATGACTTTCAATTGATCACTAAAAACAAAGTGTGGGAGAGTGGTAAACCATCTCGTCCGTTGAAAGTTGTTCGTAATAAACAACCTGAAGAGAGTGGTTGGTTTGACAAGGTTGTCTACCATTACAGTTTTTACAACACAGAGAGGGAGCGCGTGATTGTGTCAAATGACCTCTCTGCTTCAATATTTATTTCTCAATCGTCATTAGAAAAAATAAACAGTACGAATTTAGCGTCATTCTTCCCAGCAATTCCAACTCGGGCGGATTATGAAGAATCTTATCAGCGTCAGTTTAAGGATTATCTTGCGTCGTTGAAGCAGGCAGGTCTGTCTCTTGCTGAAGAATAAACATTGTCGAGCACAGTCGTTGATATTGAGAAAATAAAAATGAAAAAAATTATATACCTGTGATCATTGAAGATGCTTGATTTTCTTTAGAATCAGGATCATGCTACGAACCATGAAAATTACACTGACTCCTCAACAGAAACTGCAACTCGAACAAATGCACGATATTGAACGTGATAGTCGAGTTTGCGACCGTATTAAGGCTGTTTTGCTGGCTTCTGAAGGCTGGAATCAGACTATGATTTCACAAGCTCTTCGGATTCATGAATCCACCGTTGCACGTCACCTTAGCGACTACGTTCTTTCTGAAAAACTTAAGCCTGAAAATGGCGGAAGTCAAAGCAAGCTTTCTGCAACTCAAACCATGCACCTAATCGAGCATTTGACTGAGAAAACCTATCCTCATACTCATCAAATTGTCGCCTACGTTAAAGAGACTTTTGGACTTGATTACACTGTCTCTGGTATGAACAAATGGCTTCACCATAACGGTTTTAGCTACAAGCAACCGAAAGGCGTTCCACATAAGTTTGATGAAGCAAAACAACAAGCTTTCATTGATGCTTACGAAGCGCTAAAGGCAAGTTGTGGCGAGGATGAATCGATAGTCTTTATCGATGCTGTTCACCCAACCCTATCAACAAAAATATCTCATGGCTGGATACGAACTGGTCAAGATAAAGTGATTGAAACAACGGGAAATCGCTGTCGATTGAACATTCTTGGCGCACTGAACCTGTCAGATATCGGAGCTACTATTGTTGATGATTATGAGAGCATTAACAGTGAAACGATAGTTCGTTTTTTCTGTAAGTTAAGAGAGAGTTATCCGTTAGCTCATAAGCTTCATATCATCTTAGATGGTGCGGGATATCACCGTAGTGACTTGGTCAGAGATGCGGCATTTGTCCTTAATATTGAGCTGCATTATCTTCCACCTTACAGCCCAAACCTCAACCCAATAGAGCGGCTTTGGAAAGTAATGAATGAGAAGTCGAGGAACAACGTTTACTTCAAAAGTAAACGGGACTTCAAGGCGGCAATAGACCAATTTTTTACTGTGACACTTCCAGAGATCGCAGGCTCTTTGGCATCTCGAATTAATGATAATTTTCAGGTTCTCAAGCCTGCATCTTCAAGTTGATTCGGTATAGTGGTTATGTTGGTCGCGCTTATATCAGTGGGGGGCTTGGCGTATTTGCTAGCAAACTACGGTAAGGAAACACCTACGACGCGAGAGCAGCAAGTTGACGATATTGTGAAATATCAGGAGTTTACCGATCGTGCTGGCCAGGTTATTTGGGATATTAATATGACAATTCCAGAAAACCCTAGCTTAGAGGCTTGGAATGCGAACCATACAGAGCCACAACAAATGTTTGGTTTTAATAAAAATTATTACATTGCAAATATGGATGGCAGTGACGTTCGTATTTTAGTCTATGGCTTGGAAATTCCCAAGAATACCTACCGTTTAGAAGATGCGAGTATCGTTCGTTCCTATGATGGTCGTTATGTAAAATTAAGACGTAATAATAGTGACTGTTTTATTTTTGACCTAAAAACGCGTGAGAAAATAAAGACGAAATACTGTGGTCACTTTATGCCAAGTCGCAATGAAACCTATATGGAGCTATCAGACCCTCATAGAATGATCGCTAAATATGACCTTGCGACGGGCGAAAAAATTGAATTGGCAAATACATCCACTCTAGAAGGCGTTCCCGTTGCGAAAGGTAAATTTTTTCGCTCAACGGGCAGCATGTTAGTTGATGTAAACAATGATCGACTTTTTTGGCGAGTCTATATATTAAACAATGATGAGAGAGATGCGCCGCTATGGGGCGATGAAGAAAAAGTAACGCTGGAATTCCAATTATCCGATATGACGTATATTGGACGAAATACACGATTGCCTATCAACTGTTTTGAACGAGCGCAAGATGAAGATTATCTTGTTTGCGAGGGTCGTTCTCAAAACAATGGGCACGAAAAGAATGATACGGCTTATTCTTGGCTAGACCCTGAAAAGTCACTCGATGTCTTTCCGCAGGACCACATAAAAGCGTTACAGTTTGGCAAGTGGTATTTCAGTGAGCGTGACGGTGTCACTCGTTTGCGTCAGCCTTATGAACATAGCCAATTTGATCGCATGGAATATCGCTATTATGTGATTACTGAGGGTCCAAAACGCAATACATTGGATTACGAAGACGTCGCAGTGAATTACTACATTTCGTCGGCTTTGCGAGAAGGATTTGACAGCGTTGATTTGCGTCCATTCATGCCAGATATGATCACTCGTCAAGAATATGAACAGTCGGTTCCGAGAGTGAAAGAGAAGCTGCGCATAAGCTGTACACGTAGCGATGATAAATTTGACAGGTGCAGAAGATTCTACGAGCTAAATCGTGTGTTTGATGATGTAGACCAAGTTCGAGAGTATATGAATAAGTAAATTTATCAATGATATAGTGATATTTGAGCATCAACATGCGCAATCACAATTTTAGATTGCGCAATAACCCTACCTTTAGGATAAAAGCATGAGCGAAGAATACAATAGCGAAGTATCAACACATTACTTATTACTCAATCTATCAAATTAATCGGGTTTAAGTTGTTTATATAGCAGCGCTGTCGAGACGAAACTGGGCAGCGCTTTATTGCTAATTGATAGAGAGTGGGGATAATGCTCACCAATTCCTGTTAACCAATTAAACTTCTCATGCGCCTTGATAAATTCATTTGTAAAAGCACTCAACTGACCAAGCCTCAAGCCCATCAAGCTATTCACCAAGGGGAAGTATGCGTTAACGGTGAAACCCCATTTAATGAAGCGATGCAGGTACATGAGAATAATATCGTTACGCTTAATGGTCTGCGTTTGCTCCCTCGTCCTTTTCGCTACATTTTGATGCATAAACCGGCCGGCACTATTTGCTCAAATATTGATGAGCTTTACCCGTCGTTATTTAATTATGTTGAGGTAGAGAATGTTTCTGAACTGCATATTGTCGGGCGTTTAGATGCCGATACAACCGGCTTGGTACTGAGGAATCCCCTAATGATTTTGATAAAAATCATAAATTTAAGGTAGATGCACATCTTGTCATGTGATCAAATGGTTCTGAGAAAAATCAATAACCAGACAACAAGATGTGCGAACTCGATATTTTACACGACTCTCTTTACCAATTCTGCCCTGAATTGCACTTAAAACGACTCAACAGTTTAACGCTGGCTTGCCACGCATTACTTGAATGTAAAACGCTCACTCTTACCGAACTTGGTCGTAACCTGCCAACGAAAGCCAGAACAAAACATAACATCAAACGAATCGACAGATTGTTAGGTAATCGTCACTTGCACAAAGAGCGACTCGCTGTATACCGTTGGCATGCCAGCTTTATCTGTTCAGGTAATTCGATGCCCATTGTTCTTGTTGACTGGTCTGATATTCGTGAGCAAAAACGGCTTATGGTATTGCGGGCTTCGGTGGCACTACATGGTCGTTCTATTACTCTTTATGAGAAAGCCTTTCCGCTTTCAGAGCAATGTTCAAAGAAGGCTCATGACCAATTTCTAGCCGACCTTGCAAGCATTCTACCGAGTAACACTACACCGCTCATTGTCAGTGATGCTGGCTTTAAAGTGCCATGGTATAAATCCGTTGAAAAGCTAGGTTGGTACTGGTTAAGTCGAGTCAGAGGGAAAGTGCAATATGCAGATTTAGGTGCGGAAAACTGGCAACCTATCAGCAACTTACATAGCATATCCTCAAGTCGCTCAAAGACTTTAGGCTATAAGAGGTTGACTAAGAGCAACCCAATTTCATGTCAAATTGCACTGTATAAATCACGTCCTAAAGGCCGAAAAAATCAGCGTTCGACACGGACTAATTGTCATCATCCGTCACCTAAAATCTACTCCGCTTCGACAAAAGAACCATGGGTTTTAGCGACTAACTTGCCCGTTGAAATCCGAACACCAAAGCAACTTGTTAGGCTCTACTCGAAGCGTATGCAAATTGAAGAAACCTTCCGAGACTTGAAAAGCCCAGCCTACGGTTTAGGCCTCCGTCATAGCCGAACTAGCAGCTCAGAGCGCTTTGATATCATGCTGCTAATCGCCCTAATGCTTCAACTGACATTTTGGCTTGCTGGAGTTCATGGTCAGAAACAAGGTTGGGATAAGCACTTCCAAGCTAACACTGTCAAAAATCGAAATGTACTCTCAACAGTGCGCTTAGGGATGGAAGTTTTGCGGCATTCTGGCTACACAATAACGAGGGAAGACTTGCTCGCGGCTGCAACCCTGCTTGCTCAAAATCTATTCAAACATGGTTGTGCTTTGGGGAAATTATGAGGGGATCCCTCAGGGCTTGGTACTGATCACTGATGATGGTCGTTGGTCGTACAATATTACGGTTCCAACCAAAGAGTGCGAAAAAGTTTATCGTGTGGGTTTATCCCGCCCAATAGCGGAAGATGTTGAAGACCGCTTTAAACAAGGAATACACCTGCAAGGTGAAACGGAACTGACGCGACCTGCCAAATTAGAAGTTGTTGAGCCAAAAGAGGTGTTACTAACCATTACCGAAGGTAAGTTCCATCAAGTGAAACGGATGTTTTCAGCGGTGGGCAATCGCGTCGTCTCTTTGCATCGGGAGAAAATCGGTAAGATTCAGTTGGATGTTGCCGAAGGGCAATGGCGTTATCTAACCGACGATGAAGTCACGTCGTTTGGTGATGCTAAGTAGTCATTATTTTATGTCGAGTTGCATCGCTATTTAAGATTATGCTTATTAAATAAGCGGAATTTTAGATGGTTCGATGTCGACTCTCGACGGTGCTCACTTGTTTTTCTCTACCTTAAAATAGACATGTTAACCCTCAAGTTGTTGAAGTTTAGGTTTTTTATTGCGCGACTAAAGGCGGTGGTTTGTTTTTGCTAGTGATAATTATCACAAATAACAATAACGTCAATTGTCGAGTTTCGATATTTGTATATATTAATCATGTCGAAATTCAACGGAGAACGGTATGGACGATCTGTCTATCACCATCAATAAAGAGCAAAACTTAGATACTCAAATGCTCTCTGAATTACCGCTGATTGAAGTGCTTTCATTACTCAACCAGCATGATATGCAAGTACCTACTGAAATACGTAAAGCGTTACCGCAAGTGAGTGCTGTCGTGACCTTAATTGCCAAACAAATGAGACAAGGCGGTCGATTGTTTTACGTCGGTGCTGGCACCAGTGGCCGCCTTGGCGTATTGGATTCGGCCGAGTGTCCCCCTACATTCGGAACCGATCCAAATTTGGTGCAATCGGTGATTGCTGGTGGTATGCAAGCGATGCTTCAAGCCGTCGAAAATATTGAAGACTGCATGGAGTCTGCACCGAATGAATTGCGTTCTCGCGGGCTAAATGAGCATGATGTTGTCCTTGGTATCGCAGCCAGTGGTAGAACTCCCTTTGTTATCGCAGGTTTGAAATATGCCCGTTCAATTGGCGCGAAAACAGTGGCGCTCACGACTCGCGGGCATGGCTTGATTTGTGACTTTGCTGATTTATCCGTTGCACCAGATGTTGGGCCGGAAGTCTTGGCCGGTTCGACAAGAATGAAGAGCGGTTCAGCGCAGAAAATGTTGTTGGGCATGATCAGTACTGCAGTGATGATTCAGCTCGGTAAAGTGCACGGAAATTTGATGGTTGATGTGAAAGCCAGCAATGAAAAGCTCCGTATTCGAGCCAAGCATATGGTCGCTCAAATCTGTGAAGTGGATGAACTCATTGCCCAAGATTTACTCACCGCTGTTGGCTATAACGTTCGTGCAGCGGTGTTGTACCACTCATTGGATATCCCCGCGCAAGAAGCAATAGAGCTCGCTGCGCAACCTTTCCGTTCTCTAAAACAGCAGTTGCAGCAAGGATAGTCGTATGGCGAATAAAATAGAACACTTGGAAGTGATCGCGGATGGTATTGAAAAATACATCGGTGGTTTTGAAAACGTGGCAACGTTAACCAACTGCATGACACGCGTACGCATTGTGCTAAAAGATCGTTCTTTATTTAATGAAGAAGAATTACGCCGTGTGGAAGGAATTAAAGGCGTTGTCGATGCTGGCGAGCAATTTCAGATTATCGCTGGTATGGGTACGGCGGCGAAAGTAGTGGGTGTGTTGAATAAGCGAATGAACAAGAGTGGTGTGTCACCAACGAGCGACAGCGTTGAGCAGCAACCGATGACGGTTCGTAAGGCGCTGAATACCTTAGCGGCCATCTTTGTGCCGACTATTCCAGCGTTGATTGGTTGTGGCTTGGTGCTTGGTTTAGTCAATATATTCAAACTGGTCTCACCTGACTTTGTTTCTTTACATGCTGATATATTTGATCTGTTCAACATTGTCGGTAGAGCGGTGTTTGCCGTGTTATCAGTGATGATCGGCATGAATACCGCGAAAGAGCTGCAAGCATCACCTGCCATTGGTGCAGTTATGGCGGCAATTCTTGCTAGCCCAGGCTTGGCCAATATTGAACTATTTGGTAATGCCTTGGTACCTGGCGGTGGTGGTATGTTCGCCGTTCTTCTTGTGTGTGTATTTTCATCTAAGTTTGAACTGTGGTTTAGAAGCCATTGCAAAGAAAGTCTCGATCTTATTTTTACCCCGACAATTACGATCTTAGTTTCGTCAGCTGTCGCGCTTATCATTCTTCAGCCGATAGCGCATGCGGTGAACATGTGGCTGGGTAACCTAGTTTCTGCCGCGCTGTTGAATGATTCTGCCGGTTCTGTTGCGGTTGGCGGTGTGCTGGGTGGTGGTTTTCTATTTTTATTGTTGACTGGTTTACACCAAGGTTTGATCCCAATTCATGCGCAAATTCTAGAAACCTTTGGTTTGAACTATCTGTTCCCAATTCTCGCAATGGGTGGAATGGGGCAGGTGGGTGCAGCGGCTTATGTTTACATTAAAACCAAAAACCAACGTTTGAAGAAAACCATTGCTGGTGCGCTACCTGTTGGGGTTCTTGGTGTTGGTGAACCACTGCTGTTCGGCGTTTCTCTGCCACTCGGTAAAACATTTATAGCAGGCTGTATTGGCGGTTTTGCTGGTGGTGCGGTGATGGCGGCGTTTAAAGTCGGGATTATTATTCCGTTTGGTACGGCCGGTTTGTCACTGATTCCGTTGGTTGGTGAAGGGCAAATTATTCACTTTTTGCTCGCGGTTCTCAGTGCGTGTGTGGTCGGCTTTATCGCGTCATTGATGCTTGGTTTTACTGAACCAAAAGAGTAACCCTCTGGGACGCGGTTTCGTTGAAGCGGCGTCCCGATTAATTATATAATTTCATAATGTTACACTTTGATAAAAAGTTAGGCTTTGTGAATAAGGGAACGAATGAACACTCTGATCAATAAGGTCAAGGCACTAGAATATTCAGCCAATGTGAATGAGCAGAAAATCGCGCAATTCATTATTGAGCAGAATTTTGATTTAGCTCGCCAAAGCGCCACTAAGATGGGCGCAACATTAGGCATCAGTGACTCTTCGATCATTCGTTTTGCTAAGAGTCTTGGCTGTTCGGGTTTTCCTGATCTAAAACTTAAGTTAGCAGGCGCTTCGCAACAGATCGCATCACAACAATCGCCACAAGTTTATCAAGAAATATCGTTGTCAGATTCGACGCTCGATATTGTCGAAAAATCGAAGCGCTTATTTACTGAAAAGATTGAACAATCACTGTGCTTGATTGAGCCAGAAATGATTGATAAGTGTGCGGCATTGTTGTTGGGCAGCGGTAAAATTGTTCTTACCGGCATCGGCACTTCTGCTTTAGTTGCATCAGACATTAATCATAAGTTGATCCGAACCGGTTTAAATGTTCATTTCAATCCGGACTATCATACGCAAATTGTGCAAGCGTCCTTACTGACTGAGCGCGATGTGTTACTGGTTATTTCCGCCCGTGGTAATAGCCAAGAGGTGATTACCGCAATTGAGAAGGCGCGAGAAGGTGGGGCAAAAGTAATCGCGCTAACGCGGTATGGCCGCGGCAAAGTCGCCCAATTGTCTGACCATGTTATTCCTTATAGCTACAGTGAAACGCATGAACAACTGGGAATGGTAACCTCGCAGTTATTACAGATGATTGCGTTTGATGTACTGTATTTCAAACTTAATACTTTGATTGACCAAGTCAGCATGAATACTGCGCTGACAACAATACGTAATATTCAGCAGGATAAATAAACGATGAAAATGGGCGAAGATCCAGACTTCCGATTTTCACTGGCTAACGAGCGCACGTTCCTCGCGTGGATTAGAACGGCGTTAGCCTTTTTGGCGACTGCGATTGGGCTAGATATACTTGCTAGTCATTCATTAGCGATGGTGCCGAGTTATATCGATTGGTTGTCACCGTTGCTGGCCATTATTGCTTTATTCTGCGCTATTTGGGCATTTTTACGTTGGTATCAAAACGAGAAAGCGATGCGATTGGCAGGTAATTTCCACTACAGTAAAAGCTTGCTACTACTCACCAGTGTAGTGGTTTTGGTTAGTGGTGTGCTTGGCGGGCTCTCCCTTATATGAGCGAACGTATAAGTGAAGGGATTGTGCGGGATATAGGCTTACAGCGTGAGCGAAGTCAATTGGCTTGGACGCGAAGTAGTCTTGTATTTACGTCGGTTTGTTTGCTGATTTTGAAGTTGGGCGGGTTATCAATAGCGGGCGTGTTGGCTCTTTTTTTTGGTTGGTGGCTTTGCCTAAGTCAATGTATTAAGCGGCGAATGTTGATTGCTCAAGTTGTTGAGGTTGTTGGACGAAAGGAACTACTGCGTAAAGCTTGGCTGGCGGGTTGTGTCGCGATATTAGCAATAACATTTTTACTAATGCGTGTTTTTACTAATACATAGTTAGGGATTTACCTACGTTTTTACGATAACCCCTACCCAGAAAGCGAAGAGTTCACAAACTGAGTAGGGTAAAAATTTAGTCTTCGTTTGGATCTACCATAAACGATTCTTCAATTCTTTTTAGCTCTTCTTGCTCTTTGAGTTTGAGTTCTTCTTGTAGAGCCGCTTTACGTTCATTCAGTGCTTTCTTTTCTGACTTAGTCAAAAATTTCACCGCTTTTTTATTCGTAAGCGCATACGCAACGATATCTTCACCTTTTTCGCGACGTTCACTCACTCGTTGTGAAAAACGTTCGTTATCACGCGCTTTGCGTTCAGCTGAACTTAATTTGCTCATGTTTTTATAACCTCATTAGATAATCAAGGCAGGACAAATTCACTGCCGTCAGGTAAACAAATGAGATGTCATTTATATAGCTGATGGGGCTATTTTAGCATAAGAGTCGCCCAGAGCGGCTATGCTATCGTATGCCTTGAGTTTTTTGCCTTAAAAAGGAATGTTAGTGGTGACGGGAATCGGGGAGGAAATGCCGAACAGCGTAACTCTCTGTTTGGTAGAAGGCGTTTTGGTTAAGATATGTACCAGCCATCTTGCATATGATGATGCAGGTCAATAATTGATGTCGTGAATGTTAATTTGGTGTGCGATAACGGTGGTTTTCAGGTACATTCTAGTGTCTTGAACGGTTGGATTATGCCGCGTAATGTATCGATTAACATTGATTGTGTTTCGAACAGCGCGATTACTAAAGATGAAGTTGAAAAATAGTATTGGAGCACGGATAGCCATCTTGGTTGTATCGCTCACTTTATTTGGCTGTAATAGCTCATATAAAATCACGGAAGATGACGTCACCTTCGATCGACATACTGGCACGATAACGCACTATCATGCTGAATTTAAAAATATCACCATCCCGGATGAGTTGATGGGCGTTGCCGTTAAACGTATTGGCGCGGAAGCCTTTTACAACCGTGAATTAACGGATGTGAATCTTCCCAACACGGTTGTGCACATTGGCGAGCAAGCGTTTCGTCGCAACCGACTAACGAAAATCACAATCCCTCAGTCAGTAACTCGAATAGAAGAGAGTGCATTTTCGAAAAATTTACTCACGCATGTCACCATTCCGTCATCCCTCACGACAATTGAAACAAAAACCTTTGCTTATAATCAGTTAACCAGTGTGATGATTCCAGATTCGGTGAGCGTGATTGGTCCACTCGCGTTTGTGGAAAATAAACTCACTCACGTGGTTATCCCGTCATCCGTTAAAAACATTGAACAAAAAGCGTTTGCTTATAATCGACTAACTAGCTTGGTGATCCCTGATACGGTACAAGTCATTAAGTTGGGTGCTTTTTTGGATAATAAACTCACCAGCTTGACTCTTTCTCGCTCTCTCTTAACGCTACCTACCCGTGCTTTTGCGGAGAATAAGCTCACCTATGTGGCGATTCCCAATTCAGTGACCAGTATTCGCGAGGAAGCGTTTCATGATAATCAGCTGAAAACGATCGTGATTCCTGATGGTGTTGATCGCATTGGTAAAAGGGCTTTTGCTAATAATAAGCTTGAGAATGTAACGCTACCAGATGAAGTGAAAGTCATTGCAAGATCGGCGTTTTCGAATAACCGACTGACTCATGTTGATATTCCGACTTCAGTGGCTCGTATCGAACGCGGTGCATTTTCATGTAATCAACTGACTAAAGTTGCATTGCCGCATGCATTTGATGGCTTAGAACCGCTGGCTTTTGATCAAGGTACTTTACTCGAAAAAAAGGGCTGTAGAAAAACAAACTAAGATAGGAACTTGCCGTACCTATCTTACCTTGGCGAAAACCTTAATTTGGTGAAAACTTTAGCTTGGCTAAAACCTCGTAAAAACTGGTGATGAAAGGTTGTCACTCTATTTAGTCGAGCAAGCTGATGTTCATCAAGCCAGCTAGTCAAGCAAACTACACAGACCTTGCTCACCAAGGATCTCTACCTCTGAGGGCAGCGCGTAGATGCGGTTTAGCCCACATTTCACTTGTACCGCTTCTTTGGCATCAACCACTGCATCGGTGTAGTACTCGTGATCTAAGATAAAAGCCACAGAGCCAAAATTAAGGGCAACCGATGCAATTGCGCAGGTAATCACGCTGCTCTTTTTGTGGAAATAACTTGGCCAAGAGCGCCACATTATTTCACTACACCGCACTTTACGATAATAATCTAAACTCGCCAGCATCGAGCAAAGTGCCCCTGGTCCAATCCAGTAAGTCGAATCGGGAATTTGAATTCCGACAAAGAAATCAATCAAGCCTAAAGCCATCGCCCACAACATTGTGAAGGTCAGGATCATCGCGCCTTTGTAATGCATGCCCTTGATGAAGTAATAGATAAATCCACCAAAGAATGCCCAAAGGTTGCTGGTTATGCTGTATTTCTCGCGCCACGTAAATTGTTTAAACGTGTCGGTTTTAACAAAGGTGTCGCGGCCTTGGCTATCAGCATTGAGCTTTTCATACAGCTTAAAGCGACGTTTCCATTTGTCGCTGATATTAAGATCATCGATGTTTTGCGGTTGTTCCGTCATTTCCGTCATAGTCGTTATCTAGCTTTTAGTAGGAGAGTTCAGTTTATTTAGGCGTCTATTACACACTCATATGCAATGGTGGTAATCATGCCACAAAAAAGGTAGTTAGTTGGGATTTTATGATTATTTAAGTGATTGTTTATATTTCAAATATCGATGATGTTAACTTGATCCAATGGTTGTTCTTCTACTGAGCTTCTCTGCTGATAAAAACAACCGCTTCGTTAAATAATGGTTGTCGCTTATGCAACGTTATTAATTTGAATTATTGAAAATCGCTATTGCCTTAACTAGGTTTGATATGAGTTACCTCCATAATATAAGGATGAATTATGCTGCGTTTCACCATTTCGCTCGTGGCGATGGTTATATCGACAGGGGCTTTTTCTACCGAGTCTAAGCCTGCAACTCAAGCGACCATTGAAACCAATCAAGCGTTGTATAAAAGCTTGCCATTCGATGATACCAAAGACTTTGAACGCGCCCAGAAAGGGCTGATTGCCACGCAAGATGTGGTGACGATAAAGAATGAACAGGGCGACGTTGTTTGGGATCTAGAAGAATACAAAAAATTTATTACCTTAGATGCTAAAGCGCCGGACAGTGTTAACCCTAGTTTGTGGCGTAATGCTCAACTTAACGTCATCAATGGTTTGTTTAAGGTCACCGATGGTATCTATCAAGTTAGAGGTTATGACTTATCGAATATTACTTTTGTTGAAGGTAAGACAGGCTGGATTGTTTTTGATCCGTTGATCTCTCAAGAAACCGCGAAAGCAGCATTAGCATTTATCAATGAGCAATTGGGTGAGCGCCCTGTCACTGCCGTGATTTATAGCCACAGTCATATTGACCATTTTGGTGGTGTAAGGGGAATTGTCGATGAGGCGGATGTTGAAGCGGGCAAGGTGGAAATTGTCGCTTCGCATGGTTTTACCGAGCATGCCGTATCTGAAAATGTGATTGCTGGTAACGCGATGGGGCGAAGAGCCATTTATATGTATGGCGCGTTACTGCCCAGAAATGAACAAGGTGGTGTGAATGGCGGGTTAGGGCAAACCACTTCAACAGGTCTGCCTACTTTAATTCGACCAACACTGATCATCGAAAAAACCGGTGAAGAGCATATTATCGATGGCGTGAAAATGGTGTTTCAATACACGCCAGGTACGGAAGCTCCCACGGAAATCAATACTTGGATACCAGAGAAAAAAGCACTGTGGATGGCAGAGAACAGCACCAATACCATGCACAACATTTTGACGCTACGAGGCGCTCAGGTTCGTGATGCATTGAAGTGGTCATCTTATTTGAATGAGACCATCGAAATGTGGGGCAATGACGTTGAAGTGAAATTCCAAAGCCACCATTGGCCAATGTGGGGGCAAGAAGAGATCGTTGAATACTTTAAACGTCAGCGAGATATGTACAAATATACCCATGATCAAACGGTGCGCTTAATGAACCAAGGTTATATCGGTTCTGAAATTTCAGAGATGATCCAATTCCCAGCGGAGATCGAACAAAATTGGAGCACTCGTGGGTACTACGGCACGCTTCGCCATAATAGCCGTGCTGTTTATCAGCGTTACATGGGGTGGTATAGCGGCAACCCTTCAGACCTTAATAATTTACCACCAACGGAAGCTGCGATTAAATATGTGCAATATATGGGTGGCGAAGAGGCCGTTTTAGAAAAGGCTAAGCAAGATTTTGCGAAAGGAGAGTATCGTTGGGTTGCGGAAGTGATGAAGCATGCCGTGTTTGCCAATCCAAACAATGAAAAAGCCAAAGCACTACTTGCCGATAGCTATGAACAGTTAGGTTATCAAGCCGAGTCTGGCCCTTGGCGTTCGGTCTATTTACAAGGTGCCTATGAGTTAAGAAATGGTACGCCGTCAGCAGGGGGAACCAATACGGCCTCTCCAGATATCATCAAAAATATGCCACCAGAAATGCTGTTTGATTACTTGGCTGTACGACTATTACCTGAAAAAGCGGCGGGTAAAGATTACACCATCAACATCGATTTTAGTGACCTTGATGAGCAATACACGCTCTATATTGAAAACTCAGTACTTAATCACACCACCAAATTGAGCGACGATCCGGATGTCACAATCACTCTAACCAAGCAAGCGCTTGATAATGTTCAATTGGGTGTTATTACCCTTGAAAAAGCGATAGCGGATGGTCAGATCCAGATAAAAGGAGACAAAGAAGTGTTCCAGAATTTTGTTGGTATGCTGGATACGTTTAACTTCTGGTTCAATATTGTGACGCCATAGCGGATGACTAATTACGGTTGTATTCAATATGATTTGAGATGAAGCCATGATGAAATCGAAACTGACTGCAAGGATGTTAAGTCTGATAATCTTGGGAGTAAGCTTAGGCGCAAGTTTTCCTCTGTCTGCTTGCTCCTATGATGGTCAATTTATCAATCCTTTTAGTGAAAGTGTTCCGGGCTCGTTGGACGTCGCGTTTGCGACGTCTTCGGCGTTAAATAGCCAACAGTTAAAACGAGTGGAAACATTAAATGGTCAGCAAGGCTTAAGGCGAGCGAGTTGGTGGCTACAGCTGATGGTTAAGCAGCATAGTGACTCACTTGAGGCGGTTCAATATATATACTTAACCGATAGCCATCTTTGGTCTCGGATTGAGCAAGGAGAAAAGATTGAAGTTCACACTTCTCCTGCAGATGACGCAGAATCCTGAGGAATCCCCTAATGATTTTGATAAAAATCATAAATTTAAGGTAGATGCACATCTTGTCATGTGATCAAATGGTTCTGAGAAAAATCAATAACCAGACAACAAGATGTGCGAACTCGATATTTTACACGACTCTCTTTACCAATTCTGCCCTGAATTGCACTTAAAACGACTCAACAGTTTAACGCTGGCTTGCCACGCATTACTTGAATGTAAAACGCTCACTCTTACCGAACTTGGTCGTAACCTGCCAACGAAAGCCAGAACAAAACATAACATCAAACGAATCGACAGATTGTTAGGTAATCGTCACTTGCACAAAGAGCGACTCGCTGTATACCGTTGGCATGCCAGCTTTATCTGTTCAGGTAATTCGATGCCCATTGTTCTTGTTGACTGGTCTGATATTCGTGAGCAAAAACGGCTTATGGTATTGCGGGCTTCGGTGGCACTACATGGTCGTTCTATTACTCTTTATGAGAAAGCCTTTCCGCTTTCAGAGCAATGTTCAAAGAAGGCTCATGACCAATTTCTAGCCGACCTTGCAAGCATTCTACCGAGTAACACTACACCGCTCATTGTCAGTGATGCTGGCTTTAAAGTGCCATGGTATAAATCCGTTGAAAAGCTAGGTTGGTACTGGTTAAGTCGAGTCAGAGGGAAAGTGCAATATGCAGATTTAGGTGCGGAAAACTGGCAACCTATCAGCAACTTACATAGCATATCCTCAAGTCGCTCAAAGACTTTAGGCTATAAGAGGTTGACTAAGAGCAACCCAATTTCATGTCAAATTGCACTGTATAAATCACGTCCTAAAGGCCGAAAAAATCAGCGTTCGACACGGACTAATTGTCATCATCCGTCACCTAAAATCTACTCCGCTTCGACAAAAGAACCATGGGTTTTAGCGACTAACTTGCCCGTTGAAATCCGAACACCAAAGCAACTTGTTAGGCTCTACTCGAAGCGTATGCAAATTGAAGAAACCTTCCGAGACTTGAAAAGCCCAGCCTACGGTTTAGGCCTCCGTCATAGCCGAACTAGCAGCTCAGAGCGCTTTGATATCATGCTGCTAATCGCCCTAATGCTTCAACTGACATTTTGGCTTGCTGGAGTTCATGGTCAGAAACAAGGTTGGGATAAGCACTTCCAAGCTAACACTGTCAAAAATCGAAATGTACTCTCAACAGTGCGCTTAGGGATGGAAGTTTTGCGGCATTCTGGCTACACAATAACGAGGGAAGACTTGCTCGCGGCTGCAACCCTGCTTGCTCAAAATCTATTCAAACATGGTTGTGCTTTGGGGAAATTATGAGGGGATCCCTCAGCGCAGAATCCGTATTGCTATTAAGTGAAGCGGCTTTATTCGCGTTAGTGAGTGATCAACTCGATATGAAAACCGCTCTGAATCTTGGCATTGCCAAGAGCTCTCGTTTTACTTTAAATGAGAACTAACGATTTAGGGCTATCCAGCCATCTTTGAGTGTTGTCTTATCGCGCTTAAATGGAATAGCGCTCAAATAAAAAAGTCCGCTCTTTGATAGGCGGACTTTTCTTTTAGAGGCTTTTCTTTTAAAGACTTTGTTGAAGACGCGTTCGTTATAGCGTTATTTCTTCATCATCTTGGCGAGATCAGCAAATGGGTTATGCGTTGCGCCAACATGGTCATCAAGACGTGCAGTTGCTTCGACGCCGTAACGGTCATGATCAAGGTATTTCGAATGCTCATGGTCATGGCAATATAGGCACAAGAGTTCCCAGTTACTGCCATCTTCAGGGTTATTGGTATGGTCATGATCAACATGGTGAACGGTTAGTTCACGTAAGTTTGAGTAGACAAATTCACGAGCACATTTACCACAAACCCAAGGGTAAAGTTTTAACGCTTTTTCACGGTAACCTTGTTCTTGGCGAGCATACGCAGCGCTCGAACCATTGTAATCAGACGACATTTCTTAACCTATATCATAGTTGTTCTAATCCAGTTAGCCGCACTTTATCACAAACGATAATCACAGCACTACACGTGTGTCACAGGCTTTATCTTCGTTTGGGAAATTATGGGATTTACCTTGAATGAGAATAAAAGAGAGAGTAGGTAGAAGAGAGTGAAGTGGGTCAATACGCAGAGGTTCAGTATGAGAAAACTCAAACATAATTGAGCCTCTAAGCGAATCAATAGAGGCTCACAAAAGCTAACTGGCAGCGCTATTCGTCGTCAAATAGCGCCATTGCGGTTTGCGATAGCACAAAATAGTTGGCGCCTGATTTCGCATCAACAAAATCTAATAAGCGATCGTAGTCACCGTTTTCATCGGCGTACATCATTTGACGTAGAGAGGTTTCAATGACATTGGAGTCAGCTGCAAAGCCGATAAACATGGTGCCATGTTCGAGGGCATTACCAAAAGGGCGATTCTGACGCAGCATTTTGATCTCTTGGTCATCAATCACCACTTTGCTTTTGTTGTTGTGAGCCCATGCAGGTTTCTCATCGTCATCGAGCTCAATATTATCGAACTTAGTACGACCAATGACTTGCTCTTGGTAGTGTTGCGGCTGCTCATGCCAAGACATTTCTCTGTCTACGTAGCGCTGTACGGTGAGGTAGCTACCGCCAAGGTGGATTTCAGCTTCATCTTGTACTAAAACAGCATTCACACGCGCTTGGTGTTTTGGATTCTCTGTCCCATCAACAAAATCAATCAAGTCACGGTTGTCTAAATATTTGAAGCCTTGGATATCTTCAACCAACTCTGCGGAATCTTTAAAGGCTGCTAAAAGATATTTAGCGGCTTGGTAGTTCAAATCAATACGCTCTGATTTGATCATTAGAAAAATGTCGCCGGCGGTACTAGGAAAATGGCGCTCGCCATCTTTCATTTCAGTAAATGTAGTGAGGTGTTTAGGCATGACAACGTCAGGCAGCGCAGTAGTCCATGCATTTTTAGCAATACCGACGGTAATACTCAAATTTGCACTGGGATCTTTTTGAGCAATGGATTTTTCAATACCAGAGATTTGCGAAAGGGCATCTTGAACCGATTCGGTGTCAGCGGTACTTTTGAGGACAAAAGTAAGGTACTCAGCAAATGTAGAAGGATCCGATAGCACACCCATTTGTGCGCGTTCTGCAATGTTATTTGTCATATAAGAAGCCTTTATAATCATCCGTTCCTAAACATCATTTCATTTCTTTCAAGTTCTTTAAAAGAATGAATCTCTTAAAGAACTATATACCAAACTTCGCAACTGCGTGTTCCTGCATGCTTAATTTGCAACATTGACTTATGCGTTACTCCGGTGTCCATTTTTAAGTGATTAAGGAGTGGGGGAGTACGTGAACAGGGGGGATTATAATGGAAGATAGAAAAAGCGAGCTGTGAGGCTCGCTTAGCGGCGTTGCTGTTTATAGATAAAGCAGATTTAATTACGCTTAGTTGTATTTGATGTTTACCATTGCCATCACCGCCAGATCATCAATATCTTTATCAGCCCAACTCATTTGCACAGTAAAATCAGTGAATTTACTCCATTGATATTGTGTGCTGAGATCTAAGAAGGTGGCTTCTAAATTGGTATCACTACCGAGGTTGTGATCAATATTCATTTGTCCGCCAGCAAATTTAATGTTCCACTGCTCAGAGGCTTGCCAATCGATGCGTGCCGCATAGAGTTGACCATCGTTATTCTCATGACCTAAACCACCAAAGAACTGACGTGAAATAGGATTAGGATCGTTACGGTCATTGTTGTTAATCAGGCCAGAATAGGTATCAAAGCCTCGTCCGACTAACCCCCCATCTACAAAACCAATGGCTTGTGCTTGTAGCTTCACGGTAGGCGTTAACTGATAGCTTGTTTCAACAAAACCAGCAAAGCCATCGGCCCCCCATGTTGTGTGATAGCCATTTTTATCGGTAGAGTCTGATAAAATAACGTTTGCAGCGGCTTTGATTGAAAAGTCATTCATTACTACGTTGACGAAAGGCGAGATGTTATGGAAGTAATCGATACCATAACCTGCTTGCGGAATACCGGTGGACGAATCACCAATATTACCGTCACCACCGTCAAAGTAGGCCCAAAGCATGCCCCAGTCGACGATGCCGTGGCTACCCACAGCGGCTAGTGCGTACATATGCACATCATCATAAACATCTAGGTCCGTTGCGTATTCACTTTCCGCAAAACGTAAATCATAGATGCCGAGTAAACTAATTTGATCATTGTTGCCATATTGGTAGGATTTCATCGCCAATAAACGATCACGGCGGTCGTTTTCAATATTAAAACCGTAGGCCCAATCGGCACGTTGGCGACCCGCGCGAAGCACTAAACCTTGGTCTGCATATTGTACAAAGCCGAGATCGATTGATAGGCCGTCTGAGTTGCTACCATCGGTATAGTTAGTGCCAGCGCCACCGCTGTGTCGACGGTCACCTGACCAATCATAATAACCTTGCCAGCGCGTGTTGATCGACCAACCGTCAGAGAGAATAAGATTGGTTTTTACGCGAAATCGACTGGTATAACCGTTGCTGCTTTCCTCACCTGAGGCATCGATAGCGTGGCCACGCACATAGGCGTCCATTCCCCAGTCTAATTTGATGTCATCATTGAGCTCAACAACAGCGGCGTGGGTAGCAAAAGACGAACAAAGCCCCGCCACCGTTAAAAATAACGTCTGCGCTTTCATATTCATTTCCGTGTAAATAGGGTGCTTACTTCAAGGAGTTACCCACTAGAGGGGCAGAAGTAAGCACCAAGTTATAAGAGGGTACTTATTTGGGTGTGTGCTTAATTTAGGAATGCACTGATTTTTTGGTAAACGGTATCGCACTCTTCTTTGACCAGATCTTCCATATTTAGGAAGGTATGGATCATGTCATTGAAGTGGTAGTGCTCAACATGTGCACCTGCACTTTGTGCCATCTCTGCGTAAGCAATGCCCTCGTCACGCAGTGGGCAGAATTCTGCAGTCATCATCAATGTCGCTGGTAATTGTGCCGACATTGGTTGATACAGTGGTGATGCTTCGCGGCGATCTTCGTTGTTATGGAAGTAATTGTCGAAGTACCAAGCTATCTTACCTTTTTGCAGTAGGTAGCCCGTCGCGTTTTCTTCCATTGACGCACTGTCCATCGTGTAATCGAGGCTAGGGTAAAGCATGACTTGCTTGGCAATGTTCACCTTGTCATCGAATTGTGCTTTAGCACTCACCGTCGCCACTAAAGCGCCACCACCTGAATCACCAGCAATCGATAGCGTTGGCAAGTAGTTCAACTCACGGCCATCTAGCGTTGCCCATAGGTTGCTAACCACTGTGTATGCGTCAATGACGCCGGCAGGGTAAGGGCACTCAGGTGCAAGGCGGTAATCTACAGCAACAACAATGTGTTTGGTTGCGAGCGCTAGCTTACGACAGATAGGGTCGTAAACCGTTACGCTGCCCGCCATATGGCCGCCGCCATGGTAATAGACTAATACTGGTAGCGCAGTTTCTGGTTCTGGGTGATAGATACGCACTGGAACGTTGTAAGCTTCACCGATGACCAAGTCATCTTGTACCCATGCGACGGCAGGGATATCAGTCACTAAACCTTTGGTTAAATTCGCTAAACCTTCACGAGCATTGGTCGCTGTTGGTTTAAATCCATTTTCAATTAATTGGCCCACAGCAATGTTAAAGTTCTCTAACCATGCTTGTAATTTTGGACTTACTTGGCGCATAACGCCTCCTTAAGCAGTTTTGGTAGTGTGATTAACAAGCTCTGGCTTTTTACCTGTTTCAGGCAAGAAGAAGCTCGCAAGGAAGAAAGTTGAAGAACAGATAACAGCGAACGTTGCAGCGTAAGCAATGTTGCCAGTCATATCTGCAAGTACACCTGCTAAGAACATCAGTACGGTTTCAATCATGTAAGAGATTGACCAGAACATACCGAAGATCACCGTGATACGAGCAGGTGTCATATTTGGCAGCTCTTGTGGTAGTGTCACCAGTGCCGTCATCGGCATGAACATGAAGAAGCCAGCCATAAACGCAGCTGCGTAAGCGATAGTGGCATTGCTGGTGGTGATCATCACAGCAGCGAACAGCGTCATTGCCAAACCACAGCCACGGATAACAGGTACACGTAGTGGGTAGCGTTTAACAATCATGATGCCGGCAATCGTGCCCACCATACCTGCGCCAATCATGATTGAAGAAAGGTATTTAGCTTCGGCTGCAAATGTTGGGACTAATGGGAAAAGCGCAAAAACAGAGATGTAGCAGAATAGAAGACCAGAATAAGCAATCGGTAGCCACCAGTTTACTGACTCTTTTACGCCATCTTTTAGCGTGTAAGTCACTTGTGGTTTGTCACCTGTCGAGCTTGTAGATAGAGAGAAGTCGTCACTAATGAACCACCACACCACAAGAACTGCGAGGCTGACCGCTGAGATAGCTAAGATAACATTCTGCCAGTTGCCCAAAGTAGAAAGTAGTGAACCGGTGAATAACAAGGCTAGCAGGTTACCCATATTGAAAGCCGCCGCGTTGATACCGTTGATCATTGGGCGCTCTTCAGCATTAAAGTAGTTAATCACGATTGGGTTGAAGTAAACAATGGCAAATGCACCACCAAAACCCATCACCAAACGAGAAACCACATACAGAGAGTAGTTTCCGGCAAATACGCCAGCAGCACCGGCAGCGATTAATAGTGAAGCAATCGCAAAGGCTTTCTTTGGTCCCATTTTAACCAGTAGCCAAGCTGCTGCGAGGTTACCAATAATTTTGGCGATGGTAATAGCATTGTTCATCCATGTAGCGGCGGCCATGCCTTCAATATTGTAGAAGGCCATGATGTTTGGCGTCATCATTGAACCAGCAACCCAAGACATAGCAAAGAGGGCGTAGGTGAGAAATATCGTTATTTCAATAAGATGTTTCTTGTTCATATTATGTACCTTGTAGGGTGATACTTGAATTATTTTTCATCCTTATAATACCCCATTAAAAGTGCGGTATTATCCTGATTTTGCAAGAATGAATTGTGTGAAGTCAGTCGGATGATGTTTTTTAAGTTCTTATAAATCAATTGAATACAAATGAAGCTCTGCCGTAAAGGTAGAGCTTCCATCAATGGCTATGACGTGTTTATGGTGTTAATAATGCCAATTCTTGCATATTGACTGGCGTGGAATAATCCACCTCAGAAAAGCCAAACCCATTCAGTTGCATAAAGTCGAGCTTATAGCCTTGATAATCGCCAATTTGTTGGAAGTTATCATTATCCATTGTCGCCATCATTGCTTTGACTTCAGATTGTGTTTGCTCTTCTAATTCCCAGTCATCGATACGAATGAGACGCGCGTCATCAACAGGTACGGCAGTAAAATTACTGTAAAGACGTTGAGCGAATAAACGTTGCATTTGCTCAATACAACCCTCGTGCGTGCCTTTTTCTTTCATCACTTTAAACAGTGAAAGAATGTAAGGTGAAAATGCAGGAATAAAGACGCTGGCTTTGGTGACAAGCGCTTTACAGACAGAGACATAAGCCTCGCCACCAATGGCGCCGAGTTGCTCATTGAGTGTGTCTGCAGTGTTATGCAGGTGTGCTTTCGCGCGGCCAAGCGTGCCTTGGTGATAAATCGGGTAGGTGACCTCTGGACCAACGTAAGAGTAAGCAACGGTTTTGCATCCTTGAGCTAATACACCCGCATCAGAAAGCATGTTGATCCAACTTTGCCAATCTTCACCGCCCATCACTTTGATGGTCGCATCCAGTTCTGCCTCTGAGGCAGTCTCGACTTGCATGGTTTCAAGCGCATCCATCTCAATGTTGATGGTTGGCCCTGAAACAGGCTCACCGACGGTTTTGATGGATGAGCGCCATAACTCGCCCGTTTCTGGATTGGGACGAACACCAGTTGCTAGGCTATAAACCACCAAGTCGACTGAGCCACCAAATTCATTTTGAATGTAGTCCAAAACATCCTGGCGAGTGTGTGCAGAGAAAGCGTCACCAACAAAGTTTTTAGCAATCAAGCCCTGTTTTTCAGCTTCTTGGCGGAAGTAAATGTTGTTATACCAACCCGCAGTACCCACGCCTTTATCACTTGGGCCACGTTCAAATGATACCCCAATAGTGTCGGCATTTGAGCCGCCAAAAGCGAGGCTAATACGTGAAGCCAAACCAAAACCAGAAGATGCCCCAAGAATCAGTACTTTTTTTGGACCACCTTGGATAGCGGGAGCATTTTTTACGTAGTCGATTTGGTTTAATACCGCTTGACGGCAGCCGATAGGGTGAGCTGAACGCGCAACCACACCTTGAACAATAGGTTCAATAATCATAACAATACCTTATTTATAGAATTAGTGTTTTGGGGGCATAACGGTGGCGACGCCTTGAATCACGATTTTGTCATGTTGATTCACGCTACGGGTCGCCAACTTTGCGATGTTTTTTTCTGCGTTGATTTCGATCACTTCCACTTCTGCGCGGATGGTATCGCCAATAAAAACTGGAGCAGTAAATTTGAGCTCTTGGCCAAGATAAATCGTTCCCGGCCCCGGTAGCTGCATGCCGAGTACTGCCGATGTCAGGCCTGACACCATGATGCCGTGGGCAACGCGATTACCAAAAATGCTATTTTGACCAGCGATTTGGCTAACATGCACTGGATTGATGTCGCCACTAATGCCGCAAAAAAGCTGAATGTCAGATTCACTGATGGTTTTTTCAAAATGTGCTCGTTGACCAACAACGAGCTGTTCTATGGAGTAACTCATGGTTTCTATCTCTAAAATAACTTTGCGATACAGCCAATGTCGAAAACACGAGTGCTGCTGTATGGCAAAGCAATTTCCCTCTCACACCATTTGCGAGGCGTGAGAGGGCATAGGATTACGCTGCGACGGTTTGCTTTGATGTCACTTCAGTCGGCATTTGTGATGGTGATGACAGAGTGAGCCCCATCGGTTCATCACGGAAAATGCGTGCATCCATGGTTTTTAAATCACGGCTTATGATCGGGTTAAAGTCCATTCTAGCGAGTATGTCGCGGTCTAAATCGACGCCCGGTGCGATTTCAATCAACTCTAATGTGGTTGCACCCAAACGGAATACCGCGCGCTCAGTGATATAAAGCACGGGTTTGTGGTTACGTCTCGCAATGTCTGCTGAGAAGGTAATTTGCTGCACTTCTTTGATTAGCTTGTTGATGTGGCCATCATTGATAATCGTCAGCTCGCCGTTACCGGTTTCGATTTCAAGTTTACCTGCGGTAAATGTGCCGCAGAAAAACACCTGCTTTGCATTTTGGGTAATGTTGATGAAACCGCCACAGCCCGCAATTTTGCTACCAAACTTAGATACATTCAGGTTGCCGTGCTGGTCACATTCCGCTAATCCAAGAAAGGCTTGGTCAATACCGCCGCCATCATAAAAATCGAACATTTGGTCTTGAGTGATCACCGCTTCAGGAAAAGCCGATGCGCCAAAGCTCAAACCGCCTGCTGGTGTACCGCCGATTGCGCCTGGCTCAACTGTTGCAATCATCTGATCGGTAATGCCTTCTTCATCCGTGACCTCTGCGATCACTTCCGGTACGCCAATGCCATAATTAAGAATGGCGCCATGTTGCAGTTCCATCGCTGCGCGACGAGCGATGATTTTTTTTGCATCGAGTGGACGAGCGCTAACCGTTTGTTGATAGGATTCTCCACATCCTTTGTCTCCTCGGCCGCAGTAGGCCGGGTTCATTGGTTCCGCGAAGGTTTGCATGTGCAATGACTCTTCAGCAATCACAATCGCGTTGACGAAAATGCCCGGGATGCGCACTTGCTGAGGATCCAACTCGCCGTTTTTTACCACGCGTTTTACTTGCACAATTACCTTGCCACCCATGTTGGTGACCAATTGTGCCGCCGCGAGGTTTTCCAAAAACAGACATTCATCTTCCATGGTGACGTTGCCGTTTTCGTCTGCAGTGGTGCCGCGTAAAAGGGCAACCGTTGGGTTAAGGCGTTTGTAAAATAAGAACTCTTCGCCTTCAATTTCTATCACTGAAACACGGTCTTCAGATGTAGAGGTATTGATTTTTCCGCCACCTAAACGAGGATCAACAAAAGTGCCTAAACCAACGTGAGATAGCGTGCCAGGTTTACCAGCCGCTGAATCACGAAGTAGCTGAGCAATCACACCTTGTGGGAAGTTATAACCTTGAATTTGGTTGTCGTTGGCCAATTTTTGTAGGCGAGGAATTAATCCCCAGTGACCGCCACATGCCATGCTGACCATGCCCGGGTGCGCTAAGTGGTTTGTCGCTTTATCAACACCATCACCTTGGCCTGCGGTAAAATAGAGTTCGAGATCATTCGGTTGACCGGTCGCAAGGAAGCGTTCGCCAATGGCACGTTCAATGGCTTCTGGCACGACTGCGCCGATGAAACCGCCTAAGATCACCTTGTCACCATTTTCTATCAAAGCTGCTGCTTGTAGGGCAGTTAACACTTTTGTTTTCATTCTGCTTTCCTTCTGGAAATTTATTGTGGCCTGGGCATCGCTATCCAGAGCTAATGAAAAAAGTGTATTCATTTCTGATTAATGAAAAAATAGACAATAAAAGGAAAGATAATTGCGAATTCGGGATAATAAAAAGAGCAGCTTCAGGCTGCTCTCAATTATATGTGGCTGGGAAAAGGTGGAGGCTATTCTTGGCCAGAGATCTCTCGTACACGGCGAATAAGGTAATCTTTAAAATTAACGCAACGCATGGGCATCTGTCGGCGAGGGCGATAGTAAAGGCTAAATTCAAATTCACTGTTGGTGTATTGCTGTAACACTTGTACTAGTTGCCCATCATCAAGCTCGTCTTGGATTAGACGCACAGGTAGGTAGCTAATGCCACCGCCATTTAATGCGACGGTTTTAATAAATTGGCTATCTTCTACCTCAACGGTCTGAGAAATATTGACCGTTGTCATTTCACCATCACGTTCAAATACCCATTTGTTTCCACCCACCAAGGTTGAGGCGTATAAGCAGTTGTGACGACGCAGATCCTCGGGGTATTCGGGTTGGCCGTATTTGTTGATGTATTCAGGGGAGCAACATGCCATCAGCGGATATTTCAATAATGAACGTTTCACTAATAAGCTGTCTTTCTCTTGAAAGCCCTGATAAACCGCACTGGCGCGGATAGCAAAGTCGATTTCATCAAGGTGATCCATATCGAAAGCCGTTTCGAGAATACGGAAGGTGACATGAGGGTATTGCTGTAAATATTCTCCGACAATTTGTCCAAGGAAATCGCGTGCAAACAGAGGCGTAGAGGCGATGCGAATAATACCTCGGTCATCATTTCCTAAGTTTTGTATTTCAGTGAAAATGTCATCAATTTCACTGTTTACTTGATTGAAGCGTTCAAATAGTCGTAAACCGGCTTGGGTTGGTACCACTTTGCGTGTCGAACGTTTTAACAGGCTGATGCCCATGCTTTCTTCAAGTTCAATGATCCAGCGACTGCCTGCAGAGGCGGAAATACCGTATTGTTTTGCTGCGAGACTAAATGATCCAGTGCGTACAACATGCAGAAAATAAACAATTTTATCTAACATGATGCATCCTTAATTATTGCAAAATTCGTGTAATCACAGTTATAGCGGAACTGAAATAGAGATTAAACCGAATTTGCTCTGTTTGTTAATGCAGGTCAAAAACTCTCCGTAACATATGAGAAATAGACACTTTTAGTGGTTGATATACAAATTACACCTTCGATAGCAACCTAATATTATCCCGAATTTGCAATAGTGTTTTGTTGTTAAATCAATCTACAACTTGCAAATTAGTCCATAGAATCATTTCACCTACTGCGAAAATTTAAACTATGCCAAGACATAGTTTCGCATCCCTCCTGATTAAGGTGAAAACTATGCTTACTGACAAAATCTGTATCGTTACTGGTGGCGCTCAAGGAATTGGCCGCTGCATCGTAGAAACATTCGCGAAGCAAAATGCGGCGATGGTGTACGCTTGCGACATGAATGCTCAAGCGGCGGAAGATCTGCAAAGCCAATATGACAATGTGCGCGTGAAACAACTAAACGTCTGTGAACGTGCAGGCATTCACGCTCTTGTTGAAGAGATCATTCAAGAACATGGCAAAGTTGACGTGTTGGTTAATAACGCTGGTATTACCCGAGATAATCTACTTGATCGTATGAGCGAAGACGATTGGGACATGGTGATTAACGTCAATCTTAAAGGCGTGTTCAATATGACTCAGGCGGTTGCGCCGAGCATGATAGAAAATGGTGTCGGCTCAATCATCACCATGTCTTCTGTTGTCGGTACTGATGGCAACGTAGGCCAAAGTAACTATGGCGCAACCAAAGGTGGTGTGATTGCTATGACCAAAGGTTGGGCGAAAGAGTTTTCGCGTAAAGGCGCACAAGTGCGTGCTAACTGTGTCGCTCCGGGCTTTATCGAAACCCCAATGACGGTCGATTTGCCAGAAAAAGTGCTTGATTACATGAAAACTAAAACGCCACTTGGTCGCATGGGCAAGCCAGAAGATATTGCCAACGGCGTGTTGTTTCTTGCCAGTGATAATGCCTGCTTCATTACTGGGCAAACACTAAAAATCGACGGCGGCTTGGTGATTTAAGGAGTAACTTATGAGCAAAGTTTATATTGTAGGTGCGAAACGCACGGCTTTAGGCGCATTTGGCGGCTCTTTATCATTAGTGCCTGCGTTTGAATTAGGCGGCCATGCCATCAAGGCGGCTTTAGAACAAGCGAGCGTCTCTCCTGATTTACTGGATGAAGTGATTGTCGGTAATGTGCTAACCGCAGGCCAAGGTATGGGGCCGGGGCGTCAGGCTGCAAAATTCGCTGATGTGCCAGATTCGGTGCCTGCTTATACGCTCAATATGATTTGCGGTAGTGGCATGAAAACCGTGATGGAAGCGGCGACGAAGATCAAAGCAGGCGATGCAGACCTTGTTGTGGCGGCTGGCATGGAAAACATGTCAAGTACGCCATATTTGGTTAGTGCGCAGAACCGATTCGGCAGCAAAATGGGCAATCAACAGTTGGTTGATACCATGATCCATGATGGTTTAACGGATGCGTTCAATAGTTATCACATGGGGATGACTGCGGAAAACGTCGCTGAAAAATACCAAATTAATCGTGACAGCCAAGATGCTTTTGCTTTGCGTAGCCAGCAACGCGCCGTTGCCGCGATTGAACAAGGGCGTTTTGTCGATGAAATCGTGCCAGTGGAAGTGCATCAGCGCCGCACCACCTCACTGTTTACGCAAGATGAATACCCACGCGCAGACGCATCACTTGAGAGCCTTGGCAAGCTCAGACCTGCCTTTAAGAAAGAGGGTTCTGTCACGGCGGGTAATGCTTCGGGTATCAATGACGGTGGGGTTGCGTTTGTCGTCGCCTCTGAAAAAGCGGTCAAAGAACATGGCTTAAAACCACTGGCTGAAATTGTCAGTTACGGTCAGGGTGGTTTAGATCCTGCCTTTATGGGGTTAGGGCCTGTACCGGCAATTGAACAAGCCTTGGCAAGAGCGAACATGACGCTAGCCGATGTACAGTTGCTTGAGCTAAATGAAGCGTTTGCCGCGCAAGCTTTAGGCGTAATGCATGGCTTGAGTGAAAAATACGAGTTACCGATGAGTTGGTTCGATGATAAGACCAATGTTAACGGCGGTGCGATTGCACTAGGTCATCCACTTGGCGCATCTGGTGGCCGTATATTGACGACACTGATTTATGAAATGGAGAAGAGAGAAGTTCAATTTGGCCTGGCTTCACTCTGTATTGGCGGTGGGATGGGAACCGCTGTCCTTATCAAAAAGATCTGATTTAAACGTTAGATAAAAGCCCCCCAACAGAAACACAACTGAAATGAGCTGTTAGAGAAAAACAAAGCCACCGTAATGGTGGCTTTGTCATATCAGAACGGTGAATCGCAAGATCAAAGCGTTGCTTGGAACTGCGTTAGAATTGCTTTTTGTTCATCGGTAAGGTTGGTTGGGGTATCAACTTGGATGACCACCAATAAATCACCCGTCACGCCTTTACGGTTGGTCACGCCTTTACCGGTGATTTTAAACTTACGGCCACTTTGTGTGCCCGCTGGGATTTTCAGTTTAAAACGGCTATCTAACACATTCACTTCAGTCTCACCACCCAATGCTGCGGTGATCATATCAACATGGTTAGTGCAGATAAGGTTATCTTCATCGCGCTTTAGAAACGCGTGTGAACGGGTGGCAATTACAAGCAGTAAATCACCGGCTGGACCGCCGTTGATACCTGGGCCACCTTTGCCGCCGAAGCGAATTTTTTCACCGTCTTTGATGCCCGCTGGGATCTTAACGTTGATTTTCTTCTGTTCGCCATTAATTGGCAGTTCAACGACCTTTTCGGCACCTTGTACCGCATCGACAAAATCAACGGTAAAGGTAAATTCACGATCTTGGCCTTTTTGGGGGCGCGCTTGTCGGCCACGACCTTGAGAGAACATATCTTCAAAACCACCAAAGCCGCCACCAAAGCCACCGCCTTGTTGTCTAAATGCACCGCCAAAGATATCTTCGAAGCCACCATGACCTTGTTGAGAATGACCACCAAAACCACCATGGCTGCCATCAAAAGCGGCATGACCAAATTGATCGTATTGGCGACGTTTATCAGTGTCGGTAAGAATTTCGTAGGCTTCTTTAATTTCTTTGAATTTGTCTTCAGCCGTTGCATCCCCAGGGTTTTTGTCTGGGTGATATTTCATTGCGAGCTTTTTGTACGCTTTCTTAATATCTTTAACGTCGTCTCCTTTAGAGACGCCTAGCACGCTGTAATAATCTCGTTTGGACATGTCAGCCTCTTGCTTTATTCCTGACTAAAACTGGAAAAGGGCGTACGAGAAATCTCTTACGCCCTTAATGCCATTGCTAATATGATATCGCTCAACCACCTAAGATGGTATAGATAGTTGAGCTAAAGCGTTATTTCACTTCTTCAAATTCAGCATCAACCACATCATCATCTTTCGATTGTGAGTCATTGCCTTGAGCTTGTTGCGCTTGAGCTTGCTGTTGAGCAATCTCCATCAGTTTTTGCGCCGCTGCTGCGAGAGCTTGAACCTTGGTATCAATCGCTTCTTTGTCATCGCCCTTACGAGCCACTTCAACCTCATTGATTGCAGTTTCAATTTTTGCTTTCTCTTCAGCTGGTAGAGCTTCACCCACTTCTTCGATTTGTTTACGAGTACCGTGAATCATCTGATCCGCTTGGTTACGTGCGGTGGCTAACTCTTCGAACTTTTTGTCCGCGTCTTTGTTTGCTTCCGCTTCTTGTACCATTTTCTCAATCTCAGCATCGCTCAAACCGCCTGACGCTTGGATAGTGATTTTCTGTTCTTTGCCGGTGGTTTTATCCTTAGCAGAGACATTCAAGATACCATCAGCATCTAGGTCGAAAGTCACTTCAATTTGCGCCATACCACGTGGTGCAGGCTGAATACCTTCAAGGTTGAACTGACCAAGAGACTTGTTGAAAGTCGCTTGTTTACGCTCACCTTGCAGAACGTGAATCGTTACTGCACTTTGGTTATCTTCTGCGGTTGAGAACGTTTGGTTCGCCTTGGTTGGAATAGTGGTGTTTTTCTCAACCAATTTGGTCATTACACCGCCCATCGTCTCGATACCGAGAGAGAGTGGGGTAACATCCAATAGCAACACATCTTTTACTTCACCCGCTAGCACACCACCTTGAACGGCTGCACCCATCGCAACTGCTTCGTCAGGGTTAACATCACGGCGTGCTTCTTTACCAAAGAACTCCGCAACTTTCGCTTGTACCATTGGCATACGTGTTTGACCACCGACCAAAATCACATCGGTGATGTCGCTTACTGATAGTTTCGCATCTGCCAGAGCCACTTTAAGTGGTTCAATAGAACGCTGGACAAGATCTTCCACTAACGATTCCAATTTCGCACGAGTCACTTTGACGTTCATGTGCTTAGGACCGGTTGCGTCAGCCGTTACGTATGGCAAGTTAACATCCGTTTGTGTAGTAGAAGAAAGCTCGATTTTTGCTTTTTCTGCTGCTTCTTTTACACGTTGCATCGCCAATGGGTCAACTTTCAGGTCGATACCTTGTTCTTTTTTGAACTCATCGACTAAGTAGTTGATTAAGCGGTTATCAAAGTCTTCACCACCAAGGTGTGTATCACCGTTAGTTGCAAGAACTTCAAAGGTTTGCTCGCCTTCAACTTGGTCGATTTCGATGATCGAGATATCAAAAGTACCACCACCTAAGTCGTAAACCGCGATAGTGCGATCGCCGCCTTTTTTATCTAGGCCGTATGCCAACGCTGCTGCTGTTGGTTCGTTGATGATACGTTTTACTTCCAGACCTGCGATACGACCAGCGTCTTTGGTTGCTTGACGTTGAGCGTCGTTAAAGTAAGCCGGAACTGTAATAACAGCGCCAGTGACTTCTTCACCAAGGAAATCTTCTGCCGTTTTCTTCATTTTTTTCAGAATTTCAGCTGAAACTTGAGGCGCTGCCATTTTTTGGCCTTTCGCTTCTACCCAAGCATCACCATTGTCAGCCTTAACGATTTTGTAAGGCATGATTTCGATGTCACGCTGAACTTCTTTGTCTTCAAAACGACGACCAATCAAACGCTTAATTGCAAATAGCGTGTTGGTTGGGTTGGTTACCGCTTGGCGTTTTGCCGGTTGGCCGACCAATGTTTCCCCATCTGTGTAGGCCACAACTGAAGCTGTGGTGCGTTCACCTTCCGCGTTTTCAATTACGCGTGGTTTGTCGCCATCTAAAACAGAAACACAAGAGTTAGTTGTACCTAAGTCGATACCAATGATTTTACCCATAATAATTACCTCTGTAATTTGCATTAGTTATATTAATGCAAATTAGCTAAATTCGAATGTTGATTTTATAAGAACATAGAATGCATTTTTGCTATCACTATGCTCATTCTCAATGGAATATACTGTTGTCAATAGTGCCGATAAACAGGTGGCTACGTCATCGTATGCGACCAATTTGACTAGGGTATGAGCCCATCTTAGCCAGGGTTAAAGCGATATCTTTTACGCTTTGTCGCATGGTGTTTAACGGCAATACTGATTTATGTTCTACAAGTGTTCACTTATAAAGAACTACTTGTTGATTGCGATCTTACGTGGTTGCATTGCTTCTGGTACTTCACGTACAAGATCAATATGTAGCAAACCATTTTCCATACTTGCTGCTGATACAGTGACGTAATCAGCCAGTTGGAATTTTCGTTCAAAGTTGCGTTCAGCAATACCTTGATAAACGTAAGTTGGCTTTGTCTCGGACGCTTTGATTTCGCCGGAAACAATCAGCATATTTTCGTTTTGAGTCAGTGTTAATGCATCTTCAGAGAAACCAGCAACAGCCATAGTAATACGGTAGTTGTGCTCATCTTTCTGTTCGATGTTGTATGGTGGGTAACCAGTTTGAGATGGTTTTTTCGCACTGTTTTCTACAAGGTTAAACAGACGATCAAAACCAATGGCATGGCGGTATAGGGGAGAAATATCTACATTACGCATAATACTATCCTTCAATAATAAGCAATAGTTCTCACCGCATTTTGCGATGAGATTGAAGCCATATTCCTAAGCCTAATTTGGCTTAATAGACATACGGTTCAACAGTGAATAATCAGAAGCTAAAGCACAAACACATCAATGATGGGTAAAGCATCACTTCCAAACTGACAACTTGTTATTCCCTCTATAAGGCGAATCAAGCTGTCTACAAACTCCATCTGGCAGTTCGTGTAATCAATATATGCTTCCGGAAATTTACTGTCAACACTTTCATTAGAAAAATTAACGAATATTTTCTTTTCTCTATTAAGGGATGCGGAGCTAACGATTATCTCGCTTTAGATGAGTTGCTGGTTTGATGAGATCAGGGGGACCTGTAGTGATTGAGCTGCTTATCGCGAAGATAGCCAAGTGTTGCTTTCAAGCGGTGTCTCAACTTGCCAATGATTAACTCTTTTTATTCAGTGGGTTACCTAGAGAACCAATTTATTCTTCAATTAGTTTTTTATTTTCCTATAAAGAGAGGCGATAACAACGTAGGATCGGCGACAATTATCGATAAAGACGCAGGTCGCACAACCGTGCGCGAACATAAAGAATTATGCAGCTAACCGCCAAACCATTACAGAATAACGCCTTACTTATTTCCATCTGCACACCGCAATTTAAAGGGGTAGAGGCGAAAGAATCTCTCGCTGAATTAGCCCGCCTTGTGACGACATTAGGCTTTAACGTAGTGGGCACTCAGTCACAAAACCTTGCCTCAACTCAAAAACAAAATGTGTTAGGTGTAGGCAAAATGGCGGAGATCGCTCGCTTGACGGGGAACCGAGGCGAGATGGAAGAAGATCTCGACACCGAAGATCTGTTCGATGATGAGTCGTTTGGTGATATGGCGTTTGATGCGCCAATTTATGATGAAATGCGCTTTGACGATTTGCCATCAGAAAATTTGCCATTGTATTGTGCGGATGTGGTGGTGTTTGACTGTGATTTGAGTCCATCTCAATTACGTAACGTTGAGAACCAGTTGGGTGTTGAAGTGTTTGACCGCACTGGCATCATTATCGAGATCTTTAGTCGCCATGCGCGTACGCGTACTGCTCGTCTACAGGTTGAAATTGCCCGCCTTAACTATTTAGCACCGCGCCTACGTGAATCGACCAGCGGTAACAAAGAGCGTCAAATGGGTAAAGGTGCTGGTGAAACCACGCTGGAACTCGATCGCCGTAAAGTCCGTGATCAAATCGCAGAACTCAGACGCGAGTTGGTCAGTGTACAACATGAGTTGAAAAACCGTCGTTCTCAACGCTCAGAGCTATTCAGTGTTGCTCTGGTTGGTTACACCAACGCGGGTAAATCTTCGATGATGCGCGCATTGACGGGCAGTGAAGTGCTGGTGGAAAATAAACTGTTTGCCACGCTCGATACCACGGTACGCGCGCTGTACCCAACAACTCAACCACGTATTCTGGTTTCAGATACGGTTGGCTTTATTAAAAAGCTACCCCATGACTTAGTGGCTTCATTCCACTCGACGCTTGCAGAGGCGCATGACGCATCATTACTGCTTTATGTGGTTGATGCCTCGGATGCCACCTTCCGCACACAACTTGATGTGGTGCATGAAGTTCTTGGTGAAGTGGGTGTTGATGATATTAAAAAGCTGTTGGTTCTGAATAAATCTGACCAACTGAGTCTCGAACAGCAGCAAGCTCTGATGGAAGAGTTCCCAGATGCGATGATGACATCCACTCGCAACCCGCTTGATGTGGCTAAGCTGCACCAATACATTGTTGATTCTTCGCAGCAAGATATGATCGAAGAAGAGTTCATTATTCAGTATGACGCTCAAGGGATTATTGGTGAAATCCGCACCAGCATGAGTGTGATTAAAGAAGAATATGAATATGATCATATTAAGCTAACTGTTCGCTCAAACGCCATTGAACTGGCTCGTTTGAAAAAGCGCATGCAGAAGTAAGGAAAATAAGAGAGCCAGCAATATTGCTGGCTCTTTTTTATCCTCGTTTAAGATTCAAATATTAGTATCAACGCTCTTGAGTTTCAGTCGCTTGAATCTTGAAAAATACAGAATAGAGCAGCGGTACAATGATGAGTGTAAGCAAGGTGGCGAACGTGAGTCCAAACACCAATACGACAGACATTGATTTGAAAAACGCATCAAAATAGAGCGGTATAACGCCCAAGACAGTGGTTAATGCTCCCATCAATACTGGTCTTACACGGCTTGCTGACGCGTCTACTACCGCATCGAACCTTGCTTTACCTTCTGATATTTCGAGATCTATTTGGTCAACTAACACAATCGCATTCTTAATCAACAAACCAGACAAAGACAACAGGCCAAGAATAGCCATAAACTCCATTGGTGTCTGGGTGAGTAATAGTCCTGCGACAACGCCAACAATGGCGAGCGGCACCACCAGCCAAATAACCACAGGTTGACGCACGGTACCAAATAAGACAAATACCACTAGCACCATAGCAAGGAATCCAAGTGGAATTGTCGATGCAAGGTTTTCGTTGGATTCTTTAGAATCGCCATATTCGCCTCCCCAATCGAGTGAGTAGCCATCAGGTAAATCGATTGATTCGATGTGCGGACGTACGCGATTAAATACATCCGATGTCAACACTCCCGGGATGGGATCAGCTTGAACGATTAACTCCCAATCTCGATTTACTCGGCGAACTAAGCCATCACGCCAAACGGTTTTGTAGCCGTCAACAACTTGGTCAATCGGAATGCTTTCACCAGTGATTGAGCTGACCACTAATACGTTGCGAATGTCGTCAATGCGGGTTCGCTCATTTTCGGTTGCACGTGTAATGATCGGGATCAATTCGTCGCCTTCACGATACGCCCCAACGCTTTGACCTGAAAAATTACGTTCGAGCGCGGTGGCTAAGTCTTCGCGAGAAACCCCAATGCGTTGCGCTGCTTTTTCAGCATAAATCGGCTCAATTACTGGCACAGGCTCGCGCCAATTATCTTTGATGGAAAGTGCTTGCCCATCATTAACCATAATTTGCTTTGCTTCTTCAGCTATTGTTCTGAGTACCTTAGGATCTGGGCCGGTGAATTTTGCTTGGATCTTAGAGCCACCGCCAGGACCAAGTACAAATTTCCAAACCTTACCTTGTGCATCGGTAAATTGTTCATCGATGTAGTGTTGAATTTGCGGTAGAAGAGCATCAATTTGTTTATCACTGCCTGTTTTTACCAGTAATTGGCCATAAGATGAGTTGGCTGACTGAGGAGCGTAAACCAGCATAAAGCGTGGAGCACCACCTCCGACTGAGGATTGTATTTCTTCAACACCCTCGAGCGTGGCAACAAATTGATTAAGCTTGGCAATATCCGCTTTTGTTTCGGTAATATCGGTGCCTTCCGGTAGCCAATAATCAACCACAAACAGTGGTGTGGTTGAGGCTGGGAAGAAGCCCGGTTTTACAAAGCTAAAACCCCATACCGAAATGGCAAACAATGCGACAATACAACCAATCACTTGAGTACGTTTTTTCAGCGAGTAGACTAGAACAGACTTATAGCCTTGGCTAAAACGCCCCTCTGGTTGAGTGTTAGCTGATGTGTTTTCTGTAGGCTCTTTGAACAGCCAGTAACAAAATAGGGGCGTTAGCGTAATGGCAAATACCCAGCTATAAAGCAGAGAAATTAAAATAACCCAAAATAAATGCCCGGTGTATTCCGCCGTTGAGCCTGGAGCGAAACCAATAGGGGCAAAGGCTATGATGCCAACTAATGTGCCGCCAAGTAGTGGCCATATCGAACGTTCAACAATTTTCTTCGCAATGGCGAGTTTCGAGAAACCATTTTTGATGCCAACGAGAATCCCTTCAGTCACGACAATGGCGTTGTCCACCATCATCCCTAACGCAATGATTAATGCACCTAAAGAGATGCGGTGCATCGGAATAGAAACATAGTTCATGGTTGCTAAGGTGGCAGATATTGTCAGTAATAGAATTGCGCCAATGACCGTTGCTGATTTCATACCCATAAAAATGAACAAGGTGATGATCACAATGGCTAACGCCGCGGCGACGTTAAGAACGAAATTTTGTACAGAAGCATCAACAATCTTTGATTGGTGATAAAACTCGTGTAGTTCCATGCCGAGCGGGCGAAGGTTTAAATTGTCATCAATTGCTTGATCTATCCCTGCACCAATCTTGACAATATTGCTGCCTAAAACTCCGGAGATACCAATCGCAAGCGCTGGTTGACCATTGTAGTTGTAGATTTTCTCATCCGGCTCTTGATAGCCGCGATAAATGTGCGCAATATCTTTAAGGTAGACCAACTTGCCATTCGGCTCTGCTGCAACCAATAAATTCTTAATGGCATCAACAGAATCGATCGCATCTGTAGGGTCAATAAACAGCCGCTTAGTGCCTACTTTTACGTTACCGGCAGAAGCCATGGCATTTTGTTGTGATAGAACGTTAAGAACGTTATTGAAAGAGAGTCCCAACCGCTTGATATCACTACGAGAAAGCTCAACGTAAATGACTTCTTTCTTCGCCCCTTCAATAGTGACACGAGCAACGCCATCAACTTTTAAAATGGTACTTTGAAGTGAATCTGCGTATTTCTTTAATTCTGCATTGTCATATCCTTCGCCGGTTAGGAAATACAATAGGCCGAATACATCACCAAAATCGTCTGCTACATAAGGTTCGCCAGCACCTGGAGGCAACGAACGCTCAGCATCGCTAACCTTGTTGCGTAACTTATTCCATACCAGCTGAAGGTCTGCTCTTGTTTTAGACGCTTCGTATTTTACTTCGACGGTAATTTCAGATTTACCATGAGTTGAAACCGAGCGAATTTTCTTAACTTCTGCGAGTTGTTGAATCGATTTTTCCAATGGCTCAGTTACTTCTAACGCCACCTCATGAGGAGAAGCTCCGGGGTATTGCGTTATAACGACCGCTTCGCGAATAGTAAATTCAGGATCTTCAAATCGCGCCATGTTTTGATAGGCGTTCCAACCGCCTAATAACGTGATAAAAATGACGATAATACTGAGTACCGTCTTTTTTATCGTGAACTCTGCAATGTTCATATTAGTTACCTGCTTGTCTAACGTGGCTGCCGTTTATTTCCATTCTCTAACTGTAATGCCTTCAGAAAGTTGGCTTACACCAGCACTCACGATGGTATCGCCTTTGCTCAGTCCTTCAAGCACGGCAATAGACTCACCAATTTGCTCTTTTAAGGTAACGTGTTGTTTGGAGACCATCATAGAATCTGTATCTACCAACCATACAAAAGTGCCTTCACTGTCACTACCGACGGCATCGATTGGGATGCTGAGGTACTGTATTGACTCATTTCCGGTGACAGTAATATCCACAGAAACATTCATGCCGGGCAGAATAAGAATGTCCGTTGTTGCCTTGAAAGCAAACGTCAGGCCGTAAGTTTGAGTGGTTGGATCTGCCACAAGCGTTGCTTCTTTAAACTCCGCAGGAAAACGTTGCGAGGGAAGGGAATCAAGAGATATCCAACTTTGTGATGGCTGCCCTTCAATCATTGAATTTTGATGCAATAGAGCTAGGAACTTTCCAGGGACGTCGATTGAGGCTTCGAGTTCGCCTTCACCAATCAGTATCGCTACCGTTTGCCCGCTGGAAATCACTTGGTCTTTTTCAATAAAGGTTTGTGCGATGATTCCGTCAATCGGGGCAAAAAGGGTGGAATCATTTAGTGCTTGCTGAGCACTATCGAGTTGTACGCGCGCTAAATCACGTTCCGTTTGTTTCGCTTGTAATGAGCTTTTTGATACCGCGCCTGTTTTTGCGAGTTTTGCAATTCTTTGGTACTCATCAGAAGCGATTTGATATTGAGACTTGGCTTTACTCAATGCATTTTTAAGTTCACGTTGGTCTAGTCTAGCAATAACATCGCCTGCTTTTACAAGCATGGCTTCTTTGATTGGGAATTCGGTTACTCTTCCGGTTGTCGTGAAGCTGATTTCTTTGAGATTTTTACTTTGAATAATTCCGGGAAAGGAAGCGGTAACATTCGCTTGTTGCTCAGTGACATTAAACAGTTTTACAGGACGAATAGAATTGACGTTACTATCGATTGGCGGCTCTTCGCTACAACCTTGAATCATACCGAGTGTCGCGAGAAGTAATAAATGCGCTCTCATTAAAATATTCCTTATTTAGTCAGCGAAATCCATCTTTGATATGAACGGCATTTTTGATCGTGAGTAGATTGCGATCACAATCGGATTGGTCCATAAAAATAATAGCTGACGTAGCATGAATGCATTAGTGTTGAATTATTGGCTAACTATATAATAATTATGACTTATATGTAGCTTCCGGTGGAGATAGTGTGAGTGAATCGTGACATTTTTGTGTGCATGTGCGTGTGCAAATGAAAAATGAAGCGATGAATACCGATGCATCGAGTATTCATAAGTCCAAGTATGACGTTTATTGCATTTTGCACAGTAAAGTTCATCCGACGTCAATGGCACTCTAAATTTGCATTTATAGATTGAGTTTTCAGTAAGGCACAAAGCTTTTTGATAGGCGTACTATGCTTAGAGAGCATTTAATCGTCCTAGCAAGGAGTCACTTATGCAAAGTGATGGCGGTAATCTTCTTTTCCATATTGTTTCTGTGTTTAGCAATATGGTGTGGCAAATCTTTTGGCCGCTGGCATTTGGCCTAATGCTATCTTCATTTATTCGTCACCTTTTGCCCGTTGAAACGGTGGCGAAACATCTTGGTAAAACGAATCTAAAAAGCCTTTCGTATTCGACAGTACTTGGCATGGTCTCCTCATCCTGCTCCTATGCTGCAGCTTCTCTATCACATACCTTATTGAGTAAAAAATCGACTTTAGCCAATGCGACGGCATTTTTGGTCGCGAGCACTAATTTGATTGTTGAAATGTTTATCGTGCTGGTGGCTTTATTAGGCTGGACATTCCTATGGGGTGAAGTGCTGGGTGGACTTATTTTGATCGTGACAGTCGCGGTTCTTTTTCAGCGCTTCTATCCGAAAGAGGTTGAGACCGAGTTACGCCAACATATCGCAGCGGAGCAACCGAAAAAATCCGCAATGGCAGACTGCGGCATGGATATGTCTTCGATGAAGCATGAAGAAAGCGACTGCGGCATGGATATGTCTTCGATGAAGCATGAAGAAAGTGACTGCGGTATGGATATGCATTCGATGCCGAAGAAAGAGATGCACATTGAACCACAAGTCCCGCTGTCTCCCATGATGGAAAAAATCACCAAATCGGCAGGCTTTTTCCAAATGGATTTGTCGATGATTGGCAAAGAGATCCTGATTGGTGTTGTGGTGTCATCCCTGTTAATTGCGATAGTACCGATAGAAGGTTGGCGCATGCTATTTATTAGTAATGACGTTAATTTACCGGTGTGGTTACATTCCTTCCTTGATGTGATTATCGGTATTTTTGTCGCGGTGATTGCCTATGTTTGTTCGGTCGGTAATTTGCTGCTAGCGGCAGCACTCTGGCATGGCGGTATCTCATTTGGGGGCGTAATTGGGTTTATTCTCGCCGATGTTTTAACCATTCCAATGATGCGAGTTTACCAAAAATACTATGGTCAACGACCAGCAAGATGGATGGTAGGCTTACTGTTTGTTGCGATTCTATTTACCGGCCTGTGTGTCGATCTCATTTTTAATGGGCTTAATATTGATGCAACGGCGCAAGGCTTACGCACCATCAATCAAGACGGATTTGGTTGGAACTTTACCACCATCATGAATTTGATTTTTATCCCGCTTTCTATTTGGTATTACCGCTTAGGTAAAAGCGCCAATGCAGGCATGGGAATGAATATGTAGCCTCGTTGCTAGCACATAATCGACCAATTATGGCTCAACGATATTGAGTGAGGAATTTGTATGTCATCAGTGATCAATAATAATCAAAACCAAAATGAATTCGACAATAAAATTGCTTTGGTATTGGCAGGAGCACAAGGCATAGGCCGTGCTTGTAGTCTGCTTTTAGCCGCGAAAGGTGCCAAGGTTTATGTTGCAGACTGGGATTTAGATTTAGCCAGTGCAACAGCGCGTGAAATCAATACGCGCAGTCGTAATGATGGTGAAAGTGGGCGTGCGGTTGGAGTATTTTTTAATGCTTTTGAGAATGATACTTACGCGAGCTTAATTGATTCTATTCTCGAACAAGAGGGGAGAATTGATGTTTTGATCAATAACTTTGGTGGTGTTGATTTGCGTCAAGATAGGGATTTAGCACATACCGAAGTGACCAGCTGGGAGAAGAACATTCTCGCCAATATCAACAGCGTGTTTATTCCTTCAAAAGCAGTGATCCCAACCATGGTGAAGCAGGGGGGCGGTGCGATTGTTAATATCTCTTCACTCTCCTCATTAAGCGCTGAAATGTCGAGTATTGCTTACGGTACTTCGAAAAACGCGATTAATCACATGACGCGCCAAATCGCGATTCAATATGCGAGTTTTGGTATTCGCTGCAATGCGGTATTGCCGGGTATGATTGCGACCGATGCGGTAAAGAAAAATCTCACCACCGAGTACATTGATCACTTCCTCGCCACACAACCGATTAAACGCATGGGTGAGCCGGATGATATCGCTAATGCCGTGAGCTTTTTAGCCAGTGATAAAGCGAGCTTTATTACTGGGGTCTGCTTGCCGGTAACCGGGGGAATGGATATCGCAACTTCACGCTATTATTTTGATGCCGATAAGGTTCAGTTCTAGCGATTACGTTTGACGAGAGAAAACAAAAAGAGCTCGATGAGAGTAATGCCAGTCAGTTAAGCTGACTGGCATTTTTTCTATTTGTCGCATATTTCTTGGGTTTCAGTTTCACCCAACGAGGATAATTTCTATCGTCTCTTCGGGGTGGTAGGATAAACATGGATATTTGCTGTAGTAGCACTTCATAGTGTTTAGGGAGTTTCCCTGGACTCGTTAAAGGTAAAGCTGCAAAGTATTGAGTCACAGCCATGGCACTACTCGTAAAGCTTAATTGGTTCGGCCAAACGCTATCTAAATTACTCGCTGCCTTTGTCATAACCTGCCTTATAAGGTTATAGGCTAACAAAATCCCCCAGAGCTCCTGTCTAACCATATCTGGGCGCTTACTTCGCAATGTATATTCACTATCAAGCAAGGTTTGCTTCATTTCTCTATAGCCTAATTCGATTTCCCAGCGATAGCGATAGAGCTCTACAATGTCTTCTCCAGGAAAGCGCAACCCATCACGCATTGAGGTAAGAACCTGATACTCCTTACCTTTGATGACTTTCGATACCAACCTTGCTTCTATTATTTCAGGCAGGTCACTGAATTTCTTCCTTGCCTGAGGTGATGTTTTTATAGCAACGATAGCATCACTCTGGCTGTATTTATGGACAACGTCATACTGAAAGTCTTTTCTCACAGGGAGCATCCAATGCCTTTCTTGACCGACTTTGTTCCAGCGATTAAGCAGTCCTAAAGAGTAATATCCTTTGTCAAAAATAGTCAGTGATTGATCTGGCGTTTGTTCAATAAGCTCTTCTGCGAGACGCATTTCGCTGGTGCGATAGTCAGAGAATGCACTATCGATTAGCTGATGACTTGTAAGCTCCATCAAGCAAACCATACGGATCTTAGGGTAAATATTCTCAGATGATTGATTGCACTGCGCTTTAAACTCTTGATGATTTTCGGGTGTATCTGTCGTTCTCCAAACGACACCATCGACGGATAGAAGGTTTAGTCCACACCAAGTTTCGAAGTTAGACGACTGATAGCTGTGCGCAGCCATCTTCTTAAAGACTTGCTTTACACCTTCTTCGCCTAATCTCTGTCTCGCTTGAACAACAGCACTTGGTGCAACAAAACGTCGTTTGTCTGGCAGGACAATATCGAGTTGGTTAGCAATATCCCAAACAGATTGTTGACGAAAGAGACTCATTCCAACAACGGACCAAAGTACGGCTTCTAAAGGTAACCGTCTTCTTCTAACGGTTGCGACACCAGCTTGCTCAAAACCTTGCTGGATAAGCTCTGGACTAAGAATGTCAGAGTATTTATCAAAGTGGTGGAAGGTATTACACGACCGAAAAGTATTGGCAAGTTGGCTTTCTAAAGACATAAAAAATCCGATATTAGTTTCCTAATATCGGATTTTGAAGCCTTTTGAGGATCGGTCAAATGATCTCACAAATTTCTTAACTGATCGGCATTACTCGATGAGAGCTCTTTTTATTCATTGATTACCGGCTCAACCACCACAAAAATCGTTTAGTGGTGCTCGGTTTTGATTAACTTGCCGAATTGATCGTAATAAACCCAATCTCCAGATTGTCGGTTACTGATGTAGCTGCCTTCACTGCGTTTTTCACCATTTGGCCAATAGCTGAGCCAAAGTCCTTCTTTGCGTTCACGTAGATAACGGCCTTTTTCTGCCAGTTTTCCGTTGGTATGAAAGTAGCTCGCTTCGCCTTCTTTTTGTCCTTTTAACCATTGCTCTTGGTATTCTTGTTTGCCCGTTTGGTAATACTGAGTAAGCAGGCCGTTGAGTTTGCCTTTCTCAAATTGAGCGTGCTGTTTGAGTTGACCATTAGCGTAATACTCACGATGTTCGCCATGTTGCTGGCCGGCTAATAATTCACTACTAAATGATTGCATGCCGTCTTCAAACCAACCTTGCCACAGGCCAGTTTGTACATTTTTAATCATTTCACCTTGGCGCTTTAATTGGCCATTGGTGACATAGTATTCCGCGTAAGGTCCGGTTTGAACGCCTTTTACGTAACTTTCACTGCGATAACGGATCTGTTTAAAGTCAAAATACTCACGTTTTCCGTGTAACTTATTGTTGGCATATTCACTGGTACGGAGAATATTGCCTTCCGCGATAGTGCCAAAGGTAGGATCGCTTTCTTGGTAGCGATAGCCTGTCCAGACGCCGGTTTTCATATTATCTTGATAGAGACCGGTCACGCGGCGGCGGCCGTTATAATACTCGGCGTATTCGCCATTTAACTTGCCGTCTAGGTAGGTTTGTTTACGAGTGACTAGCCCTTGATTGTACGCCAGCCATTCGCCATTTTTTTTGCCTTCAATGTATTCACCGGTTTCACTCGGGTCTCCGTTGCCAAACCAGCGAGCATAATGACCATGAAATTTCGCTCGATAGGTGTTCTCATCGACCGTTGAAGCATAGTGAATCACTTCACGTGGCAAGCCTGTTTCATAGAAAGATTCATATTTACCTATCCAAACACTATTGAGACGCGTACCGCGCTCTTTCAGCGTACCGTCGGCAAAGTAGCTTTCAGAGCGACCAGTCTGTTTACCGTGTTCGTAATGATCAATGCTGCGCAGTTTATCGGTCGCATAGTAGCGAGTTTGCTTACCGTGGCGTTCACCTGCGAGCCAGTTTTCCTCACTCTCCATTTCTCCTTGGCGATAGCGAGTGAATAAACCATCTTTAACACCTTGCTTGAAATTGCCTTTTTCCACCAATCGGCCTTCAGAATCATACTGCTCTTGAATGCCGTGGAGTGGATATTGACCGTTATCGGCCAGTATGGTGGTGTGGTAATTGGTCAGTTGTTTTAGCTTTCCGTCGTCAAAATAGCTCTTTTGTTCCCCGGCCAGTGTGCCCAGTTTGAAATTGCTCTCAGCAATAACCACCTGATCCGCATTATAGATAACTTGTAGACCATCAAGCTGTCCATCTTGGTAGTGCTCTTTTTCATAGAGGTGACCGTTTTCGTGATAGCGTAGTGATTCGCCATCCAGGTGGTTGTTCTTATAGGTTGCCTGCTGAGCAAGTTGTCCACTAGGAAAGTAGGAGAGTGCTTTGCCGTTGTGTATGCCAGCTTCAAAATGAATTTCACTATTCGGAGTGCCGTCATCATAGAAGCTTCGCCAAGCCCCTTGTCGTTCGCCTTGGGTATTGTATTCGCCTTCAACGATAATTTTCCCGGCGCTATTTTGCTCAAGGTAACGGCCTGAAAGATGGTTGTTGGCGTACTCTTGACGTAAGGCGACCGTACCGTTTTCATGGTAGGTTTCCCACACGCCGTGGCGAAGATTATCCAAATAGGTTTCTATTGCTTGTCGTTTACCACTGGCAAAAAAACGTTCTACTTGTACTTTTTGCCCCTCTTTATAGAGGGTTGTTTGATCGATAGTACCTTGAAGATTGTATTGCTCCCAAACGCCATCGGGCACCCCTTGACGGTAGTGCTGCTTTTCACTTAGGTTGCCACTGCTATCAAACAACTGCCATTGACCATCTTGATAACCTTGCACATATTGCCCATCCAGCAGTTTTTGGTTATTAGGTAGAAATACCTGCCAGCGACCATTGGGCACACCTTGGGAAAATTGGCCTACGGTGTAGCCTTGGTTATCTCGGACAATCGTGACGTCGCCGTTTAATGTCATTCCGTTGGCGATACTGTAGTAGAAGCTAATTCCATCTTGTTGACGGATTTCTATCATCAAAGATGAGATGTTTTGTGAGGCCTGTGCGCTAACGCTGGTTAAAGAGGCGCTGGTCAGCGCGGCAGTCGTTATGATTGCTTGATAAAAATGCATGCAGATCCTTGGATGCGATGTAGGCAATAACTGGTGGCGATCAGATCTCGCAAGTGATTGTTCATTAACGATTCGTTAATAGCCATCTGTTTTGTAGGTGTAACTTAATTGAAGGCTTATTTAGCGGATATCGACATTGCTTTCCAGCATTGCTTGTAGGGTTTGAGACTTTGATCATCTATCCATCCTCAATCCTGAATTGATGACCGTCATTAAACGTGGCAAGCGATATGTAATTGATTCTTACTCAGTGAGATTGGTTATTTGCGCAAACGATTGCTTTTGTCGTTTGCCAAGGTATACTCCGCGCCGCATCACAGTTTGGTGATGCGTATTATATGTTCAGGATCAGTATGTTTAAGAAATCATTGGCCGCAATGCTTGCTGTTTGCGCATTGCCTTCGGCAGCATCAACCATTGGTATTGTTGGCGCTATGGATGTTGAAGTAGAAGCGCTATTGCCAAAAATTGAAAATCAACAAGTAAAACAGATTGGTAGCCATACTTTTTATACCGGAGAAATCGAAGGTAAAGAGGTCATTGTGACTAAATCTGGGGTAGGCAAAGTCAACGCGGCGATGACCACCACCTTGCTCATTCAATCGTTTGGTGTTGAGCAACTGATTTTTACCGGCATTGCGGGTGCAAGCGAGCCAAAACTTGATCCTCTTGATGTTGTGATCTCAACCAGCCTTGTGCAGCACGATGTCGACTTAACCATGTTTGGCAAGCCTAAAGGTGAGTTGCCAGAGTATGAAGACCGCCTGTTCTACGCGGATAAAAACCTACAAAAATATGCGTTTGATGCAGCGGTAGACGAGTTAGGTAAAGAGAGTGTCTATCAAGGTATTATTGCTTCGGGTGACCAGTTCATTGCTAACAAAGAGATTGTGACCGGGATTTATAAAGAATTTAATGCCATGGCAGTAGAGATGGAAGGTGCTGCGTTGGGGCAGGTAGCGGATGCGTTTAACGTTCCTTACGTGGTTATTCGTACCATCTCCGATAAAGCGGATGGCTCAGCCGAAGTGGTTTACAGCGATTTGAAAAAAGCGACGGCCGATAACTCAGCCAAGATTACATTGAATATGCTCAAACGTATGTAATTGAACTTCAAATGAATGCACTGCTTGAGTGCATTCATTTATCGCGTTCGTTAGGCCTACAGATGACTTATTTATCGGTTAGATGACAGGTAAGTCTGTAGGTAAGCTTTTGATAAAATTATGATATTTGAACTTATGTCGTAGGCTATGTCCATATAACTGATCAATTAACGGTAGTGTATGTTGAGTATGGAAGCGGCCAAACTGAGCAATATCAATGATGTTTAAATATCGGTTCACTAATGGTAAATAGCGGATGTTATGCGCCGCTAAACTCAAAACCATATCAGATAGCGCGGCTTTATTTTCACTACTTATTAATGTGGATGCGTACGGATAAGCGCAGAAATTCTCGATTATTTGCCCCATCATGTTAGCCGCACCTGAGAGTTTTATCGCCATAGCGCAAAAATCAGCTTCTGAGCGCTGGCTACCATCTTGATCTTCAATCAGCCACTCAAGACGAATACCTTTGACGTGATCTTCTAAGCAAGCGGTTCGTTGTTGCATTTCTTGAAGCCCCTCTAACACGCACTCGGGCAAGGCGAGATAGTCAATTTCAATGACGTTAATGCCATCACGGGTATAGGACATTCTGAATGCATCACTCATCTCTACTTCAGCTTGTTTCGCTTTTTGATAGGTGACAGTTTGTTGTGCCAGCTCGTTATCGCTAGGTTTAACTTCAGCAATATCAACAATCTTGATATCACAGTTGATGACAGCTAATTGATGATGGTTTAACAGCTGTAAGTGATAATTATATTGGTTAAACGCCACTTGATTGAGCGGATTTGGTTGTTCAGACTCCTCACTTTCTTGCGTCGGCATGACTAGGGGAGACATGCCGATCAACTGATAATCTTGTTGGCGAGGACTAAAATAAAGCTTACGTAAAGTGCCATCAGTCCAGCACGACCAGCACGCATCCTCTTGATCACTAAAGCGAATGCCTTTCAGCGTTTCCACCCATTCTTCAAGGGCATCCTCTACGTCATCATCATCGAGCTCCTCGTCAGCATAATAATCTTGGAGAGTTTGGCGTACTTCATCATCCAGTATCTGCTCAGTGTCATTGCCAAACCAACGAACAGTTTTAATCCACAGTGTATTAAAGTTGTTTAAATCGACCAGTTGCAACTGAAAACCCAGTTGGAGATCCCCTTTATTTTCTTGGCATGGCAGTGTGTCGAAGAAAGGAAGCAGGGCAATATCGCGCTCAGGACAGAGCGCAAGCATATTGCGAGTTTGATACATTCCCGCCGCAGGGAGGGAGTCGAGGAGGTGATGGTTAGCCTCTCCAGTGACAGGGTTAATAACCCAAAATCCTTGTGTTCTTTTGTGTAGTTTGTCGCTGTATTCTTGATAGAACAAAAAGCTGCCATCACGACGGCGATGCAGTTGCTGTATATCAAGATATTCTGGCAATTGAACTTGCGCAATAAGTTGCCAATTTTTTAGGTTCCAACCATACAATCGGTCGCCCTGCTCATCATCTATTTTTGCTGCAGCGGCATACCAGAACTCTTGTTTCGTTTTATCTAGCCAACCTTTGCCGCCGTGAATACCCATTACCGGTAAAGTGGTCACTAGAGTCAAATCACCCTGAATAGAACCTTTATGAATTCGTCCAGTTGTCGTTGCGACGACAAACTCATCATCGTTATAAAATTCGGCTAGGCTGATGTTGCTTTCACGCTGTAATTCACCCAGATCACGTTGCCAATGCAATTCATTACGTCCGTTTGGCAAAGGAGAAAGCAGTTGTAGTTCAAGGCGATGTGGTTCACTTGAGATATTCAGTATATAAGGCGTTGTCATCAATCATTCCATGGAATCGGTAGCAAATAATTTTAACCACTGAAATAGACATGAGTGTTTCATTGAATGCAGTGGTGGTTGGATTTTGTTGTTATGAATGGATTATATCAACCAGAACGACTAATTGGATTGTCCAAGGCGATGTTTTATAAAGAAAAGGGCGAGAATTACTTTAACATTCTCGCCCTTTGTTGGTGACTAAAGGTATTGGATACTTTGGGGCCAGTTAAACCATCTCAGTCTGCAGCGTTTCTACGCGCACCGCGGCCACTTTGAACTCTGGAATTTTCGCATGCGGATCGGTCGCAGTAGAGGTTAAGCGGTTGACCGGCGATTCAACAAAGTGGAATGGGATAAAGACTAATCCTTTTTGGATTCGCTTGGTGACAAAGGCGTCAATTTCAATGCTGCCACGTCGTGTCGAGACCTTGAGTCGCTGGCCATTGCTAATGCCCAGTGCTTCGGCATCTTCTACGCTGATCATCGCTCTTGGCCCGGCAAGATTGTCTAACCCCTTGGTTTTGCGCGTCATGGTTCCCGTGTGGAACTGCTCCAATACGCGCCCGGTGGTGAGCACTAATGGGTACTCATCATCAGGAAGCTCTGCCGCATAGCGGAACGGAATCCCCACCATTTGCCCTTTACCACGGGTAAATTGGGTTTGGTGCATAATGCGCGTGCCATGTGGGTTGTTCTTGTTACTTGGCCATTGTACGCCGTTTGGTGGGATGTTTTCCCATTGCAAACCGACGTATTGCGGCGTCACTCGAGCGATCTCACTGGTGATGTTGGCGACATTTTGATAGTGCCAGTCGCTACCCATGGCATTGGCAATTTGTTGAATGATCCACCAATCTTCTTTTGCTTCACCCGGCGCGTTAACCGCTTTGTTAACGCGCTGAACACGACGCTCGGTATTGGTGAAGTGACCAGACTTCTCGGCAAATGAGCAAGATGGTAGCACCACATCAGCATATTGAGCGGTTTCAGTGAGGAAGATGTCTTGCACCACTAAGAAATCCAATGCCTCCAAGCCTTCAATCACGTGCGCTTGGTTAGGATCGCTCAGTACAGGGTTTTCACCCATGATGTACAAACCACGCACATCACGATGGCAAGCAGCATCGATGATTTCCGTCAGCGTTAAACCATGCTCATCAGGCAAGTTTGGTGCATTCCATTCAATGGCAAACTTCTGACGTACCATTGGGTTATACACCTTTTGATAGCCAGGGTAGCAGTTTGGTAATGCGCCCATGTCACACGCGCCTTGCACGTTCGATTGGCCGCGTAGTGGGTTAATACCACCACCTTCAATACCAATGTTGCCACACAGCAATTGCAGGTTGGCGATTGAGCGTACGTTGTCGTGCCCAGTGGTGTGCTGAGTAATGCCCATGGAGTAGTAGACCGCAGTTCGTTCTGCTGTACCAATCATACGCGCCATGGCAAAGATATCTTGGGCTTTAACACCGGTAACCAGTTCGACTTTATCCAAGCTATAGGCCGGTGACATGACTTCTTGCAGTAAGGTATCAAAGCCATCTACACGCTCTTCGATGTATTCTTGATCGTACCAGCCATTTTTGATGATTTGTTGCATCACGCCGTTAAGGAGCATCACATCCGTACCAGGGCGATGCGCTAAATAGAGCTCAGCGTGATCGGCCATATCAACTCGTTTTGGATCGGCGACCACTAAACGCGCACCGTGATGACGAATCGCCTGTTTAATGTGTGAAGCGATGATTGGGTGGGCTGATGTGGTGTCAGAGCCAATAATAAAGATCACGTCCGAGTGTTGGATACTTGGGATGTCATTGGTCATTGCACCGCTGCCGAGTGAGGCTTCTAAGCCTGTCACACTTGATGCGTGGCATAAACGTGCGCAGTGATCGACGTTGTTAGTGCCGAGCTCGCGACGGATAAACTTCTGGAATGCGTAGTTATCTTCGTTGGTGGTTTTTGCCGAAGAGAAGCCCGCGAGTGCATTGCTACCAAAGTCTTGTTTAATACCGCTTAACTTGTTGGCGACCAATTGAATCGCTTCTTCCCAGCTGGCGGGTTGGAGCCAACCATCTTTACGAATCAATGGGGTGGTTAAGCGCTCTTCGCTGCTAATAAAGTCAAAACCGAAACGACCTTTCACGCACAGCATGCCTTGGTTCACCGGGGAGTCCCCCCCTTTGACGTAGCGAATGCGGTTACTGGCTTCATCGACCATCATGGTCAGTTTGCAACCCACACCACAGTAGGTACAGATAGTATCTACTGCTTTTAGGTGCTCATCACGACCTTGTGAGCGATCGCGGCTATCAACCATTGCACCGGTTGGACATGCCTGCACACATGCGCCGCATTGCACGCAGTTTGAATCTCCCATCAGGGTTAAACTGTCGCAGCTCGTATTGGCTGCCGAGCCATGGTTAACGCCATGCGCATCTTTGTTGTTGATGGCAAAACGTGGGCGATCATCTGGCCTCAAGGCTGGACGCCCGTTTTTGTCGCACATAAAGCTTAATACGCCATGTACCGCCGTTTCACGACAAGCCTGAATACACTGGCCGCAGCTAATGCATCGGTTAGCATCAAACTCAATGAATTCAGAGCTACGGTCCACGCTGTATTTGTGGCGAGGATCTTTGGATCGTAGGTCGAGCCAATCTTGGTGATCCACGACACTCGTCGCTGAGAGTGCAATAGAAGATCCGGCAAGTGAATGGTCAAAGTTTTGCTCAGCATGGTACTCGGTAGAATAGTCTCGCAGCGCGCAATCGGTGTTTGCTTGGCAGCCACACTCTAAGCAGCGTGCGGCTTCACGCATTGCTTCTTCGTTATCAAATCCTAATTCCACTTCGGCAAAGCTTTGTTCACGCTGTGCTGGCGTCAGCTCTGGCATGATTGAGCGTGAAACCTTTAAGATATTTTCAAAATGCAGTGGATCGACTTGAGCCAGTTTCTTCTCTTTGCGCGAATTAAATGCAGGTGTTGGCATGTCAGCCATATCGCCATTGAGAAATAGGTCGATGGCTTTGGCTGCTACTCGGCCATCGCCGACAGCTTCAACGGCAGTGGCAGGGCCGCGACGGAAATCACCAATACTAAAAATGTTGCCCGTGCCAGTATGCATGGTCAGATCATCGGCGTCAGCCGTATTCCAGCGCGTCAGTGGGATGGTTAGCGAGTCATTGTCTAAAAAGCTCAAATCGGGCTTTTGCGAAACGGCGGCAATGACAGTATCAAACGCTTCAGTAAAGAATTCACCAGTGGCTTTTGGGCTGCGACGACCAGAGGCATCGGCTTCTCCCAGCGCCATGCGTTCAAGGCGAATCGCACTAACGCGACCATTGTCATCAGCAATGTTTTCGGCTGGATTAGTTAAGAAATGGAATTTTACACCTTCGTGTTCCGCTTCAACGATTTCGTAATCTTCCGCGGGCATCTCATCGCGAGTACGACGATAAATCAAGGTGGTATCTGCACCAGCACGTCGCGCAGTTCGCGCACAGTCAATCGCGGTATTGCCACCGCCAATCACTGCAACTTTTTGTCCAGTGACGTAGTGCTGATCAGTAATATAATCTTTGAGGTAGTCGACACCTAAATAGCAGCCATCTAAATCACTGCCGGTGTAATTCATTTCAACCGCTTGCGAAGCGCCGACCGCCAAACAGACGGCATCGTACTCTTGGCTCAATTGCGACAGGGTGAAATCTTGACCAAGTTTCTGATTAGTCTCAATTTTCATACCGTTGCGACACATCAACTCGATCTCTTTGTCGAGAATGTCTTTTGGTAAGCGGTATTCAGGAATGCCGTAACGTAGCCAGCCACCAGCTTTAGGCATCGATTCAAATACGGTGACCTTATAGCCTTCGTTCGAGAGGTAATAGCCGGCGGTTAAGCCACCCGGGCCACCACCCACAATCGCGATACTATGTTGTTTGTCTTCTTTCTTTGCTGGCGTGTAGGCTTCGTGTGCGGCTAAATCTGCATCGGCGGCGTGACGCTTAAGTTGACGAATCGCAATCGGCTCATCGACCAAAGCGCGACGACATTCACTTTCACAGAATGCTGGGCAAACACGACCGATGGAGAGCGGCATCGGTAAGGTGCGTTTAATCACTTCAATCGCTTTTTGATGGTCGTTTTGCGCGATATGGTAAAGGTAAGATTGGATGTCGACGCCAGCAGGGCAGGCGGTTTTACACGGCGCCTCACAATCGGCATAGTGATCGGTCATGATGCGGTTGAGCGCTTGTTTACGGTGAGCACTTAATTGCTCTGATTGGGTGACAACATTGAGGCCGTGATAAACTTCAAGTTCACACGCGCGCTTTAGCTCAGTTGGTTGTAAGCGGTTGTTTGCTTGCTCAGATGATGGTTGGTCGTTGTTGTTTGTTATTTCCACCACACACAAGTCACAGGGCACTTTTTCATTGCTTTTGTTCATGCCGCATAATGAAGGGATATCAACACCACACACTTTGGCCACTTCTAATAGGGTGCGGCCCTTTTCTACAATTCGATATTTTCCATCAATGACGATTTCTATCATGCAACCCTCGGAGTCGTACAAGCTAAGCCAAAACGGCTTATGTAATCCGTACATTCTATAAGGATAATCGGGGGTAAAACAAATCCGACCTAGCAGAAAATCATTTTAATAAGTAAATTTTGCCTGCGAAATAAGCGATATATTCTAAAGTTAGGCATTAAATGTTGATGCTAAGTTCATAATTTACCTAAATAAGTTTGCGAGTGACTACACGCAATTGGGATGAAGCCCAAAGAAAAAAGCCGCCAATACAAAAGTATAAACGGCGGAGTATTTTGCGCTACTGTGGTTCAGTTTAGTGGTTTTGCCCTACAGAGAACTGTTTTAGGGTCATGCCGTAGTACACTTTGTCGTCAAAGCCTTGCTCTGTCTTAAAGTAATCAAGCTGACGACCTTCAAGCACAAAACCGCATTTTTCCATTGTCTTGTAAGAACCAGTGTTTGATGCGTAACAATCAGCGCTGATTTTATGCGCTTCTAGCTCAGTAAAGCCAATCTCAGTCATCATTTGGCAAGCGCGAGTGGCAATGCCTTGTCCCCAAGCATGAGCCGGTAATTGGTAGCCAACCTCATAGTTACCTTGTAGGAACATCACCGGTGTTACGGCGGTCATGCCCATATATCGGCCGTGCTGATCGCGAATAATGAACGTCGGTGTTTCCGGCCAAATACCGTCTTTGATCGCTTGGGCGGTGTTTTCAATGATTGGGCCAAAGAATCCTTCGTATAAGCTGTTGTCTGCTGGGGCAAAGAACAGATATTGGTTTACTTTGTCATCGTTGAGCATCTCAATGATCTCGGCTAAGTCAGCTGCTTGGATTAGTGCAATGGTTAAGGTGTCGGTAAAAGGAATTGCGCCACCTTGTTTAAGTATTGAGTATTGATTTTGTTTTGAATTAGACATGGTTTACCTCGTTATCTGTAGCGCATCTTAGCCCACGTTAAGCGAGAGGAATTGGATATTTGCGACAAGTTTGATTTTCCGTTTCGTTGGCCTGAGAGACTTATTCAAAATCACCGTAAATGTCGATAGTGAGATCTCGCTGTTTGAGATACTTCGATGGCGTCTGTTTGAGCTGTTGTTTGAGCGTACGAATCAAATGCGATTGATCGCTAAAACCAAATTGTTGAGAAAAGCGGGTCCAATCAACATCATGTTCTTGCTGATACAACGCGAGGATCATCTGCTCTAAACGCATCATTTGCAGGTATTGCTTAACACTCAAGCCCAGCACTTGTTTAAAACTGCGTTCTAATGTTCGGCGAGAGCAAGCTGCCGCACGGGCAAGGTTTTCGATATCCATTGCGGCATCAGTAGGCGCTTGCTCAAGCTGCGATGCTTCTAACGCGGCCGTAGCTTTCTGCGCGACAATATAGGCATTATTGCGGCTTGGTTGCAGTTGGAGCTTATCAAGATGTTGGTGAATATGCTGGAACAATTGAGTTTGGCTGGTGGTGTGCTGCCACAGCCCTTGTTGGAACTGATCATCAAAGAGCAAGCTTAACCAATCAAACCACTCGCATTGGTTGATGTTGGACACTGAGTTTGTGTTGAGTACATACAAGCTCTCAGGGCGAAAGGTAATGCCGATGCGTTTGAGTGGGGCATGATCGTCGAGTAGCAGTAAGTTTTCGTTGGCGGTTAACAGGTGACTGCCTTGGCCAGATAAGCATTGTTCACCGTTATCGTAGCTATAGCTTTGTTCGGCAGGTGTAAATAACAGATGCGCGCGGGCATTAGGAATAAGGTGAGGTTTTGGGCTTATCTCTTCACCTGCTTTCACTTCTAGATACCAGATTTGATGGATGAGCCATTCATATCCCGCTAGTGACTGTTTCCACGCGATCATTGGATACCTTACATTGTCTAAATTACTTTAAGTCTTTGTTAGTGTAACTCACTTTATTATTTGTCAAACAACGTCTCTGATATCAAACACAAAGAAACGGCGATAATTGCAGCAGCTGAATTAGAACCCTTATCTAGATCAACAGTTAGTCGAGCCGAGTTAACGACAGGGTGCTAAAAAGGCGGTATGCTTTTTGGTAAATAAAATAAGTAATTGGCGAACAATACTATGAGAATTTCTGTTGATGGCGGCTCATTCAAAGTCGCAATTGAAACTGAGTTTGAAGGGCTAGTTGCAGAAGCGACAGATATCTTCCACACCACGCGTGTGCAAGCGCAAACTAATGATCGTGCGATTTTGCGTTTTCTACAAATCATCCTTGATCACAGTGAAGACGACGATGCAATTGGCTATGCCGTACTTGGTTTACTTGGTTGGTATAATGAAGTGATAAATCCCGTCACCGATAACGACATTGAACTAAATTTGCCGAAAATACTGCCGCACCTGCTTAACCCTGCGGGTGATATCACCGCCAATAGTGCCAATGATGTGAATATTTTTAAGCACTAACATATGGGTGTTATCTGCTCTTTTAAGCCTCTATTGGTCACCATTGGAGGCTTTTTTATATCATTTAATCCAGTGCGAACCTAACCTGAATCCCAACTTTTAAGTGCGATGATTGAAAATGCATTTCGATGACGTAGGCTTTGCGTCATAAAGAGTAAGCAAGGATGAGTAGGGCGATGCGAGTTGATTATCATAAGCGGTTACTGCCGGTTATTCGTTATCTTGAACAACATTTTAACGAGCCATTGAATCTGCCAGAAGTCGCTTCGCTAGCGAATCTCTCGCCGTATCACTTTCACCGTACTTTTAAAGCGGTGCAGGGGGAAACATTGGCTGATTTTATCCGCCGATTAAGGCTTGAAGCCGCCGCCGATGCGTTATTTAAATCCAAACAACCGGTGATCAATATTGCCTTGGAATTTGGTTTTTCCTCTTCACAAAGCTTAGCCAAAGCATTTAATCAGCATTTTGGTGTGACGCCGAGTGCCTTTCGAGATTGTGACGATTACACCGCCTTTTCTACCTTGGCGAAAAACAGCAAGATTGGACACACACTGCGCAAGATTGGAAACGACCCCAAAGAGTGTGATTCATATACTGGCCCTGAACTCACAACAGGGAATACCATTATGGAAACGCAAAACTTCGAAGCAACAAAATTGGCGTATGTACGAGTTAACGGTCCTTACGGCGTTGGTTATGAAGAACCATCAGGCCGCTTATATCAATGGGCAGGCATGAAGGGTTTGGCTGGCAATACTTGTATTTTCATCTACCACGATAACCCAGAAATTACGCCAAACGAAAAGTGTCGTACCGATATCTGCTTAATGGTTCCGGCCGATACACAAGTGCCAAGTGGCATTGAGCTGCAAGATTTTCCCGGTGGGCAATACGCGGTGATGCGCCAGGAAATTACTGATTTTAGCCAGTATCCCAAGCTATGGGATGATTTGATGAGAAAGGTGATTGAATCGGGCGTTGAGAACGATGATCGCCCATGCTTCGAGCTTTACCATAGCTTTGATCCGCAAACGCACCATGCTGATGTTAGCTTTTGTACCGCCATTAAGTCGTAGTTACCGCGGTGAAACCGATTGGGGAAAAAAGTGGCGGAACGAGTTTGGAATGATGGCTAAGAACCTTCGCTAATTTACTGAAAATACGCTTGAAACCTACCTCGTGTAGGTTTTTTTGTCTCTGGCTTCAGTGGATAGTTGACGTTTTTGGTCAAGTTGGCGTAATTGGCTCATAAGCTGTCGCTATATGTCGAGTCGTAATGCAAAGTTTTTCGTAATCTATGTTCGTCGGTTGGACTTACCTAGAGCGAAAAAATATGAACAATAACTTAAAGCGTCGTGATTTCTTTAAAGTAATGGGCAAGGGCGCGGCTTCGGCTGCTGCTCTAACGATTCCCGCTTCGCTCGCCGCTGCGGCGACTTCGACTGCGTCAACAAAGCAACAAGGTGTCCCTGCCGATTTTAGAAGCCCGGAAATGCCGCTGGATGCGACTGCGATGGCTGAGCTAGTTAGACATAAAAAAGCCACGCCAAAAGAGTTAGTTCAAGAAGCGATCTACAAAATTAAACAAACCAACGGTGAGGTGAATGCAGTCGTCGCGGAATGTTATGACATCGCGTTGCAACGCGCTGAGACAATAAACCCTAACTCGCCGTTTGCCGGCGTGCCATTTTTGGCGAAAGACTGTGTGGATGTTGAAGGGCTAGATAGCACCTTAGGGTCAATTTTGAATAAGGGCCGCAAACCTGAACACACCTCATGGTTTATTCAAGCTGCGCACAATGCTGGACTGAATACCATTGGCATGACCAATATTCCAGAAATGATGACATTAGGTTGTACGCAAAATCCGCTTTATGGCGTGACGCGTAACCCTTGGGATTTACGTAAAGGTGTGCACTCATCAACTGGCGGCGGTGCGGCTGCGGTAGCGGCGGGTTATACGCCAATTGTCCATTCAACCGATGGCGGTGGTTCATCAAGAATGCCAGCATCCGCAACGGGAATTTTTGGTTATAAACCAAGCCGTGAGCAGTTGATTACCGGGCTGACTAACGGCTCAACGATGGAAGATTTTACGCATCAATCGTTTATGTCACGCACCGTGCGAGACACAGCATTGGCCATCTCAGTAACTGAAAATCACACTAAAGACAGTTTTAATACTGCTTATCCAAGAACGCCGATCGGCATGGTACACACACCGTTAAATCGCCCGATCCGAGTTGGTGTGACAATGCGTGATATTTACGGACGTTTACCTGATGAGCAGACTCAAGCGGCGATCAAATCCAGTGTAAAGCTGCTCGAGCAACTGGGCCATGTTGTGATTGAAGTCGATCAGCCAGTGGCCGATGGTGAGCAATTTATGCTGAGTTACATGGGTGTGTTTGGTAATAAGATGGCACAGTTTGCCGCTCAGTTTGATGCTTTGGGCGCACCCCTAGAATCGATGCCTGACAAAGTGAGTGAGAATGTCACTTATCTAGCACGCACTATGCAATCTCGACTACAGAAAAACCCGAATCTATACCAAGAATCCAAAGGGCAGTGTGAAATATTTGCGGTAAAACATAATCGTGAATTCTTCAATAACATCGATGTGTGGCTAACTCCTTGCGCCCAGCATTCACCACAAGATATTAGCTATTTTGATCAGAAAACACTGTCGGGAGAAGAGATCTGGAAACGCTCAGAAAAGTTGATGTCTTACACGCCAGTGGAAAATGTCGCGGGTAACCCTGCGATGTCGGTTCCGCTCTATTGGACGGCCGATAACATGCCCGTTGGCAGCCATTTCTCTGCGGCTCGTGGTAATGATCGCTTGCTATTTGAATTGGCATATCAGCTTGAAGTCGCACGTCCATGGGCGAATAAAAGAGCCCCGATATTTGTTTAATAAATGACGTTCGCTACAGCAGAAGTTTTACTACCACGAATTAAGAGTTAATGATTATGAAAACCATTTATCCTGTCCTTTTTTGTTCTGTATTCGCCGCGGCGCCCGCATTGGCCGCTTTAGCGCCAGAGCCGGGTTTTAGTGGCAACGTGACTGTGCTCACCGCAGTGACATCCAACACCAGTAATTTGCATATTGATCAAGACAAAACGCAAAGCGTCGGCGACTTAAACTCAAAGGGCAGTGGTGAGGTAAGCGTGACTCCGGGCCTGCTAGGGTCACTGCAATACACTTTTGGCGATGATCTCAATAAACAACTGTTTATGGGGACGTCTCGAGACGATATCGTGACCGGCTCGCTAGCGTTTGAAATAGGTTACCGCCAGCAGTTTGCTAGTGGCATGGTGTTTGATATCTCAGCGCTGCCCACCTTGATTTCGGGTGAAGTGTGGGATGACCCGTACGCCGTTGATGAAGCGCGCAATAAAACCGATTTAACCGGTAATGTTATTCGTATGCAGCTGTCGCAAATTGCAGGTTCGAACTTTAGTGTCGATATGGCGGCAGGCGAATCAGATGTGGATGAAGAGCGTTCAGGTACTAAAGGCTTAGACCTATCACCGGAAGAGCAAGTGCACTTAACGCGAGAGCGAAACTATTTTTATCTAAAAACGGGGTACCGCTACTTCTTACCAGAACAGCAAGCAATACTGCAGCCGTCAATTCATGTCACCAGTTCACGCCCAAAAGGTGAAGCGCTTTCGTTTGTTAGCTATGGTGGTGAACTGAGCTATGCACGTAAGATCGAGAGGCACGCTTTTGTGTTAACGGCGAGCGCCGCTTTGCGAGATTACGATGCGCAAAATCCAGTTTTTAGTCAGACGCGTAAAGACAAAGATTACGGCTTATTCCTCGCATACGAATATACCGATATTCTTGGCTACCAAGATTGGGCGCTGGTCTCTTTTGTAGGCGCAAAAACCACTCAGTCGAATATTGATTACTACACTTCAGAGCAATACGTTGTTTCGGTTGGTTTAGATTACAAGTTTTAGTGCTAGGCGGTAAGCTTGTTGCTTGAAGAAATAAGGCACTCTTTAGATGAGTGCGATAAGAACGATAAGAGCGAAGAGGGTGTCGATACGCAGTTTGCATCCTCATGCTAAACAATAAGCTTATAAGTAAGCCTTACTTGATTCGCTGCTCATTTGATGTGGGGGATTATCGCAAATTACTGAAGAAGGCGATGCCTTTTCGCTGACGGTTAGATACAATTTCGGGTTCTTCATGCACTAGCAAGGAGATAACAACGGAAGTTTAATCTAGCGAGTAATTATGGTGAGCGATTTTAGTACCCAACTGCCGATTTTTTGGTTCAATTGTCTTGATGCTGCAATAAAACAACGAACAGAAGAGAGCGCTGACATTTGGGGAGGAGAGCAGCAATATCTTCAGCTGTGTAGTAGCGATTCTGTTTCTGCGTATCAGTTAGAATATGCCGTGGCTGAGCTTTATCAGCGCCATGGTGATGAGCTGATTGAATTGTTTAGCCAAACCGCTAACCATTTCGATGAACTTGAGCAGGGCGCTCCTGTGCTCGCCATGCTTACTGCACCCACTTTGCATGCTTTTTGTGATTTATTGTCTCGCTACTCATTCCATATTCACCCACTGTTAAAAATCATTTGCCGTGAGACCGAACATGGCGAGCTTGAATTGTGGACGATCACTCAAGAGTACGTGGATGAGATTACCTTAATGTCTCATTTGAGCTTAGGGCTCTATTTGAGCGTGATTTTAAAACTGATCCGTCGTTATCTCAAAGCGCCGGATCTGCGTTTACCTATTCACATCAATCGCATTACGATTGCTGGTGATGTTACGCCTTTGCTCGAGCGAGTGTTTAATATCGAAGTGAAATCAGGCTACGCGGCTCGCTATTTTTTGTTTAACCCTCAATTGGTCGATAAAGCCCACCGCCGTTACGATCCTGAATTGCATGAGCACCTAAAGGTGTTAGCAGAGCAGCAAAGCACACAAAGCCGAGAGCACAGTATCATTTGTAAAGTAAACGATGTGTTTAAGCGCAAAGAAGTGGTCGACATTACTCTTGATAGTATTGCGCAAGAATTACATATGAGCGGCCGAACGCTCAATCGCAAGCTACAACAAGAGGGGGTGAGCTTTCGTCGCTTGTATGATAAATACCGCTTAGAGCAAAGCTTAAATCTGCTCAATCAAGCTAACGTGAATATTACCCAAGTTGCTCTTGAACTGGGCTTTTCAGATTCGAGTGCGTTTACACGCGCCTTCAAACGATGGACTGGTGAGACGCCGACAAAGCGAGGTTAACGTACATTCCTTTCTCTAAAGGTTACTAGCACTCATCAGTCAGGTCTTTTCCATCATCGAATAAACAAAAAATACCCGCTGGTTTTCACCAGCGGGTGTTTTTATTTATGGCTATGAGGCACAAGCGAAATCAGAACTGTAGCTAAATCGCATGATGCATATAGCCTGACGCTAATCGCTCTGTGGCGAGTGCCTGAGAGATTATTGCGGGTTAAGACCTAGCTGTTTAAGCACTAGCTTAAAGTTCTCACGGCGCTCTTTCACATTGTGAACATCACCAGTTGAACAGGTTAGATCTGGACAACCACGGTTAACGATACCAGAAACGTCATCAATGAACTGAGAGCCTTGTAGGCCACTGTCCACGTACTTTTTCAGTTCGTTGTGGTAGTTCCAATCACCGTATTGACCGCCTTCATCGTTGTACGCTTGTACTGACGTTACCCAGTAGAACAGACCTGCAATCCACTTAATTTCACGGTTCTCTTCAGAGCTACAAATTAGGCCTGGGTTTGAACAGAAATCAAGCTCAGCGTACAGTGGGTTCGCTGGTGGCGCTTCAACAGTTACACCATCAATGGTTTGACCAATGGTTGATGGATCAACGTGTGAACGACCTAGGTAATGGTTAAGCGTACCGAAGTTTTGGCGACCCGTCGTTTGGATTACACCACGGCCCCACCAGCCACAACCTTCAACACTTTCTTGGCTGCTGCCGTCCCAAATAAAGCTACCCGCTTTTTGGCCAACGTATGTTTTACATTCGTCACGTTCCCAAACTTGCTTAGAGGTATCTACTTTTTCTGGTACATCGTTACAGTGACCGTTGTTGGTCCAACGACCCACCGCACCGTTAACCAATAGACCACGTTCTTCAAGTACGGCATCAGGTGCTGCAAAGACAGGAGCTGGCGCGCCGTACCATTTAGCATGAGTCAGTGCGCTGACTTCCATCTTGTTATCACGAGGGCAAGAGTAAGCGTAGTCTAGGCCTGAAACTGGGTTTACACCGTAATCTGCGTACTTCTGACCAAGTTGGCCACAGCTTGCGGTCATTGGGTAATCCGCAGGAGCGCCGTATTTCACTTCTGACCAGTTGTTCTCATCACACGCGTTGTAACGGATAGTCTCTTGCATACTTTGTGCTAGGAACGCGGCAATCGCGACTTTTGCATAAGTAATGTTAGTTTGATCATCAGCTTCATCGCTGAGTAGCCAGAACTTGTTACCAGCTACACCAATGTTGTGCATTGCGTTTAGGCCATCAAGGAAATCAGCCCATTTGTATACTGTTGAAGGTTCCCACTGTGATTGCGGAGTTTCGTAAAGAAACGCTTGATTGTTCATTACGTCTTCAGCATCGGCCAGCTGTTGGTTAAGTGCTTCAATACGAGTTAGTGAACCTTTTTCCAGTTCAGCACCCACGTAGTAAAGTGGCACTTTTGCATCTTGGTAACGTTCAATCTTAGCCGTTAGAGCTGCATCATTCTTATCGAATAGAACCGCGAATACGTTGCTAAATGCTGCTTTGCGAAGTTTTTGCTCACTCGTGGTGTTACCCATGAAGTAAGTTGCTGTTTGCTCTGTTGGCATGTTTGCCAGCATGACAGGGGTCTTCACGTAGTCAGAAACTTGTTTTACGTACTCTAGTGCGTTGTGCCATTGCTCGCTTGATAACGCATCAGTAGCGTTAGATTTAGTGAAGGCAATGAAGTCCGCTTTAGTCACTGAATCTGCTTTGTACAGTTCAAACTTGTCTAGCATTTCTGCAGAGTAGTTCGATGCTGCATCCCATACCGACTGACGGCCTGAATGCGTGTCAAAAGCGAAATCGCCAATGCTTAGCGTCCAACCGTAACTGGCTTCAGGTGCAAGCGTGGTGATGATTAGGTTATGCGCTTGTGCCCAACCTTTCGCATCGTTGGTTAGTGCATTGATATCATCAACATCAATACGGCTACCAGTGATATCAACCGCGTTGATTAGCGCTTCTTTCACCGAGATAGCACCAAAAGATTGGCCTTTATCTTGCGTCGCGTTATCAAGTACGTCGCTGTTGATAATGATCGAAGTTGAACCGGCTTGAGAAGCTGCTTCAATTACAGCCACAAAGCTGTTAGTTAGCGCATCGAAATCCGCCAGATCAGCGCTGTTGATTGCATCGATGGTCACGTTGGTAGGTGCTGTTATAGTTGCTGGACTTGCAACAACCAAAGTATTTGGCCAACCTGCAACTTCCAGACGAACAGGGTCCATCGGGTTTGGTAGTGATAGCAGTGGTGCAGTGCCTGGTTCTGAACCGTCACAGTTAAGGTGTAGAGACCATGAAGCATCGCTACCTGGAATTGACTGTGTCCAGTAAATTGCAGAGTAAGCGATATTGTTGTGTACCATGATGTCACCGCCAGTCGCGTGTGTACCTTGCGTCCAGTCTGGGTAAACATTGAAATCAGCACACAAACCACCTGGTGGTGTTACGGGTGGCGGCTCAACGGCTTCTTCTTCAACGGTGATTTTTACGTTCACGCTTGAAGAGAGGTTTTGTGCATCGGTAGCGATCGCTTTCAGCGTTACGTTACCCGCTTGAGTCGGTTGCCAGTTACATGCAAATGCATCCGTTGTTGCTGCATCAAAGCTACAGATTTGCTTGTTGTTTGCTTTCACAACTAGCGTAGATAGGTCATTGTCTGCATCGGTTGCGTTTACTGAAATAGCAACAGAGTCTGTTACCTTAATCGTTGTGCCATTAGAAGGGGTTACGAATGAAACGACAGGCGCGACGAAATCTTCATTAACATCTGCTTCTACAGTGACATTAACTGATTGCTGTTCTAGCGTTTGGTTTTTGCTGTCTAATACCAGAACTTTAACAGCTCTATTGCCAGCGTCTTTCGGTGTCCAAGTGTGCGAGTAAAGCGTTTGGCTTTGATCAATCGCTTTTTCAGCTAGTTTGGTGCTGTTTACCCAAAACTCAACTTTAGCTGCAAGTTCGCCGTCAACACTTGCTTTAATCGCAATAGGTTGATCCGTTTTTAACACTTGGCCTGCAACAGGAGAAAGAACGGATAGCTCCGTTGGTTCAGGTTCCCCAGTTCCCGGCTCGTCAGAACATTCGGTTAGCTGCCAAAACCAAGAACTTGCACTTGGTGTTTCCCAAACGCCAGGGTTGTTTTGAGCAATGAAGCACTGACCATCAAAAGAGACTATATCGCCATTGCTAACTTGAGTCTTACCCGGAACAAAAGGAATAACATCGCCTAAATCTGGGTCAGGAGTCGGATCAGGATCTGGTGTTGGGTCTGGATCCGGTTCAGGCTCTGGCTCACCAGAACAGACTGCAGCATCCCAAAACCATGAGCTAGCGTTCGGCGTTTCCCAAACACCTGGGTTATTTTTAGCAATGAAACACTCGCCATTATAAGTAACCATATCGCCATTTTGTACTTTGGTTTCACCAGGAACAAAATTGATGACGCCGGATGTAACACTTGCGTCAGCGGCGTATAAATAGCCACTGAACATAACACTGGCAAGCGCAGCTGTTATTTTGTTTATTTTTCTCACGGTTTAGTTCTTCTTTGATTTATTTATCCATGCAGATAAATGTATTAATGATTAGAGGTGAATGATGTCTCAATAACCGCTAATTCGGGAATTTGACGTTATTAAAGGGTGGTTAACCTATAAAATTGAGTATAAATGAACGTTTAGATTTTTATCCACACCTTCGTTTGTCAGGTCTTTCCTACGTAGCGTCGCACCCAGGGTGAGATCGTGAACGTTTTTTGAACAAAATCACGACCGATTTGACGATCACAATTAGCTGTGATCATATACTCCCTTTTTAGGGATAACATCATGCACATTGACCACTTCAAAGAACATTTTCAAACGATTATCGACCAACGCCAAGGTGCAAAGGTCACTTATTGCCTGTTTGAAGTCCTTTTTGGCTCGCTATGTGCGGTGATTGCAGGTGCGAAAGGCTGGTTTGATATTCGTGAATATATTCGCGGTCATCATGATTGGTTTAAGCGTAATAACTTGTTTTTGAATGGTATTCCTGCGGATGACACCATTGCTCGCATCATCTCTACGATTGAGCCTGAACAGTTTCATGAGTGCTTCGTTAACTGGATGTCGTCAATACACACTCTTACCGATGGGCAAGTGATTGCGATTGATGGCAAAACGCTTCGCGGCTCATATAATCGTGAAGACAGGACGAGCACTATTCATATGATTAGTGCTTATGCGTCGTCCAACAAGCTCGTACTAGGACAGCTGAAAACCGAACAAAAAAGCAATGAAATTACAGCGATCCCTGAGCTGATAAAGATGCTCGACATCAAGGGAGCTCTAGTAACCATTGATGCTATGGCCTGTCAAACTAAGATTGCTAAAGCCATTGTAGATCAAGGTGGAGACTATCTGCTTGCAGTAAAGAGCAACCAAGGAAAACTCCGACAAGCAATAGAAAAGGCATTCTCTTCTCAGCGAGCCAATGTGACAAATAACATCTCTCTTGAGCAAGGACATGGCCGTATCGAGTCTCGCCAATGCTATGTTTTTGACAGTACTAAACTTGAAGGTAACTTCTCTCGCTGGAAAGGCTTAAAGAGCGTTGTAATGGTTGAAAATTTTCGCCTTGAGAAAGGAAAATCTGTCGACCTAGAGTACCGTTATTACATCAGCTCCAAAGCGCTTAGTGCAGAACAAGCTGCTATGGCAGTCAGAGAACATTGGGGCATAGAGTCAATGCACTGGGTGCTTGATGTCACAATGAATGAAGATGCTTGCCAGATATACAAAGATCATGGTGCTGAGAATTTATCATGCTTGCGCCACATGAGCTTGAACATGCTCCGTGAAGAACCAACCAAGCTAAGCATAGTGGGGAAGCAAAAGCGATGTATGATGAATACGTCTATGCTAGAGGCAGTATTAAGTGCTGGTTTTAGTCAGATGGCGAAAAACTAGGCACTCATGCGGTCGCCCTGGCGTCGCACCTTACCAATAAGGGAAGGCTCTGATATTGTTGAATATACTTGAATATTTGGGTCAAACCCAGTTGCCATCAGTGTTCAGGCATGGCAATGGGGAAACTGACCGCTTTTGAATAAGTATAAGAAAACAACAGTTTCATCAAAAACCAGTTATATTAAAGAATAAGTAAAAATGTTTAATTAACACCGTAGTTTATACGTGAAATGAATTAAGTTATTTAACCACAAACATTCCGTCATATATTGAAATTATATGTTAACAAATAAACCTATTTTCCCTGCAAAACTTTATTAGGTTTTATGACGTTAATTCCAACTATTGTTAGGTTGGAATAAATATCACACAATGTTGAATGGGGAAGAAATCGCCATTACTGTTGTTTATTTGTGCACTAAAAGCAGTGGTATTTCATCGATAGAAATTGATAAAAAATTTCAGTAGTGGAGGAGTCGATCTTGATGGTGAGATCGCTGATGTGATTGGCATAAGCCGCTTGTTTGAGCAGATGCTCGTATCGCGTGTGATCGGCTGACATGTCAAAATGGATGATTTTTCTTCGTAAAACGGAAGATTTGATATAGGATGCGCCACCGAATTTTATTTGAGCATCTGACATTGGGTACTATTCCTTCAAACGCCCTTTATACCGACCTTTCTGGTTACTACGATTTGATGTGTGCTGACATCGATTACCAAGCGCAAAGCCGCTATGTACGTCGACTGCACCAACTGTTTGGTAACGAAGGTAAACAACATCTCGATTTGGCATGTGGCACTGGCCCACATATTCGACATTTCCTTGATTTTGGCTACCAAAGTAGCGGTTTGGATTTGAATCAACCAATGCTCGATTTGGCAAAAATTCGCTGTCCTGAAGCAGAGTTCATGTTGCACAACATGTGTAATTTTACGGTAGAACAACCGCTGGACCTGATTACCTGCTTCTTATACTCGATCCACTATAGTGATGGCATCGAAAACTTAAAGCAGTGCATTGCCCATGCGCATGCGGCATTGGCAGAAGGTGGCATGTTCTGTTTTAACTCGGTTAACCGCAACAAGATCGATAACCGTTCATTTGTGCGTCATAGTGCGATGCATGATGAAAGTGAATTCATTTTTAGCTCAGGCTGGAAATACAGCGGTGAAGGTGAACAGCAGTTCCTCACGCTAAGCATTGAAAAACACACCGATCTGGAAAAGCAATTGTGGAACGACGAACACCCAATGGTCGCCGTCAACTACGAAGAGTTAAGCGCTTTGCTTGAACCGTATTTTGAAGTGCATATTTTTGAGCACGACTACGAGAAGATCTTGCCGTGGGATGGTCAATCCGGTAACGCTTTCTTTGCTTGTGTAAAACGCTAATAAAAGCGCACCGATACCAAATTGAGAAGCCAGCCTTAAACCGCTGGCTTTTGTTTTTTTACCGGCACAAAATTGAATGCAATGTGAAATCGACTTAGCGCATGAGACAAATGCGCGTAACAAAAGCATGGCATTTAAAATAGTGCCTCTCATAACGACTCATTTAGGTCGGTAAATCCTCGCTCAACCATTCACCTCTATGACGCCTTTGCCCAAGATGAAATTAACAAGGCAAAACAGAGTAGAGGAAGCAATATGCCAACACGCGATCACACAGCCGTTGAAATTTCACCATATCAGCCACACGCTCACGACAAGCAAACTGTTAAAGCTGTCTCACCGTATAAAACGGGTTTAGATGCTGGCAATGCCTATTGGATGGCGCGGTTAGCCAAAGAAGTCTACGTCAGTGACTCTGAACACAACTCCTCGCCAGATGAAGAACGCATTCTGGCCAACTTGAAAGAAGACGACAAAGGATTTGTGAGTGTGTTTGGTGTGAGCTGCAACAGTGCACAAGCGGCGGTGATAGAGCATCAAGATTATCTGTGCATTACTTTTCGAGGCACTGATGAATTGGCCGATTGGTTAGATAACCTCAACGCGTTTGCAACCAACGATCTGTTTGGCGCATTCCATCGTGGCTTTTGGCAATCGTTAGAAGATGTATGGCCGTCGCTGAATGAGCGATTTCGTTACTTACAGCAACATAAACCACGGCCACTGTTTATGACTGGTCACAGTTTAGGGGGCGCGATGGCGACGATTGCCGCCGCTAAATTAGTACATGAAGATAAACCCTTCACCAGCGTTTATACCTTTGGTCAACCACGTGCAGTTACCCGAGAAACTGCACGTATTTTCAATTCCGAATGCAAATCGCGCTACTTTCGCTTTCATAACAACAACGACATTGTCACTCGAGCGCCCGCTCGTTTGATGGGGTATAGCCATATCGGTAGTTATCTATACATTTCGTCCGAGCAGCAGGTTCACCAAGAAGCCGGTTTGTGGTTTAAGTTTATCGATTATGTCGATGGCGCCGTGTCTGCGTTATTGGAGGAGGGTATCGATCTGGTAGAAGATCACGATATCGATAACTACTTAGCGGCAGTAGCGAAGTGGGATTTTGTCGAGTGAGCGTATAAAGAAGCGCGAGTCTAAGAAGCCCAACCTCGCTATTCTCGTTTTGTTTCCACATCAGTCCGTTCCCGCACAGGCGGGAATCTCTTTTTATATTCGTTTAAATCTAGCGTTCATTTTGAACACAATAAAAGCAAAAGCGAGATTCCCTTTTCCAAGGGAATGACCGAGTGGTGTTGTGAGATCTAATGTCTACAGAGACCATTCATCTAGAGGCAAGAAACTCTGCCCTTACGTCATTCCCGCGAAGGCGGGAATCTAATGAATAAAAACTAAGTATGTTAGTTGTTGGCTGACTCGTTTTTGCCCCAAAGTGAGCTAGAACAAAAACGGATTCACATTCTGTTTATGTGTATTTTCCCTACCTGAATTTATGCACATAACCTCCCCATAAGCGCTATTTGAACAACGGCCATACACATCAATTAATTGACTATTTGTAAACTATTGACTATTTGTCACGTTTGAGTGATAATTCAATTCACAGGATGTTTCGTCCTGATGTTCTTTAAAATAATGACCTTTTTCGAATCGTAACTGGCAGTAATGCCGATTATCTTAGTGATAATCTATGTCACCCACACCTCAAACGTACTAATCAATAGGGCTTGTAAGTAAGCGCAGATATGCACGTAACACGCATGAAGCAATTACCTAGAATCGTACTGATAAATCGTAACTATGTTTAGCAGCATGAAGCTAACAGGCTAAATATTAGTTAAAATGGAGGGGAGAACAATAAATTGTTCTAAAGATTGTGGTTTGCGCTATCTATATCATTTTATTCGGTTCGGTAAATTTTTTGGAGGGGATTTTCCCAACATCGAATAAGAAGGTTGTTTTATGAATACTCAAATTTTAAAGAACTCACGTGAAGTACTAGAATTAATTTTACGTGAGAAACATGATGATATAGATAGCAGTACGAAACTTAAGGTCGAGAATTTACTTAGCCAGATCAATGCAGAACTTGAAGGGAAAGCACCTTCTAAAACAACGAAACGTCAGATATTGGAAACGTTTGGAGTGTTACTAGGTGTGATCAACAAAGGAGCAGAGCTTGTTGAAAAAATATTCTCAATCATCAATTCGTAAAGTAGACCATTAATTTTTTTATTATGAAATTTTCAAATACCTTAGAAAAGTGCCGTAAGCACAGAAAATTATCCAAGAAAGACTTGGCTGATAAGATTGGTAAAAGCGCATCTTATATAACTCTTTTAGAACAGGGAAAGAGAGAGCCAAACTTAAGTCTTATTGAAGATTTGTGCTCAGCACTAGACATTCCCACACCTGTCTTTATGTTTCTTGCTTCTCAAGATCAAGATTTACCTATGAGTGATGAGTTAACTACAAAGATAGAAAAACTTATGTATCAATTGATTGATGACTCTGACTCCTGAATACAAATTAAAATCGATCGGCAGCGTCAATGCTCTCGCTCGTTTACTACAACTTCCGTTAAGCAGAGTTCAGTATTTGGCAAATAACGCATCTGATTTTTATCGTGTGGCCAAAGTTGAGCAAAAGAAGTCAGGTGGTCAACGCGTCACCTATGATGCTTATAGAGCCTTAAAATCCGTTCACCGAAAACTTCAGCACCAAATATTCAAAAAAGTCATATATCCTCAATATATACAAGGTTCAATCAGTGGGCGTTCCTACATAACGAACGTTAGAAATCATACAAAGAGTAAGATTGTGATTTGTGAAGATATTTCTAATTTCTTTCCTACGATTAAAGCCGATCAAGTCGAAAAAATGTTTATGCGTCTGTTCCACTTTCCTCAAGAGGTGGCAAAAATATTAACAAATCTAGTGACTTTAAACGGTAGTGTACCGCAAGGCGGGGTTTGCAGTAGCTACATCGCCAATCTGGTAATGTGGGAGAAAGAATCAGTTCTTGTTTCACGCCTTATTAAGACAAAACTTACCTACACCAGATATGTTGATGATATTACAGTATCTTCTAAATCTTATATGACCAAACAAGAAATTAGTGATGTGATTGCCTCGATTTATGGAATGCTTCGTCATTACGGTGTCGAACCAAATAAAAGTAAACATGAAGTCTTAGGTAATGGTACACACCAGACCGTGCATAGAGTCGGGGTTAATGGAAACCGTCCTAGCTTTGGTAAAGAAGAGAAGAAAAAAGTGAGATGTGCTGTTCATAATCTCAGCACCTTATTTACTGATGACCACTGCACATATGAAGATTACCTGAGAGTATTCAGTTCCGTGAGTTCACAAGTAGGAAAGCTACAACAACTTAATGAATTCCAAGGAAAGAAATACAGAGAGGCCTTAAACGCGATTAAACCGTCGATTAAACGGTTGCTCCTTGAAAGCCTAACTTGTACTGGCTCAGATTTGATCTGACAATTGAATTGCCACCGACTTGATAGTCACGCCCGAGTTGGGCTCATCTGCTTTATTATTTGCCCAAACTCAGCTTATCAGAAACGGTCGACTTTGAGCGTCAACTCTAACGCGCTTTTGTCCACTTACGATTCAGCTTCTCTTTGCTGAATCGGCCATCATTGCCTTACTGATATGTCTTTCGTGCTTGTCGAGCACTCTTAACGATGGTCAAGAGTGCGCGACAAGCACGAGCCGCAGATGCGCGGCGTCTAAAAAATCGCTTTCTTTTTATTTTGAAAATAGAACACAGCGCTGATGGCAATGAACAGCAGGGTAAAATAGTAGAAGAATGACGACAGTGAGGCTAAGAAGTCGAGATGTTGCTCTATTTGTTGCTCAGTGTAGTTCTCAGAGATCAATTTGTAGTAGTAGGCATATAAGATCCCGATAGAGCCGTAACCTAGGTTAAACATCAAACCCTTAAAGCTTAAAACGGTTGCTCTGTTGTGTGATTCGGTCTTTTTATTAAGGTGATAGCTGATGAAAATGTTCATCGTCATAATAATAAAGATCAGGATCAGCGCCGGTATTACCCCATAAATTGACCAGCCGAGACTAATCCAATAATAGGTCGCCATTGTCGCTAAACCCATCACAACAAAGAATTTTTTTGGTGCCATATTTTCAGCCAATCGACGGCTTTGTCCTGCCAGGAGAATTTTGAGCAAACTTATCCCTGCGCCGATTAAACCGAAATAGATAATCGGGATATCAATGGCGCGATAGTATTGGCTGTTCATGGTTAAAAACATGCGCGATGTGTGTTCGAACAAGCTGTAATAGAGCAATATGAACAGTACGTAAGGTGTCGAAAGCACCCATTTTCCCGTTATTCCTGTGAGTTTTAGGCTGGCGATGGTTGTGGCCATTTTAGTGTTATTAGCCGGTAGTGTTTTTTTCGCTTCTCTCATGTTTGTCGCGGCATAAATGGCGATCATCGCAACAATTAAGGTAGCATAAACAGGGATGCGCATGATGTCTTGGGTGCTTTGCGGTTCAGCTAACCCAAGAAAATGGTAAACACCGCTCATGAAGTTAACGTCATACATGGCAGCGCCCAACAGCGTGACAAAAATCCCAACACTTGAGGCAATGCGAAGCTGAATCTGTAATACGCGCGGCCACAGTTCTTCTTTGCCCTGATCTTTTAGGGTGTCGTAAGCTAAGGCTTCATCGGCACCGCTTGCTAACGCTGTTGCTAAGCCACTTAAGATTCGGTTAATCAAAAATACGTTGAATACCAAAGTCGGGTTACCAATGGGTACCACGGCAATCATGGCGATTTCAATAAACATGACAATCGATGACAACACCACAAGCTTTTTACGCCCTAAGGTATCAGCAAACGCGCCCGATGGAACTTCAGCAAGCACAATGGTGGCAGCCCAAACCACGTTGAGCATGGCAAATTGGGAAAGGGTTAGGCCGTAATCTAAATAGAGTAGTGTGAATATAGGGTAGTAAAAGCGCGCAAAGTAGCTGCTTCGAAACATTAAGAAGTAGCGTACATTACGAATTTGAAGGATTTCTTTGAGCGTCATGAAATATTCTGTAGTTTTAGCGACATAAGATTAGAGTTCGATCTTTATGAGGTAAATAGTAAAGATTCTGCCTTAGATATCATGAGATTGTTGCAAAAATCCATAAGTTTCTGAATGAGTGATGTTATTGACTCAGTAGTGGCTCTCGGTGTGGTTGCATAGTGAGCACTGGCCTCATGATCCATCATCAAATCGAACGTAATGGCTTTGTGCCTTAAGGGATGATTACGTTTTGAGTACTGCGTTTATGGTGTAAATTTCACCCGTTAGGCGATATCAGCCAAAAATGGACAATTTAAGTGTTTGTTTTAAAGGGTGTTGTAAATTTCAATCGAAATAGCTATCTATTCTGCATGTCAGGTGTATAGTGGCCTCAGCTTACGTAGCTTAGCGATTGATGAAATGTTTAGTTCGATAAACTAGCTGTTTTGTCTCTAATCACTCCGTCATCTTTGCCCTGAGATGGTTTTCTTCATTCCCGATTTAGTTGTTTCGAATATTAAATTGCCATGTTATCGAGGTATCGGTCATATCAGACGATAGGCTTAGTTAAATGGTTGACGAAACGAAATATGTAGCGCCGTAGCAATCACTAGTTGCGCTGATATTGTTATCTATTTCAATGCTATTGCTACAGACAGTGTTAAACGTTGGCTGGAAGTCAGGGCGGTAAGGCTCACAGCTGCAAATGTTACTCTCGCTTAATCGATAGTCGCGGGATGGTTTAATTTTGGTGTGACAAGGTGTTTACGTTTGTAGCCGCTGATTACTTAAAACCATCCACGATGAACCGGCAAGTATACTTATCTAATGCAATACATTCGCTTGTGAGCGATGTATTAAAGCGTCATTTCTTATCCAGAGTGAATGTCAGTATTTGAGTTGGTTATTCAATTTGAGTAACTCGCTACAGTGGTGTCGAACTCACGAGGCTTAAGGTTGAGAGCTTTTTATATTGAAACTGAAATGGATATCTAACTTTGAAAAAGAAAACTCCAACGACTAAGCCGAGCAAAGGTACGAGTGAGGCTAAAGATGACAAGTCAAATAATATCCATCAAGTAAGGCGAAGAATCGAAGATATTCTGTTGGAAAGAGAGCAGAAAGAACGTTTGGATCTTTGATGGTAAGAGGAAGTTATGAAAAAACCGGTAAGAAAAAACGTCAAAAAGATGCGTAAAAGTGATTTTGAAGAGCGATTCACCAATATGGTTGGTGAATATAATCAAGCAAAGGAAATCCTTGAATCGTTAGCGGTAGGCACTGCCGAGTACAACAAACAAAAAAAACAGTGCGACATCCTTTTTGCTAGCGCCGAACGTTTCATAAATTCCGTCAAGAATTAATATTACGTGTGCAATACAAAGCCTGCATTTATTTGCGGGCTTTGTTTTATCTGCGTTTTAGAGCAATACAACGTAGCAGTATGTATACACGTGATTTTAAGCACCAGATATTAACAATATCGGTAAATGCTTGAACGAGTGAGCAGTATGAAGTGAGCGAGTGTCGTGTCTAATGATAAAGGTTTTACTTTATCGTGTATTGGCGCTTACCATTGTTTTTTGATTCGTATAAGGCGAGATCGGCTCGGTGGTAGATAGCTTCGATATCGTTATCTTCTTTTTTGAAATGGGTGATCCCGACACTTAGACTGAGAGGGTAGTTAGGGACATCCTTATTGATATAAAGAGTGGCAACAGCTTGGTTGAGCTTGCGTGCTAAATCAACACAAGAGAGCTCATCATTACATCGATGAATAATGCCTAATTCATCCCCACCTAAACGTGCGATAATATCTCCTTCACTAAGTATCGACTGGCATTTCTTTGTGGTTTGACGAATCGCATCATCACCGGTTTGATGACCGTAAATATCGTTTATTTTCTTGAATTCATCGATATCGACCAGCAAGAAGCAGTAATGTTGTTGTGACTGGTGAAAGTGCGCTAAAGCATCGGAAAAAAACTCGTATAGTTTCCTACGGTTATAGACTCCGGTCAGGTGATCCATCTCAGCATAGTAAGTGAGCTGTTGGGCCAGTTCATGGCGAACGGTGATATTACGAGCAACCCAAACAACCGCCCTTTCACCGTGATAGAGTGATTTTAATGGGTTCACTCGGCCTTCAAACCTTAATGATCCAGCGGGGCCGGAGTTCACGTCTAAACAATCCACATCATTCCCTGCCAGCGAATATTCAAAACACATCAGAGTGTCTTTGGTTAGCGTTTCATCAATTCTTTCCAGGAACCAGTTAGCGTTGGTGGGGGATAAGACATCACGCAAATTCTTACCGACCAGCGATAAACCATCGTGATACATTTCGGTATTGTCCCCGCCAAGAATATCTGCATATAAGCCAGATTCCGTCAAAATAAAAACCAAATCAGGCAGCGCGGATATGATCGCGGCATATTCCTCATAACGATGTTTATCATCAAGCATGACTTGCTTCCTTTCACCTTGCGTCATTTCGGCCTTTACTCATTCTAAAATTTGAACGCTTTAAACTTTTAAGTGTGCGATTGCACAAAAATCATACACTCAAAGTTAGAGTTTAGACTCGAAGATTTGGTCTAGGTGATAGCTAGTTAACGTTTTTGTAAGATCACGTTGTGAGAGATTCTCACTAATGATGTTGTTTTGTGTGCTATCAATTCAAAAAAATTGTAATTTTATTTTTACTTAAATCAATAGTTTATATTCATTCTCATCTCAAGGTTAAGATTGTGGCTTTACATCGGTATGTCGTACTGTATAGTTTTACTGCAAACAGTACGGCATTCGCCTGTATGTTAAATCACAAAATGAAATAACTAACGACGAGTAACAGTAATGAATTTTAAGAAGAATGTAGTAGCAGTAGTATTGGCTTCATCAATGATGTTTGGTTGTTCAGCGTTTAGCGATAACGCAAGTGTTGATTACGATCAACAGCTCGTTGTGGGTAACGAACTCTCTGTGCGTGCGACCGACGAATACCAGTTTTCAAAAATCAAGGAAGGTGAACTTGTTCGTACAACGGTGAATACTGCATTCTTAATTGCGAAGCCTATGTACGAAGACTACATCAAGTCTGCGGAAAACCAGCCAGAAGTTAAGCAGTTCTTAGCTTATACGCAAAATATGTCCGAAGAAGAGCGTGAAGCTGCGTTTAATCAACTTGATGATGAAAGCAAAGCAAAGGTTAAACAGTATGTCGAATCTTCTGCTTTTGAAAGTGTTCTGGCGGGTTTAGGTGATGCATCTAAAGCTGCGCTTTCTGCTGCGTCTAAATTTGATGAAGAAAAGCTATTAGGTCTAGTGACGGATTCAAATAGCGGCCTTGGTTTTAAAGACATTATGCAAGAGCAATCTCTTTACGAACTGACTGGCGAGCAGATTATGTTTATGAATGATTCTGTTATCTCGGCGTACCAAACTGCTAAGCAGCTTTCTGCACTTACGAACGCTCAATAAGCGTTTCAATAGCCAGCCTTAGGGCTGGCTTTTTTGATCTAAATCTCCAAGTGTTATTACATCAATTCTGATGTGCCTGCTTGTCTCTATTTGTTCGGAACTATTATCGTGAAATTAAAATTCTCTGCGCTTTTTGCGTCGCTTCTGCTCGTCGGTTGCCAGTCAACAAGTCTTAAAATCAACTCTGAGGCGGATGTTGATGCTAACTCTCAAATTAATAAAGTTAACAAAGAAGCGCTTTATGAGTCAGACAACATTGAACTGCCAAGTAACTATGATGTGAAAGCGTTCAGCAAGATGACCATTGCTGCTTACGTTGACAATGTTCAGTTTGAGAAGAATGCGCGTAAAACCAATATCGATCAGGGCATTATCGCCAAGTTGCTAGAAAACGAACTCGCCCGTACCAAACGCTATGAGGTGCTTACTCGCAACTGTGATGCGTGTAATTACGAAGTAGCATTCCAAGCGGAAAATACAGTTGAAGAAGGTTCAATCGCGATTGGTGAGCAGTTGAATCCGGATTTTGTACTGGAGTCCTCAATTTCATTAGGCTCAGTGATTAAGCAGAAAGACGATCATTTTGAAATTATTTTTCGCAGCTTAGTGACTACCAAAGTTGTTAATCCGACCACCGGGCAAATCGTTCACTCATTTGAGCCTATTCGCCACAACATGCCGGCTAAGCGCTGAGGAATCCCCTAATGATTTTGATAAAAATCATAAATTTAAGGTAGATGCACATCTTGTCATGTGATCAAATGGTTCTGAGAAAAATCAATAACCAGACAACAAGATGTGCGAACTCGATATTTTACACGACTCTCTTTACCAATTCTGCCCTGAATTGCACTTAAAACGACTCAACAGTTTAACGCTGGCTTGCCACGCATTACTTGAATGTAAAACGCTCACTCTTACCGAACTTGGTCGTAACCTGCCAACGAAAGCCAGAACAAAACATAACATCAAACGAATCGACAGATTGTTAGGTAATCGTCACTTGCACAAAGAGCGACTCGCTGTATACCGTTGGCATGCCAGCTTTATCTGTTCAGGTAATTCGATGCCCATTGTTCTTGTTGACTGGTCTGATATTCGTGAGCAAAAACGGCTTATGGTATTGCGGGCTTCGGTGGCACTACATGGTCGTTCTATTACTCTTTATGAGAAAGCCTTTCCGCTTTCAGAGCAATGTTCAAAGAAGGCTCATGACCAATTTCTAGCCGACCTTGCAAGCATTCTACCGAGTAACACTACACCGCTCATTGTCAGTGATGCTGGCTTTAAAGTGCCATGGTATAAATCCGTTGAAAAGCTAGGTTGGTACTGGTTAAGTCGAGTCAGAGGGAAAGTGCAATATGCAGATTTAGGTGCGGAAAACTGGCAACCTATCAGCAACTTACATAGCATATCCTCAAGTCGCTCAAAGACTTTAGGCTATAAGAGGTTGACTAAGAGCAACCCAATTTCATGTCAAATTGCACTGTATAAATCACGTCCTAAAGGCCGAAAAAATCAGCGTTCGACACGGACTAATTGTCATCATCCGTCACCTAAAATCTACTCCGCTTCGACAAAAGAACCATGGGTTTTAGCGACTAACTTGCCCGTTGAAATCCGAACACCAAAGCAACTTGTTAGGCTCTACTCGAAGCGTATGCAAATTGAAGAAACCTTCCGAGACTTGAAAAGCCCAGCCTACGGTTTAGGCCTCCGTCATAGCCGAACTAGCAGCTCAGAGCGCTTTGATATCATGCTGCTAATCGCCCTAATGCTTCAACTGACATTTTGGCTTGCTGGAGTTCATGGTCAGAAACAAGGTTGGGATAAGCACTTCCAAGCTAACACTGTCAAAAATCGAAATGTACTCTCAACAGTGCGCTTAGGGATGGAAGTTTTGCGGCATTCTGGCTACACAATAACGAGGGAAGACTTGCTCGCGGCTGCAACCCTGCTTGCTCAAAATCTATTCAAACATGGTTGTGCTTTGGGGAAATTATGAGGGGATCCCTCAGGGCTAAGCGTTTCTTTGCGATGGGCGATATTAATAGTAAATACAAGTTTTTAGGTGGCTTTGACTTCCGTGACCACAACGAGCTGCAAGAAGCCTATAAAGAAGCCGCACAAAAGAGCATTCAAGTGCTGGTAAACCGCACTATGGATTACTATCCGGTGGGTGGCCGAGTGACTAACTATCGTAATGGCCGTTTTGCCATCAACTCGGGGATTAATCAGGGATTTGCGACTAAGCAAGCGGTGGTCCTTTTTCTTAGTGATGATGGTTTAGATATTCCAATTGCTTCGGGTGAAGTCACGCCAAAATCAGAGAGTGGTTCTGGTGTCATGTTTACATGGAAAGAAGATGACGTTGATGCGCAACAAGTTAAAAAACAGATTGAAGCGATGGGTAAAGAGTACCTAAAACGCAACAAGGTTTATGCCGTTTCTGTTGGGACACCTGAGGACTGGGCGCTGTAATGGTTTGGCGAATTTTACGCACTTTAACGTTATCGGTTGCCATTTTATGTAGTGGTTTTCACGCCGCTATTGCAGCGGCCGATCCCATGGATGATGTCTTCTCTATGCTTGGTCAAGGTGGCACGCGTTCGGGCGTCAATGCTTTAGATGGCTATTATGTAGTGGCGATGGGCACATCAAACCATTCAAGTGAGAGTAAAGGCAAAGAGCAAGCTCGGCTAGATGCATTGCGTCAACTTAATGAAATGATTAACGGGGTAGAAACGTCAGGCTCGACAGAAGTTTCTATGGAGTATGTGACGGTAAGCGATGGCGTCAATGAGCAAGAGTTCTCGAAAGAACGATTTGTTGATGTCGTCAGCCATGCGTTTAAGGGCAATTTGTCGGCCGTTAAAATGCTAAAAAGCGGTCAGTATGATGGTGAACACTTTGTTGCTTTGGTGGTGACAGAGCGTGATGTTGCGAAAGTATCGGCCCTGCGCTCAACGACCACCGATGCGGTTAATTCGTTTGCGAGTCAAACAAGTACGGTTACCGTGGCTGAATTTAGTGGTGATGCATCGTCATCCGTTGAAGCTAAAGGTCTTGCACCAATGAAAAAGGGTGAGTCTGTGGCTCGGGAATTGGCGGTGCAAGACGCGATCAAAAATGCCGTGCAGCAGGCGCAAGGTGTGATGATCAGTGGTAAGTCTGGTCAGTTTAATGAAGCGGTTGCCATGGCGATTTCGACTAAGACTCAAGGCTATGTCAGCCACTACGAGATACTTGACGAAGATATTGAGCGCGGTCAGTACTACGTGATTGTCGTAGCCGATGTCAATCAAGGACAACTGCTCAATGATGCCAACTTCTACTTAGATATTTTTGGCCATGCGCAGTTTTCGGTTTCAGCTAATAATCCGGATAAAAAAGAGTGGCTGACGGATGAATTAGAGAAACTCGGATTTGCGTTTAACCAGGAGCAATCCTCAGCTACGCATACTTTTAAGTTGGAGCAATCTCAACGAGCCGTGGAAGATCATAAAGGCAGTCAGGGTTTTGAAACCGCGGTCAACATCCAGTTGGTGGATAATGCCAGTGGCGCGATCATTTTGACCGTGGTGAATAAGCCCATCAAATCTCGTATCTATGTAGAACCAGCATCACGGGCAAAGCAAGTATCTGAACATCAGGCATACAAGCAGATTTCAGCCAAGCTGGGCTTAGAAGTAATTCAGTCTTTGGCTACCCATGCAGAGCGTGGGGTGGTGTATCCCATCTATATAAAAAATGCGAATCGAAATGATGTTGCCATTTTTAAACATGTCTTGGAAAACTCAACCAATGGTTCGGTAGAAAATTGGCAATGGGATAAGACCGAGAAAACGATGATGTTGAATTATCGCTTCTCTGGCTCGCTTTCTCAGGCATTTGATCAGGGCTTAGATGAGCTGTATCAAACATTCAAGCTAGAAGGCAAAGGACGTCGCCCGCACCTGAAGTCAGTCGATAATCAGTTGGCGAACTTTGAAATAAGGTAGACAAGGATGATGAGATTGAAATTGGTGGTGCTGTTATTGGTTCAGCGGTGTGGCACCGCGTTTTATTTGGCTCGGCGCTGTATTTTGGTGAAAGATTTATGGCAAACAGCGAACTGGCTAAGAGGGGTATTGCTCAATTTTACATGGGTAGTATCACTTACAGGCGGAATAGCATTGCCTGCTCAGGCTTTGGATTTGCCAGCTATTTATCAGCAACACTTAGCTGAGAAACCGGTTGGCCGCTATGAGCAAAATGGCTATCTATTCATTATTACTCAAGCACAGTGTTCGGATGAATCAAAGCATGCTGGAACCGCGCAAGGAAAGATCGCTGAAGCCGCATTTTATGCTCAACTTGCTGAAGAAGTACAAACGCGAACTGTGCGTATAGCACCTCATGTGGTTGCGCCATCAACACTGGCTCGCCTAGCGGAGCAAGCGTTGATTCGTGCTGAGGTTTCTTCTGTAAACATTCGCCATCAAAAGGTGGCTGATGTTCGTTTACCGAATTGCATCAAACGACAGGTACGAGCGGTGGCAATCAACAGCTTTGTCAGTCAACCAACACTGTTTTCTGCAGCGCAAGTAGAGCAGAAAGCGGGAGAGCTATTAGTGGCTATGTTGCAGCAGCACCAATACTCACAATTGATGACCGTTTTTTCTGAGCCGTCGGAGTTTTCGGTACTGTATCAACTGTTCGAGCTGCTTTCTGCCTCTAATTCTCGTACTTGGCAGGCGCCCAACCAGATTGAACAGATGCGTGATAGTTACGATATCAACGGGGTTCTTGCGGCCGTAAAGTCTTATCAAGGAATACTCTATGCCAATGTGTTATCGACGAATAAATTGGCTGCAGATACCTTCTATCAACAAGCGAACAGCCTGTTTAAGCAAGGGGTTAACCCGGAGCTTATCGAACAAAAGCTGTCGTTGTCTCTTAACGCTGATCCGCACCATACACAAAGTTGGAAGTTATTGTCGAGCCTATTCCGAGCAATAAACCCAGATGAAGCAGTATATGCGGCGAAGCAATATTTCATCCATAGCGAGGCAAGTTTAAGTGCGTGGGTCTCTCTATTTAAAGCACTAGAACCAAGCTCTCCAGCGCAAGCTCAAGCCATTCAAATCCTCATGCGTTATGTCGCTCAAAGTACCGAGTTGACGGCATGGGAAATTAAACAAATTAAAGGTTAAGTCATGAAAAATATCATTACGCCATTGGCACTCTCTATTTCTTTGGTTCTTTCTGGGCAAGCATTCGCCGAAGATTTTATCCCAACGAGCAATACACAAGCTGTTACGACCACGGAAGTGCCTGCCGCTGGAACTCCGGTATCCACAGCGGGTGTTGACGCGCAACAAGCGGCAGCTCAACAACCTTTTGAGCAACAAGAAATCGTTGAGTACATCTCTGCTGAACAGCAAATTTTCGATTACATGGATCAGAAGAACTGGCAGCAAGGGTGGGATGCCGATAAGAAGCGTTTGTTCGTCGTGAATATGCAGCAATTTGATTCAGAAGACCCAAGTTATGACGATAGTTTTGTTACCAAGCGTTCGCAATACGCCATGATCGCCACGATGAGTGCGAAAGCTGAAATGGTGGAGTACATGCGCACCACGATGTCAGCGGTGGATATGCTTACGGCTCCGGGTACGGATGTTCATGCTGAACTCAATGAAAAATATACGCGTGCAGAGAAGAAACTCAGTGCACAAAAGCGTGAGTTGGTGAAGATCATAGCTGAATTGGATCAGGCTGAAGCTGACAAGTTAGCAGGTATCACGATAGAAGATCGTGCAGAGGCAACTTGGGATGCGGTCATTAAGCGAATCGATAGTGATTATGATGCGGGAATGATTGAAGAGTCTAAGCGCAAAAAGTATGAAAAAGTAAAACAGCGTTATGCAGATGCCAGTGGTGAATTGGAAAGGCTAGAGCAAGAAGCGGCTAAGCTGAAAGGCGAGATTAAACTGGAATCAACCAGCATGGTCGAGACACTAGCACAGGCCCCAATTCTGGGGGCGAGTGTGTTGGTGCAAGCTGAGTCATGGAACGCGGAAAGCGAAGTGTATGAAGTTGCCACTTTAATGGTATGGAGTCCTAAGTTAGAAAAGGCCGCCAAATCAATTATCACTGGTGAGATGTTGCCGCTTAAGCCAAAGAATGGACTCTCAGTTCATGATTGGCTTAAGAAACAAGAGGTTGCCACGATGGTTGGCCCACGCCAATTTGTTGATCAAACGGGTGAGCGTTGGTTTATTGGTGCTTATGGTATGCCAGTAGAAGGCTCGTCTTCTATGGTGCGCAAGAATCGCGGTATCGCCGATGCAATGGCAAAAAAAGAAGCGGCAGTTGCGCTGTATGCTGATATCGAAACGCAAAAACAAGCGGCGATTGCGATGCAAACTCGCTCTGGTGATATTGGTAGTAAGGATCATACGGAAGTGGCTACCAGTTTTTCTGAAGCAACGCGTCAATCTGTTGAAAATCGTCATATTAATGGATTATCTAAGTTGTTTTCTCGCACTGTGACTCATCCAATCTCACAGCAAAAAATCTACGTTGTTGCTTATGGTATTTCGGCTACAGCCGCAAGCGAAGCGCTAGCGATTGAATATTCGGCATTTGATGCTGGTGCGACCGCTAACCGAGAAAACAATCTTAAAGCGGCGGATCGAGCGGGTTTGGAAAGCAATCTTCAAGCGTCAAAAACAGAGATCGCAGTGAAACCTGATACCAATTCTTCCGCTAAAAAAGCAACCACATCATCGGTTGTTCCAGTCACGAAGAAAACAGCAACGAACAGTTCTACGTTACTTAACACCCCCGATTTTAGCGACGATGATTTTTAAGGATAAATAATGATGAAAAATGCACTTTTACTTTTGTTCGTGGCGGGTGTTTCTGGCTGTCAATCGACACCGCAACAGACACAAGTGGACCCTTTGACGAGTATCGGTTGTACCTTTTTCGGTGATGGGAAAGTCGCCGCACCGGATTGGATTTGTGCCGGCAGCATCGATGACGCGCGATTTGCTTATATGGCATTGGGTGTAAGCGAAAATACCAGTGGAGGAGTGGCGCATCAGCGAAATCTAGCTATTTTAGATGCGCAGCAACAGATTGCGAAAGAAATCGCTACTGAAGTGATTCAAGTGATGCAAACTAAGGCCGGAACCTTAGGTGTTGCGGGGATTAGTGGTGGCACAGCTGCCACGTCTGAAGAAACCAATGCGATGGCGCAAGTTGCCTTAAAAGGCGCGACAACCTTGCGAGCGCAAAAAGGGCCTGATGGTTTCTTTTATGTGTTGATGGGACTACCTTCTGATTCGGTAGAGCCTAATGTAGAGAATATGTTAGATGCTCAGTTAAGTGATGCTAACGAGACAAGATCTTCGTCAACCCTCAGCAATCAAGAACTAGCCGCAGAAATTAACGCGGCATTGGCTAACTAGATGCTGCAAGGAGAATCGATGTTGAAGTCATTTCTATTCTGCTCTTTAGTGGTTGGGCTTTATGCCCAAACCGTGATTGCAGGAGTTGAGGATCTGCAAGCTAAGTTTGCTAATCAGAAGCAGTCGTTAAGTGACTCTTTTAATCAACAAAAATCACAACAAGTGGATCGCTTTGAACAAGCGAAATTGGCTTATCGTGATAGCTTTTTAAATGCGCAAAAACGCTTTAGTCAGCAATGGGATACGCCAGTATTGAGCTCTGCGACGACTTGGGTTTCTTATTCGGAAGAAGACAAAGTAAGGCGCTCGCTCGATTTTGAATCGGGTGCTTATACGATCGAAGTGTTAGGTGATAAAACGCAAGCACAGATTGATGCAATTGTTGTGCAGCAAACCGAGCGTTTACTTGCGGCCACATCATCAAGTGCGATTAAAAGCGATCCGGTGCTGAATCAAATTGTTAGCAATAATACGCCGTCTAATAAGTTGTTTAGTGAGTTGGATTCAACGGTGATTACCGCGACGAAACAACAATCAGCTTATCGTCAAGCGCAGGGGAGCAAGGTGACGATGGTGACAATGCGTTTCCCCCAAGATAAGTTATCGCAACGAGCGTTACAGTATATTCCGCAGATAAAAAAGCAAGCGCATAAATGGCAGGTCGATCCGACTTTGATTATTGCAATTATGCATACTGAAAGTCATTTTAACCCTGTGGCGCAATCGCATATTCCTGCTTATGGGTTGATGCAAATCGTGCCATATTCAGCAGGCAGAGATGTGACTCGTGTGCATCAAGGGCAAGAGCGTGTGCTATCCGCGGATGAGTTGTTTGTGCCGGACTATAACATTGAGATTGGTAGTGCGTATCTCAATATTCTCGAACAGCGTTATTTGAATGATATTGATGATCCAAGCACGCGTACATTTGTCGCAATTTCTGCTTACAATGGTGGAGTGGGGGCTGTGGCTAAACACTTTAGTGGTACGGGATCTCTGAGTAAGCTAGCGCAATCAGTTAATCGAATGTCTTCGCAGCAAGTGTATCATTCGCTGGTGGAGGATTTTCCTTATAAAGAGACGCGCGATTATCTTAAGAAAGTCGAATCGAAAAGGCAGTACTATGCGCCTTATTTCTAAGATTGTGAGTCGAGTAATATGGCCAAATTTACTGTGCTCGGCTTTGTTGGTATTGCCCTTAACAGTGAGCGCGTTGCCAAGCTCATCACTGCCTAGTTGGTTTACTAATGTAGAGAACGATCCTAAATTGGTCTCTGATGTCGGGGTTGGAGAGACGCTGGAATTAGCCAGACAGGATGCATTATCAAATATTGCCAAATCACTCCATAGCCAAGTTTCTGCAACGACGGAGATCAACATAGCGACCTCTGGAAACGCGCCTAAGACGACGGATTTAGCGGTGAATAACACATCGAGTCATACTCAAGTGTCAACGAAAGAGATGGCGCTATCGATGGTTTTCTGGACACACGCGACTCAGATTGAGGGTATTTTCTATGTTCGCGGACAAATTACATTGGCAGAGTGGGTAGCGGTCAATCAGAATCGACTATCGGTCTATCTTGAACAGGTTGAAAAGATAATCAGTAAGCCGAATTGGAAGTTGATTGATTATCGTAATAGTTTGGCTTTGGATACCGAGTCGATTGAGGCTCTTACAAGTATGCTCGCGCCTTATTCATTTAGCTCTAATCTAACTCGTCAAACAATGGCTGCCCTAAATAACAAGCAACGTGATTATGTTACGCAGCATTGTTTTTCGGTCAAAAAGAGTCACGATAAAGTGACTGATAAGTACTTTTTACCGGTTTTAGAAAGCGCGGTACATCGGGCTGGCTTGCTGGTCTCTGATGATGACCGTTGTGAGGTTATCTCTGTTATTGCCCGTAATGACAATATCGCTGAACAACAGATTCGCACCACATTTTTGATACAGATCGCCAATTATGAAAGCCATCAAATGCAGGTTGTTGGTGAGGGATTATCTTATAAGGCTCGTTTGATTTCTGCTGCTCATAACTTATCAGTGATGCTTGAGAAACAAGGTGGTATTTTGCTGCAAGAGTAGGGCTATTACTGAACGGACCGACAGCGTTACTTTGTATAGAAAAGCCAGCGTTCACTGGCTTTTCTTATTGTCATACTGAATTAAACTTCTTTTGACTATTAAGCTTTAGCAAATTGATAGGTGCGGAAACCGCCGATGAGGTTACGTGCCTTGTATCCATTGTTAACCAGTTGGCGATAGGCGACGTTACCACGTAACCCAACTTGGCAGTAAATCACGATCTCCTTATCCTTTGGTAATTCATTCATACGCCCGCGCAATTGGTCTACAGGAATGTTGATGTCACCTGCGATGTGGTTGCCGTTGGCGCGTTCGCCAGGATTACGCACATCAAGTAGGATTTGATCGTCACTGAGCGAGTCTATGTGATCAAAATGAATCGGAGTCGCATCACCCTTGATGATGTTATTGGCGACAAACGCCGCTTGGTTAATAACATCTTTGGCACTGCCGTAAGGCGGTGCATAGGTGAGTTCTAAATGTTGCAGCTGTTCCACTGTCATGCCGGCACGTTGTGCCACGGCCATAATATCAATGCGTTTATCCACGCCATCTTTGCCAGCGGCTTGCGCGCCTAAGATTTTGCCAGTGGTTGGCTCAAACAAAAGCTTAAATGAAACCGTTTCTGCCCCTGGGTAGTAGCTGGCATGGCTTGCGGTATGAACGAATACTTTCTCGTAGGCAATACCTTCACGCTTGAGTTGCTTCTCGTTCTTACCGGTAGAAGCCACCGCTAAATCGAAGATCTTACAAATCGCGGTACCCTGTGTACCTTGATAGGTCTCATTGCGACCTAACATGTTATCAGCGGCCATACGGCCTTGACGGTTTGCTGGGCCTGCAAGTGGGACAAGTGTTGGGTTGCCAGTAACAAAGTCTTGCTCTTCGATGGCATCGCCCACAGCGTAGATAGAAGGGTCGCTGGTTTGCATATTTGGATTGGTCCAAATACCGCCCAACTCACCAATTTCTAGGCCTGCCTCTTGTGCCAATTTAGTTTCTGGTCGAACACCAATCGCCATGATCAGAATATCGGTAATCAGTTGTTCATCATTACTAAGCGTTAGATTTAATTCACTGCCATCTTGGGTTTCGATATATTCCACGGCACTTAATGCAGTGTTAAGCCGTAGGTCGATATCATGAGCGCGGATCTCTGCATGAGCGAATCCTGCCATCTCTTTGTCCATTGGTGTCATGACTTGGTCGGCCATTTCAAGCAATGTGGTCTTAATACCAAGTTGATGGAACGCTTCCATCATTTCTAAACCAATAAAACCACCACCCACTACGGTCGCGTGTTTAATCGGTTTGCTTTTCAGCGTGTTGATGATGCGATCCATATCTGGAATGTTTCGCAGCGAATGGGTGAGGGGGTTATCAATACCTGCAATAGGCGGGACGATAGCGCCGGCCCCCGGGCTTAGCAATAAGAAGTCGTATTGCTCTTGATATTGCGTGCCATCCAGTAGGTTGCGAACGGTGACGTTTTTGGTTTGACGATCAATTGCGACGACTTCATTCATTACTCGCACATCAACGTTAAAGCGAGCTAGGAAACTTTCTGGTGTTTGGAGAAGCAATTTACTGCGTTCTTGAATATCACCACCGATATGATAAGGCAGGCCACAGTTAGCGAACGAGACGAATGGACCGCGTTCAAACATGATGATTTGAGCGTCTTCACTTAAACGTCGTGCACGTGCTGCGGCCGAAGCGCCACCTGCAACACCACCAACGATTACAATCTTAGTCATTTGCTTCTCCAATACACGGTAGTCGAATTACGAGGAAATTTTGTTCCTGTGTTATATAGCACTATATGTTTATATATTAGCTTTGTCTAATGTTAATGTGACTATTCGTAAATTGAGCAGCATGATTTGAAGAGTATGATCTGAAGACTAAGTAACGGGGACGGTTTTTTATTATATTTCATAGCGATATCTTTGCGGCAGTAGGGTGTTTACGATAATATGCGCCTGTTTGAGTTCTTTTTGTTCATTTAACCTTTATGTTTGGTATCGTTCTATGAGTGCATTGAAAAAATCGACGGGAATTGTCGTTGCAGGAGTCGTGGTTGGTTTGCTGTGTGTTGCTTATTGGAAATATCACACGTTGGTGATGAGCATCGCATTCGAAGATGCTAAATTTCAGGCCTGTGTGCTAGAAGCTGGTAATGAAATAGCAGAAATTGAACATTTAACTTGTGACTATAATATTACTTCTCTTGTCGGTATTGAGCATCTAACAGAATTATCTACATTGGTATTACACGATAGTGAGTTGGCCGTTGCTGATCTTTCGCAAAACCAATATATTAATGGATTTAGTGCAACCAATACGAAATTAGCGAAGTTGGTTTTTGCTGAAGACAACTATCTATATTCATTAGAGATAAATAATAGTGAGTTGAGTGATGTTGATATATCAAGGCTTAAACGTTTAGACTCTGTAGAGATCTCCAACAGCCAGTTGAATAGTGTTGACTTTTCTAATAATTCTGCATTGAAGCAAATAAAGCTGAATGATAATAGACTCGAAGAAATTAAAGGCTTGTCTACCCTGCCAGTAACAAGGATTGAAGTGGCAGGGAACCAATTGAATCATTTAGATGTATCTAAATTGGTTGATTTGGAATTTCTTGATATCGAAAATAATAATCTCAATAGCATCGAAATTTCCGCGAACAAAAATTTAGTTAACCTGCGAACGACAGGTAACGATATCGCGTCGCTTGACTTAGAAAATAGTAATGTAAAACTCAAAAATGTGACGTTTTCACATCCTACCGAGCTCAAGTTAAAACGCTATGAATGGGTAAAAGACGTGCCATTTGAGGATGAAAACTTTAAGCAGTGTATTCTAGATAGTGGACATGAGAAAGTAGCGAAAGTGGTTCAGTTAGCCTGTACCTCAAAGAAAATCAAATCGATTGCAGGCATTGAATATTTACAGAACCTTAAAAAGATAAATGTTTATGCGAATTACATTCAGGAAGCGGATCTCAGAGCGAATAAATTGATTGATTTTACTGCGACGAGAAATGCTATTCGTGATGTTAAATTTGGTCTGAACCCTGAGTTGAAAACCCTACAACTTGCCGGGAATCTTCTAGACGAAATTGATTTTAGCGGTGTTGAAAATATTGAGTATATGGTGATGTGGGGTAATAAGTTTAAGCATGTCGACATTAATAATCTACACTCGCTAGAAACTGTTTATCTAGGCGATAATTTCTTAACTGAGATTGATGTTTCAAACTTAATGGTGCTAAAAAATTTGTTTGTAAATGATAATCGACTGTCTGAAATCGATGTGAGTAAAAATATAAACCTTATAGTTCTTGTTGTTCGTAATAATAACATTCGCTCTCTAAACTTAAAAAACAATAAGAAATTAGCTAAAGACGAAGTCGGTGTTGATCAGTTCGTGCGAGTGATTCGATAGATATTCTATTTGGTCGTATTACGTCGTTATGATAGGTCGATAGGGGCCTATCACATAGTTTAGCCCCTGTGTTTGGTGGTTGTTATCGCCCAAGCATATCGACTCAGTTTTACGCCATGAACCGTTTTTGTATTTAGGTGATTTGGTTATGAAAAACACACAGATTTTCAAGTTATCCGCGTTATTTTCCTTGCTTGTTTTTACCGTCTTATTAGTTTTGGGTTTGTTTGCTGATTTTGATGGCGATATAAGTCGTTTTGTCGCCTATCTTGGTCGCAATGCTTATGATGTATCAAGCTATTTTGCTGTGGTATTAACAAGCTGTTTCTTTGGGCTGGCTTTCATTTTATGGGGTTTTTGGCGCACATCATGGTCTAAAAAAGGCGTGGCGATATTGATTTCGTTATGTGCTGGTACTGGCTTTTATGTTTACGTTTATTATGAGTTCTTGGTGTTTGATTATGTTGTCAAAGAGAACCCGTACCAAGGGGCTTTCGACCGTGACCAAGTATTAGATGCCGATAATAGTCTTGATTTTAAAGTGAAGTATCCTGAGATATACCGAGATACGATCGGCAGTTCATACATTAGTATGGATAAATATCGTGCGTGGCTGCGTAACAATAAAAGTCGTATCGCCCATAACTATAATGTTTGCTTTCAAGGCGAACAAATTGTCTTTAGCGCGGTGAGTGAGTTTTTCGATAATGGTGACTATTGCCAGCCAGAGACAACGATTGAAGGTGATAATGCTGTTAAGCTTATTTTTACTCCGATTGGTGATAATCAGTATCAATGTAGCGGCTGCGATGGTTACTTGCTGCCGGTATATTGGAATCACTATGCTGAAAAGTGAGTAAAGAAAGACAAGCGCTAGCTAGGCTTTAACGCATTATTAAGCAGCGCTTGTCTATTGTCTTTTAAGGTTATCCATCAACGTTGACAACATTGAGTTGATCAACCAGCTTGACGATGATGGTTTCTTGGCTGGCTGCGACATCATTAATACCGAGCTCATTCCAGCCAACATTATTCATCACAACTTTACTCACACCACCATTTTCATCAGTAACTGCTAGCGTGGTGGTGGGGGTATCAGTTAGGTCATTAATATCGTCATTAATCTCAACCTCTATGTGATCAAGTAAGTCTTGAGTTGTCGGCGAGTCAGGAAGTAAATCCGATAGATCAATCACATCATTATTCACATTGAAATTCATGATGGTATCAGTGGTTGGGTTGGCACTACTGCCTGCATTTTCATCAAGAATGCGGAAGGTGTCGTTGCCCATACCGTTTCTAAATACATCGTCACCGTGTGTACCACTAAGAACATCATCACCTTCATGACCGTAGGTATCAGAAATAAGGAGCTTCTCTTCCGAAACAAGATGACTGAGCACTTCGGCATTGGACATTCCCGCCGTGTTCGTTCCTGTAAAGTCATTGATAGCAATGCCGTCTAAAGTGATGGATTGAACCAACTCATCGTTATTGTCTAGCAAGGATATCTGCGTATTGCCATCCACTTCGGTGAATTGCACATTCTGAGCGACATCGATTGAGCTCCAAACTGAGCTTGCAGCGACAAAACCACGCAAATCTATGATGTCTTGGCTACTGTCGAACGTATCGATGACAGCATTACCAGGATCATCGTCTGTTCCCACAGTATCACTCGACCACGAATAAGTGTTGTCTGTCGCACCAACATTGATATTGACCGTAGCGGTATCACTGCCACCTTGCGCGTCTGAAATTGTGTACTCAAAGGTTGCCTTGCCTACATAACCCGAGCTTGCAGTAAACTCGATATCTCCAGAGCCATTAATAGTGACGGCCCCACCAATTGCATTTTGTACGGATGTAATGGAGAGTGTTCCACCATCTATATCGCTATCATTTTCAAGTAATGCAGATGCTGCAATTATCAGGGTCTCGCTCTCTTCGACGTAAAGTTCTCCCTTGGTAATGTCGTTATCGATCAGTTTTTTGTCGCTCATATCAAGCGTTACGTCTGCGTCGTCGTAGTTTAAATCAAGCGCTACATGATTGGGTGTTTCCGAGTTATCGGCTTGTATGGTAGTGAGTACAAAGGCATCAGCTAAGGTTTTCGAAATAACCATGTTTTGCACCACATATGTACCATTACTGCCTGAGGTCGTTAACTCAAATGTTTTTACTGGGCGATCGGTGGTGAAGGAATAGTAATCTTCGTAAGAACCAGACTGGCGATAGCCGGATTGGGTATCAATCAGATCGCCATTTTCATCAAAGGCGGTAATTTTTACTTTGGTCGCGTTTGGCGAGATTTCATCAAAATAACTACCTAAGCCACTGAGACGGAAGGTAACTTCGTTAATGTCTTCCCCATCAATAGTAATAGATAGCTTTTCACCCTGGCTCAAACCACTATTATCATTATCACCAATCCCAGAGCCTAAGTGACCATAAGTGTTGTAGGCGGTAAGTGGGCCGCTTGAGCTTTTAGTGGTGATCGTAGTGCCATTTTCTTCAAAGATTGCGGTTGTCCCTGATACTGTCCCCCAGTGGCTTGTCGAAATCGGGCCGTTGAACTCGGGCGTATTGGGATTAGCATCAAAGCTGCCGACTTTGATATCACGAGTCATGGTTTGAATGGTTGCTTCATCAGGTACGAAACGAACTTGGGCATTGGCATCATATTCTTCACCCACCACCATGTCTTGCCAACCTTGGTTATCCACGTTGTATTGCATCGTTCCGTAATCTGGAGCTTCGTCGAGTCTAATTCGAGGATCTTGAGTCACTTTTGAGTCATTCATCGCATCAGGGATTTCATTGATACCGTTGATAGTGACAGTAATATCGTGAGTTGTTCCGTCAATCGAGGCGACAGAGAAGACTTCTTGTTTGGTCTCTCCAGCTTTGAGATATTGCACGTCGGCATTATCGACTTGGTAATCCCAGTTGCCATCCGCATCGATGGTAAGCTCGCCGAGTGCGCCAGCTGGCGTGACTACGCTAGCAGGATCGAATTTGGCTTGGTCAGTATCAGCATCGGTGAGGATTAACACGCCTGAATCGGTCAGTACTGGATCGGTATCATCTTCGGTGACGGCGCCAATTGCATCGCCTGAAATCACTGCGCTGTCGTTGACCCCAGTAATGGTGACCACGATATCGTGGGTGGTGCCATCCACTGAGGCGACGGTGAAGGTTTCCACCTTGGTTTCGTCTTGGGCCAGATGTTGCACATCCGCGTTATCAACGTTGTAGATCCAGTTACCATCGGCATCGATGGTGAGAGCACCTAATACGCCAGCTGGCGGAGTGACGCTCGCGGGATCGAATTTGGCTTCGCCGCTATCGGCATCAGTCAGGGTTAACACGCCTGAATCGGTCAGTACTGGATCGGTATCATCTTCGGTGACGGCACCGACTGCATCGCCAGAAATCACGGCACTGTCGTTAATGCCTGTAATGGTGATCACGATATCGTGGGTGGTGCCATCGACCGAGGCAACAGTGAAGGTTTCCACTTTGGTTTCATCTTGCGTCAGATATTGCACGTCCGCGTTGTCGACGTTATAGACCCAATTACCATCCGCATCAATGGTGAGCGCACCAAGTGCGCCGGCTGGCGTCACTACGCTGGTCGGGTCAAATTTCGCTTGGTCAGTATCAGCATCGGTGAGGGTTAACACGCCCGAATCTGTCAGCACTGGATCGGTTTCATCTTCAGTCACCGCGCCGACTGCATCGCCCGAAATCACCGCGCTGTCGTTAATCCCGGTAATGGTAATAACAATATCGTGGGTGGTGCCATCCACCGAGGCAACGGTGAAAGTTTCTACTTTGGTTTCGTCTTGAGCAAGGTACTGCACGTCCGCGTTGTCAACGTTATAGACCCAATTACCATCGGCATCGATAGTGAGCGCGCCGAGTGCCCCAGCTGGCGTGACCACGCTGGTCGGGTCAAATTTCGCTTCATCAGTATCAGCATCGGTCAGGGTTAATACGCCTGAATCGGTCAGCACAGGGTCGGTGTCATCTTCGGTGACGGCGCCAATCGCATCGCCGGAAATCACTGCGCTGTCGTTGACCCCAGTAATGGTAATCACGATATCGTGGGTGGTACCATCCACTGAAGCGACGGTGAAGGTTTCGACCTTAGTTTCATCTTGCGCCAGGTACTGCACGTCCGCGTTGTCGACGTTGTAGACCCAGTTGCCGTTTTCATCGATGGTCAGCTCACCGAGTGCGCCGGCCGGCGTGACCACGCTGGACGGGTCAAACTTGGCTTCACCGGTATCAGCATCGGTGAGGGTTAACACGCCTGAATCGGTGAGTACTGGATCGGTATCATCTTCAGTGACGGCGCCAATTGCATCGCCAGAGATGACTGCGCTGTCGTTAACCCCGGTAATGGTAATAACAATATCGTGGGTGGTGCCATCCACCGAGGCAACGGTGAAAGTTTCGACTTTGGTTTCGTCTTGAGCAAGGTACTGCACGTCCGCGTTGTCAACGTTATAGACCCAATTACCATCGGCATCGATAGTGAGCGCGCCGAGTGCCCCAGCCGGAGTGACCACGCTGGTCGGGTCAAATTTCGCTTCATCAGTATCAGCATCGGTCAGGGTTAATACGCCTGAATCGGTCAGCACAGGGTCGGTGTCATCTTCGGTCACCGCACCAATTGCATCGCCGGAAATCACTGCGCTGTCGTTGACCCCAGTAATGGTAATCACGATATCGTGGGTGGTACCATCGACCGAGGCAACAGTGAAGGTTTCCACTTTGGTTTCATCTTGCGTCAGATATTGCACGTCAGAGTTATCGACGTTATACACCCAATTACCATCCGCATCGATGGTGAGCGCACCTAATGCGCCAACTGGCGTCACGACGCTAGCAGGATCGAACTTGGCTTCACCGCTATCAGCATCAGTGAGGGTTAACACGCCTGAATCGGTCAGTACTGGATCGGTATCGTCTTCGGTCACCGCGCCGACTGCATCACCCGAAATCACTGCGCTGTCGTTGACCCCAGTAATGGTAATCACGATATCGTGGGTGGTACCATCCACTGAAGCGACGGTGAAGGTTTCGACTTTGGTTTCATCTTGCGCCAGGTATTGCACGTCAGAGTTATCGACGTTGTAAACCCAGTTGCCGTTTTCATCGATGGTAAGCTCGCCGAGTGCGCCGGCCGGCGTGACCACGCTAGCTGGGTCAAACTTGGCTTCGCCGGTATCGGCATCAGTCAGGGTTAACACGCCCGAGTCGGTCAATACAGGGTCGGTATCATCTTCGGTGACGGCGCCGACTGCGTCGCCCGAAATCACCGCGCTATCGTTAATACCAGTAATAGTAATAACGATGTCGTGCGTGGTGCCATCCACCGAGGCAACGGTGAAGGTTTCGACTTTGGTTTCGTCTTGAGCCAGGTATTGCACGTCAGCGTTGTCGACGTTATACACCCAGTTGCCGTTCTCATCGATGGTAAGCTCGCCTAATGCGCCAGCTGGCGTGACGACGCTGGTCGGGTCAAATTTCGCTTCACCAGTATCAGCATCAGTCAGGGTTAACACGCCCGAGTCGGTGAGAACCGGATCGGTATCATCTTCGGTCACCGCGCCGATAGCATCGCCAGAGATGATCGCACTGTCATTCACCCCAGTAATGGTGATCACGATATCGTGGGTAGTACCATCCACCGAGGCAACGGTGAAGGTTTCCACCTTAGTTTCATCTTGGGCAAGGTACTGCACATCGGCATTATCGACGTTATACACCCAGTTGCCATCCGCATCGATGATGAGAGTGCCGAGTGCGTCGGCCGGAGTGACTACACTGGTCGGGTCAAATTTCGCTTCGCCTGTATCAGCATCAGTCAGGGTTAATACGCCTGAATCGGTCAGCACAGGGTCGGTGTCATCTTCGGTCACCGCGCCAATTGCATCGCCAGAGATGACTGCGCTGTCGTTGACCCCAGTAATGGTTATAACGATGTCGTGGGTGGTGCCATCCACCGAGGCGACGGTGAAGGTTTCGACTTTGGTTTCGTCTTGCGCCAGGTATTGCACATCCGCGTTATCGACGTTATAGACCCAGTTACCGTTCTCATCGATGGAGAGAGCGCCTAATGCGCCAGCTGGCGTCACCACGCTAGCAGGGTCGAACTTGGCTTCGCCGGTATCAGCATCAGTCAGGGTTAACACGCCCGAATCGGTCAAAACTGGATCGGTATCATCTTCGGTCACCGCGCCAGTCGCATCGCCAGAGATGACCGCACTGTCGTTAATACCGGTAATGGTAATAACAATATCGTGAGTGGTGCCATCCACCGAGGCAACAGTGAAGGTTTCTACTTTGGTTTCATCTTGGGCAAGGTACTGCACGTCCGCGTTGTCGACTTGGTAATCCCAGTTGCCATCGGCATCGATGGTGAGCGCGCCGAGTGCACCGGCAGGCGTGACCACGCTGGTCGAGTCGAACTTGGCTTCACCGCTATCAGCATCAGTCAGGGTTAACACGCCCGAGTCGGTCAGCACAGGGTCGGTATCATCTTCAGTGACCGCGCCAATTGCATCGCCTGAGATCACTGCGCTGTCGTTAACCCCGGTAATGGTAATGACGATGTCGTGGGTGGTGCCATCGACTGAGGCAACAGTGAAGGTTTCCACCTTAGTTTCGTCTTGGGCAAGGTATTGTACGTCGGCGTTATCGACGTTATACACCCAGTTACCATCGGCATCGATGGTGAGCGCGCCTAATGCGCCAGCTGGCGTGACGACGCTGGTCGTGTCAAATTTCGCTTGGTCAGTATCAGCATCGGTCAGGGTTAACACGCCCGAATCGGTCAGTACTGGATCGCTCTCATCTTCGGTCACCGCGCCGACTGCGTCGCCCGAAATCACTGCACTGTCGTTAACCCCAGTAATGGTAATCACGATGTCATGCGTGGTGCCATCCACCGAGGCCACAGTGAAGGTTTCTACTTTGGTTTCATCTTGGGCAAGGTACTGCACGTCCGCGTTGTCGACGTTGTAGACCCAGTTGCCATCGGCATCGATGGTGAGCGCGCCGAGTGCACCGGCAGGCGTGACCACGCTGGTCGGATCGAACTTGGCTTCACCGCTATCAGCATCGGTAAGGGTTAATACGCCTGAATCGGTCAGTACTGGATCGGTATCATCTTCGGTCACCGCGCCGACTGCGTCGCCGGAGATCACCGCGCTGTCGTTGACCCCAGTAATGGTGATCACGATGTCGTGGGTGGTGCCATCGACTGAGGCAACGGTGAAGGTTTCCACCTTAGTTTCGTCTTGCGCTAGATATTGTACGTCGGCGTTATCGACGTTATAGACCCAATTACCATCCGCATCGATGGTGAGAGTGCCTAATGCGCCGGCAGGCGTGACGACGCTGGTCGGATCGAACTTCGCTTCGCCGGTATCAGCATCAGTGAGGGTTAATACGCCTGAATCTGTCAGCACTGGATCGGTATCATCTTCCGTCACAGCGCCGACTGCGTCGCCGGAAATAACGGCACTATCGTTAATCCCTGTAATGGTAATAACAATATCATGGGGGGTGCCATCCACCGATGCCACTGTGAAGGTTTCAATTTTGGTTTCATCTTGGGCAAGGTACTGTACGTCTGCGTTATCAACGTTGTAGACCCAATTACCATCGGCATCGATAGTGAGCGCGCCGAGTGCACCGGCTGGAGTGACGACGCTGGTCGGGTCAAATTTCGCTTCACCAGTATCAGCATCAGTCAGGGTTAACACGCCCGAGTCGGTGAGAACCGGATCGCTATCATCTTCAGTCACCGCGCCGACAGCATCGCCCGAAATCACTGCACTGTCGTTGACCCCGGTAATGGTAATCACGATGTCGTGGGTGGTGCCATCCACCGAGGCAACGGTGAAGGTTTCGACTTTGGTTTCATCTTGCGCCAGATACTGCACGTCTGCGTTGTCGACGTTGTAGACCCAGTTGCCGTTTTCATCGATGGTAAGCTCGCCGAGTGCGCCAGCCGGAGTGACGACGCTAGCAGGATCGAACTTGGCTTGGTCAGTATCAGCATCGGTGAGGGTTAACACGCCTGAATCGGTGAGTACTGGATCGGTATCATCTTCGGTGACGGCGCCAATTGCATCGCCTGAAATCACTGCGCTGTCGTTAACCCCGGTAATGGTGATAACGATGTCATGCGTCGTGCCATCCACCGAGGCCACGGTGAAGGTTTCGACTTTGGTTTCATCTTGGGCAAGGTACTGCACGTCGGCGTTATCGACGTTATATACCCAGTTACCATCCGCATCGATGGTAAGCTCGCCGAGTGCGCCAGCTGGCGTGACTACGCTAGCAGGATCGAATTTGGCTTCGCCGGTATCTGCATCAGTCAGGGTTAACACGCCCGAATCGGTCAGTACCGGATCGCTATCATCTTCAGTCACCGCGCCAATTGCATCGCCAGAGATCACCGCGCTGTCGTTGACCCCAGTAATGGTAATAACGATGTCATGTGTGGTGCCATCGACTGAGGAAACAGTGAAGGTTTCCACCTTGGTTTCGTCTTGCGCCAGGTATTGCACATCCGCGTTATCGACGTTATAGACCCACTTGCCGTTTTCATCGATGGTGAGCGCGCCGAGTGCGCCTGCTGGCGTGACGACGCTGGTCGGATCGAACTTGGCTTCGCCGGTATCGGCATCAGTCAGGGTTAACACGCCTGAATCGGTCAAGACCGGATTAGTATCATCTTCGGTCACCGCACCAATTGCATCGCCTGAAATCACTGCGCTATCGTTGACCCCAGTAATGGTAATAACGATGTCGTGGGTGGTGCCATCCACTGAGGCAACGGTGAAGGTTTCGACTTTGGTTTCATCTTGAGCCAGATACTGTACGTCTGCGTTATCAACGTTGTAGACCCAGTTGCCGTTTTCATCGATGGTAAGCGCACCGAGTGCGCCTGCTGGCGTGACGACGCTGGTCGGATCGAACTTCGCTTCACCAGTATCGGCATCAGTCAGGGTTAACACGCCTGAATCGGTCAAGACCGGATTAGTATCATCTTCGGTCACCGCGCCAATTGCATCGCCAGAGATGACTGCGCTGTCGTTGACCCCCGTAATGGTAATAACAATATCGTGCGTGGTGCCATCCACCGAGGCAACAGTGAAGGTTTCGATTTTGGTTTCGTCTTGAGCAAGGTACTGCACGCTCTCGTTGTTTACGGAGTATGTCCAATTTCCTTGAGTATCAATCGTTAGCTCACCTAGAGCATCTCTTGGTGTGACAATATTGTTTGGGTCAAAATTAGCATCACGTTTATTGTTGTCCTCAATGGTCAGTTTCCCTGACTCGATCAGCAATGGAGAGGTCGCATCTTCAGTGACAGCTCCGCTATCGTTACCACCTATTATCGCGGCAAGCTCAATACCTGAGTTAGTTTCATCGCTAAGAGTTAATAGTGAAGGACGGTCACTTAACTGATCGTTCGCATTGGTGTCAAAAAATGTTTCCGCGATCGTTGTTTGATTGTCTCTTGCTACCTGTGGAGAGAGCGTTGGTGCAGAACCTTTATTTTGGCCTGCCGTAGGGTCTAAGTTTTCTTGTTGAGTAGGGTCTTGGCCAAGATCTATGAGGTTTTGTACGCTTTGAACATCATCGGAGGACGTTGTGGGAATATCGGACACAACGCGGATATCAACATTTGCAAGTAATGCAAAATCTTGTTCAGAATAAACGACTTCATTGTCTTTTGGTTGCTGGCCATCAGTAAGGATGCGTATTTCACCCTCTTGATTGACCGCGACTTTTGCTCCGGCAGGAATTAGCATTACCTTTTTCATAGTCACTCCTCATTGGTATCCAGATGCTATGAAATTTGTCTCGCATTCATAACTTAGCTGATATATCGCAATCTTTATGCCAATAGAGTTGATGAAATAAGTTGTTTAAAAACAGTGGGTAATATGTCTAATGGCGAATTCCCTCCATCGATTTGGATTATGAGAATCAAAATAAAAATCAGGATGCGCTAGTTTTGATTTATTGCTCAATATGGAGTGATTTATGGCGTGGATTCGATGGTAGTTGAGTGTCGCTGTTGAACGGCCGTTTTAAATCCTGTTTGTTTGGGTAAACCATCATTCTGTAAGTATGTGTGTTGAACAGCTCATTTTTTGGAAAAAAGATCACGTTTCATAGGCGATAAATTGGCGTTATCTTTTTGACAGTCAGTGTAATCCTCTTTGGAATTAACATCGTTAAAACCAATTTTAAACTTGATTGAGTGTAAATTTGGTGATGTTTTTTTACCATTGTCACATGGCGGTTCTTGCAAAGGTTTGCGTTGGTTGATATCGCTATAACTAGTTAGAAAATATAACAATTTTCACTTCCTAAATTCACATCAATGACGGCAATTTTCTGATTTACTTTATTGTAGAAGTGCTGATATAAGGTTTTCGGTCGATGACCAAGTCATCAGACCAGTGTCCAAAAGTAAGTCCCGTAATTCAGAAACGCAGCGTTGTCGATTCAAGATCTCTTTGGATTACATCACCACTTATTTGCTTCAATTCACGTTTTACGTGCTTTTGTTGTGCTTCTTTTTGCTGCCGTTAGATTGGTGTGGGTATTGCCTGCGGATAAATTATTCAAACACTCCTAGGTTATGAGAATCATGAGCTACAAAGATTTGGCTGTGACAAAAAAAATCGCTGTTGTATTTTCGGTGATCGGTTTAGTAATGATTGCGTTTGCATTCTTTCTATTACAAGAGTTGAACAAAGTAGAATCGGAAGTGGTTAACTTTACCGACTCCACCATTCCAAGTGTGTTATCGGTAGAAGATATCTACTTTGATATGAATGCATATCGTCGCAATCAATTTGCGGCGCTAACGTATCAAAAACGCGACCTTCCGCAGTTATTTACGACTATTTCATCACTTGAAAATACAATTGAAAATGATCTTGCTAAGTATCAAGCGACGGTTGTCGACGCTGATGAGCGCCGTGTATTTAGTCGCGTGATGAATGGTTGGAATAGTTACCAGCGTGTGTTAGGTGACTTTACTCAAAAGGTCAGCCGTGGGGATAAGACCCAAGCTCAACTTGACCTTGTGGCAGCACTTAGTCAATTTGAAGAAGTGGGTGTGGCTATGGATGATTTGGTTAAAACAAACCTTACTTTTGTGGCCAACAACCGTCGCTCGATTATGGAAAGTGTTGATGAAGTGACCACTGCGACTAAGGTTTCCTTTTCTGCGTTGATTGCGTTTATGGTCTTTATTACTTTCTTCTTAGCGCGTCAAATTTGTCACCCACTGAATCTAGTTGTCGCACAATCCAAAGCGATTGCAGCAGGGGATTTGACCTTTCGTTTAGAGCGTGAATTGATTGGGCGTGATGAACTAGGTCAATTGGCTGATACCAATATTGAAATGCAAAATCAGTTACGTATGTTAATTGAAGATACCATTTCTGCGGTGACTCAGTTATCGGCTGCCGTTGAAGAGATGAGTGCGATATCAGAACAGTCTTCACTGGGTATGCAGCAGCAGCAATCGGACATTACGGTGATTGCAGCCGCGATGGAGGAGATGAGAGCAACGGTTGCAGAAGTTGCTTGTAATACTGAAACCGCGTCTACGTCAGCGCTAGAGGCCTCACAAGAAGCTAAGCAAGGCAATCTAGATGTTCAGTTCAATATTGAGCAAATTCAAATTGTGTCACGTGATATTGAACAAGCGGGTGAATTGGTTGAAGAGTTAGAACGCGAATCAAACAATATCAGTGTGGTGGTTGAAGTGATTCGTGGTATTGCCGATCAAACTAACCTGTTGGCACTGAATGCTGCGATTGAAGCGGCGCGTGCGGGTGAGCAGGGCCGTGGTTTTGCCGTGGTGGCGGATGAGGTACGTTCGTTGGCGGGGCGAACGCAGTCGTCAACCAGTGAAATTGTTAGCATTATTGAGAAATTACAAACCAGTGCTGCTCATGCTAAAACGGCGACAGAGCAAAGCTGTTCGAAGATCCGTGTTTGTGTCGATCAAAGCGTGCAAACAGGTAAAGCAATCCAGACGATTGAAGATACGATGATGAAAGTCACTGAGACCAGTATCCAGATTGCGACGGCATGTAATCAACAAGATTCTGTGACAGAAGATCTCGGTCAAAATATTCAGAATATGAGTCTGTCGGCAAATGAAGTCGCTCAGGGTGCAGAGCAAACCGCTCAATCGAGTATTGAACTTGCACAATTAGCAACGACGTTACAAATGTCATTGTCTCGCTTCAAGGTTTAGCTTACAAAGGCAAACTCGTGGGAAAAATGATGCTCTAATGATGGGGTATCATTTGAACCTATGAGGTCACTTGTGAGTAAATGAAAAGCTCTAGCTGCAATGGTTGGAGCTTTTATCCGATTTGTTGATTATGTTTTTCTTCGTCATTCTGCTAAAGAATATTTCTTCTTTTTTTGTGCATTATTCCGGTTAGGTGTGAATTGTTAGGTTGATTATCTATCGATGATGAATGTTTTTTATAAAATCGATATAATTATCTGCACTTTAGTGTTTTTAATAAAATACCATTCTAATTAAACCGCTATGTTGATACAAAAATTCACGCAACAAATGTTCGTTTGCACAATTATATTCGAACCATGCTGCCAACCTTGAAAATATCTATTCGCGTCGAAAATTAAGTAATGAAAAAGTAGTTGCTGGTGAATTGACTCTCAATTACTAAGCGTGGATATAGACTAATGAAAAATCACATCAAGCTTACCGCTATTGCGGCATCTGTTGCTGGAACACTCCTTATGAGTACGGCTCTGCACGCCGCACCAACACACGATAAAAACGTGATTGGTTACCTAACCCAATGGGAAGCGTGGAAAGGGCCTCAACACGGTTTTACTGTTGCCGGTGAAGCGACTCATTTAAATGTTGATATGGATATCTATTCTATCTTGAACTATTCCTTTTTTGGCGTAGCAAAAGATGGCTCGTTGCATAGTGGTGATTTACGCAATAAGCAAATTTATCAACCAGATGCAGTGCAAGAGCCCGGCTCGTTATTGTATACCGATGTCTATTCAAGCTGGGATTTACATATTCTATGGGGTGAACTGGAATACTTATGGTCTTACCCAGGCAATGAAGCGTGGGAAGCAGAAAACTTAGCGCGTGTTCAAGCGCAAGGTTTTGTCCCTAATGGCAACGGCTGGTTGCATGAACCATCTGGTGTCAGCGGTGAAATGCCGATTCCTCTAAAGAAAGAAGGTGGCGCACCGGGCCTTATCGATTTGGCTAATGAGAAAGGCGTAAAAGTAATGGCCTCGCTTGGCGGTTGGAGTATGTCTAAACATTTCCCCGAAATGGCGGCTGATCCGGTTAAAAAAGCGCGTTTCCTTGCTGATATTGATAAGCTGATGTCATTAGGTTTTCACGGTATTGATATTGATTGGGAATACCCAGGCACTGGTGGGATGAACTTTAGCGGAACTGAAGCTGATTACGCCAATTTTGAACAATTGATGGAAGATATCCGCGCGCGCATTGGTGATGATAAGCTGATCACCGCGGCATTCAAAGCGACACCAGCAGCTTTAGAAGGCTTTAATTGGGAGCGTCTAGTGCGCTCAATGGATTACTTCAATATGATGACTTACGACCTCAATGGAGGTTGGTCAAACGTAACAGGGCATAACTCGCCACTTTATCCGTACCCAGAAGAAGAGTTCGCAGGTTTAACACTTGATACCTTGCGTGATTGGATGGTTAATGAACGCGGCATCCCAGCGGAAAAAATTAACTTTGGTGCGGCGTTTTACGGACGTGGTGTACAAACAACCGCTTCAACGGCATATTTAGGCGCACCAACTGATAAACGCATGGTTAATTTTGAAGTGGACGGGCCAACCAACTCAGCGGTTGATATTACCAACTGGGCTAATTTCGAAGGCCAACCAAGTTATAACTATTTGACGAAACAGCCGGGTTGGGAGCATTTCTGGGATGATAATGCTCGTGTTCCTTACGCGGTAAACGGCAAATATTTCCTCAGTTACGATGACCCACAAGCGATTCGTGAAAAAGCCGAATACATAGTCAATAACGACCTTGGTGGTATCATCGTCTGGCAAGTGCATGGCGATATTGAATGTAATGGCACCTTCACCAGTTTTGGTAGTAAATTAAAGCAATGTTCAGAGCTAAGTTCACCACTGGCAGAACAGATAGATAATGTCTTTAGCCAAAATGTTGTACCCAATGCAGCGCCAGTATTAGTGGTGCCAGCGAACTTAAATGCGAATTCTGGCCAGTCAATTAGCGTTAATGTTTCAGCGACCGACTCTGATGGCGATGCACTGACTTTCTCTGTGACGGGCGCAACGCTGGTCGATAACGGTGACAACAGTGCAACGGTAACTTTTCTAGCACCTGAAACCGCGCAAGATGTGGTTGAGCGCGTGACGGTGACGGTCACTGACGGCAAAAAGTCAGATAGTGAAGCGGTCACGATTAATGTGAAAGGCACTGGAGAAGAGGTAAATACGGCCCCAGTTCTGAATGCACCAAGTTCAATAGACGTTAATGCAGGCGAAGTGGCGACAATTTCTGTGTCAGCAACTGATGCAGAAAACGATACACTTACCTTTACCACATCTCTTGGTACGATTGTGCAAACCGGTAATAGCGCGGTTATTTCAGTGCCAACTTCGGAGTCGACTCAAGACAGTACCCTGAATGTCATCGTAACGGTTTCGGATGCGACCGATAATACGACGGCAGCCGTGGTTGTGAACGTTAAAGTCAATGAAGATCCAAGCGGTAATACTTGGAATAAAGACCAAGTCTATGTCGGTGGTGATACGGTTATCTACAATGGCGTGACCTACACCGCGAAGTGGTGGACACAAGGTGACGTACCGGGTGCGTCTGACGTATGGCAAGAAAAAGATGATGGTTCGCTGAAAGCGTGGAGCCCAACGAAAGCCTATAACGGCGGTGATAAAGCCCTCTACCAAGGCGTAACTTACAAAGCCAAATGGTGGACAAAAGGCGATACACCGGGAACCGCTGGTGCTCCTTGGGAACAGATCTAGCTAGCCATTAATTGATTAGCAATAGCGAAAAATATAAAGCTCTGGTGTAATGCCAGAGCTTTTTTGTTTCAATAATGGGTATGTGGACAAATTTGTAATTATAGCTTGCCAATTTATGCGCGGAAGATTCTAGATTTTAGTGTTTAAAGGAGTAGATTCAGATAAGCGTTTGTAATGAGGACAAAATCATGACACCAAGTGATAAACAATTATTAGATCGGATAGTAGAGTTAGAAGGCAAAGATCTCACCAAACTGAGCAAACAAGAAAAGCAGCTTTTCGATGCATTTGAAGCCCGGGCCCATGAGTTTGGTGTAACGATTGAAATTGCGAGTGAAGCGCCTATTGAACAGATTAAACAGGGCACATCATCTTACAGTATTGAACAGGTGGAAAAGTATTTTCCTAATCAGATCATCATTAAGCGCACGCTAGATTAAGAGTGTTGTAGTTGAATCAATCCGTCTTCGAAAATAGGATTTGTCTAGTGGCGTCAAAGAGTGGCTTCTTGTGACTTTTGCTGACGCCACTGAATATCATCTCGCCCTAAACGGCGCCAGCAACTGTTTACCAAACACGTTAATTAGCGCGCCAGTAACAATTAGCCCACCACCGACGTACGTCCAAATGGACGGTATTTCGTTAAATCCCCATACGCCAAGCAGAGCTGAGAAAACGATTTGTACATACGAGTAGGCCGATGCTTTGCCTGCCGCTTGGGTCTGCATCGCTTTGGTTAACCCATACTGTCCAATTTGAGTAAAGATACCAACTAATACAAGCATCATAGTCAAAAACAAACTTGGCCATACAAAACTATCCCACATCAGCAGCGTTGAGATTGGCAATGCGACGAGTGGGAAATAGAAAATAATCACCGAGCTGTCTTCGGTTTGACTGAGTTTTCTTACAATTACGTAAGCAATAGAACTACCCAAAGCGCCACACAACGCAATCATAATACTAAATAAAGGCAACTCATCGGCGATCTCGCTATGCATATTTGGCTGCACCATTACCAATAAACCGGCTAGACAGAAGCCAATACACACGAGGGTCGATTTTTGCACACGTTCTTTGAGAAATAACACGCCAAGAAGAGCGGTAAAGACAGGGTGGACGTATTGTAAAATCGTCGCTTCAGCAAGCGGTAGCATCGTTACCGCGGTGTAAACGCACATCAGTGAGGCGGTGCCAACCGCACCACGTAAAAATAGCAGTGGTTTATTTTCTCCCCATATTGAAATCTTTTTCCGTTTTACATCTATGTAGCTGATGAGTAGAGAAACTAATGCCCTAGCAGCTACAATCTCAAACACCGGAATACCATAGTTGCTGACGTATTTGACACACGCAGACATTAACGCAAAGCCAAATGCAGAAAGGATCATAAATCTAACCCCGACAGGGATCAGAGAAAAAGAGAAGGCAGCCATAAGGTTTCAATCTAGTCGAGGGATAAGGAATCATAGCTTACTTTGGCCGGGGATCTATGTATTTCTGCTGGTTGTCGATATTTTACTTTCAAGCGCTCCCGTTATGACATTGAAGCTCTTTTTGGTGAAAGCTCGAGTCTTGTCACTAAGTAACGCCCTACATCGCTTTATCTATCAGTAGAACCTTGTACGATCTTTGTTTGTTAATTGTAAACACACTGCGCATTTGGCTTTTGGTCTAGCAAAAGGTGCCTAGAAAAATGATGGCTTTTACCCAGCATAACGCATTGATGTGAAGGGTGACTGATTTGATATAGTGGATTCATTGACAACATGGATGTTGTGGTTAGAGCAAGCCACCCTGAGAAAATAGGTGGCTAGGCATTGCTTATTCGCAAAGGATAGACGGATTAATACAGGGTAATAAAGATGAATATTCAGATAAAACTCCCGCTACTCGCTTCAAGTATTGCATTGGTTGTTGGGTGCTCTCCGGTTGAAACGACGGAGACAACAAATGCGTTAGATCTGACTTCGGAAAATCCGGTGACGCTATTCGTGGCCAATGAATTGATCACGATGGCGGCATCGACTCCTGAAGGTGCAAATTCAGTCGTGGTGCAAGATGGAAAAATACTGGAGGTTGGAGAGAAAAGTGCGCTAAAAGCAAAGTACCAAAGCCTTGATAAATTTTCGGTTAATGAAGACTTTGCCGACAAAGTGATCACTCCAGGTTTTGTCGAACCTCATATTCATCTATGGATGAGCGCCATGTTCCTTGGCATGGATTTCATTACTCCAGCCGATTGGAATTTTCCGTGGGGAGAAAGAAAAGGAGTCGTGGGAAATGACGCTTATTTTGCTCGTCTTAATGAGCTAAATAAAGAGCTGCCCGAAGGTGAACCGCTGATCACTTGGGGCTATCATAATTATTTTCATGGTAGTGAGATGAGCCGTGAATTACTCAATCAAGTATCAAAAGATCGTCCTATTTTGGTTTGGCACCGCAGCGCGCATGAGTTCTTTGTTAACGATGCTGCGATTGAGCTGTTTGGCTGGGAACAATCGATTTGGCAGGGAGAGGGGATTGGTTACGATCAACTTGACTGGGAAAAAGGGCATGCGTTTGAAAATGGCATGAAGATCTTAGCGCCAAAAGTGATGGAGTACTTTATTGAATCGGGTCGCTTTGTGACGGGTATGGAACGTACGCGAGACTACGTTCATTCAGGCGGAATTACAACTGCGGTCGACCCGGGTGTGATTGCTACGCCAGCGCTGTATGAACAAATGGTATCTATATTACTTGAAGATGATTTTCCAATGGATTACTGGTTAATTCCTGCTGGTAATATGACCTACGCGATGGCGGGAACCGATGCGGCTAAGGGCAAAGAAATTGCCGAAGCACAGACGCAACAAATGGCGGGTGAAGCACAAATTCAATGGTTACCTAAGTTTATAAAACTGTTCTCTGATGGTGCAATGTACAGCCAGTTAATGCAGTTAAAAGATGGCTATACTGATGGTCATAAAGGGGAGTGGCTACAAACACCAGCACAGCTTGAAGACAGTATGAGACCATACTGGAACGATGACTATACGATTATTGTTCACGCAAATGGCGATTTAGGTTTTGAGCAGGCGATTGATATTGTAGCGAAGCTCAGCAAGGAAAAGCCGCGTGAAGATCATCGCTTAGGCTTCCATCATTTGGGTATTACCGATAAAGAAGATATTCCGCGAGCGGTTGAACTTGGTGCTAACTTCAGCGTCAATCCCTATTACACGCACATCCTTGCGGAGTTATATAGTGAAGATGGAGTAGGTAAGGAGCGTGCCGCCGTGATGTCGCGTGGTCGTTCCTTTATTGATGCTGGTGGTCATTTCTCGCTGCATTCTGATGCGCCGATGGCACCAGCACAACCGTTGTCACTAGTGTGGGCTGCGGTCAATCGTATTGGTTTATCGGGTGAAACCGTGATGGGAGCTGAAGAGCGTATTACTGTCGATGAAGCAATGAAGGCCATCACAATTGATGCTGCCTATACCGCAAGACTTGAAGAGAGTGTCGGAAGTATTGAGCCGGGAAAATTTGCTGACTTTACTGTGCTCGATGCGAATCCGTACACAGTAAAACCAGAAACGATCAATCAGATCAATGTACATGCAACGGTTTATCGAGGTGCGACGGCTAACATTGCACTGAGCAATGCGGGGATGGCGAGCGATAGCAATACATTACTGGTTCTCAATCAGTTAAATCAACATGATCATCATGGCCACTTTCATGCTGGTGATGTGTGTGAAACGAGTCTATTTCTACAAAAAGTACTCAGTGAGAAGTTGAATTAGTCTCTTAGTTCATTCTTCATCTCAATAAGCTTGAAGGCTCCGTATCGTACGGAGCCTTTTTTATGGTTTCAGGGGGAGCTCGTTAACGCATCCGATTTCCTAAGCGGCAATCTAGGTACGTTTATCCAACAAAATTCAGCGTCTATAAGCCACCCAACATGTTTTATTTCAATATGATGTGACTCAGCATACCCTTGTTCTTGATAAGCTTGTATATAATGCCTACAACTAAAGAATCTGAGAAAGTAAATGAAATACCAATGGCTTTTCGTGGCTCTATCCATAACCCCCAGTTTTTTTCTTCACGCAGCAAGCTTTGATTGCACTAAAGCGGCTTCTCCGACAGAGAAGATGATTTGCCAAGATCCAATATTAAATACACTGGATGAGATATTGGGTGAACAATATAAAGAGTTACGAACTCAATTGGCACAGCCGCAACAACAGGCATTGAAGCAAGAACAATTGAATTGGTGGGAACAGCGCGACGGTCAATGCTCCCTTGGTATCTCGAAGTGCATCCCTAGTTACGGTCAGCGCATTGGTGAATTGCATCATCAGCTTGCCCTTGAATCCCTCAAAAAAGATCTACTACAAGTTACGAGCATGGAACAGCTCATCAATAGCTCCAACTATCATGAGTTTTTAGCGGCGCGTTATACATTATTTGATAACATTTTCGAAACAGAAGATTATGTACGTAAGATGGGCTCAACAACGAGTATGTACTACGCACTGAAAGGAAAGGGGGATGAGATTTCATTTGAAAATGGTCTTCTATTCGGTAGCGCGTGTGAACCTTCACATTGTGAACGAAAGGGGTTCATTCTAGTTGATCCGAAGACGTTGGATGCGGTATTTGGCGTCATCGCCTTTAACGACAAATTTGACCGATATTTCTACGATAAACCTCAGTTGATTTTGTTTTATAACAATGATGAGTTTTTTGAAGCAAACCTATCGCTGATGGTGAATAAAGTAAAAGCCACGACGATAGTGGAAAAAGTGATCCCCGTGAGAGCCAATGACTTTAACGATGATACTTATTACTATTGATTCTTTTGGCTGAACAAGCTTGGCTCTGGCTCGTAAAATTCTGACGCGATTTAAGGTAATCGAGCAAGCCGGCAGGTCATAGTGTAAACCTACCGGCAGTTATGTTGGTTTTATAGATAACGACTTATCAAATGTGCTTTAAAGTGCGCGGCATTGAGCGTTTCACCCGTGGCTTGCTTCACAAGTTCATCCGTTGTTAGCAAGCTGCCTTTACTCCAAATATTATCCGACAACCAAGTAAAGATAGGGCTTAGATCGCCACTGAGAATCGCCCCATCCACATCAACCGTTTTTTTCATCACCGCCATGTATTGCGCTGCATACATCGCGCCGAGTGTGTATGACGGAAAGTAGCCAAATGCGCCGTCGGTATAATGTATAGTGATAACACACATAGTATGTAGTGGTGTAACTATGAGAAAGCTATACAGTTATATACGATTCAGCCGTACTAAATAGACTAATGGCACATCAACCGAACGTTAGTCACATTTTGCTGAACAGTACGCACTAGATAATGGTTTTGAGTTAGACAAGAGCTTGACCATCATGGATAAGGGACTTAGTGCGTTTCATAGCATGCATAAGACCAAAGGCGCGCGTGGTCAACTCTTAGCCACAGTCTTGCGGCGAGGGGAATGATGTTTTTTATGGTGGGTTAGGTTATAACGTTCTTACTAGTGGCAGTAGAATGGGTACGTTTATTTGGTATGAGGTTGACAATGGTATAACCGATACTACTACCAATTTCCATGTCGATGAAGGTGACCAAATTGATTTAAGAGAATTGAAAGTGGAAAACGTCGATCTTGATATCTTGCTGGCATATCGATGCGACGATTAAAGGTGATGATATTGAGCTGCATATTCACCCTCACAGCGTTGGGCAAGAAGGTCAGACGATTTTAGTGGAAGACTTAGCTCCTCAACTATCATTAGTTGGCCCAGAGTCAAATGAGCTCATAAGCGCGCTCATGGGCCAGCAAATCAGCATTCACGAAATTTAAATTCTGAGCTTTCTAGGGCGTTTTCTCTCTGTGTATTTTACCTGTTTCGATTGTTCCTTACTTTTCCTTCGACTACAGAACCTTGCTGGTGAGGGTGGGGAGCTCTCATGGTTAACTCATTATTCTTGTCAAAAAATAATGTACGATATGACGCACCAATAAATCTGGAAAACCAGTTTAGTAGTGCGTCAGTATCATTATACCATCCAAGAACCACAGAAAACTGAAATAGCTTGAAACTGTGAGGCTTTCAATAACGAGTTCTCTTTCGGCAGTTCTGTATTTAGTATGTGTTTGCTATAGCTTCAAATGCAGCCATTCGAGGTAGATTGGTAACTCTTGCAACATTAGATGCTGAATTAGCAGAAGAGAAGGTTGCTATGACAAGATTCTTCTCTTGGTTAATGTATAAGTTTTGCCCAAATACACCACGGAATGTAGCGATACCCTTTTCACTATCGTGAACCCATAAATAGTTCTTGTAACCTTCAAGCCACTCGTCATACCCACTTGAACCTTTGTCTTTATACACGCTACGATTCACATGTTGTTTTTCATCGTCAGTTAAGTTGAAAGTATCTTTTATCCAGGCTTCTGAAAATACTTGCTGATTGTTGTATGCACCATTGTTTGCTACTGCAATACCCACTCTAGCAAAGTCGCGCAACGTCGTTGCAAAACCACCTGTTGCAACGGGTGTATAGGTCATGTCTGTCATGAATAGCGCATCATGTTCAACTCCAAGTTTGTACCAGATATTTTGAGCAATGAAATCTTGAAGCGGTTGTCCTGATACTCGAGCAACCAACCAACCTGCAATATCTACATTTGGTGAATGATATTCGAATATTTCGTTAGGTTTAAGTTCAGGGTTTTGATCAATGTATGAAGCAAACTCTAGTAAACCTCTCGGAGTGTCATCCTTTGTAGGATCTAATGCCATTAGGTCATAAGCTGGGATAAAGCCAAGACGGCGGAAATACTCAAAGTGTACTGTCCCTGGAGTGATATTGGCATAATCTTCACTGTAATCTAATGCGGATGTCATGTTTAAAATAGTTCTAACAGTCTGTTTACCTAAGTGACTGTCTTTTAGCTCGTCAATGTAAGTCTCTACAGTTTTATTTGGATCTATTTTACCTTGTTCAACTAATAGTCCGACTGCTTGGCCGATCATAGATTTAGTGCTCGAAGCCCACATATGTTGGCTCTTCGCATTAAATGTACCGAAATATTCCTCATGAACTATTTGACCGTCTTTTACAACCACATACCCATCAGTACGATCGTTAGTCATTGCTTCATGAACCGTGTAGGTTGTACCTGAATATTCAAATTTCAGCTCTGAAATGGTTGGATCAAGTTTCTCTGGGAGTACGGACACGTTGCCATCACGAGGAACCATTACATTAGGATGAATGCTAGCATTTTGAAATGACCAGTGATTGTGTTCAGGGAGTGTCCAGTTGCTCAAAGTCACTTGATTTTTCGCATCGGCTGGCACGGAATACATAGTATTTGCATTGGCACTTGCCAACAACGAAACTGTTGATATCGAAGCCAAAACAGTGAGTAATTTTAATTTCATGTTCGTTCCTTTATATAAGCGTTCTTTTGGTTAATTTATTAATGCTTGATAATCATTGATGGGCAGAGAATAAGGTTGAATTAACACACATGCGAACACATAATGGATGGTTAATACGTACAATTATTTAGGGGCTCATATGGTAACCTTAGAGCAAATATCTAGTTTCAAAGCGGTGTTTGAATTCAAAAGCTACAGTAAGGCGGCTAGATCAACGAACAAAACCAGAGCGACAATACGAGAACGAGTAAAAGCTCTAGAGGATATATTAGGATTTGAACTATTTGAGGTAAGCGGAAAAGTACTTATCCCAACAGAGCAAGCTAAGCATCTATATTCGCGAGCAAGTAATTTAACTAGACAGTCAGAAGAGTTTTATAGTGTAGCGTTGTCAACATTTTCAACTCAGATGACCTCGATAACTCTGCACCATGATGATCTTATTCCTATGTGCTTACTGTCTGATATCGATGATGCCATCGAGCGCGAATTCCCCGATATTGCTATCAATTGGCTTCAGCGTGATAGAGAATCCAGCTTTAAAGACATTGAATCAGGTGAGGCTCTGTTTTCTATCTTGCCCTCCATCGGGAATATCTATCCAACTTCACAAATTGGTAGCGTCAATTTAGGCACATACCAACATGCGCCTTTTACCTCTGTAAATTCTAAAATTTCGTATCACACGATTGATTTAAATGAACTCACTACCGAAGATTTTTTACTAACCGAAAACTCTGTGTTGAATGAAATGAAGTACGCGAGTATTAGCAACCGAAAGCATATTGTTTCAAACAATGATTTGCTGATGCATAAGCTCCAGAAAAAGGGGTGGACACTTTTGAGTATCGCTAACGCGAAAGATTTTGTAGAAGCTGGAAAGCTGAGAAAAATTGAAGTCAAAGAATCGCTTGGTAACGCAAGGCAAGACATGGTCTTGTTCTACCCATTATATTCGGAATTGAATGAATCTCGCTGTCGCATATTAGATATCGCCAAAAAGTGTGCGGCTAATTTTGCTAATAGCCGTTTTGCCTAAGGAGATGTATTGACCTACCTATAGCTTTATAGATTACAGTCCACCGAAATAGTACGAAAACAGAGTGAATCTAAGGACAACATACGAACATTAGAACTAAACTTTTAACGATTGTAAAGTCGTTGAATAACTACTTATAAAGTCGATTTTTTATCAGCTCAACAGCAGACAAGTTGTTTTTATTCTTGATAGCTTGATGATTTTAGTAGTCGTTATTTCGCTGTTAAAACTGATGCAAATCATGCATCAGTTCTTTTCGCAAAGCAATTCTTTTACTAGAGATATCTAGATCGTAAATGATCTTGGAAGTACTGAGCATTGAGCGTTTCGCCTGTCGCCTGTTTCACTAATTCGTCAGTCGTTAGCAAGCTGCCTTTACTCCAAATATTATCCGATAACCAAGTAAATATAGGGCTCAGATCGCCGCTGCGAATCGCCCCATCCACATCCACTGTATTCTTCATCACCGCCATGTATTGCGCTGCATACATCGCGCCGAGTGTGTATGACGGAAAGTAGCCAAATGCGCCGTCGGTCCAATGGATATCTTGCATGCAGCCGTTTTTGTAGTTTCCTTCGGTTGATAAACCTAGGTATTGCTGCATTTTTACGTTCCACAGCTCTGGGACGTCGGTGTGTTTGATATTGCCGTTGATCAGGTCTCGTTCGATTTCATAACGCATGATCACATGTGCAGGGTAGGTGAGTTCATCGGCATCAACACGGATAAAATCTTTCTTCACTCGAGTGTAGAGCTTTTGAAAGTTGTGCTGTGAAAATAGTTCTGGGTTTGCCGTGTTGAAATGCTGCCCTGCAAGACGCGCTAAATGTGCAATAAACGTATCGCTACGGCCAACTTGCATCTCAAAAAACAGTGATTGGGATTCGTGAATACCCATTGAACGCGCTTCACCGGCTGGTGTGCCCGCTAACGATTTTGGTAAACCTTGCTCATAACGTGCATGACCCGTTTCGTGCACGATACCCATTAGTGATTGGACAAACTCATTGTCATTGTAACGCGTGGTAATACGAACATCGCTAGGAACACCACCACAAAACGGATGGACACTTTCATCTAAGCGACCGTGGTTAAAATCAAACTGTAGAAGTTTCATTACCTCAAGACCAAGGGCTTTCTGCGTTTCAGTGGCAAATTGTCCGTTTGGTTCTATGAAGCTTTCGTTTGATTGTTTATCGATGACTTGGTCGATGAGCTCTGGTAGCCATGATTTTACGTCAGAAAATAGCGTATCAAGCGAGGTCGTGGTTGTGCCGGGCTCGTAAATATCGAGCATCGCATCATAAGGGGTGAGGTTATTGGCTTCAGCGCGGATCTGTGCTTCTTCTTGGGACAGTTTAACCACTTCAGCCCAATTCTTTTCAAAACCTTGCCAGTCATTTTCTTTGCGTTGTGTTCGCCATGCATGTTCGCACTTCGAGCCCGCGAGCGACTTAGCTTGCACTAACGCTTCAGGGAGTAAGTTGGCTTGCTGCCATTGGCGCTTTAGTTCACGTAGGCTGGCTGTTTGTTCATTAGTTAGTGATTGTTGTTCTGCCTCGGCAAACCAATCTGCCAGTTGTGGCTGAGTGTGAAGTGAGTGAACATGAACGGATAGCTCCGCCATGGCTTCAGAACGAGCCTGGTTGCCACCTGATGGCATCATTGAAGCTTGATCCCAACCGCAGATGGCAGCAAGGTGGTTAAAATGGGCAATTTTCTGTGAGTGAGAAACCAGTTTTTCGAATGCGCTCATAGGGATATCTTCATCATGTGGGGTGAATTGTCAGTCTAGCAATCAAGGCTACGAAGATAAATTGTTTGTGGTGAGGAATTTATAGCGGTATAACAGTATAGCCGTCTATCTTAATGCTGTGTAAATCTTAGCGTCTATTTTCATGCGCGAGAATCACTCCATTTTACTAGTAATATTTCAGGGAAGAAGTCGTTATGATCGTTAACGTTGAGGCGTTTCTCGTCGCTATTACCATTCTTACTTTGACGCCGGGACTCGATACTGCGTTGGTTATTCGTAATTCTTCACGTGGTGGTTTCTCAGATGGCGCAACTACAAGTTTAGGTATTTGTTTGGGCTTGTTTGTTCATGCGACCTTTTCAGCGATTGGTATTTCAGCCTTGTTGGCGCAATCTGCACAACTGTTTGCTGCTGTAAAAATGATTGGTGCGGCGTATTTGATTTGGCTTGGATTGAGTAGTTTACGTGCAATTATGAAAGGGCAAGTCGCACCAGCGGCAGATCTCTCATTAGCGAGTCAGAATCTGAACTTAAAACGCTCTTTGCGTGAAGGTTTCTTATCAAATGTACTTAATCCAAAAACAGCGGTTTTCTATTTGGCGTTCTTGCCACAGTTCATCGATCCGGCGGGTTCGGCGTTTTTACAATCGCTACTGATGGCAGCGATTCATTTTGTTATTGCAATGATATGGCAATGTGGACTGGCCGGAGCGCTCGATAAGGCGAAGGGATTATTAAAAAACAGCCGTTTTATGCTGTGGATGGAAGCAACAACCGGGGTAGTTCTCGTCGCCTTAGGCATTAAATTAATGCTGGAAGAGTAGGTGATGTAGCAAGACGAAAAGAGAGCAGTCACACGTCTACACAGTATGGAAAATAAAGTGCTAGAAAAAACGTGATATAAAAAACGCGGCTGATGATAGCCGCGTTTTTTTATATATATTCTATGGTCGCTATTTTAGGCTTTGGCTGATTCGAATTCATCGTTTTCAGTGGAAGCGAAAAACAGTTTGGTTTCTTCAACGACGACTTGGCGAAGGGCAATCAGACCAATGAGGTTTGGTATTGCCATCAGACCGTTAACGATATCGGCAATAATCCAAATCATATCAAGGTGAAGGAACGCACCAGAGGCAACCAAACAAACGAAGATGATTTTATACGGTAGCACCGCTTTTGTGCCCATAAGGAATACAACACAACGCTCACCGTAGTAGTTCCAACCCAAAATCGTGGTAAAGGCAAAGAAGATCAAGCCAATCGAAACCAGCATTGGACCGAAAGTATCCATGTTCAGACCGACTGCAAATGCGTGAGTTGTCATCGCCGCACCTGCCAGATCACCCTGCCATGCACCAGTTAGGATAAGAGCTAAGCCCGTCATGGTACAAATGATGATGGTATCGATGAAGGTGCCCGTCATTGAGATCAAGCCTTGCTTCACACAGGAATCTGTCTTGGCTGCTGCTGCCGCCATTGGCGCACTGCCTAGACCTGATTCATTTGAGAAGACACCACGAGCAATACCCGATTGAATGGCGAGCATGATACTGGCACCTAAGAAGCCACCCGTTGCTGCGGTTGAGGTAAAGGCTGAAACGAGAACGAGCTCTACCGCATCCAACAATTTGTCGGCGTTCATAATGATAACGCTTAGACAAGCCAGCACGTAGAACAGCGCCATGGTAGGAACGACTTTACCCGCAACTTTGGCAATAGATTGAATCCCACCAAGGGTAACAAAGGCGACTAATAGCGTCAGAATGCTGGCTGAGATTTCACGTGATACGCCAAATGAAATTTCTGTTGCATCAAGAATGGCGTTGACTTGTGGGAAAGTACCAATACCAAAGCATGCAACCCCAAGAGCAAATACAGCAAACATGATCGCTAATGCTTTAGAGCCCACACCATATTGTAGGTAGTACATCGGTCCGCCAACCATTTGGCCTTTGTCGTCGACGCGGCGATATTTCACTGCAAGTAGACATTCAGCGTATTTGGTTGCCATACCGAATAAAGCCGCAAGCCACATCCAAAATAGTGCGCCAGGGCCACCCAGTTTGATTGCGGTTGCAACACCAACAATGTTACCAGTACCGATGGTTGCAGAGAGAGCTGTACAAAGTGCAGCAAAGCTAGAAACGTCGCCTTGCTTATCAGAATCATCTTTACTAAAGATCATTTTGAATGCAGTTGGTAAGTACCTAAACTGCAAAAGACCCAAACGGAAAGTGAAGTAGACGCCTGTGCCCACCAAAAGAATCAGTAGTGGTGGTCCCCAGACAAAGTTGTCGATTGTTTTTAGTAAAGATTGGAAGTTATCCATGGTTTCCCCTTAATTAAAAAAACTTTTAAGGAGAAGAGGGAAAGGTATGACGACATGAAGCATATCATCAAAAAATGAGTAGCATACTCGGCATATGAATACGCCAAGCTACGGATATAGTCTTTCCACTCCTCTGTCCTTTTGCCTGAGAGTTTCACCCTGCATTGTTGAAACAATGTAGGACTTGCTCCTTCGGCGACCGATTTAACGGTTCTCTCCAGAGGTTCCTCCAACTACAGTCCTCGCTACCCTAAGGTGGCACCTGAAAGATTTACTTCTTCGGTAGGTTATTATGCTCAAATGTTACCATTTGGTTAATAACCGCTCTCCTGCAGTCTTCATCGGAACAATTACTCAATTGTTGAGTAAATGTAAGTCAATAGTGCTGGTCACTTTTGACCAGAGAACTTTATCACTTTTTTTGATCAATTCAACAAGTTTTTAAATCAAATGACGAAAAGATTTGACAGAGGTTTCGATTAGTCTAGCAAAGTAGATTTTTAGGCGAGAAAAGGAGGAGGTTACTAAAAAAATGAGTATAAAAAACGCCCCAAAAAGGGGCGTCTTAGCAATATAGAACTAAGCTACATAAAACTAAGCTACCGTGTTTGATCTCACTACGCTGTTGTATTCGCGAGCGGCATCTGGCGGTGGATTAGTGATATCGATTAGTAGAAGTAGTTCGCGTCAACTAATTCGCTAGCGATCAGTTCACTGACTTCTTCACGAGCGTCTAGCCAAGCCATTACTTGAGCTTTCTGCTCTTCAGTTACGCTTAGGTAGCGCTCCGATGCGCAGATAAAACCTTCGAACAGTTCAAGACCGCCGCCGCCAAAGCAAAGGCCTAGGCTATCGATATAGTCGATGAAGTCGTCTACAAACACATCATAACGGTCGAAATCTGCAATGTTTGTTTTGCAGCTTACTTCAAAACCCATCATAGCGAATTCGCCTAGATAAAGTTTTTTCAGGATACGACGTTTTTTGTTTTGCTGATTTAATGGTTTCATTTCTTTGCCTCGAATAAAAGGAACGGTTCTTTATACCCTAAATATTGGTATTGCCCAAACTTAATGCCAGATTTATTATTTTATAGTACGGTAATCCACCAACTCTTTAGCTGCGAACGTCGATGATCTACATTTAAAGTAATAAAACGACATCGTTCTGACCTATTTTAGGTAAAAAATGGTATAAATGAGGCAGTTAAATTGGTGAGATTAGCCTAAGGAGAGGGTATGACAAGACTGATTGCAATCGTGTTTTTAATTGCGCTAGCTTATGTACTAGTTCGATATCGCACCAATGAAAAATTACAGAAATATGTGGTAATCACTCTGATTTCAGGGTTTGTCGTGTACGTTACCACATTGATGATCACCGAACTTATGCGCTGAGCCAGTAGGAGCGAAGAGTGAATAACCAAACTGATATTGAAAGCACCGATGATGATGTTGTCGTGATAGAGGAGCGTGATAAACGCACTTATCTTTATATCGTGGTCGCTGGTGTATTGGGGTTAGCAATCGGTGGCTTGATTGGATCTTCATTCACGGCCAAGCAATGGCAAAGTACGTATCTTGAGCTTCAAGAACAATACAAATCTTTAGAACAAGATAAAGAGACCTTGGTGGTCACAGTAGAAAAACGCGTTGCCAAAGTGGATGACGAAGTTGAGCAAAAGCTAAAAGCAGCGATGGTTGAGCAACAAGCGAAGTTTGACCAACAAGTGCAAGCAATGCATACCCAAGTGGCAGAGTTGGAAAAAGCCAACCTTTCGCTTGAAGAGCAACTCGATGGTCAGAAGCAGCAATTGGCGGATGCGAACAAAGCCAACAACAAGCTTAACTATCAAGCCAATATGCAAGTTACTTTATTGGAACGTTCTCGCGAATTGTTCCAACGAGAACTGCAAGTTAAACAAGAATTAGAAGCTTTGATGCAAGAACGTCAAAAGCTCGAACCGAAATTAGAGTCGCTAAAAGAAGAGTGTAATACTTATTTGGACGGCACCTCTTGGGATGCTAAATCGGACTCTTGTGATAAACAAGATGAAGCGAGTTCGAGAATTAGCCAGATTAATCAAATGATTCGAGTACATCAGATGGATTTGGAGCAGATTAAGACAATAGCCGAACAGCTGGGTATGGAATAAGCTAGTTTGCTATTTAATATCATGGCGTTAAGAAAAATCCCGCTATTTCTGGCGGGATTTTTTGTGCTTAACAAATAACTTGTTGGCTAAATCGCTAAAGTTAGAAGCGGAAACGAGTGGTGAACATAATCTGATCACCGTAAACTTCGTTAAAACGCGCTTCGGCACCTAGTGAGAAAAGCTCTGTTGCGTGGAAGCGCGCGTAACCTGCACCCAACCAATCTTCGTTGTCATCAATAGAGACATAACCCAGTTTGCCGCCGACTTCAAGTTGTGGACCCAGCCATTGACGTACGCCAAGGTTCAGTTCCATACCCGTATCTGTGCTTGTTACATCAGTATCAACCATGCGGAAAAGGATTTCGCCAGTTAAATCCGCCCAGTTATTAATAGGAGCATGAAACCCTAGTCCGGCAGAAGCATCATAATCACCAGAAAATTCTGAGTCTAAACGGGCAACAGCGTGCGCATTAGGGTGGATAGATTTACTCATACCTGCACCGAATGTACCAGGGCTTGCACCGATACGAGCTTCAACGTAATCGTAGCTAAAGTTGCTCATAACTGTTGGGCTGTTTGGATCAGACATGGCAAGTGACTGACCAGAAACCAGCACTAGCGCCGCAGCTAAGATTGTTTTGCGCATAAGGAGATTAACCTATAATTATTAAATTCTGTATTAGGGCGATTATTGTGCCCGCAAAGCAGTGCGTATAATACTGGTTCATAAGCTCTGCTCACAAGGCAAAATGTCATTGTTTTGGCGTTATTTTTCCAATATTGAAACTATCAGCAAGTGTTATGCCAGTTGTTCTGGTTAAAATGTGACTACTCTCCAAAACTCAAGCGATTTTCTGCAATGGCGTTAAAAATCTGCTCGGTGTTGAGTACGGCAGCCCATGGCATCAGTTCTGGTTCGTTGTCGATCATAAATTGAGTGAGCTGATCTTTGATTACTTGACGGATTTGCTCACCATCCCATGGTTTCGCTAAATAAAAATCGAGGCTAGCATGATTAATCGCTTCTACCGTATCTTCTAAACCTGCTTGTCCCGTTAATAGCAATTTTCTAGCTTTGTTGGTTTCACGGTCTTCGCTTAGTTCAATCAAAAAACTAATTCCGGTTTGTTCTGGCATGATGTGGTCACACAAAATCAACGCAAGCTGTGTCTCTTCGCTTTGTGCTTCTTGAATGATTTCCTTTGCTTCAGCGACAGATTCTGCCCCTTCCAATACAAAGTGCTCTTCAAAACAGTCGAGATCTTGAATAACGCTATCTAATACTTCTCGTTCGTCATCGACACATAGGATCAGGTATTTATTCATGGTTTCTTCCTCGCTGAATTAAGCTTGTGCCTCTATCGGTAGCCATACCGACATTTGCGTGAATTGGTTTTCGACAGATTCGACTTCAATCGTGCCGCCGTGCTGTTGAATTATTTGTTGGCATACCGATAAGCCAATACCGAGGCCAAAGTTGCCTTCACGTTTTGTTGTGAAATTGAGTTCGAAAATTTTCTCTTGCAGTAGCTTGGAAATCCCACAACCATTATCTTTTATTGCAATCACGGCCCACATTTTTCCGTAACGGGTTGTCGCTCTTGTGGTCACCGTCAGGCTTCCTTTGTCTGGAAAGACATCAATCGCGTTGGAAATGAGGTTGGTCCACACTTGTTGTAGCGCTATAGGCAAACAACGAATAGGTGGCAGTTCGGCGTAGTGCTTTTCGACGTTGTGGCGTTTGAGTTTATTTTCAAAGATCACTAACGTATCTTCAATGCCTTCATGAATATCGACGTAGTGAAAGGTTTCATCATCGGGGCGCGCATAGCCTTTTAAGCTTTTAACCATATCAGCAATACGCTGAGCACAGACATTGATCGACCGTAGAGTTGCCCCCGCAAGGTGGTAATTTTCTAGCTCTACTAAGTCGTAGCTCGCCTGCTGCTGATCGCGCTTAACGCGTTGTGCCCAGTCGGCATCATTTTCTAACCCTAACTTAACCAACTTTTTGGCTATACGACGGTCGCCCACTTTTTGCTCGGTCTCTTTAGTGCGCTTTCGCTCATCGGCGGTAGAGCTGGGTCGTGAGGAAAGAGCACGAGTTAAAATCTCGTCACCTAGCTGCTTATTTACAGGGTTTTGATTGGCGACAAGCTGATGGATATTATCGGTTAAGGTATCCGTGCCTCGTAAAATCGCGGCAATTGGGTTGTTGAGTTCATGTGCCACTCCGGCAACGAGTTGACCAAGCATTGCCATTTTTTCACGTTCGATAAGTTGCTGGTGGGCGGATTCGAGTGATTCAATGGTTTTTTGCAGCTGCAATTTCGTATTGATACTGCGTTGCAGACGGCGGTTAAAGTGCCGTAAGAGTAAGTTGGTAAACAAAGGCAGTAGAGCGGTGTTGGATTGCATTACTTTACTAAACTCATCACGATCGAGTTTGATGACATCAGTATCGGTTAACGTTACCGCGGTGGAAAAGGATGGTTCGCCCGTTACAAATGACATTCCTCCGATTAAGTTGCCTTTGCTGTGGCGAACCACTTCACGTTGCATGCCTAATTCATCTTTTTTGTACAGTGCCACTTCACCATTGGTGATGAACCACAAGAAGCGGTTTTCTTCACCTTCTACGGTTAATAAATGGTCGCTTGAATAGTGTCGCATCGCTTGGTTTTCATCATGATCAGCAAAAAAGTCCGACAGGGCATCAATCACTTGTTCAGCTAATTGTGAATCGGATAAGCTGTGATGGTCAGAAATAAACCCTGCTTGGTAGTTGGCCATTTTCTGGTCGATATGTGCACGCAAGAGCTTTTGCTGTTCGAGAATCAGGCTGTATGAGAGCAGGTTTTCTTTATCATTCTCCACCACAAAAGTGGTGAGTTCTTTTTGTATGGTTTTGTAGACGAGGTTGTCTTGCAACGGTTTGGTTAAACAATGATCCAATCGACCTTCGTTAACGGCAGAAAGGATGGCTTGAATATCTTGGCCGCAACTAACCAAAATCCTACGTGCGTTTTGTGTTAGTGGGGATTTATCAAGTTGGTTGAGAAAGTTCGCCCCGTCGAAATTTTCGTGGTGGCTGGCGATAACCAGCGCAACAGGTTGATCGTTATCCATGCAATACTGCAACGCGCAATGCGCATCTTCAATGCTGTCAGCGCAATGCACATCAAATTTTGATGTGAATGCATTCAGCTCGCCACGTAGCTGTTCAATGCTAATAGGGTTGTTATCAAGACACAGTAGGGCATATTGGTTCAATTCGTTTCGCAACCTGTATTTCGTTGGTTTAGACAAGTTACCGTAGCAAGAAACAAGCGTGGCTGCTGAGAGCTAAGTTATAGAAATCTTGCATCAATAAGAATTCAGTCAATACTCTGATTTATCTCAATGTTTTTTGGTGTAAACTGTAACGATTGTTCGCCATGTTTGGCACAGCCGAATGGGCGAGATGGTTCACGCTATAATTGAAACTACGGATACTTTAAATCATGAGTGACATGCAGCAATTAAAAAAATACGCCGCGATTGGTGGTGCTATCGCCCTCGCATTTTGTTGGCCTTTAGCCGTTGGTCAAATTGGGCAGAATGTCATTCAAGATGGTGTGACTCAGATGAATAACGACGCAATCACTGCGGAAATTGTTCAATACGATCGTGGCTATCTTTCTTCTACCGTTCAAACTCGCTATACCATTACTGATCCACTTCTTGTTGCTCAATTGGAGGCTGATGGTATTCCAGCGCAGATCATGGTTGATAGCCAAATCACACACGGCTTATTGAGCATCAGTGCTGATTCAGAAATGACGAATTGGCCTGATTTACCGTTAACCTTGCATACGGTGACTCAGCTAAACGGTAACACCGACTTTGAGTTTAAATTGGATAATTGGCATCAAGTGAGTGAAGGAGAGCAGGGCGCTATGTTGTCTGTGACTCCGTCAACGCTAAAAGGCCATGTCACGGTGTTGGGCGAAGTGAGCTACCAACTTGATATTCCATCGATTGAAGTTGACTTTAACAGTGGTGAAAAATTACTGGTCTCTGGCATTACTGGTGATGGAGAAGGTAAGCAGGTTAATAGTTTTTGGATTGGTGATCAGCAAATTTCACTGGCCGATATGGCGGTATTAGATGGTGATCAAACACCACTGTTTGCGTTGAAAAAAGCCACGTATGCTTATTCTTCATTTATGGATGAGCAATCAAAACGTGTGACCACTAAGCACAATATCACGATGGCTGATCTGTTAATGGAACAAGATCAAGTGAGCGATTTTGAAGTTGATTTCGCCTTGGGTGATCTTGATGCTGTTGCTTTTGAACAGCTTGTATTGGCGTATCAAAATGCTCCAATGATGAATGCTGACGATATGCAGAACATTATTCCGCATGTTGATAGTTTATTCTCGAATGGTTTTTATCTTTCAATGGATAAACTTGCTCTAACAATTGGCCAAGGCGAGTTTACTTCTGAGTGGAAGTTAACGGTTCCGCAAGGGACGAATGATGTATCGCGTAACCCAATGAGCATCATGCCTGCACTGCAAGGCCATATTGATACCTTCGTGTCGAATGGCTTGGTTGAACAATATCCAGCGTTACAGCAGGGTGTTGATGAAGGCATGATCATGGAGTTTGTTAAGCAAACAGACAATGGTTACCGTGCAAAAGCAGAGCTTAAAGAAGGCAATTTTGTCTTTGAAAATGGCCAGAAAGTGCCATTAATGAGCTTGCTATTACCTTTGATGATGTAGCTTTTATTTTGGAATAAAGTAAAAAGGGATACGATTAAAATCAAAAGAGGTCTTAAGACCTCTTTTGTCACTTTTTTACTCGTTAAAAAAGTGGTATTAATGTGAACAGTCTTACACAAAGCATGAGCAAGGAAAGAATCCGTGGACAACGTATTTAATTTTAGCGCCGGACCAGCGGCTTTACCGAAAGCGGTAATGGAGCAAGCCCAGTCTGAATTGGTGAACTGGAATAATCTTGGTACATCGGTGATGGAAATCAGCCACCGCAGCAAAGAGTTCATCCAAGTTGCTGAAGAAGCAGAGCAAGATCTGCGTGATCTATTAAACATCCCAAACAACTACAAAGTATTGTTTTGCCAAGGTGGTGCACGTGCACAGTTTGCTGCCGTGCCTTTAAACCTATTAGGTCAGAACAATAAAGCGACGTATATTGATGCAGGCTTCTGGGCAGAAAGTGCCATTGATGAAGCTCAGAAGTATTGTGAAGTTGACTCGTACGTCGCTAAGACAGAAATTGATGGCAAGATTGCCGTTACGCCTGCTAGCGATTGGATTGTGGCGGAAGACTCAGCCTATGTGCATTTTTGCCCGAACGAGACCATTGATGGGGTAGAAATTTACGATCTACCGCAAACGGATAAGCCTATCGTGGCAGACATGTCCTCGAACATTCTTTCACAACGCATTGATGTGTCAAAATATGGCGTGATCTATGCGGGCGCGCAGAAAAATATTGGCCCATCAGGATTGTGCATTGCGATTGTACGTGATGACTTATTAGATTTAGCAAGCCAGGTTGTACCTAGTTTCTTGAACTATAAGGTATTAGCTGAAAAAGACTCAATGTTTAATACGCCACCTACATTTGCATGGTACCTATCTGGCCTCGTTTTCAAATGGTTGAAGGCGCAAGGTGGGGTAGAGGCGATGGAGCAAATAAACCGTGAAAAAGCAGCGTTGCTTTACAACTACATTGATAGCTCAGATTTCTACCGTAATTCAGTTCATTCTGCTAACCGTTCACGCATGAATGTGCCATTCCAATTAGCGAAACCAGAATTGGATGAAGCATTTCTTGCTCAAGCGAAAGCTCGTGGTTTAGTCGCACTGAAAGGCCACCGAGTTGTTGGTGGTATGCGCGCTTCAATCTACAATGCGATGCCATTAGAAGGTGTACAAGCACTGGTAGACTTTATGCGCGAGTTTGAGGCCGCAAACGCTTGAACTGCTCCTCTTAGTTTCTTTTAAGCTGAGAGCGCGTTTATCGCGATAATATAGAAAAGCCGACGTGGTGAACGTCGGCTTTTTTGATCTTGAAACTTAGCGAAATCTCTTAACGATGTTTCGGCTTGCGGTTACCCGAAGAGGCAGGTCGGTTACCTTGCGCACCTTTGCCCGATGAACCTTTCCCTTGTGAACCATTTGTCCCGCGGCTTTGGCTATTCCCATTGCCTTGGTTATTGTTTCCACGTTGGTTTGGTTTAGCGAAACCACCTTTTGATTGGTTTTGACCATTGCCTTGTGGTTTTTGCCCAGAGCGTTGCGGGTTGCCATCATTATTGCGTTGGCGATTGTCTCCGCTTTGCTTGCTGCCTTGTTTACCATCACGATTCCCTTCACCGCGTAAGCTGCCAAAACCAGGTTGGTTTTTGGTGTGTTTGGTAGCAAAGCGCTGCGAACCATGACGACCAGACTTACGACGCTGAGCGGGTGTCAGTACATCATCGTTGGTTTCTGGCACCAGACAATTAGGTTTATCACCGATTAGGTGTTTTTTACCCATGTTGGTGAGTGCTTCACGAATCAATGGCCAGTTATCTGGATCGTGGTAGCGAAGCAGTGCTTTATGTAAACGACGTTGGCGTTCACCTTTCGCAACGGGAACCTCTTCACGCTTTTTGTATTTCACGCGTTTAAGTGGGTTCGTCTCTGAGTAATACATCGAGGTTGCATTACACATCGGCGATGGGTAGAAGTTCTGCACTTGGTCAGTTTCAAAGTTGTTCTTTTTCAGCCACAGTGCAAGGTTCACCATGTCTTCATCTTCAGTACCTGGGTGAGCTGAGATGAAGTAAGGGATCAAGTATTGCTTCTTGCCGGCTTCTTGGCTGTATTTTTCAAACATCTCTTTGAAGCGATCGTAAGTGCCCATTCCCGGTTTCATCATCAGATCCAGAGGGCCTTTTTCAGTATGCTCTGGCGCAATCTTCAGATAGCCACCCACGTGATGAGTTACGAGTTCGCGCACATATTCTGGTGATTCGATGGCCAAATCGTAACGAACACCTGAGGCAATCATGACTTTCTTTACGCCATTGACGCGACGAGCTGCGCGATACAGATCGATAGTGTGTTGGTGATCAGTATTGAGTTTGTTACAGATCCCAGGGAACACACAAGACGGACGACGACAGTTTGCTTCTGCTTTAGGATCGCTACAGCCAAGACGATACATGTTCGCCGTTGGGCCACCTAAATCGGAAATTGTGCCAGTAAAACCGGGCACTTTATCGCGGATCTCTTCCAGTTCTCCAATAATTGATTCTTGAGAACGGTTTTGGATGATTCGACCTTCATGTTCTGTAATTGAACAGAATGAACAGCCGCCAAAACAGCCACGCATGATGTTGACCGAGGTTTTGATCATGTCGTAAGCCGGAATTTTTGCTTTGCCGTACATTGGATGAGGTACACGCGCAAAACTAAGACCAAATACATAGTCCATTTCTTCGGTGCTTAGTGGAATCGGCGCTTGGTTTACCCAAAGTTCACGATCGCCATGGCGCTGAATCAGTGCACGACCAGAATATGGGTTGGTTTCCAAATGCATCACGCGACTTGCATGTGCATATAAGATACGGTCGTTATTGAGTTTTTCAAACGGCGGTAAGCGTACTGCGGTCGTTGCCGCATCATGACGAGAAGGACGAATCGTGATCGCTTTCGCTTCAGGCTCTGCTTTTTTAGTTTCACATTGCTCTTCCACCGCATATGGGTTTAGCGGTACAAAAGCCTCTTTACGCGGTTTTTCAATGCGCGAAGAGTCAATGATAGTGAAGTGCTCTGGCTCTGCCGCTAAGTTAACCGCGGTACCACGAATGTTGGTCAGCGTCGAAATGTCTTCACCATCGGCAAGGCGATGTGCCACTTCAACGAGTGCGCGTTCTGCGTTACCAAATAACAAGATGTCTGCTTTGGCATCAAATAGTACGGAGCGGCGTACTTTGTCTGACCAGTAATCGTAGTGGGCTAGGCGACGTAGGCTCGCTTCAATACCACCCAATACAATAGGGATGCCTTTGTAGGCTTCACGACAGCGTTGCGAATAGACTAAGGTTGCACGGTCTGGGCGTTTGCCACCTTCGTTATTTGGGGTGTAAGCGTCATCGTGACGTAACTTTTTATCCGCGGTATAACGGTTGATCATCGAGTCCATGTTGCCTGCAGTAATACCAAAGAAGAGGTTTGGTTTACCTAACGTCATGAACGCGTCTTTATTATTCCATTCTGGTTGAGCAATAATACCAACGCGGAAACCTTGCGCTTCAAGCAGACGACCAATAATCGCCATGCCGAAACTTGGGTGGTCCACATACGCATCACCAGTGACGATGATGATGTCACAACTATCCCATCCTAGGGCGTCCATTTCCTTACGGCTAGTCGGTAAAAAAGGAGCCGTACCAAAGCATTCCGCCCAGTATTTTTTATGCTCGTGAATTGGAGTGATGTCGTTGTACATATTTTGCTCTTAGTTCCAGTGAGGGCGAATTATAGCGGCTTGCCTCACATCCCGCTACATTAGATTCGTCTCATTAAAGTTGGGGTTGCGTAAAAAATGAAAAATAGGTTAATTCTCTTAGTGTTGGTTAAATTTTGACCAATCTCTAAAATAAACAACACACTAACTGGTAGGATTAGTTGCATATCGCTTCAAGGTGAAGCGAGTCGTACGTCAGAGGGACTGAGCATGCGGCGCTTTAACAAGACCAATTTAATTATATTGTTGTTTATGTTTATCTCATTCACACCAGTAGCCGTGGCGGCTGAGTTGTGTATTACACCTGAAAATGGTGAAACACCAGCCATTCAACCGAGCGATTGGCTTGAAGGACAAGGTGGTTCTATCAGTAACTTGTGTGAACTGCGTTGGCTAAGTGAAACACCAGCGGCGTGGGGAGATAGGAATCAGGCTGTTGTTTGGGTGCAAACTGCAGATATTAATGCCAGAGCAACTAAATACTGGCATGGAGGTGCAGGATTTTTGCCAATTGCAGCTAACAATTCATTTCGCGGTAATTATGATGGGCAAGGTTATAACATTAATAACCTATTTATTTATCGACCCAACCAAGACAAGATAGGCCTATTTTCAACGATTTACGGTTCAGCGTCCAATTTACTTCTTACCAATGTTTTTATAACGGGAAGAGATAGTATTGGTGCTCTGGCAGGTTTCAGCGGAGGAGATGTCAACTTCGTTAGAGTAGATGGGAGCATTACGGCAACTGGTCAGGCTGCGGGCGGAGTGACCGGTCACTCTAGTGGTAACTCTGTACGAGGTACAACAGCGGACGTACAACTGGTCGGGGAGGCTCAGATCGGGGGTTTATTTGGCGTTGTAACTAGTGAGGTCATGGTAAGAGATTCTTTTTCTCTTGGTTCTGCGACCGGATGGGGATCAGTAGGTGGCATAGTTGGCTCGGATCAATCGTTTCAGTTGCACATTCAAAACTCTTATTCGGCATTGAAAGTGATTGGTTGTAATGGCTCTTGCGGTGGAATCGTTTCGAATGTAAAAGATCCGAGTCTTATTTTGGAAAACAGTTATTTTGACTGTGAAATAGGCGGCGTTAAAGGGGATAACACCGATTGCTGGGATGGTCAAACAGGCGAAGACTCTTTCGGCCGTACCACTGCACAGTTACACGATCCGCTAACTTTTATTGCTGCTGGTTGGGGGCAAGGTACGCCTTGGCAAAGTGGCACTTGGCGTTTAGAGCAAAGCAAATACCCGCAGTCTCAACACCCCAACACACCTCTTTTCAGTTCTCCCTCCGAGGTTGAGGCCGTCTACACGCTACGAGAGGACAATGAATTTCAGCTTGAGATTAGCGCTAGTTCAGTCAGTGGTGATACCACTGTCGAATATCAACTCGTCAATGCTCCTGATTGGTTTATGATAAATGAAAATGGTGTGATTAACGCAACCGCAAACCATTTACAGGTCGGTTATTATCCTAATGTCGTGATTACTGCGATATCAGGCAATTATAGCAACACCTTACCCATGTTTTCACTTAATGTTAGTGAAGTTAACGACCAGCCTCATCTTGCCATTGGACATCTCGGTGTAATCAATGAAGGAGTTGCCCAGTTAGATTTGCTGACATTGGTTAATGATGAAATTGGCGAAGCGCGAGATTATCGCTACGAGATTGACCAACCACAATTTGGCGCTGTAACCTTGTCTGGTTCAACAATCACCTACACTCACACCGTTAGCAATGAACTAAACGATAGTTTCATTTTCACCCTAGTCGATGGTGAGCATCGCGTTAGCGGCAAGGTCGAGATCGAAATCCATTCTGCGCCCACGCTGATCAACGGCGTTGCGACATTGGATGAAGATAGTCAGTTAACGTACGATCTTAGCGCATTGGCAGTGGGTATTGTCAGCCCACAATTTGAATTTGTTCCGCCACAAAACGGTACAGCCCGTTTAATTGGGACCATCCTCGCTTATACACCGAACCGCAACTATCATGGTTCAGATGAGCTGATTATTAGCGAAAAAACACTCAGCCTCAATGCGACACTATCGTTAACGATTCGCTCATTGAGCGACCCGCTTGTCGTCGCAAACTCAAATTTATCGTTGGATGAAGACCGTACGATCACTATCGATTTATCCACTTTGGTCACGGATGTTGATGATCAAGCGCTCAGCTACCGAATTGAAACGCCTGATTTTGGGCAAGCAGTGTTGACAGGGGCGGAAGTCGTTTATACCCCCGATGCAAACTATAATGGCGTTGATCGCCTCAACTTTACGGTTAGTGACGGCGTTAGGCCGAGCGCGCAGGGGGCTATCGAATTCAATGTAAGACCGATCAATGATTCCCCAGAAACTCGCTCAGAGATTTATTCAACATACCAAGAAATAATTTTGGATCTGTCTGTGCTGGTGACGGATGTTGACGGCTCTCTACCAGCCTCTAGCTATGTGATTGTTACCCCGCCAAATAAAGGCACGCTCGAGCAAATCGAATCCACTACACAGTGGCGTTATACTCCGAACGGTGAGCTCGGTGAGGATTCATTTGTATTTGCTGTGCAAGATGGTGAGTTTGCACCACAAGCGACTGTAACCATGCATGTCACTACTGCGCCGCAAGAGCCAACATATGACGCGCAGGAGCGTGGTGTGATCACCAACTTGGCCAATTTACGTTGGTTAAGTGAACAGGCAGGTGATTCGGTTCAAAACAAGTCATGGGTTTTATCCGATAACATAGATGCATCAGAAACGCGTTTTTGGGATATGGCTGATACTGACAATTTGCCCAGTACGCTAAATGTTGCCCAAGGTTTTAAGCCTATTTCTATTGATATTGTGGGATTTGATGGTGCTGGGCATACTATTAGTGGCTTATATATTTATCGTCCTTTTGAAAAGGATGTAGGTCTGTTTGGATCTATTCAAATTCAAAATGTCAGCAACCTCCAAATGGTGGGTAGCGATATCTTGGGCGAATCAAGAGTTGGACTTTTATTTGGTAACATTAACGGATATGACGCAGAAGTAATGCTTACTGATATTCATTTGGATGGGGATATTTGCGGAACTTCATCGGTTGGTGGCGTCACGGGATGGTTGAGTTCCCCAGCTAAGATGGTGCGTGTTGGAGTCGAGATGCGCATTAAACAGGAATGCAGATTTATTAATAACAGCAGCGGTGGCGCGGTCGGTTACTCTTTCTCTACTCTTTCGGTACTAGAGAGCGCCATACATGTTTCTAGTGATTCTCCCCTAGATGGTGGTGTCTTTGGGAGTGCCCATAACGGTTCGGAAACGGAGTTGCTCACATTGAAAAACAGCTTTGTATCGGTACCAAGCGTTGATGGATTTTCTCGTGGAATGATTGATAGCTCTCACAGCTATTTTAACTGCGAATTAACGTCCAATGATTCATGTGATTCAAATTCTTCTGGCCGTACAACTAAGCAATTGAAAACAGCATCTACGTTTATAGGTGAGGATTGGCGGTGGGATGCGCAAACACCTTGGCAGCAAGGAGGTTGGTTACTAAAAGAGGGCGAATATCCGCAATTGCGCCGTGAAAACGTGCCCCTTTTTGCTTCCCCTGATAATGCAATCGTTGGTGAGCAAACCGATGAAGACAGTGTTTATCAGCGTCAATTTAGCGCAAATCCAACTATTTCTGGTGCACCTATTTCATACGTGATTAGCTCATTGGTTCCTGAATGGCTAACCATTGATGGCAATGGTTTACTATCGGGTACACCAAACAATGATGATGTTGGAACGGTTAAAGACGTGGTCGTGCAAGTGACGCAAGGAAACTTAGTCAATAAAATGCTTCCGTTTGATATTACGGTAAATAATGTCAATGATGCACCAACCATTTCAGGCATACCCGCGACCTATATCTCCCAAGGTCAAGCATATCATTTTGTACCAACAGCAAACGATATCGATCTCGGCGATACATTGGCTTTCTTTATTAGTAGCCAACCTTCATGGGCCACATTTGACAGTAAAACAGGCGCCTTAAGTGGTACGCCACAAAATGGTGATGTGGGTTATCATACCGGGATTTCGATCCTAGTGAGTGATGGTGATGTCTTTGTCGCACTGCCAACGTTTAGCATTACTGTAGAGAACGTCAATGACGCACCGAGCATTACGGGTTCACCAGTTACCTCCGTTCAGCAAGATGCTCCGTACATATTCACCCCAACGGCAGATGATATTGATGTGGGGGATAAAGACAAATTGGTGTTCAGCATTACCAATCTACCCGTCTGGGCGCAGTTTGATGAGAAAACAGGTCGCTTGTCTGGTACACCGCTTAACGAACATGTGGGTACAACATCTGGAATAGTGATCAGTGTTAGTGATGGTATAGAAACCGCTTCATTACCTGCATTTTCAATTACGGTGAAAAACGTCAATGATGCGCCAACCATTACCGGTTCACCAGTTACCTCCGTTCAGCAAGATGCGTTGTACAACTTTACGCCAACCGCAGACGATGTGGACGTGGGGGATAAAGACAAATTGGTGTTCAGCATTACCAATATACCCGTCTGGGCGCAGTTTGATGCGAAAACAGGTCGCCTGTCTGGTACACCGCTCAACGAACATGTGGGTACAACATCTGGGATAGTGATTGCTGTCTCAGATGGTATTGTGACGACATCGCTAGCTACGTTCGCTATTACGGTAGAAAACGTCAATGATGCGCCAGTGATTAGTGGGGTTCCCCCTTCATATGTCGATCAAGAGCAGTCTTACTTTTTTACGCCAAGTGCTATAGATATTGATTCAGGTTCGGTATTAACCTTCAGTATCAAGAATCAACCAGAGTGGACTGATTTTAATGCTTCATCTGGTCGGTTGTCGGGCATACCGCGCGATGAAGATGTGGGTAAGACGGAAGGTATTGAAATCAGTGTTAGCGATGGCGAGTACAATGCTTCAATAGGGCCATTTTCGATAGAAGTACTCGATGTTAATGACGGACCGTCTGCGGTGTTAGATATTTATTCTTTTGCTGAGCCGCAAGATGGAGAGCGTTATCGATTATCGGTGATGGAAAATGACTACCACTTAGATGGTTATGCGATGAGCATTGTTAATGCGCATAGCGATAAGGGGTCTGTCAGCATTAATGGTGAAACGCTGGTGTTGTTTCTCGACGCGCCTTATGAGCAAGTAAATTTAAATTACTATCTTGAAGACAGTGAAGGCTTAGTG